>NZ_CP109480.1:0-3637500 GCF_036227505.1 Streptomyces sp. NBC_01450 | reverse complement strand
AAACATCTCAGTACCCGCAGGAAGAGAAAACAACCGTGATTCCGGGAGTAGTGGCGAGCGAAACTGGATGAGGCCAAACCATATGCGTGTGAGACCCGGCAGGGGTTGCGTATGTGGGGTTGTGGGATTTCTCTTTCACGGTCTGCCGGCCGTGAGACGAGTCAGAAACCGTTGATGTAGGCGAAGGACATGCGAAAGGTCCGGCGTAGAGGGTAAGACCCCCGTAGTCGAAACGTCAACGGCTCGTTTGAGAAACACCCAAGTAGCACGGGGCCCGAGAAATCCCGTGTGAATCTGGCGGGACCACCCGCTAAGCCTAAATATTCCCTGGTGACCGATAGCGGATAGTACCGTGAGGGAATGGTGAAAAGTACCGCGGGAGCGGAGTGAAATAGTACCTGAAACCGTGTGCCTACAAGCCGTGGGAGCGTCGCGCATTGAGTTTACTCAGTGCGTCGTGACTGCGTGCCTTTTGAAGAATGAGCCTGCGAGTTTGCGGTGTGTTGCGAGGTTAACCCGTGTGGGGAAGCCGTAGCGAAAGCGAGTCCGAATAGGGCGATTTAGTAGCGCGCTCAAGACCCGAAGCGGAGTGATCTAGCCATGGGCAGGTTGAAGCGGCTGTAAGAGGTCGTGGAGGACCGAACCCACCAGGGTTGAAAACCTGGGGGATGACCTGTGGTTAGGGGTGAAAGGCCAATCAAACTCCGTGATAGCTGGTTCTCCCCGAAATGCATTTAGGTGCAGCGTCGTGTGTTTCTTGCCGGAGGTAGAGCACTGGATAGGCGATGGGCCCTACCGGGTTACTGACCTTAGCCAAACTCCGAATGCCGGTAAGTGAGAGCGCGGCAGTGAGACTGTGGGGGATAAGCTCCATGGTCGAGAGGGAAACAGCCCAGAGCATCGACTAAGGCCCCTAAGCGTACGCTAAGTGGGAAAGGATGTGGAGTCGCAGAGACAACCAGGAGGTTGGCTTAGAAGCAGCCACCCTTGAAAGAGTGCGTAATAGCTCACTGGTCTAGTGATTCCGCGCCGACAATGTAGCGGGGCTCAAGCGTACCGCCGAAGTCGTGTCATTGCAGCAATACTCCCAACGGAGGCTGTGATGGGTAGGGGAGCGTCGTGTGCCGGGTGAAGCCGCGCCGGAAGGCAGTGGTGGACGGTTCACGAGTGAGAATGCAGGCATGAGTAGCGATACACACGTGAGAAACGTGTGCGCCGATTGACTAAGGGTTCCTGGGTCAAGCTGATCTGCCCAGGGTAAGTCGGGACCTAAGGCGAGGCCGACAGGCGTAGTCGATGGATAACCGGTTGATATTCCGGTACCCGCTGTGAAGCGTCAAACATCGAACCAGGCGATGCTAAGTCCGTGAAGCCGCCCCGGAGCCTTCGGGCAAAGGGGAGTGGTGGAGCCGACGGTCCAGACCTGTAGTAGGTGAGTGATGGGGTGACGCAGGAAGGTAGTCCATCCCGGGCGGTGGTTGTCCCGGGGTAAGGGTGTAGGCCGTGTGATAGGTAAATCCGTCACACATTAAGGCTGAGACCTGATGCCGAGCCGATTGTGGTGAAGTGGATGATCCTATGCTGTCGAGAAAAGCCTCTAGCGAGTTTCATGGCGGCCCGTACCCTAAACCGACTCAGGTGGTCAGGTAGAGAATACCGAGGCGTTCGGGTGAACTATGGTTAAGGAACTCGGCAAAATGCCCCCGTAACTTCGGGAGAAGGGGGGCCATCACCGGTGATCGGATTTACTCCGTGAGCTGGGGGTGGCCGCAGAGACCAGCGAGAAGCGACTGTTTACTAAAAACACAGGTCCGTGCGAAGCCGTAAGGCGATGTATACGGACTGACGCCTGCCCGGTGCTGGAACGTTAAGGGGACCGGTTAGTCACTCTTCGGGGTGGCGAAGCTGAGAACTTAAGCGCCAGTAAACGGCGGTGGTAACTATAACCATCCTAAGGTAGCGAAATTCCTTGTCGGGTAAGTTCCGACCTGCACGAATGGCGTAACGACTTCTCGACTGTCTCAACCATAGGCCCGGTGAAATTGCACTACGAGTAAAGATGCTCGTTTCGCGCAGCAGGACGGAAAGACCCCGGGACCTTTACTACAGTTTGATATTGGTGTTCGGTTCGGCTTGTGTAGGATAGGTGGGAGACTGTGAAGTGCGGGCGCCAGCCCGTGTGGAGTCGTCGTTGAAATACCACTCTGGTCGTGCTGGATGTCTAACCTGGGTCCGTGATCCGGATCAGGGACAGTGTCTGATGGGTAGTTTAACTGGGGCGGTTGCCTCCTAAAGAGTAACGGAGGCGCCCAAAGGTTCCCTCAGCCTGGTTGGTAATCAGGTGTTGAGTGTAAGTGCACAAGGGAGCTTGACTGTGAGACCGACGGGTCGAGCAGGGACGAAAGTCGGGACTAGTGATCCGGCGGTGGCTTGTGGAAGCGCCGTCGCTCAACGGATAAAAGGTACCCCGGGGATAACAGGCTGATCTTCCCCAAGAGTCCATATCGACGGGATGGTTTGGCACCTCGATGTCGGCTCGTCGCATCCTGGGGCTGGAGTCGGTCCCAAGGGTTGGGCTGTTCGCCCATTAAAGCGGTACGCGAGCTGGGTTTAGAACGTCGTGAGACAGTTCGGTCCCTATCCGCTGTGCGCGTAGGAATATTGAGAAGGGCTGTCCCTAGTACGAGAGGACCGGGACGGACGAACCTCTGGTGTGCCAGTTGTCCTGCCAAGGGCATGGCTGGTTGGCTACGTTCGGGAGGGATAACCGCTGAAAGCATCTAAGCGGGAAGCCTGCTTCGAGATGAGTATTCCCACCCCCTTGAGGGGTTAAGGCTCCCAGTAGACGACTGGGTTGATAGGCCGGATCTGGAAGGCGGGTAACCGCTGGAGGTGACCGGTACTAATAGGCCGAGGGCTTGTCCTCAGTTGCTCGCGTCCACTGTGTTGGTTCTGAAACCACGAACAACCCCGTTGTCGGGCCACGGCAATGGTGCGGTAGTTTGAAAAGTTTCATAGTGTTTCGGTGGTCATAGCGTGAGGGAAACGCCCGGTTACATTCCGAACCCGGAAGCTAAGCCTCACAGCGCCGATGGTACTGCAGGGGGGACCCTGTGGGAGAGTAGGACGCCGCCGAACTCATATTAAAAGAGCTGGTCCCCGAACTTCGGTTCGGGGACCAGCTCTTTTTTGTTGTCCGACACTTTGCGTTCACTTTGCGCGACAAACATCCGCGGCATGGGTACTGCTGCAATGCTCAGGGCCGCGGGTGTCGGAGTCGGCGACGAGGTCATCGTGCCGGCGTTCGGGAACGTCGAGGTCGCGGAGGCCGCGACCCAGGTCGGTGCGTCGGCCGTCTTCGCCGACATAGACCCGGTGACGTACTGCCTCGACGCCGGTGCTGTCGAGGCGGCCGTGACCCCGCGGTCGACGGCCGTCGTCGTCGTACACCGCTTCGGTCGGTCGGCCGACATGGCGCGACTGCGGGACGTCGGGCAGCGGCACGGGCTCCTGGTGCTGGAACTGGGCGAGTCCGAGGCGCCGTTCGACGAGATCGCGCAGCGCAGGGAACGGGCGGCCTATCTTGACGGGCGGCTGAGCGGAGTGCGCACGCCCGATGGTGGCGACGGGCACACGTATCAGCAGTACGTCGTGCGTGTGCCCGGCAATGGGCGACCGGACCGGGACGCCTTCGCGCGGGCCATACGGGCCAAGGGAGTTGAGTGCAGGGTGCCGGTGAAGACGCCCGTGCACCGGCTGCCCGGGTTCCGTCGGGACGTGCACCTCCCGGAGACGGAGCGGGCCGCCGACGAGACCCTGGCGCTGCCCGTGGACGCGTCGTTGACGAAGCGGGAGATGCAGCGGATCGTCTCCGCGTGCAATGCGCTCGGAGGATTGCTGCAGCCCGCGTTCTGATCCAGCGGGACTGGTTGGGAGCACGCTCCTGTTCGGGGTATGATCTATTCCGTTGCCACGAGGGAAACCTCGAAAAGGCGACAGGCCCCCCTAGCTCAGTCGGCAGAGCGTCTCCATGGTAAGGAGAAGGTCAACGGTTCGATTCCGTTGGGGGGCTCAGACAGAAAAGGCCTCCGCCCTTACGGGCGGGGGCCTTTGTCGTATCCCGGCGTCGACTCCGGAGCCATGTCCCCGGAGTCGAGCCCGACCTCAGTCCCGCTGCAGACCCGGCACCCGCATCGCCAGAATCGCCATGTCGTCGGACGGGGCGTCGGAGGCGAAGCGCTCGACCGCGCGCATGATGCGGGCGGCCACCGCCCCCGCCGTGAGGCCCGTACAGGTGGTGAGGACGTCCGTGAGGCCGTCGTCCCCCAACATGCGGGTGCCCTCGCGGCGTTCGGTGACGCCGTCCGTCACGCACAGCAGCACGTCGCCGGGGTCGAGGGTGACGGTCTGCTCGTACAGCTCCAGGTCCTCCATGACGCCCAGGAGGGGCTGCGGTTCGGCGGCCGCCTCCACGGTGCCGTCCTGGCGCAGGCGGAGCGGGAGCGGGTGGCCCGCGCAGACCACCTTCAGCATGGCGCTGCCGTCCTCCTGGGGCCACAACTCGCCGTAGAGCAGGGTCAGGAAGCGGCTGCGGGCGCCCTCGTCCAGGATCGCGGAGTTCAGGCGCTCCAGGACCGCCGGGCCGCCGAAGCCCTCGCGGGCCAGGAGGCGCAGGGCGTGCCGGGCGAGGCCCGTGACCGCCGCCGCCTCCGGGCCCGTACCGCAGACGTCGCCGATGGCGAAGCCGTAGACGCCGTCGCGGATGGGGAAGAGGTCGTAGAAGTCGCCGCCGACCTCGTTGCCCTCGCCGGCCGCGCGATAGATGACCTCGACCTCGACGCCCTCGATCTGCGGGAGGTCGGGCGGCAGGAGGCTGCGCTGGAGGGACTGGCTGATGGCCGTGCGCTCCGAGTACAGGCGGGCGTTGTCGAGGGCCAGGGCGGCCCTGCGGGACAGGTCCTCGGCCAGTTCCACGATTTCCTGGCGGAAGTGTTCGTCGGAGGGCTTGCCGAGCGTCAGCATGCCGATGACGCGGTTGCGGGCCACCAGGGGCAGGACGACGGTCTCGCCGCCGACCGCCGCGGCCGTCGCCAGGGTCGTACCGATGCCGGAGGTGACCGAGGCGGGCTCGCCTAGGCCCAGGCTGCGCATGGAGGTGCGCAGGGCCGCCTGGTGGGCCGCTTCGCCGGGGGCCGCCCAGATACGGGCGCCGGGGGTGGGGACCGGGTCCGGCGGGGCGATCTTCGAGAGGAGGGCCTTGAGGCCGTCGATGCGCTCCTCGTCCTCGTGCAGGACATACGAGAGGTACGGGTCCGAGGCCTGGTCGGCGATCGTGTAGACGGCGCACCAGGTGGCGAGGGTCGGGACCGTCATCTGGGCCATGAGGGCGAGGGTCTGGTCTCGGTCCAGGGTGCCGGCGAGGAGGTCGGAGGCCTCGACGAGGAAGCTCAGTGAGCCGCGGCGCAGGCGTTCCAGCTCGCCCAGACGGGCCGATTCCACCGCGAGCGCGATGCGGTCGGCGGCGAACTGGAGGCGCAGGGCCTCCTCGTTGGAGTAGCGGGCGGGTCCTTCGGCCGCGACACCGAGGGAGCCGGTGAGGCGGCCCTCGACCTTCAGCGGGACCGTGACGACCGAGCGCATGCCGGTGCCGGCCAGCAGAGGTACGGCGCCGGGGACGACCGTCAGGTCCTCGTGGACGGCGGGCATGCGGGCCGAGCCGTAGCGGCCGGGGCCCGCCTCGACGGGGACGCGGGCGAAGCGCTGGCGGGCGGAGGGCAGGCCCGTCGAGGCGCGTACCTCCAACTCGGTCTCGTCGTCGGTCGCGAGGAGCAGGAAGGCGGAGTCGCCGTCGAGCATGTCGCGGGCGCGCTCCACCGTGCGCTGGAGGAGGCCGTCCAGGTCGTCCGGGGCGGGGGAGCCGATGAAGACCTCGAAGGGGTCCGTGGCCTGGCCCTCGGAGCTGGTCGTCGTGTCGGTGGCCGAGGCCCGCAACGGGGTCTGCAGGACCGCCCGTTCGTGGTCGCGTACGAGGAGGCAGACCGTGGAGGGTTCGCCGCCGGTGTCGCGGACGCGGAGGTGGGAGGCGTAGACCGGGGTCACGCGGCCGCTCGCGCCGCGGATTCCGTAACTGCCCTCCCAGCGCGAGAGTTGGAGGGCCTCGACGATGCCCGTGCTGGTGCCCGGGGTGTGCGGCCAGGCGGCGAGGTCGGTGAGGGGCTTGCCGATGACCTGCTCGCCGGCGTACCCGAAGAGGTCTTCCGCGTCCTCGTTCCAGGCCGAGATGGCGCCGGCGCGGTCGATCTGGACCACCGCGACGCGGACGCGGGCGTCGGCGAGCGGCAGGAGGTGGGCGGGGAGGGCAGGTCCCGCGGTGCGGGTGCCGACCGGGCGCTCGGGCAGGTCGATGTGGAACCAGACCTGCTTGTGCGTGGGGGAGTAGTCGACGCCCCAGCGGCCGGCGAGGGCCGCGCACAACTGGAGCCCGCGCCCGCCCTCGCGGTCGGGGCTGCCCATGTTCACAGCCGTCACCTGGAGTGGAATTTCACGTTCCGGGTAGCGGTCCGCCACCTCGATGCGTACGCCTTCGTCGCTGCGCAGACACAGGACGTCCGCGGAGGTGCCCGCATGTACGACAGCGTTGGTGACGAGTTCGCTGGTCAGGACCACCGCGTCGTCGACGATGTCGGCGAAGCCCCAGCCCTGGAGGGTGTCGCGGACGAAGGATCTGGCGGTCGCCACCGATCGCCCGACGGGATCGAAACTGGCGGCCGCGCGCGCGGTGATCACAGAACTCCTTGTCCGGTTGTCGGCGTGCGGGGCTCCGAGGCCCACCCGCTCCTGCCGGGGCAGTGCCTGGTTCCCCGTCGGCCGAGGATCCTGGGGCTGTTCCCCAGAATGCAGTCCGGTGGTCATGGTGCGGTGCCCCTCCGATGCCTGCCCGCTCGTTCTCGTGCCACCGCCCAGGCCGGACAAACCGGTTTGGCTGGACAGCCGCATGCAAGGTTACTTACCTTCGCCGTCCCTGCGGATGCCGGTCACCAGTGTTTCCGTCGGGAGAGGGGCAGAGTTTCCGTTCGGACAGGTGCCTGTGATTCCGTCCTGACGAGGCTGTGCCCGCCTCCGGGCGGTGTGCGGACGATGTGCGAAGCTGCCGAACTGTTATGGCCTGGTTCAGCCGGGGTGAAACACTGGGCAAGCTCCAGTGAGAACGTCGGTCGGGCCGAGTGCCTGCCGGGTCGCAGAGCAAGCGGCACCTGAGCACGAGCAAGTAGTACCTGAGCACGAGCAGAAGTACACGAGCGAGCAGTACCCGAGTACGCCGAGCAGTAATGGTCGACCCTTGCGGGAGGGACACAGTGGAGTCTGGCGCAGCGACGCGGGGCAGTAAGACGCGCGCAGAAGACGGACAGTCCCTGAACAACCGGCGCACACCACGCAATGGCACCACCGAGGTGGACACGGCTGCCCTGAACAGGCTGCTGGCCGCGCTGGTGTCGATGCGGGACGGCAATTTCCGCAAGCGCCTCACGGTCTCCGGCGATGGCGTGATGTCGGAGATCGCGGCTGTCTTCAATGAGGTGGCCGACCGGAATCTGCATCTGACGGGTGAGCTGTCGCGGGTGCGGCGCGTGGTCGGGCGTGAGGGAAAGCTCACGGAGCGGCTGGAGTCGGGCGCCTGCGAGGGTTCCTGGGGTGCGGCGATCGACGCGTCGAACGCGCTCGTCGACGACCTCGTGCGACCGGTCTCCGAGGTCGGCCGGGTGCTGTCCGCGGTGGCGGACGGTGATCTGTCGCCGCGTATGGAGCTGCGGGCGCAGGCGGCGGACGGCAACGGGCATCCGCTGCGCGGAGAGTTCCTGAAGGTCGGACGGACGGTCAACAACCTGGTCGACCAGCTGTCGACGTTCACCGACGAGGTCACGCGGGTGGCCAGCGAGGTGGGCACCGAGGGCAAGCTGGGTGGGCAGGCCCGGGTGCGTGGAATGTCCGGTTCGTGGAAGGACCTCACGGATTCGGTCAACACCATGGCGTACCGGCTGACGGCTCAGGTACGTGACATCGCTCTCGTGACGACGGCGGTCGCCAAGGGCGACCTGTCGCGGAAGGTCACGGTGCATGTGGCCGGCGAGATGCTGGAGCTGAAGAACACCGTCAACACGATGGTGGACCAGCTGTCGTCGTTCTCCTCCGAGGTGACGCGAGTCGCCCGTGAGGTGGGCACCGAGGGTGAGCTCGGCGGCCAGGCGCAGGTGCCCGGTGTGGCCGGCGTGTGGAAGGACCTCACCGATTCGGTGAACCTGATGGCCGGCAACCTCACGGCCCAGGTGCGTGGGATCGCTCAGGTGACGACGGCCGTCGCGAGCGGTGACCTGTCGCAGAAGGTGACGGTTTCCGCACGCGGTGAGGTCGCGCAGCTCGCCGAGACGATCAACCAGATGACCGAGACGCTGCGGACGTTCGCGGACGAGGTCACACGCGTGGCCAACGAGGTCGGTGGCGAGGGGCGGCTCGGCGGGCAGGCGAACGTGCCGGGGGCCGCGGGGACCTGGAAGGACCTGACGGACTCCGTCAACACGGTCTTCAGGAACCTCACGATCCAGGTGCGGGACATCGCCGCGGTGACGACGGCCGTGGCCAACGGTGATCTCTCCCAGAAGGTCAGCGTCGAGGTCGCCGGCGAGATGCTGGAGCTGAAGAACACCGTCAACACGATGGTCGACCAGCTGTCCTCGTTCGGTGTCGAGGTCACGCGCGTGGCGCGCGAGGTCGGTGTCGAGGGTGAACTGGGCGGCCAGGCGCAGGTGCCCGGTGTGGCCGGTACGTGGAAGGACCTCACCGACTCCGTCAACACGGCGTTCCGGAACCTGACGGGTCAGGTCCGCAACATCGCGCAGGTGACGACGGCGGTGGCGAACGGCGATCTGTCGCAGAAGGTCACGGTCGACGTCTCCGGCGAGATGCTCCAGCTGAAGAACACCGTGAACACGATGGTGGACCAGCTGTCGTCCTTCGCCGACCAGGTGACCCGGATGGCCCGGGACGTGGGCACGGAGGGCCGCCTCGGCGGTCAGGCCCGCGTCGACGGCGTGTCCGGTACGTGGAAGGAACTCACCGACTCCGTCAACTTCATGGCGGGGAACCTCACCTCGCAGGTACGGCAGATCGCCCAGGTCACGACGGCGGTGGCGCGGGGTGATCTGTCGCAGAAGATCGACGTGGACGCGCGTGGCGAGATCCTGGAGTTGAAGAACACCATCAACACGATGGTCGACCAGCTCTCCGCCTTCGCGGACCAGGTGACGCGGGTGGCCCGTGAGGTGGGCACGGAGGGCCGCCTCGGCGGGCAGGCGCAGGTGCCCGGCGTCGCCGGTGTGTGGCGCGACCTGACGGACTCCGTGAACGGCATGGCGGGCAACCTCACCGCCCAGGTGCGCAACATCGCGCAGGTCGCCACCGCGGTGGCGCGGGGTGACCTGTCGCAGAAGATCGACGTGGACGCGCGTGGCGAGATCCTGGAGCTGAAGAACACCCTCAACACGATGGTGGACCAGCTCTCGAACTTCGCCGAGCAGGTGACGCGGGTGGCCCGTGAGGTGGGTACGGAGGGCATGCTCGGTGGTCAGGCCGAGGTGCAGGGTGTCTCCGGCACCTGGAAGGACCTCACGCAGTCCGTGAACTTCATGGCGAACAACCTGACCATCCAGGTCCGTAACATCGCCGAGGTCACGACGGCGGTCGCCATGGGCGACCTGTCGAAGAAGATCACCGTCGACGCCAAGGGCGAGATCCTCGAACTCGTCACCACCGTGAACACGATGGTGGACCAGCTGTCGTCCTTCGCCGAGCAGGTGACCCGGGTGGCCCGGGAGGTGGGTACCGAGGGCATTCTGGGCGGCCAGGCGCACGCGTCGGGCGTCACGGGCATCTGGAAGGACCTCACCGACAACGTCAACCTGATGGCCAACAACCTGACCGTGCAGGTGCGCAACATCTCCCAGGTCGCCGCGGCCGTCGCCAACGGCGATCTGACCCGTACGGTGACGATCGAGGCGCGCGGCGAGGTCGCGCAGCTCGCCGACACCTTCAACACCATGGTGAAGACGCTGAGTTCGTTCGCCGACCAGGTCACCAAGGTGGCCCGCGAGGTGGGTACGGACGGCATCCTCGGCGGGCAGGCGCACGTCCCGGGTGTCGCCGGTACGTGGAAGGACCTCACCGAGTCCGTGAACGGGATGGCGTCCAACCTGACCGGCCAGGTGCGCAACATCGCGATGGTGACGACGGCCATCGCCAAGGGCGACCTCACCAAGAAGATCGACATCGATGCGCGCGGCGAGATCCTGGAGCTGAAGACCACCATCAACACGATGGTCGACCAGCTGTCGTCCTTCGCCGAGGAGGTCACCCGAGTCGCCCGCGAGGTGGGTACCGAGGGGCAACTGGGCGGCCAGGCACGCGTGCGTGACGTCGACGGCACCTGGCGCGACCTCACCGAGTCGGTGAACGAGATGGCTGGGAACCTGACCCGGCAGGTGCGTGCCATCGCGCGCGTGGCGACCGCGGTGACCCGCGGCGACCTGAACCTGAAGATCGATGTGGACGCCTCGGGCGAGATCCAGGAACTTCAGGACTACATCAACAAGATGATCGCCAACCTGCGCGACACCACCATCGCCAACAAGGAGCAGGACTGGCTCAAGGGCAACCTCGCCCGTATCTCCGCGCTGATGCAGGGGCGCCGCGACCTCGACGACGTGGCCTCGCTGATCATGAGTGAGCTGACGCCGGTGGTCTCGGCGCAGCACGGTGCGTTCTTCCTCTCCATGCCGCTGGTCGACGGCAAGGAGGCCGGCAACGACGAGGACGCGTACGAGCTGCGCATGCTCGGCTCGTACGGCTACTCGATGGGCTCCATGCCGACGTCGTTCCGGCCCGGTGAGGCGCTGATCGGGACGGCCGCCCAGGAGAAGCGCACGATCCTGGTGGAGAACGCGCCGAGCGGCTACCTGAAGATCTCGTCCGGGCTCGGCGAGGCGCCCCCGGCGCAGGTGATCGTGCTTCCGGTGCTCTTCGAGGGGACCGTGCTGGGTGTGATCGAGCTGGCGTCCTTCACGCCGTTCACGCAGATCCAGAAGGACTTCCTGAACCAGATCGCCGAGATGATCGCGACGAGCGTCAACACGATCTCCGTCAACACCAAGACGGAGGTGCTGCTGAAGCAGTCGCAGGAGCTGACCGAGCAACTCCAGGAGCGATCGGCCGAGTTGGAGAGCCGTCAGAAGGCACTCCAGGAGTCCAACGCCCAGCTGGAGGAGAAGGCCGAACAGCTCGCTCAGCAGAACCGTGACATCGAGGTCAAGAACACCGAGATCGAGGAGGCGCGGCAGGTTCTGGAGGAGCGTGCCGAGCAGCTCGCGGTCTCCATGCGGTACAAGAGCGAGTTCCTGGCGAACATGTCGCACGAGTTGCGGACGCCGCTCAACTCCCTGCTGATCCTCGCGAAGTTGCTCGCCGACAACGCCGAGTCGAACCTGACTCCGAAGCAGGTCGAGTTCGCGGAAACGATCCATGGAGCGGGTTCCGACCTGCTTCAGCTGATCAACGACATCCTCGATCTGTCGAAGGTCGAGGCGGGCAAGATGGACGTGTCGCCGACCCGTATCGCGCTGGTCCAACTCGTCGACTACGTAGAGGCCACTTTCCGTCCGCTGACCGCGGAGAAGGGGCTCGACTTCTCCGTCCGGGTGTCGCCGGAACTGCCCGCGACGCTGCACACCGACGAGCAGCGGCTCCTTCAGGTACTGCGCAACCTGCTCTCCAACGCGGTGAAGTTCACCGACTCCGGAGCGGTCGAATTGGTGATCCGGCCCGCCGGCGCGGACGTCCCGCTGGCGATCCGGGAGCAGCTCCTGGAAGCGGGTTCGCTGCGGGACGCGGACGCCGGTCTGATCGCGTTCTCGGTGACCGACACCGGCATCGGGATCGCCGCCAGCAAGATGCGGGTGATTTTCGAGGCCTTCAAGCAGGCGGACGGCACGACGAGCAGGAAGTACGGCGGTACGGGTCTGGGGCTGTCCATCTCGAGGGAGATCGCCCGTCTGCTGGGCGGTGAGATCTACGCTCAGAGTGAGCCGGGACGCGGTTCGACGTTCACGCTGTATTTGCCGCTGCACCCGAGCGAACTGCCCCCGCAGGGCTACGGGCAGCTCGCGCCCGCCCTGGAGGCCGGGGAACTGCTCGCCTCCGAGGCGGAGCTGTCCGGGGTCGGCATCGAGACGCCGGCCGAGGTGAAGTCGTACCAGGAGACGCAGAACGGGCCTGCCGCGCTCTTCAGGCGGCGCCGCAGGGCGCTGCCCGCGACCGAGCAGCGCCCGGGGCTGCCGGGGCCGAACGGGGCCGTGGGCGCGTCTCAGGACCAGTGGGCGGCCGGGGGCCGGCAGGAGGCGGCGGCGCAGCCGCGTCGAGGCATCCGGTTCGAGGGCGAGAAGGTGCTGATCGTCGACGACGACATCCGCAACGTGTTCGCGCTCACCAGCGTCCTGGAGCAGCATGGCCTGTCGGTGCTGTACGCGGAGAACGGCCGTGAGGGCATCGAGGTGCTGGAGCAGCACGACGACGTGACGGTCGTTCTGATGGACATCATGATGCCCGAGATGGACGGCTATGCCACGACGACGGCGATTCGCCGGATGCCGCAGTTCGCCGGACTGCCGATCATCGCGCTCACGGCGAAGGCGATGAAGGGCGACCGGGAGAAGGCCATCGAGTCCGGGGCGTCCGACTACGTCACCAAGCCGGTCGATCCCGATCATCTGCTCTCCGTGATGGAGCAGTGGATGCGCGAGGAGTGAGAGGGATGGGTGCCGAGGGGCGCTGTGGACGGCCGGGAAGTCCGGCTGTGCGCGCCGCGGCGGCGGTGCGGGGCGCCCGACGTCGTATAACTGACTGTGGCCGAAGCCGTGTAGAAGCGCGGGATTCGGGGAACCTTCTGGTCTCCCGCTACGTTTCTGCTACGTGCACAGTGACATCGCGGTGACAGGGTGTGGCGACAGGCGGGGTGCGGCTACCATGACCGGCACAAGGACGGGCGACGCAAGGGAGTCGTCCCCTGGGGCGGCGCCCGGTGCACTGCCGGGGCGAGGAGGGCGGGCCATGGTGCAGAAGGCCAAGATCCTTCTGGTCGATGACCGGCCGGAGAATCTGCTGGCGCTGGAGGCGATCCTCTCCGCGCTCGATCAGACACTGGTACGGGCATCGTCCGGAGAGGAAGCGCTCAAGGCGCTACTGACCGACGACTTCGCGGTCATTCTGCTGGACGTCCAGATGCCTGGAATGGACGGGTTCGAAACCGCGGCGCACATCAAGCGGCGAGAACGGACGCGGGACATCCCGATCATCTTTCTCACCGCGATCAACCACGGTCCGCACCACACCTTCCGGGGGTACGCGGCGGGTGCGGTGGACTACATCTCCAAGCCGTTCGACCCATGGGTGCTGCGCGCGAAGGTCTCCGTCTTCGTCGAGCTCTACATGAAGAACTGCCAACTGCGTGAGCAGGCGGCGCTGCTGCGGCTGCAGCTGGAGGGCGGCGGCAAGACGGCGCTCGGCTCGGCCAAGGAACCGGCCGGTCTCCTCGCCGAACTCTCCGCGCGGCTCGCGGCCGTTGAGGAGCAGGCCGAGGCGCTGTCCAAGCAACTCGACGACGACTCGGCGGACGCGGCGGCGGTGGCGACCGCGGCCCATCTCGAACGCAAACTCACGGGATTGCGCAGGGCGCTGGACGCGTTGGAGCCGGGCACGGGAAGCGGGGCACCGTCGGTGCCGTCGCAGAACTGACCCTCGAGTCGCAGAACTGACCCTCGAGCGGTCCGTCGTTCGCGGTGAGCGCGCGTCAGTTCTGGTCCCTGGTACGGGCGACACGAACGGGTGAAGCTGTAGGCACACGTGTCCGCTGTCGTCTGCACCGGTAACCTCACACACATGGCCTCACGTCAGTCCGCAGCCAAGAAGCCGCCCGCGAAGAAGGCGGCCGCTCCGACGAAGGCTCCGGCGAAGAAGGCCCCCGCGAAAAAGGCAGCCGCCAAGAAGGCGCCCGCCAAGAAGGTCGCGGCGAAGAAGGCCCCACCCGCGTCGGCGCCCAACCCCACCGCGGGTGTGTACAAGCTCGCACGCGCCGTGTGGTTGGGCATCGCGCACGCCGTCGGCGCGATGTTCCGCGGCATAGGACGGGGCGCGAAGGGGCTCGACCCGGCGCACCGCAAGGACGGACTCGCGCTCCTGCTGATCGGGATCGCGCTGATCGTCGCGGCGGGCACGTGGTCCAACCTGCACGGGCCCGTCGGCGACCTTGTCGAGATGCTGGTGACGGGCGCCTTCGGCCGCCTCGACCTGCTCGTGCCGATACTGCTCGCGGTCATCGCCGCCCGCTTCATCCGGCACCCCGAGAAGCCGGAGGCCAACGGCCGCATCGTGATCGGCCTGTCCGCGCTCGTCATCGGCGTGCTCGGCCAGGTCCACATCGCCTGCGGGGCGCCCGCGCGCAGCGACGGCATGCAGGCGATAAGGGACGCAGGCGGGCTCATCGGCTGGGCGGCGGCCACCCCGCTGACATACACGATGGGCGAGGTTCTCGCCGTACCGCTGCTCGTGCTGCTCACGATCTTCGGCCTGCTGGTCGTCACGGCGACCCCCGTCAACGCGATCCCGCAGCGGCTGCGGCTCCTCGGGCAGAAGCTGGGCATCGTCCAGGCCGACTTCGACGAGGACGCCCTGGGCGAGGACGACGAGCGCTACGACGAGCAGTGGCGCGAGGGGCTTCCCGCCCGCTCCCGGCGGCGTTCGCAGGCTCCTGAGGGGTACGACCCGGAGAGCACCGAGGAGGAGGCGCTCACCAAGCGCCGCGGCCGTCCCCGGCGGCCCGCTGTGCAGCAGCCCGACATGAACCGGCCGATGGACGCGGTGGACGTCGCCGCGGCCGCCGCCGCGGCGCTCGACGGGGCCGTGCTGCACGGGATGCCGCCCTCCCCGCTGGTCGCCGATCTGACGCACGGCGTCACGGTGGAGCGCGACGGCTACGAGGAGACGACCCCGGTGCCGGCCGCGCGCGCCAAGGTCGTCCCGGGTGCCAAGCGGCCCAAGCAGGAGGCCCTGGCCGTCGAGTCCGTCGTGCCCGACCTCACCAAGTCGGCGCCCGACGCGCCCCGCGACCTGCCCCCGCGCGCCGAGCAGCTCCAGCTGTCCGGCGACATCACGTACTCCCTGCCCTCGCTCGACCTGCTGGAGCGCGGCGGGCCCGGCAAGACGCGCAGCGCCGCCAACGACGCGATCGTCGCCTCGCTCCAGAACGTCTTCATGGAGTTCAAGGTCGACGCCGCCGTCACCGGCTTCACCCGCGGGCCGACGGTCACGCGCTACGAGGTCGAGCTCGGTCCCGCCGTGAAGGTCGAGCGGATCACGGCGCTCACCAAGAACATCGCGTACGCCGTCGCCAGCCCCGACGTGCGGATCATCAGCCCGATCCCGGGCAAGTCGGCGGTGGGTATCGAGATCCCCAACACCGACCGCGAGATGGTCAACCTCGGTGATGTACTGCGCCTCGCGGACGCGGCCGAGGACGACCACCCGATGCTGGTCGCGCTCGGCAAGGACGTCGAGGGCGGCTACGTGATGGCCAACCTGGCGAAGATGCCGCACGTGCTCGTCGCCGGAGCCACCGGTTCCGGTAAATCCTCGTGCATTAACTGCCTGATCACGTCCGTCATGGTCCGGGCGACCCCCGAGGACGTCCGGATGGTCCTCGTCGACCCCAAGCGGGTCGAGCTGACCGCGTACGAGGGCATCCCGCACCTGATCACGCCGATCATCACCAACCCGAAGCGGGCCGCCGAGGCGCTGCAGTGGGTCGTACGGGAGATGGATCTGCGCTACGACGACCTCGCGGCGTTCGGCTACCGGCACATCGACGACTTCAACGAGGCCATCAGGAACGGCAAGGTGAAGCTGCCCGAGGGCAGTGAGCGCGAGCTGACGCCGTACCCGTACCTGCTGGTGATCGTCGACGAGCTCGCCGACCTGATGATGGTCGCCCCGCGCGACGTCGAGGACGCGATCGTGCGTATCACCCAGCTCGCGCGCGCGGCCGGCATCCACCTGGTGCTCGCCACCCAGCGGCCCTCCGTGGACGTCGTCACCGGTCTGATCAAGGCGAACGTGCCGTCCCGGCTCGCCTTCGCCACGTCGTCGCTGGCGGACTCGCGCGTCATCCTCGACCAGCCGGGTGCCGAGAAGCTGATCGGCAAGGGCGACGGGCTCTTCCTGCCGATGGGGGCCAACAAGCCCACCCGTATGCAGGGCGCCTTCGTCACCGAGGACGAGGTCGCGGCCATCGTGCAGCACTGCAAGGACCAGATGGCGCCGGTCTTCCGGGACGACGTCACCGTGGGCACCAAGCAGAAGAAGGAGATCGACGAGGACATCGGCGATGACCTCGACCTGCTGTGCGCCGCCGCCGAACTGGTCGTCACCTCGCAGTTCGGTTCCACCTCGATGCTCCAGCGCAAGCTGCGGGTCGGCTTCGCCAAGGCCGGGCGGCTGATGGACCTCATGGAGTCCCGCGGCATCGTCGGGCCCAGCGAGGGCTCCAAGGCGCGTGACGTTCTTGTGAAGGCCGACGAGCTGGATGGAGTGCTCGCCGTGATTCGTGGGGAAGCTGGAGCGTAGAGCTTTCGGCGGAGGAAAACGGGACAGCTCGGTCACCGTACGGGTGAGATCTCGGCGGCGCGGTCATGGCGCGGACGGTTCGCTCCGTGACCCGTGGATATTCGAACGTGACTCACCCGTAAGGCAAGGACGGGCAACCGTTTCCCCCCGTCGTACGTCAAGTTGAGCGAGGGGACGGGTCACTGTCCCCACATCAGGATGACCGGCCATTCTGATGGCGTACAAAGTCCCACCGCCCGGTTGCCCCACCCTTTCGTACCCCCCCTAAACTGAACCTCCAGCACAGGTGGCTACACGCTCGAAAGGCGCCCCCGTGTCCATCGGCAACTCCCTTGACGGTAACTCCCCTGAAGACGAGCGCCCGTTCGAAGAGCACCGCGAAGAAGGCCTCTCGGTCGGTCGCGCCCTGCGGCAGGCTCGCACCGAGGCCGGACTGACCGTCGACGACGTCAGCAACGCCACCCGGGTCCGTATCGCCATCGTGCACGCGATCGAACAGGACGACTTCGCCCCCTGCGGCGGAGACGTCTACGCGCGCGGTCACATCCGGACGCTGGCCCGGGCCGTGCGCCTCGATCCGGCCCCGCTGCTCGCCCGCTACGACGCCGAACACGGCGGGCGTCCCGCGCCGACCCCCGCCGCCCCGCTGTTCGAGGCGGAACGCATCCGTCCCGAGCGCCGCGGGCCGAACTGGACCGCCGCCATGGTCGCGGCCATCGTCGCCGTGATCGGCTTCGTCGGGTTCACCGTGGTCAAGGGCAGCGGTGGGAGCGACGCGAAGTCGTCGGTCGCCGAGGGCTCCACACCGACCGCCAGTACGTCCACCACGTCCGCCAGCCCCAAGATCAGCAAGCCCGCCGACCCGAAGCCCGAGCCCACCGACAGCGCCATCGCGGCCGCCCCGCAGGACAAGGTGACCGTCCAGGTGAGCGCCCCGGACGGGCGCAGCTGGATCTCCGCCAAGGACCACAACGGCCGGCTCCTCTTCGACGGTCTGCTCAAGCAGGGTGAGTCCAAGACCTTCCAGGACAAGACGAAGATCGACCTGGTGCTCGGCGACGCGGGCGCCATCAAGCTGTACGTGAACGGCAAGAAGATCGACGACCAGTTCCAGCCCGGCCAGGTCGAGCGACTGACCTACACGAAGGGCGACCCCGTCGTCGGATGACTTCGGACGGCCGTGAGGGTCGGACAACGGGCGCTCGAGCCGGGCGCACAAAGAGCTCACCGCACAGGCGGGTACGGGGTTGGCCAAGATCGGCCAACCCCGTCGACGTGGGCTGTCAGTGAGACAAAGTAGTCTTGAGCCCATGCCTGAACGCCGTACCGTCGCACTCGTCACCCTTGGCTGCGCCCGTAACGAGGTGGACTCGGAGGAGCTCGCAGGCCGCTTGGAGGCGGACGGCTGGCAACTCGTGGAGGACGCCGAAGAAGCGGACGTCGCCGTCGTCAACACCTGTGGCTTCGTCGAGGCCGCCAAGAAGGACTCCGTCGACGCCCTCCTGGAAGCCAATGACCTCAAGGGGCATGGCAGAACCCAGGCCGTCGTGGCGGTGGGCTGCATGGCCGAGCGGTACGGCAAGGAACTCGCCGAAGCCCTCCCCGAGGCCGACGGCGTGCTCGGCTTCGACGACTACGCGGACATCTCCGACCGCCTCCAGACCATCCTGAACGGCGGCATCCACGCCTCCCACACCCCGCGCGACCGGCGCAAGCTGCTGCCGATCAGCCCCGCCGAGCGGCAGAGCGCGGGCGAGGAGGTGGCCCTTCCCGGCCACGGCGCCCCCTCGGACCTTCCGGAGGGTGTCGCCCCGGTCTCCGGCCCCCGTGCGCCCCTGCGCCGCCGCCTGGACGGCTCCCCGGTCGCCTCGGTGAAGCTCGCCTCCGGCTGCGACCGGCGCTGCTCCTTCTGCGCCATCCCGTCCTTCCGCGGCTCCTTCATCTCGCGCCGCCCCAGCGACGTGCTGAACGAGACGCGCTGGCTGGCCGAGCAGGGCGTCAAGGAGATCATGCTGGTCTCCGAGAACAACACCTCGTACGGCAAGGACCTGGGCGACATCCGCCTCCTGGAGACCCTGCTGCCCGAGCTCGCCGAGATCGACGGCGTCGAGCGGGTGCGCGTGAGCTACCTGCAGCCCGCCGAGATGCGCCCCGGGCTCATCGACGTGCTGACCTCCACGCCGAACATCGCGCCCTACTTCGACCTGTCCTTCCAGCACTCCGCGCCCGACGTGCTGCGGGCGATGCGGCGCTTCGGCGACACCGACCGCTTCCTGGAGCTGCTCGACACCATCCGCTCCAAGGCCCCGCAGGCCGGTGTGCGGTCCAACTTCATCGTGGGCTTCCCCGGCGAGACCGAGGCCGACCTCGCGGAACTGGAGCGCTTCCTCACGGGCGCGCGCCTCGACGCCATCGGTGTCTTCGGGTACTCCGACGAGGAGGGCACGGAGGCGGCGACCTACGAGAACAAGCTCGACCAGGACGTGGTCGACGAGCGCCTCGCGCGTGTGTCCCGGCTCGCCGAGGAACTGGTCGCCCAGCGCGCCGAGGAGCGCGTCGGGGAGACCGTGTACGTGCTCGTGGAGTCGCTCGACGGGGACGAGGGCGCGTACGGCCGCGCCGCGCACCAGGCGCCGGAGACGGACGGCCAGGTGCTGTTCACGAGCGGCGAAGGGCTGACGGTCGGCCGTATCGTCGAGGCCAAGGTGGTCGGTACGGAAGGTGTCGACCTGGTGGCCGAGCCGCTTCTGGGCTCGCTCCCGTGTACTGAGGAGGCGGCCAGATGACCGGAGCCCCGGCGTCCGCGGCGGGCGGCTCCCCCAGCGCGAACGGCGCGGCGGGCGCTCCTGGCGTTCCCGGGGGCTCCAAACAGGCGCGGGGCGGGAAGCTGGGCGCTGCGGCTGTCAATCAGGCCAGCCTCTGGAACATCGCGAACATCCTGACCATGATCCGGCTCGTACTGGTGCCGGGCTTCGTGGCGCTGATGCTGGCCGACGGCGGGTACGACCCCGTGTGGCGTGCCTGGGCCTGGGCGGCCTTCGCCGTCGCCATGATCACGGACATCTTCGACGGCCACCTGGCGCGTACGTACAACCTGGTCACCGACTTCGGGAAGATCGCCGACCCCATCGCCGACAAGGCGATCATGGGCTCGGCGCTGATCTGTCTTTCCTACCTCGGTGATCTGCCGTGGTGGGTGACGGGCGTGATCCTCGGGCGCGAGCTCGGGATCACCCTGCTGCGCTTCCTGGTGATCCGCTACGGGGTCATTCCGGCCAGCCGCGGCGGCAAGCTGAAGACCCTCGCGCAGGGCACCGCGGTCGGGATGTACGTCCTGGCGCTGACGGGGCCGCTGGCCACCCTGAGGTTCTGGGTGATGGCCGTGGCGGTCGTCCTGACCGTCGTCAGCGGGCTCGACTACGTGAGACAGGCCATTGTGCTGCGCCGGAGTGGAATCGCCGAGCGGCAGGCGGCGGCCGAGGAGGCGGAACGGTGAGTTCCACGGCCGCCGAAGTGCTGCGACTACTCACGGTGAGGGGCGAGACGCTCGCCGTCGCCGAGTCGCTGACCGGTGGTCTGGTGGCGGCGGAGATCACCGCGACGCCCGGGGCCTCCCAGGCCTTCCGGGGTTCCGTGACGGCGTACGCCACCGCGCTCAAGCACGAACTGCTGGGTGTCGACGCCACTCTGCTGGCCGAGCGCGGCGCGGTGGATCCGCAGGTCGCGGCCCAGATGGCGGCCGGTGTGCGCAAGGCGCTCGGCGCGGACTGGGGAATCGCGACGACGGGTGTCGCGGGACCCGAGCCGCAGGACGGGCAGCCGGTCGGGACGGTTTTCGTGGCCGTCGACGGGCCCGCCCGGTCATATTTTCATGCTGCCGGCGGCGGGAAAGTGATGCAGCTGCGGTTGAACGGCGACCGGGCGGAAATCCGTATGGAGAGTGTACGGAGCGTACTCGCTCTGCTCCTGAAGGAGCTGGCGGGCGAACAGACCGGGAATGAGCGGGCACAGGATACGGAACAGAACGGGGGGTTTTGATGTTTGCAGCCCTGAGTGAACACGACATCGCTCCCCGCACGGCCGCGGCGCAAGGCGGTACGGTGGGGCGTGAAGGATGCGGCTACGCGGTCCGAGGAGGGAGCCACCGATGATTCTGCTCCGTCGCCTGCTTGGTGACGTGCTGCGTCGGCAGCGCCAGCGCCAGGGCCGTACTCTGCGCGAAGTCTCCTCGTCCGCCCGAGTTTCACTCGGCTATCTCTCCGAGGTGGAGCGGGGGCAGAAGGAGGCATCCTCCGAGCTGCTCTCCGCCATCTGCGACGCGCTGGACGTACGGATGTCCGAGCTCATGCGGGAAGTGAGCGATGAGCTCGCTCTCGCCGAGCTGGCCCAGTCTGCAGCGGCCACCGAGCCGGTGCGCACACCGGTGCGCCGTCCGATGCTGAATTCCGTATCGGTCACCGGCGTGCCACCGGAACGGGTCACCATCAAGGCGCCAGCCGAGGCGGTCGACGTCGTCGCCGCCTGACGCTCACGAGTTCACGCTCATGAGCTGAGCACGCTTGTGAAAGCCCCGGCCGGGGCTGCTCCAGGGAAGACCTGGAGCGGACTCGGCCGGGGCTTTCGCTGTCTCTGAGGGCCTCTGGGGATCTCTGGGGATCTCTGGGAGACCGCTGGCGCGACTTGTTTCAGGTGACCCGAATTGTTCGTATATGCCATGGTTGATGAGGTCGTGGTTGATGAGGCCGAGTGGATCGGAGGATCCCGATGTACGTCGTGAAGAGCCCGTTGTCCGACGCGGACCTTAGGACCGTGTCCGGCGCCCTGCAGGGAGCGCTGGTTGACCTGGTGGATCTCTCCCTGGTCGCGAAGCAGGTCCACTGGAACGTGGTCGGACCGCGCTTCCGCTCGATCCACCTTCAGCTCGACGAGGTCGTGGACACCGCGCGGCTGCACTCCGACACGGTGGCGGAGCGCGCCTCGACGCTGGGAGTCCCACCCGACGGACGGGCCGCGACCGTGGCCACCAGCAGCGGCATCGGTGTGACGCCCGAGGGCTGGATCAAGGACACCGACGCCGTAGGGATGCTCGTGGACGCGCTGAGCGCGGTGATCAGCCGGATGCGGGTGCGGGTGGACGCGACCGGCGAAGCCGATCCGGTGAGCCAGGACATCTTCATCCAGATCACGGCCGATCTCGAGAAGCATCACTGGATGTTCCAGGCGGAGAACGGGTGACGCCCGGAGGCGGGCGGCTCACGCCGGCGACCGCCGGGCGCCTCGTGGCGGCCACGGGGCGCCACGGCGGGCTTCGTATGTGCCGTGGGTGCGCCTCTGTGCCGTCGGTGCGCCCTGCCGGTGGGTGAGAGCGCAGGTCTAGCTTCGGGCTGGAGGTGGACACCATGGCAGGGCGGATAGCGCGCTGGGGGGCTGCGCTGGGGCTCGGCGCACTGTGGTGGTGGGGGGTTCTCCGGCTCGCGCTGGTGCCCGACGCCGGGGTGCTGGAGGGGGCGGTCGCGGCCGGGGGATGGGGGTTGAGCCTGCTGCCGGTGCACTGTGTGCCGAAGGCGGGGGTCGTGCGCGCCGGCGCCAGGGCGCGTCCTCGGCGGGAGGCGCGTGGGGCGCGCGAGCCGGGGGCTTCGTAGGGGCGGGACGCTCGGTGGAGGGGGTGGGGGACGGGCACGGCGCGTTCGGGGGCGCGTGGTGCTCGGGGCTCCGGTGCGCGGGGCGTGCCGGGGGCGCGTCGAGGTGTCGGCGGGGGTGGGGGAGAGGCTGGTCCCGGGGGCGGATGCCGTGTGGCGGCGGCGAGTCGCGGCGGTGTGGGGGTGCGCTGGGGGTTGACGGGGGCTACCAAGGCATCGCTACGCCGCCGTTCGGACGGAGGATCTGCCCCGTCGTGAACACCGAAGCGTCGGAGGCCAGATACAGCACGGCGTGCGCGACGTCCTCGGGTTCGCCGACCCGGCCCAGCGGCGAGAGTCGGGCCATGACCGCCTCGGTGCGCGCCTGGGCCTCCCCGTGACGGTCGGTCATCGGCGTACGCGTCCAGCCGGGTGCGACCGCGTTGACACGGATACCGTGCGGGCCGATCTCGGTCGCCAGGGTCTTCGTCAGCTGCACGACGGCCGCCTTCGCCGCGCCATAGCAGAGCAGGCCGGGGCCGCCGGTGTCGATGGCGCCGGACGCCATCGTGATGATGCTCCCGCGGACGCTCTTCGCGATCATGAGGCGGGCGGCTTCCTGGCAGGCGTACAGCACGCCCTTGAAGTTGACGCCCAGGACGCGGTCGAGGTCCTCGTCCCGGGTTTCCAGGACCGGGCTGCTGTGCATGATCCCGGCGACCGCCGCCATGACGTCGAGTCGCTCGCAGGATGCGACGGCCTGCTGGAGCTGCGCGCGGTCGCTGACGTCGAGCGGGTGCGTGTGGGCCGTGCCGCCCTCGGCCTTGATGAGGGTCGCCGTCTCGTGCAGGCCCTGCGCGTCGCGGTCCGCGCAGTGGACGGTGGCCCCCGCCTCCGCGAGCAGGACGGCTGACGCGCGGCCGATTCCGCTCGCGGCTCCGGTGACGAATGCGGTGCGTCCGGTGAGGTCGTACGCCTTGACGGGCATGAAGGGACGGTACGAGGATTTCTGACGGGCCGTCAATTAGTCGTGCGGTGGAGAGTTGTACGGGATCGGCCGGCGCCCGGGGGCGGGATACGGCCCGGCGGCGGAGTCGGGCCCGGCTGGCACGTCGGGCACCAGTACGTGGGGCGCTCCCGGGCGCCGTCGCCCTGGTCGGCCCGGCGGATCGAGGTGCCGCAGCGCAGACAGGGACGGGGTGCGCGGCCGTACACGAAGAGGTTCTGGTCGCGGCGGCCGGTGGTGATGCGGGTCGGGCGGTCGCGGTTGGCCTCCAGGAGCTTCTTGGCCAGGGCCGGGAGCTGGGCGGCGCGGTCGGCGGGAAGCTCGCCGATGGGGAGCCAGGGAGTGACCCGGAGGAGGAAGCACAGCTCGCTCTTGTAGACATTGCCGATTCCGGCGAGGTTGCGCTGGTCCAGGAGGGCTTCGCCGAGGGGGCGGGTGGGGTCCTGGAGGAGATTCTCCAAGGCGTCGTCGGGATTCCAGTCCGGGCCGAGGAGGTCGGGGCCGAGGTGGCCGACGGCGCGGGTCTCGTCCGCGGTGCGGAGCAGCTCCAGGACGGGGAGCCGGTAGCCGACGGCCGTGCGGTCCGCGGTGCCGAGGATCGCCCGGATCTGGTGGGCGGGGCCGCCGCTCCAGGGCCGGCCGTTCGCATACACCTTCCAGGAACCGTCCATCCGCAGATGTGAGTGCAGGGTCAGGCCGCCCTCGATCCGGGTGAGGAGGTGCTTGCCGCGCGGGGTGACGTCCAGGACGGTGCGGCCGGTGAGGTCGGCGGTGGCGTACTTGGGCACCCGCAGGTCGGAGCGGGTCAGCACCTTGCCCGCGAGGGCGGTGTGCAGTCGCCTCGCGGCCTGCCAGACGGTGTCTCCTTCGGGCATGGGTTCCAGGGTGTCACGGGTTGGGATGGGGCGCGGCGGGATGCGGGTACGGGGGGTGTGTGGGCGGGGTGGTTATGCGCGCAGGCGCAGGCCCCGGGGAGTGGCGATGAAGCCGGCGCTCTCCAGGAGGGTGCCGATCGGGGAGGTCAGGGCGGAGGCGCCGTTGACGCGCTCCACCGTGACCGTGCCGAGGGAGCCCGCGCGGGCGGCCGCAGCGAGGGCTTCGGCGGCGGCACGCAGACGGGCGTCCTCCATGACCGAGCCGTCCGGGTCCGAGGGCCAGGCCAGCAGGGTCTTGCCGCCGCGCTCCATGTACAGCGTCAGCTCGCCGTCGACGAGCACCACCAGGGAGCCTGCCTTACGGCCCGGCTTGTGCCCGGCGCCGGTGGGGGGCTCGGGCCAGCCAAGGGCCGCGCCGTACGCGTTCGCCGGGTCGGCGGCGGCCAGGACCACGGCCTGGGGGGTGGCCCGGGACGAGGAACGGGCGCGGAACCGGTCGGGGGAGAGGGCGGGATCGCTCGCGAAGCCGTGGCCGTCGGCGAAGGCGGAGTCCTCGGTGCCGGGGAAAACGAGCGGGCTCGTCGCGTCGAGGTCGTCGGGGAAGGCGTGGGTGTGCGCGGCATCGTGACCGCCGGGGAAGCCGTTGGTGTGGGGGCGGCCGGGTGTGTCCGGGAAACCGGGTGTGTCCGGGAAACCGGTCGGCCCTGGGAAGGTGTCCCGGGGGTCCTGGGCGGTCAGGGATTCGCCCCGGTCCCGCGCGTTCGCCGCCGCGCGCAGGCGGTCCACCGCTCCGTCCATCGCGAACTGGGCGGCGCCCAGTCCTTCCACCACGTAACCCCGGCGTGCCTGGCCGCTGTCCTCGAAGGCGGACAGGATGCGGTACACGGCGGAGAAGCCTCCTTCGACGCTTTCCGCGGCGACGGCGCCCCGGGTCACCACGCCGTGCCGGTCGAGCAGCGTGCGGGCCAGGGCGTGGGCGCGCACGGTGGCGTCGGGGTCACGGTCGGGGAGCAGCGACCAGCGGCCGGCCACCGTCGGCGGGCCCGTACGGGACTGGGGGCGTGCGGTGCCGGTCAAGGAGCCGTAGCGGCCGCGCGGGACCGTGCGCTTGGCGCGGTGCGCCGTGGACCCGGCTGTGCGGCCCGAACCCAGGAGAGCGCGCATCGGTGCGAGCGTGTCGTTCGTGAGCCGCCCGGACCAGGCCAGGTCCCAGACCGCGTCGGCGAGTTGGGGATCGGAGGTGTCGGGGTGGGTGGTGGCACGGACCTGGTCGGCGATCTGGCGGAAGAACAGGCCGTAGCCCCCGGAGAGCGCGTCCAGGACCGACTGGTGCAGGGCGGTCAGCTCCAGGGGGTGCGGGTCCGGGAGGAGCAGCGGGGCCGCGTCCGCGAGATAGAGCGAGACCCAGCCGTCCTTGCCCGGCAGCGCCCCGGCTCCGGCCCACACCACCTCTCCTGCCGCGGTGAGTTCGTCCAGCAGCGCGGGCGCGTAACCGGAGACGCGGGAGGGCAGGACCAGCTTCTCCAGGGCGGAGGCGGGCACCGAGGCGCCCTGCAACTGCTCGACGGCACGCACCAGTCCGTCGATGCCGCGCAGCCCGTGTCCGCTGTCGACGTGCTGCCACTGCGGCAGGAACTGCGCCAGCGCGGCGGGCGGCACCGGCTCCAACTCGTGGCGCAGGGCCGCGAGCGAACGGCGCCGCAGCCTGCGCAGCACGGTCGCGTCGCACCACTCCTGGCCGATGCCCGCCGGGTGGAACTCCCCCTGGACGACGCGGCCGTTCGCCGCGAGGCGTTGCAGCGCTCCGTCCGTGACGGCCGCGCCGAGACCGAAGCGCGCGGCGGCGGTGGTGGAGGTGAACGGGCCGTGGGTGCGTGCGTAGCGCGCGAGGAGGTCGCCGAGCGGGTCCTTGACCGGCTCGGTGAAGGCCTCGGGGACGCCGACGGGCAGCGCCGTGCCCAGAGCGTCCCGCAGACGGCCCGCGTCCTCGATGGCCGCCCAGTGGTCGACGCCGGCGATACGGACCTTGATGGCGCGGCGGGCGGCGGCCAGCTCCTTGGCCCACTGTGGCTCCGCGCCGCGCTCGGTCAACTCTGCGTCCTTGAGCGGGCCCAGCAGCCGCAACAGGTCGGCGACGCCTTCGACGTCCTTGACGCGGCGGTCCTCGGTGAGCCACTGGAGCTCCCGCTCCAGCTCGGCCAGAACCTCGGCGTCGAGCAGCTCGCGCAGCTCGGCCTGGCCCAGGAGCTCGGCCAACAGGCGTGAGTCCAGCGACAGGGCGGCGGCGCGCCGTTCGGCGAGCGGGGAGTCGCCCTCGTACAGGAACTGAGCGACGTATCCGAACAGGAGGGAGCGGGCGAACGGGGAGGGCTCGGGCGTGGTGACCTCGACGAGCCGCACCTTGCGCGACTCGATGTCGCCCATCAGCTCGGTGAGGCCGGGGACGTCGAAGACGTCCTGGAGGCATTCGCGGACCGCCTCCAGGACGATCGGGAACGATCCGAACTCGCTGGCCACCTGGAGCAGTTGGGCGGCGCGCTGTCGCTGCTGCCACAGCGGGGTGCGCTTTCCCGGGCTGCGCCGCGGCAGCAGCAGCGCGCGGGCGGCGCATTCGCGGAACCGGGACGCGAACAGCGCCGAGCCGCCGACCTGGTCGGTGACGATCTGGTCGACCTCGCCCTTGTCGAAGGCGACGTCCGCCGCGCCGACGGGTGCCTGCTCCGCGTCGTACTCCGTGCCCAGCTTCACGGGCTCCTGGTCGAGCAGGTCCAGGCCCATCACATCGGCGTCGGGCAGGCGCAGCACGATGCCGTCGTCGGCGTGCATGACCTGGGCGTCCATGCCGTAGCGCTCGGAGAGCCGGGCGCCCAGCGCGAGGGCCCAGGGGGCGTGCACCTGGGCGCCGAAGGGGGAGTGCACGACCACCCGCCAGTCGCCCAGCTCGTCACGGAACCGCTCGACGACGATCGTGCGGTCGTCCGGGACGTGCCCGCACGCCTCGCGCTGCTCGGCGAGATACGACAGCACGTTGTCGGCGGCCCAGGTGTCCAGTCCCGCGGCGAGCAGCCGCAGCCGGGCGTCGTCCTTGGGGAGCGAGCCGACCTCGCGGAGGAACGCGCCCACCGCCCGGCCGAGCTCGAGCGGGCGGCCGAGCTGGTCGCCCTTCCAGAAGGGGAGCCGGCCCGGGACACCGGGGGCGGGGGAGACCAGGACACGGTCGCGGGTGATGTCCTCGATGCGCCAGGAACTCGTGCCGAGCGTGAAGACGTCCCCGACGCGGGACTCGTAGACCATCTCCTCGTCGAGCTCACCGACCCGGCCGCCGCCCTTCTTGGGGTCGGACCCCGCGAGGAAGACCCCGAACAGCCCGCGGTCGGGGATGGTCCCGCCGGAGGTGACGGCGAGGCGCTGAGCGCCGGGCCGGCCGGTGACCGTACCCGCGACGCGGTCCCACACCACGCGGGGCCTGAGCTCCGCGAAGGCGTCGGACGGGTAGCGGCCCGCGAGCATGTCGAGGACGGCCGTGAACGCCGACTCGGGCAGCGAGGCGAAGGGCGCCGCCCGGCGGACCGTGGCAAGCAGGTCGTCGACCTGCCAGGTGTCGAGGGCGGTCATGGCGACGAGCTGCTGGGCCAGCACGTCCAAGGGGTTGGCGGGAACCCGCAGGGACTCGATGGAGCCGGTACGCATCCGCTCGGTGACCACCGCCGCCTGGACCAGGTCGCCGCGGTACTTGGGGAAGACGACGCCGGTGGACACCGCGCCGACCTGGTGGCCCGCGCGGCCCACGCGCTGGAGGCCGGAGGCCACGGACGGCGGTGACTCGACCTGGACGACGAGGTCGACCGCGCCCATGTCGATGCCGAGCTCGAGGCTGGAGGTGGCGACCACGGCGGGCAGGCGCCCCGCCTTCAGGTCCTCCTCGACCAGGGCCCGCTGCTCCTTGGAGACCGAGCCGTGGTGGGCCCGTGCGATGACGGGCGGTGCGCCCTGGGCCGCGCCGGAGCCCCCCATGAGCTGGGCCGGGGCGTGCGCCTCCGCCAGGGGTTCGCCCGTCGCCCGCTCGTACGCGATCTCGTTCAGCCGGTTGCACAGGCGCTCCGCGAGGCGGCGGGAGTTGGCGAACACGATGGTGGAGCGGTGTGACTGGACGAGGTCGGCGATCCGCTCCTCGACATGAGGCCAGATGGAGGGCTTCTCCGCGCCCTCACTGCCGTCGGCGACCGGGGAGCCGCCCAGCTCGCCCAGGTCCTCGACCGGGACGACCACGGAGAGGTCGAACTCCTTGCCCGACGGCGGTTGGACGATCTCCACCTTGCGGCGGGGTGACAGATAACGGGCCACCTCGTCCACCGGACGCACCGTCGCGGAGAGACCGATGCGGCGCGCGGGCTTGGGCAGCAGCTCGTCGAGGCGCTCCAGGGTGAGCGCGAGATGGGCACCGCGCTTGGTGCCCGCGACCGCGTGCACCTCGTCCAGGATCACGGTCTCGATGCCCGTCAGCGCGTCGCGCGTCGCCGACGTCAGCATCAGGAACAGGGACTCGGGAGTCGTGATCAGGATGTCCGGCGGGCGGGTGGCCAGCGCTCGGCGCTCGGCGGGCGGGGTGTCGCCGGAACGGATACCCACCTTCACCTCGGGCTCGGGCAGCCCGAGGCGCACCGACTCCTGCCGGATGCCCGTCAGTGGGCTGCGCAGATTCCGCTCCACGTCCACCGCGAGGGCCTTGAGCGGTGACACGTACAGCACCCGGCAGCGCTTCCTGGGGTCGGCCGGGGGCGGGGTCGAGGCCAGCTGGTCGAGCGCGGCCAGGAACGCGGCCAGGGTTTTTCCGGAGCCGGTCGGGGCGACCACCAGCACGTCCGAGCCCTCACCGATGGCCTTCCACGCGCCGGCCTGGGCCGCGGTGGGCGCGGAGAAGGCCCCCGTGAACCAGCCGCGGGTCGCGGGGGAGAAGCCGTCGAGGGCTCGGTGTGCGGAGCTGACCATGCGTCCATCCTGCACCCGGCCACTGACAATCGCCCTGACCTGCGGAAATGTGCTCGGTGGCGTGGTGGGGCGCCTGCGGCTCGGTGAGGGGGCGGGGCCGCGTCGGGGGGTATCCGTCCTCGGTCAGGCGCGGAATCGGTCGATTACCGATCTGGCGGCGTTGACGCGCCAGCCGCTGCGGGCGGACACCCCCCGACGCGACCCCTCGCCGCCGTGGGCGGCCGACGGCGCGTGGGGGTGCGCCATCCGAGCCGGTTGTCCGCGGTGTCATAACGGAGAATGAGTGGGTGGCAGGTTCGGGGCAGGAGCGGGCGCGGCACTGGCGGTACGCCGAGCTGCCGGGTGTCGATCTGCTGCGGGCGCGGTTCGTCGAGAAGATCTTTGTGCGGCACACCCACGAGAACTTCGTGATCGCCGCCATCTCCGACGGTGTCGAGGTCTTCCACCACGGCGGTGCCGACCAGTACGCGGGTCCGGGCGCGCTCGCGCTGGTCAACCCCGACACCGCGCACACGGGCCGGGCGGGTGTTCCCGAGGGATGGCGGTACGGGGCGGTCTACCCCTCGCCCGGGTTGGTGGCCGAGATCGCGGCCGAGACCACCACGATTCGCGGAACGCCTGGATTCGTCAGCCCGGTGCTCGACGATCCGTACGCGGCGGGTCTGGTTCACGAAGTGCTTCGGGCCGCGGAGGAGGGCAACGCGCTCGCGGCCGACACCCTGCTGCGGGTCGCGGTGACCCGGCTGCTGCGTCTGAACGGCGGTTCGCTGCCGCAGCGGGGCGTGCGCACCGCGGGCGCCCGTGTCGCCGCACGCGCGCGTGCCGTGCTGGAGGAGCGGATGGCCGAGCCTCCGACCCTGGAACGGCTCGCCGCCGACCTCGGCGCCAGCCCGTTCGCCCTGCTGCGCGCGTTCCGTGACACCTACGGCATGCCGCCCCACACCTGGCTGACCGACGCCCGGGTGCGCCGGGCACGCCACCTCCTGGACGCCGGTTCCGCGCCCGCCGAGGCGGCCGTCGCCGTCGGCTTCACGGACCAGCCGCACCTCAACCGTCACTTCTCCCGGATCGTGGGTGTGCCTCCGGGCGCCTACCAGCGCGAGCGCAAGAACGTACAAGACGTCGACGGGCGGCCGTACGTACCGTCCGGGGTGTGGCAGAACAGACAGCTCTCGCAGACATACGCAGTGAAGAAGGCGGCGGAAAACCCGACGCGGCCGTCGTCCGGGACGCCCTGGGAGTCGGGGTCGCCGTCGGACTGTCCGGTTTCGCCTTCGGAGTGACCTCGGCCGGCAGCGGGCTCACCGTGTTGCAGACCTGCGCGCTCAGCCTCCTGGTGTTCACCGGCGCCTCGCAGTTCGCGCTCGTGGGCGCGCTCGCCGGCGGCGGCAATCCCCTCACGGCCGCCGCAGGCGCGTTCTTCCTCGGGGTGCGCAACGCGTTCTACGGACTACGTCTGTCACAGCTGCTGGCCCTCCCGCGCGCGGTGCGCCCGTTCGCCGCGCAGTGGGTCATCGACGAGACCACGGCGGTCGCGCTGGCCCAGCCCACGCGTCGCGGTGTCCGGATCGGTTTCACCGTCACCGGGCTCTCCCTGTACGTGCTGTGGAACCTCACCACGCTGCTGGGCGCTGTCGGGGCCGAGGCCATCGGGGACACCGACGCGTGGGGGCTGGACGCCGCCGGGCCCGCCGTCTTCCTCGCGCTGCTCGCTCCGATGCTCAAGACCACCACGGAGCGCGCGGTGGCCGGTGTCGCGGTCCTTCTGGGGCTCGGTCTGCTGCCCGTGCTGCCCGCCGGAGTCCCCGTCCTGGTGGCGGCGCTGGCCGCTCCCGCCGCCCTCTACGCAGAGGGGCGACGCGCTTCGAAGTCCGCCGGCCGCATGAAGGCCGACAACGACGCACCGAGGGAAGACCGTTGAACATCTGGATCGCGATCGGCGCGACCGCCATCGGCTGCTACGCCGTCAAGCTCATCGGCCTGCTGGTCCCCGTCGGCGTCCTGGAGCGGCCGCTCGTCAAGCGCCTCGCCGCCCTGCTGCCCGTGGCCCTTCTGGCCGCGCTCACGGCTCAGCAGACCTTCGCCGACGGGCGCGTCCTGGTCGTGGACGCGAAGGTCGCCGGACTCGCCGCGGCCGCTGTCGCCCTGCTCCTGCGCGCCCCCTTCCTGCTCGTGGTCGGCGCGGCCGTGGGCGTGACGGCGGGGGCGCGGGCGCTGACAGGCTGACGCCCGGTACGCGGACGGCCCGCACGCGTGTGTGCGGGCCGGGAACCGTCGTGATCGCTCAGCCGATGGGCCGCCCGTACGCCCGTAGGGTGCGCAGGGCCTCGATCGTCACCATGGGGCGGCACTCCAGGGCGGTACCCGGTGCCCACTGCCGCCAGCGGATCGGCCAGCCGCCGTCCTCCCGCTGCTCGTCCGCCAGGAAGTCGAGCGAGCGCGCCATCTCCTCGTCGGTGAACCACGCGCGCGCGAGTGACCCCGGGGTCTTCGCGTAGTCGTGCGGGAAATGGTGCTCGTCCGGCGCGTATCCGGGAGCCACCGGGAACTCCTCCAGGTACGCCGGGTCCAGTGCCGCGAGCCGGTGCTCGCGCACCAGGCGGCCCAGCCGGTCGGCGGCGGCCTCCGCGCGCGGGCGGTCGGGGGCGGAGTCCAAGAAAGCCACGGCCGCCTCGATCTCGTACGGGTGGGACTTCTCCAATGACTCGACCGCCTGCCAGCAGAAGTCGGTGGCCCGGAACAGCCACGCGTGCCACACCTCGTTGCGGTGCAGCAGGCCCACCACGGGCCCGGTGGCGAGGAGTTCACTCGGCGGGTCGTCGACGACCGGCACGAAAGGAGCGTGCGGATAACCGCGCTGACTGGAATGGACCGCCGGCAGCGCGCCGTCCGCCGTCGACACCGAGGTCAGATAGCGGCACACGCGCTCCACGCGCTGTCCGCCGCACCGCCCGATCGAGTCGAGGACGCGCAGCGCGTGCCCGGTGTGCAGGGGCTGGCTGACCGGGCCGCGCAGATCGGGTTCGAGCGCGTGACCGTATCCCTCGTCGTCGTTGCGGTAGGCGGCCAGCGCGGTCTCCACCGCGTCGGCGGCGCCGACATCCGTGTTCAGGAAGTGGTACGTGAAACGGCGCTGCTCCAGCACGCGTGCGGTGAGCCAGATGAAGTACCCGGCGCGCGAGAGCGGGGTCAGCGCCGGGGGCGTCGGGGGGAGTGGGGATGCTCCTGATTCGGCCATGTCTCAGACCGTAGGACGGAAAGCGGTCTCGGCAAGCGGTCCCGGCCCAGGCCCACTCTCAGGGGCGGGATACTGGAGTCATGCGGTTGACGGTCTTCTGGCAGCGGATGGCGGATCACTTCGGTGAGGCGTACGCCGACACTTTCGCGCGCGATCATGTGATGACGGAGCTCGGCGGACGGACCGTGCACCAGGCGCTGAACGCCGGCTGGGAGGCCAAGGAGGTGTGGCGCGTGGTGTGCGCGACCATGAACGTTCCGTACGAAAACCGCTGACGGGCCACGAAGATCCGGGGCCGGGCACAGATTGTCGGTGGAGTGGGCGAGACTTGCCCCGTGGCCCCGACAGACGAGACCGCACAGGTCGACCAGCAGACATCCCCCTTCGGCACGACGCCGCCCACTCCGCCCCCGGGCGGGGACGCCGCCGCGCAGGGCGCGCGCATGCCGCGCTGGCTGCCGCGCGCGATGGTGCTCGCGCTCACGTTCGTCGCCCTGTTCCAACTGGGCAGTTGGGCGTTCCACCAGCTCATCGGTCTGTTGATCAACATTCTGATCGCGTTCTTCCTGGCGCTTGCGATCGAGCCCGCGGTGAGCTGGATGGCCTCGTACGGCATGCGCCGGGGGTTGGCCACCTTCCTCGTCTTCTTCGGTCTGCTGATCGTGACGGCCGGATTCGTCACGCTGCTCGGCTCGATGCTCGCGGGTCAGATCATCAAGATGATCGAGGGCTTCCCCGAGTATCTGGACTCGGTGATCAACTGGATCAACTCGACCTTCCACACCCACGTGAGACGGGTGGACGTCCAGGACAGCCTGGTGCACTCCGACTGGCTGCGGAAATACGTGCAGAACAGCGCGACCGGTGTCCTGGACGTGTCCGCGCAGGTGCTGGGCGGTCTCTTCAAGCTGCTGACGATCGCGCTGTTCTCGTTCTACTTCGCGGCGGACGGGCCCCGGCTGCGGCGCGCGCTGTGCTCCGTGCTGCCGCCCGCGCGACAGGCCGAGGTGCTGCGCGCGTGGGAGATAGCCGTCGACAAGACGGGCGGCTATCTGTACTCGCGCGGTCTGATGGCGCTGATCTCCGGCGTCGCGCACTACATCCTGCTCCAGGCCCTCGGTGTGCCCTACGCGCCCGTGCTCGCCGTCTGGGTGGGTCTGGTCTCGCAGTTCATCCCCACCATCGGCACGTATCTCGCCGGTGCCCTGCCGATGCTGATCGCCTTCACCGTCGACCCCTGGTACGCGCTGTGGGTGCTGATCTTCGTCGTGGTCTACCAGCAGTTCGAGAACTACGTACTGCAGCCCAAGCTGACCGCCAAGACCGTGGACATCCACCCCGCGGTCGCCTTCGGCTCGGTCATCGTGGGCACCGCGCTCCTCGGGGCCGTCGGCGCCCTGATCGCCATCCCCGCGGTCGCCACCCTCCAGGCATTCCTGGGGGCCTATGTGAAGCGGTACGACGTCACGGACGACCCCCGGGTGCACGGCCACCGGATCAGGAGGACGTCCTCCTTCTGGGTCCGTCTGCGGGGACTGCTCGGCCGATGAGGTTCACCAGGTGAGGGCCGCCCACACCCCGGCGCCCAGGACCGCCGCCGCATAGCAGCCGACCGCCGCGTACATGACCCGGTGCCGTGTCCGGTCGCTCCATGGCGTGCGGGACAGCAGCCAGGCCAGCGCGGGCAGGACCAGCACGGCGTGCAGGCTCACTCCGTGCAGCGGCTTGAGCGGGGCCGTCGAGTGGTACGCCGCCTCCTGGTGGCCGGTGCGGGTGAGGACGACCCCGCGCGCGATCATCGCGACGCCCGACGCCAGCGCGACGAGCAGGATCGCGAACCCGGAGCGCAGCGCCAGCGGCATCCCCAGGGGACCCGCGGGCAGGTTCCGGAAGGATGCCACCGCGAACACGGTGAGCAGCACCACGAGAACCCCGCCGCCCACCGCGAGCGTCATCGACACCGCTGTGTCGAAACCGGTCTCCATGTTGAGATGCGAGGGCACCCGGCGCCACGCCTGAAGGGTGATCCCGGCCACTTCCACGACACAGTCGGCGGCGAACACGACGAGCAGCGCCGAGCGTGGACGCGTTGCGATGCGCAGATACGACGTGACCCAGGTGAGTGCGATCAGCGTCAGCCCGAAGGAGAGACCGAACGTGACGGGCTTGCGCCAGGAGACGGGCCCGTCCCAGGGGCCGCCGTCCACGGCGAAGACGACTAGATGCGCCAGCCCGGAGAGCACCAGCACCGCACCGGTCGCATGGCAGAGGCGCTCGGCGGGACGCACCCCCCGCCACGCTCCGCGCCACACGGGGCGCGGCGGGGACGGTCGTGCCAGGGACGGTCGTGCCGGTGGGGCGACGGCGGTGGTCACGGCGGGAGCGGGTGTTTCGCTGCGGCTCTCCATGAGGTTCGAGCTTCGGCGGTCCGGGCCCTGAGGTCGTCGTACGGCCGAAGACTCCGGGGGTACGCCCCGTGGAGTAGGCGGGGATCCCGGCCGCTGTCGGTCCGCGAACGTAGGCTCGGAGGTGTCGCGGGATGCGCTTGACACCAAAATCGAACATCCATTCTTATGGAGTCTCCGGCGAGACTCTCGGCGGGGATCTCTGCGGGGATCTCTGCGGGGATTTCAGCAGGATTTTCACGGATATGTACCCGAGTTATCCACAGGCTGGACGGGCGTCGGGGCGCATTGTCAGTGGCAGGCGTTAGCGTCTGTGACGTGAAGCGATCGACTCAAGCAAACCGGGTGGAACCCATGGCAGGTACGGACCGCGAGAAGGCGCTCGACGCCGCGCTCGCACAGATTGAACGGCAATTCGGCAAGGGCGCGGTGATGCGCCTCGGCGAGCGGCCGAACGAGCCCATCGAGGTCATCCCCACCGGATCGACCGCGCTCGACGTGGCCCTCGGTGTCGGCGGCCTGCCGCGCGGCCGCGTGGTGGAGGTGTACGGCCCGGAGTCCTCCGGTAAGACGACGCTGACGCTGCACGCGGTGGCGAACGCGCAGAAGGCCGGCGGCCAGGTGGCCTTCGTGGACGCCGAGCACGCCCTCGACCCCGAGTACGCGAAGAAGCTCGGTGTCGACATCGACAACCTGATCCTGTCCCAGCCGGACAACGGCGAGCAGGCGCTGGAAATCGTGGACATGCTCGTCCGCTCCGGCGCGCTCGACCTGATCGTCATCGACTCCGTCGCCGCCCTGGTGCCGCGCGCGGAGATCGAGGGCGAGATGGGCGACTCGCACGTGGGTCTGCAGGCCCGTCTGATGAGCCAGGCCCTGCGGAAGATCACCAGCGCGCTCAACCAGTCGAAGACCACCGCGATCTTCATCAACCAGCTGCGCGAGAAGATCGGCGTGATGTTCGGCTCCCCGGAGACCACCACGGGTGGCCGGGCGCTGAAGTTCTACGCCTCGGTGCGACTCGACATCCGCCGCATCGAGACGCTGAAGGACGGCACCGACGCGGTCGGCAACCGCACCCGCGTCAAGGTCGTCAAGAACAAGGTCGCGCCCCCCTTCAAGCAGGCCGAGTTCGACATCCTCTACGGGCACGGCATCAGCCGCGAGGGCGGCCTGATCGACATGGGCGTGGAGCACGGCTTCGTCCGCAAGGCCGGCGCCTGGTACACGTACGAGGGCGACCAGCTCGGCCAGGGCAAGGAGAACGCGCGCAACTTCCTGAAGGACAACCCCGACCTCGCCAACGAGATCGAGAAGAAGATCCTGGAGAAGCTGGGCGTCGGTGTGAGGCCTGCGGAGCCCACCGCCGAGCCGGGCGCGGACGCGGCGGTCACGACCGCTTCGGACGAGGCCGCGAAGACGGTGCCCGCTCCGGCGGCCAAGACCACCAAGTCCAAGGCCGCGGCGGCCAAGAGCTAGTCCATGACGCGACGAACCGACTGGGCCGAGTACGCCTACCCCGTCCCCCCGCGGGGGCAGGGGCACGGGGGGAACGGCGACTCGGCCGGAGACGGTGAAAGAGCGCACGGCGGGGACGGGCCGTACGGGGACGAGACGTATGGCGCCTCCTCCACGTACTCCGGTGACACGTATGGCTCCGAGGGGTTCCACGGCGGGGATCCGTACGGCAGTGACGGTCCGGCGGGCGACGGTGACGGCCTGACGGACGGTCTCGGTTCTCCGGGCAGTGGATCGCGCCGTGGCGGGGGCCGGCGCGGCGACGGAGGGCCGCGTGGTGGACGAGGGCGTCGGCGGCGTGGCGGTTTCGGAGAGCCGTCCGACGACCCACAGGACGGAGGCACTCCTTCCTCGTCGAGGGCCGAGAAGGGGGAGCCCCCGGGGGACCCGGCTGAGCAGGCGCGGGCGATCTGTCTGCGCCTGCTCACCGGAACCCCGCGCACGCGGAAGCAGCTCGCGGACGCGCTGCGCAAGCGGGAGATTCCCGACGACGTCGCGGACGAGGTGCTGTCACGGTTCGAGGAGGTCGGCCTGATCAACGACGGCGCCTTCGCGGACGCCTGGGTGGAGTCCCGGCACCATGGCCGGGGTCTGGCCCGGCGGGCGCTCGCGCGGGAGCTGCGGACCAAAGGCGTGGACTCGACGCTGATCGACGAGGCCGTCGGGCAGCTCGACTCCGAGCAGGAGGAGGCGACGGCGCGCGAACTCGTCGCGCGCAAGCTCCGCTCCACGCGCGGCCTCGACCGCGACAAGCGGTTGCGACGCCTTGCGGGCATGCTCGCCCGCAAGGGCTACGGCGAGGGGATGGCGCTGCGCGTGGTTCGCCAGGCCCTGGAGGAAGAGGGCGAGGACACGGAGGGGTTGGGGGACGAGGGGTTCTGACCGTGGGGATCGGTGCCGGTGCCGGTGCCGGTGCCGGGCCTGGGCCTGGTAACTGGATTCAGAACCCGGTCCTGAACCAGACCCCGCCCCCCATCCAGGACTGCCCAAGTCCAACTCCCCTTCGTGAAGGTGGGGTTAACCCCCGGAGGGAGACGCCGGGTCGCCGCAATGCACAGGTGCCTGTGCACAGAGGACTGTGTACGCATGGCACAGGAACCCGGCGCGGAACCCTTGGCGGGGCGGGACGAGGAGACTCCGCGCGCCCCCACCGAGCTCTCCGACCTCGCGACACTCAAGGCCCTCGCACAGCCCCGTCGGCAGCGGATGCTTCAGCACCTCACCGTGCACGGCCCCGCCACCTCGGCGACGCTGGCCAGGGCGCTCGGGCTCAACACCGGAGCCACCAGCTACCACCTGCGCGAGCTCGCTCGGTACGGCTTCGTGGAGGAGGCCGACCAGCCGGCGGAGGCGGGCGGACACGGCAGGGAGCGCTGGTGGCGTGCCGTCCCCGGTGACCGCCGATTCCCGCCGCGCAGTCGGCAGAGCCCCGAGATGCGCCTCGTCATGGACGAGCTGAACCATCACGCGTACGCCGCCGACCTCGAACTCTTCGAGCAGATGCAACTGCAGATGCCGACAGGGGTGGGAGCAGGGGCGGCGGCAGGGGCAGAAGCACGGGGACCGGGGCGGACGCAGCGGGCGCACGGGAAGGCGGGCGCAGCCGATCCCTGGGTCGACGCCTTCCCCTACTCGCGTGGAAGCATCCGGCTGACGCTCCCCGAACTCCGCGCGTTCTTCGAGGAGTACATCGTGCTCCTCAACCGCTACAAGCGCCCCGAGGCCGACACCCCGCCCGGCGCCCGCACCGTGTTCACCCGGTTCCTCGCCTTCCCGGCCCCCGACACCGCCGCCGACACCGGGCCCGAGAACCGCCCGGCACCCCACGACAGACCAGGGAGCGAACCCTCATGATGCTGCGCTACGCCCTGCGGACCGTCCGGGCCCGCAAAGGTGGCTTCCTCGGTGCGTTCTTCGCCTTGCTGTGCGCGGCCGCCCTCATCACCGCCTGCGGGACCCTCCTCGAGACCGGCCTGCGTGGCACGATCGCCACTGAACGGTATGCCGCGACCCCTGTCGTGGTCTCCGCCGACCAGAACGTCCACCAGACCACCGTCAAACACAAGAAGGGCAAGACCAAGGTCAAACACAAGGCCAAGCCGATCGCCGAACGGGCCTGGCTCCCGGACGACCTCGCCACCGAGCTCCGGCGGGCTCCCGGCGTGCGTGAGGTCGTCCCCGAACTGACCTTCCTGGCCGAGCCCTTGGTACCGGGCGGGGCCGTCGACAAGAACCGGCCCGCCTACGGGCACGCCTGGGACTCCGCCGCGCTGACCCCCTACACCCTCACCACCGGCACCGCGCCCGAGGCCGACGGTGATCTCGTCATCGACCGCCATCTCGCCGAGCGCGCTCACCTCGAGCCCGGTGACCGGCTCACCGTGCAGTCGACGCAGAGCCCGCGGACCTACCGGGTGACCGGAATAGCCGCCCCCGCCCAGGAGGTGCGGCACCAGACCGCCCTCTTCTTCTCCACCGCCGAGGCCCGTCGCCTCGCCGCGCACAACGGGCAGGTCACCGCCTTCGGGGTGCTTCCCGTCAAGGGCACGGACACGGCCGCGCTCCAGCGGTCCGTCACCAAGGCGCTGCAAGGAAGCGGGACGGTGTCCGCAACCAAGGCGCCGCACGGTAGGACCGCGCAGGTCAGCGCCGGTGACGGCCGAGGGCCCGTGGAGTTCCTGGACGCGGCCGCCGCGCGTACGAAGCTGGTCAGCATGGGTGGTGCGATGGGTGGCACCTCACTGCTCGTGGCCGTCCTCGTGGTCGTCGGTACCTTCGCGCTCTCCGTGCAGCAGCGCCATCGCGAACTCGCCCTGCTGCGCGCCATCGCCGCCACCCCGGGGCAGATCCGGGCGCTCCTCGGCCGTGAGGCACTGATCGTCGGAGCGGCCGCGGGTACCACCGGCGCGCTGGTGGGGCTACCGCTGGGCAGCTGGCTGCACGGCCGGTTCGTGGCCATGGGGGCCGTGCCGGCCACGCTTCAGCACACCGTCGGCGTCTTCCCGCCGTTCGCCGCGCTCGCCGCGACACTGCTCGGTGCCTGGGCCGCCGCCCGTATCTCCTCACGCCGGATCGTCCGGATCCGCCCTGCCGAGGCGCTCGCCGAAGCCAGGGCCGAGCGCGCCCGCCCGGCATGGGGACGGATCCTCATGGGTCTCGCCCTGCTCGCCGGCGGTGCCGTCCTCGTCGCCCTGCTCAGTGTTCTGCGCACCGAACCCGCCTCGACACCCGTGACCTTCCTGGCCGTCGTGGTCCTCGCCTCCTCCGTCGCGCTGCTCGGTCCGTTGCTGGTCAGGGCGGCCGTAGCCGTACTCGGAGGCGCGCTCGCGCTGACCGGACCCAGTAGTCGCCTGGCGCGTGCCAACCTCCGTGGCCATGCCGCCCGGATGGCCTCCGTAGTCACTCCTCTCACCCTCCTCATCGGCATGACCTGCACCGTTCTCTTCGTCCAGCCGACCCTGGGCAACGCGGCCCGCGCCCAGGCCCGCGAGGGCATCCGCGCCGACTGGGTGGTGGCCGCCCAGGGCCCCGGCGTACCGGCCGAGGCCGCACGGCTCCTGCGCACGCACCACGACACCGTCACCGAAGTGGTCCGTACGACCGTCCGGGTGGGACTCGACAAGTACGCGGCGCAGGGCGTCACCCCCGGGGGCCTCACCCGTACCTGGGACCCGGACGTCACCGCCGGCTCCCTGAAGAAGCTCACCGAGGACACCGTCGCCGTCAACGAACTCGCCGCCGACCAGCTCCACCTGAAGCCCGGAAGCTCTCTGAAACTCACGCTGGGTGACGGAACGCCCGTCACGCTCACCGTCGTGGCCGTCTACGCCAAGGGCCTCGGTTTCGGTGACCTCACCTTCGCCCATGACCTGGTCGCCCGTCATGTGGACAACCCACTCGCGACCTCCGTCCTTGTCGGCACCGCCCGCACACAGACACAACTCGCGACTACCCTCCGTGAGTTCCCGGGGGTCCACGTTCTCGCCCCGGCCGCCGCCGACTCGATCCAGGCCGCACGGCAGCAGGCGAACGCCGAGGTCAACTACCTCGCCATGGGACTCGTCCTGGCCTTCACCGCCATCGCCGTCGTCAACACGCTGGCCATGTCGGTCTCGGAGCGTGTTCGCGAGTTCGCGCTGCTCCGCCTCGCCGGGGCGACCCGGCGCCAGGTGCTGGGGATGCTGCGCACGGAGGCGCTCTCGGTCCTGCTGCTCGCCACCGCGCTCGGCAGCGGAATCGCGCTCGCCGTCCTGACCGCGTTCAGCGTCGGCATGACGGGCCGGGCGGCTCCGGCGGTCACGCCCCTGGTGTACGTCACCGTGGTGGCGATCGCCGGGCTGCTCGCGCTGGTCGGCACCGGGCTGCCGGGCCGGGTGGCGTTGCGGGTGCCCCCGGTCATGGTGGCCACGGCCAAGGAGTAAGAGGAGTGGCGCAAAGGGGTAAGGGGCGGTAGGCAAGGGTGAGCGCCCCTTACACCAGGGGCGCCCACCAAGTGCGTACCGCAACCAAGTGCGTACCGCCGCACGGTGATCGGGAGCCGGGAGCTAGGCCGTCACCGGGAAGCCGGCCGCCTTCCACGCCTGGAAGCCGCCCACCAGGTCGGTCGCCCGGTGCAGCCCGAGCTGCTGGAGGGAGACGGCGGCGAGGCTGGACGCGTAGCCCTCGTTGCAGATCACCACGACTCGCAGATCGTGGCTCGTGGCCTCCGGGGCGCGGTGGCTGCCCTGGGGGTCGAGCCGCCACTCCAGTTCGTTGCGCTCGACGACGAGGGCGCCGGGGATCAGTCCGTCGCGCTCGCGCAGGGCGGCGTACCGGATGTCGACGAGGAGGGCTTCGCCGGCCTGCGCGGCGGAGTAGGCCTCCTCGGCCTGCACCCGGTCGAGTCCCTCGCGGACCCGTTCCAGCAATGTGTCGATGCCCACCGGGCGGGGCGCGCTCACTGCCAGTCCTCCGGACGCTCGACGTGCTCCAGGCGCAGCACCTGGCCCGTACGGCTGTAGCGGCGGATGCGCGGCAGGGGTGGGTAGTACGCGTGGACGGAGATCGCGTGCTCCTCGGTGGACTCGTTGAGCACCTCGTGCACGTGGTGGCGGCCGAAGGAGCGGCCCTTGCCGGCCGGCAGCCGACGCTCGCGGTCGACGTCCTCGGAGAGCTCGAGGGTCTTCCAGCCGTCGGTGGGCAGGCGGGCGGCGAGCGAGTGCTCCTTGAGCCCGCCCGCCGCGGCGACGAAGGCGCCGACCGAGTCGGCGTGGTCGTGCCAGCCGGTGCCGGTACCGGGGGGCCAGCCGATGAGCCAGGCCTCGCTGCCGCCGGGGCCCTCCAGGCGTACCCAGGTGCGGCCTTCGGGGTCGAGCGGGAGGGAAGCGATCAGTTCGGAGTCGGCGGCGGTGCGGCGCACGAAGTCGAGCAGGTCGGCCTGGGTAGGGGCCTGGACAGGCGCGGAGACAGAGGGTGACACAGACACGGGTACCGTCCTGGGCGTTCGCGTGGGGCGCGCGGCAGCAGATGAGATGCGCGCGGCAAGGGATGCGAATTCAGCGGGACGGACGACACACGCAGCCCGCATAGCGGACGAGGTCCATATGGACCCTCCGCCACAGGCGCACACAGGTGTCGGTCACGATCCGGAGTAGACCATGGCGGTGTGGGCCGGTCAACTCACTGTCACTATGTGGACCATCGGGTGACCGAGGGTGGTGCGATGGCCGTGGCTCCCCCCGGACGGTTTCGGCCCGGGCGAGTTCGGCGACCTGACCATGGTGGTCCGGGCGGGCCGGACCACCGGGGTTGTCAGGTCGAGCTCGCCGCGGTCTCCGCCTCCGCCAGGGCGGGGCCGCCCAGGGTCGCCTCGGCCGCCGCGTACAGGTCGGCCGGGCGCACCCCGCTCAGCGCGGTGACCAGGTGGCCGTCGGGGCGCACCAGGAGCACGGTGTGGGCCGCGGCGCCGGGATAGCTCTCGGCGACCAGCAACTCGGCGCGGTGCGGCAGCGCGGTCACGGCGGCCGCGAGCCGGGGCATGATCCCGGCCGTCACCCAGTGCTTGCGCGCCCACACGCCGGTACCCGGAGCGATCAGTACGACGAGCAGCGCCCCGCGCCCGAGCCGGTCCCGCAGCCGTACGAACGAGCCGTCCTCCGCGGTCACGCGTACGTCGACGACCGGCGCACCGGGCGCCGTGTCCACCGGGGTCTCCGACTCGGTGTGCGCGGGCGCGAGCGGCGAGTCGGCGTACGCCCCTGGCGCACCCAGCGGGCCGCGCCCCAGATGGCCGTCCGTGAGCAGCGTGTCGTGGCCACGGGCCGACCCGGGGACGTACGAGCGCAGGCCTCCGCCGCTTCGTAGCAGCGGCAACGCCTGGTCGGCCGCGCGCAGCCGGGCGGCGACGACGGCCCGCCGCTCCGCCTGGTAACTGTCGAGCAGCGCCTCGTGCGGGCCGTGGTGCCAGGCGAGCGCCAGCTTCCAGGCGAGGTTGTCGGCGTCCCGCAGGCCCTCGTCCAGGCCCTGGGTGCCGAGCGCGCCGAGCAGGTGCGCGGCGTCCCCGGCGAGGAAGACCCGGCCGACGCGCCAGCGGCGGGCGAGGCGGTGGTGGACGGTGTGGACTCCGGTGTCGAGCAGGTCGTACGGGGGTGTGGAGCCGTCGTTCCAGCCCGCGAGCGTCTCGCGGATGCGTGCCACCAGCAGGTCGGGGGTGACCAGGTCCTTGCCGGGCGGCAGCAGCCAGTCCAGCCGCCACACGTCGTCGGCGAGGGGGCGCGCGGTCACCTCACCGCCCGAGGGGCCCGATGTCCGCCACGGTGGCATCCGGTGCAACAACGCCTGGCCGGGCCAGGGGAGTTCGGCACGCAGCGCCGCCACGGCGTGCCGTTCGACGGCCGTACGCCCCGGGAAGCGGATGTCCTGGAGTTTGCGCACGGTCGAGCGCGGTCCGTCGCAGCCGACGACGTAACTGCCGCGCCACCACGTGCCGTTGGGGCCGCGGGTGTGCACGGTGACGCCCGAGGACTCCTGTTCGATCGAGTCGAGGCGGCTGTTCACGGCGACCTTGATCAGCCGCTCGTGGCTGATGGCCTCGCGCAGGGCGCCGGTCAGCGCGTGCTGGGCGAGGTGCAGTGGGGCGGGCGCGTGGGCGCCTTCGGAGTCCTGCGCGTCCCCGGTCGGGCCGACCCCGGCGCTTTTCTGGCTCTGCGCGCTCCCCTTCGGGTTCCGAGCACTTCCCTCGGAGCGCTGGGCGCCGCTCGCCGAGCCGTGCGCGCCGCCACCGGAGGCGCCCCCGAAGGCCTGCGCGCCGCTTTCCGAGCCGTGCGCCGCGCCCCCGAGACCTCGCAGATCCGCTTCGAAGTCCAGCGGGTCCGTGTCGGATCCCCTGGGATCGAATGCGATCTCGCGCATCACCTGCTTGCGCCGCATCGACCGCCATCCGGCCCAACGGAAACCGGCATCGGCGAGGGGCAGGCCCGTCAGGCGTTCGACGAGCGCGGCGGTGTCCTCGCGCAGCACCACCGTCCGCGCGAGCCGTTGTTCGTCCTTGCCCGGCCCCTCGTCGAGGACCACGGAGGGGACCTCCTGGCGGGCCAGCGCAAGGGCCAGCGTGAGGCCCACGGGCCCCGCGCCGACGATGATCACCGGGTCCACGGCGCGCGGCCCCCTGCCCGGAGCGGTGTCCTGAGGAACGTTCGGGAACAGGCAGTTGGAACGGGGTGCACGATCACAGAACGTATGCAACCCATTGCCGGTGCTTGCGTCAAGTGACGGGGGCAGTGGTGATCAAGCCACTGCCCCCGTTGACGCCGACGCAGGGTGAGGATCCGTCAGATGATGCCACCCGCGCCACCCGCGCCGGTCGACTCCGTGCCCCCGACCGCGGCCGGCGCGAGCACCACGCCCGTCGACTTCTTGCCGCGCCGCAGTCGTCCCTCGAGCCAGCTCGCGAAGCTCGTGAGGCTGAAGTTGAGCGCGATGTAGATCAGGGCCACGACAGTGAAGCTGGCGATGGTGTTCGCGCCGTAGTACGCGCTCATCGGACCGACGGAGGCGAGCAGCTCGGGGAAGGTCAGGACCGCGCCGCCGAGCGCGGTGTCCTTCACGATCACGACGAGCTGGCTGACGATCGCCGGGAGCATCGCGGTGACCGCCTGCGGCAGCAGGATGAACCGCATGACCTGGTTCTTGCGCAGACCGACGGCCATGGCCGCCTCGGACTGCCCCTTGGGCAGCGACAGGATGCCCGCGCGGACGATCTCCGCGAGGACCGAGGAGTTGTAGAGCACCAGTCCCGTGATGACCGCGTAGAGCGGACGGTCGTCCGAGCTGATGTTCGTGTACTCGGAGTACGAGGCGACGGCGAAGATCATGAGGACCAGCACCGGGATGGCGCGGAAGAACTCCACGATCGCGGCCGCGGGTATCCGGATCCAGGCGTGGTCGGAGAGCCGGGCGATGCCGAGGACGGCGCCGAGCGGCAGGGCGATGACCATGGAGAGGGCCGCGGCCTTCAGGGTGTTCTGCAGTCCTGGCCAGAGGTACGTGCTCCAGGCCTCGCCATGGACGAAGGGCTTCCACTTCTCCCAGGCGAGCTGGTCCTTGTCGTTGAGGCTGGTGATCACCCACCACAACAGGGCCGCGAAGGCGACCAGGAACAGCGCCGAGTAGAGGATGTTGCGCCGCTTGGCGCGGGGGCCCTGGGCGTCGTACAGGACGGACGTCATCGCTTCACCGCCACCTTCTTGCCCACCCAGCCGAGGAGGAGGCCGGTCGGCAGCGTCAGACACATGAACCCGAAGGCGAAGACGGCGGAGATCGCGACGAGTTGGGCCTCGTTCTCGATCATGGACTTCATCAGGGTGGCCGCTTCGGCGACACCGATCGCGGCCGCCACCGTGGTGTTCTTCGTCAGGGCGATCAGCACGTTCGTCAGTGGACCGACGACCGAACGGAACGCCTGGGGAAGCACGACCAGAGTCAGGACCTGGGTGAAGTTCAGACCGATGGCGCGGGCCGCCTCCGCCTGCCCGACGGGCACGGTGTTGATGCCGGAGCGCAGAGCTTCACAGACGAAGGCCGAGGTGTACGCGATCAGGCCGAGCACGGCAAGCCGGAAGTTGATCGTATCGAACTTGTCCGCGCCGAGACTGACCCCGAGGGTCTGGTTGAGGCCCAGTGAGGTGAACAGGATGATCACGGTCAGCGGGATGTTCCGCACGATGTTCACGTAGGCGGTGCCGAAACCGCGCATGAGAGGCACCGGACCGACCCGCATGCCGGCCAGCAGGGTTCCCCATATGAGGGAGCCGACGGCTGAGATGACGGTGAGTTTCACCGTCATCCAGAACGCTCCCAGCAGGTCGTAACCTTGAAGAAAGTCGAACACGATTTCCCGCGCTTCCGCGTGTGGTGATGCCCGGGTGCGCCGCCCCCCCCGGGGGGGCGGCGCACCGGCGGGCCCGACATCAGCTGACGATGTTGCCGATCTTCGGAGCGGGCTCGTTCTTGTAGTTCGCCGGACCGAAGTTCTTGTCCACGGCCGTCTTCCAGGAACCGTCGGAGACCATCGCCTCAAGAGCCGTGTTGATCTTGGCCTTGAGGTCGCTGCCCTTCTTGACACCGATGCCGTAGTTCTCGTTGGTCATCTTGAAGCCGCCGAGCTTGAACTTGCCCTTGAAGGCGGCCTGTGAGGCGTAGCCGGCGAGGATCGAGTCGTCCGTCGTCAGGGCGTCGATCGCCTTGTTCTGCAGACCCGTCAGGCAGGCCGAGTACGTCGGGAGATTCTGGAGCTGGGCCTTGGGCGCCAGCTTGTCGTGCACGTTCTGCGCCGAGGTCGAACCGGTCACGGAACACAGCTTCTTGCTGTTGAGGTCCGAGGGCGACTTGATGGTGGTGTCGTCGGCGCGGATCAGCACGTCCTGGTGGGCGAGCAGGTAGGGGCCGGCGAAGTCGACCTTCTGCTGACGCTCGGGGGTGATCGAGTAGGAGGCGGCGATGAAGTCGATGTCACCGCGCGAGAGCGCGTTCTCGCGGTCGGCGCTCTTCGTTTCCCTCCACTCGATCTGGTCGGGCTTGTAGCCGAGCTTTCCGGCGACGTACGTGGCGACGTCGACGTCGAAGCCCGCGTAGCCCTGCGGGGTCTTCTGGCCGATGCCCGGCTGGTCGAACTTGATGCCGACGGTGATCTTGCCGCCGCCGCTGCTCGAGGAACCGCTGTCCTTCTTGTCGTCGGAGCCGCACGCCGTGGCGGTCACGGCGAGCGCGAGTACGACGGCCGAGGCGGCGGCGACCTTGCGGAGCTTCATGGTGAACATCCTTTGCGTGGTGAAGAGATGCGGTCAGATGCGAGTCGGATGCAGGTCTTCAGTAAGGGACCGCGGTTCGGTGACGAACGTCGGTGATGAAGGCGCGCGGGCCGTCGGTGATGAAGGCGTCCGGGCCGTCGGTGATGGAGGCGTGCGGGCCGTCAGGGATGAAGGCGCGTAGGCCGTCGGTGGTGGATGCGCGTAGGCCGTCAGTGGTGGAGGATCTTCGACAGGAAGTCCTTGGCGCGGTCGCTGCGGGGGTTGCTGAAGAACTGGTCCGGCACCGCCTCCTCGACGATGCGGCCGTCGGCCATGAAGACCACCCGGTTCGCGGCCGAACGGGCGAAGCCCATCTCATGGGTGACGACGATCATGGTCATGCCGTCGCGCGCGAGCTGCTGCATGACCTCCAGGACCTCGTTGATCATCTCGGGGTCGAGTGCCGAGGTCGGCTCGTCGAAGAGCATGACCTTGGGGTCCATCGCCAACGCCCGGGCGATCGCGACCCGTTGCTGCTGGCCGCCCGACAACTGCGCGGGGTACTTGTCCGCCTGGGTGCCCACACCCACCCGGTCGAGCAGTCCGCGGGCCTTCTCCTCGGCCGCCTTCTTCTCGGCCTTGCGGACCTTGATCTGACCCAGCATCACGTTCTCGAGCACCGTCTTGTGCGCGAAGAGGTTGAAGGACTGGAAGACCATGCCCACGTCGGCCCGCAGCCGGGCCAGCGCCTTGCCCTCGTAGGGCAGCGGCTTGCCGTCGATCGTGATGTCGCCCGAATCGATCGTCTCCAGGCGGTTGATGGTGCGGCACAGGGTGGACTTTCCGGACCCGGAGGGCCCGATGACCACGACGACCTCGCCACGTGCGATCGTCAGGTCGATGTCCTGGAGTACGTGCAACGCGCCGAAGTGCTTGTTGACGCTCTTCAGGACGACCAGGTCCTCGGTCGCGGCCACGGCATCCTTGGCCACCGATACTTCGGTCATCGCTCTGGGGCTCCGTCCTCCTCGGTTTCGGTGGACAGTAGTGACCCCGTGCGACCAGCGTCATTACATCTGAGGGGAACTTGAGCATCACGATCCGGTAGCAATCGGACACGCGTCGTAGCAGCGGTTACGTGGCCGCGTACCGGCTGGGTAACGGAAGCCCTCCGCGACCCGAAGCCTCTTGACGCCGTCGTGATGCATCGGCGTGACTTCGTTGGTGCACACGTGTGTGCGCCGCCATCCAACAGGATGAGACCGTACGACCGATGAACCGGAGGGGGCCGGAGTGAGACTGCTGCTCGTCGAGGACGACAACCACGTCGCGGCCGCCCTGTCCGCGGTGCTGGCACGGCACGGCTTCGACGTCACGCACGCCCGCAGCGGCGAGGAGGCCCTACGGGCGCTGGTCCCCGAGAGCGACGGCTTCGACGTGATCCTGCTCGACCTCGGCCTGCCCGACCAGGACGGCTACGAGGTCTGCGGCAAGATCCGCAAGCGCACCAGCACCCCGGTGATCATGGTCACCGCCCGCTCCGACGTACGGTCCCGGATCCACGGCCTCAACCTCGGCGCCGACGACTACGTGGTGAAGCCTTACGACACCGGGGAACTGCTCGCCCGTATCCACGCCGTCAGCCGGCGCACCGTCCACGACGACGCGGCGGCCACCGGCGACACCGCGCTGCGGCTCGGGCCGGTCCGTATCGAACTGCCCACCCGCCAGGTCAGCGTGGACGGATCGGTCGTCCAACTGACCCGCAAGGAGTTCGACCTGCTCGCGCTGCTCGCTCAGCGCCCCGGGGTGGTCTTCCGCCGGGAGCAGATCATCAGCGAGGTGTGGCGCACCAGTTGGGAGGGGACCGGGCGCACCCTGGAGGTGCATGTCGCGTCCCTGCGCTCCAAGCTGCGCATGCCCGCGCTGATCGAGACCGTGCGCGGCGTGGGGTATCGGCTCGTCGCTCCCACGGCGTAGCGTGCACCGGTGCGCACCCGCCTCCTTCCGCTGCTCATCGCCCTGATGGCAGCCGTGCTGCTCGCGCTCGGCATCCCGCTCGCCGTGAGCGTCGCGGCCGCCCAACAACAGCGTGTGGTCGTCGACCGCATCGACGACACGGCACGCTTCGCCGCCCTCGCGCAGTTCGTCACCGAGCAGCCGGCCGGCGGCTCCGAGGTGGGTGCGACGGACGAACGCGGGGAGACCCTGCGCAAGGAACTCGTCGCATACCACGAGGTGTACGGCATCCGCGTCGGTGTCTTCTACCGCGACCGCGACCCCATGGCCAACGCACCCGAGAACTGGTACATACCCGAGAAGGGCGAGCGGCGCGACGCCTTCAACGAGGCGCTCGTGGGCCGCCGCAGCCACGACCCGGAGCAGGTCTGGCCCTGGCAGCGCGACCGGCTCGTCGTCGCGTCCCCGGTCATCCGGGACGGTGACGTCATCGCGGTCGTGGTCACCGACTCGCCCACCGGACAGATGCGTTCGAAGATTCTGCACGGCTGGGTGATCATCGGCGTGGGCGAGGTCGCCGCGATGCTCCTCGCCCTCGGCGCGGCGCTACGGCTGACCGGCTGGGTGCTCCTGCCCGTACGCGTCCTCGACGCCACCACCCACGACATCGCGACCGGGCGGCTGAAGTCGCGGGTCGCGGTCGCGGGCGGTCCGCCGGAACTCAGGCGCCTGGCCCGGTCGTTCAACGAGATGGCGGACAACGTCGAAGACGTTCTGGAGCAGCAGCGCGCCTTCGTCGCCGACGCCTCGCACCAGTTGCGCAACCCGCTCTCGGCGCTGCTGCTGCGCATCGAACTGCTCGCGCTCGAACTGCCGGAGGACAATGAGGAGATCGCGTCGGTCCGCACCGAGGGCAAGCGCCTCGCCGAGGTCCTGGACGACCTGCTCGACCTGGCGCTCGCCGAGCACGCCGAGGCGGACCTGAGGCTGACCGACATCGGTGCGCTGACGGCCGAACGCGTCGCGTCCTGGTCACCGCTGGCCGACAGCAGGGGCGTACGCCTGACCGGTATCTGCCCGGCCACCACCGCCTGGGCCGACCCGGTCACCCTGTCCAGCGCCCTGGACGCGGTGATCGACAACGCGCTGAAGTTCACGCCCGAGGGGGAGGACGTCGAGGTGGCGGTCGCGTCGAACGGCGAGGTCTCGACGGTGGTCGTCACCGACCGCGGTCCGGGCCTCGGCGACGAGGAACTGGCCCGTATCGGCGACCGCTTCTGGCGCAGCGCCGGGCACCAGAACATCAAGGGGTCGGGCCTCGGGCTGTCCATCTCGCGGGTGCTGCTCTCGGCGGGCGGCGGCTCCATCACGTACGCCCGTCACGAGCCGCACGGCCTCAGGGTGACGGTGGCGGTACCGAGGTCGCGGCCCGAGTCGTGAGCCGGGCCGACAGGGCGGGGGAGGTGTCGCCGGGTGTGGCGGTCGGGTGCGGTGGCCGGCGCTACGGCTTGACCGAGCGGTAGTAGCGCCGGGCGCCCTCGTGCAGCGGCAGCGGATCCGTGTAGATGGCCGTGCGCAGGTCCACCAGCTGGGCCGCGTGCACCTGACCGCCGATGCGGTCGCGGCTGTCGATCACCGTACGGGTGAGCTCCTCGGTGAGCCGGGCGTCCGAGCTGTCCCGGGTGATCAGGAAGTTCGCCACCGCCAGTGTCTGCACGGACGAGCCGTGCTGGGCCTCGGGGTAGGCGTCGGCGGGCATCACCGCGGCCCGGTAGTAGCGGGAGGCGCCGCCCTGCTCGTGCAGCTTCGCGACGAGGTCGCCCGTGATCGGCACCAGCCTGATGGCGAAGTTCCTCGACAGCTGATCCACGGCGCTCGTCGGCAGTCCGCCCGACCAGAAGAACGCGTCGATCTTGTGCTCTCGGAGCAGGTCCGGCATGGTCCCGATGCCGTCCGGAAAGGGCTTGATGTCCTTCGTGGAGTCGAGCCCGGCCGCCTGCAGCACATGCTCCGCTATCAGCCTCACCCCGGAACCCTCCGGCCCCACGGCGACCTTCTTGCCCCGCAGGTCCGCCACCGACCGCACGGACGAGGAGCGCGGGACGACCAGGTGCACATAGTCGTCGTACAGCCGGGCGCAGCCGCGCAGTTGGCCCGATCCCGGCTTGTTCTCCAGGATGTACGTCTCCACCGCGTCCGCCGCCGCGATGGTGAAGTCGGCCTTGCCCGTGGCGACCCGGCGGACGTTCTCCTGCGAGCCGTCGCTGTTCTTCAGCTGGACGTCCAGGCGCGGCATGTCCTTGGCGAGCGCGGCCTGCAGGAGCGTGCCGTACTTCTGGTACACCCCGGTCGGGGTGCCCGTGCTGAACCTGATCCTGCCGCCCGGCGACTCCTCGCCCAGCGGCAGCAGCCACCACAACAGCAGCCCGAGCACCACGAACGCGGCGGCCGAGCCGAACAGCGCGCGGCGCCTGTCGATACGGGGGAGAGCCAGGAACATGCGCGCGATCCTGCCAGTCGGGGGCCGTGCTGGCCAGGGCGGGGCCGACGGGGGGTACGGCATCGGCTCGGTAAGGTCGGTGGATGCAGCTTTCGCCCGACTCCTCGACCCCCTCCGGCACTTCTCCCGTTCCCTCCCCCGCTTCTCTGGTCCGTGAGTTCCACCTCGCCTTCGGGCTCGACGCGCGCAGCACGCCGACGGAGGTCTCCCCGGCGCTCGCCGCCCACCGCGGTGAACTGCTCGCAGAGGAGGCCGCCGAAGTCGCCGAGGTCGCGGTCTCGGGCCCGCTGGACCGGCTGGCGCACGAACTGGCCGATGTCGTGTATGTGGCGTACGGCACCGCGCTCGTCCACGGCATCGACCTCGACGCGGTGATCGCCGAGGTCCACCGCTCCAACATGACGAAGCTGGGCCCCGACGGCCGCGTCGCCCGCCGGGCCGACGGCAAGGTCCTCAAGGGGGAGCACTACCGGGCGCCGGATGTGTCGGAGGTGCTGCGGGGTCAGGGGTGGAGGGGCGCGGACGTGTGACGCCCGCCCTGCTCAGTCCGGTACGGCCGTCTGCTGTCGCGCCTCGCCCGCCCGTTCCGGTTCCGGTTCCGTTCCAGCTTCCGCCTCGGGCGGCCGCTCCGCGACGTTCCGGCGTTCCGGGGTGACGCCGAACCGACCGCCGAACCGCGTCGTGAGCCGTTCGGCCAGCGGCTGGGTGTAACGGGCGGTGAGCGGGCCGAGTACGACCAGGATCAGCACGTACGCCGTGGCCAGCGGGCCGAGTGAGGGCTCGATGCCGGCCGTGACCGCGAGCCCGGCGATGACGATGGAGAACTCGCCGCGCGCGACCAGCGCACCGCCCGCCCGCCACCGGCCACCCACGGAGATACCGGCCCGGCGCGCCGCCCAGTACCCCGTGGCGATCTTCGTCAGGGCCGTGACGACGGCCAGCGCGAGCGCGGGCAGCAGCACCGGCGGGATGCTCGCCGGGTCGGTGTGCAGCCCGAAGAAGACGAAGAAAATGGCGGCGAAGAGGTCCCGCAACGGGCTGAGCAGCGTGTGCGCGCCCTCCGCGACCTCTCCGGACAGGGCGATGCCGACCAGGAACGCACCGACGGCGGCGGACACCTGGAGCTGCTGCGCGATGCCTGCGACGAGGATCGTCAGGCCCAGCACGACGAGCAGCAGCTTCTCGGGGTCGTCGCTGGAGACGAAGCGGGAGATGACACGGCCGTAGCGGACGGCCACGAACAGGACGAGTCCGGCGGCTCCCAGGGCGATCGCGAGCGTCACACTGCCCGCGGCCAGTCCGACCCCGGCCACCAGCGCGGTGACGATGGGCAGGTAGACCGCCATGGCCAGGTCCTCCAGGACGAGGATGCTGAGGATCACCGGTGTCTCCCGGTTGCCCACCCGCCCCAGGTCGCCCAGCACCTTGGCGATGACGCCGGACGAGGAGATCCAGGTGACGCCGGCCAGGACCACGGCGGCCACCGGACCCCAGCCCAGCAGCAGCGCGGCGGCCGCGCCGGGCAGGGCGTTGAGGGCACAGTCGACCAGGCCCGAGGGGTAGTGGGCCTTGAGGTTGGAGACCAGATCGCTGGCCGTGTACTCCAGGCCGAGCATCAGCAGGAGCAGGATGACGCCGATCTCGGCGCCGGTCGCGACGAACTCCTCGCTCGCGCCGAGGGGGAGCAGCCCGCCCTCGCCGAAGGCGAGACCGGCCAGCAGATACAGCGGGATGGGGGAGAACCGCAGCCGGGCGGCGGCCCTCCCGAGCAGGCCGAGACAGAGGATGATGGCGCCGAACTCGATCAGCAGCACAGCGGAGTGCACGCGCTCACTCCCGTCCGAGTATCGCGGCGGCGCCGTCGACGCCTTCGCGGGTGCCGACGACGATCAGGGTGTCCCCGCCCGCCAGCCGGAAATCCGGGGTCGGGGAGGGGATGGCCTCGGCGCGGCGCAGCACCGCCACCACGGACGCGCCGGTCTCGGTCCGCATCCGGGTCTCGCCCAGCACCCGGCCGTTCCAGCGGGAGGTCGCGGCGATCTCGATGCGCTCGGCGATCAGCCCGAGGTCGGTGGTGTAGAGCAGGCTCGGGCTGTGATGGGAGGGCTTCAGCGCGTCGATCAGCGAGGCCGCCTCGCCGCTCGTCAGCCGCAGCGACTGGGCGCACGAGTCGGGGTCGTCGGCGCGGTACACGCTCACGGTGCGGGCGCCGTCGCGGTGCGCCACCACCGACAGGTGGCGCTGTTCGCGCGTCATGAGGTCGTACTGGACCCCGATGCCCGGCAGTGGCGTCGCCCGAAGGCGTGGCGTGGACATGCTCTCCCCTTGCTCGTCGAGTCGATTGCTCATCGAGTCGTGTCGTTCATCGAGTCGTGTCGCTCATCGATCCGTGGTCTTGCATCCCGTGCACAGTGGTCTTGCATCCCGTGCAAAACGGTCATGCTGCCATCTCCCCGTACGGTGGCGACATGGGTGCTGGCACGGATGGACACGACCGCTCGACAGGCGCGAGGCTGACCGGGGCAGCGGCGTCGCCGCAGCTCGGAGGGTTGGGCGGGCCTGGAGGATCCGGAGGGGTCGATGGAGCGGGAAGGGACGGACTGGGGAACGTGTCGCTGTTCCGTCGGATCTTCCTGCTCAACGCCGCGGGCCTGACCGTGGCCACCGCGCTGCTGCTGGGCCCGGTGACCGTGTCGACGCCGATACTGCCGGGCGAGGTGCTGGTCGTCGTCGCGGGGCTGGCCATGCTGCTCGTCGTCAACGCGCTCGTCCTGCGGATAGGACTGGCCCCGCTGCAACGGCTCGGCCGGGCCATGGCCACCGCCGACCTGCTGCATCCCGGGGCCCGGGCACCCGTCACCGGCCCCGCGGAGGTCGCGGGGCTGATCACCACGTACAACACCATGCTCGACCGGCTGGAGACCGAGCGCGCCACCAGCTCGGCCCGCGCGCTCTCCGTGCAGGAGGGCGAGCGCCGGCGCGTCTCACAGGAACTCCACGACGAGGTGGGCCAGACCCTGACCGCCGTGCTGCTGCAGCTCAAGCGGGTCGCCGACCAGGCGCCCGGGGAACTACGGGAGGAAGTACGCCAGGCGCAGGAGGCGACCCGCGGCAGCCTGGACGAGATCCGCCGCATCGCGCGCCGACTGCGCCCCGGTGTCCTGGAGGAACTCGGCCTGCACAGCGCGCTGCGGTCACTGGCGGCCGAGTTCACCACACACGGACTGTCCGTACGCCACCACGTCGACGGCGATCTGCCGCCGCTGAGCGAGGAGACGGAACTCGTGGTCTACCGGGTGGCTCAGGAAGGGCTCACCAACACGGCCCGGCACGCGGGCGCCGATCGCGCGGAACTCCGGTTGCGCCGAGTCGGCGGCGGGGACGGCGACGACGGTGTCGAGCTCCTCATCCGGGACAACGGCAGGGGCCCCGGCCGGCTGCGGGAAGGGGCGGGAATCAGCGGCATGCGGGAGCGGGCCCTGCTGATCGGCGCCACGCTCTCGGTCGAGGCGGGGCCGGGGGCGGGCACCGACGTACGGCTGCGCATCTCGACGAAGACCGGCACACCGCCCCGGCTCCGCGCCGCGACCGCTTTCGGAGGAGATCGATGACGTCCGTGCCTGACCAGCAGCCTGGCGGGGGTCGGCCCACCAGGGTTCTGCTCGCCGACGACCACACGCTCGTGCGCCGCGGCGTACGGCTCATCTTGGACGGCGAACCGGACCTGACCGTGGTGGCCGAGGCGGGGGACGGTGCCGAAGCGGTCGCCCGGGCCCGCGACACGGACGTGGACCTCGCCGTCCTCGACATCGCGATGCCGCGGATGACCGGGTTGCAGGCGGCCCGCGAACTCTCCCGCCGCCTGCCCGACCTACGCATTCTCATCCTGACGATGTACGACAACGAGCAGTACTTCTTCGAGGCGCTCAAGGCCGGGGCCTGCGGTTACGTACTCAAGTCGGTCGCCGACCGCGACCTGGTCGAGGCCTGTCGGGCGGCGATGCGCGACGAGCCGTTCATCTATCCCGGCGCCGAGACCGCGCTCGTACGCACCTACCTGGAGCGGATGCGGCGCGGTGAGGGACTGCCCGCGCGAACCGTCACCGACCGCGAGGAGGAGGTGCTCAAGCTGGTCGCCGAGGGCCATACGACGAAGGAGATCGCCGAACTGCTCTACATCAGTGCCAAGACCGTGGAGAGCCACCGGGCGAATCTGCTGCAGAAGCTCGGACTGCGCGACCGCCTCGAACTCACCCGGTACGCGATCAGGGCCGGGCTCATCGAGCCGTGACCGGCGCTGGACTCATGGAGCCGTGACCGGGGTCGGGCTCATGGAGTCGTCGTCCGGCCCGGTTCCAGTTCCAGGGCCGGTGTCCGGCGTCCGGCGCTCCAGTTTCCGGGCCAGCCGCTCCTCCAGTCGTGCCCGGCACTGTGGCCATTCCTCGGCGATGACGGAGAAGATCGCCGAGTCGCGCAGCCGGCCGCTCTCGCCCGGTGCCCAGGACCTGGACCAGTTCCGCAGCACCACGCCCCAGCTTTCGAAGGCGTGCCGGAACAGCAGGAGCTTGGCCTCGGTGTTCAGCCCCGTTCCCTGGGCCGAGGCCGCGAGCCAGGTGAAACCGACCTCGATCGCGGAGAGCCGGTCCTCCGCCAGCCATGAGCGCGGATCCCAGTAGGCCGTGACGCCGACCGCCTGTCCCGAGGCCCGCTCCACCTGCGCGTACGGGGCGAGCGTCCCCGCCGGCACGGGCCAGCTGTGCCTCGACGTACGCGCCGGTCTCGGCCGCCCGGGCGCGCCGCCCACCCGAACCTGGGCATGGAGAGGGCCGACCCGTGCCCGGGCCGGCCCTCTCGTGGCTGCGCCGTCGGATCACTTCACCATCACGGTGATGGTCGGCGAGACGACCTTGCCCGCCATGACCCGAATCTGCTCCTTGCCCTTGGTGTTGAGCTTGGTGGTCAGGGAGTAGCTGCTGCCGTTCTTGAGCGCGGTGCTGGACTTCAGGGCGGTCCACTTACCGTTGTGCAGGTGCAGCAGCACCACCTTGGTGCCGACCTTCACTCCCTTGGTGCGTCCGGTGAACGTCACCGACTGCCCGGCTTTCACCTGGCTCTTGTTCACCCTGGCAGTGATCGAGACGGCGGCCATGGGCGAGCGGCTGGCGCTGCCGGTCTTGGTCGGTTTGGCGGTGCCGGTTGTGTGGGGCTTGGTGGTGTCGGTCGTGTGCGGCTTCGCGCTGCCGGTCGTGCTCGGATTCGGTGCGGCGGCGCTCGAGGACGCGGCGAAGGCACCGACCGTCCCGGCCGACAGCAGAGTGACGGAGAGCGCGCCGGCGCCGATCGCCTTGGCGCAGCGGCTGCGGAGTGTGGAATTCACGTGCGACTCCTGACGTGACGGATTCCCCCACAAACGAATCTCGCCCGTATGGGCGAATTGTTCGCTTTTGAGGTTATCCACGTCACTGCCGAGCCTGCGACCGGGCGGACGCCCCACGTCTGTGCGAAAAGCACTGGAAAACCCTCATCATCCGACAAAACGCCTGGTGGTCGGGGCTTGCGGAGGGTTACCAACTTCTTACCCATCGTCCATCGCGGCTCGGCCCGGCCGCCCTTGTCAGGAGCGGGGGCGCATGTCCCCGCCGTACACCGTGCGGTAGTCCGGGACGGCGATGCGGCTCGCCGGAGACTCCCGGTGCACCTGGGCGAGAAAGCCGTCCAGGTCCACCGACGGGTCGCGGCGCGGGGGCTCGCCCAGCGGCTCCTCGAAGTTGTCCCAGTGGACGGGTACGACGACGTCGGGGCCGCCGAGGGCACGGAGCAGCCGGGACACGTAGCGGTGCGTGGCGGTGCTGGAAGGGACGGCGACCATGGCGAGATCGGGGCGGAGTCCCTGGACCGCCCGCTCGGAGAAGTCGCTGGCGCCCATCAGGAACATCGACGGACCGCCGTTCCCGGCCGTCACCTGGAAGGCGAGCGTGTCGCCCTCCGGCAGGTCCGCGACGGTCCTCGGAGGCGCCGCGGGCGGGGTGGTGAGCGTGCCCGGGGCGAAGTAGGAGTACTTGTTGTTGCGGCTGTGCAGGCTCGCCGCGACCTCGACGGTGATGCCGCCGAAGTCCAGCACCTCGCCGCCCTTCACCACGGAGATCTGCCCCGGGTCGACGCCGAACGCGACCAGCAGGTGGTAAGTGGTCTCCGTGCCGACGACGCGGGCGCCGGTGGACTTGGCGATGTACGGCACGTCGGCGATGTGGTCCCAGTGGGAGTGGCTGACCAGGACGAGTTCGGGGGCTCCGATGTGTTCCCGTACCAGCTCGGGATCGGTGCTCAGCTCCGTGTCCGCGCGGAAGGCGCCGTCGAACAGACCGGTCTTGAACCGGGTGAGGTACGGGTCGAAGAGCACGGTCCGGTCGTCGACGTCGATGCGCCAGCCGGAGGTGCCCAGCCAGCGTAAGGACGCCGACGCCGACGCCGACGCCGAAGCCGAAGCCGAAGCCGATGGCGATGGCGATGGCGATGGCGTCGCTGTCGTCGATGCGACGGCCGTGGCCGTCGCAGGGGGAAGGAGTGGGGTGACCGCGCCGAGCGCGGCACCGCGCAGCAGGCCGCGTCGGCCGAGCATCGGGTCTCTCTGTGTGTCTGTGGTGTCGCTCATGTCGTCAGCAGATCAGGGGCCGACCGCCTGCGTCCAAGATTGAAACGGCCCCTGCGCGATATGCGAGCGCATATGAGACCTGGTCAGAGCCCCTTGTTCCGCAAGAAGTCGACGGCGATTCCGGCTGCGGCGCCGATCGCGGCGTCCACCGTCGGGCGGCCGGCGGTCAGTTCGCGGGTACGGGCGAAGACGGAGATCGCGTAGCACCCGCCGTCGGGATACCGGACCACTCCCGTCTCCATGTGCAGCCCCGGCAGGGTCCCGGTCTTGGCCGCGATCGTCACGTCGTCGGGGAATCCCGACACCAGCCGGTGCCGGAAGACCTGACGACTCATCAAGTCGCGTACACGGGCGCAGGCTTCCGGAGAACCCGCTTCGTCACGCCAGATCAGGCGCAGCAGTTCGCTGGTCTCCCGGGGCGTACTCGCGTTGGTGCGCAGGGGATCCAGTACGGCCATCCGTCTCTTGCGGTCGTCCGGCAAGGAGGGGTACCGGACGGCGAACTCCCGCTCGTCGCCCGCCCCGACCTCGGCGAGCATCGACTCGAGCACGTCACGAGGGCCGCCCACGATCCTGGTCCGGTCGAGCCCGAGCTCCTTGGCGAGCAGCCGTACGGTGTCCAGCCCGACCCGGTCCAGCAGCAGATCCGCCGCCGCGTTGTCGCTGACCGACATCGCGAAGAAGGCCAGATCGCGCAACGACAGCTCGACGTCGTCCGCGCAGCCCGCCGTGCCCCAGCCGCCGAGCCGGTCGGCCGCCGTCACCCGTACCCGTTCCCGGGGATCGAGCTGCCCGGCCGCCACCTGCCGGGCGAACTCCAGGACCAGCAGCACCTTGAAGATCGAGGCGATCACGACGGGTTCGTCCGCGCCGACGGCCACCTCCCGCACGTCACCCGGCGGCCGGGCGTCGACGGGGACCGCGTGCAGGAGGCACTCGGCGCCCGCTCCCGCGAAAACCTCGCGGATCCGCTCCTCGACCACTTGTTCGCCCGCCCCCTCGCGTAAGGTCCCTGAACGTGGATCTCTTGCGCCACCTGCGTCTTTTCGTCACCGTAGCCGAGGAACTGCACTTCAGTCGGGCCGCCGACCGGCTGGGCATGGCTCAGCCGCCGCTCAGCCAGGCCGTACGCAGGCTGGAGAAGGAGCTCGGCGCCGAGCTGTTCGACCGCGCGCACCGCCGGATCCGGCTGACCGCCGCCGGGGTGGTGCTGCTGGACGAGGCCCGCGAACTCCTCACCCGTGAGGAGCGGTTGCGGGTGCTGGCCCGGCGTGCCGGGGACGGTGGCCTGGGGACCCTGCGCGCGGGCGTGCCGCCCGACACCACGGCCGCCGTGCTGTCCGCGCTGCTCGCCGGATGTGCGGAGCGCTCTCCGGGGCTGTCCGTCGACCTGCGGGAGGCCACCACGGAGGAGCAGGTGCGACTGCTCGCCTCCGGCGGACTCGACGTCGGGCTCGTCCACCAGCCCGTGGACGCCACCGGATTGCGGCTCGGTCCCGAGGTCTCGGTGGATCTGGGAGTCGTCCTGCCCCGCACCTCGCCGCTGGCCCGGCTGCCCGAGGTGGCGCTCGGCGAGCTGTCCGGCCACGATCTCGTGCTCTTTCCGCGGGCCCACGCCCCCGGTTGGTACGACCGGATTCTCGATGTCTGCCGCGGCGAGGGCTTCGTGCCCGGTCGTCTGCGGCATGCGTCCAACTCCGAGTTCCTGCTGGCCCTGGTGACGGCGGGGCACGGAATCGCCTTCGACCAGGGGCCGGTGGCTCGCAAGGAGCCCCGCGTGGCCTGGCGGCCCCTGGCGGGCTGTCCCCTCACCCAGCGACTGAGCGGGGCGTGGCCCGCCGGCCAAGCCGCCCACCCGGCCGCGCGCCCCTTCGCGGAACTCGCGGCCGACGTACTGACCCGGGACCGCACCGCAGCCCCGAGCCGGGACGACCGGGGCCGCCCCGCGGCACCGGGGAGAGCGGACGGGGCTCACCCTGAGGACGAATCAACCCGCCCGTGGTCGGTCGTGTACGCCGAGGGCGCGGTTCGCCGCGGATGACACCCCAAGGGGCCAACCACGGCGAACCGCCGCCGTATCAGCCGATGATGCGGTGCGTGGTCCAGAACGAGGTCAGGTCCGTGGTCGTGGCGGCCTGGGCGGCAGCCTTGAACTCGGCCGTGGTCGAGACGCCGTACCAGTGTGAAGTGGCGTAGTCCTTCAGCAACTTGGCCATGGCGGTGTCACCGAGAACGCGCCGCAGATCGTGCAGGGCGCACTTGCCGTATCCGTACACGACGGTGGAGTACCGGGACGAGTGGGCGTCCCAGTAGGCCATCGAGTTGGTGATGTTCTCCGCGGTCGAGGCCCAGGAGACGCTGTTCCAGCAGTTCGTGCCGGTGCTGCCCAGCGCCAGGTCGGTGGCGTAGTCGGTGAACGCCTCGTCGAGCCAGGGGCTGTTGTACTCGTCGTCGCCGACGATCCCGTAGAACCACTGGTGGCCGATCTCGTGGGTGAGCGCCGTGGTGCTGACCAGGTCGAGGACGAAGCCGGGGTACTCCATGCCGCCGAACCAGAAGTTGTTGTCGATCACGGCGTCCAACTCGCCGTACGGATAGGCGCCGAAGCGTCCGGCGTGGGCGTCCACCGCGGTCTTCGCGGTGGTGAGCATGGACTGTGCGCTGGACGAACTGATGCCGGAGACCGAGTAGATGTTGATCGGGGTGCCCGCGGTCGACGTACCGGAGATCTTCGTGAACGGGCCCGCCGCCCAGGCGAAGTCACGGACCTTGGACGCGGTGGCCGTGGTCACCGTGCGTCCGCTGGTGCCGGGGGTGTCGACCGAGGTGCCGGTGGCCGGGACCAGCAGGGTGGTCGGGTGGTCGAGGGTGACCTTGAAGTCGGCGGCCAGGGAGTAGAACGACTCGCCGTTGTTGGTGTACGGGTCCAGGTGCCAGCCCGAGCCGTCCTTGATCGCGAGGACCGGCAGCGCGTTGCCGATCATGCTGAACGCGCCGTCGTAGCCGAACCGGTCGGCGCCGCTGGGGACGGTGATCCCCAGGTCGAAGCCGATCGTGGTCGACTGGCCCTGCGCCAGCGGGGTCGGCAGGGCGATCTGGAGGGCGGTGCAGCCGACCGACAGGGCGCCCGCGGTGCCGCCGGTGACGTTGCTGACCGTGATCGGCATGGCGGAGCAGGTGCCGTGGTAGTTGTCCCACAGCCTCAGGTAGACCTCGCTGAGCGCGGTCGAGGAGGCGTTGGTGAAGGTGGCGCTCTCGTGGCCGGTCCAGACGGTGCCGCTCGTGTTGCTGCTCAGGCTGACGGTGTACGAGGGTGCGGCCGGCGTGCGCGTGGAGTCCGCCGGCGGGGTCGTGGCGCCGGAGGTGTCGAGGGCGATGTCGTCGAGGACGAAGCTCGTCTGGAGGCTGGAGTCCTCGGTCCCTGTGAAGGCGAGGCTCACGGTCTGGCCCGCGAACGTCGACACGTCGAACGACTTCTGGACGTAGCCGGTGGCCTTGTTGAGGTTCGAGTACGTCGCCAGTGTCGTACTGCCGATCTTCGCCGTCAGCTTGTCGTACGCGGTGGACGAGGTCGTCTCGGCGGTGTCGATGTGCAGCCAGAAGGTGAGGGTGGCACTGCTGCAGCCGGACGGGATCGTGACGCTCTGCGAGAGGGTGTCGGTGTGCGTACTGCCGACACCGTTCAGCCAGGCGAAGCTGGTGCCGCCGTGGGCGCTCTGCCCGGAACGGCTGGTGATCACCGTCGACGACGACTGGGTCCAGGGCGAAGTCCCGCTCTCGAAACCACCGTTGGTGACCACCTGGGCCGGGGTGCAGTCGGCGGCCAGTGGTGCCGCGGGCGGCGCGGCTGCCGCCGGGGTGACGGGGAGCAGGGTGGCGGCCAACGCGATGACGCCGAGTGCGCCCGCGGCGAAGGCCTTGTGGGGGGTCGGTCTCACACGAAACTCCTTTGAGGCGGCCGGGATTGCGGCCTGCTCGGTGGCCGCCCTGACGGCTTGGGTGCGCCGGGGACGGCCGAGGGCTGCGCGCATCGCTCACGCGATCGCTGGGGTGAGATTTTTTGTCGCGTCTCCCTGGGGTCAGGGCGACGGCTGCGGGAAGCCTGGCAGATTTGACCGGAGCATGCCATCAGGGGCGGGTAAAAGTGTTCACCGACCTACATCGACCTACATTGACCTGAAGTGCTCGGACTCGGCGATCAGCGGTCCGGGTACGCGGCGTGCCGGCCGAGCTGCCGAGCGCAGGCGTCCCGGGCCGGGGCGGACAGCAGGTCGCCCGCGCCGGCGAACAGCCGGTACAGGTACGGGCCGTACCGCCCGGCCAGTTCCTCGTTGTGGGCCAGTACGTCGAGTTCGTTGGCGGCGCTGATCTGCAAGAACGCTCGCAGGTCCGCCTCGGCCGGAGTGTGCTCGCGGCCGGTGAAGCGATCACGGAAGACCACCGGCCGATCGCGCCCGATCCGGGGGTAGACGACACCGCGGTCACAACTCGCGTACAGGTACACCAGCGCCTCGGCCCGGTCACCGATCGCCTCCGCCAGGGTCGCCCGCTCGGCGACCGGCAGCAGGTACTGGTCGAAGCCGTCGGTCCCGTATGTGGCATGACACAGCCCCGCCGCCTGGACCGCGGGGGAGTCGCCCCAGTCGGCCAGGAGCCGCCGGACGCGGCCGAGGTGCGCCAGCAGGGTGCCGCCCGGATGCGGCATCTCGGCGGTTCCCCGCGCACGCAGGAAGGCTTCGGCACGCGACCACCGGGATGCGTCACAGTCGCCGGTCACTTCAGTCCTGTCCGTCGCGTCAGTCATGTCACGAGTTGTATGCGGGACATGACGCCGCGGACAAGCCCCTCCCGAAGTCTCGGCAGGCCACTGAGAGACTCCCACCATGGAGACGAGTACGGGGACGGACCGGATACGGCTGGGACAGGGACAGCGACAGGGACAGGGGCTGCGGGGAACCGGGGCGGGCCCTTCCATGGATTGGGCGCTGCGGTCCGCGGAGCAGGCGGACGTCGAGGTGATCGCCGAGCTGCGGGCGACGGTGATGCGCCCGGACCTGGAGCGGTTGGGCCGGTTCGACGAACACCGGGTCCGCCGGCGGCTGCGGGATTCCTTCTCCCCGGGGCACACGTCGGTCGTCATGGCCGACGGCGACTTCGCGGGCTGCGTCACGCTGAGGCCGGCCGAGGACGGGCTGTGGCTGGAGCATTTCTATCTCGCCCCGGGCTTGCACGGCCGGGGGCTCGGTTCGGCTGTCCTGCGCACCCTGCTGGACCGGGCCGACGCCGACGGCAAGCTCGTCCGTCTGAACGTCCTGCAGGGCAGCGCCGCCCGGCGGCTGTACGAGCGCCACGGGTTCACCGTGGAGGTTCAGGACCCGGTCGACGTCTTCATGGTGCGACGGCCGGGCGCGGGCGTCCTCGGCCCGTGAGACCCATGAGGCCCGTGAGACCCGTGGTGAGGCCGTGAGGGGAGAGGCCGTTCCTAGGCCGCGTTGCGCCAGACCTTCACGTCCAAGGTGGCGTACGTCGTCCCGGACGACCCCCGGTACGTCACCAGTCCCACATGTCCCGTCCCGCTGATCACGCACATCTGCTGGCCGACGGTGAGGTCCTTGACCCAGACGTAACTCTTGTAGCCGGTCGCCGCCTTGCACGCGTCCACGCCGCCCTGCCGACCCACGGGCAGCAGGGCCAGGGAGCTGCCGGAGTCGGTGCCGGGGGCGAGGACCGCGCCCGAGGAGTAGACGGCGTACGTCAGATCTTCGTCGGAGGTCCCGGTGTCCGCCTTGGACCGTACGGGAGTGTCCGCCAGGTACAGGTCGTGGCTCGCGGTCATCCGGATCCCGGAGTACGCCACCGGGACGGGGGCCGTCGGGGGCGCGGGCTTGCTGGACGCGGCGGTCGGGGGAGCCGAGGTCGCGGTCCGCGTGGGCGTCGGGGGGCCCGAAGGGCTGGGCGGCAGAGCGGACTTGGACGGCTTTGGCTTCTTCGAGGTCCGGGGGGACGGGGAGCTCGACGTCGACGGCGAGGCCTTGGCGGCCGTGGCCGACTGCGACGTGGCCACGTTCTGCGCCCGGTTGTCGTTCTTGTCGCCGTCCCCCGGAACGAGCAGCAGCGCGGCGGCCGCCCCGCCGGCGACGAGTACGACCGCGGCTGCCGACAGCACCCAGCCCCGGGCCTTGCGACCCTTGGCGTCCGTGCCCACCGAGGAGGTCTGTGCGGCGGCCGGCTCCTGCGACTGCGGCCAGGGGGGCGGAGCGTACGGACCCGGCGCGGCGCCCGGCCCCATCACGAAAGGCCCGGGCAGCGCGGCATGGGGCGGTGCGGTGGGGGAGTAGGCCATCGGGGGCCCGAAAGCACCGGGACCGGTGGGACCGCCGGGGCCGAAGGCGCCGGAGCCCGCGGGTCCGAAAACCCCCGAAGCCCCCGATGCCCCGGAGGCCCCTGAAGCGTGAGCGTCCGAAGCCGCCTCCGCCCGAGCCCGGTCGGCGCCTTCGGCCCGAGCCGCGATTCCCGCCGCCAGCTCGCCCGTCAGCCACGCCCCGGACGTGGACCGCGCTTCGGCACCGAGATCCGCCTGGATCGTCTGGACGGAGCGTATGACCTCCTCGACGGAAGGCCGCTCGGCGGCGGGCTTGCGCAGACACCGCGCCACCAACTCCCGTATCTCCACCGGCACACGGCTGAGATCGGGCTCCTCGTGCACCACCCGGTAGAGCACCGCGTGCGGATCACCGTCCCCGAAGGAGCCGCCGCCCGTCGCCGCGAACACCGCGGTCTGCCCCAGCGCGAACACGTCGGCCGAGGGCATGGCATCCCCGCCTAGTACCTGCTCCGGCGCCATGTAGGCGACGGTTCCGAGGGCCATGCCGCTCCTCGTCACCGACGTGGCGTCCGCGGCCCGCGCGACACCGAAGTCGATGACCCGCGGGCCGTCCGCGGCGAGCAGCACGTTCGAGGGCTTGAGGTCCCGGTGCACGATGCCCTCGCGGTGCACCGCCTGCAGGGCCTCCGCGACACCGGCGATCAGCCGCAGCACCGTGTCGACGGGCAGCGGCCCGTGATCGCGTACCGCGTCGGCGAGGGAGGGTCCCGGCACATAGGCGGTCGCACACCACGGCATCGATCCCGCCGTGTCGCTGTCCACGACCGGAGCCGTGTAGAGCCCGTGCACCCGGCTCGCCGCGGCCACCTCGGCCTGGAACCGCTTGCGGAACTCGGCGCTCTCGGCCAGCTCGGGCCGGATCACCTTGACCGCGACGGCCCGCCCGCCCGGCGTGTGCGAGAGATAGACCCGTCCCATGCCGCCGGACCCGAGCCGTGCCACCAGGCGGTAGCCGCCGACGACCTGCGGATCGCCGTCCTCCAGAGGCTGGAAACTTCCCGCATCGGGCCCACCGTCGCTCAACACGCCCCACTCCACCCCGAGATCTGCTCTGTGGTGTCCCATTGCATCACGGACCCCGTCAGCCGCGTGAAGACGGCCGCCGACCTCATGACCGGGCTCCGCATGCCCGGGATCGACGCGATGCCATGGGCCGACGTCACTGCCTGCCTGTTTCGGCCAACTGGCCCCGGACGGCTTCCAGTCGTTCCGCCAGCGGTGCGGCGACCCGGCGGAGTTCTTCCAGGTCGGTACGCGTGTCGAGCTGTTGGCTGAAGATCTGCGTCCGGCCTTGTTCCAGCAAGGTCGTCGCGTGCTCTGCCGTGCTGGCCCGCAGAGCGACGGCCACTGCCTCGGTGGCCACGCCGGCGGTGAGGGAGAGCCCGTGTTCCTGGTCGTGCCGGTGCAGATCGCGGGCCGTGACGTGGCCGAGGAGGCCGACCGCCAGCAAGTAGTGGTGCAGGGCCGTGGGCCAGTCGTCGGACTCGACCAGAGCGACAGCGGTCAGATGAGCCGCCCGCAGGCGCCACAAGGGCGATGCCGTGAGGGAGGAGGTGGCCTGCGAACACTGTCCGATGAGTTCGGCCAGCGCCTCCCGGTCGCCGTTCAGCCGGTACAGATCGAACAGGGACCAGCCCAGATTGACCGCGAACGTCGCACGGTTCGAGTCGGTGGCGCGAGCGCCGGTGACAGCGGCACGTCCCGCGGCTACGGCTTGCACCAGGTCATCGGCCTGCTGGAAGACGGAGTACCTCGCACGCAGGGCGCGGCCGAGGCTGTTGTGCAGGATCGGCCGCGCCGGGTGACCGCTGTCGCTCAACTCGACGGCCCGCCTGGCGTTGTCCACCGCGTCATCGAGTACGGCGGTGTCGCGGGTGAGGCGGAACAGGGCGAGTTGCGCACCGCACAGATTGGAAAGGTAGGACACCGAACGGATGTCGGTGCCCGAGTCGCCGACCACGAAGTCGAGCACGGCGATGGCCTCGCGTAGATCCGCTTCGTCACCGGTGCGCTCGAAACGGTCGTACAGGGCGGCGCTGAGATTGTTCCGGAGAGTCCCCCAGGCCTTGTGATCACGGGATTCCGCGTAGACGGCGGACCGCTGGACTTCGATGGCCCGGTCGAGGGCCGCCGTGTGCCCGCTGCGTTGAAAGAGGCGGTACAACTGGACGAAGTAGTTGTTCAGCCGTTGCGCCCGGTCGTGACGGTGGGGATCGAGGTCTTCGATCGAACGCCGTCCGACGGCCATGGCACGGCGCAGCGGCTCGGTGTCACCCGTGATCATGAACTCCTCGTGCAGCGCGGACATGAGGTTCTCGGCATGCGTCCCGAAGAACAGGTGTTGTCGGCGCGTCATGTCGACGGCGCGTTGCAGGTGTCCGATGGCCTCACGGAGGTCGTCGCGATCGTGGTCCCGCCGGTAGCGCCGCAGGAGTGTGGCGCCGCAGTTGCCGGCGGCCACGGGAAGGTTCGGGTCGTCGGGACCCCTGCGCCTGTTCCGTGAAGTACGCGTCTCCATGGCGTCGTTACTGCGCATCCAGGACGACGACCGGTACATCCTGGTGCACTCGCCCTACCGCCCCGACTCCTACGGTCCGCCCGGTGGCGTGATCAAATACCATCCCGCGGCGCGCCCGGCTCTCGACCGGCTGCGGTTTCGCGAGGAGCTGCGGGTGGACCAGCGCATGCGCAGCGATCTGCGGGGCTTCCTGCCGGGTCGGGCACTGCCCGGATTCGTCCGCTGGTTCGACCGTCAGGAGGATCGCGAGTCGGCGCTGGAGTGCGTCCGCCGCGAACTCGCCGAGGAGCTGGCCGAGATCGATCACCCGAAGCTCGCCGTCGGCATCGACCGCCTCCATTTCACCCACGTCCGGCATGTGGTGGACGGCCCGCTGAAGGTGCCCGGGCGGCCCTACCGCGTGGTCCGGCTCTTCGACATCTGGGACCTCAGCCTCGACACCCCCGAAGGCATCCGGCTGCGGGACGCCTTGACGGCACTGGCCTCGGACCCCTCGGATCGCGGCGTGCTCGTGGCGACGGCGGACGACATCGTGCACGGTCGCCGTCAGCGTTCCTATCTGGCACCGCACGCGGCCTACTTGATGGGGGAGAGCCGCTTCCACGCCGATCTGCCGCCCCTGAATTCCTGAGCCCGGACGGCCGGCGCAGCTACGGCGGGCGGTCGTCCGTGTGAGCGCGCGTCGCGGATCGTCGCACCGCCGCGGTCCCGGCGACCACGACGACCACGATGAGCCGTCCCGGCGGCCAGGGCGGTGACGCCTGCCGCGGCGACCCCGGCGCCGGTGCCCGCGAGTGGGCCGCCGGCCGATGAAGCGGCAGGCCGAGCCCCCGTGCCGAAACCGAAGATTAGGCATCCTTCCGGAGCGCCTACCCTTGAGGGATGACCAGCAGCAGCGACCGGAGTCAGGCAGTGGACGTTCAGGAACCCAAGACCTATGAGGTACGCACCTACGGGTGCCAGATGAACGTCCACGACTCCGAACGGCTCTCCGGGCTCCTCGAAGGCGCCGGTTATGTCCGCGCGCCCGAGGGGGCCGACGGTGACGCGGACGTCGTCGTCTTCAACACCTGCGCCGTGCGGGAGAACGCCGACAACAGGCTGTACGGCAACCTCGGCCGCCTCGCGCCCATGAAGACGAAGCGCCCCGGGATGCAGATCGCCGTCGGCGGCTGTCTGGCGCAGAAGGACCGCGACACCATCGTGAAGAGGGCGCCCTGGGTGGACGTCGTCTTCGGTACGCACAACATCGGCAAGCTGCCGGTCCTGCTGGAGCGCGCCCGCGTGCAGGAAGAGGCGCAGGTCGAGATCGCCGAGTCCCTGGAGGCGTTCCCGTCCACGCTGCCCACCCGCCGCGAGAGCGCGTACGCGGCCTGGGTCTCCATCTCCGTCGGCTGCAACAACACCTGCACCTTCTGCATCGTCCCGGCGCTGCGCGGCAAGGAGAAGGACCGCAGGACGGGCGACATCCTCGCCGAGATCGAGGCGCTGGTCGGCGAGGGTGTCTCGGAGATCACGCTGCTCGGGCAGAACGTCAACGCGTACGGCAGCGACATCGGCGACCGGGAGGCGTTCAGCAAGCTGCTGCGGGCCTGCGGGCAGATCGAGGGCCTGGAGCGGGTCCGGTTCACCTCCCCGCACCCCCGTGACTTCACCGACGACGTCATCGCCGCCATGGCCGAGACGCCGAACGTGATGCCACAGCTGCACATGCCGATGCAGTCCGGTTCGGACCCGATCCTCAAGGCCATGCGCCGGTCCTACCGCCAGGACCGCTACCTCGGGATCATCGAGAAGGTGCGCGCCGCCATTCCGCACGCGGCCATCACCACCGACATCATCGTGGGCTTCCCCGGCGAGACCGAGGAGGACTTCGAGCAGACGATGCACGCGGTGCGTCAGGCGCGCTTCGCACAGGCGTTCACGTTCCAGTACTCCAAGCGCCCCGGCACCCCGGCCGCCACCATGGAGAACCAGATCCCCAAGGAGGTCGTCCAGGCGCGCTACGAGCGTCTCGTCGCCCTCCAGGAGGAGATCTCCTGGGACGAGAACAAGAAGCAGGTCGGCCGCACCCTGGAGCTGATGGTCGCCGAGGGCGAGGGCCGCAAGGACGGCGCCACCCACCGCCTCTCCGGCCGCGCCCCCGACAACCGCTTGGTCCACTTCACCAGGCCCGACCAGGACGTACGCCCCGGCGACGTGGTCACCGTCGAGATCACGTACGCCGCTCCGCATCACCTGCTCGCCGAGGGCGCCGTCCTGGACGTGCGCCGTACGCGCGCGGGGGACGCCTGGGAGAAGCGCAACGCGGCCGAGGCGTCGAAGCCCGCCGGTGTGATGCTGGGGCTGCCCAGGATCGGTGTCCCGGAGCCGCTGCCCGTGGCCACGGGCAGCGGGTGCGGCTGCGACTGACCTCGGGCCAGGGAGGGCCCTCGACCGGCCGTGCGGGGTTACGCTGCCGATCATGCTTGTAGCCGCCGCAGTCTGCCCCTGTCCGCCGCTGCTCGTCCCCCGGGTCGCCGCCGGTGCGGCACCGGAGCTGGCCGCCGCGCGCGCCGCCTGCACGGACGCCCTGGGCGTGCTCGCCGCCTCGCGCCCCGACCTGCTGGTCGTGGTCGGGCCCGCCGGACAGAGCGGGCGCGGGCCGTACCCGGAGGGTGCGCCGGGCTCGTTCCACGGGTTCGGTGTGGACCTCGACGTACGCCTCGGGGAAGGCGTGTCGCTTCCCAGGGCGGCGGAGCGTCCGCTTCCGCCCTCGCTCGCCGTCGCCGCCTGGCTGCTGGAGCGCACGGACTGGTCGGACGCCCCCGTCGAAGGGCTCGGCGTGGGGGAAGCTCTCGAGGCCGAGCGGTGCGTCCAGGCCGGAGCGGGGATCGTCACGCGGGCCGACCGGGTGGCCCTGCTGGTGATGGGCGACGCGAGCGCGTGCCGCACGCTCAAGGCGCCCGGCTATCTCGACAAGCGCGCGGCGGGCTTCGACGAGGAGGTCGCGCGGGCGCTGGGAGCGGCGGACGTGGCGGCCCTGAAGGCGCTGGACGCCGAGCTGGCGTACGAACTGAAGGTCTCCGGACGCGCCCCCTGGCAGGTCCTCGCCGGCGCGGCCGAGGGCGCGGACCTGGGCGGTGCCCTGCTGTACGAGGACGCGCCGTACGGGGTGGGGTACGTGGTGGCGGCCTGGTCCTAGGGCTCAGCCGGGAGAGCGGTGGGCCGACGGTACCGAGCCCGGACACGGCGGACGGCCGGGAGCCCGGTGTGCTCCGCGGCCGTCCGCCGATGTGTGCCTGCGCGCACGAGTACGTGTAACGGTCATGCGACACCGATCACGCGATACCGATCACGCGATACCCGTACTGCGATACCCGTACTGCGATACCGATGTATGCCCTTCAGGGCGCCGGAGGCGGTGGGGGCGCGTCCGGCGGCGGTGTGGCGTCGCCGGTCTCCTTGTGGTGGGCGAGTCGGTCCATGGCGCCCTTCGCCTTGCCCGTGCCCGTCTGGATCTTGTCGCTGTACTTGCCCTTGGTCTTTTCGTCGACCACCTTCGCGGCCTTGTCGAGACCGTGAGTGACCTTGTCCCCGTGCTGTTGCGCGAGGTCCGAGACCTTGTCCTTGGCGGGTGCCAGCTTGGCTTTCAAATTGTCCAGGAGACTCATGGTCCACCTTCCCTCGCGGGACAGTTACGTGCGGGCGTTCTCGCCGGCCTCGTTGTCGGCGGCCTTCTCGGCGGTCTGCTGCTGGGGGATCTCGACGTCGTCCTTGGCGGTGGCCTCCGCGGGCTCGGTCGCCGCGGCCCCGCCTTCGTCCGCGGAGCCCCCCGGGCTCTCGGCGCCCTCGGACTTCTCGGACGAACCCTTGGCCTCCTCCGTCACCTCCGCCTCGGTATCGGCCGTTCGCGTGTCGACCTGCACCGCGGCGGTTGACGCCTCCTCCGTAGCCTTCGACCTTCCAAGAAGTCGTGCAAAAACGCCCATATCCACTCCATACGTTACTCGTGAGAGCGAAATCCCGCGTCACCCGGTGCGTCCCATTGCGTCGCACGGGTCACCGGTTCTCGAAAACCGGCGGCTGGAACCTCGCAACTGGCAACGACCCCGGGCCCGTGACGTCACGTAGCTCGTTCGAGGAGAGGCCCCGACGTTTGCAAGACTGGGGCGGTGAGTAGCGCACCCCCCGCCCCCCGGGTCATCGCCGTCGTAGGACCGACCGCCGCAGGAAAGTCCGATCTGGGCGTTTACCTCGCCCAACGGCTCGGCGGCGAGGTCGTCAACGCCGACTCCATGCAGTTGTACCGAGGGATGGACATCGGTACCGCCAAACTGACGCCGCAGGAGCGCGGCGGGATTCCGCACCACCTCCTGGACATCTGGGACGTGACCGTCACGGCCAGCGTCGCCGAGTACCAGCGGCTCGCCCGCGCCCGCATCGACGCGCTGCTCGCCGAGGGCCGCTGGCCGATCCTGGTGGGCGGCTCCGGGCTGTATGTCCGCGGAGCCGTCGACAACCTGGAGTTCCCCGGCACCGACCCCGAGGTACGGGCCCGGCTGGAGGAGGAGCTCGCGCTGCGTGGCTCCGGAGCGCTGCACGCGCGTCTGGCCATGGCCGATCCGGAGGCCGCGCACGCGATCCTGCCCAGCAACGGCCGCCGTATCGTCCGCGCCCTCGAGGTCATCGAGATCACCGGAAAACCCTTCACCGCCAACCTCCCCGGCCACGACTCCGTCTACGACACCCTGCAGATCGGCGTCGACGTCATGCGCCCCGAGCTCGACGAGCGCATCGCGCGCCGCGTCGACCGCATGTGGGAGGCGGGGCTCGTCGACGAGGTGCGCGCGCTGGAGGCGGAGGGCCTGCGCGAGGGGCGTACGGCATCGCGTGCGCTCGGGTACCAGCAGGTGCTCGCGGCGCTCGCCGGGGAGTGCACCGACGCCGAGGCGCGCGCCGAGACCGTACGCGCCACCAAACGCTTCGCCCGGCGTCAGGACTCCTGGTTCCGGCGCGATCCCCGGGTGCACTGGCTGAGCGGCGCCGCGGCGGATCTCACGGAACTCCCGCGGCTCGCGCTGGCGTTGGTCGAACGACCGGTCACAGCCTGATCACGTCATGGCATCGGGACGCCCCGGCCGCCGTCCGGGCCTCCGGCGTCGTGCCATCATCGAGCTTCGATCGACCAAGTGGAGTCCGAGTTGGGAGGGTGCGTGGTGATGGAGGCCGGCCCTCGCGACACCGCACAGGACGCGGAGCACGACACCGCGCCAGAGCAGCAGCCGCAGCAGCCGCTCGAACGTCAGGACCTCGTCATCGATCGTCTGAGCACTGACGGAGACCGACTGAGCGACGACGGCGAGCGGCTGAACGGCGACGGTGAGCGACTGAGTTCCGACGGGGCCCCGCTGAGTTCCGACGGGCCCGACGAGACTGTCGGCGGCGTGACCGCCGACGGACCGGAACCGGACGAGATGGTGCAGCCCGAGGTCGAGGTCGAACTGCGCCCGCAGCGTCGACTTCGGATCTGGCAGCTCGCGCCGATCGTGATCCTGGCCGCGACGGGCTCGCTGATGTTCGCCTTCCCGCTGGCCTTCGAGTTCGGTGACGGCGGTGCGGTGGTCGCCATGCTCGGCCTGCTGATCTGCTCGTGCGCCGCGGGCTGGGGCATGATGGCCGCCCGCCGGGTCGGCTACACCTGGCCGGGCCTTCCGCCGCGCGGCTCCGGCCGCCGCCTGGACTGGCGTGTCGTGCTCGCGTACGTCGTGGTGGTCGCGGTGGTGGCGGTGCTCGCCGTCGGGCGCGTCGCCCGCCTTCGCTGAGGCCCGCCTCGGCCGGGGCCCCAGCGGGACCGGGGTGTCGGACCGACCCCGTAGGATCGAGGGATGAGCACGCGGATCGCCTTCCTCAAGGGACACGGGACCGAGAACGACTTCGTGATCGTCCCGGACCCGGAGAACGCCATCGACCTGCCCCCGACCGCCGTGGCCGCCCTGTGCGACCGCCGCGCGGGCATCGGCGGCGACGGTCTGCTGCATGTCGTACGGTCCGCCGCGCACCCCGAGGCCCAGGAGATGGCGGCCGAGGCGGAGTGGTTCATGGACTACCGCAACGGCGACGGTTCGGTCGCGGAGATGTGCGGCAACGGAGTGCGGGTGTTCGCGCGCTACCTCCAGCGCGCCGGACATGTGACCGAGGGAGACATCGCGGTCGCCACCCGCGGGGGCGTGAAGAGCGTGCATCTCGCCAAGGACGGTGACGTCACCGTCGGCATGGGCAAGGCGGTCCTCCCCGAAGGGGACGTCACCGTGAGCGTCGGCGAGCACAGCTGGCCCGCGCGCAACGTCAACATGGGCAACCCGCACGCCGTCGCTTTCGTGGACGACCTCGCGCACGCCGGCAACCTCTACACGCCGCCGCCGTTCGCTCCGGCCGCGGCGTACCCGGACGGGGTGAACGTCGAATTCGTGGTCGACCGGGGGCCGCGTCACGTCGCCGTGCGCGTCCACGAGCGTGGCTCCGGGGAGACCCGCTCGTGCGGCACGGGCGCCTGCGCCGTGGCCGTCGCGGCGGCCCGCCGTGACGGCGCCGACCCGGCCGTGACGGGCACTCCGTCGACGTACACCGTCGACGTGCCCGGCGGCCGCCTGGTGATCACCGAGCACCCGGACGGCGAGATCGAGATGACCGGCCCCGCGGTGATCGTCGCCGAGGGCGAGCTCGACGCGGAGTGGCTGGACACCGTCCAGCTCTGAGTGGACGTCCCGGACGATGTCGTAACCCTCGTTCCTTCCAAAACCTCGCGTCCGTAAACCCCCTGAACCTTCGCTCGAATGGGTGATCCGTTTCACGCTCGGCGAGAGGCGGTCAGCCGGGCGTGGTGGGCTCGGTAGCATCAAGCACCGGCCCGGACGGGGGAATCGACACCAACCCCTGTGCCGTGTACGCCCTGGGGCACCCCGTCCGCCGGTCTACGCAGCCGGAGGTGCCCATGAGTGCGGAGGCGACGAACCCCGCGACGCCAGCCCCTGCAACGCCCTCCCCCAAGCTCTCGGCTTCTCCCCCACTCTCGACTTCGCTCGAGCGGGGGGACCCCCATGAGCAGGGGGTATCCCCATCGCACCGCAAGAAGAGCCGTCCGCGGATCGATCTACGCCGCATCGGCCGTGCCGCGCTGCTCGGCACGACATCCCGCGACCGGCTGCCCGACGCGATCGGCCACGTGGCCGAGGCGCACCGAGCCCACCACCCCGACGCGAACCTGGAACCGCTGCGCCGGGCCTATGTGCTGGCGGAGTCCTCGCACCGCGGCCAGATGCGCAAGAGCGGTGAGCCGTACATCACCCATCCGCTCGCCGTGACCCTGATTCTCGCCGAACTCGGCGCGGAGACCACGACGTTGACCGCCTCCCTGCTCCACGACACCGTCGAGGACACGGAAGTGACGCTCGATCAGGTGCGCGAGGAGTTCGGCGACGAGGTCTGCTATCTCGTCGACGGCGTCACCAAGCTGGAAAAGGTGGACTACGGGGCGGCCGCCGAGCCCGAGACGTTCCGCAAGATGCTGGTCGCCACCGGCAACGACGTCCGTGTGATGTCGATCAAACTCGCCGACCGCCTGCACAACATGCGCACGCTCGGCGTCATGCGCCCCGAGAAGCAGGCGCGCATCGCCAAGGTCACCAGAGACGTGCTGATCCCGCTCGCCGAACGGCTCGGCGTCCAGGCGCTCAAGACCGAGCTCGAGGACCTCGTCTTCGCGATCCTGCACCCCGAGGAGTACGAGCACACCCGGGAACTGATCGTCGACAACGCCTCACGCGCGAGCGACCCGCTCGCCGAGATCGCCGAAGAGGTGCGCGCGGTCCTGCGCGACGCCGGGATCCAGGCCGAAGTACTCATCAGGCCACGGCACTTCGTCTCCGTGCACCGCGTGTCCCGCAAACGCGGCCCCATGCGGGGCGCCGACTTCGGACGCCTCCTCGTGCTCGTGAACGAGGACGCCGACTGCTACGGGGTCCTCGGCGAACTGCACACCTGTCTCACTCCGGTCGTCTCGGAGTTCAAGGACTTCATCGCGGTCCCCAAGTTCAACCTGTACCAGTCGCTGCACACCGCCGTCGCGAGCGGCGACGGCGAGATCGCCGAAGTGCTCATCCGCACCCACCAGATGCACAAGGTCGCCGAGGCCGGGGTCATCGCACTCGGCAATCCCTACGCTCCGCCTACGGAGGAGCAGCCGGACGAGCAGTCCGAGGGCCGGCCGGACGGCGTCGGCGGACGCCCGGTGGACGGCGAGCGGGTGGACCCCACCCGCCCCGGCTGGCTCTCCCGGCTCCTCGACTGGCAGGAGGGCGCTCCGGACCCGGACACGTTCTGGTCCACGCTGCGCGAAGACCTCGCCCAGGACCGCGAGATCACCGTCTTCCGCGCCGACGGCGGCGCGTTGGGCCTTCCCGAGGGCGCCAGTTGTGTGGACGCCGCGTACGCCCAGTACGGCGAGGACGCGCACGCCTGCATCGGCGCCCGCGTCAACGGCCGCCTGGCGACGCTCAGTACGGTCCTGAAGGACGGCGACACCGTGCAGCTCCTCATGGGCCAGGACCCGGCCTCGGAGCCCTCCAGAGAGTGGCTGGAGCACGCGCACACGCCCGCCGCGCGGATCGCCATCCAACGCTGGCTGGCCGCGCACCCCTCGCCCGCCGACACACAGGACCCGGCGGTCCGGGAAGCCCCGGACACCACCGAGACCCCGGCCGCGGCCCCCAGGCCGTCCGTCGAGGCTCGCGCGACCCGCCCCTCGGACGCATCCGCCGCCCGCCCCAACGGCACCCACACCGCCCGCCCCGCCACCGCGAACGCCGTCGTCGACCAGCCCGGCGCCTCCGCACGTCTCGCGGGCTGCTGTACGCCCGTACCGCCCGACGAGGTGACCGGCTTCGCCGTACGCGGGGGAGTGGTGACCGTCCACCGCGTGGAGTGCGCCGGAGTGGCGCGCATGAAGAGCTCGGGGCGCGCGGAGGTGGAAGTGCGCTGGGGCGACACCGCCGAGTGCCGGGTCACGCTGGTCGCCGAGTCCTTCGGGCGCCCGCATCTGCTCGCCGACCTCACCGAAGCCATCGCCCTGGAGGGCGTCGCGATCGTCTCGGCGACCGTGGAACCCCCCAGCCAGCAGCGCGTACGCCACACCTACACGCTCCAACTTCCGGACGCGGCCCACCTTCCCGGGCTGATGCGCGCGATGCGGAACGTGCCGGGCGTGTACGACGTGAGCCGGGCGCAACACGCGGCGGCTGCCGCGCAGTAGCACCCGATCGGGTGGGCCCGGCGCGAGTCGTCACCGCGGGGCGGGTGCGCGCTGGTAGCGGTGGTCCATGCTGCTCACCCCCCGCACCAGGAACCGTCGTATCAAGGCGGCGCTCCTCGCCTCCGCCGTCTCGGTCTGCCTCGTCGCCGCGAGTGCCCCGTCCCCGGCCGCGCCGCTCGGCATCGGTGACCGCCTCTTCCCGTACCTGGGCAATCCCGGGTACGACGTCAAGGCGTACGACCTCTCCTTCACCTACCCCGGCGTCAACGACAAGCCGCTGGCGGCCGTCACCACGATCGACGCCGTGACGTCCGAGCGGCTCGAGCACGTCAATCTCGACTACGCGCACGGCACGGTGGGATCGGTCGAGGTGAACGGGGCGCCGGCGACGTTCACGAGCGCCGGGGAGGACCTGGTGGTGACGCCCAGGGATCCGGTGCCCGCGGGCGGCTGGATGCGGATCACCGTGCGGCACGCGAGCGACCCGGTCACCACCGGGAACGGGGACGGCGGCTGGGTGCAGACGAAGGACGGCCTCGCCATGGCCAACCAGGCCGACGCCGGGCACCTGGTCTTCCCGTGCAACGACCATCCCTCGGACAAGGCGATGTTCACCATCCACGTCACCGCCCCCGACGGGTACACGGCCGTGGCCAACGGACTGCCCACCGGGGTGGACCGGGCCGGAAAGTCCACGACCTGGACGTACCGCACCTCACATCCCATGGCCACCGAACTCACCCAGGTGTCCATCGGCCGCTCCAGCGTGCTGCACCGCGACGGTCCGCACGGTCTGCCGGTCCGCGATGTCGTGCCCACCAAGGACCGCGAGCTCCTCGAACCGTGGCTCAAGAAGACGCCCGACCAGATCGCCTGGATGGAGAGCAAGGTCGGCCCGTACCCCTTCGAGACCTACGGGCTGCTGATGGCCGAGGCGCGGACCGGCTTCGAACTGGAGACACAGACGCTCTCTCTCTTCGAGAGAGAGATCTTCACGGAGCCCGCGCTGCCGAAGTGGTACGTCGAGTCGATCATGGTGCACGAGCTGTCGCACCAGTGGTTCGGCGACAGCGTCAGCCCCCGCACCTGGTCCGACCTGTGGCTCAACGAGGGCCACGCGACCTGGTACGAGGCCCTGTACGCCGAGGAGAAGGCGGACAAGCCCATGGAGACCCGCATGAAGGCGGCCTACCGCGCCTCCGACAGCTGGCGCGCCGCCGGAGGGCCGCCCGGAGCGCCCAAGGAGCCCAAGCCAGGACAGAAGATCAGCATCTTCCGGCCCAGCGTCTACGACGGGGCCGCGCTCGCCCTGTACGCGCTGCGCCAGGAGATCGGACACCCCGCCTTCGAGCGGCTGGAACGCGCCTGGGTCGCCCTTCACCGGGACGGCACGGCCACGACCGCGGACTTCGAGCGGCTCGCGTCCACTCTCGCGAACCGTGACCTGAGCGGGTTCTTCCGGGCCTGGGTCTACGGCACGAAGACGCCGCCCATGCCCGGTCACCCGGACTGGAAGAGCGACGCCCCGAAGGCACGCAAGGGCGCCTGAGAACTCGCGTGACGAGACGGGCCGTGCCGTGCGAACATCGTCGGGTCGGCGGCGCGGCCCCGCGGAGGGTTGGCCCGGCGGAATCCGGGAATCTCCCGGTGGTCCCGGACGTTCTCGTATGTGACGGGTGGTGTCCGTCGCCGAACAGGTTTCACCAGTGACGCCATCGATACCGGCAGTGACGTATCGGTGTCCCCATCGACGTAAGGATCCAATGACCTCCTCTTCTTCCCCTTCCCAGGACGCGCAGAGCTTCGCGCAGAACTACCCCGAAGGTCTTCGGGCCGATGCCCTGATGGAAGAGGACGTCGCCTGGAGCCACGAGATCGACGGAGAGCGGGACGGCGACCAGTTCGACCGCTCCGAGCGCGCGGCCCTGCGCCGTGTGGCGGGCCTCTCCACCGAGCTCGAGGACGTCACCGAGGTCGAGTACCGACAGCTCCGTCTGGAGCGCGTCGTCCTCGTCGGTGTGTGGACCACGGGAACCATTCAGGACGCGGACAACTCCCTCGCCGAGCTGGCAGCCCTCGCGGAGACCGCGGGCGCGCTCGTGCTCGACGGCGTCGTCCAGCGCCGCGACAAGCCCGACGCGGCCACGTACATCGGATCCGGCAAGGCCAACGAGCTGCGGGACATCGTCCTGGAGACCGGCGCCGACACCGTGATCTGCGACGGTGAGCTGAGCCCCGGCCAGCTGATCCACCTGGAAGACGTCGTCAAGGTCAAGGTCATCGACCGTACGGCCCTGATCCTCGACATCTTCGCCCAGCACGCCAAGTCCCGAGAGGGCAAGGCGCAGGTCGCGCTCGCACAGATGCAGTACATGCTGCCGAGGCTGCGCGGCTGGGGTCAGTCGCTGTCCCGTCAGATGGGCGGCGGCAAGGGCGGCGGCCTCGCCACCCGTGGTCCCGGTGAGACCAAGATCGAGACGGACCGGCGCCGTATCCGCGAGAAGATGGCGAAGATGCGCCGGGAGATCGCGGACATGAAGACCGGCCGCGAGATCAAGCGCCAGGAGCGCCGCAGGAACAAGGTGCCCTCGGTCGCCATCGCCGGCTACACCAACGCGGGCAAGTCCTCCCTGCTCAACCGCCTCACCGGTGCGGGCGTACTGGTCGAGAACGCGCTGTTCGCGACCCTCGACCCGACCGTGCGCCGGGCCGAGACCCCGAGCGGACGGCTGTACACCCTGGCCGACACGGTCGGGTTCGTACGCCACCTGCCGCACCACCTGGTCGAGGCGTTCCGCTCCACGATGGAGGAGGTCGGCGACTCCGACCTGATCCTGCACGTCGTGGACGGCTCGCACCCGGCGCCGGAGGAGCAGCTCGCCGCCGTGCGCGAGGTCATCCGTGACGTCGGCGCGACCGACGTGCCCGAGATCGTGGTGATCAACAAGGCGGACGCGGCCGACCCGCTGGTCCTCCAGCGGCTGATGCGGATCGAGAAGCGCTCCATCGCGGTCTCGGCCCGCACCGGGATGAACATCGACGAGCTGCTCGCGCTCATCGACAACGAGCTGCCCCGTCCCTCGGTCGAGATCGAGGCGCTCGTCCCGTACACGCACGGCAGGCTGGTCGCGCGCGCCCACTCCGAGGGCGAGGTGATCTCCGAGGAGCACACCCCGGAGGGCACCCTGCTCAAGGTGCGGGTGCACGAGGAACTGGCCGCGGACCTCACGCCGTACGTCCCGGCGCCGGTCGCGCTCTAACCCCTCGCTTCCGAGCGACGTACGAAGGCCCGCCCCCTGCGAGAGGGGGCGGGCCTTCGCCGTGGCAAGGTGAGAGCGGCGCGCGGACTCACCGGCCTGCGGATCGTCGGCTCACTGGCTCGCGAACTTCTTGCTCACCGAGTCGTACACACCCTTGGCGACCGCACCCAGGTGCGGACCCGCCAGCCAGCCCGCGCTGACCGGACCGATCGAGGTGTTGGACACCAGGGCGGGCTTGCCGTCCGACCCGGTCGCCACCCAGCCGCCGCCGGACGAACCACCGGTCATGGTGCACCCGATGCGGTACATCGTCGGATCCGCCTTGGCGATCGACAACCGCCCCGGCCGGTCGGTGCACTGATACAGCTTCTGCCCGTCGAACGGAGCCGCCGCCGGGTACCCGGTCGCTGTGATGCTCGAGACCTGCGGCACGGCCGGAGCGTTGAAGTTCACCGGGAGCGCCGAACCGACGGTCTCCTCGAGGGACTTGCCGTTGCCGCCCTTCTCCGGTGTCACATGCAGGACCGCGAAGTCGTACGACGCGCCCTGGCCGCCGGTGGAACCGCCCTGCGCGATCCACTGGTCCGAGGTCTGCGCCCCGTCGCTCCACCAGACGCCGTACGGAGCGACCTCCGTCCTGGCGGCGTTCTGCAGCTGGGCGGACGTCCTGCCGGCGTCGTTGTACGACGGCACGAAGGCGATGTTGCGGTACCAGCCGCCCTTCTTGCCGGCGTGGACACAGTGGCCCGCGGTCCACACGAGGTTCGACTTGCCCGGGTGCGCCGGGTCCTCGACGACGGTCGCCGAGCAGACCATCGTGCCCTCGGGGGAGTCGAAGAACACCTTGCCCGCCTCGGGCACGCTGTCGTGGTAGGCGGCGCTCACGGCCTTCGCGGCCACGGGGGGCGGAGTGGCGTCGGTGACGCCCTGGTCACCGGAGAGGTCGTTCTCGTCGACGCCCTTGTTCTTGTCCGGGTCGTCGGCGCCGCGCATCCGCTCCGGGTCCCACAGCCCCTTGATGATCGGGTTGACGAAGTCGTTGGCCTCGCGCAGCCAGTCGTCCTTGTTCCAGTTCTTCCAGGCGCCGCTCTTCCATTTGTCGATGTCGATCCCGTGCTCTTTGAGCTTGTTCTTGATGTCGTCCGGGATCTTGATCTTGCCGTCGGCGCTCTGGGACGCCGACGCACCGGCCTGGCCGCTCGCGGTGCTGTCACCCGAGTCGCAGCCGGTGGCGGTCAGCGCCAGCGCCGCCGTCAGGCCGACGACGGCCAGTACGGGGGAGGTCTTGCGGCGCGCGTTCCTCCCTCGGCGGGCGGCGAAGGGTGGGCGTATGGATCGCATGGTGTAACTCCCCCTGGACGTAAGAGAACCTGTCAGGATCCGTCGATCCGGAGTCCCTGAGTACGGGACGCAGGTGCGTCGTTCGGTGTCACTGAACGGCACCACACACTATGCGCTCGCTGTGGGGGACATCCCATGGAACGGCAACGGTTCCGTCACGGCAAGGATCTTCGACTCACCCGCTTCCCCGAGCGAGTCGCGTCGTTGGTACGTACGGGGGACCTGCCGTCTGTGCTCGAAGCCCCCCGCCAACTCGCCTCTGGACAGCGGGAGGACCTGAAGTCGTGGCCGTGACCGAGTCTGCGGTGGTACCGGTGGGGCGAGAGCCCGAAGAGACACGGGAGGGCGTGTCCGGGGCGGCACGAGAGAGGTTGCCCGGGACCTCCGAGGGGGCGCGGGAGAGGGTGTCCGGAGCGTCCGAGGGGGCGCGCGCGGCGCACGAGGGGATTCTGCGGCGCCAGTCGGCGCGCGAGTCGGCGGCCCGCACCTATGCGCGCGCTCTGCCGATCGTCCCCGTGCGGGCGCGGGGGCTGACCATCGAGGGCGCGGACGGCCGCCGTTACCTCGACTGTCTCTCCGGCGCGGGCACCCTGGCCCTGGGGCACAACCACCCGGTGGTCCTGGAGGCGATCAGGAAAGTCCTCGACTCCGGGGCACCGCTGCACGTCCTCGACCTGGCCACGCCCGTCAAGGACGCCTTCACCACCGAGCTGTTCCGCACGCTGCCCCCGGAGTTCGCCGCTCGGGCGCGGGTGCAGTTCTGCGGTCCCGCCGGGACGGACGCCGTCGAGGCCGCGTTCAAACTGGTGCGCGCGGCGACCGGACGCACCGGGATGCTCGCGTTCACCGGCGCGTATCACGGGATGACCGCGGGGGCGCTCGAAGCATCCGGGGGCGCGACCGAGGTACGGGTCGCGCGCCTGCCCTATCCCCAGGACTACCGCTGCCCGTTCGGCATCGGCGGTGAACGCGGAGCCGAACTCGCCGCGCGCTGGACCGAGTCCCTGCTCGACGACACCAAGTCCGGCGTACCGCGCCCCGCCGGAATGATCCTCGAACCCGTCCAGGGCGAGGGCGGGGTGATCCCCGCGCCCGACGACTGGATGCGCCGGATGCGCGAGATCACCGCGGCGCGCTCCATCCCCCTGATCGCGGACGAGGTCCAGACCGGCGTCGGGCGCACCGGTGCCTTCTGGGCCGTGGAACACAGCGGGATCACCCCGGACGTGATGGTCCTGTCCAAGGCCATCGGCGGCAGTCTGCCGCTGGCCGTCGTCGTCTACCGCGACGACCTCGACGTCTGGCAACCGGGCGCCCACGCGGGAACGTTCCGGGGCAACCAGCTGGCCATGGCCGCGGGCACGGCGACCCTCGCGTACGTGCGCGAGAACGGACTTGCCGAGCGCGCGGCGACCCTGGGCTCCCGCATGCTCACCCAACTCCGCGGACTTGCGGGCGAGTTTCCCTGCGTCGGTGACGTACGGGGCCGCGGGCTGATGATCGGCGTCGAGCTGGTGGACCCCGAGACACCGTTCGACACCCCCACCGACGGCCCCCGGCCCGCCGCCCCCGAACTCGCCGCCGCCGTGCAGCGCGAGTGTCTGCGCCGCGGTCTGATCGTGGAGCTGGGCGGGCGCCGCGCCAGCGTGGTGCGCCTCCTCCCACCCCTGACGATCAGTGACGAACAGGCGACGGCGGTGCTCGACCGACTGGCGGACGCGGTGGGGGCGGTGGCGCGTGCGGGGCTGGGCGGGACGGCCGGGAACGGTCGGGGTTCCGACTCCGGTGAGCACGCCGGATAGGGCCGGGAACCGCCGCGGGCGGGCCGTACGGAGCCCCGCCCCGACCGGTTTCCCCCCCGGACCAGCCCTCGCCCCGACCGGCTCCACCACGCCGGACCAGCTTCCCGCGCCGTGGCGGTGAGACGCGGACCTCACTCGGACCACCGCCACCGCCACCTCGACCAGAACCACCGCCCTCACCCGGATCGACCAGGAACGCCCAAGGCCCCGCGCACGCCAGTACCGCCCCGGTTCGTCGCCGCACGAGCCTGAACGACCCCACGAGGAACTCTCTTGAACGCGACCCCCGCATCCGACGGCCGTCCCGACACCTACGAGCGAGCGGCCTGCGGCACGCAGACCCCGCTCGTCGCCGGGGCCGACGCGGTCCCCCGGCAGAAGGGAGGGGCCCGGGAGACCGAGCGGCTGCGTGGCGCCACCGCCGACCTCCTGGAGCACCCCGCCGTCCACACCGCGGCCCAGGCGGCGGCGGTCGAGAACCTGCTGCGCTGCTGGGTACGGGAGAACAACCTCGCCGCCCCCACCGACGGCACCCTCCGCATCCCGCTCCCGGCCAGCGGCGTTTCCCTCCTGACGCCGGTCCACTACTGGTCCCCGACCGGCTGGCACCGCTTCGGCCTCCCCTACCTCGCCGACGCCCCCGACGGAGCGCCGCCCGCCGACGCCGTCACCGTGGCGGCGCTGCTCGCACGCCAGGCGGGAACGGGCCTCGGGACGACGAGCACGGCCGTGGTGACCTCGACGCCCGTTGCCGAGAGCGGCCCCGGCGGCGACGGTGCCGACCTGGTCGGCCGTGTCGCCGACTCGGTGCGGCGGACCGTCGTGTTCATCAACGACCGCAGGCAGCGGCCCGCCGACACCCCCGACCTCTTCCTCGCCGCCGAACAAGCACTCGTGCTGGGGCACCCGTGGCACCCCACCCCGAAGAGCCGGGAAGGGCTCTCCGAGGCCGAAGCACGGCTGTACTCACCCGAGCTGCGCGGCTCGTTCCCGCTGCACTGGATGGCGGTCGCCCCCTCGGTCCTGGCGGCCGAGTCGGCGTGGACGGAGCGCGGCCGGCCCGTCCCCGCGCAACTGCTCACCGCGCGGCTGGCCGGAGCCGGGCTGCCCCTGCCCGACGGTTACGCCGCCCTGCCGCTGCACCCCTGGCAGATGGCCGAGGTCCGGCACCGCCCCGAGACCGCGGCCCTGCTCGACGCCGGACTGCTCCGGGACCTCGGCCCGCACGGCTCCGCCTGGCACCCCACCTCCTCCGTCCGCACCCTCTACCGCTCCGGCGCCCCCGCGATGCTCAAGCTGTCGCTGGGCCTGCGCATCACCAACTCCCGCCGGGAGAACCTCCGCAAGGAGCTCCACCGTGGCGTGGAGGTCCACCGTCTGCTGCGCGGCGGCCTGTCCAAGCAGTGGCAGTCGGCCCACCGGGGCTTCGACATCGTCCGCGATCCCGCCTGGCTCGCGGTCAACGCCCCGGACGGCACCCCACTGACCGGGCTCGACGTGATGATCCGCCACAACCCGTTCGGTCCGACGGACGACGCTGGCTGCGTCGCGGGACTCGTCTCCCCCCGGCCCCACGCCCAACCCGGCGCACGCGGCGGGTCCGAGGACCGCCCCGTCATGCGGTCGCGGCTCGCCGAGATCGTCACCCGCCTCGCCGGGCGCACGAGCAAGCCCCGTGGCGCCGTCGCCGCCGAGTGGTTCCTGCGCTACCTGGAGCAGGTCGTACGTCCCGTGCTCTGGCTGGACAGCGAGGCGGGGATCGCGCTGGAGGCACACCAGCAGAACACCCTGCTCGTACTGGACCCCGAGGGCTGGCCCGCGGGCGGCCGCTACCGGGACAACCAGGGCTACTACTTCCGCGCGTCCCGGCGCGCCGAACTGGACGCCCGGCTGCCCGGCATCGGCGAACTCAGCGACACCTTCGTCTCCGACGAGGTCACCGACGAACGCTTCGCCTACTACCTGGCGATCAACAACGTACTCGGCCTCATCGGCGCGTTCGGCTCCCAGCACCTCGCCGACGAACAACTGCTGCTCGCCGCCTTCCGCCGCTTCCTCACCGACGCGGCCTCCGGCCCGGCCCGACTGCGTACACCACTGCCCGCGCGCCTCCTCGACTCGCCCGTCCTGCGCTGCAAGGCCAACCTGCTGACCCGGCTGCACGGCCTCGACGAACTCGTCGGCCCGGTCGACACCCAGTCCGTCTACGTCGCCCTCGCCAACCCGCTCCATTCCTGAGGAAGCCGGGCTCGTCGACCCCCTCCATAACCCCCCTACAACCCCCTCCATTTCCTGAGGAACATGCCCCACCCCGTCTCCTGAGAGGAGCGTCGCCGTGCCTCCCACCGATGCGAGCACCGACGCCGGTACCGCCCCCGTCACCGACCTCGGAGCCGACCCGGGTCCCGGGCCGGGCACGGACAACGAGGACACCCTCGACCTGCGCCTGCCCGACGAGCTCCTCGCGCTCTTCGGCTGCGAGGTCGAGTCGGCCGGGGGCGACGACCTGCTCGACCGCATCGGTGGCTGGGGCCCGATCGCCACTCCCGTGGGCGCCTTCCACCTGGTCCCCGTCCGTGTGGAGCGTGATCTCCCGCTCGTCACCCGCTGGATGAACGACCCCGCCGTCGCCGAGTTCTGGGAGCTGGCAGGACCCGAGTCGGTCGCCGAGGAGCACCTGTGCCGCCAACTCGACGGCGACGGCCGCAGTGTGCCCTGCCTCGGCGTGCTGGACGGCGCCCCGATGAGCTACTGGGAGATCTACCGCGCGGACCTCGATCTCCTGGCCCGGCACTATCCCGCCCGCCCGCACGACACCGGCCTTCACCTCCTCATCGGCGGTGTCGCCGACCGCGGGCGAGGCATCGGCTCCGCCCTGCTCCGAGCCGTCGCCGACCTCGTGCTGGACAAGCGCCCGTCCTGCGCCCGCGTCGTCGCGGAACCCGATCTCCGCAACACCCCCTCCGTCTCGGCCTTCTTGAGCGCGGGCTTCCGGTTCTCCGCCGAGGTCGACCTGCCCGGCAAGCGAGCGGCCCTCATGGTCCGGGACCGGAACCTGCGCGACCTGTTGTAGCGCCCTGACCTTCACCGCACCGCTCGTCCCGATCCGGTTCCCTGTCGAGGAGTCCCCGTGCCGCATCCATCCGCCACCCCGGCCTCCGGAGCGCTGCCCGCCTTGTACGACCCGCCTGAGCTGCGCAAAGACCGATGGGACCAGGCAGGACGCCGACTGCTCGCGAAAATGATCGGTGAGTTCGCACACGAGGAGATCGTCAGACCGGAGCCGCAGCCACATCGGGAGTCGGTGTCGGAGTCGGATCTGGATCCGGAGGCTCAGCGGGGCGCGGAGGGAAAAGGGACCGTCCTCCGCAGCCGGCGCAATCCGGGGACCGGCCTCGATCCCTCCGCCGAACCGGACACCGCGCACCCCTCACCAAACCCCGCCCCCGCCCACCAGAACCTCCCGCGCGAGGACACCGGCCATGCCGACACCCTCCGCCCCTACACCCTCCGCCTCGACGCCGGCGGCAGCCTCTCCTTCCGCGCCCGCCGTGCCTCGTACGACAGTTGGCGCGTCGACCCCGCCTCGCTCACCCTCACCGAGGAGGGCGAGGAGCCGTGCCCCTTCACCGACCCGCTGGGCTTCCTCACCCGGGCCCGCGACACGCTGGAGATCGACGGCGCGACGCTCGGCCACGTGGTCCGTGAGCTCAGTACGACGCTCGCCGCGGACACCCGCCTCGACCGCGACGCCCGTACGGCGGCCGAACTGGCCGACCTCGACTATGCGGAGCTGGAGGGCCACCAGACCGGCCACCCCTGGATCGTGCTGAACAAGGGCCGCCTCGGCTTCTCCGCGACGGACGCCGCCGACTGGGCACCGGAGGCCCGCAGGGCGACGCCGATCCCCTGGATCGCGGTGCACACCACGCTCGCCACCTACCGAGGCGTCCAGAGCCTCCACTCCGCCGAACAGCTCTACGCGCGCGAACTCGCCCCCGCCACACGGGAGTCCTTCGACGGGGTACTACGCGCGCGTGGGCTCATCCCGGAGTCGTACCTCTATCTGCCCGTGCACCCCTGGCAGTGGGACGATGTGGTGCTGCCGCTGTTCGCGCCCTCCGTAGCCGCCGGGGCGATCGTGCCGCTGCCCTCCGACGGCGACCTGCGGCTGCCCCAGCAGTCGATCCGTACGTTCCTCAACGTCTCGCACCCGGACCGGCACACGGTGAAACTGCCGCTTTCCGTGCTCAACACCCTGGTCTGGCGCGGCCTGCCGACGGAACGCACCCTGGCGGCGCCCGCCGTCACCGCCTGGATGCACGCGTTAAGGGACGCCGACCCGTTCCTGCGGGACACCTGTGGGGTGATCCTGCTCGGCGAGGTCGCCTCGGTGACGGTGAACCACCCCGTGTACGACGCCCTCCCCGAAGTGCCCTATCAGTACAAGGAGTTGCTCGGCGCGATCTGGCGCGAGCCGGTCTCCCGCCATCTGGCGCCCGGTGAACGCGCCCGTACCCTGGCGGCGCTCCTGCACACCGACCCGGACGGCCGCGCCTTCACGGCGGAGCTCGTCGCCCGCTCGGGCCTCGCCCCCAATGTCTGGCTGCGCCGTCTCTTCGCCGCGCTCCTGCCGCCGCTGCTGCACTTCCTCTATCGGTACGGCACGGTATTCAGCCCCCATGGGGAGAACGCGATCGTCGTCTTCGACGACCACGACGTCCCCGTCCGGCTCGCGGTGAAGGACTTCGTGGACGACGTCAACGTGAGCGCGGAGCCCCTGCCCGAGCACGCGTCCATGCCGGACGACGTACGGAACGTACTGCTGACCGAGCCGCCGGCGTTCCTGACCCAGTTCATCCACTCCGGACTCTTCGTGGGGGTCTTCCGCTATCTCGCACCGCTCTGCGAGGAACAACTGGGCGTTCCGGAGGCCGAGTTCTGGTCGCTCGTCCGGGCGCAGATCGTCCGTCACCAGGCGCGCTTCCCCGAGCTCAAGGAGCGCTACGAGATGTTCGACCTGCTCACTCCACGGATCGAGCGCCTGTGCCTGAACCGCAACCGACTGCATCTCGACGGCTACCGCGACCGGCCCGAGCGCCCGCACGCCGCGGTACACGGTACGGTCCCGAACCCCCTCCACCGGCCTTGATCATCCACCCCGTTCTCGTTCTCGTTCTCGTACTCGTCTTGATCGCGTCCGTCGTCCGGGCCTTGATCGCCCGATTGTCAGTGGCGCCCCGTAGGCTGGCAACGCTATGACAGAGCCCTCACTCCCCGAACTCCTGCATGCCGCCGTCACCGCTGTCGGCGGTACGGAGCGCCCTGGCCAGGTGACCATGGCCGAAGCCGTCGCGGGTGCCATCGACGACAGCTCCCACCTGCTGGTCCAGGCGGGCACCGGCACCGGAAAGTCGCTCGGATACCTCGTGCCCGCGCTCGCCCACGGGGAGCGGGTCGTCGTGGCGACCGCCACCCTGGCGCTCCAGCGCCAGCTCGTAGAGCGCGATCTTCCGCGGACGGTCGACGCGCTGCACCCGCTGCTGCGCCGCCGCCCGGAGTTCGCGATGCTCAAGGGCCGGTCGAACTATCTGTGTCTGCACCGGCTGCACGAGGGCGTGCCGCAGGACGAGGAGGACGGCCTCTTCGACCAGTTCGAGGCGGCCGCGCCCACCAGCAAGCTGGGCCAGGACCTGCTGCGGCTGCGGGACTGGTCGGACGAGACCGAGACCGGAGACCGGGACGACCTCACACCTGGTGTCTCCGACCGCGCGTGGGCCCAGGTGTCCGTTTCGTCCCGTGAGTGCCTGGGCGCCAGTAAATGCGCCTATGGAGCGGAGTGCTTCGCGGAGATGGCCCGCGAGCGGGCCAAGCTCGCCGAGGTCGTCGTCACCAACCACGCGCTGCTCGCGATCGACGCCATCGAGGGCGCGCCGGTCCTCCCGCAGCACGAGGTGCTGATCGTCGACGAGGCCCATGAGCTGGTCTCCCGGGTCACCGGTGTCGTCACGGGCGAGCTCACGCCCGGCCAGGTCAACCGCGCGGTGCGCCGCGCCGCGAAGCTCGTCAACGAGAAGGCGGCCGATCAGCTCCAGACCGCCGCCGAGGGCTTCGAGCGGCTGATGGAGCTCGCGCTCCCGGGCCGCCTTGAGGAGATCCCGGAGGATCTCGGATACGCGCTGATGGCACTGCGCGACGCCGCTCGTACGGTGATCTCGGCGATCGGCTCGACCCGCGACAAGTCCGTCCAGGACGAGGACTCCGTCCGCAAGCAGGCTCTCGCCTCGGTGGAGTCGGTGCACGATGTCGCCGAGCGGATCACCAACGGCTCCGAATGGGACGTCGTCTGGTACGAGCGCCACGACCGCTTCGGCGCCTCGCTCCGGGTCGCCCCCATGTCGGTCTCCGGCCTGCTCAGAGAGAAGCTCTTCGCGGACCGCTCCGTCGTCCTGACGTCCGCCACCCTGAAGCTCGGCGGCGACTTCAACGGAGTGGGGGCGTCGCTGGGACTCGCCCCGGAGGGCACCGAGGGTGACGACTTCCCGCAGTGGAAGGGCGTCGACGTCGGCTCGCCCTTCGACTATCCCAAGCAGGGCATTCTGTACGTGGCCAAGCACCTGTCCCGCCCCGCGCGTGACGGCGACCGCGCGGACATGCTGGACGAGCTCACCGAGCTGATCCAGGCTGCGGGGGGTCGCACGCTGGGGTTGTTCTCCTCGATGCGGGCCGCTCAGCTCGCGGCGGAGGAGCTGCGCTCGCGCATCCCCGAGTACCCCATCCTGCTGCAGGGCGAGGAGACGCTCGGCGAGCTGATCAAGAACTTCGCGGCCGACCCCAAGACCTGCCTCTTCGGCACCCTTTCGCTCTGGCAGGGCGTCGATGTCCCCGGGCCCAGTTGCCAGCTGGTCGTCATGGACAAGATCCCGTTCCCGCGCCCCGACGACCCGCTGATGAGCGCCCGCCAGAAGGCCGTCGAGGACAACGGCGGCAATGGCTTCATGGCCGTCGCCGCGACCCACGCCGCGCTGTTGATGGCCCAGGGCGCCGGCCGCCTCGTGCGGGCCACGGGGGACCGGGGTGTGGTGGCCGTACTGGACCAGCGCCTCGCGACGGCGCGCTACGGCAGTTACCTCAAGGCCTCCCTGCCCGACTTCTGGTACACCACGGACCGAAACCAGGTACGCCGGTCCCTCACCGCGATCGACGCGACGGCACGGAAGGCCGAGGAGACGGTGGGAGCGGGGGAGACGGAGGAGGCGTAGGCCTTCCCCGCGGGGGCGGGGGGCTGAGGGGACCCGCGCACTCGGCCCGAGGCGGGCCTGCCCGGGTGCCCCTACGGGCGATTCGCTCCGCCTCGGATGCCCCTCCGGCCAAACAACACCACCCGCACGGCCACACCCGGGCCCCGCGAAGACGCCCGCCCTGTGGGCGCCCCAGGTGTCGTGCGTGCTCTCAGACTCGGGATCTCCGCCCCGACCCCACCGTTGATCCTCCCGGCACCCGCGCATGCGGCCCGGCACCCGCGCATGCGGCCCGGCACCCGCGCATGCGGCCGGGCACCCGCGTATGTGGCCGAGGGCCCGCGTATGTCGCCAGGTGTCCGCGCATGCCGTCCGGTGTCCGCACACGTGGTGCGGGCCCCGCGCATGCCGTCCGACGCCTGCGCATATCGCTCGGCGCCCGCGCCATATCCCTCGGCTTCTGTGGACGATCCTCCCGCCCCCTCGGCGAGCGAATCCCCTTCAGGGGCGCGTACTCGTCGGGGCGGACCATCTCTGGACGCCGCGCATGCTGCCCCCGTCTGACCCCCGGAGGGCAACGCGCAGGGCCCCGGAACCGGCGCAGGTGGTCCCGGGGCCCGGTCAAGGGCGGGGCGGGGTGTCCCGCCCGGCGTGTGCTGTCACACGCGCCGCAGCACCGCCACCACCTTGCCCAGGATGGTCGCCTCGTCGCCGGGAATCGGCTGGTAGGCGGCGTTGTGCGGGAGGAGCCATACGTGGCCGTCCTCGCGCTTGAACCGCTTCACCGTGGCCTCGCCGTCGAGCATGGCGGCCACGATGTCGCCGTTCTCCGCGACCGGCTGACGGCGGACCGTCACCCAGTCCCCGTCGCAGATGGCGGCCTCGATCATCGAGTCACCGACGACCTTGAGGACGAACAGCTCGCCGTCGCCGACCAGCTGCCGGGGGAGGGGGAAGACGTCCTCCACCGACTCCTCGGCCAGGATCGGGCCACCGGCGGCGATACGGCCGACGAGCGGGACGTACGACGCGGCCGGCTTGCCCGCCGTGTCCGTGGGCTGTGCCGAGGACTGGTCGGAGCCCCGGACCTCGTACGCCCGCGGTCGGTGCGGGTCGCGGCGCAGGAAGCCCTTGCGCTCCAGTGCCATCAGCTGATGGGCGACAGAGGAGGTGCTGGAGAGGCCGACAGCCTGTCCGATCTCCCGCATCGACGGCGGGTAGCCGCGCCGCTGCACGGAGTCCCTGATGACCTCGATCACCCGGCGTTGCCTGTCGGTTAGTCCCGAGCTGTCGGCGCGGATGCCTGGAGGTCGCCCTGGCAGGGAGCGCTTGGGCCCCTCAATATTCGTGGCTTCGTTCATCGCATGCACCGGCTCGAGTCGGCCCTGGGAGCGGTCCTGGGCAGTGATGGTGGCACTGTCTGCGGTGGTGGTCACGTCGGCCCCTCTCGATGGTCTCCCTGCTGGACAACGGTAGTTGCTTTCGAAAGGTTGCGCCAAACACACGTTCGAGTGAAAAATCGCGGATTGTCTGTCGTGATCATGTGTCTGGGTGTATGGCTCACGCTGCATCCGGCGGACAAAAGGGCCCATTGCTGTACTCTTCACCGCCGGGGCGCTGGCCGTGCCGACAGTCGCAGGCCGCGGCCCAGTCTGCCATCCGACGCCCCGTCGGCCGGGTACCGGCCCCCTTCGGCGCGCTGACCACGGTATCTCCGTGTGTCCGGGATCGGTATGGCCGTGCGGCACATGCCGTCACGCGTGCGACACGCGCATCCTGGGCGAATTTTCGGTTCGATCCCCACATCTAGTGGTTGGATTGCTACAGCAGCCCAGAAGTTGTGGTCCCCCGGGTCTTCGAGCCTCCAGCCATCGCCTATGCTTGGGGCTGCTTCGAGGGGCCCGTGAGGTCTCACGAGGTCTATGAGTCGTGCTGTGAAGGAGGGTTGGAGCCATGCACTGCCCCTTCTGCAGGCACCCCGACAGCCGCGTCGTCGACAGTCGTACGACCGATGACGGCACGTCGATCCGCAGGCGCCGCCAGTGCCCCGACTGCTCCCGTCGTTTCACGACGGTGGAGACGTGTTCGCTGATGGTGGTCAAGCGGTCCGGCGTCACCGAACCGTTCAGTCGTACCAAGGTCATCAACGGCGTGCGCAAGGCGTGCCAGGGGCGGCCCGTCACCGAGGACGCGCTCGCCCAGCTCGGCCAGCGGGTCGAGGAGGCGGTGCGGGCCACCGGAAGCGCCGAGCTGACCACCCATGACGTGGGTCTGGCCATACTCGGCCCGTTGCAGGAGCTCGACCTTGTCGCCTATCTGCGGTTCGCGTCCGTGTACCGGGCGTTCGACTCGCTCGAGGACTTCGAGGCCGCCATCGTGGAACTCAGGGAAGAGACGGGGCGGCGCCCCGCCGCGGACGAGGAAGACGCGGGCGAGGCGGATGTGAACGTGGCAGCCGCGGACGCGCAGCGCCCGGAAAGTGATCGCGGGACCGGAGGGACTGTCCACGTCCCCGTGCCCGCCAACGCCGCCGACTGACGGAAGGGCCGACTCGCGTCGGCCCCCCATCGGTGGCGACCAAAGACCTGTTGCGGGCGGCCGCGTGGCGGCGCGCGCAGCACCAGACACACACCGTGCCATGGGAAGAACGTGGCACTTCAGGGCGTTTTAGCCCGATACAGGGAGGCGGCATGACAGAGACGGCGAGCGGTCCGGCACGAGGTTCCCGCGCCAAGGGCACCAAGGCCACCAAGGGACTGCGCATCGAGCGCATCCACACCACCCCCGGCGTGCACCCGTACGACGAGGTGGAGTGGGAGCGCCGTGACGTCGTCATGACCAACTGGCGCGACGGCTCGGTCAATTTCGAGCAGCGTGGCGTCGAGTTCCCCGGCTTCTGGTCGGTGAACGCGGTCAACATCGTCACCAGCAAGTACTTCCGCGGTGCTGTGGGTACCCCGCAGCGAGAGGTGAGCCTCAGGCAGCTCATCGACCGCATCGTGAAGACGTACCGGAAGGCCGGTGAGGACTACAAGTACTTCGCCTCGCCCGCCGACGCCGAGATCTTCGAGCACGAGCTGGCGTACGCCCTCCTGCACCAGATCTTCAGCTTCAACAGCCCGGTCTGGTTCAACGTCGGGACGCCTCAGCCCCAGCAGGTCTCGGCCTGCTTCATCCTGTCCGTCGACGACTCCATGGAGTCGATCCTCGACTGGTACAAGGAAGAGGGCATGATCTTCAAGGGCGGCTCCGGCGCCGGCCTGAACCTCTCGCGTATCCGCTCCTCCAAGGAGCTCCTGTCCTCGGGCGGCAACGCCTCGGGTCCCGTCTCCTTCATGCGCGGTGCCGACGCCTCCGCAGGAACGATCAAGTCGGGCGGCGCCACGCGCCGCGCGGCCAAGATGGTCATCCTCGACGTCGACCACCCCGACATCGAGGACTTCATCGAGACCAAGGTCAAGGAGGAGGAGAAGATCCGCGCCCTCCGTGACGCGGGCTTCGACATGGACCTGGGCGGCGACGACATCACGTCCGTCCAGTACCAGAACGCCAACAACTCGGTCCGTGTGAACGACACGTTCATGAAGGCGGTCGAGGCGGGCGGCAAGTTCGGTCTCACCTCCCGTATGACCGGCGAGGTCATCGAGGAGGTCGAGGCCAAGGCGCTCTTCCGCAAGATGGCCGAGGCCGCCTGGGCCTGCGCCGACCCGGGCATCCAGTACGACGACACGATCAACCGCTGGCACACGTGCCCGGAGTCCGGCCGTATCAACGGCTCGAACCCCTGCAGCGAGTACATGCACCTGGACAACACGTCCTGCAACCTCGCCTCGCTGAACCTGATGAAGTTCCTCAAGGACGACGGCAAGGGCCACCAGTCCTTCGAGGTCGAGCGCTTCGCCAAGGTCGTCGAGCTGGTCATCACCGCGATGGACATCTCGATCTGCTTCGCGGACTTCCCGACCCAGAAGATCGGCGAGAACACCCGCGCCTTCCGTCAGCTGGGCATCGGCTACGCCAACCTGGGCGCCCTCCTGATGGCGACCGGACACGCGTACGACTCCGACGGCGGTCGCGCCCTCGCGGGTGCCATCACCTCCCTGATGACCGGCACCTCGTACAAGCGTTCCGCCGAGCTCGCCGCGGTCGTCGGCGCGTACGACGGCTACGCCCGCAACGCGCAGCCGCACCAGCGCGTCATGAAGCAGCACTCCGACGCCAACGCCGTGGCCGTCCGCGTGGACGACCTGGACACGCCGATCTGGGCCGCCGCCACGGAGGCCTGGCAGGACGTGCTGCACCTCGGTGAGAAGAACGGCTTCCGCAACGCGCAGGCCTCGGTCATCGCCCCGACCGGCACCATCGGTCTCGCGATGTCCTGCGACACCACCGGCCTCGAGCCCGACCTTGCGCTGGTCAAGTTCAAGAAGCTGGTCGGCGGCGGTTCGATGCAGATCGTCAACGGCACCGTTCCGCAGGCCCTGCGCCGCCTGGGCTACCAGGAGGAGCAGATCGAGGCGATCGTCGCCCACATCGCCGAGAACGGCAATGTGATCGACGCCCCGAGCCTCAAGCACGAGCACTACGAGGTCTTCGACTGCGCCATGGGCGAGCGCTCCATCTCCGCGATGGGCCACGTCCGCATGATGGCCGCGATCCAGCCCTGGATCTCCGGTGCGCTCTCCAAGACGGTCAACCTGCCGGAGACGGCGACCGTCGAGGACGTCGAAGAGGTCTACTTCGAGGCGTGGAAGATGGGCGTCAAGGCGCTCGCGATCTACCGCGACAACTGCAAGGTCGGCCAGCCCCTCTCCGCCAAGACCAAGGAGAAGGAGAAGTCCGCGACCGACGCTGTCACCGCCAAGGCCGAGGCGACCATCCGCGAGACGGTCGAGAAGGTCGTCGAGTACCGCCCGGTCCGCAAGCGCCTGCCCAAGGGTCGCCCCGGCATCACCACCTCCTTCACGGTGGGTGGCGCCGAGGGTTACATGACCGCCAACTCCTACCCGGACGACGGTCTCGGCGAGGTCTTCCTGAAGATGTCGAAGCAGGGCTCCACCCTCGCGGGAATGATGGACGCCTTCTCGATCGCGGTCTCCGTGGGTCTGCAGTACGGCGTGCCCCTGGAGACGTACGTCTCGAAGTTCACGAACATGCGCTTCGAGCCGGCCGGTATGACGGACGACCCGGACGTGCGGATGGCGCAGTCGATCGTCGACTACATCTTCCGTCGCCTGGCGCTGGACTTCCTGCCCTTCGAGACCCGCTCCGCGCTCGGCATCCACTCCGCCGAGGAGCGTCAGCGGCACCTGGAGACGGGCTCCTACGAGCCTTCCGACGATGTCGACATGGACGTCGAGGGCCTGGCCCAGTCCGCGCCCCGTGCGCAGGAGCTGAAGGCCGTCGCCACCCCGAAGATCGAGGTCGAGGCGGCGAAGCCCGCCCCGAGGCAGGCCCACACCAGTGCCGAACTGGTGGAGATGCAGCTGGGTATCCAGGCGGACGCCCCCCTGTGCTTCTCCTGCGGTACGAAGATGCAGCGGGCCGGCTCCTGCTACATCTGCGAGGGCTGCGGCTCGACCAGCGGTTGCAGCTGATCTGAAGCCCTGAAGGGCGGCACGACCACCGGTCGTGCCGCCCTTCGGCGTTTTCTCGCTCCTAGGGAGAAGGCTGTTTCAGGCGTCTCCTACGGAGTGGGTTGTTTCAGGCGTCGTGCCGCGTGCCCATGACACGCGGGAACGCCGCCGGGTCCGTGTCGTAGCCGTGGATCCCCGGATGGAAGGTCCACTCTCCGGAGGCGTCACGTACGAACTCGCCGACGGTCGCGGCCGTCGCCCCCAGGACGCCGCCGAAGTTGTCCTCGGCCAGCACGGTGTAGCCCTCCCGCATGCGCAGGCCCGGGTTGAGGACACCGACGAACGACTTGTGGCCGGAACGCTGCTGGATCAGCACGCCCACCACCACGCGCGTGTAGTTGCTGTTGAGCCGGTCGAGTTCCAGCGTCATGACCTCGTCCCAGCCGAAGCCCTTGCCGTCCTTGCTGTCCCGGTTGAGGTAGATGGTGCCGTCCGGGGAGCGGCTGTCGAAGTGCACCACGTAGGCCGGGCTTCCGTACGGATCGGTCGCAACGTACGTCGCCGCGATGATGTCGAGGTCGGTCGCGGGCTCGCCGACGGGACTCGGGTCCCATTTCACCGCGAGCTCGACCTTGCGGATGCCCTTGTTGAGTCCGTTCATCGGATCTCCCCCTCCCCGTTCCCCGTCTGCTTCCTGCCCCAACTGCTTCGCGGTCAAGGCCGGTTGTCCATCGTGCCACGCGCGCGGGGGCGCTCGCGCGGGTGCACTCTGCCGGAGCGTGACCGGCGCCACGCTCCGTGGCCTTACGATGGCGCCGTGCTGGTCAAGTGGATTCGCTGCACCGTGGTGGACCGCCGCGGTTTCGAGCGGGGGCAGCGAAAGTGGGCGGGGCTGCTGGGTGAGCCGGGATTCCGGGGGCAGGGTGGCGGCTGGAGCCGGGGGCGGCCCGGGGTGGCGCACATCTTCGCCTTCTGGGAGAGCCGTGCCTTCTACGACTCTTTCATGGCCCGCTCGCACGACCGGCTGGCGGCCGCCCAGTCGGGCACCTTCAAGGACTTGCAGGCCAAACTCTTCGATCACCGGTTCGATGTGAAGACCGGTTTCGAGCCGCGCTTCACGGAGGCCGACGTGTTGCGGGTGGCCCACTGCCGTATCCACGAGGAACGGGCCGAGCATTTCGCGCTGATGCAGGAGAAGGTCTGGAATCCCGCGATGGCGGGCTCGCCCGGCATGGTGCGGGGCCTGTTCGGAGAGGCGCCGGGCCATGAGTTCCTGATCCTGTCCATGTGGCAGTCGGCCGCCGAGCACGGTAAATACCGGGCCGAGCGCGTGGAACGGCTCGCGCTGCGCGCCCAGACGGAGGCCGACGTCGCGGCCCTGGCCGGCGACATAGTGGCGCTGGAGCCCTCGTGGACGGTCTGACCGGAGGGTCGGCCGCGGGTGTGATCTGCGCGGAAGACGTGTGACCTACGCCGTATGCGGCCCCTAGGAGTGCTCGATCGGCCGTCAGCCGTTTTAGGGTCTTGGCATGGTTCGACCACGGCGTATCGTCCTTGTCCGGCACGGCGAGTCAGCGGGCAACGCCGATGACACCGTGTATGAACGCGAGCCCGACCACGCTCTGGCGCTCACCGAGAAGGGGTGGCAGCAGGCGGAGGAGACGGGAAAACGGCTGCGGGAGGTCTTCGGACGAGAGCGCGTAAGCGTTTACGTGTCGCCGTACCGCCGTACCCACGAGACGCTCCGCGCCTTCCACCTCGATCCCGAGCTCATACGGGTGCGCGAGGAACCGCGGCTGCGTGAGCAGGACTGGGGCAACTGGCAGGACCGTGACGACGTACGCCTCCAGAAGGCCTACCGGGACGCGTACGGGCACTTCTTCTACCGCTTCGCGCAGGGCGAGTCCGGCGCCGACGTGTACGACCGGGTCGGCGGCTTCCTGGAGAGCCTGTACCGGAGCTTCGAGGCCCCCGACCACCCGTCGAACGTGCTCCTGGTGACCCACGGTCTGGCCATGCGCCTGTTCTGCATGCGCTGGTTCCACTGGACGGTCGCGGAGTTCGAATCGCTGTCGAATCCCGGGAACGCCGAGATGCGGATGCTCGTCCTCGGCGACGACGGGAGGTACACGCTTGACCGTCCGTTCGAACGCTGGCGTGAACCCGAGTCGTACGGAGGCACAGGGATAGAGTGGCAGGGCGATGACCTCTGATTCCTCTCCCGACGGGCGCCTGGACCGCGCCCTGGCCAGCCTGCGTGGACTCGCGGTGGGGGACGCGCTGGGCTCGCAGTTCTTCATGCCCGTGAACTACTCGCTGCTCAAGCGACGCGAGCTGCCGTCCGGTCCCTGGCAGTGGACGGACGACACCGAAATGGCCTCCTCCGTGGTGGCTGTCCTGGCCCGGCACCGCCGCATCGACCAGGACGCGCTGGCCGGCTCCTTCGCCGATCACCACGACTTGGAGCGGGGCTACGGCCCCGCGGTCAACCGGCTGCTCCGGCAGATCCAGGAGGGGGGCGACTGGCGGGAACTGGCGTCCGCCCTCTTCAAGGGGCAGGGTTCGTGGGGCAACGGCGCCGCAATGCGGATCGCCCCTCTGGGGGCCTGGTACGCGTACGACCCGGAGCAGGCGGTCCACCAGGCGGAGATCTCGGCCTACCCCACCCACCAGCACCGTGAGGCCGTCGTGGGCGCCATGGCCGTCGCCGCGGCCGCCGCGCTGGCGGCCGACCCGGCGGGCCCGCCGAGCGCCGAGGCGCTGCTCGACGGCGTCGTCGCGCTCGTCCCGCGCAGCGTCGTGGGCGCGGGTCTGCGGCGCGCCCGCGACATGCTCGACTACGGGGACACCGCGACGGTCGCCGCCGTACTGGGCTGTGGGCGGCGCACGACGGCGCACGACACGGTGCCGTTCGCGCTCTGGTCCGCGGCGCGGGCCCTCGGCGACTACGAAGAGGGCTTCTGGTCGACGGCCCAGGTGGGCGGCGACATGGACACGACCTGCGCCATCGTGGGCGGTGTGATCGCCGCGGGCAGGGCGGGGGCGCCGCCGGGGGAGTGGGTGGAGCGGACGGAGAGCCTGCCGGGCTGGGTGCGGGTGGGGGCGTAGGCCAGCGGGCGGTCCGGTGGCGCCCCGGGAGTCCCCTTGTGGAGCGCCTGCCCCATCGCGGGGGCGGGGCCGGGTCTTCGTGCTCTGTCGGCTTCGGAGGTCCGCGCGGGGCTCCGTATGTCGCGTGCGTATGGCTCGTGAAGTACGGGCAGGGCTCTTCGCGGTCGGCGGCTCGTAGGGGTGTCGTGTCGTACGGGTCGGTTGTCGGCGCCGTACAGCGGCCGCGTGCTGGGCCGGCTGTGATGCCGTACCCCGGCCTGACGGCCAGCCCGCGGGGCCGGCCCTCGCGCCGGGATGCCGGCCGCAGGGCCCACCCCTGGCAGGGGCGTAGGGACCGTCCCCGGTGTCGCGCGCGTGCGCAGGGGCTGCCCCCGATGTCGTACGTCACACGACCTGCCCCTGGTGCCGTGCGTCCGCAAGGGTGGCCCCGGTGCCGTGCAGCCGCCCGCAAGGCCCGGCCCCCTGTGTCGTCCCGCTGCGGATGGCCGGACCGAGGTTCTCGCCGTCTGTCCCCGGACCGGGGTCCGGCCATCCGCAGCGCCCGCGTCAGCCCCCCGCGGGCCCCGCCGTGCCCGCCAGGGCCTCCAGGTCGCTCTTGCGGACCCGGATCACCAGCGCGGCGGTGGACAGGGCCAGTACAGCCATCGCGACGGCCGGTATGAAGGCCGTCGAGATGCCGTGGGCGAGCACGTCGTGGCCCCAAGGAGCGGGTAGCTGGCGGGTCTTGGCGAACTCCGCCTTCTGCTCGGGTGAGGCGTTCGCCAGGAACTTCGGCAGCTGCTTCTCCGCCTCGTTCCGGCTGGCCGAGCCGAAGACCGTGGTCAGGATGGACAGGCCGAGCGAACCGCCCACCTGCTGGGTGACGTTGAGGAGTCCGGACGCGGCGCCCGCTTCGTGTTGGGCGACGCCGGAGACCGCGGTCACGGTCAGGGTCACGAAGTTCAGGCCCATGCCGAAGGCGAAGAGCAGCATCGGGCCGAGTACCCCGCCGACGTATGTGCTGTCGGGGCTCATGAAGGTCAGCCAGCCGAGCCCGAGCGCGACGAGGCTGGAGCCGACGACCATGAACGGCTTGGGCCCGAGGACCGGCAGGAACCGCTGCGACAGCCCCGCTCCGATGCCGATCGCCGCCGTCACGGGGAGGAAGGCCAGACCGGCCTGGATCGGGCTGTACCCCAGCACGTTCTGCACGAACAGGACGATGAAGAAGAACATCCCGAACATCGCCGCGGCCAGACTCAGCATGATCACGTACGTGCCGGAGCGGTTGCGGTCGCCGAACATCCTCAGCGGGGTGATCGGTTCCTTCGCCCGGGTCTCGATGAACGCGAAGCCCAGCAACAGGATCACCGCCGCGGCGAAGGACCCGATCGTGAGGCTGTCGCGCCAGCCCTCCTCCGAGGCGCGGATGAACCCGTACACCAGGGAGGCCATACCGGCCGTCGACGTGAGCGCGCCCGCGATGTCGAAGCGTCCCGGATGGCGCTCGGACTCGTTGATGTACATCGGGGCGAGCACGGTGATCAGCACACCGATGGGCACGTTGACGAAGAGCACCCAGCGCCAGTCGAGCCACTCGGTGAGCATGCCGCCCGCAAGGAGCCCGATGGCGCCGCCGCCCGCGGAGACCGCGGCGAAGACGGCGAAGGCCCGGTTCCGTTCCGGGCCCTCGGGGAAGGTGGTGGTGATGAGTGCCAGCGCGGTGGGCGACGCTATCGCGCCACCCACGCCCTGGAGGGCTCGCGCGGCCAGCAACTGCCAGGGTTCCTGGGCGAGTCCACCGAGCAGCGAGGCGAGCGTGAACAGCATGATGCCGGTCATGAAGACCCGGCGCCGACCGAGGATGTCACCCGCGCGGCCGCCGAGAAGGAGCAGGCCACCGAAGGTGAGGGTGTACGCGCTGATCACCCAGGTCAGGTCGGTCGTGCTGAATTTGAGCGCGTCTTGAATGTGCGGGAGGGCGATGTTCACAATCGTCGAGTCGAGTACCACCATGAGTTGGCAGGCCGCGATGACGGCGAGTGCGATGCCGGGATGCCCCTCCCGGCGGGCCGCTCCTGGCTTTGAGTCCTTGATCAACTGAGAGGTTGTCACTATGGGTCCCCCACAAGTGCGTTAGTGAACGCTCGCGTTCACTGTTGCGTCAACGGTAGTGAGTCCCCGACAGTGAACGCAAGCGTTCACTGAAGTCGCCGCCGGATGTCGCCACTTGGCCGCTCGCTCTCCCCGAACTCCCCGCTCCCCCATGCACAACGGAGACACTCAGATGGTTACTTCGCATTGGACGGCCGCTCCCGCTCAAGCGGCCTCCCTGCGCCGACGCGGTGCCGTGCTCGAACGCGCGATCCTCGAGGCCGCGCTCGAGCAGCTCAGTACGGTCGGCTGGAACGGCCTCACGATGGAGGGCGTCGCCGCCCGGGCCCAGACCGGCAAGGCCGCGGTCTACCGCCGCTGGCCGTCCAAGGAGGACCTCGTGGCGGACGCGCTGAAGGCCGGGCTGCCGAGCCTGACGGTGGCGCCCGACCTCGGAAGCGTCCGGGAGGACCTGCTGGAACTGTGTCGACAGGTACGTGAGGCGATGTACTCGCAGTCCGGCTTCGCGCTGCGCTCAGTGCTTCACGAATGCGACGTGGCGCAGGCGGAACGCTTTCAGAGCCTGATCATCGGAGGTGTCGTCGAGCCGACCAAGCATCTGCTCCGAGACATCGTTCACCGCGGAATCGAGCGGGAAGAGGTCCGACCGGACGCCGCGAACTCCTATGTCTTCGATGCTATTCCGGCGATGATGATGTATCGCTCGAAGGTGTGCGCGAGCGAATGGGGTGAGCGGGACCTGGAGGAGATGATCGACCAGCTGATGGTCCCGCTGCTGCGGCGGACGGGGGACGGTCCACGGGCGGCCGGGGCCTGAATCCGGGGATCGTCGGGCCGCGGGTTCGTCGGTGGTTCGTCGCCGGTTCGTGGGCGGTCGGACGGCTGACGTGGGGACGGTTGGACGGTGGGTTCGAGGGCGGGCGGATGGCTGGTTCGCGGGACGGGCGGATGGCTGGTTCGGGGGACGGCCAGGTGGTTGGTTCGGGGGCGGGCAGGTGTCCGGTGAGTGGATCTTCGGTTGACTGATCCATGCCGGCTGTGGGGCGGTGGTCTCTCAGGGAAACCTGGGTGTCGCGAGGCGCTCCGGGCGGCGTAGGCTGAGGGCGCCATGCCGTACGAACCACCCACTCACACCGTCGAGCGCTCCCTCCGCGCCACGACCGGAGCGAAGATCATTGCCGGTGTCGACGAGGTGGGCCGTGGTGCGTGGGCCGGCCCGGTCACCGTCTGCGCCGCCGTCACGGGACTGCGCCGTCCGCCCGAAGGCCTCACCGACTCCAAACTCCTCACCGTCAAGCGCCGTACCGTGCTGGCCGTGGAGTTGGAGAAATGGGTGACGTCCTACGCCCTGGGGCATGCCTCTCCTGAGGAGATCGACGACCTGGGGATGACGGCCGCACTGCGCCTGGCCGCGGTGCGGGCTCTGGAGGCCTTGCCCGTCCGCCCCGACGCGGTCATCCTCGATGGGAAGCACAACTACCTCGGGTCGCCGTGGCGGGTTCGCACGGTGATCAAGGGTGACCAGTCCTGCGTGGCCGTCGCGGCGGCCTCGGTGATCGCCAAGGTTCAGCGCGACAAAATGATGGCCGAACTGGGTGTCGACCATGCAGACTTCGGTTTTGCGGCCAACGCCGGGTATCCCTCTCCGGTGCACAAGGCCGCACTGGAGGAACAGGGCCCCACTCCGTACCACCGGCTGTCATGGGCGTATCTTGATGCGCTGCCCCAGTGGCGGCACCTCAAGAAGGTCCGCAGTTGGGCGGACGGAAGCGCTCCGGAGATCGAAGGTCAGCTCGGCTTCGATTTCTGACGGTTCCGCTCGCACTCATGTGCCACCCGCCGACGCGAGTCGCACCGGTGTTTGATAAAAATCAGCTCATGCCTCTCATTCCCGAGGAGCCTCAGATTCACGAGAGTGCCCAGGGTCCCCGCGCTACTCCGGCCAGTGGCCGCACCGCGCCGACCCCCCGTCCCGTACCCGGTCCCCGTCCCGCGGCCCCGCCGCGTCCCGGACGTCCGGGACCTGTCCGGCCGACGCCGGCCCAACGCACCCCGCGCGAGCCGGTCGCGGCCACGCCGGGGTCGTCCGCCCCGGCGGCCGCGCCCGCTGCCGCCACCCCACAGGTCCAGCTGATCCCGGCCTCGGCCGAGGGTGCGCTGGACGCCGCCGAAGAAGCGGTCGACCTGCTGTTGGAGTCGGGCCGAGCCCCTGGTGAGGTGCTGGTGATCACCACCGGCGAACCGCACCCGTGGGCCGCGCACGAGCTCTCCTTCGGCGAAACCGCCTACTGGGCGCAGCACGATGCGGGCGACGACGTCTTCTACGCCGACGCCTCCGTCGCGGGCCGGGCCGCGTCCCGTCCCGTGGTCGTGGTCGCCGTCAATGGCGGTCCCGACGCTGCCGCCGCCACCGCCCTGCCCCTGGCCCTCGGCCGGGCCGGCGCCCTGCTGATCGTCTGCGGTGACCCGCAGCAGATCAACTCGGTGCTGGGCGCCGGAGTCTGAACGAATCCCGGACACCTGTCCGGGATTCGCTCGGGGTGATGCCTCAGGTATGACGGTGGTGCCGCCGCGGCACCACCTGTACGGCGGTCGTTCTGTACAGCGGTCGTCCTGTACGGCGGTCGTTCCGGCGTGCTCGGAGCGTGCCTGGAGCGTTGCCCGGAGTGTGCGCGGGGTGTCTCTACGGGATGCGCCACCGTCGTACGTCCCGGTGGACCGTCCGTGTGCTCCGGAGACGCGCGTACGCCTCTGGAGCGGGCGCAAGCGCTACGGCGCTGCCCCGCCCCCGCCAGGTCTGCGCCGTGGTGGCCGTTACGGCCCGGGCGGACGCCTGGGTCACAGGGGCGAGTACCCGTCGGGGCCCTTCAGGGGCCTTCAAGGCGGTCCGACGCCTGGGGCGGGCGCGAGGCTTCGCGGGCGGCCGGTTCAGCGGGCGGCCGCCCGGCGCAGCACCTCCGACGCGACGCCTCCGGTACGCGGAAGCGGCGGCGGTGCCTCGGCCAGGGCGAAGGACTCCGGCGGGGAGTCCGTGTTCGGACGGCGTCCGCCACGGCCCTCGCCGAGTACCTGCCAGCCGTCGTGCGTCAGCGTGATGTACGCCCCGCAGCGCAGCCCGTGGAGGGTGCAGGCGTCCCGCAGCCCCCACATCCACGCCCCGTCCTCCTCGGTCCAACGCGCGTCGCCCTCACGGCAGTAGAGCAGCACGGCGGTGCGCACCGGGGTGCGACGCCGCAGGTCGTGCGGGATCACCCGGCGCAGCTGCGCGAGCAGGGCGTTGCGGAACATCCAGCCGTCGGCCGGAGCCGACCGCCGGGTGAACGAGGCGCTCGCCCGCAGCCGCTCGTCCGCGTCGAGGACGGCCACGACGGCGGTCGTGGGTCTCGGCCGGTGCCGTGCGTGCAACCCGCTGACGACCTCCCGGGGATTGCGCAGCAGCGGAATCCCCGCGGCGGCCCATTCGGCGGGTTCGAGCATGCGGGTCAGTGGGTTGGCGGAAGCGGCGGACAGATCGGCAGACGTCGACATGGATGCCGCCGAGGACGGAGCGAATCCGAAGGTCACGGTCCTCCCTTCGGCTACGCGCCCACACAGCGGGCGGGGTCGGACTTGGGGGAGCGCACGCCGCAGCAGAGCCCTACCGGATCACGGGCGAGCCGTGCGGGGAGCGGACCTCAATTCTTCCTGTCGAACTTGGTTGCGGCAACGAGCAATTGGGGCCACCGACCGTTTTCCGACTATACGTCGTGTATATCCCTGCCCACTGTTCTCGATGGCGACACATGGGCCACGCTTGTACGGCCAGGACCAGCGGTAACACCCCCCGCGCCCCGATCATCGCAGCATGCGCGCGGCGACCGCGAGCATCCGTCCCGTCTTGATGGCGTCATCCACGAGCGGCACGGGATCGCCTGCTTCCTTGAGGACGTCGGGATAGTCGAGCCGCTCCGGGCCGCCGAACTGGGGCGGCATTCGCATTCCGGGCGGAAATAGCGCCTTGGCCTGCGTAAACGCGTTGATCGAGAGGGTTGTGGCCGGGCGCTCCATGCCGGCCGTTCTCGATCGACGCATGGTCGGTGGACCGACTGCGAGCCGGGTGTCACGCTGGGTGAATTGGCCGAGTGTCAGTGCCATCGGGTTGCATGGGGGCATGGACAACCAGGAGCTCCGCACCGAAGCCGACGCCATCCTCGCTGAGCTCGTCGGTGACCCGGGGGGCTCGGCGCGGCTGCGGGAGGATCAGTGGCAGGCGGTCGCGGCTCTGGTGGAGGAGCGCCGGCGTGCGCTCGTGGTGCAGCGCACCGGCTGGGGCAAGTCGGCGGTGTACTTCGTCGCCACCGCGCTGCTGCGTCGGCGTGGCTCCGGCCCCACGGTGATCATCTCGCCGCTGCTGGCGCTGATGCGTAACCAGGTCGAGTCGGCGGCGCGGGCCGGGATCCAGGCCCGCACGATCAACTCGGCCAACCCGGAGGAGTGGGACGCCATCCACGCGGAGGTCGAGCGTGGCGAGACCGACGTTCTCCTCGTAAGTCCGGAACGTCTCAATTCTGTAGATTTCCGCGAGCAGATGCTGCCCAAGCTCGCGGCCACGACCGGTCTGCTGGTGGTTGACGAGGCGCACTGTATTTCGGACTGGGGCCATGACTTCCGCCCTGACTACCGTCGGCTGCGGGCGATGCTGGCCGAGCTTGCCCCGGGTGTCCCGGTGCTGGCCACCACCGCGACCGCCAACGCGCGGGTGACGGCGGATGTGGCCGAGCAGTTGGGTACCGGCGTCGGTGAGGCCCTGGTGCTGCGCGGCCCGCTGGAGAGGGAGAGTCTGCGGCTGGGTGTGGTGCAGCTGCCCGATGCCGCGCATCGCCTGGCGTGGCTGGCCGAGCACCTGGACGAGTTGCCGGGCTCCGGGATCATCTACACGCTGACGGTGGCCGCGGCCGAGGAGGCGACCGCCTTCCTGCGGCAGCGCGGCTTCACGGTCGCGTCGTACACGGGCAAGACGGAGAACGCCGACCGGCTGCAGGCCGAGGTCGACCTGCAGGAGAACCGGGTCAAGGCGCTGGTCGCGACGTCGGCCCTCGGCATGGGCTTCGACAAACCGGACCTGGGTTTCGTGGTCCATCTCGGCTCGCCGTCCTCCCCGATCGCCTACTACCAGCAGGTGGGTCGTGCGGGGCGCGGCGTGGAGCACGCGGAAGTGCTGCTGCTGCCGGGCAAGGAGGACGAAGCGATCTGGCGCTATTTCGCCGATACCGCCTTCCCGCCCGAGGCGCAGGTCCGCCAGACCCTCTCGGCGCTCGCCGGTGCGGGACGGCCGCTGTCCGTGCCTGCCCTGGAGGCGGTGGTGGAGCTGCGGCGTACCCGCCTGGAGACCATGCTCAAGGTGCTCGACGTGGACGGGGCGGTCAAGCGGGTGAAGGGAGGCTGGATCTCCACCGGAGAGCCGTGGGTCTACGACTCCGAGCGGTACGCCTGGGTCGCTCGACAGCGCGCGGCCGAGCAGCAGGCCATGCGCGACTACGTGAGCACGTCCCAATGCCGGATGGAGTTCCTGCGCCGACAGTTGGACGACGAGGGGGCGATCCCGTGCGGCCGTTGCGACAACTGCGCGGGGGCATGGGTCGATTCCGCTGTCTCGTCGGAGGCGTTGACGGGCGCGGCGAAGGAACTGGACCGCCCGGGAGTCGAGGTCGAGCCGCGTCGGATGTGGCCGACGGGGATGCCCGCACTGGGCATTGACCTCAAGGGCCGCATCCCGGCCAAGGAGCAGTGCTCCACCGGGCGTGCCCTGGGGCGGCTCTCGGACATCGGCTGGGGCAACCGGCTGCGCCCGCTGCTGGCCGAGAACGCGCCTGATGGGCCGGTGCCCGACGACGTCCTGAAGGCCGCGGTGGCCGTCCTCGCCGACTGGGCGCGCTCTGCGGGAGGTTGGGCGACGAGTGCCCCGGACGCCTCTGCCCGGCCGGTCGGAGTCGTCGCTGTGCCGTCCCTGGCTCGCCCGCAGCTGGTCGCCTCCCTCGCCCAGGGAATCGCGACCATCGGTCGCCTCCCCCTGCTGGGCACCCTGGCGTACACCGGGCCGAGCGGCGCGCACGCGGCACGCCGCAGCAACTCCGCCCAACGACTCAGGGCGTTGTCCGGCACTTTCACCGTTCCTGAGGACCTGGCTGCCGCCCTGGCGCGCACTCCCGGCCCCGTCCTGCTCGTGGACGATTACACCGAATCCGGCTGGACCCTCGCGGTCGCTGCCCGCCTCCTCCGCCGGTCAGGCAGCGATCAGGTTCTCCCATTGGTCCTCGCTGCGGCAGGCTGAGCCTCCCCACTCCGTGCGTGCGACGCCTCTGAGTGTGATCGGACGCGTCGCCTTCGCCGTGGTGTGCACGCCCCGCCTCCGCCGGCAGGGCGCGAGCCTGCGGCCGACAGCGTGAAGGCACGGCGAGCGCCCGCGGATCGGGTCGGACGACCGCCCGTCGGCGCTCGCCCGCCCCGTCCCCGACGCGGCGGCGACCCCGTACCTGACGCACCCGGCGGCGGACCGGCTCTCGCGTAGGTGCTCGACTGGGCGGTCGCACGCTGAACGGCAGGGTCGAGGGCTCCATGTAACCCGATGGGGCGGACATCGCGCGAACGAGGTCGCCGGGTTGTGGACAAGTCGTGTCGTGGCCATGGCCACGGTTATCCACAGGCCGAAGCGGAATTTCGAGATCCGCGGGATGGTCACGGCATGACGAATCACAGCGAAGCGGCCGGCATGTCCGGCGACAGTGACATCAGCGGGCGCGGTCGGCACGGGGAAGGCGGCGTGGGCCGTGCGCCGAGTGGGCGCGGGGGACGGGGTGAGCACGCGGGGCACGACCTGCCCGGGGAACACCAGGTGACCCTGCGTACACCGGCCGAACTGGCCGACGCGCTTCCGTACCTGCTCGGATACCGGCCCGAGGACAGCATCGTGCTGGTCGCCCTGCATGACGGGGAGAGGCGAGGTCGCTTCGGCGGGCGGGCTCGGCTCGGCATCCCCGCCCACGCGGACGACTGGCCGTCCGTGGCCGATCAGCTGGCGCAAGGACTGGTGAAGGGAAGCGAGCGCAGGGGTGCCCGGCCCGAGAGCATGGTCGCCTACCTCTGCCAGGAGCCGGGGCCCGCGGAGTCGGGACGGGACGTCATGGAACGTCTGCGGCCGCTCGCGCAGTTGCTGCGCACGGCCTGCGGTCGCCTCGGCGTCCCCGTCGTCGAAGCCCTGTGCATCTCCGACGGCCGTTTCTGGTCGTACTGCTGCCCCGGCCAGGGGTGTTGTTCGTCCGAGGGGCAGTCGATGGGACTGCCCGGTACGTCCGTCCTTGCCGCCGCAGCGACCTACGCCGGCCTCCAAGTGCGCGGATCGCTGAGGGAATTCACCGCTCGGTTCATTCCCTGGGAAGGCGCGGCCGCAGATGAGCAGCAGGCCGCGCTCGACATGGCGAGCATGGCCCTGGTTCCCAGGATCCTCGACGCCGAGGGCCGCGCTGAGGTGGCCGAGGAGACCATCGGACTGGCCCGGCAGATCAGGAAGCGGTTCGCCGATGCCCCACCCGTGTCCGGCACACGCCCGGCCGACCTCCGCGACGACGGTCTCCTGGAGCACGACGAGGCCGCCGACCTGATCCTCGGACTTCAGGACCGCACGACGCGTGACCGCGCCGCCGAGTGGATGGAGGGCGACGAGGCCGGCCCGGCCCTGCGCCTCTGGCGGGCACTGGCCCGCCGCTGCGTCGGCCCCTACGGCGAGCACGCGGCGGCACCCCTCACCCTCGCCGGATGGGTCGCCTGGTCGACCGGTGACGAACTGGAGGCCCGCGAAGCCCTGGCCATGGCACTCGGCGCCGATCCCGACTACCTCTTCGCCCGCCTTCTGCACCAGGCGTGCAACGAAGGCCTCAACCCGGAGTCGATCCGCCGCTGTCTGCGCGCGGAGCGCACCGGCCGGACGGGAGCGGCAGCGGAACAGCCATCGGTTCCTGATCGTTCGGTGCCGCGCGATGCCGCCGAGCCGGAGGGCACCCCGAACCGTCGCCGTCGCAGGGCACGCACGGCGGGGATCGGGGGATCGCGCGGAAGTGGGCGTCACCCCGGGGCGGCCGGCCTCGCCCGGCGTCGACCCACCGATGAGGCCGCGCCCGGCGGGGAGGGACCGGGCCGCGCGCCCGAGGCGGCGGGCGAGCGGGCACGGGCCCGCCGCAAGGGCGGTCGGCGGGTCGCGGGGGAGGAGACGTGAGCGTGCGGAGCGGGGCGGATCGACGACGGTCGGGTCGGGTGACACATGAGGTGCCCTGGGCACCGGATGTCACTCCACTCGACGCGGCGCCACGCGCCCGCCCGCGCGGCATGGGCGGACGGCGGGCGCGCGCGATCCCCAAGGCCGACCCCTCGGCACCCACCGAACCGGTACCAGCCGTCCGTGGCGTGCCCTACCGACCGTCCCACCGCCATTCGGTCGGCATGCGCGGCCCAGGGCGTGACCCTGGACAGTGCCGTTCCGTTCGCCTGTGTGGCGGTACCCGTGGCCGGGCCGCGCCGCCGAACGCCCTCGCCCCTCCGGAGCCCCCAACCCGGCGCCGAGCGCGCCCCAGGCGCACTGACCGAGGAAGCCGCATGCCCCTGTCCATCCCGCCCTCCGATCCCGACGGCACCCTCCCGCCGGTGCGCGGGCCCGCGCAGTCCTTCCCGCGTCGCGCCGGTCCCCGGGCCCCGTTCGCAGGTGTCGAGAGCGCCTTGAGCCCCTTCGCGGGGCCGGCCGGTCCGGCGACGCGTCAAGCCCCGCTTCCCGGGCCGCGCCGGACCACGGACCTGCCACCGGTGCACACCGCTCTGATCTGCGTCGCCCTGCCAGGACTGACGATCTCCACGGACCAGGGGCAGCTGACCGGCCGCGGGCTGGAGGGGGTCTACCGCGCGGGCCGCCGGATGCTGTCCCGCTGCCAGGTGCGGGTGGCGGGTCGCGAACCCCTCGCCGTACATGCCCGGATGGTCACCGCCGACCGAGCCCACTTCGTGGGGACGGTGCGTTCCTCCGCCGACGGTGGCCCAGATCCGGACGTGGTCGTGGAACGGACGCGTGACGCGGACGGCACGGAGCTGATCACCCTGCGCAGTGCGTCTCCCCGTGCCCTGCGCCTGCCCGTGGAGGTCGCGCTGGGCACGGATCTCGCGGAGCTCGGCTCTGTCGCCTCGGGCCGAGCCGGGCCCGAACTGCCCGCCAGCGTCCACGACTCGGGCCTGCGATGGTCCTGTGCCACCGGGAGCTCGATCGTCACCGCCGACCCACATCCCGCCGACGCCCTGGCCTCCGCGGGACTGCTCCGCTGGGAGCTCGAACTGCCACCCGGCGGTACCCGAAGTGTGGAGCTGAGGGTACGACCGGGCGGTGCGGGACCGTCCAGATCCGTGGGCCGCGCCGCCACGAGCCCGCTCTCCCCCGCGCGGGCCACGGGCGACGACCCCAGGGTCCAGGCGCTCCTGAACACCTGCGTCGAGGATCTCCAGGCGCTGCTGCTGCGCGATGCCGCCCACCCGGCGGACACGCACCTCGCGGCCGGGGCGCCGTGGCGCTGCGGCCTGGCGCCGGCCGAGGCACTGGTCGCGGCCCGGATGACGCTGCCGCTCGGCACCCGGCTCGCCGCGGGCACGCTGCGGACCCTCGCCCGCACCCAGATCGCGGGCCCGGGAGCCCAGTCCGGGCTGATCCCGGGCCCGCGCCGAGACGCGGGCCCGCACCTGCCTCCGGGATGCACGGCTACCGAAGCGACCCTGCTGTTCCCCGTACTGCTCGCGGAGGCCCGGCGCTGGGGACTTTCGGAGCCGGAGACCGAACAACTGCTGCCCGCGGCCGAGCGGTGCCTCGCATGGCTGCGGACCACCGTCGGCGACGGCACCTATCTGCCCGATCCGCACCCCGGCGGCCCGTTCCGCTGCGAGACGCAGGCCCATGCCCACCGGGCGGCGCTGCTGGGCGCCGAACTGCTCGACGCGTACGGACGGCCGGGTGGCGAGGGACTGCTGCAGTGGGCCCAGGAGCTGCGGACCGCGTTCCGCGGGGACTTCTGGGCCGAGGACCGGGGAGGCGGTAGACCGGCGGCCGCCCGAGCCCCGGACGGGCGCCTCGTGCCGCACCTCGGCGCGAGCACCGTCCACCTCCTCGACACCGGACTGCTGGGTTCCGGCGCGTTGGCCCCCGGCCTGCTCGACAAGGCGCAGACCGAGCAGCTGGCGCGGCTGCTCGGCGGCCCTGCCATGGACTCGGGCTGGGGGCTGCGCAGCCTGGGTGCCAAGGAGGCGGCGTACAACCCCTTCGGCCACCGGGGCGGCGCCGTACGCGTCCACGAGACCGCGATCGCCGTCACCGGTCTGGTCGCCGCCGGCCACGAGAAGGAGGCGAGCACTCTGCTACGGGGGCTGCTGGCAGCGGCCGAGACCTTCGGGTACCGGCTGCCCGAGATGTACGCGGGCGAGCGGCGTACGGAAGGCGGCGCCCCGCTCCCACATCCCGCCGCGTGTCGGCCGGCGGCCACGGCGGCGGCCGCCGGGGTTCTGCTCCTGACCTCCCTCGCGGGCATCCGCCCCGACGCCTCGGCCCGGACGGTGACGCTGCGTCCGGTCAGCAGCGCGCCGCTGGGCGAGATCGGACTGACGGGACTGCGGATCGCGGGGGCCCCCTTCTCCGTACGTGTCAGCAGGCTCGGTCTCGCCATGGTGGAGGAGGCGGCCGACGGGCTGCAGTTGGGAGTGTGACCTTGCGCGACGCGTCCTCGGACGGCGACCGGCAGCGGCCGGTGGGACCTGAACAGGACGTAAGTGGATCATCAGTGGAAGCGACTGACGAAGGGCGTGTTTATCGTCAGGCAGACGACTATGATCGCGGCATGCCCTACGACCCGTCGGCCTTTCCGCCCTTTGCCGTGACCGTGGACCTGGTCGTGCTGACCGTGCGTCGCCATGCGCTGTGTGCGCTGGCGGTACGGAGGGGTGAACAGCCTTTCCAGGGACGATGGGCACTCCCGGGCGGCTTCGTACGGCCCGACGAGGATTTGGCGCAGGCGGCTGCCCGCGAGCTGGTCGAGGAGACCGGGCTGCGCGCCCATGACCCGTCGGCCCCGGCGCAGGACAACGGCGCGCACCTGGAACAGCTGGCGACCTATGGCGACCCCAAGCGCGACCCGCGGATGAGGGTGGTCAGCGTCGCCCATCTCGCGCTGGCCCCCGATCTGCCGGCTCCCAGGGCCGGAGGCGACGCCAACAGCGCGCGCTGGGCGCCCGTGGAGGAGTTGCTGCAGCAGGGCGGGTACGGCCGCGACGGCGAGCAGGCGGCGCCCCTCGCCTTCGACCACGCCCAGATCCTCTCGGACGGGGTGGAACGCGCCCGCTCCAAGATCGAGTACTCGTCGTTGGCCACCGCCTTCTGCCCGACCGAGTTCACCGTCGGCGAGCTGCGCCGTGTGTACGAGGCCGTGTGGGGAGTGGCACTCGACCCGCGCAACTTCCACCGCAAGGTGACGGGCACACCGGGCTTCCTCGTGCCCACGGGCGGCACGACGACGCGCCAGGGCGGGCGACCCGCACAGCTGTTCCGCGCCGGCGGTGCCACGTTGCTCAATCCGCCCATGCTGCGCCCCGAGGTCTGACGGGGGCGGGTCCACCCACGGGGTGCGTCGCCCCGGAAGAGGGGTGAGAGCCGACTCGAACGATCCGTAAGATGCCCGAAAAATCGTGAATGTCGCGCTATCTTGCTGTGAGTGATCCAGGCCATCGGATTGACCAGCAACCCCCGCAAGGAGCTTCCCCCCGCCGTCGACGACGTGTCCTTCGAGGCGCGCTCGGGCCGTGTCACAGCGCTCCTCGGAGCCCCGGGCGCGGGCAAGACGACGGCGCTGAGGCTCATGCTCGAACTCCAGGGGGGCCGTGGAATCACCTACTTCAGCGGTCGTCCGCTGCACCGGATCGCGCATCCCTCGCGTGAGGTCGGTGTGCTCCTGGGACAGGTGCCGGGCCATCCCGCGCGTACGGTCCGCGGTCAGCTCGGCATGTTGTGCGCCGCCGTCGGTGTGCCGCTTCGGCGCGTCGACGAAGTGATCGAAGCCGTCGGGCTCGTGAGCCTGCGCGACGAACGTCTGGGCACCCTGTCGCACAGCATGGACCGCCGTCTCGGCCTGGCCTGTGCGCTGCTGTCCGATCCGCGCACCCTCGTCCTCGACGGTCCCGCCGACGGCCTCTCCCTCGGCGAAGGCCGCCGGCTGCACGGGATTCTGCGCGCGCACGCGGCCCATGGAGGCACGGTGCTGTTCAGCACGGACGACCCCAAGGAGGCCGCTCGGACGGCCGACCGGGTCATCACGCTGGACGGAGGCCGACTCGTCGCCGATCAGGAGGCCGCGGACTTCGCCCGCACCCGGCTCCGTCCCCGGGTCGCCGTCCGCAGTCCGCACGCCGTCCGCCTCGGCGCCCTGCTGGCCAAGGAGGCCCGTGCCGCACAGCGTTCCGTCGAGGTCGTGCGCGAGGAAGGCAACCGGCTCTCGGTGTACGGCAGCACCTGTGCCGACATCGGCGAGACAGCCTTCCGGCACGGCATCCTCGTACACCAACTCGCCGACGAGACAGGTGACATGGGGCCACAGGCAGCGCTCCTTGCCGAGGGACTCGCTCCCGCGACCGTCGGCCCCATGACCTCCGCCCCCACAGTCACCGTCCCCACGACTGACGCCTCCGCGACCGACGAGTCGGCGACCGACGGCTCGGCGACCGATGGGTCCGCGACCGATGGGTCCGCGATCGATGAATCGGCGATCGATGAATCGGCGATCGATGAATCGGCGACCGACGAAACCGCTGGTGCCGTTTCCGCGACCGGTGCGCACGCGGCCGACGGGCCGGGCCCGGCCGGGTCGCGGACCGGCCCGGTCACTTCGCTGGGCGCGCGGGACGTGCCCCAGCTTCCGCCCCTCATCGCCGTACGCCAGGCGCCGAGCCCGCTGCGTCCGCTGCGCTACGAACTGCGGCGCGCCACCGGTGTGGGCACCGGCTACCTCACCGCGGTCCTCGTGCTGGTCGCCTCTGCCCTGCTGTCCGTACTCCTGGCCAGAATCGGTCACACACCCCAACCGCGACTTCTGGCCGCCTGGCCGCGGGAATGTCCCCTGCCGCCCGCCGCGCTCGGGGCGGGGCTGCTCGGGGCGCTCGCCTCCGGCGAGGAGTTCCGCCACCCCGCCCTGGCCGCGGACCGCGGCACTGTCCCCCGCCGCCTGGGACTGCTCGCCGCCAAACTCCTCGTCGCCTCCGTCACCGCGCTGGCGCTGGCCGTCCTCGCGGTGGGCTGCGACCTCGAAATGCTCTATCTCGTCTACGGACGGGAGCTCGCGGTGATTCCCGCGGAGTGGCTGTCGCTGAGTGCGAGTTGGATCGGCCTCACGGTGGGCTGCGCCTGGGCGGGGGTGCTGGCAGCGGGCATCTTCCGGTCCACCACCGCCGGGCTCGCGGCTGTTCTCGCCGTTCCGGTCGTGGTCGTACCGCTCGTACAAAAGACCTTGGCGGGACCGTCCGTGCGGACGGCGGCCGGGTTTCCCGAGCGGCTGCGCGAGCTCTTGCTGATGCAGTGGCCGTTCGGGGGAGAGCGCTATCTCGCGGCCGGGGCGCGCCTTGTGGCCCAACCCGTGGGCGGTGCACTGACGTTGTCGCTGACCGCTCTGCTCTGCGCATATCTGCTCACGACCCTGCGCAGCAGGGTGCGATGACGACCGGCCTTAACCTTCCGGTTCCACCGTGCGCACAACTCCCCGGAGAACGCTCATTTCTTTCCGATAAGGCGTCAATTGCGACGCGGTGAGCGATCACCCTTTCGTGTGCTTTTCACCAAAGACCTCAAGGGAGTTGGAGACAGCGCCGACAAATGATCCGTGAGTACCCTTGCGCACACCATGATGACCGCCGCCCGCTCCTCAGACTCCGGCCTGGCCGGCCCGGGCGGACTCGACCGCTACCCCTACGCCGAGGGCCCTGGTGCCGAACGCGTCGGCGCTTCCGCGTGGGAGGGCGCGGACCAGGAACTCGGTCGCGTCGGCCGGCGCGCCGCGGGCAGCCGCGGACGCGGACTGCACGGCCAACTCGTTCAGCAGCTGGGTCAGATGATCGTCTCCGGCGACCTGGGCGCGGACCGTCCGCTCGTCCCCGAGGAGATCGGGCAGCGGTTCGAGGTCTCCCGTACCGTCGTCCGTGAGTCGCTCCGCGTCCTGGAGGCGAAGGGGCTGGTCAGTGCCCGCCCCAACGTCGGCACGCGCGTGCGCCCCGTCAGTGACTGGAATCTCCTCGACCCGGACATCATCGAATGGCGGGCGTTCGGGCCGCAGCGCGACGACCAGCGGCGCGAGCTGAGCGAGCTGCGCTGGACGATCGAGCCGCTCGCCGCGCGTCTGGCCGCCGGGCACGGACGTGAGGAGGTCCAGCAGCGTCTCGGCGACATGGTCGAGATCATGGGCCATGCCATGGCGCAGGGTGACTCGCTCACCTTCTCGCGAGCTGACGCGGAGTTCCACTCGCTGCTCATCCAGGTCGCGGGCAATCGCATGCTGGAGCACCTTTCCGGGATCGTCTCGGCCGCGCTCCAGGTCTCCGGTGGCCCTGTCACCGGCTGCGACCGGCCGAACGAGACCTCCCTGACGCACCACGGTCGGATCGTCGACGCCCTGGCCGCGGCCGACGGCGCGGCGGCCGAGGCGGCCATGCGGCAGTTGCTCGCCGTGCACCCCGAGGTGGAGCGCGTGGTGCCCGCGCCGCGCGAGCACTGATCGCGCCCCGAGGGCGGCGCGGTCGGGGGGTGTGGGCCCTCTCGTGGCATCGCTTGGTCTGTGAACCATCTCCCGCCGAACCCCGTCGGATCCTTCCGGGGTCCGGCGGGATCCGGCGATGCGATGAAGGTGATCAAGCCATCGGTTGAGGTGATGAACCCATCGGTTTGAGGTGATGAGTCCATCGACTGACCTCATCTGACCGTGTCTGGCCGCTTTTGGGCGCTTACGGGGTGTGACTCGGGCCACGCAGATTGGGCGTAACGCTCTTCGGAACTGCGCGATGACCTAAGAGGTGACAGCCGAGGAGGGAATACGGACGCCGTTTACGGCGCTGTGCATCTTCCCGGCCCCTACCCGCGCCGTCGACCCATCCCCAGTCGGCGGTCGTCGGCTCCTGTCCGCAGTGGACGGGGCCGGAAGCCGTTTTCCAACGTTCCGAGAGGTTGTTCGTGTCGGCCAGCACATCCCGTACGCTCCCGCCGGAGATCGCCGAGTCCGTCTCTGTCATGGCGCTCATCGAGCGGGGAAAGGCTGAGGGGCAGATCGCCGGCGATGACGTGCGTCGGGCCTTCGAAGCTGACCAGATTCCGGCCACTCAGTGGAAGAACGTACTGCGCAGCCTCAACCAGATCCTCGAGGAAGAGGGTGTGACGCTGATGGTCAGTGCCGCGGAGCCCAAGCGCACCCGAAAGAGCGTCGCAGCGAAGAGTCCGGCCAAGCGCACCGCCACCAAGACGGTCGCGGCAAAGACGGTGACCACCAAGAAGGCCACCGCCACCGCCGCCCCGGCAGTGCCTATGGGCGACGACCCGGCTGAGGACGCGTCCGCCAGGAAGGTCGCTGCCAAGAAGACGGTCGCCAAGAAGGCCGTCGCGAAGAAGACGGTCGCCAAGAAGGCCGTCGCGAAGAAGACCACTGCCAAGAAGGACGACGTCGAGCTGATCGACGACGAGGCGGTCGAGGAGACGCCGGGCAAGCCCGGTGCCGAGGAGCCCGCCGAGGACGGCGCCCAGGGCTTCGTGCTGTCCGACGAGGACGAGGACGACGCGCCCGCGCAGCAGGTCGCCGCGGCCGGCGCCACCGCCGACCCGGTCAAGGACTATCTCAAGCAGATCGGCAAGGTCCCCCTGCTCAACGCCGAGCAGGAGGTCGAGCTCGCCAAGCGCATCGAGGCGGGCCTCTTCGCCGAGGACAAGCTGGCCAACGCCGACAAGCTTGCCCCGAAGCTCAAGCGTGAGCTGGAGATCATCGCCGAGGACGGCCGCCGCGCCAAGAACCACCTCCTGGAGGCCAACCTCCGTCTGGTGGTCTCCCTGGCCAAGCGCTACACGGGCCGCGGCATGCTCTTCCTGGACCTCATCCAGGAGGGCAACCTCGGTCTGATCCGCGCGGTGGAGAAGTTCGACTACACCAAGGGCTACAAGTTCTCCACGTACGCCACCTGGTGGATCCGTCAGGCGATCACCCGCGCCATGGCCGACCAGGCCCGCACCATCCGTATCCCGGTGCACATGGTCGAGGTCATCAACAAGCTCGCGCGCGTGCAGCGCCAGATGCTCCAGGACCTGGGCCGCGAGCCCACCCCGGAGGAGCTGGCCAAGGAACTCGACATGACCCCGGAGAAGGTCATCGAGGTCCAGAAGTACGGCCGCGAGCCCATCTCGCTGCACACCCCGCTGGGCGAGGACGGTGACAGCGAGTTCGGTGACCTCATCGAGGACTCCGAGGCCGTCGTCCCGGCCGACGCGGTCAGCTTCACGCTCCTCCAGGAGCAGCTGCACTCCGTCCTCGACACCCTGTCCGAGCGCGAGGCGGGCGTCGTCTCCATGCGTTTCGGTCTCACCGACGGTCAGCCGAAGACCCTCGACGAGATCGGCAAGGTGTACGGCGTCACGCGTGAGCGGATCCGTCAGATCGAGTCCAAGACGATGTCGAAGCTGCGTCACCCGTCGCGCTCGCAGGTGCTGCGCGACTACCTCGACTAGGTCTCGGTCGTACCGTCACCGAGGGCCCGACTCCCGATGGGGAGCCGGGCCCTCGGCGCTTGCATGGCGTGCGCGTCGCCGCCTGCTGGATCACTCTGGGTGTTCCATAGCCGTCTCAGAGTGAGGAGCGCGCATGCGCCGCCCTTTCGCCCCAGTACTGGCCCTAGCGGCCGCCGCGGCCCTCATACCGCTGGCGTCCCCCGCCCCGGCCGCGACCGACGACATCATCATCGGGGGCCATCCGGTCGACATCGCTCAGAGTCCGTGGACGGTGGCACTGTCCAGTCGTGACCGGTTCGGGGGTACGCGAGCCGGGCAGTTCTGCGGCGGCGTGGTGATCGGCCCGTCGCGCGTACTGACCGCGGCCCACTGCCTGAGTTCGGTCGTGCTGGGTGCGCCGCCGCAGCAGATCCGCGACCTGAAGGTCATCGCGGACCGTACCGACCTGCTGTCCGGCAAGGGCAAGGAGATCCTGGTCCGCGACACCTGGGTCAATCCGCAGTACGACGCCGTCACGAACGCCGGGGATTTCGCCGTGCTCACCCTCGCCTCCCCGCTGCCCCAGAGTTCGGTCATCCGTATGGCCCCCTCGGGGGATCCCGCGTACACGCCCGGTACGACCGCCGAGATCTACGGCTGGGGCGATACGACCGGCACTGGCAATTACATGCTCAGTCTGCGGTCCGCGAGCGTGAAAGTGCTGCCCGACTCCGACTGTGAGCGGGCGTACCCGGGGAGCGAGGACGGAACCTATCGAGCGGCTTCCATGGTGTGCGCCGGGGAGGTCGCGGGAGGGCGGGATGCCTGCCAGGGGGACAGCGGTGGCCCGCTCGTCGCCCAGGGGCGGCTGATCGGCCTTGTGTCGTGGGGTAGCGGCTGCGGGCAGGCGGGAAGCCCCGGGGTCTACACGCGGGTCTCCGAGGTCGTCAGAAGGCTCGGCTCGAACCGCTGAGGGCACCCGGGCGGAAGTGATACGGAACGCAGCGGACCGCGGGGCGCCGGGGAGTGGTGTGAACCGGTGGTGCGTGGAGGGTGTGCGGAGCGGCACGAGCCGACGGCGCGTGGACTTCCGCGCCAACGGTACGAACCGGTAGCGCATGGAACTGCACGCAGCGACGCGATTCGCAACCGCACGGGGCCGTGTGGATGCGTTCTGGACGGTGGTGCAGCGCACCGCCGGAAAGCGTTACGCATACGGGCGGCCACCCCAAGTAGCAGGGGTTGCCGCCCGTACACCGGCCTGTGCCGGGGCTGGCTCGTCGTCGTTGACGCGAAGTGTCAGCGCTCTTCGTCGTTGGACGTTGCCGGGACCGACGTGAGTCGCTCGGTCTCGTCCTGTATCTCAGCGGCGATCTTCTTGAGTTCCGGCTCGAACTTACGCCCGTGGTGGGCGCAGAAGAGCAGCTCACCGCCGCTGAGGAGGACGACGCGCAGATATGCCTGGGCGCCGCAACGGTCGCAGCGGTCAGCGGCCGTCAGGGGGCTCGCGGGGGTCAGAACAGTAGTCACGTCGCCTCTTCTCTAGCTCGACGAGCTGTCGTACCAGGGTCAACATCCAACCAGGCCGAAAACGTTCCCGCTCGTGGCTTTTCCTCGAAAAATTCTTCCGGGGCGGCTGTCTGCTGCCGGGTGGCGGCGAATGGGCCGTATTACGTGTCTTTGTGTCTTACGGGTTCGCGCTGTCTGTCAGGGTCGGTCCTCCCCGGCTGGCTTGCCGGTTGTTCATGAGGACGTGCCCGGAGCCTAAATGGTTCATGCCTGGAAGGGAACGTGATATGTACTTCACTCAATCGAGGGATCGAACACTCATACGAGCCTGGACTAGTCTGAGTTCATGCGAGGGTGGCGTTACAACGGCTCTACCAGGCCTCGGTACCCTCTGAGCGGCGACCGAAGCCGGCCCCTTACCCAAAAGGGTCCCATCTGAAATTCAGCGAGGAGCGAACCGCGTGACCGCCGACACGTCCGTGCCGTCCACAGCGTTGCTGACCGGAGCAGACCGGGACGGTTCCAACTACACCGCGCGGCACCTGCTCGTCCTCGAGGGGCTCGAGGCCGTGCGCAAGCGCCCCGGCATGTACATCGGCTCGACCGACAGCCGCGGTCTGATGCACTGCCTGTGGGAGATCATCGACAACTCCGTGGACGAGGCCCTCGGGGGCTACTGTGACCACATCGAGGTGATCCTGCACGACGACGCCTCGGTGGAGGTGCGGGACAACGGCCGCGGCATCCCGGTCGACGTGGAGCCCAAGACCGGCCTGTCCGGCGTCGAGGTCGTGATGACCAAGCTGCACGCCGGCGGCAAGTTCGGAGGCGGCTCGTACGCGGCCTCCGGCGGTCTGCACGGCGTGGGTGCCTCCGTGGTCAACGCGCTCTCCGCCCGTCTGGACGTCGAGGTGGACCGCGGTGGTCACACCCATGAGGTGAGCTTCCGGCGCGGCACCCCCGGAGCGTTCAAGGCGGACGGCCCCGACGCCGCCTTCGACGCGACGAGCGGGCTGCGCAAGCTGAAGCGGATCCCCAAGACCCGCACCGGAACGCGCGTGCGCTACTGGGCCGACCGCCAGATCTTCCTCAAGGACGCCAAGCTATCCCTGGAGCACCTGCACCAGCGCGCCCGTCAGACGGCCTTCCTGGTGCCCGGCCTGACCATCGTCGTCCGCGACGAGTACGGGCTGGGCGAGGGCGGCAGCAAGGGCGAGGAGTCCTTCCGCTTCGACGGCGGCATCAGCGAGTTCTGTGAGTACCTGGCCACCGACAAGCCCGTCTGTGACGTCCTGCGCTTCTCCGGGCAGGGCACCTTCAAGGAGACCGTCCCGGTCCTCGACGAGCACGGACAGATGACGCCCACCGAGGTCACCCGTGAGCTCGGTGTCGACGTGGCGCTGCGTTGGGGCACCGGCTACGACACGAACCTCAAGTCGTTCGTGAACATCATCGCCACGCCCAAGGGCGGCACCCACGTCGCCGGCTTCGAGCAGGCCGTCGCCAAGACGATGAACGAAGTGCTGCGGGCCAAGAAGCTGCTGCGGGTCGCCGAGGACGACATCGTCAAGGACGACGCCCTGGAAGGCCTGACCGCCGTCGTCACCGTGCGCCTCGCGGAGCCGCAGTTCGAGGGTCAGACGAAGGAGGTCCTCGGCACCTCGGCGGCGCGCCGGATCGTGACGAACGTGGTCTCCAACGAACTCAAGGCCTTCCTGACCACCACGAAGCGGGACGCGGCCGCCCAGGCCCGGGTCGTGATGGAGAAGGCCGTCGCCGCCGCGCGTACGCGGATCGCGGCCCGCCAGCACAAGGACGCGCAGCGTCGGAAGACCGCCCTCGAGTCCTCCTCACTGCCCGCCAAGCTCGCGGACTGCCGCAGCGACGACGTCGAGCGCAGCGAGCTCTTCATCGTCGAGGGAGACTCCGCGCTCGGTACCGCCAAGCTGGCCCGGAACTCCGAGTTCCAGGCGCTGCTGCCGATCCGCGGCAAGATCCTCAACGTCCAGAAGGCGTCCGTCACGGACATGCTCAAGAACGCCGAGTGCGGCGCGATCATCCAGGTCATAGGGGCCGGGTCCGGGCGGACGTTCGACATCGACGCGGCGCGGTACGGGAAGATCATCCTGCTCGTCGACGCCGACGTCGACGGCGCGCACATCCGGATTCTGCTGCTGACGCTGTTCCAGCGGTACATGCGGCCGATGGTCGAGGCGGGGCGGGTGTTCGCCGCGGTGCCGCCGCTGCACCGTATCGAGCTGAGCCAGCCCAAGAAGGGCCAGGACAAGTACGTCTACACGTACTCGGACCGTGAGCTGCGCGAGACGCTGCTGGAACTGCAGCGCAAGAACGTGCGCTACAAGGACTCGATCCAGCGTTACAAGGGTCTCGGCGAGATGGATGCCGATCAGCTGGCCGAGACGACGATGGACCCGCGGTACCGGACGCTGCGGCGGATCAACATCTCCGACCTGGAGGCGTCCGAGCAGGTGTTTGATCTGCTGATGGGGAACGACGTGGCTCCTCGCAAGGAGTTCATCTCCAGCTCTGCGGCGACGCTGGATCGGTCGCGCATCGACGCGTAGGCGCTGCGTCGGCGGGGGGCCGGTGCCGGGGCCTGTGCCCGGTGCCGGCCGGTGGTGGGTCGGGGCCGTGGATGTGCGTCGAGCCCGTCGCGGCTGGATCAGACGTGGGCCGGGCAAGGAAGCCGCTGCTCGATCCGAACGTAAGCGGCGGGCTTGCGACGCACCGCCACGGCCCCTTGCGTCGCATCGAGGCCGCGGGTGGGTGGGGGCTGGCGCGCATCTTCAGCCTGTCCGGCGTTCGAGGACGAGGCCGTTCAGGCCGATGCGGGGGTCTGGGGGCGGCAGCCCCCAGTGGGGTCGGAGGGGCGGAGCCCCTGGGGATGGGACGGGTAGGGGCGGCGGGGGCGAGAAACGGGGTCGGTGGGGAGCGGGCCGCGAGGGGGCTCCACCCGTGGGTGGAGGGGTGGGGCGGGTGCGGATCCACCCACGATCCACCCTGGCTCCGATCTGGTGGGCTGCCGATTTCCGTAGCGTCGAAGGCGTCGACAGCGCTCGCTGTCGGAACCCGCTCTTCCTCGCCCACGGAGGTCGTGATGTCCGGGCTTGTCAATGCCTTGGTGATCCTCGCCGTTGTTGTCCTGGTCGTCGCGCGCCAGTTCCGTACGCGCAGGATCACCACAGACAGGCGCTGGTGGATCGTGCCGGCCATCCTGGCCGTGATGGCCCTGCGGGAGCCCGGCCTGATCGACACCCACCATCGGGCCGAGGCGATGCTGCTGCTGGGGGCAGAGCTGTTCATCGGGCTGGCCACCGGAGCCGCGTGGGGATGGACGACACGGATATGGGCGGAGCCGGACGGCTCGCTGTGGAGCAAGAGCACCAAGGCCAGCGCGGCCGTCTGGGGCCTGGGCATAGCCCTGCGGATGGGACTGTTCGGCATCGGCATCCTGCTGGGCGTCCACCAGGACAGCTCCGCCCTGCTGCTCGCCCTCGCGGCCACTTTGCTGGTCCGCTCCGGGATCCTGGCCTGGCGCTCGCAGTCTCTGCCCCCGGCCGTCGCGCAGGCGACGGCGTACGGTGACGACGTGCCCCGGGGCTCGTGGAAGGAGCGCGTGTGACGGAGAACGCCTGGAAGCGCTGGCCCTCCCGCGAGGCGCTGTCCCGAACGGGAGTGGCCAAGCCCAGGCGCGCACTCGCCTGGGCCTCGCGCCTCTTCGCCCTGGGCCTGCTTCTGTGGACGACCTTCATGAGCAGCCATCTGGGTGCCTGGCGGATCGTGGCGGGCGTCTTGGGGATTCTTGTCTGCGGGCTGGCGGCATGGGCCTTCTGGCGGACCACGCTCGAACACCGTCTGCTGCCCTCACTGGCGCTGCTCGCCCTGCTGCTCGCCATCGCGACGGTGGGAGTGGGCACCGGCTTTCGGGTGCCGGCCATCGTCCTGTGGTGCGGGTGTGCCATCAGCGCCCTGGAGAGGCTGCCTCTCGCGGCGGCACTGCCTGCCACCTCCGTCGCGCTGAGCGCGTTCGCGGCGGTGAACAACGACGTGTGGCTGACCACGGCGGCCACCGCCGTCGGGCTCGCCCTGGCCGGATACGTGCTGCGCCTCGACGCGGAGGCGCGGGGCAGTGCCCAGCGTCTGCTCGCTCAGGAGCGGGCGGCTCGGGTGGCCGAGGCGGAGTCCGCGGCGCTCGCGGAGCGGGCCAGGATCGCGAGGGAGATCCATGACGTCCTGGCGCACAGTCTCTCGGCGCAGATGGTGCATCTGGAGGCGGCCCGGCTGCTGATCGAGCGGGGCGCCGAGCGGGAGCAGATCCTCGAACGGGTCGTGGCGGCACGTGGGATGGCCCGTGAGGGGCTCGCCGAGACCCGGCAGGCGCTCTCCGCCCTTCGGGGTGAGATGTCCCCGGTGGAGGACTTCCTGAGCGAGCTGGTCGCCACAGCGGACGGTGCCGACGTCACCGTGGAGGGTGAACGGAAGCCGCTGTGCGCCGAGGCCTCGCAGGCGGTGCGCAGGGTGGCGCAGGAAGCCCTGACGAACGTCCGCAAGCATGCGCCGGGCGCCAAGGTCCACATTCGGCTCGAGTACGGCGAGCAAGAAGTGACGCTGGCTGTACGGGACTCGGGAGGGCCGCCGGGCGAACTCAGCGGCGCGGGGGCCGGGTACGGTCTGCTGGGCATGCGGGAGCGTGCCGAGCTGCTGGGCGGCTCGTTGGAGGCCGGGCCGGACAAGGAGGGGTTCGTGGTGACGCTGAGGGTGCCCGTATGACGGAGGAGGAGACCAGGAAGCCGGCTCGGGTCGTGGTGGCGGACGACCAGACCGTGGTGCGCGAAGGCATTGTGATGCTGCTGGGTCTGCTGCCGGGGATCGAGGTCGTGGGCGCGGCCGGGGACGGCTACGAGGCCGTGGCACTTGTGGCCGAGCTCGCCCCGGACGTCGTGCTGATGGACCTGCGCATGCCGCGATGCGACGGTGTGGAGGCGACCCGGCGCATTCGTGCCGAGCATCCGGGGACACAGGTCGTCGTGCTCACCACGTACGCGGACGACGAATCGCTGTTTCCCGCGCTCAGAGCGGGGGCCCGCGGCTATCTCACCAAGGACGCGGGCGGTGACGAGATCGTGCGCGCGGTGGAGAGTGTGCTGTCCGGGGACGCGGGACTCTCGCCGAGCGTCCAACGGCGACTGCTGGAGCGGCTGTCGGAGCCGGCGGCGGCTCCGGAGCCCGATGCGCTCGTGGAGCCGCCCGATGGGCTGACCACGCGGGAGACCGAGGTGCTGCTGCTGATCGCCGAGGGCCTCACCAATCAGGAGATCGCTCGCAAGCTGCATGTCTCCACCGCGACAGTGAAGACCCACATCAACAACCTCTTCGCCAAGACGGGCCTCAAGGACCGTGCTCAGGCGGTGCGTTATGCCTTCGGAAAGGGTCTCGTACGGCCGCCGACAGGATGAGTCACCTGATGGGGTGAAGAGCGCGGAGAGAAGAGTCCGGGATCTTCCCGATCTGTCCATCCTTGGGCACGCGGCCGAAAAGGGTCGCGGACAAGGAGAGTTCGGTGGAGAAGCACGACGGTCGCGATACCGGAGAGGCCCGGTTCGATGACCCTTGGTACGACGCGCTCGCCTCCGGCTGGGGTGAGTTGGACGGCACGGGCGCGCCTGCTCCCGCAGTGCCGTCCGCACGCCTGGAGCGCGAAGGCCGCACGGGCGGGACGGCCGACGTCTATCTGGAGGTGCAGCGCAGCGCGGCTTTCCAGGAGGTGCGCAGCCGGTATCGGAGGTTCGTGGTGCCGGGCGTCGCGGTGTTCTTCACCTGGTACGTGGGCTATGTGGTGACCGCGACGACGGCGCCCGGGTTCATGGCCCGGCCCGTCGCCGGCGCGGTGAACGTGGCGATGGTGGCGGGGCTCGGGCAGTTCCTCACCACGTTTCTGTTCACGTGGGCGTACGCGCGGCATGCGCGGCTGCGCAGGGACCGGGCGGCGCTCGATCTGCGCTGGGACACCCAGGAGCTGACGAGGAGCGTCAGAGGTGGTGAGCGGTGACCGGCACCCATCAGACGCTGGCGCTGCTGCTGTTCAGCGCGTTCGTGGCGGTGACGCTGGGGATCACGACGTGGGTGAGTCGCAACCGGCACGGGTCGGCCGAGGAGTTCTATGCCGGCGGGCGGCTGTTCTCGCCCATGGAAAATGGTTTTGCCATCTCGGGCGACTACATGTCGGCGGCGTCCTTCCTGGGCGTCACGGGGCTCATCGCGCTCTACGGCTACGACGGGCTGCTGTATGTCGTCGGGTTTCTCGTCGCGTGGCTCGTCGTCCTGTTCCTCGTCGCCGAACTGGTGCGCAACTGCGGGCGGTTCACGCTCGCCGACGTTGTCGCGGCCCGGATGAGTGAGCGGCCGGTACGGATCGCGGCGGGAACCTCTTCGGTGACCGTGTCCGTTCTGTATCTGGTGGCGCAGATGGTGGGGGCGGGCAGCCTGGTAGCGCTGCTGCTGGGAGGTTCGAGCGAGGCGGCGCGGAACTGGACGGTGATCGGCGTCGGCGCGCTCATGGTGATCTATGTGTCGCTGGGAGGGATGCGGGCCACCACGTGGATTCAGATCGTCAAAGCGGTGCTGTTGCTGAGCGGTTCCATTGTGCTGACCGTGCTTGTCTTCATGCGGTTCCACGGGGACGTCAATGAGTTGCTGCGTTCGGCGGCGGAGCGCAGCGGGCACGGTGACGCGTTTCTCGCACCCGGGTTGAAGTACGGCGGGGACTGGACGGCGCGCTTCGACTTCATCAGCCTGGGCCTCGCGCTGGTGCTCGGTACGGCCGGGCTGCCGCACATCCTGTCGCGTTTCTACACCGTGCCGACCGCGCGGGCCGCGCGGCGTTCGGTGGTCTGGTCGATCGGGCTCATCGGGGGCTTCTACCTGATGACGATCGTGCTGGGCTTCGGCGCGGCGGCGATCGTCGGTCCGGAGGCGGTGCGGGGGTCGAACGCGGCGGGCAACACGGCGGTTCCGCTACTCGCGCTTGATCTGGGCGGCGGTGCGAACTCCGCGGGAGGAACGGTTCTCTTTGCCGTCGTCGCGGCCATCGCCTTCGCAACGATCCTCGCGGTCGTCGCCGGGATCACCCTGGCGTCCTCGGCGTCCGTGGCCCACGACCTCTACGCCTCGCTGCGCCGTCGGCATGCGAAGCCCCGCAGCGAGGTCACCGTGGCACGCACCGCGGCGGTGGGCATCGGGGTGGTCGCGATCGCGCTCGGGCTGCTGGCCCGCGACCTCAATGTGGCCTTCCTGGTGGGCCTTGCCTTCGCGGTCGCCGCGTCCGCGAACCTCCCGGTGCTGTTGTACTCGCTGTTCTGGCGGAGTTTCACGACCCGCGGCGCCGTGTGGGCCGTATACGGAGGCCTGGTGCCCGCGCTGCTGCTCGTCCTGCTGTCGCCGGTGGTGTCGGGGAGTCCGGACTCGCTGTTCCCGGGTGTGGACTTCCAGTACTTCCCGCTGCAGAACCCCGGCCTGGTGTCGATTCCGCTCGGTTTCCTGTCGGGCTGGCTGGGCACGGTCACGTCGGCGGAGCCGCCGGACGAGGCCAAGCACGCGGAGACCGAGGTGCGGTCGCTGACGGGTGCCGGGGCGGTCTGAGGGCGCCCCCTGCGAGTGTCCGGGGGCGCCTCCAGCGGGCGGGGGTGCTCCCGGCGACGTACGGCCCGGCGACGCACGCCACGTGCCGGGTGGGTGTGACGGCTTTAGGCGCGGGGTCAGGGTGCCACCCAGGCATAGCGGTGTTCCGGGCGGCCCGTGTCGCCGTACTTGAGCGAGAGGCGCAGCCGTCCCGCCTGCTCCAGATGGCGCAGATAGCGCTGGGCGGTGGAGCGGCTGAGCCCGGTCTCGGCCGCGACCTCGTGGGCCGACAGCGGCTGGTTCGCGCGGTGAAGGACACCGCAGATCAGGTCCGTGGTGGGTTCCGAGTGGCCGCTGGGCAGCCCCGGCGACGACGGGACGGGCGTGGTGCGCAGGGCGCTGAAGATCCGGTCGACCTGCTCCTGGCCCGCCACGCCGCGCCCGCCGACCCGGTCGACGGTGCGCCGCAGGGCCGCGTACGAGTCGAGCCGGGTGCGCAGTGCGGCGAAGGTGAACGGCTTGACCAGATAGTGCAGGGCGCCCAGGCGCATCGCGGCCTGCACGGTCGTCACATCGCTGGCCGCGGTGATCATGATGACGTCGGTGCCGTGGCCGCGTTCGCGCATGCGGTGCACCAGTTCGAGGCCCGTCTGGTCGGGCAGATAGTGGTCGAGCAGGACCAGGTCGACGGGCGCGCGCTCCACGGCGGCCAGGGCCTGGGCAGCGCTGTGCGCGCGGGCGGCCACCCGGAATCCGGGAACCTTCCCCACGTACTTCGCGTTGATCTCAGCGACGCGGAAGTCGTCGTCCACGACCAGGACGTCAATCATCGGGCCTCTTTCTCTCAAGGCCTGGCGAGCGTTAAGCCCGTGTTTCGGCTCCGCTGTTGTAGCGCGAGCAAAATGAGCACAACAGACTCTTGCAAGCAGAAGAAGGCCTTGCGCCCAGAAGACTGATGCTGTGGCCCGCGCCACATCTACGGTCCCGGGCCATGAGCGCAGACACCAGCCCCGCCATTGAGCTGCGGGGCGCGAGCAAGATCTTCAAGACCCCGTCAGGGGGTCTGCACACGGCGGTCAGGGAGCTCGATCTGACCATCGGCCGTGGCGAGTTCGTGGCTGTCGTCGGCCCCACCGGCTGCGGGAAGTCCACCACTCTGACCCTGGTGAGCGGTCTGGAGGAGCCCACCGAGGGCGAGGTGCTGGTGGCCGGTGAGCCGGTCGCGGGCGTCGGTGACAAGGTCGGCTTCGTCTTCCAGCAGGACGCCACCTTCCCTTGGCGCACGGTCCTGTCCAACGTCATGGCGGGCCCGCGTTTTCGCGGTGTTCCGAAGGCGGAGGCCAAGCAGCGGGCCCGCGAATGGCTGGCCAGGGTCGGACTGTCGGCCTTCGAGGACCGCTACCCGCACCAGCTCTCCGGTGGTCAGCGCAAGCGCGTCGCCCTCGCCGCGACCTTCGTCAACGACCCCGAGATCCTGCTGATGGACGAGCCCTTCTCGGCGCTCGACGTGCAGACCAGGGCCCTGATGTCGGACGAGCTGCTGGAGCTGTGGGAGGGCACGGGCGCCTCGGTCGTCTTCGTCACCCACGACCTGGAGGAGTCCATCGCGCTCGCCGACAAGGTCGTCGTGATGACCGCGGGCCCCGCCACCGTGAAGCAGGTCTTCGACATCGATCTGCCGAGGCCGCGCAAGGTCGAATCGGTGCGCCTGGAGCCGCGGTTCATCGAGATCTACCGCGAGATCTGGGAGTCCCTCGGTGAAGAGGTCCGCATCACCCGAGAGAGGGGCGCCGCGAATGTCGCCTGACGTCATGCCCGAGGCCGTCGTCGCGGCGACCGCCACCGAGCCCGCCAAGCCGGGACGCGCCCACTCCCGCGCCCGTGCCGCCCGCAGACGCAGGGTGATCGTCGCCGCCGCCCGTGCGGTGCTGCTGATCGCCGTACTCGGCCTCTGGGAAGTGTTCGCGCGCGCCAAGATCATCGACCCGTTCAACTTCTCCATGCCGTCGAAGATCTGGGACCAGGTCTACACCTGGGTGACCCATGGGACCGCGCTCGGCTCACTCGGCGAGCAGATCTGGTACACGCTCCACGAGGCGCTGCTCGGCTGGGTCATCGGGGTCGTGACCGGCGTGGTCTTCGGTATCGCGCTGGGACGCGTCGCCTTCCTCGCCGATGTCCTTGGTCCATACATCAAGGTGCTCAACTCCATACCCAGGATCGTCCTCGCACCGATCTTCGTGATCTGGTTCGGGCTCGGGCCGGCCTCCAAGGTCGCCTCGGCCGTGGTCCTGGTCTTCTTCCCGGTCTTCTTCAACGCGTTCCAGGGTGCCCGCGAGGTCGACCGCAACCTCGTCGCCAACGCCCGGATCCTCGGGGCGAGCGACCGCCGGGTGACGCTTCAGGTCGTCATCCCCTCCGCCACCTCGTGGATCTTCACCAGCCTCCATGTCAGCTTCGGCTTCGCCCTCATCGGTGCGATCGTCGGTGAGTACATCGGCGCCACCAAGGGCATCGGCCTGCTCGTCGCCCAGTCCCAGGGCACCTTCAACGCGGCCGGTGTGTACGCCGCGATGGTCATCCTCGCTGTCGTCGCACTTCTGGCCGAAGGGCTGCTCACCTTCGCCGAGCGCCGCATCTTCCGCTGGAAGCCGTCGGACTCCGAGAGCTGATCGGCAGACGACACCCGCCCAGGGTGCTCGATTGCCTCTCAGGGCCCTCCAGGGTGCCCGACTTCCTCGCAACGCTTTCCAGGGTGCCCCCCTTTCCGCTCAACGCTCCCCAGGGCACCCCTTTTCCCGCACTGCCCTCTCACAAGGACGTGACCCATCATGCGCAAGACCGCCAGATACTCCGCGCTGGCAGCCGCCGGTCTGCTCGCCCTCTCCTCGCTCACCGCCTGTGCCAACGACGCGGCCTCCACCACCGCCGACTCCGGCAGCAACGGGGGCGGCGGCAAGGGGGAGCACGTCAAGATCATGGTCGGTGGCCTGGACAAGGTCATCTACATGCCGGCGATGCTCACGCAGCGGCTCGGCTACTTCAACGACGAGGGTTTGAATGTCGAACTCCTGAGTGAGCCGGCCGGTGTGCAGGCGGAGACCGCACTCGTGTCCGGGCAGGTCCAGGGAGCCGTCGGCTTCTACGACCACACTCTCGACCTGCAGACCAAGGGCAAGGCCGTGGAGTCCGTCGTGCAGTTCTCGCACGCGCCCGGCGAGGTGGAGATCGTCTCCAACAAGCGAGCGGACGACATCACCTCGCCCAAGGACTTCAAGGGCAAGAAGCTCGGCGTCACCGGGCTCGGTTCCTCCACCGACTTCCTCACCAAGTACCTCGCGGTCAAGAACGGTGTGAAGGTCAGCGAGTTCGCGCCGGTCGCCGTCGGAGCGGGTCCGACCTTCGTCTCGGCACTCCAGAAGGGGGCGATCGACGGCGGCATGACGACGGACCCGACCGTCGCCACGGTCCTGCAGAAGGGCCTCGGCAAGGTGCTCATCGACATGCGTACGCCGAGTGGCTCGCAGGAGGCGCTCGGCGGACCGTATCCCTCGTCCAGCCTCTACATGCAGACGGACTGGGTGAACGGCCACAAGGAGACGGTCCAGAAGCTGGCCAACGCCTTCGTGAAGACCCTCAAGTGGATGTCCACGCACAGCGCCTCCGAGATCGCCGCCAAGATGCCCGCCGACTACTCCCAGGGCAACAAGACGCTCTACGCGACCGCCATCCAGAGCACGCTGCCGATGTTCACCAAGGACGGCGTGATGCCCGAGGACGGCCCCGAGACCGTCGAGAAGGTGCTCAAGGCGTTCAACCCCAACATCAAGAACGCCAAGGTGGACCTGAGTAAGACGTTCACCACGGAGTTCGTGAAGAAGGCCGCCACCGGCTGAGGAAGAAGGCCGGCACCGGCGGAGAGAAGAAGGCCGCCACCGGCTCGGAGCGGGGTGCGCGGCCTCTTCCCCCCGCCCCCGTGGCCGCGCCTTCAGGATCTCCCTCTTCGGCCGTGCCCTCAGGCGCGGGTCGCCCAGACGTAGCGATGCTCCGGGCGGCCCGCGTCGCCGTATCTGAGGGTCAGCCTGGCCCGTCCCGTGCGCTCCAGGAGCTTCAGATAGCGCTGGGCGGTCTGTCGGCTCAGTCCGGTCTCCTCGGCGATCTCCTGGGCCGACAGCGGCCCCTCGGCGGTCATCAGGGCCCGGCGGACGAGTTCCGCGGTCGTGGGGGAGTGCCCCTTGGGCAGGTTCGGCTCCGCACTCGCCGACAGGGCGCCGAATATCCGGTCCACCTGGGCCTGTTCGGCCTCGCCGCCGCCGTCGAGCGTGCGGCGCAGAGCCGCGTACGCCTCGAGCTTGGCGCGCAGGCCCGCGAAGGCGAACGGCTTGACCAGGTACTGGAGGGCGCCCTGCCGCATGGCTGCCTGGACGGTCGAGATGTCGCGGGCCGCGGTCACCATGATGACGTCGGTCTGGTGCCCGCGCCGACGCATCTCCTGGACGACCGCGAGGCCCGTCTCGTCGGGCAGGTAGTGGTCCATCAGGACCAGGTCCAGGTGGGGCAGCGTCTCCATCCGGTGGAGCGCCTCGGCGGCACTGTGCGCCTCGCCCGCGGCATGGAAGCCGGGCACCTTGTCGACGTACGCGGCGTTCACCCGCGCGACCCGGGTGTCGTCGTCCACGACCAGGACCTCGATCATCGCGACTCCTCCTCGGCGGTCGTGGTGGCGGTGGCATCGGTGGTGTTCCGGGAGAACGTGTCGGGCTGTCGTACGAGTTCCGGTGCGGGCCCGCGGAGGGGTTCGCCCTCCGGGCCCGGCACGCGGTGTTCGGCCGCCCCGAGGTCGGCGTCCGTGAGGGCCTCCGGCAGCACGACCGTGAACTCCGCGCCCCCTCCGTCGGCCTCCGCCACCTCCGCGCTGCCTCCTTGCCGCTCGGCGAGACGACGTACCAGGGAGAGACCGAGTCCGCGCTTGCCGTGCGCCGGTGGCTTCTTGGTGGACCACCCGTCCGTGAAGATCAGCTCCCGCCGCTCCGCCGGAATTCCGGGCCCGGTGTCCCGTACGCGCAGCACGGCCGTTCGTCCCTCGGCGCGCAATTCGACCTCCACGCGCGCGTGCGGTGTGCCCGCGACGGCGTCGAGTGCGTTGTCGACCAGATTGCCCACGACGGTGACCAGCCCCCGAGGGTCGACCAGCCGGTCGGGCAGCCGGGTCCCGTCCGCGATCCAGAGAGCCACCCCGCGCTCGGCCGCCACCGTGGCCTTGCCGACCAGCAGGGCGGCCAGCAGCGGATCGTGGATCTTCTCGGTGACCTGTTCCGCGGTGACCCTGTGGTCGCCGACCACCTCGCCGACGAACTCCACGGCGTCGTCGTACATCTCCAGCTCGAGCAGCCCCAGGACCGTGTGCATCCGGTTGGCGTGCTCGTGGTCCTGTGCGCGCAGGGCGTCGATCAGACCGTGGGTCGAATCGAGCTCACGGCCCAGTTGTTCCAGCTCCGTGCGGTCGCGGAGCGTGGCCACGGCGCCGCCGTCGTCCGTGGGCATGCGGTTGGCGACCAGGACGCGCTGGCCGCGCACGGTCAGCAGATCCGTGCCGGTGACCCGTCCGGCCAGTACGTCGGTCGTGCGGCCCGGCCCGAGCACGTCGTCGAGGGGCTGCCCGATGGCCTCGGCGTCGAGCCCGAGCAGACGCTGCGCTTCGTCGTTCAGGAGCCTCACGCGGCCGACGCGGTCCAGGGCGATGACCCCCTCCCGAATGCCGTGCAGCATCGCCTCGCGTTCCGCGAGCAGCGCCGAGATGTCGGAGAAGGCCAGGTCACGGGTCTGCCGTTGGACTCGTCGGGAGAGCAGATACGCGGCGAACGCACCGACGGCCAGGGCCCCGCCCGCGTAGGCGAAGAGTCCGGGGATCGCGTGGATCAGCCGGGCGCGCACACTGTCGTACTCGATGCCCACCGAGACCGCGCCGATGATGCGCCCGTGGGCGTCGCGCAGGGGTACCTTGCCGCGGGCCGAGCGTCCCAGTGTGCCGCTGTCTATGTCCATGACGTCCCGGCCGGCCAGGGCCTGGCTGGGGTCGGTCGAGACGACCCCGCCGATCTGCGTGGTGTCCTTGTGCGACCAGCGCACCCAGTGCGTGTTCATCACCACGACGTACTCGGCCCCGCTGGCCTTGCGGATCCGCTCCGCGGCGACCTGTACGGGGCCGTTCACGGACGGTATGGACGTCTGCAGGTCCCTGGCGATCTGCGGCTGGGCGGCCGTTGTCTGCGCGATCGCGAGCGCCTGGCGCTTGGCCTGGTCGTCGAGCTGGGCGCTGAGCGGGGCGAGGAACAGCCCGGTCGCGAGGATGGCGACCCCGGCGGCGATCGCCACCTGCATCAGCAGCACCTGCGAGAACACCCGCCGCGGCAGACCGAGGCGCAGTCGTCGTGCGGGGGGAGTGGGGCTCATAGCCATGACGGTACGGGGGAGCGTGCGCCGGGCCGAAGGGAGTGTGGCGTGGATCTCTTGAGCGGCGTGTGGGGAAGCCGTGGTCGGCGGGTACGGGCCGGCCCGCGCAAGAGCTTTGGTCAGCAGGCCACGGGGATCGCCGCGCGGGGCATCTCCCGTACGGCCACCACGTCCATCCGGGCCGGGGAACCCAGCGCCGAGCCGCAGCTTTCCGGGCGGGGCGGCAATGAGGTGCCCTGCGCCACGACGACGCGCCACAGGCGCCCGTCGGTGTGGGCGACGGTCACGTCCCAGCGCGGCGCCGCGCCGTCCGTGCGGACGACGCTGAGGGCTTCCGCGGCATGCTCCCCGGAGGCCCTGCGCACGGCCAGCTCAGCGGCCTGCCCGGGCCGTTCCCACGCGGAGTTGCCACGGCAGCCCTCCGTGACGACGCGGCCCTCCCGCACGTCCTGGAGGATCTCCTTGACGGCGTGGGCCTCGGCCCGCCCGTAGGCGTATCCGTACGGCAGGACGAGCAGCGTGGGCGAGAAGCGGTGACCGCCGAGGTGGGTGACCTCCCACGCGCCCGCCACTCCCGAGGCGGCGAGCTCCGCCGCGAGGGGCCGGCCCAGGAGGGCGCAGCAGCGGTCCCGCTTGCCGTTGGTGCAGACGAGCGCGAGCGGCTCGCCCGTGTGGTGCCGACCTTGGAGCGCCGCGTCGAAGGTGCGCGGGTCCCCCTCGCCGAGCGCGGTGAAGTCCAGGTCGAGCAACCGCTCAGGAGCGCGGGTCGTGGCGGCGTGCAGCCACACGTTGCCCGGGGTGGTGTGAGCCGCGAACACCTGGCGCTCCGCGGACGTACCGCAGTCGGCGTGCCGTCCGGGGCGGCGGATGAGCGCGATCCGCACCCCGGTGTCCCGGGCCGCGGCTTCGAGCGCGCGGCCGAGCTTCGGGTCCAGGTGGCTCGACGTGAGCGCCTTGGCACCCCAGGGGCCGGGCTGTTCGAGGAGCAGCCATGTCCTCGCGGTCGCCGCGGTCCCCGCGAGGGGCTCGTCGAGGTCCCGGGACGCGGTCGTGCACGTACTCACAGAGGTGAGCCTAACCTGACTTCGCGTGGGGTGACTTCCGGCGGTGCGTAAGGGGCGCACTTTGGGCGCATTCGGAGCGCTGTGGGGCGCTCGGAGCTCACTTGGGGAGTGGCTGTGGCGGGCGCGCCCCTACGTAGTGGCCGCTCGGGCGCATGCGCAGCGGGCGTTCCTCGTACTCCTCCAGGGTGTGGGCGATCCATCCCGCCGTTCGGGCGACGGCGAAAACCGTCTCTCCTGCGGAGGCGGACATGCCGGAGGAGACCGTGAGCACGGCCAGCGCCAGGTCGACATTGGCGTGCAGGGGGGTGTGCCGGGCGGTGGTGGTCACGATGTCCTGGGCCGCCGCCAGGGCGGGCGCCGCGCCCGGCACCTCCTCCAGGAGGGCGAACAGGGCACGCGCGCGTGGGTCCTCGCCGGGGTAGAGCCGGTGGCCGAGCCCGGGGACACGGCGTCCGGCGCGCAGTTCGTCGGCGACCACGGGGGCCGCGGTGCCCTGGTCGAGGACGTCGAGGAGCAGCCGGTGGGCGAGGCCGCTGGCCGCGCCGTGCAGGGGGCCTTCGAGCACGCCGAGGCCCGCCGAGACGGCGGCGTACGGGTGTGCCCGTGCCGAGGCGGCGACCCGCACCGCGAGCGTCGAGGCGGCCAGGTCGTGGTCGACGAGCAGGCCGAGTGCCGTGTCCAGCACGCGCAGTGACGCCTCGTCGGGAGTTCGGCCGGTGAGGCGCCCCCACAGCCGGTGGGCCAGTGGGCCCGCGTCGCGGTGGTCATGGCGCCGGGGCGGGAGGGCGGCGACGAGGGTGGGGATGAGGGCGCGCGCGGTGCCGAGGACGGCGCTCTCCGAGAGGTCGAAGCGCAGCGGATCGGCGGCCGAGGCGGCGATCGCGGCGACCCGGAGCCGGTCGGTGGGTCCACTGTGCTCGGGCAGCGCGTCGACGGCGCGGCGGGCGGCGGTGACGGACGCCTCCGGGGCGGTGAACGTGACGCCCGGGCGCAGCTCTCCGGTCCACAGCCATTCGGCGATCTCTTCGTAGGAGTGACGCGCGGCCAGTTCGGTCGCGTCGACGCCTCGGTAGTAGTACCGGTCCTTGTCGATCAGGGTGATGCGGGTACGGACGGACAGCTCGCCGCCGGTGCTCGAACTCCCGCCGGAATCACGCTTGTTGCGCCGAGCCAGCGCCTCCACCTCCTTGGCGTCGAAGGTGCTGCCGCGGCCGCCGGGGTCGCGCCGGCTGGTGAGCTGGCCGCGACTCACATACGCGTACACGGTCTCGGGCTTCACGCCGAGGAGCTCGGCGGTCTCCCTGGTGCTGAGCCGCCGACCTTCGTGGCCTCCATGGCCTTCGCGGCCTTCGTGCGTCGACCCCGCCGGTTCTTGATCCCTCATGGACGCCACCGTATCTGTGTATCGATCTGTGTATCGCCATATTGACTCAATCAATATTGACACGCATCCAGTCAAGCATGGACAGTCAAATCAAGTTCAGGGAGGAAATCATGCCGAACAACCGGGCCGCGACCGCACCGTCCATCACCCCTGTCGACGTACCGAGAGGACTCTCGGGCGTCGTAGTCACCGACACCGCGCTCGGTGACGTCAGGGGGCGGGAGGGCTTCTACCACTACCGCCCGACTTGTAGCGTCTGATGTCCTGGAATCTCATCTATGCAGGTCAGGGCATTGACGTGGGGGCGTGGGGTCGAATTGGGGGCGAAAAAGGCCAACGATTACTTCAGTAATCGGAGTTTCTGTAGGCGGGCCAGGACGTGTAGCGGAGTGTCGGCGGAAGTGCGAAGGTCTGCCAGCAGGTTTGGTCTGCTGGTGGTACGGGCCACAGAAGGCTTTGACCTGCGCAAACGCTGTATTGCATGGAGCGGTCGAGCCCTGGCCCGCGTATGGTCCGGATCCTGGTGGGTAGCGGACCGAGGCCAGGGGGGCAGGGGCGCTGCGAGTGGAGTCGCGGTCCGTGAAGCCGGAAGGGCGAGGAGATCTTCTTGGACAGCTCCGGTTCAGTGGGCTGAGCCCGCTGGCCTTCGGCGAGCTGCTGGCCCAGTTGCGGCGCGAGGGCGCCACGCGTCCGGCCGGGGACGACCGTAGAAGCTGTCGCCGGAGGATCGAGTGCTGCTGGTGACGGCCTGCTGGTGAACGAACCTGACACTGTGGCAACTGGCCCTGCTGTTCGGGGTGTCGAAGTCTGCGGGCGACCGGGTCATCGATCGCCTCGGCCCGAAACCCGCACTCCAGCCACGCAGCGATTCGCGAAGGAAGCGGTGGGCAGGAGTCCAGCTCACTGGACATCTTCGACGATGACAGGTACGCGGCCTTGCTGCATGTGGCGCGAGGCGGCAGCCAGGAAACTCCGGTCGAACTGCCCTGGTTGGATGTCGAGCAGGCGTTCTTCATCGCGGTGAACCGAGTCCCCGGTGACGACGTCGGCCTCGCCCGCGACTACCGCACCGACGCCCACGACCCGCGGGTCGTGGGCAGTTACGTCTCGATGAATCCCCTGTTGTACGAGTGGCGAGTCGTGGCGCCCACTTTCTCTGCCTTCGCCGCTGCCCTTGATCTTTAGAGTGACCGAAGAGGCACGCTCATCGCCGCAGGGCCACGACTCCTCGGCGGCAGTGAGTACCTACGACCCTGCCCTGATCCTCGGGAGAATACCGAGGCCAGGAGGCGGCAACGCCGGACGGTTCGGTCAGAGGTGTCCCGGAGCGGGGCTGTCAGGCGTCCTTGGTGAGGGAGGCGAGGGCGGCGTCGAGGCGGTGGGTGGCTTCCTCGGCGACGGGGCGCAGGGCGTCGAGTCCGGTGAGGGCGACCATGGTGTTCGGGTCGAGGGCCTGTACGGCGGTGCGGTCGCCGTCGGTGCGGACGACGACGTTGCAGGGCAGCAGCAGGCCGATGCTGCGGTCCGTCTCCAGGGCGCGGTGGGCGAGGGGCGGGTTGCAGGCGCCGAGGATGACGTAGTCCTCCATGTCGTGGTCGAGCTTAGCCTTGAGCGTGGCGGTGACGTCGATCTCGGTGAGGATGCCGAAGCCCTGTGCGGCGAGGGCTTCGCGGACGCGGCTGACGGTGGTGGCGAAGTCGGTGTCGAGGTGGACGGTGCGGTCGTAGCGCATGGTGTTGGCCTTCCTGTTCGTGGCGTTCGGCGCGGTGTCGTCTTCCCTGGCCGGCGGGCGGGTGGCCAGGGAGCCTGCGTGGTGCTCCGGTTCAGTGCTTGTCGGCGGTGGGCGCCGCGAGCTGGCGGCGTACGTCGTCCATGTCGACGGCGCGGATCTTGGTGATGAGGTCTTCCAGTGCCGGGGCGGGGAGGGCACCGGGCCGGGCGTAGAGGACGGTCTTGTCGCGGATGGCCATGAGGGTGGGGATGGAGGAGATCTGGAAGCTCGCGGAGAGTTCGGGCTGCGCCTCGGTGTCGACCTTGCCGAAGACGATGTCCGGGTGCTTGGCGGCGGCCTGTTCGAAGACGGGGGCGAACCGGCGGCAGGGGCCGCACCAGGCGGCCCAGAAGTCGACCAGCACGATGTCCGCGCCGGTGACGGTCTCGTCGAAGTTGGCCTTGGTCAGTTCAGTGGTCGCCATGGTGATCTCCACCTCTCGTGGTCGAATTTTAATACCCCTGGGGGTATTTGCTTCAACGGGTCGAGGGGCGGGTTTGTTCCATGCAGGTGGGTGGCAGGTGGAACCAGCGCATGCGCTCGAAGTCGGCGGGCAGGCCGGTCGGTCCGTCGTCCAGATGGTCGGGGAGGGACGTCAACAGGGTTCGTGCGTCGGCGAGTTGAGCGGCCAGGACGTGTTCGCCGGCGCGGACGCGGTGGTCGGGGAGGGTGGGGCGTCCGTCGGGTTCCCAGGCCAGGTCGGTCAGGCTCAGGGGCGGGCCCGTGGGAGCCCGGCGGTGGTGCCATCCGCCGGTGTGCGGGTCGAAGCGGTAGTCGGGCAGGGTGCGGTGGCCGTGGGTGGCGATCAGGTCGACTGCGTCGATGAGGTAGTCGCGGACGGTGTCGCTGATGAAGTAGTTGAAGTTGATGCGGATCCAGCCGGGTTTGATGCCGTCGCAGCCGAGGAGGACCTCGTCGAGTACGTCGTGGGAGGTGGCGGCGTCGATGGCGAGCAGGCGGTGGCCGTAGGGGCCTGCGCAGGAGCAGCCGCCGCGGGCCTGGATGCCGAAGAGGTCGTTGAGCAGGGCGACGACGTAGTTGTGGTGCAGGTGGCGGTCGCCGTGGCGGATGCGGAAGGAGACGATCGACAGTCGGCGGGCTTCGTGGTTGCCGAGGATCTCGATGGCGGGGTTGCGGTCCCAGCTGTGCAGGGCGTGGCGCCAGTGGCGTTCCTCCGCGGCCTGGATGGTGTCGGTGCCGACGGCCTGTTTGAGGGCGAAGACCAGTCCGGCGCGGATGGACTCGACGATGGCCGGGGTGCCGCCCTCCTCGCGGGCGACCGGGTCGTCCAGATAGCGGTGACCGAGCGGGCCGACGAAGGAGACGGTGCCGCCGCCGGGTGCGGTGGGCACCGGGTTGCGGACCAGTTCGCGCCGTACGACGAGGACGCCGGGGGTCTGCGGGCCGCCGACGAACTTGTGCGGGGAGAGGAAGATGGCGTCCTTGTGGTCGTTCGCGCCGGGGGTGCTCTCGGCGACCCGGATGGGGATGTAGGGGGCGGCGGCCGCGTAGTCCCAGAAGGACAGGGCGCCGTGGGCGTGCAGGAGGCGGGCGACGCGGTCGGTGTCGGTGAGGATGCCGGTGACGTTGGAGGCGGCGGAGAAGCTGCCGATGCGCAGGGGCCGGTCGGCGTACCGGAGCAGTTGTCCCTCCAGTTGGGCGAGGTCGACATGGCCGTCGGTGTCCTCGTCGATGACGACCACGTCGGCGATCGACTCGCGCCAGGGCAGTTCGTTGGAGTGGTGCTCGTACGGGCCGACGAACACCACGGGACGTTCGGCGGGCGGTGGCGGCGCGGTGGCCGGCCGGCGCAGTTCCAGGATGCCGACCAGCTTGTTGACCGCCGCGGTGGCGCCGGAACCGCAGAAGATGGCGAGGTCGTCCTCGGTGGCGCCGACCGCGTCGCGGATGATCCGGCGGGCGTCTTCCCGCAGCCGGGTGGTCTGCAGCCCGGTACTGGAGCTCTCGGTGTGGGTGTTGGCGTAGCGCGGCAGGACGTGGTCGCGGAGGAAGTCCTCGACGAAGTCCAGCGAGCGCCCGGAGGCCGTGTAGTCGGCGTAGACGACGCGCCGGGGCCCGTAGGGGCCATCCATTACCTCGTCGTCGCCGATGATCCCCCGGCGGATGCGTTCCAGGAGGGGAAGCGTGGGCGGCGCCTGGCCGGTCACCGGACGGGCGGGCATCGTCAGGGCTCCAGCCCGATGACGATCTCCGGCGGCTGATGGAGGGTGTTGTGGACGGTGCAGTGCGAGGCGACGGCGAGGAGGGCGGCGCGGCGCTGCTCGGGCAGGCCGGGAGGCGGTAGGACCCTCACGTGGACCGTGTCGATCCTGGCCGGGCGGTCGGTGGACATCGTGAACTCGGTCCGCACCCGCAGTCCGGTGCGGTCCAGGCCGTGGCGGTGCAGGTAGCGGCCGGCGTAGAAGGCGACACAGGAAGCCAGGGACGCGGCGAACAGCTCGGTGGGCGTGGGGGCGGTGTCCTGGCCGCCGGCGTCCTCGGGCTGGTCGACCAGCAGCCGGTGGCCGCGTACCTCAATGGCGTACGCGTCTCCGTCGACGTGGGAGACCTCCAGCCGGTGCACGTCCTGTGCCGACGGCGGGGCGGGAGTGGTGGTGTCGGGTGCGGTGTGGGTCATGGCCGCGTCTCCTCGGGTCCGGTCAGTCGCTTTGGTATCCAGTGCACCGCGCCCGGTGCGTCTTCGCGAGAGGCCGAGGGGATCGGAGAGAGGGCCGTTCGGCCCTGGGATGAACCTCATGGACCCAAATACCCTAGGGGGTATTCGAGCTCATCTTCGAGGAGAGTGCCCCATGACCGTTGCCGAACAGCCGACCACCACTCCCACCCGTCCTCCTCTCATCGGCGACAGGGCGCCGGACTTCGAGGCCGAGTCCACCCACGGCCCGGTCAGCCTGACCGACTACGCCGGGCGCTGGCTGGTGCTCTTCAGCCACCCCGCCGACTTCACCCCGGTCTGCACCACCGAGTTCGTCGCCTTCACCGAACTCGCCGACGAGTTCACCGCCCGGAACGTGGCCCTGCTGGGCAACTCGGTGGACTCCGTCCACAGCCACCTGGCCTGGACCCGGTCCATTCAGGAGAAGCTCGGCGTACGCATCCCGTTCCCGATCATCGCCGACCTCGACACCCGGGTCGCGCGCGCCTACGGCATGCTCCACCCGAACACCTCCGGCACCGCCGCCGTCCGCGCCGTCTTCGTCATCGACCCGGAGCAGACCGTCCGGGCGGTGCTCTACTACCCGATGAACGCCGGGCGGATGATCCCCGAGATCCTGCGGCTCGTGGACGCCCTGCAGACCTCCGACCGCGACGGCGTCTCCTGCCCGGCCAACTGGCGCCCCGGCGACGATGTCGTCCTCGGCGCCCCGAAGACCCAGGCCGAACTCGACGCCAGGCTCGCCGACGAGACCGTCAAGCTCGCCGACTGGTATCTCGCGACCAAGCCCGGCACTCCCCGCTGAGCCCAGGGCCGAAGGTATACCCCCACGGGTACCCCTTCCGGGACCAACGGCCCATGACGATGCCTCACCCCGCCGCCGAGAGTGGGGGCATGGACAAGAGCATCGTGATTCTCGGAAGCGGCACCGCCGGCACGCTGACGGCCAACCGGCTGCGGCGGACGTACGACGAGCGCGAGTGCCGGATCACCGTGGTCGACCAGAACGACGACCACGTCTACCAGCCCGGACTGCTGTTCGTCCCCTTCAGCCTGGCCGAACCCCACGCCCTGGTCCGCCCGCGCCCGCGGCAGCTCCTTGACGGGATCGCCTACCGGAGCGCCGAGATCGACCGGGTGGACCTGACCGCCGATCAGGTGCACTTCACCGACGGCACCTCGCTGGGCTACGACGTGCTCGTGGTGGCCACCGGCGCGAGCCTGCTGCCGGAGGAGACCGAGGGCCTGACCGGGCCGGGCTGGGGCGAGAAGGTCCACACCTTCTACGACCTGCCCGGCGCGGTCGCCCTCCACCAGGCGCTGGAGCGCTTCGAGGGCGGCCGGGTGGTCATCGACGTGGTGGACCTGCCGATCAAGTGCCCGGTCGCGCCCCTGGAGTTCGCCTTCCTCGCGGACTGGTACTTCCAGCGCCGGGGTATCCGCGACCGCGTCGAGCTGACCTACGTCACCCCGCTGGACGGCGCCTTCACCAAGCCGGTCGCCGCGAAGGCGCTGGGCGGCCTGCTGAAGGAGAAGGGCATCGAGCTGGTCACCGAGTTCGCGCTCGGTGAGGTCGACGGCACCGGTGGCAGGCTGGTGTCGTACGACGAGCGTGAGGTGCCGTTCGACCTGGCCGTGGTCGTTCCGCTGCACGGTGGCGCCGAGTACGTCGAGCGCTCCCCGGGCCTGGGCGACGAGCTCGGGTTCGTCCCCGTGGACCGGCACACACTGCAACACCCGGACCACCCCCATGTGTTCGCCATCGGCGACGCGGCGGGCCTGCCGGCCTCCAAGGCGGGCTCGGTGGCCCACTTCGAGGGCGAGGTGCTGGCGCACAACATCGGCCAGTTCCTGGCCGGGAAGCCGCTGGACGCCTCCTTCGACGGGCACACCAACTGCTTCATCGAGACCGGCTTCCACAAGGCGCTGCTCATCGACTTCAACTACGACACCGAGCCGCTGCCCGGTCACTTCCCGGGCGCGCTGGGGCTGCCGCTGCTGAAGGAGTCGCGCGCCAACCACCTCGGCAAGCTCGCCTTCGAGTGGCTGTACTGGCACAGCCTGCTGCCCGGCCGGGAACTGCCCGGCATCGGCTCGGCGATGCCCGAGCACGGCAAGACCCACACCCCCGCCTGACGAGATCCACACACCCTTCTGAACGGAGACAGACCGCCATGACCACCGCCAGCTACGCCGACACGTCCGTGACCGTCGACGACGAAGGCTTCTTCACCGACCCCGGCCAGTGGACCGAGCCCATGGCCGAGCAGATCGCCCGCGAACAGAACATCGCGACGCTGACCGACCGGCACTGGACGGTCATCCACTTCATGCGCGCCGAATACGCCGCCAAGGGCACCGGCCCCACCGTACGGATCCTCGGCAAGACCTCCGGCGTGAGCGTCAAGGAGCTCTACCAGCTCTTCCCGAAGGGCCCGGCGAAGACCGCCGCCAAGATCGCCGGAATCCCCAAGCCCCGCGGCTGCATCTGACCCCACCCGCCGACCGCTACCCGAAGGAGCGTCCGACATGACCGCCAGCGCCACCATCGAGAAGGTCTCGATCATCGTCTCCAAGGGATCCCTGGAAGGGATCTACCCGGCCCTGATCATGGCCAACGGCGCCCGCGCCGAAGGCATCGAGGCCGACCTGTTCTTCACCTTCTTCGGCCTCGACGCCATCACGAAGAAGCAGTACGACCACATCAAACTCGCCACCGTCGGCAACCCCGGCCTGCACCTGCCCACCCTCCTGGGCGGACTGCCCGGCGTCCCGGACCTGATCACCCGGTACATGGAACGCAAGATGGAGAAGCTCGACATCCCGCCCATCCCCGAGTTCATCGAGATGATCGCCGACACCGGCGCCGGCATCTACGCCTGCAAGGCGTCCGTGGACCTCTTCGAACTCGACAAGGACGACCTCATCGAGCAGGTCCAGGGCATCATCACGGTCGGCGAGTTCTACGAGCACGCGGCCGGCGGCCAGATCATCTACACATGACCGGCCCCCGGCCCGGCGGCGCGGGACTGCCCGACGACCTGCGCCGCGTGCTGGCGGTGGTCGCCCACCCCGACGACGAGTCGTTCGGCCTGGGCGGCCTCCTGGCACTGCTGTCCGCTCGCGACGTGCCCACCTCGGTGCTCTGCCTCACCCACGGCGAGGCGTCAACGCTGCACGCCGGCCCCGGCGACCTGCGCACGCTGCGGGCGGACGAACTGGCCTGCGCCGCACGGGAACTGGGCGTGGAACGCGTGGAGTTGGCCGCATATCCGGACGGCGATCTCGCCTCCGTCCCGCTGAGCCGGCTCGCCGCGCGGGTCGGCCGGCTCATCACCGAACGGCGCCCCAGCCATCTGCTGGTGTTCGACACCACCGGCGTCACCGGACACCGTGATCACCGGCGGGCCACCGAGGCGGCCCTCGCCGCCGCCCGTGAAAGGGGAATCCAGGTCCTGGGCTGGACCTTGCCGAGGGCGGTCGCGGAGGCCATGAACAGGGAGTTCGGAGCCTCGTTCGCGGGACGTGAGCCGGGTGAGTGCCATGAGATCAGGTCGGTACCGCGGGCCCGGCAGCGCCGCGCCATCGCCTGTCACGCAAGCCAGTCGACCGACAACCCGGTGCTGTGGCGTCGCCTCGAACTCCTGGGGGAGAGCGAGTACTTGCGTCGCCTGCTGTGACCTTGGGGAACGGCTCGTTGTCAGGCGGAGGGAGCACGATGCGGCGTAGGCACAGGGCCGTCGACCCGCGCTGACTCGGCGGTTTCGGCGACGCGGACTTGTGCCGTGAGCCGACGGGCCAGGTCGAGTGCCTCGCCCATGGTCAGCGAGGCCCAGGTTCCCGGTTCGCCGCTCCGGACGGGGCCCACATCGAGCGCGACCCGGCTGATCGGCCGGTCCGTGGCGGCGGCCAGTCGCAGGAACTTCACGTCGATCCGCCGGCCGCAGGAGGTCACCAGCGGCGCCTCGCCGACCGGAACAAGCCGTATGTGCTCTGGCTCCGCCATCCTGCCCACGCCCTTTCCCTGGATACCCGGTGGGGTATTAGGGGCAGCGTCGCGCAGGCTCGGAATGTTCCCGGAAACGCCAGCGCCCGCCGCCCCGGGTTTCCGGTAGGCGGCGGGCACTCCATGCCGTTGACTCGGTCTCAGGCCAGCGCCAGGAACAGCTTCTCCAGTTCCGCCTCTGTCATCGGTGGGGCGGATCCGTCCTCCTGTTCGGCGAGGCACTGCCGCATACCGCTGGCCACGATCTTGAACCCGGCCCGGTCCAGGGCGCGGGAGACCGCCGCGAGCTGGGTCACCACGTCCTTGCAGTCGCGGCCCGCCTCGATCATGGCGATTACCCCGGCCAGCTGCCCCTGCGCGCGGCGCAGCCGGTTGAGCACCGCGCCCATCGCTTCCTCTTCCACCTTCACCGGGAGCCTCCTCGTGGCCGGTCGATCGCATTTCATAGTACCCGTGGGGGTATACAGGGCGGGATGGTCGCTCGTCAGAGGCGTTCGGCGCGCACCAACGAGTCGATGGCGGTGCGCGGACCTTCCGGACCGTCGACCGGTCGCGTGACCGTCTCGGCGCGCAGGATCCGGGCGTAGGGCCGCCATTCGGCGGCGACCTGCTCCGCTGTGTACAGGACGCGCGGGTCCTGCGGCCCGCCGAAGCCGTGCTCGCGGTTCGAGGCGTCATGGCCGACCAGCAGCAGGGTCCCGCCGCTGCGCACGGCGGTCGCGGCCAGCCTCAGCACTTGCGACACCTGCGGCCACGGCAACTGCAGGTAAGCGATCAGCGCCAGGTCGTACGCCGCTTCAGGGGCGTCCCACGCCGTCAGGTCGGTGCAGTGCGTCCGCAGTTGTACGCCGCGTTCGGCGGCCAGGGTCTCGGCCTTGGCCAGGGCGACGGCGGAGAAGTCCACGGCGTCCACGTCCCAGCCCCGCTCCGCGAGCCAGACCGCGTTGCGTCCCTCGCCGGCCGCCAGGTCGACCGCCCGTCCGGCGGGCAACCCGGCCAGCTCGCCTTCGACGAACCGGTTGGGGGCCGCCGTCCACACCAACTCGGTGCCGCAGTACCGCTCGTCCCAGCCTGCCGCGTCCATTGCCTGCTCCTCGTCCGCCCTTATGGGCTGTGTCGCGTTCGCCCGTGTGTGTGATCGCAACTGGTGACGTCAGTGTGATGGCGCCGTCGGGGGCGGTCTGCCGTCTGCGGTGGCGTGGGCGATCGAGTCTTCGTGTTCGGGGGCTGCTCCACCGGTCTCCTCGTCTCCGGCGAGGAGGTACGGGTACGGGCAGCTGCGGGGGTCCGGGGCGATACAGGCGTTGCAGGGCCGGGACCTGTCGATGACGCACTTCGGGGTCGGTTTCACGTTCACCCGCCTCTCGCTTCGGACTTCAGGGGGTGTTGGGTCAGCCTCCGTGAGGCGCGTTTGAACGCCAGTACTGGCACGTAGTGACGGATCCGGGCCGAGAAGAAGAAATCGAATGACTCTGCCGTCGCGGCGGCCGGCACCGCGGGCGGAGTGTCTGGGAAGGCGCGGGTCAGTCGGCCCTGTACGTCTTCGCGGCCGCGCCGCTCGGTAGCGGGCGTCGGCCCTGTGGAGGGCCGGGTGTCAGGGCAGTGCCGGTCCCGTTCGGTGGTCGCGCTCTGTCGGACCGGGAGGCTCAACCGCTTGATGCCGTACGGGGTTTCCGCCATGAGGTCATGATACCCCATGGGGTATATGGAGGGGCGGGTGTGGTCGGCGGGTGCGCACTGGCCGCTTATACCCGGGTGGGTATCTGGTGTACGCTCCAATAGATACCCCTGGGGGTATTCAGTGAGCGAGAGGGTGAGGCCGGGGAACTGCCGGGCCGAGTCCCGTCTTCCTCCTGGTTGCCGCTCCTGACGGGCGACCCCGGCGGGAGCCGTGAGCGGAGCGGGGCAGGGCAGGGCCTGCGCGGTCCGGCCGGCGGCGAGTGACCGTCGTGCGCTCCCCGGAGGACGCGAACCTCGTGCGCGATCAAGTACCTGAAGGAGAGGACCGTCATGCTGTTCTTCCGCCGTCGGACGGGGCGAATAACCCCGGGCGAGGCCCGCAGCCGCGTTCAGGCCGGGGCCGCAGTGCTGGTGGACGTGCGTGAGCGCGTGGAATGGAACGCGGGGCATGCACCGGAAGCGCTCCATCTGCCCCTGTCGCGGTTGATGACCGGCGCGCAGCTTCCGGGCTCCGTGGCCAAACGGCCTGTGGTGACGGTATGCCGGTCGGGGCATCGGTCCCGGCAGGCGGCCCGACTGCTGGCGGCCCGGGGCGTGGACGTGGTGGACGTCAGGGGCGGCATGACCGCCTGGGAGCGGGCGGGACTGCCGGTCACCGGCCGCCGGGCCCGGGGGCGTTCCGCGTGACCGCGCTCATACTGGCACTGATCGCCGGTGCGCTCGTCGGCCTGTCCCTCGGCGCGCTGGGCGGGGGAGGCAGCGTCCTCGCCGTCCCCGCCCTGATCTACCTGCTGGGCATGGCACCGACGCAGGCGACCACGGCATCCCTGCTGATCGTGGCCGCGACCTCGTTCACCGGCCTGCTGGCCCACGCCCGTGCCGGAAACGTCCGTTGGGTCCCTGGCGCCGCGTTCGCCGCTGCGGGCGTGCCACTGGCGATCACCGTCGGAGCGCTGTCCCACCGGCTGCCGCAGACCCTGCTCACCGTGGCCTTCTCCCTGCTCGCTGGGGCAGCTGCCTGGCGGATGCTGCGAGGAAGCGCCCCCGAGGCGGGAGCCGGCCACATGGTGCGGCCCGGCCGGGCGGCCCTTGCGGGAGCGGGGCTGGGCGGGGTGACCGGGCTGCTCGGCGTCGGGGGTGGCTTCCTTGCCGTCCCGGCCCTGGTCACCGTGCTCGGCTTCGCCATGCCGCAGGCGGTCGGCACCAGCCTGCTGGTCATCGCCGTGAACTCGCTGGCCGCGCTGGCGGCCCGGCTGCCCTCGGCCGGACTATTGGACTGGGCGCTCGTCGGCCCCTTCCTCGGAGCGGCGATCCTCGGAGCCTGGGACGGCAAGCGCATCGCCGCCAAGGTCCCCGCCCGGCGCCTGCAACGCATCTTCGCCGTACTGCTGTTGACCGTCGCGGTCTTCATGCTCGCCGACGCCCTCTGGTGAGCTACTGAACGTTCTCTGTATCCGTGGCCGACCACACTGCGCAGGCGGATTGAAGGTGGCCGCCACGCACTCGAACGCGGCTGATACCTGGAATGCATCGAACGCCCCACCCGGTACGGCGTGTGGTATCCGTGGCTACCGGACATCGGCTCGTACGCCCTCGTCGGCCGGACGGGATGTTGTAGGCGAGCCGACCCGCGATGTGGGAACGGCCCGTGGGAGGTTGTAGCCGGCAGTGGCCGGTCCGGGCAGAAGCCGCCGTACCTGGACGATGTTCCAGTTCCTCAGCGCCGTTCTCCAAAGAGCCGGCACTACTGTCCGGCGCCGCTTCGACCTCGCCCTTCTCGACACACTCGGGCAAAGCTGCGGAGGGTCCGAGGAGGGCCGACCTGCCGCTGCGGCTGTGGCGGCTCACGCAGATGCCGCTCCGCTAAATTGGGGCTGAGATCGGACGACCTTCTTCCGCGTCCGCGAAGGTCTCCGGCGACGAACAGCCCTGGCGTCCACTGCCGGGTACGTACTTCAGTTGCGCGGCGTGGCCCCAACGACGGGAGTCAGATATGAAGCCGAATCGCTCCATTCCGGCGTCGACGGTTATCCCCGTCCTGATCTATCCCGATGTGCGCGAGGCGGTTGCCTGGCTCGGTGCGGCCTTCGGGTTCGTCGAGCGGGTGCGGATCGGCGAGGACCACCGCGCACAGCTCGGTTTCGGCGATGGTGCCGTGATCGTCGGAGACGTACGACATGATCGCCGCCCGCCACGTCCCGGCGAGGTCACCCACTCGGTGACGGTCCGTGTGGAGGACGTTGGCGCCCACTACGAGCGGTCCCGAGAGCATGGCGCACGCATCATCATGGAACCGACCGATTTCGAGTACGGCGAACGGCAGTACACGGCCGAGGACCTTGCGGGCCACCAGTGGACGTTCTCGGAGACGCTCGCAGATGTTGCCCCGGAGGAATGGGGCGGAACGTCCGTCGCGACCGATTGACGCATCCTCCATGTCGCTGTGTGGCGGTGTGGGAGGCGAGCTATTCATGCGCATGGCCACCGCCCGGTGACGCTTGACGCGATCGATCCCGCGCTCCACCGCGTGGCGCTCCTTGCAGTCGTCCTTGTCGGACTTCGGTGGGCGGCCGGGGAGTATGGCGATCGCCGGCGCGGCCTTCATCCCGCCGAAGGCCATCAGCAGGACAGTGCCCGGGATGAACTCCGCGAGGCGCCCTTCGCCGTACCTCCGGCCATGCCGAACAGCAGCCCAGTGCGCCACCGGACGCGTCGGCGCGGGCGTGCGAGACGAGGCGGGCGGCGCGGGTGACGGCGAAGTGGGAGATGGCGATGGCCTGCGTGGCCTCCATGCCGGTCAGCCAGATCAGGATGTGCGTGGTGAGTGATGGATCCGCTGCCCAGGATGCCGAGGCTGACGCCGATCAGAGGGATGCGGCGACGGCGACGGTGATTATGAGTGGGCTCCCAGGGCGCCGATGACGGACTGCAGGTCGGTGCGCGGGCCGCGGTTGTAGGGGAGCTTGGACAGCAGCATGCCCATGGCGCAGGTGTTGGTGAGCGCGGCGACGGTCAGCCCCGCGCCGACCGCGGTGCCGATGAGGTAGAGGCCGGGCACGAGGAGGGCCGTGAGTCCGGACAGCAGGACGATGCCTCCCGCGACCAGCCGTACCTGGCGTTCCAGGTCCCAGCGGGCCGGGCCGCGGTTGAGCGGACCACCGGCCGCCTCCCAGGCGAGGACGCCGCCTTCGAGGACGCGCAGGTTGGGCAGCCCGGCCTCGGCCAGGGCTTGCTCGGCCTGGGCGGCGCGTCCGCCGGAGCGGCAGATCAGGACGACGTCCTCGTCCAGGTGGCGCAGGAGTTCGGCGCGGTGTTCCCGCAGGGTGTCGAGGGGGACGTTGTAGGAGCCGGGTATGTGGGCGGTGCGGAACTCGCCAGGGGTACGTACGTCAAGGAGCCGGGGGTCGGCGCCGCTCTCGGTGATCTCGTGCAGGGCGGCTGGGTCGAGCCGCGGGGCGGAGCTGGGGCTGGTGGCGTCGGCGGTCACGGGGTCTCCTTCACGGGGCGGACGAAACCGCCGGAACAGGGAAGTTGAGGAATGAGGGGTGCACGGCGCCGGGCGGCCGTGCCGTTGAAAGCGGTCACCGCCGCCCGGCGCGCGGGGGATTTCAGACGTCGGCCGTTGCGGGCTCTGTCAGCCAGGCGCCGTAACCGCCCAGGAGGTCGGAGACGTCGTCGAGGCCGTTGTGGCGGAGCAGGCTGGCGGCGATGGAGGAGCGGTGGCCGCCGGCGCAGTGCACGACCAGGGGCTGGTCGGCGGGGATCTCGTCGAGACGGCGGGGGAGTTCGGCGAGCGGAATGTGCGTGGACCCCTCTATGAAGCCCTCCTCGCGTTCGGCGGTGTTGCGGACGTCGAGGACGAGCGGGGGTTGCTCGCCGTCGAGCGCCTGGCGGAGCTGATGGGCGGTCAGGCGGCTTGCCTGGCGCATCTCGTCGGCCATGGCGGGGAAGGCGCCTTCGGGTTCGCGCAGGTAGCCGCCGACGCGGTCGAAGCCGATCCGGGCGAGCCGGGTGACGATCTCCTCCTCGCGGTCCTGCGGTGCGATGACGACGACGTCCTGGTCGGGGGCGACGACCGTTCCGGCCTGCTCGGCGAACCGCCCGTCGGCGGGCACGTTCACGGAACCGAGTAGGTGCCCGGTGGCGAACTCCTGCGGGTCGCGGGCGTCCAGGACCAACGCGCCGGCGGCCCGTCGGTCGAGGAACTCGGTTGCGGACAAAGGCTGTTGGGTGACTGCCGCGTCGAACAGGCCGTGGTCCTTGCGGTTGAGGATGGCGTCGTAGACGAAGTAGCCGGGCGCGGAGGGCTGTCCGGCGGTGACGAGGGCGACGAACTCCTGCTCGCTCATGGGAGCGCAGGCGTAGTTGGTGGCGCGCTGCTGTCCGATGGTCGACTGGCGCTCGGTGGAGAGGTTCTTGCCGCAGGAGGATCCGGCGCCGTGGGCGGGGAAGACGCGGACCGGGTCGGGCAGGGCCATGAGCTTGTGCTGGATGCTGTCGTAGAGCATGTGGCCGAGTTCGTCGGCGGTGACACCGAGGGAGGCCAGCAGGTCGGGGCGGCCGACGTCGCCGATGAACAGCGCGTCGCCGGTCAGGACGCCGTACGGGACCGCGTCGGCCGCGTGCTCGTAGACCAGGACGCTGATGGACTCCGGGGTGTGGCCGGGGGTTTCCAGGATCTCCAGGGTGACGTCGCCGAGGCTGATGCGCTCGCCGTCGGTGAGCTTGCGGATCGGGTACTCCGTCTCGGCGCGGTGGCCGTAGCCGATCCAGGCGCCGGTGCGGGCGGCGAGTTCGAGGTGGCCGGCGAGGAAGTCGGCGTGGAAGTGGGTGTTGATGACGGCCTCGATGGTGAAGCCGTGCGCCTCGGCATCGGCGAGGTACTCCGAGACGTCGCGGCGCGGGTCGACGACGACGGCCTTGCCGGTGGACTCGTCGGCGATCAGATAGGACGCCTGGGAGAGGCAGTCGAGGTAGTGCTGGGCGAAGAACACGGATGACCTCCGTAGTGGGATCGACGAGATCTAATACCCTGGGGGGTATCCAAGTGATCAGGGTTGGACCCTGTGCGGGTGGTGAGGTGACCGGCCCGGGTCGGGGGAGGCCCGGGCCGGCCGGTCAGAGGCGGCCGGTGAGCATGCCGTGCCAGTACAGCGGCGGCAGGCCGTACCGCTTGAACAGCCACATGTCGCGGCGTTCCTTGAAGGTGTCGATCAGCGGGAAGCTCGGGGTGGGCCGCAGGTCGTAGTCGAACTCGGCGAGCAGCATTTTGTCGCGGGCGGTCACCAGCGGGCAGGAGGTGTAGCCGTCGTAGCGGCGGGTGGGCTCGGCGCCCTGCATGACGGCGAGCAGGTTGGCGGCGACCACCGGGGACTGCTTGCGGACGGCCGCGCCGGTCTTGGACGTGGGCAGGTTCGCCACGTCGCCGAGCGCGAAGACCTCCGGGTGGCGGGGGTGTTGGAGGGTGTGTTTGTCGGCCGCGATGAATCCCTGCGGGCTCGCGGGGTCGGCGAGCGGGCCGGTCCTGACCCAGTCCGGGGCGCTCTGCGGCGGGACCGCGTGCAGGAGGTCGTAGGCGAGAGTTTCCTTGGTCCCGGTGGCGTGATCGGTGACGGTCAGTTCGCGGGCGTCGCCGTCGACGGCGGTCATCTCCGAACGCAGCCGCACCTCGATGCCGTACCGGGCGGCGACCTTCTCCAGTACCTCGGACCAGGCCGGCACCTTGAACAGGGCGGGGTCGGGGATCACGAGGACGATCCGGATGCGGTCCAGGACCTTCTGCCTGCGCCAGTGGTCGGCGGCCAGGTAGGCGATCTTCTGCGGTGCGCCGCCGCACTTGAGCGGGGTGGCCGGGTGGGTGAAGACGGCCGTGCCCGAGCGCATGCCGCGGATCAGGTCCCAGGTGCGCGGGGCGTACTCGGGTGCGTAGTTGCTGGTGACACGGTCATGGCCGATGGCCTCGGCGAGGCCCGGCACGCCGTTCCAGTCGAGCTGGAGGCCGGGCGCCATGACGAGGAAGTCGTAGCCGAGCCTGCGCCCGTCGCCGAGGGTGACGGTCCGCAGGTCCGGGTCGATTGCCCGGGCGGCCTGCCGGATCCAGTGCACTCCGTCGGGGACGACCGACGCCTCGGGGCGGCGGGTGGCGCGCAGCGGGGCCTGGCCGCCGCCGACCAGGGTCCACAGCGGCTGGTACCAGTGTGTGTCGGACGGTTCGATCAGGGCGATGCCGGTGACACCGGCGCGGCGCAGCCGGGCCGCGACGCTGATCCCGGCGCTGCCGCCGCCGACGATGACGACGTGACGGTGGGTGGGGGATGAGGGTATGGAGGCCAAGGAAGGACTCCCATCGGATGTGGGTGCGGATGCGGTGCCCGATGAACCGGGCCGGGGCCAGAGGCGGCCAAAGGGGGCGGACTCGATCAGGCCGCGGTTGCGTGGGGTCCGGTCACCAGCGGGCGCCCGGTTCGGGCCCAGCCGCTGGTGCCGCCCGCCACGGAGTACGCGTCGATGCCGGCCCCACTCATGCGGTCGGCGGCGGTCAGGCTGCGGTTGCCGCTGGCGCAGATCACGTACACCGGCCGGCCGGCGGGCAGTTCGCCGATCCGGCCCGCCAGCGCGCTGAGCGGCATCAGCCGCGCGCCCGGCACGTGGCCGACCAGGTACTCGCCCTGCTCCCGGACGTCCAGGACGACCCCGCCGGCCGCCAGAGCCGCGGCGAACGCTTCCAGATCCACTTCACGAGCCATCTTCGCAACCTCCTCGGAATACCCTAGGGGGTATCTATGGCAGCGAGGGTAGGGTGCTCCCGGAAGTGCTGTCAAATACCCCCTAGGGTATTTTGCCCGTCAGGTAAGGGCACCGGTCGGCAGGGATCACCGGACGAGCCACGAGTCGAAGGCGGCCTGGTGCATCCGCGAGGCCGCGAGCAGGTTGGCGTATACCTGCTCGACGTCCGGGGCGTCGAGCCCGGACCGCGCCTTCGTGAGGGCGGCGATGTCCTCGGTCTCGAAGGTGAGGCCGGCCTTCAGTGCGCCGTCCACGCTTGCCGTGCCCTGCTTCAGCAGCCGGTCGTACGTGGCCTGGACGGTGGTGTCGGTGAAGTCGCCCGCCGCCTTGCCCGTGGTGGGGTCGCTCACGTCGTAGCGGTCGAGGAGCGTGCGGACCGCATCGAGGTGATGGGTCTCGGCTGCGGCGATCCGGTCGAAGACGTGGGCGTCGTACCGGGCGGCGAACACGGTGTAGAGGTCGTGGGCGAGCTTCTCCTCCTGGGCCATGCGGGCGAGCGTGGTCTTCTGGGCCGCGCTCAGGGTGCCGCTGGGTGCGGTGGTGGCGGCCGAACCGGAGCGCGAGCAGGGGCCGTTGCCGTCCCCGACTCCCGTCCCGTCGCCGGGGCGGTGGGTGTGCTGCTGACCGTTCATCATCATCGAGCTCTGCGTGGTGGACCGCGCGGACGGCGTCTGCCCTCCGGTCGCGCCGGCGGTGGCCGGTCCGGCGATGAGGATGCCGCCGGTCACGACGGCCGCTGCCGCGGCGATCGCGGTGGCGAGCTTGGTGTTGCGCTTCATGAGGCACCTACTCCGGATCTGCTTTCCCTTGGCGTGCTCTTCGTTGATGCGCTTTCACCGTCCCGCCGGGCGTCGCAGACGGCATGGCAGTGGTGTGGAGGCGGTATGGAGCCCACCGGACGTGCCCGCAGGGGCTGTTCGGCACTGGCGGGGGCGGCCCGCGCCCCGTACACCTGGGTGCATGGCCACCACCGTGCTCGTCGTCGAGGACGAGAAGGAGATCCGCGAACTGCTGCGCCGCTACATGGAGCGGGCGGGGTATGCGGTGGTGACGACCGGCTCCGGTGCCGAGGCGATCCGGCTACTCGGTGACGGGTCGGTGGACCTGGCGGTCCTGGACCTGGGTCTGCCGGACGTCGACGGGGACGACGTGCTGCGCGAGGCGCATGCCCGCGGCGGGATCCCGGTCGTGGTGCTCACGGCCCGCAGCGCGGTCGAGGACCGCATCCACGGGCTGCGGCTGGGCGCCGACGACTACGTGACCAAACCGTTCAGCCCCACCGAAGTGGTGCTGCGCGTCCAGGCGGTGCTGCACCGGGCCGGAGCGGCATCCGGCACTCCGGGGGAATCGGCGGTCTCGTACGGCGGGGGCCGGCTGCGCATCGACGAAGCACGGCACGAGGCGACGCTCGACGGCACGGCGCTGGAGCTGACACCGACCGAGTGGGGCCTGCTCACCGCCCTCGCCTCGGTCCCCGGGCGGGTGTACTCGCGCTACGAACTCGTCAACCGGGTCCAGGGCTACGAGTTCACCGGCTACGAACGCACCATCGACTCGCACGTGAAGAACCTGCGGCACAAGCTGGGGCCCGACGGCTCGGGCGTCGTCGAGACGGTGCTCGGCGTGGGATACCGGCTGGGACTGAGCCGTGACGCGTGAGGCCGGGCGGCGCCTGGGACTCGGGCCCCTGGGCGGGCGGCTGTTCGCGGCGTTCGCCGTCGTGGCCCTCTCGTCGGTGGCCCTGCTGACGGCCGCAGCCCTGGTCGGCACCGACCGGGGGATCAGCACAGCGCAGCAGGCCGACCGGCAGCGCGTCGCCGACCGCACGGCCGCCGCTGCGGCGGCGGCCTACCGCAGGGCCGGCGGCTGGAGCGCGGCCGACCTCGGCCCCACCCGTACGATCGCGGCCGGCGCCGACGCGGTACTCACCGTGCAAGACACCGACAGCCGGGTCATCCTGTCCACGGCCGACTCCACGGACGACACGGAGCACGGCACGGGCATGCAGAGTCAGGGACACGGCACGGGTATGTCCGGTGCCGGGTCAGGTCGCACCGCGAGCGCCGACATCGTGTCCGGCGGCACCACCGTGGGCTCCGTCCACCTGCGTTTTCCCTACCCATCCGGATCGGCCGGCCGGAACATCGCCTGGGGCTGGATCGCCGGCGCGGCGCTGGCCGCCCTGGCCCTGGCCCTGGCCGTGAGCTGGTTCGTGACCCGCCGCCTCACCGACCCGGTCGTACGGGTCGCCCGCACCGCCCGCGCACTCGCAGCCGGCGACCACACCGCCCGCGCCCGGGTGGACGCGCCCGGCGAACTGGGCGACCTCTCCCGCGCCTTCGACTCCATGGCCGACGACGTCACCCACGCCGAGCAGGCCCGCCGCCGCCTCTCGGCCGATGTCGCCCACGAACTGCGCACCCCACTGGCCGCGCTCCAGGCCGGCCTGGAGGAACTGCGCGACGGATACGACATCCCCTCACCGGCCCGCCTGGCCGCACTCCACGACCAGACCCTGCGCCTTGGCCGCGTCGTCGGCGACCTGGCCGAACTGTCCGAGGCCGAATCGGCCCGGCTGTCCCTGAACATGGCCCCGGTCGAACTCGCCCACCTCGTACGCCATGCCGTGACCGACCGGGAGGCCGAACTGCGCGCCGCCGGACTCACCGTCCGCACCCGCATCGTGACCGACCCGCTGCCCATCCACGCCGACGCCGACCGCATCCACCAGGCCCTGGGAAACCTGCTGAGCAACGCGGCCCGCTACTGCCACCCCGACGACACTGTCACCGTCACCGCATCCGCCGAAGGCGACACGGTACTCGTGGAGGTCACTGACGACGGCCCCGGCATTCCCGCCGACGAACTCCCGCACGTCTTCGACCGGCTCTGGCGCGGCAGCGCCGCCCGGAACCGCAGCGGCGGCAGTGGCATCGGCCTCGCCGTGGTGAAAGAACTGATCACCGCGCACGGCGGCACCGTCACGGCCCTCTCGGAACCCGCCGCAGGGACACGGATCGTCATCCGGCTGCCGCGCGACGGCGCCGCCCGGCCATCCGGTGACCGGCTGACACACCATTGACCCTGGCATCAGGGTTCACCTGCTGTCGGCCAAGGCTTCCACCCAGCAGCCGGCACGTTGCGGGCCTGTGGGTCTTGTCCAGATGAGCGTATGCGGCAACGGCGGGGTCCCGGCCCGTGAGCAGGAACCCCGCCGTCCGCAGGGGTGTTGCGCGGTCACACCGCAGTGGTCACACAGCCGTGGTCGCGCCCCGGGTGCGCGCCTTGCGGCGGTGCAGGGCGAACGCGGTGGTTGCCGCGCCGGCGGTGAGGATGCCGGCTGCGATGGCAATCGGCAGGCTCGTTGAGGTGGAACCCGAATAGGAGACGTTCTGCGCGGCGAGGTCCTGGTTGTACGCGGCCAGGTCGGACGCGGACGAGGCCGTCTGCGTGTAGTGCGGGATCCGCTTCACCGACTTCACGGAGCCGTCCGTGTTCAGCAGCACCTGCTTGTTGTTCGGGTGCTTGAAGTCGAACATGCCGGTGAGGCTGCCGGCCCGCTGGTCGAAGGACGCGTCACCGATCCGGCCGGTGTGCCAGTTGTTCTCGATGAACCGGGTGATCGACGCCTGCTCGGTGGCGGTGTGGTCGACCTTGTTGACCTTGCTGTACGGCGAGATGACCAGCAGCGGCTGCCGGGTGCCCGGCCCGCAGCGGTCCGCGTAGCCACCCTTGGCGGCCGGACCGGACTGGCAGGCTGCACTGTCGAGGGCCTTGCCGTTGGAACCGACGGTGGAGTCCGTGGAGCCGTTGCGCACCTTCGACGTGACGTGGTCGTACCAGCCGTCGGAGTCGTCGTAGGCGAGCACGACAGCGGTGGACTTCCACTCCGGGGACTGCTGCAGCGCGTTGATCTCCTTGATCAGGAAGTTCTGCTCGTCCGTCGGGTCGGAGTAACCGGCGTGCCCGTCCTGGTACTCGGCCGCCTTCAGGAAGCTGACCGCGGGGAGATTGCCGGTCTTGAGAGCGGCGTCGAAGTCCGTGAGGTCGTAGTTGTGGTTGGCGCGCCCGTTGCGGCCGATCTCGCTGACGCTCTTGGGGGCCAGGTGGTGCGGGTTGGACGTCGACTTGTAGTACTCGAACGGCGAGTGGTGCGGGCTGTAGTCCTCGGAAGCGGCGCCGCCGACGTTGGTGTGGGTGGTGCCGGCACACTTCGCGTAGTCGCCGCTCTTGCCGTCCCACGCGGTGCTGGGCCGGAAGCCGCCCTGGAACCAACCCCAGGTCACGCCCTTGTTGTTGAGCAGGTCACCGATGTTCTCGCCCTGCATCACCGCGAGTGCGTTGGTGCTCGTGTGGTCCTTGTCCGAGCAGTCGTCGAAGGCCGGGTCGGGGTCGTTGATGACCGTGCCGACGCCCTTGGCGTTCGGGGAGACCACGGTGTACGAGTCCGGGGTCGTCGTCTGCTTCGGGTTCTCGGTGCCGGAGGCCGGGTCGACCGAGATCACGCCGTGGGTCTGACCGGAGATCAGGTTCAGCGCGCCGGGCGTCGAGGGGCCGTAGACCGAGCTGAACGACTTGTCGTTGAGGGAGTACTGCTGGGCGTAGTTCCACAGACCCGTGACGGTGTTGCCGTCGTAGTAGTCCATGACCAGGCCGGGCTCACCGAAGAGGCCAGAGCACTTGTTGACCTCGGTGTTCTCGACGTACTTGTCGGCCTTGCCGCCGTCGGCCGCGTACTGCTCGGGGCCGTAGGAGTGGTTCTGGTCGCAGGTCATCGCCTGCGAACTGCTCAGCCGGGTGGGCGTGTAGAGGTTCGGGTTCTTCTTCAGCAGCCCGGCGTTGAGCAGGTTGTCGGCCTTCGGCGTGTGCGCTGCGGCCTTGAACCTCGTCCCGTCGGTGTTCGCGGCCTGCGGGTAGGTGGCGAAGTAGTGGTCGAAGGAGACGTTCTCGTCGTAGATCACGACCACGTGCTTGATCGGTGTCGCGGTGTGGGTGCCGGAGGGGTGGTGACCGCCGGAGTTCGCCGACGCGGGGACGGCCCCGCCAGCGGTCGCCAGTGCGGCAGCGCCGAGCAAGGCGCCAATGCGCGTCACCTGACGTCGCCCACCTGAGGATCTTCCTGTGCCGATCATGCTGTCTCGCCTTCCGAGGGAGCATCGAAGTCCAGGGCCCGGCCCGCAGATTCGATGTTTGTGCCATCTACAGCCGGATCCTGCGCAATGGTGGCGGCGGCCCGGGGGAGCGGCAATGACGTCAAGGCGAACGGCGGGTCAGGAGATTCTCATGGTTTGTTGGCCTGTTCTTGACCCATGTCTCAGATCAGCAGTGTCTCAGGCCAGCAGGGTGCGGCCCAGCCAGTCGGACGCGTCCCGTACGCCGGGCAGCGCGAAGAAGTAGCCGCCACCGTACGGCGAGATGTAGTCGACCAGCGGTTCACCGGCGAGCCGCTCCTGCACCTTCGCGAACTGCCGGGCCAGGTCCTGCTGGTAGCAGCAGAACAGCAGGCCCATGTCGAGGTTGCCGTTGCTGTCCATGCCCCGGTCGTAGTTGTAACCCCGGCGCAGGATGCGCTGATCGGCACTCTGCGCGGTGCGCGGGTTGGCCAGCCGGATGTGGCTGTCGAGCGGGATCACATCGCCCTGCGGGTCCTGCGCGAAATTGGGCGTGTCCTTCTCGTGCCGCCCGTCCAGCGGAGCGCCGGTGTCCCGGGCCCGGCCGAACATCCGCTCCTGCTCGGTGATCGAGACCCGGTCCCAGAACTCCACCAACATCCTTATCAGCCGCACGACTTGATAGCTGCCACCGGTCGCCCAGTCCGGCTCGCCTCCGCTACCGCCCACCCACACAAGGTCGTTCATCGCGCGGGCATCGGTCACCTCCGGGTTGGAGATGCCGTCCTTGAAGCCCAGGTGATTGCGCGGGGTGCCCGACGGGCGCGGCGGACTGATGAACCCGTCCGTACGCCACCGCACTTGGAGACCACCGCGCGTGTGCCGGGTGACATCGCGCAGGGCGTGCAGCACAGTGTCCGCGCTGTCGGCGCAGAACTGCACACTCAGATCGCCGTGACACCAGGCGGAGTTGAGATCGTCGTCCGGGAACGACGGCATCGCGGTGAGCCGGCGGGGCGCGAGCTTCGCGAGCCCATAGCGGTCGTCGAAGAGGGACGCCCCGACGCCGACCGTGATGCTCAGCCGGTCGGCGGGGAGGTCCGGGCCGAGCGTGCCCGAGTCGGAGGGCGGGGCGGTGATGCCCAGGTCCGCCGGGCTGCCGCCGGTGGTGAGGAAGCGGGCCCGGTCGGTCAACGTCCGCAGCAGGTCGGTGAGTTCGGACTTGTCCGCGGCGGTGGTGTCGAAGGACACGAACGCCGTGGCGCGCTGCGCCGGGGTGACGATCCCGGCCTGATGGACCCCGTGGAAGGGCACGGTGGTGGCCGGCGTCTGCACGGCAGCCGCGGCGGCACCACGATCGGCGGCGACCAGACCGCCACCGGCCACAGCTGCCGCACTCGCCAGAAAACCTCGGCGGCCCACCTCGTTCACGCGCTTCACGCGGTCCTCCGTACGTCCGTGAGGGCGGCCACGTCGGCCAGCCGCTCGACCAGTCCACCGAGGTCGGCGTCGACCTTCTCCCGCTGCGGACGCGAGAGTTGGGAGAGTGGTGTCCACTTTCCGGAGTGGTCGAGGCCGTCCAAGGTGTGCTGCGCCCGGTCCATCCAGTCGCCGAGTTCAGCGAACCCCGCGTCACGCGTCTTCAGCAGCGGGCCCAGGTATCCGAGCAGCACGCGGGTGCCGTCGAGATTGGCGCGGGCGGTGGCCAGATTGGTCCCGCTGCCGTAGTCGGTGCGGCCGGTCAGCTCGAACTGCACGGTGTTCTCCAGGATCTCGTGCGCACGCAGACCGGTGTCGGCCGGATCCATCCGCTGAGCGGGCCAACTGCCCTCCAACGCGTGGACATCCTTGGCGAGTTGATCGGCGGGACCACGCAGCCCGCTCGCCGACTCGCCGTGCCACAGCCCGTACTCGACCCGGTGGAACCCGGTGAACCCGGCATCGTGCACCCCGCCGGACAGCCCGGCCGTGGTGCCGTTGATCGCCCCGTCGGAGTCACCGAACGTGCCGTAGGCGGCGCCCATCCGCTCGTACACGAGATGCGCGGGCAGCCAAGCCCTCCAGGCCGCCGCGAGATCACCGCGATCGACGGCGGCCCGCAACACGTCGGTCTTCTGGGCGAGTTCGACGGTCCGGCCCTGAATCCACTTCTGGTAGGCCAGCGTTGGCGGGATGAGTTCCTGCTGAGTGATCGGCACGGCCGCGGGCCCGCTCTTCACCTTCGAGCCGCTGATCCGCACGGTCGGTCCGGTCACGGCGTCCGCGTCGTCGGGCAGACACTTGAAGGCGTACGACCCGTTCCCGAGGGTCACCCCGAGCGGCCGGACGGTACCCGGCGCCAGCCCCTCGACCTCGCCGTAGACGGCACCGGTCTTCGCGTCGGTGAGATACACCTCGGCCGCGGTACTGGATGTGTTGTGCAATTCGAAGACCTGGTGACCGGCTTGCGGGTGCGTCCAGCCGCTGCCGCAGCCGGAGGTCGCGACCTCGACGGTGGTGTGCGGGAGCCCGTCGGCAGCGGCGGCTGGCCGCGCGCTCGAACCGGATCCCCGGGCCGCGAGAACTCCGGCCCCCACGGCCGCCACCGCCACGAGAGCACCCGCCGCGAGCAGCACGGTACGGCGGCGGGCGGCCGGGGCAGACGATGCCGGTGCTGGATCCGGGGGCGATATCGGACCGGGTTCGGCTTCGGCGCCGCGCTTGGTGACGGGCACGCCGGGCCTCCAGAGGGAGTCGTACGAACGGGAGCGGTGTTCTTGATCCTAGGCAGGTCGCAGGGCCCTGACCGGGCCTCTTGACCCTGTTCTGACCGGACGGCGATCGAGAATTCGCCCGTGGTTCATCCGTTCGTCCACAAGCATGGCGGTCTCACGGCGGGTTCCGGCCGTGGGCTGGTCAGGAGGGGTGATGGTTCACCCCTCCGTCGTCGGCCACCTCGTACAGGTCGATCCGCAGCAGCCGCCGGATGTGGGCTGGGACGCGTTGCGCATGCCACAGCGAGGATGTCGGTACGACGAGCGTGTAGCGGATGTTCGGGGAGCTGCTCGTCATGCGGCGCAGCAACTGGCCGTAGGCGATGTCGGCGTCGATCCCCTTCTCCTGGGTGCGGCCCTTCGCCTCGGCGATCAGTCGCTCCTCGCCGCGTACGGCCTCGACGTCGGTCCACCGGTCCGTAGGGGTGACCACGGTCCATCCGTCGGCGATCAGATGACGGCGAAAGGCATCGGTGACGCGGTCCTCGTCGCTTACCGGTGCGAGGATCGTCTGTACCGCCTGCAGGTCCGTGTCTCTGGTTCGGCGAAGGCGGCCCCTGGAGTCGGCGTCGAGGTCAGCGGGCCGGATCACCGCCAGACGGATCCCGTGCTGCGGGATCAGGGTGTCGCGACGGGCGTCGTAGAGCGCGCGCTGCTCCCCACGGTGCACGCCGCTGACGGTGAGCCGGTCCGGCTTGTCGAAGTGCGGCACCGGCTGGTCGTGCTGGATCTCCCGGTACTCGACCACCAGGTGCTGACCGGGCCAGTACGCGTCGACCGGCAGCCTCATGCGCCGTCCGTTCGTCCCCGGGTCGCCCAGCAGCCAGTCGAACCGGTGCTGGCGCAGGCCGCGTTCGCCGAGCAGTTCGTCGCACAGATCGAGGACGTACGCCTCGTCGCTGTTGTCCCTTCCCATGCCGCGGAATGATGCCAGGCACGCAGGTGCCGGCGAGTGGTCGCGGAACCCGGCACGGAACGGACGAGGGGAAGGCGGCTACCCTGGCCTGCCGGGTGCTCGCGCCGAGGCCAAGTGGGTCGGCTGTGCACGTGTGCTTCGACCTTGCGGGAGGCAACGGGTGCCCGGCGGTTCATTCGCGCGACTCTCCGACCTGGTGGAGTCGCTGACCGGCGACGTGGTCTTCGCCATGTCGAGGGGCAGCAAGGAACTGTTCCACAGCGACACGCTCGCCTGGTACGTGGAGCACCATCCGGTGCTGGGCGAGGCCCTTCTGGATGCCTGGCAGATACCCGAGAGTGGTCATGGGTTGGGTCGGGTGCGGGTGCGGCGGGAGTGGCGGAACCTCGATCTTGTCGTGGAATACCCCGGTCGCAGCCCGCTGGTGATGGAGAACAAGGTGTTCTCGCTCCCGGACACCGACCAGTTGGACTCCTACGCCGACGGCAAGCTGCACGGGCTCGACCGTCCCGTCCTGGTGCTGCTGAGCCTGCTCGATCCCGGATGGCCGGGACGGACGTGGACGACACCGGCCGGGACGGCGTGGCACTGGCGCGGCTACGACGAGCTGGCCGCCACGCTGCGTCCCTGCCTTCCGGAGCTGCGCGGGGCGGACCGCTTCGGCGCCGACGTGTTCGAGCGCTGGCTCGGCCTGATCGGCACACTCGTGGACCTGAGCGCCGAGGTCGGCACGCCCGCCGATTCGGAGCCGTTGCTGCTTCCCGCGGAGGCGGCAGCAATCCTCCGGCCCGCTCGCCTGGACGCGACGGTGCAGAAGATGCGCTGCCTGCACGCCACGAACCGGATCCGGGCGGAGCTGGCGGGGGAGATCGAGCGGGAGGGGATCCTGGTACGTACCGCGATGAGCCGGGGCCAGGGCATCGTCGAGATGTTCACCGCCTGCCCGGGACCCGGTTTCGGCTGGCAGATCCAGGAGGGCCAGTTCCGTCTCGTGTATCTGACCGGCACGGGCCCCGGGCACGGGAAGGGCGAGGAGCGACGGGAGGTCCGCGAGGGCCAGGCGCGCGCCTACGGCGACTACTTCCGCTTCGACCGGGCGCGGGACCTGCTCGGCGACACCGGACCCGAACGTCCCGGCGTCGCCCCGCACCAGCCGCTGACCTTCAACGGCTTCGCCCCCGACTTCGTCTACCGCAGCATCCCGGCACCCGATCTGACGATCGAACAGGTCGTGGACCTGGGCGTCACCTTCGCCCGCGAGGCGCTGAAGGCCCATGCGGACGCGTTCGGTGAAGTCCTCCGTGTGGACAGCTGACCGTGGTGGGCTATCGGACGGGCGCCGTCGCGGTAGGTTGCGCTCCTTGTATGACGGGGTGGATGGGATGGACGTCCTGGGAGTCGACGCCTGCGGTAAGCAGGGCTGGGTCGGGATCGGGCTCACGGACGGCGCGTACGCGGGCAGCCTGGTGGATAGCCGGCTCGACACGCTGATCGAGCGTGCCGTCGGAGCGCGGGTGATCGCGGTGGACATGCCGCTCGGGCTCGTCGAGAAGGGCTGGCGTGCCGCGGACCTGGCGGCCAAGGCCCTGCTCGGTGTGCGGCGCAACAGTGTCTTCCTCATCGCGCCGAGACCGGTGTGGCAGGAACGCGAGTACGTGGCGGCAGCCGACCGGTGCCAGGAGCTCACCGGTAACCGGTTGAGTCAGCAGGCGTGGGCGCTGGCCCCGAAGCTGCTTGAGGCTCGGGCATGCTGGCTCGCCGATGAACGGGTCCACGAGGTGCACCCCGAGGTGTGCTTCTCCGCCCTGGCGGACGGGGTTTCGCCGGCTTACGCGAAGAAGACCTGGCGCGGGCAGCACCTGCGCCGCTCCCTGTTGGCCGGGGCCGGGATCGTCCTCCCGGACGTGCTCGGTGAGGCGGATCGTGTTCCCGCGGACGACGTTCTCGACGCTGCCGGCGCGGCCTGGTCGGCGTACCGGATCGCACGGGGGACCTCGGGCAGGGTTCCCGAGGTGCCCCAGCTCGACGCGGAAGGCCGCGCCGTCGAGATTCGTTTCTGACCAGCGTCGGATGCCGACGCCTCTCGCAGGGCCCTGGGAAGACAGTGGGTGCTGAGCGACCCGTTCGTCCGCTTGCGATGGCGGTCGTCGCTACCGATCGGGTCGAGCGGCGTCCGGCCCGGGAGCACGCTTCGCCGCCGCTTCGCAGGCTCGTCTCATCCGCAGGAGCTGGACAAGACCCACACGCGGGTGACGTGTGTCGGCATGCGGCACACGTACTCCACGCCATCCTCCCGCCGACGTGAGCAGTGATCTTCATCCGGGAAGCCGGCGACGGTGCGGTGCTGCCGCCGTCGAGTTGCCGCTGTGCCTGCTACCGCTGGAGCGCTTGCGCCACCTGCTGGTATGAGTCGTGGCGCTGTTGTTCCCGGGCTGCTCGGATGGCAGGGTCCGGCGACCACAGGGCCTGCCGGCCGGGGTGATAGGTGTGGACGACCTCGTACTGTGCCTCGCCCACGAGCTGGGGGTGGGTCTTCTCCAGTCGTCGCCAGATGTCCTGCGCGTCGACTCCTTGCAAAAGGACTACTTCAAGGCGGGGAAGCAGACCGAGGAGGCGGGCCAGAACAGTGACGCCGGCTCTGCGTTCCTCGGCGTTGGGGGCGCGGTTGATGTACCAGGGGTAGGCATTCCAGGGGGTGGTGACGCGGGCGTCTATGCCCGCTTCGGTAAAGCCGGTGCACTGGCGTTCGGCCGTGGCGTCGTCGTTTTCCATGCACAGGAAACCCGAACCGCTGCCGTCCTGGGTCTTGGGGCCCGGATCGCGCAGAACCGACAACACGCGTGCGTCGACGCCCCCGTGCCAGGGAGCCACGTACGGCATCCAGCCGCGGCCGTCCTGGTCGCGCAGTTCATCGACCATCTCGTTGATGGCACGGACATGCGGCGCGTACCGGCCGCTCTCCTGCTCGTCGCGGAACGCCTCGTCCGCCATGCGTCTGACCACTTCATCCTCCGGATTCAGATGTGGCGGTCCACGGTAGCCGCGCCCACTGGCACTGGTCCGAGGAGGCCGTGGTGGACCTTCTCATCGCGGTTCCGGGGCTGCGAGTGGCCTGATACGACTCGCTCCAGAGGGTGCCTGGCCATCGTCCGTCGCGCGCCGACGACCCCGGGATGCCTGCCGGCGTGCGCGGGGAAGCCGGTGATCCGCGGCCACGTCACGGCGGCAACTTCCCCTGGGCTCTTCCTCAGCCGGTGTGCTCGCTGAGGATGCGGCGGGCCTTGCGTTCCACGAGGACGGGTATGTGGGTTCGAATCGGGAGGGCGCTGAGGGACTCGCGGGCTTCGGCGACCGCGGCCTCGATCTCGTCGGGTGTGTGGCGGTCGCTGTAGGAGGTCTTGAGCTGGTCGGTGACGCGCAGGATGGCGGCGTCCTCGTCGAGGTCAATCGGCACGGCTCCCCCTGATGTCAGGGTGTTGCGTCTGGGTGGGGAGGCCCGCGGCGGCGCCATGGACATTCCTCGCGCCGTCATCTGGGCGGTGCGGGTGGCGCTGCCGCGGAACCCGAGATGGAACGATAGCAAAACATTTCGGTGACCGATATATCCTGAGGGGTATGGCCACCCGCATGAGTCCCCGCCCGTCCAGGAGACGCTGGTCCGCCGTGCTCACCGTGGAGCGGGCTCGTCCGGAAGGGATACGGTCGCGGCCGAACGCCTGGTGGCTGGCGGTGGGCACGGTGTGCTTCGGGGCGTTCATGGGGCAGTTGGACGCGAGCATCGTGACGCTGACCTACGGCAGTCTGCGTACAGAGTTCCGTACGTCTCTGGCGGCGGTGGAGTGGGTGTCGCTGGCCTATCTGATCACTCTGGTGGCGCTGCTGATTCCGGCCGGGCGGCTGGCCGACGCGCACGGCCGCAAGCTGCTGTACCTGTACGGGTTCGCGGTGTTCACGCTGGCGTCCGCCGCCTGTGGGCTGGCGCCGTCGCTGGCGGCGCTGGTGGGCTTCCGGGTGGTGCAGGCGGCCGGGGCGGCGCTGATGCAGGCCAACAGCGTGGCGCTGGTGACCACCAGTGCGCCGCCGGAGCGGATGCGCACGGCGTTGGGGGTGCAGGCCGCCGCGCAGGCGCTGGGTCTGGCTTTGGGGCCGACGGTGGGCGGGGTGCTGGTGTCGACGCTGGGCTGGCGCTGGGTGTTCGGGGTGAACGTGCCGGTTGGGCTGGTCGCGCTGGTGGCCGGGCACTATCTGGTGCCGCGTACCCGGGGCCGTACCCGCGTGGTGGGCTTCGACTGGCAGGGGTTGTCCCTGCTGGCGGTGGCGACTACCAGCGTGCTTCTGGGTGTGTCGGCGGCCTCCGGGCTGCCGGTGCCCGGCTGGGGTGTGGCCGTGCTGTTCGCAGTGGCCGCGGTGGCGGGCTGGGGCTTCGTGCGCCGGCAGCGTCGGGCCGTCGCGCCGCTGCTGGACCTGGCTCTGCTGCGGGGGCGGGCGGTGGCGTTCGGGCTGATCGGAGCGCTGAGCGGGTACCTGGTGCTGTTCGGACCGTTGGTGCTGGTGCCGGTCGTTCTCATGGCGCGGGGCACTTCGGCGTTGATGGCCGGGACGGTGCTGACGGCGCTGCCGGCCGGGTTCGCTTTGGCCGCGACCGGAGGTGACCGGCTGCTGCCGCGCTCCCTGGCCGACCGCAGGCGCTGCCTGGCCGGAGCCGGTGTCTTCGCCCTCGCCATGGCCGCGCTGCAGGCTGTTCCGTTGACGATCGCCTGGCTGGTGCCGGTCCTGGCACTGGCCGGGCTGGGTTTGGGCACTTTCACCCCGGCCAACAACACCATGATCATGAGGGCGATCCCGGCCCGCGCCTCCGGCACCGGAGGTGGCCTGGTCAACATGACGCGTGGTCTGGGCACCGCACTGGGCGTCGCCCTGGTCACTCTTGCCCTCCACCTGGCCGGCGGTGGCGGTGGCCAGGCCGGTGCCCGGTGGGCCTCCGCGATCCTCGTGGCGGCCTCGGCCGTCGCGGTTGCGTCGGCCTGGCTGAGCCCGGGCGGGGAGCCGAAGGGGGTACGGGAGACGTTGTGACGGGGTCCGAGAGGGGATCGCGGGAGTGATCCGGAACACCGGCGAGTGGGTGTGGGACGCCTGGGTGACCAGTCTGGACGTCCTGGTCGCCGCGCTCGCGGTGACGGGCGCGGTGGTGTTGCAGGCGCGCTGGCTGGCCGCCGTCGCCGGGGTCTGGGCGGTACTGGCGGTGCGTCAGGGCTTGCTGGCCGTGAGGGCGTTCCGCCGTAGAGCTGGGTAGGCCGGGCGGCCGGTGAGGAGCCGTTGGATGAGGAAGCCGAGTGCGAGGGTGGCTGCGCCGGCTGCCGCGTCGGTGACGAAGTGGTTGGCGGTGGCCAGGATGACGGTGAAGGTCGCCAGCGGGTAGCAGAGGCCCAGCACCCGCACCCAGGTGTGGCGGGCGAGGAAGGCCAGGGTGAGGCCGGACCAGGCGGACCAGATGATGTGTACCGAGGGCATCGCGGCGTACTGGTTGGAGAGGGAGGCAACGTCCCCCGACGCCCACGATCCCCAGGTGTGGTGGACGACTACCGTGTCGATGAACCCGCGTCCGGCCAGGAACCGGGGCGGGGCCGTGGCCAGGAACGCGAAGCCGGCCAGTGCCAGCAGGGTGGCGGTATAGAGGGCGGTGCGCACTGCGCGGTAGTGGCCCGGGTGGCGGACGTACAGCCACACCAGGACGCCGATGGTGACGATGAAGTGCAGGGTGGCGTAGTAGTAGTTCATCCCCACGATCAGCCAGCCGACCCGGTCGGCGGCGTGGTTGACGGTGAGTTCGATGTCCACGTGGAGCACCTGCTCGGCGTGCCAGATGGCGTGGGCGCGGTGCAGGGCGGCGGTGCGGTGGGCGGGTACGGCGTTGCGGGTGAGGGTGTAGGCCCAGTAGAGGAGCCCGCTGCAGGCCAGTTCCATCCACAGCCGGGGCCGGTCCAGGGGGCGCAGGCGGGCGGGCAGCAGCGGGCCGATGCGCCCTCTTGGACGCGGCGGGTGCCCGGAGGTGGCCGGCGACGCTTGGGTGGCCTCCCTCACGCCTTCTCCCGCGCGGACGCCTGGGCGGGCACCGGCTCGGCATCCGCAGCGTCCGGGGCCGGGTACGGGGCGTCGTCGTCCGGGCGCGGACGCCGGGAGACGATCAGGTATGCCAGCGCGCCGGTGAACAGGATGAGGGAGACGTAGTCGTTCAGGCGCAGGCCCAGGAAGTGGTTGGCGTGGTCGATGCGCAGCGCCTCGATCCAGGCCCGGCCGGTGGTGTAGGCCAGGACGTAGCAGGCGAACAGGCGTCCGCGCCGCAGCCGCTGGTGGTGGCGGGCGTCGAGCCACAGCAGCAGGGCCATCACGCCGAGGTCCCACAGCGACTCGTACAGGAACGTGGGGTGGTACAGGGCGATGGTGGGGGAGTCGGCGGGGCGGTTGGCCGGGTCGATGTACAGCGCCCACGGCAGATGGGTGGGGCCGCCGTACAGCTCCTGGTTGAAGTAGTTGCCCCAGCGGCCGATCGCCTGGGCCAGCACCAGCCCCGGGGCGACGGCGTCGGCGAAGTCGGACAGCTTGACGCCACGGCGGCGGCAGCCGAGCCAGGCGCCGACCGCACCCAGCGCCACCGCGCCGGGGATGCCCAGGCCGCCGTCCCAGATGAACAGCGCGTGCAGGGGCTGCTTGCCGGAAGCGAAGTACAGCTCCGGGTCGGTGATCACGTGGTAGAGACGGCCGCCGAGGATGCCGAACGGTACCGCCCAGATCGCGATGTCCGCGATGTCCTCGCGGCGCCCGCCCCGGGCCTCCCAGCGGCGGCCGGTGAGCCAGACGGCGGTGAAGATGCCGGCCAGGATGCACAGCGCGTACGCGCGGATCGGCAGTGGCCCGAGGTGCCACACTCCCTGCGAGGGACTGGGCAGGTACGCCACGTTCATCAGGTCGACCGTTCTCGCGTGATCTGGGACCCGGCCCGCGGCCGGAGTACCCGCACGACAATACATCGGACACCGAAGCATTCGGAATCGGTGCGGGCGGAGCGTCCACACGGCGGACGCCGGGCTGTACCCGGGCGTGGTCCGACTACTCTTGGCGCATGTCTGCGCAGCCCGACTCCGAGGTCTCTCCGCCCCGTTCCGCCGGACAGCCTCCGGACGCACGCCTGCTCACCGAGGCCGTCACCCGGCTGCGCCGCGCGCTGAGGGCCTCGATCCGCACCGACTACCCGTGGGAGACCCTCCCCATGGCCCAGGTCGAACTGCTGCAGGTGCTCGGTGAACACTCCCCGGCCCGCGTCAGCGACCTCGCCTCCCGTCAGCGCCTGGCCCCGAGCACCGTCAGCGGGCTGATCGGACAGATGATCACCGCGGGGCTGGTCGCGCGTGACGTCGATCCGGCCGACCGCCGCGCTTCCGTGGTCACCCTCACCGACGCCGGGCGCGAACAGCTCGCCGCCTGGACCGCCGCCCACGAGCGCCGCATGGACGCCGCGCTCGCCGCCCTCGACGACGCCGAGCGCCGGGCGATCTCGGGCGCACTGCCGGCCCTCTTCCGGCTCGCCGAGAACCTTGGCGAGCCGGCCGACGGCCTTGGAGGCGACGCGCTGCAGTAGGCGCGCCGCGGAGCAGCCGAGTACATGTACTGAGGGCGGCGCGTGGTGGCCTCCGCGGGGTGCGCACTGAGGATCGGCGCACACCCTGCCTCGGCACCCTCCTGGTCCCGCGCGCGTTGGCCGACTTGGGGAGCCTGCGCGGGGGTTCACGGTCCAGGAGGTGTGCCGTTCCCGCGATCGACTGCCCGGCCGCGCCGGACTTCAGCAGCCCTTTCAGTGCTGCTGCCTCTCCGCGTGCTTTGTGTCCCGCACCGACGACAGCCGGCCCCCGCGCCGGCCGCACGGCATGTCCGACCGGCCCAATCCGGGTGCCTTCGGGTATCGGAGGGGCGTCCGTCCCGGTGGAAGCACCGCTTGCCCGACCGGATGTCACCGTGCGGTGAGCAGGTCCCATACGACGTAGCCGGCGGAGCCGACGCCCGAACTGCCGCCCTCCACGAGGGAGGCGACGGCGAGGTCGTCGTTGTAGGCGGTGAGCCAGCCGTTGGTGCCGTCGCCCTCTTCCGCGGTGCCGGTCTTCGCGCCCACTCCGGAAAGGGTGCCCAGGCGGGCGCTCGCGGTACCGCTCGTGGCCACCGCGCGCATCATGCGCTGGAGGTAGCCGGCGGTGGTGGGCGACAGCGGGTGGGGCGCCGGGGTCTGCGGCTGGTCGGGCAGGATGACCGGCTGGTGGAAGGCGCCGTCGCGGACCGTGGCCGCCACCGAGGCCAGCACCAGCGGGCTGGCCGTGACCTGGCCCTGGCCGATGAACTGGGCCGCCTTGTCCCCGCCCGACGGGGTTGCAGGGACGGACGGGTCGGTGGTCTGCACGCCCCCGCCGATCGACCAGCTGCCGAACCCGAACATGTCGTGGGCCTCGTCGTGCAGGTCGGCGGCGTCGTCACCGCCGTGGACGAGGTGGTCGAAACCTTCCTTGACGAAGGCGGTGTTGCAGGACTCGGCGAACGCCTGCAGGAGCGTGGCGTCCGGGTTGGCCGGCACGTCCGCCTCGTTGTGGAACACCTGGCCGGACGCGGCCTGCGTCTTGAGGCAGGGGGCCGTGCTGTCGGGCGTCATGCCCGCCCGGTCGAACAGTGCCGCCGACGTGATGATCTTCATGGTGGAGCCGGGCGCCTTGGCCGCGTTGATCGCGATGTCGCCGTCCGGGCCGTCGTAGGCGACGGCGCGGATGTGGCCGTTGTGGCGGTCGAGCGCGACCACCCCGGCCGGCTTGCCGTCCACCTGCTGGTCGTGCACCGCCTTTTCGGCCGCCGCCTGCAGGCCGGCGTCGATGGTGGTGCGTACGTACACGGCCGTCGGCTCCTTGAAGACCTTCAGGGTGGCGACGCTGGCCCCGGCGGTGTTCACCACCGTCACTCCGCTGCCGTCCCTGCCCTTCTCGGTGGCCGCCGCGTGCGCTCCGATGGTGGACACGATGGCCGCGAGAGAGGGGAACCGCTCACCCGTCAGCCGCGTCTTGCCGTCCCGCGCGAGCACCCGCACCTGCGAAGCCGGTTGCGTGAGGGGGCCCAGGCGCAGGCTCTGGCCGGCGCCGAGCTGGGGGTGGAGGACCGAGGGCGACCAGCGCACCGCCTGCTGCCCGGCGGCGTCCTGCACCACGTCGAGCACCCCGGGATACGACCACGTGCCTGCCGTGAGCCGGGCTGTGACCGTGAAGGTGACCCGCACCGCGTTGCCGCGGCGCGGGTCTGTTCCGGTCGTGGCGATGTCGCTGAAAGCAAGTGAGCGCAGCTTCACGCCCGCGCGGTAGGCGTCCAGTGCCTGCCGCGCGTCCTTCGGCGCGTCCGTCTCGCCAGCCGCTGCCGTGTAGTGGGCGGGGCCCGCCGCCCAGTCCTTCAGGAAGCCACGCGCGAACGTCCCGGCCTTCGCCGTAGGCGGTGGTGTGCTCGACTCCGCCGCGGGAGTCACGGTTCTCCGCCTCCCGCCCGACGGCCGACTCTGGCCGTGCGCGATGTCGTAGGCGCCAAAGCCTCCCAGGCCCAGCGCGACCGCGCAGGCCCCGATGATGCCGGTCTTCGCCGCCCTGTTCACTGCCAGCCCCCGGCTGGTGGCACCAGTTCGGTCAGCTTTCCGGTGCTTCATGCGCGACCGCCCCGGCCGGGTCGAGCCGCACCGTGCGAGGCGTGTGGAAGGCGGAAGACATGACGGTCCCCATCGGGCGTGCTGCTCGGGGCCGGTGCCGGTGCGACGGGACCAGGGGGGTCGGCGTCGAAGACGTAGCCGTACCCGCGCACGGTGCGCAGCCGGGCCCGCAGGTCGGGGTCGGCGGCGGCCAGGTGTTCGCGGACGCGTTTGATGTGGACGTCGAGGGTTTTGGTGCCGTCGGGATGGCCGGGTTCCCAGCACTCGTCGAGGAGTTGGCGGCGGGTCAGCACGAGGCCGGCGTTGTCCATGAGCATGGCCAGCAGCTGGAATTCCTTCATCGGGATGTGGGTGACCTGACCGGCGATGCGCAGTTGCTTGCCGTCCAGGTCGAGTTCCACCGGGCCCACGGTGAGCAGGCGCAGCCGGCCCTGGGTGCTCGGGGGGACGACCACGTAGTCGCCCCGGTCGGCCGGGGCGGTGGGGGTGTGGCGGGGCGGGGCCATGGGAGCCTCCTGGGTCGGTTCGGCGGGAGGGGAGCGGTCTCAGACGCGACCGGGTTGCTTCCACCGGGCGATCAGGCGAGCGACGAGGTTGAGCAGCATGATGATCAGGATGAGGGTCAGCGCACCGGCCCAGGCCCGGTCGACGGCAGGTGCGTAGGGCTGGGTGGCCTCGTTGTAGATGAAGGCGGGCAGCGAGCCCTGGGCGCCGCTGAAGGGGTTGAAGTTGATCGAGGAGGTGAAGCCGACCACCAGGAGCACGGGGGCGGTTTCACCCATGACCCGGGCGACGCCGAGCATGATGCCGGTGACCATCCCGGGAAGCGCAGTGGGCAGGACAACCCGCGCGATGGTCCGCCAGCGGGGCGCACCGAGGGCGTACGCGGCCTCGCGCAGGGAATCGGGAACGAGTTTGATCATCTCCTCGCAGGAGCGGATCACCATCGGCAGCATCAGGATGACCAGGGCGAGGGAGCCGGCGAAGCCGGAGTCCTGGAAGCCGAAGGCCAGGATCCACACCGACAGGATGAACAGGCCCGCCACGATCGAGGGCAGGCCCATCATGACGTCCACCACGAACGTGACCATCCGGGCCAGCGCCCCGCGCCCGTACTCGACGAGATAGACCGCGACGAACACCCCGAGCGGCACGGCGATCAGCGTGGCGATCCCCGCCTGTTCCAGGGTGCCCAGGATGGCGTGGTAGGCGCCCCCGCCCTGGTCGGACTCGGCGATGTTGCGCATGGAGTTGTTCAGGAACACGCTGTCGAAGCGCTTGGCCCCGTGCCCGACCACCAGCCACAGAATGGAGGCCAGGGGCAGCACCGCAGCGGCGAAGGCGGCTGCGGCCAGGCCCTGGGCGGCCCGGTCGCGTATCCGACGTCCCAGACTGGTGCCCGCCATGGGCACGCGCGGTCCGCTCGGACCGTCCAGCGGGTGCGGGGTGGTGCGGGGTGCAGTGGCCAGCAGGTGGTGCGGTTGCCCGGCGGGCGCGTCGGCCGGGGGAGTCGGGGCCTGCGGTGCGGCGGCGGGGGTCTGTGAACGCTGGTCAAGGGTGCCGCGGCGGGCTATCCACCGGGCGAGGTAGTTCATCAGCAGCGTCATGACGAACAGCACCAGGCCCGAGGCGATCAGGGCACCGCGCCCGACCCCGAAAGCGTTCTTGAACTGGATGGCGATGTTGGCGGCGATGGTGTTGCCACCGGGATTCAGGAAGTGCGTGAAGAAGGTCTGTGTCTGCGAGAGCACCATGGCCACCGCGATGGTCTCGCCCAGTGCCCGGCCGAAGCCGAGGACGACCGCGCTGATCACGCCGGAGCGCGCGTAGGGCAGCACGGCCAGGCGGATCATCTCCCAGCGTGTGGCCCCCAGCGCGTACGCGGCCTCCTGGGTTTCGTGCGGGGTCTGGAGGAAGACCTCGCGGGACAGCGCCGCGATGATCGGAAGGATCATGATGGCCAGGACGATGCCGGCGGCGAATACCGAACGCGGCGCGGGCGAGCCGTCGTAGGAGAAGACCGGGATCCAGCCCAGGACGGTGTCGACGAACTTGGAGATGCCGCCCATGTGGGGCACGAGGAAGATGATCCCCCACAGGCCATAGACCACCGACGGCACCGCGGCCAGCAGGTCGACGATGTAGCCCAGTGCCTGGGCCAGGCGACGCGGCGCGTACTGGGTGATGAACATCGCGGCCCCGATGGCGACCGGCGCGCCGATGACCAGGCCGAACAGCGATGTGACCAGGGTGCCCCAGGCGACCAGGGCCACACCCCACACCGAGGGGTCCTCGTCCGGATTCCATTCGAACGCGGTGAGGAAGTCGGCGTGGTCGACGGTGATGGCGTGCAGGGCCTGGGTGAGCAGGAAGACGGCTATCGCGCCCATCAGCAGCAGCAGGAACACCGCGGCGCCGACAGCGGTACGCCGGAACACCCTGTCACCCCGCCCGGAAGCGCGGCGCCGGCGCCTCAGCAGCCCGGAGGGGGACGTGCCGGGGCTGGGGCGTCCTTGCGCCGCGCCGGACGGCTCGGCCACGGTCGGCGACTCTCCGCTCATGATTCTCCAGACGGTGCGCGTGCGTTCGAAGACGGGCTGGGAGCTGCCGCCTGGCCCCCCCCGAGGGTCCGACGGCAGCCGTGGAGGGGCGTCAGCTCAGGGAGTCGACCGAGGACTGCACCAGCGTCTGGATGTTCTTGGGCAGTTGGACGTAACCGGCCGCCGGCAGCTCGCCCTGCGCTGTGTCACCGGCGCCGTACTTCAAGAAGCCCTTGATCAGGGGCAGTTGGGAGGACTTGTTGCCCTTGGCGCACGCGATCTCGTAGGTCACCAGGACCGCGGGGTAGGCGCTGGGGTCGGAGTAGCCGTAGTCGAAGGCCAGTTGCAGGTCCGCGCCGTTGCGCTGGGTCTTGGCCTTCGCGATGAACGCCGAGGCGTTCTGTGTGGTGGCCTCGACGAACTGGCCCTTGGCGTTGCCGACCTTCGCCGTGGGCAGACCGTTGGCCTGGGCGTAGGAGATCTCCGCGTAGCCGATGCCGCCGGCTGTGGTCTTGACCGCCTGGGCGACACCGGAACTGCCGTTCTGCCCCTGGCCGCCGCTGCCCGGCCACTGCTTGTTCGCCTTCGCGGGGAAGTCGGCGGCGTCGGTCTGGTTCAGGAAGTTGGAGAAGTTGTAGGAGGTGCCGCACTTGTCCGCCCGGTGGAACGTGGTGATCTTCGTCCCCGGCAGGCTCACACCTGGGTTGTCCTTCTTGATCGCCTGGTCGTCCCACTTCGTGATCTTGCCGTTGAAGATCTTCGCGAGCGTCTGCGCGGACAGGTTCAGCGGGGAGCTGACGCCGGAGACGTTGTACATCACGGCGATCGCGCCCGGCACGAGCGGGATGTTGATGGCATTGTTGCCCGAGCCGCAGCGCGCGTCCGCCTTGGGCTGGTCGTCGGCGCTCAGCGGGAAGTCGGAACCGGCGAAGTCCACCTGGTTCTGCTCGAAGGCGGTCACGCCGGCACCGGAGCCGCTGGGGTTGTAGTTGATCGTCGACCCGGAGCAGGCGGCCTGGTAGTCCTTCGTCCACTTCGAGATCGCGTTGGCCTGGGCACTGGAACCGGCCAGCGTCAGCGTGCCCGAGCCGCACGAGACGCCGGAGGCCGACGATCCGCCCGCGCCGGCGGAGGCCGAGGACGACGAGCCTGAGTTGTTGTTGTCGTTTCCGCACGCCGAGAGCGTGGCCGTCGCGAGCAGACCGACACCCGCCACAAGCGCAAACCGCTGGAGCTTCACCGCAACTGTCCTTTCCTGGGCAAACCGGTCCCCCTGAGGGCAGGTCCCGCCGCCGGATTCATGGGCCTGTCGTGTGCAGGCAGCCGTGAACGTAGGAGCGCAGGGTGAAACGCAGGGCGAACGAACGTGAACGAGCGATGTACCGACGGCAAAGCTATTCGGTTACCGATATATTTGGCTAGCGATATGTTCTGGCAGCTACATGTTCGGTGTCCGTATCAATGCCGTTGAGGGCACGACGGACACGCCCCGTGCCATGACCGCCGGCCCCCTGCCTTCGGAGAACCAGGAGACACTCCCGCAATGACGATCCACGCCCCAGCGCTGCGTGCCGCGGCTTACCGTGGCCGCCTTCGCTGGTGGTCCGAACTGCCGCTCATAGCCGTCGTCTACACCGTGTACTCCGGGGTGCGTCTGCTGGTCAGAGGCGAGGTGGGCAACGCCGTCGGCCACGGCGCCGACATCCTGCACGACGAGCAACTGCTGCACCTGGACCCGGAGCGCTGGTTCAACCAGCTCTTCGCGCACCACGCCTTCCTGGGGGTCCCCGCCGACTTCGCGTACGCTTCACTGCACTACCTGGTGACGCCCGCCGTCCTGGTCTGGCTGTGGCTTCGTCGGCCGACGCACTACCGGACCGCCCGCACCTGGCTGATGATCTCCACCCTGATCGGCCTGGTCGGCTTCACCACGCTGCCCACCGCCCCACCCCGGCTGCTGACCGGCGGCTACGGCTTCATCGACACCATGGCGCAGTACAGCTCCTACGGCTGGTGGGGCGCCGACGCGAGCGCACCGCGCGGCCTGGGGCATCTCACCAACCAGTACGCGGCCATGCCGAGCCTGCACGTCGGCTGGTCGCTGTGGTGCGGACTCATGCTCTTCCGCCTCGGACGGCACTGGGCGGTGCGCGCTCTCGGAGCGACCTACCCGGTGGTGACGGTCCTGGTGGTACTGGGCACCGCCAACCACTACCTGATGGATGCCGCCGTCGGTGTCCTGGTGATGGGGCTCGGGCTCGTCCTCACCAGGCCCGCGCTGCGAGTCGTCGACATGATGCCCGGCCGCCGGCAGGCAAACCGGCAGACAGCGGCCGACCCGGCCTCGACAGCGGCTGCGCCCCGGGGGCAGAGCCCGGCGGCCACAGACGCAGGGCCCACAACAGTCCCGGTCGTGGACGAGGCGCCAGGCGACACGTCGGCGACCCCCACGGCGCTCGCTCATCGCCAGGGGGCCAGGTAGTCATCGCATGCCTACCGCGGCAGATACCGGCGCCCGGTCCCGAACGCGGCGTCTCCTCAGCGGCCGGGACATCCGGCGCCGCGGAGCGGATGGGGAGCCCGGTCGACGCGGCACAGGGTAAATCAAGGCGCCGCCGACGGGCCACGAGGCGACCCGGATACCCGAACAGAGCCGCCTCAGGCCGGCCAGGCTTCCCAGCCGCACGGTCTGGCCCGGCGCTGCCGTCACTGCAAGGGGCGCGGTGATAGTGACCGGTATGCCGGTCACTATCACCGTCCTGCGCGGGCCCTGCCTCCTTGCCGCACCTCGCGGCTCCTCGGCCGTCTCTGCCCCTGCCGCCCCCGCCGTCGAACCGCGCTACTTCGTCACCGTGCCGCTGTCCGAAGCCGTCCGCCGCGGGCTGAGCCAGGCCGCCGGCAGCATCACACCGGCCGCGGCCAGCAGCACCGTCACGCCGCGACGGGCGGCCGGCGCCACGCTCCCGGCCGGAGCGAGGTGCAGGGCCAGGGTGACCAGTGCGACACCCAGCGCCGTGCCCAGCCCTCTGGTCATGTTCACCAGGCCCCCACCAGTGCCGGACGCGGCCACCGGGAAAGCACGCATGATCAGCGTGTTGTTCGCGGGCGTGAACACACCGAGCCCTACGCCGAGCAGCGCCAACAGCAGTGCCGTCCACCCGGCCTCCACGGGCACCACCAGCATGCACGCCAGCGCGCCACCGGCAACGACCGCACCCAGCAGACACCTGCCACGATCGGTCGTCGAGCGCGGCAGTACCCGTTCCGCGCCGGTGGCAGCCAGAGCGAATCCGGCCGGCAGCGCACTGACCACCACACCGGTCAGCACCTCCGAGCAGCCCGCGCGCACCAGCACGATCGGAACCAGGACCAGGGGCCCGAAGAGCACCAGGTAGCCACTCAGCGCGCCCGCCAGCCCGGGCGAGACCGCCGGAAGGCGCAGCAGCCCCAGATCCAGCAGCGCCACCCGCGCCCGGCGCTGCCGCAGGACGAAAGCCACGCCCGCCGCCACCGCCGCGGCGAACAACGCCGCCACCACCCAGGGCGGAAGGGGCAGCCCGGACGCCGCCGACACACCCAGCAGCAGCGACGTCGTCGCGGTCGCCAGCCACGCCAGCCCCCACCAGTCGAACGCGGGCACCGGATTGCGGCTGCGCGTGCGCGGCAGCAGGAAATGCCCGGCCACCACCGCGACCACACCGATCGGCACGTTGATGCCGAACACCCACCGCCAGCCCACCGTGGCCACCAACGCCGCGCCCACGGTGGGCCCGATCGCCAGCCCCAGCGCCTGGGCTGCCGCCTGCACCCCCAGAGCCGTCCGCATCTTCTCCGGCGGCGCACTCGTGGCCACCAGCGCCACACTGTTCGCCTGGAGCATCGCCGCCCCGGCCGCCTGTACCACCCGGAAGGCAATCAGGGCGCCCAGCGATGGGGCCAGGCCGCAGGCCGCCGAGGCAGCGGTAAAAACCACGAACCCGTAGAGGTAGAACAGCTTGCGTCCGCGGGCGTCGGCCAGCCGCCCGACCGGCACCAGCAGCGCCACCAATGTGAGCAGATACGCCAGCGACACCCACTCCACGCCGGCCAGCGGAGCATGGAACTGCACGCGCAGGCTGTGGTAGGTCAGCGTGACGATGCTGGCGTCGAGCTGTCCCATGAACGCACCGAAGCACACCGTGGCGACCGCAAGCCGCCACGCGTCGGGATGGTCACGTATGGCAGGTGGACGAGGCCGTTCCCGCACCAGCACCGCCGGCCACCCCGCCTCCCCCTTTGTCATCCTGGTGCTCGTAACGCGCCCGCCCACAGACCCTCCCCAGTGACGCGACGGCGGCAGGCAGAGGGCACACCGCTCACAACGCCCGCAGATTACATCGGCAACAGAAATATTCTGTGACCGGAGGGAAAAGGCTGGGTGCTGAGGCAACGGGTCGAAGAACGTCCGTTCGGCGGCAATATCATCGAGACCGGCACCGACTCCTACTGGCTGGCCGCCACCCGGGCCCGGGCCGAACAGATGGCCGCAGCTCAGGCCAGCGGCTGACCCAGCTGTGCCGCCTCCAGGTCCAAGGTGAGCGCGTCGCGCAACGCGAACAGCGTGCCCCCCTCCGCATATTGCGCCAACGCCCGCAGCGGGTCGCGGATATGGCCGTCGTCACCGTCGTACACCGCCCCCACTATGGCGGCGATATCGGCCCACTCTGTACGCCTCGACACCGGAAGGGTGCCTCCCCTGCACGTGATCCAGTCCTAGAGAAGCTGAATCATCGCAGTTCGAAAGTACCCGTCCTTCATGAGGTGACCGACTGTCACTACGACGCCGGGCACCATGAATTCGTGAGGCCGGGGACCTGAAGCTGGCACGCGGCTCCTCCGTAATCGGCTCGGGCTCTTCGAACGCGCCGCAGCTGCGCACGCCCCCATCTGGAACGCATCCGTGTCCAGCGCACCGGCCCTGGCCGACCGCGCTCCAGATCTGACCAGGTCATTGCCCGACAAGGCCTCCAGCTCCCGAGGCTTCCGCGGAACCGAAGGTCGGACCGGTCGTGTCACCGGTGGGGCTGAACCGGAGCGGTCGCTTCGACGACCGTCTCGACCAGCCCGGTTTCGAGCCGCAGCACATGGCCGGACACCGAAGCGAGCAGGTCGTCGGTCAGCAGCGGGTGTCCGAGCAGTTTCGCGACATCCTGGCGCACGGTTACGGCCGGGTCGGTCACCGCCTTGTCGGCGAGGTCGCCCTCGTGCAGACCGGTGTGGTGAGCGAAGGTCTGGCGGAAGGCCGGCTCGGACAGCTTCCCGGTCCCGCACTGCGTGTGATGGATGACGGCGACATCCATCCGCACACCCAGGCGCATGGAGAGATAGGCAATGTCCTCTGCGATCCGGTCGTCCACGCGCCCGCCCGCGTTGCGCAGCACTCCCGCGTCTCCGGTTCCGATGCCGAGGAAGCCGGCCGGCTCGACCCGCGGGTCGACACAGGCCAGCACGAGAAGCAGCCTGTCAGGCATTGCTTCCCTGGGCGGCATGGCCAGCCTTGCAAGATCGACGTTCGCAGCGAACTCGTGGTTGCGCTCCAGCAACTCGTTGAACTTCGTCATGATGTCCACTCCTGGTTGATGTATAGGCGGCACTGCCCCGCATTTCGAGGTGTCTCCGCCGGCTGGTGATGCTGATGAGCCTGTCGCCCGGGCCGACCGCGGCCGGTGTCGGTGGGTGCGAGTCAACGCGGGCGGATCCCCACCTCATGCTTCGACGCGGTTGGGCCTTCGGCGGACGATCGGGGACAGTCACCGCCGTTGGGTCGTCCAGATGGTCAGGCTGCTGGTGCGAAGGCCGTGATGGCGTCGACGAGGTCGGCCGGAGCTTCCAGTGGGATCAGGTGCCCCGTGTGGGGGATCACCACGAACTCGGCTCCGGAAAGGTAGGGCACCAGGTTGTTGACGAGCACCCCGGCCGGCTCGACGCGGTCGTTGCCTCCGGTGACGACGAGGGAGGGAACACTGATCATGCGCGTGTGCTCGGTGACGTCCTCCGCGATGCCGCGCAGCGGCCATTCCGTGCGGGCGGCATCGGCTCCGGCACGCGAGTCGGCCACGATCTGCTCCTTGATCGAAGCGGGCAGTTCGGTCGCGGTCAGGACGTCGTCCCGTGCGCGTGCGACGGACTCCTCGGAGTCATAGGCGTGGGACAGGGCTTCCCGGTACTCCGCGGTGACCGCCGTGGCGGGTTTCGCCGGGCCGGAACCGACAAGGACGATCCCGCGGAGCCCGGCGGGCCGGGTCGCCGCGACGAGCTGCGCTACCTTGCCGCCCATGGAGTGCCCTACCAGGACGTAGTCGGTGACGCCTGAGTCGGCGATCACGGCGAGCGTGTCTTCGGCGAGCCGGTGGAGAGTGTAAGGCCCCGTCAGGTTGCTGGAGCGGTTCCACCCGCGGAAATCGACAGTGAGCAGGTCGCGACCCGCGAGGCGGTCGACGACGAGGTCCCAGGTGCGGGCTGAACCACCCCAGTAGTGCAGGAACACCAGGGTCGGGCCGGCCCCCTGCCTGTGGTCATAAACGGGTAGAAGCGGTTTCTGCGTGGTGTTCATCGTGCCTCTCTCGATCTGCGCTACGAGGCGATTCGGCCTGTGTGTTCATTGAATATCTCCCGCTGTTCCCGGGCATCGGCGTGACCGGTCGCTCGATGGTGGAAACTGGACACGTGACCGTGATCCGGCAGATGACCTACCAGCCCGTCGAGCGCCGGGCCGCCGCCGTCGAAACGATGACGTTCGACCACCTCCGCGAGCTGAACGACGGTGGGACACAACGCGCCGACTTCCACGTCCTCGCCGTCGTCGATGCCGGGCCCGGATCCGTCACGGTGGACTTCCTCCGGCACCCGCTGCGGGAGCGTTCCGCGGTATGGATCCCTCCCGGGGCGGTACACAGGTGGGACGACATCGCCGGCGTGGCAGGGCACGTCGTGCTGTTCGTGCCGACCGCGCCGGTCACCCACGCCACCCGGGAACTCGTCGCGTCCCCGGACCTGGCCGCGCACTGGAGAATCCCCGACGCTGACTGGCCGTTCATCGACGCCGCGCGGAACCATCTCCTCCTTGAGGCGTCAGCCCTGCCCGGGGACCTCTCCACAGAGCTGCCCGAGATCCTCCTCTCCGCGCTGATCGCCCGGCTCCGGCCCCCGCACGGCGGAGCACGCTCAGCACATCCGGTGTTCCGGCTGTTCCGGTCCAACGTCGAGGCACACTTCAGGCAACATCACGACGCCGGGTACTACGCCCGGACTCTGGGCTACGCGCCCCGCACCCTCTCACGAGTGGTGCAGCAGGCCACTGGCCGCACCGCGAAGGCGTACATCGTCGACCGGATCGTCCTTGAAGCAAAACGCCTCCTCGCGCACGACCGCCTCACCGCGGCGGCCTGCGCCGGCACGCTCGGCTTCCCCGACGCGTCCAACTTCTCGGTGTTCTTCCAGAACGCGACAGGCATGCGGCCCGGGGCGTGGCAGGCGACGGTGGCCGTCGAGTGATGAGAGCGCTCACGAAAAGTCCCCCTGACGGTGGAGTCGATCTCCGGTCTGCGGCTACGGGGTGATCTCGACGTAGAACGCGTCGTCGCTGCCGTCGTACCCGTAGTAGACGCCGAGTTGGCTTCCGCCTGCCTGGTTCTCGGCTGAGTCGATCATCTTGGCGGAGAAGTTGTCCGTCGGCGCCGTTGCGTCGTAGGCGTGTTGTGCGGCGCCTTCATAAGTGGTGGCGAAGGGGAATTCGTTGCGGTCGAGGCCGGCTGTGCCGTAGTTGGGGATGCAGCCGCCGGTGCTTTTGATGGTGCCATCCTGCAAGGCGGTCGCCCTCAGCCCGTCCTCAGAGAAGCCTCAGGGTTCCGCCAAGGAGAACCCGGTGGCAGGAACCATGATCGAGCTGTCCAACCTCGACTGACCGAACCGCCAGGTGACGCCGATCCATGTCGACTGACACCGCTGCGCAGTGGTTCGACCGGCCCGCTTCCTGGTCGGGGCCGACCAGGCGGGCACCAGCTCATGCCTGCCTTGTCAGGCACGCGTACTGCGCCCTGTATGCCCCGGCCCGGGAGGACCGTTCGAATACAAGCCCGTCGTCGCCCACCGCGCGGACAACTGGCGGTTCCGGCCAACGCCACAGACCGAGAAACGGAGTTCCCGTGATCCACAAGAGCAAGTACCCGGATGTCCCCGACATCGACCGTCCCCTCCATGAACGCGTGCTCGGCGATGCTGCGCGGCGTGGCTCACGGCCCGCCATGGTGGACGTGGCCACTGGACGGACACTGACCTACGGCGAGTTGGCCGTCCTGGTCCGCAAGCTCGCGGCCGGTCTTGCCGCCGAAGGAATCGGCAAGGGGGATGTGGTCGCGCTGCACTCGCCGAACACGACCCTTTTCCCCGTGGTCCTGTACGCCACCACCACCGCGGGCGGGACGGTGACCACGCTGTCGCCGTTGGCCACGCCGGCCGAGATCGCCAAACAACTGATCGACTCCGGGGCACGGCTGATGGTTAGCGTGTCGGCGCTGATCGAGACCGCGCGGGCGGCGGTCGGGGTGGTCAGGCGCATGACCGGCCGGGAAGTCGAGATCCTGGTGTGTGACAGTGCCGACGGCCACCGGCCGGTGCTGGGGATGCTCAGCGACGGCGAGGTGCCGGCGTTCGAGACCGATTCCGCCGTGGACGTCGCCGTGCTGCCCTATTCGAGCGGCACGACGGGCGTACCCAAGGGAGTCATGCTGACCCACCGCAACCTGTGCACCAACCTCGATCAAGTGGACGCCCTGCATCGGGTCGGCGAGGGCGACCGGATCATCGCGATCCTGCCCTTCTTCCACATTTTCGGGCTGACCGCGCTGCTCAACAACGCGCTGCTGCGCGGTGCGACCGTGTATGTGCACGCGCGGTTCGATCTCGACGTGTTCCTGAGCAGCCTGGAGCGCGACCGGATCACTCATGCGTACGTCGCACCGCCGGTGATGCTGGCGCTGGCGAAGCATCCCGCAGTCGAGAACGTGAACCTGTCACACCTGCGGCGGATCATCTGCGCCGCAGCGCCGCTGGACGCCGGGGTGCAGGCGGCAGCGGCCGCCCGGCTGGGCGTGGAGATCGGGCAGGGGTACGGCATGACGGAACTGTCCCCCGTCTCTCACCTCCATGCCGACGGCGACGTCGACGAGCCCGCCGCCTGTGTCGGACGCCTGCTCCCGTCGACCGAGGCGCGGCTGGTCGCCCCGGTCACCGGGCTGGACGTGGCGGCGGGCGAACCGGGCGAGGTGTGGGTCCGGGGGCCGCAGGTGATGAAGGGCTACTTCGGCCGCCCGGAGGCCACCGACGCGACGGTGGACGCGGAGGGCTGGCTGCACACCGGCGACATCGGGCGGGTCGACGAGGACGGGAACTGGTTCATCGTCGACCGGGTCAAGGAACTCATCAAGTACAAGGGCTACCAGGTGGCGCCGGCCGAACTGGAAGCGATCCTGGTGCAGCATCCCGGCATCGCGGACGCGGCCGTGATCGGCGTTTACGACGAGGAGGGCAACGAGATACCCAAGGCGTTCGTGGTGCCGATGACGGGGGTGCCGATATCCGCCGCCGAGGTGATGGCCCACGTCGCGGGCCAGGTCGCCCCGTACAAGAGGATCCGCCGGGTCGAGTTCATCGAGGCGGTGCCGAAGGCGGCCTCCGGAAAGATCCTGCGGCGCCAGCTGAGGGACCGGGAGCCGGCGTGCTCCTGAGACGCAGGCCGTACCTGCCGCCCCGGCGCTCGGGCCGACCCAGAGAGCCCACAACTCCCCTAATATGAAGGGATGTTGTAGAGTTTTCGTGTGGACGGCGCGGTTTATCGGTTCGGGCAGTACGCGTTGGACGCGGACCGCCGTCGGCTCAGCCGCGGTGGACAGCAGGTCGATGTCGACCCCCGGGCCCTCGAATTGCTGTGCCTCCTGGTCGAGCACCGCGACCGTGTCGTGTCCGAGGACGAACTGCGCGACAGGATGGGGCGCGGACGCACGGTCAGTGAGACCACTCTCGCCACGTGGCTGCGCACGGCCCGCCTCGCGATCGGCGACAGCGACACCGGGCAACAGCTCATTCGCACCGTGAGCCCGCACAGCCATCAGTTCGTCGCGACTACGACAGTGGTCCCCGGCACGCCGCTCTCTCCTCCCGGCGCCGCACCCGTCACGGAGGCCGATCACGAGGTCATCCGCTTCTGCCGGTCGGTCGACGGCACCCGCATCGCCTACGCCCTCACCGGCGAAGGCCCGCCCCTGGTGAAGACCGCCAACTGGCTGACCCACCTCGACCTCGACCGGACCAACCCGATGTGGGCCCACTGGTTCGACGGCCTCACCCGTGGCCGGCAACTCATCCGCTACGACGAGCGGGGCTGTGGGCTCTCCGAGTGGACGGTGCCCAGTTTCACCCTCGACGACCTGGTCGACGACCTCGATTCCGTGGTCGACGCCGCCGGCCTGGACCGCTTCCCGCTGCTCGGCGTGTCACAGGGCGGTGCGGTGGCGGTCGCCTATGCCGCGCGCCGTCCCGAGCGGGTCAGCCATCTGATCCTCACCTCGGCCTACGCCAGGGGGCTGCAGATCCGCGCGGGCAGTGACGCCGAGCGCGATGCCGCCGAGGTCGACCTCAACATTGCCCGCGCCGGATGGCGTTCGCAGGACAGCAGCTTCCTGCGCTACTTCGCCTCCCAGTTCCTCGCCGACGCCACTCCCGCTGAGTGGGACGCGTTCGCCGCCTACCAACGGCAGACGACCTCGCCCGCCAACGGCCTGCGCTTCCTTGAGGAGTTCACCCGCATCGACGTCTCGGGCATCGCTCGCGACGTGATCTGCCCCACACTGATCATCCACGCCCGCGACGACGCGCGCGTCCCCGTCGCACAGGCCCTGGAACTGGCCACGCTCATCCCCGACAGCCGGCTGATCCTGCTCGAAAGCCGCAACCACCTGTTCACCGCGGACGACCCCGCATGGCCCACCTTCCTCACCCACCTCTACAAATTCCTCTCCGAGTAGCCCGGCAGACGGAACGCCTGCGCTGACGAGAGGGCCCCGCGCGGCGCTGTGCACGGCCGTATCGGCGACTGCGTGCGGATGCCGGTCGCGCTCCGGTGGGTGTGGCGGTCGCACAGTCCGTGGCCATGCCGGGAAGAGATGGGCGACGGGCGAGGGCCCACCTGCACAGCGTCGGCCGGTGGGCCCCTGTTGCCCGCCAGGTGACGGTTACTGCTGGATCTCGGTGACGTCGGATTCGGTCAGGCTCTTGAGGTCGATCCCCATGTCCTGTGCGGCCTTGATCTCCTCGTCCGAGAACTTGCGGGCGACGACGATCTTGGTGGCGTCGAGGTGCGGGAAGGTGCGACCCACGTAGTAGCCGGAGTTCAGCCTCAGGTTCGCGCCGGTGACCAGGGTGCCGTCGCCCCGGATCGGGACCAGCAGATGAGTGTCGGTCCACAGCGCGCCGGCATGGTCGGCGGGCACGTCGTACGACACGCTCACCGCCTTGTTCTCGAAGGTGGACACGCTGTAGCGCGAGGCGTACCCGAGTTCGAGGGACGCGCTCACCGTGGCTTCCGCATAGGAGCTGGCCCCCATGCCGAAGGGCTTGGCCGACGCCTCCACGCCCGCGGTGACGCTGACGGAGATCCCGACGTTCTGCGAGAACTCCTGCCCCCTCTCCTCCGAGACGCCTTGCTGGATCTCCTCGAGGATCGTCCCGCTGCCCGAGCCCCGGTAGTCCACGTGGCGGACGAGATCGTACTGACGCTTGCGCTGGATCTTGTAGAAGGGTGAGTTGGCCACCTTCCACGCCTCGGTGCGCCCATCGTCCTTGACCATGTGGTACGGCACGGTCACGGTCCGGTCGGTGACGATCGCCTGGGCCGGGGGCGGGTTGTAGGACGTCAGGGTCATCTCCGGGGCGTAGCCGGTCTTGTCGACGGCGGCCGGCAGGTCCAGCACCCAGGTCACGGCCGTCGGCGCGTGCGGCGTGTCGGGTCCGCAGCTGAAGGTGGCGGCCGGCAGGAGCAGATGCTCCTCGGTGTCGTCCGCCGGGAACAGCGGGGTCGTGACGGCCCAGAGGGCCTCCCCCGAGCCATTTACCCGAAGCGGGAGCCGGCCGAGTTCGCCGCGGCGTACATAGGCGCGTCCTTCGTGCACCTGCTTGACGCACACGAGGCCCAACTCAGAGACGCGGGGCTTGACAGCCCCCGCGCTCGTGTGCATGGTCACCACGTCTCCCAGGGCGACGTAGCCGGCGGGCGGGACGGGCCGCCAGATGTCGGCGTCGCGGGACGTCCAGGGGTCAAAACGGCCCACCTTCTGGAAGTCCACGGGCGGCCGGAGCAGGTCCTGGCCGGAGGAGAGGTCCTTGACCAGGAGCCCTCCGAACTCGCCGCCCGGCCACGTCGTCGAAGATGCATTGTTCGCGAAGACGGCGCCCAGGGCGCGCCATTGCCCGTCCCCCGCGGGGACTCCGGCCGGGAAGTACGGGTACGTGTTCGCGTGCCACTGCGTGGTGTAGGCGACCTCCAGGTCGCCGTAGCGCTGAGTGATCATGTGTCTGGGTTCCCCCTGTGGTGTTCCGAAATGGCGTCCGTGAAGGCGTCGAACGGCTTCACGGACGCCCGTGGTCTTGCCGGGCCGGCTCCGCGCCGACCTGTGCGAATGGTGTGCGACTAGCCGATGACGATGTCGCAGTCGGCCCTGCCGTGGTCGGCGATGTCGGCGAAGTCCGCCTGGATGTTCGGGTCGTACGCCGCCGAGCTGATGGTGCGGGTCTTCTTGCCGGGCACGGCCTTGTCTCCGGTGGCGTGCGTGACGGTCGCCGCGTCCCACGTCAGATCACAGGTCCAGTGGAACGTGCGGACGAGGAGGTGCGAGTTGTGCCCGGTCCCGGTGATCGACCAGTTGCCGTCCGCGTTGACCACGAAGGAGACGCTTCCACTGACGCCCCGGCTGCTGTCACTCGCGGCGAACGTGACCGACTGGCCGTCCGCCGAGACGACCCTGGTCGTGTCGTTGGCCTGCGCGGGCACCGTTCCCAGCAGCAGGGCACCCAGCCCCGCCCCCGAGGCGATCAGCAGCGCCAGCCCCCGTCGAGTCCGAATGGTGCCGGACGTCCTGGTGTTGTCGAGTCGCATCGACTGTCCCTCTTCTCTCGTGTCTCTCTTGGATGAAGGCCAGGCTTGGGTGCGAGGTTCGTCAAGAGCCCCTCGGCCTGGCGTAGTTCGAGCTTCGGCCATACCCCGGTCTGGAGCTTGGGGGCGGTCTGAGGCTTCCCTGAGGGCGAGCTGAGGGTGCGCGTCCTCAGGTTGCGTGCCGAGCGGGTGCGGGGTGTCCCGAACGGGGCCTTCACCATGTGCGGGGAGGGAGGGGGTAGAGCAGCAGGAGGCGACCTCGGTGCCCGAGCATCAGAGCGGCGAGGTGGCGGTCACCGACCTCGTCGGTCGCTACCGCGGGCAGCCGATTGCCTGGTCCGGCTCCGGCCGGCCACCCGCTTCGAGGTCACTCCGCCAGGAAGGCGTCGATGTGGGCGATGAACTCGTCCCAGGCCGGTTCGAACGCGGTCAGCAGGTGACTACGGCTCTTGAGCACGACCAGCCGGCTGTCCGGAATGAGCGCGGCCAGTTCACCGGCCTGCGAGACAGGCACCCGCTCGTCGTCCCGCGAGTGGATGATCAGCGTCGGGCACTGCACGCGGTGGGCGATGTCGGACACATCGATCCGGGCGAACTCCTCCAGGAAACGCACCCCGTTGGCGGGCGACGTCGTCTGCCGCTGGAAGGTGATGAACTCCTCCCACTCCTGCGGCGTGCCCTCGGGCAGGAACTGGGAAGCGAAGACCCGCAGGAACTTGGCGTCCTGGTGGAGCCACCCGACGCGGGCCAGATCCAGATCGAGAGCCGCCTCGTCGCGCTCCGCCCCGTTTTTGGCCCGGACCTGCCGTCCCCGGGCGTAGGCGCCGGCGAGGATCAACCGGCTGACCCGCTCGGGATGGCGTACGGCGTAGGCCACGGCAACCGCACCGCCCTGCGACACACCGAGCAAGGGGAAACGGTCGAGCCCCACGGCATCGACCACGGTTTCGAGATCGTCGACCCAGTCGTCGAACGTGAAGCCGGGCACCGCCCAGTCCGACAGGCCGCACCCCCGCTCGTCGTACCGGACCAGTCGGCGGCTGCGCGCGAGACCGCGCAGCCAGTGCGACCACACCGGCGTCGTCCACTCCAGGTCGAGGTGGCTCATCCAATTGGCCGCCTTGAGCAAAGGCGGGCCCGACCCGACGGAGGCATAGGCGATCCGGGTGCCGTCGCCTGCCCGGCAGAACCGGATCGTCTGACGGTCGGCGCCGATGGGGGCAGGTGCTGGCGGCGGCTCGGCACCGTGTTCTTGACCGGATTCGGCCGAAGGGCCGCCTCCGACGGCCTCCGCCGGGGCCACGAACTGGTATCCCCGCCGGTGCACAGTACGGATCACCTGCTGCCGGCTGCCGGTGTCCCCCACGGCCAGCCGAGCGGTCCGCAACGCCGTGGTCAGGGCAGCCTCGCTGACGAAGCGGTCACCCCACACCTCGTCCAGCAACTCGTTCTTGGTCACCACCCGGTCCCGGTGCGCGACCAGACGGCACAGAAGGTCCAGGGCCCGGGGCTCGACGTGAACCGACTCACCGGCTCGGCGGAGCTGATGCCGAGCCAGGTCCAGCTCGTACTCCCCGAAGCGATACTTGTCCCCCTCCACCTTTGCAGCGTACAACCCTCCTCCCTGGACGTACACGCGCGCGAGCGCGCCGTGAACCGGACGGAAGACCAACTGCCCTGGTCTGTCGGCATATTGACCAGGAGGCAGCAACCTGCCGACCGGCCCGAAGAGGTGGTCTCGCGTGCTGCCATTGCTGCCGGATCGGCCCGGAGGCCATCAAGGAAGCATCAAGTGGCTGGTCACAGGCCATACTTGACGAGTAGGGGCCGACCGGTCGTGGGACGGTTCGATACGGGAAAGGTGGCGTCCGGTGAGCAGCGCGGGCAAGGGACTGGGGAAGGCCGAGGTGCGACTCAAGTGGGACCCGAGTCCCCTGGGGGAACAGCCTCGCCATCTCGACATCATCGCCGCGACCTACTCCGCGGACGACCTCTACGGGCGGCCGGTCTATGTCGTCCACTACGACAGCCGGTCACCCGACGGCACCATCAACATGTCCCGGCACAGCCAGACTGGGCTGGGTTTGGGCTATGTCGAGGTCATGAGTCTGGAGTTCGACCGGCTGGCATCCGCCTACGGCCGGGTCGTGGTGGGGGTGGCCATCCATCAGGACGGCGGGCGCCGGACCTTCGGCGACATGGCCAATGCCGGTGTGCTGGTCGTCGAGGGATACAGGGAACTACTGGCAGACGACTTCGCCCGGGTCGCCGACGCGACCGCCACGACGGTCGCGGATTTCACGAGGGATAGCTCCGGTGCCTGGGAGTTCCACAACATGATCCGCGGTTTCGACAGCGACCCGTCGGTCTTCACCTTGGAAATGGGCGCCGCCGAGCAGTCCGGACCGGGCGACACTCCAGGCACGCGTCCGGCAGGGGCGATGTGAGCCCGCGCGCGAGACGCGCGGCCTTGTCGCTCGGTATGTGGTGGGCGCTGCTTGCCTTGGTCCTCTGGCTCCTGGGCAAGGCACTCGCACAGCCCGCCTCGCCGGGCCGGTGCGCGGCTTCGGCGGTCTTTCTCGTTGCTCTCGGGGAGGCCGCCGACTGGCTGCGTCGACGATGGCGGACCCATCGGTTCCGATGACCCGGTGTGGTCGCTCGGCCTGCCCTTCGCGGCGGAATCTGGGCCAGCCCAGGTCGGGACGCGGACCGTGTCCGGGCGATACCCGGCGCTGGTGTAGTAAGTGGCCCGCGCCCGCTTGACGCATTCTCGGGTGGTGCCGTGCTCTGTGCCGTCGAGGTTCAGGGGCGGGCGGAGCCGGGAGGTGAGCGTTGTCTTCAGGGGACGGGATCGGGGCGCTCGCACCAGGTGAGGTGGAAGTGTTGGCGCATCCAGTCGGCAAGGTGTTGCTCGTCCTCGGGGGTCAGGACCACGCGGTCGGTCCACGTGGTGCAGTACCCCTCGGTCGGCATCAGCAACCCGGCCAGTGTGCGGCGCTGGGCTCGCCCCGCCGGCTCGACCTCGGCCGCATGATCGACGCCCCAGGGGTCACGCACCTGCGATACCGCGTGGCCGGCTGACCATCTGGCGTTTCTCGGACTGGTACTGGTGGGCGACGACTGGGCAGCGCGTCGGCTTCGCGCCGTGGCGATGACTGGCATCATCGCCCTGCACGCCGCCCGTGCCGAGGGCAGCTACGGCCTGCGGCGCAGCATGTTCATGACGGTCATGGTGAGCACCGTTTCGCCGTGCTGGTTGAGGACCTCGACCTGGGTGTGCACGATGCCGCGGTCGGGCTTGGAGCGGGAGATGCGGGCGCGGGTGATCGTGGCCCGGACCGAGAGGGTGTCGCCTGGCCGTACCGGCTGCTGCCAGCGGAGTTCGTCGACGCCGGGGGATGCGAGCGAGGCGACCTTGCTGAGGTAGTGGTCGGCGTACAGGCGCATCATGACGGCGGTGGTGTGCCAGCCGCTGGCGATCAGCCCCTGGAACGGTCCGGCCTGCGCCGCCACGGGATCCGTGTGGAAGCTCTGGGTGTCGAAGCGCCGGGCAAAGTCGAGGATGTCCTGTTCGGTGAGGGTGCTGCTGCCGAAGACGTGCACGGCGCCCGGCACGTAGTCCTCGAAGTAGCGGTCCTCGATGGGGTGGGTGAAGTTGTCGGTGGGGGCAGGGACAGTCGTCGTCATGGACGCCCTCTCACTCGGTTCCCCGCCGAACTCGGCGAGGCGTGGTGGACGATGGGGCGTACGGTAACGGACAGCTGCCTGCCCGAACGCACGGAATATTCAGGATCGGCCAAGGCGCCGTGCCGCCCTGCGCTGTCTGCAGGCCCGTCGCAAGGTCACGGACGAGCGGCTACCAGCACGTCAACGACATAGGTCTCGTCCACCAGTTCATCGGGGAAAGCCTCGCGCAGTCGCCTGCGCTCCTCGGCGAGAAAGGCCCGGTTGGCGGTCTGGCCGAGGACAAGAAACGCTGAGCGGCTGCTGATATTGGCGAGGTGTGTGGCAAGGGAGACGGTCCGCTGCCAGCGGATCTGCCGGCGCACAACCCGCAGTCCGGTCAGCCCCGCGAGCCGGATGGCCTCGCCGTCGTCGGGGCGCGCCGCGGAGCGGGCGGGAACTCCGCAGTGGTGCGCGATGCGCTCGTGCTGGGAGCGGATCCATGGCACATCGAAGGCGGTGGTGTTCCACCAGATCGCGAGCGCCCCGCCCGTGCGCAGGACCCGCAGGGCCTCCGGGACAGAACGGCCGGTGTCGGTCCACTGCCAGGACTGCGCGTAGGTGATGAGGTCGTGCGAGGCATCGGCGAGTGGCAGGGCATTGCCGTCTCCTCGGACGATCGGCACGTCCGGGAGCACCCGGCGAAACTCGGCGGCCATCGCGTCACCAGGCTCGACGGCGACCACATCGGCACCCCGCTCCCGCAGCAGGGAGGTCGCGATTCCGGTGCCCGCGCCGACATCGGCGACGCGGACACCCGCCAGGGAACGGCTCAGGAACTCCTCGACGAAGCCGAAGAGCGCCGGCGGGTACGAAGGGCGGCTCGCCTCGTACTGGGCAGCGGCCGAGTTGAACGAATGAGCACGCGAGCTGGCAGTCATCCCCACATCATGGGTCCCTGCCTCGGTGCAGCAGAGCGCCGGATCACCCAACCCGGTGATCACTTCCGGTCACAACCGGAGCCCCCGGCACGGCAGTTGCCGAAGCTCCCGGGGCCGAACGGTTCGAGGTCGGCAACACTGGATCAGCCTCGGGAACGTCTAGTCCGCCGAGACGACGGCCTGGATCAGGCCCGGAAAGCGGCGGTCCAGATCCTCTTTGCGCAGGCGCATGTACAGCCCGTTCCCGGCATCGCGCTGATACACCAACCCCGCCTCACGCAGGACGCGCCAGTGACGGGTGCGACTGGACTTCCCCACCGGCAGATCGAAGGAAGCACACAACCGCTCCTCATCCGGTCCCGCGGCCAGTTCAGCCACGACCCGACGCCGGTTCGCATCAGCCAGCGCCACAAGGATGGCCCCCACTTCCAGCTCCTCAACGCGAGGATGAGCCAACTCGCCCGCCGCCATCGCTCCGCCTCTCGACAAGGTACGTGCATGCGCGTACCTTCCTGAAGGTACGCAACATCGCGTACCTTACCGTCGCCGGGGGAGTCATGTCTGCACGTACCTCGTCACGTCGCCCCATCCTGTCGCGCATCCGCTCGTCGCTGCGCAAGCTCCTGCTGGCCGAGCACTCACCCTTCATGCTCCTTTGACTCCCGGACAGGGCCCCGTACCCGCACCTGTGTGCGGCACACGAAGTCGGCACGAACGCGACCACGACTCGGGGCCCACCAACTCGCCCATGAACAGCCCGAAACGATCACAGCCAGAGGATCAGCAATAGCCTTTGCCATCCAACTCGGGCAGCCCAGGTCAGCGCGAGACGCATGACTAACTTCGTTGCCAAAGGACATTGAAGGGTCGGTGCGAGGGGACAGCGGCCTCTCCGGCGTCCGATCGAGGACCTAGTCCGGCCCGATGCCCGAACTGCTCTATCGGGCACGGAAATTTGCGGCTCTCATACGGACCGGCCACCGGGAGCGTCAAGGTCCCGTCAAGCGAATCCGAGAAGGCGTCAGGAGGGCGTCAACGGACGATGTCCGCGGCCGGAATCGGTCGCAGACTGAGCGGCACGTGGGACACGGGCGACCGCTCGTGCGTGACGTTGGAGAGTTCGTGACCATCACGGTCGGCCCCACGCGCGGTCCTGAGGTGGAAGCCCAGGCTGTGGCGCAGAAGCAGCACCGTCCGGTGGCTCCGAACGGGAGCGGTGCCGGCCTGCGGTCGCGAGTGGGGCTGCGGACGGATCGCCCCTGGCGTCGGGTGCTCAGGGATGCCCTGGCTGTCCGGGACCTGGAGGAGGTCCTGCCCGTGCTCGCCGACCCGCCGCTGCTGGAGCGGGTGCTCGACAACGTGGTCGGGAACGCCGCCCGCCACACTCCGCCGGGAAGCAAGCTCCTCGTGACGGCGAGCGCCCTCGCCGGACGGGTCGAGCTGCGGGTCGTCGACCGAGGCCCCGGCCTGCCCGACGGCGACCGCGACCGGCTGTTCGAACCCTTTCAGCGGCTGGGTGACAACGACAGCACCACAGGACTCGGCCTGGGACTGGCACTGTCCCGGGGCCCGGCCGAAGCGATGGACGGAACACTCACCCCGGAGGACACTCCCGGCGGGGGCCTGACCATGGTCCTGTCCCTGCCCTGCGCCGAGCAGGCGGAGCACCCCCGTGACACGCAGACTGTAGGAGGCAGCGCATGAGCTCAGGAGGTGGCGGACGCATGACCGGCTATCCGCTCAGGGACCGGCTCGCCCTGGTGGCGGGCCTCGCAGGACCGTTTCTCGTCGCACTGGCCCTCGTGCCCTTCCGCACCGACCTGTCGAACACGAACGCGGCGCTGATCCTGGTCGTGATGGTGGTCGCGGTCGCCGCCGTCGGCAACCGCGTCGCCGGCGCGGTCGCCGCGCTCTCGGCGGCGGCCTGGTTCGACTTCTTCCTCACCCGCCCCTACGAGCGGTTCACCATGACCGACACGGACGACATCGAGACAGCCGTACTCCTGCTGGTCGTCGGCCTGGTCGTGTCGCAACTGGCGGCCCGCGCACGGCGGCTGGAGGTGATCACCGTGACGGACGCCGACCATCTCCGTCGCATCCACGAGACCGCCGACCTCACCCGGACCACGAAATCGGCCGATACCGTGGTCGAGCACGTACGGCGCGAGCTGATCGAACTGCTGACACTGCGCGGCTGCCGCTTCGAGTACGGCACGCTGATGGGACAGCCGCCGAGACTGGAACAGGACGGCACGGTGGCCGTCGGGCGCCGGCACTGGGACGTCGATCACGGCGGGTGGCCGGACGGGGAGACCGAGCTGCGCGCCTACGGCAACGGCCACTACTTCGGACGGTTCATGCTCGACCCCACACCGGGGACCGTGCCGTCGCTCAAGGCGCGCCTGGTCGCGGTGACGCTCGCCGACCAGGCGGGCGCGGCTCTGGACACGGCCGGGCTGTCGCAGGCCCGGCCCCGGGTCTGAACAGCCACGCGTCGCTGCGAGACATACGGAATCTTGACGCCGGTCCCGTCGCCTCCGGGAACCATTCGGCCTCGTACCGCCATTCAAGACTGATGTGACGTCAACTCTGCCTGCCGGCCCGTCTGTTGGCCAACGCGCACAGCACATGGTGATCTGCGGCGACGACGGGCTCGCACACCGGCTCGCCATCGAGCTGGACGCCGTGTGCGGCGAGACCGTCACCGTCGTCCTGCCGTCGCGGCGCGACGAGTACGGATCCGGGATCGCCGCGCTGCACCGTGACCCGCACTCGCCCGTCGAGCTCCAGGTGTCGGCGCGCCCGGACGAACAGACCCTGCTCGCCGCGGGCGTGGAGCGTGCCGCCGCCCTCGCGCTGACCTACGGCGACGACCAGGTCAACATGACGGCGGCGCTGCTGGCCCGCGGTCTCAACCCGTCCATACGCCTGGTCATCCGCATGTTCCACCGGGAACGCGGCCGCCACCTGGAACGCCTCCTGGACCGCGCGGCAGCCGAGGCCACGGGAGGAGGCGCCGACGATCCGGCACTGGACATGTCCACCACCGTGTTGTCCGACGCCGACACCGCCGTGCCCGAACTGGTGGCGGCCGCCGCGGTCGGCCACGGCCACACGCTCCAGGTCGAGGGCAAGGTCTTCCGTGGTGTCGTACGGCCCGCGGGCTCACCGGTCAGGCCGACCGACCTGGCGACGCTGGCCGTGCTGTCCGGTGCGCACCAGGACGACCCGGCGAGCCAGGACAGCCCCGAGACACCGGGCGCGGAGGGCACCCAGCTGCGGCCGGACACCCGCACCGCCTACCACCGGCAGTTCACGCACGGCCGTCTGATGCTCGAAGAGGTCACCCACCACCACGCACCCGAGCCGCCCGCCCGCGCACGGCGTGGCCCCGGGAGCTGGCTGCGCGCGCGGCTCGCGCACCTGCCCTGGAAGGTCTTCCTCGCCCGCGAGGTCATCGCGGTCTTCGGCGTCCTGACCGCGATCGTGCTCGCGCTCGCCGCCGCCACGGCCCTGTTCGCGGACGAGCACCCCTGGTGGAAGAACTTCTACCTGCCGCTGCTGGACATCTTCACGATGGGCGACCCGGCCACCGACGAGGTCGTGGCCCGCCGGATACTTCAACTGGTCGCGGGCTTCGTCGGCCTCGCGGTCCTCCCGCTCGTGGTGGCCGCGACCATGAATGCCACCGAGGCGTTCCGCACCGCTTCCGCGAGCCACCCGCCCGAGGACGACCTGGCCGGGCACATCGTCCTGGTCGGCCTGGGCAAGATCGGCACCCGCGTGCTGGCGCAGCTGCGCACCACCGACCACAAGGTCGTGGCCGTCGAACGGGACCCGCACGCGCGTGGCGTCGCCCTCGCCCGCGAACTCGGCGTCCCCCTGCTTTTGGAAGACGCGAGCAGTCCTGGTGTCCTTGACCGGGCGCGCATCCGGCACAGCCGGTCGCTGCTTGTCCTGACCCGCGACGACAGCGAGAACCTCGACATCGTGATGGCCGCCCGCGAGGCCAACCCGGGCGTGCGCGTGGTGATGCGGCTGTACGACGACGACTTCGCCGCCACCGTCCAGCGCACCCTGCGCGCCTCCTACCCCGACGCGCCCACCCGCAGCCGTAGCGTCTCGGCGCTCGCCGCACCGGCCTTCGCCGCGGCGATGATGGGCCGTCATGTGCTGGGGGTGATGCCGGTGGAGCGGGGCTCGCTGCTGTTCACCGTGGTGGATGTGGCCGGCCACCCCGAGCTGGAAGGGCGCTCGGTCCATGAGGCGTTCCGGGAGAACGAGTGGCGGGTGCTGGCCGTCGGATCCGCCGGCGTCGGCGTGGTGCCCGCGCCGTCGCGGGACACCCCGGCCGGTGCGCGGAGCGGCGGGACCGGGCTCGACTGGCGTCCCGTGGCCGGCCGGGTGCTGCGCGCGGGTGACCGTGTGGTGCTGGCGACGACGCGGCGCGGGCTGGACATTCTGATGACCGGCCTGCAGCCGCATCCGCACGACCGACGAGGAGAGCGCGACGGCCGGTAGTGCCCCCCTACGGCCGGTGGGACCCCAGGGGCTTGTCGTGGGGGTGGGGCGCTGGGGTCGGGGGTTCGCCGCGGCGGACGGCACCGGGGGCGCGGGCGGCGGGACGGTCGGCGCGGAGCGAGGAGGTCAGCTGCCACGGCACGCTGGTGACCATCACGCCGGGAGTGAAGAGCAGGCGGCTCTTGAGCCAGAGGGCGGACTGGTTGTGGAGCAGGTTCTCCCACCAGTGGCCGACCACGTACTCGGGGATGAAGACGGCGACGAGGTCGCGCGGGCTCTCGCGGCGGATGGAACGGACGTACTCGACGACCGGGCGGGTCACCTCCCGGTACGGCGAGTCGATGACCTTGAGCGGCACCTCGATGCCGAACTCCTCCCATCGTTCGCGCAGGGCGGCCGCCTCGTCGCGGTCCACGGAGACTGTCAGCGCCTCCAGCCGGTCGGGGCGGAAGGCGCGGGCGTACGAGAGGGCCCGCAGGGTCGGCTTGTGGATCGTGGAGACCAGGACGATGGCGAACACTCTGCTGGGCGGGGCGAGTTCGCCGTGCGGATCGGTGACGGCCAGCTCCGCCGCCGTCGTGTCGTAGTGCCGGCGGATGCCGCGCATCATCACCCACAGCACGGTCGCGGCGAGGACCGCGAGCCAGGCGCCCTGGGTGAACTTGGTGGCCAGCACGACCACCAGGACGAGGCCCGTCACGACGGCGCCGGTGCCGTTGATGGCGCGGGCGACGTGGTGACTGCGACGGAGCGCCGGGTCGCGCTCGGTACGCAGCTCCCGGTTCCAGTGCCGCACCATGCCCGTCTGGGAGAGCGTGAAGGAGGTGAAGACGCCCAGGATGTAGAGGTGGATGAGCTGGGTGACGTTGGCCTGGTAGCCCCACAGCAGCAGTGCGTTGACGACGGCGAGGGCGAGGATGCCGTTGGAGAAGGCGAGCCGGTCGCCACGGTTGTGCAACTGGCGTGGCAGATAGCGGTGTTGGGCGAGGATCGAGGTGAGCAGCGGGAAGCCGTTGAAGGCGGTGTTCGCCGCCAGGACCAGGATGAGGGCCGTCGCGGCCTGGATGAAGTAGAAGCCGACGCTGTGTTCGCCGCCGAAGACGGAGGCCGCGATCTGGGCGATGACGGTGCGCTGGGTGTAGCTCGCGCAGTTGCCGTCCAGGCCGGTCAGGCGGCAGGAGTCCTCGATGATGCGCACCTTGGAGATGAGGGCCAGCGCGGTGACGCCGGCGAACATGGTGATGGAGATGATGCCCATCGCGGCCATGGTGGTCGCCGCGTTCTTCGGCTTCGGCTTGCGGAAGGCAGGCACGCCGTTGGAGATCGCCTCCACTCCGGTGAGCGCGGTGCAGCCCTGGGAGAAGGCGCGCAGCACCAGCATCACCAGGGCGAGCCCGGCCAGGTGCGAGTCCCCGGGCTGCGCGGTGATGCCGTACTTGGCGGACTCGGCGACCGGCGCGTCCCCGACGAGATACCGGAAGAGACCGGTCGCGATCATGATGAGGACGCCGCCGACGAAGAGGTACGTCGGTGTGGCGAAGGCGCGGCCCGACTCGCGTACGCCGCGCAGGTTCATGGCGGTCAGCACGGCCACGAAGCCGATCGCCATCAGCACGCGGTGGTCGGCGAGTTGGGGCACGGCGGAGATGATGTTGTCGACGCCGGAGGCGACCGACACGGCGACCGTCATGACGTAGTCGACGAGGAGCGAGGCGGCCACCACAAGTCCCGACGACGGGCCGAGGTTGGTGGAGACGACCTCGTAGGAGCCGCCGCCGCTCGGATATGCGTTGACCACCTGCCGGTAGGAGAGCACCACGACGGCCAGCAGCAGTACGACCGTCGCCGCGATCCACGGTGTGAAGTGCAGATAGGCCAGCCCGCCCAGGGACAGGACCAACAGGATCTCCTGCGTCGCGTACGCCACCGAGGACAGCGGGTCGGAGGCGAAGATCGGCAGAGCGATCCGCTTGGGCAGCAGGGTCTCGTGCAGTTCCTCGCTGCGCATGGCCTGGCCGATCAGCAACCGCTTCAGGATCCCCGTCACGTTGAGCACGTGCGCGAGGCTAAGCCGTGGCAGGCGGGCTGAGCAGGAGGGCGAGAGGCCCGGAGGTGTTAAGGGGCCGTTAGGATTTCGCCGGATAGGGACAAATGGCGTAAAGCGGGGGCTCTTGCTAGTGGGCTGAAGACTCGTCGGACTCCTCTGCCAGTCCGGACATCTTGAAGACAGCCCAGGCCGTCTCCCGGTCGATCCGCTCCGACACCTCGCTCAGCGCTGTCGAGGGTTGGCATAGATGGCCCTGGGCCGCCGCGACGCGGATGTCCGTGTCGACGCGATGCCACAGTTGCGGGTTGGCGACCAGAGTCTGTGGATCAAGTTCTGCGCGACCGCCGAGTGCGTCCCGGAGTACCAGGCGCTCTCTTGTGCCTCCCGGGGTGCGTACGGAAACGAGGCGGTCCGTCCGCACCCGGTGTGTGCGCAGCGGTGTGCGTACCGCCAGCCAGCCCTGGCCGGCGGTGACCCGCTGGGGGAAGAGGGCGAGGAACAGCAGCAGGGCGAGCCCGCTCCACAGTGCGACGCGCGCCGGGGTGAACGTACCGGCCGCAGCGTCCACCAACAGCAGCAGACCGAGGAACGCCGAGGCGCACGCGATCGCGCTCCGCAGGTCCCCTGCCCAACGGCGGTCACAGACCTGGCTCGCCTGCGGGAGGTGGCGTTCGTGCGCCGCACCGGTCCCGCCCTCCAACCGGCCGATACCGGGCCTGTGAATGCGGCGTCCCATACCTGCGACATTAGGCGCGCGAAGATGCCGCTCCCCGTTTCTTGACGCGTTACTAACGGGCAGCCGACGCATCCCTGATGCCCGCGGCGCCGGCCCGAGGTCGGGTGCCGTCAGGACTGGGGAACATGCGCCAGTCACGATCACTCGAAAGGCGTGCGTGGTGCGGCGTATGGGTTTCGTCAAAGCTGCCAGGCTCGCCGTAAGGGAGCCGTTAAGGGGGATCGCATCCCGCCAGAGGGGCGCTTCCCTGTACTGGTCCGATCCGCTCGATTCGAACCTCACCCAGGAGTTCCCGATGGCCGACGTGGCCTTCGTCGTCACCACGATCGCGGTCTTCGCGCTGGTGGCCCTCGTCGCCAAGGGGGTGACGAAGCTGTGACCGCCGAGAACATCGTCGGCCTCGTCGTGGCCGTCGCCCTGCTGGGCTATCTCGTCCTCGCCCTCATCTTCCCGGAGAGGTTCTGAGTCCCCGACATGAGCCCCGTTCTTGCTGATGTGCTCATGGTGACCGCGCTGATCGGCGCGCTCGCCCTGGTGCACCGTCCCCTCGGCGACTACATGGCCGCCGTCTTCGAGTCCAGGAAGCACCTGCGTGTCGAGCGGTGGATCTACCGCTCGGTGGGTGCCAACCCGGACGCGGAGATGCGCTGGCCCGCCTACCTGCGCGGCATGCTCGTCTTCTCGGCGGTGAGCGTGCTGTTCCTGTACGTGCTGCAGCGCGTACAGGACAAGCTGCCGCTGTCCCTCGGCTTCAAGCCGATCAGCCCGGACCAGGCGTTCAACACCGCCGCGTCGTTCGTGTCGAACACCAACTGGCAGTCGTACTCGGGTGAGGTGGCGATGAGCCACGTCACCCAGACCGCCGGTCTGGCCGTGCAGAACTTCGTCTCCGCTGCCGTCGGCATCGCCGTCGCGGTGGCGCTGGTCCGCGGCTTCGCCCGCTCCCGCACCGGCGACCTGGGCAACTTCTGGGCGGACCTGGTGCGCTGCATCGTCCGCATTCTGATTCCGCTCTCGGTGGTCGTGGCGATCGTGCTCATCGCGGCCGGCGCCATCCAGAACTTCGGCGACATCCACACCATCACCACGCTCAGCGGTGACAAGCAGGCCATCAGCCCCGGCGCGGTCGCCTCCCAGGAGGCCATCAAGGACATCGGCACCAACGGCGGCGGCTACTTCAACGCCAACTCCGCCCACCCCTTCGAGAACCCCAACGGCTTCACCAACCTGCTGGAGATCTTCCTGCTACTGGTGATCCCGTTCTCGCTGCCGCGCACCTTCGGCAAGATGGTCGGCAACGTCAAGCAGGGCTACGCGATCGTGGCCGCGATGGGCATCATCTGGTTCGCCGGCGTGGTCGCGGTGACCTGGCTGGAGTACGCCCACCCGGGCACCGCCTCGCAACTCGCGGGCGGCGCGATGGAAGGCAAGGAACAGCGCTTCGGCGAGGGCCCGTCCTCGGTGTTCGCGGTCTCGACCACGATGACCTCCACCGGTTCGGTCAACTCCTTCCACGACTCCTTCAGCGGGCTCTCCGGAGGCGTGCTGCTGCTAGGCATGATGCTCGGCGAGATCGCACCCGGCGGCACCGGCTCCGGCCTCTACGGCATGCTGATCATGGCGGTCATCGCGGTGTTCATCGCCGGTCTGATGGTCGGCCGTACGCCCGAGTACCTGGGCAAGAAGATCGGCACCCGCGAGATCAAGCTGGCGGCCTGCTACATCCTGATCACCCCGGCCCTGGTGCTGATCGGCGCGTCGCTGGCGATGGCCCTGCCGGACGGCAAGGACGCCATGACCAACATCGGGGCGCACGGCTTCTCCGAGGTGCTCTACGCCTATACGTCGGCCTCCAACAACAACGGCTCGGCCTTCGCGGGCTTCGGCGCCAACACCGACTTCTTCAACACGACGCTGGGCCTGTGCATGGTGCTCGGCCGCTTCCTGCCGATGGTGTTCGTCCTGGCCCTGGCGGGCTCGCTCGCCGAGCAGCAGCCGATCCCGGTCACCGCGGGCACCCTGCGCACCGAGAAGCCGATGTTCACCGGCCTGCTGGTGGGCGCGATCCTGATCATCACCGGTCTGACGTTCTTCCCGGCCCTCGCGCTGGGCCCGCTGGCCGAGGGGCTGGCGTCATGACGGCCAACACGCAGAAATCCGACGCAAAGAAGCAGGACACCATGTCCAGTTCCACTCCGACTCTTGCGCCCCACCAGGACGCACCGACCGGGCACAAGCCCGACGGGCGCGTCGGCGGGGGGCTCTTCGACCCCAAGCAGCTGATCAAGTCGCTGCCGGACGCCTGCCGCAAGCTGGACCCGCGGGTGATGGTCAAGTCGCCCGTGATGTTCGTGGTGCTGGTCGGCTCGGTCCTGACGACGATCTTCTCCTTCAAGGACCCGGGCGACTGGTTCGGCTGGGCGATCAGCGCCTGGCTGTGGCTGACCGTCATCTTCGCCAACCTGGCGGAGGCCGTCGCCGAGGGCCGCGGCAAGGCGCAGGCCGACACCCTGCGCAAGGCCAAGACCGACACGGTGGCCCGGCGCCTCGTGGGCGACCAGGAGGAGCAGGTCCCCGGTACCGACCTGAAGATCGGCGACCTGGTCGTGTGCGAGGCGGGCGACATCATCCCCGGCGACGGTGACGTCGTAGAAGGCGTCGCGTCCGTGGACGAGTCGGCCATCACCGGCGAGTCCGCACCCGTCATCCGCGAGTCCGGCGGCGACCGCTCGGCCGTCACCGGCGGGACGAAGGTCCTCTCCGACCGCATCGTCATCAAGATCACGACGAAGCCCGGCGAGACCTTCATCGACCGGATGATCGCCCTCGTCGAGGGCGCCGCCCGGCAGAAGACGCCCAACGAGATCGCGCTGAACATCCTGCTCGCCTCGCTGACGATCGTCTTCCTGCTCGCGGTGGCCACGCTGCCGCCGTTCGCGGACTACGCGGGCACCCATCTGACTATGGTCGTGCTGGTGGCCCTCCTGGTCTGCCTCATCCCGACCACGATCGGCGCCCTGCTCTCCGCGATCGGCATCGCGGGCATGGACCGGCTGGTACAGAGGAACGTATTGGCCATGTCAGGCAGGGCAGTTGAGGCCGCCGGTGACGTCTCGACGCTGCTGCTCGACAAGACCGGCACCATCACGCTCGGCAACCGTCAGGCGTCGGAGTTCGTGCCGGTGTCCGGCACCACCGAGGCTGAGCTGGCGGATGCCGCGCAGCTCTCCTCGCTGGCCGACGAGACGCCCGAGGGCCGTTCCATCGTCGTGCTGGCGAAGGAGAAGTACGGTCTGCGCGAGCGCCACCAGGGCGAGCTGGCCAATGCCGAGTGGATCGCCTTCACCGCCCAGACCCGCATGTCCGGTGTCGACGTGGACGGCAGGAAGATCCGCAAGGGCGCCACGGCTTCGGTCATCGCCTGGGTGAAGGAGCAGGGCGGCCAGGTCTCCGAGGACGCCGGCGCGCTCACCGACCGGATCTCCGAGGCGGGCGGTACACCGCTGCTGGTTGCCGTCGAGGACGACAGGGGCGCCCGGGTGCTGGGCGTCATCCACCTCAAGGACGTCGTCAAGGAGGGCATGCGGGAGCGGTTCGACGAGCTGCGCCGCATGGGCATCAAGACCGTGATGATCACGGGCGACAACCCGCTGACGGCCAAGGCGATCGCCGAGGAGGCCGGGGTCGACGACTTCCTCGCGGAGGCCACTCCCGAGGACAAGATGGCCCTCATCAAGCGGGAGCAGGCCGGCGGCAAGCTGGTCGCGATGACCGGCGACGGCACCAACGACGCGCCCGCGCTCGCGCAGGCCGATGTCGGTGTGGCCATGAACACCGGTACCTCGGCCGCCAAGGAGGCCGGGAACATGGTGGACCTGGACTCGAACCCGACCAAGCTCATCGAGATCGTCGAGATCGGCAAGCAACTCCTCATCACCCGGGGCGCGTTGACGACGTTCTCCATCGCCAACGACGTCGCGAAGTACTTTGCGATCATCCCGGCGCTGTTCGCTGCGGTCTATCCGGGCCTGGACAAGATCAACATCATGCATCTGTCCTCGCCTGATTCCGCGATCCTCTCCGCGGTCATCTTCAACGCGATCATCATCATCGCCCTGGTCCCGCTCGCCCTGCGGGGCGTGCAGTACCGGCCGGTCAGCGCGGACAAGATGCTGCGGCGCAACCTCGGGATCTACGGCATCGGCGGACTGATCGCCCCCTTCATCGGCATCAAGATCATCGACCTGCTCATCTCCCTCATCCCCGGAATCGGCTGATCAGCATGAACAACTCCGTAGTCAACACCGGACGCATGGTGTGGGCGGCGCTGCGCATGCTGCTCGTCCTCACGGTCGTGACCGGTGTCATCTATCCGCTGGTGGTGACCGGCATCGGACAGCTGGCCTTCCACGACAAGGCCAACGGCTCGATGGTGAAGGTCGACGGCAAGGAGGTCGGCTCCAAGCTGATCGGCCAGAGCTGGAACATCAAGGGAACCGACAAGCCGGACCCCAAGTGGTTCCAGGGCCGGCCTTCCAACAGCGGCTACGACCCGCTGGCCACGGGCTCCGGCCAACTGGGCGCCAGTGACCCGACTCTCGTCAAGAACATCAAGGCGGCGAAGAAGCAGGTCGCCGACTTCAACGGCGTACCCGAGTCCGACGTCCCCAAGGATGCGGTCACCGGCTCCGCCTCCGCGATCGACCCGGACATCTCCCCGAAGTACGCGGACATCCAGGTCAAGCGGGTCGCCGAGGCGAACGGTCTGACCGTCGCGCAGGTCCAGAAGCTGGTGAAGGACCACACGGACGGACGGAGCGTCGGCTTCCTCGGCGAGCCCCACGTCAACGTCCTTGAGCTCAACATCGCGCTCAGGGAACTGGCAAAGAACTGATGGGCTTACGCGGACAGGCGGCCGGGAGCCGGCGGTGCGGGTCTTCCCGCCCTGCCGGCTCCCGCGGTCGTCCGGAAGGCCCGGACCCCACCGATTACAGGAAGGCCGCACACCGATGAGCCGGGTGCTGGTGGTGGAGGACGACCCGCAGCTCGTACGGGCCCTCGTGATCAACATGCAGGCACGCCAGTACGGCGTGGACGCGGCGCCCGACGGCGCCACCGCGCTCCGGCTGGCCGCCGCGCGCCAGCCCGATGTGGTCGTACTCGACCTGGGCCTGCCCGACATGGACGGCGTGGACGTCATCAAGGCGCTGCGCGGCTGGACCCGGGTCCCGATCCTGGTGCTGTCCGCCCGGCGGGCATCGGAGGAGAAGGTGGCCGCCCTGGACGCGGGCGCGGACGACTACATCACCAAGCCGTTCAGCATGGACGAGCTGCTGGCCCGCCTGCGGGCCGCCGTCCGCCGTACGGAGGCGATACCTCTCGCTCCCGAGACGACGCTGGTGACCACCGACGACTTCACCATCAACCTGCTCGCCAAGAAGGCCACCCGGAGCGGGCACGACATCCGTCTCACCCCGACCGAGTGGCATCTGCTGGAGATCCTTGTCACCAACCCCGGCTGTCTCATCACACAGAGGCAGCTCCTGCAGGAAGTCTGGGGTGCAGCCCAGAGCAACAAGACCAACTACCTTCGGGTCTACATGGCCCAGCTGCGACGCAAACTGGAAGCGGACCCAGCCCACCCCCGCTATCTGATCACCGAGCCCGGCATGGGCTATCGCTTCGAGGGATGACATGGCACGCGGCAAGCTCCGGATCTACCTCGGCGCGGCACCGGGCGTCGGCAAGACGTACGCGATGCTCTCCGAGGCCCACCGCCGTATCGAGCGCGGCACCGACTGCGTGGTCGCCTTCGTCGAGCACCACCACCGGCCACGCACCGAGGTGATGCTGCACGGCCTGGAGGAGATCCCGCGCATGGAGCTGGAGTACCGGGGCGGCGTCTTCACCGAGATGGACGTGGACGCCGTCCTGGCCCGGCAGCCCGAAGTGGCCCTGGTCGACGAACTGCCGCACACCAACATCCCCGGCTCCCGCAACACCAAGCGCTGGCAGGACGTGGAGGAACTGCTCGCGGCCGGCATCGACGTGGTCTCGACGGTGAACATTCAGCACCTTGAGTCGCTCGGTGACGTCGTCGAGTCGATCACCGGGGTGCGGCAGCAGGAGACCGTGCCGGACGAGGTGGTACGCCGGGCCGACCAGATCGAGCTGGTCGACATGTCCCCACCGGCGCTGCGCCGCCGTATGGCACACGGCAACATCTACAAACCGGACAAGGTCGACGCGGCCCTGTCCAACTACTTCCGGCCCGGAAACCTCACCGCCCTGCGCGAGCTGGCGCTGCTGTGGGTGGCCGACCGGGTCGACGAGTACCTCAATGAGTACCGCAGCGAACATCGGGTGTCCAAGATCTGGGGTTCGCGCGAGCGGATCGTCGTCGGTCTGACCGGCGGCCCCGAGGGGCGGACCCTGATCCGCCGGGCCGCGCGACTGGCCGAGAAGGGCGCGGGCGGCGAGGTGCTCGCCGTCTACATCTCCAGCAGCGACGGGCTGACCAACGCATCGCCCAAGGAACTGGCCGTCCAGCGCACGCTGGTCGAGGACCTGGGCGGCACCTTCCACCACGTGGTCGGCGACGACGTCTCCTCGGCACTGCTCGACTTCTCGCGCGGCGTGAACGCCACGCAGATCGTGCTCGGGGTGTCCCGTCGTAAAGGCTGGCAGTACGTCTTCGGCCCCGGCGTCGGCGCGACGGTCGCCCGCGACTCCGGTCCCGACCTCGACGTCCACCTGATCACCCACGACGAGGCAGGCAAGGGCCGCGGCCTGCCCGTGTCCCGGGGCACCAGGCTCGGCCGCTCCCGGATCATCTGGGGCTGGCTGGTCGGGCTCGGCGGACCGGCTCTGCTCACCCTGCTCCTCAGCACGTCCGCCCCCGGCGTCGGCCTCGCCAACGACATGCTGCTGTTCCTCTCGCTCACGGTGGCCGCGGCACTGCTGGGCGGACTGCTGCCCGCCCTGGCCTCGGCGTCGGTGGGCTCGCTGCTGCTGAACTGGTTCTTCACGCCTCCGATCCACACGTGGACGATCGCCGACCCGGAGAACATCGTCGCCATCGCGGTCTTCTTCGGCGTCGCGGTGTCGGTCGCATCGGTCGTGGACCTGGCGGCCCGGCGTACGCATCAGGCTGCCCGGCTACGGGCCGAGTCGGAGATCCTCTCCTTCCTGGCGGGCAATGTGCTGCGCGGAGAGACCAGCCTGGAGGCACTGCTGGAACGGGTGCGCGAGACCTTCGGCATGGAGTCGGCGGCCCTGCTGGAGCGCGAGAGCGACGTCGCTCCCTGGACCTGCGCCGGCAGCGTGGGACCGCGGCCGCCCGTCTTCCCCGAGAACGCCGACGTCGACGTGCCGGTCGGCGACCACATGGCGCTCGCCCTGTCGGGCCGCGTCCTGCCGGCCGAGGACCGGCGCGTCCTGGCCGCCTTCGCGGCTCAGTCCGCAGTGGTCCTGGACCGCCAACGACTCCAGTCCGAGGCCGACCAGGCCAAGGAACTGGCCGAGGGCAACCGCATCCGCACCGCCCTGCTCGCCGCCGTCAGCCACGACCTGCGCACCCCGCTCGCCGGCATCAAGGCCGCCGTCACCTCTCTGCGTTCAGATGATGTCGAGTGGTCGGAACAGGACCAGGCGGAGCTGCTGGAGGCCATCGAGGAGGGCGCCGACCGGCTCGATCATCTGGTGGGCAACCTGCTCGACATGTCCCGCCTCCAGACCGGCACGGTCACCCCGATCATCCGCGAGATCGACCTGGACGAGGTCGTGCCGATGGCGCTCGGCGGAGTGCCCGAGGACAGCGTGGAACTGGAGATCCCCGAGACGCTGCCGATGGTCGCGGTCGACCCGGGTCTGCTGGAGCGATCCGTCGCCAACATCGTCGAAAACGCCGTGAAATACAGCCAGGTCGGCGAACCGGTCCTGGTCTCGGCGTCCGCGATGGCCGATCGCGTGGAGGTCCGGGTGGTCGACCGGGGCCCCGGTGTTCCGGACGAGGCCAAGGACCGTATCTTCGCGCCCTTCCAGCGTTACGGTGACGCACCGCGCGGCACGGGGGTGGGCCTGGGGTTGGCCGTCGCCCGCGGCTTCGCCGAGGCCATAGGCGGCACCCTCAATGCCGAGGACACACCCGGCGGCGGCCTCACCATGGTCCTTACGCTGCCGGTGGCTCCCGGCCCGACAGCGGACGACCATGATCTGTCGGCCACGACGGTGACCTAGCGCCATCGGGACATGGCCGCGCGGAGGCCGACGGCGTGGTCTGAGAGTTCGATGGCGTGACCGTCGAGGAAGCCGAAGCCGAGGCGGTACTCCCCGTCGGCGTCGGAGCCCAGGTCGTTGAGGATGGCCAAAGTGGATCACCGCTGCCTTCTGGAGGGATCGGCTCCTGAACGATCCGGTCCTAACGGGCGCGTCGACCGGGCTCGGCAATCGCCTCCGGAGGTGTGAGGAAAGTGCGGATCCTCTCGGAGATCGAGGGCCAGTCCTGGCCGAACCACACCAGGTGCCCGTCAGCCTGACTTTCCACCAGCTCCGCGCCGGGGATCGCCGATGTGAGGGCCTGGGCATGGGTGAACGGCACCGCCGCATCCTTCCGGGAGGCGATCACCAGCGTGGGCCGGCGGACCTGCACAGCCAGGCGGGTCAAGGTGGCCGGGTTCCGCAGTGCCTTGAGGTCGTGCACGAAGCCGCGTCCCGATCGCATTCGCGAGAAAAGGCCGGCGAGTCTGGCCCGGTCCTCCGGTCGCAGAGCCGCCAGCATGTCCCGGACGGGAACGATCGTGAGGTCGCGCAGCAGCAGTCGCAGGCCCGCGTCGGGTGCGCGCCGTACCAGGGTGTGGAGGGCTGCCCAGGTCACGGCCTCCGCTCCGGCCGCGAAGACGAGGCGGGCGCCGATGCGCGTCCTGCGGTCGGGCCAGGGCAGCGGTCCGACCGCGCTCTGCAGGATCAACCGCTCCACCAGCGCCGGATGGCGTGCCGTCATGGCCACCGCGGTCGGGCCGCCGGCCGAGACACCGACCGCCGCGGCGACGACGCTGATTCCGAGATGAGCGCACAACTCGGCCGTGACATCGGCGAATCCGGTCACCGAGTCCCCGGTCGTGACCGGCGTGCGGCCGTATCCGGGCCGCGACACCACCAGCAACGAACAGCCGCCGCCGGCGAACACCTCTTCGCCCAGAGAGAGTCCGGCGCGCAGGTGACCGCCGTAGAAGACCACGATGGTGGCCGGACCGCGGGGTTCGTACCGGAACTCGACCGGGCCGCGGGTCAACTGCACGATCTCGGTGGGGAGTTCGTCAAGAGGGAGGCGGGCGGTCGTCTTCACAGCAGATCCTCGATTCGGCGCAACTCCTTGCGGACTGCTTCCAGTTCTGCAGAGCTGCGGTCCAGGACGAGGTAGAGGAAGAGTCCTTCGTGGGCTCGGCGGAGCAGAGGGCGGATGAGGTGGTACTCCGTGTCCAGGGTGATCAGGATGTCCTTCAGCCGCGTCGGCGCGTAACCGATCAGCTCCATGGCGGAGAGCTTGGCGCGTACGACATCCGTGTCGCCGCAGGCAGCCTGGTCCAGGTCGAGTCCGTCAGGGTCGCCGAGGGCGCCGAGTGTCATACGGCTGAAGTAGTCGACGACCGCCACGCCGCGCACTCCGTCGATGCGCATCGCTTGGCGCAGTGCGGCGGCAATGGTGGACACGGTCGGCCCCCTCGTCGTACGGCGCGATGTCCGGGGCCGGGCGGACACGGCCCGGTGTCCCGCCTCCGGCGCGCGTTTTCCCTTGGGGACCCGCTTTCCGGCTCACCTTTGCATCGTGCCACGATTCGAGGTCGTTGGTCCCGGCAACGGTCGGTCAGGCGCACCGAACCGCCCGGCTCCGACCGTGTGCCCCGTCCAACGGGCTGCACCCAAGTGGCGTTGAAGAGCTGAGAAGTTGAGAGGTTCTGCGTCGCGTCATCCGGTCCTCCCGCCCCGGCGGGTGTCGACGCGCATCCACTCCTCCTCCCATTGCCTCAGGCGTCGCCGCGACAGCCCGGCGCGGGCGAGCTGGGCGCCACCGAACACGAATCCGGCCGCGCCCGCCGCGGCCAGCGCGCCCGTCCAGTCCGCCTGGAACTCCGCGTCCCCGGGCGTGAGCGGCTTCGACACGAGTTGCCCCTGCCGGTCGGTCCAGATCGCGACCGGGGTGCCCTTCGGTGTGTCGGGTCGTACCTCCGTGCGGCCGATGTGCGATGAACCGTCTGGAGCGGTCCAGCGCACGCCGGCCCATACGTGGCTGTCGTCCACGGCCTGTGCCGACGTGCTGCCGGCTGCCTTCTGGGTCAGGACCGCCGTGATCGGGCGGCGTTCCGCCCGCTGCTGGTCGAGCCCTCGGTTCACCGCGTCCGCTGTCGTCAGCCCTGCGAGGAGGCTCCCGGCCAGAGCGATCAGCCACGCCGTGAGCACGATCCAGGCTTCGACGAGGTCGCTGCGGCGCCTGAGCGGACTCCGGCGCCAGCGCCAGGTCCAGAGCCTGCCGACTCGGGTACCTGTCATGGTCGACACCCCCTCGCGCGTACCCCCGCTCCCGCCCCCGTTTCCCATCCCAGTGTCCTCCCGCGGACGTCCTGGAGCACTTCACGTCTGGGGCGGCTGGTGCGCGAGTGGTCCGGTTATCGCACCCGTTACATGGGTTTGGACTCTTCTTTGCGTCATGCAAATTACGAAGGCGGGGTCGTGCGACTGACGATCTACCGTCTCTGCAGACATTCCGGGGGGATGCAGGAAATGAGTGATCTTGGCACGGGTCGACGTGTCCGTCGTTTCGTGGTCGGCGCGGTGGCGGTGCTCGCGCTTGCCGGTATGAACGGGCCGTGGCTGTACCGCTTCGGGAGCGAGAAGTACCACCAGTACGCGATCAACAGACCCGAGTACAAGGCGAAGAACGGGCACTGGGACCCGGTGAACGTCCCGAAGGAGTTCCGGCAGAACACAATCCACGGGGCCCTGCTGCAGACCGGCTGGCACATGCTCTTCGTGACCGACGCCCAGGGCACCCCGTCCAAGGCACTGGGGCGCGACCGTGAGAACGCCGGTGCCGCCTGCCCGAATCGCCCTCAGAGCTCCTGAGCGGGCCAGTCCAGCAGACGGGCGCCGATCACCGCGGTCTGGAGCATGTAGCGGTGGGCGGGGTCGGCCGGGTCGGCACCGGTGAGCTTGTGGATGCGTTCCAGGCGGTATGTCAGGGCGCGCACGCTCAGCGTCAGGCGGCGGGCGGCCTCGGCGGCCACACAGCCGGAATCGAAGTAGGTGGTGAGGGTGCCGAGGAGCGGCTCGGCGCCGCCGCGGGCCGTGGTGAGTGGTCCGAGGGTGTCGAGGACGAGGTCGGCCATCGCCTGCCGGTCGCGGGTCAGCACAGGGTAGACGAGCAGGTCGGCGGCGCGCAGCACCGGCCCTTCGAGGCCGAGACGCTCGGCCAGGTCGAGGGCGTTCAGTGCCTCCTCGTACGACTGCACGACCCCGCCGGCGCCTGGCTGTGGACGCCCGACGGCGACGCGACAGCCGTCGGTGGCGGCGTACACCTGCTTGGCGAAGTGGGCGAGGACCTCGTCCTGGTGGCCGGGGGCGACACACAGCAGGCGGCCGTCCTTGGTGGTGAGCAGGATGCTGCGGTCGCCGAAGCGGGCCATGAGCGCGCGCTCCACCTGCCGGGGCACCTGGTCGCCCTCGTCGTAGGCGGCCGGACCCTGGGCGACGGCCACCGCATGGGCGTGGGACAGACGCAGGCCGAAGCGCTCGGCGCGTTCGGCGAGGCGGCCCAGGTCGCTGCGGCCGTAGAGGAGGTCGTCGATGAACTCCCGCCGGGCCGCCTCCTCCTGTCGTACGGCGAGGCGCTGGGCGCGTTCGTAGCCCTCGGCGAAGGCGTCTATCGCCTGCTCTACGGCGGCGAGTGCGATGTCGGTCGAGCCGGAGGCGCGGGGCCAGGCGAGGCGCGCGGCGGCCAGGTGTGCGCTGACGAGGTCGCGCAGCCCGTGGCCGGCGTCGGCGGCCTGTTCCCCCAGGGTGCGCCGGGACTCGATCTCCTCCCGGGTGAGGCGCCGGCCGGTGGCCGAGACCCCGGTGAGGATCTCGGCGTAGCCGTCCAGGTAGTGGTCGGGAATCCTTCGGTTCGTCATGTGGCCCCCGCGATCTTGACGCATCGGTGATGGTTTCTTAGCGGCTCACCGGCATGCAGACCCTAGTGAATGCTGCCGGGAACCGGCAATGCGAGGGCGGGGCTCGGGCGTGCAGCATGGCGTGCGGGGAGCGCTGCGGATGGTTCCGGTGCCGGACACCGGCAGACGGTGCCGGGCCGGAACCCGGAGGGGAGCGGTGCCCCGTCGGAGTACGAGGCGAGCGGGGGAGGGGCCGGTGATGCGGATCTTCGTGGAAGCCGCCGCGGGCCTGCCCATGATCCTGTGCACCGCCGCCCTGCTGGTGGCCGTGTGCTTCTGGCTGCTTCTCGCCGTCGGACTCGTGGCCCTGGACAGTTTCGACGCGGACGCCGATCTGGACGCCTCGGGCATGGGCGGAGTGCCGGTGGCGGTCGCGGTCACTCTGCTCACGGTGCTCGCGTGGGTCCTCGGCGTCGGTGCGACCGCTCTGCTGGCCGTCCTCGCGCCGCCGGGGGCGATCGGCTGCGGGCTGCGTCTGGTGGTGGCAGTCGGTGCGCCGCTCATCGCCTGGCGGCTGACCCGCCGGTGCGTGCGGCGGCTGAGCCGTCATTTCCCTGACGAACGCGGGCCGTCCCGGCCGACTGCGCACCACGACGCCGCTTGAGCCAGAGCCCACCTGCACCGGGGCCACGTCCTCATGCCTCGCACGTCAACTCTCCTCATGCCTAAGGACGTATGCCGTGAACGCCACTGACCTGGACGCCTGGGATGCAGCGGGATGGGAGGAGCGGTGATGGCCTACTACCTCGCGCCGCTTGCCGCCGCCCTGGTGATTGTGGCGTTCGGTACGGCCGTGCTGGTTCGCGGGGACCGACGGCGGATGCGGGCTAGTCCGCAGGACGTACGTCCTGAGCCGTCGGTTGTATCGTGCTCGTACGACCAGCCTGCCGTTGCGGTGGACGACCGGACAGGCCGGCAGTCGGTGCATCGAGCGTGAGACAGGAGCCGAGCGTGCGCGCGCGTGACCTGGCGGTGGAGTACGAAACGGTCGGCCTTGACAGCGACGCTCTGGACGCCGCGCGGCTGATGGCCGAACAGCGGCTCCCCGCGCTGCTGGTGGTCGACGAACGGGGAGCGCCGAAGGCGATCCTGCCCGCCTCCCAGATGGTCAAGATCCTGGTGCCGGCCTATGTCGTCGAGGACCCGACCCTCGCGGCGGTGGTCGACGAGCGCCATGCCGACCGGCTGTGCGAGGCGCTCGCGGGCCGCAAGGTGCGCGACTGCCTGTCGAAGAGCACGCCACGGCCCGCCGTCGCCGCGCCGGACGACACCGCGCTGGAGGTCGCCGCTCAGATGGCCCAGGTGCGCAGCCCGTTGGTGGCCGTCGTGGAGAAGGACGGGGCGGGCGTGCGTCTGCTTGGCGTGATCACTGCTTCCCATCTGCTGGAACGGCTGCTCGCCGCCGCTTCCTGCTGACTTCCGGGGTCAGAGCTCGTCCCGGTCCGAGTCGGTACGGATGTCGATGAGGCGAGCCAGGCCCAATTGGGTGAGCGTGGTCCGGGCACGGGCATTCGCATGCGTCACGGTCACCAGGGTGCCGTGTGGGCGTGGCGCCCGCAGTGCCCGGAAGAACGCCGCGCCCCCGTCGTTGCTGAGGTAGGTCACCCGGCCGAGATCGACTTCGAGGACACCGGGACGGGCATCGAGGGCCTCCCGCAGACGTTCGCCGACTTCCTTCGCGTTGCGTGAGGTGATTTCCCCCGCGAGGCGCAGAACGACGTGGTCCCCGTCGGAGATCACGCTGACGGTCGGGGGCAGCAGGGCGTTCCGTAGGCGGTGTCCGATCTCCCGGAGACGGTGGCGCTCGTGAGGTCCGTGACCTGCGGGGGAGTGCGGCATGCGGGGCTCCGAGGGCAGAGGAGGGCCGATCGCCGACCAGACTTCCGGGCACACCTGATCGTCAGCCTAGGCGTACGTTCCGTGGGCAGCCACGCGGGTGGCGGTGTCCGACAAGAAGGGCGGCACCATCCGGCGCGCCTTGCTCCTTGCCGGAAACCGGCAAGACCGTGCATCCCGCGGTGCCTGGCAACGGCCTGTTAAAGACGCGTCAAGAACCGGTAAGGTTTCCAGCGGTGTGCCGGGAAGCCTGGTCGGCGAGCAGGGGATCGCTCTCTCTTCCGATCGGGGTACTCGGCATGGTGCTGGTGGCGGTGTTCGGTGTCGCGTTGCTGGTGGCGGTGCTGTTGTCGGGCCTGGCGGCCCGCACGGTGCTGTCCACGTCCTTCCTCTTCCTGGCCGGGGGCGCGCTTGTCAGCGACGGTTTTCTCGGCCTGATCCACATCACCCCCGACAGCGAGATCGTCTCCGTGACGGCGGATCTCGCCCTGTTCGCGGTGCTGTTCACCGACGGCATGCACGTTTCGCTGCCGAAGCTGCGCGCCCACTGGAGGAACCCGGCGCGCGCCCTCGGGCTGGGCATGCCCCTCGCCTTCGTCTTCATGGCACTGGTCACCCACTTCCTGGTGGGCCTGGACTGGACGACATCGTTCCTGGTGGGCGCCGTGCTGGCGCCGACCGACCCGGTGTTCGCCTCGGCGATCGTCGGGCGCACCGAAGTGCCTGCCAAGCTGCGGCAGTTGCTGAACGTGGAGAGCGGTGTCAACGACGGGCTCGCCCTCCCGGTCGTCCTCGTCCTGATCGCCGCCGCCGGTCCCACCGCGGGCAGCGCCGAGGCGTCACCCGGGAAGATCGCGGTCGAGCTGCTGCTCGGCCTGACCTTCGGTGTCGTACTGCCCCTGCTGGTCAATGTGTTGGTGCGGTTCCGGCTGCTGGGCGCGGAGGCGAAACTCCAGCCGCTGCTGCCGCTGGCGAGCGGCATCATCCTGTACGCGGCCTGCCACCTCACCCACGCCAACCCCTACCTGGCGGCGTTCTCGGCGGGCGCGGTCCTCGCCCACGTCTCACCGGAGGCGAAGGCGTCCTTCGAACCGCTCGGCGAGGCCCTGGCGGAACTGGCGAAGTTCGCGGCGCTTCTCGTGTTCGGCGCGCTCCTGACTCCGAAGCTGTTCGGTGCCCTGTCGCTCGGCGGGTACGCGGCGGTGGTCCTGGCGATCTTCCTGATCCGCCCGGCCTCGCTGCTGCTGTCCCTGCTCGGCACGGGCATCTCCCGGCGGGAGAAGCTGGTGGCGGCCTGGTTCGGCCCGAAGGGCTTCGCCTCGGTCGTCTACGGCCTGTTGGTCCTGCAGTCCGCAATCCCGCAGGCGGAGCAGGCGTTCACGCTGGTCGCGGTGTGCATCGCCTTCTCGATCGTCGCCCACAGCTCGACGGACGTGCCCATCGCCCGAGCCTTCGACGTCGAGGACCTGGCAGGCATCCCGGACGGAAGTGGCGACACGGACGCCCCCACAAGCACCTCACCACAAGCACTCTCGGCAACCGGAGGACCGTGAACGACTGGCACAGCTGGGCGGCGATCGTCGTATTCGTCGGCGCGTACGCCCTGATCATCAGCGAGAAGATCCACCGCGTCGCTGTCGCCCTGGGCGGCGCGGGCCTGATGCTCGCGATCGGGGCGACCGACGACGTCTCGGCGTTCTACTCCGAGGACTCCGGCATCGACTGGAACGTCATCTTCCTGCTCATGGGCATGATGATGATCGTCGGCGTGCTGAAGAAGACCGGCATGTTCGAGTACCTGGCCATCTGGTCCGTGAAGAAGGCCCGGGCACAACCCTTCCGGGTGATGGCCATGCTCGTCGTCATCACGGCGGTCGCCTCCGCCCTGCTCGACAACGTGACCACGGTGCTGCTGATCGCCCCGGTGACGCTGCTGGTCTGCGAACGCCTCGCCCTGCCCGCGGCCCCGTTCCTGATCGCCGAAGTGTTCGCCTCGAACATCGGCGGCACCGCGACCCTGGTCGGCGACCCGCCCAACATCATCATCGCCAGCCGGGCCGGGATCACCTTCAACGACTTCCTGGTCCACCTCGCCCCGCTGTCCGCGGTCCTGGTGATGGTCCTCGTCCTGTTGTGCCGGGTGATGTTCCGCAAGACCTTCGTCTACGACGAGGACCGCGCCGCCGAGATCATGGCCCTGGAGGAGCGGGAGGCCATCAAGGACCCGCAGCTGATGGTCCAGGGCCTGATCGTGCTGACCCTGGTGGTGGCGGGCTTCGTCCTGCACCCGGTGCTGCACTACGAGCCGAGCATCGTCGCGCTGCTGGGCGCCGGGCTGCTCGTCGCCGTTTCCACGGCCGAGACGAGCGAGGTCCTGTCCGAGGTCGAGTGGCCCACGCTCGCCTTCTTCGCGGGCCTGTTCATCATGATCGGCGGCCTGATCGACACCGGCGTGATCGACGAGGTCTCCAACGCGCTCGCGAACGCGATCGGCACGAACGAACTCGGCGGGTCCTTGACGATGCTGGGTGCTTCCGCGGTCCTGTCCGGGGTCGTGGACAACATCCCGTACGTCGCCACCATGGCGCCCATCACCGGCGACCTGGTCCACAACATGGGTGGCGCCGGCGACCACGTCATGTGGTGGGCCCTCGCCCTCGGCGCCGACCTCGGCGGCAACGCCACCGCCATCGGCGCCTCCGCGAACGTCGTCGTCCTCGGCATCGCCGAACGCAACCGACAACCCATCACCTTCTGGCAGTTCACCAAGTACGGCCTGATCGTCACGGCTGTCACCGTGGCCATCTCGCTCGGCTATGTGTGGCTGCGCTACTTCGCACTGGCCTGAACAGGGCCACCACCGACATCGGACAGAGATGACAGAGACAGAGGACAGGAAGACGCACATGGGTACTCCACGCGTGAGCAGTACGCCGTTGCCGGGGATCGGTGTCCGGTACGACCTGACGACGCGTGAGCGGCGCCGTGTGTCGGTGGTCGCGCACCGGGACGGCGAGCGCACGCTGAACGCGTACCGCGCGGACGACCCGGACGCCTGCGCCCTGTCGGTGCGGCTGACCGCGGGGGAGACGACGGCGCTCATCGACGCCCTGCTGCCCTCGCACCACAGCCCGAATCTGCTGTCCACCACCGAACTCGGACTGGTCGCGGAGCGCGTAGCGCTGTCGGCGCTCTCGTACTGGAACGGCCGTGTGCTGGGCGAGACCCGGATGCGCACGGAGACCGGCGTCTCGATCGTGGCCGTACTGCGCCGGGCCGAGGCCGTGCCGTCTCCCACGCCGGACTTCCGGCTGGCCGGCGGGGACACCCTGATCGTGATCGGCACGCGCGAGGGTGTCGAGGCGGCCGCGGCGATACTCGGACGGGAGTGAACCGGTGCATTCGTCCGCGAGGTTCCTGATCGAGTTCGGCGCGATCATCCTGGCCCTGGGGCTGCTGGGCCGGTTCGCCGCGCGTTTCCAGTTCTCCCCGATACCGCTCTATCTGCTGGCCGGGCTGGCCTTCGGCGAGGGCGGGCTGCTGCCGCTGGGCACGAGCGAGGAGTTCGTCGCCATCGGCGCCGAGATCGGTGTCGTCCTGCTGCTGTTGATGCTCGGCCTGGAGTACTCGGCCAGCGATCTCGTCTCCAACCTCAAGACCCAGTACACCGCCGGTCTCGTCGACGCCGCCCTCAACGCGCTGCCCGGTGCGGCCATGGCGCTGCTGCTCGGCTGGGGACCGGTCGCCGCGGTGGTGCTGGCCGGGGTCACCTGGATCTCCTCCTCGGGTGTCATCGCGAAGGTCCTCGGAGACCTGGGCCGCCTGGGCAACCGCGAGACCCCGGTCATCCTCAGCGTCCTGATCCTGGAAGACCTCTCCATGGCCGTCTATCTGCCGATCATCACTGCCCTGCTGGCAGGTACGGGCCTCGCGGCGGGCAGTCTCACCCTGGCCGTCGCGCTCGGCGCCGCGGCACTGGTCCTGCTGGTCGCGGTCCGCTACGGCCGCCACATCTCCCGCTTCGTCTCCAGCGACGACCCGGAGAAGCTGCTGCTGGTCGTGCTGGGCCTGACCCTGCTGGTGGCCGGTCTCGCCCAGCAGCTCCAGGTGTCCGCCGCCGTGGGCGCGTTCCTGGTCGGCATCGCCCTGTCCGGAGAGGCGGCGGAGGGCGCGCACAGTCTGCTCTCGCCGCTGCGGGACCTGTTCGCCGCCGTGTTCTTCGTCTTCTTCGGCCTGCACACCGACCCGGCGAGCATCCCGCCGGTCCTGCTGCCCGCGCTGGCCCTGGCGGTCGTCACCGCCGGCACGAAGATCGCCACGGGGTACTGGGCGGCCCGGCGTGCGGGGATCTCGGCGAAGGGCCGCTGGCGGGCGGGCGGCACGCTGGTCGCCCGGGGTGAGTTCTCGATCGTCATCGCCGGACTCGCCGTCACTGCCGGCATCGAACCCTCCCTCGGCCCCCTGGCCACGGCGTATGTGCTGATCCTGGTCATCGTCGGCCCCCTCACCGCCCGCTACACGGAGCCCCTGGCCACCCGCCTGACCGGACGCAGGCGCGACAAGACCGCCGTTGCGGCGGACACGGGAGACACCAGGGAGAGCACTGCCGAGGAGCCGTACGAGGTGGGCTAGGACGCAAGGGGGCCGGCGTCCTGGCCCGGTACGAGTGCGGTCCAGATCTCACTTGGGTCCGCGCGAGAGGGTGTGGCGGAGCCGCGTCTCGGATCGGGTCGGGGACTCGTCCCGGCTGTCCCGTGCGAAGGAGCCCGCGTGCGGTCCACCAGCATGGACGTAGAAGGCCACAAGACGGAGACCGTCGAGGTCGAGCCATCCGTTCCGCCCGCGCACTGACCTGACGGAGACGCCGGAGAAGAAGGGCACCGTATGAGCAGGCTGCTGGAAGCGGTGTGTGCGCTGACCGTGGGTGTCCTCGTTGCGCTCCTTGTATGGGGTGCTGACCCTGGCGCCGTGCGGGTGGCGTGGCGGGACGGAGAGCTGAGCGGTGTGACGGTCGTGTTCGTGGCGGCGTGTGCGCTGTGGCTGGTGCTGTGGCGCAGGCGTACCGGGCGCGGCTGGCCGGCATGGCCGCTTGTGGTGCTGCTGTGCGGTGCGGCTGTTGCGCTAGTCGTGGCGGCCATGGCCGGTTGACCGGCGCACGCAGGGTGGGGCTCTCATCTCCCTCTGGAGGCGGCTCACTCGCTCACCGAGGGCCGGTCGAGGGTTCCGCGGAAGGCGATGTCCACGCCCTGCGCGGCTGCATGGCGGGGCCGCCGACGGCCGGTGTGCCACCCAAACCCCTGACAAATGCCGGTCACTCCTGGGCGCCGGGTGCTTGTCGGTCGTCGGCTCGGCCCCCGATGTGATTCTTGAACAGTGCAAAATCAGTTCGCCAGCGCTTCGGGTAAAGGTCTCGGCCCGGCCGCGTTGCCGCCAATCTCCTGGGGTGCCTGCGTCTTACGAGACTCTGACATGGCGGGCGCATGCTGCCGCCCCGGCCGTGCCATGCGCGACTCTGGTCTTGTTCGGCGCCCGAGAGGGTGCCGCCGCGGTATGGGAAGCGGCTGCCGTGGAACAGCGCCCCGGGCCGATCCCGGGGCGCTTGGCCGTGTCCGGTCTCCCGGCCCGGCGATGAGCGCACCGTGGGTCAGGGCAGTCGGGGATCGGTGTCGGCATCCAGGCGCACGAAGGGGATGCTGCGGCCGGCGTCACGGAAGCCGGCCTCACTCCCGTCGCCGGGCAACCCCATGAACGTGCACAGGCGTTGTGCGGTCCGGGGGTGCCGTTGTGCGTAGCCCGCCATGATCTCGGCGCCGTCGTCCGGCGTGAGGAATTGTGCCGTGACGGCGCGGTGGCGGTTGCCGACCTGGATGACGGTCTTCGGCTTAGCGTGCAGGTTGCGGTACCAGTCCGCCATCGGACCGAAGCCGGAGGCCACGATCCAGCTGACGTGGGCCGCGTCGTGCTCCACCACTTCGAGGACAGTGCAACGGTCGAGTCCGCTGACGCGGCCGGTGTGGTGCAGCAGGAGCAGCCGCTTGCCGAAGACCCGTCCTAGCCCGCCGCGGAAGAGGAGGATCGGCAGCCGGGCGCCGAAACGCCGCCACCCGGTGGGAAGTTGGGGCCGGTGCGGGGTGCTCTGTCTGTGGGACATCTTCGCCTTCCGGAGGGTCGGACGCGGCGGCTTGCGGCCTCTGTCGGCTAAAAGGCCGGGGCGAGGGCTGTTTCGCCCCAGAAACCTTTGCATAGTCTAAAGGCGGGGAGGTGCGTCTGTGTCAGAAACGAAGAGGCGGCTCTTACGCGCTGCCGCACCGCTGGAGGACGATATGGGCATGGGCGGGACGGCGCCCGATTCAGCGACGCTGTCCTGGATGCCGGTGGCGGCGATGGCCGTGGTGGCCGCTGCGGACGTCGTTGCCGGTCCGGGAGTGGGATTTCTGCCCCTGGTCTCGCTGGGGCCGGCGTTCTCCGGGCTTGCCGGCGGGTGGCGGCGTACGGCGCTGATCGGCTCCGTGGCCCTGGTCCTGTGCGTGGGGCTCGGGCTGTACGACGGGCTCTTCGAGGAGCGCAGGGGCTTCACCGCGATGGTGTCGGTGGCGGGCGTGACCGGCGCCGGCATCGCGGCGGCCGTGATGCGCTCCCGCAGAGAGGCGGAGCTGGCCAGTGTGCGGTCGATCGCGGAGGTGGCCCAGCGGGTGCTGCTGCGGCCGGTGCCGCGGACCGCGGGTCCGCTGCAGGCGGCGGTGTCGTACACCTCGGCGGTCGCGGAGGCGCGCATCGGCGGTGACCTGTACGAGATGGTTGCCTCGCCGCACGGGATCCGGGTGATCGTGGGGGATGTGCAGGGCAAGGGGCTGGCCGCGGTAGAGACGGCCGCCGTGGTGCTCGGTGCCTTCAGGGAGGCGGCGCACGACGAAGCCGACCTGGTCGGGCTGGGGGAACGTCTGGAGCGCAGTGTGGCCCGGGAGTTGGAGGGTGAGAAGTTCGTCACCGCAGTCCTCGCAGAGATCGGCCCGGACGGTGTGGTCGTCTTCCTCAACTACGGTCATCCGGCTCCCATGGTCGTACGCCAGGACGGCGCCGTCGACTTCCCGCAGCCGCCCGTGTACGCCCTGCCGCTGGGTCTGGGTGCACAGGGGATCGAGGGCCCGAAGCCCTATCGGGTGGACTTCACGCCCGGCGAGCAGCTGCTGTTGTATACCGACGGGGTCAGCGAGGCCCGCGACGCGGGCGGCTCCTTCTACCCCCTCGGCGAGAGGGCGGACCTGCTCAAGGAACCCGACGCGCACCGTGCTCTGGAGGCCCTGCGCGAGGACCTGGTGCGGCACGCCGCCGGGCCGCTGCACGACGACGCCGCGATGCTCCTGCTGCGCTACCACGGTCATGGGGAAGGAAAATCTGTTCCCATCACGTGAGTGAGCAGCGACTTCGGCACGGTAGAAAGGACACATGCCGGAGCGAGAGACCCCAGCGGGGGCCATGGACGATGTCGACGAGGTCACCCGGGCGGTGCTGACCGCGTCCCGGCTGCTGGTGGCGGTCTCCGCGCGCTCGCTCGCCGCTGTCGAGGAGGGGGTGACCCTGCCGCAGTTCCGGATGCTGGTCGTGCTGTCCACCCGGGGTGCCACCAAACTGGTCGCGCTCGCCGAGCTGCTCAAGGTGGCGCCCTCGACGGCCATGCGCATGGTCGACAGGCTGATCGCCGCCGGTCTGGCCGACCGGCAGACCAACCCCGGCAACCGTCGCGAAACGATGTTGCAGCTCACCGAGGAGGGTCGACGCACGGTCGAGGACGTCACCGCCCGGCGCCGTACCGAGATCGCCGCCGTCGTCGCACGGCTCCGGCCGACGCAGCGGCTGGCGCTCGTCGAAGCCCTCAACGCCTTCAACGAGGCGGGCGGAGAGCCCCCGGCCCCCGCCGCGGACGACCCGGAGCCGCACCCGCTCGGCTGGGTCGTGGACGGCGCGCTGGCGCACGACGTGTGACGGTTTGCGGCTGTTCCGTGCATTTTCGGGCGGTCGGCTTTTCTCCGTGCCCGACATTGTTTGCATAATGCAAGGAAGTGGTGGGCGGGGCGCTCCGCTGCCGGATTCCGGCAACGGGCGCCGGGCGGACGTGTCCGGTCAGAGGCAGGGCGGTCGCGCCGCCGCGGCGGCACCATGGGCGGTCGCCGACGGACCGGGAACGACACAAGGGGTGCAGGGGAATGCGCGGATGGCGCCGGTTCAGGGCACCTGCCGAGTCGCACCTCATGGCGCATCTGCGTACGTCGGTGTGGGGGCCCGCGGAGTTCGTCGGGACGCCGCCCCGCCGGCTGGTCGGCGAAGGGCTCCTTGCGGGAGTCCTCGGTGCCGCCGCGATCATCGCTGCGACGCTCTTCGGGGCGTGGACGGGGAGGTCCTCCCTGGCCGGCGGCGAGGCGGGCCTCGTGTGTGCCGCAGCCCTCGCCCTATACCTGTCCGTCGTGGGGGTGGGACGTGCGCTGGTCGGCATCGTGGCGCTGCTCGGTGTGTGCCTCGCCCTCCAGGCGCCGCAGGCCGCCGCGGGCGTCGTGCTGATGGAACGCGGACGGGTGCAGACGGTGGTGGTGACGTCGATCGAGAGCAGCCGGGCCGCGGTTGGTGGACGTGGCCGTTACCTCTGCGCGGTGGCTCGCCGGGACGGTTCGCCGCTCACGGTGCGCATCTGGCGCGGGTGCGGGCAGGTGACCCGTCCAGGAGACGCACTCACCGTCGTCTACGACCCCCAGGGGCACGTGGCCCCGCGCGGAATGGAAGCAGGCGCCGGGATGGCGGGAGCGCTGCGTGACCTGGCCCCGTGGGCCGTCTCCCTCGTGGCCGCGAGCGTGATCGCCGTCGTCCGCTCCTACCGGCTCTCCGTGCCTCCCGTCGCCTTGGCGTCTCCCGGGCGGGGCGCCACCACGCATCGTTGATCATCCGGCCGTTGGGCTGGGTGTGGGCGAGGTGGTGTTGACGTTCAGGTCGGGGCGGGGGGTGAGGGCGACGAGGGGCGCGCCGGCCTGCGGCGGGGGCGGGGTGACCTGATCCTTGGGGAGTTTGGGCGGGGTGCTCTGCTGGAAGTTGACCTGGTCGAAGTTGACCACGCCGGTCTTCTCCAGCACGGTGATGTGGTCCAGGACGGTGTCGTTGGCGAGGTCGGCGAGCGCGCGGACCATGGTGTTCGTGGTGGTGGCGCGGATCTTGGCGATGGCCGGGAAGATCTGGCCGTGGGTGACGCGCATGATGTTGGCGGCGGTGGAGTCGAACTGTGTGCCCGACTGGGCCGCCGAGGTTGCCACGAACTGCTGCTGCTGAGGGCTGGCCTGGTTGGGCAGGGTGATGTTCAGCTCGGGCGCGATCTTGCGGCACAGCTCGTCGAGGCCGGCGTGACCGACGATCAGGTGCCGGCCGGCTTCCCGCATCTCCTCCGTGGAGCCCTTCTTCAGCGCCAGTTCGCCCAGGGGGTACTCCCACAGCCCTGCGGAGCGGACCTTGACGACGAAGTCGCGGTCGGCCTCGGTGAGCGGGCCGTAGCGGGTGTTGGCGATGATGCGTGAGGGGTTGCCGGAGGTGTTCTGCACGCCGAGCATCGCGGGGTAGGCGAGGGCGCTGAGGGTCACGCCCAGGGCGCCGATCACGAAGACGGTTCCTGCCATGTTGCGGGAGAGGGGCATGCGGCCTCCAGGTGTGAGCGGCTCGTATGCCAGGGGGTACGGACAGGCCGGAGCATCCGATCATTGCTCTAGGTAAATTTTGCATGCTGCCGAGTGGTGTGCGTCACATGCCTGGGGTCATCCGGTGGTGGGGGAGGCGGACGGTGAGGGTGTCGCGGCAGGGTCCGCCGGGCCGGTCGGTACTCCGGCGGTCGGCAGTCCGGGAGGCACGGTGAGGGCGACCATGGGTGCCCCCGGTTGCGGCACCGGTGGTGTGACCTGGCTGGCGGGCAGCTTCGGCGGGGTCGTCTCCTGGAAGTTGACCTGGTCGAAGTTGACCAGCCCGGTCTTCTCCATCTGGGTGATGTGGTCCAGCACCACGTCGTTGGCCTGGTCGGCCAGTGCACGCACGAGGGTGTTCTTGGTGGTGGAACGGATCTTGGCGATGGTGTTGAAGATCGAGCCGTGGGTGATGCGCAGGGTGTTGGCGAAGTCGGTGTCGAACTGCTTGCCCGTGTCCGACTGGAACGTCGCCAGGAAGCCCTGCTGCTGTGGGGTGGGCTGGTTGGGGATGGTGATGTTCAGCTCGGGGGCGATCTTGCGGCAGGAGGCGTCGAGTGCGGCGTGCCCGATGACCAGGTGTCGGCCTGCCTCGCGCACGGCCGCGGTCGTCCCCTTCTTCATGGCCAGGTCCCCGGAGGGGCCCTCCCACAGTCCGGCGGAGCGCACGAAGACCACGAAGTTGCGGTCGGCCTCGGTGAGCGGACCCCACTGGGTGTTGGCGATCACGCGCGCCGGGTTGGTCGACACGTTCTGGACGCCGAGCATGCTCGGGTAGGCCAGGGCGGCGAGCGTGACGCTCAGGGCGCCGCCCACGAAGACGGTTCCGAGCGTGCTGCGCGAGATGGGCATCGTGCCTCCTGGAGCGGACAGCGGGTACGTCGGCAGGTACGGGCCCGCAACGGAAAGAGAACCCTTGCTCCAGGTAAAGGTTGCACTATGCCAAGCTCTTGGCGGGTCCGGGAGCCATGGATGCCCGACGCCGTGACCGAAAGCAATCACCGGAGTGCTGGGGGGCGGGCCGGGGAAACGGCAGCCGCGAGCGGTCGGCTACGCGGTGGCCGGGGCTGTCGAGTGCAGGGCGCGCAGCGCGCTCTGGTGGCTGAGCCAGCCGACCGGTTCGCCCTTCTCCCCCTCCAGGACCGGCACGCCCGTGCCGCTCGCGGACACCAGGTGGTGCAGGGCCGTGGCCAACGGCTCGTCGGCCGTGACGGAGGCCGGCGGTTCGGCGAGTTCGCCGACCTGTGTGGGCGCTCCGTCCGGCTGCTCGGCCAGCGCCTCGGCGACGGACTGGGCGGTGACCATGCCGAGGTAGCGTCCCGAGGCGTCCCGTACCGGCAGTGCGCCATGGCCGGAGAAACTCAACAGGTCGGCCGCGTCGCCGAGCCCGATGGACGCGGGCAGGGCCGAGGGCAGCGGTTCCATGACGTCGGCGACCCGCTGCCCACCGAGCCGGGCGCCGGACGCGGGGCCCTCCAGATCGATGCCGCGACGGCGCAGCTTGAGCGTGTAGATCGTGTCGTGGGACAGCAGCCGGCTGGTGGCGGTGGCCAGCACGATCGCCAGCATCAGCGGCAGGATGATCGAATACTCGCCCGTCAGCTCGAAGAGGATCACCACGGCAGTGATCGGAGCCCGGGCCGCGCCGGCGAACACGGCACCCATGCCGACCAGTGCGTACGCGCCGACCGCGCCTGCGGAGTGGGGCAGCAGGTGGTGGACACCGATGCCGTACGCCGAGCCGAGCATCGCCCCGATGAACAGGCTGGGGGCGAAGACCCCGCCGGAGCCGCCGATCCCGATCGTGAGGCTGGTCGCGAGCATCTTGCCCGCCAGCAACATGAACAGGAAGCCGACTGCGTAACCGCCCTCGGTCGCCTTCTGCAGCACGGGGTAGCCGACACCGTACATCTGCGGCAGGGCCAGCAGGAGCAGGCCGAGCGCGAGGCCGCCGACGGCCGGGCGCAGCCACTCAGGGCCGCGCCAGACCCAGTCGCAGACGTCCTCGATCAGATACAGGAACCGCGAGAAGCCCACCCCCACCACGGCGGCGCCGACGCCGAGCGCGGCGAACAGACCGTACTGGGCGAGGTGGTCGACGTGGAAGTCGGGGAGGCTCAGGAAGGCGGCGTTGCCGAACGCGGCCCGTCCGATGACGCTCGCGGTCACGCTGGCCAGCACGGTGGCACCGAACGCCTCCGCGGTGAAGGTGCCCAGGATCAGCTCCATGGCGAAGAACACGCCGGCCAGCGGTGCGTTGAAGGTGGCCGCGATGCCGCCCGCCGCGCCACATGCGACCAGCAGCTTCATCCGGCCCTCGGTCACCTTCGTCACCCGGCCCAGGGTGGAGCCGAGCGCCGAGCCGATCTGTACGATCGGCCCCTCCCGGCCCACCGAACCACCCGAGCCGATGCACAGAGCGGAGGCGAGAGTCTTGACGACGGCGACCTTGGGGCTGATCCGCCCGCCGCGCTGGGCGACGGCCAGCATCACCTCGGGCACCCCGTGCCCGCGTGCCTCCTTGGCGAACCGGTTCACCAGCGGCCCGTACAGCAGACCACCTACCACCGGCGCCAGGAGTACGAAGTACGGGCCCAGCCACGGCACGTGCGGATTGCTCGCGCCGGGGGCTGCCGCGTAGTCGGCATGGCCGGAGAACAGGCGGGTGAACGTCTTGATGCACCAGCGGAAGACCACTGAGCCCGCTCCGGCTCCGGCGCCCACCACGACGGCCAGGGCCATCAGACCCCAAGGGGCGGTACGCAGCCCCGCGATCCTCGGTGTTGGCGGGAGACCCCTCGGTGCGGTGCTGGGCACGTGCTGCTCGTCCCTTGCTGCCGGAATGGCACTCATCGCTTCCCCTTCCATACCTTTGCATTATGCAAAACGAGTCAAGGGTGCACGTCACAGGGGTGAGCCGGGTGGTGCTCTGCCGGGGAACGCCGAGCGTGTGGCGCCGTCCCCTCTGTGGGCGGTCAGCCCGCGTCGGCGCGGGTGGGTCGGACCGCCGACCCGCACCGGAACTGTCGGCGGCGGCAGTGTGAGGTCGCAGCGCAGGGCGCATGGCGCGGCCTCTTCCTGGCACGCCACTCGTGTTGCCACCTCAAAATGCCCGTCGTTCAAGGGGTTAGAGGCGCATCAGGATTCCCGGTTGCTCTGTCGGCGGAGCCGGGCCCTCGCGGCCCTGGGTTTTGCATAGCGCAAGAGTGGGGCGAGGTGCGCGAACGCATCGGCAGGCGCCGAGGCGAAAAGGGGTCGGCCGGCCTGATGGCCTCGGGCGAGCGGCGTCAGAAGTACGTCAAGATCGTGCGCGGCGCTGGCCGGGAGAGAGCGGCAGAGGGATTCTTGCCTCGTCGGCGCAGTGACGCGTCGCGCCCGTATGGGCGGCCTCTTCGGGCATGGGTTGCCCCTCGCTTCCGTGAGGTGGTGGATCATGCGGATCACCCTGCGCGACCGGATCGCCCTGGCAGCCGCCCTACTGGCTCCGTTCGTCGTCGCCCTCGCTCTGGCTCCGGTCCGCTCTCGTATGACGTCCGCGAACCTGGCGCTGATCCTCGTGGTGGTCGCGGTCGCCGCGCTGGGCAGCCGGACGGCCGGGGTGGTGACCGCGCTGTCGGCGGCCGCGTGGTTCGACTTCTTCCTCACCCGTCCCTACCAGCGGTTCACCATCGCCGACAGCGACGACATCATCACCACGCTCCTGCTGCTGGCGGTGGGCGTGACCGTCTCCCAACTGGCCGCCCACGCCCGCACCCTGAAGCTGGTCACCATCACCGACGCGGCTCATCTGGCGCGGATCCACGAGACGGCGAACATGGTCCAGGCCGGAGCCTCGCCGTATGCCGTCGTGGACCAGGTACGGCTGCAACTCGTCGAGATCCTGGGACTGCGTGGCTGCCGCTTCGAACACGGGACACTGCTGGGCAGGCACCCCCGTCTGGAACAGGACGGCATGCTGACCGTCGCCCGGGCCCACTGGGACCTGGACAAGGACGGCTGGCCCGGTGAGGAGATCGAACTGCGCGCCTCGGTCGGAGGCCGCTACATCGGCTGGTTCATGATGCAGCCGGAGCCAGGCACGCCGCCGCCACCTCTGCAGGCACGTCTCGTGGCCGTGAGCCTGGCCGACCATGTCGGCGCCGCGCTGGACACCGCAGGACCGGTGCTCGACCGCTGACCACCTGCACGCCCCGGCCGCCAGCAGGGTACGGCCGACGCGAGCCCGCTGTCTGTACTTGGTGCTTCATCCTGGGTCTCTCGGGCAGCCTTCGAGCCGTGCTGCGGCGTGACGATCACGACCCGTCAGGCCGTCCGACCGGCGCGAGGCACCTGCCTCATGGTCCCCGTGGGCCCCAGCCCCAGGCTCCCTGTTCCGATACCGCAGAGCGGTCGGTGGCGGGCGCGGGCTGGGCACGAAGGGCTGCCGGCGATAGTGTGCAAAGAACGCGTCAAGTGATGCGAGGTGTGCCGGGAAGTCTGGTCGGCGTGAAGGGGCCGTGTGCCCGATGTCGCCGATGTCCCGGAGGCTTTGCTGCCATGGCCACTGCGCGTTCGTGCCCGCTGTTGCTGGGCGTTGTCGTCTCCCCGCGAGCGGCTGGCCGTCTCTCGCGCCTCGCGTACGGACAGAGCCGGCGGCCTGGTGCTGCCGGTCGCCGTAGCGACGGCTCGGGTACGGGGGGAACAGGTCCTTGCGCAGTGCGGATGAGCCGATACGCGACGTCCGCTTCGGTGTATCGGGCTTCCGGCTCGGCCTGGCTGCGGCCATCGGCCGGCAGGCGGATTGCTGACCGCGTTGTTTCCGGTCGCCGGAGTCGAGTTCAAACGAGAACTCGTCCTCGGGGAACCGGCCTGCCCCAGGCCGCGCGGGGTGAGCACGGCAAGGCCACTGTTCTCCTCGCCTCTCTGGCCTCCGCCCTCCTTTCGGCGCCGCTCCTGCGCGGACACGCCCGCCTCTACCCGTGCGGGCACGAGGAGGAATACACCCACGCGGAAGCTGACGGCATACCGGATGCATACGAGCAGGTACCTCCAACCTCCGCGCGGGCGGACCGGTATGACGGGAGGTCCGGCTGATGGCCGCCGACACCTCCCTCCTGGCACCCGCGATCTTGGCTGCCGCACTGGTGATCAGAGCAGCGCTCGGCGAGCTGCAGCGCCCGGGCAGCGCCCGCGAACAGTGGGCCTTTGTCGCCAACCGCCAGGCTGTGGTCGCCGGAACGACGGTGTTGGGTACCGTCATCCTGCTCGGTTGGCACCAGGCCGGCCTCGCTTCTCTCGCCTGGGGCCTGCTCATCGGGGCGCTCACCGCTCATCTGGTCCACGGCGGCAGGCGTCGCCCATGACCATGACTATGACCCTGGGCCTGCGCCGTCGGTGCGCGGTGGTCTCGGGCAGTCCCGACGCGTCGTTCGGACGAGGCGTCGCGTGGCCTGTCCCGGCCACGCAACGTCGGCTGCGGACGCTGTTGTGACCTGCACCGTACGCCTTGCCTGACCCTGTCCCGCCCACCACAGGAGCCCTCGCACCCATGAATTGGCACTGGACCGGTCTCGTCTTCTTCTCGCTCACGTTGCTCCCGGCCGGGCTGGCCCTGGTCACTGGCCGGATACCCCGTCGTCTGCGGTACTGGCTGGCTCCCATGCGCCCGCGTGGCTGGGCCCTTCTCGCTCTTTACTCCGTCGCCCCCCTCACCGCGATCCCGCGCCTGGCCGACGCTCCGTCGTTGATCATCCTGGTCGCTACGGCAGCCGCAGGTGTCGTGGCTGCGGTGGGCTGCACGTACGCAGCCCTTGCCCCACGCCGAACCAGGAACGCCACCACGTGACCGGCCGGCAAAGCCTGCGGCGCCTCGCCGTCTCGCTCGTCGTCTGGTGGATGCTGATCGCCGTCATCCTCTGGTCCCTGGGTGCGATGCTCGACCAACCCGCCTCACTCGCCCAGTGCACGGCCTCGTCCGCCTTTCTCGTCGCCATCGGGGAAGTCGGCGACTGGCTGCGGCGGCGTCGGCGGGCCGACTCAGCGGCATCGCCGCACGACACCAGCCGCCCGACGTGAAGACGCCGACCACGGATCCATGACGACGCCACCCACCACAGGCGTTACTGCTCGACTCCCAGGGCCCGTACGCCTGCCAGGGGCGGTCGGCTGAGTCACCGGTGACGAGGGGTGGCGTGGTGAAGCGCGCGACGACCGCCCTGCACAGCCTCCCGAGCTTGCCCGGTTCACTGTCACCAGCCCGTCAGCAGCAGGTGGTTGATGAGCAGGGCCAGCACGGCCTGTGCGGCGAGCCAGGCGCGGGCCCGGGGAAGGAACGCGCAGGCGGGGAGCAGCCACATCGCGAACGGCAGCCAGATGCGCTCCGTCTCCGCCTTGCTCATGCCGGAGAGATCGGCGATGAGGAGGGCGAGCAGTGCGGCGAACACGAGCAGGGCGAGGCGGTGTTCGGGTGCGGCGGTTCGGAAACCGCCCCGGACGTCGCGGAGTTCGGGACGTGCGGAAGCGGCGCCCGCGCGTCGCAGCCCCGTCGCCGTCGCCGGGCCCACGAGCAGCGCGGTGCAGGCCAGGTTCGCCCACACCCAGTAGCTGTACGGCCGGGTCCCGCCGACGCCTTCGTAGTAGCGGGTGATCAACAGGTGGTACGCCTCCCACCAGTTGAAGCCGAGAAGCGTGAACACGGCTGGTACGACGGTGAGTCCGGCGATCACGTAGGGGAGAGGGGCGAGCCGTCGGTGGCCGAGCAGCAGTGCGGCGCCCGCGATGACCGTGAACAGCGTCAGCCCGTAGGAGAGATACGCGGTGAGGCCGAAGAGGAGCCCGGAGGCGAGGCCGCTGGACCGTGTCCGGTGTCCGGTGACCGCGAGGGCGAGGAAGGCGACGGACCAGGCGGCGACCGCCGCGAAGTAGCCGTCGGCCGAGGTGCCCATCCAGACGGCGGCCGGGGCCAGGACCATGAACGGCGCGGCACGGCGGGCGAGTTGCTCACCGGCGAGCACGCGCACGGTGACGAGGACCGCGGTGGCGGCGGTCGCCCCGACGGTGATGCACCAGATGCCCGCCCAGGCTCCGCCGCCGAGGCCGATCCGGTCGAGGAGGACGAAGGTGACGGTGGCCGCCGGGGGATGCCCGGCGATGTGCGCGGGCCAGGGGGCGGGGGAGTGGCTGAGGATGTGGTGGGTGAAGTCGCGCAGGGTGGCGGGGATGTCGTGGAAGCGGTCGATGACCGTGAGGTATTCGTTCGTGGTCGTCAGCCGACTGGCGATGCCGCGCTGCCAGCCGTCGACCAGGGCCAGGGAGAACGTCCAGGCCATTGCGGTGCCCCAGGCGGTGAGCAGCAGCGCTCGCCAGGGCAGTCGGGCGGCGAGGCCGGGACCGTAGGCGACGACGGCGACCGCGACGGCGAGTGCCGCCGGGGTGCCGGGGCCGACGTGGGGTTCCCACTGGGCGAAGACGGGTGGCCAGGCGACGAAGAGCGAATGGTCACGGTGCTGGATGGCGGTGCCGACCAGGACGGCCACCAGGACGAGCAGGGCTGCGGCGAGGGCTGCGGCCAGGTCGCGGACGAGGTCGCGTCGGCGGTCGCCCGGAACGTCACGGGGACGGTCGTCGGGACGGGTACGGGGACGGTCGCGGAGAAGATCGCGGTTCACACCGACACGCTAGGCCGGGGTGTGCCCGGTGGAGCCGCCGCTGGAGTGGACGTCAGTGTTTCGTCATGGTTTGCGAACCCGTTCGGGGGGTGTCCTCGGCCTACGGTCGGGTCATGCCACGTTCCCCCTCCTCACCTGCCTTCTGGCGCAGCCCGTTGCGCGGTCCCTGGTTCACCTCCGTGCTGGGTGTCGTGCTGCTCGTCGGGATCACCGTGCTGTTCGTGACAGGTCTGGTGTCGTACGCCGCCTACAACCCGGACCTGTCGCCGGTGAACGACCAGACCCCGGACAAGGGCCTGCTCGGCTTCTATCTCTTCTCCTGGCCGACGCACCCGTCCTGGCTGTACCGCCTCACGCAGGGTGTGCACGTCACCCTCGGCATCGTGCTGATCCCGGTGCTGCTGGCGAAGCTGTGGTCGGTCGTGCCGAAGCTGTTCGCCCTGCCGCCGGCCCGCTCCCTGGCCCACGCGCTGGAACGGCTCTCGCTGCTGCTCCTCGTGGGCGGCGCCCTGTTCGAGTTCACCACCGGCGTGCTCAACGTCCAGCTGGACTACGTCTTTCCCGGCTCCTTCTATCCCCTGCACTTCTACGGCGCCTGGGTCTTCTTCGCCGCCTTCCTCGCGCACGCCGTCCTGAAGATGCCCCTGGCCCTGCGCAACCTGCGCCACCTCCGAGACGAAACCCCTGTCGAGACCTCTGTCGAGGAAGGGGAGTTGGTGTCCCCGAACCCCGCGGAACCCACCGTCTCGCGCCGTGGCGCCCTCGGTGTGGTGGGCGGCGGATCGCTGCTCCTGCTCGCCACGACGGCGGGCCGCAGCTTCGACGGACCCTTGCGGGAGACGGCCGTCCTCGCACCGCACGGCGGGCCCGAACCGGGCGGCGGTCCAGGCGGGTTCCAGATCAACAAGACGGCCGCCTACGCGGGCATCAGCCCGACGGAGACCGGAGAGGAAGCGTGGCAGCTGGTCGTGACCGGGCGCGCCGGCCGCAGCGTACGGCTCGCCCGCCCCCAGCTCCTCCAACTCGCCCTCCACAGCTCGGCGTTGCCCATCGCCTGCGTGGAGGGCTGGTCGACCTCGGACCAGTGGTGGCGGGGTGTACGACTGCGGGATCTGGCCGCCCTGGTCGGACACGACGATCCCGTAGACGTGCTCGTGGAGTCGCTGCAACGCCACGGGGCGTTCCGGCGCGCGGCCCTGCGCGCCAACCAGGTCGCCGACCCGCGTTCCCTCCTCGCCCTGTTCGTCAACGGCGAGGACCTCACCCCCGACCACGGCTACCCGGCGCGCGTCATCGTCCCCGCGGCGCCCGGCGTGCTCAACACCAAATGGGTGGCCCGGATGACGTTCGGAGACCTGTGATGCGCATTCCGTTCAGGCGGCCGCCCCTCGGCAGCCCGCTGCAGATCCTTCTCCTCGCCTGCTCGTTCGCGCTCGCCGGGTATGCGGGGGTGCGGCTGCTCGCGGACGACTGGTTCGGGGTGGCGCTGTGGTTCGTGGGCGCGGCACTGCTGCACGACCTGGTGCTGGTGCCGTTGTACGCGGGGGCGGACCGGGCCCTGGCAGGAGCGCTGGGCGCGGTCGGCCGCCGGACGTGGACGGTCTACGTCCGGGTCCCGGCCATGTTCTCCGGCCTCCTGCTCCTGGTGTGGTTCCCGTTGATCAGCGGGCAGGTCGCGGACCACTACAGGTCCGCCACCGGCCTGTCCGGCGACGGGTTCCTGGCCCGCTGGCTGCTGGTCACGGCGGTGCTGTTCGGGGCGTCGGCCGCACTGCTCGTCCTGCGGTTGCGCAGAGCGAGGAAGGAGCGACCCCCGGCCGCCCACTGACCGTCCGGGCGCCACCCCGCCCGACGGGCGTGGCGCAGCAGGGCAGGGGTGCCCAGACGGGCCCACGGGAAGTCCGTGCCGGAGGCGCCACGCCCGTCGGCGACGTGCACCTGCACGCGCTCGTCGACATCGACCGGCGCGGTCTCGGCGATCAACAGCCCCTCCCAGGTGAGGAGTTGGGACATCCGGAGCAGCAGGGCGTGGGGGTTGCCACCGATGCCGACGTTGCCGTCGATGAGAAGGGCGGTGTCCCAGCGGCCCTCGCCCGGGACGGGCTCGAAGACGGACCGGCGCAGCGCCTGCCCGCCCAGCCGTACGGTGTGCGCGACGGCGGCCTCGCTGACGTCGATACCCAGCGCTCGCCGCCCCTGTGCGGCGAGCGCCGCCACCAGCCGCCCGGGCCCGCATCCCACGTCGAGCACGGCCCCCTCGCACCGCCCCAGCACCTCCTGGTCCGCGGCATCGGCCTCGGCGCACCAGCGCTCGACCTCCAGGGGCAGCAGCCAGCCGTCGCTGCGGCGGAGGTAGAGGGGACCGCGACCGGTGCGCAGCGCATCGGTGTACGGGTCGGCGGACCAGGGGCGTGCCGTGACGTCGAGCGACGCGGAGGACAGCCGACCGGCGGCCGGCGCCGACCACTCGCCGAGGTCGCCCTTCGGGTGACTCGTGACGCTCGACGGACGGGGGTTCATGAGGGCGGTTGCCGGGCTCCCCTTCGCTGTTGGCGCGGGACGCTCCGGCTCGTGCGCCGCGCTCACCGGGCGACTGCCGTTTTCAGCCGCGCGAGTTCCCCGGCGAACCGCCCCTCCGGAACCTCGGCGGCGACGAGTTCGGCGTCGTACGCCGTGTCGACGTCGCGCAGACTCGGCAGGTCACGGACGCGCAGTCCCCCGGCGGTCAGCCGGCCGCGTTGCACGGCGCCGGTGGTGGGCGTCGACATCGGTACGCCGCGCAGGAGTTCGGGATCGGGGGCGGCGAGGCCCAGAGCCCAGAAGCCGCCGTCCTCGGCCGGCCCGAAGTACGCGTCGCAGTCGGCGAAGTCCACGGTGAGGAGCTCGGGCGTCACCTGCGGGGTGTCCATGCCGATCAGCAGCGCGGGCCCGTCGCAGCCCGCGAACGCGGCGGCCAGCCGCTCGTCGAGCCCGCCGCCGCACTGCGGTACGACGTCGAAGCCCGGCGGCAGCCAGGGACCGGGTGTTCCGTCGAGCACCAGCACCCGTCGCCGTGCGGGCGTCGCCAGCACCACGTGCAGGGTGTCGACGAGCGACGCCTCGGCGAGCACGGCGGCCTCCTCGGGCGTGAACGGCGGAGTCAGCCGGGTCTTCACCCGTCCCGGCAGCGGTTCCTTGGCGATGACGAGAAGGGTGGTCACAGGGAGTTCGCTCCTTGCGGTGCGGAGAAGGAGCCGGTGGCCGACCCGCCCCCGGGGGCCGGGGGTTCGGCAAGGACACGGCGCATGTCCCGCACCGCCTGCCAGGTTCCGCGCCAGGTCCCGGTGACCTTGGAGGCGCCGGTGCGCGGCAGATACGGCACGTCGTGCTCGGCGACGCGCAGACCGGCGTCCGCGGCGCGGACGACCATCTGGAGCGGGTAGCCGCTGCGACGGTCCGTCAGGCCGAGGGCGAGCAGATCCGCGCGCCGGGCGGCACGGAGCGGCCCGAGGTCGTGCAGGCTCAGTCCGGTGCGGCGGCGCAACATCCCGGCGAGCGCGAGGTTGCCCACCCGGGCGTGCGCGGGCCAGGCTCCTCGCCCCTGCGGCCGGCGCCGCCCGAGCACCAGGTCGGCCTCGCCGTCCCGTACCTCGCGCACGAAGGGCACGAGCAGGGACGGGTCGAGCGAGGCGTCGCAGTCGCAGAAGCACACGATGTCCGCGGTGGCGGCCAGCAGCCCGGCGTGGCAGGCGGCACCGAATCCGCGGCGCTCTTCGTGCACGACGGTGGCGCCGAGGCTACGGGCCAGTTCCGCCGAACCGTCCGTGGATCCGTTGTCCACGACGAGCGCACGCCAGCCGGCCGGGATGCGGGCCAGGACCCAGGGCAGGGCCTCGGCCTCGTTCAGACAGGGGAGGACCACGTCGACAGGCGCCGTGTCCGGTTCCGTTGCGGGGGAGGTCGTCACGGCTTTCACCCTACGGGCGAGAATCGGGCATATCGGGCTTCGGGTCCTTACGAAACGCGGACGTCGAGACAGGAAACCGGGTGGCGCGCGCGGTCGGTGGGACGCTGGACGACATGCAGCAGCCGTACGAATCCCCAGCCGCCGTACCCGTCCTGAGCAGGCCCCGGGACACGATGCGCGTCCTCGTCGTGGACGACGACCCGACCGTCGCCGAGGTCGTCTCCGGATATCTCGACCGTGCCGGATACGTCGTGGACCGCGCCGAGGACGGGCCGGAGGCTCTCGCCCGGGCCGCCGCACACTGGCCCGATCTGGTGGTGCTCGACCTGATGCTGCCGGGTATCGACGGCCTTGAAGTGTGCCGCCGGCTGCGCGGGCACGGGCCCGTGCCGGTCATCATGCTCACCGCGCGCGGCGACGAGGACGACCGGATCCTGGGCCTGGAGGTCGGCGCCGACGACTACGTCACCAAGCCGTTCAGCCCCCGTGAACTGGTCCTGCGCGTCGAGTCGGTGCTACGGCGCACTCGGCCCGCGACCGCCGCACGCACCCTGCGGTCGGCCGGACTCACCGCCGACTCAGCCGGCCGCCGCGCCACCAAGAACGGCGCCGAACTCGCCCTCACCGTCAGGGAGTTCGACCTCCTCGCCTTCTTCCTACGACACCCCGGGCGGGTGTTCAGCCGGGAGGACCTCATGCGGGAGGTGTGGGGGTGGGACTTCGGTGATCTGTCGACCGTCACCGTGCATGTGCGGCGGCTGCGAGCCAAGGTCGAGGACGATCCCGGGCGGCCCCGGCTCATCCAGACGGTGTGGGGCGTCGGATACCGCTTCGAGTCCACCGGCACAGTCGGCACCGGGGAGGGCTGATCATGCGCGACATGCTGCTCATAGCCCTGTTCGCCCTCCTCGGGGCCGCCGCGGCCGGGGTGCTGGGTGTGGGCGCGCTGTGGTCGCTGCGCCGGCGTTCGCTCACCACCTCCGTCGCCGTGGTCGCGGCCGTAGCCGTGACCGCGATGCTCGCCGGCACGCTGGCCGTGGCGCAGGCGATGTTCCTCTCCTCGCACGACCTGACCGTGGTCACCACCGTCGTCGCCATGGCGGCCGTGGTCTCGCTGGCCACGGCCCTGCTGCTCGGCCGCTGGGTCGTCGCCCGCAGCCGTGAACTCGCCCTCGCCGCACGTGACTTCGGCGACGACGGCGACTTCTTCGCCCCGGACCGTCCGGGCACCGCCGAACTGGCCGACCTGAGCCGGGAGTTGGCCGCGACCAGCGCAAAGCTCGCCGAATCCCGCAACCGGGAACGCGCGTTGGAGTCGTCCCGGCGCGAACTCGTCGCCTGGATCTCGCACGATCTGCGCACCCCGCTGGCCGGTCTGCGCGCGATGTCCGAGGCCCTGGAGGACGGCGTCGCCGCCGACCCCGCCCGCTACCTGCGCCAGATCCGTACCGAGGTCGAACGCCTCAACGGCATGGTCGGCGACCTCTTCGAACTCTCCCGCATCCACGCCGGGACGCTCACTCTCTCCCCATCGCGGATGTCCCTGTACGACCTGATCGGCGACGCCCTCGCGGGAGCCGATCCACTCGCACGTGAGCACGGCGTACGCCTGGTCGGCGACTGGATCGAGCCGGTACCGGTCGAGGTCGACGGCAAGGAGATGAGCCGGGTGCTGGGGAACCTGCTGGTCAACGCGATCCGGCGGACACCGGCCGACGGCACTGTCGCCGTCGCCGCCGAGCGGTCAGCCGAGGGTGTCGTGCTGTCCGTGACCGACGGCTGCGGCGGTATCCCGGAGGAGGATCTGCCGCGGGTCTTCGACACCGGGTGGCGCGGCACGCACGCGCGGACCCCGCCCGCCGGGGCCGGACTCGGGCTCGCCATCGTGCGCGGGATCGTCGAGGCGCACCAGGGACGGGCCGCCGTACGGAACGTGTCGGGTGGCTGCCGCTTCGAGGTGACCCTGCCCATGGCCGAGGCGTGAACGCCGGAGACGTCCTTGGCCGGCTGGTGCTCGCCGGCCGACTGCCGGCTGGTCCCTGGCCGGCTACTGCTCCCCGCGCAGCTTCGACGTCGCGAACTCGCGCATCCCCTCCGCGAATTCGACCTCGGCCTTCCATCCCAGCTCGGCCCGCAGCCGTGACGAGTCCGCCGTGATGTGGCGGACGTCGCCGAGCCGGTACTCCCCGGTCACCACGGGCTCGGGCCCGCCGTACGCGGCGGCCAGCGCCCGCGCCATCTCGCCCACCGTGTGCGGGTCCCCGCTACCGGTGTTGTACGCGGTCAGTGCCCCCTCCCGGGGCTCGGACTCCAGCGCCGCCACGTTGGCCGCCGCCACATCCCGGACGTGCACGAAGTCCCGCCGCTGGCCGCCGTCCTCGAAGACCCGAGGCGATTCACCACGCGCGAGCGCGGAGCGGAAGAAGGAGGCGACCCCCGCGTACGGGGTGTCGCGCGGCATCCGCGGGCCGTACACGTTGTGGTAGCGCAGCGACACCGCCGAACCACCCGTCGACCGCGCCCACGCCGCCGCCAGATGCTCCTGGGCCAGCTTGGTCGTCGCGTACACGTTCCGGGGGTCGACCGGAGCGTCCTCGCCCACCAGCCCCGGCGCCAACTCCTCACCGCAGTCCGGACACCGGGGCTCGAAACGCCCCGCGTCCAGATCGACCACGGCCCGGGGGCCCGGCCGCACCGGTCCGTGCCACTCACAGGCGTAGGAGCCCTCGCCGTAGACGACCATCGACCCGGCGAGCACCAGTCGGCGCACCCCCGCGTCGGCCATGGCGGTCAGTAGCACCGCCGTACCGAGGTCGTTGTGCGACACGTAGTCGGCCGCGTCGCCGAACCCCGTCCCTAGCCCCACCATCGCCGCCTGATGACACACGGCGTCCACATCCGGCAGCACGGACGCGACCGCCTGGGGACTGCGCACGTCGTGGCCGTCGCGCAGATCGAACACGACCGCCTCGTGCCCCCGCGCGGTCAGCGCCTCGACGACATGGGACCCAATGAACCCGGCACCGCCGGTGACCAGTACTCGCATACGCCCGACGCTAGGACCGCAGACCCGCCGCTCGGCAGCACCACGCCCGTCATGTCACCGGCCCGTAAGACCTGCTCATAGCCTCGGCATCGCTGCCCGATGCGGGATGGTCGGTTGCCGGGCACGAGTGCGGTCCAGTTCAACTCACTTGGGCGGCAGGCTCGCGGCGAAGGCGTGCCCCTCGTCGACCCATCGGCCAAGCACGTCGTCCTCGGCCAGGACGGAGGAGTCGACCAGGATCCAGCCGCGCATCGGGCGGCCGGTCATGTCGAAGACGAGGGTGCCGGGCTGAGCCAGGGCCGCGTCGGTGTGCTCGGGCCCGACGCGCACCATGAGGTCGCTGCCGCTGATGCCCACGGCCATGTTCCCTCGGTACAGGAAGGCGATCCCGCCGAACATCCGTTTCTCGGCGATGTCCGGATGCACGCCCAGCCGTGCGCGGATGCGTTCGGCCAGCCCTTCGTCGTATGCCATGGGGGTTTCTCATTTCGTGCCGGTGAGCCTGAGTTCGAGGTCGCGTAGGTCCCTCCCGATGGAAGTGCGGACCTGGCGGGCCATCAGGGGTGCGGCCATCCGGTAGAAGCCGCCCCCGCCGCCTTGGACGCGGATACGGGCCGTCGTCCCGGAGGGATGCGGGTCGAAGGTGTAGGTGACGTGCATGGGCATCGGTCCGGCCACGGACACCATGTCCAGCAGTCGTGGCGGATCGTGCGCGGCCACGCGCAGGACGTAGTCGATGCGCCGGCCCAGGAAGTACGCCGTACGGGTGACCTCGGCCCCGACACCGAAACCACCGCCGTCGGCTTCCCTCGTCAGCTCCGCGCTACGGATGCCCTGCGTCCATTCGTCATCGTGACGCCAGTCCATCGCGTACGCCGCCACCTGCTCCGGCGGAACGGGAATCACACGTTGCGCGGACACGTCGATGGCCATCGCACCGCCGCCTTGTCGTCCTGCCCGGTGCCCGTCGCGCCCGGGGCTGAGCCCAGGATCCTCGTGATGGACGGTGGGCGCACGGTGTACGACCGGGCGCCGTGCGCAAGCGTCGGGTGCCGGTGCGTCGCAGAGGGACAGGCCGGGATCCACGCGAGACGCTGTCGCCGAGCCACGGCTCGGACCGGATGGGGGACTCGCCCCGGCGGTCTCGCGTGAAGGAGCCTCCATGACCCAGCCACCGCCCGCCCCCGACCAGCTCGACGACCCGTACCGCTTCGACGACCTGCGCGCCCTGTTCGTCAACTGCACACTCAAGCCGTCGCCGCAGCAGAGCCACACCGAGGGACTGATCGACAAGAGCCGGGCGATCATGGAAGCGCACGGCGTCACCACGGACGTCGTACGCGCCGTCGACCACGACATCGCGCCGGGCGTCTACCCGGACATGACCGAGCACGGCTTCGCCACCGACGCGTGGCCGGCGTTGTACGAGCAGGTGATGGCCGCCGACATCCTGGTGCTGGCCGGGCCGATCTGGCTGGGCGACAACAGCTCGGTCATGAAGAAGGTCATCGAGCGGCTCTACGGCGGCTCGGGACTGCTCAACTCGGCGGGCCAGTACGCCTATTACGGGCGGGTCGGCGGCTGCCTGATCACCGGTAACGAGGACGGCGTGAAGCACTGCGCGATGAACATCCTCTACAGCCTCCAGCACCTCGGCTACACCATTCCGCCGCAGGCCGACGCGGGCTGGATCGGCCCGGCGGGCCCCGGACCCTCCTACCTCGACCCCGGTTCGGGCGGTCCGGAGAACGACTTCACCAACCGCAACACCACCTTCATGGCCTGGAACCTGATGCACCTGGCCGCCATGCTCAAGCGGGCCGGGGGCATCCCGGCGCACGGCAACCAGCGCTCCGAGTGGGACGCCGGCTGTCGCCTCGACGCGGCCAACCCCGACTATCGCTGAGGCGTGCGCCGCAGCAGGATGTTGATCGCCGTCATGGTGAGTACGGGCTCGCCCCGCTAGTTGACCACCTCGATGGCGGTGTGCACGATGCCGCGGTCAGGCTTGGTCCGGGAGGCGCGGGCCTCCTGGATCGTCGTACGGATCGAGAGACTGTCGCCGGGCTTGACCGGGCGGACCCAGCGCAGTTCGTCGATGCCGGGAGAGGCGAGGCTCGCGACCTTGCTGACGTAGTGGTCGGCGTACAGGCGCATCATGGCGGCGCAGGTGTGCCAGCCGCTGGCGATCAGCCCTTTGAAGGGACCCTGTTCGGCGGCCTCAGGGTCCGTGTGGATGCTCTGCGGGTCGAACTCCCCGGCGAACCGCAGGATGTCCTGCTCGGTCATGGTGATGCTGCCGTAGACGTACACCGAACCCGGGACGTAATCCTCGAAAAAGCGGTCCTGGATCGGAGCGCCGAAGTCCGCGTCGCTCAGCGTCATGGTGGCAGTGGTCGTCATTGGCGGCACGATAGCCGCGGGCGATGGCCCGCGGGTACGGACAACTGCCGCTCGGAGGCCCGGACCCCGAACCGGGCTCCACGAAATGAAGTAGGCGAAGCGGTCCTCCTGGAGCGGTCGTGAGACATACCCGCCGACTCCTTCGCCGGGGTCCCGCAGGCATGTGGGTGAGCCGCCGCCGGGTAGACGGCGGTCCGGCCCGCGTCGGCCGCGAGCCGGCCGAGCAGGGTGGTCTTCGCGAACTGCTCGGCGTTCTCCTCGCCCATGTTCGCCAGGACCATGTCGGTCCGCGTGGGACCCGGCGCGACGGTGTTCACGCGCACGCCCGCCGGACTGAACTCGGCCGCCCAGGTGCGGGTCAGCGACTCCAGCGCGGCCTTGGTGGCGCTGTAGACGGACAGCCCGGGCAGGCCGATCCGGGCGGCCATGGTGCTGACTTTGACGATGGACCCGGAGCCCTTGGCGATCATCGCGGGAACCAGGGCCGCGGTGAGGAGGTACGGGGCGCGGACGTTGGCCGCGAGGCTCTCGTCGAGCGTGCTGGGGTCCTGGTCCACGGTCGGCGCTCCGGGGAAGATCGCCGCGTTGTTGACCAGGATGTCGACCGGCCCTGCCGCTTCGGCGAGGCGGCGCAGCGCGGCCGGGTCGGTGACGGCACGCAGGGTGGCGGCGGTGTCGTTCAGGCCATGCCGTCGAGAACCCGACGAGGCCGGTCGGTCGCGCCCGGTGTGTATGGGCCGTTGTATCAGTCGTACCCGGTGCGGCGCGGTCCCGTGGCGAAGCCCTCGCCGGTCTCCAAGTGCCCTGCTGCCCGGCCTTGTTGAGCCCGTCGGCCGGACCGCGCGCCGATGGCTCAACTCTTCGCGGGGTTCGCGGCAGGCGCCCTGCCGAGATCCACGTCGATCCATCGCGCAGGTTCCACCGGTCGACCGTGAGGAGCCGATCCGGCCGGATGGGTTCAGCGGATGCGACGGCGACGCCGGGCGCGTGCCGCACGGCTGCCTGAGGGTCCCCTCGCCGGCTCCCGTCGCGCGTTCTGATCATCGGCAAGGGCGACTCCGCCTGGAGACCGCTGACAACCTTGTCGAGACCGCCGCGGTCATCCATGTCGTCGGCCCGCACTCGGTCTGCATGGCCTGGAACAGCCGCTACGTCGGCCATCTCCGCGCGGTCCAACCGCGCTCGTCCTCGTCGCCCTGGCCACCACGGTTATGACCGTTCCACTGCTGAGCCGATTGGACCGCCGCGACGCCGGGTCACGGTCGGCCGAGGAGGCACGCGAGGCCGGGGAACCGGTGGCGCGACCTTGAACTGAGCGGGGCGTGCGGCAGGATTTCCCTGCAACTCCTGCCCACGCGCACGGAGTTGTTACGGGAAACTGACGTGACGGCCGAATCCCTGCGGCTCACTCACCCCAGGGGCAACTCTGGTCCCCGTTCTCCACCGACCCCGCGGTGGCGGCGAAGGCCCGAGGAGCGGCGTATGAGCAGGCACATCAGGCGAAGGTCACCGTTGCAGATCAAGCTGACGGTCGTCGGAGCGGGCATTCTCGCCGCCGCGGCGGCTGTGACGGCGGTGACCGTCGCCTCGGCGGGAGAGGTGGCGCACGGGCACGACACCGTGAAGCAGGCCGAGGCCGGGGCCGACCACGCGGTCTTCGTGCAGGGCAACGAACTCAAGGGCAACACGATCCACGTCTTCAAGCGCGCCCAGGACGGCACGCTGAGCGCGGCGGGCAGCTACGCGACCGGCGGCAAGGGCGGCGACCAGGTCGACGCGCCCACCGACTCGCTCGCCTCCCAGGGCTCCCTCGTCTACGACGACCGGTCCGGGCTGCTCCTCGCGGTCAACGCGGGCAGCAACACCGTGACGTCGTTCCGGGTCGAGGGACAAAAGCTGACGGATCGTCAAGTGGTGAGCTCCGGCGGGGACTTCCCCGCCTCGATCGCGGTCTCGGGGCGCGTCGCCTACGTCATGAACGCGGGTGGCGCGGGCAGCGTCCAGGGGTTCCGCCTCACGGCCGCGGGCCTGGCGCCGCTGAGCGACGCGCACCGTTCGCTCGGGCTGGACAACGAGAAGGTGCCGCTGTTCAGCAGTTCGCCCGGCCAGGTCGCGTTCACCCCGGGCGGCCGTGAGCTGGTCGTCACCACGAAGTCCGCTAACACCCTTGAGGTCTTTCCGATGACCCGCGCGGGACGGCCCGCGCGGCATGCGAAGGTCAACGAGTCGGCCGGTGCCGTGCCGTTCGCGATCAGCTTCGACCGGGCCGGCCGGATGCTGGTGGCCGAGGCCAAGGACTCGACGGTCAGCACGTACAAGGTGCGCGCCGACGGCACCCTCAAGGTCGTCCAGAAGAGTCTGCCCAACGGCCAGGACACGCTGTGCTGGCTGGAGCGCGCCGGCGACTTCTTCTTCGGCGGCAACACCGGCAACTCGACTGTCACCGGCTACCGCACGGACCGCCACGGCAAGTTGGCGCTCACCAACGACGTCGGCGTTGCCACCCCGCCGTCCGCCAAGTCCCAGGGCGTCATCGACCTGGCGGTGACGAAGGACCAGAAGTTCCTCTACGTGCAGAACGCGACATCGGGCACCGTCGACGGCTTCCGCATCGGCCGCGACGGTTCCCTGACCAAGGTCGGCACGACCACCGGACTGCCTCCCTTCGCCGAGTCCGGCATGGAGGGCATCGCCGCGGTGTAAAGACGCGGCCACCGCGGCCAGGGCGCCCCGGACATCACTTGTCCGGGGCGCCGGGCTTTGTCGGTGGCAACTGGGCTCATACGGGACCTTCGCAGGCGTTGACACGGACCGCGGAGGTTGGTGTCTGGAGCAAGCGGGCGGCTCCTGAAGAGGTGGCTTGCGGCCGGTCAGGTCGGTAGGGTTCCCGCCTGCCGATCAAGAAGCCGAGGGACGCTCATGACCTCAGAGGGACACGTCAACGCAGCCCGTAGCAAGGTCTTCGGTGAGGTGGCCGAGCTCTACGATGCCGCCCGCCCCGGCTACTCAGACGCGATGGTCACCGAGGTGCTGGCGTACGCGGCTCTCGGGGACCGTGCGGCTGTGGAGATCGGCGCGGGTACCGGGAAGGCCACGGTGCCGTTCGCCGTGCTGGGGATTCCGTTGGTGTGCGTCGAGCCGGTTGCGCGCATGGCCGAGGTGCTGCGACGCAACACCGCCGGATATCCGAACGTCCGGGTCGAGGTCGGCGACTTCGAGCAGTGGCAACCGGGCGAGCGGCAGTACGGGTTGCTGTTCGCCGCCTCCGCCTGGAATTTCCTGAACCATGGCCGGCGCTGGGACCTGGTCCACGCCGCGCTCGCCCCCGGCGGTGCCATCGCGCTGGTCAGGAACCCGCACGGGATCCATGACGCTGGATTGCGCGCCGAACTCGCCGGTATCGCAGACCGCCACGGGATCACCGGGTCTCCGCACCGCTTCCTGGCCTGCGACCTCTCCGGCGACGAGCCCGGGAACTGGGACCAGGTCTGGCCGGACACGGAGTGCCGTCGGGACGGCCGCTTCACTGATCTGCGGTCGGTCCGGTTCCCGCAGGATCTGCGATACGACACCGACTCCTACCTCGGCTATCTCACTTCGCTGTCCGCCTACCGCATCCTGTCCGACGACCGCCGTGACCAGGCACTCGCCGAGGCCGGGCGCCTGCTCGACGCCCACGGCGGCGGAATCGACGTACTCCAGGTCACCGACGTCTTCCTCGCCCGCGCTCTCTGAGCGACCGATGCGGCACCTACGGGGACAGAGTCCGCTGGGGTCGTCAGCTGGCGACGGCCTGCTGTTCGGCGCCAACGCGACCGCGCGCCGACCTAGCGAATACCTCAGCGCCAGCGCGGGGCCGGTTCACTGGATCCACTCGATGGCACTTGCCCACGATCCACCCTGCGAGTTCAACAGAGCCACGGCCAAGACCACGTCTCGACGTCAGACGGAGTGTGCTCGTGGCGGCCGGTGGAAGTCAGTATGGGTTACCTCTGACGTGTCGTCCATCGGCCTCCAGCGAGTGTATTTCGCGGTCGCCGAATTCTGTGCCCGCATGGGTTCACCGGGTTGCGTCCGGGTCGTCTGCGACTCGCAGCGACACCTGGCCACGTTCGGTGCAGCGTCGAGCGATGAGTTCCGATACGAAGAGAGGTCTCCTTGGTCGAACGTGCCCCCGAGGTGCCGATAGAGAGGCTGCTCGGTTCTCGGATCGTGGGGACGTACCAACTCGGCCGAGACTGATGCCCAGCAGGGAGACCCCAGCGTGAGTGACCTTGTCGTCCAGAAGATCGTCCGGCCCGAACGTGCACTGTCGGGCCCGTGGGTGGAGCTGATCGCCTCGAATCTCGACTACCACCGAGCGACCTTCCTGTGGAAGTGCGAGGGTCTCTCGGACGCACAACTACGGCTACGCCCCGTGGGGCCGTCGGCATTGACCCTGCTGGGGCTCATGCGTCATCTGCAGGGGGTCGAACGGGCTTGGTTCCAGCGGACGTTGGCCGGCACGGCGCCTGACTTCTTCCCGTATCGGACCTATGCCACCGCTGACGGCGGGGAGTGGTACGACGAGTCAGACGCCACGGCGGCCAGGGACGTCTACGAGGACTACCTGAAGGCGTGCGAGGAGTCGCGGCAGGTGTTCGCGAGGGTGACCGTCGACCTCGCGCGCATCGTGCCGAACCCGGAATTCGGTGACACCGACGTGCGGTTCGTCCTTGAGCACGTGATCGAGGAGTACGCCCGCCACGTCGGCCACGCGGATCTCCTCCGCGAGGCCATCGACGGCACCACCGGCGAGTAGCCGACCGCTGCGCCCTACGAAGGATGCCTCGGCACAGCTAGAGATGAATTGCCACCGTGTTGGCCGGCGACCGCTTGCGCAGTCAGGTCGCCAGCGCGGTTGGAGCGCCATGGATCCTGTGGAAGGGCAACCAACTTGCCGCGTTGGGGCGGCCGTAGAGGCACGGCATGATTGAGCACCATGTTGAAGCAGATCGACGCGACGACGCTGTACTCGGCTGTCCGTCTCACAGTGCGTTTCTCGGAGTACGGGGAGGTGCGGCCTTCGGCCGGTTCGGGCACCGGTTTCGTGGTGGGGGAAGGCACGGGACCTGATGAGCACCTGTACCTCGTGACGAACCGTCATGTGGTCGATGCCGACTACGAGAAGAGGCGTGGCTGGACGCTCACGGATGTTCGGATCACAGGCTTCTACCAGAGCTCCCGAGATTTTCAGTCCCCGCCAGTACGGCAAGAGGTCGTGCTGGCCTCTCCCGAGTTCTGTTTTCCCTCGGCATGGCACGTTGATCTGGCGGTGCTGCCGCTGATCACTGACCGCACGGAAGTGGTCTCGGGACGCGGTCGATTCAACGTGCTCCCCGCTTCGATGCTGGCTCTGCGGCACGACTTCCGCAGTGGAGATGTGACAGTGGGGCGCCAGGTGCTGATGCCGGGATATCCGGGCATTGGGGACCAACTGGCGGATCGCCCGATCCTGGTAGGCGGGGTCATCGCGACTGATCCTCGGTTCCCTGCGGTGTTGGGCTCGAAGGAGTACCCGGATGAAGCTCTTTGTCACGCCTTCAGCTGGAAGGGCATGTCAGGATCCCCTGTTCTGTGTGCGGTCCCGCGACCAGTGACGTGGAACGACTTCGATTCAAAGGGAGCCATGGGCACGCAGTATGTCTTGGCGGGTGTGAATGCTGGTCACATTGAGGCGCGCAGCGATGCTGCGGCAGGCGCTATTTCCCGTTTCGTAAAGGGCGATGTCTTGGCCGATCTGCTCCGCCAGGCCGGCGCCGACATCTTCGAGCTGCCTGGCGAGTAGTGACTACGGGCTGCCCGGCAGTTGACCTTGGAGCATGTCGGTCTGGAGGTTCGGCCAGGTGGTGGTTCGGCAATCGCAGGTCGGCCCGTTATTCATAGCGATACTTCAGAGAGTCCGCCTCCGTCTGTTCGTGCCGGCGATCGTCAGCTCCGCCATCCGCAGTTGGGCCAGGGTCGCCTCGGCTGAGGTCGGCTGGGCGTCCATCGGCAGTTGCTGCTCCGCCTTCCAGGCCCCGCTGCGCAGCAGCGACTTGGGGCAATGCGGGTAGACCTCCTCGATCCCCGCCACCCAGTGCACTGGCCGGCGACTTGCCCACGGCGATTAGCTGCGATGTCCTTGAGGGCCTGGTCGACGTTTTTGGCCACGCAGCCTGCGTCGCGGCCGACGGAGAAGTATAAGAAGTCATCTCATTTGGCGAGTCTGCGGTAGCAGATGAGGGTGCAGGCGATGCTGGTGAAGGCCAGGAAGTGCTCGGCCTTGCGCTCGTAGCGGCGGTGCAATCGGCGGCAGCCAGCGAGCCAGGGCTGTCGAGGCTTGATCTGCTCGGTCTTGTACAGGCCGATCGTGCTCTCCATCAGGGCATTGACAGTCGTAGGTGTCGCCGACCGATCCGGTCGAGGCGGCGATGTCGGCGGCGTCCAGATGCTCGGCGAGCCGGAAACTCGTATATTGCGACCCGGCATCCGAGTGGTGGATCAACTCGCCTGGCTGAACTGGGTGTTGGTCGCGGTCACGTTGCCACACGGCCATCTCAAGGGCATCCAGGACGAAGACCGTTTCCTTCACGGTGGCCGCAGACCAGCCGACGATCCGGCGGGAGAACGTGTCCACGACGAAGGCGACGTAGACGACTTCGGCCCAGGTCTTCACGTGGGTGAAGTCCGCGACCCAGCAGCGGTTCGGGGCGGCAGCGACGAAGTCGCGGTCCAGCAGGTCCGGCGCCCGTTCGGCCTGCCCGCCGGGCGGCGTGGTGATCACGCGTTTACCACGGACCACCCCGGTGATGCCGAGTTCGCGCATCAAGCGTTCGACGGTGCAGCGGGTCACGCGGCGGCCCTGCCGGTTCAGCTCACTGCTGGACGCTCGCGCAGGTTCTGGGACATCCAGGCCCGCATCGGCTGTAGCACCTGCTCGCGCGCGCCCGGTTTGACCATGAGCAGGCCCGGCAGGCGATCGCCTGCCTCGTGATCGATGAACTCGCCGGTCAGAGCGTGGTGTTGGTGGCGGACGAGACGGGGGATGCGAAGTCGTCCACGGACTGTGTGGGCGCCGGCCGGCAGTACTCCGGTGCCATCGGCGGTGTCGGACTGTGCCAGGTGGCGGTGGACCTGGCGGCGGTCACCGCGACGACGAAGGTGATCATCGATCGGGCCTTGCATCTCCCGGCGGACTGGGCTGCGGACGAGGAACGCCGCGAGGTCGCCGGAGTGCCGGAGGAGATCGCCTTCGCGACGAAGCCGCAACAGGCGCTGGCCATGGTCACCGATGCGGTCGCCGCCGGGCTGAAGGCCCGCTGGTTCGCGGGCGACGAAGTCTATTGCGGGCGCGAACTACGCCGGGGCATCCGGTCGTTGGGGCTCGGCTACACCGTTGGCAGCGCCGCTACCTACCAAGTCATCGACGGGGCCGGACACCGGTGGGAGGCCCGCAAAATGATCAATAAGGTGCGGCCCGGGCAGTGGATGCGCCGGCGGACCGGACACGGCACCAAGGGCACCCGCGAGTACGACTGGGCCTGGCTCAATGTCCGCCCCGACGACGCTCCCGACGAGAACCGGAACGAGAAGCAGGTCGGGACGAGTGTGCTGGTCGCGCGGCGACACCGCTGCACCGGTGAGGTGTCCTATTTCCGCTGCTGGGCACCAGGCGACGTCTCGCTCGGCACGCTGGTGGAAGTGATCTGCCGCAGGTGGCGGATCGAGGAAACCTTCCAACTCGCCAAGGGCTTCACCGGATTCGACAAGGGGCAGGTGACCTGCTGGAACTCCTGGATGCGCTGGTCACTGTTCTCCCTGATCGCCGCCGCTGTCCTTGCCCTCACGGCCACCGCCGTCCACGACGCCGCCGAGGACGAGCCCGCGCTCGTCCCGCTGAGCTGCCCCGAACTCATCCGGCTTCTGCGAGCCCTCGTATTGCCACCACCCGTCCGCGACCGCGAACACGTCCTGCACTGGACCGCCTGGCGACGCCATCACCAAGCCGTCGCGACGGCCTGCCACCAGCAACGACACCACCGTCACGATCAACCGTGATCAAGAACTACAGGTCCCGTGACTGACCAAGCCTTACGCGGATTTACCGGTTCGACCTTCGGCGGGCTGAAGTACTCCACGGCGCGCCAAAAACGCAGGATTTGCGCTTGATGCTGCCGCTCAGCCTTCGATCGAGTGACGGCCTCCATCCACCCCCCTGTGATCACCGATCCTCAGTCACCGTAGTAGAGGGCAGGGAAACACAACCCCGTTTAGCCAAACGCGAGTTGCGGGAAATCCCACTGACATCACCTGCTCGACAAGCCGCCTCGAAGGTCACCACCGCGCCAGTCAGATCCCGCTGTGCCAGCAGCGGCCGGAACGCGGTGATCTCATTGCTCTTGGCATCGACCTCGCGCTGGGCGAGCACGATGCCGTCGCCGCGCAGGGATGCCCCTCTCTTCCTCTTCTCCTGCCGGCCACATCCGCGGGACCAGTCCGAATCCTTGAACGCTCCACGAGTACGGGCGACATCGGATCTTGGAACCGGAACGCCGCTAACGGCTACGGCTGGGTCTCGCCAGAGCGCCCCTGGACCAGGTGATTGATGAGGTCTCCGGGTGCCACGGCGAGCGCCACTGCGATGTCGACGAGAGTCAAGGCACTGGGATTGCGCTTGCCATGCTCAATGTAGATCAGGCCTCGAAAGCTCAGCCCGCTGCGTTCTGCGAGCTCCTCCAGGCTGTAGCCGCGTTCTTCCCTGAGCCGCCGGATCTGCATTCCGATGGATACAAGTCGCGGATCCGGCAGTGATTCACTTTTGGGCACACGGTGACTCGACCGTCACCTCATCGGGCAGCACCATGAACAGTTGTGCATAACTACCGGGTGTAGTGGAAAGCATCGCCGTGGCCGATTGGAACATCCCAGGCGCACCGGATCCAAGGGGCGCACCCCATCGCGTCGGCCACTGGGACCCGCGTCAGGTCGACACCAATTCGCCGTCACTGCAACGGCTTGGCGCATCTTAGGCAAGGCCACAGGAACACGCATTCATGGGCAGGGAATTGGGCAAGCCAACCGAACCGTTCGACCGCTGGCACAAGAGTTATCCCAAACCAGAACGCGGTGACGCACCGTGCAGATGCGGCACCAAAAAGCGCCCTCTATACCCTTCTGTGGATCACGGCCGGGGCATGAGGTGGCAAGCACGCTACACCGACGCCCACGGCGATGAGCGAAGAGCCTCCCTGCCTACCTGGCAGGAAGCACGAGAGCACTTGGATCAAGAAGCGGTAAAGGTCAGGGACAACAGATCACCGAACTCCGCTGACGGCAGGCGGGTTTCCTTCTATGCGGCTCAGATGATTGAGAGGAGGCATAGACGACGGAAGAATGCCAATACCACCGCGAGCTACGAAGGATGCCTCCGCAACCATGTTCTACCCTTCGTTAAAAGCCGCCCGGCCGACACCCTGCGCCGTCGGGACTCTGCGGCTTTCGTCGATTACCTGCTCGACAAACCAGGCATCAACTCACCCAGCACAGTCGTCCAGAACTTCAAGGTCTGGCGCGTTCTCATGCACTACATGCTCGATGAGGACGTTCCCCTCCCGTTCAACATCGTCGCGCGGATCGACCTCCCCGAGGTCACGCCACGCGTCACAGTTCCTCTGTCCCCAGGCCAAGTCGCAGCTGTCGCAGCCGCCATGCGCGCAGTGGCGCCCCGATACGAGGTCTTGGTCTGGCTCGGCGCATGCGCCGGCCTGCGCCAGGGCGAAGCCTTCGCGCTGAAGCACAGTCGGGTGGCCTGGGAGGAAAACCTGCTGCGTATCGTCGAGCAGCGGCAGCGCGGTAAAGCTACGCGCCTCAAGACCAAGTCCAGCTGTGCGACCTTGCCGGTGGATCGCTTCCTGATCGAGCGTCTGGCCCATCACACGTCACGATTTTCCGGACCGGAGCCCGCACTGAGATACGCCGGATACCAACGCCGAGAGCGCGGCCTGGCCAATCCTGCGGACCAGGAACTGATCGCCACCAACCGGCTCGGACTCCCCATCCTCCACGGCGACTTCTATGAGAAATGGAGGAGTGCTGTGCGACTGGCCGGACTCCCGGAGCGCACCCGTTTCCACGATCTCAAGCACTTCTACACCACCACTCTCGGCGCCTCCGGTAAACACGACCCGAAGACCGTACAGGCGCTCTCCCGGCATGCCGAATTCTCGGAGACGTGGGACACCTATGCCCACCCGCCCCTGGCGGTGGAAGGAGTCACTGTCGCAGTATTCAGCACTGCGTTCTCAGGCATTGATAACACCTGCCCGACTTTTTCATAGTTGTGGTGGCTTATTACTGCTCGTGGAGCTGCGCGGTAGGGCCGGATTGGTTCTGCGATGCCAGCGCCGGGACCGCTGAGCAGGACAGGTCGCCCAGCGAGAGTCCACCGGGCGGACCTCGCACCGGCACGCCAGCCGTGTGATCGTCAAGGCGGGTCCGACCCGCTGGAGCACGCGTCGCGTGTCTGCGACCAGCCGGTGCCGTCTGCGGTAGCGAAGTTGGTTTCGCGTCAACTATCGGCAGATTCCGGAAAGTACCTGTTTCCCCATGCCGCCGCACCGGTAGTTTCCCAGGGCATCTGAGTCGACGGTTGACGGCGCAGGGGGACGCGTGAGCAACGACAGCAAAGGCCCACCACACTTGTTGATCTCCGTGATCGACGACGATCCGCTGCGGGCACGCAGCGACGCGCGCGAGCTACTGGCCGAAGCGCAGCAGACCGATCCAACAGCCTCGCTGTCCTTGCCCACCGCCGCCACCTCGACAAGCACCGACAAGGGCGGCGACCTCGTGGAGGTCGTGGGTCTCGTGCTCAATGCCGGCTCATTGGCGGCAGCCTGCGTCCAGGTATGGCTGGCCAAAGTGCCTCAGCGCACCATCGTCGCGACCCGTCCCGACGGCGCCACCTTGCAGATCACGGGCCTTGAGGCCCGTGAGGACAACGAGCGCCTTGAGCGGTTCCTGACAGGCAGCTCCCTGCCAGGGACCATGGACAGCACTCTCGGCGACAGCGGCACTTCCACGGCGGGCTGACCAGGGGTGCGTAACAACGACCGGTACGCGATGCTGATCGGCATTTCCGACTACGACAGCGACACCTACCACAATCTTCCGGCCGTGCGCGCGGATCTGCACTACATGCAGGCCGTTCTGCAGAGCACCGAGATCGGCCAGTACAACGACTGTGATGTGGTGGCCGATCCGACCCGTGCCGAGATGCTGTACGCCATCGAGTCGTTCCTGGAGGAGCGGCAGCAGAGCGAGAGCGCGCTGCTGTACTTCAGCGGGCACGGGGAGTTCTGCGAGGCCGACAACCAGCTGTACTTCCTCACCCGCGACAGCGACCCTGCTGATCTTCCCCGTACGGCGGTGTCGGCGGAGTTCCTGGAGCGGACCCTGCAGTCCTGCCGTGCCGCGTCCAAGATCGTGCTGCTCGACTGCTGCGCGAGCGGTTCGGTCGTCCAGGGCTGGCGCGCCAAGGGCAGGGAGAGTTCGGAGTCGGGCGAGGCGGAGCCCAGTACTCTGTTGCGCCCCACCGGCGTCTACTTCATCACTGCTTCGGACGCGCTGCAGGCCGCCTCCGCCATGGCCCCCGAGGGATCGACGCTCGGCACCTCGCGGTTCACCGGTGAAATCGTCGAAGGACTGCGGAACGGGCGGATCAAGGACAGCGGTTGGATATCGCCGGAGGACCTCTTCGAGTACCTGACCGCGCAGATGGTCCGCAAGGGCGTGCCGGAGGAACAACGCCCGACCAAGTCAACCATCCGTGCCACCCACACACTCTATTTCGCCAGGTCAGTGGCGCGCCCGGTCCCCCTTCCCGCTCCACCCGATGCACCGTCCCCGCTGTCGGCGGCTCACCTCAAGGCTCGCGAGCGGGCCGAGGGGGAACGTGAGTGCGCCAACGACTGGCAGCGGCTGCTTCGCTACTACGCGCAGTGCCTGAGCGCCCAGGCCGCAGCCAGCATGCTGCCCGACCGGCGGGGTGGGCGGAACTCGCAGTATTTCCTGGTGGACGAGGGAGCCGAGACCATCCAGTCCGGTTTGGGCGCAGCACTGGCGGCGCCCAAGAACCTGCCCGGTACGCGTGGCCCAGGGGACGGCAGCGCGAAGCATGGGGCAGGGGGCGCCGCCGGTCAGCACGAGTACTGGTACGGGTATCCGGCCATCACGCTCCCATCCCGCGGCGAGGGAGGCCGGCGCACGGACGTGGGTATCGCGCCACTGCTCATCCAGCAGATGGAGTTGGCTCCGGACGAGAGCGGCAAGGCCATACTCCGCCCGAGCGGAATCCCGTCCCTGCACACCAAAGTGGTGACCGAGCTGCTCTCCGAGGACGAGGCCGCCCAGCTGCTCGCCCGCTGGCAGCCCACCTGGCAGCACGGCAACAGCGCGCAGATGCTCAAAGCCGTCCGGGAGTTGCTCAACGTGCTGGGACTGCCGGAGCTTGAACCGCTGGAGGCCTCCGCCCTGAGCGCGGACTCGGCCAACGAGGCCCTGCGCCCCGGTGCGCACAACGCCGCAGTGATCCTGGCCCCGTCGAGCGTGGAGCGGTTCGCCACCGACGGAGTCGTGGAGAACTTGTTGGCCCTCTCCACACGCACGGACGAGATCCCGGGCACGGCACTGGACACCCTCCTGAACGGCAGCACCCCCGCTTCATCATCGGATCCAGTACTCGTCGTTGCGGCCGGGCCCTCCAACGAGAGCCAGGAGCAGGTGGTCCTCTCGGCCATGACGCAGCCGCTGACCGTGGCCACCGGTCCGCCCGGAACGGGAAAGAGCGAGGTCGTCACCTCGGTGGTGGCCACCTGTGTCGCGGCCGGAGAGTCGGTTCTGGTCGCGTCGACCAACAACGAGGCGGTCAACGTCGTCGCCCAGCGCTGTGACGACATTGCTCCTGGTCTGCTGATGCGTACCGGCAACGTCGACGCCTTGGTCAAGGAAGCCGAGAAGCTGGAGCAGCTGCTGTCGACTCCCCCTGCCCCGCCCGGCCGCAGCTCCCCGACCGTGGCGGGTGAACTGCGCAGCCTGCGCTCGCGCGCCGCCGCGCTGCGTGACCAGGCCGGACGGCAGGTCGAGGGGGAAGTGCGGCTGGCCCGAGTACTCGGGCAGCGTGCGGAGTTGGCCGGGAAGGTCGGACTTCCGGTGCAGCTTGTGTCCCGGTGGTGGGAGTCCGACGACTCTTCAGTGCTCGCCCGCTGGGAGGCGCGGGCCCATCGCGCGGCAGCGGCGGGCAGCTGGTGGGGACGCTGGCGCCGGGCACGCGCCATGAAGGCGTTCGTCACAGCTGCCGGTCCCGATGCGATCCCGCATCTGCCGTCATGGACTGCGCAACGGCCCGTTGCCGCGAACCTTCTCCACGACCTGGCGGATCTGACCGGTCTGGAGCGTCAGGTGCGTGAACTCACGCCGGCTCAGCTCGCCTACGACGAAGAGACCGTGCACCAGGCCCGCTCAGCCTGCGCCACGACACGGGCCCAGCTGTCCGCGGAGCTGTGCAGAGCGGTGTCGGCGGAGGTACTCGGCCGCGGGCGCTCGCTGTTGGACCAGCGGCTCCAGACGTTGCGCCAGCACAAAGGGACCCAGCGAAGCCAGCTGAACCTGTTGCGCCACCTGAAGGGGTGGGCGATCACCACACACGCGGTGCGCCAGCTGACGCCGGCTCCGAATCTCTTCGACCTGGTCGTCATCGACGAAGCCAGCCAGTGCTCCATCGCGGCTGTGCTGCCCCTGCTGTTCCGCGCCCGCCGAGCCTTGATCATCGGCGATCCGATGCAGCTGACGCACATTCCCGGCATCACCCCGGAACAGGAACGTCAAGCCCGCCTCAGGGCGGGGCTGAGTGCGGCATGGCTGGAAGACCGGCGGCTCGCCTATCACGTCCACTCCTCGTATCACGCCGCCGCGCAGAACGGCGAGAGCGCACTGCTGCTCGACGAGCACTACCGCTGCCATCCGGACATCGCCGACATCGTCAACGGCCACTGCTACTCCGGCGCACTGGAGATCATGACCGACGTACGACGGCAGGTACCCGCCGTCGACCTCATGGGCACCGGGGAAACCTCCCCCGTCCTGGCCTGGGCGAACGTGCCTTCCAGCGAGTCGGCACAAGGCCCCGGAGGGAAGTCCTGGCGCAACCCGTCCGAGGCCGCCACCGTGGCCGACATCGTGAAGGCACTGCTTCACCGCCTGCCGGAGCACGCAACAGTCGGCGTAGTGACGCCGTTCCGCGCGCAGAAAGACGCCCTGGAACGCATGGTGGGAAGCGACCGAGTGCGCGTGGGAACCGTGCACGCCTTCCAGGGCGGCCAGCGCGATGTGATGATTCTCAGCCCGGTCGCCACCTCCAACACCCCGCCCAGAACGGCCCACTGGGTGGCCAGCCAGGTCAACCTCTGGAACGTCGCGATCACCCGGGCCAAGTCCCAGCTGATCACCGTGGGCGACCACGTCTACTGGCAGCAGCGGACGGGGCTCCCGCACCTGCTGTCCGCACGCTCACGCCTGTGGGACCGAACACAACCCACGGGTGCGCCGCAGTCCGCCGTGCCAGAAGCCGGCCAGAGGCAGGACCCTCGGCGCAGAGATCTCGCCGACTCCGTGCAGCACCTCCTCGCTTCGCGCGGCATCGTCGAGCTGGAACGCGATGCGGTGGCTGGCGGACATCGGATCGACCTCCTGTTCACCGCGCCCGAAGGCAACACTGCGGTACTCGTCGACACCGGTCCCATGCCCGACCGTGATCCGGCACGACACCTCCGGCTGATGCATGAACGAGCCGGCCTGCTCGTCGGGCTGCCCTCCGGTGGCCGGGGCACAAAAGCCGGTCCTGTCACGCGAGTTGTCCGGATCCCCGCCTGGCGCATCCTCGCCGGCCCGAACGCACTGGCGCCGCTGTTCGACTGAGCGACCGATCGACCATGGGCGGTCGACCGGGACATCCAATGCGGGGAGGGCAGTCGTGGCACGCACTCCGAAGACTGAAGAGGTCCTGACCAGCCTCAGGCAGCAGGTATCCGTGGCGGTTCACTCGACGCGAGAACTCGTGGGCAAGGTCGACGAGGCTGCCGCCGACAAGGAACGGGAGCGTCACCAGACATTCCAGAAACGGCAGGAGGAGGGCAAGACCAAGACCGGAGAAACCTACGAACCCCTGCGGCGCAAGCCGAATCTGCGCCCGCTCCCCGGCACACAGGGCGGTCACTCCGTCCTGCTGACATTCTGGGACGTCCTGCACCACCTGGGCCGAGCGCTGGCGCTCTCCCAGCGCGGCGCCTCGCGCGGGCTGGCCGAACACTGGGGCAGCCTGAAGTACTGCCAGGCACTCAGCGCAGACACCATGACCCAGCTCGGGCTCACCGATGGGGGCAACCCACTCGGCCTGTCCGAAGAAGGCAAACAGATCGCCATGTACTACAAGGCGCTGCAGTCCGAAGAGCTGGGACATGCCTTCGCGCTGGCCGTCAGCGAACAGATCCTCACCCGCCGCTACCCGGACCACAGTGTCTCGTTCGTCCGCGCCGACACAGCGCTACGGGCCGGCTGGACGCTGACCAGTCGCGACAAGGCGAAAACCAAGACCGTCGGCTACCCCTACCGTCCGCAATTCTTCGCCGAACTCTGGAAGCCCGGCGAGTCCTCACGCGTCATCCCCATCGCATGCAAGGGCAACCACAGCGACCGGCAAAAGGCCTACGAACAACTCGCCTCCGCAGCCGTCCACGCCGACGGCGTACACATCGGAGCCTGGAACGAAACCCCGGCCCTGCTCTTCAGCACGGAGATCTCCCTGACCGACCCGCTCACCGTGCACGTCCTCCATGCCGACGGACCCGGCGGCTGGCTGCACATCCCTGACAACACACCCGCAACCGACATCGGCCTGCCCGTAGGCGACAAAAACCCGGCCATAGGCATCCTCAAACCAGGACACGGCAAAGAGCCCGACTCCTCTGAGCCCGGATGCCAAGTCGGCCCCGACTACTACGAGTGGTTCCAGCGTGCCCTGGCCCGCGCCGGAGCCGCAGGACTGACGGCCTTCGCCGGCGACGGCGAATCCACTGCCGCACTCCTCACCACACGCCAAGGCAGCGACTTCTTCCAGGGCTTCGCACACGCCGCCTCCGGCAGCGTCCAGGACCTCGGCTACACCCTGCTCGGCGAAAAATTCGAGGGCACCGATCACGTCTTCCGGCTCAACGGCAACCGAGTCCAAGCGTTCTCCGGCGTCGCCACCGAGGTACTCGACTCCCTGGTCACCAGGAAAGAACCCGAACGACACGCCGATATCGCTGCCTACCGACGCCGAGTACACGCCTGGAGAGTCAAGAGGCACGGAACGTTCTGGGACCGCACCTGGGGCGGGGTCGTCTCGATCAGCCGAGACGGCACGGTAATGGCCATGCGTCAGATCCTTCCGTTCAAGGACGAGTGACCTGCGCAGTTCCACGCCACCGGCCGAGGGCCCACCGTGAATCCGACACATGCCTCACGGGCATCAACGCCTCGTTGCCTCGGCATAACCATCGGAAGCGCTGCGCCCCCGACGACCGTCGGCTCGTCTGCGTACGTCTCCGTCCACCCGGCTATTCGACCGCCGCTGCAGAACGCGAGCGCCCACCGCGCTTCTCCCGCCAACATCCAGGCATACACGATGATGCATTGATTCAATCAATATTGACAGGAGATCAGTCAAGCATGGACAGTCGAATCAAGTTCAAGGAGGGAACATGCCCATCAACCCGACCGCGTCCACCACCGTCGACGTGCCGCCAGGACTCGCGGGCGTCGTCGTCACCGACACTCAACTGGGGGACGTCAGGGGACTGGAAGGCTTCTATCACTATCGTCAGTACTCCGCCGTGGACCTCACGCACACCCGCAGCTTCGAGGACGTCTGGCACCTGATGGTCCACGGTGAACTGCCGAACGCAGCGCAGCTGTCCGCTTTCACCGCCCGAACCACGAAACTGCGCAGCCTGCCCTCCGGCGTACGTGAAGCGCTGCCCGCCGTCGCCGCGGCGAGCAGCCGCTCCGGCCCACTCGCAGCTCTGCGGACGGCGCTGTCACTGCTCGGGGCCGCAAAGGGGTTCCGCCCCGTGTATGACATTGACGCCGGCCAGCGCCGCGACGACACAATCGTGTCTGCGGCAGCTGTACCGACGCTGCTGACGGCTCTCTACCGCCTGGGGCAAAGGCTAGAACCGATCGAGCCGCGCGAGGATCTTCCGTACGCCGCGAACTACCTCTACATGCTGACCGGTTCGGAGCCGGACGCGGAGCGGGTGAGGGCGATCGAGCAGTACCTGATCTCGACCATTGATCACGGATTCAATGCGTCAACGTTCACCGCGAGGGTGATCACGTCAACAGGGGCGGACGTGGCCGCCGCCTTGGTCGGCGCGGTGGGAGCACTCTCGGGCCCCCTCCACGGTGGCGCTCCGAGCCGTGCGCTGGACACGCTCGACGCGATCGGAACCCGTGACCGGATCGACCCGTGGATCCGCGAACGCGTTCTCGCAGGTGACCGCATCATGGGGTTCGGGCACCCCATCTACCGCACTGAGGATCCTCGTTCACGCATGCTCCGGGGCATCGCGGAGCGGTTCGGCGGCCCGCTGGTCGACTTCGCGATCGAGGTCGAACAGCACGTGGAAGCGATCCTGGCGGAGCTCAAGCCGGGCCGCGACCTTCACACGAACGTCGAATTCTATGCGGGCGTGGTCATGGAACTGTGCGGTCTTCCCCGCGAGATGTTCACTCCGACGTTCGCGGCGGCCCGGGTGGTCGGCTGGAGCGCGAACATCCTGGAACAGGCGGAGGATCCGAAGATCATCCGCCCGGTGGCGCGGTACGTAGGACCGCAACCGCCAGTGGCTGTTCCCGCGTCCTGACTTCTGTCTGAGCCGCTCGGGACGAGGTCCCGGGCTACGCGTCCACGTGAACCGCTCCGAGTCTGATGGAGGCTCCGAACCATTCTCTTATGGATGAATGGTTCCTGAGGCGAACCACTTGTGGAGTGTGGATTCCGCCCCGTCTGGGAGATCGTCGACGAACACAACAGCCAGGCCGCGCTGGGCTCGCGAGCAGCACACGTAGAACAGGTTGCGTGACCGTTCTGTCCGGTCGGGTTTGTCGGTGCCGGCAAGCATCCTGCCGATGCTGTACCTGTTCCACGCGCGGTCATCGACCACCACCAAGACGTTCTCGAATTCGTCGCCCTTGACACCGTGCTGGGTCGAGAACGGGGTGAGTTCGTCGATGAAGTACGTGACGCTGATGACTTCCCGGTAGGCCACGCTGCGGAGGTTGTTCGAGAAGTCAGCTCGCCGCTGGTCACGCTCGTCCAGGCCCGTTGCGGTTCTGCGGCGTTCGAGGTCTTTGAGCTTTCCTGGCATGGAGAGAAGGTGGCCGTCGGCCATCAGGTCGAGCACGTCGCCGATGGTTCCGGTCATGCGTACGGCGTCGAGTGCGCGGATGGCGTCACTGATGGCGCGTTTGTGGGCGTGGCGGGTGATCCGTGTCCGTCCCTCGTCCAGCAGACCGGTCAGCTCGGCAAAGTCGTTGTTGCGGAAAGCGATGCTGACGGCCTCGATGCGGGTGAGGTACTGAATGTACGACTCGTTGCGTGCCATGAGGTCGTCGGGCCCGTAGCGGCCCAGTTTTCGGTACTCCTCCAGGAGGTTGGCGTACTCCAGGGTGCCGGCTATCCCTCGGTGGGTGAGCAGCAAGTATTTGCTGTTCTCCCGTGTCCAGCCGTTCCGGGCGAGTATCGCTTCGGCAGCCGACAGTCGCTCAAAGCCGGGTGAGATGCCACCGTTGAGAAACAGGTGGACCTCGCCTGTCTGCTGCTTGCCGACGGCGTCCTGGACGAGCTCTGGGCGCATCTGGTTGAGCACATCGACGACAGGAGGCGAGCACCGGTAGTTCTCATGCTTGGTGATCTCGGTGAGGAGGCCGGGACGTTCCACCGTTCCCACGCCGGATTCGTAGATCTTCTGCATGGAGTCGCCGAAGAGACCGACCACGCATTTCTCACGGCCCGCGCCCGCCAGGTGGTCCAGCAGCAGCTGGATCGTCTTGGGAGAAGTGTCCTGGTACTCGTCGACAAAGATGACCGGGTACTTGCTGGCGATGATTCGTATGAGCTTGGGGTGAGATGTGACAAGGCGGAGGGACAGTGCGATGACGTCGTCGTGGGAGATGCGTCCCTCGCTCAGCCTGCGCCCGCGGTCGGAATATTCGATGGCCGGTGGAGCGGTGACGTCATCGAGGTCTTCCGGTCTGGTGAGGTCCTTGTTGTAGTCGAGGATCTGCTGCCAGAGTTCACGCTGGTAGGGCTGGATGGCACTCCAGAGGAATTCGTGGATGGTGCCGACGTCGACGAGCGGGTCTGCGGCGATGCGTTCGTGGATCTTCTTCTTGGCGACGTTGGTGTACGTGATGCAGGCGATCCGCCGCCCGTGTGCCTCCAGGTCTGTGCGGTGGTGGGTTAGGAGGTGCTGCAGGGCACGTACCAGGGTGGTTGTCTTGCCGGCGCCGGCTCCTGCTTCGACGAGGAAGCTGCGCCGGGCCTCCAGCTCCGTGGCGACGGCTTCGAGGGTGTCTAGGCGAGCCACTGCAGTCCTTCGGCGATGTAGCGGGGAACGACCCAGTCCTCCAGGAGCATGACGTCGAAGGCGAAGTCCGTCTTGTGGTCGCTGAGTTGCTGTGCAATGTCGTAGGCCTTGGCTTCGATGTCGTCGGCGGTGGGGTCGGCCCCGACCTCCTTGACGAAGGCCGTCTTCAGGGCGAGCTGGCGGAAGCCACGTACAAGGTGTTCTGCGTTGGCGATGATGAAGGCGTCCTCGAAGCTCCGCGCGCAGACTCCCGAATCCCTCTCCGGGATCTGGTAGGCGACGCGGACGTGTCCTTGCTCTTTGTCGGCCGGGTCGGCGGCGAGCAGCTCGGCGATACTGGACTTTGCGGGCAGCCAGTTCTTGAGCGTCGTATTCGAGGTGACCGTCTGCCCCTGGCCGGGTGGGCAGGCCTTGCGGTGCTTGGGGCACACGGAGTCGATGTCGGTGATGACGAGGGCCTTGACGTTCAGGAAGGCGAGCAGTTCCCGGAAGCGGACGGCGTAGGCATCGCCGACCTCGATGACCGATACATACTGGTGCAGAAGCCCCTTGGCGCACCGCCGGACCATTTCCGGCAGGATCAGCCGTTCTGCGGTGCCCTCGATCAGGATCACCTTGTCGGCGAAGAACATGTCACACCGGTGCAAGACCATGTACTGGCGCAGGAAGCGCAGGGTCTCGTCACCCTGCGGAGTGGCCTTCACGTTGGCCTCGAAGGTCGATAGATCCTTGACCGTGAGCTGAGGCTCGGAACGGTCGAAGTAGCGCACCGTGTGGAAGCCGCTGCTTGCGACGATGTGGGAGGAGTGCGTGGTGATGACCACCTGCACCTTCCAGCCCGTCTTACGGTCGATGAAGTCCTGGATGTTCTTGATGAACGTCTCCTGCATCTGGGGATGCAGATGGGCTTCGGGCTCCTCGATGAACAGCACCTGCAGCGCTGGCTTGGGTGTGGTGCGCTCGTAGGTCTGATGAAAGCTGATGACCTGCAGGATCGTAAAGATCAGCTTGCTGTAGCCCAGCCCGTTGTGACCTTCAGGAAGATGGAAGTCGGCGTCCTCGGACGGGTACTGGATGCGGGTACTGCCGCGGAGGATGCCTGAGGCCTCGATGAGGGAGACGATGCGCGGCTTCTGGACCGGGGTGATGGTGCCCACCCCGAAGGTGCGCAGGTCCTCGAAGATCGGATCGAACAGCATGGCGTAGTTGTCGTCGAGCTGCTGTGAGGCGGACGCCAGAGCGGTCTCGATCTGCTCGACGCTCTGGTGACGGTCCTCGTGCCCGCTGTTCACCTTGTAGTAGGCCTCGAAAGTCTTCGACAACGTGCGGGCCTTGTCGCTCGGCGTGTCATCCATCTTGGTCTGCGCGTAGACGAATTTGACCGACAGCATGGATTCGGCGGCGCCGCGCTTGATCTCCTTGCGGACGTCCTTGTCCAAGGGGCTGATCGCCCGATAGGCCGGGGCGAAGTAGTCCGAGAAGTTCTTGCGCAGCCACTTGATGCGGTCGAACGGCTCCCGCTGGCTGGCCGACCAGAAGTCCTTGAGGAAGTCGTTTGGGCGAGCAACTTCAAGCGCCGCCTCGATCTTGACCTCGAAGCAGGTGTCGTCCAGGTCGAGGATCACACCCGTGAGCGGCGCGAGGTCGTCGTCTTCCGTGTATTCGATGGTGAGGACCAATCGGATGGCCGGAACGAGGTCGTACGCCTTGGCCAAAAGGCCCTCGCTCGTCTCAACGTCGCCCCGGCCAGCATGCGCCTGCGCCTCGCCGAAGATCTGCCGTGCCTGCTCGATGTCGGCGATACGGCAGGTGGAGAAGTCCTCCAGGACGAACCTCGTGTCCTCTTCGCCGAAGAACTTCTCGAAGAGATTGACGAACGACGTCTTGCCGCTGTTGTTGCGCCCGACGATGAGGGTGACCTTCGGATCAACCCTGACGTCCACTCTCTCCAGGGCACGAAAGTTGATCACTTCGGCATGGGTCAGCTGCATCTCACTCCCGACATCGTCCCCAACCCAGCTCCCGGGACGGCATGCGCGTGCGACTACCGAGAGTCAGAGCAGTATCTGATACGGACGGGACAGAGGTGCCTACTTAATTCAAAGTGGTCAGTGATGTGAAGGATTACGTCCGTATTGATCATTATTGATCAGCATCCGTCATCGATCCCGTGCGAGAGGCCGGGTGATGAGGCCAGAGCGGACGGGACTGCCTGCCCGGCTCGGGGCGCGGCCGTTCAGCGCGCCCGGCCTCGCTGGCTACCGCCCCGTTGGCACGGCCAATGCCGGTTCGAACTGCCGCCGGGCCGACCGGAACCATTCCCGTCGGCGAATGAGATGACAAACAATCAGAGTCAGCGCGTGGCAAAGGCGGAGAGAGGAGACGAGCGCCTGGAATCCGAAGTGGTCGGTGACTGCGCCGAAACGATGCACCGGTGGATCAGCTGCGTGACCACCGTGCTTTGGTGCTGGGCGGGGTGAGGTCGGGTGGATAGCCCTTAGCGCGCAGCCAAGTGTCGAGGGCGACGGTAACAATGTCACCGTGGGGCACGTCGTGGTCGGCGCTATAGCGGCGGATGCGTTTTTGGAGCTGAAGCACATCGGGGACGGCGTAGTTGAGCTGCCCGCGGTGGGTGCTGCGATTGCTGATGATCTCCAATGTGTTCGGGTGTGGCAAAAACGGGTCTTCGGCAGGCTGGGATTGTGCTTCCAACGCGTCGGCCAGCTCACGCAGTCGTCGGGCGTGATGGGTGAGATCGGGCATGGAATACTCCGGTCGGTCCGGATAGACGAATAGTTATCCGCCTATCGAGCTAGTCGAATAGTCGGACGAGTGGGTGGCCGCCCGCCGCTGCGACGGGCGGTCACCCTGGGATATGCGGGCTGCGTCAGAAGCCTCGGGTGGTGAGCCATTCGTCCAGGGCGACCGAGACGATGTCGCCGATGGGCAGGTGGTCGAGTTCGTTGTCCAGTGCGAAGCGCTTGATGCGCTTCTTCAGCTTCAGCGCGGCGGGGACTGACGAGTCGAGGCTTTCGCGCATGATGATGCGCTGGTTGAGCACGGCGGCAGTCTCGGGAATGTCCTTGGGTCGGCCGGGTCCCTGAGCCCACGGGGTTCCCTCGCTCGGTGCCGCCTCCGATCGGATGTTCTGCTCCTGGTGAGATCCCGGAGCATCGCTCCTCACAGGGAAGGCCGTACCACCCGGGACCGGAGAAACGGCTGGCCGGACGGCAACCTCGGCAGCCGGAGACAACTCAGCGACCGTGGGGGCGGCCTGGGGCAGACCGGCCTGCGGAACCTGCTCGACCAATTGCCTGGACTGAACCGGCGGAGCCGCGGGCTCGGCAGCACGGGCCACGAACTGCTCCTGGCCCTGCGACGAATACCCAGAGGGAAGCGGCTGCACCGCGGCCTCTGCCGCGGCCGGGCGAGCGGACTGGGCGGTCGGGGCTTGGACAGGGCCGCTCGATGTGACGTCGACGGTCGGCGGAGCCTTGAGCTGCGGCCCGTCAGAGACCGTCCCCGCCGGCTCGCCCTGCTTCAATGTCTCCACGGGAGCCGTAGAAGGTTGCTCGACCTCGGGCTCAATCGCGGCGAGACGCCCTTCGCCCTGGGCGGCTGCCTGTTCGGCCGCGAACTGCTCGGGGGTGAGCTCGGCGGTCGGCGGAGGGGGCAGCGGGGCCGCCTTCTTGGCCCCGCCCCCGAGGGCACGGCCGGTGCGGCGGGCCGGAGGCTTCGGCCTCTCGTTCTTCTCGCTCATGCCGCGGTCAGCTCCTTCATCAGCTGGGCGTACTCGCTCAGCTCGGTCGGGATCTCGCCGAAGGCCTCCATGTAGTGCACCCAGGAATGGATGGTGGTCTCGGCGAGTGGGAATGCCTCGTCGCGGTCGGGGCCGATGCCCTCGCCCTGGGCGGGATCGAGGAGTTGGTCCTTGGCCCGGCTGGGCAGGCTGGTGCGGTCGTCGGCTTTGACCATGACGACGTGGGCGGTGACGCCGTGCTCGTTGCGGGCGGCGGCGCGCTCGGCCTCGTCGAAGGTGGCCACGAGCTTGCGGCGCTCGATCTTGGTAGGGGCGACCGGCACGAGCAGCAGGTTCGCCTCGGTGACAGCCTCGTGGAAGATGCGGGCGCTGCCGCCGCCGGCGTCGACCACGATCGCGCCGAACTCGGCTCGCTTGGTACGGATGTACTCGGCGATGTCGTCGAACGGGTACCGCTCGACCACCAGGTTGGCGGGGATCTCGAAGCCTGCGGCCTGGGCGACCTTGAACCAGTCGTAGGCGGACTGGCTCGTCGCGTCGGCGTCCAGCAGCAGCGTGGGCAGGCCGAGGATGACGGCGTAGTAGAGGGCGATGAACCAGGCGGAGGTGGTCTTGCCGGTGCCGCCCTTGAGCATGCCGACCACGATGACGAACGCGTCCCAGACGGCGGCTGTGGCCGCGGCCAGGGTCTTGTGACGGGTGTTCTCGTTCACGTGTGCTTGATCTCCTGAATCTGGAAAGGTGTGTTGACGTGGGCGCGTCGACGAGAAGGCCGACGTCCCGTAGCGGCTGACGGAGGCCCCGCGGAGGGCCCCGTGCTGCAGCGCTGGCTCCGGAATGGCGCGCCACCGGTCTTTTGATCTGGAGGACCCAGCCGGGGACACCCACGAGAGCGCTCATGACCGCTTCCTTGGGGCGCGGGCAGGGCCGTGGCTGTGCTGGGGCCGCATTGGGGTGCCTGCTTGGTGTAGGAGCCGGTAGACCGTGCCGACGGAGTACCTGCACTCCTGTGCGAGTTCCGGGACCGTGGCACCCGCTTCGTACTTCGTGCGCAAGGACTGTGCGAGCTTTTGCCGCTCGGCGGTGCGCGCTGCGAAGCGGATCTGCAGCGTCTGTTGCGTCGTGCGCACGGTGCCGCCGGCTTCGATGAGCAGGCCTCGGGCGACGGTCCTCGTCTCTCCTGCGGCTGAGGCGAGTTCGGTGAGGGTTGCGCCGTGCTTTTCGTAGAGGGTGCGCAGATGGGCGGCGAGACGTCGGCGCGCTTCGGGGTCTGCGCGCATGCGGCGGGTCTGCCACGAGGTGCGCATCACGGTCCCGGCCTCGCGTAGCCGGTTGAGGAGAGTGCCGTACGACAGGCCGCTTGCAGCCATGAGCTCCTGGACCGTGGCACCGGACTCATACCGTTCACGCAGAGACTGCGGGGCCCGTATTTCATCGTCGGCGGGTGTGCACGGGGGTTGTGAGTTCATGCTGCGGACTCCCATTCGCTGAGGGCTTCGGCATGCGCGGCGGCCAGTTCGTCGTAACTGCGCTGGTCGGCGGGGGTGATGAGGATCAGGCGGCCGTCAGTGGCGATCCGCCAGTCCGGGGAGGGTTGTCCGGTGACCGGATCGAGGACGCATCCGTTGCGGGCCTGCACGGTGGAGGGGATCTCGTCGGGGCGCGGGGCCGGAACGAGGACCTGGCTGCCGTCGCGGACGATCACCATGGCGCTGCTGCGATGTCCCGCAAGCCGGTCCAGTGCCGTGCGGTACGCCGACCGCTCGGACGCGTGTAGTGCCCTCCGGCGTGCTGCGAGGCCCGCGGTTGCGTGATGAGTGGCGACCGCGTCCCAGCCGCGTGAGAGCACGACGTGCGGGGCGGTAACAGCCTCCGGGAGGCTGTTACCGAAGCCTTCGAGGGCGCGGGGGGCCAGGATCCAGGTCTCGCCGATGTGGTGCACGAGGCCGTGGCTGGTGAGGCGGTCGAGGGCGCGGTAGACGGTGGCGCGGGAGACGGACGAGGTGATGACGAGTTCACCGGCGGTCTGGGCCGGGCGGGCGTGCAAGGCTGCGATGATCATGAGGGCGGAACTGCCCAGCGCGCGGTGGGCGAAGGCGTCGTGGGCCATCAGGCGGGCGATGACGGTTGAGTCGACATCGGCAGAAAGGCCTGTCTCAGGAGTGGTCCACTCCTCAAGTACCGGGGAGGGGGGGAACTGAGTGGTCTGTGTGCGAGAAGACCAAACGCCTGCCGCGCCGTTGAGACCGTCGCCGAGGTACCAGGAGGATCCCTCCGTGCCACGCCCGACCTTCAGTCGGCGCAGCCACCCACCGGGCTTCAGAACCGTCTCGTACGCGTGCCGGAGCGTCTGCCGGGAGATCCCCGCCTCCTCCGCGGCCTGGCGCTCGCTCGCGGCGTGCAGACGGCCGCCGGCGGCCTCGGCGAAGTTGAGATGCGCCCGCAGCACCCGCAAGGCGGTGCGTCCCCGCTCCCCACGCCAGGGCGTGACCTCGATGCGGTCACGGAGGGCCGCAAGGTCTTCGTGCACGCCCTGCCGCGACGCGACCCTCACGCTGTTGGTGACCGTGGCGCTGGCGTTCCTCCACACGCGCTCGATATAGGCGAGGGCACGGGCCTGGCCGGAGCGGAGGGCGATGTGCTGTGCGTGCCTGCCGCCCTCGTGATCCGGATGCAGAAGGAGTTCCGTCAACTCGCTGACGGTGCCCCCGACCCGGGCCACATGGCAGGCGATGGCCGCCGTGATGCGGTGACCGTGCTCGGCCACGCCCGTCCTGACCTGACGCAGGACTACGTGTCCTTGACGATCGAGCCGGCTGTAGCTGCCTGAGGCGTAGCGGCCGGTGAGGTCTCCGAGAAGGACCAGGTCAGCCGCCGTCCGCGGGAGCTTCGCGAGGCCCTGCCGCGTGGTGTGGGTGCCTGTGACTGCCTCTGGCTGGGGTGAAGCATGCTGCGAGTAGTGCGGAGTCGGTATGTCGTATGGCATTCTGAAGGCGTCTCGCAAAGACGTGGACGCCACCCAGGCCCGCAATAACCACGGGTGGTGTCCGGAACCGACCTCCAATCGGTGCCAGGCGAAGCCTCCAGGATTTCCGGTCCTGGGGGCTTTCGTATGCCTGGCGCCGACGAGAGGCAGGCTTCCCCATCGCGGCTCGACCGGGGCGAAGCGAAGAGCGTCGAGGTGGTGCCCTGATCGAGCCGGCCAACTCGGGTCCGCTCGGAGCCAAAATCAGAGGGATCGCCTCTGACTGCCTCCGAGCAACCCGGGTCGAACCGGGGTCGAATCAGAGCGTTTCCCTCTGACTGCCTCCGATCGCCTCTGCGACCCGTCCTAGCAGGTCACAACCGTTTCGGCCTTCATAAGCCCAGGTCAGAGCGGTGCACCGAATTTACCGCCAGTACTCGGCCGTCGAACTCGCCCAGACCCGCGGGTTCGAGGACGTCTGGCATCTGCTGGTCCACGGTGAACTGCCGGACGCGGCGCGCGGCGCGGCCTTCGCCGCACGCACCGCGGCGCTGCGTGGGCTGCCGGACGAGGTGCGCGCGGCGCTGCCCGCGATCGCCGCGGCGACCGGACCGTCCGGACCGCTCGCGGGACTGCGGACCGCGTTGTCACTGCTCGGTGCGTCGTTGGGCTTCCGGCCGGTGTACGACATCGACGTCGACCGGAGGCGCGCGGACACGCTCGCGGCGTGCGCGGCCGTACCGACGTTGCTCACCGCGCTGTATCGCCTGGGGCAGGGCCTGGAACCGGTCGAACCGCGCGAGGATCTGCCGTACGCCGCGAACTACCTCTACATGCTGACGGGCTCGGAGCCGGACCCGGCGCGGGCCCGGGCGGTCGAGCAGTACTTGATATCAACCATTGATCATGGATTCAATGCGTCAACCTTCACCGCGCGGGTGATCACGTCGACGGGAGCGGACGTGGCCGCGTGTCTGGTGGGTGCGGTCGGGGCGCTGTCCGGGCCACTGCACGGCGGTGCGCCGAGCCGGGCCCTGGACACTCTTGACGCGATCGGCACCTCCGCCCGCATCGACCCCTGGATCCGTGAACGGGTCCTCGCGGGCGATCGCATCATGGGTTTCGGACACGCGGTCTACCGCACCGAGGACCCCCGCTCCCGAATGCTCCGCGGCATCGCCCAGCAGTTCGGCGGCCCTCTGGTCGATTTCGCCGTCGAGGTCGAACACCAGGTGGAGGCGATCCTGGCCGAGCTGAAGCCCGGCCGCGAACTCCACACCAACGTGGAGTTCTACGCGGGTGTGGTCATGGAACTTTGCGGTCTCCCGCGGGAGATGTTCACCCCCACCTTCGCCGCGGGCCGCGTCGTCGGCTGGAGCGCCAACATCCTCGAACAGGCGGAGGACCCGAAGATCATCCGTCCGGCGGCACGGTATGTGGGGCCGGTTCCGCCGGTGGCGGTGCCGACGGCCGGCTGACGCGATCGAGTGTTGTGGCAGGTGAAGGGCCCGGCATCACGTCGATGCCGGGCCTGGACGTCGTGGCCCCAGGGGTACCGGGCGGAGCTCTGCCCTTCAGCTGCCCGCGATCGGTTCCTGGAGCCGTGCCTGGAACGATCCCTGGATCAGATCCTGACGGCGGTGACGTCAAGCATCAGGGATGTCCTTCTTCGCTCGGAGCAGGGTCTCGCGCGTGATGATGACGATCCGCTCATAGTCGGCTCGTGCGGCGTCGGACGGGAGCTCGGGGTCGAGTTCCTTGGTGGCCTCGCGCCCAATGACAGCGAAGCTGCCGTCACTGAGCTCGAAGATGTCGGGGCACGACTGGCCAGTGGCGCTGCCGCGCTCGCGTGGTGTAGCCCCGACACGTCGCACGATTTTCACGGAGTGGTACCAACCTTATGGCTCGGACTGATGGGTGTCTCCGAGCTGTGGGGTCCTCGGAGGGTGACTCCGAGCGGAGATGTTCGTCGGAGGCATGCAAGGTGTCTCCGAGCGCAGGGGTGTTCGTCGGAGTGGCCGGAAATCTGGCCAGGCGACAACATAGCGGCTTCTGTTGCCCATGGTGCGCAAAGCAACAACAAGCAGTCGAGTGAAATTCTGCATCTCCCCTTGACGAAAAGTGGCATTGGGGTGATAGGTGCGCATCGGGGTCACTGGCGGCGCACTTCCCGTGCGCTGGATGTCCGGGGCGCGCTGCATCCGAATGGGTGGTGACCTGCGGCGCTATGCCCGACGCCGGAATACCTTCTCCTCGGTGCTGCATATGGGCGCCAGGACACGGTACGCGTCGCCCCGTTGGCCGGGCGACAACTTAGCGGTGTTTGTTGCCGGTAGTGCGCAGAGCGACGGCGAGCAGTCGAGTGATACTCGGTGTGTCCCTGTGAAGGGGGTGCGAGGGGCGTGCGAGGGTGCCGGACGGCGCGAGGGTCACGGCGTTTCCTCGTCGGGCTCCCCCACGACCCACCATTCGTCGGTGTCGGAATCAGTCTGATCCTGGATCAGGCTGTCCATCATCCGGCCCAGTTCGGCCTCTTCGGAGGAGTCGGGCAGGCTCTTGCGGTGGTGCTCCGTCGCCACCCAGTACGCCCGGAAGATCTGGTTCTGGCACATGATGCGGAAGTGGCCGTGCAGCTCCGCACGCGTCAGGGCCCCGATCCGGTGGAAATACAGGGCGTTGATGTAGAGCGCGTTGGCGAACAGGTACTGCCGCTGTTCCTCGGAGGTGATCTCCGTCTCGTACGTGTTCAGGACCGCGGCGAGGGCGGGATCGTCCATGGCCTTGCACAACAGATCGAAATGGAGCCGGTGCTGCTCGGTGAGCACGGCGCGCCTGCGCTGTCGTGAGCTCCGTTCCGTGACGGCGTTGGCCGCGAGGGCGAGCTTGGCCCAGGCAGCTGAGCCGAGCCTCCGTATCGCGGAGTTCCGTGTGGCCATGTCAACCCCCGAATCAGGCGACCGTTCCGCCGGTCGTCGGTTGTGGGGCGACAGGGAGCGGACCGGCGAGCGGTGGGCGGCGCGCTTGCCGTCTCCCAGTTTTGCCGAGCGGCTCTGATCGGCGGGGAGGCGGAGAGGAGGCGCACGGAGGGAAGTGCGGGTCGCGTTTCCCGGCGCCATGCCCAACGTGTGCCCCGCGAGCGCCGCTAACAATCGTTCACTTCGCGGGGATTCCTCCCGCTCGTATCCTTGGTCGGCAGTCATTCCCCGTACGAGCGCCGGTCTACGAGCCGTCCTCGCCCAAGAGCCGGTTCATGAGCCGGTGCACGCGTCGGTGTGAAAGAGGTCGCCCGTTGAGCCAGCCCAGCCCGCAGCAGGTCCCGACCGACCAGAGCACCCGTGACCAGGTCTCCATCGACGTGACTTCCGCCACGCAGATCCCGGTCATCGTCCTCGCCGGCTTCCTCGGCTCAGGAAAGACCACCCTGCTCAACCACCTCCTGCACCGCGGCGGAGGCAGCCGTATCGGCGCCGTCGTCAACGACTTCGGGGCGATCGAGATCGACGCGATGGCCGTGGCCGGGGCGCTCGGCGACTCGACCGTCTCGCTGGGAAACGGATGCCTGTGCTGCGCCGTCGACGCCAGTGAGCTCGACGAGTATCTCGAGCGGCTGACCCGGCCCTCGGCCCGTATCGACGTCATCGTCATCGAGGCGAGCGGCCTCGCCGAGCCCCAGGAGCTCGTGCGGATGGTACTGGCCAGTGAGCATCCCCGGATCGTCTACGGCGGGCTCGTCGAGGTGGTCGACGCGGCCGAGTTCGACGGTACGCGCGAGAAGCATCCTGAGATCGACCGGCATCTCGCCCTCGCCGACCTCGTCGTCGTCAACAAGATCGACCGCGCCGACGACGGCGAGCGCGTGCTGCGCACCGTACGGGAGCTCGTCGACCGGGCCGCCGTCGTGCCCGCCACCTACGGCCGGGTCGACCCCGAGTTCCTCTTCGACCGCAGGCCGAACGAGGAGCGTATCGGGCAGCTGTCCTTCGACGACCTCCCCCGGCACGACGAGGGCGATCCCCACGGGCACCACGACCACCTGCACTCCGCCTACGAATCGCTCTCCTTCACCTCCGAAGTGCCGCTCGGGCCCCGGAAGTTGATGGAATTCCTCGACAGCAGACCCGAGGGGCTCTACCGCATCAAGGGGTACGTCGACTTCGGCGCCCACGACCGCCGCAACCGCTACGCCGTGCACGCCGTCGGGCGGTTCCTGCGCTTCTACCCGGAGCCTTGGGCCCCCTCCGACGCGCGGCTGACCCAGCTCGTGCTCATCGGCTCGGGCATCGACGCGGACGCCCTCGGCAAGGAACTGGAGGCGTGCGAAGAGGACGCCCCACACGCCGACGAACACAGCATGTGGGGCGTCCTCCGCTACGTACAGGACAGCCACGTTCAGGACGCCCACGTACAGGACGAGGAGCCCGACGGTCTCGAAGGGACCGGTTGATCTACACGGGGCCCGCCACCACCGACACCGTCTTCGCCAGGGACACGCCCGAGCCGTCGCGGCGCGGGTCGATCTCCGGCAGCTCGGCCGGTGTGCCGTTCTTCTGCGCGGCCCGCGCCGGAACCGCGCCCGCCCAGGCCAGCGAGAGGCAGTCCTCGCCCTTGAGGAACCGCTGGCAGCGCACGCCACCCGTGGCGCGGCCCTTGCGCGGGTACTGGTCGAAGGGCGTCAGCTTGGCCGTGGTCTGGACGGAGTCGTCCAGCGTGCCGCGCGAGCCCGCCACGGTGAAGACCACCGCGTCCACCGCCGGGTCGACCACGGTGAAGGAGATCACCTTCGCGCCCTCGGTGAGCTTGATGCCCGCCATGCCACCCGCCGCCCGGCCCTGCGGGCGGACCTGCGAGGCCTGGTAGCGCAGCAGCTGGGCGTCGTCGGTGATGAAGACCAGGTCCTCCTCGCCGGTGCGCAGCTCGACCGCGCCGACGATCCTGTCCCCGTCCTTGAGGGTGATGACCTCCAACTCCTCCTTGTTCGATGGGTAGTCGGGGACCACACGCTTCACGACACCCTGCTCGGTGCCGATCGCCAGGCCGGGCGAGGACTCGTCGAGCGTCGTGAGACAGACCACCGTCTCGTCCGGCTCCAGCGAGGACAGGAACTCCGGGATCGGCGCGCCTCCGGAGAGGTTGGGCGCCGCCGCCGTCTCCGGCAGCTGCGGCAGGTCGATCACGTTCAGCCGGAGCAGGCGGCCCGAGGACGTGACCGCGCCGATCTCGCCGCGGGCCGTCGCCGACACCGCGGAGACGATCAGGTCGTGCTTGGTGCGCTTGGCGTCCTCGGCCTCCCCGAAGGGGGCGCCATTGGCCGTACGGGCCAGCAGACCCGTCGAGGACAGCAGCACCCGGCACGGGTCGTCGGCCACCTGGAGAGAGACCGTCGCGGCGGGGGTGCCCGCGGACTCCAGGAGCACCGTACGCCGGTCGGTGCCGAACTTCTTGGCGACCGCGGCCAGTTCCGCGGAGACCAGCTTGCGCAGCTCCGCGTCCGAGTCGAGGATGCCGGTCAGCTCGTCGATCTCTCCGTTGAGCCGGTCGCGCTCCGACTCCAGCTCGATGCGGTCGAACCTGGTCAGACGGCGCAGCGGCGTGTCCAGGATGTACTGCGTCTGGATCTCGGAGAGCGAGAAGCGCTCGATGAGGCGCTCCTTCGCCTGCGCCGAGTTGTCGCTGGAGCGGATGAGGCGGATGACCTCGTCGATGTCCAGGAGGGCGACGAGGAGGCCCTCGACCAGGTGGAGACGGTCGCGCTTCTTGCCGCGGCGGAACTCACTGCGGCGGCGCACGACGTTGAAACGGTGGTCGAGGTAGACCTCGAGGAGCTCCTTGAGGCCCAGGGTGAGCGGCTGGCCGTCCACCAGTGCCACGTTGTTGATGCCGAAGGACTCCTCCATCGGCGTCAGCTTGTAGAGCTGCTCCAGGACCGCCTCCGGCACGAAGCCGTTCTTGATCTCGATGACCAGACGCAGTCCGTGCGAACGGTCGGTGAGGTCCTTCACATCGGCGATGCCCTGCAGCTTCTTGGCGTTGACCAGGTCCTTGATCTTGCTGATCACCTTCTCCGGACCGACGGTGAAGGGCAGCTCGGTGACGACCAGGCCCTTGCGGCGCGCCGTGACGTCCTCCACCGCCACCGTGGCACGGATCTTGAAGGTGCCGCGGCCCGACTCGTAGGCGTCCCTGATCCCGGTCAGGCCGACGATCCGGCCGCCCGTGGGCAGGTCGGGGCCCGGTACGTACTTCATCAGGGTGTCCAGGTCGGCGCCCGGATAGCGGATCAGGTGGCGGGCGGCCGCGATGACCTCGCCGAGGTTGTGCGGCGGCATGTTCGTCGCCATACCGACGGCGATCCCGGACGATCCGTTGACCAGCAGGTTCGGATACGCCGCCGGGAGGACGTCGGGCTCCTGCTCCTGGCCGTCGTAGTTCGGCGTGAAATCGACCGTGTCCTCGTCGATGGACTCGGTCATCAGTGACGTGGCGTCGGCCATCCGGCACTCGGTGTAACGCATGGCGGCCGGCGGGTCGTCATTGCCGAGCGAGCCGAAGTTGCCGTGGCCGTCGACCAGCGGCAGGCGCATGGAGAAAGGCTGGGCCAGGCGCACCAGCGCGTCGTAGATCGACGCGTCGCCGTGCGGGTGGAGCTTACCCATGACCTCGCCGACGACGCGGGCGCACTTCACATAGCCGCGGTCGGGGCGCAGCCCCATCTCGTTCATCTGGTACACGATGCGGCGGTGCACGGGCTTGAGGCCGTCACGGGCGTCCGGCAGGGCTCGCGAATAGATGACCGAGTACGCGTATTCGAGGAAGGAGCCCTGCATCTCGTCCACGACGTCGATGTCGAGGATCTTCTCCTCGTACGAGTCGTCGGGCGGCGGGGTCTTCGTGCTGCGGCGGGCCATCGCTGCTGCGGCTCCTTCACAGTCTCTGCCGGGGCATGAACGGGTTCTGACGCGCACCATTGTGGACCGCCGCACTGACAACGCCGACCGCGACCCGTCCATAGGGGCTTCCCGGAGCCCGGTTCCGATCGCTCACGGCGAACGGAAGTCCGGCCTCCCACCTCAGGAATTCTCGCTCTCGGCGTACGAGGTGCGGGAACTTCGCCACCTGTCGGCGCGCTTGCATACAGTGGCAGGACCGGCAGGAATTCTGCAGTTTCCGCGATCGAAGGGACGTACATGCCCATGGGTCACACGGCCACAGCTGAGGCAGGCTCCGGCGGCCTGACAGCGACAGAGCACCGCCTGGCCAACGGCCTGCGCGTGGTGCTCTCCGAGGACCACCTGACCCCGGTCGCGGCGGTGTGCCTCTGGTACGACGTCGGCTCACGGCACGAGGTCAAGGGCCGTACCGGCCTTGCTCACCTTTTCGAGCACTTGATGTTCCAGGGCTCGGGCCAGGTGAAGGGCAACGGCCACTTCGAACTGGTGCAGGGCGCGGGTGGCTCCCTCAACGGAACGACCAGTTTCGAGCGCACCAACTACTTCGAGACGATGCCCGCCCACCAGCTGGAGCTCGCGCTCTGGCTGGAGGCCGACCGCATGGGCTCGCTGCTGGCCGCGCTCGACGACGAGTCCATGGAGAACCAGCGGGACGTCGTCAAGAACGAGCGCCGCCAGCGCTACGACAACGTGCCCTACGGCACCGCTTTCGAGAAGCTGACCGGGCTCGCCTACCCCGAGGGCCACCCGTACCACCACACCCCGATCGGGTCGATGGCGGACCTGGACGCGGCGACCCTGGAGGACGCCCGCGCCTTCTTCCGCACCTACTACGCGCCGAACAACGCGGTGCTCTCCGTGGTCGGGGACATCGACCCGGAGCAGACGCTCGCCTGGATCGAGAAGTACTTCGGCTCCATCCCCGGGCACGACGGCAAGCCCGCCCCGCGCGACGGCGCGCTGCCCGAGGTCATCGGCGAGCAGCTGCGCGAGGTCGTCGAGGAGGAGGTTCCGGCGCGCGCCCTGATGGCCGCCTACCGGCTCCCGGAGGACGGCACGCGCGCGGCCGACGCGGCCGACGTGGCGCTCACCATCCTCGGTGGCGGCGAGTCGTCCCGGCTCTACAACCGGCTCGTACGCCGTGACCGCACCGCCGTCGCGGCCGGGTTCGGGCTGCTGCGGCTCGCCGGAGCGCCGTCCCTGGGCTGGCTGGACGTGAAGACGTCCGGTGACGTCGAGGTCCCGGTGATCGAGTCCGCCGTCGACGAGGAGCTCGCCCGGTTCGCCGAGGAGGGCCCCACGGACGAGGAAATGGAGCGCGCCCAGGCCCAGTTGGAGCGCGAGTGGCTGGACCGGCTGGGCACGGTCGCGGGCCGCGCCGACGAACTGTGCCGGTACGCGGTCCTGTTCGGCGACCCCCAGCTCGCCCTGACGGCCGTACAGCGCGTCCTGGACATCACGGCCCAGGAGGTCAAGGAGGTCGCCAAGTCCCGTCTGCGCCCCGACAACCGCGCGGTGCTCGTGTACGAGCCGATCGCTGCCGACACCACCGAAGAGGACGAGGAGGCGGCGAAGTGACCGAGCTCGCCACCATGGACTTCCACCCGCAGCCCCAGGCCGGCCGGCCCAAGCCCTGGGCCTTCCCGGCGCCCGAGCGCGGCACGCTGGACAACGGCCTGACCGTGCTGCGCTGCCACCGCCCCGGCCAGCAGGTCGTCGCCGTCGAGGTGCTGCTCGCCGCGCCGCTGGAGGCCGAGCCCGCGGGCCTCGACGGCGTCGCCACGATCATGGCGCGCGCCTTCTCCGAGGGCACCGACAAGCTCTCCGCCGAGGAGTTCGCCGCGGAGCTGGAGCGCTGCGGCGCCACTCTCGACGCGCACGCCGACCACCCCGGCGTACGGCTGTCGCTCGAAGTGCCCGTCTCGCGCCTGCCCAAGGCGCTCGGTCTGCTCGCCGACGCCCTGGCGGCACCGGCGTTCGCGGACAGCGAGGTCGAGCGACTGGTGCGCAACCGGCTCGACGAGATCCCGCACGAGACGGCCAACCCGGCCCGCCGCGCCGCCAAGGAGCTCTCCAAGGAGCTGTTCCCGGCGACCTCGCGCATGTCGCGCCCGCGCCAGGGCACCGAGGAAACCGTCCAGAAGATCGACTCGGCGGCCGTCCGCGCCTTCTACGACAAGCACGTGCGTCCCGCCACGGCCACCACCGTGATCGTCGGCGACCTGACCGGCGTCGACCTCGACGAGCTGCTCGCCGAGACGCTCGGCGACTGGACCGGCTCGTCCGGCGAGCCGCGCCCCGTGCCGTCGGTCACCGCCGACGACACCGGCCGCGTGATCATCGTGGACCGCCCCGGCGCGGTCCAGACGCAGCTGCTCATCGGCCGCGTCGGCGCCGACCGGCACGACCGTGTGTGGCCCGCCCAGGTGCTCGGCACGTACTGCCTCGGCGGCACCCTCACCTCGCGTCTGGACCGCGTCCTGCGCGAGGAGAAGGGCTACACCTACGGTGTGCGGGCGTTCGGCCAGGTCCTGCGGGCCGCTCCGGACGGAACCGGTATCGCGATGCTCGCCATCAGCGGTTCCGTGGACACCCCGAACACCGGCCCGGCGCTCGACGACCTCTGGAAGGTGCTGCGCACCCTCGCCGCCGAGGGGCTGACGGACGCCGAGCGCGACATCGCCGTGCAGAACCTGGTGGGGGTGGCGCCCCTCAAGTTCGAGACCGCGGCGGCCGTCGCGGGCACGCTCGCGGACCAGGTCGAGCAGTACCTGCCGGACGACTACCAGGCGACGCTGTACCAGCAGCTCGCCGCGACCGGCACCGTGGAGGCCACCGCGGCCGCCGTGAGCGCGTTCCCGGTGGACCGTCTGGTGACCGTCCTCGTCGGTGACGCCGCGCAGATCCAGGAGCCCGTCAAGGCCCTCGGAATCGGTCAAGTGACCGTCGTGTCGGCGGAGTAGAGGCTCAACAGAGGCCGGCGGGACGTCGGCCGGAAGCGGAGCCGCACGCGGAGCGGAAGAGCGCGACTCCGTAGGGCCCGGGTGACTGAAGAGTCGCCCGGGCCCCTTTTTGCTCGGATTTTCGCCCGGGCCTCATCCCCAAGATGTCCGTATTGGTAGGGAGGTTGCCCGTCTGCCCTGTGGCATGCACTACAAAAGCCGTGATCCGTTTGTTGATTGAAAGACGCCCCGTCTAGCGTCGGTCCGGCTGTTCGTCAGGCAGTGCGCCGCGCCCGCGGCACCGGACAGTCATCGCCGAGTCCCCGTACGGCGCGAGCCAGGGGAGCCGGGGACCCACACGCAGTCCCTGGGGTGAATCGGACGCCCTCCCCGGAGGGAGTCCGTAGGAGACCTTCCTGCTCCGAACCCGTCAGCTAACCCGGTAGGCGAGAGGGAAGGAAAGGATCAGCCCCTACATGGCGTTCACCTGTGGCCCCGGGAAACACCGCCGTCCGAGCCGCGTGAAGCGCTCCACCACGAACGCCGTCGGCGTCGCCGCGCTCACCACCACCGGTGTCATCGGAACCCTGGCCGCTCCGGCGCTCGCCGCGGACGCCTCCGTCGAGCAGACCGGACTGACCCAGGCCGTCACCCTCGGGGACAAGGTCGCCGCCCAGATCGACGCGCAGGCCGCCGCCCAGCAGCGCGCCGCCGACGAGGCCGCCGCGCGCAAGAAGGCCGAGGAAGCCGCGCGGAAGAGGGCCGCCGAGGAGGCGAAGAAGGAGCGCGAGGCCAAGGAGCGTGCCGCCCGTGCCGCCGAGCGCAAGCGTCTCAACACCTTCGTCCTGCCGATCACCGGCTCGTACATCTCCACCGGCTACAAGACCGGTGGCAGCCTCTGGTCCTCCGGCAGTCACACCGGCGTCGACTTCCACGCCGCCTCCGGGACCTCGGTCCACGCGGTCGGCTCCGGCACGGTCGTCACGGCCGGCTGGGGCGGCGCCTACGGCAACCAGATCGTCCTGAAGATGCACGACGGCACCTACACGATGTACGGCCATCTGTCGTCCATCGGCGTCTTTGTGGGGCAGACGGTCACCCCGGGCCAGCAGATCGGCCTCTCCGGCTCCACCGGGAACACCACCGGGCCGCACCTCCACTTCGAGGCCCGCACGACGGCGGAGTACGGCTCCGACATGGACCCGGTCGCCTACCTCCGCGCGCACGGCGTGAACGTCTGACGCCCGTACACCCCGAACGTCCGACGACCGGCGTCAACACTTCAGAAGCCCCGGCTCCCCCGAGCCGGGGCTTCGTCGTTTCGAACGGCTGTCTGTCCAAAAAATATCCATGGATTCCGGCCCGCCATCGGAAATTCCGGCTCTCTGCAATAGAGTCGGTGAACAAGCGTCAATCGACCGCGTTTCGCGGGGATTAAGGCGGAGGTCCGGTCATGCGCGTTCCCGCGCACTCGGTATGCACGGCGATCCGTGATGACATCGTCGCGGGTGTCTACGAGCGCGGCAGCCGGCTCACCGAGGAACTACTCGCGCGTCGCTACGGCGTCTCGCGGGTCCCCGTGCGCGAGGCCCTGCGCACGCTGGAGGCCGAGGGCTTCGTCGTCACCCGTCGGCACGCGGGCGCGTGCGTCGCGGAGCCCACCGAGCAGGAGGCGGCGGACCTGCTGGAGATGCGCATGCTCCTGGAGCCGCTGGGCGCCGCCAGGGCCGCGCAGCGGCGCACCGAGGCCCACCTCAAGGTGCTTCGAGGCCTGGTCAGACTGGGCCAGGAGCGGGCCAGGAGGGGGAACAGCGAGGATCTGCGCTCGCTCGGCGGCTGGTTCCACGAGACCCTCGCGCAGGCCTCCGGAAGCCCCGCTCTGACCTCTACGCTGGCCCAGCTGCGGCACAAGATCGCCTGGATGTACGCGGTCGAGGCGCCGGCCAACCCGGCGGAGTCCTGGGCGGAGCACGGCGGGATCGTGGACGCGGTGGCGCGCGGCGACAGCGAGCGGGCGCGGGCCGTCACGGCGCTGCACACGGAGCGCGCGGCGGTCGCGCACCGGCTGCGTTTTCCCGGCGGGGGAGATCGTCCGGAGCGCGTGAGGACTTCGCAACATCCCGTAAACATGACGGGCGTGCGTCATTAACACCGGCACCGTATACAAAGAGGGGTAATTCGCGGGGGATTATTTCCGCTGCCCGCAATTAGGAAAAGCGAAGGGCCCGCCCGATGTTTTCAGGCGAGCCCTTCGAATGCGTACGGGGCGGGGTCTTTTGGTGCGAAGACCACCCCGGCCATCAATTCGGGAACCCCGGGTGGGGGCTCCTTCTCAGACGGTCTCGGGGAGCTCCTCGAGACCCTCCGCCACCAGCTTCGCCAGCCGGTCGAGCGCGGCGTCCGCACCCTCGGCGTCCGAGGCGAGGACGATCTCCTCGCCGCCCTGGGCGCCGAGGCCGAGGACCGCCAGCATGGAGGCCGCGTTGACGGGGTTGCCCTCCGCCTTGGCGATCGTCACGGGGATACCGGAGGCCGTGGCCGCCCGGACGAAGATGGAGGCGGGACGGGCGTGGAGGCCCTCGGCCCAGCCGACGTTGACGCGGCGCTCAGCCATGTGATGCTGCCCTTCAGGTGTTCAGGGTTGTCTAGACCAGTGTTCCACAACGTGAAGCGAGTCCGGGGAAAGGTGTTGTTCCTCTCCCGGACTCCGACGTCGGATCCCGGCCTGGATCCGACGTCGGTGCCCTCAGCCTGCCCCGCGCCGTTGTCGGACGCGAGCCGTACTCTGGGCCCCATGCAGACCTCGTCGGACCGGCACGAGTACCCCTCCCACTGGGAGGCCGACGTGGTGCTGCGCGACGGCGGCACCGCCCGCATCAGGCCCATCACCGTCGACGACGCCGAGCGGCTGGTGAGCTTCTACGAGCAGGTCTCGGACGAGTCGAAGTACTACCGCTTCTTCGCGCCCTACCCGCGCCTGTCCGCCAAGGATGTCCACCGCTTCACGCACCACGACTTTGTGGACAGGGTGGGACTCGCGGCCACGGTCGGCGGCGAGTTCATCGCCACCGTACGCTATGACCGTATTAATGCCGATGGTCGGGCCGCCTCCGCACCCGCCGACGAGGCCGAGGTCGCCTTCCTCGTGCAGGACGCCCACCAGGGCCGCGGCGTCGCCTCGGCCCTCCTGGAGCACATCGCGGCCGTCGCCAGGGAGCGGGACATCCGCCGGTTCGCCGCCGAGGTGCTGCCCGCCAACACCAAGATGATCAAGGTGTTCACGGACGCCGGGTACCAGCAGAAGCGGCACTTCGAGGACGGCGTCGTCCGCCTGGAGTTCGACCTCGAACCCACCGACCGCTCGCTCGCCGTGCAGCGCGCGCGGGAGCAGCGCGCCGAGGCACGGTCCGTGCAGCGCCTGCTCGCGCCCGGCTCGGTCGCCGTCATCGGAGCGGGCCGTACCCCCGGCGGGGTGGGACGCAGCGTCCTCGACAACCTGCGCGCGGCCGGGTTCACCGGACGCCTGTACGCCGTGAACAAGGCGCTCCAGGAGAAGGAGCTCGCCGGGGTCCCGGCCCACCGCTCCGTCCGTGACATCGCCGAGCCCGTCGACCTCGCGGTCGTCGCCGTGCCCGCGCCGTACGTCCCCGAGGTCGTCGCGGAGTGCGGCGAGCACGGGGTACAGGGCATCGTGGTCGTCTCCGCCGGGTACGCCGAGAGCGGCCCCGCCGGACGCGAGCGCCAGCGCGCACTCGTCCGCCAGGCCCGTACGTACGGGATGCGCATCATCGGGCCGAACGCCTTCGGGATCATCAACACCTCCCCCGAGGTGCGCCTCAACGCCTCGCTCGCGCCCGAGATGCCGCGCCCCGGGCGGATAGGCCTGTTCGCCCAGTCCGGCGCGATCGGGATCGCCCTGCTCTCCCGGCTGCACCGGCGAGGCGGCGGCGTCACCGGCGTGACCGGAGTGTCCACCTTCGTCTCCTCCGGGAACCGGGCGGACGTGTCCGGCAACGACGTACTCCAGTACTGGTACGACGACCCGGACACCGACGTCGCCCTGATGTACCTCGAATCCATCGGCAACCCGCGCAAGTTCACCCGCCTCGCCCGGCGGACGGCGGCGGCCAAGCCGCTGGTCGTGGTCCAGGGCGCGCGGCACGCCGCCGCTCCCCAGGGGCATGCCGTACGGGCCACACGGCTGCCGCACGCCACCGTGTCCGCGCTGCTGCGGCAGGCCGGGGTGATCCGGGTCGACACGATCACCGAGCTGGTCGACGCGGGGCTCCTGCTGGCCCGCCAGCCGCTTCCCGAGGGACCCCGGGTGGCGATCCTCGGCAACTCGGAGTCCCTCGGGCTGTTGACGTTCGACGCGTGCCTCGCCGAAGGACTGCGACCGCTGCCTCCCCTGGATCTGACCACGGCGGCTTCGGCGGACGACTTCCACCGGGCCCTGACGCACGCCCTCGCCGATGACCGGTGCGACATCGTGGTGGTGACCGCCATACCTGCGGTGGGGGAGACGTCGGCCCAGGACACGGCCCTGGCAAAGGCCCTGCGGTCGGCCTCGGCCTCGGCCCCGGCGAAGCCGGTGCTCGTGGTGCACGTCGAGCTCGGTGGACTCGCGGAGGCCCTGTCCGCGGCGGCCAGCACCGCACCACAGACGGCGTCCACGGCACCCGGCGCGGGCCAGACACCCCGTCCCGCCGAACGCCCGGCCGCCGCGGTGAGCGCCCCCTCGCAGGCGAGCCCCCGGCTCATCCCCGCCTACCCCGCCGCCGAGCGTGCCGTCCGCGCCCTCGCCGAGGCCGTGAAGTACGCCCAGTGGCGGCGTGAGGTGGCCGACCCCGGCAAGGTCCCCGAGTACGAGGACATCGACGAGAAGGGTGCCGCCGAGCAGATCGACGAGGTGCTCTCCCGGGGCTCCGGACTGACGCTCGCCCCCGAGGCCGCCTGTGTGCTGCTCGGGCGGTACGGCATCGACGTACACCAGGCGCGGCCCGCGCCGACACCCGACGAGGCCGCCGCGGCCGCGCGGACCCTCGGCTACCCGGTGGCCCTCAAGACCACCGCTCCGCACCTGAGGCACCGCGCCGACCTGGGCGGCGTACGCCTGGATCTGACGGACGAGGCGCAACTGAGAAGGGCGTACGTGGAGTTGACCGACCTCTTCGGGACGCCGGAGGTGCTGCGCCCGGTCGTGCAGGGCATGGCGCCGCGCGGGGTCGACACGGTCGTACGGGCCGTCATCGACCCGGCGGCCGGAGCGGTGCTCTCGTTCGGTCTCGCCGGAGCCGCGTCGGAGCTGCTCGGGGACACGGCACACCGGCTGGTTCCGGTCACCGACCGGGACGCGAGCTCGCTGGTCCGGTCGATCCGGACGGCGCCGCTCCTGTTCGGCTGGCGGGGCTCGGCGCCGGTCGACACCGCGGCCCTGGAAGAGCTGATGCTGCGCGTCTCGCGGCTGGTCGACGACCATCCCGAGGTCGTCGCCGTCTCCCTGGAGCCCGTGGTGGTCGCCCCGCGCGGCCTGAGCGTGCTCGGCGCCACCGTGCGGCTGGCCCGCGCCCCCGTCCGCGACGACCTCGGCCCCCGCACGCTTCCCGTCGTCTGAGCCGTACCGGTCCCGTCGCCCGAGCCGTGCCGTCCCGCGCCGTCCCATGCCGGCCCGTCCTGCGAGCCGCACCGGCGCCCGCCGCCGTCGACGATTCGTTCTGATCCGTCCACGACAGACACCCGCGAGCGGTGCCTCGCAGTCAGTGGGCCACCGTAGGATGGACGTCATGGCCAAGACCAGTACGACGACCCAGGGGCTGCGAGCGGCGATCGAGCGCAGCGGCTACTACCCGGCCCTCGTGGCCGAGGCGGTGGAGGCCGCGATCGGCGGCGACACCATCCGGTCGTACCTGGTCCATCAGGAGACGACGTTCGACGCCAACGAGGTGCGCCGGCACGTGACCGTGCTCGTCCTCACCGGCAACCGCTTCATCGTGAGCCACACCGACGAGCAGAACGCGGACACGACCTCACCGACGCCCTACGCCACCACATCGACCGAGTCGGTGAAACTCGGCCGGATCTCGTCGGTCGTCGTCAGCCGCGTCGTCGCCAACCCGGAGTCGTACACGCCGGGCACACTGCCCCGCGAGGTCGTCCTGACCATCGGCTGGGGCGCGGTCTCCCGCATCGACCTGGAGCCCGCGGCGTGCGGCGACCCCAACTGCGAGGCGGACCACGGCTACACAGGCAACTCGACGGCGGACGACCTGAGCCTGCGCGTCAGCGAGGCCGGGGACGGTCCGGAGACGGTGCGCCAGGCTCTCGCCTTCGCGCAGTCCCTCTCCGAGGCGACCGCGGACGTCGCCCGCTGATGGCGCTGCCCACCTGGGACCACCCGGAACCGCTGGCCATCGATTCCGCGCCCGTCCCCGAGTACGGCGCGGGCTCGCTCGCCGATCTGCTGCCCACCCTCGCCGCCGGCATGGGCGTCCCCGGTATGAGCACCGCCATACCGGAGCTGACCGGGGCCGACCGGAACTGCGTCTTCCTGATCGACGGTCTCGGCTGGGAGCAGCTGAAGGCGCACCCGGACGAGGCCCCCTTCATGAGCTCCCTCCTCGGGAGCTCGCGCGGCGGCACGGGCCGCCCGCTCACCGCGGGCTACCCGGCGACCACCGCGACCTCCCTGGCCTCCGTCGGCACGGGCCTGCCGCCCGGCGCGCACGGCCTGCCCGGCTACACCGTGCGCAACCCGAGGACCGGCGAGCTGATGAACCAGCTGCGCTGGAGTCCCTGGACGGAACCCCGCGTCTGGCAGCCGTACCCCACTGTCTTCCAGCTCGCGGACGCGGCGGGCGTGCACACGGCCCAGGTCTCGTCCCCGACCTTCCAGAACACCCCGCTCACCAAGATCGCCCTGAGCGGCGGATCGTTCCACGGGCGGCTGTCGGGCGAGGAGCGCATGGACCTCGCGGCCGAACAACTGGCTGCCGGTGACCGCTCGTTGGTGTACACCTACTACGCCGAGGTGGACGGCAAGGGCCACCGCTTCGGCGTCGACTCGGACCCCTGGCGCGGCCAGCTGATGTACGTCGACCGCCTGGTCCAGCGCCTCGCGGAGCAACTGCCGCCGCGCGCGGCGCTGTACGTCACCGCCGACCACGGCATGATCGACATCCCCTTCGACGAGCAGCACCGCATCGACTTCGACGAGGACTGGGAGCTGCGCGCGGGAGTCGCCCTGCTGGGTGGCGAGGCCCGGGCCCGGCACGTGTACGCCGTCCCCGGTGCCGAGGCGGACGTCCTGACCTGCTGGCGCGAGGTGCTCGGCGAGCAGTTCTGGGTGGCTTCGCGTGACGAGGCGATCGCGGCGGGCTGGTTCGGGCCGCAGGTCGACGAACGGGTGTACGCCCGGATCGGAGACGTCGTGGCGGCGGCCTGCGACGACGTCCTGATCATCGCGTCCGAGCGGGAGCCGAAGGAGTCGGCGATGGTCGGCAACCACGGTTCGATGGTGCCGGCGGAGCAATATGTTCCGCTCCTGGAAGTACGTACCTGACCCCTCCCCGCCCCTCTCCCTCCGCCTGCCCCCCTTCTTGCCGAAAGGTGCTCAACTCCCCATGCCCGAGCTGGTGTTCTTCTCCGGAACGATGGACTGCGGGAAGTCGACGCTGGCTCTCCAGATCGAGCACAACCGCTCGGCCCGGGGCCTGCAGGGCATGATCTTCACGCGCGACGACCGCGCGGGAGAGGGCAAGCTCTCCTCCCGCCTCGGCCTGGTCACGGACGCCGTGGAGGTCGCCGACGACCAGGACCTGTACGCCTACCTCGTCGACCACCTCTCCCAGGGCGGCCGGGCGGACTACGTGATCGCGGACGAGGCCCAGTTCCTGGCTCCCGGACAGATCGACCAACTGGCCCGGGTGGTCGACGACCTGGGTGTCGACGTCTTCGCCTTCGGTATCACCACCGACTTCCGCTCCAAGCTCTTCCCGGGCTCCCAGCGCCTCGTGGAGCTCGCCGACCGGGTCGAGGTCCTCCAGGTCGAGGCCCTGTGCTGGTGCGGCGCCCGCGCCACCCACAACGCCCGCACGATAGGGGGCGAAATGGTCGTCGAGGGCGCCCAGGTGGTCGTGGGCGACGTCAATCAGGCGGAGGACATCGGCTACGAGGTCCTGTGCCGCCGACACCACCGGCGCCGGATGACGGCGGCGACGGCCCGCGCGGGCGCCCTCTCGCCGGACGTACTGCCGATCGCCTCCGCCTGACCCTTCGTACGGATCATCGCTCTGCGGCCGTTACCGCTCCGCGCCGATCACCGTTCGGTGCGGATCACCGAGAACACCGCGCCCTCCGGGTCCGCCACCGTGGCCACCCGTCCGTAGGGCGAGTCGTGGGCCGCCTTGAGGAGGTGTCCGCCGAGGTGGGTGGCCTCGGCGACGGCCTCGTCCACGTCCGCGACCTCGAAGTACGTCAGCCAGTGCGAGCCGCGGTCGCGGGGCAGCCCGTGGCCGACTCCGTGCATGCCGGCCACCGGGCGGCCGTCGATGTGCAGGGTCACGTAGTCGAAGTCGGCCGAGACGACCGCCTCCGGCTCGTGTCCGAAGACCCCCTGGTAGAACTTGACGACGCTCTCGGTGTCCCGGGTCAGCAACTCGATCCAGGCGGGCGTGCCGTGCACCCCGTGGAGCGCCGTGCCCAGATGGGCCGCCGCCTGCCAGACCCCGAAGACGGCGCCTGTGGGGTCCGAGGCGATCAGCAGTCGCCCGGCCTCTCCGGCGTCCAAGGGGCCCACGCCCACGGTGCCGCCGCAATGCCGTACCGACTCGGCGGTGTGGTTCACGTCCTCCGAGGCGAAATACGGCGTCCAGGCGACCGGCAGATGCCGGTCGGGTGGCATCTGTCCGATCCCCGCCACCTCGTGGCCGTCGAGCAGGGCCCGCACATAAGGGCCGAGCTGCCGCGGGCCCGGCTGGAACTCCCAGCCGAACAGCTCTCCGTAGAACTCCTGGGTCGTCGCCATTCCGTGCACCATCAGGCTCACCCAGCAGGGCACGCCGGGCGCGTGCCGAGCGTTCGTGGTGCCTTTCGGGCCGGCCGACTCCCGTGCCTCGGTCATCGTCACTCTCTTCTCGGCCCCTCGCGGTGGCCGTTCACCTTCCGCCTACCAACCGCGTACCGCAATCGCGCGCGTGCACGCCCCGTGCCGATGCTCGCACCACCCGTCACCCTGCGCGCCCCGACGGCGTCGTCGTGTAGCGGCCCACCGCCGGAGAATGCCCGATGTGCCGTTTCCCATCCGTTTCCGCGCGATTGCCGGGGGGTGTCCATCGGTTGTACAGCATGTGCCCGATCCCGTACGCCGGGTGATCGGACCTGTCCGGCCGAGCAGAGTAGCCGGACCTGGACGCCGGGGCCACCCCGTAGGCGAGGATGGTGGCCATGAACGCCATCATCTCCGCATCCGAACTCGCGAGCGATCTGGTGGGACCGAACCCGCCGGTCGTGCTCGACATCCGCTGGCAGCTCTCCGTGGCCACGGCCGCCGGGGCCGCTCCCTTCGACGGCAGGGCCGCCTACGAGGCAGGGCACATCCCCGGCGCGGTCTTCGTCGACCTGGATGCCGAACTGGCCGGGGAGCCGGGGAAGGGCGGCCGCCATCCCCTGCCCGACCTGGAGGTCTTCGGCGCCGCGATGCGGGCCGCCGGGGTGTCCACGGACCGGGATGTCGTCGTGTACGACGGTGGCGTGGGGTGGGCCGCCGCGCGGGCCTGGTGGCTGCTGGGCTGGACGGGTCATCCGTCGGTGCGCGTGCTTGACGGCGGGCTGGCCTCCTGGAACGGGCCGGTGGCCTCGGAGGTTTCGAAGCCCGCCCCCGGAACCTTCGAGCCGGTACCGGGCGCCCGGCCGCTGCTGGACGCGGACGGGGCCGCCGCGCTGGCCCGTACGGGGCTGCTGCTGGACGCCCGGGCCGGTGAGCGCTATCGGGGCGAGGTCGAGCCGATCGACCCCGTCGGCGGGCACATCCCGGGCGCGGTCTCGGCGCCGACCACGGAGAACGTCACGGAGACCGGCGAGTTCCGGCCATCGGACGAGCTCGCTGAGCGCTTCAAGTCCCTCGGCGTGACCGGCACTTCGGAGGTCGGCGTCTACTGCGGCTCGGGCGTCTCCGCCGCCCACGAGGTGCTGGCGCTCGCCGTCGCGGGCATCCCGGCGGCTCTGTACGTGGGTTCCTGGTCGGAGTGGTCGCGGGACGGCGGCCGTCCGGTCGCGGTGGGCCCCGACCCCCAGTAACGGCAAGTCGCGGCCGGCCCCGACCCCGAGTAACGGCAAAGGGGCCCGCTCCAGCCTGGCGCGGGCCCCTTTGTCGTACAACCGACTAATCCTGCTTCTTCCGTCGTGTCCCGAAGACGATCTCGTCCCAGCTCGGGACCGCCGCTCTGCGGCCCGGGCGGACGCCGTCGGCCTCGGCCTGGCGGTCGGTCGCGCCGACGAGACGGTCGCGATGGCTGCCGACCGAGCGGGGCATGAGCACGTCCGCGTAGGCGGAACCGGCACCGGCCGAGGCCGCGGGGGCCGGGGGCTCCTCCGCCTCGGGCTCGGTGGGGGGTTCCTCCGTCGCCGGGAGTTCCGTGGTGGCGGGCCGCTCGGGCACCACCATGTCGCCCCGGAAGCTGGGCACCGCTTCCAGGAGGCTGGTGAGCGAGTCGCGGTCGCTCACGCTCTCCTGGACCGGCTCGGGGGAGGGCCCGGGTAGGCTCGGGCGCTCCATCTGCCGGTCCAGGGCACGGTCCAGCGGGCGGTCGCGCGGCAGCCGTGCGATGCGCGGGACGAACGGGAAGCTCGGTTCGGGGGCCGCGAGATCGTCGGACTCGCCGATCAGCGAGCGTGCCTCGTCGTCGACGGCCTGGACGAGCCGCCGGGGCGGGTCGTACGTCCAGCTCGCCGAGTGCGGTTCGCCCGCGACCAGGTAGACCAGCAGCACTTCCCACGTGCCGTCGTCTCGACGCCACGAGTCCCACTGGACGGTGTCCTTCTCGGCGCCCCGGATCAGCAGCCGCTCCTGGACGGCCTCGCCGAGCTGGGGTCCGGCGTTCTCACCGGGGCGGCGGACAGGAGTCTTCCGGGCCCGCTCGGCCATGAAGGCGCGCTCGGCGAGCACGGGGCCCTCGAAGCGACGCACCCGGTCGACGGGGATTCCCGCGAGCTGGGCGACTTCCTCCGCGGAGGCGCCGGCGCGTATCCGCGCCTGGATGTCTCGGGGGCGGAGATGGCTCTCCACCTCGATCTCGATCTGGCCGAGGCGGGGACGGTCGCCGCGAACAGCGGCGCGCAGACGCTCGTCAATCGGAAGCGTGTACTCCGTGCTGTCCGCAGCCTTCAGCACCAGCCGTGTGCCGTCGTTAGAGACGGCCACGACACGCAGTTCGGGCATGGGGACCTCCCGGGTGGTGCCTGCCGACGTCACGTGCGTCGCTGCTTCCGCTAGTCGAGTGTGGCCTGCCCGGGTGCAGCCTGCCACAACCTTGCCGAGTTGCCCGGCGTGTCGGGCACGGGCCCGGGGTCGCCGTTATGGCACGGTTACCTATTCGCAACGCTAAGTGACGAACTCCATCACCCTGTGCAACGAGCCCCCTCTCGGCGGTCCTGTCAGGCCCCGGACACCCTGGCGGGAGTCCGGACCCAGGGCTCGCAACAGTACTCCATTCGGGCCACGTGCGTGGATCGGCGCGCCGCCCAACTTCTAGCGGGGGGTGGTAGTTGGCCGTCCGTTGCGCCGTATTCGTGACCTTGAAACGTGTCGTACTTCACGTAATCGCCGGAAACGGAACCAAAGGTTTCGCCTATTCGTCCCTTTCTCGTGCAAGCGGTCGAGAAGTACGGGAAAGGCAGGCAAGGTCCGGGGATGCGTGAGAAGTCGGCTGGTGGCGAGGAACCGAGGGCGAAGGAGGGGGAGCAGAGGAAGAAGCGGGTGGACCTGAGCCTTCCGCAAGTGGCGGGCAGCGCCGTGGCGGCGGTGGTGGCGGCCAAACTCGCCTCCTACTTCGGGGTGTACGGGACGATCCTGGGCGCCGGAGTGGTCAGCGCGATCGCCACCTGTGGGGGCACCGTCTTCCAGCACTTCTTCAAGCGCACCGGCGAGCAGCTCCGTGATGTGACGGTCCAGACGAAGCCGAGGCCCCAGCAGACCCCGGTGACGGGGCAGTTCACCGCGGGCACCGTCTACCGCGCCAGGGTCAGGAGCTGGAAGCGGCCGGTGGTGGCCGCGGCGCTCGTCTTCGGCGTCACGATGGCGGGGATCACGACGTACGAGCTGGTGTCGGGGCAGAGCTTCAGCGGCGACGGCACGAGCACGACCGTCGGTGACGCCTTCAAGAGCGGCGGCTCCAGCTCCAACTCGAAGCCCGGTACGACGCCGTCGAGCGGATCCTCGTCGGGGGAGCCGTCGGCCACCGACAGCACCCCCGGCACCGAAAGCGGTTCCGGCGCCGACGCCCCTCAGGGTGACGGCGGTGTCACGACCCCGGCGCCGACGCCGAGTTCCAGTGCCGCTTCGCAGGCGCCGGCCGACACCCCGGCGCCCACGGACGGTTCGGCTACGAGCCCAGCACCCGACGCAAGTAGTCGTTCCCGAAGCGCCGATCCGGGTCAAGCCGGTCCCTCAGTGCCGTGAACTCACCGAAGCGCGGATACACCTTCGAGAAGTACTCCGCGTCACGGGTGTGCACCTTGCCCCAGTGCGGGCGGCCCTCGTGCGCCGTGAAGATCCGCTCGGCCGCGGTGAAGTACGCCTGATAGGGCGTACCCCTGAACATGTGGACGGCGATGTAGGCGCTCTCCCGCCCGGACGCCGTGGAGAGCGTGATGTCGTCCGCGGGGGCCGTGCGCACCTCGACGGGGAAGCTGACCCGCAGGGACGAGCGGTCGACCATCGTCTTCAGCTCGCGCAGCGTCTCGACGAGCGCCTCGCGCGGAACGGCGTACTCCATCTCCACGAAGCGCACCCGGCGCGGAGAAGTGAAGACCTTGTAGGGAATGTCGGTGTAGGTCCGCGCGGACAGCGCGCGGCTGGAGATCTTCGCGATCGTCGGGATGGTGGCGGGCGCGGCGCGGCCGACCAGATTGGCCACCTGGAAGACCCCGTTGGAGAGGAACTCGTCCTCGATCCAGCCGCCGATCTGCCCGATCGGCTTCTCGGGGCCGGCGCTGCGGTTGTTGCGCTTGGTGTTGCAGTTGCCGGTGTGCGGGAACCAGTAGAACTCGAAGTGCTCGTTCTCCGTGAAGAGTTCGTCGAAGTCGGCGGTGACCTTGTCGAAGGTCATCGGCTCCTCGCGGGCCGTGAGCAGGAAAATGGGCTCTACGGAGAAGGTGATCGCGGTGACGATCCCCAGGGCGCCGATGCCGACGCGGGCGGCCGTGAAGACCTCGGGGTTCTCCTTCTCGGAGCAGGTGAGGAGCGAGCCGTCCGCGGTGATCAGTTCAAGGCCCTTGATCTGCGCGGCGATCGAGGCCGAGTCGCGGCCCGTGCCGTGCGTTCCGGTACTGGTCGCGCCCGAGACCGTCTGCTCCATGATGTCGCCCATGTTCGTGAGCGACAGCCCCTCGCGCGCGAGAGCCACATTGAGACGCTTGAGCGGGGTGCCCGCCTCGACGGTGACGGTCCCGGCCTCGCGGTCGATGTTGCGGATTCCGGTCAACAGTTGAGGGCGGATCAACACGCCGTCGGTCGCGGCGGCGGCCGTGAAGGAGTGCCCGGTGCCGACGGCCTTGACCCTCAGGCCGTCGTCGGCCGCCTTGCGTACGGCCGCGGCGAGCTCCTCGACCGAAGCGGGGGCGACCTCCCGCACGGGACGGGCGGTGACGTTCCCCGCCCAGTTACGCCACGTGCCGCTCTTCCCGCTCACTGTGGTGCTCATGGGTCCCCTCCCGCTGCGGAACCGGCCTGCTCAGCCGGCGATACCCGAGGAATCCGACCGCGACCGCGACGGCTCCGGACACCGCCGGAACCCCGTACCCGGCCTTCGCACCGGCGGCGTCGATCACCCAGCCGGCCACGGAGGAGCCGAGCGCGACCCCGACCGCGAGTCCGGTGCTCACCCAGGTCATGCCCTCGGTCAGTTTCGCGCGTGGTACGTGCTGTTCGATGAGGGACATCGTCGTGATCATCGTGGGAGCGATGGACAGGCCCGCAACGAACAGCGCCACGGCCAGAAACGGCAAGTTTCCGACCAGTAGCAGGGGGATCATACTCACGGCCATGGCGCATATGCCCAGCAGCCACCGACGTTCGGGCGCCCCGTTGAGGTGCAGCAGTCCGAACACGGCTCCCGCCACGCAGGAACCCGCCGCATAGAGGGCCAGAACCACGCTCGCGGCACCCTTGTGGCCCTGCTCCTCCGCGAAGGCCACGGTGACCACGTCCACGGCCCCGAAGATCGCTCCGGTCGCCACGAACGTGGCCACCAGGACCTGGAGTCCGGCCGCGCGCAGTGCCGAACCACTGGTGTGCTGCTCACGCGGATGCGGCACGGGCTCGGTCGCGCGCTGGGAGGTGAGCCAGAAGACGCCCGCGGCCAGGAAGCAGGCGGCGAGCAGCGGACCGGCCTCCGGGAACCACACCGTGGACAGGCCGATGGAGAAGATCGGCCCGAAGATGAAGCAGACCTCGTCCACCACGGACTCGAAGGAGTACGCGGTGTGCAACTGCGGGGTGCCCCCGTAGAGGGCCGCCCAGCGGGCCCGGACCATCGCGCCCATGCTCGGGACGCAGCCGATCCCCGCCGCGCAGAGGAACAGCACCCAGTCCGGCCACTCGAAGTGCGCGGCCAGCAGCAGCCCGGCGGCCGCGATGAGCGCGAACAGGGTGACGGGGCGCAGCACCCGCCGCTGACCGTGCCGGTCCACCATCCGGGAGACCTGCGGGCCCATCACCGCGGCCGCCAGCGCCATGGTCGCCGACAGCGCGCCCGCGAGCCCGTACCGCCCGGTGAGCTGGGAGATCATCGTCACCACGCCGATGCCCATCATCGACAGCGGCATCCGGCCGAGGAAGCCCGCGGCGGAGAACCCCCTGGAGCCGGGGGCGGCGAACAGGGCGCGGTACGGGCTCGGCACGAGGGGTCTCCGGTGGGCTCGGCCCGGCCGCACGGTCACCGCGTGCGGCCGGACTCCGGTAAGGCGTGAAGATGGCTAATACAGCTTACTGGTTAGGTGACCCTAACGCTTCTGTCGGGTCCTCCCCGATTCCGCTCGTCACGTGGCTGTTGTCCGGCTGTCAGCGACGGATGGCAGGATCGGACGCATGCCAGATGCGCTCGATGCCACCCCCTACGACGCCCTGCTCCTGCTCTCGTTCGGCGGCCCCGAAGGCCCGGACGACGTGGTTCCGTTCCTGGAGAACGTGACGCGGGGGAGGGGCATCCCCAAGGAACGGCTGAAGGAAGTGGGGCAGCACTACTTCCTGTTCGGCGGGGTCAGCCCGATCAACGACCAGAACCGTGGTCTGCTCGACGCCCTCCGCAAGGACTTCGCCGACCACGGCCTGGACCTGCCCGTGTACTGGGGCAACCGCAACTGGGCGCCCTACCTCACCGACACCCTGCGCGAGATGGTCGCCGACGGCCGCCGCCGCGTCCTCGTCCTCGCCACCAGCGCGTACGCCTCGTACTCGGGCTGCCGGCAGTACCGCGAGGACCTCGCCGGCGCCCTGGCGACCCTGGAGGCCGAGGGACTGGAGCTGCCGAAGATCGACAAGCTGCGGCACTACTTCAACCACCCCGGCTTTGTGGAGCCCATGATCGAGGGCGTCCTGAAGTCCCTCGCCGAGCTCCCCGAGGATGTACGGGCGGGCGCGCACCTCGCCTTCACCACGCACTCCATCCCCACCGCGGCCGCCGACAGCTCCGGCCCGGCCGAGGACCACGGCGACGGCGGTGCCTACGTCAAGCAGCACCTGGACGTGGCACGGCTGATCGCCGACGCCGTCCGCGAGGAGACCGGCACCGAGCACCCCTGGCAGCTCGTGTTCCAGTCGCGTTCCGGAGCCCCGCACATCCCGTGGCTGGAGCCCGACATCTGCGACCACCTGGAGGAGCTGCACGGGGCCGGGGTCCCGGCCGTCGTGATGGCCCCCATCGGGTTCGTCTCGGACCACATGGAAGTCCTGTACGACCTCGACACGGAGGCGAAGGCCAAGGCGGAGGAGCTGGGACTGCCCGTGCGCCGCTCGGCCACCGTGGGCGCCGACCCCCGCTTCGCCGCCGCGATCCGCGACCTCGTCCTGGAGCGCGCCGCGACAGAGAACGGGCTGCGGGTGACACCCTGCGCCCTGGGCGCGCTCGGCGCGAGTCACGGCCTGTGCCCGGTGGGCTGCTGCCCGGCCCGTGCCCCGAAGCCCGCCGCCGCGGGCGCCGACAGCCCGTACGCCTGAGGAGCACCGTGATCGAGCCCCTGCACACCGAACTGCTCCAGCTGGCGCACGACGCGGCCCGCCGTGCCGGCGCGCTGCTGCGGGACGGCCGCCCGGCGGATCTCACGGTCGCCGCCACCAAGTCCAGCCCGATCGACGTCGTCACCGAGATGGACATCGCCGCCGAGAAGCTGATCACCGACCTGATCTCCCAGCACCGCCCCCATGACGGCTTCCTCGGCGAGGAGGGCGGCGCCAGTGAGGGCACCAGCGGCATCCGCTGGGTCGTGGACCCGCTCGACGGCACCGTGAACTACCTCTACGGGCTGCCGACCTGGGCGGTCTCCATCGCGGCCGAACAGGACGGCGAGACCGTCGTCGGGGTCGTCGCGGCACCGATGCGCGGCGAGACCTACAGCGCCGTGCGCGGCCGGGGCGCCCGGGCCACCGGAGCCTGGGTCGGCGAGCGCCGGCTGGCCTGCCGTCCCTCGCCGCCGCTGGACCAGGCCCTGGTCTCGACCGGCTTCAACTACGTGACCGAGGTCAAGGTCCACCAGGCGGAGGTCGCCCATCGGCTGATCCCACTGCTGCGCGACATCCGGCGCAGCGGTTCGGCGGCCGTAGACCTGTGCGACGTGGCAGCGGGCCGCCTCGACGGCTACTACGAGCGCGGCCTGCACCCCTGGGACCTCGCGGCGGGCGACCTGATCGCCCGTGAGGCGGGCGCCCTGACCGGTGGACGCCCCGGAGAGCGCCCCGCGGGCGATCTCGCGATCGCGGCCTCCCCGGGCGTCTTCGAGCCCCTCCAGCGGCTCCTGGAGGAGTTCGGCGCCTGGCACGACTGAGGACTCCCGCCGTCCTCGGTCCGTACAGCGGCTACGGAATTAGGTACGCACGACTACGGAGCGGGGCCCCGGCACTGGATCGATGCCGGGGCCCCGCTCTTGTACGAACTGCTCAGACGCGCGACGCGCCGACCTCCACACCGTGCTCGGCGGCAAGGCGGCGCAGGTCCTCGAGCTCGGCCTGCTCGACCTCCGCGAGGAAGTCGTCGCCTGTTTCGCGAGCCCGCGTCAGGTCGGACTCGGTCGCCCTTATGCGCTGCAGAAGTCCTGCGGTGAATGCGTCCATGCTGCGCCCCCTCGTCCTGGGTCGTGGGTCGTTGGCACGGGGGTGTGCCGTTGGGAAGGGGCGATCACGTCTCCAGAGGGTGCCCAGCGCTGCCCGGGCTGGGCGGCGACGGTGCCGGACACCCACGTCCGCTCTGCGGAAGCGGTTGGACGTACCACAAGGTGGCTTGCCACATGCAGAGCGTGATCGCGGGGTGTAAAGCCGTCCTCCCCCCGCTCCCTTCCGTGGAAACCTCAACCCGACGAGAAAATCTGGCATTCCCGGGGGCCGGAACCGGCGTACTGGGCGCCTCTCACCCGTCTTACAGCCGGTTTATGGCCGAAAAGGGCAGGATGGAGGCCTTACCCGTGACAGACCCCCCACCCGCGTGCGCCGAAGTGGCGCTACGCGGGTGGACAGAGGAAGGACAAGCGACGTGCGCGTACTCGTCGTCGAGGACGAGCAGCTGCTCGCCGATGCGGTGGCCACCGGACTGCGCCGGGAGGCCATGGCCGTCGACGTCGTGTACGACGGCGCGGCCGCCCTGGAGCGCATCGGCGTCAACGACTACGACGTGGTCGTCCTCGACCGCGACCTCCCGCTCGTGCACGGCGACGACGTCTGCCGCAAGATCGTCGAGCTCGGCATGCCCACGCGCGTGCTGATGCTCACCGCCTCCGGCGACGTCAGCGACCGTGTCGAGGGCCTGGAGATCGGCGCCGACGACTACCTCCCCAAGCCGTTCGCGTTCAGCGAGCTGACGGCACGCGTGCGTGCCCTCGGACGCCGTACGAGCGTGCCGCTGCCGCCCGTCCTGGAGCGCGCCGGGATCAAGCTCGACCCCAACCGTCGCGAGGTCTTCCGCGACGGCAAGGAGGTCCAGCTCGCGCCCAAGGAGTTCGCCGTCCTGGAGGTGCTGCTGCGCAGCGAGGGCGCCGTCGTCTCCGCCGAGCAGCTTCTGGAGAAGGCCTGGGACGAGAACACGGACCCCTTCACCAACGTCGTCCGGGTCACCGTCATGACCCTGCGGCGCAAGCTCGGGGAGCCCCCGGTCATCGTCACCGTGCCCGGCTCCGGCTACCGGATCTGATCCCCGGTGGCCACGACTCCCGCGCCTCCCACGGCGCCTCCGAAGCCCACCTGGGACCCCAGAAGGGCGGAACCCCCGTTCCCCTGGCTGCGTCCGACCATTCGCATACGGCTCACACTGCTGTACGGCGGCATGTTCCTGATCGCCGGCATCATGCTGCTGTCGATCATCTATCTGCTCGCGGCGCAGGCGTTGAACGTGGGCAGTGAGCTCCCCTTCAAGATCCTCTCGGGACAGGTGGGAAGCAGCAGCTGCAACTTCCCGTCGAACCCGACGGCGACCGAGCTCAACAACGCGATGAACGCCTGCGTGAACCAGCAGCGCCAGCACGCCCTGGACGACCTGCTCAGCCGCTCCCTGCTCGCCCTGCTCGGTCTCGCGATCATCGCCTTCGCCTTCGGCTACGCGATGGCGGGCCGCGTCCTGTCGCCGCTCGGCCGGATCACCCGCACCGCGCGCGCGGTGGCGGGCTCGGACCTGTCCCGGCGGATCGAGCTGGACGGCCCGGACGACGAGCTGAAGGAGCTGGCGGACACCTTCGACGACATGCTGGAGCGGCTGCAGCGGGCCTTCACCGCCCAGCAGCGGTTCGTCGGCAACGCGTCGCACGAACTGCGCACCCCGCTCGCGATCAACCGCACACTCCTCGAGGTGCACCTGTCCGACCCGGGAGCCCCGGTGGAGCTGCAGCAGCTCGGCAAGACGCTGCTCGCCACCAACGAGCGCAGTGAGCAGCTCGTCGAGGGCCTGCTGCTGCTCGCCCGCAGCGACAACCAGATCGTGGAGCGCAAGCCCGTGGACCTCGCCGAGGTCGCCACACAGGCCGTCGACCAGGTGCACGGCGAGGCCGCGGCGAAGGGCGTCAAGATCCGCGGGGAGCGCGCCGCGGCGGTCGTCCAGGGCAATGGTGTCCTGCTGGAGCGGATCGCCCTGAACCTCGTCCAGAACGCGGTGCGGTACAACGTGCCGGAGGACGGCTGGGTCGAGGTCACGACCCTGGTCCAGCACGGACACGCGGTACTGGTGGTCTCGAACACAGGTCCGGTGGTTCCCGCGTACGAGATCGACAATCTTTTTGAGCCTTTCCGGCGGCTGCGCACGGAGCGTACGGGCAGCGACAAGGGCGTGGGTCTCGGCCTGTCCATCGCCCGGTCGGTGGCCCGCGCACACGGGGGCCATATCGCGGCAGAGCCGCGCGAGGGGGGTGGACTCGTGATGCGCGTCACCCTGCCTATCTGAGAGCATGTCGCGGACACGCGACGATGTTCGCTTTGCGCGGAAATTTCTGGTCGCCCATCCGGGAGGCTCGTGTGTGATCGATCACAAGGGCGAGTTTCTGGCCATCTACTCTCCGTGGCCACGCAGGCTGTCGTAAAGCCGGGAAAATCCGGGTTTTCGGAGGTCTAGATCACGGGAAGTACACGGTGGGACGCCTTTGAAGTGGGCCCTTCGGACCGTGTACGGTCCGCATCGCCATCCAAGCCGATCACTCATGAGGAGTCCGGTTGGGTGTCGATTGAGTAACAGACCTTGATGTGAGGCAAAATCTCCGCCTCAGGTCGGGCACAAGTCCGGCCTCTCACGCGTTACGTGCGCTGAGACACCGCAGACACCCAGAGGGGGAGAGCGACATGGCAACGGATTACGACACCCCACGCAAGACCGACGACGACGTCGACTCGGACAGCCTTGAAGAACTGAAGGCTCGCCGGAACGACAAGTCGACGTCGTCGGTCGACGTAGATGAGTTCGAGGCCGCAGAAGGCCTGGAGCTGCCCGGAGCCGACCTCTCGAACGAGGAGCTGGCTGTCCGGGTGCTGCCCAAGCAGCAGGACGAGTTCACTTGCATGAGCTGCTTCCTGGTGCACCACCGCAGCCAGCTGGCCCGCGAGAAGAACGGTCAGCCGATCTGCCGCGACTGCGACTGAGGCAGGGTCGGCCGTGACTGGCTCGACCCCTCCTTGGAAGCGCCGCTTCCCCTCACGGGCGGCGGACGAAGGGCCCTCAGACGGCCCTGAAGGCGTGCGTGACGACGAGCGGGGCTCTTCCCGACCAGGATCAGCCTCGCTCGAGCGGGCGCCCGCCACAGCGCCGACAGGCGCTTTTGCGCGGGCCGGAGAGGTGACGCCGGCCGGAGACCCCGGACCGGCCGACGATCCGGTACCGACGGACGCCTCCGTACCCGCCACCGGCCGCCGTGCGGCCGGCGTCCGGGACGGGGTCAGGAAGAGCGTCCAGAAAGGCGGCAGCAGGGCCAGGGCGGGCCTGTCCTACCTCGCCGACCGGATCATCGACATCGCACCGCGGGTCCCCGTACGGGACCTCGCGACCCTCCGTAAGCAGTTCCCGGGACTCACCCCCGAACAGCTCGCGGACAAGCTCGTCGCGGGTGCGGCCAACGCGACGTCCACCGTGGGCGCCGGGATCGGTGCCGCAGCGATGCTGCCGGTGCCGCCCGCGATGCCGACCGAGCTCGCCGCCGAGATCACCGGGGTCGCCGCGATCGAGCTGAAGCTGATCGCCGAGCTCCACGAGGTCTACGGCCTGCGGCCGCCGGGCAACCTCAAACAGCGCAGTACCGGGTATCTGAACTCCTGGTCCTCCGAACGCGGGATCGACGTGACCAAACCGTCGACGATCAACGCCGCGCTGGGCGGCCAGATGAAGCGTGAGCTGCGCCAGCAGATCATGAAACGGATGGTCCGGGATCTGCCGAACCTGATGCCGTTCATGGTGGGCGCGGCGGTGGGGGCGGTCATGAACCGCCGGGACACCAAGCGCCTGGCGGCGCGTATCCGCAAGGACCTGCGCAAGTCCCAGGTGCCGTGGGACGCGCTGTTGGAACTGCCGCCCCTGGAGAAACCGACGGATCCACTGCGGATCGGGGAGATCCCCAAGGAACTGGGGCACTGAGCCCCGCCTGACCACCGGCCGCCCGCGGAGCGGAGACAGCGGCGGAACGGCGGTACTCGCGTGCAGAGGCGCACTGGCCGTGGACCGGTGTGCGCGGGTGCGCAACCGTCACGCGAAGGCGCGCCCCTGATTCCGAAGGCCCTACTGATTCCGAAGGTCCTACGCCGCGGCCCGAGCCGCCTCGAGCGCCGCGATCAGGCGCTCCGGCTCCCTGGTCGACAGATACAGGTACGGCGTGGGGTCGGCCGGGTCGGTGACCTGGACGCGGAGGGCCGTGGGGATGTACGCCCGCAGGAGCATGAAGGCGCGCGGGTCCGCCTTGAACGTGCGCCAGGCGCGCGCCTCCTCCTGGTCCAGGATCTCCGCGTCGCCCAGGGCCGTGACCGGGATCTTGGCCTCGCCGGCGAGCAGGGAGTCACCGACGACCCGGATGCGGATCGACCCGTACGCGCTCGCCACGACCGCCGAGACCGCCGTGCCGCCGACCAGCCCGCCCAGCAGCGGCAAGGTGCCGAAGGGGAGGAAGATCAGGGCCATCGCTATCCCGGTCAGGAAGCAGATCGCCCACCAGCTGCGGGGGGCGGTGAGGCGTTCTTCGTACGGGGAGGCGGAGAGCTGCATGAAGCCAAGCTTGGCACGGTGCGAAGACTTGGTGGACGCGCGGGTAAGGTCTGCGGCTGTGAGTCGTACTTCCGCAGCTCTGAAGCCTCCCGCCGACGCCGTCGCGCCGGTGCGGCACCCCGACGCGCCCGCCCCCGGCGAGCTCCTCGGCGCCCACTACGAACAGTGTTTCGGGTGTGGCGGGGAGCAGCCGCACGGGCTGCACCTGGAGGCACGCGCGGGGGAGGGCGTCACCGTCACGGCGGAGTTCACCGTACGGCCCGCCCACCAGGGCGCCCCGGGGCTCGCCCACGGCGGAGTGCTGGCCACCGCCCTCGACGAGACGCTCGGCTCGCTGAACTGGCTGCTGCGCACCATCGCGGTCACCGGCCGCCTGGAGACCGACTTCGCCCTGCCCGTCCCCGTGGACACGGTGCTGTATCTGGAGGCCGAGGTCACGGCGGTGGCCGGCCGCAAGATCTACTCGACCGCCACCGGGCGGATCGGCGGCCCCGACGGGCCCGTCGCCGTGCGCGCCGACGCCGTCTTCGTCGAGGTCAAGGTCGACCACTTCATCGACAACGGCCGTCCGGAGGAGATCCGGGCCGCCATGAACGAACCGGACCAGATCCGCCGTGTCCGTGCCTTCGAGGTGAACCCGTGACCCGCGAGCCCCGTCAAGAACTCGCTGTGCTGATCCGCCGCGTCGACCCGGACGTACCGCTCCCCGAGTACGCGCAACCGGGTGACGCGGGAGCCGATCTGCGCACCACCGAGAGCCGTGAACTGAAGCCGGGTGAGCGCGCCGTACTGCCCACGGGCGTGTCCATCGCGCTGCCCGAGGGGTACGCGGCCTTCGTGCACCCGCGTTCCGGGCTGGCCGCCCGCTGCGGTGTCGCCCTCGTGAATGCCCCGGGGACGGTTGATGCCGGGTACCGTGGGGAGATCAAGGTGATCGTGGTGAATCTCGACCCGCATGAGTCGGTGCGGTTCGAGCGCTTCGACCGGATTGCTCAACTGGTCGTCCAGCAGGTCGAGAAGGTCCGCTTCCAGGAGGTCGCGGAACTTCCCGATTCGGCGCGGGCTGCAGGGGGCTTCGGGTCCACTGGCGGTCATGCCGCCGTGGGCGGCACAACGGGTGGGAATCGATACGCTTCGGTCGTATCCGACCGGGAAGGACAGTGACGTGTTCGGACGTCGCAAGAAGGGCAGTGCCGCCGAGGACGCGGCGGGCGAGGCCGAGCAGGTCGTCGACAGTGTCGACACTGAGGCGGACGAGGCGGAGCGCGAGCGCGTGAGGCTCGAGCCGGAGCCGCGACCCGACGGACCCTGGGACGACTCGGAGGTGCGGGACCCCGCCGAGGGGCGCGTGGACCTGGGCGGTCTCTTCGTCCCCGGAGTCGACGGGATGGAGCTGCGGGTCGAGGTCGCGGGTGACGCGATCGTGGCGGCCACCGTCGTCCTCAAGGACAGCGCCATCCAGCTGCAGGCCTTCGCCGCTCCCAAGCGCGAGGGCATCTGGGGCGAGGTGCGCGAGGAGATCGCCTCCGGCATCACGCAGCAGGGCGGTGTCATCGACGAGGTCGAGGGCCCGCTGGGCTGGGAGCTGCGGGCGCAGGTGCCGGTGCAGCTGCCGGACGGCACGGGTGGTTTCCAGGTCGTGCGGTTCGTCGGCGTGGACGGCCCCCGCTGGTTCCTGCGCGGAGTGATCTCCGGGCAGGGCGCCGTGCAGCCGCAGGCCGCGGGTCTGCTGGAGCAGATCTTCAGGGACACGGTCGTCGTACGCGGTGAGGGTCCGATGGCCCCGCGCGACCCGATCGTCCTGAAGCTGCCGAACGACGCGCAGATGGTGCCCGAGGGTGTCCAGCAGGAGGAGCAGAGCGGTTCCCGCTTCTCCGGAGGCATGGGACAGCTGCAGCGCGGACCGGAGATCACCGAGGTCCGCTAGGACCTGTCCGTCGGACTCCGCGGGCAGAACAGCCACAGGGCTTCAAAGGGCCGCACCCCTCGACGGGGGTGCGGCCCTTTCTTGTGCGCGATCCCTTGACGGGCAGTTGGTCTGTACCTATGGTCTCGGCCCAGCGCCTGAGTTCACGGAGGCGCTCATCGTTCACATACGAGAACGGATGGCCCCCCACCATGCGCCGTACCGCCCTCCTCGCCACCGTCACCGCCCTCGTCGCGGGCGCCCTCGTCTGGCCCGCCGCCCGACAGGCCGACGCCGCCCCCACCACCTTCGCGCACCCCGGAGTCACGGTCTCCAGGAGCCAGCTGGACTTCGCCCGCACCAAGGTCAACGCCGGGGCCCAGCCCTGGAAGGCCGCGTACGACCAGATGATGGCGAGCAAGTACGCCGACCTGAACCGCGTCCCGAAGCCCCGCGCGACCGTGGAGTGCGGCTCCTACTCCAACCCCAACTACGGCTGCACGGACGAGCGCGAGGACGCGATAGCCGCGTACACCGACGCCCTCGCCTGGTACATCACCCGCGACGACCGGTACGCGCAGAAGTCCATCGCCCTGATGGACGCCTGGTCGGCCGTGATCAAAGAGCACACCAACAGCAACGCGCCCCTGCAGACCGGCTGGGCCGGCTCCTCGTGGCCCAAGGCCGCCGAGCTCATCAAGTACACGTACACCGGCACCTGGGCCAACTCCGGCCGTTTCGCGACCATGCTGCGCACCGTCTACCTCCCCGAGGTCATCAACGGCTCCAACTCCAACGGGAACTGGGAACTGTCGATGATGGAGGCCGCCGTCGGCATCTCCGTCTTCCTCGAGGACCGGACGTCGTACGACAAGGCCATGGTGAAGTTCCGGACCCGCGCGGCCGCGTACGTCTACCTCTCCTCCGACGGCGCGTTGCCCAAGACCGTGCCGAGCCAGAACCTCGACACCACCGCGAAGATCGTCAACTACTGGCAGGGGCAGTCCACCTTCGTCACCGGGCTCACCCAGGAGACCTGCCGCGACTTCACGCACACCGGGTACGGCATCTCGGCCATCTCGCACATCGCCGAGACCAGCCGGATCCAGGGCGAGGACCTGTACGGCACGGACGTCGGCGAGCGGCTGCGGCAGGCGCTCGGATTCCAGTCGAAGTACCAGCTGGGCGAGGCGGTACCGAGCTGGCTGTGCGGTGGCTCCCTCACCCTCGGGCTGGGGCCGGTGACCGAGACCGGCTACAACGCCCTGCACAACCGCCTGGGCATCGCCATGACCAACACCCAGAAGCTGACCGAGCAGAACCGGCCGTCCGGCAGCAACAACCTCTTCGTCGCCTGGGAGACTCTCACCGACGGGGACAATCCGAACTGACGCCCTGTCCGGCCGGGCGTCCCGGTGGCGACACCGGGGCGCCCGAACGGCGGGGAAGGTATTCGCCCGGTGGACCGGGGAGGGACATGAGCCAGGTCGAGGTCGCCACAAAGACCATGGTGCGCGTCGAGAAGGTGCATCGCTGGTACGGCGGTGGAGCCGCCGTCGTACCCGCCCTGCGCGGCGTCTCCTTCGACGTGCCACGCGGCGAACTGGTCGCCCTCACGGGCCGCCCCGGGTCCGGCAGGACCACGCTCCTCAACCTCGTCGGCGGCCTCGACGAACCGGACGCGGGGCGGATCACCGTCGACGGGTTCGCGCTGGACGGGCTCGGCGAGGACGGCCTGCTGGAGCTGCGCAGGGACCGGATCGGCTTCGTCTTCCAGCCCCTCGGGCTCATCCCGCTGCTCACGGTCGCCGAGAACATCGGTGTGCCGCTGAGGCTGCGCGGGGTCGCCGGGCACGCGCGCGAGGAGCGGATCGCCCGGCTGCTCTCGCTCGTCGGGCTCACCGACCACGCGACGTGCCGGCCCGGGGAGCTCACCGGCGGGCAGCAACAGCGCGTGGCGATCGCGCGCGCCCTCGCGGGCGAACCCGCGCTCCTCGTCGCCGACGAGTTCGCGGCCGGGCTCGACGCGGGGAGCGGCCGTGCCCTGATGGAGCTGCTGCACGTGATCGTCCGCTGCGAACAGGTGACGGCCCTGGTCGCCCCCTCCCGGGCCACCCCGCTCGACCTGGCCGATCGGGTCATCGAGCTGCGCGACGGAGGGATCGTCGAGCACTGAGCCGGGCGGCATCAGGGTTGCGTCAAAGACGGCCGCGGGCCGGCCTCCCACCCCATTTGTCGAGATTGTTGGCCGTAAGGTCGACGCTGCGTACACAGCGGTGACAGGAAGACAATGGGGCCATGGGACGCGGCAAGCTTCGGATCTACCTCGGTGCGGCACCGGGCGTCGGCAAGACGTACGCGATGCTCTCAGAGGCGCACCGCCGCATGGAGCGGGGCACCGACTGCGTCGTCGCCTTCGTGGAGCACCACAACCGGCCGCGCACCGAGGTGATGCTGCACGGCCTGGAGCAGGTTCCGCGCAAGCAGCTCGAGTACCGCGGCTCGGTCTTCAGCGAGATGGACGTGGACGCCGTCCTGCTCCGTGCCCCGGCCGTCGCTCTGGTGGACGAACTCGCCCACACCAATGTCCCCGGCTCACGCAACGCCAAGCGCTGGCAGGACGTTGAGGAGCTGCTCGCCGCCGGGATCGACGTCGTCTCCACCGTCAACATCCAGCACCTGGAGTCACTGGGCGACGTCGTCGAGTCGATCACGGGTGTACGGCAGCGTGAGACGGTCCCGGACGAGGTCGTGCGGCGGGCGGACCAGATCGAGCTGGTCGACATGTCGCCCCAGGCGCTGCGCCGCCGTATGGCGCACGGCAACATCTACAAGTCCGACAAGGTCGACGCCGCACTGTCCAACTACTTCCGCCCCGGCAACCTCACCGCACTGCGTGAGCTCGCGCTGCTGTGGGTGGCCGACCGGGTCGACGAGTATCTGACCGAGTACCGCAGCGAGCACCGGGTCTCGAAGATCTGGGGCTCCCGTGAGCGGATCGTGGTCGGGCTGACCGGCGGTCCCGAGGGGCGCACACTGATCCGCCGGGCCGCCCGGCTCGCCGAGAAGGGCGCGGGCGGCGAGGTCATGGCCGTGTACATAGCCCGCAGCGACGGACTGACCTCCGCCTCGCCCAAGGAGCTCGCCGTCCAGCGCACCCTGGCCGAGGACCTGGGCGGCACCTTCCACCATGTCGTCGGGGACGACATACCGGTCGCGCTGCTCGACTTCGCGCGCGGGGTGAACGCCACCCAGATCGTGCTCGGCTCCTCGCGCCGCAAGACCTGGCAGTACGTCTTCGGGCCCGGCGTCGGCGCCACCGTCGCCCGGGAGTCGGGCCCCGATCTGGACGTCCACATCGTCACCCACGACGAGGTCGCCAAGGGGCGCGGGCTGCCCGTCGCCCGGGGCGCCCGGCTCGGCCGCTCCCGGATCATCTGGGGCTGGCTGATCGGAGTCGGTGGCCCGGTGGTGCTGGCCCTGCTGCTGAACACCATCGACCTCGGCCTCGCCAACGACATGCTGCTGTTCCTGACGGTGACGGTCGCGGCGGCGCTGCTCGGCGGGCTCTTCCCGGCCCTCGCCTCGGCGGCCTTCGGCTCGCTGCTGCTGAACTACTACTACACGCCGCCGCTGCACCGGCTGACGATCGCCGACCCCAAGAACATCGTCGCCATCGCGATCTTCGTCGGGGTCGCCGTCTCCGTGGCCTCGGTCGTGGACCTCGCGGCCCGACGCACCCATCAGGCGGCCCGGCTGCGCGCCGAGTCGGAGATCCTCTCCTTCCTCGCGGGCAGCGTGCTGCGCGGCGAGACCAGCCTGGAGGCCCTGCTGGAACGGGTCCGGGAGACCTTCGGGATGGAGTCGGTCGCCCTGCTGGAGCGGGCCGGCGACGTCGACCCGTGGACGTGCGCGGGCAGCGTGGGCCCCCAGGCACCGACACGGCCCGAGGACGCGGACGTGGACATGCCGGTCGGCGACCACATGGCGCTCGCGCTGTCCGGACGCGTCCTGCCCGCCTCCGACCGCCGGGTGCTCGCCGCCTTCGCCGCCCAGGCCGCGGTCGTCCTGGACCGTCAGCGCCTCCAGCACGAGGCCGACCAGGCCAAGGAGCTGGCCGAGGGCAACCGCATCCGCACCGCGCTGCTGGCCGCCGTGAGCCATGACCTGCGGACCCCGCTGGCCGCGATCAAGGCCGCCGTGTCCTCGCTGCGGTCCGACGACGTGGCCTGGTCGGAGGAGGACCAGGCGGAGCTCCTGGAGGCGATCGAGGAGGGCGCCGACCGCCTAGACCACCTGGTGGGCAACCTGCTCGACATGTCCCGCCTGCAGACCGGTACGGTCACCCCGCTGATCCGCGAGATCGACCTCGACGAGGTGGTCCCGATGGCGCTGGGCGGCGTACCCGAGGGCAGTGCCGAGCTGGACATCCCCGAGACGCTGCCCATGGTCGCCGTCGACCCCGGCCTGCTGGAGCGCGCGGTCGCCAACCTCGTCGAGAACGCCGTCAAGTACAGCCCCGCCGACGAACCGGTCCTGGTGTCCGCGAGCGCCATGGCCGACCGGGTGGAGGTACGGGTGGTGGACCGCGGCCCCGGAGTCCCGGACGAGGCCAAGGACCGCATCTTCGCGCCCTTCCAGCGCTACGGCGACGCTCCCCGCGGCGCGGGCGTCGGCCTCGGCCTCGCGGTCGCCCGCGGCTTCGCCGAGGCGATGGGCGGCACACTGAACGCCGAGGACACGCCTGGCGGCGGACTCACCATGGTGCTCACGGTCCGGGCGGTGGACAACCGACGCGCCCTGGCCACGGCAACAGCAGAAAGGCAGGCTTCATGACCAGGGTGCTCGTGGTCGACGACGAGCCGCAGATCGTGCGTGCCCTCGTGATCAACCTGAAGGCACGCCATTACGAGGTCGACGCGGCCGCCGACGGCGCTGGTGCCCTCCAGCTCGCCGCCGCCCGCCATCCGGACGTCGTCGTCCTCGACCTCGGGCTGCCCGACATGGACGGCGTAGAGGTGATCAAGGGGCTGCGCGGCTGGACCCGGGTGCCGATCCTGGTGCTCTCCGCCCGGCATTCCTCGGACGAGAAGGTCGAGGCGCTCGACGCGGGCGCCGACGACTACGTCACCAAGCCCTTCGGCATGGACGAGCTGCTGGCCCGGCTGCGCGCCGCCGTGCGCCGCGCGGAGCCGACCGGGGGCGGCGAGGACGACGTAGTCGTCGACACCGAGGACTTCACGGTCGACCTGGCCGCCAAGAAGGTCAACAGGGCGGGGCGGGACGTACGGCTCACCCCCACGGAGTGGCACCTGCTGGAGGTGCTGGTGCGCAACACCGGCCGCCTGGTCAGCCAGAAGCAGCTGCTCCAGGAGGTGTGGGGACCGTCGTACGGCACCGAGACGAACTACCTGCGGGTCTACATGGCGCAACTGCGCCGCAAGCTGGAGGTGGACCCCTCGCATCCTCGGCACTTCATCACGGAACCGGGGATGGGATATCGGTTCGAGAAGTAGTCCCTGCGGGAAGGGGTACAGGGCGGGCAGGGCCACAGGAACGGCACAGGCGCGCGAAGGAGCGCTGGTGAGCGCACGCGTTCATCCGACGTCAGCGCTCCCCGGTACGCTTTCGGTATGAGTGCTGTTCCTCGTTCCGAAAAGCCGGCGGGCCGGTTCCGGCGCATGATCGACCGGCTCTCCTCGTCCCAGGAGGACCTGGAGTCCGAGGAGCTGCGCGAGGACTCCGAGACCGCGGGGTGTACGCGTATCGGTGACTGCCACGACCGACAGATCGTCACGGTTACTGGTACCTTGCGCACGGTCACTCTGCGCCCACGGGCCGGAGTCCCGGCCCTGGAGGCCGAGCTGTTCGACGGTTCGGCCGCCCTGGACGTGGTCTGGCTCGGCAGACGCTCCATCGTGGGCATAGAGCCGGGACGCAAGTTGATCGCCTCGGGCCGGATCTCGATGAGCCGGGGCCGTAGGGTGCTGTTCAATCCGAAGTACGAACTCAGACCCCTTGGACGGGAGTAGCCGGTGACGTCGCTCGACAAGCCGACCGAAGACGCCCAGGACGCCCAGAACGCCCAGCAGGACGCGCGGGCGGTGACCGAGGCCGCACTCTTCGAGGCGTTCGGCGGCGTGCGGGGCATGGTCGAGACGGTGGTGCCCGGCCTGCTCTTCGTCACCATCTTCACGATCAACAAGAACCTGCACTGGTCGGCGATCGCCGCCCTCGGGGTGTCCCTGCTGCTGGTCGTGGTCCGCCTCGCGATGCGGGACACCGTCAAGCACGCCTTCAGCGGCGTCTTCGGCGTCGCCTTCGGCGTGGTCTTCGCGATGATGACGGGCAACGCCAAGGACTTCTATCTGCCGGGCATGCTCTACACGCTCGGCCTGGCCGTCGCCTACATCGTCACGACCCTCGCCGGCGTGCCTCTGATCGGTCTGATCCTCGGCCCGGTCTTCAAGGAGAACCTCTCCTGGCGCACCCGCAACCCCGGCCGCAAGAAGGCCTACGCGAAGGCCAGCTGGGCCTGGGGCCTGATCCTGCTCGCCAAGTGCGCGATCCTCTTCCCGCTCTACTGGTGGGCCAACACCGCCCAGCTGGGCTGGGTCCTGATCGCGTTGAAGATCCCGCCCTTCCTGCTGGCCGTCTGGCTGACCTGGGTGTTCCTGGCCAAGGCCCCGGCGCCCATCGACGTGTTCGCCGAGATGGAGGCGGAGGAGCAGGCCGAGAAGGAGCGCCGGGCGGCTGCCGCCGGGGAGCACGACACCACCGCGGGTCGCCACCGCCGATAGGCGTAGCGCCGGCGCGCCGGAGTGGCCGTCCCTGAGGGCGGCGTGCACCGGACGGGCTGATACGACGGCGGGGGCGCCCGGAGATCTCCGGGCGCCCCCGCCGTCGTATCGGAGCTGTCGGAGCCGACTAGCTCGTCGCGTCGTCGCGGCGGACCGAGAGCAGGTCCTCGAGCTGCTCCTCGCGGGCCTGGGCGGCCACGAAGAGGAGTTCGTCGCCCGCCTCCAGGGAGTCCTCCTGGGAGGGGGTGAGGACGCGGGTGCCGCGGATGATCGTGACCAGGGAGGTGTCCTCGGGCCACTCCACGTCGCCGACCTGGGTGCCGGCCAGGGCCGACTCCGGCGGGAGGGTCAGCTCGACCAGGTTCGCGTCGCCGTGGCTGAAGCGCAGCAGCCGGACCAGGTCGCCGACGCTCACCGCCTCCTCGACCAGGGCCGACATCAGACGCGGGGTGGAGACCGCCACGTCCACGCCCCAGGCCTCGTTGAACAGCCACTCGTTCTTGGGGTTGTTCACGCGGGCGACGACGCGCGGGACGCCGTACTCGGTCTTCGCGAGCAACGAGACGACCAGGTTGACCTTGTCGTCACCGGTGGCCGCGATGACCACGTTGCAGCGCTGCAGCGCCGCCTCGTCCAGCGAGGTGATCTCGCAGGCGTCGGCGAGCAGCCACTCCGCCTGCGGGACGCGCTCGACCGAGATGGCGGTCGGCGCCTTGTCGATCAGCAGAATCTCGTGCCCGTTCTCCAGGAGCTCGCCCGCGATGGAGCGGCCGACGGCACCGGCACCGGCAATGGCGACCCTCATCAGTGACCGCTCTCCTCTTCGGGGCCCTCGGCGAACGACGCCTCGACCTTCTCGACGTCGTCCGTGCGCATCATCACGTGCACGAGGTCGCCCTCCTGCAGCACCGTCTGCGAGGAGGGCAGGATCGCCTCACCCAGCCGCGTGAGGAAGGCCACACGCACCCCGGTCTCGTCCTGGAGACGGCTGATCTTGTGGCCGACCCAGGCGGCGGAGGCGTGCACCTCGGCGAGCTGAACCCCGCCGGTGGGGTCGCGCCACAGCGGCTCGGCGCCCGAGGGGAGCAGCCGCCGCAGCATCTGGTCGGCCGTCCAGCGGACGGTGGCGACGGTCGGGATGCCCAGGCGCTGGTAGACCTCGGCGCGGCGCGGGTCGTAGATGCGCGCGGCGACGTTCTCGATGCCGAACATCTCGCGGGCCACCCGGGCGGCGATGATGTTCGAGTTGTCACCGCTGGAGACGGCGGCGAAGGCTCCGGCCTCCTCGATGCCCGCTTCGCGCAAGGTGTCCTGGTCGAAGCCGACTCCGGTGACACGACGGCCGCCGAAGCCGGAGCCCAGTCGTCGGAAGGCGGTGGGGTCCTGATCGATCACAGCGACCGTGTGCCCCTGTTGCTCCAGGGTCTGGGCGAGAGCGGAACCCACTCTTCCGCAGCCCATGATGACGATGTGCACGACCGTCCTTCCGGATGTAATTGGTTACGGCTCAGGCTGAACAGGGTCTCAGACCGCCGCCCAAGCTACACACGCGCGGTCGATCAGGGGCACCCCTGTGCACGTTCGCCTGCGCGTCTTCGGCGATCAGCGGCGATTGAAGCTGCGCACACTGAGAAGAGTCAGGATTCCGAGTCCGACGAGTCCTGCCGTGGCACCGATGAGCTCAGCGGTCGCGTGCATGGAACCTCCATAGTGGGACAAACCGGGGCTTTGTCATATAGGCATGCGGAAGTACGTGGCTACGGAATCCGCAACGGGACCCCTTCCCGTTTTCACTCGGAGAGCAGATGTCGAGCGGCGGGTGGGCGACGTCCCGTTCGAACGCTTACGATCCTCTGCGTGTCCAAACTGACCGACGTGCCCAAACGGATCTTGATCGGGCGCGCACTGCGCAGTGATCGGCTCGGGGAAACCCTCCTGCCGAAGCGCATCGCACTCCCCGTCTTCGCGTCCGACCCGCTCTCCTCCGTGGCCTACGCACCCGGGGAAGTACTTCTGGTCCTCTCCATCGCGGGCGTGTCGGCCTACCACTTCAGCCCCTGGATCGCGCTCGCGGTCGTCGTGCTGATGTTCACGGTGGTCGCTTCCTACCGGCAGAACGTGCATGCCTACCCCAGTGGTGGCGGCGACTACGAGGTGGCCAACACCAACCTCGGCCCCAAGGCCGGCCTCACCGTCGCCAGCGCGCTGCTCGTGGACTACGTCCTCACCGTCGCCGTGTCCATCGCCTCCGGCATCGAGAACCTCGGCTCCGCGATCCCCTTCGTCGTCGAGCACAAGGTGCTGTGCGCCGTCGTCGTCATCGTGCTGCTCACGCTGATGAACCTGCGCGGAGTGAAGGAGTCCGGAAAGCTCTTCGCGATTCCGACGTACGTCTTCGTCGCGGGCGTCTTCATCATGATCGCGTGGGGTGCCTTCCGCGGGCTCGTCCTGAACGACACCATGCGCGCGCCGACGTCCGACTACCACATCAAGGCCGAGCACCAGGGCCTCGCGGGCTTCGCGCTCGTCTTCCTGCTGCTGCGTGCCTTCTCCTCCGGCTGCGCGGCGCTCACCGGCGTCGAGGCCATCTCCAACGGCGTTCCCGCCTTCCGCAAGCCCAAGTCGAAGAACGCCGCGACCACACTCGCGGCGATGGGCCTGCTCGCCGTCACCATGTTCTGCGGCATCATCGCCCTGGCCATGACGACCAAGGTCCGGATGGCCGAGAACCCGGCCACCGACCTGATCCACAACGGCGTCCCGATCGGCTCCGGATACGTCCAGAACCCGGTGATCTCGCAGGTCGCCGAGGCGGTCTTCGGCAAGGGCAGCCTCCTGTTCATCGTGCTCGCCGCCGCCACCGCGCTGGTCCTGTTCCTCGCGGCGAACACCGCGTACAACGGCTTCCCGCTGCTCGGCTCGATCCTCGCCCAGGACCGCTATCTGCCGCGCCAGCTGCACACCCGCGGCGACCGCCTCGCCTTCTCCAACGGCATCGTGCTGCTCGCGGGCGCGGCCACGCTCCTGGTCGTCATCTACGGCGCCGACTCGACCCGGCTGATCCAGCTCTACATCGTCGGCGTCTTCGTGTCCTTCACGCTCAGCCAGACCGGCATGGTCCGGCACTGGAACCGTCACCTGCGCACCGAGAAGGACCCGGCCAAGCGCAGCCACATGATCCGCTCCCGCGCGATCAACGCCTTCGGCGCCTTCTTCACCGGTCTGGTGCTGGTCGTCGTCCTCGTCACCAAGTTCACCCACGGCGCCTGGGTGGCCCTGCTCGGCATGGTGATCTTCTACGCCACGATGAGCGCGATCCGGAAGCACTACGACCGGGTCTCCGAGGAGCTCGCTGCCCCCGAGGGTCCCTCCGACGACAGCGTCCGCCCCTCCCGCGTGCACTCGGTGGTCCTGATCTCCAAGATCCACCGCCCGGCCCTGCGCGCCCTCGCCTACGCCAAGCTGATGCGCTCCCACACCCTCGAAGCGCTCAGCGTCAACGTCGACCCGGCCGAGACCAAGGCGCTGCGCGAGGAGTGGGAGCGGCGCGGCATCGACGTACCGCTGAAGGTCCTCGACTCGCCGTACCGCGAGATCACGCGGCCGATCATCGAGTACGTCAAGAGCCTGCGCAAGGAGTCCCCGCGCGACGCGGTCTCCGTGATCATCCCCGAGTACGTGGTCGGCCACTGGTACGAGCACCTGCTGCACAACCAGAGCGCCCTGCGGCTCAAGGGCCGGCTGCTGTTCACGCCCGGTGTGATGGTGACCTCCGTGCCCTACCAGCTGGAGTCCTCCGAGGTCGCGAAGAACCGGGCCCGCAAGCGGCAGGACTGGAACGCGCCGGGTGCGGTGCGCCGGGGTCCGGCGGAGGAGCGTCCGAAGGAGACCTCGAACGCCAAGGGCTGACGGTCTTGTGGTGAGCGGCCGGGCAACGTCCACGTAGACTGGTGGGCTGTTGTCCGGCCGCTCGTCGTTCCGCGACCCCTTCCTTCATCCCCTTTCGCATCTGGAGTCACCCCGCCATGCAGGCAGAACCGAAGAAATCGCTGGTGGGGGAGGAGTACGAGGTCGAGATCGGCCCCGTGGCCCATGGCGGGCACTGCATCGCCCGTACGAGCGAGGGCCAGGTCCTCTTCGTCCGGCACACCCTGCCCGGGGAGCGCGTCGTCGCGCGCGTCACGGAGGGCGAGGAGGGTGCGCGCTTCCTGCGCGCGGACGCGGTGACGATCCTCTCGGCCTCCAAGGACCGCGTCGAAGCCCCCTGCCCCTATGCCGGCCCCGGCCGCTGCGGCGGCTGCGACTGGCAGCACGCCAAGCCGGGCGCGCAGCGCCGCCTCAAGGGCGAGGTCATCGCCGAGCAGCTGCAGCGACTCGCGGGCCTCACGCCCGAGGAGGCGGGCTGGGACGGCACGGTGATGCCCGCCGAGGGCGACAAGCTGCCCGCCGGCGAGGTCCCGGCCTGGCGCACGCGCGTCCAGTACGCCGTGGACCCCGATGGCAACGCCGGACTGCGCCGCCACCGCTCGCACGAGGTCGAGCCGATCGAGCACTGCATGATCGCGGCGCCGGGCGTCAGCGAACTCGGCATCGAGGAGCGCGACTGGTCCGGCATGGCCTCGGTCGACGCGATCGCCGCGACCGGTTCCCAGGACCGCATGGTCATCCTGGAGCCCCGCCCCGGCGCCCGCCTGCCCCTCGTGGAACTCGACAAGCCCGTCTCCGTGATGCGCGTCGAGGAGCACGACGGCGGCATCCACCGCGTCCACGGCCGCGCGTTCGTGCGCGAGCGCGCCGACGGCCGTACGTACCGCGTCGGCAGCGGCGGCTTCTGGCAGGTCCACCCGATGGCGGCCGACACCCTGGTCAAGGCCGTCATGCAGGGCCTGATGCCGCGCAAGGGCGAGATGGCGCTCGACCTGTACTGCGGCGTCGGCCTCTTCGCGGGCGCCCTGGCGGACCGCCTGGGCGACAAGGGCGCGGTCCTCGGCATCGAGTCGGGCAAGCGCGCGGTCGAGGACGCCCGGCACAACCTCGCCGCCTTCGACCGGGTCCGCATCGAACAGGGCAAGGTCGAGTCGGTCCTCCCGCGCACCGGCATCACCGAGGTCGACCTGATCGTCCTCGACCCGCCCCGCGCCGGCGCCGGCAAGAAGACGGTCGAACACCTCACCTCCCTGAGCGCCCGCCGCATCGCGTACGTCGCCTGCGACCCGGCGGCACTGGCCCGCGACCTCGGGTACTTCCGCGACGGCGGGTACAAGGTGCGGACGCTGCGGGCGTTCGATCTGTTTCCTATGACCTCCCACGTGGAGTGCGTGGCGATTTTGGAGCCTGCTCAGAAGGGTGCCTGACCTGCGGTTTTTGGGATCTGTCATCTGCTCGACGCGTTTCCGGGCGTGCAACGTGTGAAGGGTGACGCTGTTTGCCGGAAACAGCCTGACCTGCGGTTTCAGCAGGGGGCGATGATCCCTTCGCTAGCAGTATCAGAGCGATTCCTCCGACTGTTGACGCTCAAATGACGCACGTTCTGAAGCCCCATCACGTTGGCCCCGGCCGCGTCCACGGACGTTGCCGGGCCGACGCTTTTGGATGTGGATCCACAACCGGGTAGCGCTATGCTATTTCGAATGCCAAACTGTCCCCATGGTTGACGATGCTGACTTCCTCCCAGGAGACGGCCCCAGTAGCGGTATCTCTGTGTCCCTGACCGCCGGCACGCTGCAGGCCATCCGCGAGCGGGTGGGCAGGCGTGGAGTCTCGGCATATCTGGAGCGGGCCGCGCAGCGCCAGATCGAGCGTGACAACCTGGACGAGCTGATTGCGGACTTTGACAAGGTCCACGGCCCGGCCGATCCGGAGGCCGTGGCGGCCAAACGAGCCAAGCTCACCGGATCCCAGCCCGGGGCCGAGGCTGCCGCGTGAGTGGTGCCCTGATCCTGGACAGTGAGGGCTTGGCGAAGGCCGTCCAACGAGACCGGGACGTCCACGAGTGGCTGACGGCCGGCCGCGAGGCGGATCTCCCGGTGATCACGTCGGCTGCGGTGCTGGTCGAGGTTATCCACCCGAGGATCAACGACGCTGCCCTGAAGTGGACTCTGTCCCGCCTGCGCATCGAGCCGGTCACTCAAGCGATTGCCCAGTCTGCAGCGGCTCTCCTTCGGGCTGCGGGCGTCCATGGCCACAAGTACGCCATCGACGCCATGCTCTGCGCGACGGCCTTGGCTCATCCGGGCCGGGTGACGATTCTGACCTCCGACGTGGAAGACATCGAGATGCTTACTGTGGAGCACCCGCGAGTGGTGGCTGAGAAGGTGTGATTCGACCAGCACGCACTCCTTGGCGCTCTGGCCGACGTCGGACGCGCGGTGCGCGCCTACCTGCGTGGGGCGGAGTTCACGTGGGAAGTCCACAAGGAAGGGCTGACCCTGGGCCCGCCGGACGAGCAAGAATGCGGGTATGAAAGCGATCATCCCGAGTTGTGATGGCGCTGGTGCGAACGGCCCTGCCGTGTTAGTCGTACTGCTGGTGCGGTTTCTCAACGTCGAGGAGTTGGGCTGTGACGGGGACGGGCTCCGGGGAAGCAAGGCTGGTTGCGAGACGGTATCGGTTGACCGGGGTGCTGGGCCGAGGCGGCATGGGGGTCGTGTGGCGGGCATCCGACGAGTTGATCGGACGTACGGTCGCCGTGAAGGAGTTACGGGCCCCGCACGGTCTGTCCGGTCAGGAGCGAGAAGTCTTCAGTGAGAGGGCGCTGCGGGAGGCGCGCACCGCTGGAAGGCTTAACCACTCTGCTCTTGTAGCCATCTACGACCTCATCCCCATCACGCCGGATGACGAAGCGGCCTATATCGTCATGGAATTGGTCGAGGCACCCTCTCTGGCGCAAATCCTCGAACAGGAAGGCGCCCTGCCTGAGTGGCGCGTGGCGCGCCTTGGCCTCGGGGCGCTCGCGGCATTGAACGAGGCGCACGCCATCAGTCTGGTGCACCGCGACGTCAAGCCCAGCAACATCCTGGTCCTGCCCGGTGACAAAGCGAAACTGGTGGACTTCGGCATCGCACATGCCATCGACGACACCCGTCTCACACGCCATGGCGTAGCCGGCTCCACCGGATACATGGCTCCGGAGCTGTTCGAAGGCAATTCACCTTCGCCGGCCGCGGACCTGTGGTCACTTGGCGCGACCCTGTTCCATGCCGTGGCGGGTACCGGTCCGTTCGATCGTGCCTCCACGGCGGCCACCCTGCACGCGATCCTCTACGACGACCCGCCGTCCCTCAGCGAGTACCCGTCGCTGGGACCGCTGATCGGTGGTCTGCTCACGCGTGACAGGGAGCACCGCATGACCAGCGAACAGGCCATGGCGGCATTGCGCACCGCCGCCGACGTGGCGCCGTCCCGGCAGGGTGAGCCGGATGGCGTCACCGGGACCGTTCCCCATCAGGCCGACGCGGACAGCGACGCTTTCCGGGCGACTTGGGAGGTCCACCCCACCAGCGTCAGGCCGATGCCGCCACCGGAGCACGGCACGAACGGCCCACAAGGCCCGTTTTCCGCCCGTTCTCGCGCCTCGACCCCGGAGTCCCACCCCGCCACCGTCAGATCGCAGATGCTGCGGCAACGCCAGGCGCTGGCCGGCGGCGACGAGCGGTATCTGCCGGCCCGGGACAAGGGTCCGATCCGCCGGTTCGCCCGGGACTGGGTGGACTCGCGGGTCAACGTGGCGGAGTTCTTCCTGCCGCTCGCTGTGGTCATCCTCGTGCTGAGCGTGGTGCAGATGTCCGCGGTGCAGAACATCGCGCTGCTGCTGTGGCCGATTGTCATTGGGCTGATGGTGCTGGACGCGGCCGTGAGCGGTATCCGCCTCAAGAAGCGGCTCGAGGAGCGCTTCCCGGACGAGAACACGCACGGCGCGGTCGGCTACGCCCTGCAGCGTTCCCTGCAGATGCGCCGACTCCGGCTGCCGAGGCCGCAGGTCAAGCGCGGAGAGCAGCCCTGAGCGCGCAGACGTTTTCACCGGGTCGGGCAGCGGCTGCGGGTGCTGATCCAAAGCCGCTGTTGTGATCAGAGCAGGTGTCGGGGGGCCGTTGCCAGGTGGAGGAGGATCGGTGCCCGGCTCGAGGAGAGATATCCCCGGCCGGGTGGCGCGGCGAAGTACTGGTCCGGTTCCAGGGTGATGCTGTGCGCCACGGCGGAGGGGCGGCCGGCCGGGGTGAGCAGGAGCCGATGGCCCGTCGCCAGGATGGTGTTGATCAGGCGGGTGAGTGGGCTGGGGAAGCCGGTGAGCAGGGGGGTCGCGTCGGCACTGAGAACGAGGGCCTGGCGGCCGCGTGCGGAGAGGCGGGCGATGTCGTCCAGCAGCGTGGGCGCGTCGGCGAACCCCTGCTGGGTGGGGAGCACCGTGATGTGGTCCGCGTCGTCGAGTATCAGGGCATAGGGGCCGTCACCGAAGACCTCGGCGGCCTCGCGGAGGTCGACGTCCTTGTGGGAGATGCCGGTGAGGACGCGTACGCCCGGGTCTTCGGGAAGCAGGCCGGGAAGGGGGGAGCGGGGCGGGGCGACGGCGAGCACGCCGATGCCGGCTCGGCGTAGCGAGTGGGCGAGTGCAGCCGTCGCGGTGGTGCGGCCGGAGCCGGGCGGCCCGGAGACGAGCAGCAGATGGGCTCCCTCGATGAGGTCGATGCCCACCGCGTTGTGGTCGGGCCCGCCGATGCCGAGGGGGATCCAGGTGGGGGAGGGCGGTGGTTCGGGCAGCGGCAGTTCCTCGAGTGTGATCCGGGTGGGCAGTGCGGGGAACTCGCGGGGCAGACGGGCGGGGTCGGGGTCGGTGAAGCGGGATGATAGATCGGCGGGGAGTGCGTCCGGTCGGCAGATCTGTATGTGGCGGCCGCTCGCGGCGTCGATCGCCCGTCCGGGCAGGGCGGGCGGGCTGGTCATGCGGGAGGTCAAGTGGGCTCGGCGGGTCTCTTCCTTGGGGAAGGGGAGTAGCAGGCGGCGGGTGTAGTAGGTGGGGAGCTTGTGGTTGAGCATGTCGTGGCCCCCGAGTGGCACGATGTGCACCCCGAGCGGAGCGCCGGCCGCGATGATGCCGCGTAGCGCGGTCAGCAGTGAGGTCTCGGTGAAGGTGGGGGCGCCGTGGTCCTCGAAGTACTCCCAGCCGTCGATGACGACCACGATGCGGGGTCTGTCCGAGCCCTGGGCGGGGTCACTTGTGGACCGGCGCTGGACCTCTTCGTCCAGCCAGGCGACCAGGCGCCGGATGCGGTCGGGTTCGGCAGGGGAGAAGACACCGCCGCAGTGCGGCAGTTCGGCGAAGTCCGCGAGCCCGGCAGGGTGGTGTTCGATGACGTAGAGATGAGCCTGATCGGGCCGGAATCGGGTGACGAGGCCGTTGATGAGCGTCCGGGCGAAGATGGTGCGGCCCGACTGGGGACCGCCCGCCACCATGAGCCGGTCCGTACCCGACAGATCGAGGTACTGGGCGGGCTGGGCCTGCTCCGCGGGTTCGTCCGCCAGCCCGAAGGGCACGGCTGTGGCGGGCGGCGCGGTGGTCTGACGGCCCGCGAGTTCCTCCAGCGTCAACGTCAGGGGCAGGGGCGGCAGGAGGGGCCGGAAGGGGGCGACGAGCCCCCGGCGGCGGGCTGCTTCCTCGACGGCGGTCACCGCCAGCTCCTGGTCGGTGGGCGCCTCCACGCGTGTCAGATGTTCGGCCGGCCGTGGCGCTCCGAGCTGGTGCCACTGCAGGGTACGGACAGTGACGGGCTGCGCCGCTCCGGAGGGCGGCGGGGAGCCCAGGTATCCGGACTGGAACACCTGCGGGATGCGCGCCTCGTCGGTGGTGCACAGGATCAGGCCGCGTCCGCGCAGCGAGCCAGGGATGGCAGCGGCGTCGGGCACACCGAGAACCTCGGTGCTGTCGGCGGCCTCGTTCTGCCGCAGGCTGACGCGCAGCGAGATGTTGTTCTTCAGCTCCGGCGACAGCTTCCCCTGCAGGGACTGGGTGGCCAGAACCAGGTGCATGCCCAGCGAACGGCCCTTGGCGGCGACATTGACCAGTTCTTTGAGGAAGTCCGGTGAGGTCTCCAGGACGCGGGCGAACTCGTCGAAGACCATCACCAGGCGCGGAAGCGGCGGCAGAGCTGCGTCGGTGCGGCGCCTTTTCCAGTACCGGTCGATCTCTCCGTCGTACCGGGCGAGGAGGGACTCGCGGCGGCTGACCTCGGCGCGTACGGAGGCCAGCACCCGGGTCGCGGCGGCGTCATCGAAGATGTCGGCGGGGGTTTCCCCGGTGGATCGGATCAGGGCGACCACATGGGGGCAGTGCTGGAAGGGCAGAAAGGCGCTGCCCCCCTTGAAGTCCACGAGCACCAGGTTGAGTTCGTCGGGCCGGTTGGCCAGCAGCAACGAGGTCACCAGGGTCTGCAGCAGAATGCTCTTCCCCGCTCCGGTGGCGCCGCCGAGCATGGTGTGCGGGCCCTGACCGGCCAGATCCACGGCCACCGGGCCTGCGGCGTCCGCGCCGAGCATCACCTGGGTACGCGGTCCTTGCCCGTGCCCCCACAGGGCGAGGACGTCGTCGGCGGTGGGTCTTCCGATGCCGAGCAGATCGAGGAAGCGTGCGTAGCCGGGTACGGCGTTGCTTGACGAGCCGAGTGTGAGCCGGTCCCGCATCGGGGCGAGTGCCCGGGCGAGCGGCTCGGCGGCGCCTTCGTCGAGGGTGTGAGGCGTCACGGTGATGGCGTGTTCTTCGGGTGTGCGGGTGAGCCGGAGCGTGGTGCCGGTCATCTCGCACAGGCCGCGGCACTCGTTCATGCCGCGCCGATCGGCGCACACGAGATAGACACCGACCGACGGCCCGTCCCGCAGCACCTCGTCCATGCCGGGCAGTTCGCGCAGGGCGAGGGCTCCGTCCAGGATGACCACGACCTCGTCACCGAACCGTGTGCGGGAGTCACGGGTGCCCTGCTCGCGGCGCGCGCCGACGAGCTGCCGCAGTTCCTTCACCCGCGCGGCGCGCGTCGTGCCGGTGTTGCCGATGACGCACGGAACATCGGCCGCCGGCCCGGCGTCCACGTGCGGCAACCACCGGGTCCAGGCCAGTCCGTCGTGCCCGTCGGCCGCGATCACCACGATGCGCAGATCGGCCGGCCCGCGCAAGGCGGCCAGCTGCAATACCAGCCAATCCGTCAGCGCCTGCACCTGCCGGCGTGAACCGACCACCCCCAGCACGCCGGTGACCCGCAGGTCCAGTGTGATCGGCGCCTTGCGCAGCAACGGGGGCTCGAAGCCCTCCGACGGTTCGCCCCGCAGTTCCACGGCGGCCGCCTGATCGGCGGTTCCCACGCGCAGCACCAGCCCGTGCGGAGAGTCCGCTCTCCGGGACCACAGGTCCGGGCGAGCGCCCGTGGCCATGCTGGTGATCTTGGCCGGGTCGGGGGCCAGGAGCCGACGCACGCGCAGTTCTTCGGCGACGTGGGCGTCGATCTTCTCCTGGACGGTGGTCTTCGCCGTCGCGTACACGGCCTCGCGCTTTTCACGCTGCTTGTCCTGGTTGTTGTCCATCACCCCCCAGGCCACGAGGCCCAGTAAGGCGATGAACGCCATCTTCGGCTGGTGCATCATCATGGCCATGACCAACGCGCCGAATACCGGCAAACCCACCGCCAGCCCTGCGAGGCCCGCATTGCCCGTCGCGGTCTGCTGCACCGGCAACGTGGCCTCCGTACGAGGGATCGCCGGGGCCGGGCTGAACGCCCGGTCGAAGTCCAGCCATCCGTCCGCACTGCGGGTGGCCCGCTGGGTTCCCGTCGGCCGGGCCGTCCACTGCAGCTCGTCGGTTCCCACCTGGAGGGTCCTGCCCGGAGCGAGCGCGATCCGGCCGGTGACCCTGCGGCCGTTGATGTACGTCCCATTGGTCGAGCCCCGGTCCACTACGAAGACCCGGCCGTCCGGCGAGACCTCCAGCCGGGCGTGCTCGCGGCGGGAGATGTCCGGATCCCGCAGACACACCGCTGCCGTCGAGTTTCTCGCCACGGTATGGGTTCCGGGGCCGAGCGCCACCGTCAGCCCGGTGTCCGGGCCGGCGGTCACCCGAAGCACGCCGACCCCGTCCCCCGAGGGGAAGCGGTAAGCCGGCCCCGGCGCCCCCACGCTGATCACCGCTCCCGGCATCAACGGGCTGTCCGCCAGGCCGGCCTCGGGATCCAGCGGAATCGATCCGACGAAACACTGCCTGTCACCCACGGCCACCGGTAAGGCCGCGAGCAGCGAGGCCGTACTGCTGTCGGGACCGGCGACCACCTCGACGTCCTCAAGCGTGCCCGCGTCAGCGTCCTGAACGGTCAACCGGAGAATCATGCTCCGCCTCCCAGCTTCACCTCGTCGTCAGAAGGTACGACCAGGATGCTGCTGGGTTTGCCATCCCGGTGCACCAGCCGCCGTGCCGCCTGGGAGTCCGTCCCCACCAACGTCGCGCCCCTGTCGGAATCGCTCACCGGCCGGCGCCCGGCACGCCAGCGTGACAACAGGTTAGCCAGGAGTCGTCTGCAGTGAACCCCTGTGGAAACGTCGCGAGTTGGGGCGACCTACGGTTTGACTCCCGTCTCCCATATCCACAGGGCCGTGCCACTCCCGTAGACGAGAGTCCTTCCGATGGGGCTGAGGGCGACGGCATCGGCCGTGGAGCCGCTATCCCGGTCCAGGGTCAGTTTCCGCGCCATCTTGCCGGTATCGGTGCGCCAGATGCGGATCGTGCCGTCCGTGCTGGCGGTGGCCAGGAGTTTCGCAGTGCCCCCCAACCAGTCCATGTCGGTGATCTTGCTTTCGTGGCCGATCAGCAGGAGCCTGGACGATCCGGAACCGTCCCGTATGGAGACGGTGGAGCCCGAGATGGTGGCCCAGTTCCCGTCGCGGGCGGCTACGGGCACAGGGCGGCCGGTGACGAGATACCACCGGTGCGGCCGGTTCCCGCTGTCGAAACCGCCGAGAAACTGGCTGGTCACACTGAATTCGACCGGGAAGGCGTCGGACGTGTTCTCGCGTATCGTGGCGGTCTTCCGGCCCGATCGGACGTCCCACACCAGGATGGTGCCGTCCTCGTCCACGCTGGCAAGGGTGTGGTTGTCGGGGCTGAAGGCCAGCGACACCACCGAGGTGTCTTCGCCCACGGTCAGGGTCCTGCGCTCGGTGTGCGTGGACACGTCCCACAGCCTGATGGTGTGCTCGTCGATGTCGTCGGCGGCAGCGGCCAGCAGGCTCCCATCCGGAGTGAACCTCAGTGCCGAGATGTCGCCCGTATCTCCGGAAAGGACACCGGTGTTCTTGCGGGTACCGACGTCCCACAGTCTGATGCTGTGGTCGGTACTGCTGCTTGCCAGTGTCGCCCCGTCGGGACTGAACTCTACTTCACCGTCCCATCCGGCCTTCTCGAGCTGAACCGGCCCTCCCTCATGGTGGAAGACGTACGTGGCCACGAGAATCCCGGCAAGTGAGAGGGAGGCCAGTACCGGCCCGAGACGCCGAGGACGGTGATGCCACAGATCCTTGGAGTCCTGCTCAGACGGACATCTGACGGTGGCCTGTGGAGGTGCGGCGGCGTGGATCGATTCGTTCAGTTCGGCAGCCGGGTGATCCGCTTCCCCCAAGCTCCAGATGAAGCCGCGCCCGTCATCCGTGCGATCGACGCCGAGCACGGGGCGTCGTTTGCTCAGGGAGACATGCAGCGCGATGGCGGTCCGCCTGTCCTGGCTGGTGGTCTCGGTATGGGGCCGAGGGAGCAGGACGACTTCGTCGATGAGGTTCCACGGCACCAAAACCTTGCCGTTCGGGGGCGAAAGGAGCCTCCGCCAGGGTTCCTTCCTCCAGAACAGGGTGATGCCCTGGCTATCAAGGGCGAAGCTGCCTAACCCTGAACTGCCGACCACGGTCAGCTGCGTCACGAAGAACAGGCAACCGGCCACCACGACGACGAGGAGGAACGGAAGTTGCAACACGTCGTTGCAGAGTCTCCAGCCGGTCCACCAGCTCAGTCCGGCCAGGACGACGAGGGAGGAACGCCTGAACTGCCGCACGGCTTGCGACGGAGAGATCGCGTAGCGTTCGGTGCCCCCATCCGTCTCGTCGTCCGACCATCCAGCCGCCCGCGATCGCGCCGTTGGTCTCGGTGGCGCCGTATTCCGGACAGTGGTGGGCTGGTCTGCCCATGTGGCCGGTCCGCTGCCACCGTTGTTCCGCTGTTCCCCCTGGTGACGCAGGGCGGCAGCGGAACGGTCCGCCGGCTCGGGCTGCCTCGGTGATCCGGTGGCCGTGTCTCTGCCCGTGGTGGATGCCTGGCCCGTCGTGTCCGCTCTGGCTCTCGGTCTCCGGGCGCTGGTGAGGCGGGGGTGCACGCCGGTGGGGCGGCCCTGCCATGTGGCGGGTCGGCCGGTGGCTTCGTCCGGCCGGGGGGCCTGTCTCACTGGTTCGGGGGCCGGGTTCCGGGCTGAGGTGACGGCAGAGCGAAGACCCTCGGCCGCTTCCCCGCCGCCCAGGCGTCGGGCCGGGTCCCGGACGAGCAGGCCCTCGATCACAGGGGACAGCGAAGGATGACGGTCCAGCGGCGGTGGGTCCTCGTGGAGGACCGCTCGAATGGTGGCCGCAGTGGATCCGCGCTCGAAGGGGCTGCGGCCGGTGGCCGCGTGGTGCAGCGTGACACCGACGGACCACAGGTCGGCCGCGGGAGTGGGGGACTCACCCTCGAACAGTTCGGGGGCTATGTATCCGATGGAGCCGGCGACACCGGTGCGGGTGAGGCGGGTGTCGTCGACAGCGTGGGCGATGCCGAAGTCGACCAGCTTCACCTGGTCGTCGGCCAGGACCAGGATGTTGCTGGGCTTGACGTCCCGGTGCACCAGGCCGATCGCGTGTGCAGCGTCCAGCGCCTCCAGTAATCGGACTCCCAGACGTGCCACGCGCCGCTCGGGCAGGGCGCCATCCTGCTCCAGAACCGCTGCCAGCGAGGGTGCTTCCACGAACTCCATAACCACGTAGACCACGGCGTGCTGCGCCGTGTCCGGAATCAGGTCATGGATGGCGATCACTCCGGGATGGTGGATGCGCCCAGCGGTGCGGGCCTCGCGCAACGCCCGCTCGCCGAAGGCCGCGCGCTCTCTCTCGGAGAGCCCATGCGGGACGCGGAGTTCCTTGACCGCGACCGTGCGACCGATCAGTTCGTCGGCGGCCTGCCAGACGACGCCCATGCCGCCCCGCCCGAGCACCTCCGTCAGCCGGTAGCGCCCTGCAACCAGTCTCGGTCCGGTCTGGGAGGAGTCCGTCCCTGTCACCACCGCGCTCCTGTCGGATCGCTTACCGGTCGGCGCCCCGTACGCTAACCTGACAGCAGATTAGCCACTATTGACGCGCAGTTGAGGTCTCACGGGGGAGATCCGAGCTGATGGCTCAAAAATTCGCCTGCGATCCAGAGGAAGCGGATGTCGTCGCACGGGAGTTGACCCGCATGCGCTCGGACATAAAACTCTCGGTGCCGCACCCCTTGGCCGATGCGATGAGCACGATGACCGGCGGCCCGGTCGTACAGGCTCTCGCCGAGTTCCTCAACGCCGTCACCACAGCCCAGACCAGCCTCATCGCGTCGGTCGATACGGCCGCGGGACTTTTCGCGGGCCTGGTGGAAGGCGCGCTCGACCTCGACCAGGTCTTCGCCGGCCAGGCCATGGAGATGTGAGGAGAAACCGATGGCGGATGTCAGTGTCGGCTATGACGGCGTGCAGCAGGCGGCGTCGCGGCTGGTCAGCGGGCAGACCGAGATGAGCGAGAAGCTGCAGTCCCTCAAGAGCATGGTCGACCAGCTGGTGGCCGGCGAGTTCCGCACCCAGATGGCGTCGCCCAGGTTCCAGGAGTCGTACCAGCAGTGGACGACCGGCGCCCAGAACATGATCCAGGGCCTGGAGGGGATGGCGGGCTTCCTCAACAACGTCGTAAGCGGCCACCAGGAACTCGACACACGGCTGGCGGGCGGCGCGGGCAACTGACCGGCGGGGGCGCCTGAGCATGGAGGACTGGAGCGTTCTGGACCTGCCTCAGGACCCGGTCCCGGGCGACCCCGCCCAGATCCAGACGCTGGCGGCACGACTGCTGCGCGAGGCACAGTACGCCGAGCAGCACGCCAGCCGCCTCGGGCAGGTCGCCGCCAACAGCGCGGACCTGCGCATGCAGGGCGACTACGCGCCGCTGTTCCAGCAAAGGCTTGCCCAACTCCCGCAGCAGGCAGCCGCTCTGGGGCCGGCTCACGAGAGCTGCGGCAGGGCGCTCATCGCGTACGCGCAGACCCTTGAGCAGGCCAAGATCGAGTCCCGCGCCGCGCTGAGCCGGGGCCTGCAGGCGGACGCCCAGTACAAGGCCGCGTTACGGCAGTTCTGCACGCTCGCCCCGGGGTTTTGGTACACCGGCAACTGGCGCGAGCTCGACGAGCCGTTCGCGCTCAGGTACACCCAGTACCAACGCCCCGAGATCCGCGCAGTCGCCGCACGGGTCGGCGCCTACGCCGCCCAGGCCGAAGGGGAGCGGCAGGACGCCGCCACGATGGCCCGTCAGGTGGCGCAGGTTGCCGCCGAAGCTGAAGAGCGGTGTGCGCAGGCGATACGCGCCGCCATACCCGCGCTTGGTTCGAGTGCGGTGGCGTCCGGCCGGGGCGGTGGCGCAGCTGCCCGAACCGCAGCCCTGCTGGCCGCACGTGGGGCAGCGCGCGGCGCCGCTACGGGGTCGGCCCGATGGGCCGTCAAGTCCGCGCTCGGCGATGTGGCCAGGAAACATGAGAATAAGGTGTTCTGTGGCGACCCGGTCGACTTGGCCACCGGACGAATGGCCCTTCCGCAGACGGATCTGCGCCTGCCGGCTCGGCTCCCCCTGGTGTTCTCTCGCCACTTCGAGTCGTCCTACCGGGCCGGGCGATGGTTCGGCCCCACCTGGACCTCGACGGCGGACCAGCGGCTCGAGATCGACGCCGAGGGCGTCGTCTTCGTACGCGAGGACGGGTCGCTTCTGTCATATCCCCACCCGACTTCGGAAGCCGCCTCGCTGCCCGTCGAGGGCGACTTGTTACCGCTGACTGTTGACACCAACGGCGATTACACCGTCACCGACCCCGACACGGGCTGTAGATGGGACTTCGCGGCCCCAGGCGCCGACGGCCGCGGCATCGCACTCCTGGTGCACGTCACCGACCGCACAGGCACCCAGCGGTTGACGTTCGCCTACGACACGGACGGCGCCCCCAGCGCGATTCGGCACTCGGCCGGCTACTGCTTGAAGATCACCACGGAAGGCAAGCGCATCACCGCCCTCCACCTGGTGGGTGCGGCCGAGGACGGCAGTGACCAGGAACTGCTCCGCTTCGATTATGACGAACACGGCCACTTCTCCTCGGTAACGAACTCCTGCGGTGTCCCCACACGGTTCACCAACGACGCAATGGGCCGAATCACCGCATGGACGGACACCAACGGCTCGTCGTACCGCTACGAGTACGACGACGAGGACCGCTGCACCTACCAGACCGGCGAAGCCGGACACATGCGGAACACCTACACCTACGGTGACACGGACCCGGCGACGGGTCTCAAGGTCACAGCCGTGACCAACTCGCTCGGACACACAAGCCGGCACCTGGTCAACGACAAGCTGCAGGTGGTCACCGAGATCCGCCCGGACGGCGCCGCCACGCACACCACCTACGACCGGCTCCACCGGCCCCTCACCATCACCGACCCGCTCGGCCGCACTGTCGAATGCAGCTACGACGAGGCAGGCCGCGTGGTGGGGATCGTCCGCCCCGACGGGCGCGCGATCACCGTCGCATACAACGACCAGGGCCTGCCGGTCACGGTGACCCAACCAGATGGAACGCAACTCCACCAGGCATTCGATGACGGCGGAAACCTGACCGCAGTCACTGATGCCGTGGGGGCGACGACCCGCTACACCTACGACGGCCGCGGCGACCTCGCCTCCATCACGGACGCCCTGGGCAACACTACCCACCTCGCGTGCAATGCCGCGGGGCTGCTCATTGCCGTCACCGACCCGCTGGGAGCGATCACCCGACGCGAACGTGACGCCTTCGGCCGCATCATCACCGTCACCGACCCCTTGGGCGCCACGACGCGTCTGTCTTGGACCGTCGAAGGCAAGCTCGCCCGCCGAAACGATCCGGACGGAGCCGAAGAGACCTGGACCTATGACGGCGAAGGCAACTGCACCAGCCACATCGACCCGATCGGCGGGATCACCCGCTTCGAGTACATCCACTTCGACCTGCCCACCGCCCGCACCGGCCCCGACGGCGTGCGTTACGAGTTCGAGCACGACACCGAGCTGCAACTGCGCAGGGTCACCAACCCCCAAGGGCTGATCTGGTCGTACAAGTACGACTCAGCAGGTCACCTCACATCGGAAACCGATTTCGACGGCCGGACGCTGACCTACTCCCACGACGAAGCGGGCCAACTCACCGCCCGCACCAACGCACTCGGTCAGACCGTCACCTACACGCATGATGCACTCGGCCAGGTACTCACCAAGAACGCCGACGGAACAGTCACAACCTACGCCCACGACCCCGCAGGCCGCCTTCTGCAAGCTACCGGCACCGACGCAACCATCACCTACAGCCGAGACAGACTGGGTCGCGTCGAATCCGAGACCTGTAACGGCCGCACCATCACCTTCACATACGACTCTCTTGGCAACCGCACCAGCCGCACGACGTCCGTCGGCGCCACCAGCACGTGGACCTACGACGCGGCTGGCCGCCCCACAGCACTCACCACGGCAGAGCACACCTTCACCTTCGAACACGACGCTACGGGCCGCGAGGTCACACGCCGACTCGGCGAGACACTCACCCTGACACACACATGGGACCTGACCGGCCGACTCAGCACGCAGACCGTCACCGGCGGCCCCGACGCCCGCACGCTGCAGCACCGCGCGTACGCCTACCGCGCCGACGGCTACCTCACCGCCATCGATGACGACCTCAACGGCTCACGCACCTTCGACCTCGACACTACCGGCCGGGTGACGGCCGTCCACGCATGCGACTGGACCGAGCGGTACGCCTACGACGAAGTCGGCAACCAGACCACTGCGCAGTGGCCGTCAAGGCATTTCGGTGCGGAGGCCGCCGGCATCCGCACCTACACGGGAACTCGGATCACCCGTGCCGGCTCCATCCGTTACGAACACGATGCCCAGGGCCGCATCGTCCTTCGCCAGAAGACCCGGCTGTCCCGAAAACCCGACACCTGGCACTACGAGTGGGACGCTGAAGACCGACTCACGTCGGTAACCACCCCCGACGGTGCTGTCTGGCGCTACCTCTACGACCCCTTCGGTCGTCGCATCGAAAAACAGCGCTTGGCCGACGACGGAACCGTCCTGGAGCAGACCGAATTCACATGGGATGGCACCACCCTCGCCGAACAGACCACTACCTCTTCCGGGGCGCTGTATCCGACCACCATTACCTGGGATCACGACGGATTATACCCCCTCTCTCAGACCGAACGGATAACTCTTGCCGAGGCTCCAGGGCATGAGATAGACAAGCGCTTCTATGTCATCATTACTGACCTGGTAGGTACCCCCACTGAACTGGTTGACGACGCGGGTCACATTGCCTGGGAAAACCGTTCGACAGTCTGGGGTGCAGCTTCCTGGCCCACCCAATCGACGGCCAGCGCCCCCCTCCGTTTTCCTGGGCAATACCTAGATCCAGAAACAGGATTCCACTACAATTTCTACCGCTATTACGACCCTGAAACCGCACGCTACACCAGCCCGGACCCATTCGGTCTTGTCCCGGCCCCTAATCCATCCACCTATGTCCACAACCCGACTGGATGGGTGGACCCGCTGGGGCTCAGCGGCGTCAGGGACGGGTGCGGGAGCAGCGGAGGTGGGCGCACCTTCGGTCAAGCTGTGCAAGAGTTGCTTGCCAATCGGGCACGGGTTGCAGCGGAGAGGGTAACCGCAAGGCAGCTGATAGCGGATGCCATTGCCAACAAAGAACTTGGCAAGAACAGGGCGGGACTAGGTGGCGTTTTGCGTCTGGGAGATGGCAAGCCGGAACTGCTGAGAGCGTTCAGCGGACAAGAGAGAGGTCCTGGGCGAAAGGGATGGGTTCCCGATGTGGGGAGTCCCGGGAACCCTGCTCGTTATGTTGCAACGCCTACAGGTAAGAATGCGCGCGACAACGATACCGAATATAAGATGCTCACACATATCGCCAACCAACTGGGTGCCCCGTCGCATGTTAGTGGAAGTCTTACTCTTTTCTCCACGCAGGCGGCATGTCTCTCGTGCACGCATGTCATCGGGCGATTTGCGCAAGAATTCCCGAACATTCACTTAAATTATGGATCGGGTATTTAGCCCGACGAGGTTGGCGGCGCGGGCTCGGGGTAGCGTGTGAAGTGGCTATTCAAAGCATCATGGGATGCGGTATCATTTATCCCGTCTGGCGTGAAAAAGGAATCGGGTCTGTAGGTCTAAGTGAAGGAGTTTGATGTGGGTGACGAATCTCCTGTTGAGTCAGTACTTATCGAGGGTGATGAATGGACGCCTGTGCACAAAGAAGTGGAGAGTAGTGATTACGAAGCGTTGGCCATGTTCCTGGATGCTGGTGTCGACCCGAATGAGATGTGTTTCGGGCATACGCTACTTACTCACGCCATTGACGTGGAAGGTGACGGACACTTGCAATCAGGTTATCCGCTGAATACTGCTGCGACGGCGATTCTTTTGGCCTATGGGGCGGACCCTGAATTGCCAGCTGCTGATGGTGAAACACCGATGCAGATAGCGAAACATTATCGTCACGAACCGGCGCAACGATTGCTCCAGCGGTTCCTGGATATCAAAACGTAGGCGAGTGTAATTTGACCGCCCTGGCACCGACGTCCAGCGCTCGTCGGCGCTGCCGGGCCAGTAGACCTCGCGGGGCTCCTCGCTGGCACCGGTTCCATCGGTCGGCTGCGGGCCGAACCGGGTCCCGGGGGTTCGGCTGTCGTGACAGCAACCCTGCGCTGGTGGCGCGCGTGCGCGCTGTGCTGGGCATCAGAGCAGGCATGCTTGTGACCGGCAGCCTCGACCTCCTTGTGATGCGCCGTTCCTCGTTCCGTGACGCTCATCTGACGCTCCGGGCGCCCGAGGGTCCGCTCAACATAGGCCAAAACCAGGTCTGACCTGCGGCGTCTCGCAGGTCTGCCTTCTGCGATGTGTTCCCTATGACGTCGCATGTGGAGTGCGTGGCGGTTCTGGAGCCTGTTGGAAAGGGCGTCTGACCTGCGGTTTGTCGCAGGCTGCGACTCGTTCGACCTGTTTCCCGGTGAGCATGATGTGGTCAGCGTCGGATATTTTTGAGAAGGCAGGCTGACCAGGTGTTTCACTCGGTTTGCGCGATGAACCCGGGTGCCGTGTCTCGGCTTTGTGAGGCGGTCGTGAGGCTCTTCTGACGCTCATCTGACGTTAGTACTGATGGCACGTCAGGTTGGTGGAGCAGTGTCCGGTGAGTTACGTCCGCGGATCCGACGGATCGTTTCATCGTTGGGTACCGAGGTGCCGTCAGAGCGGCGCTGCCATTTCGTCTCGGCCGAGGACACGAACGGGCCCCGCCGCTCCTGGCGGGAGCGGCGGGGCCCGGGTGGCAGTGGTGGGGTCAGTGCAGTGCGCCGACCTCGGTTGCTGAGAGCGTCCGTGGGTAGACGTGGACGTCGGCCACGGAGCCGGGGAAGGCCAGGTAGGGGCTGGTGGCTGCCGCGCTGTTGACGCAGCCGCCGATGGTCAGGGGCATGGAGGAGTCGTACTGAGGGCTGAGGTTGGTGGCGGTCCCCATCAGGGTCCCGTTTTGGTAGAGGGCCATGGAGCCGGTGCTGGACTTTCCGGCGATGGGGGCCCGGTAGGCGGCGACGAGGTGGGTCCAGGTGCCGATGGGGCCGGTGTTGGGATCTCCTTCTGCGGTGGGGAAGTCGGAGTTCTCGTCGTTGGTGGTGGTGGTCTGGAACATCCAGGCTTTACTGGGCTTGTCGTAGGAGAGGTAGAACGCCTGGTGTTGGGTGGTGCCCTGGCAGACGGCGGTGGTGCCGAGAGCTGAGTTGATCTTCACCCAGGCTGAGACGGTGTAGTCGCCGAGTGTGTTCACCGCGCTCTGCTTGCTCTTGAGGAAGCCGGTGTTTCCGTCGAAGGCGACGCTGCCGGCCATCCCGCTGGGTGCGTCGGTGCCGTAGGTGGCGCTGCCGGAAGCGGTGAACGGGTTGAGGGCGGCGGTGTCGGTCCCGCTGGTGGCGAGCTTCCATTCGTCCTCGGGCATCCCGTTGTCCCAGCCCATGGGAACGATCACGCTGTCTGCGCTGGCCTGGGCGGTCGGCATGGCGTAGGGGTAGGTGTGGACGTCTGCCACGGAGCCGGGGAAGGCGGCGTACGGCGTGGTCGCGTCGACGCTGTTGACGCAGCCGCCGATGGTCAGGGGCATGGAGGAGTCGTATTGCGGGGTGAGGTTGGTGGTGGTCCCCATCAGGCTGCCGTTCTGGTAGATCGACATCACGCCCGTGCTGGGGTCTCCGTCGACGGGGGCGGTGTAGGTGACCAGGAGATGGGCCCAGGTGCCGACGGCGGCGGTGTTGCTGTCTCCTTCTGCGGTGGGGAAGTCGGCGTCGGCGTCGTTGGTGGTGGTGGTCTGGAACATCCAGCCCTTGTTGCCGCTGTCGTAGCCGATGTAGAGGGCCTGGTGCTGGCTGGTGCCCTGGCAGATGGCGGTGGCGCCGACGTCCGAGTTGATCTTCACCCAGGCGGAGATGGTGTAGTCACTGGAGGTGTTGACGGCGGTGTGGTCGCTTTCCAGGAATCCGGTGCTGCCGTCGAAGGATGCCGTACCGGCGCCGGCGTTGACCGCGTCCGGGCCGTCGGAGCTGAAGCTCGCGCTGCCGACTGTGGTGAGCGGGTTGTCTGCGTTGGTGTCGTTGCCGTCGGTGGCCAGTTCCCAGTCGTCCTCGGGGGTGTCGCTGCCGGTGGCGAGCGGGACGATCAGGTTCGGCTTGATGTCGACCACGGTGTTGGTGTCGTTGAGGTACTGGCCGGCGAGGTCGGTGTAGTAGGCGTTGGAGGGGTTGCCGCCTGAGAGGTCGGCTGCTTTCACGGTCGAGGAGGTGGCGTTGCCGTCCGTGGAGACTGCAGTGGCGAAGTCGATGACCTGGCTGGGGAGGTTGTTGAGCAGGTAGTTGTTGACCAGCTGACGTGCGGATTCCTGGGTTGCCGTGCCTGGGTGGGCGGCGGTGAAGGGCGGGATGGTGGCGAGGTAGACGGTGATGTTGGAGTACTGGGTGACCCCGGTCTGGCTGTCGTCGGTGTTGTACGAGCCCAGCTGGCTGTTGAGGGAGGCCAGTCCGTTCTCCACGTTGGTGGCGCAGGTGTTGGCGTCGCTGGTGCAGTTGAGCAGGTCGGCGGCGCCGGTGGCGACGAGGACGGTGCGCACGTTGCCCTGGGTCAGCACGTTGCGGTCCAGGGGGTTGAGTGCGTTGGTCGGGGTGGTGTTGTTGGTGATCTGGGGCAGCAGGTTGTTGTTCAGGCTGGTGCTGTTGGTGCCTGCGTTGAGGATGCCGTAGTCCACGGAGTTGTCCCCGTTGGTGTCGCTGACCAGGGCGTTGGTGATGGCGTCGCTGAGGTGGTGCTGTCCGTCGCCGTTTGGGGAGTTCCCGTCGCCTTTTGCGGTATCACCGTTGACGCTCTGGTCGCCGTAGAGGACCAGCGAGCCGGTGGGGGCGGCGGTGGGGGTGGTGACGTCGATTCCGGCGAGGTAGGGCAGACCGGTGTAGGTGGTCTGCGTGTAGTTGGTGGCGGCGGTGTCACCGGTGCGGTTGGCGGCATCGCTGGCCCAGACGGGGGTCTGGGCCACGGCGTGGCCGGGCATCGCGGACATCGAGCCGGGCACATGCAGGCTGACCAGGACGGTCGCCTGCTGAGTGACGGCCAGGGTCACCGGGTTGCTCGTGACGTCGCCACCTGCCGGGATGGTGACGGAGTTGGAGGGGGAGGGGGAGGTGCCGAAGGTAAGCGGGGTCGGGGCTTTGTCCGCGGTGGCGCCGCCCGCGGTGGTGTCCTGCAGCGCGACGGAGGCCGCGTCGAAGGTCACCGGGGTGGTGCCCATGGCGTTGGACAGGTGGATGCGTACGCCGTTGCCGTCGTCGGTACCGACACTGACGTGCGCCGGGATACGGAGCGTCTGCCCCCCGTTGATGACGGCAGTACTGCCGCTGGACAGCTGCACCTTGGCGGTGTCCTGGACCGAGGACCAGGTGCCGACCCAGTGCTGGGCGTCTGTTCCGCTGCCGGTGATGGTCATCGGCCGCAGGCCGAGCCCGAGGACGTGCAGGGAGGGCTGGCCTCCCTGGACGCCGTTGGTGAACAGCGGTAGAGAGATGCTGCTGATGACCGAGCCGGGGCATTGCAGCGGGACGCTGATGGCATAGATCTTCGGGCCGGAGGTCGGGCTGGTCTGTGTGTTGTTGCTGTGGTTCTCGTGGACCAGGCTGATGGAGGCCGCGGAGGCCGGGCCGGAGAGCCAGTCGGGCACGGTGTCCAGCTGGTAGCTCTGATCGACTGGGTTGTTTAGGTCCACACAGTTGTTTTTGGCGTAGGTGATGGTGCCGGTAGCGCTTTTGGCGGCGCCGCCGGTGGCGAAGGCGAGGAAGACCAGGGCGTCGCCGGTGTTGACCACTCCGCTGCCCGGCAGGGTGATGGTCTGGCCGGAGGCCAGCATGTTGTCGTACGTGCCGGTGCCGAACTTTGGCAGTGTGACGGTGGCGCCGTCCACGGTGACCGTCTTGTTGCTCTGCCAGCCCGATGTGCTCGTCAGGTCGGCGGAGTTGATGCTGTTGCCGGAGCCGTCGGCGTCCGCTGTGCTGGTTGTGGTGGTGAAGGTGCTGGTGGCGGTGTTGTTGAGGCAGCTAGTCGTGTCGTTGATCGCGCAGGTCAGTGCCGGGCCGAGGCGTAGCACGTCGATGCCGGCCTGGTAGCCGGTCGAGCTGGGGTTCTTGCCGCTCAGGGTGAGCGTGAGGGTGTGTACGCCCTGTCTGAGGGTGAGTAGCTGGCCGCTGGTGTCCTTGGGGATGCCGAGGTTGAGGAACTGGGTGGTGGTGTAGGAGTTGTAGGCGTCGAAGCCGCTGATCAGGGTGGACTGGGTGCTTTGGCCCGCGTCCAGGACCAGGTGGTAGATGCCGTAGTCCTTGGCCTTGGTGAGGTTGGCGCCGAAGCTCCAGGGGCCGTCCTTGGGGATGTCGAAGCTGAAGGTTGCGCTGTCACCGCTGACGGCCTTCGAGGTGGTGCTTTTGTTGGCGAGCATGGCCTGGTAGCCGTCGGCGAAGTCGTAGCCGCTGCCGGCGGCCTGGCTGATCAGCTGGCCGCCGGTGCTGGTGGTCGTGGCCTTGGGCACGACGGTGGTGGTGCCGTCGGCGTTGGTCGCGGTCCAGCCGCTGATCATCTTGTCGCCGTAGGCGTACGTCGGGGTGCTGGTCCCGGCGTAGAAGACGTAGGCCGTCTGGGAGATGGACGTCGAGCCGGCCTGGTCCACCGCCTTCGCGTACAGGGTGTGGGATCCCGTCACGCCGGGGGCGAAGGCGGGGGAGGCACTGCCGTTGATGACCGAGGTCCCGGTGCCGGGACCGTTGTCGGACGTGGCGTAGTAGATGTTGGCCTTTGTGATTTTCGTGCTTGCTGTCAAGTGGATGACGCCGCTGCTGGTGTACGCCGTGCCGGCGAGTGTGGAGTCCAGGGAGAACAGGTAGCCGGTGATGTTGTTGGTGTGGTTGTTGCCCAGGACGAAGGTGCCCTGGTCGCCGAAAGCGGCGCCGATCTGCTTGGCGGGGAACTGACTGGAGGTCACCGTGGGGGCGGGCGGGGCGCTGGTGTCCACGGTGAAGGTCTGGGTCTTGGTCCAGATGCCGGAGCCGGGGCCGACCCAGTACCCGGCGGCGTTCTGCGCGGTGGCCTTCCAGGTGTAGGTGCCGTCCGGCAGTTTCGGGGTGGTCCAGTCGCTGCCGTTGGTGTTGTACCGTGCGCGCTTTTTGGAGTCGAGGTTGGGGCCGAAGCCCTGGCCCACGAGGGTGCCTGAGGAGTTGTAGACGCTGTAGTCGATGCGCACCAGCTCGCTGCCGCCGGCCAGGTCGGGGTCGACCGCGCGGGCGGACAGCGTCGGGGTGTTGGTGGTGGTCATCGTCTTGCCCGAGCTGACGATGGACGGCTTGATGGCGGGGGTACCGGTGCCGTTCTTGAGCTTGGGCCGGTAGCTGTAGGTGACCGACAGGGTGGCGCCGCCACCGTAGGCGAGCTGCTTCCACTGGGAGGCGTCGTTCATGTCGGGCGACTGCACCATCAGCGTCATGCTGCTCCAGCTGCCGCCCGCCGCGCTCTGGGCCCGGGAGGTGACATCGAACTCCAGCGACGGTGGGCTGACCCAGGAGTTGGAACCATCCGTGACCGGGCAGGTGCCGGCCTCATGGCTCTTCGGGTTGGTGCCGAGTGCGCCGGTGCGCCCCCCGGGCTCATGCCCCCAGTACAGCGAGGACGAGCTCCATCCGGCAGGGCGGTCGGTGCCGTAGACGGCGGCCGGGGTGTCGGAGCAGGAGGCGGCGGAGAGCTGCTTCACGTACAGCGAGGCGTGGCTGACCACGGCGCCTTTGATGCCGCTGGTGTTGATCTGGTAGTAAGTGCGGGCGCGTTCACCGTTGCCGGGGGCGGTGTTGTCCCATCCCTCCCGGGCGTTGGTCGCTCCGCTGGTGGAGGTCGAGTTGTAGACGTTCCACCCGTTGTCGGAGATCCGGGCCCAGTCCAGCTGGGAGGGCCTGCCGCTCCATTCCGGGTCCACGTAGACCGGGTAGGTGGTGGTCTTGGCGGTGAGCAGGGACTTGTCCAGGCCGAGCAGCTGCTTGCCGTGCTTGAGGGTCACATGGACCCGGGCACGGTGCTTGCCGACCTTGGCCGCCGCGGTGTGTTCGGCCCGCGCGGCCGAGACGGTCGCGGTGCGGGCGCGGGCCGTGCCCCCCGTCTTCTGGCCGGCGCTGTCCCACATCAGCGCGGTGTCGCTGTGGAACACCGTCTTGCCGGTGCGCTTGTCGGTGGCCTGCGCACCGCCGTTCGAGGTGGCGGCCAGCTTGAGGTTGGCCGCGGTGGTGTTCCACCCGAGGCTTTGCAGCCGCGGATCGGCTGCGGCCTTGGGGGTCTTGACCACCAGGATCGAGGAGTAGCCGGAGGCGTCCGCGGTCAGCTGGAGGTCGACCCCGGGCAGCACCTCCGGATAGGTGGCGGTGTCTTTGGAGATCACCGGTTTGGGAAGTGCGCCCGGCCAGGAGAAGCCCAGCTTGTCAGCCCCGTCGCGCATCGTGACGAGCGTGCTGGAGCCGCCGCCGGAGAAGGCCACGTGCGTGACGGCGGCTTTGGGTGTCCAGGTCCCGTCAGTCTGCCGCACCAGGGTGGTGTCGATCGGGACCCATTTCCCTTGCTGCTGCACACGCTGCGGCATCGAGGTATCGGTCCGGGTGAAGGTGCCGTCCGGGTTGGCCACCACCTGGGTCCCGGTGCCGGTGAGCTGGTCGATGATCACCGGCTGGCCGGTCGCCTTCGCCTGCGCGGACGCCGACTCCGTGGGGTTGAGGCGCCTGGCGGCGGATTTGGGGCGGTCACTCGGAGAGGTGGCCTGGTGTGAGGGGGCCGGCGCGTCGGATACGGCGTGGGCTGGTGCCGTGGCGGCCAGTGATCCGGCAGCCAGGGCGGCGACGACGGCGGTGGCGATCGGTCTCGACGTGGGGCGTCTGGACGCGCGCACGGTTTTGCGAGAAGCGGACATCGAGGTTGGGGTCCTTCGCAGGTTCATGCGGTTCCCCCCGTGGGCTCCGCGCCGCTGTGCATTCTGTGGGGCTGGTGTGTGCGGGGTCCATCGTCAAGGGATCACCAAGTGCCCGTCTGTAGTTCGTTTTTGACGCATTAGCATCAACTTGCGTTCTAGTTTGGGTGATTCTTTTGTTCTTCCTGTGGAGATACTTTGCGTATTGGATCGACCTCAGGCCGTAGCGTGATCGTCCGCGGGGGGCTTGACCGATGTGTGCCTCCGTTTTGACGTGCACTCAAATCGTCCAGGTTGAGGGGAACTTGGGCGGTTCGGGGCTGGGGAGGGGACGCACAGCATGGCGCGGATTTCGGAGTGGAGACGCGGTCGGGCGGTCTGGGCTGCCCGGAGGGTTCGTCGCACGGCTGTGGTGATGGCCGGTGCGTTGGTGGTGGGCCTGCTGCCCGCCGGTGTGGCCGCGGCGGCCTCTCCGGCCAAGCCGCACCTGGCGGCTTCCGCCGCTCCACACGACAAGCTGATCCCCTTCACTCGCGCCACCCCCAAGCGAGGGCCCTCTCCCAAACCGTTCAAGCACTTCGATCCCAGCGGGCACACGAAGCTCCCTGCGCCGGGCAGCGCCGTGGTGACCCTGCCCGACGCGGCTGCCTCCGCGAACCTGAGCGCCAAGGCGACTCAGGTACGGGCCGGAAGCATGCCCGTCCTGCTCGGTACTGGTGCGGGTTCGCAGTCCCCGTCAGCCGCCGTCACCCGGTCGCAGCGAGTGCGGGTGACGATGCTGGACCAGAAAGCCGCGCGCTCCGCCGGTGTCCACGGTGTGCTGTTCACGCTGCAGCGCACCAGCCCGGGGAGCGGGAAGGTCGCGCTGCGGGTGGATGACTCGTCCTTCAGCTACGCCTTCGGCGGCGACTTCGCCTCGCGTCTCCACCTGGTCGAGCTGCCCGCCTGCGCGCTGACCACGCCGAAACTGGCGAAGTGCCAGGCGCAGACTCCTGTGCACGCGGCCCCCGGTGCGCCGCTGTCCGCCCAGGTCTCGGTGCCGGGCTCCCCCACTGCCTCCGGCACGGTGCTCTCTCCTCGCTCGGCAATGGCTGCGTCCAGTGCGATGGTTGTCATGGCGGCGACCGCAGGCACTTCCGGTTCATCCGGTGACTACTCGGCGACCAGTCTGTCTCCGGGCGGCTCCTGGTCGACCTCGGGGAACACCGGCGCGTTCACCTACAGCTACCCGATCGCGGTGCCGCCGGCGGTCGGCGGAGCGGCACCTCAGGTGGGCCTGTCGTACAGCTCCGCCAGCCAGGACGCACGCACCGAGGGGACGAACAACCAGTCCTCGTGGCTGGGTGACGGCTGGAGCTCGTCGGAGAACTACGTCGAGCGCACCTACAAGTCGTGCAGCGACGACTCCTCGTCCGGTGCGCCGAAGAACGACGGCGACGAGTGCTGGGCGGGCCAGATCCTGACCCTGTCGCTGAACGGCACGTCCACCGACATCGTCTATGACGACGGGACCAAGACCTTCCGTCCCGCCGACGACAACTCCACCACCAAGATTGAGGACCTGAGCAACGGCACGAACGGCACCAAGAACGGGGAGTACTTCAAGGTCACCGAGGGCGGGGTGCAGTACTTCTTCGGCCTCAACCGCCTGCCGGGCTGGTCCAGCGGCAAGGACGAGACGAAGTCCGTGTGGACGGTGCCGGTGTACCACGCGCACAGCGGCGTGTCCGACTGCCCGGACAGCACCGACTTCGCCGCCACTTCCTGCGTGCTGGGCTACCGCTTCAACCTGGACTACGCGGTGGACCTGCACGGCAACGCCACCGCCTGGTACTACACGCCGGAGACCGGCTACTACGGCGCGGACCTGAAGGACACCGCGGTGTCCTACACCCGGGGCGGCGCCCTGTCCCGCATCGACTACGGCATGACCTCCTCGAGCATCTACTCCGGTACGGCGCCGGAGCAGATCGTGTTCGACGCCTCCGCCGAACGCTGCATTGCTGGCACTCCCTCCGGCAACACCTGCGCGGACAGCCAGTTCACAGCCGCGAACGCCGCGTACTGGCCGGATGTGCCGGTCGACCTCAACTGCACCTCGGGCTCGTCGAGCTGCACCAACCACGGTCCGAGCTTCTGGTCGCGCAAGCGCCTGACGTCGATCACCACCCAGATCCAGACGGGAGGGGCGACCAAGCAGGTCGACAAGTACAGCTTCACTCAGTCCTTCCCCGACGGCGGCGACCACGCCCCCACACTGTGGCTGGACTCCATCCAGCGCACCGGTCTGGACACCCTGGGCGGTGCATCGGGCAGTACCTCCACGCCGGCAGTGAACTTCGACCCGCCGCTGCAGCTGCCCAACCGGGTCGGAACCATCCCGCAGATGCCGCTGATGTACCACGACCGCATCCAGACGGTCACCAGCGAGACCGGCTCCCAGACCACCGTCACCTACGACCGGCCCAACTGTTCCAGCGCCCCGGCCAGTGACCCCAACGACCCGACGGACGCAGCCGCTCGGACCTTCGCGTCGACCAACACGCTGTCGTGCTTCCCGGTGTACTGGACGCCTTACGGGCAGCCGGCGCCGATGATGGACTGGTTCTACAAGTACAAGGTCACCGCGGTCGTCACCGAAGATAAGCACAACTCCTACCAGGACGGCACCGAGCCGAAGCTGGAGACGGACTACGCGTACAAGGGCGGCCCTGGCTGGCACTACGACGACAACGAGGTCGTCAAGGCCAAGTACCGCACCTGGGGACAGTTCCGGGGCTACCCGGAGGTAGACGTCACCACCGGTGACCCCACTGTGTTCCACAAAACGGACGGCGCCCAGGTCTACGACCAGAAGACCCTGAGTAAGACCTACTACTTCCTCGGCATGAACGGCGACATCCTGCCCGGCGGGAAGATCCGCTCGGTGCCGGCGCTGACCAGCCAGGACGGCGTGACCTCCGTCGCCGACGACAAGGCGCTGGCTGGGCAGGTCTTCGAGACCGACACCTACATCAGCGCCACCGGCAGCCTGAACACAGCCACCGTCACCGTTCCCACGATCATCGGGCCCACGGCCTTTCGGTCCCGCAGCGGCCTGCCGGACCTCACGGCACGAATGGTCCGCACCGCCAAGAGCCTCAGCCGGCAGGCGGTCTCCACTGGCTGGCGCAAGACCGAGACCGACACCTTCTACAACACCACCCAGGGTAAGCCGACCACCGGCATGCCCGTGCAGATCGACGACCGCGGCGAGACCACGGACAGCGACAACGTCGCCAAGTGCGCCTACACCCGCTACCTCACCGGCAGCGTGGACACCCTGGTTGTGCCGGCCGAGATCATCACCACCAGCCAGGACTGTTCCGCTGCCGGAGCGACTCCCGGCGGCACGCTGATCTCCGACGTCCGCACGTCCTACGACAGCAACGCCTTCGCCTACGACGGGGACGGCCAGCAGAACCCAGTGCTTCCCACGACAGGTGACGTCACCCTGGTCCAGAAGGCGTCCGCTGCCACCGGCGCCACAGCGACCGCGTTCGTCGACGAGGCGGCGAACACCTACGACGGCTACGGCCGCAGCACACTGACCACACGCACACCCCACTCCACCGCCCCCAACGGCACCAGCCTGTCGCAGAGCACCGCCACCGGCTACACGCCGGCCACGGGAGAACTCCCGACCACCGTCGTCACCGCCACCCAGGTCACCCCCGGAGCCACCTGCACCACCAGCACGACCAGCTCCAAGGACTGCCACGTCGCCAGCAGCACCATGGACCCGGCCCGCGCCGTGCCCACCGCCACCACCGACGCGGCGAGCCGGCTCACCTCACTCACCTATGACGCGCTCGGCCGCCGCGCGGGGGTATGGCTGCCCAACGAGAGCAAGGTCAACGGCGCGCCGGCGAACACGACCTACACCTACAACCTGTCCCAGACGGGCCCCTCGATCGTCGCCACCAACTCTCTCCTGGACAACGGCAGCTACGCGACCAGCGAAACGCTGTACGACGCCATGCTGCGCCCCCTGCAGACGCAGGCGACCGGGGAGAACTCGACCACCACGGTCAGCGACATCCAGTACGACTCGCACGGCTGGACCGTTGTCACCAACAACGCCTACAACGTCGCGGGCAACCCCAGCAGCAGCCTGGACACCATCTCCCAGGTGACCATCCCCGACGCCACCGTCACCGACCACGACGGACTCGGCCGCGCCGGCCTGGTCACCGAGCAGCACAACGGTTCCAAGACCTGGACCACGACCACCGCCTACAGCGGAGACAAAACCACCGTCCTGCCCCCCAAGGGCGGCGTCGCCACCACCACGGTCGTCAACGCACGCGGGCAGAGCACCGAACTCGACCAGTACACGGCCGCCCCCACCCTCTCCGGCACCGCGGCTACCGGGTTCACCGCCACCGGCGGTACCCCCTCACCCACCACCTACACATACACCGCCGCAGGCCAGCAGCACCAGGTCACCGGCCCTGACCACGTCGTGTGGACGTCCGACTACGATCTGCTCGGGCGTAAGACGTCCCAGAACGACCCGGACGCGGGCAGCAGCGGCTACGGGTACGACGACGCCGGCAACCTCGTGTCCACCACCGACGCCAAGCAGGTCGAACTCGACTACACCTACGACCTTCTGGGCCGCAAACTCACCGGCAGCGACAAGGCGAAGTCCAACTTCCAGTTCGCCTCCTGGCTGTACGACACGAAGCGCATCGGCTACCTGACCTCCTCGACCCGCTACGTCCAGGGCACCACCGGCGGCTATACCGTCGCCGCCACCGGCTACACCGTCCTCGGCAAGCCGACCGGCACGCAGATCACCCTCCCAGCCTCCGAGACGCCGCTGCCGTCGACCTACACGACGAACTACACCTACACCATCAACGACCAGCTGCTCGCCACGCAGACAGACCCAAGTACCAAGGGGCTCAACAGCGAGCTCATCACCTATGGCCACGACGTGCTGGGCAACCCGACCACCACGGGCAGCAGCGCCTTCGTCTATGTCAGCTCGACTGTCTACACGCCCTTCGGCGCGCCCTCCCTGGTCACCCAGGGCGCCTCGACCAACCCGGCCACGACCACCTACGACTACGACGCCCAGACCCTCCGGCTGACCGACCGTGTGATCAAACGGACCCAGGCTCCCGGCCCGGTAGTCGATGACACCAAATACGCCTACGACGCCTCCGGTAATCCGACCTCCATCACCGACCTGCAGTCGGAGACCGGTAACGCCGTCACCGACCAGCAGTGCTACAGCTACGACGCCCTGGACCGGCTCGCGGATGCCTGGACCGGCAATAACTGCACTGTCAACCCGCCCACCGCCGGCACCCTCACCACAACGCCCGGCTCCTACTGGCAGTCGTTCAGCTACGACGCCATCGGCGACCGCCAGCAGAGCGTCGACCACGCCATCGGCAGCTCCGGCACCAACGTCACCACCGGCTACACCAACGGGTGCACCGCCAACTGCAACTCCACCGGTGCCCAGCCCCACACCCTCACCGCCACCACCGGCGGCACCAACCCCACAGCCTTCGGCTACGACGAAGACGGCAACCTGCACACCCGCACCCCCACCACCGGACCCGGCCAGAGTCTGACCTGGGACGACGAAGGCCACCTCGCCCAGGTGGACACCAGCGGCTCCACCCCCACGACCACCAAGTACCTGTACGACGCCGACGGCAACCAGCTCATCCGTCGCGACCCCGGCCAGACCACCCTCTTCGCAGGCGACACCGAGATCGTCGTCAACACCAGCGTCACCCCCAACGTCCTCCTCGGCGCAGTCCGCACCTACACCCACGGCGGCGCCGGGACCCCCGTGGCCGTCCGCTCCAGCCTCGCGAACGGTGGAGTGAAGTACCTCTTCAACGACCCGCATGGCACCGCGACCCTCTCGATGGACACCACCACCCAGCAGGTCGCCCGCCAGCAGTACACCCCCTACGGCCAGCCACGAGCCAGCGCCAACACCACCACCTGGCCTGACCCCACACACTCCTACCTCGGCAAACCCCAGGACACCACCACCGGCTACACCGACGTCGGCGCCCGCAAGTACGACCCCTCCCTGGGCCGCTTCATCAGCCCCGACCCCGTCTTCGACGCCACCAGCCCCCAGCAACTCGGCGGCTACACCTACGCCGGCGACAATCCCATGGCCAACAGCGACCCCACCGGCCTGTGGCTCGACGACGGAACCGGCCACAACGAGCCCCGCAGCGACGGTCCCTCCGGACCGGCCAGCCCCACCCCTGGGATCCCGGCAGGCGGAACAGGCGCAGGCGGCTGTTACCACACGTGCGGTGGCGTTGTCGGCAGCAGCGGTGGCGGCGGCATTGTGGGCGGCGGCGGTGGCGGCTGCCACTACGCCCTGCTCAACCCGTGCGGTGGCAGCGGACACGCGACCACGGTCCCCATGCAGTCCCACGGCAACCTCAGTACGACGACGATCGTCCTGGGTGAACTCGCCGGCGTAACCAACGGTCTTGACAAGATAAGTGACTTGACGAATCCGTTCTGCTGGTTCGACTCGGGTTCCTGCAGCTCTGACCCCGCAACGGTTGATAATTGGGCGAAGGATGCGGGAGCGGATACTGAAGCGAATGCCTACAAGAAGGCAGCAGCTAACGGCTTCACAGCGCCGTTCCTGGCTTTGGGTGGAAAATTCTTCGAGGATGATCCCGAAATCCTCGGGGATCCATGCAGTTTCACGCCCTCGACGCCGGTTCTGATGGCCCACAGCAAGACCAAGGCCATTGCCGAGATCAAGGTCGGTGACCAGGTCGAGGCCGCCGACCCCAAGACAGGAAAACACCGGGGTCCACGCGCTGTCCTGGCGCGCCTCGTCCACCACGACAACGACCTGATCGACCTGTCGATAGAAACCGCACCACACCACTCCGCCATCGTCCACACCACCTCCCGCCACCCGTTCTGGGACGACACGGATCACACCTGGGTACCGGCCGGCCGCCTCAAGCCAGGCCACGTCCTGGAAACCGCAACTAACCGGCACGCCCGCATCCTCGCCATCCGGGTCCGCCCAGGGGCAGCGGACATGTACAACCTCACCATCCAACAGCTCCACACGTACTATGTACTGGCAGGAAATAGGCCAGTATTGGTGCACAATGCCGGTGGTGGGACCTGCACGCGTAATCTCCAATCTGGGAATAATGCCGCAGCCGCAGCCGGTACTGCAGTCCACAATGGACCCGAGTGGGGCGAGCATCTTGCTTCTCTCGGATACTCGCGTGGCCATCAGATCTCGCCCGGAAATATTCCAGACGGATTCACCGCAGATGGTTTCCCAGTCGAGCTGAAGCCGAACACTCGGAGCGGCATCAAGGCTGGAACTCGGCAGCTCCGCCGCTACATGAATGAAATGGGCGTGGACTACGGTGAGCTGTGGACGTATCGCGACACGCCGGACGGTGTAGTCTTCGATCTGGTTGCGACACCCAAGGTCGCGTCTCGCCGGTGGAATAGGTGGTGATGTCGGATGGCCAAGCCCATAGCTGCCCCAGCCGTACTACGCACAGCCGTCGACCTAGGACTCATCCCCTCGGATGCATCCATAACGCGGAAGGGTGAAGCGCGCTGGGAGAGCCGGGAGCTGGCGCATCTTGGGTGGGTTTCCAAGACCCCAGAGGGCGCTCTGACCTGGCATCTGAACGTGGGTGACGCGAAGTTCGGTCCGCCACTGGCGACGTATGGAAGTTTGTCGGTACCAATCCGTAGTTCTCAGGATTCAACGGCTTGGCCGACCGCACTTGATGATTCGCTGACCAGTTTTCTTCAGGATGGGCTTGGTGAGGCGGCAGAATTTGTCGCTGATAGAGGCGACCTGTGCTCCATCCTGTCTTCACCCGAGACCGTGGTCCGAGGGAATCTCCACGCTTGGCTCCCGGTGGCAAACTATCCAGCGAGACTAGTTCAGGCTCTCATTTTGGCACGTGATTTGGGTTTGGATGAGATGCAGGTTCAGATCGAGAGGAAATTGGCTCAAGAGCCGATCCGCCTGTCAAATGGAAGGCTGCTTGAGATCTTGTCGTCCGCTAAAGGGTGGGCGGCCAAATATTCCGCCGCTTTGGGATTCACTGTCGATCTCTGACTCGATTCTCGGAAATGGTTTGATATCCGCTTGAAGCCTCACATGAGAAATTAAGCGTGAGGCCCCGGGGTACTTCCGCGAGCGCGAAGAGGACTTGGCGATCTTCAGCATGAGGCTCTCGATCGCCGGGATACCTCCGCATACACGGCAACATCAGAGGACGAGGTCGGCGCAGGGCGGCGGTTCATCGACGCCGCCGTTGGCCGTCCTCTCGGCGTTCGTCGGGCCGTTCAGCGCGGTGCTCAGGGTGTCGATGGCTTGGCGCTGGAGGCGGAGATGGACGTGTTCGCGTACACCATCGCGGTCACCTCGATGGGCGCGTGGCCCAGGAGCTCCTTGATGACGCAGAGTTCGACGCCTTGCTCCAGGAGCAGGGTCGCGGTCGAGTGACGGAGGTCGTGGAAGCGTATCCGCTGTAGGAGGGCGTCGCGGATCAAGGCTTTGAAGTGGCGGGTGAGGGGCGGGTTCGATCGGGTGCCCGCCGGGTCGCGTGAAGACGTGCCCGCTGCCCGCATCCTCCTTCTCCTGTGCCTGATGCTCGCGGTGCGCACGAAGCGAGGCGACGCAGAAGACCGGCAGCGCGATGCGCCGCTCGGAGCTGATGGTTTTGGCCGGCGAGGTGGTCAGACCGCCGGTACGGGAGCGCTAGAGGGCGCGGCGGATGGTGGCGGTACTGGCGTCGAGGTCTTCCCAGCGCAAACCGAGGAGTTTGCCCTTGCGTAGACCGGTGCGCAGGGCGGGTTCGAACAGCGAGGGGTGCCGGTGGCCCTGGACGGCGGTGAGGAAGCGTCGGGCTTCGTCGTCGGTGCGGACGCCTATGGCGGCGAGCTTGGAGAGCTTCTTTTGGCCGAGGCCGGGGGATGAGGAGCTGGTGGACGACTGCGGTGTAGTGGGTGTGGGTGGTCTCTCGGAGCTGGTGGACGGCGACGTTCTCCAGCCAGTACGTCAGGTACGCGGCGCGGCTGTCCTGGGCGGTGATAATCGGGAGGCCGTGGTTCCTGGCGGCGATCTTCTCGGTCAGCTTGGCCAGCGCCTCCTTGCGCGAGCTGCAGTAGACGCGGACGTGTTTGCGGGTGTCGCCGGGGGCGAAGACGTATTCGGCGGCTTCCCAGTGGCTGTCCTTGTGCTGCTAGAGGGTGCCGTTGGCGCGGGTACGGCGGGAATCTATCGGGATCCGTGCGCGTCTGACGCACGGCTGTGGCGGTGACGCACGTATGACGCACGAGGCTCTTTGAGGGGTCTGGATTTCGCCTCGAAACCTCCTCTGACCTGCACGTTTTCTGGAAGGGGTCAAACTGCACACCTTCCCGATGACGCATCATGTGGAGTGCGTGGCGATTCTGGAGCCTGCGTCAAAGGGCTCCTGACCTGCGCTTTCTTGGTCCGATTGGTCTCCTCGACGTGTTTCCGTACATTCAACGGGCGAAGGTTGGGCGATGGCTTCGTTGGCTCTCGAAAGCGGTTGGCCTGCGGTTTCCGGACGGTGCGACGGCCGCTCCGGTAGCAGCTCAGTAAATCGCTGAAAATTCTGACGCACAGATGACGCATGTTCTGAAGCGCCGTCAGATTTTTCCGGCCGACTGAATCCACAGGTTGTTGGAGACCTGCGAGGCCGCCTACGTCCCGGCACTATGAAACACAGGCTGCCGTGTGGGTGCCGCGTTGAGTTTGGGGAGCGAGGATCTTCAAAGGGGCTGTGCAGTGGACAGGGCGTCGCGAGGGTTGAAGGGCGGTCTATGAAGCGAGCCCTGCTGTGCTGCTCGTGGCAGGCGGACGGCAGTGGGGCATCTCCGGCACTATTCAGCCAAGTGCTTCGGCCCGTGCCCAGGAGCGTTCCCGCCACGACAAAATGGCTGCTGATGATTGTCACCGGAGCCTATCTGGCTGGTGGACCAAAGCCCTTTCACCTACCTCGCCGTGCGGAACGCGATGCTCTCCCAGGACAGCGAAGCCGCCGAGGAGGCCCTCGCCGCTCTCCGCGAGGCGCTGGTCGGTGCGGTGCCCTCCGGGCCCTCGCTCTGCACGACATCGTCACGCAAGTGCGGGCCTTCCTCTCCCTCACAGCCGACGAGCAGCCCGGCAAGGCATATCTCGAGCTCGACGCGCTCGCGAGCCGGTTCGCCGTTGCGCCGCGTCGTTGTAGCCCTTGGCGCTACACCGCCGCCGACTACCGAACTGCTTTGTGCAGGCTAGCTATCGGCTCGCCCCTCACCCAAGATGCCGGCCGACGACCGGTGGGACCGCGACCCGGCGGGCGCGTTGGAGAACTCCGGTGCGGTGGGTGGAGGGGGAAGCGGTCATGGGCGACTGCTGTCCGACTTCGGACGAGGATCGGTCATTGGCCAGAAATAGGTCGTCCTGCTGTCACCAGTCGTATCCGGTCCGTGCCGGACCGACTACCGTCCTCGTCCTAGGAGAACTTCCGTGCAGGCCAAAGAGACCGTCTTCGCCGACTTGATGCAGGGCCGGACTCAGCAGTTCCAGGTACCGCTCTACCAGCGCACGTACTCCTGGTCGGAGAAGCAGCTGGCTCAACTGTGGAACGACATCCTCGAACAGACCGAACTCCTGGATTCCGGTGCGTCGGAGAGCACACACTTCCTCGGCTCCGTCGTGCTCGCCCCGTCCCCGCAGAACGAGGCGACGTTCCCCCGCTGGCTCGTCGTCGACGGGCAGCAGCGGTTGACCACACTGTCCCTTGCGCTGGTGGCGATTCGTGACCACATCACCGGAGGGAAGCCCGACGAGGCCGAGCGCATCGACGAGGAATACCTCATCAACAAGCGCAAGCACGGCGACGAGTACTTCCGGCTGTTGCCTACGCAGGCGGACCGGCCGCAGTTCGCCGCCCACATCCGCAGTCTTCCCGCGGAGCAGACCGCGGGGGACAGAGTCGCTTCTGCCTACCGGTTCTTCCGCCGCAAACTGGTCGAGGCCGACGACGCGGCGAGCACCAAGGGCATCCTGCGCATCGAGCAGGCGATCACGTCGCGCCTCACGCTGGTCGTGGTGAGTGCCGAGCGCGGTGACAACGTGCATCGCATCTTCGAGTCACTCAACAACACAGGACTGAAACTCAGCCAGGCGGATCTGCTGCGCAACTACTTGTTCATGCGTCTGCCGACCCGCGGTGAGCGGGTGTACGAGACGTACTGGCTGCCTTTGCAGGCCAGCCTCACCAACGACGAGCTCGAACAGCTGATGTGGCTGCAGTTGGTGCTCGACGGAGACGACCGGGTCCGACGACAGGACCTGTACGCCGCCCAGCAGAAGCACTTCGAGAACGGGGAGACGGGAGAGGCGCGGACCGAGGCGGACATCGAGGACTACATCAAGGAGCTGCACCGTCGCAGCGCGCACTTCAGGAAGATGATCCACCCGGCGGAGGAGAGCGCTCCGACGGTCCGCGGTCACCTGCGCAGGCTGCACGACTGGCAGGCCGTCGTGACCTACCCCGCGCTGATGCTGCTGCTTGACCGGCGGGCACGCGGCGAGCTGGACGACGACGAGACCGCGCGCGCCCTGTCGTACGTCGAGAGCTTCCTGGTACGCAGGACGGTCTGCCGAGTGGCCACGAACAACCTGAACCGGATCTTTCAGGCTGTTCCCGCTCAACTCCCGCGCGATGTGCCGGTGGCCGACGGCCTGCGTCAGCTGCTCTCCGCCGACAACCGCCAGTGGCCGGACGACGAGGAGCTGCGCGAGAAGATCCGGTCCGCGCCCTTCTACCAGTATGGCCGGCCGAACCAGCGCAAGCTGGTCCTCCAGCGGCTGGAGGAAAGCTATGAGCATCCCGAGCCGGTGGACTTCGACGCGGCGCAGCTCACCATCGAACACGTGATGCCGCAGTCGCCAGGCGACGAGTGGATGCAGATGCTGAAGACCGGCACGGCCGAGGGCGAGAGCCCGGAGGACCTGCACTCCCGCTTGCAGCACACCCTCGGCAACCTGACGCTGACCGGCGTGAACGCGGAACTCTCGAACCATCCCTTCGAGCGTAAACAGGGGTTGCTGCACGGTAGCCACCTGGAGATGAACCGGCGTATCGCCGCCACCGAGCGCTGGGCTGCGCGGAGATCCTGGCCCGCGCCGACGATCTCGCCGACCGGGCGATTCGGCTGTGGCCCGCGCCGCTGCGCGGCGTGGGGCGGGCAGAGCGCAGCCGCGACTGGAGCCTCGCCCACCAGGTGCTCGCCGCGCTTCCGCATGGCACCTGGACGTCGTACGGAGATCTGGCAGCGTATGTCGGGTCCGGTGCCCAGGCCGTAGGCAATCACCTCGCCAAGACCGACGGAGTGGTCAACGCGTACCGGGTGCTCAACGCCGACGGCAAGGTGGCCGACGGATTCCAGTGGACCGGGCAGGATCGCGGTGACGTACGCGTCCGGCTGCGTGCCGACGGCGTCCACTTCACGGCCCTGGGCGCCGCCGATCCGGTCCAGCGCCTCACCAGCGGCGACCTTGCTCTGCTCGTCGTCGACGCCGAAGACGCCGAACAGGCGGACGGGGATGCCGGCGTGGGGGAGGCCGCACGGGAGAGCGCGGAGCAGCTGGGCGTGGAGACGCGTGCTGCGAGGTTCCTCCGTCAGCTCGCGGCGGACGACACCCCCACGACCGTGGCAGCCGTGCGCGAGCTGATCGCTGGTTGGGAGGGGCTCGGGGGCTGGACAGGTCATGGTGCCGGCGAGGCCATGACCAGCGCGTTCCTGATGCTCGGGAGTGCGGGCGGTCCTGGCCGGGGCATCTGGCCCATGGTCCTTTACCCGGGCAGTGGGCGAGGGGGCACCGCTGAGATCGTCTTCCAGCATCTGGCGAAGCGCGAGCCTTTCACGGAGCGCCGGCTCCGTGCCGAACTGTTGGACAGGCTGAACCAGCTGGAAGGTGTCTCCCTGCCGCAGGGAAAGCTGGAGCTGCGCCCCGGTTTCCGGCTCTCCGTGCTGGAGGACGAGCAGAACCGGGAGCTCCTCCTGAAGACGCTGGGCTGGTTCAAGGACTGCTGGGAGGACAGTGGAGCGGCCTGACACGAGGGGCCGTCGATACACTCCGGATGCGCTCTCCGGTCGGCCAGGAATCCCTCAGGACACCAGGTCGGATGCGCAGGCGACCGACAACATCATCACCGAACAGGGAAGGTCCGCAAACAGTGGAGCCATTGAGGGATGACGATCCGCGGACCATTGGCGTGTACACGCTCGTGTGCCGGCTCGGTGCCGGAGGCATGGGGCAGGTCTACCTCGGAGAGTCACCGGCCGGCCAGCTGGTCGCGGTGAAGGTCATCAAGCCGTCCGTGCTCGACGAGGACAGCAGGGCTCGCTTCCTGCTCGAAGTTGACAGTCTCAAGACGGTGTACGGCCCGTTCATCGCATCCTTCGTCGCCGCCGACGCTCAAGCGGAACGCCCCTGGCTGGCCGTCGAGTTCGTCCCCGGATTCGACCTCCTGGCACACGTTGCCGAGCAGGGGCCGCTGCCGCTCGTGGAGACGGCCAGCCTCGGGGCGCTGCTCGCGGAAGGGCTCGGGACCGTGCACGAGGCGGGGCTGCTGCACCGTGACCTCAAGCCGCAGAACATCCTGCTCGCTCAGTCCGGCCCCAAGGTGATCGACTTCGGCCTCGCGGTGCTGGCCGAGCGGCGCTCGACGCTCACTGCGACCGGTGTGGTGGTGGGTTCCGTACTCTGTATGCCGCCGGAGCAGACGCAGGGCGGGCAGCACCTCGACCGGGCCGCGGACGTCTACGCCCTGGGCGCGGTTCTCCTGTACGCGGCCACCGGCCACTACCCCTACAGCGGTACCAGCTGGCAGGCGATCGCCCGCCAGATCGAGGATCCGGCCGTTCCGCCGGACCTGAGCGGGTTGCCTCCCCAGATGGAACCGCTGATCTCCTTGATGCTTGCCCTTGACCCCGCCGACCGGCCGACGCTGCCCCAGGTCACCGCCCAGCTTGTGCAGGTCATCGCGGGCCAGGGACTGACCGCCTTGCGGGCCAAGCGCCGACTCACGGCGCTGACCCCCGAGGCGGTCCTGCCCGAGATGCCACTGCCACCCGAGCCTCCGGAGGTTCCGGAGAGCCGGCCCGGTTACACCCCGACCGTGGTGGACGTCGCCGTACGCGAGGACGATGACGTCCCGTCGCCGCAGGAGAACGCGTCACGCGACGAGGGTGTGGACGAGGACGGAGCTTCGGGCGGCGATACGCCCACCGACGATGTCGGCCCCTCCGCCGCGTCCACTCCGGAAAGGCCCGAAGGGAGCCGTCCCCCCAGGCCGGGTGTCCGGCTCTCCGCGCCGCTGCGGATCGCCGAAAAGCTGCGGGCCGCCTACGCGAGCGACGCCCGCTTCTGAGGAGTGCTCGCCGCTGCCTCGCGGCGAAAGCCCCGTTTCGCCGGGATTCCCGCATGACCCATGTACGCCTCGTGAAAGACTCGGGGGCGTACTGAGCAGACCGTATTTCCCGGCACGGACAACGGAGTGACCACGGGTGACAGAGCAGGGGCAGAATCGGTTTCCACCCGGGGCCCAGATCCTCGTTCGGGACGAGGAGTGGCTGGTCAGGATCGCGCGCCGGACCGACCACGACGGTGACCGCATCGAGGCCATCGGTGTTTCGGAGTTCGTCCGGGACGAGGAGGCCGTGTTCTTCACCGGCATCGACACGGTCGAGCTGCTGGAACCGGAGAAGACGCGTCTGGTCCCCGACACGTCCTCCTACTTCCGCCGCGGACGGCTCTTCCTCGAGGCGGTCCTGCGCAAGACGCCGCTGCCGCAGACCGAGCGTGGGCTCGCTCTGGCCGACCGCTTCCTCCTCGACCCGCTGCCCTACCAGCAGCGTCCCGCGGAGCTCGCCCTGTCGATGCGCAACCTCCGCCCCCGCATCTTGATCGCCGACGTCGTCGGCCTCGGCAAGACCCTCGAAATAGGTCTCACCCTCGCCGAGTTGATCCGCCGGGGCCGCGGCGAGCGCATTCTCGTGGTGACCCCGCAGAGTGTTCTGGAACAGTTCCAGCACGAACTGTGGACGCGGTTCTCGATCCCACTGGTGCGGCTCGACTCGCTGGGCATCCAGCGCATTCAGCGCGAGATTCCCGCGGGCCGCAATCCGTTCACCCACTACAAGCGTGTCATCATCTCCGTCGACACGCTCAAGAACATCGGCCAGTACCGGCACCACCTGGAGCGTATCCAGTGGGACGCGGTCGTCATCGACGAGTCCCACAACCTCATCAACCAGGGCAGTCAGCGTCGAGCCCTGGCCGAGACGCTCACCCCGCGCACCGACGCCCTGCTCCTGGCCAGCGCCACCCCGCACAACGGCGACAAGCGCTCCTTCGCCGACCTGGTGTCCCTGCTCGACCCCGCCGCCATCGTGGACCGCGATCACTACGACCCGGCGGAGGACCTCGGACACCTCTTCATCCGGCGCACGAAGATCAGTCCCGAGGTCCGCAACGGCATCGGCAAGGAGTGGGCGGACCGGGGCCCCACCCGCTCGCTGCGCTGCGCGGCCAACGAGACCGAGGAGCGGATCTTCGCGGAGCTCGCCGAGCACTGGCTGCCCACGCCGTCCACCAGTACCGAGTTCGGTACGGCGGACCAGGAGCGGACCTCGGTGAGCACCGATCCGCTCTTCGCGTACAACGTCCTCAAGACGTTCCTCTCCTCCCACAAGGCTCTGGGAGAGCTGGTCGACCGGCGTGTCAAGGCGCTCGGCAAGCGGGTGGCGGACGCATTGGCCGAAGGCAGGCGGCCGGACCCCGCGATCGACGGCGAGCAGGGTGCCCTGACCCGGCTGCGTACGCTCGTCGACTCGATGGGTGACGGCAGCGCGCTGGGGGACTCGACGAAACTGGACACCCTCGTCGAGCAGCTGGAACAGATCGGAGTACGGCCGGGCAGCGACACCCGCGCGGTGATCTTCTCCGAGCGGGTCGAAACCCTCACATGGCTGGCCGCGAAGGTCCCCGAGCGTCTCGGATTCACACCCGGCAAGGACGGCGGCCACGCGGCCGTGCGGGTCATGCACGGTGGCGTCGTCGAGGAACAACAGCGCGTTATCCGTGAGGAGTTCAGCCTCGCCGGTTCGCCGGTTCGGCTGCTGTTCGCCGGTGACGTCGCCTCCGAGGGTGTCAACCTGCACCGCCAGTGCCACCATCTGATCCACTACGACATCCCGTGGTCGCTGATCCGCATCGAGCAGCGCAACGGACGCATCGACCGCTACGGGCAGCGCCACGAGCCGGAGTTTCGGGCACTGATCCTCACTTCGGGACAGCCGGGCGCCAAGGACGACAGGACCGTCGCCGAGAAGCTCCTCGTCCGCGAGGAGGAGGCCCACAAGCTGAGCGGCACGGCGGAGGCGGAGACCGGCTACTACCGCGCCGACGAGGAAGAACGCCGTCTCATCAGGGAGTTGATGGCAGGCGGCACGGTCGAGGAGTTCCTCGCGTCCGCGCCGGCCGCGGACGACACCGACCTGGCCGGGCTGTTCGGTCAGGTGGACACCATCACCGAGGAGGAGCTGCCGGACCGCGCCGAGGTCCCCTCGCTGTTCGACGGTGACACGGCGGCCTTCGTCGCCACGGCGTTCGAGGAGCTGTACGAGGACCACGCCGAGGACGTCATCGGCCTGTCCCGCAGCAAGGACGCCAAAAAACAGCGCCCGTACTTCTCTCTCTCCCCGGTCAAGGCGCCCGACCTGCTGCGCCGCCTGAAGGCCCTGCCCCCCTCCTACCTGAAGGAGCAGGGCGTGGCCGAACGGATGATCCTCTCCTTCGACCGGGGCCTCGCCCAGGACAAGCTGACCGAGGCCCGCGAGGCGACGGACACCATCTGGCCCACGGTCTCCTATCTGAGCGACATCCATCCGGTGGTGGAGTGGCTCACGGACAAGGTGCTGGTGCAGTTCGGGCGCCAGGAGGCGCCGGTGATCACCTCCCCGCACGTGGAGCACCCCACCTTCCTCATCCAGGGCATCTACTCCAACGCGCTGGGCCGCCCCACGGTCGTACGGTGGATGGCCGTCAGCGCCGACCCCGATGCCCCGGTGGGCGAGATGACCGACGCCCTGCGCGCGGCGAAGGTCCGTCCCGACCTCGCTCGCACCGGCGGCCCGCGCGATCTCGCGCACCTGCAGTCGCTGGTGCCCGCCGCGGTGGCGCGAGCTCGCGAGCACCTGGAGCAGTACAAGGAGGAGTGGGCGCGGCAGATCAGCGTCCCGCTCGCCGAGTACCGCAAGCGTCTGACCGACTGGCGCCAGGAGTCCCTGGACTCACTGCCCGGTGAGAGCACCCGGCGCAAGCGGCAGGTCGAGAAGACCGCGGGCGACCAGGCAGATCTGCTCGACCAGCTGCACACCACCGGACTTCCGCTGCTGCGCGTCCTCGCGGTCCTGGACCGGCCCGCCCCGGAAAGCGCGCCGTACGAGACCTCGGAAGAGGCCTCCGACCACGGGACCCCCGACCACGGAACCCCCGACCACGCCTTCGACCCGGCGGAGAACTGACGTGACGTACGACTCGCTGGTCAACCACGGCGACTACCTCTCGGCGCACTATCTCGCCGAAGTCCTCCCCAAGGACCTCAAGTCCAAGGAGGGTCTTCTCGCCCGGTGGGCCGAGACCGAGGAGCGGGAGCGGCGAGCCCACGCCGCCTCCGTCGCCGAGGCCACGTCGGAAGGGCGCGACCCCGCGTCCGTTCCACCCCGTACCCGCACCCCGCGCGAGGGCCTGCGAGCCTTGCACGGCCCCTACTTCGCCTCCCGCGCCGACTTCGCCCGGGACGCGGAGGCCCTCGCCGTACCGGACGCGCCGGTCCCCGCCGACTGGACCAAGCGTCTTACCGAACTGCACCTGGACACCCTGCGCGCGCTCGGCTTCGACGACGCCCATGAGCAGACCGTCACGGTCCACCGCTCGGGCCACGACCACCCGGTCCAGGTCCTGCACACCGAGCCCGGCCTGATCGCCGTCCCCTGCGGCTGGACGGACGAGCCGGACGCGGCCCTCGACCCGGACGGCGCGGGCCGCCTGCTGAGCCCCGTCGCCCTGGAGGCGTCGGCCCGTCTCACCGACGCGAAGGCCCTGGCGGACTTCCTCTTCGAGTGCGACGAGCCGCCGCGCTACATCCTCATGCTGGCCGGTGGCGTCGTCGTCCTCGCGGACCGTCTCGCCTGGCACGAGGGCCGCTACCTCGCCGTCGGCCTGGACGCCGCGCTCAACCGCCGCGACATCCGCAACGGCGGTGAACTCGACACGGTCGCCGCGCTGTTCGGCGCCGACTCGCTGCGGACCCCCGAGGAGGGCGGCACCGCGCCGCTCGCCGGCTTCGTCGACAAGTCCGGCAAGCACGCGGTCGGAGTCTCCACCGAACTGCGGGAGGGGCTGCGGCTGTCCGTCGAGTGGATCGCCAACGAGGTCCTGGCCCGGCTGCGGGACCAGGGCGTCACCCCGGAGCGGATCGACGAACCGGCCCGCCTCGCCAAGGAACTCGGCCGCGAGTCGCTGCGCTACCTCTACCGCATCCTGTTCCTGCTGTACGCCGAGGCCCAGCCGTCGCTGGGCATCCTGCCGGCCGACGATCCCGAGTACGCCAGCGGCTACGGCCTCCAGCGCCTGGGCGACCTCGTCGTCCGCGACCTGGTGGGCGAGCGGTCGCGGCGCGGATTCCATCTGTACGAGTCCCTGGACCTGCTCTTCCAGCAGGTCCAGAAGGGCCATCGGGAGTTCGGCAGCGAGCCCGAGGACCTGGAGGCCCAAGCCGCCGACCGGGCTGCCACCGAGGCCGAACGGGAGGCCGCCGAGCTTTTCACGTCCGGGGCCATCACCCGGGACGAGTACACGGAGCGGGTCCGCGAAGCCGACCGCGCGCGCAAGACCGCCGCCCTCAGCGCCGATGTCGGCCTGCGTTTCGAGCCACTGCGTTCCGACCTGTTCAAGAGTGACGCGGTACGCCTCATCTCCGCCGACCAGGTCGAGAACCCGGCGTACGAGGAGGGCTCGGACCTCCCCGAGTTCCTCGACACCCGGCTCCGCAACGAGACCCTGCACAAGGTGCTGCGCAGCCTGATGCTCACCAAGGGCAAGGGGCGTGAGCGCGGCGGCTTCATCTCCTACGCGCAGCTCGGCATCAACCAACTCGGAGCGGTCTACGAGGGGTTGATGTCCTACACCGGCTTCATCGCCGACGAGGACCTGTACGAGGTGGCCAAGGGCGGCGACGCGTCCGGCGGCAGCTGGATGATCCCCGCCGGGCGGGTCCAGGACTACCCCGACGAGGTGTTCGTCGAGCGCCCGCACGAGGAAACCGGCCGTCCGCTGCGCGTCGTCCACCCCAGGGGCTCGTTCGTGTACCGCCTGGCAGGCCGCGACCGTCAGACGTCAGCTTCCTACTACACGCCGAAGTCCCTGACCGAGGTCACCGTCGAGCTCGCGCTGAAGCACCGCCTCGACCAGGACGGCACCGAGACGTCGGCCGAGGAACTCCTGGGCTGGAAGATCTGCGAGCCCGCGCTCGGCTCCGGCGCGTTCCTCAACGAGGCCATCGACCAAGTGGCGGCGGAGTACCTGCGGCGCAGGGAAAGGGAGGTGGACCGGCGCGTCGATCCGGAGGCGCGGCCCGTCGAACTCCAGAAGGTCAAGGCGTACATCGCCCTGCACAACGCGTATGGCGTGGACCTCAACGCCACCGCCGTGGAGCTGGCCGAGGTCTCCCTCTGGCTCAACTCCATGCACCCTGGCATGCGCGCACCCTGGTTCGGTCTGCATCTGCGGCGCGGCAACTCGTTGATCGGGGCCGGCCGCAAGGTGTACGGCGCGGACGCGCTGCCGCACGGCCAGTGGCTGTCGAAGAAGGTCCCGCTGCCGCCCACCGAACTCCCCTTCCGGGACGGCGACCTGCCCGACGGCGCCGTGCACCACTTCCTCCTCCCCGCCCTCGGCTGGGGCGCGGTGGCGGGGGAGCCCGAGGCGAAGAAGCTGGCGGAGGAGCAGGCGAAGGCCCTCGGACAGTGGCGGAAGGGCGTGCAGAAGGCCCCGAAGGGCAAGCTGTTCGAGGAACTTGACGGCGAGTCGCCAGAGAAGCGGCAGGCACGTTACGCCCGGTGGGCCAAGGCGGCGGCCAAGACCGAGCTGAACCGGCTCCAGGCGGTGGCCCGCCGGGCCGAGTTCCTGTGGAGCCTGGTTGCCAAGCGTCTCGAACTCTCTGAACGGAAGGTGTCGCGCCGCATCGACGTCTGGGGCGCGGACTGGCTGGAGCCCGCCACGGAGGCCGCCGACAAGCAGCGCGTTTTGGACGACCTGACGGCGGCCGGCACGCCCTACTGGCGGCTGAAGACGGTCATGGACGCGTGGTGCGCGCTGTGGTTCTGGCCGCTGGACCAGGTGGGACTGCTGGACGGCACGGACGCGGCGTACGCGGTGGGTGAGGGGGCGTTCGGGGCGGTGGCCGCCCCGGTGGCGCCGAAGCCGGAGGACGCGGCCCCGAGCGGTCCCGCGCCGGGTGACGTCGCCTGGCGGGCTGCCGGGCTCTTCGACGACCCCGACGGCGAACAGGACGAGCTGGGCACCCTCGCGGACAGCGACAAGGGCCTGGAGATCAAGGGCCTGGAGATCAAGGGCCTGAAGATCAAGGGGCGGAGGGCGACCGGTCGGCAGGCCGAGATCGCCGAGGACCTTCGGCGACCGTTCATCCCGCTGAAGACGTTCGCCGACTGGCTGGACTTCCTTGAGCTGACGCTCGGTACGAAGGACGCGGACGCCGGTTCCTTCCTGGACGGCCTGGACGACCTCCCGGTGGACGAGGCCCTGCCACTCCTGGAGACGTACGAGCGCAGCCTGGACGGCGTCCTGGGCATGGACAGCCCGTTCAAGCTGGCGGAGCGCTTCCCGTGGCTGGACGTGGTCGAGGACATCGCGGGCACGACGGAACGCGACATAAAGGCGGAGGACGGACACGGGTTCTTCCACTGGGAGCTGCACTTCGCGCATGTTTTCCGGGGACCTGGGGGCGGGTTCGACCTTCAGGTGGGGAATCCGCCGTGGGTCAGGCCGGACTGGAACGAGGGCGTGGTGCTCGCCGAGTTCGAGCCATGGTTCCAGCTCGCGGAGAAGCCGTCGGCGACCGTGTGGCAGGAGCGCAAGGCCGAAACGCTGGCGCAGGGCGGCAATCGTGGTCAGTACTTGCGTGACCTGGTTGTCACGGCGGGCACGGCCGCGTACTTGAGCAATCCGGTTACGTACCCCGTGCTGGCAGGTACGCGACCGGACCTGTACCGCGCGTTCATGTGCACGACGTGGGCGCACGCGGGTCGCCAGGGCACCGTGGGTCTCATTCATCCAGGTTCCCACTTCAGCGGTGACAAAGAAGGACGGCTGCGTGAGGCCGCCTACGAGCGGCTGTTGGTCCATGGCGATTTCATGAACCAGGGAAATCGCTTCTTCCCGCCGCCTGTGGGACATGCCAGTCACTTCGGGGTGCACATCTACGGTCAGGCGGGCGAGATCGGGTTTGACCACCTTTCGTGGTTGGTTTCGGTGGACGCTCTACGACTGTCGGCGCAGGATGACGGCACCGCCCCTGACCCGGGCATCCGGTACGCCGGTAGTTGGGACGAGCGCCCGCACCGCAAGCGGATCGTCCGGGTAACCGTGGAGGCTCTGGCTCAGTGGCAGCGCCTCACGGGTGAGGAGTCTCAGCCCGTCCGTCAGACGCGACTGCTGTCGCCAGTGAGCACGGCTGAGGCTCAGGCCATTCAGGCGTTGGCGGAGTATCCCGTGCGGCTGGCTGCGTTTGACCCGCAGATCAGCAGCGGTTACAACGAAAAAACTGCGAAGGATGACGGGATCATCGGGTACAACGTGCCGGACGAGACCGGCACAGTACACCAGCCGGCCGATTGGTCCGAGGTGATCCTCAAGGGGCCTCAACTCGGTCTGGCGAACCCGATGTTCAAGCAGCCCAGCCAGGGCGCCGGTGAGGTTCTGGGGCTCAACCCGCTGACGCTCGCGGACGACGCGGTTCCCGAGTCTGAGTACGTGTACGTGGCGGAGCCCGCTGTCTATCGTGCTGCCCAGGACGTGTGGAGTGATCACCGGACGCTGGAGGAGCTACGGGCGTCGGAGCACGAGGTGAGGCGGGCGCGGGCCGCTGTGGCCGAGGCTCGAAAGGTTGTGTCGGAGGAGGTATCTGCGGAGGAGATGGACGGGCAACTGGTGGGGCGGTTGCGGCGGCCGTATACAGAGTTCTATAGGGTCGGTTGGCGAAAGATGATCGCGCCGGACACCGAACGTGCCCTCTACGTAGCGCTCTTGCCGCCTGGCCCGTCACACATCGATGGGATGCGCAGTGGGTCGGTGTGTGGGTTCCGATCTACTGCTCTCGTGACTGGATTTTGGTCGTCGATACCTGTCGACTATCTGCTCCGCACGGCACGCGTGAGGAACCTGGACGTGGCGCCCGCGGGCCGTCTGCCAATGCCCGCAGCCGATCATCCTCTGGCTTCGGCACTTCTACTGCGCACCCTTCGTCTCAACTGTCTGACGAGCGCATACGCCGACCTCTGGCAAGAGCTCTACGACCCCACATGGTCCAGCTACGAGCCCTGGGCTCATACCTGGCCTGGCCTACAGCCTTTGCACAGCGTCACGTCCGACTGGACGCGCGAGACTCCGCTACGTACCGAGCGAGCACGTCGTGCCGCCCTCGTGGAAATCGACGCGCTCGTGGCGGTCTGGCTGGGAGTCAGTGTCGATGCGTTGGTGGCTATGTACAAGTCCCGCTTTCCGATCATGCAGGACTTCGACGAAGCCACCTGGTTTGACGGGCATGAACGGAAGATCGCCGGGGTCCGTCATACCTACGGCTTCGGCCAGACCAAGGAGCACTACGAACAGTTCCTCGCCTACGACAAGGGCGAGCGCTCCGACCCCCCAGAGGGCTACACCGCCCCCTTCTACAAAGCCGACCGTGAGAAGGAAATGCGGGCTGCCCACGCCATCTTCTCGGAGAGGCTGAGGAAGGCGCAGGAGAAGCAGGCGTAACGAGGGCGCCCCGCACGGGACTTGGGTTCCAGCGGGGCGCTCACGGGCGTAGCGGCGTCAGCCCTGACGCGCGTACGAGACGAAGCTCTGCCACGTCCCAGGGGTGACCGCAAACTGCGGGCTCTGCCGCAGCTTGGAGTCTCGTACGTGGATGGTGGTAGGGCAGGTTGCGACCTCGACGCAGTCACCGTCGCTTCCGCTGCTATAGGTGGACTTCCGCCAGGAGAGAGCCACCTCGACACAGTCGTCGCCGTCGGAGCCGCTGTAGCTGCTCTTGAACCAGGCCAGTTCGGACGTGCTCATAGCGCTCCTCGCATCCGCTTCAACAGGCCCTTGGAGTCCTCGGGGGTGAGAGCCTGTGAGCGCAGTCTCGCATAGCGCTGGAGCATGATGCTGACCTCTTTGGGGTCGGTAATCAGCAGGCCGCCGCGCTGCCCTTCGGCGTAGGCGAGCCACTTGTTCTCCGGCGTCTCCAACAGTCGCAACGGTCCATCGAACCCAGCATGATCCGGCTGCCGCAACGGCATGATTTGCAACTCCACGTTGAACTGACCTGCCCGCTCCAGCAGATGGTCGATCAGCTCCCGTGTCGCCTCTGGTCCGCCGGTGCAACGCTCGATCAGGGCTTGCTCAATGATGAAGCTGAACGTGATGGGCGGCCGTCGTTGGAAGAGCTTCTGGCGCTCCAGGCGGGCGACCACCTGCTGATCGACCTGTTCGTCATCCTTGACCGGAGGCACGCTGACGGTCACCGCCCGCGCGTATGCCTCCGTTTGCAACAAGCCCGGGATGACACGGCACTCGTAAGTCCACAGAGTGACCGCCTCCGCCTCAAGCCGCGCCCACTGCCGGAACCAACTCGCCAGCCCCGGCTGCCGCGAAAGATGCCGAGCCGCTCCCCGCAGCGCCCCGAACGCGTCCAGCGCCCCCTCCGCCCGCTCCACGAAGTCCGGCTGCGGAAAGCGGCGGCCCTGCTCGATCTTGGCTACCGTCTGGACCGAGTAGGGGACCAGTTCGGCGAACTCCTCCTGGGTCAGGCCCGCCCGTTTGCGGAAGGCCTTGAAGACCTCGCCGAATGTCCGGAGACTGTCCGACACCTCCGGCTCACCGCCGCCCGGCGACCCGCCCGTACCGTCCGTCATGCGAGGACCCCTCCCGTACGCCTGCCCCGCAAACCACTTCCAACCCCGCCATGGTTACGGTCAGTTGCCAGCCCTGTCCACCCTCCGTACTCGTACTCTCGCGCAGAGTACGAGTCGCTGACCTGGTGTGCAGGTCGTGCGGGCGGCCAGTTTGGGCGCATGACGCCAAGTCCAGCCCGCCAAGCGCCGGTTACCGTACGTGTGTTCGTGCAGCGCTTCAGTGCCACTCCGCGCGGTGCCCGCCTCGCCCGCCACCTCGCCGCGCACCGGCTGGACGCCTGGGGCATCCCGTACGACTCCGACGCCTCCGACACCGCCGCGTTGCTCGTCGCGGAGCTGGCCGCGAACGCCGTCACCCACGGCCGCGTTCCCGGCCGCGACTTCGAGGTACGGCTCAGCCTCGACGCGTACGTCCTCCGGATCGACGTGTCGGACCCGCGCGGAGAGCGCCGACCTGTCGGGCCGGGCACCGTCCCGTCCCCGCCGGCCGGGGCGGACGGCGGCCGAGGACTGCTGCTCGTGGAGGCGCTGGCCGACCGATGGGCTGTCCTCGACCGTCTGCCCGTAGGCAAAACGGTCCGCGCCGAACTGGACCTTCCGCGCTGACTGTCCAGCCCGCCGTCTATAGGCTGGCAGCCGACCATGCATCAAGGTCAGCGGCGGCGGGCGGCGGAGGCGACGGGGAGTCATGGCAGGGCTTGAGGACAGTGGCAGCGGACGGGCGACCGGGCGGGGGCGAGACGTCGGATTCCGGCGTTACCAGTTCCCGCTGGAGGACAGCGAACTGCTCCAGCCCGGACTTTTCCCCTCCTTGCACGGCCCTGTCGAGGTCGGCGGCGACGGGTTGCCGACCGGGGTGGAACTGGAGCAGCCCGCCGACGAGGAAGGGGCGGAAGCAGGCGCGAGCACCAGTGACCCCGATGAGATCTCCGCGCCCTTCCGGCCCGAGAGCATCAAGATCGAGACCCAGACGACCACCGTCGACCTGCTGCTCTCGCGGCTGCGGGAGGGGATGATCGACCTCGCGCCCGACTTCCAGCGCCGGGCCGGCATCTGGACCGACGTACAGCAGAGCCGTCTCATCGAGTCGCTGCTGCTGCGCATCCCCATCTCGTCCTTCCACATGGCACAGGACGAGAAGGACGACTGGGCCGTGGTCGACGGCATTCAGCGGCTCACGGCCATCGCCCGGTTCATCGCGCCGGAGGCGGTGGACATGCCGCCGCTGACCCTGCGGGGCCTCGACTACCTGCGCGACTACCACGGGAAGGGCTACGAGGCGCTGACCGGCCGGCTGAAGATCAGGCTGCGCGAGACCCAGCTGGTGGTGCACATCATCCAGCAGGGCACGCCGGAGGCGGTGAAGTTCAACGTGTTCTCGCGGATCAACACCGGGGGGCTGCCGCTCACCCCGCAGGAGATCCGGCACGCCCTGGTCGACGGGCCGGTGCGCGGCTACCTCGCCGACCTCGCCGAGGATTCGGCGTTCGGGGACGCCACCGGGCACAGCGTGTCCAACGAACGGATGGCCGACCGGGAGATGGTGCTGCGTTTCCTGGCGTTCCGGCTGAGCGACCCCTCCGGGCACGCGCAGCGGGACTTCGACCAGTTCCTCGTCACCTCCATGCACTACGTCAACCGGCTCAGCGCGGATCAACGGGAGCTGCTGGCGCTGGAGTTCCGCAAGGCGATGCGTTGCGCTTCGGACATCTTCGGAGATCACGCGTTCCGGAAATGGCGGGGTGGAAAGGGGAGCAAGTCCCCCATCAACAAAGCCTTGTTCGAGACGGTCGCGGTCAATCTGGCCATCCTGGACGATCACGAGCGTGAGACGCTGGTAACGTCGCGTGACAGGGTGCTCGAAGGGTTCTTCGGGCTGATGGGGGACTGGGACTTCGACCGGGCCATCTCCGTCGCCACCGGCGACACGAAGAAGGTGCGCAAGAGGTTCACCGCCATGGCGGAGCTCTTCCGGGGGGTAGTGGGCAGTGATTGACCAGCTGACGCTGACGAACTTCAAGGCGTTCCAGCACGCGGACCTGCGACTTGGGCCCCTCACCCTGCTGACCGGCCTCAACTCCTCCGGCAAGAGCAGCGTGCTCCAGTCGCTCGGCCTCCTCCATCAGTCGTACGCAGCGGGCGACTTCGATGACGTGCGGGATCTGGTGGAGGAGGCGGGCTCCGGCGAGGTCGCCGCCGTGGACAACGGCTTTCTCCTCAACGGCGAACTCGTCTCCCTCGGCACCGGCCACGACGTCCTGCACGAGGACTTCACCGGCGACGAGCCGGAGATCACCCTCTCCGTGAGCGAAGGCGCGTACCGCTACTCCTGGACCGTGGCCTACGCGGCCGAACAGAACCTGCTTCCGCTGACCGGTGTCGACATCCCGCTGACCAGTGAAGGGGCGTCGCCTCCCGTCGGCCCCGCCGCCGTCGTCCCCGGATATTTCACCGCCGGGTTCCAGTACCTGCACGCCGACCGCATCTCGCCCGCCGAGTTCTACCCGCGCGATCACCACGTTGCCATCGGGCGCGGCTTTCTCGGCGTGCGCGGCGAACACACCGTCAACTTCCTGCGCCACCACGCCAGGGACGAAGTTCCCGAAGGGCCGCTACGCCACGTGCGCGCGGAGTCGGCGCGGCTGCTCGACCAGGCCGCCGCGTGGATGGGGGAGCTCTGCCCGGGGGTGGACCTCCAGGCCGAGCCCATCGAAGGCACCGACTCGGTGCGCCTCTCCTACGGCTTCGACGGGCCGCGCGGCACCCGGCGGCGCCCCACGAACGTCGGCTTCGGTCTCACGTACGCCCTGCCGATCGTCGTGGCCTGCCTGACGGCGGAGCCCGGATCGCTCGTCCTGCTGGAGAACCCCGAGGCGCATCTGCACCCGCGCGGTCAGACCCGGATGGCCGCCCTCGTCTCCGCAGCGGCGGCACAAGGGGCGCAGTTCGTCGTGGAGACGCACAGCGATCACGTGCTCAACGGGGTGCGGCTCGCCGTCAAGCGTGGGGTGCTGGCACCGGACAAGGCCGTTCTCCACTACTTCCGGGGCGGCTCCACGGGCAGCGAGGTGACCAGCCCCCGCATCGACCGCGACGGGCTGATCGACCAGTGGCCCGAGGGGTTCTTCGACGAGGTGGAGAACACCCTGGACGAGCTGCTCGCCTGAAGACCGGCCGGGGAGCCGACCGACGGGCGCGGACGACATCACGGAGGGGGAAACGTGCCGCTGCTGTTCCTGAACGAGAGATCCTGTGGGACCCGAGCCGATCCCGCGCGGGCCGAACGGGCCATGACCGAACTGGCGCGGGCGGTGCTCGCCGTCGTCCGGGCCGACCGGGCGGGCACCGTACTGGTCAGCAGGGATCCGATCACCGGACTTCAGATCGCGGACGGGCATCCGATCGGCAAGTGGCACGGCGACCCGAAGAACCGTGACGCGTGGCGGCGGCTCCTCCAGATGCAGAGCAAGTGGCCGCACCGCGTCGCCTTTCCCGAGGGAGAGGGCTTCTACGACGTCGAGTACCGGCACCGGGGCGAGACGGTCGAAGGACTCGGCGCGGCCCACCTCATGGACGGGCTCGGTGTGTCGTTGGCCGTCGACCCGTGCTGGGGCGTGGACCGGGTGTGGCTGGAACGTGAGCAACTGGTCGAGGAGGAAGACGGCGCGTTCGCGTCGCACGTCAGCGACGTCGAGCTTCGGCACGCGTCGAGCGGGACGCATGTCGACGAGCATCTGAGGTGGATCGCGCAACAGGTCGAACTCGCCCGCAGGGGCGGACTCGACGCGGTGACCCAGGGGGCCGACCTGTGGGAGCGGCGCGCAGCCCTCTTCCCTCACCTGGAGTTCCTCCCCGGGGTGGAACAGCAGCTGCGGAACCTGCTCCAGGTCTGGGTACGCCCGGCCGGCAGGCGGCTGGCCGAACTCGACCAGGCGGTCGCCTCGTGGAACCCGGACACCGAGCCCGGCGGACCTCAGTGGCACTCCTGGGTGACGGGCGAGGGCGAACAGCGCGGCCGCGAGCTCTGCGCGTTCACCGACCTCGACGGCCGGACACGGATCTTCGACACGCATGCCCGCTTCACCCCGGGACCCGGCCGGGTGCACTTCCGGCTCGTGCCGGAGAACAAGGCCTTACGCGTCGCGCATGTAGGCCGCAAGCTGGGCGTCTGAGCAGAACGACGAAGCAAGGCCCGGCCACCTCCGCCGTGCCGGGGTGTCGGCCTCGCCCATTACCGTGGGGCCCGGAGCCGCGCAGGTGAGACGGCACCGACGAGACATCGGAACGAAGGAGAAGCAGGGTGCGACCGACCCTCGCCGCCGAGCAGGTACGCGACAGCCTGAGCCAGTACCTGTCGACGACGTACGCGCTGGCGGACGAAGGCACCCGTACCGCCCTGGAGCAGTTTCTCGGCGACGCGGACGACGGCATCTTCCGCGGCCCCTACCTGCGCATCCGCACCCCCTTCCGCTCGGCCGAGAACGACGACTGGCAGCGGCATCTCACCTGGTGGCCGCGGACCAAAGGCTTCACCACCCCGTACCGGCACCAGGAGCGGGCCTGGGAACGCCTTTCGACCCTGCACGGTCCCGCCCTGCCCACACTGGTGACCACCGGCACCGGGTCCGGCAAGACCGAGTCGTTCCTCGTGCCGATCCTCGACCACTGCCGGCGGGAGCGCGAGGCCGGCCGAGAGGGCGTCAAAGCCGTCCTCCTCTACCCGATGAACGCGCTGGCCACCGATCAGGCCCACCGCATCAACGACTACCTCGACAGTCCCCGGGACGCCCGGCTCAGGGACGCCGGGGTGCGCGCCGCGCTCTACATCGGCGACAAAGCGTCCAAGGAGTTCAAGCAGGCCAACCCGCGCGTCGCGGTCGACCGGGACGAGATCCGGCGCACCCGGCCCGACATCCTCATCACCAACTACAAGATGCTGGACCTGATGCTCCAGCGGCCCGAGGACCAGCGGCTGTGGCAGGAGCCGGGCGGCTCCGCGCTCGCGTACGTCGTCCTGGACGAGTTCCACACCTACGACGGCGCCCAGGGCACCGACGTCGCCATGCTGCTGCGCCGGCTCGGCGCCGTCGCGGGCCTCGACGAGCCGGGACGACCCCTGGGCCCGGTCTGCCCCGTCGCCACCTCGGCCACCCTCGGCGAGGGCACGCCGGGCACGGCGGGCGGGTCGATGCTGGACGTGGCGGAGCAGGTGTTCGGCGTACCCTTCCCGCCGGACGCCGTGGTGGGCGAAGACCGGCGTAGTGCCCAGGACTTCGCGGGAAGCAGCGACTTCGGACTGCCCTTCCCCGCCCCGCACGAAGTAGCGGAACTCGGTGATCCCGCCCGCGACCGCGACGTGCTGGATCAGCTGGCCGCCGCCTTCACGGGCCGGAGCGGCCTGGACCCCGGGCAGCTCGGCAGACAACTGCGCCGCCACCGGCTGACCGCCGCCGTCCTGGAGATCCTCGACGGCCGGCCGCGCACCACGGCCGAGATCATGGACGTCCTGCCGCGCTACGCCTACCACTGGGGCATGGCGGTCCAGCAGAGCCCGGGCGTCGCCGCCCAGGCCCTCGCGCGTTATGTCGCCCTGCTGTCCACGGCTCGTGACCCCGAACACCCGACCCGACCACTCCTGTCGATCGAGGTGCACCATTGGGTGCGCTCGGTCTCCCGGGTACTGCGCGGTGTCAGCGCGGCGAGGGCCGAGTTCCGCTGGGACGACGAGCGGATCACCACAGGCGGCAGGCTCACCGCTCGTACGGCCGGTGGCCGTGAGGCTGGAGCCCTCGCCCCTGACGGCGATACGGTCCCGGTCACACCCGCGGGTGACAGTGCGCCCCCGCCCGCGCAGGTGTTCCTGCCCGCGGTCTTCTGCCGGGAATGCGGCCGCTCGGGCTGGGCCGCGCTCTCCCCGGAGGCGGATCCGGCGGAGCTCGACATGAACGCCACGAAGATCCGCCGGGCGTCCGTCGGCCGCGACAAGAGCCGCGTCCGCAACATGATCGCGGCGACCCCGCGGCAGGCGTACGACGCGGCCTTCGTGGCCGAGAAGCAGCGCAGCGGACCGACCGTGATGGTGCTCGACGGGGCGACCGGACGAGTGCGGCCGCTGTCGCGGGAAACGGACTTCGACCCGCCGCGCGACGGCGAAGGCCCACACACGGCCAAGCCGCTGCACGACGCGGCGTTCGTCTGGGCGGACCTCGGCGACGACCGGGCGGCGCGGGGCGACCAGTGCCCGGCCTGCCGCACCTTCAACGCCATCCGCTACCTCGGTACCGGGCTTGCCGCGCTCGCCGCCGCCTCCATCACCCAGTTGTTCACGGGCGGCGAGCTCGACAAGAACCTGAACGAGGACAAGACCCTCCTCTTCAATGACTCCGTGCAGGACGCCGCCCACCGCGCCGGATTCGTCGCCAACCGTTCGTACACGTTCTCGCTGCGTTCCCTGCTCGCCAGCCACATCGACGAGGACGAGCCCATCGCGCTGAGCGACCTGGCCGCCGACCTCATCGCGGACGTCGTGGACAGCAAGGCCGTACAGGCCGCGGTGATCCCGCCCGACCTGCACGTCGTGCGCGGCGTCGACACCCTGTTGTCCGGGCGCAGCCAGGGCTCCCGCCCCACCTGGGAACTCATCGCCCAGCGCCTCGCCTTCGCGGCGGTTCTGGAGTTCGGGCTGAGGTCCCGGCAGGGCCGCACGCTGGAGCTGACCCGCACGGTCGCTGCGGACGTCCCGCTCCAGGACCCGGACGCGGTCGCCGAGATCGTGCGAGAACTCCTGCACACCACTCCAGGGGACATCGCACTGCCGGACGGCTCCCTGCCCGGTCCGGACCGCTGGACCGGGTACGTACGCGGCCTCCTCGAACGGCTGCGCACGCGCGGCGCCATCCGGCACGCCTGGCTCGACGGCTGGCTGGACGAGGCGGGCGTACGCCGCTGGCTCGTCTGGGGCGGGCGCAGGACCGGGATGCCGGCGTTCCCGCCCGGCGTGTCCGCCCCGGCGTTCCTGCTCGGCAGCCCCAAACAGGGCAGCGACGACTTCGACGTGGTCACCGGCCGCCTCGGCTGGTACCAGGACTGGACGCGACGAAGTCTCGGCCTGCGTCCCGACGCCGCCAACGCCTTCCTCGTACGACTGCTGCCCGCGCTCGTCGACGCGGGCGTGCTGTCCGCCCGCACCGCCAAGGACGGAGTGACCCGCGTCTACGGTCTCCAGCCCGGCCACGTACACGTCCGCAAGCTGGCCGACGACCAGGTGGCCGACGCCTCCGCGCACTGCCCGGTCTGCTCCTGGGAACAGACCGTCCACCCGGCCCTGGCCGACCAGTGGCACGGACAGCCGTGCCCCCGCTACCGCTGCGGCGGACTGCTGCGCACCGGTCAGGACCTGGAGAGCGGCGTACGACGCCGGGACTTCACCCAGGACTTCTACCGGCGGATGTACCGCGACGCCGGCGTCTTCACCATCAACACAGCCGAGCACACCGGCACCCTCACCCGCCCCAAGCGCGAAGCCGTGGAGAAGGCGTTCCGCGAAGGCACCCGGGTCCACTACGCCAACCCGCAGGTCCTGTCCTGCACCCCCACGCTCGAACTCGGTATCGACATTGGTGATCTGTCGGCCGTGGTACTCGCCTCGCTGCCCAAGGGGCCGGCCAACTACGTGCAGAGGGTGGGCCGGGCCGGCCGCGCCACCGGCAACGCCTACCTGCTGACCATGGTCGACCGCGGCCCCCGCGACCGCTACTACCTGGACGACCCCCGGCAGATGATCGCCGGGGACATCCAGCCTCCCGGCTGTTTCCTCTCCGCGAGTGAGATCCTGCGCCGCCAGTACCTCGCACACCTCCTCGACCTCGTCGGCGCCGGGCGCCTGCCCGCGCCGGACGGCGAAGGGGAACCGCTCAGCCCGATGCCCCGCCAGGCCACCGACCTGTTCGGTGCCTCGGCATGGCTGGCGGAGTTCCAGCAGGCCGCACTGGCCGAGGGCCCCCGCCGCGTCGACACCTTCCTTCTGCTGTTCCCGCCGTACGACGAGACGAAGGGAACGGGCGTCAGCCCGCAGGCGGCCGAGGCACTGCGCTCGTACGCGACGGGGGGACTCGCAAGTGCACTGAAGGAGGCGCGCGATCAGTGGGAGGAACGACGCGGCGAGATGCAGCGCCGGGTCACGTCGATCGACGAGGCGCTGAAGGCACTGGTGGCCGGTGATCCCGAACACGAACGGCAGGGCAGGGAACTGCGGGCCGAACGGCGAGCCGTGTCCCGGCACGCGGGCGAGATCAGCCGCACCACCGCGCACGGCGCGCTCGTCGACCTCGGGCTGCTGCCCAACTACAGCCTCGTCGACTCGCTGACCGAACTCGAAGCCACCCTCACCTGGAAGGAGGACGGCAAGGACGGGCAGCCCGAGCACCACAGCAAAGTACTCAGATACGACCGGTCGGCGCGCCTCGCCCTCACCGACTTCGCGCCCGGCAACCACTACTACGTACAGGGCTACAAGCACCGCGTCACCGGGCTCGACGTCGGCAGCCCGAACCGCCCCGCGTGGCTGTGGTGGCGCGTCTGCCCCGACTGCGGGCACATCCGCACGGAGCAGGCACGGCAGGACTCCACCGCATGCCCACGCTGCCACTCCCCGGCCATCGGCGACGTCGGCTGCCTGCACAAAGTACTGGTGCCGCACCGGGTGACGGCCCGCGACCAGCGGGACGACATCCGCGTACGCGACGACACCGACGACCGGGAGCGGCGCCTCTACACCGTGGTCCCCGCCGTGGACATTCCGCAGGAGCACGTCGAGGCGGGGTGGAAGCACAAGAACGCCACCTTCGGCTGGGAGTTCACCCGGCAGGCCGTGATCCGCCACCTCAACGTCGGCGCCTCTCGCGTGGACACCGGGGTGGAGAGCGCCTTCGCGGGACGCCAGGTACGGCTCAACCCCTTCTGGGTCTGCGACTCCTGCGGATACGCCGACCCCGACGGCGGACCCACCACCGCGCAGGCCGGACAGCAGAGCGCTTTCGGCGCGTCCCGGGCCACGAAGTACCACCGCCCGTGGTGCCCCCGGCTGCGCGACGGGCTCGGCGAGACACAGGCCGCGCAGGCGGGCGTGAGACTGCTGCTTGCCCACGAGTTGCGCAGCGAGGCGCTGCGCATCCTCATCCCCGCGGTCACCGCGTACACCGAGGAGCGCCTGGCCTCGTTCAAGGCGCTGCTGCTCGCGGGCATCGCCCAGAGCTACGGCGGCGACCCCGACCACCTCGCCGTGGTCACCGACTCGATGCCCGAGCCCGGCGGCGACGTCCGCAGGCACTTCCTCGTGCTGTACGACTCGCTGCCCGGCGGCACCGGCTATCTGCACCGGCTCGCGGGGCCCGACGGGCTGCACGACGTGCTGACCCGGGCCCGCCAGGTCATCGAACGCTGCCCGTGCGTCGGCGAGAAGCGCCCCGCCTGCCACCGCTGCCTGCTGCGGTATGTCGGTGACAGCGAGTACGAACTGGTCTCACGCGAACACGCCCTCGACATGCTGGGTGAGCTCCTCGGCCGCACCGGTGACGCATGGCACATCGAGGAAGCCGGGACGACCCGTGCCATCAGCCTCGACAAACAGGTCGAGAGCGAACTGGAAGCGCTGTTCCGCCGGGGGCTCCTCTCCTGGGCCGAAGGCGTCGACGAGGTGAGCGTGCGCTCCGCGCAGACACCCGACGGCGAGCGCGACACGACGCTGCGGTTCACCGCGCCCGACGGCAAGGTCAGCGGCTGGCGCATGGAGACCCAGACAGACCTCGGCTTCACCGTGCCCGACGTGGTCTTCCGCAGCCTGGACGACGACCGCAAGCGCGTCGCCGTCTACCTGGACGGCTACCGCTATCACGCGAGTCCCGACCACAACCGCATCGCGTCCGACGCCGACAAACGGACCCGGCTGCGCGCCGGGCACGGGTGGCAGGTCTTCCAGTTGACCTGGGACGACGTACGCGCCTGGACCGGCGACGCGAAGCCACCCACCGATCCCGTATGGGTGCCGTACCAGAACACGGCGCAGAAGACCGCGTCCGACATCCACCGGCGGCTGCACGGCGACGACCCGCGCGACCTGAACCGCTTCGTGTGGACCAACCCGGTCGACACCCTGATCGGCTACCTGACTACCCCGGACCAAGAGCTGTGGAGGCGGCGTACCCAGAGCGCGTTGGCAGGCTTCGCCGCGGTCTCCGCGACGAGCCGCGCCCTGGCGGACGAGCCCGAGATCGGGCACCGTATCGCCGAGGCCCTGCACGGCAAGCGGCTCTCCGGCGGGCAGGGTGCTGTCCAGATCATGGCCACCCAGGACAGCAGCGGATGCCCCCTGACGGTCGCCCTCGACCTGCGCAAGGGGCAGGCGGGCGCGGTGTGGACCGCTCTGACCGTTCTCGACGACAGTCCGGAAGCGTTGGGCCGCGACGAGAACGCCCATCGCAGGCGCTGGCAGGCCTGGCTCTACTGGACCAATCTCCTCCAGTTCCTCAACGAGGGCGAGGGCGACGGTGTCCAGCTGGCGGCCGGCCAACTGACGGGCTTCGATCCCGTGGAACTGGCCGTGACAGGTGGAGGGGGCTGGCTGGAGTCCCGCCGACAGCCGCAGCAATCTCCTACGGAAGGGCCTTCCACCGAGGCCGCTGAGACCGAGACAGCGTCCGTGGAAGCACCGCTCCCCTCGGGTTCGGCGACGGAGGCCGTACGCGATCCCGCCTGGGACGAGGTCGTCGACTACCTGGTGGAAGAGCCAGGGCTCGCGGAACTCGTCGACGTACTCGTCCGGTCCGCGGTGCCTGCTCCCGAGGCCGGATTCGAGCTCGGCGATGCCGCCTGGTCCGCCGAACTGGCCTGGCCCGCACACCGCATCGGTGTCGTTCTCGCCCCTGTCCAGGAGGACGAAGCCGCCGTTGCCGAAGCGCAGGACCGTGACCGCGCCTATGTGGCAGCGGGGTGGACCGTACGGACCGCCGTCGAGTGGGACGCCCGGGAACTCGCGGCCACCCTCACCCGACACACCGAAGACGGCCATCCGGCCGCGAACGACGACGAGGAGCAGGACCGATGACCAGCACCGGCGCGCCCACAGCGGGCGCGACCCTCCGCCTGCTCGACAAGGCGGACAAGGAGATCGTCAAGCTGGACCGGGCGATCGTCGGGGCGGTCTACAAATTCCAGCACGAGTTCCGGAGGAACCCCGAGGCGCCGGGCTTCGACCTCAAGCCTCTCAAGGGACACGAGCGTCTGTGGTCGGCGCGTGTCAACCGCGAATACCGGGCGCTTCTGGTGCGGCTGAGCGGAAACGACTGGCTCCTGGTCTCGGTCAAGCACCGCGGACACGTCCACCGCAACCTCGACCGGCTCGCATACGGCATCAACCAGATCACCGGCGCGATCGAGTACGTGGACCTCCAGGTGGTGGAGGACGGCGTTCTGGGCACGGAAGGAGCGGAGGCGCGTCCCGAACCATCCGCCGCTGAAAGTGCTGCCACCGACACTCCGCTGTTCGCCGCCTACACCGCGCGGCAACTGGCGGACCTGGGGGTGGCCGAGCCTCTTATCCCGATCGTCCTCAAGCTCACCACGGACGACGAGTTGCTCGGACTCGCCGAGTACGCCCCGCGGCACACGGGCGAGGTGTTGCTGCGACTGCGTGACGAAGTTCCTTACGAGCAGGTCATGGAGGAGGTGACCGCGCCGGTCGCGGTTGCCTCCGAGGAATCGATCGACAGCACCCGCGGTGACGACTGGCGAGCGGCGGCCGACCGTTCACAGGCTGTGGTGATCACTGATGACGAGTCGCTGCGGAGCATCCTTGAGGAGGGCGACTTCGGCCGGTGGAAGGTGTTCCTCCACCCCACCCAGGAGAAGCTGGTGGGACGCAGGTACTCCGGGCCGGCCCGCGTGGGAGGAGGCCCCGGAACGGGGAAGACGATCGTCGCTCTGCACCGGGTGAAGCACCTGGTGGACCACCTGGCCCCCGGCCACAACAAGCCGGTCCTCCTCACCACCTTCAACAAGAACCTCGCCGCCGACCTGCGTTCTCGTCTTCTCTCCCTCGGCGGCCCGCAGATGCTCGCCCGCGTCGACATCCTGCACGTCGACCAGTTGGCGACACGTGTCGTCAGTGAGGCCGACCCGGGGAACACCAAGCGCAGAATCGATGACACACAAGCTCTGCGCGAGTGGCGCCAACTGCTTGTGGAGACCGGGGAGAACCGCTGGGACGCCGAGTTCCTCAGCGACGAGTGGAACCAGGTGATCCTCGGCCAGGCCGTGGCGTCGCGCTCCGACTACTTCAAGGCCCGGCGGGCCGGCCGGGGCCGCAGCGTGAGTCGCCCTGACCGGGCGGAGATCTGGCAACTCGCCGAGCGCTTCACCCAACGCCTCGACGTCAGGGGACTGGAAACTCACCGACAAGTGGCGGAACGGGCAGCCCAGTTGGAGATGGCCCGCAGCCACAAGATCGAGGAGCGCCGCCGTCAGGAGGAAGAGCGCGGCGGACCGGGCAATGTCCACGTGGAGTCGGGAACAGGTGCCTGGCTGCGTTACCGCTACCGACATGTCGTCGTGGACGAGGCGCAGGATCTTGGTGCCGCGCACTGGAAGATGCTGCGGGCCATGGTTCCCCGCGAGGACGACGACATGTTCCTCGTCGGTGACACCCACCAGAGGATTTACGACAACCAAGTCACGCTCGGCAGTCTGGGCATCAACATCCGGGGCCGTTCGGCGAAACTGACACTCAGCTATCGCACCACACGCGAGATCCTGGGTGCCGCCATCGGCATCCTCGAAGGGACCGACTACGACGACCTCGACGGCAGCACCGACGACCTCGCGGGATACCGGTCCGTGTTGCACGGCGGACGCCCGTGCCTTCGGAGCGCGGACAGTTGGGACGAGGAACTCGACCTCGTGGCGGAGCAGGTGCAGGCGTGGCACGACGTCCCACGCGAGTCCGTCGCGGTCTGCGTGCCGACGAACGAAAAGGTCGACGAGGTTGTGGCGCGTCTCGGCCGACGCGGAATCGTGGCCACGAAGATCACTGGCGACGGGGCGCGAGGAGCCGAGGGCGTACACGTCGGCACGATGTACCGCTTCAAAGGGCTCGAATACCGTCGCATGATCATCGCCGGTGTCTCGGAGGGCCTGGTCCCCCGCTCGACAGTGGATACCTGGGAACGGACTGACCGACTGCGCCACAGGCGCGAACTGCAGCGGGCCCGCTCTTTGCTGTTCGTCGCGGCTACCAGAGCGAGAGATGCACTCACCATCTCCTGGAACGGTGAGCCCAGCAGGTTCCTTCGCCCACTAGGAGCTGGGGTCCATTGAACTGGACCTCAGCGTGCGCCGGGCACGCGTTCAGTGTCTCGTCGATGATGGTGGGAGTAAGGGCTGCCAGGAGGCGCAGGTTCTATCGAGCCTGCGCGGCCATGACGCATCTGCGACGCACGCAGCGTTGCAGAACATGGGAAGAGCTTCCCCGAGTGCCTCCTGACCTGCATATTTGGGAGTTTAGGTCATTCGTGATGTCTTTCCTATGACGCATCATGTGGAGTGCGTGGCGATCCTCGAACCGGTCAAAGAGGGACTCTGACGCGTAAACAGATCCTCTTGATGGCCCGGCGGGTGGCGCGCGAGATGACGAAGTCACGCCGGGAGGGGCCGCGGGGCTCTTGCATGCGGCGGGCTACGACGGTGCACCACGTCCGGCTGGAGCTCGGCACCCGGCGGCCGATCTGCCTCGTCGACACCGACGAGGACGCCCCCGAGCGACATGCGTGCCTCTGCTTCGCCGGCTGACCGTCACCAGTTCCCGTAGTCCTCGACCAGGTTCGCGATGAGCGAGAGCAGGGCGTCGGCCCGGTGGCGGTCCTCGGGCCGGTTGCACAGGGCCTCGTCGGCCGCGCGACGGCGGGTCGGAGTCGGGGTCGGCGTAGGCGGTGGTCAGATACCGCGCGGGGTCGGTGAGACTCCAGCCGACGACGCTGCCGTGCTGCACCAGGAGCGCCACGTCGGAGGCGATGCCGATGCGGGCCTCCAGCGGCTCGTCGAGGACTTCGAGATCGCGCAGACCGGTCAGCACGGCGTCCCCGGGAACGCGACACAGCACCGTGCACATCTCATGCCGGAAGTCCCGGACCTCGTCCGCGCGCAGCCCGCCCGGGCGCACCGTGGGCGTGAGCGAAAGGCGGGCGGCGTCCTCGGCGGAGGCGGACTCCTCCGGCAACTGGATCTAGGCCCCGACCAGTTGCCGGCCGGCCGGGTCGAACCGGAGGATGTCGGGCGCGTCCCACAGCCACTGCCGGCTGCCGAAGGTGTCCACGAAGAACCCCTCACGTTCCTGCACGTCCGCGTAGCGCATGACGCGCACGGAGCCGCCGTCGAAGCGGGGGGTGATGTGCAGCGGATCATCCGTCACCGTTGCGCGCCAGTCGCCGTCGAGCGACGGTTTCATGGTCATTCCTGCCTCATCTGATCCGCACTGCCGGAGCCAAATAGCCACCCTTGGCGGGAATCCTGCCCTCCACGATGTCCTCGTGGGTCACTGGTGCACCGGGGTCCGTGGGATCGCCGCCGAGCGCCCCACCCCGGAGTCGCCTTTGATGCCCGACGGTCCGTATGCCGTGATGGCCTGGCCCTGGGTGATGCCGGGCCCGTCGGTCACGACGACGTCCTCGCCGTGCCGGAACGTGAGTCTTCCGCCCGTCGTGTAGTTGGGCATCAGACCCAGCGGGTGGCACCCGGTGTGGGGGTTGTCCACATATCCGAGGGGATTCGGCGCGGGAGCGAGGCCGAGGAGGTCCGGGGAGGTGTAGCGGCCGGTCTCCGGGTCGTAGTGGCGGAAGTAGTTGTGGTGGAGGCCGGTCTAGGGGTCGTAGTACTGGCCTGGGAACCGGAGGGGGGGTGTAAGCACTGCTGTCACGGGCCCAGGCCGTGGTGCCCCAGAGCGTGCTGCGGCTGCGCCACGCGGGGTCGCCCGACGCGTCGATCAGTTCGGTGGGGGTTCCGACGAGGGCGGTGGCGATGGCGAAGAACCGCCGGTCGACCTTTTCGGGTCGAGGTCGAAGGTGCGGGTGTGAAGGTCCTTGCGTAGCGGCCTCGGTCCGACCCCGTCGTTGTCAGTGGTGACCACTAGTTTGGAGTCACTGGAGAACGGCCGAACCGGCCGACCGGGCCTTTGGGGAGGGGTGTGCTGTGTCCGCTGCGCAGGCACGACAGTCGGGGAACACGACGTATCTGGAGCTGTCCCAGGAGAGCGGCGGTGCCCACAAGTTCTACGAGGTGACCGTCGAGGGGACCACCGTCTCCGTGCGGTACGGACGGATCGGTGTGGACGGGCAGCGCCAGACCTCCGCCTTTCCGACCGTCGAGAAGGCGAACGCGGCGGCGGCGAAGAAGATAGCCGAGAAGGTGCGCAAGGGGTATGCGCCCGCCGTTCAGGGGCAGCGCGCGGCCCGGGCGGTGACGCGCCGTCAGGTGACGTCCGCCCCCTCCACGGCGCGGGCGACGGCTCCGGTGTTGTGGCGGTTCCGTACGGGAGCCTCGGCGTTCGGCATTCATGTGGACGAGGACCGCTGCTGGGTCGGCAACCAGCACGGCAGCGTCTACAACCTGAGCCATGACGGTGAGGTGCTGGCGCACTACTCCCTGCCCGACGGTGTGAAGTGCCTGGTGGCGGACGACTTCTGGATCTACGCGGGCTGTGACGACGGCCGGGTGTACGACCTCTCCTCGAAGGTGCCGTTCGCGGCCTACGAGATAGCGGCCGAGGTGGACATCTTCTGGCTGGACATTCACGCGGGCGTGCTGAACGTCTCCGACCGCAACGGCGGTCTGACGGTCATCGACCATGAGGACGAGCTCCAGTGGTCACGCAACTCGTCCGGGGACAACGCGTGGATGGTGCGGGCCGACGACCACGCCGTCTACCACGGGCACAGCCGCGGTGTGACGGCCTACGCGGCGGACGGCACCAGCCAGCTCTGGCACACCGCGACCAACGGCAATGTGCTCTTCGGATGGCAGGAGGAGAACGCGGTCTACGCCGGTACGGGGCGCCGGGTCGTCCAGCGGCTCGCCAAGTCCACCGGGCTGATCGAGGCCTCCTACGTGTGTGACGCCGCGGTGTACTCGTGTGCCACGTCCCCCGGCGGGCAGTACGTCTTCGCGGGCGACTCCGCCTCCTCCGTCTACTGCTTCACCGCCGACGGCACCCGGCTGTGGAAGCTCGGCACGGGCGGCGGCTCGGCGCTGTCCATGCAGTACCACGACGAACGGCTGTACATCGTCTCGACGGACGGCTCGCTGGCCTGCATCGACGCGAGCGAGGCCGCGATCAACGCCGCCCAGTCGGGCACCGTCCCGGTCGCCGCGGACATCAAACTGGCGGCCGCCCTGCCGACGTACGCACCGCTGACCACCGCCGCCTCCGTCGCCACGATCAGCGCCGTCCCCGCACCGGGGAGCGGGGTCGTCGTGGAGTGCACTCAGGAAGGAGGCCGAGTGCGTGTGCACGTGGTCTCCGAGGGCTATGAGCCGAGTTGGAACGTCCAGTTCCCGCGTGCGATACGCCAGCCCGGCGCCCGCTATGTGGTGGACGCGCTGCACTCCTCATCAGGTGGTTTCTACCGAGTGCGCGGAGAGATCAGACGTCTGGTGTGAGCTGCGCCGCCCTCTAGCGGGTGCTTGCCGGGGCCTTCAGGTGCAGATCCGTGCTGGACAGCGTCATCGGCGTGGCCGAGACGGCGCGCAGACGGATGCGTACGCCGGCGTGGGGGAGGGGGAACTTGCCGGTGGGTGGCAGGAGTTCGTAGCTGGCCGAGGCGTGCCGGGCGAGTGTGGCGGGGCCGGACTTGATGGACCAGTAGCGGCCCATGCCCTGCCCCGTGGTCAGGGTGAAGTGCGGGGTGAGGGCCGCGTCGCCCAGGTTGGTGACGCGGACGGTGAGCGCGGTCACGGCTTTGGCGGTGGTGGTCCGGCTCTCGCTGACCAGTTGCATCTTCAGGGGCGGTGAGCCCGTCACCGCCAGGGCCGACGCGACCAGGGCGGGGGTGATCAGCAGCACACCCGTCGCGATGCGCGCCCGCTGCCGGTGCGGGCCGCGCAGGAAGGCGGGCCGGGGCTGCCACGCCGTGGTGAAGGCCGACGGCGGCGCGGTCACGGCGGCGGCCAGCCAGAGCGGCGTCATCATCAGGTAGTAGCCGTCCTGTGAACGCGTCGCCAGGAAGAACGCGCACCAGGGCAGGACCACCGCGGCCGGCCCCAGCCGCCGCACGAAGAGCACGAAGAGCCCGAGCAGCCCCGCTGCCAGCAGCATGCTCGCGTGCGAGTACCAGGACAGCCGGCCGCTGCCGTCGGTGAAGTACAGCGAGATGCCGACCAGGCCCTGGCCGTGCAGGTTCGCCTTCTGGGTGAGCGGGAGCGCGATCCCGGAGAGCCAGCTGCGCGGCTCGCTCACGATGAAGTACGCGTTGATCAGCAGCCAGGTCAGGGAGGCCACTCCCACGATCCGGCCCACGGCGGCCGCCGCCGCGCGCGCTCCGAGGTCGCCGCGGCGCAGGGCGTAGACCCCGGCCAGCAGGAACGGCGTGAGGAACCACGGCAGCTGCTGGGAGGCGCAGGCCGCGCCCAGGCAGGCGGCGCGCGCCCAGTCGCTCCATCCGCCGTAGCCCATCCGGGGCCAGCCCACCACCACCGGGATGAGGAAGGCGCAGGCGACGATCGCCGGATAGCCGAGCCGGGCGTACGCGGGCAGCAGGCCGAGGCCGAGGCAGACCAGCGTGGCCGCGGACCGCCACTGCGTCGGCAGCATCCGCCACATCACGATCGTGGCCACGATCAGGGCGCCCGTGGCGGTCAGGACCGCGGGGGCCGCCCCGTGCCCCACCCACAGCAGCGGTGCGGTGAGCAGCAGGGGCAGCGGCGGATAGCCGTACGTGTAGTCGTAGCCGCCGGTCATCGTCGGGGTGAGGGCGACCCCGTGCTGCCCGAAGAGCCAGGGCCACGGCTGGTCGTAGACCTGGTGCCCGGCGACGAACTCGCGGGCGGCCTGCGCGGTGAGGACCGACTCGTCACCGCCGCCGTGGTAGATGGCGAACCCGCACACCGCGAGCGTCACGGCCGTCACCAGGACCACGAGGTCGAGGCGGGCCAGCGAGCGGCCGCGGCGCACGGTCAGCGTGAGGACGCCCGTCACCAGGATCGAGGCGTAGCAGACCGAGATCACCGCCGCGACGGCGAGCCGGTGGCTCGCGGCCGCCGTCCACATCGGGCGTGTACCGATGAAGAGGCTGATGTCGGCGAGCAGGGTCAGGACGCGGTGCCACTGCGCGGGCGTCTCGTCGGGCGACGCCTTCGTGAGGGCCTTCTGGCCGGTGGTCGACGGCCTCATTTCTGCCAAGTACACGGGATTGGACGGTAATTCCCATAGATGAAGGGCGTGATGCCGGACGTGAAGAGTCCGGTATGAGGGCGGTAAGAAGTGTGCTTATGGTCGATGTGGGGGCGTGTCGTGCGGGAGTGTCTCATATATGGGTGTCTCGTGCTTTGACGGGGCATACGAGGGTGTCTCAGGCGTTGGAGAGGGACACCTCGGTGGACTTGATGAGTGCCACGACCGCCGATCCGGCCGCCAGGCCCAGTTCGGTGACCGCGTCCTTGGTGATCGCGGAGGTCAGCTCGGCGCCCGGGACCTCGACCTTGACACGGGCCATGGCCTCGCCCGTGGAGACCTCGGTCACCGTGCCGGGGAACTGGTTGCGGATGCTCACGCCGTCGACCGGGCCGGTGGCCAGGGACACCTCCGTCGACTTGACCAGGGCGCGGACCGTGGAGCCCGTGGTGAGGCCCAGGTCCTCGACCGCCTCCGCGGTGATGGCCGCGGTGAGGTCCTGGCCACCGTCGAGACGGACCTTGACCGTCGCCATCACCTCGCCAGGGGTGACGGAGGTGACGGTTCCGGGGAGCTGGTTGCGGATGCTCAGGCTCATGGGTACGCCTCAATGTGCGGTCCGGTGCGGTGCGGTGCGAATAGTTGAGTTTCACCAATTATGAGCAACTCTTGGCTCTCATCGGGCGCACCACACCCCGTGTCTCAGTACACGTCCCGCACGTACCGCTTCTCCGCCGCCAGCTGTTTGACGTACGCGGCGGCCTCCGCCTCACCCAGACCGCCGTGCGCGACGGCGATGTCCCGCAGCGCCCGGTCGACGTCCTTGGCCATCCGCGAGGCGTCCCCGCACACATAGAAGCGGGCGCCGTCCTGGAGCCAGTGCCACAGCTCGGGCCCGTGCTCACGCATCCGGTCCTGGACGTAGACCTTGGCACGCTGGTCGCGCGAGAACGCCGTGTCGAGCCGGGTGAGCGTGCCGTCGTCGAGCAGCCCGGTCAGCTCGTCCTCGTAGTAGAAGTCGGTGGCGCGGTGCTGCTCGCCGAAGAACAGCCAGTTCGGAGCCCGGTGGCCGAGTGCCCTGCGCTCCTCCAGGAATCCCACGAACGGCGCGACTCCGGTACCGGGGCCCACCATCACCATGGGCGTCGTCGCGTCCGCCGGGGGCCTGAAGTGCGGCGACCGCTGCACGAAGACCGGCACCTCCGCGTCCGGCGCGGCGTCGGCGAGGAAGGGCGAACACACCCCGCCCCGCGCCCGGCCGCCCGGATTCTCGTACCGCACGACGGAGACGGTCAGCGAGACGAGGTGCGGGTCGACGAGCGGACTCGACGAGATCGAGTACAGCCGGGGCTGCAACCGCTTGAACACCTCGGTCCACTCCTGCGCCGACGCCCGCACCGGATGCTCGGCCACCACGTCCACGGCCTGCCGACCCCACGACCAGCGCGCCAGCTCGCCCTTGTTGTCCGGACGCAGCAGCTTCCTCAACTCCCGCCCGTCGCGAGTCCGTTCGCTGACGAAGCGCAACAGGTCCGGAGTGATGCGGGTGATGTCGGCATGCCGGAGCAGGGCCTCACGGAAGGAGGTCTCGCCGACTCCTACCGTATCGACGGCTGTTGACCCGTCGACCCCGACGGTCTCCAGCCATTCGGCAACCAGCTCAGGCGAGTTGACGGGCCGTACGCCCAGCGCGTCCCCCGCCTCGTACGGCAGCGGGCTCTCGCTGTCGCGGGTGTCGAAGGTGAACCGGCGCACCTCCTTGCCGGCGCCGGGCAGGCTGAGCAGCCGGTTGCCGGTCAGCCGGGCGGTGGCGGCGGCCGGCGCGGGCCTGGCGGACTTGGCGGCCCGGGGCACCTCGGGCGTCGTGGTGGTCTCCGGCGTCCTGGGTGTCTCGGTCCGTCCGCCGAGCGCGGTGAGGATCTGATCCAGCCAGGCATCCGCGGACGGTTCGTAGTCCGGCTCGCAGTCCGTACGGGGAGCCAGGCGTACGGCGCCCAACTCGTCAAGGCGCGCGTCCAGCCGACGTCCGTGCCCGCAGAAGTCGTCGTACGAGGAGTCGCCGAAGGCCAGCACGGCGTAGCGCACGCCGTCCAGCCGCGGGGCCTCCCGCGCGGACAGGGTGTCCCACAGGCCGGACCCGTTGTCGGGCGCGTCGCCGTCCCCGAAGGTGCTGGTGATGAAGAGCAGATCGGCGCTGCGGGCGAGCGCGCCGACGTCCGCCTCGTCCATGCCGACCAGCCGCGCCCGGTGCCCGGTGGCGGCGAGCCGGTCGGCGGTGGCCGTCGCGAACTCCTCCGCGTTCCCGGTCTGCGAGGCCCACAGCACCACCACCTCACGGCCCGCGGACTCCGGCGCCAGGGCCACCGGGGGCGCGGAGCGCGAGTACATCCCGGCGAGCACGCCGTTCACCCACAGGGCGTGCTCGGGGTCGAAGGGGGCGTCCGGGGGCAGGACGGGTACGCCCGGGAGCCCGGAGGGGAGCCCGGCGAGAAAGCCGCTGAGGTACAGCCGTTCGACGGAGGAGAGAACGGGCGGGGGAGCGGGCTCCAGGCCGAAGCCTCCGGATGCCGTGCCGAAGCCCGCGGGCGTCGTGTCGAAGCCTCCGGGCGTTGTTTCGACTCGGTCGGGCATCCTCGGTCCGTCCGGTGTCTCCGGAAGAGCCCTTCGGGCGGCGACGCGCGCGAGCGACACCGCGCACACCTTGAACTCCGGCTGGAACGACACCGGATCCACCGCGTCACTGGTCACCGCGTTGATGCTCAGGTACTCCCCGAACAGGTCGTTCCAGTGGAACGGCGCGAACACGCACCCCACCCGCACCCGATCCGTCACCACCGCCGGCAACACGGCACGCCCCCGCCGGGAGGCGACCTCCACCGAGTCGCCTTCCGCCACTCCGAGGGCGGCCGCGTCCTGCGGATGCAGCTCCACGAACGGTCCGGGATTGAGCTTGTTGAGCTTCGCGACCTTCCCCGTCTTGGTCAGCGTGTGCCACTGGTGCTGCAGGCGCCCGGTGTTGAGGACGAACGGAAAGTCGTCGTCGGGCATCTCCGCGGGCGGCAGATGGGGCCGCGCGTGGAAGACGGCCCGCCCGCTCGCGGTGGGAAACGACAGCTCGCCGTCCCCCTGCCCGTCCACATACCGGATCGGATTGCGCGCGGGTCCGTCCTCCCGTGCGACCGGCCACTGCACGGGCCCGCCGCGCAGCCGCTCGTAGGAGGCGCCCCGCAGATCCCACCCGGTCTTCGGATTCCACGCCCCCTTGATCTCCTCGAAGATCTGCTCGGCACTGTCGTACGAGAACCCCTTCTCGTACCCCATGGCGCGGGCGACGTCCGCGATGATCCGCCAGTCCGCCCGTGCCTCCCCTGGCGGGTCGACGACGGGCCGTGCCAGGGTCAGCGTCCGCTCGCTGTTGACCAGGACGCCCTCGGCCTCCGTCCACAGCGCGCCGGGGAGCACGACATCGGCGTACGCGTTGGTCTCGGTCTCGGCGAAGACGTCCTGGGTGACGACGAACTCGGCGGCTTCCAGCCCCTCGATGACGGTCCGGCGATTGGCGACCGAGGCGACAGGGTTGGTGCAGATGATCCAGCAGGCCTTGATGTCCCCCTCGGCCATCTTCCGGAACATCTCGACGGTGCCCTGCCCCACGCCGTCCTTCCGGATGCTCCCGACCGGCAGCCCCCACAGCTCCTCGATGAACGAACGCTCCTCGTCCACCAGCACCGACCGCTGCCCGGGCAGCCCGGGCCCCATGTACCCCATCTCGCGCCCGCCCATGGCGTTGGGCTGCCCGGTGAGGGAGAAGGGCCCGCTGCCCGGTCGGCAGATGGCGCCCGTGGCGAGATGCAGATTGACGAGCGCGTTGGTGTTCCAGGTGCCGTGCGTGGACTGGTTGAGGCCCATGGTCCAGCAGCTCGTCCACTCCCCGGCCTCGCCGATCAGCCGCGCCGCCGCCCGGATGTCGTCCTCCGGGATGCCGGTGATCCCGGCGACGGCCGCGGGCGGATAGTCGGCGAGGAACGCGGGCATCGCCTCCCAGCCCTCGGTGTTTCGGGCCATGAAGTCCGGGTCCGTGTACCCGCCTTCGTGCAACAGGTGCAGCAGTCCGTTGAGCAGCGCGAGATCGGTCCCGGGCCTGATCTGCAGGAACAGATCGGCCTTCGCCGCCGTCGCGGTGCGCCGCGGATCCACGACGATCAGCTTGGCCCCCGCCTTCACCCGCTCCATGAGCCGCAGGAAGAGGATCGGATGGCAGTCGGCCATATTGGACCCGATGACGAGGAACACGTCCGCGCGGTCGAGATCGTCGTAGGACCCCGGCGGTCCGTCGGCGCCGAGCGACAGCTTGTAGCCGGTGCCCGCGCTCGCCATGCACAGCCGTGAGTTCGACTCGATCTGGTTCGTCCCCACGAAGCCCTTGGCCAGCTTGTTGGCGAGGTACTGCGCCTCGAGGGTCATCTGCCCGGAGACATAGAAGGCGACGGCGTCCGGGCCGTGCTCGTCGATGATCGCGCGCAGGCGCCGGGCGGTCTCGGCGAGGGCCGCGTCGACGGGGACGGGCCGCGGCTCCTCGCCGCGGTCCTCCCGCACGAGCGCGGTGGTCAGCCGGCCGGGCGCGGCGAGCATGTCGGCCGTGGTCGCGCCCTTGGTGCACAGCCGGCCGGAGTTGGCGGGGTGTTCCTTGTCGCCGGACGCCTTCAGGACCGTACGCCGTCCGTCCGGTCCCCGGCCGATGTCGAGGACCATGCCGCAGCCCACACCGCAGTACGAGCAGACGGTCCGGACCTGCTCCGGGCGGGGGGTCGTGGTCATGCCGAAGACAGTACGAATTGCCCGTTACGCGGATGTCACATGGTCTGATCTTGGAGGGTTACGCCCGCTGCACAACCGGCCGGCGGGCGATGTGAGGGTGTCGCGGACCGTGTCGCTGTTGGGCCGAACGGGTGACCATGCGTAAGAATTGGCCGGTGCAGACAATGAGTGCGAGCCAGGACGGGGTGGGCCAGTGAACAGCCACGACGTCACCGACGAGCAGTGGGAAGGGCTCGCCCAGGTCGTTCCGCTGCGGGGCCGGGACGCCTGGCCCTCGGCGGTGAACCACCGGTCGATACCCGAGGCCGTGACCGAGGCGCGGCGACGCTTCGTGGTGCTGCGGGTCAATGTGTTCGCCGACGCCCGCGACGTCGCGGAGACGCTGATGTCGGGCATCCCGGTCCTGCTCGACCTGACCAGCGCGGAGACCGAGGTCGCCAAGCGGGTGCTGGACTTCAGCACGGGGGTCGTCTTCGGTCTGGCGAGCGGCATGCACCGGGTCGACCGGAACGTGTTCCTGCTGACACCGCGTGGCACCCAGGTGCAAGGGCTGATGGAGGGAGCGGGGGTGCCGGGGATCTGACCGGGGGCGGCCAGGACCGGGCCCCGCGCGCGGGCGCGCGCCGGTCGCCCGATCGTAGGAAGGTCAACAGGGCGTAACGGTTCACCTGCGGTTCGCCCGGCGGGGGACCCTTACCGTCCACATATGACCGTGTCATCTCTGGCGGCCCCCGCCCGGGCCGAGGCGCGCCCCGACCGGCCCGGCGCCACCGAGCTCAGGCTCGCCGCCTTCGCCGCGCACCGGCGCGCCCGTTTCCCGCTCGGACCGCTCACCCTCTTCACCGGGCCCAGCGGCAGCGGCAAGACCACTGCCCTGCGGGCGTACGAGGCGCTGGCGCGGCTCGGCGGCGGCGCCTCGCTGGGTGAGGTGTTCCCGGACCCGGTCGCCTGTGTGCCCGAGCGGGCCCTGCCCGACGCCCAGCGACGGCGCGGGTTCCGCATCGGCTGCACGGCCGACGGCCCCGAAGGACCCGTACGGCTCGATGTCGCCGTCCAGGCCGAGCCCGAACTGCGCATCGTCGGCGAGCGGTTGACCGCGGGCGGGCTGACCCTCCTGGAGACCGCGCTACGGGACCCGGGGCGCCGTGTGGTCCAGGCGGCCTGGTACACGGCGGGCTCGTCCGCGGTGACCCGGGGCCCGCTCCCCGACGACCGCCTCGGCACCGCGCTGCTGCCGCTGCGCGTCTCCGGCCGGACGGACGGCGAGCGCCGGGTCCTCGCGGCGGCCGAGCAGATGGTGGTCGCCCTGCGGGCCGTGTACGCCTGCGACCCGAGCCCCCGGCGGATGCGCGCAGCCGCCCCGCTCGGCGCGGGGCGGCTGCTCCGGGGCTGCGACAACCTCGCCGAGGTGCTGTGGCGCACCCGCTCGGAGTGCGGCCACCGCTACGCGCACCTGGTCACGGCGGTGCGGGCCGGCTGCGCGGGCCCCGTCGCGGACGTACTGGCCGAGCCGCTCGGCGACGGCACCGTCCGCGCGCTCCTCGACCGCGGGGACGGCGTCCGTACGCATCTGGGGCTGCTCGGGGACGGCGAGTTGAGGTATCTGGCGCTGGCCCTGGTGCTGCTCACCGGGCCCGGGGTGCTCGAGGTCGACCCGGCGGGTGAGGTCCCGGCCGCGCTGCAGACGCTGACTGTGCTGGCCGACGGCCTCGACCAGGGGCTGGACGTGCGGCAGGCCGGGGAGTTGGTGCGGCTGGCGGCGCGGATGTGCGCGCGGGGGCACATCCGGCTGGTGGGTGCGGTGAGCGATGCCGTCCGGGTGTGCGAGGTGCCGGGGGTCGCGGTGGTAGACCTGACGCCGTGAGTGAAAGCGAACTGGACGTGGCGAAGTTGCAGCGCAGGCTGGCCGAGTTCGCGGCCGCGCGGAACTGGCAGCAGTACCACACGCCGAAGAACCTGGTCGCCGCGCTGAGCGTGGAGGCGTCCGAACTGGTCGAGATCTTCCAGTGGCTGACGCCCGAGGAGTCGGCGCGTGTCATGGACGACGCGGACACCGCGCACCGTGTCACGGACGAGGTGGCGGACGTGCTGGCGTATCTGCTGCAACTGTGCGAGGTGCTCGGCATCGACGCGCTGGCGGCGCTCGACGCGAAGATCGACCGGAACGAGCGGAGGTTTCCGGTGGGGGAGGGGGCATAGCGGGAGGCGGGCGGCCGCGCGGTGGCGTCGTGGAGGTGTCGTGGAGGCGTCGCGGTGAGGGCGCCGGGGAAGCGGCGAGTCCGATTGCTTCGACTGTCACTCTCCGGAGTCGTTGAGTTGTCCACATTCAATTCTGTGTCCACAGATTTCGGTCTTCCTCTGGCTTTTCGTCTCGCGGACTCTCACTCTGGGTAGTGGACAGGGGAGTTCGGGCGGACGTGCGATGAGCGCGTCGGGACAGACGGGGGCAGCGCATGGACGCGGTGCGGCTCATCGGGGCGAGCAGGCGTGCCCTCTCGGGGAGCGGGGAGACGGTCGAGGTGATCGCGGAGGCGTGGCAGGCGCAGGCTCTGGCCCAGGCCATAGGGAGTCGCTTCGCCGTCTCGGGACCGCCGGAGCTCCGGGGCGAGGCGCTCGGACTGACCGAGCTCGCGGGCCGGGGCTGCGGCGTGCTGAACGCGCCCCCGCTCGACGTGGCCGACCTGCGCGCCGCTCAGCTCACCGAGCTGGGTGATGCGCGAGAGTCCCTGCTGAGCCTCGGGGGTCTTCTCGGTGAGGTCGGTATCGCTCTCGTCGGTATCGCCTGCGCGGCGGACGATCAGGGGACCTACTGGCAGTGCATGGAGGCGATCGACGCGGCGGACGAGTCCCGGGACCGGGTTCTGGAGATGCTGAGACGGTTGGCGGCACGGGATCAGGGGGTGGTGGAGCGGGGGCGGGCGATGGGGTGACGGGGATGCGGGGCGAGGCCCTGCCTCAGGGGCGCGGGGGACTGCGCGCTCACCCCCCGCCCACCCCCCCCAAGGGTCCGGGGAACGCGACCTCAGCCGAGCTGCGGCATGACCTCCGCGGCGATCAACTCCAGGTGATCCAGGTCATCGAGGTCCAGCATCTGCAGGTACATGCGCTGCGATCCGACGGCCTGATACTGGGCGATCCTCTCGACGACCTCCGCCGGGGAGCCCGCGAGCCCGTTCGCCTTGAGCTCGTCGACGTCCCGCCCGATGGCGTCCGCGCGCCGCTTCACCTCGCTGTCGTTCCTGCCGACGCAGGCGACGAGCGCGTTCGAGTACACAAGGTCGTCCCCCTTGCGCCCGGCCCGCTCGGCCGCCGCCCGCACCCGCTGGAACTGCTGCTCCGTGTCCGCGAGGGAGGCGAAGGGAATGTTGAACTCGTCGGCGTACCGCGCCGTCAGCTCGGGCGTCCGCTTGGAACCGTGCCCGCCGATCAGGACCGGCACCTTCGGCTGCGCGGGCTTGGGAAGCGCGGGGGAGTCCTTGAGTTGGTAGAACTTCCCCTCGTAGGTGAACCGTTCACCGACGGGTGTCTCCCACAGGCCCGTGACGATGGCGAGTTGTTCCTCCAGCCGCCCGAACTTCTCCTTGGGGAACGGAATCCCGTACGCCTCGTGCTCGGCCTCGTACCAGCCGGAGCCCAGACCGAGTTCCACCCGCCCGCCCGACATCTGGTCGACCTGCGCGACCTGGATGGCCAGGACGCCGGGGAGGCGGAAGGTACCGGCCGTCATGAGCGTGCCGAGGCGGATCCGGTTCGTCTCGCGGGCGAGACCGGCCAGCGTGATCCAGGCGTCGGTGGGCCCGGGGAGCCCGTCGACGGATCCCATGTGCAGGTAGTGGTCAGAACGGAAGAAGGCTCCGTAGTTGAGGTCTTCGGCGGCCTTGGCGACGCGGAGCAGCGTCTCGTAGGTCGCTCCTTGCTGCGGTTCTGTGAAGACTCGAAGATCCATGCATCCATCATGCACCGGTCACATCAGCCGACCCGGCTGGAACCGCTGCCCCACCCGAAACAGGCCACTCTCCCGCCCGGGCAGGCCCTGGCCGCCCTCGCCAGGACCGGAGAGGGAAAATTCCCAGGTCGCCCAGGGGCGTTCGCTATACGTTGGGACGGGCGCGCCGACGACAGGCCGGGAGCAGTGATCCCCCGGCGCGCTCCCCATCGCTGTGGTTCACCGGCGCTCGGCGCAGGTGAGGCAACCGCAGCTCAGAAGACGTTTCGAGGCAGACTCACAGTGTTCCTGACGATCAGTACCACCGGTACCCCAGAGCGCCCCGCCACCGACCTCGGCTTCCTGCTGCACAAGCATCCCGAGAAGGCGCAGGCGTTCTCGACCTCCTACGGCACGGCGCACGTCCTCTACCCCGAGGCGTCCGTCGAGCGGTGCACGGCCGCGCTGTTGCTCGAGGTCGACGCGGTGGCGCTGGTCCGGCGCGGCAAGGGCAAGGGCCGCGGCGGCGCACCCGACGCCGCGCTCGCGCAGTACGTCAACGACCGCCCGTACGCCGCCTCGTCCCTGCTCGCCGTGGCGCTGAGCGCGGTGTTCTCCAGCGCGATGAAGGGCCAGTGCGCGGCGAAGCCGGACCTGCCCGCGCGGTCGCTGCCCCTGCGGATCGAGGTACCCGCGCTTCCCGCCAGGGGCGGCGCCGACCTCGTACGCAAGCTGTTCGAGCCGCTCGGGTGGACGGTGACGGTCGAGGCCGTGGCGCTGGACGCGGAGTTCCCCGAGTGGGGCGACTCCCGCTACGTACGCCTGGAACTGGAGGCGACCGGTCTGACGCTCGCCGAGGCCCTGCGCCACCTCTACGTGCTGCTCCCGGTGCTCGACGACGCCAAGCACTACTGGGTGTCGTCCGACGAGGTCGACAAGCTGCTGCGGGCGGGCGAGGGCTGGCTGCCGGACCACCCCGAGCAGAAGCTGATCGCCGACCGGTACCTCTCGCGCCGCTGGTCGCTGACGCGGGAGGCGATGGAGCGGCTGGAGCTCGTACGGCTCGCCGAGGCCGACGACACCCAGGTCGAGGAGATCGACAACGCGGTCGACGAGGAGGCGGACACGGAGGAGAAGCCGGTCCCGCTCGCCGTGCGGCGCCGGGACGCGATCCTCGCCGCGCTGCACACCTCCGGCGCGGCCCGCGTCCTCGACCTCGGCTGCGGGCAGGGGCAGCTGGTGCAGGCGCTGCTCAAGGACGTACGGTTCACCGAGATCGTCGGTGTCGATGTGTCGATACGCGCGCTCACCATCGCCTCGCGGCGGCTCAAGCTGGACCGGATGGGTGAGCGGCAGGCCGCGCGCGTGCGGCTCATGCAGGGCTCGCTCGCGTACACCGACAAGCGCCTCAAGGGGTACGACGCCGCCGTGCTCAGCGAGGTCGTCGAGCACCTCGACCTGCCCCGGCTGCCCGCCCTGGAGTACGCCGTCTTCGGCTCCGCCCGCCCCCGTACGGTCCTGGTGACGACACCGAACGTCGAGTACAACGTCCGCTGGGAGACCCTCCCGGCCGGACACTCCCGCCACGGCGACCACCGGTTCGAATGGACCCGGGAGGAGTTCCGGACCTGGGCCCACCAGGTGGCCGGGCGGCACGGATACGACGTGGAGTTCACGCCCGTCGGCCCCGACGACCCGGAGGTCGGTCCGCCGACCCAGATGGCCGTCTTCACCCTCGCCGCCACCACCGGCACCACCGGCACCCCGACCACCACCGGCACCCCGACCACCACGAAGGAGGAGAAGGCCGCATGACCGGCAACGACAGCACCCAGGGGCGCACCCTGCCCGTCACCGACCTCTCCCTGGTCGTCCTGATCGGCGCGTCCGGCTCCGGCAAGTCCACCTTCGCCCGCCGGCACTTCAAGCCGACCGAGATCATCTCCAGCGACTTCTGCCGCGGCCTGGTCGCCGACGACGAGAACGACCAGAGCGCCAGCGGCGACGCCTTCGACGTCCTGCACTACATCGCGGGCAAGCGGCTCGCGGCCGGCCGCCGCACCGTCGTGGACGCCACGAACGTCCAGCAGGACAGCCGCCGCCAGCTGATCGAACTCGCCAAGAAGCACGACGTGCTGCCCATCGCGATCGTGCTGGACGTGCCCGAGGAGGTGTGCGCCGAACGCAATGCCGCACGCACCGACCGCGCCGACATGCCGCGCCGCGTCATCCAGCGCCACATCCGCGAACTCCGCCGTTCCCTGCGGCACTTGGAGCGCGAGGGATTCCGCAAGGTGCACGTCCTGAGGGGCGTGGCGGAGATCGAGAGCGCCGTGGTGAGGACGGAGAAGCGGTTCAACGACCTGACCCACCTGACCGGACCCTTCGACATCATCGGTGACATCCACGGCTGCGCCTCGGAGCTGGAGACCCTGCTCGGCAAGCTCGGTTACGCCGACGGCGCGCACCCGGAGGGACGTACGGCCGTCTTCGTCGGCGACCTCGTCGACCGCGGCCCGGACACCCCGGGCGTGCTGCGCCGTGTGATGTCCATGGTCGCGTCCGGCGACGCGCTGTGCGTGCCGGGCAACCACGAGAACAAGCTCGGCCGTTACCTCAAGGGCCGTAAGGTCCAGCACTCCCACGGACTGGCCGAGACCATCGAGCAGCTGGACGGCGAGAGCGAGGAATTCAGCGCGCGGGTGCGGGAGTTCGTCGACGGACTGGTCAGTCACTACGTCCTGGACGGTGGGCGGCTCGTCGTCTGCCACGCCGGACTGCCCGAGAAGTACCACGGCCGCACGTCGGGCCGGGTGCGCTCGCACGCGCTGTACGGCGACACGACCGGGGAGACGGACGAGTTCGGCCTGCCGGTGCGCTACCCGTGGGCGGAGGACTACCGGGGCCGGGCGGCCGTTGTCTACGGGCACACCCCGGTCCCCACGGCCACCTGGCTGAACAACACGATCTGCCTCGACACCGGTGCCGTGTTCGGCGGCAAGCTCACCGCGCTGCGCTGGCCGGAGCGCGAGCTCGTCGACGTACCGGCCGAACGGGTCTGGTACGAGCCGGCGAAGCCGCTGGCCTCCGAGGCGCCCGGCGGCCACGAGGGCCGTCCGCTGGACCTCGCCGACGTGCACGGACGGCGGGCCGTCGAGACGCGGTACGCCGGGCGGGTGGCGGTGCGCGAGGAGAACGCGGCGGCGGCCCTCGAGGTCATGAGCCGGTTCGCGGTCGACCCGCGCCTGCTGCCCTACCTCCCGCCGACGATGGCGCCCACGGCCACCTCCCAGGTGGAGGGCTATCTGGAGCACCCGGCCGAGGCCTTCGCCCAGTACAAGGAGGACGGCGTCGCCCGCGTCGTGTGCGAGGAGAAGCACATGGGGTCGCGGGCGGTGGCGCTGGTCTGCCGGGACGCGGGGGTGGCGCGCGAGCGCTTCGGTGTGGCGGAGGGGCCCACGGGAGCGCTGTACACCCGTACCGGCCGGCCCTTCTTCGACGACTCCGCCGTCACGGAGGAGATCCTCGGGCGACTGCGGGAAGCCGTGACGGCGGCCGGTCTGTGGGAGGAACTGGGCACGGACTGGCTGCTGCTCGACGCCGAGCTGATGCCGTGGTCGCTCAAGGCGTCCGGGTTGCTGCGCAGCCAGTACGCGGCGGTCGGGGCCGCGTCCGGGGCCGCGTTCCCGGGGGCGCTGGCCGCGCTCGAAGGCGCCGCGGAGCGTGGGGTCGACGTCGGGGAACTGCTCGGCAGGCAGCGGGAGCGGGCCGCCGACGCGGCGGCGTTCACCGAGGCGTACCGGCGGTACTGCTGGACGACGGACGGGCTGGAGGGGGTGCGGCTCGCTCCCTTCCAGATCCTCGCCGTCCAGGGCCGCAGCCTTGCCGCGGTGCCGCACGACGAGCAGCTCGCGCTCATCGACCGGCTGGTCGAGCACGACGGGAGCGGGCTGCTGCAGACCACTCGGCGGCTGTTCGTGGACACCGGGGACGCGGAGTCCGTGCGGGGCGGGGTGGACTGGTGGCTGGAGATGACCGGGCGTGGGGGCGAGGGCATGGTCGTCAAGCCGGTCGGGGCGGTGGTGCGCAGCGGGCAGGGGCGCCTGGTCCAGCCCGGCATCAAGTGCCGGGGCCGTGAGTATCTGCGGATCATCTACGGTCCGGAGTACACGCGTCCTGAGAACCTCGCCCGGCTGCGGGGGCGTTTCCTGAACCACAAGCGGTCGCTCGCGCTTCGGGAGTACGCGCTCGGGCTGGAGGCGTTGGACCGGCTGGCGGAGGGGGAGCCGCTGTGGCGGGTGCATGAGGCGGTGTTCGGGGTGCTGGCGTTGGAGTCTGAGCCGGTGGACCCACGGCTGTAGGGGTTCCTCGCCCCCGGCGCCCCTACCCGTCCCATCCCGAACCTGGGGGCTCCGCCCCCAGGCCCCCGGGGTGCCTTCTTCGGCTGCGGGTGGGTGGGGGCTGGGCGCGCAGTTCCCCGCGCCCCTAAAAGCCTCAGCCCGTCCGGCGTTTGTCAGCCCACGAGGCGCAACCTCACCCCCGCCACCCCCACCCGTACCGTCTGGCCCCACACCAGCTCCACCGCGTCCCCCTCCATCCCGTCCCCGAACGCGATGAGGCGGTCGGACTCGACCGTGAGGGAGAGGCGGGCGGAGGCGGTGAGGGAGCCGGCCACGAGGGAGGTACCGGTGGCCGGTGACGGCCAGGCCTCGCGGACGAACCAGAGGAGGCGTTCCTCGGCGGGCCCGGGCAGCGGGAGCTCCGCGCCCCGCTCCTGCCACACCGAGCGGAGCCACCCGCTGGCGCCCGTCCCGGTGCCGACCAGGACCCCGGAGGAGGCCTGGGACTCGACGGCACCCCCGTACTCGTCGAGTCCCAGCCGATAGCGGGCCGTCTGATGGCTCGCGGTTCCGAGATAGATCTCGTTGAGCGCGACGAGCCGTTGCGTGTCGTCCGCGACGGCCTCGACCATGGTCAGCTCGTCGGTCCGGCCCCCGTGCGCGGAGGCGAGCAGCGCGCCCGCGTCGCGCGGCCGGTGCCGCACGAGCACGCCCGGGTTCCGTCCGGGGTCGGTGTCGATCCCCACCACCGGCTGTCCGGTCAGGTACTTGGCCACGTTCGCCACCAGCCCGTCCTGCCCGACCACGACCACCACGTCCTCCGGGGCGAAGAGGAAGCGGTCCAGGTCGCCGCGTTCGATGCGCGCTTGACGCCATGTCAGCGGAACCGCCGACACCACCTCCGCCAGCGCCTCGCGCGCCCGCCGGTGCCGCTGTGCCACCTCCTCGATGTCCCGCCCCCGGGAGGAGAGGAAGAACGCCGCCTGCCCGTGCGTGCCGTGCCGGGCCACCAACTCCTCGTACTCCGTGGTGCGGTGGACGAGGACGACACGGGGCGCGAGACTCACTGCTCCGGCCCCCGGGAGGCCCCGTTGCCCAGCCGCGCGAGCAGGCCCGTCAGGACGTCCGGCGACACCGTGACGCTGTCGATGCGCGGCAGGTTCTCCGCGAGCCGCGTGCCCGTCAGGGCGTGCAGCGTGGCGACGTCCACGTCTTCGTGGACCCGCAGCCAGGCGGCCTGCGCCACGGCCCGCGCCTCGCCGATCTCCCGTGCGGCGGTGGCCTCGGCCTTGGCGAGCTGTACCGTCCGGGTGCTCTCCGCCTCCGCGAGCCGCACGGTCCGCGCCGCCTCCGCCCCGGCCCGCACCGCGTCCGCCGCCGCGTGCTCCTCCGCCTCGCGCCGCGCGTTGGTGCCGCGCTGGTCGACCAACTGCTCCTCGCGCCGGGCGAGTTCGATCTGGCTGGCGAGCTCGTTCTCGGCGATCGCCCGCTCCCGCTCGACGGCGACGGCCCGGCGTTCGTACGTCGCCTTGTCCGCCTCCTGCTGGATCTGCTCGCGGGCGGGAGTGCGCAGGGCCCGCTCCACCTCGGGTTCCGGGCGCAGCGCGACGACCCGTACGGCCACCACCTCGATGCCCGTCGCGGGCAGCCGGGGTTCGGCGGCGAGCCCGCCCGCGATCCGCTCCCGTACCGACGCGACGCCGTCCACCAGGGCTGCCGCCAGCGACGTACGGGCCAGCACGTCCAGCGCGTGCTGCTGGGCCGTCTCGGTCAGCAGCGAACCCAGCTGTTCGAGGGGCGCGCCGCGCCAGGCGCCGGTGTCGGGGTCGATGGAGAAGTCGAGCCGCGCGGCCGCGATGCCCGGATCGACGATCCGGTAGGTGACGGTCGCCTGCACCGCGACGTCCTGGAAGTCGGACGTACGGGCATGGAAGGTCATCGCCAGCTCGCGGTCGTCGACCGGGACTTCGGAGAGCGCGGCGGTCAGGGAGCGGTACCAGAAGCTGAGGCCGGGGCCGTCGTGCACCAGCCGGCCCGACCGGTGGTGGCGGACATGGGCGGTCGGCGCCCCGCGCAGATGGCGCCAGCCGAGACGCCGGGTGATGTCGGCCATGGGTACCCCCTCGCCGCCGGGCGAGCCCGGCGACCGCTGTGATGCGCTTTTGTCGTCGTAGTGACGATAACGAAGGGGCGCCCTTATCGTCAAGAGGACGAAATCAACTCGCCGGTCTCCCGTCGATCCACGGGTGAACAGGCGTCCGGATGGTCAGGATGGAGGCATGGGATTCCACGTCGACTCCGAGGCCGGGCGGCTGCGCCGCGTCATCCTGCACAGACCCGACCTCGAGCTCAAGAGGCTCACCCCCAGCAACAAGGACGCCCTGCTCTTCGACGACGTGCTGTGGGTGCGCCGGGCCCGGGCGGAGCACGACGGATTCGCGGACGTGCTGCGGGATCGCGGGGTCACCGTCCATCTCTTCGGTGACCTGCTCGCCGAGGCCCTGGAGATCCCGGCGGCCAGATCGCTCGTCCTGGACCGCGTCTTCGACGAGAAGGAGTACGGTCCGCTCGCCACCGACCACCTCCGGGCCGCCTTCGAGACCCTGCCGGCCCCGGAACTGGCCGCCACGCTGATCGGCGGGATGACCAAGCGGGAGTTCCTGGACGCACACCCGGAGCCGACCTCCGTGCGCTTCCATGTCATGGACCTCGACGACTTCCTCCTCGGCCCGCTCCCCAATCACCTCTTCACCCGGGACACCTCCGCGTGGATCTATGACGGGGTCTCCATCAACGCCATGCGCTGGCCCGCGCGGCAGCGGGAGACCGTGCACTTCGAGGCGATCTACCGGCACCATCCGCTCTTCCGTGACGAGGGCTTCAACCTCTGGTCGGAGGGGCAGGCGGACTATCCGTCCACCATCGAGGGCGGTGACGTGCTCGTCATCGGCAACGGCGCGGTGCTCATCGGCATGAGCGAGCGGACGACGCCGCAGGCCGTCGAGATGCTCGCGCACAAGCTGTTCGCCGCCGGGTCGGCCCGTACGATCGTGGCGCTCGACATGCCCAAGCGGCGGGCCCTCATGCACCTCGACACGGTGATGACGATGGTCGACGGAGACACCTTCACCCAGTACGCGGGGCTCGGCATGCTCCGCTCGTACACGATCGAACCGGGCTCGGGGGACAAGGAGCTGAAGGTCACCGACCATCCGCCGGAGCACATGCACCGGGCGATCGCGGCGGCGCTGGGGTTGAGCGAGATCCGGGTGCTGACCGCCACGCAGGATGTGCACGCGGCGGAGCGGGAGCAGTGGGACGACGGGTGCAACGTCCTCGCGGTGGAGCCCGGGGTCGTCGTCGCCTATGAGCGGAACGTGACCACCAATACGCATCTGCGGAAGCAGGGGATCGAGGTCATCGAGATTCCGGGGAGTGAGCTGGGGAGGGGGCGGGGTGGGCCTCGGTGTATGAGCTGTCCGGTGGAAAGGGCGGCGGTGGGGGTGTGATCTCGGGTGCGGGTGGGGGCTGGTCGCGCCCACGCGGCGGAGCCGCACGATGTGACGGCCCCGCGCCCCTGAAGGCGCGCTGTCCCCGAGGGCCACGAAGAGGTCCCGTATAGAAATGTGGAGTATCGTATAGACTTCCACTCGCCCCTTTGTTCGTCCCCGTTCTCGTATCCCTGGAGCGCCCCCATGGCGACAGTCCCGACCGCCCTCTCCGGACGCCACTTCCTCAAGGAGCTGGACTTCACCGGGGAGGAGTTCCGCGGTCTGATCGAGCTGGCCGCCGAGCTCAAGGCGGTCAAGAAGGCCGGGGTCGAAACGCAGTACCTGCGGGGCAGGAACATCGCGCTGATCTTCGAGAAGACCTCGACCCGTACGCGCTGCGCGTTCGAGGTCGCCGCCGCGGACCAGGGCGCGTCGACGACGTATCTGGACCCGTCCGGTTCGCAGATAGGTCACAAGGAGTCCGTGAAGGACACCGCGCGTGTGCTCGGCCGGATGTTCGACGCGATCGAGTACCGGGGTGACAGCCAGGCCTCCGTCGAGGAGCTGGCCGCGTACGCCGGAGTGCCCGTCTACAACGGTCTGACCGACGACTGGCACCCCACCCAGATGCTCGCCGACGTGCTCACCATGACCGAGCACTGCGACAAGCCGCTCGGTGAGATCGCCTTCGCCTACCTGGGTGACGCCCGTTTCAACATGGGCAACTCCTACCTGGTCACCGGCGCGCTCCTCGGCATGGACGTCCGGATCGTCGCCCCGAAGGCCTACTGGCCCGCCGACGAGATCGTCGCGCAGGCCCGCAAGCTCGCCGAGAACAGCGGCGGCCGCGTCACCCTCACCGAGCACCTCGGCGAGGGCGTCCACGGCGCCGACTTCGTCGCCACCGACGTCTGGGTCTCGATGGGCGAGCCCAAGGAGGTGTGGGACGAGCGCATCGACGCGCTGTCCCCGTACGCCGTGACCATGGACGTGCTGCGCGCCACCGGCAACCCGGACGTGAAGTTCCTGCACTGCCTGCCGGCCTTCCACGACCTGGGCACCAAGGTCGGCCGCGAGATCCACGAGACCCACGGCCGCGACTCGCTGGAGGTCACCGACGAGGTGTTCGAGTCGGCGCACTCGGTCGTCTTCGACGAGGCCGAGAACCGGCTGCACACCATCAAGGCGATCATGGTCGCCACCCTGGGCCGAGCGGGAATCCCCCAGGTCCTGGCCTGACGGACGCCCCCGCGGGCCTTATCCTGACCGGCGGTCCGGAGCCACCCCTTCCGCGACCGCCGCGCGACCGACCCAGTCGCACCCCGCACCACCGGAAATGAGCACCACCCGCATGTCCGCTCCACGCGTCAAGTCCCCCCAGCTGCTGATGGCCGAATCAGGCGCCGACCACGAAGGCCATGGCCTCAAGCGCACCATGGGCCTCTTCCAACTCGTCTGCTTCGGCGTGGGTGCCATCGTCGGCACCGGAATCTTCGTCGGCCTCTCCGACTCGGTCGCGCAGGCCGGACCCGCCGTGGTCGTGTCGTTCATCCTCGCGGCGATCACCTGCGTCTTCACCGCGTTCTCCTTCGCCGAGCTCGGCGGTGCGATCCCCGTCTCCGGATCCTCGTACTCCTTCGCCTACGCGGGGCTGGGCGAGGGCACGGCCTTCCTCGTCGGCTGGTGTCTGCTCCTGGAGTACGGCGTCTCCGTGTCGGCCGTGGCGGTCGGCTGGAGCCAGTACGTCAACGAACTGCTGGACAGCCTCATGGGCGTGCGGCTGCCCGCGGCGCTCTCGGCCGGCCCGACCGACGGCGGGATCGTCAACCTCCCCGCGGTCATCGTGATCGCGCTGGCCTCGGTCCTGCTGATCCGCGGGGTGCGCGAGAGCGCCCGGGCGACCGCGGCCATGGCCGTGCTGAAGCTCGTCGTGCTCGTCGCGTTCTGCGCGATCGGGTTCAGTGCCTTCAAGCACGGCAACCTCACGCCGTTCTCCCCGGCCGGGCTCGGCGGCATCGGCGCGGGCACCACAGCCGCCTTCTTCTCGTACATCGGCTTCGACGCGATCACCACCGCCGGCGAGGAGGCCAAGAATCCCCGCCGTGACGTCCCGATCGCCATCCTGGTCTGCCTCGGTCTGGTCACCCTGCTGTACTGCGCGGTGGCCCTCGCGGCGATCGGCGCCGTCGGTGGCGACGCGGTCGGCGGGCGGCCCGCTGCGCTGTCGTATGTCGTCAACGTGGTCACCGGGTCCACGGTCGGCGCCGAGGTCGTCGCGTTCGGGGCGGTCGTCGCCATCGCCTCGGTGGTGCTCGCGGTGATGTACGGGCAGACCCGCATCCTCATGTCCATGTCCCGCGACGGGCTCGTGCCGCGCGTCTTCGAGAAGATCTCGCCGAGGACCTCGACACCGGTCGCGGGAACCCTGATCGTCGCGATCGTCTTCGCCGTCCCGGCGGCCTTCGCCCCGCTCGACGCCGTCGTCAACCTGACGACGATCGGCACGCTCGCCACCATGGCCGCCGTCAATGTCGCGGTGATCGCGCTGCGGCGCCGGGAGCCGGGTCTCGCCAGGACGTTCCGGGTGCCGCTCTATCCCGTAGTGCCGCTGCTCGGCGTCGGCTTCTGTCTGTATCTGATGTACGAGACGGGCTGGACGACCTGGATCCAGTTCGTGTGCTTCCTGGCGGCCGGATTCCTCGTGTACGTGCTCTACGGGCGCCGCAATTCGCGGCTGGCCCGATCGGCCACGCCGACGGCGGCTACACCGGACGCCGCTGAGCGGGCACCACAGGCAGTCTGAACCAGACCGCCTTGCCTGAGCCGGTGGGGCGGTGGCCGCAGGAGGAGCTGAGGGCGCGGATCAGGAGGAGGCCGCGCCCGTGCTCCTGCCAGGGGTCGGGCTCGCCGGGCGGCTCCGGGACCGTGAGGTTGCCGGGCGGCTCCGGGTCCGGATCGTGCACCTCGACCTGACAGCCGGTCGGCATCACCTCCACGACCAGCTCTATGGGGCCGTCTCCCGCGGTGTGCTCCACGGCGTTGGCGACCAGTTCCGCGGTGAGCAGTTCCGCGGTGTCGCTGTCGGCCGCGTGCTTCACCTCGGCCAGCGCGGTGCGGACCAGGGCGCGGGCGACCGGCACGGCCGCGGCGGTGTGCGGCAGCGCGATGCGCCAGGAGGCGGGGGTGTCGTGCAAGGCGGGTCCGTTCATGGAGCAGGCTGTCCTGCTTTCAGCTCTAGGAATGGTACGGCGCGACCGGACAGAGACGTCCGGCGGGCGCTTTCCAGGACATTCGGTGGGCGCCCTCCCAGGACGTTCGGCTCGGCATGAGGCCCCGTACCCAGCTCAACACCCCGTCTCCCGCGAGGTGCTCCCACCGTTACGGGGCTATCGAGAACCCGTGACTCGGTGACGGGACACGGTCACTTCACGACCGAGTTATTGCGCGGTCGTGACGACAGTCACAGACTGGTGATAACTTCGTGGAGTAGCGACGACCGCTGTCCGGCGCCCCATGGCGCGGACCGCCGCCCCCGTCCGAGGAGGCCGCCCGTCATGAGTCCCTTCACCGGCTCCGCCGCCCGCACCCCCGACTGGCAGCACCTGAGGTGCGAGGTCGCCGACGGGGTCGCCACGGTCACCCTGGCCCGTCCCGAGAAACTCAACGCCCTCACCTTCGGCGCCTACGCCGACCTGCGTGACCTGCTCGCCGAGCTCTCCCGCGAGCGGTCGGTACGGGCTCTGGTGCTGGCGGGGGAGGGGCGCGGCTTCTGCTCCGGCGGCGACGTCGACGAGATCATCGGCGCGACCCTGTCCATGGACACCGCCCAGCTCCTGGACTTCAACCGGATGACCGGGCAGGTCGTGCGGGCCGTACGGGAGTGCCCGTTCCCGGTGATCGCGGCGGTGCACGGGATCGCGGCGGGCGCCGGAGCCGTTCTCGCCCTGGCGGCCGACTTCCGGGTGGCCGACCCGAGCGCCCGGTTCGCCTTCCTCTTCACCCGCGTCGGACTGTCCGGCGGCGACATGGGCGCCGCCTATCTGCTGCCCCGCGTGGTGGGGCTCGGCCACGCGACCCGGCTGCTGATGCTCGGCGAACCGGTGCGCGCGCCCGAGGCCGAGCGGATCGGCCTGATCAGCGAGCTGACCGACGAGGGCGGTGTCGACACGGCCGCCCAGTCGCTGGCCCGCCGCCTGGCCGAGGGCCCGGCCCTCGCGTACGCCCAGACCAAGGCCCTGCTCACCGCCGAACTGGACATGCCCCTCGCCGCCTCCGTCGAACTCGACGCCTCGACCCAGGCCCTCCTGATGACCGGCGAGGACTACGCCGAGTTCCACGCGGCCTTCACGGAGAAGCGCGCGCCGAAGTGGCGGGGGCGATAGCCGTGCCGGCGCGGCCGTGCGCGTCCGCGCGCGTCGCCGTCATCGGCGGCGGTCCCGGCGGGCTCTACGCCGCCGCGCTCCTCAAGCGCCTCGACCCGGACCGCGAGGTCACCGTCTGGGAGCGCAACGCCCCCGACGACATCTTCGGCTTCGGTGTCGTGCTCTCCGACGAGACGCTGGGCGGGATCGAGCACGCCGACCCGGTCGTGTACGCGGCGCTCCAGGACGAGTTCGTGCGCTGGGACGACATCGACATCGTGCACCGGGGCGTGCGCCACACCTCCGGGGGCCACGGCTTCGCGGCGCTCGGGCGGCGCCGGCTCCTGGAGATCCTGCACGAGCGCTGCCGCTCGCTCGGCATAGAGCTGCGCTTCCGGGCCGAGGCCCCGCCGGTCGCCGAGCTGATGACGGCGTACGACCTGGTCGTCGCCGCGGACGGGGTGCACAGCTCGACCCGGGCGGCGTACGCGGAGGTGTTCGGACCGTCGGTCGAGGAGCACCGGTGCCGTTACATCTGGCTCGCCGCCGACTTCGCCTTCGACTCCTTCCGCTTCGAGATCGCCGAGACCGAGCACGGCGTGATGCAGCTGCACGGCTACCCCTTCGCGGCCGACGCCTCCACCGTCATCGTAGAGATGCGCGAAGAGGTGTGGCGGGCGGCCGGTTTCGCGGACCTCGACGAACAGGAGTCCGTCGAGCTCTGCGGCAAGATCTTCACGGACGCGCTCGGCGGGCGGCAGCTGCGGTCCAACAAGTCGACGTGGACCACCTTCCGTACGGTGGTCAACGACCGCTGGTCCCACGGCAATCTGGTCCTCCTCGGCGACGCCGCGCACACCGCCCACTTCTCCATCGGCTCCGGCACCAAGCTCGCCGTCGAGGACGCGCTCGCGCTGGCCGCCTGTCTGGAGGAGCGGCCCACCCTCGCCGAGGCCCTCGCCGCCTACGAGGAGGAGCGGCGCCCGGTCGTCGCGTCCACCCAGCGGGCGGCGCGGGCCAGCCTGGAGTGGTTCGAGAGCCTGGGGCTGTATCTCCACCAGCCCGCCCGCCAGTTCGCCTTCAACCTCCTCACCCGCAGCCGCCGCGTCACGCACGACAACCTGCGGCTGCGTGACGCGCACTTCACGGCGGCGGTCGAGCGCGAGTTCGGCTGCCCGCCCGGCACACCCCCGATGTTCACCCCGTTCCGGCTGCGCGGTCTGACCCTGCGCAACCGGGTCGTGGTCTCACCGATGGACATGTACTCGGCCGTGGACGGCGTCCCCGGTGACTTCCACCTCGTCCACCTGGGCGCACGGGCGCTCGGCGGCGCGGGCCTGGTGATGACCGAGATGGTGTGCGTGAGTGCCGAGGGCCGCATCACACCCGGCTGCGCGGGCCTCTACTCACATCGGCAGGCCGAGTCCTGGCGGCGGATCATCGGCTTCGTGCACGCCCAGGCACCCGGCGCCGCGATCGGCGTCCAGCTCGGCCACTGTGGCCGCAAGGGCTCCACGAAGCTGATGTGGGAGGGCATCGACGAGCCCCTGGAGGAGGGCAACTGGCCACTCGTGGCCGCCTCCCCGATCCCGTACGGACCGCGCAGTCAGACACCCCGGCAGCTGTTCCGCGCCCAACTCACGGACATCCGTGAGCAGTTCGCGGCCGCCGCCTTGCGTGCCGCCCGCTGCGGCTTCGACCTCCTCGAACTGCACTGCGCCCACGGTTATCTGCTCTCCGGCTTCCTCTCGCCGCTCACCAACCGGCGTACCGACGCCTACGGCGGCTCGCTGGAACGCAGGCTGCGCTTCCCGCTGGAGGTCTTCGACGCCGTACGGACCGTGTGGCCGGAGGAGCGGCCCATGACCGTCCGTATCTCCGCGACCGACTGGGCCGAGGGCGGCAACACCGGGGACGAGGGCGTGGCGATCGCCCGGGCCTTCGCGGCCCACGGCGCCGACGCGGTCGATGTGTCGGCGGGGCAGGTGGTCGCCGACGAAGAGCCCGAGTACGGCCGCTCGTACCAGACCCCGTTCGCCGACCGGATCCGCCACGAGACCGGCCTCCCCGTGATCGCCGTCGGCGCGATCTCCTCCTGGGACGACGTCAACTCCCTGATCCTGGCCGGGCGAACGGACCTGTGCGCCCTTGCCCGGCCGCATCTCTACGACCCGCACTGGACGCTGCACGCGGCGGCCGAGCAGGGGTACGAGGGTCCGGGCGTCGCCTGGCCGAGGCCCTACCGTGCGGGCAGCCGCCGCCCGCAGACCGGACGCGTCGACGCCCCCAAGCCCCGCCGGTCACTGGGGACTTGAGGGCGTGCGGAGGGCGGGCGGAGGGTGGTCCTGGGCGTCCTGGCGTTCGGGGCGTCCTACGCGTGCGGGGCGGAGAGGTCGGCCATGCCCGCCGTCAGCGTCGAGCCGTCCGCCGGGTCGACGAGGAGGAACGCGCCGGTGCGGCGTACGTCCGCGTAGTCGTCGAGCGCGAGCGGCTCGGCGGTGCGCAGGGTGATCCGGCCGAGATCGTTCGCGGTCAACTCGCCCGCCCCGCCGAGATCCTTGACGATCGCCTTCACGGTCCGCGTCGTGTGCCTGACCAGCACCCGGTCGCCGACCCGCAGCGCGCGGTCGGCCAGATGACAGACGGCCGCCCGGACGTCCTGCGTGAGCGCGGGCGCGTCCGCTCCTGCGGTGATCATGTCCCCGCGTGAGACATCGCGCTGGTCGGCCAAGCGCAGCGTCAGCGACTGCGGCGCGTACGCGAGGCCGGCGTCCCTGCCGAGCACGTCGATGCCGACGATCTCGGAGGTCTCGCCGGAGGGGTGGACGGTGACCCGGTCCCCGACCCGCAGCGTCCCGGACACCAACTGGCCCGCGTAGTGGCGCACTTCGTCGTGCCGGATCACGTACTGGACCGGGAAGCGCGCCGGTGCGGAGGCGGGCTCGGAGCCCACCGGCACGGTCTCCAGGAACTCCAGGAGCGCCGGCCCCTCGTACCAGTCCATGTGCGCCGAGCGCTCCACCACGTTGTCCCCGCACAGCGCCGAGACCGGGATCGGTGTGAAGCCGGGCAGGTCCAGCTCGGCGGCGTGGCCCGCGAAGTCCTCGACGATCCGCTCGAAGTCCTTCTGCTCGTACCCGACGAGGTCCATCTTGTTGACGGCGAGGACCACGTGCGGGACGCGCAGCAGCGCGGCGACGGCGGCGTGACGGTGGGTCTGCTCGACCACCCCGTGCCGCGCGTCGACCAGGACGACGGCGAGGTCGGCGGTGGAGGCGCCGGTGACCATGTTCCGGGTGTACTGCACATGGCCGGGGGTGTCGGCGAGGATGAACCGGCGCCGGGGCGTGGCGAAGTAGCGGTAGGCGACGTCGATGGTGATGCCCTGTTCGCGCTCGGCGCGCAGGCCGTCGGTGAGGAGGGCGAGGTCGGGGGCGTCCTGGCCACGGCTCGCCGAGACCCGCTCCACGGCCTCCAACTGGTCGGCCAGGACCGACTTGGAGTCGTGCAGCAGACGGCCGACCAGTGTGGACTTGCCGTCGTCGACGGAGCCGGCGGTCGCGAAGCGCAGGAGCGTGGTCGCCGACAACTGCTCGACCGACAGCGGCTCGGTGGGTTCGGTGGTGCTGGTCATGTCTAGAAGTACCCCTCGCGCTTGCGGTCTTCCATCGCGGCCTCGGACATCTTGTCGTCGGCGCGGGTGGCGCCCCGCTCGGTGAGCCGGGAGGCGGCGATCTCGGCGATGACCTGATCGAGGGTCACCGCGTCGGAGTCGACGGCGCCCGTGCAGGACATGTCGCCGACGGTCCGGTAGCGGACGAGCCGCTTCTCCACGGCCTCGTTCTCGCGCGGCCCGCCCCACTCGCCGCCCGTCAGCCACATCCCGCCGCGTCGGAAGACCTCACGCTCGTGCGCGAAGTAGATGTCGGGCAGTTCGATGCCTTCGCGGGCGATGTACTGCCAGACGTCCAGTTCGGTCCAGTTGGAGAGGGGGAAGACGCGGACGTGTTCGCCGGGTGCGTGGCGGCCGTTGTAGAGCTGCCAGAGTTCGGGGCGCTGTCGGCGGGGGTCCCACTGGGAGAACTCGTCGCGCAGGGAGAAGACGCGTTCTTTGGCGCGGGCCTTCTCCTCGTCGCGGCGTCCGCCGCCGAAGACGGCGTCGAAGCGTTCGGACTGGATCTTTTCGGTGAGGGGCAGGGTCTGCAGGGGGTTGCGGGTGCCGTCGGGGCGTTCGCGCAGGACTCCGCGGTCGATGTAGTCCTGTACGGAGGCGATGTGCAGTCGCAGTCCGTGTTTGTCGACGGTCTGGTCGCGGTAGGCGAGGACTTCGGGGAAGTTGTGTCCGGTGTCGACGTGCAGCAGGGTGAAGGGGATGGCTGCGGGGGCGAAGGCCTTCAGGGCGAGGTGCAGCATGACGATGGAGTCCTTGCCGCCGGAGAAGAGGATCACCGGCCGTTCGAACTCGCCCGCGACCTCACGGAAGATGTGGACGGCCTCGGACTCCAACGCGTCCAAGTGCGACAGCGTGAAGGCCTGTTCGACGGTCGCGGAGGTCATACGAGCCCCCTCGCCGCGAGCACCGCGTGCACCGAGTCCGCGGACTCCTCCGGGGTCTGCAGATGCGTCTCCAGCGTGAGCGCCGGGTCCAGCGGCGGCTCGTAGGGGTCGTCGATGCCGGTGAGTCCGGTCAGCCGGCCCGCGGCCTGCCGGGCGTACAGCCCCTTCACGTCGCGCTCGCTGCACACCTCGACCGGGGCGGCGACATGCACCTCGATGTAGGGCGTCCCGCTCGCCTCGTGCCGCTCCCGTACGGCGTCGCGGCTGTCGGCGTACGGCGCGATGACGGGCACCACGGCGAGGACGCCGTTGCGCGCGAGCACCTCGGCGACCAGGCCGATGCGCTGCACGTTGGTGTTGCGGTCCTCGCGCGAGAAGCCGAGACCCGCGGAGAGGAACCGGCGGACCTCGTCGCCGTCGAGGATCTCCACCCGGTGCCCCTCCGCCTTCAGACGGGTCCCCAGTATCCGGGCGATGGTCGTCTTGCCCGCGCTCGGCAGGCCCGTGAGCCAGACGGTGGCTCCCTGAGCCCTTGCCGTGGTGGTCATACGTGCGGCCCTCTTCCTGTCCTGGCGTGCGGCTCACGACGCTAGGTAAGAAACATGAGAAGAGGGACGGAAGAGGCTGAGGGTTCCCTAAGCGCCTCATGATGTGTCTGAGGTCACACAGCGGCGGGTTCGGTGAAGCTCGCCCCCGTGTCCCGCAGCCGCTCGTGCAGCGCCCGGAACACGGCGGCCGAGCGGGCGCCCGGCCAGTCCTCGGGCAGTAGCGCGGCGGGCAGTCCCGGGTCGGCGTACGGGAGGTGGCGCCACGTGTCCAGGGCGAGCAGATAGTCGCGGTACGCCTCCTCGGGCGGGGTGTCCGCGCGCCGCCGCCAGTCGTGCAGCACGGTCGCGTGCTGGTCGAGGAAGGCCTCGTGCTGTTTGGCGATCGCCGCCAGGTCCCACCAGCGCGCAACCGCGTCCGCCGTCGCCGCGAAGCCCAGGTGCTCCCCGCGGAACAGCTCCACATAAGGGTCGAGCCGCAGCCGCGCCAGGGTGTGCCGGGTCTCCTCGTAGAGCCGTGCTGGGGCGAGCCACACGCCAGGGGCCGCCGTCCCGAAGCCGAGACCGGCGAGGCGTGAGCGCAGTACGTGCCGCTTCTGCCGCTCGGACTCCGGCACGGAGAAGACGGCGAGCACCCAGCCCTCGTCCTCGGGAGGCGCCGTCGCGTACACCCGCCGGTCGCCGTCCTCCAGCAGCTGGCGGGCGTCCGGCGACAGCGCGTAACCGGCGCCACCCGCCGCCGTACGGGCCGGTTCGAGCAGTCCGCGGCGCTTGAGCCGGGACACCGACGAGCGTACGGAGGGCGCGTCGACGCCGACCGCGGCGAGGAGCCGGATCAACTCGGCCACCGGCACGGGACCGGGCATGAAACGGCCGTACGCGCCGTAGAACGTGACGATGAGGGACCGGGGGGCGTGCTGCTCTGACACGTTGATCACTCTAGTGCGCGAAGATCACTTAGGGCCGCCGCCCGTGGACAACTCACCCTTCGGCGTGGGCGATGACGACGGGGTGTCCCCGCCCGACGGCGGGGCATCGGCACGCAGCCGGAAGCGCTGCAGTTTTCCCGTCGCCGTGCGGGGCAGCGCGTCCAGGAAGACGAACTCGCGGGGGCACTTGTACGGCGCCAGCTCGGACTTGAGGAAGGCGCGCAGCGCCTCGGCGTCCTTGTGCGCGCCCTCCCTGAGGACCGCGTACGCGACCGCCACCTGCCCGCGTGCCTCGTCGGGCCGCCCCACGACGGCCGTCTCGACCACGTCCGGGTGGCGCAGCAGGGCGTCCTCGACCTCGGGCCCGGCGATGTTGTACCCCGCCGAGACGATCATGTCGTCGGCGCGGGCGACATAGCGGAAGTAGCCGTCGGGGTCGCGCACATAGGTGTCGCCGGTGATGTTCCAGCCACCGCGCACGTACTCCCGCTGCCGGGGGTCGGCGAGATAGCGGCAGCCGACCGGGCCGCGCACCGCGAGCAGCCCGGGCTCGCCGTCCGGCACCGGCGCCCCCTGGGCGTCGACCACGCGCGCCTGCCACCCCGGTACCGGGACGCCCGTCGTCCCGGGGCGGATGTGCTCGTCGGCGGCGGAGATGAAGATGTGCAGCAGCTCGGTGGCGCCGATGCCGTTGATGATGCGCAGCCCGGTGCGGGTGTGCCAGGCCCGCCAGGTCGCGGCGGGCAGGTTCTCGCCCGCGGACACACAGCGCCGCAGTGAGGTCGTGTCGTATCCGTCCAGCTCCGCCAGCATGGCCCGGTAGGCGGTCGGGGCGGTGAACAGCACCGAGACGCGGTGCTCGGTGATCGCGGGCAACAACTGCGTGGGGCCCGCCTGTTCGAGCAGCAGGGAGCAGGCGCCGGCGCGCATCGGGAAGACGACGAGGCCGCCGAGCCCGAACGTGAAGCCCAGCGGGGGACTGCCGGTGAAGACGTCGTCCTCGTGCGGCCGCAGCACATGCTTCGAGAAGGTGTCCGCTATGGCCAGCACATCGCGGTGGAAGTGCACACAGCCCTTGGGACGGCCGGTGGTGCCGGAGGTGAACGCGATCAGCGCGACGTCGTCGGCGGCCGTGTCGACCGCGGTGAACGGCTCGTCCGGAGCGCCCGTGATGCGCAGCAGCAGGTCGTCGGGCGCGTCCCCGCCGTACGTCGTGATCCGCAGCCCCGGGATCTCCGCCTTCGCCAGATCGTCGACCGACCGTACGTCGCACAGCGCGTGCGTGACGTGGGCGATCTGGCACATGGTGGTCAGCTCGTGCGGGCGCTGCTGCGCGAGCACGGTGACGGCGACCGCGCCCGCCTTCAGGACCGCCAGCCAGCACGCGGCGAGCCAGGGCGTGGTGGGCCCGCGCAGCAGCACCCGGTTTCCGGGCACGACGCCCAGCTCGGCGGTCAGGACGTGCGCGATCCGGTCCGTCCGGGCGAGCAGCTGCCCGTACGTCCACAGGTCGCCGGACGGCGTGCGGAAGGCGGGGCGGTGCGGACGCTTGTCCCCGAGGAGTTCGGCGGCGCAGTTCAGCCGATCGGGGTAGCGCAGCTCGGGCAGGTCGAAGGGGAGTTCGGGCCAGTGCTCGGGGGGCGGGAGATGGTCGCGGGCGAAGGTGTCGACGTGGGCCGAGGTCGTCGGCTCGAGGATGTCGCCGTCCATGAAGGTTCGCCCCCTTGTCGTGGTGGGCTCGCATCTCGCACAAGGAGCGTATCGTGTTGGTGACGACAGTCAACGTCTCGCGATAGCCTGGGGTCCCGCAGTCCGACGGCGGAGAGGGAACCGGCAATGACCGCATTCTCACTCGATCCGGCACAGATCGCCTGGTGTGCCGAGCTGCGCGCGCTGGCCGCGGAGCGGTTGCGCCCGCTGGCGGAGAAGGGCGAGCCGGGCCGCGTCAACCGTCCCCTCGTGGCCGAGTTGGGTCGGCTGGGGCTGCTCGCCCGCCTGTTCACCTCGGGCGCGCTCGATCTGTGCCTGATGCGGGAGTCTTTGGCGCACGGTTGCACCGAGGCCGAGACGGCGCTCGCCCTGCAGGGCCTCGGCGCGCATCCGGTGCACGCGTACGGCGACCGGGCGCAGCGCGAGCGCTGGCTGCCCCGGGTCTCGGACGGCAGCGCGGTGGCCGCGTTCGCGCTCAGCGAGCCGGGCGCGGGCTCGGACGCGGCGGCGCTGGCGCTCCGCGCGGACCGGGACGCCCCCCGGGCGGCCGGTTCCTCACCGTCGGCCCCCGGAGCCTCGCCCGACACCGGGTCCCGGACTCCGTCCGTCGCCGAGGCGCCGGACTCGCCCGTCGCCGAACGCGACGGCTCTGCTCGCTGGCGGCTCAGCGGGGAGAAGTGCTGGATCTCCAACGCCCCCGAGGCCGACTTCTACACCGTCTTCGCACGGACCACCCCGGGCGCCGGAGCCCGGGGCGTCACCGCCTTCCTGGTGCCCGCCGACCGGCCGGGCCTCACCGGCACCCCGCTCGACATGCTCTCCCCGCACCCCATCGGCGCCCTCGCCTTCGACGCCGTACCGGTGACGGCGGACGACGTGCTCGGCGAGCCCGACCGCGGTTTTAGGGTCGCGATGCACACCCTCAACCTCTTCCGCCCGAGCGTGGGCGCCTTCGCGGTCGGTATGGCGGGGGCGGCCCTCGCGGCGACGCTCACCCACACGGCCGGGCGGGAGGCGTTCGGCGGCAGGCTGAAGGACCTGCAGACGGTGGCCCACCAGGTCGCCGAGATGGCGCTGCGTACGGAGGCGGCCCGTCTGATGGTCTACGCGGCGGCGGCCGCGTACGACGAAGGGGCCCCGGACGTGCCCCGGCGCGCGGCGATGGCGAAGCTGCTGGCGACCGAGACGGCCCAGTACGTGGTCGACGCCGCGGTCCAACTGCACGGCGCCCGAGCCCTGTGCCGGGGCCATCTCCTCGAACACCTCTACCGGGAGGTCCGCGCGCCCCGTATCTACGAGGGCGCGAGCGAGGTCCAGCGGGCGGTCATCGCCAAGGAGCTGTACGCGTCGGTGGAGGCCCTGTGAGCGCCGAGAGCCTGGAGGTCGTGTGAGCACCGAGCGCGTCAACCCGCCCGAGCTCTCCCCGCCCACCGGCTTCTCGCACGCCGTCGTCGCCACCGGCACCCGCGTCGTCTTCCTGGCGGGCCAGACCGCGCTGGACACGGACGGGAAGGTGGTCGGCTCGACCCTCCCGGAGCAGTTCGAGAAGGCGCTGGCCAATCTGCTGACCGCGCTGCGGGCCGCGGGGGGAACCCCGGCCGACCTCGCGCGGGTCACGGTCTACGCCACGGACGTCGCCGACTATCGCGCTCAGGCTCCCGAACTCGGCCGCGTCTGGCGGCGGTTGGCGGGCCGCGACTATCCCGCGATGGCCGTGGTCGGGGCCGCCCGCCTCTGGGACGAACGGGCCCTGGTCGAACTGGACGGCTTCGCGGTGCTGCCGTAGGGAACGACGGTCAGGCGGCGACGGCCAGCCGCTCGGTGAACACCCGGTGCGGAGCGACCACGCTGCCGTCGGGGAGCAGTTCACCGCTGTCGTCGAAGACGATCGCGCCGTTGCACAGCAGGCTCCAGCCCTGCTCGGGGTGGGCCGACACGGTGTGCGGAGCGTTGGAGTCCGCGGACGGGCACAGAGCTTGGTGGGAACACATGGCGCACCTCCACGTCGGATGCGATGAGTGTCGACGGCGCCGTCGCCGTCTCGCATAGGTAAGACCATGCTCCCGTGGCGAACTCATCGGAACCGCCGGTCGAGAAGCGTGACAACACGCGGACAACTCTCGAACGTTCCCATGACGCGGGGACCGGACCCGCCACTGACGGGACCGGCCACGGACCGGATCCGCGACGGACCGGACTCGCCACCAAAGGGGTGACGATCACTGCCTTGGGCCCGCGCGCCCGGTACCTGTGGAGCCCCCCACGTTCCAGGAGGTACCTCATGTCCTTGCGCCAGGTCATCGGCGCGGCCACCGGCGCCGCGTTCCTGCTGCTGGCCGCCCCGTCCGCCGTCGCCGTGTCCGTCGGCGCCCTGTCGGCGCCGTCCGAGACGGTGACCGTCGACTCGACCGGTCACCTCGCGGCCGACGGAACCGTCACTCTCTCCGGCACCTACCGCTGTCTGAGCGGTACGGGGCCGGTGCTCGTCTCCTCGTCGCTCTCGCAGGACGACCCCCGGATCCGTTACGGCATCGGCGGCACCGCGGCGGTCTGCGACGGTGCGGAGCACCGCTGGACCAACTCGGAGAAGCGCACGTCCGACACGCTCGAACCGGGCGCCGCCCATGTGGAGGCCACCCTGATGGAACTGAGCCCCGCCCTGGGCGGTCTGCCGCTGCCGCTGTTCCACGCGGTGCAGCAGCAGGACATCACCCTCATGGAGGGCTGAACCGCCTCCGTGGAGGACGGAGGCGGCACACGGCAGAGAAGGACCTGGCGGGGCCCGCCGGACGACGCGCGGACGTTCCCTCCGGCGGGCCCGCCACCGTTCCGGCCGTCTCAGGTGTCCGGGGAATCCTTCTTCAGCCACATGGAATGGTGTTTCCTCGCCCACTCGGGCGTGACGAACCCGGTGCGCATCCCGAGCCGTGCTTCCGGGTCCTGGTACGCCTTCCGCAGGTGACCGATGAGGACGAAGCTGATCCCCCAGGCCAGGCAGTCGTGCACGAAGATCGCACTGGTGCGGGAGATCGCGGGCAGCAGGCCGGTGAACCACATCAGCAGCCCGGTGAACAGCATCAGCACCACGGCCCCGGCGATCCAGCCCGCGTACAGCTTCTGGCCCGCGTTGAACTTGCCGGCCGGGCGGGCGGACGGTGAGGTCAGGCGCCTGCGAACCGCGTGCAGCCATTGCCGGTCGTATGGCGCGAAGCGGTTCAGCTTCCGCAGGTCCGCCCGGAACGCGGGAGAGAAGAGGCCGAGGAAGAAGGGCAGCGGCAGCAGGATGCCCGACCACTCGTGAACGGTGACCATCAGATGGCGCCGGCCGACCAGTTGGGCGAGCGGTCCCAGATACAGGCAGGCCGCGGTCGCCACGCACAGCAGCATCAGACAACCGGTGGCACGGTGGACCAGCCGCTCGGCCCGGGTGAACCGGCGGATCCTTTCCGAGCGGTCAGGCGGCGGAGCCATTGCCGTGCCTGTCCTCTCCGTCGAGCCAGCCGTCGATGTCATAGCCGCGCTCCTCCCAGTAGCCGGGAATGACCTTGTCGGTGACCGAGATGCCGGACAGCCACTTGGCCGATTTGTAGAAGTACATCGGGGCCGCGTACAGCCGGACGGGTCCGCCGTGCTCGTGCGTGATCGGCTTGTCCTGCATGTTCAGGGCCACCATGACGTCGGAGCGGCGTGCCTGCTCCAGCGTGAGGTTCTCGCTGTAGGCGCCGTCGAAGCAGGTGAAACGTACGGCCCTGCCCTCGCCGCGCACCCCGGCGGCGTCGAGGATGTCCGCGAGCCGCACGCCCTCGAACGGCGTGTTCTCCACGCGCCAGCCGTCGGTGCACAGCACGTCGTGGACGACGCGGGTCTGCCGCATCGCGCGCAGCTCGGGCAGGGTGTAGGTCTTCGGACGGTCGACCAGGCCGTCGACGCGCAGCTCGTAATCGGTGTCGTCCTTGCGCGGCACCGAGCCGACGACGCTGTAGTAGCGGAAGCCGCCCGGGTTGGGCAGCAGTCCGGTGAGGCCGGTCGAGTCCACCTGTGAGGCGGCGCCGAGAAACCTCTCCCAACCTCGCTGCAAGGAGGGCGCGGTGGCGAGTCCGGCGGCGCCTGCCGCGAGCGTGGCCAGCATGGCCCGCCGCCCTATGGGCGCTCCCTCCACCGGGTCTTTCCGCCGGTCGCTCATGTCCGTTCCCGTCCTGTCGTGGTGAGGAGCGCGCGGGCCCGCTCGGCGATGCCGTTCACGGTCGCGTTCGTGTTGCCTGCCTGGCACGATGGCCGGCACGATCAAGAGTCACCTGTTGAAGCGGTGACGGTTGAGGCCACGATACTGGCATCGGTGAGAGTCACCCGTCAAGAAGGTGATGCGTTGCCGGAGTCTGAGGGGCGGTCGGCGTCCTCCGGAGTCTCTCCCTGTGGACAGCACTTCGGTCTTGCCGTACCGGCGGCTTACGGTGACCCTTCTGCGGTTCTTCTGCTGACCGACGACGCAGGCTCTCCGGCTGGAAGGTGACACACGGTGACGACCGTCGCATATCAGGGCGAACCCGGCTCCAATTCAGCGACGGCCACCCAGATCCTGTACCCCGGAAGCTCCGAGCTGCCCTGCACGAGCTTCGACCAGGCTCTGGACGCCGTGACGCTCGGCACCGCCGACCTGGCGGTGATCCCGGTGGACAACTCCGCGGCCGGACGCGTCGCGGACGTCCACCACCTGCTCCCGGAGTCGGGCCTGTTCGTCATCGCGGAGTATTTCCTCGCCATCCGCTTCGACCTCATGGGGGTCCCCGGAGCGTCGCCGGCCGAGGTGGAGTGCGTGCGCAGTCATGTCCACGCACTGAGCCAGTGCCGGAAGGTGCTGCGCGAGGGCGGCTGGCGCACGCTCGTCACGGACGACACGGCGGGGGCCGCCCGCGAGGTGGCGGAGCTCGGCGACCTCCGGCACGCGGCACTCGCCCCGCCCGCCGCGGCGCTGCGCTACGGCCTGGAGGTGCTGCGGGCGGGCGTCGAGGACGACCCGGACAACACCACGCGGTTCGTCGTCCTCTCCCGTGAGGCCGCTGTCCCGCCGGTCACCGACGAGCCGACGATGACGAGTCTGTTCTTCGCCGTACGGAACATCCCCAGCGCCCTCTACAAGGCACTCGGCGGCTTCGCGAGCAGCGCCGTGAACCTCACCAAGATCGAGAGCTACCAGATGGGCGCCGGTCTGAACGCGAGCTGCTTCTACGTCGAGATCGAGGGCCACCCCGACGAACCCCGCGTCGCGCTCGCCCTGCAGGAACTGCGCTTCTTCTCCTCCGAGGTGCGCGTCCTCGGCGTCTACCCGGCACACCCCCACCGCCTGCGGGAACGCGTCGGGTGAACACCGCCCCCGACGCGTGACCTGCGCTGCGGCGCGTGACGAAGGAGCCCCGGTCTCCTTCGGGGGCGGTCAGCTCTTCGAGACGTGCTGGCGTGCCCGGTAGGCGGCTGCCTTGACCCGGTTCCCGCAGGTCCTCATCGCGCACCACTCGCGTCGGTGGCCGCGGGAGCGGTCGAGATAGACCTGGGTGCACTCGGGACGACCGCACTCGCGCAGCAGCGCTTCCTCATCGCCCCCGAGGATCTCGACGGCCTCGCGCGCGAGGGACGCGAGTCCCTGGGAGGCGGAACCGGTACGTCTCGTGCCGTCGGGGCCGAGCTGGAGCTGCACCGCCAGGCCCGCGGCCTGCCGGTTCACCACGTCGACCGCCGCGGCGGGCAACTGTTCGCCCGTGAGGCGCGCCGCGATCAGTGCGTAGAGCGACTCGCGGAGTTCCAGGGCGACTTCGAGGTCGGCCTCGTCGGCGCCGGGTGCCGTGTCGAGCATCTCGGACTCGACGAACCAGGCGTCGAGGAGCTCGGGCGAGGCGAGCTTCTCCATCGGCACCGCATTGCGTCGCGCGCGCAGGGTGCCGACGAAGTCGAGGGGGAGTGTCCCGCAGGGAAAAGCATGATTCACGTCACCATATTGACCGGTGACCTCCCAATGTGCAACGTCCCCCGCGCGATGATTCATCACCTGCTCGGTGGGTTACCCGGGCTCACCGAGGAAGTTCGTAACCGCCTTGACTGGTGACGCGGCTTGTGTGAATGTCATCGGGAACACGGACCGCAACGCCATAGCGAACGAATGTTCGAGCTGCATCCCCCTGCGACATGCAGGCCGGCGCATCAAGGGCACGGAGGGTTTCACATGATCAACAGGCGCACCTTCAGCAAGGCCATCGGTCTGGGCACGGGCGCGGCCGCCGTCTCACTGGCCGGTCTGCAGGGTGTTCCGACCGCCTCCGCCGCTCCGCGGAGGGGCGCCGGGGCGCCGACGCCGGTCGTGCCGACGGTCACTCCCGGCACGCACACCGGCTTCAGCTCGCTGAAGCAGGTCAAGGCGGGCGTGCTGAACGTCGGTTACGCCGAGCTCGGCCCGTCCCACGGTCCTGTGGTGATCTGCCTGCACGGCTGGCCCTACGACATCCACAGCTACGTGGACGTCGCCCCGCTGCTCGCGGCGCAGGGCTACCGCGTGATCGTGCCCTACCTCCGCGGTCACGGCACGACGCGATTCCTGTCCTCCCGGACGGTCCGCAACGCCCAGCAGTCGGCGGTCGCCCTCGACATCATCGCCCTCATGGACGCCCTCAAGATCCACAAGGCCGTCCTCGCCGGCTTCGACTGGGGCTCGCGCACCGCCGACATCATCGCCGCCCTCTGGCCCGAGCGCGTCAAGGCCCTGGTGTCCGTGAGCGGATACCTGATCACCAACCTCGAGGCGCAGAAGCAGCCACTGCCCCCGAAGGCCGAGCACACCTGGTGGTACCAGTACTACTTCTCCACCGAGCGAGGCCGCCTCGCCATGGAGAACAAGACGGACCGGCACGACCTGTGCCGGCTCGTCTGGGACACCGTCTCCCCGACCTGGAACTTCGACGACGCCACCTTCGAGCGCACGGCCACGGCCTTCGAGAACCCCGACTACGCCGCCATCGTCATCCACAACTACCGCTGGCGCCTCGGCCTCGCCGACGGTGAACGCCGCTACGACCGCTACGAGAACCGGCTCGCCGCACGACCGGTCATCGAGGTGCCCACCATCACCCTCGACCCCGAGGTCGACCCCTTCACGGCCCCGGGCGACGGATCCTCGTATCGGGACAGGTTCACCGGCAAGTACGTGCACCGGACCCTGAAGGGCATCGGCCACAACCTGCCGCAGGAGGCGCCCACGGCGTTCGCCCGGGCGGTCGTCGACGCGGACCACCTCTGACGAAAGTCGAGGAGGAGGCCGGCCGCCCGTCAGGGCCGACGGGTCGACGGTCTGCTCGTGGATTCCGTGTGCGTGTCCGTGTCTTGGTCCTGGTCCTGGTCCTGGTCCTGGTCCTGCGCGGCCGTGGCGGACCAGCCGGCGAGCAGCTTCAAACCGTCCTCGGCGGGGGTGTTGGGGGGCGCGCTGTAGACGACCACGCTCAGGCCGCCTTCGTCCGGCAGGCTCATGGTCTCCTGGTCGAGCTCGAGGTCGCCGACGAGCGGATGGTTGAGGCGTTTGGTGCTCTCACGGAAGACATGCACGTCGTGGGATCCCCACATCACGCGGAAGGCGTCGCTGCGGGTGGAGAGTTCACCGATCAGGTTCGTCAGTTCCCGGTCGTCGGGGTTTCTCCCCGCCTCGATGCGCAGCGCGCCCACGGCGAAGCGGGCCATGGGCTCCCAGTCGGCGTAGAAGCGCCGACCCGCGGGGTTGAGGAACGCGAAGCGGGCGACGTTGGCCCGGCAGGTCGGGTCGGCGTACATCTCCGAGTACAGGGCCCGGCACAGCGGGTTGGCGGCCAGCGTGTCGAGGCGGTTGTTCATCACGGCCGCCGGCAGTTCGGGCATTCCCTCGATGATCCGCGCCACGCTCGGCCGCACCGTCGGCCGCACTGTCGGCCGGGCCCCACGCTGACGGGCCCGCGTCTCGGGTGGCGGACCGGCGGCGCGGGCGAGGTCGTAGAGGTACATGCGCTCGTTGTCGTCGAGCCGCAGGGCCTGGGCGAGGGCGTCCAGCACGCTGTCGGAGACACCTTTGAGGCTGCCGCGTTCCAGGCGCGTGTAGTACTCGACGCTCATCCCGGCGAGCATGGCGACCTCGCCCCTGCGCAGTCCGGGCACCCGCCGCTGGCCGTACGTCGGCAGCCCCGCCCGCTCGGGGGTGATCTTGTCGCGTCGGGAGCGGAGGAAAGCGCTGACTGCGTCCCGGTTGTCCATGAGGACAGGGTAGGCAGGCCGCGCGACGGGCTGGGGGGTCCTGGCGGTACCCCTCACAGCAAAGGCTCCCCCGGCACGGCCGTCTGCCGTTGCATGGTGCGTGCCCCGGTCCCGCGGGGCCCGACTTCAGTACCGAGTCGCCGGACGAGGGCTCGAGTACCTGAACAACACAGAAGGGGCACACAAGATGAGCGAGCAGAGCGAGACGGTGACGGCGCGGCGTCCGGCGGATGTCGTGCGAGGGCTGTACGACGCGCTGGGCAGGGGCGACGTGCCGGGTGTCCTGGCCAGGCTCGCCCCCGAAGTGATCGTCGACGAGCCGAACCAACTTCCCTACGGGGGCGTGCACCAGGGCCGCGAGGTGTTCGTGCGGTCGGTCCTGGGCGCGATGATGGGCTACGCCGACGTCGCCATCACCGCCGCCGAGGTGTTCGAGGGTCCGGCCGGCGTCATCGGCACACTCACCGGAACGCTCACCGCCCACACCACCGGCGAGGAGTTCCCGCTGACCATGGTCGAGATCCACCAGGTCGAGGACGGCACCGTGCGCAAGATCGACGTCTACACCAAGAACCCCCACGAGCTCGCCGAGTTCTACGCCCGTGCCGAGGCGGGCACCCGCTGATCACGACACCTCGCCGCCACGCACACGTGCTCTGCGAGGAAGCGGCTGTGGGAGCGGACGCCCTCGCGGACGCGGGTGCTGACGCTCTCGACGCCGTTGACCCGGTCCGGTGGCGAGAAGGGCTCGCCGACATCGACAAGTTCCTGACCGCACGGTGGAACCGTCCGAGTGGTGAGCTGAAGCCGCTCCTCGACGAGACCGTGTGCTGTCCGCTTTGTATGCAGGACGCGCTTCTCAGCGGTGTGGATACGTCGAGGCCCCGCCACTCTCCGTAAAGATCGCCTTCATGGACGAGTACCAGGACACCCCCGCCGGTCTCGCGGAGGCCATGCTGGGTGCTCCGGGCGATGAGGCCACCGCGCGGTCCCCTCTGCGGCTTCTTCGGGGACCACTGGCAGCAGGTCTACGAGAAGGCGTGCGGGGCACTCGAGGATGCGCGCCTGACACCGGTCGTCCGACGGCGCGACCGACGCTCGCAGCGCGCCGTCGTGAACCTCCTGAACGCGATGCGTCCCGAACTGCCCTGACGCGCTGGAACCGGCCCTGCTCCACCGCCGGAACAAGCGCTATGGCGCGATGTTCGACGCGCTCGACCCACGTGGCCGTCCTCCCGTCAACTCGCCCGCCGGCAAGCAGGAATGGATGACGTTCCTGGAGAAGCTGGGGGAGGCCCGCAAGACGGGCAGGGTCGGCGACGTCCTCGACCTCTGCCTGAGCAGTAGCTCTTCCTCTGCCTGAGCAGTAGCTCTTCGACGGCCTGGGGAAGGTACGCGAGCGTCGACAATGCCGAGGCCCGGGTGGCGGCCTGGGCGAAGGAGTAGCAGCAGCTGCGCGAGGTGCCGTACGCGGAGTTGCTGGCGTTGAACGAGCACCTTGGCGGTGGCACGCCGTTCGCCAGGCAACAGGGCGTCAAGAGACTGGAGTTCACCCTGGTCCTCGCCGTAGTCAGCATGGGCCACACCCGCTTCCAGATCCCCGAGATGCCGGCCAACGTCTCCCGGCGCGACGAACTGGTGGGCAAGGAACGGGAGGCGTTCGTCAGGGCGCGCAATCTGTTCTACGTCGCGTGCTCACGAGCCAGAGAGCACCTGGCCGTTCTCTTCACCACGAAGTTCGAGCCCGCCGCACTGGACACCCTCCGGGAGTGGGTCGGCGAGTCGCGGATCACGTCACGGCCGGGTGCGGTGCCGTCACCCGCTGTCGTAGAGACGGTGCAGGTCGACCAGTTGGACGGTCGGGTCGCGGTCCGCGATGCCGCGCAGGTCGTCGGTGAAGCCGGCGCCGCTGAAGCAGAGCGGGCGGGTCTGCTCGGAGGCTCCGGTGCCGCTGTCGCGGGCGGCCGGCAGGTGCCGGATGCGCCGGAGGCGTTCCAGGTGGGCGAGGCCCATCGTGTCGTTCCACTTGGCCTCGCCGATGGCGAGCGGGTCGTTGACGGTTCCGGAGGCGACACGTGAGGGATGGCCGCCGTACGTCTCGGGTGCGGCGTGCCGGCGGGCCCACTCGCGGCACAGGGTCTCGAAATAAGGCCCGAGGACCTTGCTGCGGAAGGTGGACTGGGCGCGCCGCCGGACGGCGGTGGCGCGGCCGGGGTGTTCGAGGTCGCCCCGGTGCGGTCGCATGACGGCGTGTCAGATGGCGATGAGCGGTTCGGCGATCCGGTGGTAGGAGGAGCGGTTGCGGCGGAACGCGTCGGGTTCGTGGCGGATCAGGCCGACGTCCTCGAGTACGTGGAGCGGATGGGCGAGAACCGTCGACTTGCGGCCCAGGTAGTCGGCGATGCCGTCGCGGGACGCGTTGCCGGCGGCCAGGACGGAGTGGTAGAGGGCGCTGTCGTGGAGTTCGGGTTCCTCCGCGAGGAGGTACCGGGCCTCGCGGAACAGAGGGCGGCCCGGGTTGAGGACGGCACGCACCACCCAGTCGTCGAAGTCCTCGGGGCCGGAGGGCGTGTCGCCCTGGGTGAACTCCCGACGGTAGGCCGGGGTGCCGACGACGACGGCGTGCGTGAGGGCGGCGGTGCGCGGGTCCGTGATGTCCCAGAACTGTGCCGCGAGCCGGTAGCCGGAACCCCGGTCCCGACACCGCCGCGCGGAACATATGCGGGCTGCACCCGTTCTGGGCGACTTGCCGTTCTTCGAACGATATGCGATACGTGGAGAGGACCCCTTCAGCGCTCGCCGAGGAACCCCTGCTGGCCGTCCTGGAAGGGGAGTGCCATGACAGGAGCGCAAGAGGCCGCCGGACGCGTGGTTACCGGACGTTATCGGCTCCTGCGTCGGCTCGGCACCGGCGGCATGGGACGTGTGTGGCTGGCGTACGACCAGGAACTGGCGTGCGAGGTCGCGCTCAAGGAGATCATTCTGCTGCCGGACGTCCCCGAATGCGAGGTGAGCTGCCGGATCGCGAGGGCTCGCGGCGAGGCCCGGCACGCCGCCCGGCTGCGCAACCATCCGCATGTCGTCACCGTGCACGACATCGTGGAAGAGGACGGCCTGCCGTGGATCGTCATGGAATACGTCAGCGGCGCCATGGACCTGGAGGCGGTGGTGCGCGAGCGGGGGCCGCTGCCGCCCCGCGACGTCGCCCGGATCGGTCTGGCGGTCATCGACGCCCTGCTGGAGGGACACCGGCTCGGCGTCCTGCACCGGGACGTCAAACCGGCCAACATCCTGCTGACCCATCCGGGGCCCCAGCCCCTCTATCCGACGGAGGGCGGCGGCCGGGTGATGCTCACCGACTACGGCATCGCGCTGGAGCCGAGCTCCGGCGAGGACCGCCTGACCGCCACCCTGGAGCTCCTCGGGACGCCGCGCTTCATGGCCCCGGAGCGGGCCAACAGTCAGCCGCCCACCCCTGCCGCCGACCTGTTCTCGCTCGGGGCCACCCTGTACTACGCCCTCGAGGGAGCCGGTCCCTTCGACCGCGACACCGCCCTCACCACGCTGAGCGCCCTGCTGTTCGAGCCTTGCACCCCGCCGCGCCGGGCGGCGGAGCTGACCCCGGTCCTCGTCGGGCTGCTGGCCAAGACCCCCGCGGACAGGATGGACGGTGAGGAGGCCGCCCGGCGGCTCGCCTCCATCGCCGACCAGCCCTACCCGTCCCCTTTGCAGCAACCGGCTCCCTCGACGGAGGTGCCGCCGTCCGAGCGGCCCCCCGCCTCGAAGCCGCCGCGCCCCCAGGAATCGGCCCTGCCGACCGAGATCCTGTCGCCGGCCAAGCCGGAGGAACCGACCGGCCCGCCCCTGGAACCGCTGCCGCGCAAAGTGGACGAGGCCCGGCCGCGGCCCCGCCCGCCGCGGCCCGGAAACCGACGGGCCAGGCTCATTGCGGGGGTGGCGCTGGCGGCGCTTGCCGCGGCGGGCGGCGGCATCTACCTGGCGCAGTCTCGTTCCTCGGGTCCCACCGTACCGTCCGTGTCCTCGATCCAGGTCGGCAACCTTCCGGGCGGGGTGGCGGTGTCGCCGAACGGGCGCCGGGCCTACGCGACCAACTACTTCGGCCCGGCTTCGGTGTCGGTGATCGACACCGACACCGACCGCACCGTGGGCAACCCCATTCCCGTCGGCGACAAGCCGCAGGGGGTGGCGGTGTCCCCGGACGGACGCCGGGCCTACACGGCCAACTACGGCTCGGATTCGGTGTCGGTGATCGACACCGTCACCAACCGCACCGTGGGCAGCCCCATCGGTGTCGGCAAGGACCCGGTCGGGGTAGTGGTGTCCCCGGATGGACGCTGGGTCTACGTGGCCAACTCGGGCTCGGCTTCGGTGTCGGTGATCGACACTGCCACCAACCGCACGGTGGGCAACCCCATCGGTGTCGGCAAGAAGCCGTACGGGGTGGCGGTCTCCGAGGACGGAGGTCGGGCCTATACGGCCAATGCCGGCTCGGATTCGGTGTCGGTGATCGACACCGTCACCAACCGCACGGTGGGCAACCCCATCGGTGTCGGCAAGAACCCGGTCGGGGTGGCGGTCTCCCAGGACGGAGGCCGGGCCTATACGGCCAATGCCGGCTCGGATTCGGTGTCGGTGATCGACACCGTCACCAACCGCACGGTGGGCAACCCCATCGGTGTCGACAACAAGCCGGTCGGGGTGGCGGTCTCCCAGGACGGAGGCCGGGCCTACACGGCCAATGCCGGCTCGGATTCGGTGTCGGTGATCGACACCGTCACCAACCGCACCGTGGGCAACCCCATCGGTGTCGACAGGTACCCGGTCGGGGTGGCGGTCTCCCGCGACGGAGGCCGGGCCTACACGGCCAACTCCGGCTCGGCCTCGGTGTCGGTGATCGAGTTCTAGCCTCCCCTTTTCGCTTGGGGCGGCGGAGTCGGGTTGGTCGCGGTGGGCCGGTGGATTTCGGCTGTTCGTCGCCTGGCGGGCATGGCCGCGGCCCGACGCTCGGGTCGGGTTCTCCAGGGATCCTCGGGTCGCAGGCGACCGTCCCACTACCGCGCCCGCCCCACTGCACTCCCCACCTCCAGGCCGTTGACAGTGGTCCGGCTGTAGTACCAAGCTGTAGTACTTAAACTGACAAATCAGGAGTAATCCATCACCCCAGTCAAGGGAGATCGTCATGGTGACGAGCGTCGGGAAGCGCATCCGACACCTCGTTGGTGCGTTTTGCGTTGCTGCGCTGCTCGCCGGAGCGGTGGGCGTGACGAGTGCTGAGGCAATGCCTCAGACGACGAAGGCCGCAGCGGAATCGCTGAGCGCGGACTGCGCGGGCCCCCAGAACCCGCCGGGCTGTTAGAAGCTGTCGGTTGCCGATTGTGAGCGGGGCGTGACCGACGCTCCGGTCGTCGGGCATGCAGTGCCGTGAAAGGTAGGGTCGCCTGTAGGTCCCTGGACCTTGACCAGCAGGTTCTTGCGGGCCCAGGTGCTCATGTGCAAGGCAAAGGTGTTCTCGGTGGCGGTCGGCAGCGCGGCCGCGATGTCGCGGGGCGCCAGTCACGGGCGGGGTCGGTCTGCATGACGGCGAGGACGTCCTCGCGGCGGACGGCGCGTCTGGGGGCACTGGGGGCCCGTCGGGAAGCTTGAAGGTTCCCCGCCCGGTCTTGTTGCGGTCCAGTCGCAGGAGGGCGTCGAGACGACCCTGATCGCCAGCACCGTCGAGAGCCCGACCACCGTGCGCCGGCTTCCGGTGGCGCTCAACAGGGGACGTCTGCTGCACCGTGCAGGGCCTTGCATCCGTGCGTCCGATCGTACGGCCGGTACGGGCCGGGGCTGGTCGGTCGGATAGCTGGAAGCGTCGTAGTCATTGACGAGCCGGCAAGAAGCTTCCCGGATCCGTTCCCCCGGTACGGCCGTCTCAGACCGGGGGCGGAGGGCTGCTGCGTGAGTCGATTTACGGTACTCGCGGCGGTGCGAGAGCCAGCACAAGCAGCACCCACCCAGTCGGTGACCCCAGGCCGACGGCCGAAGGGCGGCATTGCCAAATCGGCAAGGGTCGCCGCCTCGGCATCGTGATGGTTACCGGGGTGGCTTGCCGGGTCTTCGACGTGGGTGCCGATGGTCGACCAGACGCGGTCGGCGTGACACGACCGACATCGGACGGTGCGAGGCCACTTCGGCGACAACCCTCCGTGAGGGCTGACGAATACTCAGGCATCTCAGACGTATCGCCAACCGCGCAAGATCATCTTGCACGTGCGTTGCGCAAGGTGCTGAAAGACAACAGTGATCAGTGGAGGGTCGTGAAGGTGGGTATCCGCAGGTCAGCTGGCATGTTGAGGTGTCGTGCCCCTTGCCTCCGAGGGGCACGACACCGCGCCGTTCAGATGTCCCGGAACGTATCGATCTGCGCTCCGATGGAGTTGAGCCGCTCGGCCAGGTCCTCGTAGCCGCGGTTGATGACGTACACATTGCGCAGCACGGACGTACCGTCCGCCGCCATCATCGCCAGCAGCACGACCACGGCGGGCCGCAGCGCGGGCGGGCACATCATCTCGGCGGCGCGCCAGCGTGTCGGGCCCTCGACCAGTACCCGGTGCGGATCGAGGAGTTGCAGCCGGCCGCCGAGGCGGTTCAGGTCGGTCAGGTAGATGGCCCGGTTGTCGTAGACCCAGTCGTGGATGAGGGTCTTGCCCTGCGCGGAGGCCGCGATGGCCGCGAAGAAGGGCACGTTGTCGATGTTCAGGCCCGGGAACGGCATCGGGTGGACCTTGTCGATCGGCGCCTCCAGCTTGGAGGGCCGTACGGTCAGGTCCACCAGCCGTGTGCGGCCGTTGTCGGCGAAGTACTCCGGCGTGCGGTCGTGGTCGAGACCCATCTCCTCCAGTACCGCGAGCTCGATCTCCAGGAACTCGATCGGCACTCGGCGCACCGTCAGCTCCGACTCGGTGACCACCGCGGCGGCCAGCAGGCTCATCGCCTCGACCGGGTCCTCGGAGGGGGAGTAGTCCACGTCCACGTCGATGTTCGGCACACCGTGCACGGTGAGCGTGGTCGTGCCGATGCCCTCCACCCGTACACCGAGCGCCTCCAGGAAGAAGCACAGGTCCTGGACCATGTAGTTGGAGGAGGCGTTGCGGATGACGGTCACGCCGTCGTGGCGGGCGGCGGCGAGCAGCGCGTTCTCGGTGACGGTGTCCCCGCGCTCGGTCAGCACGATGGGCCGGCTGGGGGAGACGGACCGGTCGATCTGGGCGTGGTAGAGCCCCTCAGTCGCGGCGATGTCGAGCCCGAACCGCCGCAGCGCGATCATGTGCGGTTCGATGGTCCTGGTACCGAGGTCACAACCGCCCGCGTACGGCAGCTTGAAGGTGTCCATACGGTGCAGCAACGGGCCGAGGAACATGATGATGGACCGGGTCCGGCGGGCGGCCTCGGCGTCGATCGCCTCCATGTCCAGCTCGCTCGGGGGCACGATCTCGAGGTCGACCCCGTCGTTGATCCAGCGGGTGCGGACACCGATCGAACCGAGTACCTCCAGAAGGCGGTAGACCTCTTCGATCCGGGCCACCCGGCGCAGCACCGTGCGCCCCTTGTTCAGGAGCGTCGCGCACAGCAGCGCGACACACGCGTTCTTGCTGGTCTTGACATCGATCGAGCCGGACAGACGACGTCCGCCGACCACGCGCAGATGCATCGGACCCGCGTAGCCCAGCGAGACGATTTCGCTGTCCAGGGCTTCACCGATTCGAGCGATCATCTCAAGGCTGATGTTTTGATTGCCGCGCTCGATGCGATTGACGGCGCTCTGACTTGTGCCGAGTGCCTCCGCGAGCTGCGACTGAGTCCAGCCCCGGTGCTGCCGGGCGTCACGGATGAGCTTGCCGATGCGTACGAGGTAGTCGTCTGCCATGGCGCGACCGTATATCTGTTGTGAGATAAAGAGAAACGGAGCGCATCCGTCCGAGTAGTGGGCTTCAGCACACCTCGCACACAGGGGAGTTCGGGCCCGGCGCCACCGCGGCACGGCGACTTCGGTCAGCGTTCCCGCCGACGCGTCGTGCGCCGCCAGTCGAACGGGCCCGGCAGGTCTATCGAGGTCGTACGCCGGCCGGTGCTGCTGCGGGTGTGGTGCGGGCCGTGGTGGCCGCCCGTGGTGATGGACCACGAGCGCCGGTTGATGTTCAGCCGCACCCCGGGAAGGATGCGGAAGCTCTTGCGGAACGTGAGAGGCATGAGTGCTCCCCCTTACGGCAGTTCACGGCTGTTTGTGTCGGTTTACTACGCCGACTGTGGCGCGTCCGGTTCCCAGTACCCCGAAGTGGGCGATGGTTGCCTGTGAACCCCCGGCGAGTTCAGCCTCGTTCGGCCGTTCCGCGCTCCATGAGCGTCTGGGTGCCGATGACCCCGAGGAGGGCGACCTGTTCGGCGTCCCGCGTTCCCGGCTCGGCCGTGTAGACCATGATGCGCAGGTCGCTGCCCACGACGCTGAGTACGTCGCAGTCGAGCGTGACGGGACCCAGCTGCGGATGGTCGATGGTCTTGTGCGAGGTCTCGTGGTGGCCCACGGCCTCGGACTCCCACAGCTCGGCGAACCGGTCGCTGTTCGCGCGCAACTCCTCGACCAGGCGCCGCAGCCGCTGGTCCGCCGGATACCGGCGCGCGGTCGCGCGCAGGTCGGCGACGATGGTGGTCTCGAACTCGCGCCGGGCCTCGGGGGTGTGGCGGACGTGGGTGCCCGGGCCCACGAGGTTGCGCCACACCGCGTTGCGCTCGTTGCCGCGCCACCCGGACGGGTCACCCATCAGGGCCGCGTACAGCGGGTTGGCCAGCAGCAGGTTCCACGCCGCGTCGAAGACCGCGACGGGCGTTCCGGTCAGGCGGTCCAGCATCCGGTGCACGCCGGGGGTGATGTGGGCGGGCACGGTGCCGCGTCCCGGCGGGACCAGTCCGGCGAGATGGAAGAGGTGTTCGCGCTCGGCGCCGGACAGCCGCAACGCCCGGCCGAGAGCCTCGACGATCTGCTCCGACGGATTGCTCGCCCGGCCCTGTTCGAGACGGGTGACATAGTCGACCGAGATCCCGGCCAGCAGCGCCAGCTCCTCGCGGCGCAGCCCGGCCGCGCGCCGGTGTCCGCCGACGGGGAGCCCGGCCGCCTCGGGGGAGACCCGGTCCCGCCAACGTCGAACCGTCCGCCCGAACTCCGTACTCGCCATGCCACCACTGTGCACCGGTTCGCCCGCCCGTGCCTGGTACTGGCGATGCCAGGAAGACGCGCTGTCCCACCAGGGCTCGCGAAGCCGGCGAACAGCTCTGGTGGGAACTGCTGATCGTGGCGATCGCGTCAGACGGTCATGACGACTTCCCGGAGCTCGCTGCGAACCGCGAACCTCGACGACCTCGACGCGATCACCGACCTGCATACTCGGGCGCGCACCGCGTACTACCGGGCGGGCGGATGGTCGGAGGCGGAGCTCACCTCTCCCGAGGCGCGTTCTCGTAGGCGGGAGGCGTGGATGGGCGCGGTCCAGGACGACGTCCGGACGGTGCTGTGCGTCGAGCGGGACGGTGAGATGGTAGGCATCCTGGCGATGGGCCCTCCGCTGGATGCTGACGTGGACGCCGCGGTCGTCGGCCAGCTGTACCAAATTCACGTCGAACCGAGTCGTTGGGGGCAGGGGATCGGCGGCCGACTGCACGCGGCATTCGTGCAGTTCCTTCGCGATGCGTCACTCGTCACGGGGGTGCTCGAAGCGTGGGAGCGCAACAGCCGAGCCCAGGCCTTCTACGCCCGACACGGCTGGAGGCCCGATGGGCGCCATCGATCCGGTCCGGGCGGCGCGAACTACGTCAGGCTGCGCCTTGAGCGCACCGGATCACCGCAGGTCTGAGCCCGGCCGGCCCCGAACCGCACCCCGGTCCCATGGGCGACCGCCGACGCGGTGCCGCGCGACCGCAGGGAGGGCGCGGGAGCGGTGCCTCGGGAAGACTGGGACTGCCCCAGGTCCACCAAGACGGTGCCACAGCATGCCGGGCATGACCGGTGGGCGCCCATGTACTAGAGTTATCTCGACATCGAGATATCTGCCGAGGCGCACCGCAGTCGCACGCCGTCATCGGGTCCGGCGGTAAGGGTTACCTAACTTAGCCTTACCTTAGCGGATCGGCCAAGACGTCGTGGCGGCAGGATGCGGTGGGAACGCGCACATCAATGAAGGAGACTGTCGTGTCGGCGAACAGCTTCGACGCCCGCAGCACGCTGCAGGTGGGCGACGAGTCGTACGAGATCTTCCGGCTGGACAAGGTGGAAGGCTCGGCTCGCCTTCCGTACAGCCTGAAGGTGCTGCTGGAGAACCTGCTCCGTACCGAGGACGGCGCGAACATCACCGCCGACCACATCCGGTCCATCGGCAACTGGGACTCCCAGGCGCAGCCCAGCCAGGAGATCCAGTTCACGCCCGCCCGCGTGATCATGCAGGACTTCACCGGCGTGCCCTGTGTCGTCGACCTCGCCACCATGCGCGAGGCCGTCAAGGAGCTCGGCGGCGACCCGGCGAAGATCAACCCGCTGGCCCCGGCCGAGCTGGTCATCGACCACTCCGTCATCGCCGACAAGTTCGGCACGAACGACGCGTTCGCGCAGAACGTCGAGCTGGAGTACGGCCGCAACAAGGAGCGCTACCAGTTCCTGCGCTGGGGCCAGACCGCCTTCGACGAGTTCAAGGTCGTCCCGCCGGGCACCGGCATCGTCCACCAGGTGAACATCGAGCACCTGGCGCGCACGGTCATGGTCCGTAACGGCCAGGCGTACCCCGACACCCTCGTCGGCACCGACTCGCACACCACCATGGTCAACGGCCTCGGTGTGCTCGGCTGGGGCGTCGGCGGCATCGAGGCCGAGGCCGCGATGCTCGGCCAGCCGGTCTCCATGCTCATCCCGCGCGTCGTCGGCTTCAAGCTGACCGGTGAGCTCACCCCGGGCACCACCGCCACCGACCTCGTGCTCACGATCACCGAGATGCTCCGCAAGCACGGTGTCGTCGGCAAGTTCGTCGAGTTCTACGGTGAGGGCGTCGCCGCCACCTCCCTCGCGAACCGCGCCACCATCGGCAACATGTCGCCGGAGTTCGGCTCGACCGCCGCGATCTTCCCGATCGACGTAGAAACGATCAAGTACCTCAAGCTGACCGGCCGCAGCGAGCAGCAGCTCGCGCTCGTCGAGGCGTACGCCAAGGAGCAGGGCCTCTGGCTCGACCCGGCCGCCGAGCCCGACTTCTCCGAGAAGCTGGAGCTCGACCTCTCCACGGTCGTCCCCTCGATCGCCGGCCCGAAGCGCCCGCAGGACCGCATCGTCCTCGCGAACGCCGCGCAGCAGTTCGCGCGGGACGTGCGCAACTACGTGGACGAGGACGACGAGGCGGGCAAGGAGTCCTTCCCGGCCTCCGACTCCCCGGCCACCACCAACGGCGTACCGACCCGTCCGACCATGGTCACCGCCCCCGACGGCTCGACCTACGAGATCGACCACGGCGCGGTGACGGTCGCGGCCATCACCTCCTGCACCAACACCTCGAACCCGTACGTCATGGTCGCCGCCGCGCTCGTCGCGAAGAAGGCCGTGGAGAAGGGCCTGACCCGCAAGCCGTGGGTCAAGACCACCCTCGCGCCGGGCTCCAAGGTCGTCACCGACTACTTCGACAAGGCGGGGCTCACCCCCTACCTCGACAAGGTCGGCTTCAACCTCGTCGGCTACGGCTGCACCACCTGCATCGGCAACTCCGGCCCGCTGCCGGAGGAGGTCTCCAAGGCCGTCAACGACCACGACCTCGCCGTCACCTCGGTCCTCTCCGGCAACCGGAACTTCGAGGGCCGGATCAACCCCGACGTCAAGATGAACTACCTGGCCTCCCCGCCGCTGGTCGTCGCGTACGCCCTCGCGGGTTCCATGAAGGTGGACATCACCAAGGACGCGCTGGGCACCGACCAGGACGGCAAGCCGGTCTACCTGGCCGACATCTGGCCCTCCGAGGCCGAGGTCAACGACGTCGTGGCGAATGCCATCGGCGAGGACATGTTCAACAAGTCCTACCAGGACGTCTTCGCGGGCGACGCCCAGTGGCAGGCGCTGCCGATCCCGACCGGCAACACCTTCGAGTGGGACCCGCAGTCCACCTACGTCCGCAAGCCCCCGTACTTCGAGGGCATGGCGCACGAGCCGTCCCCGGTCACCGACATCGCCGGTGCCCGGGTGCTCGCCAAGCTGGGCGACTCGGTCACCACCGACCACATCTCCCCGGCCGGTGCCATCAAGGCCGACACCCCGGCCGGCAAGTACCTCACCGAGCACGGTGTGGAGCGTCGTGACTTCAACTCCTACGGCTCGCGCCGAGGCAACCACGAGGTCATGATCCGCGGCACGTTCGCCAACATCCGCCTGCGCAACCAGATCGCGCCGGGCACGGAGGGCGGCTACACCCGCGACTTCACCGTCGAGGGCGCGCCCGTCGCGTTCATCTACGACGCCTCGCGCAACTACATCGAGCAGGGCACCCCGCTGGTCATCCTGGCCGGCAAGGAGTACGGCTCCGGCTCGTCCCGCGACTGGGCCGCCAAGGGCACCGCGCTCCTCGGCGTCAAGGCCGTCATCGCCGAGTCGTACGAGCGCATCCACCGCTCCAACCTCATCGGCATGGGCGTCCTGCCGCTCCAGTTCCCGGAGGGCGCCACCGCCGAGACCCTCGGCCTCACCGGCGAGGAGACCTTCTCCTTCACCGGCGTCGAGGAGCTCAACAACGGCACCACCCCGCGCACGGTGAAGGTCACCACCGACACGGGCGTCGAGTTCGACGCGGTCGTCCGCATCGACACCCCCGGTGAGGCGGACTACTACCGCAACGGCGGCATCATGCAGTACGTGCTGCGCAACCTGATCCGCAAGTAGGGATCCGGTACGGCGGCCGGGCCGCGCTCCTCTTCGGAGGGGCGCGGCCCTTCGCATGCGAGGGCACGTCCGCGCGCCTACACCCAGCCGCGCTGCGCCGCCCGCATCCCCAGCTGGAAGCGGCTCGCCGTGCCCAGCCGCTCCTGCAGATCGCTCACCCGGCGGCGCAGAGTCCGCAGGCTCACCCCCAGGTGACGGGAGACCGCTTCGTCCTTCATCCCGGCGGCCAGCAGCCGGGTCAACGTCCGTTCGTCCTCGGTGAGTTCACCGTCGGAGACCGGCTGGCCGAGCGGGGTCGCCTGCTGCCAGGCCAGCTCGAAGAGCTTCTGCAGGGCCTCGGTGACCGCCGAGTGCCACACCACGACGGCACAGTAGCCGCCGGCCGCGGAGGCGGTCAGCGGCAGCAGCGCCCGGCATCCGTCGACCACCAGCAGCTTGAGCGGCACGGTCGGCAACACCCGGGCCTGCTCGCCGAGTTCGACCATACTCAGGGCGCGGGACAGGACCTTCGGATCCTCCAGGCCGGTCGCCGCGTAGATCCCCCGAGAGACGATTCCGCGGCTGAGCAGATCGGCCTGGAGATCCACCTGCGGAGCGGGCGGGGCGAGATACGGCGGTGTGTCGAAAAGGCACACCTCGTGCTCCGCGCGCGCGTACATCTCCTCCAGGCGTGCCGCGATGGCGCCCTCGCCGGAGGCCACCTCGATCAGCCGGGTCGGCTCCTCGCGAAGCAGCCCCGCCTCGTACGCGGTCGCCATCTCCTCGGCGGTGGAGGCCAGCAGTTCGGACTCCGTCTCGCGCCGCCGGATCAGCGCGCGGACCGCCACCCGGGGGTCGACCGCCCGTAACCCGCCCATGGAGTCCGGTGGTTGCAGCAGCCCGAGCGTGAGCAGCCGGTTGCAGGCCTCGCGGACCCGGGCCGGGGAGGCACCGGTCAGCAGCGCCCAGCCGGCCGCGCCGGCGTCGGGCTGGTTGAGGATGGCCTGGTACAACAGCTCGTCGAACGCGGAGACCCCCACCGCGGCCCAGGGGCTCGCGGCAGGGGTCTCCCTTGCCGTGTCGTATGCCGTGTTCACCATGGCCCGGCACGGTAGACGATCTTTGTTAAGGATTTTCGCAACGTTCGGCTGTGGTCGTCTACTTCAGGCCGAACGCCCGTACGACCGTCTGGTCGACGATGTTGCCGTCCCGGTCGCCGGCCCGTACGCGCAGCGACACGAACCGGGCGTCCTTCTTCGGGTGCTTCAGCTCCGCCTTGCCGTGCTTGACCTCCACTTCCTTCCACGAGGTGCCGTCGTCGTAGGAGACCCAGGCCTTCAGGGAACTGGCGGTGACACCGCCCGACTGGTTCCGGACGGAGAGGCCGAGCTTCGACGTGTGTCCGGCCTCAGCACTGTTGAGAAGGTCGATCCCGGCCACGTCGTAGTCGACCGAGAGCAGCCCGAGCGCCGTCTGCTGGTCCGTGTGCGCCGAGGCGAAGGACCATTCGGTGTGGGTGCCGGTGGAGTACGGCGTCCAGTCGGCCGTGCGCTGCGTGTCGAGCACGAGGCGGTACGAGGACTTCGCCGCCGGGACGGTGAAGGTGCCGTAGCCGCCGAGTGCGGTGTCGCCGACCAACTGCCCGTCCGCGTACAGCTTGCCCTTCGCGATGTCCTGGACGTTGTTCGCGTATCCGTAGTGACCCGGTGTGGCATCGCTCAACTCCAGTACACGGAGGGTGAGTTTGTCACCGGTGCGCTGGGAGAGGCCGGCCTGCTGAGCGGTCGCCGGGCGGACGACCTGGCCCAGCCAGTCCTCGGCGGGCTGCCTGCCCGCCTTGTCGAAGGTCCGCACGGTACCCCACTGAGGCTGGTTCGCCCCCCAGTTGGGATAGACGGCGTGCCAGATCCGGTTGTCGGAGACGTTGTAGTACTCGGTGCGCTCCGTGCCGAGTTGCACGTTGGTGGTGGTCGCGATGTCGGCACTCTGCCAGGGGCGGTACCGGTACACGGCGTCCTTGCCGACATCACCGGCCCGGGACCCGTGGTAACGGACCGTCTGCTTCACCGTGTTGGAGCTGTTCAGGTTGTACGTCTGGTTGGCCGAGACGGCTCCCACCTGCGGGAACATCACGTTGTACACATACGGACTGACCGGAGTGCCGGCCAGCTTCAGCTTGACCTTCTTCCCGCTCTTGAGCAGCGTCCCGAGCTTCGCGCCGTCCTCGCCGGTGGCGATCATCAGCGGGATGGTCGTGCTCTTCGCCCAGGCGATCCAGTACCCCGGCGTCTCGCGATAGGCGAGGACGTAACCGGCCCCGGCCGCGGTCGCGTTGGCCAGTGCCTCGTCCGGTGTCCCATTGGCGCCCACCCGGACGACCGCCACCTTGCCCTTGACGTCGAGTCCCGCGAAGTCGGCCGCGGTTCCGGTGCCCGCGTCCACCGCGCGCACCGTGTGGTCACCGCTGACCTTCACGGGGAGACCGATGTCGGTCTGCGCGTAGTCGAGGGGCAGCGCGTACTTCTCCGGGCCGGTGACGCTCGCCGTCAGCTCCTTGGCGTACAGCCGGAACTTCGAGGAGAACTCGAACATGCCCTGGGTGACCTTCTCGGTGGGCGCCACGTAGATGTGGTCGGTCCACCAGCCCTGGCTGTAGGTCACCCCGAAGCCGGTGCCCGGGCCTTCCCGGTGCCAGTTCGTGCTGAAGCCCTGGAACTCGGAGTCCTCCTTGGTCTTCGGCTTGATCTCGACCGCCTTGCGGGCGTCGAGGACGACCTCGGTGTCACGGTCGACCTTGATCTCCGGATCGCCGACGACCGAGGTGTTGACCTCCAGTCCGGCCGCGTCCCGCTGCGAGATCCAGGACGCCGTGGAGTACGTACCGGCCGGCACCTTGAAGGTGTAGCTCTTGCCGATGTACCCGTACGTGTCCGGGTAGGCGCCGTTCAGCTCCTGCAGCATGAAGATCGACGACGAGGTGGTCGGCTTGCCGTCACGGCCCAGCAGCGACACCTTCAGGTCGTAGGTCTTCGGCAGCTTCTCGAAGCCGATGGCGGTGGTGACGAGGACACCGTCGGCGCTCGCGGTGATGTGGCCCGTGTACCGGCCCGTCGCCTCCTTCGCCGGGTCGACCGTGACCGCGACGGTGGCCGTGCCCTTCGCCGGGACGGTGACCGTGTCCGCGTTCGGTGTGGCGTCGTGAAGTGACGAGGACACCTTCAACTCCACCGCTTTGTCGATGGTGTTGGTGTACGTGATGTCCTTGCCGGCGGCCGCGGTGTCGGTCTCCTCGTACTTGCCGAAACTCAGCGTCGGGGTCGCGAAGACGCCCTGGTTGACGGCCCGTACGGCGTCCACCCGGCCGTCGCCCTGCTCGAAGACGTCGGCGTCCGGCATGGTCTTCGCCGTGGTCGCCAGCGCCTGCTTGATCTGCTGGCCCGTCCAGTCGGGGTGGGCCTGGGTGACCAGCGCCGCGGCGCCCGCGACATGCGGGGTGGCCATCGACGTACCGCTCGCCGTCGTGTAGTAGTCGTCGACCGGCGTACCGCCAGGCATGCTGGTGCCCGCGGCGCGGGCCGCGGTGATGGCCACGCCGGGTGCGGTGATCTCCGGCTTGACCGCGTAGTCGCCGGCGCGCGGACCGCGGCTGGAGAACGACGCGAGCTTGTCGGACTTGTCCACGGCGCCCACCGTCAGCGCCGAGTCGGCGATGCCCGGGGTGCCGACGGTCTGCTCGGACGGGCCGGAGTTGCCCGCCGCGATCACGAAGAGGGTGCCGGTGGACGCGGACAGCTCGTCGACGGTCTCGCTCAGGATGTCGGAGGGGCCGGTGGCGTCACCGCCCAGCGACATCGACACGATCTTCGCGCCGGATTTGGCCGCCCACTCCATGCCCGCGATGATCCAGGAGTCCTGGCCGTGGCCGGTGTTGTCGAGCACCTTGCCGACGCGCAGTTCCGCGCCCGGCGCCACGCCCTTGTACCGGCCGCCGGAGGCCGCGCCCGAGCCGACGATCGTGGACGCCACATGGGTGCCGTGACCGAAACCGTCCTGCACCGTCTCGCCCGGTACGAAGCTCTGCGTCTCGGCGATCTTCCCCGCCAGATCCGGGTGCCCGGTGTCCACGCCGGTGTCCAGGACCGCGACGTCGACGCCCTTGCCGTCGTAGCCCGACTTCCACACCTCGGGTGCGCCGATCTGCGGCACGCTGACGTCGAGGGACGCCTGTACCTTGCCGTCGAGCCAGATCTTGTCGATGCCCTCGCCGAGTTGCTTGGCGGCCTTGGTGGTCGGTTCGGTGCCGAGAGCGGGGGCGATGTCGGCCCAGAAGGAGGTCGACTTCTTCGCGCTCAGCGCGGCCCCGTCGATCGCGGGCAGCTTGAGCGTCCGGCGTGCGCCGTCGGGGGTCGCGCTGCCGCTCTTGTATGTCGCGATCACCGGGGTGGTGCCGGTCTTCGCGTCCGTGTATCCCTGCTTCACCAGCTGGGTGACGTTGAACAGGGCCGGGTCGAGACGGCCCGCCTTCACCAGCGGGATCGCGTCCGCTGGCAGGACACTGACCTCGCCGTCGCGCTCGGTCGACAGGAAGGTGGCGGCCTCTCGGCCCTTGCCGCGCTCGATCTCGACGGCGGACTTGCCGTCCGGCCCGGTGGTGACCGAAACCGTGTCGCCCGTGATGAGGGTGACGGTCTGGGTGGTGCCCTGCGCCGTGCCCGATGGGGCGTCCGGCGAGGGGGTCGGGGCCGCTGCCGAGGGCGCGACCGCACCCGCGAGCAGAGCGGCGGCGCCTGTCATGGCCCAGAGGGCGTGGAGTCTTCGCATCTGTGGGCTTTTCCTTCCCTTGAGAGACCTGGTGAGGTCTGGACCACTGTGCGGGCCGGGGGAGAAGGGGCTCAAGGGATTCCTGTGGCCGGGCCGTGCCAATGCCTTCTTCGGCCAAGGGAGTTGGCGACCGCGACGCCGCTCGGACGGCTGCGGCACCAGCAGTCGCGGGTCCGGCGGAGGCGTCCGTCGAAGGCGAAGACCCCCACCGCGAACCAGGGGCTCGCGGCAGGGGTCCCTCTCGTCAGGCCTGTTGCACGGGTGTTGAGCGGTGGTCTACTTCAGGCCGTAGGCCCGTAGCACGGTCTGGTCGATCTGGTTTCCGGCACTGTCGGAGGCCAGCACCCGCAGCGACACGAACTCCGCTCCCTTCGGGTGCTTGATCTCAGCCCGGCCGTGGCGGACCTTCACCTCCTTCCAGGACGCGCCGTCGTCGTACGACACCCAGGCCTTGAGCGAACCGGCCTTGACGCTCCCCGCCTGGTCCCGGAGGGAGAGTCCGAGCTTCGTCTTCTTCTTGGCCTCGGCGCGGTTGAGCAGATCGAGCCCGTGCAGGTCGTAGTCGACGGAGAGCACCGGCAGCGCCGTCTGCGTGGTCGTGTGCGCCGAGGCGAAGGACCACTCGGTGTGCGTGCTGGTCGAGTACCGCGCCCAGTCGGCCCTGCGCTGGGCGTCGAGCACGAAGCGGTACGAGGTCTGCGCCGCAGGGACGGTGAAGACGCCGTACCCGCCGATGAGCGAGTCGCCGACCAGCTGTCCGTCCGCGTACAGCTTGCCCTTCGCGGTGTCCTGCGTGCCGTCCACGTATCCGTAGTGGCCGATCGTGGAATCGCCGAACTCGGGCACGGATATGGTGAGTTGGTCACCGGTGCGCTGCGAGGGGCCGTACTCTTCGCTGCTCACCGGGCGGACGACCTGGCGCAGCCAGTCCTCGGTGGGTGCCGTGCCCGCCTTGTCGAAGGTCCGCAGCGGACTCCACTGGCCCTTGCTCGCCCGCCAGTCGGGGTAGACGACATGCCAGGTGCGGGTGTCGGGGTCGACGTTGTAGTACTCGGTGCGCGAGGTGCCGAGTTGCATGTACTGGCCGCTGTCGACGCCGAAGAGCTGATAGGGACGGAACGTGTACGCGGTGTCGAGGCCCATCCCGCCGGCCTGGGAGCCGTAGTAACGGGCCGTCTGCTTCACCGTGTTGGAGCTGTCGACCTTGTACGTCTGGTTCGCGGAGATGGCACCCTTCTGCGCGAACAGCACGTTGTAGACGTACGGACTGACCGGCGTTCCGCCCAGCTTCAGCGTGACCTTCTTGCCGGTCCGCAGCAGGCTGGTGAGCTTGGCGCCCTCCTCGCCGGTGGCGATCATCAGGGGCACGGTGGTCGCGTGGTCCACGGCTTCGAGCCAGAAGCCGGGTTTCTTGCGGTAGGTGATGAGATAACCGGCCCCGGCCGCGGTCGCGTTGGCCAGGGCGGCATCCGACCGCTCGGTCGCGCCGAGCCCGACCACCGCCACCTTGCCCTTGACGTCGAGCCCCGCGAAGTCGGCCGCGGTGCCGCCGCCCGCGTCGACCGCCCGCACGGTGTGGCTACCGCTGATCTTCGTCGGGAAGTCGTTGTACGTCTGCGAGTAGTACATCGACAGCGGAAGCTTCTCCGGGCCGACGACGCTCGCCGTCAACTCCTGCGCGTACAGGCGGAACTTGGAGTAGAACTCGAAGCTTCCCTGAGTGACCGGCTTGGTCGGCGCCACGTAGATGTGCTTGGTCCACCAGCCCTGGCCGTAGGACATCCCGAAGGAGCTGCCCGGCCCTTCGCGGTGCCAGGAGGTGGTGAAGCCCTTGGACTCGGAGTCCTCCTTCGTCTTCGGCTCGATCTCCACCGCCTTGCGGGCGTCGAGGGTGATCGTGGTGTTCCCGTCGACCTTGATCTCGGGATCGCCGACGACCGAGGTGCCGACGGCCACGCCGCCCCCGTCGCGGTCGTAGATCCAGGTGCCGATGGAGTACGTGCCGGCCGGGACCCGCCAGGTGTTGGCGGCGGTCATGAATCCGTACTGGTTGGAGATCGCGCCGTTCAGCTCCTGCATGGTGTACAGCGCGGATCCGGTGATCGGCTGTCCGTCGCGGCCGATCAGGCTCACCTTCAGCTCGAACGCCTTCGGAGCCTTCTCGAAGCCGACCCCTGTGGTGACCACAACGCCGTCGCCGCTCGCCGTGACGTGACCCGAGTACCGGCCCTGGTCCTCCTTCGTGGGGTCGACGGAGACCGGGACGGTGGCGGTGCCGTGCGCGGGCACGGTCACCGAACCGGCGCCGGGCGCGGCCTCGGCCAGGGTCGAGGCGAGCTTCAACTCCACCGCCTTGTCGGTGGTGTTGGTGTACGTGATGTCCTTGCTGTCGATGCCGGTGGCGTCGTCGTCGTACGTGCCGAAGCTCAGCGTCGAGGTCCCGAAGACGCCCTGCTCGACCGCCCGGACCGCGTCCACCCGGCCGTCGCCCTGCTGGTAGACGTCCGCGTCCGACTGCGTCCTGGCGGTGCTGGCCAGGGACTCCTTGATCTGCTCGCCCGTCCAGTCCGGATGTGCCTGTGCCACCAGCGCCGCCGTGCCCGCCACATGCGGGGTCGCCATCGACGTACCGCTCGCGGTCGTGTAGTAGTCGTCGACCGGCGTGCCCATGGAGGTGCCGGAGGCGCGGGCCGCCGTGATGTTCACGCCCGGCGCGGTGATCTCCGGCTTGACCGCGGAATCACCCAGGCGCGGGCCACGGCTGGAGAAGGACGCCAGGTGGTCCGACTTGTCCACCGCGCCCACGGTCAGCGCCGAGTCGGCGATGCCCGGCGTGCCGACGGTCTCGGCGGAGGGGCCCGCGTTGCCCGCCGCGATGACGAACAGGGTTCCGGTGGACGCCGAGAGCCGGTCCACCGTCTCGCTCAGCGGATCCGAGGGACCCGACGCCGTACCGCCCAGGGACATGGAGACGACCTTCGCGCCGGAGTGGGCGGCCCACTCCATGCCCGCGATGATCCACGACTCCTGGCCGTGTCCGGTGTCGTCGAGGACCTTGCCCACCGCCAGTTCCGCGCCCGGCGCCACGCCCTTGTACCGGCCGCCGGAGGCCGCGCCCGAGCCGACGAGGGTGGAGGCCACGTGCGTTCCATGGCCGAATCCGTCCTGTATCCCTTCGTCGGGCACGAAGCTCTCGGACTCCGCGATCCTGCCCGCCAGGTCCGGGTGTCCGGTGTCCACGCCGGTGTCCAGGACGGCGATCTTGACGCCCTTGCCGTCGAAACCGGCCTTCCACACGTCGGGGGCGCCGATCTGCGGGACGCTGACGTCGAGGGATGCCGAGACCTTGGCGTCCAGCCACAGCTTGTCGAGGCCGTCGCCGAGCTGCCGGGCGGCCTTCGCGGTGGGGGAGGTGCCGGGGGCCGGGGCGATGTCCGCCCAGAACGTGGTCGACGCGGTCGACTTCCGCGCGCTCAGCGCGGCGCCGCCGATACCGGGCAGGGCGCGCGTCCGGCGCGCGCCCTCGGGGGTCTCGGCACCCTTCTCGTAGGTGGCGATCAGCGGGATGGCGCCGGTCTTCTCGTCGGCGTATCCCTGCTCGACGAGTTGGCTGATGTTGAAGAGGGCCGGGTCGAGGCGGCCCGCCTGGACGAGCGGGATCGCGTCCTCGGGGACGACGCTGACCTCGCCCTTCTGCTCGGTGGTCACGAAGTTGACGCCTTCGCGGCCCTTGCCGGGCCGGACGTCGGCGGCGTACTTTCCGTCCGGTCCGGGGGTGATGGAGACGGTGTCTCCGGTGATGAGGGTGACGGTCCGGGTGCTGCCCTGCGCCGTGCCCGATGGGGCGTCCGGCGCGGGGGTCGGGGCCGCTGTCGAGGGTGCGACCGCACCCGCGAGCAGAGCGGCGGCGCCTGCCATGGCCCAGAGGGCGTGGAGTCTTCGCATCTGTGGGCTTTCCTCCCCTTGAGAGACCTGGTGAGGTCTGGACCAGCGTGCGGGCCGAGCACGAAGGGGCTCAAGGGATTCCTGTGGCCGGGCCGTGCCAATGCCCCCTTCGGTCAAGGGAGTTGATGGTTTTCGCGGGTGGCCCGGCGAGCCGCGCCGATGCGTTCGCCCCGATCAACGGCTCGCGTTCGACCTTTCGCACGGCTGCGGCAAAGTCGGAACACAGGGTTCTCCCAGCGAACCGGGACAGGATCGTCATATGTCTGGCACCCGAAGCGAACGTGTCCGCGGCACACGTGCCTCAAGCGAACGTGTCTCCGGCGACCGCGTTCGCGTGCTGATCGTCGACGACGAACCCGCACTCACCGAGCTGCTGTCCGTGGCCGTCACCGAGGCGGGCTGGCGGCCCTACCCGGTCGCCGACGGGCACAGCGCGCTGCGCGCCGCCCGCGGCTGCGCCCCGCACGCGGTCGTCCTCGACGGGATGCTGCCCGACCTCGACGGACTCCAGGTACTGCGCAGGCTGCGCTACGAGAATCCGAGACTGCCCGTTCTCATGCTGACCGCGCGCGACGCGTTGGAGCACCGCATCGACGGCCTGTCCTCGGGCGCCGACGACTACGTGACCAAGCCCTTCTCCCTGGAGGAGGTCGTCCTGCGGCTGCGCGGACTGCTGCGCAGGGCCGGAGCCGAGCCGATCCGGACCGACGGCTCCGTCCTGGTGCTCGGCGATCTCGTTCTGACCGAGGAGACCCGCGAAGTGCGCCGCGACGGCACATTGGTCCAGCTCACCGCCAAGGAGTTCGACCTGCTCGGCCTGCTGCTGAGCCACCCGCGACAGGTGCTGAGCAAGGCCCAGATCCTCGACCACGTGTGGAGCAGTTCCTTCGACGGCGGCGGCAACCTCGTCGAGGTCTACATCTCCAGTCTGCGCCGGAAGATCGACAAAGGGCGGGCGCCGATGATCCACACCGTGCGTGGGGTGGGGTACGCGATCCGGCCGGTGGAGGACGGGAGATGAGCCTCCGCACCACCCCGCGCGCCGGTTCCGCGCGCCCGCGTTCCCCGCGGGGCCGGTCCCTGCGCACCCGCCTCCTCCTCTTCATCGGCGCCATCCTCGTCGCCGTCTGCGCCGCGATGGCCCTCACCACCGTCTTCGCCCAACGCTCCTACCTGCTCGGCAACTTGGACCAGCGCGTCACCGACGCCGCCGAGCGCAGCCAGGGCGGGCTCCAGCGACGCAGCGGCGACGACACGGACCTGGGGTTCCTCAACGAGCGGGGACAGGCCGTCGGCACGCTCGCCGCCCGGTTCGGCGAGGACGGGCACATCCTCGCCGCCGAGGTCGTCACCCACGACGGCGGGCAGCAGACCCTCAGCGCCACCCAGCGCGCCGCCCTCGACGGCATCACCACCGACGGCTCCCTGCACACCCGCACCGTCCCGGGCCTCGGCAGCTACCGCGTGACCGCCCTCGGCGGCGACGGCGTCCCCGTGCTCACCGGGCTCCCCATGGGCGACGTACAGGACATGATCGGCCGTCTGGTCGCGGTCGAGGGCGTGGTGGCCGCCGTCGGCCTCACCGCGGCGGGTTGCGTCTGCGCGGTCGTCATACGGCGTCAGCTGCGCCCCCTCGGACGGGTCGCCGCCACCGCCGTCGAGGTCTCCCGCTCCCCGCTGGGGCACGGCGAGGTCACCGCCCTGACCCGCGTCCCCGAACGCGACACCGACCCCGGCAGCGAGGCCGGCCAGGTCGGCGCCGCCCTCAACCGCATGATCGACCACGTGGAGTCCTCGCTCGCCGAACGCCAGCGTGGCGAGGAGGAGATGCGCCGCAGCGAGGAACGCATGCGCCGCTTCCTCGCCGACGCCAGCCATGAACTCCGTACGCCTCTCGCCTCCATCGCCGGATACGCGGAACTGATGAACCGCGGCACCGAGAGGATCGAACCGACCCTCGCCTGGCGCCGGGTCTCCGCCGAGTCGGCCCGGATGACCGGCCTGGTCGAGGACCTGCTGCTGCTCGCCCGGCTGGACGAGGGCCGGCCACTTCACGCGGCCGAGGTGGACCTCGCGGCACTGGTCGCCGAGGCGGTGTGGGACGCGCGGGCCGCCGGGGACACCCACAACTGGCAGCTGGCGCTGCTGCTGGACTCCCCGGCTCTGGTCGTCGGCGACGAGGCACGGCTGCACCAGGTGGTGGCCAACCTGTTGGCCAACGCCCGTGTGCACACACCCGTGGGCACGACCGTGGTCGCCTCGGTGGAGGCCACGGAAGCGGCGTGCGTGATCCGTGTCCGCGACGACGGCCCCGGTATCCCCCAGCACGTGCTCCCGTCGGTCTTCGAACGCTTCACACGGGGGGATGTCTCGCGCGCCCGCGGCGGCCCCACGGAGGGCGGCTCCGGCCTCGGACTCGCCATCGTCGAGGCGGTCACCGTCGCCCACGGCGGTCGCATCCGCGTGGAGAGCGCCCCGGGCCGTACGGAGTTCACGCTCGAGCTGCCCCCGGCCGAAGGCGCCAGGACCCCGGACCCGGCGTCCACCCCGGCGCCCTCTCCGGCCCCCGCGTCGGCCTGACCCGCAGCGCCCTCTTCCTGGCGTCCTGTGGACCCGCCATGAAAGTCAACGGAATTGTTGACACTTTCTTCGGCGGCGACATACGTTCGCAGGCGTCAGATCGAGGTGCGCGCCAAGCGCGGGCGACGCGACAGCGGCCCGCCCCGGTGCCCGGAAGGGAGCGGTTCGTTGTCCTCGAGCCCGACCTTCCGCCGCCGCGCTGGCCGGACCTTCACCCGCCGCACTTCAGGTTTGCCTCAGGTTGCTCGCCCAGAGTCGTACGCGCCCGGCCGTCCACCTCGGACGTGCCCGCGACGAAGGGATCCAGCGACGATGACCGAGCTCGACACCGGGGAGCACGCGGCGACAGAGCCGCGGTCGCGGACGCGTCCGCAGTCCGGGACGGAGTCCCCCGCCCGCGCGAACCGGCGCAACTTCATGCGCAAGGTCTTCTTCGCGAGCGGCGCCACGGCCGTCGCCACCATGGGCGGCGCCGGCGCCTGGACCGCGCTCGCCGACGACACCGCCACCCCCACCGCCGACGCCTCCGCCACCCCCACCGCCGCACCGAGCGGCGCGCCCAGCGGCGGCCCCGGTGGCGGTGCGGGCGGCCCCGGCAACCAGACCATCACGGAGGACTTCTTCGGCCTCACGACCGACGGCAGGCGGATCGACGACCTCTACACGATCCACTCCACCGAAGTCGACACCGCTCCCGTGATCACCGCGGCGAACGCCTTCCTCGCCGGGCTCACCGACACCCAGAAGGCCGCGACGCAGTTCACCGTCCGCTCCACCGAGTGGCGCCTGTGGAGCAACATCGACTCGTACACGCGTCAGGGCGTCACTCTCGCCGACATGTCGGACGCCCAGAAAGCGCTGGGGACCGGCCTGTTGAAGTCGGCGCTCAGCGCGGACGGCCTGGAGACCACCGAGAGGATCCGCAGGATCAACCAGGCGGCCGGCGAGGCGATCGGCAACACCAACTCCTTCAACGAGGACGCGTACCACTGGACCCTGATGGGCACCCCGTCGGCCACCGAGCCCTGGGGCTTCCAGTTCGACGGCCACCACCTGGTCGTCAACTACTTCGTGCTGGGCGACCAGGTCGTCATGAGCCCCTGCTTCTGGGGCTCCGAGCCGACCTCGATGGAGATCGACGGCGAGACCGTGACGGTCTGTCACGAGGAGGTCGTGGCGAGCCTCGCGTTCGTCAACTCCCTCACTCCGGCGCAGCAGGCGGTCGCCATCGAGTCCTCGACCAAGTCGAACGAGTCGATGAAGGCGGGCGCCTTCTCCGACAACGCCGTGCAGACGTACACCGGTCTGCGCGCCGACGTCCTGAACGGCGCGCAGAGGAAGAAGCTTCTCGGCATCGTGGGGGCCTTCGTCGGCCGTGGGAAGGCCGATGTCGCGAAGGTGCGGATGGCCGAGGTCCGCAGGCACCTCGACGACACGTATGTGACCTGGGCGGGCGGCACGGCCGACGACTCCGCCTTCTACGTCCGGGTGCACAGCCCGGTCGTCTGGGTCGAGGTCGACTGCCAGGCCCCGGGCCCGCTCGCGGGCGCGTACGGGGCCACGCAGGGCAGCGGCGCGACCCAGAAGCACGTCCACTCCATCATCCGCACGCCCAACGGCAACGACTACGGGAGGGAGCTTCTTCGACAGCACTATCTGACGTCACCCCACCATCGGTGACGTGACCGACTCGGGTGGTTTCTCAGTCATAGGAATATCCGTACCTGAGTGGTTTCTCCGTCATGGCGAGGGCCGCACCCGTTGTCAGGGGGTGCGGCCCTCGTGCGTGAAGCGCTTACACGTGAAGCGTTTACAGAGGTGGTTGTGCGCGCTAACTTCCGAACGAGGTGGGAGCGCTCCCATGTGGCGGACCGGAACCCGCCGGGAGTCGCTCCCGCCTCACCTCACATTCCCGCGACATCGAGCGAAGGGTCTCTTCGTCATGCGCGATGCTGTCATGAACGTGACAAGATCCCGATTATCGCGACCTGCCCGCCGCCGTTCCCTCCTCCTCGTCCTCCTCGCACCTGGTGAGCATGGTGGCGGTGAAGACGCCGCACCGGTACTTGGCGGCGAAAACCAAGTGGACATGCAGGTTGTAGACGACGTGGCGGCCGGTGTGCATGTCGGGGTTTGGCCTATGGCACGGCGATATGGGACAAATGATATTGTGATGGCGTGACCACGGAACGTGCATGGGGGAAGCGGCAGTTCGCGCATCGCGCCCGGCTTGCACTGACCCTTGCGCAGGTCCGGGCCATCGACGACCAGGCGCACGCGGCCCGCACCATGTGGAACCTGCTGCACGACTGGTGGACGATGCTGCCGAAGGACAAGCGTTCCCTGGCCGCCGCCGATGCCGCGATCCGCCAGGCCCGCAAGGATCTCGACTGGCTCGCCGTCCTTCCCGCTCAGGCCGCTCAGGCAGTACTCAAGACGTACTTCCAGGCGTGGAGGAACTACTGGGACGGACGCGCCGAAGCACCCAACTTCAAGTCTCGCATCCGCTCTGTCATGAGTGTGGACATCCCGCAGGGCCGGGACTTGAGCGTCATCCGCGTGCACCGTCGCTGGGGCGTGGTCAACATCCCCAAGGTGGGCCGGGTCCGCTTCCGCTGGACCAGGGACCTGCCGGTGGGCAAACGGGCTGACAAGGACAACCGAATCACCGGCGCACGGCTGGTGAAGGATGCGCTGGGCTGGCACATTGCCTTCCGCGTCCAGACCTTCGAAGCCGCGCCCGAGGCCCATCAGGGGCCCCGGGTCGGCATCGACGCCGGGGTGAACCTGCCCCTGGCCCTCTCCGACGGCAACCACTTCGACCACGGCCGGCCCGCCCGCCTCCCGGACAAAACCGCCGACCGCGACAAGTGGCTGAACACCAAGGAGAAGGCCAAACTCCTGCGCCTGGAAAAGCGGGCGGCGCACCGCAGGAGTTTCCGCAAACCGGGCGAGCGCAGCTCCAACCGTCTGCGCAGCACCTACGACCAGATCAAGCAGCTCCGGGCAATAGCCACGCGCCGAGCCGTTGACTGGCAACACAAGACCACCACCGCCATCGCCAACCAGTACGGCACCGTGGTGGTTGAACAGCTCACTATCACGAACATGGTCAAGTCCGCCCGGGGCACCGTCGAGGAGCCGGGGAAGAACGTCGCGCAAAAGGCCGGCCTGAACCGCTCCATCAGCCAGGAGGCATGGGGCAGGACAGTCACGATGCTCACCTACAAGCTGGCCCGGCGCGGCGGCACCCTGCACAAGGTCCCCGCCCCCGGCACCTCCCTGCGCTGCTCGGCGTGCGGCTTCACCACGCCCGGCAGCCGGGAGGATCAGGCCACGTTCATGTGCAAGAACCCCGACTGCGGGTTCCGGGCAAACGCGGACTGGAACGCAGCCCGCAACGTCTTGCATCTGTATCGGATCGGCCACGTGGCGATCCCGGCTGCCGGGAGGGCAGCCGTCAGGCGCGCTCGTCGCGTCAAGCCCGCCACCGCAAGGTAGGTGGGACTCTCCCGGCTTCAGCCAGGAGACCACTTCAAATGGTCTGGCAGCGCTCGGCCCACTCGGCCCGGCTCGGGACAGGACAAGGAGGGAGACCTTCTACTCCTGTTCGGACGTCGTCTTCGACGGCGGCAACGGCGAAGTGACGGGCATTCACGACCCCGGCAACCCCGCCGAGCCCCCGCCCGGCGTCTGCTCCGCCACCCGTCGTACGACCAACAGCTGGAGTGGCGGCTACCAGTCCGAGGTGACCGTCACCAACACCGGAGACGTGCCGATGCTCGGCTGGATGGTCGACTGGACCCTGCCGGCAGGGCAGTCGGTCGTCAGCCTCTGGAACGGCAACGCGACCTACAGCGGCCAGGACGTGATGGTGCACAACGCCGACTGGAACGGCGCGTTGGATCCCGGGAAGAGCGCGACCTTCGGGTACGTCGTCTCGGGATCCGGCGGTGATCCCGCCACCGCGCTTCCCTGTCAGGTCGGCTGACCGGCTCTGGGCGGACCGGGTGGGTGGGGTGGAACTCACCCGGTCCGCGAGCCCGGGTTCAGGGGGTGTTGCCCGGGATGGTGCGTGGCTTGTGACAACCGAGGCGTGCGACAACGTTGTCGATTGGTGTGCGCATGACTTTACCGCCTCAACCGACAACGATGTCAAGGGAGTTGGGGGCCGTTGAGGCGTCACTGAGGGGGTTGTTGCGCCATAGGGGTATGCGCCGAGCGTGTCTGGGGGGCCGTATGCGGTCTTCCGTGGTACCCGTGGCGCACGTTACTGTCCCTGCGGCTTGTGCGACCTGTGGTGCGCGACCCGTCCGAAGGAGGAGGGGCCGCGTCATGCGTTTCCGTCCGTCATCCGTCCTGCTCGCCGTCGTCCTGGCGGCCGCCGGGATCACCCCCGCCGTCACCCCCGCGGTGGCCGCCACCGCCGCACCACCGGATCTCGTCCGGGACCCCACCACCTACGTCGACCCGCTCATCGGCACCAAGAACGGCGGCAACGTCTTCCCGGGCGCCGTCGTGCCCTTCGGCATGCTCTCCTGGAGCCCGGAGAACACCCGCGGCGACGCCACCCGCACGGCCGCGCCCGGCGGTTACCAGTACGACGCCACCCGTATCAGGGGCTTCAGCCTCACCCACATGTCCGGCACGGGCTGCGCGGGCGGCAGCGGCGACATCCCCTTCTTCCCGTACGCCGGTGAGGTCACGTCCTCCCCGGCGAGCGACACCAAGGACGCGGTGTACGCGGCCGACTTCGCGCACTCCGACGAGAAGGCCGAACCGGGCCACTACAAGGTCGGTCTCTCCTCGGGTGTCACCGCCGACCTCGCCGCGACCGCGCGCACCGGCTCGGGCCGCTTCACCTTCCCCGCCGACAAGCCCGCCTCGCTGCTGATCCGCAGCGCGGGCTCCGAGGTCGGGTCGACCGATTCGACCGTGAAGATCGACCCGGCGACCCGTACGGTCTCCGGGTCCGTCACCTCCGGTAACTTCTGCGGCTACCTCGACCCGGAGGGTCAACGCGCCTACTACACCCTCTACTTCACCGCCCGCTTCGACCGCGACTTCAAGTCGACCGGCACCTGGCAGGACGAGAAGCTGAGCCCGGGGTCCACGGAGGCGAGCGGCGGCACCGGCGGCTTCGCGAACGGCGGTCGTCCCGCCGCGGGCAAGGGCGCCGGCGGCTATGTGGAGTTCGAACCCGGCGCCGACCCCGTGAACGTCAAGGTCGGCGTCTCGTACGTCAGCCAGGCGGGCGCCGCCGCCAACCTCGCGGCCGAGAACCCGCCGTCCCGCTCCTTCGCCTCGGTCCAGGACGCCGCCCACCGGGCCTGGCGCGACCAGCTCGGCGCGATCAGGGTCGGCGGCGGCAGCGACAGCGACCGCACCACCTTCTACTCCGCGCTCTACCACGCCCTCCTGCACCCGAACGTCATCAGTGACGCCGACCGCAGATACCGGGGCCCCGACGACAAGGTCCATGTCGTCGGCCGCGGCCACCGGGCCCAGTACGGCACCTTCTCCGGCTGGGACGTCTACCGTTCCCAGGTCCAGCTGCTGACCCTGCTCAGCCCGGACACCGGATCCGACATCGCTCAGTCGCTGCTCGAACTCGCCCGGCAGAACAGCGGCGTCTGGGACCGCTGGCTGCACGGGGCGAGCGGCACCCACGTCATGAACGGCGACCCGTCCCCGACCGCGCTCGCCGGCATCCGGGCCTTCGGCGGCACCGACTTCGACCTGCGCGGCGCGCTGGACTCACTGGTCAAGGCGGCGACCGTGCCCACCGAGGGCGACCTCTCCTCCTCGGGCAAGCCGGTCCTGTCCGTCGGACAGCGGCCCTCGCTCGACAAGTACCTCGAGCAGCACTACATGCCGTCCGTGTCCAACGCCTGGGGCGGTGCCGCCGAGACCCTCGAGATGTCCGGCGCGGACTTCGCGCTCTCCCAACTCGCCACGGCGGCGGGGAAGAAGCAGACGGCCGCCGACTTCGCCCGGCGCTCCCAGTGGTGGCAGAACAACTTCAACATCGCGGCCGACCCGAGCGGCGGCTACATCGCGAACCGCAAGGCGGACGGCAGCTGGGTCACCGGCTTCACCCCGGCGACCGGCAACGGATTCGTGGAGGGTACGGCCGCCCAGTACACCTGGATGGTGCAGCACAACCCGGCCGGGCTCTTCGCCGCGATGGGCGGCCGGGACAAGGCGCTCGACCGTCTCGACACCTTCTTCCACAACTCCGACGGCAGCTGGGCCTTCACGGGCAGCGGCGGCGACAAGTCCGAGCTGGACAACGAGCCGTCGATCAACGTGCCCTACCTGTACGCCTACGCGGGCGCGCCCTACAAGACGCAGGAGACCGTCCGCGCCGCGATGACGGGGTTGTGGTCGACCCAGCCGGGTGGCATCCCCGGGAACGACGACCTCGGGGAGATGTCGTCCTGGTTCGTCTTCTCGGCGCTCGGCATGTATCCGCAGGTCCCCTCCCGCGCCGAACTCGTCCTCGCCTCACCGTTGTTCACCCGGGTGGAGATCAACCGGCCAGGCGGCAACGACATCGAGATCCGCGCGAACGGCGCCGCCGCCGACGCCCCGTACGTGCAGTCGCTGAAGGTCAACGGCCGTACCAGCGACCGCCCGTGGCTTCCCGCCTCCTTCGTCCGCGACGGCGGCACGCTCGACTACACCCTCTCCGGTACCCCGAACCGCACCTGGGGCAGTGACCCGGCGGACGCCCCGCCGTCCTTCCGGGAGGGTGAGCAGCCGTATCAGATCGGGGTCGGCCCGACCGCGGCGACGCTCGCCCCCGGCGGCAGCACGAAGCTCGACATCCGGGCTCTCGCGCTGAGCGGTGGCACGGGTCCCGAGGTCCGCTTCAAGGTGGACGCCCCGGCCGGAGTGACCGCGACCCCCGCCGAGGGCACCGTGACCGACGGCTCCCAGGAGATCACCCTGTCCGCCGGTGACACCGCCCGGCAGGGCTTCTACGACGTCAAGGTCACCGTGACGTCCGGCGCCACCTCGTACGAGCAGCCGGTGGCCCTGACCGTCGCGGCGCCCGGCTCCCTCCTGGCCGCCTACAACAACACCGGCGTCTCCGACGACACCGGCGACCACGACGAGGCCGACTACGACGGGGGCGGCTGGAGCTACTCCCGTCAGGCCCTCGCCGCCGCCGGCCTGGCTCCCGGCACCCAGGGCACCGTGGACGGCCTCACGTACACCTGGCCCGACTCACCCACCGGCCGCCCCGACAACGCCTCGGCGACCACCCAGGCGATCGAACTGGCCCATCCGGCAGCCGAGTTGTCCTTCATCGGCAGTGCCGTCAACGGTAATCAGCAGACCCGCGCGACCGTCACGTACACCGACGGCAGCACGGACTCCGTCGATCTCTCCTTCACCGACTGGACCGTCGGCGGCGGAGGCGGCACCGTCCAGTACGGCAACGAGGTCGTCGCCGAGGCCGCGTACCGGAATGTCGCGGGCGCCGACAAGGACCCGGTGGCCACGTACGTCTTCGCGACGAAGCCCTTCCAGGCCCCGTCCGGCAAGACCGTCAAGAGCGTCAAGCTGCCGGACAACGCCGACCTGCACGTGTTCACCCTCGCGGTGAACTGAGACAACGGCCACACAGCAGGGCGGGCGCGGAGAGTGACCTCCGCGCCCGCCCCGTCCATGTGAGGGCGTCAGCCCAGCAGTTCCACCTCCGCGAGGGTCGCCTCGCTGTCGAGGACCAGGCGGTAGTGCGTGTACGAGCCCGGATGCGCGACCGAGAACACCCGGGTCTGCTTGTCCCAGGTGAAGGACTCCCCGGAGCGCTTGTCGAGGTCGGTCCACGTGGTGCCGTCGGAGGAGCCCTGCAGGACCCAGCCGCCCGGCGCCTTGGTGTGGTCCGAGGACGAGGTCAGGGTGTACTGAACTCCCTTGGCCGCGGCGGACGTCGGCAGGTCGACCGAGGTGACCGTGGCGTCCGTCGCCGAGGTGTTGTCGAAGAGCGCGCCGTCACCCTTGAGGACGTCCGCGCGGGGCGTGGGCACCTTGTCGTCCTGGGTGATCGACACGGGCGCCGCGTTCTTGCCCGTACCCCACGACGACGGCTTGGAGCCCATGTCGAACTCCAGCACGCCGCCACGAGAGAGGAGCGAGTGGGGGAGCGAAGTCGACGTCCAGCGCTGGCCGTTGAACTTCACGCCCTGCACGTACACGTTCTTCGCGCTGTTCTTCGGGGCCTTGACGACCAGGTCCTTGCCGTTCTCCAGGTGCACGGTCGCCTTGGTGAACAGCGGCGAGCCGATGGCGTATTCGCCGCTGCCCATCACCAGCGGGTAGAAGCCGAGCGAGGAGAAGAGGTACCAGGCGGACTGCTCGCCGTTGTCCTCGTCGCCGTGGTAGCCCTGCCCGATCTCGCTGCCGGTGTAGAGGCGGGAGAGGACCTCGCGGACGTTCTTCTGCGTCTTCCAGGGCTGGCCCGCCGCGTCGTACATGTAGTTCACGTGGTGGGCGACCTGGTTGGAGTGCCCGTACATGCCCATCCGAACGTCACGGGCCTCGGTCATCTCATGGATGACCCCGCCGTAGGAGCCCACGAAGTCCGGCGAGGCCGTCTCGGGAGTGGCGAAGTACGCGTCGAGCTTCTGGGCCAGCCCGCTCTGGCCGCCGTACAGGTTGGCCAGGCCCCGCGAGTCCTGCGGCGCGGTGAAGGCGTACCCCCAGCCGTTCGTCTCGGTGTAGTCGTAGCCCCACACGCGCGGGTCGTACTTGGAGGAGTCGAGCCGCCAGTTGCCTTGCGCGTCGCGGCCCTGGAAGAACCCGGCCTTGGAGTCGAAGAGGTTCACATAGTCCTGGGCCCGGTTGAGGAAGTACGCGGACTCCTCCTTGTAGCGCTTCTTGCCGGTCTTCTTGTAGAGCGCCTGGCCCATCTCGGCGATGCCGTAGTCGTTGACGTATCCCTCCATCGCCCACGACAGGCCCTCACCGGTGGCGGTGCTGGTGTAGCCGAGGAAGGGGGAGGTCGACATGCCCTTGCGGCCCACGCCGGAGGCCGGCGGGACGACGGTCGCGTTCTTGAGGGCAGCGTCGTAGGCCGCCTCCGCGTCGAAGTCCACGCCCTTGACGTACGCGTCGGCGAACGCCACGTCCGAGGAGGTGCCGGTCATCAGGTCCGCGTAGCCGGGGGAGGACCAGCGCGAGGTCCAGCCGCCGTCCTTGTACTGCTGCACGAACCCGTCGACCATCTCACCCGCCTGAGAGGGCGTCAGGAAGGAGTACGCCGGCCAGGTCGTCCGATAGGTGTCCCAGAAGCCGTTGTTGACGTACACCTTGCCGTCGACGATCTTCGCCCCCGTGTGCGTGGGGGTGTCAGGACCGGGCATCGCGGAGAACGGCGAGGCGTACTGGTACTTCGAACCGACCTTCTCGAATCCGGAGTTGGGGTACAGGTACAGCCGGTACATGCTGGAGTACAGCGTGGTCAGCTGGTCCGGTGTCGCGCCCTCGACCTCGACCTTGCCGAACAGCTTGTCCCACGTCTTGCGCGCCCGCTCCTTGACCGTGCCGAACGACGTGCCGTCGGGGATCTCCTGGCGCAGGTTGTCCTTGGCCTGGTCGACGCTGATGAGGGAGGTCGCCAGGCGCAGGGTGACCGTGTGGTCGGCGCCGGGCTTGAACTTCAGGTACCCCTTGACGCCGGACGAGCCGCCGTCCGTCACCGGCGCGTCGAACACCCCGTACACGAAGAGCCGGGTCGCACCCGTCGACAGCCCGGACTTGACGTCCGAGTACCCGGTGACGATCCCGTTGTCCTTGTCCAGCGTGAGCCCCGCCTGCTCGGTCACGTTGTCGAAGAGCACGCTCGCGTCCTCACCCGGATAGGTGAAGCGCAGGGCCGCCGCGTGGTCGGTGGGCGCCATCTCCGCCTTGAGACCGTTCTCGAAGGTCACCCCGTAGTAGTACGGGCGCGCGGTCTCGTTCTCGTGCCGGAAGGCGAGCTCGCGGGCGTTGCGGTCGGTGTCGGGGGTACCGGAGGCGGCCGAGGGCATCACCTGGAAGGTCTGCCGGTCACCCATCCAGGGGCTCGGCTCGTGGCTCGCGCTGAACGCCTGGATCGTCGGCAGATTGTCCGCGTTGTTCGCGCGCGCGTAGTCGTACAGCCAGCTCAGCGAGCCCGCGTTGGTCACCGGCGTCCAGAAGTTGAAGCCGTGGGGGAGGGCCGTCGCCGGGAAGTTGTTGCCGCGCGAGAAGCCGCCGCTGGAGTTGGTGCCGCGGGTCGTCAGCGCGTAGTCGGCCAGATGCGCCTTGGGCTTCTCGGGCGCCATGGTCTTCAGCGCCACGTCGTCCAGCCAGCCGCGGAACTTCGCCGGGCCCTTGGGGGAGTCGTAGGCGAGGAGTATCCGGTCGACGGTCTTGCCGGCCGCGACCGAACCGATCCGCGCGGCGACGTTGTTCCACTGGTTGACGTAGAGCACCTTGGCCGCGCCCTGGCCCTGCGGGGTCAGCGCGAACCCGTGCTGGTCGACCGCGTTCAGGTCACTCAGATAGGTGCCGTCCGTGAACGCCAGGTCCACCGACACGTTCGTGGCGTCGTAGTCCCGGTCGCCGTCCGCCATCGAGGGGAAGATCCGGTACGACAACTCGGTGTCGCGCCCGACGCCCACGTTCACGTCGAAGACCTTGTTGTACGAGTACGCCCGGCCGTCCCCCTTGTGCGTACCGGCGTAGCGCAGGGCCCGCTTGCCCGTGAAGCCCGCGCCCGCCTTCGCGGTGGGGGAGCCGCTCGGGCCCCGGTCCACCAGCGAGAGCATGTCCTTGGGGGTCGGGTCGTCGCTCTGGCCCGTCGAGAACTGCGCGTCGGCGAGCTGGAGGATGTCACCGCCGTTGTTCTTGGTGACGTCGAGCCGGAAGTGCTGGTACTCGACGGGGCTCGCGATGTCGTACGACTTCGTCTGGAACCGCTCGCCGAAGGACTCGCCGGAGCGGGTGTCCAGGGTCTTCCAGTCCTTGCCGTCCGTGGAGCCCTGGAGGGTCCAGTCCTGGGGGTCGCGCTCGTCATGGTCGTTGGCCGACGTCAGCGCGTACGTGACCACCTTGACCGGGGCGTCGAAGTCGAACTCCGCCCAGCCGGTGGGCTCGAAGGTCAGCCACTTGGTGCTCGACTCGCCGTCGACGAGGTTCTCCTTCACCTCCCCCGCGCCGGTGTTCTCGCCGCTCGCGCGGACGTCCGTGACGTGGTCGGTGACATTGCCGGGGATGCCGGTGCTGTAACCACCGTCGACACCGGACGAGCGCTTTGCCCCGTCTGCTCCCGTGTCGACGGCATTGATCCAGGTGGGCGCCGGATCACCCGATTCGAACGAGGAGGCGAACTCGCGGTCGGCGGACGCCGCTTGGGCCGGAAGGGCAATCGCGGTGCCCTGTGAGGCCACGACCAGAGAAAGCGCTACCACCCCCATTATCGTTGAGGAACTCCAACTGAACAGAGCCGAAGAACTCCGTCTGTACCGAGCTCTGTGCTGCATGCGCGAGCACCCTCCCATTTCTTCGGCTCGCTCACCTCCGGGGTGCTGCGGCCGGTGTCGGGAGGGCGACCGCGCTCAACCCTTCGGGCCTCCGCGCGCTCGCAACTCCTGACACGGGCGCGCCCCTGAGGCTCACTCACCTAGCCCTGGACAACGTTGTCAGATTTGCTGCGCAAGGACCAGTAGGGAGTCAAGTTGTCAGTGGTGTCAAGGGTGTTGGATGTGGCGTCCGGGATGAATATCGTGCGACGAGCTGCGCATTACTCCCATGGTGGGAGATTGGCACCCTGTTGATCTTCCCCCTGGGAAGTCGCGGACGTCCCATATTTCCGTGAGGTCTCAACTCGGAAAAGACCCGCGGGTAAACCCGCTTTCGATCTTGCTCCGCTGACGGGAAATGGACTATACCTGTCGGCGTCCGCCCAGCCGTTCGACGGCCGCGGACAGGCACGTCCCGGGGGAAATCGGACGTCGGCGGCCAGTGTGACGGGCAGGGATCGCCGCGTTGACCAACTGAATCCCTCACGCACGACCCCAGCTTGACCTAACCGCGGTGCCGGGGAGGATCCGGTTCACCGCCTGAGTCCTGGAGAAGGCGAGGACTTGAGCATGGGATCCACTTCCGCCGAGCACAGCAACACCGAGGGTGTCGGACGCCGTGACCTGATCAAGCGGTCCGCGGCGCTCGGCCTGATTTCCGTACCGACGATGAGCTTCTTGTCCGCTTGTGCGAGCAGCGACAGCGGTTCGGGCGACAAGGCCAAGGCCGGCAAGAAGACCACGAAGAACCCGCTGGGCGTCAACGAGACGGCCCCGCTCTCCGTCGTCATCTTCGACGGCGGATTCGGTACGAAGTACGCGACCGACGCCAACGCCCAGTACAAGGCGGCGTACCCCAAGGTCAAGGTCAACTTCCATGCGACCCAGAAGATCCAGTCCGAACTGCAGCCCAAGTTCAACGGCGGCACCCCGCCGGACCTGATCGACAACTCGGGCGCCCAGCAGATGGACATGGGCGTGCTCGTCGGCAAGAAGCAGCTCACCGACCTGACCCCGCTCCTCGACGCGCCGTCCATCGACGACCCGTCGAAGAAGGTCCGCGACACGCTGCGCCCCGGCATCGTCGAGATGGGCCAGTTCGACGGCGACCCGGTGTGGATCATGTACTACGCGTACACGGTCTACGGTGTGTGGTACTCACAGACCGCCCTCGACAAGCTTGACGCGACGTACCCCGAGGACTGGGACGCGATGCTCGCGCTGTGCGAGAAGGCGAAGAAGAAGGGCATCGCCGGCTGGACGTACGCGGGCAAGTACCCGTACTACCTGCCGTTCTCGCTCTACCCCTTCATCGCCAAGATCGGTGGCCGCGAGGTTCTCGACAAGATCGACAACCTGGAGCCCAACGCCTGGAAGGACCCGGCCGTCAAGTCCGCCTTCGAGGCGTACTACGAGCTCTACAAGAAGGGCTACATCCTCAAGGGCACGCCGGGCATCGACCACATCCAGTCGCAGACCGCCTGGGCCAAGGGCAAGGCGCTCTTCATCCCGAACGGTTCCTGGGTGGAGAACGAGTCCGCGAACGTCATCCCGAAGGACTTCAACCTGGCCGTCAGCGGCCCGACCGGCCTGGACAGCTCCGACAAGATGCCGTTCGGCACCATCTGGGCCTCCGGCGGCGAGCCGTTCATCGTGCCGGCCAAGGCGAGCAACGCCGAGGGCGGCATGGAGCAGCTGCGCATCATGCTCAGCGAGGCCTCCTCGAAGAACTTCACCAGCCAGGTGAAGTCGCTGACCGCCTTCAACGGAGGCACCGACGGGATCACCCTGACCCCGGGCCTCAAGTCCGGTGTCGCGGCCCTGGAGAAGGCCGGGACCAACGTGGTCAACCCGCGGCTGCAGGACTGGTACGTGAAGCTGCAGAAGGAGCAGATCGGTGTCGCCGGTCTCGGCGAGATGATGGCAGGGCGGCTGACCCCGGCCGAGGCCATCAAGAAGATCCAGGGCTACGCGGACGCGGCGGCCAAGGACCAGTCCATCAAGCACTACAAGCACCAGTAGCGGCGCGTGTCCACGCGTCGCCGGCGGCGGCATCCGCGAAACGATCGGGGTCGGTAACCATGCAACACGGCAAGTACCGGTTCATTGTGGGGTTCTTGGTGGCCCCCTTGGCGTTGTACGCGATCTTCGTGATCTGGCCCTTCGTCCAGGCCATCTACTACTCGTTCACGGACTGGACCGGTCTGAGCCCCGACTTCAAGATGGTCGGTTTCGCCAACTACAGCAGAATGCTGGACGACGACATCTTCTGGAAGTCGTTGCAACACAGTCTGCTGTTCGCGTTGCTGCTGCCGCTGGTGACGCTGGGCCTCGCGCTGTTCTTCGCGTTCATGCTCAATGTCGGTGGGCGGCGCCGGAAAGGCGCCGCCATCACCGGAGTGCGCGGTTCGGGTTTCTACAAAATCGCCTACTTCTTCCCGCAGGTGCTGTCGATCGCGATCGTCTCCCTGCTTTTCCAATTCGCCTACAACCCCAACGACGGCGTCATCAACGGGACGTTGAAGGCCATCGGCCTCGGCAGTGTCCAGCCGGACTGGCTGGGCGACCCGAACCTCGCCCTGTGGTGTGTGATGGCGGTGCTGCTGTGGAGCACGGTGGGGTTCTTCGTCGTGCTTTTCTCGGCGGGCATGGCGTCGATTCCGAAGGACTTCTACGAGGCCGCGCTGCTCGACGGCGCGAGCCGCGCCACCACCTTCTTCAAGATCACCCTTCCGCTGCTCTGGGACACCGTGCAGTCGGGCTGGGTGTACATGGGGATCCTGGCGCTCGGCGCCGAGGCGTTCGCCGCCGTGCAGATCATGACCGTGGGTCCCGGCGGCCCCGACTACTCGACCACGGTCCTTCCGCTGTACGTGTACCAATCGGCGTTCCGTGACGCGAACGCCGCCTACGCCACCACGATCGGTGTCGCGCTCCTCGTCGTCACGCTGCTGTTCGCGGCGATCGTGATGCGGCTGGGCCGGCGCGAGCGGCTGGAGTTCTAGATGAAGACCACTGACACCCCGCCGCCCCTGGAGCCGGTCGAGGACCGTCCTCGGCAGGTGACGAAGGAGAAGGCGCCGCCGGAGAAGGCGAAGAGCAGTGAGGGCGGCGTTCTCAACGCCTTCTCGCACGGCATTCTCATCATCTGGGCGATCATGGTCGTGCTGCCCCTGTTGTGGGCGGTGATGACGTCCTTCAAGGACGACGACTCCATTTTCAGCTCGCCCTGGTCGCTGCCGGACAAACTGCACTTCGACAACTGGTCGCGCGCCTGGTCGCAGGCGCATATGAGCGACTACTTCGGCAATACGCTCATCGTGGTGGGCTTCTCGCTGGCCGGTACGCTCGTGCTCGGCTCGATGGCGGCGTACGTCCTCGCCCGATTCGAGTTTCCGGGCAACCGCTTCATCTACTTCCTCTTCGTCGGAGGAATGAGTTTCCCGATCATGCTGGCCCTGGTGCCGTTGTTCTACGTCCTGAACAACATGCGTCTGCTGAACACGCTGCCGGGTCTGATCCTCGTCTACATCGCGTACTCGCTGCCGTTCACGGTCTTCTTCCTGACCTCGTTCTTCAGGACACTGCCGACCTCGATCGCCGAGGCGGCGTTCGTCGACGGCGCCTCGCACACCCGGACGTTCTTCCAGATCATGCTGCCGATGGCCAAACCGGGCCTGATCAGCGTCGGGATCTTCAATTTCCTGGGCCAGTGGAACCAGTACATGCTCCCGACGGTGCTGAACACCGACCCCGACAAGAAGGTCCTTTCCCAGGGCCTTGTCGAGCTGGCGACCAGCCAGGGCTACAAGGGCGACTGGTCGGGCCTCTTCGCGGGCCTGGTGATGGCCATGCTCCCCGTGCTGGCCGCGTACATCATCTTCCAGCGACAGGTGGTCCAGGGGCTGACAGCGGGGGCTCTCAAGTAGGCCGAGTGAGGTGACGGCCCAATCCGCCGGACACCGGGAACTCCCCGGAATACGCAATCCTGAGTACGTGATCCCCTCCGAATACCCGGAGGGGATCACGCGTACTCGGTCCCGCCATTCGGCTCCCTCCATTCGGTCCCGCCCGGTCGGTCCCGTACGGCCCGCTCCCCCTGAACGGCTCCATCCGGCCGCGGGGATTCCGCGGGAGCCCACGCCCGGCCCATCGGCCCGCGAGGTCTTGATCTTGTGCGGCGGAGACGGTGACAAGTTGTAATCAGTCCGGGTGTGACCTGGGTCATAGAAGGATCCACACCACGGTCTGTACCGCACACGTGTGCTCGTCCGCGTCGGATGCAGCTCAACCTCTTGACGGGAGGTAACCCAAACAGCTCAGCTTAGAGTTCACTAGTTGGACATAGGCGGGGCCTCATTGTGGCGGCCTCGTACGCGGGAGGTCGTCGTGGAGACTCCGGGGTCGCAGTCGTCGCTGCACCGAGCCAATCTGGAGCGCGTCGTACGTGCGGTGCGCCTTGCCGGTTCGCTCACGCAGGCGGAGATCGCGAGGACGACGGGCCTCTCCGCCGCGACCGTTTCCAATATCGTCCGGGAGCTCAAGGACGGCGGAACGGTCGAGGTCACCCCCACTTCGGCGGGTGGCCGCAGGGCCCGCAGCGTGTCCCTGAGCGGTGACGCCGGCATCGTCATCGGTGTCGACTTCGGCCATACGCACTTGCGCGTCGCGGTAGGGAACCTCGCCCACCAGGTGCTGGCCGAGGAATCCGAGCCGCTGGACGTGGACGCGAGCGCCGCGCAGGGCTTCGACCGGGCGGAAGAGCTGGTCAGCCGCCTGATCGCGGCGACCGGGGTGGACCGGTCCAAGATCGCGGGCGTGGGTCTCGGCGTGCCGGGCCCGATCGACGTGGAGTCGGGGACCCTGGGGTCCACCGCGATCCTGCCGGGCTGGACCGGCGCGAAGCCCGCCGAGGAGCTGCGGGGGCGGCTCGGCGTGCCCGTGCACGTGGACAACGACGCCAACCTCGGCGCGCTCGGCGAGCTGGTCTGGGGCAGTGGGCGCGGGGTCAAGGACCTGGCGTACATCAAGGTCGCGAGTGGTGTCGGCGCCGGGCTGGTGATCGACGGCAAGATCTATCGCGGGCCCGGCGGCACGGCGGGCGAAATCGGCCATATCACTCTCGATGAATCCGGTCCCGTCTGTCGCTGTGGCAATCGGGGCTGCCTGGAGACCTTTACGGCGGCGCGCTATGTGCTGCCGCTCCTGCAGTCCAGTCACGGCACGGACCTGACCATGGAAGGCGTCGTCAGACTGGCTCGGGACGGCGATCCGGGCTGCCGTCGGGTGATCGCCGACGTCGGCCGTCACATCGGCAGCGGGGTCGCCAATCTGTGCAACCTGCTGAACCCGAGCCGGGTGGTTCTCGGCGGCGACCTCGCCGAGGCCGGGGAGCTCGTTCTCGGGCCCATCAGGGAGTCGGTCAGCCGGTATGCGATCCCCAGCGCCGCACGTCAACTCTCGGTGCTCCCAGGGGCACTTGGCGGTCGTGCGGAGGTGCTCGGGGCGCTCGCCCTCGCGCTCAGCGAGATGGGCGATTCGACCCTTTTGGACGGATCGCTGGCCGCGGTCACCCCTGCCTTCACTTAGAGAACGCATGGCACCGTTGCCATCTCGTTAAGTATTTACTTCTTGACGTCGCACGCGTGGCCGAGTTGACTTCCAGCCACCTCGGCCGCAACGACGCGGCCTCGTCAGGGAGGTTTCTGAAGTGAACACGCGTATGCGTCGTGCCGCGTTTGCCGTTGCCGCTGGTGCGATGGCCGTTTCGCTGGCCGCTTGTGGCAGTGCCAAGGAGTCCGGCGACAAGAGCGACAGCTCGAGCTCCGCCAAGAAGGGCGACGCGATCAAGGTCGGTCTGCTCCTTCCCGAGAACCAGACCGCGCGTTACGAGAAGTTCGACCGGCCCTTGATCGAGAAGAAGGTCAAGGAGCTGACGAACGGCAAGGGCACGCTCCAGTACGCCAACGCCAAGCAGGACGCCACCACGCAGGCGCAGCAGGTCGAGACGATGATCACCGACAAGGTGGACGTCCTGATCATCGACGCTGTGGACTCCGCGGCCATCAAGAACTCGGTCCAGAAGGCCAAGGACGCCGGCATCCCCGTCGTCGCCTACGACCGTCTCGCGCAGGGCCCGATCAGCGGTTACACCTCGTTCGACAACACGACCGTCGGCAAGACCCAGGGCCAGGCGCTCCTCACCGCGCTCGGCTCCAAGGCCAAGTCCGGCAAGATCGTGATGATGAACGGTTCGTCCACCGACCCGAACGCCGCCCAGTTCAAGGCCGGAGCCCACTCCGTCCTCGACGGCAAGGTGAACATCGGCAAGGAGTACGACACCAAGGACTGGAAGCCGGAGAACGCCAACGCCAACATGGAGGGCGCCATCACCGCCCTCGGCAAGAAGAACGTCATCGGCGTCTACTCCGCCAACGACGGCATGGCCGGCGGTATCATCACCGCCCTCAAGGCGGCCGGCATCTCCGTCCCGGTCACCGGCCAGGACGCCGAGCTCGCGGGTGTGCAGCGCATCCTCACCGGTGAGCAGTTCATGAGCGTCTACAAGTCCTACCCGCAGGAAGCGAACACCGTCGCCGAGATGGCCGTCGCGATCGCCCAGGGCAAGTCGCTCGACACCATCGCCAAGGACAAGGTCGACAGCCCGACCGACAAGGCGATCCCCTCGGTCATCGTCCCGGTCGTCTCGCTGACCAAGGACAACATCAAGGACACCGTCCTCAAGGACGGCTTCTACACGGTCAGCGACATCTGCACCGGCGCCTACAAGGCGAAGTGCGACGCGCTCGGCATCAAGTAGTCCGAGCAGCTGAAGTAGCCGCCGCAAATCCCTATCCATGTACGGGAATTCGTTCTTGAATTCCCGTACGGGACTTGCGTCATCGAAGCCCCTCCGGCGCCCCGCATCCATCAGCCCCGCAAAGCTAGGGCGGGGCGCCGGACGGAACACCCCCCTCCACAAACTTCTGCACAACCTCCCGCCGGGTCAGGCGGCGAAGGAGATGGTTCACGTGTCCGCTACGCCTGTTCTGGCGTTGCGCGGGGTCTCCAAGCGATTCGGTGCCGTCCAGGCGCTCACCGATGTAGAGCTTGAGGTCCACGCCGGTGAAGTGGTCGCCCTGGTGGGCGACAACGGCGCCGGAAAGTCCACGCTGGTGAAGACGATCGCCGGCGTGCACCCCATCGATGAGGGCGCCATCGAGTGGGACGGCAAGACCGTCCGCATCAACAAGCCGCAAGACGCCCAGGGCCTCGGTATCGCGACCGTGTACCAGGACCTGTCGCTGTGCGACAACATCGACGTCGTCGGCAACCTCTACCTGGGCCGGGAGCTGATGAAGCACGGCATCCTGGACGAGGTCGAGATGGAGCGCCGCTCCCGCGAGCTGCTGGACACGCTGTCCATCCGGATCCCCAGCGTCCGCATCCCGATCGCCTCGCTCTCCGGCGGTCAGCGCCAGACCGTGGCGATCGCCCGTTCGATGCTCGGCGAGCCCAAGCTCGTCATCCTCGACGAGCCCACCGCGGCCCTCGGTGTCGAGCAGACCGCCCAGGTCCTCGACCTGGTCGAGCGACTGCGCGAGCGCGGCCACGCGGTCATCCTCATCAGCCACAACATGGCGGACGTGAAGGCCGTGGCCGACAAGGTCGCCGTCCTGCGCCTGGGGCGCAACAACGGCATCTTCGAGGTCAAGTCGACCTCGCAGGAAGAGATCATCTCCGCCATCACGGGCGCCACGGAGAACGCCGTGACCCGTCGTGCGGCGCGCAGCAATGGGGAGGCTCAGAAGTGAGCATCGACAAGACCTCTGAGACCCCCGAGGACCACGTCGTGGAGAACCCCGAGGCGGCCGCCGCGGCGGTCACCGCGGTCGACCCCCGGCTCCTCGTCCGCGAGCAGGGTTTCGCGGGCTACGCCGCGGAGTTCAAGCGCAAGATGAAGGCCGGTGACCTGGGTTCGATTCCGGTCGTCCTCGGTCTGGTCATCATCTGGATCATCTTCCAGAGCCTGAACTCCAACTTCCTCACCGCGGGCAACCTGTCCGACATCTCCGTCGCCATGGTCGGCACGGGCATGATCGCCGTCGGTATCGTCTTCGTGCTGCTGCTCGGTGAGATCGACCTGTCGGTGGGTTCGGTCTCCGGTGTGGCGGGCGCCGCGTTCGCGGTGCTGAACGTCACGCACGGCATGAACGAGTGGCTGGCCTTCGTGCTGGCCATCCTCACGGGCACGGTCGCGGGCGCGATCCACGGTTTCGTGTTCGCTCGCATCGGTGTGCCGGCCTTCGCCGTCACCCTGGCCGGTCTGCTCTTCTGGAACGGCTTCATGCTCCGGATCCTGGGCGACAACGGCACCATCAACCTGGACAGCAACGGCCTCGTCGCCAAGCTGACCAGCTACTACTTCACCGATGTCGCCGCCGCCTACGCGCTCGCCATCGGCGTCACCGCCGTGTTCTTCCTCACCTCCTTCTACGGCAACAAGCGCCGCGAGGCCGCGGGTGTGCCGTCCCGGCCGCTGAGCGAGACCATCCTGCGCACCGCGCTGCTGGCGATCGTCTCCTTCGCCGTGGCGATCACCTACAACCAGTACAAGGGCCTGCCGCTGGCCGTGGTGATCTTCATCGCGGTGCTGCTGATCACGGACTTCGTGCTGCGCCGTACCGCGTACGGCCGGAAGATCTTCGCGCTCGGTGGCAGCGTCGAGGCCTCCCGGCGTGCCGGTATCAACGTGGAGATGGTCCGGATCTCGGTCTTCGCGATCTCCGGTACGTTCGCCGCCATCGGTGGTCTGTTCATCGCCTCGAAGATCGCCTCCGCCAACCAGGGCGCGGGCGCCGGTGACCTCCTGATGAACGCGATCGCCGCCGCGGTCATCGGTGGTACCAGCCTCTTCGGTGGTCGTGGGCGTACGTGGAACGCGCTGCTGGGTGTGCTGGTGATCGTGTCCATCCAGTACGGTCTGGCGCTGCAGGGCATCGCGTCGCCGATCCAGTACATGATCACCGGTGGTGTGCTTCTCGCCACGGTCGTCATCGACGCCGTCACCCGCAAGACGCAGAAGACGGCCGGCCGCGCGTAGCGGAGCCGTCGGGGCGCTACTCAGGCCCCTTTGATCCTGTGCCCGGCGCCAATGGCGGTGCCGGGCACAGTCATGTCCGGGCGGAACATTAGACTCGACAGGCCCGGCAAAGCTCGAACAGCTCTACTGCAAGGAGGCACGGGTGCCGCTGCTGACCCGCATCAGGGGACCGCGCGATCTGGACCGGCTCAGCCTGGAGCAGCTGGACCAGCTGGCCGAGGAGATCAGGACCTTTCTCGTCGACGAGGTCTCCAAGACCGGCGGCCACCTCGGCCCGAATCTCGGTGTCGTGGAGCTCACCATCGCGCTCCACCGTGTCTTCGAGTCGCCCAAGGACAGGGTGCTGTGGGACACCGGCCACCAGTCCTACGTCCACAAGCTGCTCACCGGCCGTCAGGACTTCTCGAAGCTGAAGATGAAGGGCGGCCTGTCCGGCTACCCCTCGCGGGCCGAGTCCGAGCACGACGTGATCGAGAACTCGCACGCCTCCACGGTCCTCGGCTGGGCCGACGGCCTGGCGAAGGCCAACGAGGTGCTGGGCAAGAGCGACCACGTGGTCGCCGTCATCGGTGACGGCGCTCTCACCGGCGGCATGGCCTGGGAGGCGCTCAACAACATCGCGGAGGCCAAGGACCGTCAGCTGGTCATCGTCGTCAACGACAACGAGCGTTCCTACGCCCCCACCATCGGCGGCCTCGCGAACCACCTGGCGACCCTGCGTACCACGGACGGCTACGAGCGCTTCCTCGCCCGGGGGAAGGACCTCCTGGAGCGCACTCCGGTCGTCGGCAAGCCGCTCTACGAGACCCTGCACGGCGCCAAGAAGGGCCTCAAGGACTTCATCGCTCCACAGGGCATGTTCGAGGACCTGGGCCTGAAGTACGTCGGCCCGATCGACGGCCACGACATCGAGGCCCTGGAGTCGGCGCTCGCCCGCGCCAAGCGCTTCGGCGGCCCGGTCATCGTGCACTGCCTCACCGAGAAGGGCCGCGGCTACCAGCCCGCCCTGCAGGACGAGGCGGACCGCTTCCACTCCGTAGGCAAGATCCACCCGGACACGGGCCTGTCGATCGCCTCCTCCGGTGCCGACTGGACCTCCGTCTTCGGCGAGGAGATGGTCAGGCTCGGCCAGGAGCGCAAGGACGTCGTGGCCATCACGGCCGCGATGCTCCAGCCGGTCGGCCTCGAGAAGTTCGCCAAGGCCTTCCCCAAACGGGTGTACGACGTCGGCATCGCGGAGCAGCACGGCGCCGTGTCGGCGGCGGGCCTGGCGACCGGCGGACTGCACCCCGTCTTCGCCGTCTACGCGACCTTCCTCAACCGCGCCTTCGACCAGGTCCTGATGGACGTGGCGCTGCACAAGTGCGGTGTGACCTTCGTGCTCGACCGTGCGGGCGTCACCGGGACCGACGGCGCCTCGCACAACGGCATGTGGGACATGTCGATCCTTCAGGTCGTGCCGGGTCTCAGGCTCGCCGCGCCGCGTGACGCCGACCAGGTCCGCGCCCAGCTGCGCGAGGCCGTCGACGTGACCGACGCGCCGACCGTGGTCCGCTTCTCCAAGGGCGCGGTCGGTCCGGCGGTGCCCGCGGTGGGCCGCATCGGCGGCATGGACGTGCTGCGCGAGCCGGGCACCGACGCGCCCGACGTACTCCTCGTCTCCGTAGGCGCCCTCGCGCCGATGTGCCTGGAGATCGCCGGCCTCCTCGACCAGCAGGGCATCTCCACGACCGTCGTCGACCCGCGCTGGGTCAAGCCGGTCGACGAGGCCATGGCCCCGCTCGCCGAGCAGCACCGCGTGGTCGTCACCGTCGAGGACAACTCCCGTGTCGGCGGAGTCGGCTCGGCGATCGCGCAGGCCCTGCGTGACGCGGGCGTCGACGTCCCGCTGCGTGACTTCGGCATCCCGCCGCGCTTCCTCGACCACGCCTCCCGCGCCGAGGTCATGGCGGAGATCGGCCTGACCGCACCGGACATCGCCCGCCAGGTCACCGGTCTCGTCTCCAAGCTCGACGGCCGCTTCCCGGGGGCCGCCGCGCAGGCGGTGGACTCGGTGGAGCCCGCGCGCGACTGACGTACCTCGATCGAACGCAGGTCCATTGGGCCGGTTCCGGCACCCCGCACGGGTGGCGAAACCGGCCCATTTGCGTGAACCCGACCGCCTCGGGGCATGCGCGGTACACGCCCCCTCGATCATGTCGAGGACACCAAGCGTGGAGGTAGGCCCGTGAGCAGCACCCTCTTCAGGACGAAGAAGGTCGAGCAGTCGATCTTGGACACTGAGGAGCCGGAGCACGCACTCAAGAAGTCGCTGTCGGCTCTGGATCTCACCGTCTTCGGCGTCGGTGTCATCATCGGTACCGGCATCTTCGTCCTCACCGGCAAGGTCGCCAAGGAGAACGCGGGCCCCGCGGTCTCGCTGGCGTTCGTCGCCGCGGGTGTCGTCTGCGCCCTCGCGGCGCTGTGCTACGCGGAGTTCGCGTCCACGGTCCCGGTGGCGGGATCCGCGTACACCTTCGCGTACGCCTCGCTCGGTGAGCTGCCCGCCTGGATCATCGGCTGGGACCTGGTGCTGGAGTTCGCGCTCGGTACGGCGGTGGTGGCCGTCGGCTGGTCGGGGTACGTGCGCTCGCTCCTGGACAACGCGGGCTGGCATCTGCCGGACTATCTCAGCGGGCGGGAGGGGACCGCCGGGTTCGGCTTCGACATCCTCGCCGCGGCGCTGGTGCTGGTGCTCACCGCCATCCTGGTCATCGGTGTGAAGCTCTCCGCCCGTGTCACCTCGGTAGTCGTCGCCATCAAGGTCACCGTCGTGCTGATCGTGATCATCGCGGGTGCCTTCTTCATCGTGGGCGACAACTACGAGCCCTTCATCCCCAAGGCACAGGCGCAGACGGCGGGCAGCAACCTCCAAGCCCCCCTCGTCCAGCTCATGTTCGGCTACACGCCCACCAACTTCGGCGTGATGGGCATCTTCACCGCCGCCTCCGTCGTCTTCTTCGCCTTCATCGGCTTCGACGTGGTGGCGACGGCCGCCGAGGAGACCAAGAACCCGCAGCGGGACATGCCGCGCGGCATCCTGGGCTCGCTCTTCATCTGCACCGCGCTCTACGTGGCCGTGTCGATCGTCGTCACGGGCATGCAGAGGTACGACCGGCTGTCCATCGACGCGCCGCTCGCCGACGCCTTCAAGGCGACCGGGCACCCCTGGTACGCGGGCGTCATCAGCTTCGGCGCCGCCGTCGGTCTGACCACGGTCTGCATGATCCTGCTGCTCGGCCAGACCCGAGTCTTCTTCGCGATGAGCCGCGACGGGCTGCTGCCGCGGTTCTTCTCCCGGGTCCACCCGAGGTTCCGCACCCCGCACCGGCCGACCATCCTGCTCGGCGTGATCATCGCGATCCTGGCGGGTTTCACCAGCCTCAGCGAACTGGCCGAACTGGTCAACATCGGCACGCTCTTCGCCTTCGTCGTCGTCGCGATCGGCGTCGTCATCCTCCGCCACACCCGCCCCGACCTGCCTCGTTCCTTCCGCACCCCGCTCGTCCCGCTCGTCCCGATCCTCTCCGTCCTCGCCTCGCTCTGGCTGATGCTCAACCTGCCCGCCGAGACGTGGCTGCGGTTCGCGGTCTGGATGGTGATCGGCTTCGTCGTCTACTTCCTGTACGGCCGCTCGCACAGCCGTCTCGAACGGCACGAGGAGGCGACCGGCGCCCGCTGATGCCGCCGCCGCGCCCCAGCGCCCGGTGATCGTCCCGTATTGATGCTCCGGCCCCGTATGTCCCGCTTCGGTGGAGACCGCGGGGCCGGATAGCGTGCACCGTATGCTCGCCGGGCTCCTGGAAACACCACGCTCCGTAGTCGCGTCACGGGTGTCGGGCCCCGGCTACTGGAGACGGCTGCTGCCCGTCCTCGGGGCGCTGGTCTGTCTCACCCGGGCTCCCTCCTTCGTAGGGCCGCTGTGGAACCCCGACGAGGGCTATCTCGCCGTACAGGCGCGGATACTGGCGGACGGGGGAAAGCTGTACGAGACCGTCGTGGACCGCAAGCCGCCGCTCGTGCCGTGGCTGTACGAGGCGGCGTTCGCGGTGTTCGGCTCCGGTTCGCTGACGTCGGTACGCGTCCTCGCGATCGTGGCCCAGCTGTCGACCGCCGTGCTGCTGGCCTCGCTGGCCCGGCGCCGCTGGGGCGATCGGGCCGGGCGCACGGCCGGGGTGCTGTACGTGCTGGTCTCGATCGGGCTCAACCCCGAGGACGCGCAGGCGGCGACCTTCGAGATCTTCATACTGCCCTGCACGACGGCCGCGATGTGGTGTGCCGACCGGCGTCGTTGGGTCGCCGCGGGGGTCGCCGTGGCCTGCTCCCTCCTGACCAAGCAGACCGGCGGAGCGGTGCTCGTGCCGGTGCTCTGGATGCTGTGGCGACAGGCGATGGCACCCCGAAGAGCCCTGCTGCGGCTGGCAGTTGGTCTGGTCGTCCCGGTCCTCGGCGCGGCGCTGCTCACCTCCCCGGCGGGGTTCCTGTTCTGGACGGTCACCGGTTCGGGCTCCTACGCCTCCTTCACGGGTTCCGAACTCCATGTCCTGTCACGGGGGTTGACCAACACGGGGATCCTCGCGGCGGCCTGCGCGGGCCTGATCCCGCCGGTCCTGCGGGCGCTGCGCGTGGCCCGCACCGGCGCGGCCGAACTCTGGCTGTGGCTCGGCTCGTCGGCGGTGGCGGTGCTGGTCGGCTTCCACTTCTTCGGTCACTACTACCTGCAACTCATCCCGGCCGTCGCCCTGCTGGCGACGGCCGCGCTGCAGATCCTGCCCCGCGACCGCCTGGTGACCGCCGTCCTCACCTCGGTCTGCTGCTGCACGCTGTTCCTGGCCTGGGGTCTGCTCGTGCCACGCCCCGAACTCGGGCACGCCCAGCGCCTCGCCGCCGCCCTGGACCACCGTACGGATCCAGGGGACCGCGTCCTGGTCTGGGGCATACACCCGGAGACGTACTGGCTGGCGCACCGGACCCCTGCCAGCCGCTATCTGACCGCCGGGCTCCTCACCAACTACAGCGGCGGCCGCGACGGTCCCCAGGTCGGCGAGAAGTACGCCGTCGAGGGCACCTGGCCGGTGTTCCGCGCGGAACTGACGGCCCATCCCCCGGCCCTCGTCGTCGACGACTCCCGCGGCAAGCCGTACGCCCCCGACCGGGTCCGCTCGCTGCGCCGGCTGCTGGACGCGGGGTACGAGGAGGCGGGCACGGTGGACGGGGCGGTGCTGTACACCCGCACGGGGCCGCCGGACTGACCCCGGAGCCGCGCGCGGCGCTCGCTCACCCACCGCGGCCCACCGGTCGCGCGCCCGCTCAGGACGGTCCCCGAACCGTCCGCGGGCCCGCCACCTCCGCGCCCGACCCGGTCACCCTGCGCCGCAGTTCACGGTCCGCCGTGACGACCAGTACGGGCCGGTCACCCGCCTCGGCCACCACCTCGACGATGCGGTCGTCGCCGCTGCCGGGTGCCTCCACGACCCGTACACCGGGGACGGACTCCACACCCTTGGCCGCGCCCTCCACCACGAGGACCAGCTCCACCGGACCCTCGTGCCCGGGCAGTTTGTCCCGGGCGAGCCGGTCCCGCAGCCGCTCGGCGGCACCCCGGCGGTCGCGCCACCAGCCGTCGGGGACGGAGCCGACGACGTTGGCGGCGTCGATGATCACGAGCAGAGGCTGGTCGGTCATCCGGCCAGCGTCGCATGAGCAGCGGTCCGGACATCTGTTTGGACATCCGTTTGAACGGCCGTCACGCGAGCTTGAAGAAACGTTCATCCTATGATGGGGCGCGCTCGGCCTCCCGCGTGCCCGCACGCGGAGGCGGCAGGGGAGCCGCGCCGAGCGTCATGAGAAGGGGCAGGTCACGTCATGCGGACCAGATCCGGGCGCGCCGCCGTCCGGGGCAGAGCGAAGGCCGACGTCGGCGCACCCGGGGAATCCGGGCGGCACATGGCGGACACCGCCGTCGGCGGCCCCTGGCTGGTCCTCGGCAAGGACGGCAGACTCAGCGCGTACGCCCACGGCCGCGCGGGGCTGCTGCGCTGGACCGAGGCGCGGCGGGGCGGCTCGCGGTGGACGGGCCCCGACGTCTTCCCGGCGGCCGATCTGACACGGGTGTCCGTGGCCCAGGGGGCCGACGGCTACGTCCACTTCCTCGGCCGGCGCGAGGTCCGCAAGGGAGACGGACCGCCCGCCGTCGACATCGTCCACGCCATCCAGTACCAGACCGACCGCCCCGTCACGGAGTGGCGTTCGCTCGGCAACCCGCACAAGGACCGGGACAAGGCGGCGCGGCTCGGCGTCCCGTCCGGGGCGGTGAGCGCGGACGGCACCGTGCACGTCTTCGTGCGCAACGCCGGGGGCGGTGTGATGCTGCGCCGGGAACTGCCGGGCGGCAAATGGGGCCCCTGGACCGACCTCAAGGGCAGCCGGGTACAGGAGCCGGTGGCCGCGGTGGCCCATCCCTCCGGTCGCGTGGAGGCGATGGCCGGGGGTGACGGCTGTGTCATGCGCTGGGTCCAGGAGGAGCCCGGCGGGGACTTCCGGCAGGCCCCGAACATCCCGCTCGTGGTGGCTCCCGGCAGCGCCGTCGCGCTGGCGACCGGGCCCGACCGGGCGACGTACTACTGGACCGACCCGGCCACCGGGGGGATCGTCGCGCACCGGCCGGGGAGTTGGGTGATCCCGCTGGGCGGCGCGCCGGCCGGGGAACCCGTCGTGGCGCTCCGCGCGGTCCTCGACGGCTACGACTGCACGGTGCTGGCCCATCGCGACCTCGACGGCCAGGTCATGCTCGCCGCCTGCGGCACGGAGAACGAGCAGGGCGGGCTGTGGTGGTCACCCACCGGCGAGCGGTGCGTGGGCGCACCGGCGGCGGCCCTCGACGTGTACGGACGTGTCGTGCTCGGGATGATCGGCGCGGACGGTGCGCTGTACGTCGCGCGGCAGAACGCCGACGGGGGCCTGACGATGGCCCCGTCCGTCCGCGTCTGACGGCGGAGGCCCCGGAACCGAGCCCGCAGAGGAACGGCAAGGCGGGCTGCTGTACCGGTGCGGGGGCGCGGAGTTCGCCCTGTTCAGGTCGGCGGGAGCCCCGTCGGCCACCGGCCGATGCGGGCCCCCATGACGTCCGTCAGGACTTGGTGCCGCCCGTCGCGGGTGACTTCTTCGCCGACTCGGGGATGGTCGTGTCCTCGCGCAGGGCCTTCCAGAGCCGGCCGGCCTGAGGCTGGGCGGCGACGACCCGGTTGGGGTCCTGGGTGTCGTACTGGACGGGCAGCATGATCGTTTCCATGTTGCCGGGGTCGATGGCCTTGAGGCTGCCGCCGTACTTGGCGAGCTTGGTGAGAGAGCCCAGAGCGGAGTCGGTGGTCAGCGCCTTGGTGGCGGAGCTGGCGATGTCGTACAGCTTCGTCGGGCTGCCCAGCACGTCCTGGCGCTTGACCTCGGCGAGCACGGCGAGCATGAACTTCTGCTGGAGACCGATACGGCCGAGGTCGCTGCCGTCGCCGTAGCCGTAGCGGGTGCGGACGAGTCTGAGGGAGTCGGTCCCGTCGAGGTGGTGGGTGCCCGCGGTCAGGTCGAGGCCGGTCTTGGAGTCCTTGATCGCCTCGTCGAGCTTGATCGTCACCCCGCCGAGGGCGTCCACGAGGTCCTTGAACCCGGCGAAGTCGATCTCCATGTAGTGGTCCATGCGGATGCCCGAGATGGACTCGACGGTCTTCACCACACAGCTCGGACCGCCCAGTGAGTAGACGGAGTTGAACATCACGCGCTTCGCCGCGGGCAGTTCCTTGCCGGAGGCGGTGGTGCAGGCGGGCCGGGTGACGAGCGTGTCGCGGGGGATGCTCACCGCGGTCGCGCGCGTGCGGCCCTCGGGTATGTGCACCACCAGCGCGGTGTCGGAGCGTGCGCCGCTCACGTTCCCGGTGTTGAGGGCGGCGTTGGCGCCGGACCGGGAGTCCGAGCCGAGCACCAGCAGATTCTGGCCACTGGTCGGCTGCTTCTCGGGGCGGTCGTCCCCGAGCGCCTTGTCGATGTCGACGTCGGAGAGGTTCGAGTTGAGGCTTTCGTACATCCACCAGACCGTTCCGCCCGCCCCGAGCAGGACGACCGCGAGGCCCAGGGCGATCCAGCGCCACACCCGGCGGCGCCGCGGCGGCTTGCCGTCGCGCTTCGACGGTGCGCGCCTCGATTTGCGGGGGCCCGACTCCGTCTCCGTCTGGGCGTGCGTCATTCCGCGGTGTCCTCTCGCTGCCGGCTCGGTGCCGAAAATCGAACGGGGGAGGGCACGAGTGGGGGGAGAGGCCGGGCCCGAAGCGGCTCACGTGCCGCGATGTGGCTGAACTATAGACCGACTTTCGAACAAGCTCGGTGGCGGTCGATTCATGAGGGCGTTACCGGAGGTTCACCCCACCAATGGACAGCTGTGTGTTTTCTGTCATTTGTGATCACTGTTGACAGTTGATGATTCACCTAGTGATGATGTGCCAGACCTGTGAAGGTTAAAACTTTGGTGTGAACGACACCGTCAGCGTTGACGGTGTGGACGCGGTCGCGGATTCGAGCCGGGGGGCACGAGGGCGGGCGACCGTAAGTGTGCTCGCCGTCGGTTTTCGGCCAGGGCGAGGAATGAGGAGGGTGGCTGTGCCGCTGCATGCGTCTGCCCATGAGGGGCAGCGGGTGTGACGACCGTTTCCGACCCCGCCGTCCATCGGGCGGTGGGTGACTTTGGCGGTGCCTCGGGGGCTCGCACCGGTACCGCCGAGCGGGCCTCCGCCCGGCCGGGGCACACCGCGGCCGACCCCGAACGGGGCGACGTCTACGTCGAGCCCGGCCTGACCCCGCTGTCCGCCCGCGAGGCGAACCGTTCCGCCCTCACCGCGCTGCTCGCCTCGGCCGGCGTCGGGTGCTTCGCGGTGCGCGGCACCTCCGACCACGGCACCGTCGTCGCCGTCGCCGAGGAGGACCGCGAGCGGGTGCTCGGTGTGCTGTTCCGCGGCCTGAGCCAGTACCCGGGACACCTGAGCGTCACCGATCCCGACAAGCCCCGCCAGGCCGGCCCCGTCTCCTCGCGCGACCCGAAGGCCTGGCGTGAGGTCGCCACCGCGCGCGTCCTCCAGGTCAGCTGGTCGCGCACCGATCCCGGCCGCCATCTGCTGCTCGGGCACGAGTACGGCTGTGCGATCGAGTTCTGGCAGCGGCAGGGCGCCCATCTCGTGGCGCCCCGCGCCAACCGCGTCACCTGGGCCGTCGCCGCCGACGGTGTGAACGTCATGGGCGCCGCCCGGCTGTTCAGCCGGTTCGTGTCGGACTGGACCGAGCGCCGCCTCGCGCCGCCGCTCGCCACCCGGCCCGAGTTCCTGGTGAACTGCGCCGACGACATCGCCTTCCCCGTCGACGCCGTCTACACCTGGGTGGACGGCAACGATCCCGCCTGGAAGCAGCGCAAGGCGCAGGCCAAGGGCGAGGTCTACCACGCGGAGTCGGCGAGCGACGCGCGCTTCATCAGTCGTGACGAACTGCGCTACTCGGTGCGCTCGCTGCACCTGTTCGCGCCCTGGATCCGCAACGTGTACATCGTCACCGACGACCAGGTCCCGGACTGGCTGCGCGAGGATCTGCCGGGTCTGCGCATCGCCAGCCATCGCGAGATCTTCCGTGACCCCGCGGACCTGCCGACCTTCAACTCGCACTCGATCGAGAGCCAGCTCCACCACATCGAGGGGCTCGCCGAGCACTTCCTGTACTTCAACGACGACATGTTCATGGGCCGCCCGGTGGCGCCGCACGCCTTCTTCACCCCGAGCGGCACCGCGCGTTACTTCCCCTCCCGCAACCGCATCCCGCAGGGGCCGGTCGCCGCGACCGACACCCCGGTCGACGCGGCCTGCAAGAACAACCGTGCGCTACTGAAGAAACGTTTCGGCAGGGTGATCACCCAGCCCATGGAACACATCCCGTACGCCCTGCGCCGCAGCGCCATGGAAGAGGCCGAACGGGACTTCCCCGAGGCCTGGGCGCGGACCTCCGCGAGCCGCTTCCGGGCGATGACGGACCTCTCACCGACCTCGTCCTTCGCGCTCTACTACGCGGCGCTCACCGGGCGGGGCCAGCCGGGCTCCATGCCCTTCACCTATCTGCAGCTGGCCGTGCCCGATCTGGCCGACCGGCTGCAACGACTGCTCGACGGCAGGGACCAGGACACGTTCTGTCTCAACGACGCCTTCTCCACACCGGAGGACATCGAGGCCCAGCAGGAACTGCTGGACGGATTCCTCAACGCCTACTTCCCCACCCCCAGTCCCCACGAGATCAGCCCCGACCCTTCCGGTCCCCACGAGCGATGAAACGGAGTTCATGACGTGTCCGACCCGACGTCGATGAGCTCCGCGGCCCACGTCTACAAGCGACTCGTTCCCCAGCCACTGCGCTCCGCCGCGGCGGGCACCGTCCCCCTGCGCGTCCGTCGCAAGGTCAAGCGCGGGCTCGCCCGGACCCTCAGCCGCCGCGAGGCACGACTGCACCGACGCGCCCTGCGCAAGGTGCGCAAGGCGGAGTTCGGGCACTCCGAGCGCCGGACCACCGCCCCCGACGGGCGGGTGGGCCACATCCACACCGGCCTGACGATCGACCTCGCCCGCCGCCTCGACCACGACCTGGTCACCTTCGCGCTGGACGCCGCCGACATCCCGTGGTTCGCCGTGCCCGCGCTCGACGACCGCCGGATCTGCCTGGCCGTGGAGCAGCGGGACAAGGGCGCCGTACGCCGTGCCCTGCGCGCGCTGATGGAGGAGCACACCGGATACGTCGTCTCGGTGTCCCCCGCGAAGAGCGACACCGAGACCGTCCCGGCCAGCCATCTGAAGGCCTGGAAACACTTCGGCAAGGCCAAGGTGATCCGCCTCACCTGGCTGCGCACCGAGCCCACCGAGAACCTGTGGGTCGGTGAGGACCAGGGCATCGAGATCGAGTTCTGGAGCGTCAACACCGATCTGCCCCAGGAGCGGCTGGTCGGACCACGCCCCAACCGGGTCCAGCGCACCGTCCCGAGCGACGCGCTCGGCATCGAGATCGGACTCGACCGGCTCTCCGGCTACTGCGACATCGACGGCGACATGGACCCGACGATCACGCTGGAGAACTTCGACATCCCCCGGCTGGAAGAGATCACCTTCCCCGTCGACGCGGTCCTCCTGTGGCAGCACCCCACCCCCTGGGGCGAGGAACTGCTGCGCGCCGCGCTGCGCTCGCTGCACCAATACGCGCCCTGGGTCGACGTCGTCCACGTGCTCGCCGAGGCACCGGTACCGGACTGGCTGCGCGCCGACGACCGGCTCGACATCGTCCGCGCGGCGCCTGGCGCCGAACGGGGCCTGCACCAACTGCCCGACCTCGCGGACAACTTCCTGCTGCTGCGCCCGGGCGCCCTGATCGGCCGCCCGGTCCGCCCCTTCGACTACTTCACCCCGCACGGCGCGACCCGCCCGCGGCGCGGCCCCTGGAACGCCGAGGAGTCCTTCGCCCCCTGGACCCGCGCCGCCTACACGGCCACCGGCCGCGTCACCGCGCACGGCTACACCGCGGGCCCCCAGCCCTACCGCCGGGAAACCCTCGCCCGGCTCGCGGCGGCCGGCGCCACCCTGCCGGAACTCACCGACGGACAGCGGCTGCCCGCCGTCCCCGGCACCCACCCCATGGACGGGCTCGTCCACCACTTCGGGTACGTCGCCGGGCTCGCCGACCCCTCCGGCGAGGCATCCGTGCTGCTGCACGCGGCCCTGCCCGGGATCGAGAACCGTCTGGAGCGACTCCTCGTCCGCCGGGACACCCAGCAGGTCCACCTCTTCGGCCTGGGCTCCGAAGAAGCGCACCGCAGGGGCGGCACCGAGGCCGTCCACCACTTCCTCCGCCGCTACTTCCCCGTCGCCTCCGCCTTCGAGCACGGGGAACCCGAAGACCCGGACACGCATTCGTGAGCATTGGCAACCCCGAGGCATCCGCCGCGGTCGGGGTGTACCGCACCCTGGTCCCCACGGGCCTCAGACGCCGGATCGCGCGGCGCGTGCCGATGCGGCTGCGCATGGCGCTCAAGCAGCTGCTGCGCCGGCTCCAGTCCGTCACCCTGGGGGCCCGGTTCTTCCGCGGCCTGCGGGCCCGCCGCCGCTGGCCGCACCTGTTCGGCGAGGGCGAGCGGCTCGCGGTGCTCCCCGGCCAGGGCGCGCAGATCGCCCTCGTACGCCCCACGGTGTCGCCGCTCGGGCTGCGCGAGGCGAACCTCGAACTGGTGGCGACCCTGCTGGAGGAGGCGGGCGTCGACTACTTCGCGATCCGCGGGAACTCCGACTTCCGCTCCAGCCTCGCCGTCGCCGAGGCCGACCGCGACCGGGTCCGCCGGGCCCTGGACCGCTCCGCCGGCACCGGACCCGTCTATGTGAGCGCCTGCCACGGCGACAAGGCGACGGGCCGCACCGCACTGTGCGGCTCCCGGCGCGGCCGGCACGTCACCCACGCGTCGCGGGTGCTGCGCGTCGGCATGGTGTGGAGCGACCCGGCGAGCTCCCTGGTCCTCGGCCTGGAGTACGGCTGCGACATCGAGTTCTGGCAGCCGAGCGAAGGGCGCCTGGTGGCCCCCCGCCCCAACCGGGTCACCGAGGACGTCGCCCTCGACGAGCCCCGGGTCACCATCCCGGTCAGCCGGCTCACGAGCTTCGCCGCCCTGCACACCCGCCGCACCCGCTCGGTGCGCACCATCCGGCCGTGCGCCGACGCGCTCCCCGAGGACGTGCGCTTCCCGATCGACGTCGTCTACACCTGGGTGGACGGCAACGACCCCGCCTGGCAGCACCGGCGCGCCGCGTTCGGACACGCCGGCTACCACACCGAGTCCGCGAACGCGGCCCGCTACATCAGCCGCGACGAACTGCGCTACTCACTGCGCGCGCTGGAGCAGAACGCCCCCTGGGTGCGCCACGTCTACGTGGTGACGGACCGTCAGCGTCCGGTCTGGCTCAACGACCGCCACCCGCGCGTCACCGTCGTCGACCACTCCGAGATCTTCGACGACCCGACCGCGCTGCCCACCTTCAACTCGCACGCCATCGAGAGCCGGCTGCACCACATCGAGGGCCTGTCCGAGCACTTCCTCTACTTCAACGACGACATGTTCCTGGGCTGCCCCGTCACCCCCCAGGACTTCTTCCTCTCCAACGGCATGACCCGTACGTTCTTCTCGCCGTCCCAGGTGCCCCGCTGGGACCTCACCCAGGGCGACCGCCCGGTCGACGCCGCGGGCAAGAACAACCGACGCCTCATCCTGGACAACTTCGGCTCGGCCATCGTCCAGAAGCTGAGGCACGCGCCCTACGCGCTGCGGCGCAGCGTCCTCCAGGAGATCGAGCGCGAGTTCGCCGGGGCCCACCGGCAGACCTCGCTCAGCCGCTTCCGCAGCGCCACCGACATCTCCATCCCGTCCTCGCTCTACCACTACTACGCCTACTTCACCGGCCGGGCCGTGCCCTCGACCATCGGCTTCGCCTACCTCGACCTGGCGAAACCCGAGATCCAGCGGCGCCTGGGCATCCTGCTGGCCCGCCGCGACCGGCAGGCGTTCTGCATCAACGACACGCTCTCCGACGGCCAGGACACCGAACGCCAGACAGCGATGCTCAGACGATTCCTCGACGCGTACTACCCCGTGCCCAGCCCCTTCGAGCGGAAGGAACCCGAGATCCGGTGAAGATCTCCTTCCTCATCAACAACATCTACGGCATCGGGGGTACCAACCGCACGGTCATCAACCTCGCCGAGGCGCTCGCCGTCCGACACGACGTGGAGATCGTCTCCGTCTTCCGGCGGGCGACCACCACCAAGTTCGAGATCTCGCCGCGGATCACCGTGCGCGCCCTCGTCGACCTGCGCCCCGGCTCCGCCGACCGCGGCGCCGCCGGCAGCGACGAACCGAGCGACGTGGTGCCGCGCCAGGAGGAGTTCTACGCGCAGTACAGCAGGTTCACCGACGGGCGCATCATCCGCGACCTGCAGAAGACGGAAGCGGACGTCGTCGTCGGCACCCGCCCCAGCCTCAACCTCTTCGTCGCGGCCCACACCCGCGACGGCGCGCTGCGCGTGGCCCAGGAGCACATGACCCACCTGGCCATCCCGCCCGCCGTACGCGCCGAGATGTCCCGCGTCTACCCGCGCCTCGACGCCGTCACCACCGTCACCGAGGCCGACGCCCAGTCGTTCCTGGAGAACACCCCCATCCCCGGCATCCCCGTGGTGGGCATCCCCAACAGCGTCCCCCAGCCCGCCGTACCGCCCTCCGACTGCGCGCACAAGGTCGTCGTCAGCGCCGGCCGCATGCACCACATCAAGCGCTACGACCTCCTCATCCGCGCCTTCGGCATGCTCGCCGACGAGTTCCCCGACTGGCAGCTGCGCATCTACGGCGACGGCGGCGAGGCCGGCACACTGCGCACCCTCGTACGGGAACTGGGCCTCGCGGGCCGCGCCCTGCTGATGGGCGGCTTCTCACCGATCGAGTCCGAGTGGGCCAAGGGCTCGATCGCGGCGGTCACCTCCAGCGCGGAATCCTTCGGCATGACCCTCGTCGAGGCCATGCGCTGCGGCCTGCCCGTCGTCTCCACCGACTGCCCGGTGGGCCCCAGGGAGATCCTCCGCGACGGCGAGGACGGCTTCCTCGTCCCGAACGGCGACACCGAGGCGATCGCCCAGGGCCTGCGCCGCCTCATGGCCGACGAGGCACTCCGCCGCGACATGGGCGCCGCCGCACTGCGCAACGCCGCCCGCTACGACCCCGCCGCCGTCGCCGCCCGCTACGTCGACCTCTTCGAGGACGCCGCCCGCCGCCGGGCCGCCGCCGTCCGCGGCTACCGCGCACCGGCGGGCCCCAAGGAAGCCGCCACCGCCCAGGTCACGGTGCCACCGGTCTCCCTCGGCGCCGCCACCGTGGACGTCACGGCGGACGACGCGGGCTGGCTGCGGTTCGCCGCCGACGGCCCCGGCGAGGGGCGGCAGCGCTGGCAGTTCGTCCTGCGCCACAAGCCCTCCGACGACGACCGCCGCCCCGACCTGCCGCTGCGCACCGTCCGCAGGACACTCGACAACGGCGCCACCCGCTACACGGCCGCGCTCACCCCGTCCGCCCTCGACGAACTCGGCGACGGACGCTGGCAGGTGACCATGCACAGCCCGAAGTCGCCCGTCGTGCATATGAAGGCGGGCCTGCGCGACACCCGGGCACTCATCGACGCCCGCGCCCGCCTCATGGCCCGCCCGACCACCCGCTCCGTCGGCTGGAACCTCCCCTACGCCCAGCCCAACGGCCGGCTGATGCTGCGCACCGTACTGCGCGAGGAGCACGTCGAGTGCACCTCGGTCGAGGTGACCGACACCGGCATCACCCTGGCGGGCGTCCTGTGCGGCGAGCGCAGGGTCGAGCCCGGCGCCCTCTTCGTGGTCAGCCGCCGGGGCCGGTACGAGAGGAACCTCACCGTGCCCGTCGAGACCCTGGGCCGCCAGGGGTTCCGCGCCGAGGTCCCCGTCCGCCGGATCGTGGACCTGCGCCTCGCGCGCTGGGAGGACTGGGACTGGTGGCTCCAGCCGAACCCCGCCGACCGCCGCAAGGTCCGCGTCTGCCACCTCCTCGAGGACTTCCCCGACGTCAAGGGCGCCTACGCCTATCCGTCCGTCCCGCTCGTCGGCGACGAGCCCTCCCCGTACGCCGTCGCCCACCCGGCACGCCCGGTGTGGGTACGGCCCTACTGCTCCGCCTCCGGAGCCATGGCCATGAATGTGGTGGACCGATGAACCAGACGACTCGCTCCCTCCTGCACATCGTCGCCCACCAGGACGACGACCTGTACTTCATGAACCCCGACCTCGTCAGATCCCTGCAGGACGGCGACCTCGTCACCACGGTCGTCCTCACCGCCGGCGAGGGCGACGGGATCAACGCCGACACCAACGACCCCGAACACGCCGCGCTCCCGCCGGACTTCACCGGCTACAGCACCGAGCGCGGCTGCGGACTGCGTTCCGCGTACGCCCGGATGGCGACCGGCGACCGTGACAGCCCCTGGCGGCGCGAACCCGTCGACCTCGTACCCGGGTTCGCCGCGGAGCGGTTCACGCTCGCCGACCGGGACGGCGTGTACCTGTACTTCCTCCAACTCCACCAGGGCGCGCCCACCGACCGCGGCCGTACCCGCGTCCACGAGCTGTGGGAGGGCGCCCTGCGCACCCAGGCCACGCTGCCGGCGCGCGGCTGCACGGTCGGCGAGGTCCAGCACGTCACCCGGGAACAGGTCGTCGGCGCGCTCACCGCGCTGCTGGCCCACGTCCGCCCCACCGTCGTACGGACCATGGACCCCGACCCCGAACACGACGGCGGCAAGGAGGAGTACGTCTGCTCCGACCACGTCGACCACACCGCCACCGCGCACTTCGCGCTCGCCGCCCTCACCCGGCACCGCGAGGCGGGCCACACCCCGGTCGTCGAGCACTACCGCGCCTACGCCAACCGCTTCTGGGGCTACAACCTCGACTCGGCGGCGGTCTCGGAGAAGGCCGAGTACCTCGCCACCTACGCGGGCCTCGACGCCCCGCAGTCCTGCCCCCACGGCACCTGCGAGCGCTGCGGGGACCGCCAGCTGGGGCCGAACCCCTTCCGCAGCACACACATGAGAAGCGCCGCCTACCGCTACTCGCCCACGACCGACTGGCTGCGCCTGGGCCCCGACGGCCGGCTGAACGCCTTCGGGGTGCTCGCCGGACGCCTCGCCTTCTGGACGGAGACCGCCCCCGCGAGCGGCGAGTGGAAGGGCCCCTTCGTCCTCGGCGACGGCTGGCTCGCCCCCACCCTCGCCGTCACCGGCGTGCCCGGCGGCCCCGCCGAACTCGTCGGCCTGCGCCGTCAGTCGGTGGTCGGCAGCGGGGTCACCGTCGACGTCGTGCACACCGTGCAGGACCCCGACGGCAACGGCTTCAGCGGCTGGCGGACCCTGGAGAACCCGGACTGGTCCCACGGCGACGGCCGCCGCCAGCGCGAGGTGGGCGTGCCGTCCGCCGCCGTCGACGGCATGGGCCGACTCCACGTGTTCGTGCGCGACTTCGCCCAGGGCATCAGCCTGCGCCGCCGCGACACCACGGGCGCCTGGACCCCCTGGGAGAACCTCGGCGGCTCCTTCGTCCAGGACGCGGGCACGGCACTGACCACCCAGCACGGCACGGTGGAGCTCTACGTCCCCGGCAAGAACACCGTATGGCGCTGGTACCAGCCCGAACCCGGCGGCCCTTTCACCCTCGACGACACCCTCAAGACCGGCCGCCCCGCGACCGGCGGCATCACCGCCGTCGACTCGGGCGCGGGCCGCACCTGTCTGTACTACCGGGAGGCCGGCACCCAGCAGGTCATGGCCTACCGTCAACACGCCGACGGCCGGTGGCCCGGATCCGGTGCCGGGCTCGGCGGCCACGGCGGTACGGGCGCCGTCGCCGCGCTGTGGGCACCCGAACGCGGCGCCCGGGAAGCCTTCCTGGCCCACCGGGGCAGCCGCGGCCGCCCCGTCGTGTCGCTGCCCGACCGTGACAAGGACATCTCCGGCACCCACTGGCGTGAGTCGGGCGACATGTTCACCCACGCCCCCGCGATGGCACGCGACGCCGCGGGTGCCGTCGTCCTGGCGGTCATCGGCACCGACGGGCACCTGCACGTCCGCCGCCAGCTGTCACCGGCCGCGGGCAGCCCCCTGGGCCCCTGGCGATGACGGCCGGGCTCCGGATTAAAGTGAACCGGTGAACGGCGAATGGCTCAGACGCGGTCGTGACGGCAGGCTCAGTGCGTACCTGCTGTCGGGCACCGCCGTCCACTGCCGGGCGGAGCGCGGGCCCGGCGGCCCCTGGGACCCACCGCGCACCATCGGCGGCGCGCAGCGCCTGCACCCCGTCCTCGCCGTCGGCCAGGGCGCCGACGGCTACACCCATCTCGTCTCCTGGCGCCCCACCGTGCCCGGTGAGTCCGGGCTCGTCCACACCACGCACTACCGGCCGCGGCTCGCCGCGCTCGACTGGCACCCGATCGGGCACCCCAACAAGACGGGTGACCGCACCGGTCCACCGGCCGTCGCGGTCGACGCCCAGGGGCGCGCCCACGTCTTCGTGCGCAACAAGGGCGGCGGGGTCAGCATGGTCGCCCAGAAGGAGAAGGGCGGCTGGGATCCCTGGCGCGACCTCAAGGGCAGTGACGTACGGGAGGATCTGGCGGCCGTGACGGGGGGGTCCGGGCTCGTCGAGCTGTACGCGGCCCTGCCCGACGGGATCGCCCACTGGCGCCAGGAGGAGGCGGGCAAGCAGCCGGTTCTCCAGGAGTCCCTGGAGACATCGGTACGCCCCGGCACCCTCCGTGCCCTCGCCACCTCCCCCTCCGCCACCACTCTCTTCTTCACCGACGAGGCGGGTGACGTGTGCGCGTGGCGCCCGGGCACCAAGTCCGTCCCCGTGCTCGCGTCGGCCGGTCCCGGCCCCGTCTCGGCGATCCGCTGCGAACTCGACGGCTACGACTGCACGTTGCTCGCGCAGCGCTCGGCGAGCGGTCGGATCGTCTTCGCCGCGTATCCCACCGAGCAGGAGGCGGCGGGGGCGTGGTGGACCGAGTCGGGTCCCGGGCTTCCCGTCGGGGCCGAGGTGTCTCTCGCCGAGGACGAGGACGGGCGGGTGGTGGCGGCGACCCTGGCCCCGGGCAGCGAGGAACTCCTCCTCACCCGACGCAAGGACGAACCGGGCCTGGCCCTGGAGGCCTGGCACCCGGTGTGACAGAAACCGGGGGGTGTTCTTCGGCTGCGGGTGGGTGGCGGCTGGTCGCGCAGTTCCCCGCGCCCCTGAGGCGGGGGCTTCGCCCCGCGTCCCCGCCCGTCCGGTTCGTTTGGCTGCGGGCCTGGTGGGGGCTGGTCGCGCAGTTCCCCGCGCCCCTCAAGGGCGCTGGCGCGCATCTTTCAGCCCGTCCGGCGTTTGAGGACGAGCCGTTCAGGCGATTCGGGGTCGAAGGGGCGGAGCCCCTGGGATGGGACGGGTAGGGGCGGCGGGGGCGAGGAAACGCCGGGTGCCCTGTACGCCACGTCGGCATACAGGGCACCCGTCAGACACAGCGGAGCGCTTACGCGGGGACGGAAGCCACCCCGACCTCCAGGAACCGCTTGCCGGTCACCCGCTCGGAGACGCCCTCACGGTCCAGGTACGGAGTGATCCCGCCCAGGTGGAAGGGCCAGCCCGCACCGGTGATCAGGCAGAGGTCGATGTCCTGGGCCTCGGCGACGACACCCTCGTCGAGCATCAGACCGATCTCCTGGGCGACCGCGTCCAGGACACGGGCGCGCACCTGCTCCTCCGTCAGGACCACGTCGCCCTGCTTCAGCAGCGCCGCGACCTCGGGGTCCAGCTCCGGCTTCCCGGAGTCGTACACGTAGAAGCCGCGCTTGCCCGCCTTGACGACGGCGGCGAGGTTCGGGGAGACCGTGAAGCGGTCCGGGAAGGCCCGGTTGAGGGTCTCCGAGACATGCAGACCGATCGCGGGGCCGACCAGCTCCAGCAGGACGAGGGGAGACATCGGCAGGCCCAGGGGCTCGACCGCCTTCTCCGCGACCTCGACCGGCGTGCCCTCGTCGATGACGTTCTGGATCTCGCCCATGAAGCGGGTGAGGATGCGGTTGACGACGAACGCCGGGGCGTCCTTCACCAGGACCGCGGTCTTCTTCAGCTTCTTGGCGACGGCGAACGCCGTGGCGAGCGAGGCGTCGTCCGTCTGCTCACCGCGCACGATCTCAAGCAGCGGCAGGATCGCGACCGGGTTGAAGAAGTGGAAGCCCACGACCCGCTCGGGGTTCTTCAGCTTCGACGCCATCTCCGTCACCGAGAGCGAAGAGGTGTTCGTCGCGAGGATCGCGTGCGCCGGGGCGACCGCCTCGACCTCCGCGAACACCTGCTGCTTGACGCCGATCTCCTCGAAGACGGCCTCGATGATGAAGTCGGCGTCGGAGAAGCCCTCGGCCTTGTCCAGCACACCGGTCACCAGCGCCTTGAGGCGGTTGGCCTTGTCCTGGTTGATGCGGGACTTCGACAGCAGCTTGTCGATCTCGGCGTGGACGTAGCCCACACCCTTGTCGACGCGCTCCTGGTCGATGTCCGTCAGGACGACGGGCACTTCGAGGCGGCGCAGGAAGAGGAGGGCGAGCTGCGAGGCCATCAGGCCCGCGCCCACGACGCCCACCTTGGTGACCGGACGGGCCAGGCTCTTGTCCGGGGCGCCCGCCGGGCGCTTGCCGCGCTTCTGCACCAGGTTGAAGGCGTAGATGCCGGAACGCAGTTCGCCGCCCATGATCAGGTCGGCGAGGGCGATGTCCTCGGCGTCGTAGCCCTTCTGGAGGTCGCCGTCCTTGGCCGCCTCGATGATGTCGAGGGCGCGGTAGGCGGCCGGAGCCGCCCCGTGCACCTTGCTGTCGGCGATGAACCGGCCCTTGGCGACGGCCTGGTCCCAGGCCTCCCCGCGGTCGATCTCGGGACGCTCGACCGTGATGTCGCCCTTGAGGACGGACGCGGTCCAGATCAGCGACTGCTCCAGGAAGTCGGCGCCCTCGAAGATGGCGTCGGCGATGCCGAGGTCGAAGACCTGCTTGCCCTTGAGCTGCTTGTTCTGGTTGAGCGAGTTCTCGATGATGACCGAGACGGCCTTGTCGGCGCCGATCAGGTTCGGGAGCAGCGTGCAGCCGCCCCAGCCCGGAACCAGGCCGAGGAAGACCTCGGGGAGGGAGAAGGCGGCGATCGCCGTCGAGACGGTCCGGTACGCGCAGTGCAGACCGACCTCGACGCCGCCGCCCATGGCCGCGCCGTTGTAGTACGCGAAGGTCGGCACCGCGATGCCCGCGAGGCGCTTGAAGACCTCGTGGCCGCCCTTGCCGATGGCGAGCGCGTCGTCGTGGTTCTTGAGGAGCTCGACGCCCTTCAGGTCCGCGCCGACCGCGAAGATGAACGGCTTGCCGGTGACGCCGACACCGACGATCTCGCCGGCCGCGGCCTCCTTCTCGACCTGGTCGATCGCGGCGGCCAGGTTCGCCAGCGAGGCCGGGCCGAAGGTGGTCGGCTTGGTGTGGTCGAAGCCGTTGTCCAGCGTGATGAGGGCGAAGCGCCCGGCGCCGAACGGCAGGTCGAGGTGACGTACGTTGGCCGACGTCACGACCTCGTCGGGGAACAGCTCGGCCGCACCCTTCAGGAGTTCAGCGGTGCTCACTTGTTGCCTCCGGCGTCCTTGTGGTGCGGGTTCTCCCAGATCACCGTGGCGCCCATGCCGAAGCCGACGCACATGGTGGTGAGGCCGTAACGGACCTCCGGCTGCTCCTCGAACTGGCGGGCCAGCTGCGTCATCAGACGTACGCCGGAGGAGGCGAGGGGGTGGCCGTAGGCGATCGCGCCGCCGTACTGGTTGACGCGCGCGTCGTCGTCGGCGATGCCGTAGTGCTCCAGGAAGGCCAGCACCTGGACGGCGAAGGCCTCGTTGATCTCGAAGAGGTTGATGTCCTCGATCGACAGGCCGGCCTGGGCGAGGGCCTTCTCGGTGGCCGGGATCGGGCCGTAGCCCATGACCTCCGGCTCGACGCCCGCGAAGGCGTACGAGACCAGGCGCATCTTGACCGGCAGGCCGTTCTCGCGGGCGAAGTCCTCGGAGGCGAGGATCGACGCGGTCGCACCGTCGTTCAGACCGGCGGCGTTACCGGCGGTGACCCGGCCGTGGACGCGGAACGGCGTCTTGAGCCCGGCCAGGTTCTCCAGCGTGGTGCCCGGGCGCATCGGCTCGTCGGCGGTGACCAGGCCCCAGCCGGTCTCACCGACCTCCGCGTTGGTGTTGCGCACCGAGATCGGCACCAGGTCCTGCTGGATCTTGCCGTTGGCGTACGCCTTGGCGGCCTTCTCCTGCGAGCGCACGGCGTACTCGTCGGCGCGCTGCTTGGTGATCGTGGGGTAGCGGTCGTGCAGGTTCTCGGCGGTCATGCCCATGAACAGGGCGGACTCGTCGACCAGCTTCTCGCTGACGAACCGCGGGTTCGGGTCCACGCCCTCGCCCATCGGGTGGCGGCCCATGTGCTCGACACCACCGGCGATGACGGCGTCGTACGCACCGAAGGCGATGGAGCCCGCGGTGGTGGTGACGGCGGTCAGCGCGCCCGCGCACATGCGGTCGATGGAGTAGCCGGGGACCGACTGGGGGAGACCGGCGAGGATGCCCGCCGTGCGGCCCAGCGTCAGACCCTGGTCACCGATCTGCGTGGTCGCGGCGATGGCGACCTCGTCGATCTTCTTCGGGTCGAGGCCCGGGTTGCGGCGCAGCAGCTCCCGGATGGCCTTCACGACGAGGTCGTCGGCGCGGGTCTCGTGGTAGATGCCCTTCGGGCCCGCCTTGCCGAACGGGGTGCGGACGCCGTCGACGAAGACGACGTCCCTGACGGTACGAGGCACGATGGCTCTCCTCCAGATGCGGGATGGCACTGCTGCGCGACGCACACGCCCTGAGCGCGCGCTCACCCCTCATGCTACTTGCGAGTAACCACCCTGCCCACCCCCGACGGCGGGAGCGGCGAACGTCACACGAAAGCCGTCCGAGGATCTTGGCGTGATCTCGACGTCGCTCTTTCGCTTCAAGGGCCCCGAAAGGGGCGCGGGGAACCGCGCGAGCAACCCGGAACAACCCGCGGTCGCCGTACGACAGAACCACGTACGGCGACTAGTGCCGCGACAGGCAACGTTCGCCCCGTCACGACGCCCGGCACGCTCCCCCACTGCCTCAAGGGCGTGGGCGGTGCCCCCACTCGCCGCACCGGCCGAAAGCCCAAGTACGTCCAGTACGAGGACTTCCGGCCGGCACGCCGAGAGCACGCACCGGACGCCGCTCCTTGACGGGCAAACGTTGCCTGCCGCGGCACTAGGCCCCCTTCGCCGCCAGCGCCTCCACCAATACCGGTGTGACCAACTCCACCTGCCACGCCCGCGCCCCGTACCCGGCAAGCGCGGCCGAGACCGACTCGGTGTCGGCGCCGACCGGCGGCTCCCAGCACACCCGCCGCACCGTGTCCGGGGTGATCAGATTCTCCTGCGGCATGTTGAGCTGCTCGGCCAGCGCCGACACGGCCGCGCGCGCCGCGGACAGCCGGGCTGCGGCGGCCGGGTCCTTGTCGGCCCAGGCGCGCGGCGGGGGAGGTCCGGTGACGGGCTGCCCCGGCTGCGGCAGCTCGGCTTCCGGCAGCGCCCTCGCGCGATCCACCGCGGCCTGCCACTGCTCCAGCTGGCGCCGCCCCATCCGGTGCCCGAACCCGTTCAGCGCGGCCAGCGCGTGCACGTTGGCCGGAAGGGAGAGCGCGGCCTCCACGATGGCCGCGTCCCCCAGCACCTTGCCCGGCGAGATGTCACGGCGCTGGGCGATCCGGTCCCGGGTCTCCCACAGGTCCTGTACGACCGCCATCTGCCGACGGCGGCGCACCTTGTGCATCCCGGACGTGCGACGCCAGGGGTCCTTGCGCGGCGGCGCGGGCTCGGCCTGCGCGATCGCGTCGAACTCCTGCCGGGCCCACTCCAGCTTGCCCTGCCGGTCGAGCTCCTTCTCCAGGGCGTCGCGCAGGTCGACGAGCAGTTCCACGTCGAGCGCGGCGTAGCGCAGCCACGGCTCCGGGAGCGGACGCGTGGACCAGTCGACCGCGGAGTGCCCCTTCTCCAGTACGAAGCCGAGCACGCTCTCGACCATCGCGCCCAGGCCCACCCGGGGGAACCCGGCCAGGCGGCCGGCCAGCTCGGTGTCGAAGAGCCGCGTCGGCACCATGCCTATCTCGCGCAGACACGGCAGGTCCTGGGTGGCGGCGTGCAGCACCCATTCGACGCCGGAGATGGCCTCGCCGAGCCCGGAGAGGTCGGGACAGGCGATGGGGTCGATCAGCGCCGTACCCGCGCCCTCGCGGCGCAGTTGCACCAGATAGGCGCGCTGGCCGTATCGGTATCCGGACGCGCGTTCGGCGTCCACGGCCACGGGGCCGGAGCCGGCGGCGAAGGCCGCGATCACCTCGGCGAGCGAGGTCTCGTCGGCGACGACGGGCGGAATGCCCTCTCGGGGCTCAAGCAAAGGGATCGGCGCCGATTCGACGTCGTCCGGAGGGCCGCCTCCGGTGGTTCGCAGTGAGCTGTCTTCTGCGGTCTCTTGGGCGTCGGTCACCTGTCAAGGGTATCCGTGTATGGACTACACCCGCCGACGGAACGTTCCGTCGACGGGTGCAGGGGGGTCGTAAACCAGTCAGGTCGGTGAAAGATCCGGTCCGGTGGAGGGGTGTGCCCCCGTTTCAGTGGATGATCCCCGTCCGCAGGGCGACCGCCACCATCCCGGCGCGGTCGCCCGTGCCGAGCTTGCGGGCGATGCGGGCGAGGTGGCTCTTGACGGTCAGCGCGGACAGGCCCATCGAGACGCCGATGGCCTTGTTCGACTGGCCCTCGGCGACGAGCCGGAGCACCTCGACCTCGCGGCCGGAGAGCTCGCGGTAGCCGCCCGGGTGGCTCGGGGCACCCGGGGGGCGGCGGTGCATACGGGCGGCGGCCGAGCCGATGGGCGCGACACCGGGTCGGGTGGGGAGCCCGACGTTCGTACGGGTGCCGGTGACGACATAGCCCTTGACGCCGCCCGCGAGGGCGTTGCGCACGGCGCCGATGTCGTCGGCCGCGGAGAGGGCGAGGCCGTTGGGCCAGCCCGCGGCTCGGGTCTCGGACAGCAGGGTGAGCCCGCTGCCGTCGGGCAGGTGGACGTCGGCGACACAGATGTCGCGCGGGTTGCCGATTCGGGGACGGGCCTCCGCGACGGACGACGCCTCGATGACGTCGCGTACTCCGAGCGCCCAGAGGTGGCGGGTGACGGTGGATCGGACCCGTGGGTCGGCCACGACCACCATGGCGGTCGGCTTGTTCGGGCGGTAGGCGACCAGGCTTGCGGGCTGCTCGAGGAGAACGGACACCAGGCCTCCTGGGGGTGCGGGACGGGACCGGCTGTGGGGATGGTGCCGGGGCGAACCGTGCTTTCAAGGTCACAGACGTCTTCGGCATCAAACCCGTCCGCCTTTAGAGAATGATCACGATTTGGTGAGTAACAATCCGTGCAATTCGGACACGCGATCGATCATCCGAAGATCGAACCGAGTCATTCCATGTCGCGACACGGCTGAAAGTGGCCGTATCGACAAAGCCTCGGCAAGGAACTCGGTAAAGGGCGCGGCGTTCCACGCGATCGGAAAGGGCGCCCGTTCGACCTGACACGGGCGCCCCGGAGGACGGAGAAGACGGAATCCGGGTGTTCAGCGGGACTGCGGCCCCCGACGCTGCGGGAGGGTCACCACCGAGGCGTCGCCCGGCCCCGCCGGGGGCAGGCCCGCGATCTGGCAGAGCAGATCGCACCAGGCGGCGAGGTGCGCGGCCGTGTCCGGTACGCCGCCCAGGCCCTCGCGAGGCGTCCAGGAGGCACGGATCTCGATCTGCGACGCGGAGGGGCGCTCGGACAGCCCCCCGAAGTAGTGCGAGCTCGCCCGGGTGACGGTGCCGCTCGGTTCGCCGTACGACAGGCCGCGGGCCTGCAGCGCGCCGGTCAGCCACGACCAGGAGACGTCCGGGAGCAGCGGGTCGGCCGCCATCTCCGGCTCCAGCTCCGCACGGACCAGCGTCACCAGCCGGAACGAGCCCTGCCAGGCGTCGTGCCCCGCCGGGTCGTGCAGCAGGATGAGCCGGCCGTCCGCCAGGTCCTCGTCGTCGGCGACGACCGCGGCCTCCAGCGCATACGCGTACGGGGCCAGGCGCTGCGGTGGCCGCGTCGGGTCGATCTCGATCTCGGGCCGCAGCCGCGCGGCCCTCAGTGCGTCGACGGCAGCCCGGAAGGGCGGCGGACCCGTCTCCCTCGCATCACCGTCCCCCTCCTTGGCATCGTCCATTTCGCCAGCGCCGTCCGACAGTCGTCCCTGAGCCGCAGCCATGCGGGGAAGATTAAGGGGAACGGAGCCCGCGCGCAGGGAGAGACACCCGTGCGCCGGACCACTGTCCGGATCGCGGTGCGCGAAACGCGCAGACGGGAGGGGCCCGGTCCGGGCGCCGGAGCCCGGCGTTTGTGGGGCTGTGGGGCGTGCGAGACTTTCCGTCGTGAGTGCCAATGACCGCCCCGCCACGGGCCAGCCGCCGACAGCCACGTACGAGTCCGCCTTCCTGAAGGCGTGCAGGCGCGAGCCCGTGCCGCACACGCCGGTGTGGTTCATGCGGCAGGCCGGGCGCTCGCTGCCCGAGTACCTGAAGGTGCGCGAGGGCATCGCCATGCTGGACTCCTGCATGCGGCCCGAGCTGGTCGCCGAGATCACGCTCCAGCCCGTACGCCGGCACAACGTGGACGCGGCGATCTACTTCAGCGACATCGTCGTCCCGCTGAAGGCCATCGGCATCGACCTCGACATCAAGCCGGGCGTCGGCCCGGTCGTCGCGAACCCGATCCGCACCCGCGCCGACCTGGCCCAGCTGCGCGATCTGACCCCCGAGGACGTCTGGTACGTCACCGAGGCGATCAAGCTCCTGACGGCCGAGCTCGGCGAGACCCCGCTCATCGGCTTCGCGGGCGCGCCTTTCACCCTCGCGAGTTACCTCGTGGAGGGCGGCCCGTCCAAGAACCACGAGCACACCAAGGCGCTCATGTACGGCGACCCGCAGCTGTGGGCCGACCTGCTCGACCGTCTCGCCGAGATCACCTCCGCCTTCCTGAAGGTGCAGATCGAGGCGGGCGCGAGCGCCGTCCAGCTCTTCGACTCCTGGGTCGGCGCCCTGGCGCCCGCCGACTACCGGCGCTCGGTGATGCCCGCGTCCGCCAAGGTCTTCGAGTCCGTGGCCGGGTACGGCGTGCCGCGCATCCACTTCGGCGTCGGCACCGGCGAACTGCTCGGCCTCATGGGCGAGGCGGGCGCGGACGTCGTCGGCGTCGACTGGCGCGTCCCGCTCGACGAGGCCGCGCGCCGTGTCGGTCCCGGCAAGGCGCTTCAGGGCAACCTCGACCCCGCCGTCCTCTTCTCCACCACCGAGGCCGTCGAGGCCAAGACCCGCGAGGTGCTGGACGCCGCCGCCGGTCTCGAGGGCCATGTCTTCAACCTCGGCCACGGCGTCCCGCCGAGCACCGACCCGGACGCGCTGACCCGCCTCGTGGCGTACGTCCACCAGCAGACCGCGCGCTGACCTCGTACGGGGGACGCCGCACGGCTCGGCACCGCATGCCTCCTCACCGCACGCCTCACCAGCTGTGCCGCGCCTGTCTGCCGAACAGCAGGCTGCGCGGTTCCGGCGGTGGCGGGGTGCCCGGGCGCAGCGGCCAGGCCAGCAGCATCCCCACGAGGAAGCCGACCACGTGGGCCTCGTACGCCACGGTTCCGGCGGTGGAGACGCCGCCGCCGGAGGAGTACACCGCCTGCAGCGCGAACCAGAAGCCCAGCACCAGCCACGCGGGCAGCCGCAGCGGCAGGAAGACCAGGAACGGGACGAGCACCCAGACCCTGGCCCTCGGATAGAGCACCAGATAGGCGCCGAGGACTCCGGCGATCGCTCCGGAGGCGCCGATCAGCGGGTCGGCCGAGTCGGCGTTGAGGTACGCGAAGCCGTACGCCGCCGCGTAACCGCACGCCACGTAGAACACCGCGAACCGCACATGTCCGAGGCGGTCCTCGATGTTGTTGCCGAAGATCAGCAGGAAGAGCATGTTGCCGAGCAGGTGCAGCCAGCTGCCGTGCAGGAACATCGCGGTGAGGACCGAGAGCGGCGGCGACTTGTCGTACGTCGGCGGGCCCACCAGACACCCGGGTCCCCCCGCCCCGACGCCGACCTCGCCGGTCGGTACGAGGCGGGTCACATGGTGGTGGATCAACTCCTGTGGTACCGCGGCGTAGTGCTCCAGGAACGCGTGCAGATGGCACAGTTGGGAGAGCCCGCTGTCACCCGCCACGGATCCGGCGAGGCCGGGCGTGTAGAGGAACACCAGGACATTGACGGCGATCAGTGCATACGTCATATAGGGCGTGCGGCGCACCGGGTTCACGTCATGGACGGGGATGACCACGAGGAACTAGTGCCCGGGATACGCCGGGTGAATCCGTGAACGCCCCCGCCGCCGTGTCCGTATGTCTCCTCAACCGCCCGCGCCGCGACGAAGACGCGACGCGAGGAAGACGTGAGGACACAGGCGATGAACGACCGAGTTACTCCTCCGATGCATGCCCTGCCCGACGGCGAGGCGGAAATCGCCCTGGTGCTGCACCTCCCCTGGGAGGACGTCGCCGCGCTCGGCCAGGAGGCCGGACGGCTCGCGGCGCGGATGCAGCGGCCGGTGACCCTGGACGAGGCCGTCAGCCACCGGTTGCGCTCCGCGCGGTCGGCCGCCCATGCCAAGCCGCCCACCACGCAGCCCGCGGCCGTCACCGCCTCGGCGTCGGTGTCCTCGTTGCCGGCGCGGCCGCCGGCCGAGCAGGCGCGGCAGGCGATAGACCGCATCAACGGGAACACGGGGCACGAGTCCGCCTAGGCGCGTAGCGGTTGAGGGTCGACTGCGGGTGCGTTGTGGCTGGTCGCGCCCACGCGGCGGAGCCGCATATGTCACAGCCTCGCGCCCCTGACGGGGCGCTTCACTCAACCGGAGTTCTTGCGTACCGCCGTCACCGCCTTGCGTGCCGCCACCAGGATGGGGTCCCACACCGGTGAGAACGGGGGCGCGTATCCCAGGTCCAGGGATGTCATCTGTTCCACCGTCATGCCCGCGGTCAGCGCCACCGCGGCGATGTCGACCCGCTTCGCCGCGCCTTCCCCGCCGACGATCTGCACGCCGAGCAGCCGCCCCGTGCGGCGTTCGGCGAGCATCTTCACCGTCATGAGGTCCGCGTCCGGGTAGTAGCCCGCACGGGCGGTCGACTCGATGGTGACGGTCTCGAACCGCAGGCCCGCCCGGTGCGCGTCCTTCTCGCGCAGCCCGGTGCGGGCGATCTCCAGGTCGCAGACCTTGCTCACGGCCGTGCCGACGACACCGGGGAAGGTCCCGTACCCGCCGCCCACGTTGGTGCCGATGACCTGCCCGTGCTTGTTGGCGTGCGTGCCCAGCGCGATGTGCCGTTCGCGTCCCGAGAGCAGGTCGAGCACCTCGACACAGTCGCCGCCGGCCCAGACGTTCTCGTACCCGCGCACCCGCATCGCCAGGTCCGTGAGCAGCCCGCCGTGGTCGCCGAGGGGGAGTCCCGCGGCCCGTGCGAGCGTGGTCTCGGGGCGTACGCCGATGCCGAGCACGACCACGTCCGCCGGGTACTCGGCGTCCTCAGTGGCCACCGCGCGCACCCGCCCGTCCTCCCCGGTGCGAAGCTCGGTGATCTCGGCGTCGTTGACCATGGTGATACCCAGGTTCTCCATGGCCGTGTGGACCAGGCGGCCCATGTCGGGATCGAGCGTGGACATCGGCTCCTTGCCGCGGTTGACGACGGTCACCTCGTACCCGCGGTTGATGAGCGCCTCGGCCATCTCCACGCCGATGTAGCCCGCGCCGACGACCACCGCGCGCCGGCCCTCGGTCGAGGCCAGTGTGTCCAGGAGGGCCTGGCCGTCGTCCAGGGTCTGCACACCGTGCACACCCGGAGCGTCGACGCCCGGCAGGTCGGGGCGGATCGGGCGGGCGCCGGTCGCGATCACGAGTTTGTCGTACGAGGTCCACTCCTCGGCCCCGGTCTCGAGGTCGAGCGAGCGGACGCGACTGCCCGCCAGGTCGATTTCGGTGACCTCGGTGCGCATCCGCAGGTCGATCGCGCGCTCCCGGTGTTCCGCCGGGCTCCGCGCGATCAGCCGGTCCCGCTCGGGGACGTCGCCGCCCACCCAGTACGGGATGCCGCAGGCCGAGTAGGAGCTGAAGTGGCCGCGTTCGAACGCCACGATCTCCAGCTCGTCGGGCCCGCGCATCCGGCGTGCCTGTGACGCGGCGGACATGCCCGCCGCGTCACCCCCGATCACGACCAGTCGCTCCGTACGGCTCATGCTCATGCGAACACGCTACGGGGGCCCGGCATTTCAGTCCTCTTCGCCACCCTCTTCGCGCACCGGCGGCGCCACCGGCAGCGAACCCGCGCTCGCGGGAGCCGTCTCGGCCGCGGGCCGGCGCGGCCGCCCCGTGCGGGCGAGGCGCAGCCACAGCGCCACGAGGAGCCCCGCGCTCAGCAGGAACGGGAGCACCGCGCCGAACACCACCGCGATCCAGCGCAGCATCGTGACGAACGCGTCCCAGCCGCCCGTCAGCGCGTCCACGAAGCCCGTGGAGTCGGACTTCTTCCCGGCGTCCTTGAGCGGCGTCTCGGAGAGGGAGAGCGTGATGGTGGCCAGGTCGGTGCGGTCCTTCAGGGACGCCTGCTGGGCGAGCAGGGCGTCCAAGTCGGACTCGCGGGTGCTCAACTCCCCTTCCAGGGCGACCACATCGCTGAGCTTGGTGGCCCGGTCCATCAGCTCACGGACCCGCGCCACGCTGACGCGCTGCGACTTGACGCGGCTCTCCACGTCGACGACCTGGTCGGTGACGTCCTGCGCCTTGGCCGTCCGCTCGACTACCTTCCCGGTGCCCTCCAGGGAGGAGAGCACCGCGTCGTACCGGTCGGTGGGCACACGCAGTACGGCTCGGGTGCGCTCGCGGCCCCCGCCGTCCCGGGTGGTCGTCTCGTTGCCGACGTAGCCGCCCGCGTCGACAGCCGCGGTGCGGGCCTCGTCCAGCGCCTTGGGCACGTCCTTGACCCGCAGGGTCAGCGAGGCGGTGCGGATGATGTGGCTGCCGGCCGGGACGGACGTGCCGGTGGCCTTGGACGGGGTGGTGGACCTGGCGCCGCCCGCGCCCGAGGCGGCGTCGGCCGCGGCGCCCGAGCGGGCGTTCCCGGCGCCCGGCGCGGCCGCCTTGTCTGCGGTGGAGTCGGAGCCACCGCCGGCGGCGCCACAGCCGGTCACCGCGAGGGCGGCGGCGAGGAGTATCCCGGCGAGGGCCGGGCCGGTTCGAGCGGAACGTCGTGTGTACATGTGGGCGTACCCCCGTGGCTGGTGACTGCTGACCCTCCTTCGACGCCGGGACCGGGCGCGACGTTGGCGGGATCCGGTCCCGATGCGGTCACGGTCGGGACTCGCGCGGGACACCGCCGTACCCGACGACGGCACTGGGGCCCGGCAGGCCTGTCAGCGGGGTCTGAGAAGGTGGAGTCATGCGCGCACAGGACAGTCGTACGGGTACGGGACAGGTCGTCGTCATCGGGGGCGGGATCGCCGGTCTGGCCGCCGCCCACCGCCTGCTGGACCGCGGCGCGCGAGTGACCGTCCTGGAGGCGTCGGACCGCGTCGGCGGCAAGCTGCTGCCCGGCGAGATCGCGGGCGCACGGGTCGATCTCGGCGCCGAGTCGATGCTCGCCCGCCGCCCGGAAGCGGTCGCCCTCGCCCGCGAGGTGGGCCTCGCCGACCGCCTCCAGCCGCCCGCCACCGCGACCGCCTCCCTGTGGACGCGCGGCGCGCTGCGCCCCATGCCCAAGGGCCACGTCATGGGCGTGCCCGGCACCGCGGCCGCCCTCTCCGGCGTCCTGTCCGACGAGGGCCTGGCCCGCATCGAGCGCGACGCCGACCTGCCCCGCACGGAGGTCGGTGACGACGTGGCGGTGGGGGAGTACGTGGCGGCACGCCTCGGCCGCGAGGTCGTCGACCGCCTGGTCGAGCCCCTCCTGGGCGGCGTCTACGCGGGCGACGCGTACCGCATCTCGATGCGCCTGGCCGTTCCCCAGCTCTTCGCCGCCGTCCGCACCCATGTCTCCCTGACCGAGGCGGTCCGCGAGATCCAGGCGAAGGCGGCCGCGGCCCAGCAGACCGGGCCGGTGTTCATGGGCATCGAGGGCGGCGTGGGCCAACTTCCGCTCGCGGTCGCGCGGTCGGTGCGCGCGCGGGGCGGCGAGATCGTCACCGGCGCCCCGGTCACGGAGCTGCGCCGCACCGAGGACGGCGGCTGGCGGGTGGTGGCCGGGGGCCGCGTCCTGCACGCGGACGGGGTCGTCGTCGCGGTGCCCGCCGGCGCGGCCGCCGCCCTGCTGCGGGCCGAGACGCCCGCCGCGGCCACCGAGCTGGCCGGTGTGGAGTACGCCTCCATGGCGCTGGTGACGCTCGCCTACCGGCGCGCCGACACCGCCCTCCCCGAAGGGAGCGGTTTCCTGGTGCCGCCGGTGGACGGCCACACCATCAAGGCATCCACCTTCGCCTCCCAGAAGTGGGGCTGGATCGCCGAGGAGAACCCCGACCTGCTCGTCCTGCGCACCTCCGTCGGGCGGTACGGCGAGACGGAGGTACTGGGCCGCGACGACGCCGACCTCGTGGACGTCTCCCGGCACGACCTGCGCGAGGCCACCGGCCTGGCCGCCGAGCCCGTCGCGACCCGGGTGACCCGGTGGGACGACGGCCTGCCGCAGTACCCCGTCGGTCACCACACGCGTGTGGCCCGCGTCCGTGAGCACGTGGCCAAGCTCCCGGGGCTCGCGGTCTGCGGCGCGGCGTACGACGGGGTAGGCATCCCCGCGTGCGTCGCGAGCGCGTACGCCGCCGTGGACCAGCTCGGTGGCGACCACGCGGGACTGGACGCGCTGAGGGCGAACCCGGTGCAGAGCCTGCACGGCGGAGCGGGAGAATAGCCTCATGAGTGACGACGCCCCCACCACCGGCCCCGCGAAGATCCCGAACATCGGCAAGAAGGCCAAGGACCTCAACGAGGTCATCCGCTACACCCTGTGGTCCGTCTTCAAGCTGAAGGACGTGCTGCCCGAGGACCGCGCCGGCTTCGCCGACGAGGTCCAGGAGCTCTTCGACCAGCTCGCCGCGAAGGACGTCACCGTCCGCGGCACCTACGACGTGTCGGGGCTGCGCGCCGACGCCGACCTGATGATCTGGTGGCACGCCGAGACCAGCGACCAGCTCCAGGAGGCGTACAACCTCTTCCGTCGCACCCGGCTGGGCCGCGCGCTGGAGCCGGTCTGGTCGAACATGGCACTGCACCGCCCCGCCGAGTTCAACCGCTCGCACATCCCGGCGTTCCTCGCCGACGAGACGCCCCGCAACTACATCAGCGTCTACCCGTTCGTGCGTTCCTACGACTGGTACCTGCTGCCCGACGAGGACCGGCGCCGCATGCTCGCCGACCACGGCAAGATGGCCCGCGGCTACCCGGACGTGCGCGCCAACACGGTCGCCTCGTTCTCCCTCGGCGACTACGAGTGGATGCTGGCCTTCGAGGCCGACGAGCTGTACCGCATCGTCGACCTCATGCGCCACCTGCGCGCCTCCGAGGCCCGCATGCACGTCCGCGAGGAGGTCCCGTTCTACACCGGCCGCCGTAAGTCCGTGGCCGAGCTGGTCGCCGGTCTCGCCTGATCAGGGGGCCTGACGGGTCGTCTTCGGGTCCTCCGGGGCCTCCGTGTCGTGCCGGGTGGTCTTGTCACCATCCGGCGCCGCCGGCTTCGGCTCCGCGTGCGGCGCGCACGCCGCACGCCGCTTCGGGAGTCGGCCCTCCAGCAGATACGCGTCCAGGTAGCCGTTGACGCAACTGTTGGGCCCGCCCGCGATCCCGTGCGTCCCGGCCCCGTTCTCGGTCACCAGGACCGAGCCGGACAGCCGCCGCTGCAGCTCCACCGCTCCCTCGTACGGCGTCGCCGCGTCCCGTTCGGCCGCCAGGATCAGGACCGGCGCGAGCGCCCCGGGCAGCGTCCGCACATCGAGGGGCTTCTGCCGCGGCACCGGCCAGTACGCGCAGGGCAGGTTCATCCACACGTTGTCCCAGGTCTCGAACGGCGCCACGCGCGCGAGCCGCGTGTTGTCCCGGTCCCAGGTACGCCAGTCCGTCGGCCAGGCCGCGTCGTTGCACTCCACGGCCGTGTACACCGCGTTGGCGTTCTCGGCCTCGGCCGACGCCTCCGGATGCGGCCCGGCCTGCTGGATCAGCGGCTTCGGGTCGCCCTTCAGATAGGCGGACAGCGCCTGGGCACGCTGCGGCCAGTAGTCGTCGAAGTACCCCGCCTCCAGGAACGCGCCCTGCAACTGGCGCGGCCCCACCTTGCCGCCCGCGGGTGTCGCGGCGAGCCGCGCCCGCGCCCTCTCGTAGTTGTGCAGCACCGCCTCGGGCGTGGTGCCGAGCCCGTACTCCTTGTCGTGCTTGGCGATCCACGCGCGGAAGTCCGCCCAGCGGGCCTCGAACGCGGCCGACTGGTCGAGGTTGTTCCGGTACCAGATCTGCCGGGGATCGGGGTTCACCGCGGAGTCGAACACCATCCGGCGCACGTGCGAGGGGAAGAGCGTCGCGTACAGGGCGCCGAAGTACGTGCCGTACGAGGCCCCCATGAACGTCAGTTTCCGCTCGCCCAGCGCGGCGCGCAGCACGTCGAGGTCGCGGGCGTTGTTGAGCGAGGTGTAGTGCCGGATGTCCTGCCCGGAGCGCTTGAGACAGCCGCGCGCGTACGTCCGTGCCTCCGCGATGCGCTCCTTCTTGTACGTCTCCGAGGGGTACGTCGGCGACTGCGCGGGCCCCTTCAGGAAGTGTTTCGGGTCCTCGCAGGACAGCGGGGCCGAGCGGTCCACGCCGCGCGGGGAGTAGCCCACGAGGTCGTACGCGGCGGCGACGCGCTTCCACTCGGGGAGGAAGCCGATCAGCGGGAAGTACATGCCGGACGCGCCCGGGCCGCCCGGGTTGTAGACGAGGGAGCCCTGACGCGGCACCTTGTGCTTGGAGTTGCGCAGATCCTTGCCGGTGGCGCCGGCGCGGCTGACGGTCAGTTTGATCTTCTTGCCGTCGGGGTGCGCGTAGTCCAGCGGCACGGTGACCGTGCCGCAGCGCATCTCGACCGGGAAGTCGTCCTTCTTGGGGCACGCGCCCCAGTGGATGCCGGCCGCCGCGGCGCGGGAGGCGGCGACGGTGGTGCCGCGCGCCTCGAGGGAGGCCGGGGGGTCCGGCCAGGTCGCCGCACCACCCGCGGGGGCGGCGACGAGGCCGCTCAGAAGCAAGGACCCGGTGGTTCCGTACAGGACGGCAGCTCTCATCGCGTATCCCTTCGGCGCACGGCAGCAACAAAAGGGATGTTTGGTTCGTCAGTTGATGAAGTAAAGCACCTGGTGCCGGTGTCGGCCCCAATGACCCCTATGCGCCCCCTCGGGCGCCGTCAGCGCTGCCGCTCGGGGCTGCGGTCGCGGTGCGCGAAGGCCGCGCGCAGCTCCGGCTCGCCGACCGCGCGGATGCCGCGTACGGCGACCGAGGTGAGGTACGTGCGGTCGTCCCCGGCGGCGTCGGGGTGCCGGGCGAGGGTGCCGAGCAGCCGCTGCCCGGCCGGGGAGGCCCAGCGTGTGTACGGGTGGACCTCGATGCGGGCGATGGCGAGGCAGCTCAGCGTGAGGATGAGCGGGAGCGAGAACCACACGGCGATCGGTACGTCGTTCCCGCTCGCCCGGGCCTGAGAGGGCATCAGCACCGCGACGGCGCCGAGCGTGAGGACGGCCGCGGCGGCGGCCTGGACCTGACGGACGGCGCCCGCGACGGTGGTACGGGCGCCGTCGGGCACGGCGAGGCCCGCGGCGACGAGACGGTCGGCGAGACGGCGCACGGAGTCCGCGGTGGCCGCGCTCGCCCGTACGGGCGCTATCCGGGACTGCCCCTGCGGGCCTATGGCCCCTATCACCGAGCGTTCCATCTCGTCGCGACCGCGCGGGTCCACGACGGTCGCCCAGCCCGTGTGCGCGAGCAGCAGCCGGCGCTGACGGGCCATCGACACCATGGTCAGATCGGCGACCCGGGCGGGGCCGCCGGACAGGAACGCGGCCTCGTACAGCGTGAGGTGGTGCCAGCGCGTCGCGTCGGTGTCGACCGCCGCCGCGCGCACGGCGGCCAGGCACAGCCGAGTGCAGGAGATACCGGCCGCGGCCCAGGCCAGGAGCAGGAGAAGGACCCAGAACATGGCGTGTTTCTACGCGAAGAGTCGAGGCCGGCGCCACGGTCTGCCCCCGATATGGAGGGAGCGTTGTGGCTCTGTGACGTTCCGGTGCCTGTCAAGGGGTGCCGCTCGGCTGGTCCTTGGCGCGGGATGCGGCCGGGGGCAGCGGATAGGACCCGGACGGGGTGACGGGGACGGGGCTGTCCGGGGACTGGACGGGACCCGGCGGGGCGGGGGAAGCCGTGAGCGGCGGCGGGCTCGCGGTCGCGGCGTCCTGCGCGAGGGCGTCGAAGTCCACGTACCCGGTGGCTTCGAGGACCTTGATGTGGTCGAGCACGGTGGTGTTCGCGTCGTCGGCGAGGTCCCGTACGAGGGAGTTGCGGGTGTTCGCGCGGACCTGGGCGACGACGGCGAAGACCTTGCCGTGCGCCCTGCGCAGGATGTTCGCGAACTTCTGGTCGTAGTCCGTGCCGTGCGCGGCGTCGAGCGTGGCCAGCCAGCCGCGCTGCTGGGGATTGGGCTGGTTCGGGAGTTCGAGTCCGAGCCGTGCGGCGACGTTCCGGACGCGCGCGTCGAGGAACGTGTGGCCCTCGACGAGGTGCGCGCCCGCCGTCTTCACGGCCTGGGTGGTGCCGCGCTCCTCGGCCTGTTGGCCGGCGGGCAGCTCCCAGAGCCCGGCGAGCCGGACCTTGGTGATGAACTCCCGGTCCAGTGCGGACAGCGGACCGAACTGCGTCGACACGGCCTGGGCGTTCAGGGTGTCCAGGCCGGTGCCGGCGCGGTCCGCGTACGACCAGATCGGGAAGACCAGCGCGACGAGGGTCGCGGTGAGGGCCGCGATGATGAGTCCTGTCCCACTGACCAATCCGGTGCGGTTGATGGATCGCATGGTGCCTCCTGTTGCGGCACCGCACGCTAGTGCGCTACGGGTGCGGGTTGGCATATTACTTCGGGCACTACGCCAACTGCCGTACGAGGAGGAAGGGTTAGCGGGTGGGAGGAAGGCGCCGAATGGGGTAGTTCGACCGGAGTCCAGACCGTCAGGAAACCGCGGAAACCGGACGTGGAATCCGGCGGGGCGGGCCCTGGTGTTAACCCCGGCACACTCTGCCGGGGTGAGGGACTACGGCGCGCGTAGGAGGGCGCGTCGGTGCCTGCCGGGCGGGGTCAGCGGCGCAGCAGGACCCGTCGGGTCGCGCGGACCAGCCGGGCCGTGGGCCGCCGCGACGGCGGAGTCGGTCCGGACCGCTCCAGCCACCACTCACGCAACCGCCGCCGCGTCTCCGCGTCCTCGGGGTGCCCCGCGAGCAGCATGTACTCGGCGAAGTCCAACGCGTCGCGCCGGTACCCACCGCTCATCGGATGCCCTTGCGCATACGCGAGAAACGCCGGCCGGTACGCGTCCTTGAGGATCTCCGGCAGCTCCGCCGCCACCTTCGCCACGACATCCGCCCGCTTGGCCGCGAGCGCCCGCGCCTGCACACCGAGCCGCCCCCGATCGAACCCCTCGGGCACGGGGGTGCCCGCGACGAGCGCGGACAACAGGGCGGCCTGCCCCAGCGCGAGCCGCTGCCGAGCATCCTGGGTCACGTCGGGCGCACGGCTCCCGGCTGCCCCGGGGGTGCCGCTCGGAGTGGCGGCGGCCTCACCCGAGTGCGGGCCTGCCGGGGTGCGGGACGGCGTCGTGACCCGCACCCGCGCCTTCGTCAGGGTGACCCTGATCGCTCCGAGCTCCCTCTCCAGCTCGCTCGGGTCCGGGAAGTTCTCGTCGCGTTCCAGGAGGACCCCCGGTGGGCTCACGCGGGAGGCGAGGTCGGCCAGGATGTCGAGGACCGGCTGGGGGACGGGGTGGGCGTGGCTGTCGTGCCAGACGCCGTCCCGTTCGAAGCCGCCGGCGACGTGGACGTAGGCGATCGCCTCGACGGGGAGCTCGTCGAGGGCCTTCGAGGGATCCTCGGCCCGGTTGACGTGGTTCGTGTGGAGGTTGGCCACGTCGATGAGGAGGCGTACGCCGGTGCGGTCCACCAGGTCGTACAGGAACTGCCCCTCGGTCATCTCCTCCCCGGGCCAGGAGATCAGCGCGGCGATGTTCTCGACCGCGAGCGGGACGGGAAGGGCCTCCTGCGCGATACGGACGTTCTCGCACAGCACGTCGAGGGCGTCCCGGGTGCGGGGGACCGGCAGCAGGTGCCCGGCCTCCAGGAGTGGCGACGCGGTGAGCGAGCCCCCGGCCCGTACGAACGCGATGTGCTCCGTGACGAGCGGCGAGCCCAGCGCCTCGGCCCGCTCCGCGAGGGCGGTGAGACGGGACTCGTCGGGCCGGTCCGCGCCACCGAGGCCGAGCGAGACCCCGTGCGGTACCACCGTGACGCCCCGCGCGCGCAGCCGCAGCAGCGACTCGGGGAGATGCCCGGGACACAGGTTCTCCGCCACGGCCTCGACCCAGTCGATGCCGGGCATGCGCTCCACGGCCTCGGCGATCTCCGGCCGCCACCCGATCCCTGTTCCCAGCCGCCTCGGCTGTGTCATGTCGCCTCCTCCGTCGCCGCTCGAACCCTGCCTGCTGTCTCCTGACGACGGACCCGTGTTCCGGCGTGACGGAGTCATGGCCCCGGGATCCGGGGCCGAACCCACCTCGACGGACGTTCAGAGCAACATTTGAGGTTCCGTCGGGCTGCCCGAGCACCGGCCGCCGCACCGGCTATCGCAGCACGTTGTCCGGATCCGAGGGCTCCGGCCGGGCGGTGTTGACCTGGCCGGGCGGCGCGGGTGAGGGACTCGACGTGGCGACGACGCCGTCGCCCGGCTGCACCGGCGGCGCGGAGGGCGCCGTGACTCCGGCGGCCGGCGCCGGGGGACCGGTCGGGCTCGCGGTCGACAGGGCCGCCGTGTCGTTGGCGAGGGCGTCGAAGTCGACGGCCCCGGTCTTCTCCAGGATGGTGATGTGGTCGAGCACGGTCTGGTTGGCGTCCGAGGCCAGCTGCCGGACCAGCGAGTTGCGGGTGGAGTTACGGACCGTGCCGATCGCCGGGAAGATCTTGCCGTGCGCGGCCCGCAGCAGGTTCACGAACTTCCGTTCGTATTCAGTGCCCGTCGCCGCGGTCATCTCCTGCAGCCAGCCCTGCTGCTGCTCGTTCGGCTGGTTCGGCAGTTCGACGTTGAGCTGGGCCGCGACGACCCGCACCCGCTTGTCGAGGTCGGTGTGGCCGACGATCAGGTGGTCCCCCGCCTCCTTGATCGCCTTGTTGGGGTCCCGTTCGATCGCCTGCTGTCCCGCCGGAAGTTCCCAGAGCCCGGCCAGCCGCACCCGCACGATCAGATCACGGTCGGAGGCGGACAGGGGCCCCCACTGTGTGTTCACCGTCCCTGCCGCGAGATTCGCCTGCCCAGTGCCCGCACGGTCGGCGTACGACCGCACAGGGCGGTTTCCCGCGGAGCGGGGCAGGAGAAGCCGGATCGCCGTCGGGCGGTCCGGCGTCCGCCCGGGGAGCGGCGAGGGCGGCCTCCAGGGGTGGAGGATCTCGGAGTTGAGAGAGCGGCGGTCCGCAGCGGCCTGAGCGGTCACCCGTTCGGGTAGGTCTGCCGGGATCCGGAGTGACAAACGAATCATGACGTTATGTTGGCGGCATGGTGACACTCAGTGAAGCTGGCGAGGCCGGGCGCGCCCGGTACACGTACCGGCTTCGTGTGTCGTCGAGTGCGCGTACGGCGCTGGAGGCGGAGTGGGCACGGTGCCGGTGGGTCTGGAACGAGTGTGTTGCCAAGTCCAGGGCGGTCCACCTGCACAACAAGACCACGGGACAGGAGGGCGACAAGCGGACCTGTGGCCCGGCGCAGCTCGACAGGATGCTGACCGGGGCGCGGGAGCGTACGCCGTGGCTGCGGGAGGGCAGCTCGGTTGTTCAGCAGCAGGTGATCCGGGATTTCGGCAAGGCGCGTGCGAAGGCGCACAAGGACATTCGGGAACGTCTGCCTCAGCGGCAGCGGGCTGGTATGCCGGGGTGGAAGAAGAAGCGGGAGGCGTTGCCGTCGCTGAACTACAGTCGGCGCGGGTTCCGGCTGAAAGACGGTCGCTTGTGCCTGGCGGGTGGGATCGTGCTGAGGGTGGTGTGGTCGCGCAGCCTGCCGGGCGAACCGTCCTCGGTGCGCGTGTACCAGGACAGCGTCGGGCACTGGTACTGCTCGTTCGTGGTCCCCGCCGAGGTGCAGCCGCTGCCGGAGACCGGCCGGGTGCTCGGCGTGGACTGGGGGGTGAAGCAGACCGCGACCACCACATCCAACGCCCATGATCTGCCGCACGCCCAGCACGGCCGCAAGGCGCAGGCCCGGCTGACGCGTTACGACCGGATGATGGCCCGCCGCCGTCCGAAGAAGGGGCGGGCCGCCTCGAAGGGCTACCGCGAGGCGAAGAAGTGGCGGGCGAAGACCTACGCGAAGATCGCCCGGCAGCGGCAGGACGCCGGCCGCAAGTGGGCGAAGAAGGTCGTGACCGACCACGACGCCATCGCCGTCGAGGACTTCAGGCCGAAGTTCCTCGCCCAGTCCTCGATGGCGCGCAAGGCGGCGGACGCCGCGATCGGAGCCACGAAGAAGGCCCTGATCGAGATGGGCCGCAAGCACGGACGCGACATCCGTCTCGTGCATCCCGCGCACACCACGATGGACTGCGCATCGTGCGGAGCGAGAACCAAGCACGCACTGCCGTTGTCCGAGCGCACCTACACGTGCACCGCGTGCGGAGCCGTCTCCCCCAGAGACAAGAACTCCGCCCGCGTGATGCTCGTCCGGGCAGGTCTGAACCCGGCTGGTGTCGAGGGCGTAAGACCACCGGGAGCGCTGCTCCCGGAGGCGGCCTGAGCCAGGAATCCCCGCTCAGCCCTGAAGGAAGGAATCCCCTTCCCTTCAGGGAGGGGAGCAGTCAATCAGGGTCGGTCAGGAGCGTGTGCGCAGCGCGGGATGGTCGGCCACCACCGTGCACGACCCCGGCGCGATCTCCGTGAAGCCCGCGTCGCGCACCAACGGCAGCCCGGAGGTGGTCAGTCCACTCCAGCGTGCCGGGTCGGCGGTGCGGACGGCGAGGGGGAAACCGGCGTCGCGCCAGGCCGCCCGCTCCTCGTCCGACAGCTCCCACCAGGCCAGCTGCGCGCCGTGCCCGGCCTGCGCCATCGTCTTGCCGGCGGACATGTCGAGGTCGGGGTTGAGCCACAGCACCGGCACGGTCGGGTCGGCGTCCACCGGGGGCTCCGGGTCGTCGAGATCGGTGCCCGAGACCTGGAGCTTGACCAGGTCCTTCGGCCAGCCGTCCAGGGGGACCGGTGGGAAAACGCGCACCTCGGCGGACTTCCCGGTCACCGTGATGCCGGGCAGCGCCTCGGCCCGCCGCCACTCGGCGCCGCGCGCCCGTCGTACGACCTTGCGAATCCGGGCGTCCTGCCAGTCCCGCACCGCCTGCGCCCACTCGCCGTCCCCGAGGGCCCGCTCATCGCCGAGGATCGTCAGCACGGCGCGGGCGGCGGTCTCCAGCGCGTCCGTACGCGCGGGGGGAGCGGCCTTCTCGATACGCACGACCAGCGGCAGCACGAACTGCGGGGCCTCGTCGCGCGCGGTGCGCTCGGATCGGAAGGGGCTGTCCTCGGCCGAGCCGGGTGTGTCGGGTCGGCCGGGTGCGTCGGCTACGGTCGGGTCGCTGCTCACGCCCTCCAGTGTGCCAGGCGGAAGATCGGTTCTTCGGCGGCGGTCGCCGTCACCCGGAACAGGCGGTCCGCTGCGCCTCCTGCCACTCGCAGACGGGACACAGCGTGATCCCCTTGTACGACTCCGGGTACTCGGTCGGCTTCCGGCACAGCACGCACTCGGCGAACGGCGGCCCGACGTCGGTCGGGTCCGGTGCCGGGGCGGGGAGCGCCGGGGTGGCGCAGTAGTCGTCGCTCATGGGTCCCAGCGTAGGCCGGGACCTGAGCGTGCCTACGTGGTGCCGTGCCGCTCGCCCTGCGTCGCCGAGCCGATCATCTCGGAGACCTTCACGAAGCGGAAACCCTGCTTGCGAAGCTCGGGGACGATCGTCCGCAGGGCCTGTTCGGTCACCGGGGCCGCGCTGCGCGTGCAGTGCATGACGACGACGGAGCCGGGCTTCACGCCCTCCAGCACCTGACGGGCCACGGCGTCGGCGTCGGTGGCGAAGGCGTCCCCGCTGACGACGTCCCACTGCACGGCGGTCACGCCCACCGCGCTCAGCGTGCGCAGTGCCTGCTGGTCGTAGCACCCGCCGGGGAACCGGAAGTAGGGCATCGCGTGGGGCACGCCCGCCTTCTTGAAAGCGGTGTAGGCCTCCTCCACTTCGGCCCGCATCCGCTCCTGGGGCACGGTGGGCAGGCCGTAGCAGCTGTCGGTGAAGGCGTAGTGGCTGTACGAGTGGTTGGCGACCTCGAAGAGCGGGTCCTGCCCGATGTCCTTGGCCTCCTTCGGGTACTCGTCGGCCCAGCGCCCCGTCATGAACACGGTCGCCGGCACCTTGAACGCGCGCAGCGCGGCGATCAGTTGGGGGTTGTCGAAGTGCTCGCCGGCGGCCGCGCGTGGCCCCTCGTTCGCGGTCATGTCCGCGTCGAAGGTCAGCGCGACGGTCTTGCCCGCCGTCCGCGGACCGTTGGTGAAGACGGGGGTGATACCGCTGGAGCCGGGGGCGAGCGTGGGGGGTCGCGAGGGCGGGGCGCTGGTACTGCCCGAGGCCGACGCGGGGTATCCCGGTCGGGCGGCGTGCGGGGTTCCCGGTGTCCCGCAGGCGGCGAGTGCGACCCCGAGTGCGCCGAGGGCGCAAGTCGCGGCGAATTGTCGTACTGGAATGATCATCACATGAAGATATATGGGCAAGTCTGACTATTAGCCCATTGTCCTCCTGTGCCCGTTGGCGGCGGCACGGAAGTCACCCGGCTGGACCCGGCGGAATACCGGACGGCCTTGTGCGTCGGTTCCCTTTCCCCTTGTCCGCTCCCCTTGTCCGCCTCCCTTGTCCGCGTGCAGGATCGAACCCCTGCCGCGACCGGTCCGAACGGCAGGACCGACGTGAGACGGGGTGGATACCGGTGCCGAACCGGCCGCGCGTTGCTCCATCGGTCCTCGTCACGGCGGTCGCCCTGCTGGCGAGCGGGTGCTTTCTGGGGCCGTCGGATCCGGCGGATGCGACGGTGTTCGGGGCCCGGGCCGAAGGAGGGGCGATCGTCGTCAAGATCCCGCTCTGTCCCTCCGACGTACTGCGGCGGGTGGAGGTCACGGACTGGGACAAGGCCGAGGACGCGAACCCGCCGATCGTCTGGTGGGCCTCCGGTCCGAGGACGGCGTCGGCGAAGAGAGGTGTTGTCAGGCTCTGGTCGGCCGAGGGGTTCGAGCGTCACACGGCCGAGCCCGCCCCGGTGCCGAGCACCCTCGACGTGGCGTACGTGGATACCTCGGGTGAGGGGCTCGACTCCGTTCTCGATCTGCACGCGGTCGTGACGGCGAAACTGAGGCCCGGACAGTACTGGACCGACGACGGCCCGAGGACCGCCGCCCAGATCGACGCCCAACTCGACTGCCACGACAGCACATGAGCCGTGGGTGTGCCCAGACGCTAGCCTCCGGCGAGCAGTCGCCGTCGGCTCTCTGCCACGTCGAAGTCCGCCTTCGGATACTGCGGATCCAGCCTCTCGAGGTGTTCCAGGAGCAGTTTGCTGATCGCCCAGTTCCGGTACCACTTGCGGTCGGCGGGGACGAGGAACCAGGGGGCGTGCGGTGTGGAACAGCGCTCTAGAGCGGTCTCGTACGCCTGCTGGTACGCGGGCCACAGTTCACGGTCGTCGATGTCGTCGGCGGTGAACTTCCAGTGCTTGTCGGGGTTGTCGAGCCGTGCGAGAAGGCGGCGGCGCTGCTGGTCGTACGAGATGTGCAGGAAGCACTTCACGATGGTGACGCCGTCGTCGGCGAGGGACTTCTCGAAGCGGTTGATCTCGCCGTAGCGGTGGGCGATCTCCTTGCGGGGAGCCAGTTCGCGGACGCGGGCGATCAGGACGTCCTCGTAGTGCGAGCGGTCGAAGATGCCGATCTCGCCGGGTTCGGGCAGAGCCCGTCTGATCCGCCAGAGGAAGGAGTGACCGCGCTCCTCGGCGGTCGGCGCCTTGAAGCCCCGGATGCGGCAGCCTGCGGGGTTGAAATGCCCGATGACATGCTTGACCGTGCCGCCTTTGCCGCTGGTGTCCATGCCCTGGAGGACCAGCAGGATCCGGCGGCGGTCCCCCCTCGTACTCCCGGCCCACAAGCGTTCTTGCAGGTCGGCGAGGCGTTCGCCCATCTGGGCGATGGCGGCCAGTCCGGCGGCCTTGTCACGCGGACCGGCGGGCCTGGCCCTGGCGTCGTACGAGGAGAGGTCGACGTCCTTGCCGCCGGGGACGCGCAGCAGCCGGCGCAACGGGGCCGGGGCCCCGTCCTCGCCCTGTCCGCCGTCCTTCGTGCCCTTGCCGTCCTTCTTGGCCACCGCGTACCCCTTCCGGCCGTGTGCCTCGATGGTGCGACGCGTGCCGGGTACCCGCGAGTCGTGCTCAGGCCTCTTCGAGGGTGACCAGGACGGCCGGTTCCGGACGGCTGTCGGGGTCGATGTTCACGATGAGGCGCGGACCGTACGGCGTCATCACGGTCCGCGCGAGCCGACCGTTCCCAGCACGGCCGCCGACCGTCACCGCCGTCTCGACCACACCTGGTGTACCGGTAGTCCGTCCACGGCGCGGCACTAGTCGATCAGCTCGGTGCTGTGGGCACGGGCGAGGCGGCTGATGCGGTCCAGCGCCTCGGTGGCCGGCCGCGGGGCGATACGGCGGCCGTCGCGCAGGCGAAGGGCGATCTCGTCGGCGGCGGTCTCACGGGGGCCGATCACCGCCTGGTAGGGGACGAGGCGGGCGGCGCGGATCCGGGCGCCCAGGGTGCCCTGGTCAGGGGAGATGAGCCGCGCTCGGAGGCCGAGGTCCAGACAGCGGCGTACGAGGTCGGCCGCCTGTTCGACCTCGGCACTCGCGTCGGAGACGGGCAGGGCCACCAGCTGGGTCGGGGCGAGCCAGGGCGGGAAGGCGCCCCTGTGCGCCTCGACGAGGTGGGCGACGGCTCGCTCCAGGCTGCCGATGACACTGCGGTGGACCATGACCGGACGGTGTTTCGCCCCGTCGGCGCCGATGTAGTGGAGGTCGAAGCGCTCGGGCTGGTGGAAGTCGACCTGGACGGTGGAGAGGGTGGACTCCCTGCCCGCCGGGTCGGCGATCTGCACGTCGATCTTTGGGCCGTAGAACGCGGCCTCGCCCTCCACGGCCTCGTACGCCATACCGGAGCGGTCGAGGACCTCGCGCAGCAGCGCCGCCGAGCGCCGCCACAGCTCGGGGTCGGCGACGTACTTGCCGCCGGGACCCGGCAGGGAGAGCCGGACGCGGGCCGCGTGGATGCCCATCGCCTCGTACGCCTGACGGATCAACTCCAGTGCCGCCGACGCCTCTTCGGCGACCTGATCCAGGGTGCAGAAGATGTGCGCGTCGTTGAGCTGGATGGCGCGTACGCGGGTGAGGCCACCGAGGACACCGGACGGTTCAGAACGGTACATACCGCCCAACTCGGCCATGCGGAGCGGAAGTTCGCGGTAACTGTGGGAGCGGGAGCGGTAGATGAGCGCGTGGTGGGGACACAGGCTCGGGCGCAGCACCACCTGCTCCCCGCCGAGTTCCATCGGGGGGAACATGTCCTCGCTGTAGTGCGACCAGTGCCCGGAGATCTCGTACAGCTCCCGTTTGCCCAGCACCGGTGAGTACACATGCTGGTAGCCCGCGCGTCGCTCGGCGTCGCGGACGTACTCCTCCAGGGCATGGCGCACGGCCGCACCCTCGGGCAGCCAGTACGGCAGGCCCGCGCCCATCAGAGGATCGGTGTCGAACAGATCCAGTTCACGGCCGAGGCGGCGGTGGTCGGGGAGGGCGGTCATGGTGGTCTCCTCGCTTCTCATGGGCGAGTGACCACACGGCGAAGCCCCGGGGCACTCGCCCCGGGGCTTCGGACTCGTCAGCAGTCAGCGCGCCGGGACACTCTCCGACGTCGTCGTGTTCATGGCGGCACGCTTCATGTGGGGGATGCTAGCAGCGAGCCGGCGGGCGGTCGCGGCATTTAGAGTTCCGGGCATCCGTATCCGTCGGCCGTCACCGTGGCGGTACCGGTCCTGACCCGTGCGCCGACTCGTCGTCGGCGGAGTCGGGGCTGGGGCGAGGGCCCGGGGCGGGGTTGTCGAGCGGGAGCTCGTCCTCCGCGGCCTCGTCGAACGTGAACTTGTCACGCTTGGGTTCGTCGAGCACGAACTCGTCGTCCCTGTGCCCGTCGCCCCTGTGCTCGTCGGGCCGTGGACGCGCCGGTATCTGTTCCACCGTCGGTGCCCCCGGCTGGGTCTGTGCCCGTTCCAGGAACCGCAGGAGTTCCACCGGGAAGGGCAGTACGAGGGTGGAGTTCTTCTCGGCGGCGACCGCCACCACGGTCTGCAGCAGGCGCAGTTGGAGCGCGGCGGGCTGCTCGGACATCACCCCGGCGGCCTCCGCCAGCTTCTTCGACGCCTGGAGCTCGGCGTCCGCGTTGATGATGCGGGCCCGCCGTTCACGGTCGGCCTCGGCCTGCCGGGCCATCGACCGTTTCATCGTCTCCGGCAGTGACACGTCCTTGATCTCGACCCGGTCGATCTGCACACCCCAGCCCATGGCCGGACTGTCGATCATCAACTCCAGGCCCTGGTTGAGCTTCTCCCGGTTGGAGAGCAGATCGTCCAGGTCGCTCTTGCCGATGATCGAGCGCAGTGAGGTCTGCGCCATCTGCGAGACCGCGAAGCGGTAGTCCTCGACCTGGATGACCGCGTCGGCCGCGTCGACCACCTTGAAGTAGATGACCGCGTCGACCCGGACCGTGACGTTGTCCCGAGTGATGCCGTCCTGCGCGGGCACCGGCATCGTCACGATCTGCATGTTGACCTTACGCAGCCGGTCCACGCCCGGGATGATCATGGTGAACCCGGGTGGTCGTATGCCATCCCTGAGCCGCCCGAGCCGGAGCACCACGCCCCGCTCGTACTGTTTGACGACCCGGGCCGCCGCAGCGATGTACACCACCCCGGCGGTACCGACCACCGCGGCCGTGGCCAACAGCTCATCGAGCATGACAACCCCCTTTCGAGCCGCCTCATACCACCACTAATCCCACGATATGCCTCACACGGGCTCGCGGTCGAGGATCTCCGACCGCGAGCCCCCGGGGGTCAGCCGGTGGTCAGCAGGGGGTCAGCCGGTGGTCACCTTCACCGGTTCCGTCCCCGCCTCACTGTGCCGCGCCGACCAGTTCTCCAGTGCGGTGCGGCAGGCGTGATCGAGGTGGTGCAGACCGGAGAGGTTCAGCTCGACCGGGCGGTCCTGGGGCAGCGCCTCGAGGCTGTCGAGGATCTTCGGCAGCCTCAGGAAGGTCGCGTTGCCCGACAGATACGCCTGGACGGGGCCCGCACCCTTGTCTATGACCTCCAGGCGGACGTGCGAGGCCTCCCACGCCGTCTTGACGACGGCCAGGGCGAGGCCGATGAGCACCCCCTCGAACATGCTGACGGCGACGATCGACACCGCCGTGACGACGAGGATCAGCGCCTCACCCCGGTGCTCGCGCCACAACGAGGCGATCTCGCGCAGCGGGATCAGCTTCCAGCCCGCGTGCACCAGGATGCCGGCGAGGGCGGGCAGCGGGATGACACCGAGCGCGGCGGGCAGCAGCGCCGCGAACAGCAGCAGCCAGACGCCGTGCAGCACGCGGGACGCCTTCGTCCGCGCGCCCGCCTGGACGTTCGCCGCGCTGCGCACGATCACCGCGGTCATCGGCAGCGCGCCGAGCAGTCCGCAGACCGTGTTGCCCGCGCCCTGCGCCATCAGTTCCCTGTCGTACTCGGTCCGTGGGCCGTTGTGCAGCCGGTCCACGGCCGCCGCGCTGAACAGCGACTCGGCGGAGGCGATCAGGGTGAAGGCGAGCACGGTACCGAGCACGCCCACGCTCGCGAGCTCGCCGAAGGCGTCCAGGCTCGGCAACTGGATCGAGCCCACCAGCCCCCGCACCTCGACCTTGGCCACCGGCAGCCCGAACCCCGAGGCCGCCAGCGTGGCCAGTACGACCGCGCCGAGCGCCCCCGGCACCGTACGCACCCGTCGTGGCAGCCGCCGCCACAGGACGAGCACGGCGATCGTGCCCGCCCCGAGTCCGACCGAGGCCAGCGCCTCGGTGCCGCGGGCCGCGTCGGCGACGGCCTCCGGCAGCCCGGCGAGCTTGTCGAGTCCGGAGGCGGGGGCCTTGAGCCCGGCCATCGAGTAGAGCTGGCCCGCGATCAGCACGAGGCCGATCCCGGCGAGCATGCCCTCGACGACGGCCACCGAGATGGCCCGGAAGTAGCGCCCCAGCTTCAGGGCGCCCATGAGGAGTTGGAGCACACCCGTGGCGAGCACGACGACTCCGAGGACGGCGAGTCCGTACTCCCGCACGGCCTCGAAGACCAGCACGGTCAGTCCGGCCGCCGGGCCCGACACCTGAAGGCTGCTGCCGCGCATCAGGCCGGTGACGAGACCGCCCACGATGCCGGTGACCAGGCCGAGTTCGGCCGGGACGCCGGAGGCGACGGCGACACCTACGCACAACGGCAGGGCGACCAGGAACACGACGATCGAGGCGGCGAAGTCCTGCCGCAGGTGGGGGAGTTTGCTCATGAGGCTCGAAGTGTTCATGGCGCGGCTCACAGCGCTTCGAAGGTGTCGGTGTGCGCACGGTGTTCGCGCACGGCTCCGGTGTGGACCTCGTAGTACCAGCCGTGCAGACGCAGTCGGCCCGCCGTCAGGGCCCTTTCCACACAGGGGTATCCGCGCAGCCTGAGCAGTTGCGCGAGGACGTGGTTCTGAACCGCGTCGGCGACGGTGGGGTCGTCGTCCGGCGCGTGGGACGGGCGTTTCGCCTGTGCGAGCCAGTCGCGTACGGCGGGTACGGCCGTCAGGTCCTCGCCGCGCACCAGCGCGCCGACGGCGCCGCAGTGCGAGTGGCCGCAGACCACGATCTCGGACACGCCGAGCACGTCCACCGCGTACTCGACGGTGGCCGCCTCGGAGGTCGGCCGGTCGGGGACGTACGGCGGGACGATGTTGCCCGCGGTGCGCAGCTCGAAGAGCTCGCCCGGGCGGGCGCCGGTGATCAGGGCCGGAACGACCCGGGAGTCGGAGCAGGTGATGAACAGGACCTGCGGGGACTGGCCGTCGGCGAGCGAGGCGAAATCCTCGGGCCGCCGGCCGAAGGAGCGGGCATGGTCGATGAGGGGCTGCATGTCAGTTCCTCCTGGCGCGCCCTGAGGGCGCGTCGGCTTACAAGACGGAGCGTGGGGGGACGCGCTCCGCTCAGCAGCGGAAGACCTGAAGTGCGGCGGGGGAGTGGGCGGTCGAGGATCTCGACGTGCGCGGGTGCGCCGGGACGAGCGCGAGCGGCGGGTACGAGGCCGCGGGGTCGCTCGCCAGCAGGGCGCGCGTGGGCGTGTCGGGGACGAGATCCTCGTCGCGGGTCCGCTGACGGGCGCCCAGCGGGGGTGCCACCTTGTGCGGATGCTCCGCTTCGGCGCACGAGACGACTTCGCCCCTGTGCGCGGACGCGAACGCCTCGGTGGGGGCGAAGAGTTGCAGGCTGATCAGGACGGCGGCGAGGACCATATACAGGGGTCGGGCCGTCGTACCTCGCACCATGCGCCCCCTCCCAGCGTCTCGTCCCCCATGTCAATACATAGGTTAACGCGGCAAGTTGTTTGCAGGGTTAACTCGACGTTTCACAGTGAAGAGGGCCGAAAACGTCGTGGAGGGGCCGAAAACTATGCCTCGACGAGGCCCTTGGCGTCGCGGGCCAGCGCGGTGAGCCGGGAGATCGCGCGGAAGTACTTCTTCCGGTAGCCGCCGTTCAGCATCTCCTCGCTGAAGAGCTGGTCGAAGGGCATCCCGGAGGCGAGGACGGGCACCTCGCGGTCGTACAGCCGGTCGGCGAGCACCACGAGTCGCAGCGCCGTCGACTGGTCCGGCACCGGCTGGACGTCGGTGAGGCAGACGGCCTTCAGGTCGTCGGTCAGGGCGCCGTAGCGGCTGGGGTGCACGCGCGCGAGGTGGTCGAGCAGATGCGGGAAGTCGTCGAGGGAGGCCCCGGCGGTGGCGTACGCGGCCTTCGTGACCTGCTCGTCGGTGAACGGGGCCGGGGCCTCGGGCAGTCCGCGGTGGCGGTAGTCCTCGCCGTCGATGCGCAGCGGCCGGAAGTGCGCGGACAGCCCCTGGATCTCGCGCAGGAAGTCGGCGGCCGCGAACCGGCCCTCGCCGAGCTTGCCGGGCAGCGTGTTCGAGGTGGCCGCGAGCGCGACCCCCGCGTCGACCAGCTTGCCCAGCAGGGTGGAGACCAGGACGGTGTCGCCCGGGTCGTCGAGTTCGAACTCGTCGATGCACAGGAGTCGGTGCCCGGAGAGCGTCTGCACGGTCTTCTGGAAGCCGAGCGCGCCGACCAGGTTCGTCAGCTCCACGAAGGTGCCGAAGGCCTTGAGCGCGGGCTCGGCCGCGGTGGCGTGCCACAGGGAGGCGAGCAGGTGGGTCTTGCCGACGCCGTAGCCGCCGTCCAGGTAGACACCGCGGGGGCCGGCCGGGGTCTTCGGTGCCTTGGCCTTGCCGAAGCCGAAGAAGCCCCGCTTGCCGCCGCCGAGGGCGTGTGCCCCGCCGAGACCGGCCGCGAAGCCGGCGAGGACCCGTACGGCCTCGGTCTGGCTCGGCTGGTTCGGGTCCGGAATGTACGTTTCGAAGCGCACCGAGTCGAAGCGCGGGGGCGGCACCATCTCGGCGACCAGCCGGTCCGCGGGGACGTGCGGCTCGCGGGCGCACAGGGACGAGGGGGCCGCTTCGGGTATCGGTTCGATCCCGGAAGCGGCGGTGGAGGAGGACACGGTTATCCACTCTAAGGGCCGTGCCACACTGCACGACATGCGACGCCTGTTCCCTGTGACCTACGAAACAGCAGCCCAGGCCACCGCCGGGCGCCCCGACGGCCCTGGTGCGGCGGTGACGGACGCGGCAGACCGTGAGTGGGAGCTGCTGGAGCTGGCGGAGGCGTACGCCTACCCCGAGGCGCGCTCCGCCGGTGCCCGGGAGCCCTGGCTGCGCGCCAACATGGTCTCCACGCTCGACGGCGCGGCCCAGCACGACGGGAAGTCCCAGGGCATCTCCAGCGCCGCCGACATGCGGATCTTCGGAGTGCTGCGGGCTCTCGCGGACGTCGTGGTCGTCGGCGCGGAAACGGTACGCCAGGAGGGTTACCGCCCCGCACGCGCGCGTGCCGAGTTCGCGGCGCGGCGGGAGGCGGCCGGACAGGGCCCGGCGCCCGCGATCGCCGTCGTCACCGCGAGCCTCGACCTCGACTTCTCGTTGCCGCTGTTCACCTCGCCCCTGGTGCCCACGCTGGTCCTCACGGGCGCGGCGGCGGCCCCCGAGCGGGTGGCGGCGGCCGAGAAGGCGGGCGCCCGGGTGGTGATCGCCGGGGACGGCGTGGGCGTGGACCCGGTACGGGCCGTACAAGCCCTCGCCGAGCGCGGCATGACCCGGCTGCTGACGGAGGGCGGCCCGCGGCTGCTGGGTCAGATGGCCGCGGCGGGTGTCCTCGACGAACTCTGTCTGACCCTGTCGCCGACACTCACGGCGGGTGACGCGCAGCGGATCGCCGGAGGGCCCTCGATGGCGGTTCCCCAGCGGTTCGAACTGGCGTCCCTCCTGGAGGAGGCCGGATTCCTCTTCGCCCGATACCGTCGCCCCTGACCGTCGGTCCCGGTCGTCGACCCCGGTGTCGACCCCGACACCGGTACCGGCAAGACTGATCCCGGTCCCGGCAAGACGGCGGAACAGATCGTTCCGATTATCTTCCGCCGGGCACACTAAAACTCGCAGTCCCCGTGCGATCACGGGGCAGGATGGTTTCCGCAGGGGGCCAGGGAGGCCCACGGAGGAGAAGGGCGCCTGTCGTGTTCACAAGCGTATTGATGATCGAGAAGGCCCTGACGTCCGCCGACGTGGAGTTCGTCACCACCTTGCACGGTGACGAGACGGTCGCCTTCCATGTACTGCTCCAGCCGCGCGGCGACCAGGCCGACCGGCTGCTGCGGGCCATCGACGACGTCGCCCTCGGGGAGCTGGACGAGGCGGCCCATGAGCGTGAGACGCCGGAGGGCGCGGACGCGGCCGGTCAGGGGCAGCAGGCCCTCGATGTGTCGCTGGTGGCCCTGCACTCGGCCGGCAGCGAGGCCGAGGGGCGGCTCATCGAGGACCACCCGCTGGACGCGCTGAAGGCGCTGGTCGACGAGATCCACGCCGACGAGGTCATCGTGCTGACCGACCCGCACTACGTGGAGGAGTTCTTCCACCGCGACTGGGCCTCGCGGGCCCGCCACAAGGTCGGCGTGCCGGTGCTGAAGCTGTTCTCGCACAGCAAGGTGTAGGCGCCGCTGGGCCGCGGCCGCGCCGCTGGGCCGCGGCCGCGCGGCGGAGCCGCGCATGTCACAGCCCCGTGCCCCTTACGGGGCGCCTGTCGCCGCACGCAATAGGCTGGGGGTGCGTGCTCTCGCTCGGGCGCGCTCATCGTCGTACCGGATCTTGGGAGATACACGCATGGCAGCCGGCCTTCCTACCGCCATGGACCGACCGCACTTCATCGGCATCGGCGGCGCCGGAATGTCGGGCATCGCCAAGATCCTGGCGCAGCGCGGGGCGAACGTGGCGGGCAGTGACGCGAAGGAGTCCGCCACCGCCGAGGCGCTGCGGGCGCTGGGCGCGACCGTGCACATCGGTCACGCGGCGGACCACCTGGCGTCCGACGCCACCTGTGTGGTCGTGTCCTCGGCGATCCGCGCGGACAACCCGGAGCTGGCCCGCGCGGCCGAGCTCGGCATCCCCGTGGTCCACCGCTCGGACGCCCTCGCCCGGCTGATGGACGGCCTGCGTCCGATCGCGGTCGCGGGCACGCACGGCAAGACCACGACCACGTCGATGCTCGCGGTGTCCCTCTCGGAACTGGGACTGAACCCCTCGTACGCGATCGGCGGCGACCTGGACGCCCCCGGCTCGAACGCCCTGCACGGCGACGGCGAGATCTTCGTCGCCGAGGCCGACGAATCGGACCGCAGCTTCCACAAGTACGCCCCCGAGGTCGCGATCGTCCTCAACGTCGAGCTCGACCACCACGCCAACTACGCCTCCATCGACGAGATCTACGAGTCCTTCGAGACCTTCGCGGGCAAGATCGTGCCGGGCGGCACGCTGGTGATCTCCGCGGACCACGAGGGCGCGCGCGAACTGACCCGCCGCCTGCCGGCGGACGTACGGGCGGTGACGTACGGCGACGCGCCGGACGCGGACGTACGGGTCCTGTCCGTGGTCCCCCAGGGTCTGAAGAGCGAGGTGACGGTGGTCCTCGACGGCACGGAGCTGACCTTCACCGTCTCCGTCCCCGGCCGCCACTACGCCCACAACGCGGTGGCCGCGCTGGCGGCGGGCGCGGCGCTGGGCGTTCCGGCCGCCGAGCTGGCCCCCGCGATCGCCGCCTACACGGGCGTGAAGCGGCGTCTGCAGCTGAAGGGCGAGGAGGCGGGCGTCCAGGTCATCGACTCGTACGCGCACCACCCGACCGAGATGACGGCCGACCTGGAGGCCATGCGCGCCGGCGCCGACGGCCGCATCCTGGTGGTCTTCCAGCCCCACCTGTTCTCCCGCACCCAGGAGCTGGCCAAGGAGATGGGCGAGTCCCTGGCCCTGGCCGACGCCTCGATCGTGCTGGACATCTACCCGGCCCGCGAGGACCCGATCCCGGGCGTCACCAGCGAGCTGATCATCGAGGCGGCGCGGGCGGCGGGCGCGGACGTGACACCGGTGCACGACAAGGCGGAGGTGCCCTCGGTCGTCGCGGGAATGGCGAAGCCCGGTGATCTCGTTCTCACCATGGGCGCGGGAGACGTGACGGACCTCGGTCCCGAGATCCTGGCCCGCCTGTCGAAGTAGCCGTGATGTTTGTGAGGGGTTGAGCTCATGTCGTACGACATCGAAAAGCCGGACGAGCAGTGGCGCGCGGAGCTGACCCCTGCTGAGTACACCGTCCTGCGGAAGGCGGGCACCGAGCCCGCCTTCACGGGCGAGTACACCGACACCAAGACCAAGGGTGTCTACTCCTGTCGGGCCTGCGGTGCCGAACTCTTCACCTCGAACGAGAAGTTCGAGTCCCACTGTGGCTGGCCGTCCTTCTTCGACCCGAAGGACTCCGACGCGGTCGAACTGATCGCGGACCGCTCGCACGGGATGGTCCGCACGGAGGTGAGGTGCGCTCGCTGCGGATCGCACCTCGGTCATGTGTTCGAGGGTGAGGGCTACCCGACCCCGACCGACCAGCGGTACTGCATCAACTCGATCTCGTTGCGGCTGACGTCGGACGAGGGCTGAACTCAACCAGCTGACGATGGACCGGATGATGCCCGTAACGGGGAGTTCCGTGCGGACATCATCCGGCCCGGTCGAACCGGACCACGAACTGGTGCCAGGCCGTGTAGTCGAGGACCTGCGCGAGTTGTTCCTCCCGGCTGCCCGCCGTCTGGCTCGCCCTGGCCTCCCCGATGCGTTCGCGAAAGAACCGGTGCAGCGCCTCGTGGGCGGCGTGGGTGAGCCGGATCGGGTCCTTCGGCAGCAGGTCGCGGGGGGCGCGGGTGCCGGGCGACAGCGCGGGGTCGACCTGCCACACCAGCCGCACGGCGACCCGGGAGGCGAGATGCCGCCGGGTGTCCCCGGTCAGGATCTGGTCGAACAGGCCGCGCTCCCCGGCGGTGATGTCGTCCTTCCCGCGGTCGCGCACCTCGGCCGGCGCGGCGAGCAGACCGGACGCGCCGGCAGCGTGCCGTCGACCGAGGCGGTGAGGACGTGCAGGTCCTCCTGCGCCTCCAGATGGACGTCGGCACGCTCGCCGATCGTCCCGGCAGCGGCGTACCAGGTCTCGGCCAGGCGCTCCAGGGTGTCCGCGATGTTCTTGCCGGTGAGTGCACTGGACGGCCCGCGCGACAGTTGAGCTCGCCGACCGATCAGCGGTACTGCATCAACTCTGTCTCGCTAGCTTTGCACGTGAACAGTCGTGAGGATTACTCGGGTTGATCGCGTTGTCAGTCCCCTCTGCCATCATCTCGCCATGTTCGATGACGCTTTGGTGGCCGAGCCGGCGACGGCAGGGCTTTCCCGCCGCTCGAGGAGAGGAGTCCGATGGACCTCGCAGCCCGGCTCATGCGCGCGCTGACCGACCCGGAGTTCGCACTTGAGGAGCGGGACAGGCATCCGGATCTTTCGCAGGTCTCCGACGAGGAGCTCGGCAGCCTGCTTGTGACGGCCTACCAGGTGGACGCCTCGGCCACGCACGCGATGACGATGGTCCGCTTCGCGGTCGAGGACGCGGCCGGAGAACGGCGGCCGCGTTATACGCCCGACGCGTGCCGTCGGATGTTCGAGGCGCTCGTTGAAAAGTGCGAGGAGCACGGCTGGGCGGACCTCGTCCGGGGCCTGGACGCGCTGGAGCGCTGCACGGGGCCGCTGCCCGACGTGTCCGGACCGGCCCGCTCCCTGGTCAGGTTGTGGCTGGAGAAGGACACCGTGCGTCAGCCGTACGCGCTGCTCGCGGCCGCGGGGCTGGCCGGTGAGGGGACACTGCGCGCGGCCGTGGAGCGCCTCTCCCGTGATGTGGGCCCCATTGTCGCCGACGAGATCGCCGTCATCGCCGGCCTCGCCCCGGCCGAACAGGCGCTGCTGTCCGAGATCGACCGGGACCACAGGTTCGACTCGCCGCTCGCGCATGCATGGCGCAGGTCGGCCGACAGCCCCGCTTACGTGGCGTTCGCCCGTCGCGCGTTGGACGCGGCGGCCGACCGCACCGACGCGATCCGGGCGGGCGAGATCCCCTACCGGGCGGACAAGGCGTTCACGGACCGGGAGATCACCTTGCTCGGACAGGCCCTGCGGGTGGCGCTGCTGCGCGACGAGCCCTGGCTGCCGGAGCTGTTCGAGCGGCTGCTGCCCGGCGTCGCCCTCGCCCCGACGGCGGCAAAGACGCTTCCGTCGCAGGCCCTGCTGTACGAGGTGGTCCGCGCCGCACAGGACTTCCCGACGCCCGAGCTGGTGACCGCGATCCGCACCGTGCGCCGGACCGTCCGGCACGCCGGGGTGCCCAAGCAACTCGACAAGATGCTCAAGAAGGTCGACGCGGCCCTGGCCGAGCGCACCGACGTGGCGCTACGGCTGCCGAGGCTGGAGTTCGACACCGCATCCATCAGCGGATCCGCCGCAGGTGGCGTCCTGCGTCGAACGGCCGGCGACTACCAGGCCGTCGTCATGGTCGCCGAGACCGCCACGCTGACCTGGGAGAAGGACGGCCGCCCGCTGCGCAGCGTCCCGGCGCCGGTCCGCCGCGACCACGCCGCCCTGGTCAAGGAGCTGCGCGACCTGGTGAAGCGGGTGAACGCCCAACTCGGCACCCTCGTACGCGCGTTGGAGGGCGGATTCACCGTCGAGGCCGTCCACCCGTACGGCTGGTGGCGCACCGAGCTGGCCGGGCACCCGCTCGCCCGGACCCTCGTACGCCGGCTGATCTGGGAGATCGAGGTCGCACCCGGCGAATGGCGGGCCGTACTGCCCGAGACGGACGAGCACCTTCCCGACGCGCCCGACGACGCCTCCGTACGGCTCTGGCACCCGATCCGCTCCGACCCCCACGCCGTGCGGGCCTGGCGGGACCTGCTGACCGAGCGGTGCATACGGCAGCCCTTCAAGCAGGCGTTCCGCGAGATCTACCTCCTCACCCCGGCCGAGGAGCAGACCCGCGTCTACTCCAACCGCTTCGCCGCGCACATCGTCCACTACCTCAGGATGTTCGCCCTGTTCCGGGCCCGGGGATGGAAGAGCGACCGGCTCGGCCCTTGGGACGGCGGGGACGGCGACGAGGCCGAGCGCACCCTGGCGGCGGGGGAGTGGCGGGTCCGCTTCTTCCACAGCTGGGCCGACTGGGCGGGCGACGACGAACTGGCCTCGACCGACCAGGTGCGCTTCGACCGCCGGGTGGCGGGCGCCTGGCGTGAGGCATCGCTCGCCGACGTGCCCCCGCTGGTGTTCAGCGAGGCGATGCGCGACGTGGACCTCTTCGTCGGCGTGACCTCGATCGCCGCCGATCCCGACTGGACCGACGGCGGCCCCGAGCGCACCTACTGGGAGCGGAACGGGTTCGCCGAGCTGACCGAGAGCGCCGAGGCGCGCCGCGACGTGCTGGAGCGGATCCTGCCGCGCCTGAAGATCGCCGGCCGGTGCACGCTCGCCGAGCGCTTCCTGATCGTCCGCGGCGAGCTGCGCACGTACAAGATCCACCTGGGCTCGGCCAACATCCTGATGGAACCGGACGACAGCTACCTGTGCATCGTCCCGTCGCGCGGCAAGAGCGAGGGCAAGGTGTTCCTGCCGTTCGAGGACGACCGGCTCACCCTGATCCTCAGCAAGGCATTCCTGCTGGCCGCCGACACCGAGATCACCGACGAGTCCATCCTCACGCAGATCGAGCGAGGCGCCTGATGGCCACCGTGACGTTCTGATCGCCCGCGGCGATCCGGCGCGCCCCGCGGTGGTGGCGGCGATCGCCGAACGGCTGCGCCCGCTGCCGGCCGGGACGTTGGTGCGGGCGATCGACGGTGATCTGCCGTGGTCGTGCCGCGTTGTTCGGCTGGAGAAGTGTGCATGCGCGAAGCTCGACGGCTGGCCGTCCTTGTTCGCCCTTCGACCCGAAGGACTCCGACGCGGTCGAACTGATCGCGGACCGCTCGCACGGGATGGGGTCCGTACGGAGGTGCGGTGCGCGCGCTGCGGATCGCACCTCGGCCATGTGTTCGAGGGCGAGGGCTACCCGACCCCGACCGATCAGCGGTACTGCATCAACAGCATCTCGCTGCGGTTGGCTCCGGACGGGGGCTGAGGCTCACAGCACCTCCGGTTCGGCTCACAGCACCTCGCGATGGACGAGGGCCGAGAGGACGAGGGCGCCCGGGAGCAGGGGGATCCAGACGGTCAGGACGCGGTAGCCGATGACGGTTGCCGTGGCCAGGCCCATGGGTGCGCCGAACGCCGCCATGGTGAGGACCAGGGCCGCGTCCACCGGGCCGATGCCGCCCGGAGCGGGTACCGCGCCGACGGCGGTACTGGCGAGCAGCAGCGCGAGGACCACCTGGGCCCAGGACAGCGGCAGTCCGAGCGAGAACCCGACCGAGGCGATCACGCTCCCCTGGAGCACCGGGGCGGCGGCTGACCCGCCCCACAGGGCGAGGACGCGGCTGGGCCGGGTGTGCAGGATCCGCGCCTCTGTCAGGGCGGTGCGCACGAAGCCGAGCGCCGGACGGCGCAGCGGGCGTACGACCGTCAGGAGCAGGGCGGCGCCGGTGAGACCGAGCGTCGCTGCCCCGGCGGCCATGACCAACGTCCAGGTGTCCGGGGCGAGGTCGCCCAGCCGCAGGGTGTCCGGGAGGGCCACGAGGAAGACGACGAGCACCGCCGTCTTCGCCAGCGGTTTGACCAGTGAGTACAGGGCGAGCGAGGCGGTGGCTCGTGGCAGGGGGATGCCGCGGCCCTGGAGGAAGCGCAGGGTGACGGCGTGGGCGCCGATGCTCGCCGGAAGTATGTGGTTGGCGGCGCCGGCGGCGAACTGCGAGGCGAGCAGCAGCCCGGGCGGCAGCCGTTCCGGCAGGGCCCCCTGCCGGACGCACGCGGCGGCCACCCAGCCCAGGCAGGTGAAGAAGACCCCGGCCAGCAGCCACCAGGGATCGGCGGCGGCGAGCCGGGCGGCGCCCACGCGCACCGCCCGCCCGTCGACCGCCGCCCACGCCCCGATCGACAGCAGCGGCAGCAGAGTCAGCGTCAGACGGGTGAGTCGGCTCAGGCGCACGGCGGCGGGGGACCGGACAGGGGCGGGGCGCGCTACGGGGAGATCACCGAGCGGGAGCGGGGACACGGCGCACATCGTCCTTCCATGTCACGTCCGCGGTACCGGCGGACGCACACAAGGCGAGGCAGAACTGAGGGGGACGGGAGAAAGGTTCCCGTCCGGTGTGACGGCGCGGTGTCCGGGAGGGGAAGGCGCACCAGCGGCTGGGCGACACGGCCGCGGCCCCCTGTCGGGGCCCCAGGTGTGGTGGGGCCCCTTCGTCGGCGCGCTCAGAGGGGGCGCTGTACGGGGTACGACGCCTGGAAGGCCAACCGTCGGTCGGCGCCCTCGCCGATGGATCCCAGCAGGTCGTCGAGGGCGAGAAACTCCTCCCAGGCCGTCCGGCCGCTCGCCGCGGTCAGCCGCGTGACGACCAGGTCCTCCAGTTCCGGGACGCGCTTGTTCTTCCAGATCTTGTCGGCCACGCTCACCAGCAGATCCTCGAACCCGACGTCAGGACCGGTCCACGTCGCGTGGGTCCCGGCGAAGCGGGCCAGTTCGGCGCTGATGCCCTGGGCGAGCAGCAGTTCGCGTCCGGCCTCTTCGTGCGCGGAGCCGGGGCCGGACAGTTCGGCGGGGTGCACGGCCTTTCCCACGTCGTGCGTGGCCGCCCCGAAGAGCACGGCGTCCCGGTCGAAGCGCGGTGCCGGGTGCCGTCGCGCCGTCCAGTCGACGAGTTGGTGGGAGACGTCGTGCACGGCGCGCAGGTGGGCGGCGAGGCGGGGCGGGGCGTCGAGGTCGCGCAGGAGCCGAGCCACTTGATCCGGCAGCGGGCGCAAGGGCGGTTCCCCGGGGTCGGTCAGGGCCCGCAGCAGGAGATCGACGGTCACGGCGTCAGCGTACTGAGGGGCGTGTCGGCCTCGGCGGCTCTTTGTCCTGTATGGACAGGGCAGTTGGCGCTTCGGCCGTCGGAGGGGGGAAAGTGGGTGTGCGCTCGGAACGCATCCGCCATGGGGAGCCGGGCGAAACGGAAGAGGCGGACGAGACGGATGAGACACCGGAGGACCTTATGACGACTCTGCCCGATCGGCCGAACACCGCGCTGCTCGTCATCGACGTGCAGAACGGGGTGGTGGCCGCCGCGCACCGGCGCGACGAGGTGGTCGCGAACATCAACACCCTGGTCGGCAAGGCTCGCGCGCAGGACGTGCCGGTGGTCTGGGTGCAGCACTCGGACGACCGGCTCGAGCGGGACAGCGAGAGCTGGCAGTACGTGCCGGAACTGGTCCGCCGCGACGCGGAACCCGTCGTCCACAAGAACTACGGCGACTCGTTCGAGGACACCGACCTCGAGGCGCTGCTCGCCGAGCGCGGGGTGGGCCGGCTCGTCGTCACGGGCGCCCAGACCGACGCGTGCATCCGCGCCACCCTGCACGGGGGCCTCGTACGCGGGTACGACGTGACGTTGGTCGGTGACGCGCACACGACGGAGGACCTCAGCGCGTACGGCGCGCCGCCGCCGGAGCAGGTGATCGCGCACACCAACCTCTACTGGAAGTGGTCGAGCGCGCCCGGGCGCCGCGGGGGCACCGTCGACACGGCGGACGTGTCCTACGCGGCGGTCGTCGAGGACTGAGCCACCCCGACCGGCGGCCCCTGGCGGGTCACAGGGGCACCGGCGAACAGGCCTTTCCCCTACGTCAGTTGTGGCTGGACGAAGCGATCAACTCGTCGATCAGAGTCATCAGTACGTCCCGGCACGAGCCGCGCTCCCGGGCGTCGCAGAGCAGCACGGGAGTCCGTTTCGGCAGGGCCAGGGCGTCGCGGATCTCCTCGGGGGTGTACGGGTGCTGCCCGTGGAAGCCGTTGACGCCGACGACGAAGGGGATGGCGCGCCGCTCGAAGAAGTCGATGGCGGCGAAGCTGGACTCCGGCCGGCGGACGTCGATGAGGACCACGGCGCCCAGGGCGCCGATGGCGAGGTCGTTCCACATGAACCAGAAGCGCTGCTGGCCCGGGGTGCCGAAGAGGTACAGGACCAGTTCGGGACTGAGGGTGATCCGCCCGAAGTCCAGGGCCACGGTGGTGGCCCGCTTCTCCTCGATGCCGTCGAGGTCGTCGACGTTCAGACCGGCGGAGGTGAGGGGTTCCTCGGTGCGCAGCGGGACGATCTCGCTGACCGCCCCGACCATGGTCGTCTTGCCGACGCCGAACCCTCCGGCGATCAGGATCTTGACCGCGTCGGGAGCGGAGGGTGTGGCGGGTGCCGAAGTTCCGCGCACGGCGGGGTCAGAGCCGGCCAAGGCCGTCCCTCACTTTCTGCAGCAGGTCCAGGTCCGGGGTACGGGAGAGGAGACGAGGCGCTCGGACGGTGATCCGGCCCGCCTCCAGCAGATCGCAGAGCAGGATCACGACCACGCTCACCGGCAGGTCGAGTTCGGCGGCGAGTTCCGCCACCACGATCGGCTTGGCGCACAGCCGCAGGATCCGGGAGTGCTCGGGCTGCGGCCGGGTGGCGCCCTCGGGCGGCGGATCCACCGCGGTCACCGACGTGATGAGGGTGAAGTCGGCGCGGCTGGGCCGGGTGCGGCCTCCGGTCAGCGTGAACGGCCGTACCAGCCGCCCGGCCGCGTCGCCTTCGCTCACCTCACTGGCCGTTGTCGGCCGCGGCGGCGACGCCCGCGCGAGGTGCTGCCCTGAGGTGCTCGCCGATCTTCTTCACCAGCATGTTCATCTGGTACGCCACGACGCCGACGTCCGCGCCCTGGTTGGTGAGCACGGCGAGATGGGCGCCGGGGCCCGCGGCGGTGAGGATCAGATAGCTGTCGCGCATCTCGATCAGCGCCTGGCGCACCGGGCCGCCGCGGAAGTCCATGCTGACGCCCTTGCTGAGGCTCATCAGGCCGGACGCGGTCGCCGCCAGCCGCTCGGCGTCGTCGCGGACGAACGCCGTGGACTTGCTGACGACCAGTCCGTCCTCGGAGAGCACGACGGCGTGGTTCACACCGGCGACCCGTTCCACCAGTCCGGTGAGCAGCTGGTCGAGCTGGCTGTGTGTGGCGGTGCTGGGGCGTGTCATTTCTCTGTCCTTCACGAGCGGTCGGCGGGCGGAGTCCACGAGCGGTCTGCGGGCTGGGTCGGGGCCTGGTCGTTCCCGTGGTCGTACGACGGTTCCTCGCCCCCGTCGCCGTACGGCGTCTCCTCGTCGTCACGGGCCCGGAGCGTCCCGCGCTGGAAGCCGGCGAGTGAGGAGGCGGCGCGCTCCGCGGTGAAGTCGGCGGCGTCGGCGTCGGCGGCGTCCTTGTCGTCGGCCTCGGAGGGCGCGGCCTCCTCCCGCAGCTCCGTGGCCAGGCTGGTCTGCGGCACCCGGCGCGGCAGCGCAGCGAGTCCGTCGCGGCGGGCGGCACCGGGCGCGGGACGGGGCGCGGCGGAGTCGGCCGTGCGGGCCCGGGCGGCGGGGTGCGCCTCCTCCGTACGTTCATGGGGCTGCCGCTCCGCGGCCGCGGCCTCGTCGGAGCTCCTCGCGGCCACGACCGCGGCCGGTACCGCGGCGTCCTTGTCCGTGGCGGGGGAGTCGGGGCTCTCGCGGACCACGATGTCGTGCGGGATCAGCACGATCGCGGTGGTGCCGCCGTACGGCGAGGAGCGCAGGGTGACGGTGATGCCGTGCCGGGTGGCGAGCCGGGCGATCACGAACATGCCGAGCCGCAGGTCGTCGGCGAGCGCCACCACGTCGAACTGCGGGGCCACCGCCAACTGGGCGTTGAACGCGGCGTAGTCCTCCTCGGCCAGGCCGAGGCCCCGGTCCTCGATCTCGACGGCCAGGCCCTTGGCCACCATCGCGGCCCGCACCCCGACCGGGCTGGGCGCGGGGGAGTAGGCGGTCGCGTTGTCGATGAGCTCGGCCAGCAGATGGATGACGTCGGCCACCGCGGGCGGGCTCAGGTACACCTCGTCGTCGGTGTGCACCTCCACACGCTGGTACTGGGCGACCTCACCGACGGCACTGTGCAGGATGTCGATCAGCGCGACCGGTTCGGTCCAGCTGCGCCGGGGCTGCTCGCCGCTGATGATGACGAGGTTCTCCTCGTAGCGGCGGAGCTGGCTCGCGGTGGAGTCGAGTTCGTACAGGCCCTTGAGGATCCCCGGGTCCTGGTGCTCGCGTTCCAGCGCGTCGAGCTTGCTGAGCTGCAGGTTGACCAGGTTCTGGCTCTGCCGGGCGATGCCCAGGATCACCTTCTGGAAGCCGCGTCTGGTGTCGGCGAGTTCCACCGCGGTGTGCACCGCCGTGCGCTGCGCGGTGTTGAACGCCTTGGCCACCTGCCCGAGTTCGTCCTCGCCGTAGTCCAGCGGAGGGGTGGCGGACTCCACGTCGACCTTTTCGCCCCGGTTCAGCCGGGCGACCACGTCGGGCAGCCGCTCCTCGGCCAGGCTGAGCGTGGCCATCCTGAGACCGCGCAGCCGCCGGGAGAGGGAGCGGGTGATGCGCCAGGACATCACGACGCACACCAGCAGGGCGACGAGTCCGCCGGCGCTCAGCGCGGCCGCCTTGATCAGCAGGCCGTGCGCCTTGTCGGCGCTGCGGTCGAGGAGTTGCGTGGTCTGCTGCTGGATCAGGTTCGTGTACTGGGCGGAGATCCTGGCGAACGCGGCGTTCCAGCGGGCCTGCGCGTGGGGCAGTTCGACCGTCCTGGCCACCTGGCCGTGCGCCGTCCGGGCCGCGACGACCTGGTCCTCGACGGTCTCCAGGGTCTTCCAGTCCTGGCCCTGGAGGACCCGTTCGACCTGGTCCTTCACCGTGCCGTGCAGCGAGTTGAGGACCTGGTTCTGGACGACCCAGCGGCGTACGTCGACCCGCTGGGTGAACTCCTGCCACGACTGCTGGTCGAGCTTGCCCGAGGGCCAGGCGAGGCCGAGCTGGGCGTCCTCCTGCGCGACCAGCTCCGCCGCGTTCCCCAGTGTGATCAGCGGCCCTGCCTGCGAGGTGAGGTCGCCGTCGTCGACCTGGGAGAGTTCCTGGAAGGCGTGGATCTGGTCGCTGATGATCGAGGTGTACTGGTCCAGGGCCTGCTGGGCGGTGATGTCGGTGGGGTGGTCCACCTGGCCCCGGTAGTACTCGAGGCTGCCCACCGAGGCGATGACCGAGTACATCCGGTCCCCGATCCGGGCGGGCGCGTTCCTGAAGTCCTCGGACCGGCGCACCAGCTTCGCGACCTCGGTGTCCGTGCGCATGCGCTGCTGGTCCAGGGCGGCCCGGGAACCGTGCGGCGAGGCCAGCCAGGCGGCCGACAGGCTGCGCTCCCGCTGCAGCGCGAGCGTCGCCTCCGTGCCCATGGCGCCGGTCGACCGGCTCAGCCCCGTCTGTTCGCGCAGGCGCAGCCCCTCCGAGAAGATCTGCGTCGTCGTCACACCCCACATGGCGGCGAGAGTGACGCTGGGGACCAGCGCCAGCAGGATCAGGGAGAGACGTATGGAGCCGAGACGGCGCCGGGCACCGGTCCGTGGAGACATCGTCGTCCTAGAGCGATCAGCGAAGAGGGGAAGGGGGGAAGGGGGCTGACGAGGGCAAGAGGGGTGGTCCTGCCGAAGCACATGGGGTGCGCAGGATGCTATCCGTACAAGTGATCGTACGCACCGTGAGGGACGGAAAACCTTGGTGCCGCCTGTGCGGGCGGCGGCGGATCAGCGGGTCCCGTTCGCCGCGAACTTCGCGACCGAGGAGACGTTCTCCTTGGTGACGAACGCGGGGCCGGTGAGCACGGGAGCGGTCCCGCCGCCGCTGAAGTTGCCGTTGGAGTGGTAGAGCCAGAGCGAGTCCACGGCCAGATAGCCCTGGAGGTAGGGCTGCTGATCCACCGCGAACTGCACGTCCCCGCTCTGTACGGACTTCACCAGACCGTTGTTGAGGTCGAAGGTGGCGACCTGGGCCTTGCTGCCCGCGGCCTTCACCGACTTCACCGCGGCGAGCGCGAACTGCGCGCCCAGCATCACGACTTCGTCGACGCTCGGATCCGCGCGCAGTTTGGCCGTGACGGAGGCGCCCACCGCGTCCATGTCGGTGCCGTTCACATAGAGCAGGTCGGTCTCGCCGCCGAACGTCTTCTTCACCCCGGCGCAGCGGGCCTCCAGCGCGATGTTGCCCTGTTCGTGGATGACGCAGAGGGCGTGCTTGGCCTTGAGCTCGTCCAGTTTGTCGCCGGTGGCCCGCCCCGCGACGCTCTCGTCCTGGCCGAAGTACTCCAGCAGGCCCTCGGACTTCCAGGCGTCGATCCCGGAGTTGAGGCCGACCACGGGTATCCCCGCCGCCTTGGCCGCGCTGACCGCGCTCTGCATCGCCTCCGGCTTGGCCAGCGTCAGCGCGATGCCGTCCACCCGGTCGCGGATCGCGTCCCGTACCAGGCTCGCCTGGGCGGCGGCCTCGGAGTCGCTCGCGTACGTCAGGTCGATGTTGTCCTTGGCGGCCGCCGCCTGTGCGCCCTTGCGCACCAGTTCCCAGAACGCGTCTCCGCGGGCGCCGTGGGTGATCAGGGCGACCTTGATCCGGCCGGTGCCCGCCTTCCCCGCCGAGCCGTCGCTCGTGTCGTTCGATCCGCCGGAAGCGGAGCAGCCGGCCGCGAGCAGACAGCCCGCGGCGAGGACGGCGACGAGGGCGGCGCGGTGCGGGGATCCGGGGAAGTGGTGAGAAGTGGGGGACATGTTCATGGGTGCGGCACCTTGCTGTGCGGCCCAGCGGCGGGACGGGGAGGGTGAGAGCGGTGCGACGTCGGGACGTTGTGCACCGACTGTCGTACTTTCGTTGGGCCGGAGCCAACCGTGTGTCACACTCGGCCGTCAAGTGAGCGGGCATATGCCGGAGATGGCCTGCGTCGGTGCGTCGTCGTCGCATCGTCACTAGTTGGACGCGTGACGGGTGAGTTGGGTGGTATCGCACCTTCCGCATGGGGCGCGGATGTTCAATGATGGGGCGCGGACCCGCCGTTGGCGGGGTGTTGCGTTCACATGGGGGAGGACGAGATGACGCGTGAGGTTTCCGCTGCCCGTGCCATGCTGCGTACGGGAGTGACGGGCGCCGTAGTTGTCGGCCTGTCGGCCATGTCGCTGGTCGCAGGGACCGCGTACGCGACTCCTCCCGGCCCCGGTGTCACCGCGAAGCTGCTGTATCAGACCACCGTGGGGAACACGGACTACACCCTCCGTGAGATCACCGTCCCGCCCGGCCAGAGCACCGGCTGGCACTACCACGACGGGCCCTTGTACGGCTTCGTGAAGCAGGGCACCCTGAGTCACTTCGACGCGGGCTGCGAGCCGGACGGCACCTACCCGGCCGGCCGTACGATCACCGAGCCCCCGGGCCCCGGTCATGTGCACATCGGCCGCAACGAGGGCTCGGTCCCCGTCGTCCTGGACGTGCTGTACGTCCTGCCCCACGGCTCGCCGTTCTCGGAGGACGCGCCCAACCCCGGCTGCGACTTCCAGTAGCGACCGCGAGGCCGCGTCACTCGAACGGCAGCGCCTGTTCGGCCCAGATCGTCTTTCCGGCGCTGGTGGTGCGGCTGCCCCAGCGGTCGGTGAGCTGGGCGACGAGGAGCAGCCCGCGGCCGCCCTCGTCGAAGGTGTGGGCCCGGCGCAGGTGCGGAGAGGTGCTGCTGGCGTCGGAGACCTCGCAGATGAGGGCGCGGTCGCGGATGAGCCGGAGCTGGATGGGGGCGCCGCCGTAGCGGATGGCGTTGGTGACCAGTTCGCTGACGACGAGTTCGGTGACGAACGCGACCTCGTCGAGCCCCCAGCGGGTCAGCTGCTCGGTGGCGTACTGCCGGGCGGTGGCGACCTCCGCCGGATCGGCGGGCAGGTCCCACACCGCCACCTCGTCGCTGTCCAGGGTGCGGGTGCGGGCCAGCAGCAGGGCCACGTCGTCGGTGGGGTGCTGCGGGAGCAGCACCTGGAGCACGTTGTCGCAGGCGTCGTCCAGATTTCCGGCGGGGACCGTCAGCGCGCTGCACAGCACGGCCGTACCCGCGTCCGCGTCGAGGTGGCGGGCCGCGAAGAGACCGTCGGTGTAGAGGGCGAGGACGGAGCCTTCCGGCAGGTGCAGCTCGGTGGCCTCGAAGGGGAGGCCGCCCACGCCGAGCATCGGTCCCGCGCTCACCTCGACGACCTTCACGGTGCCGTCCGGGAACAGCACCGCGGGCGGTGGGTGCCCCGCGGCGGCGATCGCGCAGTGCCCGGACACCGGGTCGTACACCGCGTACAGACAGGTGGCGCCGATCTCCGCGCCCGTCGGGCTCTCGTCGTCCGCCAGATGTCCGACCAGGTCGTCGAGGTGGGTGAGCAGCTCGTCCGGGGGCAGGTCGACGTCGGCCAGAGTCCATACCGCCGTACGGAGCCGGCCCATGGTGACCGAGGCATGGATGCCGTGCCCGACGACATCGCCGACGACGAGCGCCACCCGCGTCCCGGACAGCGGGATCACATCGAACCAGTCGCCGCCGACGCCCGCCCGCGACAGCGCCGGAAGGTAGCGGGAGGCGAACTCGACCGCCGCCTGACCGGCCATGGCCTGGGGCAGCAGACTGCGCTGCAGGGCCAGCGCGGTCGTGCGCTCCTTGCCGTACCGGCGGGCGTTGTCCACACAGACGGCCGTGCGGCTGGCGAGTTCCTGGGCCAGTGACACGTCGTCGTGGTCGAAGGCGTCCGGACTCTCGGCGGTGAGCAGCCGTACGAAGACCGCCACCCCCATGGTCGTACCGCGCGCCACCAGCGGTACCGCCATCATGGAGAGGTTCTGGCGGCGCGGCTGGTACGGCGTGGCGGCCCGGGTGCCGTGCCGGGCGAGCCACCCGTCGACGTCAGGGTCACCGGTCCTGGTGAGCACCGCGTGCCCGGTGACCAGGGCGCGGATCGGCGGGGAGGAGGACGGGTAGACCTCCGCCGCGCCCAGATCGATCACCGTCTCCGGCGCGTCGGTGGTACGGGAGCGGTGCGCGACCCGGCGCAGCTCCACATCGGCGTCCACCGCGCCGCCGACGGGCTCCTCGCCCGCGACCACCGCGTCCAGCAGGTCCACGCTCACGAAGTCGGCCAGCTCGGGTACCGCCAGCTGGGCCAGCTCGCGGGCGGTGTGGATCACGTCCAGCGTCGTACCGATGTCGGCGGCGGACTTGCTCAGCAGGGCGAGCCGCCGCCGGGCCCGGTACTGCTCGGTGTTCTCGAAGCCGGCCAGTGAGACGCCGAGCAGCTGCCCGGAGGGGGACCGCAGCGGCCACATCTCGATGTTCCACGCGTTCATGCGCAGTCCGGAGGGGGCCCGGGTCCAGCTCTCGTAGTGGACGGGGCGGCCGGTCTCGACGACCTTGCGCAGATGGTTGAAGAAGCCGCGGCTGTGTTCCGCGTTCTCGACGGTGTCCGGGAGGTAGCGGTGCAGGACCTCGGCCTCCTGGACGCCCATGACCCGGCAGGCGGTGTCGTTCATCCGCAGGTAGCGCTGTTCGGTGTCGAACACCGACATCGACACCGACGCCTGTTTGAACGCCAGCTCTCCCAGGCCGCGGCCCTGCTCGTCCGGCGCCGCGGTGATCACGTATCCGCTCGGCTCCCCGTGCTCGCCCTGGAGCGGGCACGCCCGCAGGGCCAGCTCGGTCCGCCGGCCGTCCCCGTGCCGTACGGCGACCACGCCGTTGCCGCCGCTCGTCCGCAGCGCCCGCCAGGCCTCGCCCGGGTCCCCGTCCAGCAGCTCCGACACCGGGCGGCCGGTGATCTCCGCCGCGGCGTACCCGGTCAGCAGACGCGCGCCCTCACTCCAGCCGGTGACGATTCCGTGCGCGTCGACCACCACCATGGCGTCACCGGCCGTGGTCGCCCGCCCCGTATCGCCCGGGATTTTCACCATATGTACAAGGATGGTGTGATCCGGCAGTCACATCAACCCGGGAGTGGGCCGGAACAGGGGCGGGGAAGGGTCGCTCGCGTCCCCACCGGCCCGCGGGCAACGGACCGCGGCGGCCGGGGATCGGGGGCGCGGCCCCGGCCCAGGGGCGCTGAGAGCGACGGCGTCACGGTCGCCGCCCCCCGGAGCGCATCTCCCGCGGACTCACCCCGTACCGCTGCCGAAACGCCGTACTCAGCGCGCTCGCCGAGGAGAATCCCGAGGTGAAGGCCAGGTCGGTGATGGTCAGGTGCTCGCAGTCGGTGCACTGGAGGCGCTCACGGACCAGCCGCAGCCGCTCCTCGCGGATGAGGTCGCGCGGGGTGGTGCCGGCGCGCTGCAGGGCCAGCTGGATCTGGCGCAGGGACCAGCCGAGGGCGTGCGCCATGGACGTACCGGTGAGGCCGGGGTCGGCGGCGTGTTCACGGACGTAGCGGCGAACCATCGTCTCCACGTCGGTGAGTTGGCCCGCCCCGTCGGGGCGGTCGTCGCCGAGGACGAGCATGCACAGCAGCTCGACGACGCGGTCGGAGACGGCGTTGAAGTGGGGGTCGGTGAGGTGGTCGCGCTCCGCGTGCAGGTCGTTGATCATGGAGCTCACCACCCGGCCCAGGCCCCTGCTCAGGTCGAGCCCGGTGGCCAGTGGGGACCTGCGGTTCAGCGGGCCGTCCACCTCGCAGGCGGGGATGGTGAGGACGAACGCGTGCGTCGAGGCGTCCTGGAGGCACTCGAAGGGCGCCCCGAAGCTGACGAGGGTGCCGGTGCCCGGTGTCAGCCGGGCCTCCTGGCCGCCTTGCCGCAGCACCATCTCCCCGCTGAGCGGCAGCAGTAATCGGTAGTCCTCGTCGGGATCCTGGCGGACCTGGTGGGCGGTCCTGCTGTACGTGATCTCGTCCGACCAGAACTTGACGAGCTGATACCGCTCGGTGCGCTGGCGGACCGTCGCGCCACGGAAGTCGTCGGTGCGCGCGTACCGGTAGCCCATGGTGGACTGGTAGGACCCGACGTGCTCGCTCCAGAAGTCGGCCCGCTCGCGCGGATCCACCTCCGCGGTCGTCTGTGATTCCACGATGTAGCTTTCCGCGGGCAACGGCACTCTCAACTCCCGTGCAACGAGCGGTAGTTACTCCTCGTCAGCCTAGGGCCTGTCCGGCGGATCATGCCGCAGACGCGGGGCTTGGCACGCCCATCTGCGGCGTTGTCGTCACTCGCCGACGCTCCGCGTCGACTCCCTCCTCCGCCTTGCAGCTGCACGCACCAAGCCCCGCTCACCAGAGTCGACGAGGCGCCGCCCGTTTCCTGCGACTTGATCCGCCGGACAGGCCCTAGTGCATACAGTCCGTGCGTCCCACGGCAACTTCCTTGCGCGCGAGGGCAAGCGCTTGCGCCGGTGGACGGCTACGGTCGTGCAACCCGTCAACTTGCATATGCCATTGAGGACTTCATGACCGAACGGATACCGGAGGCGGCGTTCTGGTGCCTGGTCGTCGGCCTGCTCGCCGTCACCGTGCTGCTGGTGCGCCAGCGCGGGATCACCGGACGGCAGCGCGGCCGGAGCGCCGAGCTCGCGGACGCGCTACGGGCCCGGGACGAGGAGCTGCGCCACCTGGTCGCGGTCCGTCTGCCCGCGCTCGAGGGCGCCCCGCACCAGCCCGCACCGGCGACGGGCCGGCCACATCCTCCGGCGGGTCGATTCTCCTCGGCGGCCGGGGGACACCTTGCTGCGGAGGGGCAGACCTTCCCTGAGGCCGGTCGGCATCTCGCCGCGACGGGGCAACCCGCCACCGTGTCCGCACCGGCTCTGCCCGCCGTCGGTCTGCTCGACGCGCGGCTGGCCGACACCGACTTCGCGAAGTGCCTCGACGGCCTCCTGGAGCGCTTCTCCGACGCCGTGCGGCATGCGCAGGCCCGCGCCGACCAGTCCGCGAAGGCCGCCCTCAAGGCGTCGATGCGCTCGATCCAGGCCCTCGCCAACGAGCAGCAGGTGTCCATCTCGGAGATGCAGGACCGGCACGACCACCCCGACGTACTGCGCGACCTGCTCGAGATCGACCACACCAACGCCCAGTTCGGTCGGCGCGCCCAGGCCATCGCCGTCCTGTGCGGCTCCTGGCCCGGGCGCCAACGGGCCACCTCCCCGTTGATCGAGGTCGTCCGCGGCGCGACCTCCCGCATCCGCGACTACCGGCGCATCCGCATCAACGGGCAGGCCGACGTCGCCGTCGAGAGCCGGGCCGTCGAGCCGGTCGTCCTCGCGGTCGCCGAACTGGTGGACAACGCCGCGCGCCACTCACAGCCGAACACCACGGTCGAGGTCAGCGTGCAGGCGGTGCACAACGGCGCCGTCGTGGTCATCGACGACGCGGGCGTCGGCATGGACAGCCGCGGGTCCGAGCACGCCGCCGCGCTGCTGACCGGCCGCCGGGCGGTCGACGTCACCCGTCTCGACGACCCGCCCCAGTTCGGCTTCGCCGTCATCGGCGTCCTCGCCACCCGCTACGGGTTCGACGTCTCCGTGGACACCCGCTCCCCGTACGGCGGCGTCCGCGCCGTGGTCTTCGTACCGGCCGCGCTGCTCACCCACGCCGACCCGGTCCAGCCCCCCTCGCCGCCCGCGGAACCGGCGCGCACGCCCCGGCGTACGGCCCGGACGAGCGCGCTCGCGGAGGCGACGACGGCCGGCGGACTGCCCAAGCGGCGCCGCCGCGCGCCCGTACCCGCGCCCGCCGCCGAACAGCCCCCGGCCGCAGCGGCAGCCCCGGCGGAGGAGGGCGTGGGCCGGTCCGCGGAGGAGAACGCCCGGCGCATGGGCGCCTTCGCGCGCGGCACCCGCTCCGCGCGGGCCGAGCGGGACATCGCACCCCCCGCACATACCCGGGCCGTGTCCCCCGAGAAAACCGAAGCCACCGACGACGTCCGAACCCCCTACGGCGCCCGAACCCCCTACGACATCGAAGCCCCCCACGAATCCGAAGGGAACACACAGGGATGATCGCGCCCATGACCAACGAGCTGGGGTGGATGCTCGACGAGGTCCTGAAGGTGCCGGAGGCGCGGCACGCCATCCTGCTGTCCGCCGACGGCATGCTCCGGGCCCACTCCGCGGACATCCACCGCGATGACGCCGAGCGGCTGGCCGCGGGCCTGTCCGGGGTGCAGTCGATCAGCCGCAGCACGGCCGAGTTCTGCGGCAGCGCGACCGCGCCGTGGCGGCAGACCCTGATCGAGTTCGCGCACGGGTACGTCTTCCTCGTCGCCGCCGGCGAGGGCGCCCATCTCGCGGTGTCCACCAGCGAGAACGTGGACATGGAGGCGGTCACGTACCGCATGCACAAGTTGGTCGACCGGCTCGGCAAGGAGCTGACCAGCCCGGCCCGGCAGGACACCGGCAGCCCGGCATGACGCCCGGGCGCCGGCCGGGAGGGAGGCTGGTGCGGGCGTACGTCGTCACGGACGGCCGCGCCCACCCCTCCCGCAACACCCTCGACCTCGTCACCCTGCTGATCGCCGCCGACGACCTGCCGCTGATGGGGCTGAGCCCGGAGAAGCGCCGAATGATGGAGCTGTGCCGGCCCGGAGCGCTGTCGGTCGCCGAGGTGGCCGGTCATCTGGAACTCCCGGTCAGCGTCACCAAAATACTGATCGCCGACCTGATGGACAGCGGTCACCTCGTCACCCGGGCGCCGATACCGGCCGCTCGCCTCTCCGACGCCCGCATCCTCCAGGAGGTACTGGATGGGCTCCGCGCCCGACTCTGACGACGTCCACCTCGGCCCCGGTGTGCAGACCGCGGTCAAACTGCTGGTCGTGGGCCACTTCGCGGTCGGCAAGACCACGTTCGTCGGCGCGCTCTCCGAGATCCGGCCGCTGCGCACCGAGGAGGTGATGACCGAGGCCGGCGCCCACGTCGACGACCTCGCCGGTTCGAGAGAGAAGACGACCACCACCGTCGCCCTCGACTTCGGCCGCCTCACCCTCAGCGACGCCCTGGTGCTCTACCTCTTCGGCACGCCCGGGCAGCACCGCTTCACCGGACTCTGGAGGGACCTGACCAGCGGAGCGCTCGGCGCGCTGGTGCTGGCGGACACCCGGCGGCTGTCCGAGTCCTTCGACGTCATGGGCGTACTGGAGGAGCTGGGTCTGCCGTACGCCGTCGCCCTCAACGACTTCGACGACGCCAGCGCGTCGCACGACCTGGACGAGGTCCGCGAGGCTCTCGACCTGCTGCCCTCGACCCCGCTCGTGCGCTGCGACGCCCGCGACCGGGTCTCGTCCACCGAGGCGCTGATCGCCCTCGTCGAGTACCTCATGACCCGCAGCGGCGAACTGGAGCCCGTGTGACCTCCGAACCACCACCGCCCGGACCGCCACCCGGGTGCCCGGCGCACGAGCCCCTGTACGGGCCCGCGTTCGCGGCCGACCCCGCCGCCGTCTACCGGCGACTGCGCGCGGCCGGACCGACCGCGCCCGTCGAGCTCGCACCCGGCGTCAGAGCCACCCTCGTCACCTCCTACGACGCCGCCCTGCACGTTCTGCGCAGCCCGGAGACCTTCTCCAAGGACCCCCGCCGCTGGCGCGACCTCGCCGACGGGACCGTCCCGCCGGGCAGTCCGGTCGTGCCGATGATGATGTACCGGCCCAACGCCCTGTTCACCGACGGCGAGCAGCACGAGAGGCTGCGCGGCGCGATCACCGACGGCCTCGCGCTCGTCGATCCGAACGCCCTGCGCGGCTATGTGGAGCGCAGCGCCGACACCCTCATCGACCGCTTCGCGCCGCTCGGCAGGGCGGATCTGCTCGGTGAGTACGCGCAGGTCCTTCCGCTGCTGGTCTTCAACCACCTCTTCGGCTGCCCGGCCGAGTACGGGGTCCGGCTGGTCGAGGGCATGTCCGGGATCTTCGACGGGGTGGACGCGGAGAAGGCCGACGAACTGCTGACCAGCACCCTGCTCGACCTGGTCGCGCTGAAGCGGGGCAACCCCGGTCAGGACATGACGTCCTGGCTGATGGCGCACCCCGCGGGCCTCACCGACGAGGAGATGATCCACACCCTCGTGGTGCTGATGGGCGCCGGTACCGAGCCCCAGCAGAACCTGATCGCGAACAGTCTGCGGCTTCTGCTGTCCGACGACCGGTTCGCGGGCGATCTGTCCGGCGGCAGCCTCCCGGTGGAGGACGCCCTCGACGAGGTGCTGTGGACCGATCCGCCGATCGCCAACTACGCCGTGCACTATCCGCTGCACGACGTCGTGTACGAGGGAGCGGTGCTGCGCGCGGGTGATCCGCTGGTCGTCAGTCTCGCCGCCGCCAACACCGACCCGGCGCTGACGGCCGGTCAGCGGGCGGGCAACCGTGCCCACCTGGCCTGGAGCGCGGGCCCGCACAACTGCCCGGCGCAGAGCCCGGCCCGGCTGATCGCGGCGGCCGCGGTGGAGAAGCTCCTCGACCGCCTCCCGGACATCGAACTGGACTTAGCAGTAGAGGAGTTGGCCTGGCGACCAGGCCCGTTCCACCGTGCGCTGGCCGCGCTGCCCGTACGCTTCCCGCCCACCGCGACGGTCCTGCGACCCGAGAGCGAGCGGCAGTCGTCCGCGAGCCCCCTCCCGGCTCTCGCGACCGAGCCCCCCGCCTCGGAGCCCGACCACCGGCCAAGCGGCCGGAACCGGCTCCTGTCCTGGTGGCGCGGGGAGTGAGCGCCGGCCCCTGACGGCCCCTAATGGCCCCTGACGGACCTAACGGATCCGGGCGGGCAGGGTGCGGTGGCCGTGCGAGATGAAGGAGTCCACCGGCTCCAACTCGGAAGAATCCACGGCAAGTTGGAGACCGGGGAAGCGGTCGAAGAGGGCGGGCAGGGCGACGCGGGCCTCCAGACGGCCCAGCGGGGCGCCGAGGCAGCGGTGTACGCCGTGTCCGAAGGCGAGGTGCTCCTTGTCGGCCCGGGTGATGTCGAAGAGGTCCGCGTCCTTGCCGTGGCGCTCGGGGTCGCGTCCGACGGCGGCGTACGCGGCGAGGATCGCCTCGCCCCGGCCGATCACCGTGCCGTCCGGGCCGCCCAGTTCGGCGAGGTCGAGGTCCTCCACGGCGTAGCGCAGCGGCAGGCTCGCGACGGGGGCCTCGGCCCGCAGGGTCTCCTCGATCACGTCGTCCCAGGTGGCACGTCCGGCGCGGAGGTGCGCGAGCTGCTCGGGGTGGGTGAGCAGGGCGTGCACGGCGTTGTCGATGAGGTTGACCGTGGTCTCGTGACCCGCGCTGACCATCAGGACCAGCGTGTCGAGCAGCTCCTGCTCGCTCAGCCGGCCGTCGCCCTCGTCGCGGGCCGCGATGAGGCCGGACGTCAGGTCGTCGCCGGGTGACTTCCGCTTCTCGGTGACCAGTTCACCCAGTACGGCGTACAGCCTGGCGTAGTTGCTCGTCACCTCCTCGGGCTGCGCGGAGGTGTGGAAGATGCTGTCCACCAGGTCCCTGAGGTCGGCCCGTCCGTCCTCGGGCAGGCCGAAGAGTTCGCTGATCACCTGGATGGGGATCGGATAGCAGAACTCCTCCCGCAGATCGACGACTTCCCCGTGTTCTCCGGCCTCGGCGATACGGTCGAGGAGGCCGGTGGTGATCTCCTCGATACGGGGTCGCAGAGCGGCCGTGCGGCGGGCGGTGAACGCCGTGGAGACCAGGGTCCGCAGCCGCTTGTGATCGCCGCCGTACGCGGTGAACATGTTCTGCACCGCGACCCAGGTGAACAGCGGCCACTCGGGGGAGATCTCCCCGTTGATCCAGGCGGGCCAGTGTCGGCGCGGGTCCTTGGACACCCGTGGGTCCAGGAGCAGTCGTTTGAGCAGCTCGGGGCTGCTGACCGCCCAGGCCTCGACAGCACCGGGGAGAGCGACGCGGGTCGCCGGCCCGCGCGCGCGGATGCGGGCGGCTTCCGCGTGGATGTCACGGCCCGTCGCGTCGATCACCAGGGGACTCGGGTTTCCCGTCAAGGGACTTGGGGTTCCCATCGGGAGCCTCCCTGGCGCTCGGACGTCGGTGTACGGCGCGTCCACGCTATGCGAGGGTGGCGTTCCCGGGAGAGTTCGTCCGGCGTCCACTGCGTGCGAGGGCAAATTCCCTGCGCGTACAGGCAAGTCGGAGGCCTGCCCGCGTCCTGGGGTCGTCCCGTCGCGGCTCCCGCCCCGGCCGCCCATTGCCCTGGGCTCGGCCGGGGCGGGACCCCTTCCCTACCCCTTCTCTACGCCTCGGTCGCCATCTGCTGCCGACGGCGCCTGCGCAGCAGACGCCGCTTGCGCGGCTCCTGGTGCGGAAGCCAGCCGAAGGCCAGGCAGCTGCCGGTCGCTCCGAGGAGGAGGCCGATGAAGAAGCCGCCGAGGTTGGAGGTCAGCCAGGTGCCGAGGGAGAGGAGGATGCCGAGCAGCGAGTAGAACAGGCGCTGCGCCGGGTTGAAGAGGATCAGCAGACCGCACAGGATCATGATGGTCGGCAGTAGATAGCCCGCCATGCCCTGCATCCCGATGTGCATGACGACCTTCAGGGACGCCTTCTCGGTGAGGAGGATCTCCGCTCCGCCCAGGGTGAGCAGCAGACCGCCCCAGAAGGGGCGGTCCGCACGCCACTGCCGGAAGCCGGACCGCAGATCCCGGACGGTCGGCATCAGCAGCCCGAGTCGCTGAAGCGGAGCTTGAGACCGGGGAGCTTGAACACCGCAGCCGTGGTGGCGTAGTTGGTCTGCCGCAGGTTCCCGATGTGGACGGTGTCGGCCTGCTGGCTGAAGACGCCCTTGTTCCCCTGGACCCCGGCCTTGTCGAGCGTGCTCGCGTCGTTGCCGATCTCGATGTTGTTGAAGGCCGCGTCGCCCGACAGCTCGGTCGAGTCGGTCGTCAGATTGGTCGCCTGCACCTTGTCCGTGCCGCCGCCCGCGGTGATGACCAGGTTCGTACCGCCCAGGTCGACGCTCTGGCACAGCTTGGTGAGCGTCGCGTTCTTGATCGCGGAGGTGATGACGAGGACCTGGCCGCCGGTGTCGCCGGCGTTCGGGCTGCCGTCGGCCATGTTGTCGAGGTTGCCGAACTGCTCGAAGCCGGTGCCGTTGAGTTCGGTGGCCGTGACCGTGAACGGCATGCCGGAGATGGCGAATTGCACCCCCAGAGCGCCCTGGGCGGTGAGGATCATCAGTCCCGCGGCGACCGCGGTGGCAGGCACCGCCATCACCGCGGCGCGGCGCAGGCGGACCCGCCCACGTCTGCCGGAACCGCTTTCGGGGTTCTCGGGGGTCGAATCGGTGGACGCCGTGGCGTCCGAGGACGAGGCCATGTTCTGCTCCCTGGACATAGTCATGCAGGTGGGGCTTCAACGGGCACGTTGTCCTGGCGCGGACAGCGGCTGCCGCGCACGCCTCCTCACGACTCCCGGCGGTCGCAAGGGCTTTCTCGTTACGCGGCAGTAACCACGTGGAAGTTACCGGGGGTTACATTCGCGGGTCAAGAGACTTGTGGCAAAGGGATGTTGATTGTGTGGCACCTGTGGAGGCCGGGCCGTCCTGACCTCGTACTTGAAGCCATGATGACCTTCAACTTCCTTACTACGCCTTGACGTTGACCATTAATGGGGTCTACAACTCTGCCTTGTTTCCCATGGATCCGTGGCGCCGGATCCGATGCGCGGCACGTATGCCACCTCCTGGACCCCCCGCTCCTCGCGGGGTGGCCGTGGCACGTCTGAACGTGCGGTGCGCTCCAACGCTGAATCCACCTCCCCCCGCGGCACCGGCACGGCACTTTCCCCCCTGGGCCGTGTCCGGTCGCCCGGCTTCCGCTGCCGGTCCGTGACGTAAGGAGAAGGCGTCACGGACCGGCAGCGGTCCGCCGTGGCGGCATGTCCGCGGCGGCGCCGTACACACCCGCACGCCCGTCTGAGAAAGAGGCACCCCCATGCGCACTCGATCCCTGCTCGCCCTCCTCGGCACCGCCGCCGCGCTCTCGGTCTCCGCGATCGCCCCCGCATCGGCGGACGACACCCCGGTGCTCACCGCCGGCGGCGCCGCCGTCGCCACCGGTGACGTCCTCACCGCCTCACTGGCGAGCGGCACCGCCGCCACGCTCTACTCCAGCGCGACCGGCACGAGCGGTGTCTCCTGTGCCGCGTCGGCCTTCACCGCCTCCGTCACCGACAACCCGACGGCCCCCGGCACGGCCACCGAGTCGCTCAGCGCCCACACCTTCGGCAGTTGCACCAGCAATGTCATCGGCGTGCTCGGCGTCACCAGTGTCACGGTCAACAATCTTCCGTACACCACCGCGGTCGCCTCGGCCGGCACGGTCACCGTGACCCCGGCCGCGGGCTCCACCATCCAGACCACCGTCGTCCTGCGCACCCTGCTGGGCAGCATCAACTGCGTCTACCAGGCGCCCAGCCTGACCGGCACGTCGAGCAACACCGACAACAGCATCACCTTCACCAACCAGGCGTTCACGAAGTCCTCGGGCTCGTCGCTCTGCTTCGCCAGCGGCTACTTCACTGCGAAGTACGCACCCGTCAGCGACACCACCCAGTCGGGCAGCCCGGCGGTCACCGTCAACTGACGGAACCCGCACGACCGCTCACCGGCGGCGGCGCAGCGTGATGGCGACGCCGGCGGTGAGCAGCAGCGCGGCCGCTCCCCCCGCCCCTGCGACGAGGGGGAGCGTGTTGCTGGAGCCGGACGAGGTGTCCGCGGCCGGCGTGAGATGGTCGGGCGCGGTCACCACGGTCGTCGCCGCGCTGCTCTCCGGGGCGGGCGACGGTGACCGGTCGGCGGGGGCAGTGGTCGTCCGCGGGCTCTGCGGAGCCTTCCGGGTGGCCGTGGCTGTCGCACGCGCCGGGGACGAGGTCGTCGGCGCGGCGGCCCCGCCGCCACCGCTCGCGCTCGGGAAGACCACGTCCGAGCACGAGTAGTACGTGTCCGTCGTGCTCGTGTTCTGCCAGATGGTGTACAGCATCTGCCGGCCCGTCCGGTCGGAGGGCAGCGTGGCCTTGATCCGGTAGGCACCGTTCACCAGCGCGGGGTCGGTGGCCGTGGCGAACGGTTTCGTCGGCAGATCGGACCACTTGAGAGGCTTGGTCGGGTCGTACCCGGGCTTGGACAGATACAGCTTGAAGGTTCCCGTGTGCGGAATCGTCGAACTGTAGGAGAGCGTGAAGGTCGCGCCCGGCGTCATCCGCGTCGAGGGCCAGTCGGCGCGGGCCAGGTTCAGTCCCTTGTAGGCGGGCAGGCCACCGCTGCACAGCTGCCCGTCCGGGATCAGTTGGCGGTCCCGGCCGGCCACACCGGCGACCCGGAGGTTGTCCCAGGCGGTGAAGGGTGCGCCGTTCGCCGCGATCGCCGCCTTGCAGGCCGCCGTGCCGATGTTGCTGCCGCCTTCCGGCGAGCACGCCACCACTCGACTGACCGGATCCGTCGGTGCGCCGTGCGCCTGGGCCGGAGCCGCGGCCCACGTCATGAGGAGCAGCGGGGCCGCCACGGCGACAGCGGCCGCGGTGGCGGTGCGGTGTGCGGTCATCCGGTGGGTCTCCTCGCGGGGGTGGGGGCGGCGGGTGCGGCCGTACGGCATCGCGCGCAGACGCGGCCGCACAGTGAAGTACGGGGGCACAGGGCCCCGCGTTCAGATCCGCCGGCCGGGTGAAACCGGGCACTCTCGGCCAACTGGGCTCGCTCGAGGGTCGGTTACCGGCCAGATCGAGGGTTTCCCCTGTATCCGTATTACCTGGACTTTGCCTATCGTTCGGGCACAGCCGACCCACAGGCAACCCCTGACCGGTCGCTCGCGACGTATGGCCGGCCACCGCGCCGCTTCTGGACTGCACCCCCCGCCGCTTCGACGACGAAGCGATTCGACCGCTGCTCCGCCGCGCCTTCCACCGCCCGGAGCCGGCCACGAAAGGCAAGCCCTTGCGTCCCGCCCCCTCACGAGAAGTCCGACGGAAGCTGATATCCGTCGCCGCGGTCTCCGCGGCCCTGCTGGCCGGAACGACCACCACGGTCGCCGCCCAGCCGTCCACCGCGACCGTCACCGACAGGGTGCCGGTCACCCCGGCGGCGCAGACGGCCGCACAGGCCGTCGCCGCTCCCGCCGAGCGCCTCATCGTCGGCTACAAGTCCGGCGCCGCAGAGGCCACGTCCAACTCCGCCGCCTCCGCCGACGCCGAGACCAAGGGCAGGGAAGCGGGCGAAGACCTCGACTTCGCCCGCCGCCTCGGCACCGGCGCGGCCCTCGTCGACCTCGGAGACAGCCTCGGCACGAAGGACGTCGCCGACGTCATCGCGCGGTACCGGTCCGACCCGCAGGTCGCGTACGCCGTGCCGGACCGCCTGAACACGCCGCAGGCCGACCCGAACGACACCGAGTACACCAAGCAGTGGGACCTGTACGAGGCCAAGGCGGGCATGAACGTCCCCGGCGCCTGGTCCACCTCCACCGGCAGCGGGGTGACGGTCGCCGTCATCGACACCGGTTACGTGGCGCACACCGACGTCGCCGCGAACATCGTCGCCGGCTACGACTTCATCTCCGACACGGCGGTCTCCGTCGACGGCGACGGACGCGACGGCAACCCGGCCGACCCGGGCGACCACTACGCGGCGAACGAGTGCGGCTCCGGTATCCCGGCGAGTGACTCCTCCTGGCACGGCACGCACGTGGCGGGCACCATCGCGGCGGTCACCAACAACAACAAGGGCATCGCGGGTATCGCCCACGGCGCGAAGATCTCCCCGCTGCGCGTCCTCGGCAAGTGCGGCGGCTACGACTCCGACATCATCGACGCCATCACCTGGGCCTCCGGCGGCACCGTCTCCGGCGTTCCGGCCAACGCCAACGTCGCCAAGGTCATCAACATGAGCCTCGGCGGCAGCGGCGCCTGCACCTCGGCCACCCAGAGCGCCATCACCGCCGCCGTGAACCGGGGCACCACGGTCGTCGTCGCGGCGGGCAACGACAACGACAACGCCGCGAACTACTCCCCGGCGAGCTGCAACAACGTCGTCACTGTCGCCGCGACCGGCCGCAGCGGCTCCCGGGCCTCCTACTCCAACTACGGCTCGATCGTCGACATCTCCGCCCCCGGCGGCGACATGAGCACGGCCACCGCCAACGGCATCTACTCCACGCTGAACTCCGGTACGAAGACCCCCTCCTCGGAGTCGTACGCGTACTACCAGGGCACCAGCATGGCCACCCCGCACATCGTGGGCCTGGTCGCGCTGATGAGGTCGGCGAACCCCTCGCTCACCCCGGCCCAGATCGAGACGGCCATCAAGAACAACGCCCGTGCCCTGCCCGGCACCTGCTCCGGCGGCTGCGGCGCGGGCCTCGCGGACGCGACGAAGACCGTGCAGGCCGTGGCGAGCGGCGGCGGCTCGACCGGGGGCACCACCTTCTCCAACATCACCGCCCTCTCGATCCCGGACAACGGGGCGGCCGTCGAGTCCTCGATCGTCGTCAGCGGCCGCACCGGCAACGCGCCCTCCGCCCTCCAGGTCGGCGTCGACATCACCCACACCTACCGCGGTGACCTGGTGCTCGACCTGGTCGCCCCGGACGGCTCGACGTACCGCCTGAAGTCCTCCAGCACCTCGGACTCCGCGGACAACGTCGACACCACCTACACGGTCGACGCGTCCAGCGAGACCGCCAACGGCACATGGAAGCTCCGCGTCCAGGACGTGGCCGCCTCGGACACCGGCAAGCTCAACAGCTGGAAACTGACCCTCTGAGCGCGGCCCACGGGGGGAGGGGCGGCCCACGCGCGGCGTGGGCCGCCCCTTTCGGCTCAGCCGGTAACGTGAGCCACATGCCTGAACCCGCCGACGCGCCCGTGATCCTCAGCGACGAGCCGGGCTCGTTCCCCTGGAGCGTGCTGGCCGAGCGGCATCCGGCCCTCATCCGGAAGGTGCGGGACGCCTTCCCCTACGGCCCCGAGCAGCACCGAGCGCTCGACGCCCTGCTGAAGAACGCCACCGAGGGAGTCGTCGAACCGCTCGGCGAGCGGGCCGCGGACCGTGAACAGTGGGAGCGGTGGGGCGCCGCGGAGTACCTCGGCCGCTCCTGGTTCGATGTGCCCTTCCTCTGGTCCGAAAGCTACTTCTACCGCCAACTCCTCGAAGCCGTCGGCTACTTCACTCCCGGTGCCTGGAAGGGCATCGACCCCTTCCGCCCTTTCAAACTCGCGGAACTCGACACCCCGGAGGCGGACGAGGAACTCGCCGCGCTCGACCCGCTCACCGAGCGGCCGGTCGAGGAGCGTGAGGAGGCGCTGCTGCACGGCTCGCTGTGGGGCAACCGTGCGGACCTCGGGTTCCGCCTCGTGACCGCAGCGGGGGAAACAGCCGTGGATGCACAACTGGTCGTCGACGAAGGCGAGTCGCTGCGGTCCCTGTTCGCCGACGGCACCCTCTGCCTGGTCGCGGACAACTCGGGCCGGGAACTCATCCCCGATCTGCTCCTGATCGACCACCTGCTCCACCACCGCCGCGTCGGCCGCGCGCTCTTGCAGGTGAAGCCGCACCCGTACTACGTCTCCGACGCCACGACCGCCGACGTGGTCGACGCCCTGCGCCACCTCACCAGCGCGAAGGGGGCGGCGGGCGAGTCCGGCCACCGGCTGTGGGCGGCCATGACCGACGGGCGCCTCACCGTCCGGGCCCACCCCTTCTCCTGCGCCCCGCTGCCGTACGCCGACATGCCCGACGACCTCCGCCGGGACTTCGCCGAGGCCGACGTCACCCTCATGAAGGGCGACCTGAACTACCGCCGTCTGGTCGGCGACCGGCTCTACCCCGCCGACACGCCCTTCGCCGAGCCCACCGCGTACTTCCCGGGCCCGGTCGCCGCGCTGCGCACCCTCAAGTCCGATGTGATCGTGGGCCTGGACTCCCGTACGGAGGCCGCCCTCGACGCGGCCGAGGGCCGGCGCTGGCGTACGAGCGGCACGCATGCGCTGATCCAGGTGCGGGTCTGATGGTCAAGCGGCCTCCAGGGGCAGCGACTTGATCCCGTTGATGAAGTTCGAGACGAGGCGTCGGGCAGGCCCGGCCGTGCGCAGTACCGGCAGGGCCCGCAACGCCTCCTCGTACAGCACACGCAGCTGAAGACGGGCGAAGTGGGCGCCGAGACAGACGTGCGGGCCGTCGCCGAAGGAGACATGGGGGTTGGGGGAGCGCGTCAGGTCGAGCCGGTCCGGATCGCTGAAGACCCGCTCGTCGTGGTTGGCCGAGGCGTGGAAGACGACCACCTTGTCGCCCGCGCGGATGCGCTGCCCGGCCAGCTCGGTGTCCAGGGTCGCCGTACGGCGGAAGCTGAGCACCGGCGGATGCAGCCGCAGCAACTCTTCCACCGCTGGGCCGAGTTCGCTGCCCCCGGTACGCAGAGTGGCGTAGGCGTCCGGGTGGTGAGCGAGTGTCAGGATTCCACCGGGCGCCGCGCTGCGCACGGTGTCGTTCCCCGCGACCGTGAGGAGGAAGAAGAACATCTCCAGCTCGGCGGCGGTCAGTTCGGGGTCGGCGGCGAGGGTGGTCATGACGTCGTCGCTCGGATGGTTCTTCTTGTAGAGGGCCAGTTGGTGCGCGTAGGCGAACATGTCCCGCAGCATCGCCGGGGAGCGTGGATCGACCGGGCGGCCGTGCGCGTCGAGCACGGGCTCGCCCGCCTCGTCGGGGTCCTGGTAGCCGATGACGCGCTGGGTCCAGCGCAGCAGCAGGCCCCGGTCGCGCTCCGGAACGCCGAGCAGGTCGGCGAGGTTGAGCAGGGCGTACTCGTCGGTGACGGTGGCGACGAGATCGAAGACGCCGTCGCCCGCGCGGGCCTGTGCCACCGCGTTCCCGAGCAGGTCCCGGGCCCGGGCGCGCACGGCCGACGCGAAGTGCTCGACACGGCGAGGAGTGAAGGCACGGCTGACCAGCCTCCGCAACCTGCCGTGGTCCGGGGGATCCTGATTGAGTATCATGCGGCGGATGAAGGGCAGGTCGTCCGGGTCGGGATCGCGGATCTGGGTCGCTCCGAGACACGAGGAGTACGTCGCCGAGTCCTTCAGCACCCGGACCACGTCGGCGTGCCGGGTCACCGCCCAGAAGCCGGGCCCGGCCGGCCAGCCCAGCACCTCGGACTCGTCCTGCCAGGCCACGGGGTGATGGTCGCGCAGGGTGCGGTAGGCGGCGTACGGGACCCCGTCGGCGTACCGCCGGGGGTCGAAGACGTCGGGGACGGGCGGGGCACTCTCGCGTACGCTCACGCCGGCTCGTCCTCCCGCTCGCTCGCGCCCACACCCTCGTCGCGGCCCGTATCCACGTCCACCTCCTCGCCGCCGCCCCGGCCCGCGTCCTGCGAGCGCAGGAAGGCCTCCACGACGCGGATCAGGTCCAGCGGGCTCTCGTCCATCGCGTAATGACCTGCCCCGGGCAGCTCGAACAGCTCCGCGTCCGGGTACCAGCACATCCAGGTCTCCCGCATGAGACCGGCGGACAGCGCGGGATCCAGCGCCCCGGTCACCGCGAGCGCGGGCACCGTCGCGCCCTCGACCTCGGTGTGGAAGTCGTCGCCGGCCCAGGAGTCCAGATAGGCGCGGAACGCCTTGGCGTCGCTGAGCTCCAGCGAGCGCGCCACCATCCGGTCGAGCCACGCGGCGGGCAGCCGGCCGCCGGTCGTGAAGTCGATGATGGCCCGCCGGTTCCCGGGCTTGTGCGCGGCGTCCGCGAACAGCTCCCACTGGTCGGCGGGCAGCGGCAGCCCGGACGCGGGCACCGGTGAGATCCCGACGAGTCGACGCAGCCGGTCCGGCGCGAGCGCCAGCAGGCGCTGGGCGACGGCGGCGCCCATCGAGTGGCCGACCACCGAGAACCGCTCCCAGCCGAGCCGGTCCGCCAGCTCGACCACGTCGGCGGCGGCCTCGGCGGTGGTGTACGCGCCGACCGCGTCCCTCGCCTCCCCGTAGCCGCGCAGATCGACCAGCGCGTACTGGAACGCGGCGCGGTCGAGATCCGGGACCACCGCCGCGTAGGCGGACCGGTCGGCGAACCAGCCGTGCATGGCGATCACCTTGTGGGCGCCGTCGCCGTGCACTTCATGGGGAAGGACGAAGGAGGTCATGCGACCACGGTGGCCCGACGGGCGCGGGTCGGCAAGAGCGCGCGTCGGAGCGCCCTCCGGGCCCGTGCCGTTGACGGGAAAAGGGGTAAATTCACGCGATGGTGTGATCATGTCCCACCCTGCGGATGTCCCCGGAGGGCCCTGGGTAGGGCCCGGCCATGACGCAGCCGTTCGAACTCCCGCACTTCTACATGCCGTATCCCGCGCGGCTGAACCCGCACCTCGACGAGGCGCGCGCCCACACGGTCGAATGGGCCCGCGGGATGGGCATGTTGGAGGGCTCCGGCATCTGGGAACAGTCCGACCTCGACGCGCACGACTACGGACTGCTCTGTGCGTACACCCACCCCGACTGCGACGGCCCGGCACTCTCCCTCATCACCGACTGGTACGTATGGGTCTTCTTCTTCGACGACCACTTCCTGGAGACCTTCAAACGCACCCAGGACCGCGACGGCGGCAAGGCCTACCTGGACCGGCTGCCCCTGTTCATGCCGCTGGACCTCTCGACCCCCGTACCGGAGCCGGAGAACCCGGTCGAGGCGGGGCTCGCCGACCTCTGGGCGCGCACGGTGCCGGCGATGTCGGTGGACTGGCGGGCGCGGTTCGCGGTGTCCACGGAGCACCTGCTCAACGAGTCGATGTGGGAGCTCTCCAACATCAACGAGGGGCGGATCGCCAACCCCGTCGAGTACATCGAGATGCGCCGCAAGGTGGGCGGCGCCCCCTGGTCGGCGGGGCTCGTGGAGTACGCGACCGCAGAGGTGCCCGCCTCCGTCGCGAGGACGCGGCCGCTGCGGGTGCTGATGGAGACGTTCTCCGACGGGGTCCATCTGCGCAACGACCTGTTCTCCTACCAGCGCGAGGTCGAGGAGGAGGGCGAGCTCAGCAACGGCATCCTCGTCCTGGAGACCTTCTTCGACTGCACCACCCAGGAGGCCGCCGAGACCGTCAACGACATCCTCACCTCACGCCTGCACCAGTTCGAGCACACGGCCCTCACCGAAGTGCCCGCGATCGCCGCGGAGAAGGGGCTCACCCCGGACCAGGTCGCCGCCGTCGCCGCCTACACCCAGGGGCTCCAGGACTGGCAGTCGGGCGGCCACGAGTGGCATCTGCGCTCCAGCCGCTACATGAACGAGGGCGCGGTGGAGGGCAACCGGCCCCCTGGCCTCGCCGGGTTCGGTACGTCCGCCGTCGACATCGGCGCCCTGCTCTCCGCGGCCGGGGCGGAGCGGCTGCGCCGCTACACCCATGTCCCATACCAGAAGGTCGGCCCCTCCCTGCTCCCCGACTTCCACATGCCCTTCGCACTCGAACTCAGCCCTCACCTGGACGGCGCCCGCGACCGCCTCACCGGCTGGATGTACGAGCAGGGCATGCTCCAGGAGGGCGTCTGGGACGAGGACAAGCTGGCGGCGTACGACCTTCCGCTGTGCGCCGCGGGCATCCACCCGGACGCGACCGAGGAGGCCCTCGACCTCGGCTCGCAGTGGCTGGCCTGGGGGACGTACGGCGACGACTACTACCCGCTGGTCTTCGGGCACCGCCGCGACCTGGCGGCGGCCAAGCTGACCACCGACCGTCTCTCGGCCTGCATGCCCGTCGACGGCGAGCCGACCCCGGTCCCGGCCAACGGCATGGAGCACGGCCTCCTCGACCTGTGGCGACGCACGACGGCGAAGATGACACCGGACGAGCGGCGCAAGCTGCGCGGCGACGTGGACAAGATGACGGAGAGCTGGGTGTGGGAGCTGTCGAACCAGCTCCAGCACCGCATCCCCGACCCCATCGACTACCTGGAGATGCGCCGCGCCACCTTCGGCTCCGACCTCACCCTGAACCTCTGCCGCCTGGGCCACGGACCCAAGGTCCCGCCCGAGGTCTATCTGAGCGGTCCCGTCCGGTCGTTGGAGAACGCCGCCATCGACTACGGGATGCTGATCAACGACGTCTTCTCATACCAGAAGGAGATCGAGTACGAGGGCGAGGTCCACAACGCGATCCTCGTCGTGCAGAACTTCTTCGGCTGCGACTACCCGACCGGTCTCGGCATCATCCACGACCTGATGACCCAGCGGATGCGGCAGTTCCAGCACGTCGCCGCCAACGAACTGCCCCTCCTGTACGAGGACTTCAAGCTCCCACAGGAGGTGCGCGGGATCATGGACGGCTATGTGGCGCAACTCGAGAACTGGCTGTCCGGAATCCTGAAGTGGCACCAGGACTGCCACCGTTACGGCGCCGAGGACCTGGCCCGCCGCGCCCACGGCTTCGTACCGGACCGGGCCCCCGCGGTGCCGTTGCCCGCGGCGGAGGTCGTGCCGGCGCTCAGCCCGCGGCTGGAAGCCGAAGCCGCACCGGAACCCACTCCGCGGACCGCGGAAGGCGCCGCTGCGTCGTTCACCCTGCCCAAGGGGGTGGGAGCGGCCGTGGAGTTCGGCCTGCCGAGGGCGGAGGCGGTGCCTGTTCCGCACTGATGCCCCTACGGGCGTCGGCATCGGTGTCCGCAGGGGCGCCCGTACGGACGCCCGTACCGGCGTCCGCGCCGATGTCCGTCGCCCCGGCGAGGCTCCGCTCCACACTCGTCCTCGCCGGCCGTCCCGGAGAGCCCCACGAGGAGCTCTCCGGCGGCCTCGGCGACCGGTACCGCGACGTCGGCCCAGCTCCCGGAGCGACGACACGGCCGTGACCGGCTCGCGCCCGCTTCGGCAAAAGGGCAGGATGCTGCCCGTAGCCCCTGGGAAAACTCCGGACAAGCGGAGGCATGGATGACCGTCACGCCCGCGCCCTTCACCGCCGGTGACTACGAGGCCCGTATGCGGCGCGCGGCCGAGGCCGCCGCGGACGCGGGGCTCGACGGCGTCCTGATCGCCCCCGGGCCCGATCTGGTGTGGCTGACCGGCTACCGGCCCGGGGAGACCGAGCGGCTCACCCTGCTGGTACTCAGGGCCGGACAGGAGCCCGTGCTGGTCGTGCCGACCCTGGAGGCCCCGGACGCGGCAGCGGCGGCCCCCATGCTGACCCTGCGCGACTGGACCGACGGCAAGGACCCTTACGAGGCGGCCGCGTCCCTGGTCAGGAGCGACGGACGCTTCGGCGTCAGCGACAACGCCTGGGCCATGCATCTGCTCGGGCTCCAGCAGCGGCTGCCGGACACGCGTTACGTGGCCCTCACCGTGGCCCTGCCGATGCTGCGGGCGGTCAAGGACGCGGCGGAGGTGGAGCGGTTGGCGGAGGCCGGGGCGGCCGCGGACGCCGCGTACGAGGAGATCCGGAAAGTGCCCTTCGCGGGGCGCAGGGAGGCCGAGGTCGCCGCGGACCTCGCCGACCTGCTGCGGCACTTCGGACACTCCCAGGTCGACTTCACCATCGTCGCCTCGGGCCCGAACGGGGCCAACCCGCACCACGAGGCCGGTCAGCGTGTCATCGAGCGCGGTGACATGGTCGTCCTCGACTTCGGCGGCCTCAAGCACGGCTACGGCTCCGACACCTCCCGCACGGTCCACGTCGGCGATCCGGACATCGAGGAGCGCCGGGTGCACGACGTCGTGCGCGCGGCCCAGGAGGCGGGCGTCGCCGCGGTCCGGCCGGGGGCCGCCTGCCAGGACGTCGACCGGGCGGCCCGCGCCGTCATCACCGAGGCGGGATACGGCGAGTACTTCATCCACCGCACCGGGCACGGCATCGGCGTCACCACCCACGAACCGCCCTACATGATCGAGGGCGAGGAACTGCCCCTCGTGCCCGGGATGTGCTTCTCCGTGGAGCCCGGCATCTATCTGCCCGGCCGCTTCGGAGTGCGCATCGAGGACATCGTGACGGTGACCGAGGAGGGTGGATGGCGCCTCAACACCACGTCCCGCGAGATGGCGATCGTCGACTGACCGGCCACCAGGAGTACTCCCCAGGGCCTCCCGGCAGTCCAAGGCCCCCGACGGCAACGGCGCGACCATGACCCAGGTACCGACACCGACCGCGGACACCGTCCGCCGACTGGTGCGTTCGCTGCCGGCCGCCGGTGAGGCGGCGGGCGCGGGCCCCGACGTCCGGCCCGTCACCGAGGGCGGTGAGCACTTCACCTGGTGGGTCGGCACCCGCCATGTGCTGCGGCTCGCCCCGGACGGCGAGGCCGCCGTGCGCCGGCGCCGCGAGCTGCGGCTGCGTGACCTGGTCCGCCCGCTCGTCGGGGTCGCGGTGCCGACGAGCGTCGCGCACGGCGACTGGACGGCCGGGCTGACCTACACCCTCGACACCCGGCTGCCCGGCCGCTCCGGCGAGGTGCAGCACGTCTCCGCGGTCGGGGAGGCGGACCTCGCCGGCCTGCTCACGGGGCTGCGCGAGGTGTCCGTACGGCAGGCCGAGGCGCTCGGGGTGCCACGGGCCGCGCCACGCTCCCTGGAGGAGCTGCGGACGGCCGCGGAAGGGGCCGCCGAGCGGCTCGCCGCCGCCGACGAGTTCGACCCCGGACGCCTCGCCCAGCTCACCCCGCCCGCCGCCGGCCAGCTCGCCGCGCAGACCGCGGCCGCCGTCCTCGTCCACCACGACCTCAAGGGCGAACACCTGGTGGTGAGCGCCGACGGGCGGGTGCGCGGCGTCCTGGGCTGGACCGACGCGGTCCTCGGGGACCCCGCCGAGGACATCGCCGGGCTCGCGATCGCCGTCGGCGCCCCCGGCGCCGTACGCGCCGCCACCCTCGCCGGCTATGGCGCCCGCCCCTGTCTGCGCGGCCTGTGGCTGTCCCGGTGCGACACGGTGATCCGCCTCGCCGAGCGTCTGCAGGGGCGCGCCGAGGGTCCGCTCCCGCTGCTGCGGACCCAACTGGGCCGCGCCTGGGAGCCGATCCTCCTCGAACGGGTCACGGAACTGCCGGGCGAGGACTGAGCCCGGCAGCGTGAGGCCGCCCGGCGTTCACGTCTGTGTCAGCACCACACACGACTCGCCGGGCACGCTCAACAACCCGTCCGCGTCCGGCGCCCCGACCGGTTCCCACGCGGCCAGCACCCGTGCGTGGCGCAGGCCCAGCGGGATCGTGGCGGCCTCCTTGCCGAGGTTCACCGCCACCCGTACGTCTCCGCGCCGCAGTGTCAGCCAGCGGGCCTGGTCGTCGTAGGCGACCTTGACGGCGGCGAGGTCGGGGTCCGCGAGGTCGGGCTGGCGGTGGCGCAGGTCGATCAGCTCGCGGTACCAGGCCAGCACACGCGCGTGGAGTGCCTTTTCGGGCTCCGACCAGTCCAGGCAGGAACGGTCGCGGGTCGCCGGGTCCTGCGGATCGGGGACGTCCTCCTCGGCCCAGCCGTGCGCCGCGAACTCCCGGCGCCTGCCCCGCCGTACGGCCTCGGCGAGCTCGGGATCGGTGTGGTCGGTGAAGAACTGCCAAGGGGTGCCCGCCGCCCACTCCTCGCCCATGAACAGCATCGGCGTGAAGGGCCCGGTGAGCGTCAGCGCGGCCGCGCAGGCCAGCAGCCCGGGGGAGAGGGACGCCGACAGCCGGTCCCCCTGGGCGCGGTTGCCGATCTGGTCGTGGGTCTGGGAGTAGCCCAGGAGCCGGTGCGCCGAGACGCGCGTACGGTCCAGGGGGCGGCCGTGGCGGCGACCCCGGAAGCTCGAGTACGTGCCGTCGTGGAAGAAGCCGGACGTCAGCGTCTTCGCGAGCGTCGCGAACGGGGCCCGTGCGAAGTCCGCGTAGTAGCCCTGCTTCTCACCGGTCAGCGCGGTGTGCAGCGCGTGGTGGAAGTCGTCGTTCCACTGCGCGTGCAGCCCGAGACCGCCCTCCACGCGCGGAGTGACGAGCCGCGGGTCGTTCAGATCCGACTCCGCGATCAGGAACAGCGGCCGGCCCAGATCGTCGGCGAGGGCGTCCACGGCCGTCGACAGCTCCTCCAGGAAGTGCGTCGCGCGCGTGTCCCGCAACGCGTGCACCGCGTCCAGCCGCAGCCCGTCCAGCCGGTAGTCCCGCAGCCAGGCCAGCGCGCTGCCCACGAGATACGTGCGCACCTCGTCCGAACCCGGTGCGTCCAGGTTCACGGCCGAGCCCCAGGGCGTCTGATGGGTGTCCGTGAAGTACGGCCCGAACGCGGGCAGATGGTTGCCGGACGGGCCGAGGTGGTTGTGCACGACGTCGAGGACCACACCCAGACCGAGGTCGTGCGCCCGGTCGACGAAATGCTTCAGCGCCTCCGGGCCGCCGTACGGCTCGTGCACGGCCCACAGGCAGACGCCCTCGTACCCCCAGCCGTGCCGGCCGGGGAACGGGCACAGCGGCATCAACTCGACGTGCGTGACGCCCAGTTCCGCGAGGTGTTCGAGCCGCTCGGCCGCCGCGTCCAGCGTTCCTTCAGGGGTGTACGTCCCCACGTGCAGCTCGTACAGGACCGCGCCCGGCAGCGGTCGCCCCGCCCACTCGGTGTGCCACGCGTACTGAGCCTGGTCGACCACCGCGCTCAGCCCGTCCGGGCCGTCCGGCTGCCGCCGCGAGCGGGGATCGGGCAGCACGGGGCCGTCGTCCACCGCGAACCCGTACCGCGTGCCGTCCTGCGCGTCCGCGTCGCCCGTCCACCATCCGGCGCGCTCCGGGTCGCGCTCCAGCGCGCGCGTGGCGCCCGCGCAGTGGAGCGTCATCCGGTCGGCCTGCGGTGCCCACACCTCGAACCGCACAGACGGTTCCCCCTTGTCCGCTCTCCGTTGTCCGCTGTCTGTTGCCCGCTCTTCGTGACAGAGCGCGACGTGAGTGACGCAGCATGTCGTGACGTAGCACGTCCATGGTGCTTCACGCGAGATCAATTCGCTTTCGAATCCACCCTTTTGCCGCATGTTTGCCACGTGATGGACGCGTGGAACCCACCTGTCGGCGGCAGCGGCCGTTTCCGGGTCTTCTGGACACCCCGCTCCTACTGACCGACAATCACCTCCGTGACGTCGTCTTTCGAGTTCCACACGTACCCCGCGCGGTTGTCCGACGCGGAGCGCGACCGGGCGCTGAAGGCGCTCAGTGACGGCGTCGCCCTCGGGCGCCTCTCGCACGACACGTTCGTCCGCCGGATGGAACTGGCGCTCGCCGCCCGCCGCTCCGACGAACTCGCCGTGCTCATCGCCGACCTGCCCACCGAGGGGCGCTGGTCGAAAATGGTGTTCGGCACCGTCGAGGCGGTCTCCGGCTTCACCGTACGGCTGCGCAGAGCCTGGCAGGCCGAGCGGCTCCCCAAGCTGCTGCTGCCCCACCCGGGCAACAACTACCCGCTGCGGATCGGCCGCGACCCCGCGAGCGGACTGCGGCTCAACCACGAGACGGTCTCCCGCGTCCACGCCGAACTGAGCCGCCAGGGCGGCCTGTGGGTGCTGCGCGACCTCGGCTCGACCAACGGGACGACCGTCAACGGGCGGCGGGTGATCAGCGCCGCCGTCGTCAAGGAGGGCGACCAGATCAGCTTCGGACGCATGTCCTTCCGCCTCTCGTCCTCCTGAGCGACCGACCCGCACCCGCGTGAGCCTTGGCCCCGGTTTCACTCACCGATTTCCTCAAATTCCCTTACGGCCGACAGTGTTGACGTACCCCCACAGCCGTGACTGACTGTGCGTACACCATGCACATCAGGTGAACCGACGGCACCACATTTGTGGAGGTGCGCCCTGCCGCCACTCCTCCGCTACCCGACCGTGGACGAGCTGGGCGCCCGTGCGGCCGCGCTCGTCGCCCGCCGGCCGCACGACGTCCGACTGCGCCGCGTGGGCACGTCACGGGCGGGCACCCCGCTGTGGCTGCTGTCCGTCGGGCACGGCGGCCGCCAGGCCCTCGTCGTCGCCGGACCCCACGCCAACGAGCCCGTGGGCGGCGCCACGGTCCTGCGCCTGGCCGAACGGGTGCTCGCGGACCCCCGGCTCTGCGAGGGCGCCGACGCCACCTGGAACCTGCTGCTCTGCCTCGACCCCGACGGCGCCCGCCGCAACGAGGCCTGGCTGTCCGGGCCGTACGACCTCGGCCACTACTTCCGGAATTTCTTTCGCCCCGGCTTCCTGGAACAGCCCGAGTGGCTGCCCGAGGGCGCGGCCGGCGCCACCCTCCCCGAGACCCGCGCCCTCCTCGACCTCCAGGACGAACTGCGGCCGGTCTTCCAGTGCTCCCTGCACGGCGTCGACGTCGGCGGCGCCTTCGTCGAGCTGACCCGCGAGCTGCCCGGGCTCGCCCAACGCGTCGCCCACACCGCGGCCCGCCTCGGCATCCCGCGTGAACTCGGGCCCTACGACACCCTGTACTGGCCGAGGCTCGGCCCCGCCGTCTACCGCATCCCGCCGCCGCACCCCGGCGACCTGGCCGCCGCGATCACCGAGGCCGCCGTCGAGTCCACCTGGTTCCATCCGCACCGCTACGGCACCGTCACCGCCGTCGTCGAGGCCCCCATGTGGGGCGTGGCGGCCGTGGAGGACACCGGCCGGCCCGCCGACGCCGACGCCGTGCTGCGCTCCGTCAGCCACACGCTGCGCCACGACACGCGGCTCCTGGAGGGCATCCTCGGGCGGATCCGCCCCGGCCTCGACACCTCCCCGGACGCGGCCCGTCTCCTCGCGCCCGTGGACGACTATTTACTCGTCGGTCCCGGCCTCGCCGACTCCTGGGACCCCGATGTGCAGGACACCGGGGAGCGCCGCCTGCCACCGCTCGACACCGCCCGCCTGACGGCCCTGCGCCTCGCCGGCCGCCGGGTCGCCCTGCGCACGGCCGGGCTGCTGCACCAGCTCGTGACCGGTTCCGGGCACGACCCGAGCGGCGCGCTGCCGGAGCTCGACCGGCTGATCGACGCGTGGTGCGCCGACTACCGCGACGGCTGCGGGGCGCGCTGGATCCCGGTCGCCCGCCAGGTCGAGTACCAGGCACGGGTGGTGATCGCCGCGTTCGAACTCGCCGGGCGGTACGCGCCCGTGCGCTCCCATTCGAGTGAGACGGGGTGGGGTTCGCAGGCCGCGCTGCCGATGCACCGGGAATGACGAGAAAAACCCACGCGGTACGCAACGCTCTCCTCGCGACAGCCGCCCTGCTCACCCTGGGCGCGACCCCGGCCCAGGCGGCGCCCCAGGAGGCGTTCCCCGGCAACTGGCTCTACCTCACCCTCACCACCGGCGACGCCCACTCGAGCAGTATCCGCGGCACGCTCCTGCTCTGCGACCCGCCCCAGGGCCACTCCCACGCGGCCGAGGCCTGCGCCGAACTCGCCACCACCGGGGGCGACATCTCCCGGATCCCACCCAAACTCGACACCATCTGTTCCATGATCTACGGCCCGGTCACCGCCGTCGCGCGCGGGGAGTGGGGAGGGCGGCAGGTGACGTACTCGCACACGTTCTCGAACTCGTGTGTGATGGGGGCTGAGACGGGGGCGGTGTTCGCGATGTCGGGCTGAGGTGGCGTCGGGTGACAGATGACGAAATCCGTCATCTGATATCCGTCATCTGATATCTGTCATCCGTTGTCTGGTATCTGACATCTGACTTCTGGCAGACGTAAGACGTCAGACCGCGCCGTCCCGCGCATGCCGCGCCGCCGCGACCACCGTGCGGGACTGGTGCTCGACCTGGTGCTCCAGGGGGACCCAGCGGGCCCGGAAGCGTTCGGCGAAGGCGTCGCTCCAGGCGGCGACCAGGCGTTCGAGGTGCGGCGCCGCCCGGTCGTCGGCCTCCTGGAGGACCCGCAGCAGCATCGCGGCAGCGCGCAAAGGGAGGCGGCGCCCGAACGCGTCGACACTGCCGACGTACGCCATCGTCGGGTCGGGAGGCGGCGTCCGCACCCAGTCGTCGGCCAGGCCCGGCACCAGTTCCAGCGCCCACTTCGCGGCGCGCAGGAGCGGCCCGTCGGGACCGGGGAGCCTCGGCAGGACCTCCGCGAGCACCGTCTCCACCTGGAGCGCGTCGCGCAGCAGCCGGTGTGCCAGGCGCCGCATCGCCGCGTCCGGCGCGGGATGCGGCGCCGGGTCGTCCACGAGGTCGCTGGCCCACATCGGCACCTCGACGACCGCGGTCAGACCGCCGTACCGGTGGGTGTGGTACCAGGTGCTGTGCCGGGCGTCGTCGGGCATGCTCGGGTACGCGGCGTCCGAGCCCGGTGCCGGCATCACATGCACCCCGGGTCCGGAGGCGGGCCAGCCTGCGGCGTCCGACGCGCCCGTCTCCACGGGGATGTGCAGTTCCGCCGCGGACTTGGCGAAGGGTTCGGCGAGGCCCGGGATGTCCTTGGTCAGCTGTACCCAGCTGCCGCCGAGGTCGGTGCCGTGCAGGGTCACCTGAAGGTAGGGCCGCAGCTCGTCGATGACCCGGGTGAGGGCGCGGGTCTCCGGGGGCAGCCGGTCGGGCGGCAGGACGGAGGGCGACCACTCGGGCTGCTCGGGGCCGGCCGGACGGAAGAACCCGAGGTGGTAGTCGAACAGGGTGCGCGGCGCCGGCGTCACATGGAGGCTCGCGCCGTCCGGATCCGCGCAGAGCAGGAAGTGCCAGGAGGTGTCGGCCCGCAACTCCCGTTCGTGCAGTACACGTTCGGCCAGGGCCTGGAGCGTCGAGCCGCCGGTCGGCTCGTTCGCGTGGGCGCCCGCCACGACGAGGACCGCGCGTTCGGCGTGACCGATGGACAGCAGGTGAAGGGGTCTTCCCGCGCGCGAGACGCCGATCTGTCTGAGGGCGCACAGCCCGGGACGGTGAGCCGCCAACGCCCGGGCGGACGAGACGATTTCGGTCACACTGGGGTAGCGCAACTCCGGCAGGAGACTCACCCCCGACTTGTCCGCCCTGCGTCGCTTTCCGCAGTACTCCACGGTCTGGGGGAACTGTCAAGGAGAGGGCGCTCGGCACCCCGGGGCGCCGGGTGGCACTGATCTCCGGCAGGGCGGGTGGGCGGCGCCGAACGAGGCGTGCGCGACGCCGCTCGCGCCCCGTCCAAGGGTCTGGACCGACCTCGGGAGCCCCCGGTGTCACCCGTACGGGCGTACGAGGACTGCGGTACGGGGGCCGTGATGGTCGGCTGGGGACAACCGCGTGCCGCCCACGGCGCGCAGACCCGACGTGGGAGGCCCGCGGTGTTGTGTCCTCACGGCCTTCCCGTCGAAGGCGCGTCGCTCGCGCCCAACACTCCCAACCTTCCCATCGCTACGGTCGCTCCGGTCACGTCCATCGCTCCGGTCGCGCCGTTCGCGACCCCGACACGACCGCCCGTCGTGCGACGGCTGTCCGACCCCCCGAGCCTGCTCACCCCCGGCATCGAACGCGATCCGTACCCCCTGTACCGCACCCTGCGCGAGAAGCTCCCGCTCGTGTACGACCGGCCGTTCGGCGCCTGGCTGGTCAGCCGGTACGCCGATGTGCGCGCCGCCCTCGCCGACCCCCGGCTCGTCGCCCCGCCGCCCGGACGCACCCTGGCCCATCTGGAGGGCGGCACGCACAGCGCGCACCGGGCACTCGTCTCACCGGCGTTCCGCGGACACGCCCTGACCGCGCTGACCGCCGGGGTCGAGCGGACGGCGTACGTCCTCGCCCGCCGTCTCGCCGGCCGCCAAGAAGCCGACCTCGTCGCCGAGTTCTGCCACTGGCTGCCCACGGCGGCGGCCGTCGCCGCACTCGGGCTGCCCTACGAGGACACCGCGCGGGTGCACTCCTGGTGCCGCACCGGCCTCGACCACCTCGGCGGGCACCACGCCGAGCTCGACGCCTTCCTGCGCCCGTACATCGCCCGCCGCCGCGCCCGCCCGGGCGACGACCTGCTCTCCGCGCTGTGTACGGCGCGGGCGGACGGGCGCCCGCTGTCGGACGAGGCCGTGGCCGGGATCGCCGGGACGCTCCTAGGCGCGGGCGGCGAGGCGACCGCGCACGCGCTGGCGTCGTTCCTCGCCAACCTCCTCGACCACCCCGGCCAGCTGGCGCTGGTCCGCGCCCGCCCCGAGCTGACGGCCGGGGCCTGGGCCGAGTCGCTGCGCCGCGATCCCCCGCTGCACATCGTGCTGCGCCGGGCCGTCGAGCCGGTCGGCGCGGTACCCGTGGGCGCCACCGTGGCGTGTCTGCTGGGCGCCGCGGGACGCGACCCGGCCCGGTTCGCCGACCCGGACCGCTACGACGTCTTCCGCCCCGACCCCGGGCAGCTCGCGTACGGCTCCGGACGGCACTTCTGCCCCGGCGCGCTGCTCGCCCGGCTCACCGCGGAACACGGCCTGCACGCCCTGCTCGCCGCCCTCCCGGAGCTGCGCAGGTCCCCGGGTTTCCGCCCCGTCGCGGACGGCCTGCTCAGCCGCTCGCCCCGGAGCCTGTTGGTCCGCCCGCGCTGACCCGCTCCAGCAGGACCACCGGCAACCGCTCGAAAAGCTCCGCCACACGCGTGTGCCCGGTGAACTCCCGCTCCGGAGCGAGCACGTCCGTCCACCGCCCCTCCGGGAGGGCGAGCCGGGTGTCGCGCCAGCCGCCCGCCTGAGCCAGGCGCAGCGAGAGCCGCGTGACGGCGGAAATCACCTTCCCGGAGCGGACGAACGCCGTGCAGTGCGCGGCGCCCGGACCCTCCGCCGTCAGCGGTGTGTATGTCGCCGCGTCGCCGAAGACCTCGGGGCGCCGCCCGCGCAGCCGCAGCGCCGCCGTCGTGAGCGTGGCCTTCGCCGACGCCTGCTCCAGGGGCACGAACGGCTCCCGGTTGTCCGGGTCGACCAGCGCCAGATACTCGCCCTCGGTGCCCTGGTAGACGTCGGGCACCCCGGGCATCGTCAGCTGGACCAGAGCGGCCCCCACGACGTTCGCCCCGACGTGCGGGGCGAGCAAGGCCCGGAAGTCCGCCACACGCCGCCCGGGCGGCCCGCAGGGGCCCGCCGCGACGAAGGCCGCCACCGACTCCTCGTAGGCGGGGTTCCGCTCGGTCCAGGAGGTGTGCAGCCCGGCCTCCCGGACGTGCTTGAGCAGTGCCCCCCGGACACGTTCCGCGTCGGCCGGGCCCAGCCCGAACACCGTCTGCCACGCGGCCCACGCCAGCTGGGGGTCGGGTACGCCCGTCGCCCCCTCGCGGGTCACCTCGGCCAGCACGTCCGCCCACCGCTCGGGGCACTGGCTGAGCACCGAGAGGGCGGCACGGACGTCGGCGCTGCGTTTGGTGTCGTGGGTCGACAGGGCGGTGCCGGTGGCGGGCCAGTCGCGCTGCACGCGCGCGCAGTAGGCGTGGAAGTCCTCCGGGGACACGGCCGGAGCGCCCGGGTTCCCGCCCACCTCGTTGGCCGACAGCAGGGGCACATAGCGGTAGAACGCGGTGTCCTCCACGGACTTCGCCCGCAGCGCGGACGAGGTCTGCGCGAACCGGGCCCGGAACTCCGCGTGCTCGGGCCCGTCGCCCGCCCGCCCGAGCAGCAGGTCCCGTACGACGTCCACGGCGTGCGCCTCCTCCGGCACCGTGAAGACCGCCCGGGCTTCTTCGGCGGCCTCCTCGGTCACGACCAGGGAGGCGTCCGTGGACGGGTACGGCCGGTACACCTCGACGCGCACGAGGAGCTCCCGCAGTGCGGTGGCCAGGGCCCAGGGGGCGTGATCGCGCGGCTCCGGGTCGGGGGAGGCGGCGCACAGCCGGTTCGCCACGCGCGTGAGGCGGTCGAACTCCGTGGCCAGCTCGTGCGTGATCACCTTGTACGCCGCCCGGCGCACCGTCGCCTCCCAGCGGCCGCCCCGATCGGCCTGGGGGGCCGCGAACCGCCGGTACTGGCCGAGGAGTTCCCCCGCGCCCGCCGGGTCCGTGAAGAGGCCGTCGACGTGCCGCAGGGCGTCGTAGCCCGTGGTGCCCGCGACGGGCCAGGCGGCGGGCAGCGGCTCGCCGTCCGCGAGGATCTTCTCGACCACCGTCCAGCGCCCGCCGGTCGCCTCGTGGAGGCGGCGCAGATAGGCGTCCGGGTCCGCCAGGCCGTCCGGATGGTCGATGCGCAGTCCGTCGACCACACCCTCGTCCAGCAGCTCCAGGAGCTTCGCGTGGGTCGCCGTGAAGACCTCCGGGTCCTCGACACGTACCCCGATGAGCTCCGAAATGCTGAAGAAGCGGCGGTAGTTGAGGTCGGTGCGGGCCAGCCGCCACCAGGCCGGGCGGTACCACTGCGCGTCGAGGAGCTCCGGCAGCGGCAGCCCCGCGGTGCCCTCGCGCAGCGGAAACACGTGGTCGTAGTAGCGCAGCACGTCGCCGTCCGCCTTCAGCCGGCCGATCTCCGCGCCGAGCCGGCCCCCGAGCACCGGCAGCAGCAGCCGGCCGCCCCCGGCGTCCCAGTCGATGTCGAACCAGCGCGCGTACGGCGATCCGGGGCCCTCGCGCAGCACCTCCCACAGGGCGTGGTTGTGGCGCGGGGCCATCGCCATGTGGTTCGGCACGATGTCCACGACCAGGCCGAGCCCGTGCTCCCGCGCCGTGCGGGCCAGGGAGCGCAGCCCCTCCTCGCCGCCCAGTTCGCCCCGTACGCGTGCGTGGTCCACCACGTCGTAGCCGTGCGTCGAACCCGGGACCGCCTCCAGGACGGGGGACAGGTGCAGATGGGAGACGCCGAGCGAGGCCAGGTACGGCACGGCGGCCTCGGCGGCCCCGAAGGGGAACTCCGGCTGCAGCTGCAGCCGGTAGGTGGCGGTGGGTGCGGCGGGTACCACCGGGGCCGGGATCTCCCGTTCGGGACGCTCAGGTGTCATGGCAACCTACGTACCCGCCTCGCCCTCTTTCGTGTCATCGGCGTACGCCTGAATGACCGGCTACGCGGGCCGTTGCAGCACGGTCAGGCTCCGGTCGAGCAGGGTCAGCCGGTCGCCGGCCTGGACCTTCGCGCCCGTGCCCGCCGTCACCCCCTCCGGGAGGGCCGTGTCGACGACCACCTGCCACTGTCGCCCGTGGTTGACCGGAACCACGAACTCCAGGGGCCTGGGCGAGGCGTTGAACATCAGCAGGAAGGAGTCGTCGGCGATGCGCTCACCGCGCGGGCCCGGCTCGGAGATCGCGTTGCCGTTGAGGAAGACCGACAGGGCCTGCGCCTGCGTGGACCCCCAGTCGCGCTGGGTCATCTCGGTGCCCGCCGGGGTGAACCACGCGATGTCGGACAGCTCGTCGTGGGTGCCCTGGACGGGACGGCCGTGGAAGAAGCGGCGCCGCCGGAAGACCGGGTGGTCGCGGCGCAGCCACACCATCGCGCGGGTGAAGTCCAGCAGCTCGCCGTCGTCCTCGGGCCACGGCACCCAGGCCAGCTCGCTGTCCTGGCAGTAGGCGTTGTTGTTGCCGTTCTGGGTGCGCGCGAACTCGTCGCCGTGGCTGAGCATCGGCACGCCCTGGGAGAGCATCAGCGTCGCGATGAAGTTGCGCTTCTGACGGGCCCGCAGCGCGAGTACGTCCTCGTCGTCGGTGTCGCCCTCGGCGCCGCTGTTCCAGGACCGGTTGTGGCTCTCGCCGTCGCGGTTGTCCTCGCCGTTGGCCTGGTTGTGCTTGTTGTTGTACGAGACGAGGTCGTTGAGCGTGAATCCGTCGTGGCAGGTCACGAAGTTGATGGAGGCGAGCGGACGGCGGCCGTCGTCCTGGTAGAGGTCCGAGGAGCCGGTCAGCCGGGAGGCGAACTCCGCCAGCGTGCGCGGCTCGCCGCGCCACAGGTCTCGTACGGTGTCGCGGTACTTGCCGTTCCACTCGGTCCACAGCGGTGGGAAGTTGCCCACCTGGTAGCCGCCCTCGCCGACGTCCCAGGGCTCGGCGATCAGCTTCACCTGGGAGACCACCGGATCCTGCTGCACCAGGTCGAAGAACGACGACAGCCGGTCCACCTCGTGGAACTGGCGGGCCAGCGTGGCCGCGAGGTCGAAGCGGAATCCGTCGACGTGCATCTCGGTGACCCAGTAGCGCAGCGAGTCCATGATCAGCTGGAGCACGTGCGGGGAGCGCATGAGGAGAGAGTTGCCGGTCCCCGTGGTGTCCATGTAGTAGCGGGGGTCGTCCGCGAGGCGGTAGTACGAGGCGTTGTCGAGGCCCCGGAAGGACAGCGTCGGGCCGAGATGGTTGCCCTCGGCGGTGTGGTTGTAGACCACGTCCAGGATGACCTCGATCCCGGCCTCGTGCAGCGCCCGGACCGCCGATTTGAACTCCAGGACCTGCTGGCCGCGGTCGCCCCAGGACGCGTAGGTGTTGTGCGGGGCGAAGAAACCGATCGTGTTGTAGCCCCAGTAGTTGTTGAGGCCCATCTCCACCAGCCGGTGGTCGTTCACGAACTGGTGTACGGGCATCAGCTCCAGCGCCGTGACACCCAGCTCCGTGAGGTGTTCGATGATCGCCGGGTGGGCGAGCGCCGCGTAGGTGCCGCGCAGTTCCTCGGGCAGGGCCGGATGCCGCATCGTCAGGCCCTTCACATGGGCCTCGTAGATCACCGTGTGGTGGTACTCGGTGCGCGGTCGCCGGTCGTCACCCCAGTCGAAGTAGGGGTTGACCACGACCGAGGTCATGGTGTGCGGCGCCGAGTCCAGGTCGTTGCGCTTGTCGGGCGCCCCGAACGGATAGCCGTACACCTCCTCGCCCCACTTGACCGAGCCGCTGATCGCACGCGCGTACGGATCGAGCAGAAGCTTCGCGGAGTTGACGCGCTGTCCGCGCTCGGGTGCGTACCGCCCGTGCACCCGGAACCCGTACCGCTGTCCGGGCATGATCCCCGGCAGGTACGCGTGCCGAACGAACGCGTCGCTCTCGCGCAGTTCCACCGCCGTCTCCGAGCCGTCGTCCTGCAGCAGACACAGCTCGATCCGGTCGGCGGCCTCCGAGAAGACCGCGAAATTGGTACCGGCGCCGTCGTACGTGGCACCGAGTGGATACGCCTCTCCAGGCCAGACCTGCATGGATATGACTCTTCCAGTAGTGCCGCGCCCCTGGGGGCAACTCGGAGTCGAGTCTCCCCGAAAGTGAGGGAACCTCATATGACTTGTGTCCCTCTTACCCGCTGACCAGGCATACGTCGTATGCCGAACCAGTGGGGCTCAGATCACTCCTGGAGAAACAGAGGGAGTAGGGGGAAAAGTGCGCAAGACAGTGCACCGCCATCTGGGAAAGGTGGTGGCGGGTGCGGCCGTCGCGGTGGCCGGGACGGCCGTGATGGTCGGGATCACCCTTCCGGGCTCGGCGGGTGCCGATGAGAGCTCGGGCGGCCTGCGCGGTGGCAACCAGGCCGCGTCGCAGGCGGGACAAGGACAGGGGCAGGCGGTCGTCGAGCCCGGTGTCGTCGAGCGGGCCCCGGCCGAGGGTGACAAGGGCACCGGCCGTGACCCGCTGACCGACGACGAGACCAAGCGGGTCGAACAGCTCGCGCTGAACCGGCAGTTGCTCGCCTCCGGTGAGAACGTCGAGGGTCAGCGCGGCCCGCAGCGCATCGGTGTCGACCTCGCCGACCCGGAGGAGAACGAACTCGACGACCCGAACGCGCCGCGCCGCGCGGACGTCACGTTCTACGACTACAAGGACGACACGCTCGTCACCAAGACGGTCAATCTCGACAGCGGGAAGGTCGAGCGGACGGACACCCAGCACGGTGTCCAGCCGCCCATCAGCCGCGACGAGATGGTCGAGGCCGCGAAACTGCTGATCGCCGACCCGCTCGGCGCGGGACTGCGAGCCGACTACAAGGACGCCACCGGCAAGGAACTCACCTCGCCCGACCAGCTGACACTGAACAGCATGGTCTACCGGGCGACCTCGGGCGCCCAGCCCGCTCTCCTCGGGAAGTGCGGCGAGCACCGCTGCGTGAGGCTGTTCCCGAAGGTCAAGAACGGGTCCTGGATCGACGCCCGTGAACTGGTGATCGATCTGAGCGCCCGCAAGGTCGGCAAGCTCGGCTGAGCCGCGACCGACGCGCTCCGGGCGGCTGAGCCGCCTCCGTTCACCTTTCCAACTCACCTCCTTCTTCCGCATGCTCTGGCAAGGAGTCTCTTCGTCATGCGCGTGAACAGAATCAGCCGTGCCCGCAGCCGGACGGCGGTCGGCCTCTCGGTGGCCGCACTCGCCGTCGGCGCGACGACGGCCGCGGGTCCGGCCGTCGCCCAGTCCAAGGCCGCGCCCGCGGCGGCCGCCGGCTGCAGCGCGGCGTACAAGATCGAGCAGAAGCTCTCCACCGGCACCACCTGGCGCATGTGCTGGCACTACGAGAGCGAGGCCGGGCTCGTCCTGGAGAACATCTCGTACCAGCCCAAGGGCGAGGCCCAGCCGATCAAGGTCCTCACCAGCGCGAAGCTCGGCCAGATCCACGTCCCCTACGACGACGGCAAGGCCGAGTACGACGACCTCACGGGCGCCGGCTTCGGACAGGGCCTGATGAACATGGCGCCGGGCGAATGTCCCGGCGGCACCATCAAGACCGTGAAGATCCCCAACTCCTGGGACCCGCAACACCCGAACGTCAACGGCCTGTGCACCACCACCCGTTCGCGCGGCCACGCCTACCGCATGGAGGCCGACACGGGCAACAAGGTCTTCCAGACCCAGGGCAAGGACCTGCTGATCTACACGGTCAACAAGGTCGGCTGGTACGAGTACATCAGCGAGTGGCGCTTCCAGGACGACGGCACCATCAGCATGAACATCGGCGCCACCGGCAGCCTCTCGCCCGGCGACTACGACGCGGGCGACGGCCGCGGCTGGCCCATCGGCAAGGGCGCCAAGGCCTACGCCACCAGCCACAGCCACAACGTCTTCTGGCGGCTGGACTTCGGCCTCGACGGCTCCTCCAAGAACAAGATCGAGCAGTACGACTCCGTGGTCAGCCCGCCCCGCAACGGCAACGAGGGCCCGACCAACAAGACCACCCGCACCAAGATCACCAAGGAACTCGCCGGCGACGCCAAGAACATGCGCTGGTGGCGCGTCGTCAGCGACACCGGCAAGAACAAGGACGACCACGCCCGCAGTTACGAGATCGTCCCGGGCGCTACCACCAAGTACCTCGGCCGCCCCTTCACCCAACACGACCTGTACTTCACCGAGTACAAGAAGTGCGAGCAGTTCGCCACCAACAACCTGCTCAACTGCGGCGCCGGAGCGGGCAAGTCCGTCGACAAGTACGTCAACGGGCAGACGCTCACCCACCCCATAGTGTGGGTGAACGTGGGCTTCCACCACATCGCGCGCGACGAGGACCAGCAGCCCATGCCGGTCCACTGGCAGGGCTTCTCCCTCGCTCCGCGCGACGTCACCGCTATGAATCCGCTCACTCCGCCGGAGCTCGCCAACCAGAACGGGCATGTGGAAAACGGTAGTTGAGAAACGACCTGTCCATCGGGCTGCACCGCCCGCCGCTCCCGGAGTACCCTTCCTTGATCGTTGAGTGGGGCTGACCCCACGGAAGAGCTCGGGGGAGCGGAAGGCGGTGCGCGGGTGGGCTCGGGAGGGCTGGAGTTGCCTCCTGGTGACGAGGGTCACGAGGGGAACTCCACAGATGTCCCACCCGGCGCGGTGTCCCTGGCGCGGCCGATGGAGATGGGATCCATTGGACCGGAACTGGACTGGGGCGCCGACGCCTGGCGTGAGGTGCGTACGCGCGCCCAGCGAGCCGGCCGTGCCTACATCTGGCTGAACCTGGTCGAACAGCGGCTGCGCGCGGTCGTGGCCGCTGTTCTGCGTCCCATCTACGAACCCGTCCACGGCGACGAGTGGGTGGTCGCCGCCGCCGGACCCGCGGGGCAGGAGTGGGTGCAGCGCGCGGTCGCCGTGCGTGAGGTCAGCCGCCGCAAGGGCTACCTGCTCGACCCGGCCGACGACAACGTGCTCAGCTTCCTCACCCTGCCCCAGCTGCGCGAGCTGATGGTGCAGCACTGGCCGTGCTTCGAGCCCTACTTCGACGAACGCCGGGACGTCGAACTCGCCCTGGACGAACTGGAAGTCACCCGGAACGTGGTCTCCCGCAACCGGGCCCTGTCCGAGGCGGTCCTGGGACAGGCCGAGCGCGCCGCGGCGAAGCTCCTGGAGATCCTCGGCGCGGGCAGCGACGTGCCCTCCGCACGCCGGCTGCCCGTCGACGCCGTCGAGGACCTGGTCGGCGACCGGTACGCGGACGTGGTCGGCGTGCACTCGGACCGGGTGCGGCTGCTGCGCCAGTTCCCCGCCGAGGACCTCTTCGGCGGCGCCCGCCGCCTCGACGCCATCGGTATCGGTCTGAACCTGCTGGTGCAGAACTTCTCCGGGCGGCGGCTCGTACGCCTGGCCGAGTCGGGCTGCCGGGTACGGCTGCTGTTCCTGAACCCCGCGTCCAGCGCGGTCAAGCGGCGCGAGCGCGAACTCGGCCTCAAGCGGGGCGAGCTGAGTCGCGCCGTGGAGATGAACATCCTGCACATGCGGCGGGTGCGGGCCCGGCTGCGCGATCCCGGCGCGTTCGAGATCCAGGTGTACGACGAGACGCCGCGCTTCACGGCGTACCTCGTCGACGGGGACGGCTCGGACGGTATCGCGATCGTGCAGTCGTATCTGCGCCGCGCCCGCGGTATGGAGGCACCGGTGCTGGTGCTGCGCGGCGGCGGCCGGGTGGTCAAACCGGACGAGGTCGGCGAAGAGGGGCTCTTCCCGACATACCGCGAGGAGTTCGAGGTGGCTTGGGCGGATTCGCGTCCGGTGTCCTGAAGTGTCGCTCCGGCCGGGGTCGTGGTGTGGTGCCCGGCGCCGGGAAGCGGAACGCGGTCCTCGGACTGTCAGTGGCTCGTGCGATCGTGGAGACCACTGGGGGAAAGCACCACGAAGAAGGGGGGCCGCCCATGGGCTGGCACCGGGAGCTGCTGATCGGCTTCGACCTGGAGACGACCGGGACCGATCCGCGCGAGGCGCGCATCGTCACGGGCGCCGTGATCGAGGTCAAGGACGGAGAGCCGATAGGGCGCCGTGAGTGGCTGGCCGATCCGGGCGTGGAGATCCCGGCGGACGCGGTGGCGGTGCACGGGATCTCGAGCGAGCGGGCGGCCACGGAGGGCAGGCCCGCCGACCAGGTCACCGACGCGATCGCGGACGTCCTCACCGGGTACTGGAAGAGCGGCGTCCCGGTCGTGGCGTACAACGCGGCCTTCGACCTGACCCTGCTCTCCGCCGAACTGCGCAGGTACGGGCTGCCGTCGCTGCGCGAGCGCCTCGGCGGGACCGACCCCGCGCCGGTCGTCGACCCGTACACGATCGACCGCTCCGTCGACCGCTACCGCCGCGGCAAGCGCAACCTCGAAGCGGTCTGCACGGAGTACGGCGTATCGCTGGACTCCGCCCACGACGCCTCGGCCGACGCCCTCGCCGCCGCCCGGCTCGCCCGTGCGATAGCCGACCGTCACCCGAAGGTCGCGGCCCTCGGCCCGGCGGAGCTGCACCGCCGCCAGATCGAGTGGTACGCCGAGTGGGCGGCCGACTTCCAGAGCTTCCTGCGCCGCAAGGGAGAGAAGGACGCGGTGGTCGACGGGACATGGCCGATGCGGGACCTGGCGGACCAGAAGGTCTGAGCGGGCCCGCACGGCCGGGGAAGCGCGGGAAGCGTCAGAACGGGTACCAGCGCACGGTCTCGTCCCCGTCCCGCAGCGACGCCACCCGCCGCTCGAACTCGGCCAGGGCCTTCGGGTTGCTCGGCGCGTGCTGGGCCACCCAGGCGCAGCTCGCGGTCTCGCGCGCGCCCCGGAGCACGGAGCAGCCCTCCCATGCGCGCACATCCCAGCCGTAGACCTCGGTGAAGGAGTCGTACGCCTCGGCGGGCAGCCCGTAGCGGTCGCGGGAGAGGGTCATGACCACCAGGTCGTGCTCGCGCAGATCGGCGGAGAAGGTCTCCAGGTCGACCAGGACCGGGCCGTCGGGACCCACGTGCACATTGCGGGGCAGCGCGTCGCCGTGGATCGGGCCCGGCGGCAGATGCGGGGTGAGCGCGGCCGCGGCGTCCGCGAAGCCGTCGCGCCGCGCCCGCAGATACGCCGCGTCCGCGGGGTCGATCGCCTCGCCCGCGAGCCTCAGCCAGCGCTCCACCCCGCCCAGCAGCTCGCGGGGTGGCAAGGAGAACGAGGGGGAGGGCAGCGCGTGCACCACCCGTAGCAGTTCGGCCAAATCCCGTGGCTCGGCGGGGCGTACGGGATCGGGCAGCCGGTGCCACACCGTCACCGGGTGACCGTCCACCAGGACCGGCTTGCTCTCGGCCGCCCGCACCGCGGGGACGCCCGCCTCGGCGAGCCAGGCCGCGATGTCCAGTTCCCGCCGGGCGCGGTCGAGGAGTTCGGCGTCGCGTCCCACCTTGACCACCAGGTCACCGGCGGCGAACACGGCGTTCTCGCCGAGGGCGAGGAGTGTCGCGTCCGGCGCCGGCCCGGGCAGCACCCCCGCCGCGGCCAGTACGTCCCGCGCCCGTGCCTCGTCCATCCTTCGCCTCCGTGTCCTCGCGCCCAGCCCTCGTGCACGACTCTCGTGTACGGCCTACGGGTAAGGCGTCACGTTCCCGCCATCCGTCGGCCAGTGTCGCATTCACCCGGATTCCCGGAGGATGCCCCGGCCTCCAGGCCGGGGAGGAATCCGGTTTCCCGCGGAGCGGGGCAGGAGAGGCCGGATCGCCGCCGGGCGGTCCGGTGTCTGCCCGGGGAGGGGTGAGGGGATGCCCCCGGGGGGAGCATCTCGGAGTTGAGGGACCGCCGGTCCGCGGCGGCGTGGACGGTCACCCGTTCGGGTAGGCCTGCCGGGATCCGGAGTGACAAGCGAATCATGACGTTATGTTGGCGACATGATGACACCCAGTGAAGCCGATGGGACCGGGTGTGCCCGGTACACGTACCGGCTTCGCGTGTCCTCGGGCGCCGGTGCGGCGCTGGAGGCGGAGTGGGACCGGTGCCGGTGGGTCTGGAACGAGTGTGTCGCCAAGTCCCGGGCGGTTCACCTGCACAACAAGACCACGGGACAGAAGGGGGAGAAGCGGACTTGTGGCCCGGCGCAGCTCGACCGGATGCTGACCCAGGCGCGCCGTATGCCGTGGCTGCGTGAGGGCAGCTCGGTTGTTCAGCAGCAGGTGATCCGGGACTTCGGCAGGTCCCGCGCGAAGGCGCACAAGGACATTCAAGAACGCCTGCCGCAGCGGCAGCGGGCCGGTCTGCCGGGGTGGAAGAAGAAACGGGAGGCGTTGTCGTCGCTGAACTACACCCGGCGCGGGTTTCGGCTGAAGGACGGCCGCCTGCATTTGGCGGGTGGGATCGTGCTGAGGGTGGTGTGGTCGCGCGACCTGTCGGCCGAGCCTTCCTCGGTGCGCGTGTACCAGGACAGCGTCGGGCGCTGGTACTGCTCGTTCGTGGTCCCCGCCGAGGTACGGCCGCTGCCCAAGACCGGCCGGGTACTGGGCGTGGACTGGGGCGTGAGGGAGATCGCGACCACCACCTCCAACGCGCACGATCTGCCGCACCCCCAGCACGGCCGCAAGGCACAGACCCGGCTGACCCGTTACGACCGGATGATGGCCCGCCGTCGGCCGAAGATGGGGCAGGCCGCCTCGAGGGGCTACCGCGAGGCGAAGAAGTGGCGGGCGAAGACCTACGCGAAGATCGCCCGGCAGCGCCAGGATGCCGGCCGCAAGTGGGCGAAGAAGGTCGTGAGCGACCATGACGCCGTGGCGGTCGAGGACTTCAGGCCGAAGTTCCTCGCCAGGTCCTCGATGGCGCGCAAGGCGGCGGACGCCGCGATCGGCGCCACGAAGAAGGCCCTGGTCGAGATGGGGCGCAAGCACGGACGCGACATCCGTCTCGTACACCCTGCACACACCACGATGGACTGCGCATCGTGCGGAGCGAGAACCAAGCACGCACTGCCATTGTCCGAGCGCACCTACACCTGCACCGCGTGCGGAGCCGTCTCCCCCAGAGACAAGAACTCCGCCCGCGTGATGCTCGTCCGGGCAGGTCTGAACCCGGCTGGTGTCGAGGGCGTAAGACCACCGGGAGCGCTGCTCCCCGAGGCAGCCTGAGCCAGGAATCCCCGCTCAGCCCTGAAGGAAGGAATCCCCTCCCTTCAGAGAGGGGAGCAGTCAAACAGGTCGGACCGCGTGCGAGGTGCCTTGACGACCCAGGCGTCCGTCAGGACACGACGGGCGCGCAGGCAAGACGGGCGCCCGGGCAAAGGGCCTGCTGGTTCCCTGGGGAACCAACAGGCCCTGATGCCGACGCGGTTACGGGGTCACACCCCGGCCCGCTCGCCCTCCCGGGCCGGCGGGAGCACGGCCTCGGGCGACTCGTCGTGGGTGAGGTCCGGCAGCCGGTTCAGCCACTTCGGCAGATACCAGTTGCGCTCGCCGAGCAGCGCCATCACGGCCGGCAGCAGCACCCCTCGGATGATCGTCGCGTCGATGAGCACGGCGGCCGCGAGGCCCACACCCATCTGCTTCATGGACTGCATGGACAGCGTTCCGAAGATCGCGAAGACGGCGACCATGATGACGGCGGCGCTGGTGACGACACCGGCCGTCGTGACCACCCCGTGCCGGATCGCGTCCTTGGTGTCCCGGCCCCGCAGCCGCGCCTCACGGATCCGCGAGACCACGAAGACGTGGTAGTCCATCGAGAGTCCGAAGAGGATCACGAAGAGGAACAGCGGCAGCCAGGTGATGATGGCGCCCACACCCTCCGCGCCGACCAGCGAGGCGCCCCAGCCGTGCTGGAAGACGGCGACCAGGATGCCGTAGGCCGCCGCGACCGACAGGAGGTTGAGCACGATCGAGGTGATCGCGATCGTCAGCGAGCGGAACGAGAGCAGCATCAGCAGGAAGGCGAAGACGACCACGAACGCGAAGACCGGGGCGACCGAGCCGAGCAACTGGTCGCTGAAGTCGTGCGATCCGGCGACCTGTCCGGTGATCGGGGCCTGGACGCCGTCGACCTTGCCGAGCGTGTCGGGCCGCACCTTGTCGCGCAGCAGCTGAAGGCTCTTCTCCGCCTTGTCCTGGTCGGAGCCGCCCACGAGGGGCACGTACACGAAGGCGACGTTCTGCGCCGCGTGCACCTTGATGTCGACCGGGCCGCGCGAGGCGCCCGAACTGATCGCCTCGGTACGGAAGTCGGCGAGCGCGGACTTCACGTCGGCGGCGTCGATGTCGTGTGCCTTGACGACCACCTCGGCCGGCTCGGACCCGCCGGGGAAGGCGTCGTTGACCCGGTTGTACGTCCCCACGATCGGCAGCGAGTTGCCGAACTCCTTGTCCAGCGTGAGCTGTTGGGTCTTCATGCCGAGGGCGGGAGCGGCGATGGCCAGCAGCGCCCCGGCCGCGACGACCAGTGAGACGGCGGGCTTGGCGAGCACGACCCGCAGCACCGCGCTCCAGAACCGGCTGCCCTCCTCGGCGGACCGGACGCGCTTGCCCCTGGCCCGCCGCTTGTCCGGGTGCAGGAACGGAAGGCGGCCCTTCTCGACCCGCTCACCGAGCAGTGAGAGCAGCGCGGGCAGTACGGTGACCGAGCCGACCATGGCGACCGCCACGACCATCAGCGAGGCCAGCCCCATCGCCTCGAACTCGGCGAGTCCGGTGAAGAGCATGCCGGCCATGGCCACGCACACCGTGACACCGGAGACGACGATGGCGCGGCCACTGGTGGCGGCGGCGATCCGCAGCGCGGCACCGGCGTCCCGGCCGGCCTCGCGCTCCTCGCGCTCACGGCGCAGATAGAACAGGCAGTAGTCGACGCCGACGGCCAGACCCACCAGGAGCATCACGGAGTTGGCGGTGTCGCTCATCGGCTGGAGGTGGCTGACGATGCCCATGAGGCCCATCGTCGCCATGATCGCGGTGACCGCGAGCGCCACCGGGAGCAGCGCCGCCACCAGGGCGCCGAAGGCGATCAGCAGAATGCCGAGGGCCACCGGCACCGCGGAGTACTCGGCCTTCTTGAAGTCGTCGCCGAACGCGTCGGAGAACGTCTTCTGCATGCTGGCGCCGCCGATCTCCTCGATCCGCAGCCCCGCGTGGTCCTTCTGGACGCCCTTGACGGCGTTCAGCACCGGCTCGACGCGGTCACCCGCGGTCTCCGCGTCGCCCCGCATGTCGAACTGCACGAGCGCGCTGCGCCCGTCCCTGGAGATCGTCTTCGTGTCGTACGGGGAGGTCACGTCCGTGACCTTGCCGGTCCCCTCGACGGCCTTGACGATGGCGGTGACGGCGGCGCGGAAGTCGGCGTCCGTGGCCTTGACGCTCGCGTCCTTCCCCTGGATCAGAACGCTCTCACTGGCCGGTTCCTCGATCCCGGCGTCCTCGATGATCTTCGCGGCGGTGTGCGTCTCGCCCTTGAGCTGGTCGCTCTCCTTGACGTCGACGCGGCCCGCCGCCGAGCCGATCCCCATCGCCAGGACGACGAACAGCACCCAGATCCCCACGGCGGCCCATCGGTGCCGGGCGCTCCAGCCGCCTGCCCGCGCGGCGATGCCCCGCACCCGTATGTCTCCGTTCCCCATGACGGGCCTGCCCCCTTGTGCACGGTGACAGCCCCCTGCCGTCATCTCTGCTTATGAAGGTAGGGGGCGGATAAGAACGTCTCCTCGTGCTGCCCGGTGAACCCCACGACCTCCGGCTCCTCCCCGCGGACCCCGTCGCCTCCGCACTGGGGAGGACAGGGGCCCCTTACACCTATCCGGGCCTCTCGGGGATCCGGATCAGGGTGCGGCCGTCGATCGGGACCGGGGTGCGGGTGTTGGTCCGCCCGGGCCTGACGGCCGTCCTATGGTGTGCGGATGGCGACGACATACGCGGCACTGCTGCGCGGGATCAACGTGGGCGGCAACAAGAAGGTGCCGATGGCCGAGCTCCGCACGCTGATCGCGGAACTCGGCCACGGCGACGTACAGACGTATCTCCAGAGCGGCAACGCCGTCTTCTCCGCCGACCGCGGTGACGAGGACTCCCTGGCGGCCGAGTTGGCCGAGGCAATAGAGAAGCACTTCGGCTTCGGCGTCGGCGTACTGGTCCGCGACCACGCCTATCTGAGGGCCGTACGGGAGGCGTGCCCGTTCCCGGCCGCCGAACTGGAGGCCAAGCAGCTGCACGTCACCTACTTCTCCGGCCCCGTCGACCCCGAGCGCTTCGCCTCGGTCGACCCGGCCCTCTTCCTGCCGGAGGAGTTCCGCCTCGGGGACCGGGCGCTCTATCTGTACGCCCCCGACGGCCTCGGACGCTCCAAGCTCGCCGTGGCCCTGTCGAAGCCCCGGCTCCTCAAGGGCGTCACCGCCACCGCCCGCAACTGGAACACGGTCGTCAAACTCGAGGAGCTGACCGGTGCCTGAGCACAACCCCGCCGTGGAGGCCGCCATCATGGGCGAACTGAGCGTCTCTAGAACTCTGTGTGTGCCTGTGGTTTCCAGGCTTTTCGGGCGCGGCGTGGCCGTGTGCGGTCGCTGTCCGGTGGTCCGAACCTCGGGGTGAGGGGGTGGACCTGGGTGGCGTGCAGGTGGTGGAAGCCGGTCCGCTCGGCGGCGCGGGTGCGCCGTCGACAGGTTCTGTTCGAGAGCCGCACCCGGCCGGCCGGGAGAAGGTCTTCTTCGGGCCGGTGGGGTGCGGGTACTCCATGACCTGGCGCCGGCCCGGATACGGCTGGTGCCTGGGTGTCATGCCCCGCCGGACGCTGGACTGCCCCCGTGGTGGGGGTGGTGGCGGGGACCGTACGCACATCGGGCATACGGCGGGAAGTCTTAGGGCCCGGGGCTGTGTCTGCGTAGGCACGCCGGGCACCTCGGTGCCGGGTGCCGCTCGGCCTGCTGGGGGTGGGGCGCTGCTTGCCCGGGGTGGTCTTCGGTCCGCGCGGCCGGGGCGGGGCCTGCTCTGCGCGACACTGTCGGCGCAGGCGGCGGGTGGTCTTCTTCGGACGGCGGACCAGGACCACGGTGCCCTCCACCGTGGTGCGGATGGTCCGGGCGCCGGTGGCGCGGTCGGTGATGGTGTGGGCTTGGGCGAGCAGGCCGCGAGAGACGATCCGGCGGGCGGCGGCGTGATCCCGGTCCATCGACAGCCCGCACCCCGGACAGTGCGCCCACTTCCAGCCGCGTTCGGTCAGTCGGTCGGGGGCGGGGTGGTGGGTGAGGGTGTTCAGGCAGCCGGGGCACCGTTTGGAGGTGCCCCGGGCCGGGACGGTGACCACCGCGATCCCCGCCTTCGCTCCCAGGTGCCGGATCGCTTCGGCCACCGTGCCGCGCACCTGCCCCGACAGCCGGGCGTTGCCGCGCCGGTGGCCACGGGCTTCCAGGGTGGTCAGGTCTTCCAGGTAAATGATGCTCGCGCCGAGTGCTACGGCCTGGTCGACGGCCCAGCGGGCCGCCGACCAGGCCAGCGCGGCATTCAGCTGCCGGATACGGGCACACACCCGTCCGTGCTCGACGTCCAGTACCCGGGCCCGGTCGAGGTGTTCGCCCCAGGCCGGGCACGGGGAGCCGAGCCCGTCGGCGAGGGCCTGGTAGTGGTCGCGCTTAGCGGCGAGGTGTTCGCGGTGGCCGCGCAGCCGGTGCAGGGCGGCACTGATCGTGGTGGCGTCGAAGACCAGGGGCCGGCCGTCGGTGACCACCCGCTGGGCCGGGCCCTGGCCGGTCAGGCGGCCGAGTGTGCCGGTGAGCAGGGTGTTGACACCCCAGTCGAAACCGAGTGCCACGGTATGGCCGGTCGCTTTGGTGGCCGGGGCGGGCCGGGAGTGCGGCAGGTCGACGGCGATCCTCCCGGCCGGGGTAGGGCGCAGGGCCGGGGTGTGCAGCACCGCATCCGGTGTGACGGTGCCGGGCAGATGGATGTCGATCACGTGCCAGGCCCAGTCGCGCCCCGTGGCCGGGGCGGCGCGCAGGGGGAGCTTGACCCGCAGCCGGGCGGTGACCTCATCCACCCGGGCCAGGGTGACCTGCTGGCGGTCCATCGCCGCCAGCACCACCAGCGGGGCCACCCGCGGCGGGCCCTCCAGGACGCACAGCCCGGCGGGCAGGTGCCCGTGCCCGGCCATGAACTGGCGGACCTGCCGGGTGCGGTTGCGCACCTCCGCACCGCTCACCCCGGCGGGCAGCGCTGCGCGCAGCGCGGTCCATTCCGCCTCGGTGCGCCGCCGCGGATCAGCGGGCCAGGTGGCCAGGACGGCGGCCACGATACTGCGCCGGTGCAGGGCCAGCCGCAGGGTGCGGGCCGCGTACTCCTCCACACCCCGGCGCACCCGGTCCGGGACATACACCCCCGCCGGGGGCGTGACAGTCTGCGGCCAGTCCAGGCGGCGCAGCGCCATCCACCCCTTGGACGGCAGCGCCTCGCCCCGCTCGTCCACCCCGGCGGCCAGCACGTCCAGGCAGGCCTCGTCCCACCGGGCGGCCACCAGAGCGCCGGTCAGTTTCTGACTCAACTCCGTCAGAAAACCCACCCGTTCCAGCAGGGCTCGCTGCCCGACCCGCTCACCGGTGCCTTCCAGCTCGCCGGAGAAGGCGGTGCACGTGGCCGTCGCCATCAGCCTGGCCACGCCTACCACCCCGCTTTCTGGCACGTGTCCGGTCATCTTCACAGGCGGCCGCATCCCGGCACTCCGATCGGCCTAACGACCGACCATCACACAAGGACACGGCCTTCCCGCACCCCGAAAGTGCGAGAAGGCCCCGGAGTACGGGAAGACCACGACCATCGGCATCCGACAAGGACCAGACCGGGAACACCCGCAGACTCTGCTGGTCAATTCGGCGCGGCTGCCGGACCTCCGCTCGCGACCTGCGACGAAGACCCGGGGGACGCCACCATTGACGGCGGTTTCCACAGGCTCCACGAATTGAGCAGCAGAGTCCCCGCACATCTCAAAGCCGACGGAAATCCCAACTGAACGGGGAAGAAAGCAGTGGCAGATCCTGAAGATCCGCACCGATGACATGCAGCAGCATCAGCCAGCCTGCTTAAGAACTCCTAACGAAATGATCTGCATCGCCTATGTCGCGTCCACGGGTTCAGCATGGGCAGTGGTGACGGCCGGTGCAGGGTCGCGTTGCCGATCGGGGCTTGCCATCCGCGTCCGGCCTGCCAGGCAGACCGTCCCCACGACCGGTAGTACCAGTAGCGCGAACGCCCATACGAACGGAGCGAGTTGACCAGTCGCCGCCGTCGACACTGCGCTGAGCAGGGCCGAGGCTAGCGCCAGGACCACCGTCTGGCCGAGATTCTGCGAAGTCTGCATCGCGCCGCTCGCATAACCCTGCCCGCCGACCGGGGCGTGTGCGAGGGACAGCAGGGTCAGCGATGGCGCCGCAAGCCCCATACCGACAGCGGCCAGCACCATCGAGAACACCGCCGCGGCCGCGGGCACCGCGGGCAGGGTGCACAGTACGGCCAGAGCAACCGCGGCCGCCATCACCCCGGCCCCGACGGCGACGAGCCGGTGCCGCGGTACCCGCTCCTGCAGGCGTCCCTGCACCCAGGACGCCCCGGCCCAGGCGAGCGCGGCCCCGGTGAACGCAAGCCCCGTCACCACGCCCGGCACCCGTCGCGCCGTACTCAGCATCAGCGGTACGAACGCCTCGAGCGTGAAGTACGCGCCCGAGGTGAGCGCCCGTAGCAGCACCGTGGCGGGCAGCCCGCGCTCGGCCCGCCAGGTGCGCGGCGGCAGCAGCCGCGGGGCGAACACCGCGAGCAGTGTCAGGCCAGACACCGTGCACGCTGCGTGCCGTACGTCCCAGGCGGAGACGCCGTACTGGGTGAGCGCCGCTGCCGCGCTCACCGCCACCGCAGTGGGCAGGGCGGGCCGCCGCACGGGTCCCTCGGTGCCTTGGGCCCCCCGCGATGCTCCGCCCTGCGCCGCCCGCCCTCGAAGCAGGAGCACCGCGGCCACCGCCGGAAGCAGAGTGAGGCCCGCGAGGCCGAAGAACACCGCCCGCCAAGACCACCACGCGGCTACGAGCCCGGCGAGCGGCGGACCGACGAGTGACGGCACGATCCAGCAGGCGCTCATCAGGGCCAGGGCGCGGGCGCGTATGTGATCCGGGTAGGACTGGCCGATGGCCGCGTTGACAGACACCGCGACCAGTCCCGCCGCGATGCCGTCCGCGAAGCGCCCGAGGGCCAACTGCCAGATGGTGGTACTGGTCGCGGAGACGAGCAGTGTCAAGACGGTCAGGACCACCCCGGCCACCAGCGGCCGCCGGGCTCCGGCACGGTCCGCCCACGCCCCGCCCAGCACCCCGCCGAGCAGGCTCGCGGCCACGAACGCCCCCGCCACCAACGGATACAGAGCGACCCCGTCGAGGTCCCTGGCAGCCACCGGCAGCAACGGCATCACCGCCAGCGCGGCGAACCCGGTCAGGAACATCACCGCCGCGAAACTGGCGGTGGCGGCCAGATACGTACGGGAGAACAGCCCGGTCGGAGGGGCAGATGCGACGGGTGCAGGGCAGCGGCGGGTCACGGGCAGCAAGGTATGCAGCAACTCTGGCCAGGGCCAATGCTTTTGATCCCTACGGACTCGACTTCAGACGCCGCCGGCAGATGAGCGCGCATCCGAGGACGAGGAAGGCTTCATGGATGTCATCGCGTATCTCCCAGCGGATACGTAACCGGCGGAACCAGTGCGGCAGCGCGAAGCTCTGCTCGACCACCCACCGGTGGATACCCAGCCCTGAACCGTGTCCGGTGCCGCGGCGGGCGATGACCGGGGTGATCCCGACCGCCCGGACCTGCCGGCGGTACTTGTCGTGGTCGTAGCCCCGGTCGGCGTAGAGGCTGACGGGGCGTCGGCGAGGCCGTCCACGCCGGCCGCGCACCGGCGGAACAGCCTCGATCAGCGGCATGAGCTGCGTGACATCATTGCGGTTGCCGCCGGTCAGTGACACCGCCAGCGGAATGCCGTGCGCTTCGGTGATCAGATGATGCTTGGAGCCAGTTCGGGCACGGTCGACCGGGCTCCGTCCGGTTTTGGGCCGCCCTTCATGGCCCGTACGTCGGAGCCGTCGATCACCGCCCTCGACCAGTCCAGGGCACCTGCGGCGTTCAGCTCGGCCGGCAGCGACTCGTGGAGACGCTGCCAGACACCCGCGTCATTCCAGTCGCGCAGGCGCCGCCAGCAGGTCATGCCGGAGCCGAAGCCCAGTTCCTGGGGCAGGAACTCCCACGGAATGCCGGTGTACAGCAGGATGCCCGACAGCACCTTCCGGTCGTCCAGACGCCTGCGTCCCGGGTGATCGGCACGGCGCGGCACGACCGGCAACAACGGCTCGATCCGCGCCCACAGCTCATCGGACACGATCCACGGCAGCTGCTCACCCCTTCTCACATGAAGGCAAACACTCCGTCAGATGCCAATATTCCGAGGGTGGAAGCGTCGTTTGGCTAGGAACTCTAAGCCAAACACCCAACAGTTGAAGACCCTGCTCGACGCGGAGGTCCGCCGCTCGCCGGAGCGGATGGGGGCCCTGCTCCACCCCGACTTCTACGAGTTCGGCTCCTCCGGGAGGCTGTGGGACCGCGCTTCGGTCCTCACCGAACTGACCTTGCTGGCCCAGCAGGGGTCGCGGCCCGTCACCGCCTCACGGATGAAGGGCGTCCAGCTCGCACCGGACCTGGTCCACCTCACGTTCGACACGGAGGGGGACAACGGCCGTCGGGTGCACCGCAGTTCGCTGTGGCGGCGGACGCAGGACGGCTGGCGCCTGTACTTCCACCAGGGCACGCCCTTCAGGTCCGCCCCAGAGTGACCTTTCGTACGCCGTGGTAGGTGGTGTACGAGACGATCTCGTCCGGGACGGTCAGCCTCGGATCCCGGTACAGGCGTCGCAGCTCGTCCTCGCCGCCGGCCGCGGCGGCGGAGTCGATCAGGGCGAGCTCGTCCGCGTCGAGCGCCGTGTCGTCGATGATCTCGGGGCCCCAGGCGTCCCAGGGCAGCACTTCGACACCGTTGAGTGCGGCCAGGTCGCGCAGGACGTTCGCGCGGACGAACCACAGGCCGTGATACGACAGGCCCTCGATCCCGTTGAGGTCGAACACGCCGAACCTCCGGGGGTCGGTCCCTTTCTCGCGGCACGCCCGCCAGGCGTCCCCGGCCACCAGGAACTGGTCGCGGGGCACGTCCATCGGGTCGAAGGAGATGTCGTACCCGTGGTGGACCTGTGGGTCGGCCAGCCGCCAACCGCCGTCCGGCAGGCGGTACTCGGTGACCCAGTGGTCGGCGTAGTACTCGTCGAAGTACCGGGCGAAGCCACAACGGAGCCGGGCGGGCGTCCCCGTGGCCCGCAGGAGGGAGCAGTGCAGCAGCGCGAAGTCCCGGCACGTGCCCACGAACCGTCGTGCTGGCGCCCGCGGCTCGGTGAGCGGGGCGTCCCCGCGCTCCGCCAGGATCCGCAGCAGCCGCGCCGCGTACCGCGACTCCGCGTCCTCGTGCACCCGCTCCTCGGGGATGGCGTAGTCGAAGCGCCGTCCCTCGCCCCGATGGATGATCAGATCTCTGACGACACGGGCGAGTTGTTCCGGATCGCGGGGCAGTCCGCCCCTGTCCAGAGCGTCGCCGGGATCGCTGTACGGCGTCTGCTTCAGGTACTGGTCCATGTCCGAGACTCTCGTCCTTGTCCCAGGGGCAAGGTCAACCCAGCGCTGCCATGTCCTCGGCGGTGAGCCGCACCCGGCCCGCGTCGAGGTTCTCCTCCAGATGGGCGAGGGATCCCGTGCCCGGGGTCGGGCACAGCACCGGGGAGCGGTGCAGCAGCCAGGCCAGGGCGATCTGCCCCGGTGCCGCCCCGTGCGCGGCGGCGATCCGGGCGCACTCCGGGTCGGCGGTGAGGGAGCCGTTGCCCAGCGGGAACCAGGGCAGGAAGGCGATCCCGCGCGCCTCGCACAGCTTCAGCAGCGGCTCCGAGTCGCGGTCGAGCAGGTTGAAGCGGTTCTGGACCGAGGCGATGTCGGTCAACTCCAGTGCCGCTTCGAGCTGTTCGGCGGTGACGGTGTCGAGCCCGATGTGCCGGATCTTGCCCTCCGTACGCAACGCGGCGAGTGAGCCTAGCTGTTCGGCGGGCGGTACGGCCGGGTCGAGCCGGTGCAGCTGGTACAGGCCGATCGTGTCGAGCCGCAGCCGCCGCAGACTCGCCTCGCACATCGCCCGCAACCGCTCGGGCCGCCCGTCGACGTGCCAGGCACGGTCACTGGTGCGCACGACTCCGCCCTTGGTCGCGATCAACAGGCCCTCGTCGTAGGGATACAGGGCCTCGGCGACCAGCTCCTCGGCGATCGCGGGACCGTAGTTGTCGGCGGTGTCGACGAGCGTGACCCCGCGCTCGACGGCCCGCCGCAGCACGGCCACCGCGTCCCGGGCGTCCCCGCGCGGCCCCCAGTAGCCGGGACCGGTCAACTGCGCGGTGCCGAAACCGAGCCGCCGCACCGGCAGCTCCCCACCGAGGACGAAGTTTTCCGAAACCATTTAATGGAGGGTACATACGACTGTGCGAGGCTCGTCTCCATGCGTTACATCATCATAGGAGCGGGAGCGGTCGGCGGGGCCATCGGCGGCCGGCTGGCCGAGGCGGGCCACGAGGTGGCGCTGGTCGCGCGGGGCGCGCACTACGAGGCGCTGCGCACGCACGGGCTGCGGCTCATGACCTCGGAGGGGACGCGCACACACCGGCTGCCCACGGTCGACGGGCCCGCGGCGCTCGGGGAACTGCGCGCCGACGACGTACTGGTCCTGGCGGTGAAGACACAGGACAGCGAGGCGGCCCTGGAGGCATGGGGCCCGGCACCCGTGGCGGGCGGCGGCACGGCCGCCGAACGGCTGCCGCTGGTCTGCGCGCAGAACGGGGTGGAGAGCCCCCGGATCGCGCTGCGCCGCTTCCGCCGGGTGTACGGCGTCTGCGTCTGGCTGCCCGCGACCCTCGTCGAGCCGGGTGCGGTGTCGGCGGCGGGCGCCCCGCTCACCGGAATCCTGCACCTGGGCCGCCATCCGCACGGCACGGACGAGACGGCCCGCCGCATCGCCGCCGACCTGGAGAAGGCCGACTTCGAGGCACCCGTCGTGCCGGACGTGGCCCGCTGGCAGTACGCCAAGCTGCTCGGCAATCTCGCGAACGCGATCGAGGCGGTCAGCGGCGTCCTGACCAGTGAGGAGGGCCTGGCGCTCTACGCGCGAGTGCGCGCGGAGGGCGAAGCGGTGCTGACCGCCGCCGAGATCGCGTACACCAGTGAGGAGGAGCAGACGAAGGCCCGCGACAACAAGATCCGGTTCGAGCCCTTCGACGGCTCCCCACGCGGCGGCGGCTCCTCCTGGCAGTCCCTCGACCGGGGCACCGGCACCATCGAGGCCGACTACCTCAACGGCGAGATCGTCCTCCTCGGTCGGCTGCACGGCGTACCGACCCCGCTCAACGAACTGCTCCAGCGGCTCGCGAACACCTTCGCGCGCGAGCGCAGGGCGGCGGGATCGCTGCCGGTCGCGGAACTCGTACGCCTGGCCGACGACGCTGTCGCGTTTGTTCAAGAGGAGCACGCGCCGCGTCCCTAGCGTGAAGGGCATGAGCAATCCGTACAAGAACGTGCACCCGTACATGGTGGAATGCGCCGCCGAGGCCGCCCGGGTGGCCGGCGGTGTCACGGCGGCGCGACTGGCGGAGCCCGGTCCCACGCACTGCCCGGACTGGGACCTGCGCACCCTGGTGAACCACTGGGTCCTCTACACCGCGCACGGCCTGGAGCACCGCGCGCTGCGCGAGCAGCTCCCCGAGGAACTGACCGGTCGCGACTTCACCGCGGATCCCGGCTGGGCGCGGGCGTACGCCGAGCAGCTCGACCGCGCCGTGGCCGCCTGGGACGACCCCGAGGTGTGGGAGGGCGAAGTCGAGCTCGGGACGGCGAAGATGCCCGCCGCCGACATCGCCTCGATGATCGTCAAGGAGATGGCGGTGCACGGCTGGGACGTCGCGACGGCCACCGGCCAGGAGCTGCGGATCTCGGACGGCGCGGCCCGGTTCGTCCTGGACGTCGTCGACACGCACGCCGAGCTCTACCGTCAGTACGACGGCTTCGCCGACCCGGTACCAGTGTCCGACGACGCACCCGTCTTCGAGCGCGCCCTCGCCCACAGCGGCCGGAATCCGCACCTGGCCCACACCGTATTGGACCAGTGATTCAGAGGAGAATTGGGCCGTGTCACTGTGCCATTGACTGGCTAGCCTCGACGGTATGACGAACCCGAGGACGGACGACTCACCCACCCGCGTCGACTTCTACTTCGACCCGGCCTGCCCCTTCGCGTGGATCACCTCACGCTGGATGCTGGAGGTCGAGCGTGCCCGCCCGCTCGACCTCCGCTTCCGTGTGATGAGCCTCCACCTGCACAACCAGGGCAATGAACTCTCCGCCTGGTACAGGGAGTTGGTCGACAAGTCCGTGGGACCCGTACGGGTCGCGGTGGCCGCCGCCGAACAACACGGCGAGAAGGTGCTGCGCGACCTCTACACCGCCTTCGGCACCCGCATCCATGACCGAGGGGTCGAGGACTTCGACGCCGTGGTCGCCGACTCCCTCGCCGAACTGGGGCTCCCGGCCGAGTTGGCCGCAGCGGCCCACGACTCCGCGTACGACGAGGCGGTACGCCGCAGTCACGAGGCGGGCCGGGAGCCCGGCTCGGACGGCTATGTGGGGACCCCCACCCTCCACGTCGACGGAACGGTGTGGTTCGGCCCCGTCCTGCGGGCCGTTCCGCGGGGCGAGCGCGCGGCGGAGCTCTTCGACAGCTTCCGCGTCCTCGCCGCCCACCCGGACTTCTTCGAGCTCAAGCGGACGAGGACGGGAGGACTGTCCTTCGACTGAACGGCGGTCTGGAATATGAACGCTGCTCGGATGAATCGGTGGCCAGTAGGAGGAAGTTGGGGCGTTCTCTGTCGCATTCATTGACGGTGACGCTTGATAGATCCTACCTTTCTCGGCGTTGGGTACAGGCTGATCCCACGGGAGGGGAACATGCCCATGCGCCGAAGAGCCGCCCTCGTCACCCTGATCTCCACGGTCCTGGCCTTAGGAATTCCGGGCGCCGTGTCCTCCGCCCAGCCCGCGACCTCCGACCTCTACGTCTCCCCGGGCGGGAACGACCACGCGAACGGCACCGCCCGCCACCCCGTACGCACCCTGGAACGCGCCCGCGGCCTGGTGCGTGAGCGGGTCACGGGGATGAAGGGCGATCTGACGGTCCACCTCGCGTCGGGAACGTACCGGCAGACCGCGCCCCTCACCCTCGACGCCCGGGACTCGGGCACCGGCGGCCACCAGGTGATCTGGCAGGGCACCGGGAACACCGTCATCAGCGGTGGCCGGCAGGTCGAGGGCTGGCGCCCGGTCGCCGGGAGGGCAGGCCTGTGGTCCGCGCCCGCGCCCCAAGGCCTCACCGACACACGGCAGTTGTACGTCGACGGGGTGCGCGCCCAACGGGCCCGCGGGGCCGTGCCGGTGACCCTCACCCAGACCGCCACCGGGTACACGGCGTCCTCCGACGCCCTCGCGCACTGGAAGCACCCCTCCGACGCCGAGTTCGTCTACACCAGCGGCGAGTCCCTGTGGAACGTCGAGCGCGACGGCCTGGGCCAGTGGACCGAGCCGCGCTGCCGCGTCGCCGCCACCGAGGGCACCACGATCACGATGGTCCAGCCGTGCTGGGACAACTCCAACAAGCGGGTCGAGTTCCCGGACATCCCCGGCCGCACGGTCAGCATGGTCGGGCCCGGCCACCTCACCAACGGCGGCAGGGCGACCTACGTCGAGAACGCCTACGAACTCCTGGACCAGCCCGGCGAGTGGTACCTCGACCGCGCCGCACACCGGGTCTACTACCTGCCCCGCAAGGGCGAGAACCTCGCGCGCGCCGACGTCGAGGCGGCACAGGCCGAGAAGCTGATCGACGGACGGGGCACCGCCGCCGCGCCCGTCCACGACCTCGCCTTCCGCGGCCTCCAGTTCAGCTACGCCACCTGGCTCACCCCCTCGGGGCCGGAGGGCTTCTCCGAGATCCAGGCGGGCTACACCATCACCGGCGAGAAGGGCTGGGCGACCCAGGGCCTGTGCCAGTACGTCGAGGGCGGCACCTGCCCCTTCGCTTCCTGGACCAAGATGCCGGGCAACGTCTCCTTCGCGTACGGACAGCGCATCGCGTTCAGCGACGACGTCTTCGCCCATCTCGGCGCGTCCGGCCTCGACCTGGGCACCGGCTCGAAGGACTCCACGGTCAGCGGCAGCGTCTTCACCGACATCTCCGGCAACGGCCTGGAGATCGGCTCAGTGGACGGGCAAACCCCGGCCTCCGGGGTGCAGGTGACGAACAATCACCTCTACGGACTTCCCCGCGAGTACCACGGCGGCGTGGCGATCCTCGACGGCTGGACCCAGCGCACCACGATCGCCCACAACCAGATCGACCACGTCGGCTACAGCGCCGTCTCCCTCGGCTGGGGCGGCTGGCCCGACAAGATCGGCGACCCGGCGACCCCCAACCCCAGCCACGACAACACGGTCCGCGACAACCTGATCTTCGACTACATGCAGATGCTCGACGACGGCGGCGGCATCTACACCCAGGGCCTGACGGGCACCTCCCTGGCCGACGGAGAGAAGGTCACCGGCAACGTCATCCACGACCAGTGGGGCCTGGGCAAGAACGTCTACACCGACAACGGCTGCACCTACGAGACGGTCGAGGGCAACGTCCTCTACAACGCCTCGTACGCCAACGTCGCCTCCCGCCACACCGACTACCGCGACACCCTCGGCAACAACGACCCGACCCTCGTCAAGGACAACTGGTGGGAGGAGGGAACCTCCGACAGCGACAACAAGGGCCTGGTGACGGCCGGCAACAAGATCATGACGGCCCCCTCCGACGTACCGCCGGAGATCCTCGACAACGCAGGACTCGAACCCGCCTACCGCGGACTGCTCGACCGCCGCGTCGGCGCCGTCTCCGCCCCGGAGGCACCCTCCCGTGTCGGTACGAGCACGGCGGGCGCCGACGCCCTGTACGTCACCTTCAACCCGAGCTTCGTGGACGGCGGCTCACCGGTGACGGGCTACACGGCGCGGGCGTACGACGCGACCGGGCATCAGGTGGGCGAACAGGCCATCGGCGCCGCCGAGTTCAAGCGCACGGCGGTCGTACGGATCGGTGGACTGCCCGCGCCGGGCGGCCCGCTCACGGTCACCGTCACCGCGAGCAACACCCACGGCACCAGTGCCCCGTCGCTCGCCTCGCTCCCGCTGACCCCGACCGCCGTGACCGCGCTGCCGGGCGCACCGACCGGCCCCAAGCTGCGCACGGCGTCCACCGCGGCCACCGTCGCCTGGACCCCGCCGACCGCCACCGGTGACGCCAAGGTCGTCGGCTACCGCGTCACCGTCTCCGACGGCCGCGCCCCGATCGACGTCACGGGGCGGGACGTCCTGGTCACCCAGCCCTCCGCGAAGGGCATGTTCCGGGTGATCGGAGGACTCAGGCCGGGCACCTCGTACACCGTCACGATCGCGACGGTGACGGCGGCGGGCACGGGACCGGCGGCCACCGTGACGGCCACCACCAAGTCGTGAGCGCTCAGGCGCCGAGCGCCGCCAGGACCGGGACGCGTGCCTCGTCGTACCGCTCCAGCAGGACCCGTACCACCTCCGGCGCCGGGCCCAGTACATCGGCCAGTACGTCCGCCTCGGCGGCGCCCCGGGCGATGCGGTCCGGGAGGAAGCCGGGCGCGAGGACGTAGGGCGCGACGGCGACACGTTCGCAGCCGAGGGCGCGCAGTTCGCGTACGGCGTCCTCGGTGCGCGGAAGGGATGCGGAGGCGAACGCGGGCCGCACGGCGCACCAACCGGTGTGCCGCCACTCCCGCGCGATTTCTGCGATCACCGCGATCGCCTCCGGGTCGGTGGACCCCGCGGAGGCCAGCACGACCCCCGTCGAGGACTTGTCGGCGGGGGTCAGCCCCGCCTCGTACAGCCGGCGGTCGAGCGCCGACGTCAGCAGGGGGGAGGGGCCGAGCACCTCCGCCTGGCGGATGCGCAGGCACGACGGGGCCTCCCGCAGGACCGCCGGAATGTCCGCCTTCGCGTGGAAGGCACGGGTGAGGAGGAGGGGGAGGGCGACCACATCGCGTACGCCCTCCGCCGCCAGCGACTCCAGCACCCCCTGCACCGAGGGGATGTTGAAGTCGAGGAAGCCGGTCTCCACGCGCAGGCCGGGGCGCCGCGCCCGCACGCGCCGTACGAGGGCGTGCACCGTCGCGGCATGACGCGGATCGCGGCTGCCGTGGGCGATGACCAGGAGGACCGGCTGACTCGTCATGACGCGGCTCAGCTCTTCACCAGGAGACCGCGGCTGCGCAGCACCCACCGCTCCAGCGGGCTGAAGATCAGCAGGTCGATGGCGATACCGACGAACAGGATGAGGAAGATGGCGAGGAAGACCATCGACATGGAACTGGCGGTGCGGCCGTTCTCCAGCAGCTGACCGAGGCCGATGCCCAGGTCGGGGGAGGAGGCGATGATCTCCGCCGCCATCAGGGAGCGCCAGGAGAACGCCCAGCCCTGCTTCAGACCGGCCAGATAGCCGGGCAGCGCGGCCGGCATCACGATGTGCCAGGTCCCGCGCAGTCCCGTCGCGCCCATCGTGCGGCCCGCCCGCAGGAACAGCGGCGGCACCTGGTCCACACCCGACACCAGGCCGTTGGCGATGGAGGGGACGGCACCGAGCAGGATCACCGCGAACATCATCGAGTTGTTCAGGCCCAGCCAGATGACGGCCGGCGGCACCCAGGCCACGGAGGGCAGCGACTGCAGGCCGGAGAGGATCGGGCCGATCGCGGCGCGGACGAACTTCACGCGGGCCACCAGCAGACCCAGCGGGGTGCCGATCACCAGGGCGAAGAGGAACCCGAGCAGACCGCGCGAGACGCTCGTCCAGATGTAGTCGAGCAGCGTGCCCTGCAGCCAGGCGTTCTTGACCTCGCCCCAGACGTCGGACGGGGAGGGCAGCTTGCTCGGGTCGGTGACGACCTTGAACGAGATCAGCGCCTGCCACACCACCAGCACCAGGGCGATGGCGACGAGCGGCGGCAGTATCTTCTCGACGAAGGTCTGGCGGAACGTCGGCCTGTTTGTGTGGCCGACCGTCTCCAGGGCGTCGAGGCCCGCTTCCAGGCCCGCCATGTCGCTGCCGGGGCTGTCCTTGACGGGCTGGTCGGCCGCGTCGGCCTTCGTCTCAGTGCTGGCCATGGCGGCGGATCTCCCCACGCAGTTGTTCGGTGATCTCGACGGACAGCTCGGCGACGGCCGCGTCCTCGATACGACGCGGCTGAGGGATGTCGACCCGCCACTCGTGGGCCACCCGGCCCGGGCGGGACGACAGCAGGACGACACGCTCGGCCAGCCGCACCGCCTCACGCACGTTGTGGGTGACGAAGAGGACGGACAGCCGGGTCTCGCGCCAGATCCGGGTCAGTTCGTCGTGCAGGACGTCCCGTGTGATGGCGTCCAGCGCCGCGAACGGCTCGTCCATCAGCAGGATCTGGCTGTCCTGGGCGAGCGCGCGGGCCATCGCGACGCGCTGGCGCATACCGCCGGACAGCTCGTGCACCCGCTTCCCGTACGCGCCCTTCAGCCGGACGAGTTCGAGCAGCTCCTCCGCCCGGTCGCGGCGCTCGGACTTCGCGACGCCGCGCAGCCGAAGGGCGAGCTCGATGTTCTTGCCCGCGGTCAGCCACGGGAACAGGGCGTGCTCCTGGAACATCAGGGCCGGACGCCCGTTGGTCGTGATGCTGCCCGCGGTCGGGGCGTCGAGGCCCGCGACCAGGTTGAGCAGCGTCGACTTCCCACACCCCGAGGCCCCCAGAAGGGTGACGAACTCGCCCGGCGCGACATCGAGGGTGATGTCGTCGAGGACGAGCTGGGGCCCCGCCGGTCCGGCGAAGGACTTCGAGACATGCTCGATCCGGGCGGCGTGCTCCACCACTTCGGCGCCGTCAGCGGCCTTGGCGAGGGTCGTGGCCATGGTCGTCACCTCCTGGGAACTCATCGGTGTGGGTCCTTACTTGACGCCGAGACCGGCGTCGTCGACCGTGCTCTCGCCCGCGGCCCCCAGGACCTTGTTCAGGAGCGTGAGGTCGTAGATCCCGTTCAGATCCGGCTTCTCCAGCAGGCCCGCCTTCACCGCGTGCGCCGCCTCCGTGTTGAGGGTGGAGGCCAGCGGGTCATTGGTGATCTGGATGGACTTCCAGGCCGGGTCGAGGACGTTCGCCGGGAGCTCCTTGCCGGAGTCGACCTTCAGCTGCGCGTTCGCCGCGGCCTTCGCCTGGTCGGAGTTGGCGTTGATCCACTTGTTGGTGTCGACCGAGCCCTTCAGCACGGCCTCGACGACCTTCGGGTGCTCCTTGAGGAACTTCTGCGACACGATGATGTTCGTGATCACGAACTTCTTGTCGGGCCACAGCGACGACTCGTCCAGCAGCACCTTGCCGCCCTCGGCGACCAGCTTGGACGCGGTCGGCTCCGGCACCCAGGCGCCGTCGATGGAGCCGGACTTGTAGGCGTCCGGGGTGATCTTGTTGTCCGTGCGGACGACCGAGACGTCACCCTTGCCGCTCTGCGCGTCGACCTTCCAGCCCTGCTCCGCGATCCAGTTGAGGAACGCCACGTCCTGCGTGTTGCCGAGCTGCGGGGTCGCGATCTTCTTGCCCTTGACGTCCTTCAGGGACGTGATCTTCTTCGGGTTGACCACGAGCTTCACACCGCCGGACGCCGAACCGCCGATGATGCGCAGGCTCTTGCCCTGGGACTTGGTGAAGCCGTTGATCGCCGGCGAGGGGCCGATCCAGCCGATGTCGATCGAGCCCGAGTTCAGCGCCTCGATCTCGGAGGGACCGGCGTTGAAGATGGAGTACTCCGCCTTCGTGCCGCCCAGCGCCTTCTGGAAGAGGCCTTCCTGGCGGCCGACCAGCGCGGTCGCGTGGGTCAGGTTGCCGAAGTAGCCGATCTTCACGGTGTCGAGACCCTCGATCTTCGAGGATCCGGCGGCGACCTTCTCCTTCGAGGAGGTGGAGTCCTTGGAGTCGGAGCCGTAGCTGCACGCGGCGAGCGCGAGCAGGGGGAGTGCGACGGCGGTGGCTATGCCACGGCGTACGAGGTTCGAGCGGATGGCAGGCACGGGAGGGGTTCCTCTCGTTGGCCCGGCGGTCACGTTTTCAGGTCGTGGCCGGGAGGTCGGCAGGTCTTCGTCGTCGCATCCGGGACGTCGGGTGGGGGGACGGGGCGCGCAGGCAGTGCGCGTACGTCAGTCCGCACATCGCGCCACTCCGCCCTGCCCGCTGCCGAGGGCGCCGCTGCCGACGCGGCCGCCCTCCTTGGCGAACGTGGAGTAGAAGTCGGTTGACGTCATGTCAGAAGTCCCACCCGTCCTCGTCGCCCTCGTCCTTGACCGGCTGCGGCGCGGCGAACGACTCGCCGACCATGCCCGCGGTCAGCGTGGTGCCGTCCGCCGGGTCGATCAGGATGAACGCGCCGGTGCGCCGGGAGTCGGCGTACGAGTCGAGCGGAAGCGGCTCGGCGGTACGGATCTTCACGCGGCCGATGTCGTTGGCGACCAGCTGACCCGGGTGCGGGTGCAGCGAGAGGTCGTCCAGCGTCAGCCGGGACGGGATGTCCTTGACGATCGCCTTCACCGTGCGGGTGCCGTGCTTGAGCAGCACGCGGTGGCCGACGGTGAGCGGCTGGTCGGCCACGTGGCAGACGGTCGCCTCGACGTCCTGCGTGGTCGGGGGCGCGTCCTTGCTCGGCACGATCAGGTCGCCGCGCGAGATGTCGATGTCGTCCTCCAGCAGGAGGGTCACCGACTGCGGGGTCCACGCCACGTCGACCGGCTTGCCCAGCAGGTCGATCCCGCTGACCTTCGTCGAGCGCCCGGAGGGCAGTACGGTCACGCTCTCGCCGACCCGGAAGGTACCGGCGGCGATCTGACCGGCGTATCCCCGGTAGTCCGGGTGCTCGGTGGTCTGCGGGCGGATGACGTACTGCACGGGCAGACGCGCGTGGCAGTGCCCCAGGTCGTGGCTGACCGGGACCGTCTCCAGGTGCTCCAGGACCGTCGGGCCGCCGTACCAGTCCATGTTCGCGGAGGCGTCCACCACGTTGTCACCGGCGAGTGCCGAGATCGGGATCGCGGTGATCTCGGGAACGCCCAGCTCGGAGGCGTACGCCGTGAACTCCTCGGCGATCGCCGCGAAGACGGACTCCTTGTACTCGACGAGGTCCATCTTGTTGACGGCGAGGACCACGTGCGGGACGCGCAGCAGCGCGGCGACGGCCGCGTGCCGGCGGGTCTGCTCGATGACCCCGTTGCGGGCGTCGACGAGGACGACGGCGAGGTCGGCGGTGGAGGCACCGGTGACCATGTTCCGGGTGTACTGCACATGCCCGGGGGTGTCGGCCAGGATGAACCGGCGGCGCGCGGTCGCGAAGTAGCGGTAGGCGACGTCGATGGTGATGCCCTGTTCGCGCTCGGCGCGCAGGCCGTCGGTGAGGAGGGCGAGGTCGGGGGTGTCCTGGCCACGGCTCGCCGAGACCCGCTCCACAGCCTCAAGCTGGTCCGTCAGGACCGACTTGGAGTCGTGCAGCAGACGGCCGACCAGTGTGGACTTGCCGTCGTCGACGGAACCGGCGGTCGCGAAGCGCAGGAGCGTGGTCGCCGACAACTGCTCGACCGACAGCGGCTCGGTGGGTTCGGTGGTGCTGGTCATGTCTAGAAGTACCCCTCGCGCTTGCGGTCTTCCATCGCGGCCTCGGACATCTTGTCGTCGGCGCGGGTGGCGCCCCGCTCGGTGAGCCGGGAGGCGGCGATCTCGGCGATCACGGCGTCCAGCGTGGTCGCGTCGGAGTCGACGGCGCCCGTGCAGGACATGTCGCCGACGGTCCGGTAGCGGACGAGCCGCTTCTCGACCGTCTCGCCGTCCTTCGGGCCGCCCCACTCGCCGGAGGTCAGCCACATGTTCGACCGCTGGAAGACCTCACGCTCGTGCGCGAAGTAGATGTCGGGCAGTTCGATGCCTTCGCGGGCGATGTACTGCCAGACGTCCAGTTCGGTCCAGTTGGAGAGGGGGAAGACGCGGACGTGTTCGCCGGGTGCGTGGCGGCCGTTGTAGAGCTGCCAGAGTTCGGGGCGCTGTCGGCGGGGGTCCCACTGGGAGAACTCGTCGCGCAGGGAGAAGACGCGTTCTTTGGCGCGGGCCTTCTCCTCGTCGCGGCGTCCGCCGCCGAAGACGGCGTCGAAGCGTTCGGACTGGATCTTTTCGGTGAGGGGCAGGGTCTGCAGGGGGTTGCGGGTGCCGTCGGGGCGTTCGCGCAGGACTCCGCGGTCGATGTAGTCCTGTACGGAGGCGATGTGCAGTCGCAGTCCGTGCTTGTCGACGGTCTGGTCGCGGTAGGCGAGGACTTCGGGGAAGTTGTGTCCGGTGTCGACGTGCAGCAGGGTGAAGGGGATGGCTGCGGGGGCGAAGGCCTTCAGGGCGAGGTGCAGCATGACGATGGAGTCCTTGCCGCCGGAGAAGAGGATCACCGGCCGTTCGAACTCGCCCGCGACCTCACGGAAGATGTGGACGGCCTCGGACTCCAACGCGTCCAAGTGCGACAGCGCGTACGGGCTGCTGTCCGTCTCCTCGGGGACACTGGCGACGGTCGTCATGCGAGACCCCTTTCGGTGAGCAGCGCATGGAGCGCGGCCGCGGACTCCTGCACGGACTGGGTGTGCGACTCGATGCGCAGATCGGGCGACGCGGGCTCCTCGTAGGGGTCGTCCACGCCGGTCAGCCCCGAGATCTCCCCCGCGGCCTGCTTGGCGTAGAGGCCCTTCACATCGCGTACGGAGCAGACCTCGACCGGGGTCGCCACGTGCACCTCCAGGTAGGGGGTGCCGCCGCTCTGGTGACGCCCGCGGACCGCCTCACGGCTGTCGGCGTACGGCGCGATCACCGGGACGAGCGCCTTCACGCCGTTGCGGGCGAGCAGCTCGGCGAGGAAACCGATCCGCTGCACGTTCGTGTCGCGGTCCTCGCGCGAGAAACCGAGGCCCGACGAGAGGAACTCGCGGATCTCGTCGCCGTCGAGCACCTCGACACGGTGGCCCTCGTCGCGCAGCCGGCCGGCCAGCTCGTACGCGATGGTGGTCTTGCCGGCACTCGGCAGACCCGTGAGCCAGACGGTGGCTCCGGTCGTCACTTGCTGCTCCTGGGAGATCTGGGTGGTCGTGGTCATCCGTGCAGCCCGCACTCGGTCTTGGATCGTCCCGCCCAGCGTCCGGCGCGGGCGTCCTCGCCCTCCAGCACACGGCGGGTGCAGGGCGCGCAGCCGACGGAGGCGTAGCCGTCCATCAGCAGGGGGTTGGTGAGCACGCCGTGCTCGGCGACGTACGCGTCCACGTCGTCCTGCGTCCAGCGGGCGATCGGCGAGATCTTGACCTTCTGCCGCTTCTCGTCCCAGCCGACGACCGGGGTGTTCGCCCGGGTCGGGGACTCGTCGCGGCGCAGTCCGGTCGCCCAGGCGTCGTACCTGGTCAGGCCCTCTTCCAGGGGCTTGACCTTGCGCAGGGCGCAGCACAGGTCGGGATCGCGGTCGTGCAGCTTGGGCCCGTACTCGGCGTCCTGCTCGGCGACGGTCCGGCGCGGGGTGAGGGTGATGACGTTGACGTCCATCACGGCCTCGACCGCGTCCCGGGTGCCGATGGTCTCGGGGAAGTGGTAGCCGGTGTCGAGGAAGACCACGTCGACTTGGCTGTCCCCGGGCTGGGCGCGGGAGGCGAGGTGGGCGACGACCGCGTCCTCCATGGAGGAGGTCACACAGAACGTCTTGCCGAAGGTCTGGACGGCCCACTGGAGGATCTCCAGAGCCGAGGAGTCCTCGAGGTCGCGCCCCGCCTGCTCGGCGAGCAGCTTCAGGTCCTCGGCCGTACGGCCTTCCCGATCTTCCGGACCTTCCCGGTCTTCCCGATCTTCCCGGTCCTTCTGAATCGTCGTCATATCTCGTCCCCTCCACCTTCGTTGCGCTGAACCCCACGGGCAAGCAGCCCGAGGAACTTCAACTGGAAGGCTCGGTTGCACGCCGCGCATTCCCACGCGCCGTGGCCCTGCTCGCTCGGACGGAGGTCTTCGTCGCCGCAGTAGGGGCAGTAGAAGGGAGCCGCTCGTTCGCTCACGACAGCGACTCCTCGCTCGCACGGGCGGCCCAGGTGGCGAAGCGCTCGTCGTCCTCGCGCTCCGCCTGGAAGCGCTTGAGGACCCGCTCGATGTAGTCGGGCAGTTCGTCCGAGGTGACCTTCAGGCCACGGACCTTGCGGCCGAAGCCGGCCTCCAGGCCGAGGGCGCCGCCCAGGTGCACCTGGAAGCCCTCGACCTGCTCGCCCTGGTCGTTGAGGACCAGCTGGCCCTTGAGGCCGATGTCCGCGACCTGGATACGGGCGCAGGCGTTCGGGCAGCCGTTGATGTTGATGGTGATGGGCTCGTCGAACTCGGGGATACGGCGCTCGAGTTCGTCGATCAGGGAAGCACCGCGCGCCTTGGTCTCGACGATCGCGAGCTTGCAGTACTCGATGCCCGTGCAGGCCATCGTGCCGCGCCGGAAGGTGGAGGGCTTGACGGTCAGGTCGAGGGCTTCGAGGCCCTCCACCAGCGAGTCGACCTGGTCCTCCGTCACATCGAGCACGATCATCTTCTGCTCGACGGTGGTGCGCAGCCGGCCCGAGCCGTGTGCCGCGGCCAGCTCGGCGATCTTCGTGAGGGTGGTGCCGTCCACACGGCCGACGCGCGGCGCGAAGCCGACGTAGAAGTTACCGTCCTGCTGGCGGTGCACACCGACGTGATCGCGCCAGCGGGCGACCGGCTGGTCGGGGGCCGGGCCGTCGACCAGCTTCCGCTTGAGGTACTCGTCCTCCAGGATCTGGCGGAACTTCTCGACGCCCCAGTCGGCGACCAGGAACTTCAGACGGGCGCGGGTGCGCAGGCGCCGGTAGCCGTAGTCGCGGAAGATCGAGAGGACGCCCACGTGGACGTCCGGGACCTCGTCGAGCGGGACCCAGGCGCCGAGGCGCTGGCCGATCTTCGGGTTGGTGGAGAGGCCGCCGCCGACCCAGAGGTCGAAGCCGGGGCCGTGCTCCGGGTGGTTCACGCCGACGAACGCGACGTCGTTGATCTCGTGGGCCACGTCGAGCAGCGGCGAGCCGGAGATCGCGGTCTTGAACTTGCGGGGCAGGTTCGAGAAGTCCTTGTTGCCGACGATCCGGCGGTGGATCTCGTCGATGGCCGGGGTGCCGTCGATGATCTCGTCCTCGGCGATGCCGGCGACGGGCGAGCCGAGGATGACGCGGGGCGTGTCACCGCAGGCCTCGGTCGTGGACAGTCCGACCGCTTCGAGCCGGTTCCAGATCTCGGGGACGTCCTCGATACGGATCCAGTGGTACTGCACGTTCTGGCGGTCGGTGAGGTCGGCGGTACCGCGCGCGAACTCCTGCGAGATCTCGCCGATGACGCGCAGCTGGTCGGTGGTCAGCCGGCCGCCGTCGATGCGGACGCGCAGCATGAAGTACTTGTCGTCCAGCTCCTCCGGCTCCAGGATCGCGGTCTTGCCGCCGTCGATCCCGGGCTTGCGCTGGGTGTACAGCCCCCACCAGCGCATCCGTCCACGAAGGTCGTTGGGGTCGATCGAGTCGAAGCCGCGCTTCGAGTAGATCGTCTCAATGCGTGTCCGCACATTGAGACCGTCGTCGTCCTTCTTGAACTGCTCGTTTCCGTTGAGCGGGGTGAAGTGACCCACGGCCCACTGACCCTCGCCGCGGTGACGACTCACCTTGCGGCGGGGCGCGGCGGCGGGATTCTGCGGGGTGGCGGCCATGGTTGATACGTCCTTCGGGACTGCGGGACAGGAAGGAGAGCGGCTCTCATCTGCGCATATGGGCGCATACGGAAGTACGCGCGCGTCATTGCGCAGAGGGAGGCAAAAGGGAGAATGTCGGCTGGGCCGGGGGTGTCAGCTCGCCGGACAGATGGCGCTGGACATGCGGCCGAGGTCGACGTGCCGCCGACTCACCAAGGCAATTCCAGTTCCAGACATGACGGAAGCGTGTCACGGGGATCTCGGACCAGTCCACCATCATCCATCATGTGGACACCCGTGTCCTGAATGGTGAGACGATGGTGTTGTCGGTCACACGGCTGGGCAGAAATGGAGATCCGGCCGCCCGGCGACCGTCCGATGACGGGCCGAGGGACGGCCCACGGCAGGTCAGACCGCTCGTGCGCCCGGCCAGGGCCCGGGTGCGGCGACCTCCGGCTCCTCCTCCACCTTGGTGTCGAAGAGCTTGAAGCCGCGGCGCAGGTAGTTGTCCATCGCGTGCTCCCCGTCCTTGCTGCATGTATGCAGCCAGACACGCTTCGTCTCGGCCCGCCCGGGCCAGCGCTCGGCCAGGTCCCAGGCGCGTGCGACGCCGTACGAGAGCAGGTGCCCGCCGATCCGGCGGCCCCGGAAGGCGGGGATCAGCCCGAAGTACGCGACCTCCACGACGCCGTCGTCCTGCGGGTCCAGCTCGACGTAGCCCGCGGGCGTCCCCCGGTCGTAGGCGACCCAGGTCTCCCCGCCGGGGCGCTCCAGGACCTCTTGCCACTGCGCGTACGTCCAGCTCAGCCGGTCGGTCCAGCGGATGTCTCCGCCTACGGAGGCGTACAGGAAGCGGCTGAACTCGGGGGAGGGGACTTCGGAGCGCACGATCCGGACGTCCCCGTCGGGCGTGATCGCGGGGAGCAGGTCGCTCGGTGCGGTCTGCTCCAGGGACCAGGTGGTCACAGTGACGTTGCTCATGAGGGCCAGGGAACCACGGGCTCACGCCCCGCTCCAAAGCGGGGCTGGATCGCAGGGGGTTCTTCGGCTGCGGGTGGATGGGGGCCGTTCGCGCAGTTCCCCGCGCCCCTGAGGCCGGGGCTGTGCCCCGGATCCCCCGCCCGCCTCATTCGTTTGGCTGCGGGTGGGTGGGGGCTGGTCGCGCAGTTCCCCGCGCCCCTCGGGCGGGGGCTTCGCCCCGCATCTTTCCGCGCCTCCTCAGAAGTGCTGGCGCGCATCTTCAGCCTGTCCGGCGTTTGAGGACGAGGCCGTTCAGGCCGATCGGGGGGGCTGGGGGCGGAGCCCCCAGGTTGAGGATGGGACGGGTAGGGGCGGCGGGGGCGGAGACCCCCCGGGGACTCTCCTAGCCCAGGGACTTGTCCACCGCCGTCAACGGGACCGCGTACAGGACCCGCTCCGGCACCGTGTCGGGGTCCGCACCCGTGAGGGTCCACAGTTCGCCGGTGTCCTGCCAGTAGGACAGGGACGCGGTGTGCTGGCCCCAGCAGGCGTAGGACTGGTCCCCCGTGCACTGGACCGCCTCGGCACCGCTGCCGCTCTGACGCCACAGCGTGCCGTGCCGGCCGCCGCTGGCGGGGGTGTGGCCGACGTACCAGTCGGCCTTGCGCGCCCCGGCCGGCGTGTACGAGAGGACGCCCGAGAGCCCGGCGGCCTTGGTCGTGTAGGCCTCGCGCGCGTCGACACGCCCCAGGGAGTCGCTGCCGAGCAGCCCCGCCCGGCCGGCGACGGTGCTGTACGAGTACCGCCAGATCCGGGTGCGCTCCGTGCCGTCGGCCGGCGCCGCCTCCGTGGCGACCAGGCTGTCCGGTGTCGAGGTGCGGTCCAGCGAGAGGGATCCGAAACAGGGGTTCGCCCGGGCCTCGCCCGAGCCGCAGGTGCCGCCCGCCGGGCTGTAGGAGCCGACGGCGGGCAGCACGTACTGGTAGCCGTCCGCGGAGTAGCCGCCGCGCACCTTGCCGACGGCTCCGCTGTTCACGCCCGCCTTGAGGAGGTGGTGCAGGTCGAAGACGAGCAGGGAGTCGTCCTGCCCCGCGCCGTTCTGCGCGGTGACGATCAGCTTGCCCTGGTACCAGACCATGCCGCTCATCCGCGAGCGGACCGCGCCGAAGTCCTTGCCGCCGTCGCGCGGGGCGACCAGCAGCACCCAGCGGTATCTGAGGGCCGCCGGGTCGGTGGCGTCGATGAAGGCGATCCGGGCCAGGCCCCGGTCCGCGTCGGAGGAACCCGTGGCCTGGTCGTCATGGCTCCAGCCCGCCAGGATGACCCGCTGGTCGCCCCACTGGCCGTCGTCGTCGGCGTCACCGGAGGTGGTGACGGAGGCGGGTGCCCACCGCTGGGTTCCCGCGTCGTCCGCGGCCCAGCAGTAGGCGCGCGTGGCGACCGGTTCGAGCGGCAGCGCGGCCCGCTCGGTCCCGGAGCAGTCGGCCTCGTCGCGCATCGTGTGGTCGGCGCTCGCCAGTACGCCGGAGACCCCGACGTTCCCGCCCATGTTCCGGCTGAGCGTGGTGAGGGTGTCCGCGGCGACCAGGTTCTCGTGGAGTTGGAGCCTGCTGGTCTCGGAGGCCGAGGTGAGCGGGGTCAGTGCGCCCGGACTGTTGCTGCCGGTGGCCTGGGAGGTGCTGATCAGCGTGGCGGCCGCGGTGAGCGCGAGGGCGGTTCCGGCCAGTGTGGCGCGCAGCGCCTGTCCCCTTCGCCTACGACGGTGTCTGCCGCGGTGCTTCATGCGTCCTCCCGAGGAAGGCCAACTGCCCCTCATGATCAGAACGTTGACGGAGAGACGGGTGGGGTGGCCTGTGAGGGGATGCTACGTCAGAGAGCCACGTGCCTGGTCGAAGACCCCGGAAGACGGTCCCGAAATACGCTCCTTGCCTCTCGCAAGGGGCATATTCGGCCGGTCGGGTGACGCGTCCGGCCCCGGTGCGGTACAAGGGGCCCCGGGTTCGCGCGCCCTGCGTACCGCGGGCGCCGTCGAGTGGGGGAGCAGGTTCCGGAGGTCCTCCGGGAGGACCAACTCGACCTCCGCGTCCTCGCAGAAACGATACGGCCGGTGTTCCAGAAAAGCCCCGAGATACCGCCGTACGCGCGACATCTCGGCCCGCACCGTCACCGTACGGCCGGGATCGTCGAACAGGTCGTCGGCGAGCCCGGAGGCGCTGCGCCCGGCGGGGCGGACGGCCAGAAGGTAGAGCAACTCGGCATGCCGGGGGCTCAGTTCGTGGCACCAGGAGCCCGCTTCGGACGAGACGGTCACCGAGGAGCGCCGCGGGTGCGCCAGGTCCAGGACGATGCGCGCGGCCCGCCTGGGCTCCGGCTCGTCGGCGGCCCTCACCAGCCAGCCGCCGGGCAGCGGCTCCACCACGCACAGCCCGAGGGTCGGCAGCCAACTCCGCCCGGGAGCGATCGCCTTGGGCAGCGCGAGCCGTCCGGTGTACGGCATTCCGGTGACCGCGGCCGTCCAGCCGTCCTGGTCCACGGCGAGGGCGCGCCCGCCGAGCCGGGCGAGCACCGGCGCCGCCACCGCGCGCAGACCCTCCAGCGAGGCCAGGTGCCGCTCGCGCAGCCGCGCCTCGGCGAGCTTGGCCACCGAGCCGACCAGGGCGAGCGTCGCCGGGTGCAGGGTGTCCAGCGGCCCGCTCACGTCCACGACGCCGATCAGACTGCCGTCGCGCGGGTCGGTGATGGGAGCGCCGGTGCAGGTCCACGAGTGGTGGGTGCGCACGAAGTGCTCGGCGGAGAAGACCTGGACGGGGCGCCGGGCGACCAGCGGGGTCCCCACACCGTTCGTACCGACCACGCCCTCGCGCCAGTCCGCCCCGAGTTCGAAGCCGAACCCGTCGGCCTTGCGCAGTACGGACGCGCTGCCCTCCCGCCAGAGCACCCGGCCCTCCGCGTCCGCGATCACCATGATGTGGTGCGCGACGTCCGCGACCGAGAGCAGGCCCTCGCGCAGCACCGGCAGGACATGCCGCAGCTGTGAGGTCTGGCGCCGCCGCTCGACCTCGTCGCGGACCAGCAGCCCGGCCCGGAAGTCGTGGTCGGGGTCGACTCCGCCGCGCAGCATGCGCTCCCAGGACTGCTCGATCACCGGGCGCGGCGCGAGGCGGCCGGGCTGTCCGGCGAGCGCGGCGTCGCGCACGTCGCTCAGTACGCGGGCCGCCTGGGCGGCGTCCAGAGCGGCGAGCCGCGTCACGTCGATCGGCGAGTGCGCCACTGGATCCTCCCCATCCGCCCCGGACGGGCCCCGCTCCTCGGTGGACAACCGATCGCTCGGCCCTTTTCGGCCATGGCGCCACGGGTCCCCCGGCCGGTACTGACCGCGGTTCTCATTGACCGTTGTTCTCATAGTGCCGCCCGGCGCCGACGGAGGGACACAGTCCGGCCACAGAAGCCCGAAAAGTTGCAACCCCCTGCAACCCTGGCGAACAGCCGTACGGGGTCGGAAACTTGAGCAACGCCGCCCGTGCGGCGTTCGCGCTCCTCACAACGGGGCCGGAGAGCGGGGGTGGTGCCGTGTCGGCGCAGCACCACCCCCGCGCCACCCGGTGCGGGGACCGGCTCAGGAAACCGGTCGGGCCCGTTCCACCACCGTGGCCAGATCCAGACTGTGCGGCAGGGTGCCGAAGGCCGAGCCCCAGTCGCCGCCCAGCCGTGAGGCACAGAACGCGTCGGCGACCTCCGGGGGCGCGTACTGAACGAGCAGCGACCCCTGCAGCACCAGCGCGACACGCTCCGCGAGCCTGCGCCCGCGGCCCTCGATACCGTCCAGGTCGGCGAGCTCGCCCAGCAGGTTCTTGATCGCGCCGTCCAGCCGGTGGTCGGCGCCACGGGCCCGGCCGACCTCCTTCAGGAACGCGTTCAGCGCCTGCGGCTCCCGCTGGATCGCCCGCAGCAGGTCGAGGGCCTGCACATTGCCCGCGCCCTCCCAGATGGAGTTGAGCGGCGACTCGCGCAGCAGCCGCGGCATGCCGGACTCCTCCACGTACCCGTTGCCGCCCAGACACTCCAGCGCCTCCACCGCCACCGGGGTGCAGCGCTTGGTCACCCAGTACTTCGCGGCCGGCACCGCGAGCCGCAGGAACGCCCGCTCGTCCTCGCCGCCGTCGTCGTACGCCGCCGCGAGGCGCATCGCCAGCGTCGTCGCCGCCTCCGACTCCAGCGCCAGGTCCGCCAGCACATTGCGCATCAGCGGCTTGTCGATCAGCCTGCCGCCGAAGGCCTCCCGGTAGGTGCAGTGGTGCACGGCCTGCGCGACGGCCTGCCGCATGACGGCGGCGGCGCCGAGCACACAGTCCAGCCGGGTCACCGCGACCATCTCGATGATGGTGCGCACCCCGCGCCCCTCGTCCCCGACCCGGCGCGCCCAGGTCCCGTCGAACTCGACCTCGCTCGACGCGTTCGACTTGTTGCCGAGCTTGTCCTTGAGCCGCTGGATGCGGAACACGTTGCGGGTCCCGTCCTCCAGTACCCGCGGCACCAGGAAGCAGGTCAGCCCGCCCGGGGCCTGCGCCAGCACCAGGAACCCGTCCGACATCGGCGCCGAACAGAACCATTTGTGCCCGGTCAGCTCATACGTCCCGTCCTCGGCGAGCGGCCGTGCCCCGGTCCTGTTCGCCCGTACGTCACTGCCGCCCTGCTTCTCCGTCATGCCCATCCCGAAGAGCACACCGGCCTTCTGGGAGGCGGGCCGCAGCCCCTGGTCGTAGACGGTGGACGTGAGCAGCGGCTCCCAGAGGGCGGCGAGCTCCGGGTCGGTACGCAGGGCGGGCACCGCCGCGTGGGTCATCGACAGCGGGCAGCCGTGACCCGCCTCGGCCTGCGACCACACGACGAAGCCGGCCGCGCGCCTGAGGTGACCGCCGGGACGGCTCCAGGCCGCCGTCAGCCCGGCCGAGACGCCCTTGCCGAGCAGTCGGTGCCAGGCGGGATGGAACTCGACCTCGTCGATGCGGTTGCCGTAGCGGTCATGGGTGCGCAGCTTCGGCGGGTTCTCGTTGGCCAGCACCCCCCACTCCTGCACCTGCGCGGAGCCCGTCGTACGCCCGAGCAGGGACAGCTCCTCGCGCGCCTCGTCGAGAAGCCCTGGATCCAGATGCCGCTCGAGCGCCTCCGTGAGGGCGCGATCAGCGGCAAAGACGTCATATCCGACCAGGGGCGGAGCCTGGTTGGTCACGGTGTGGGTGCTGGCTGCCATACGGATACGGTAAGGACGTGCACCAGGCAAAAGAAACACCCGAACGGCCTTCCTCGGGCCGCTTCCACCGCGCTCGCGCGCTGTACAGGAACGTGTCGAAGCGCAGGACCGCCTGGCTGCTGCTCAAGGACACCGTCAACTCCTGCATGGAGTACCGGATCCTGGGGCTGGCGGCCGAGGCCGCCTTCTTCACGCTCCTGTCCGTGCCGCCCCTGCTGCTGAGCCTCATCGGACTGCTCGGCTACGTGGACGACTGGACCGGCGCGCACTCGATCGCGAGCCTGGAGTCCAACATTCTGGAGGCCGCCCGCACGGTCCTCACCGACAAGGGCGTCCACCAGATCGCCGAACCGATCCTTCACGACGTGATGAAGGGCGGCCGGCCGGACATCATCTCCATCGGCTTCCTCTTCGCCCTGTGGTCGGGCTCGCGTGCGGTGAACGTCTTCGTCGACACCATCACCGTGATGTACGGCCTCGACGGCACCCGGGGGATCGTGGCGACCCGCGTGATGTCGTTCCTGCTGTTCATCGTGGCGCTGCTGATCGGCTCGATCGCGCTGCCGCTGATGGTCGCGGGCCCGGACGCGGTGGTGCAGATCGTGCCGTGGTCGGCGACGCTCGTACAAATCCTGTACTGGCCTGTCGTCATCGTGCTCTCGGTCGTCTTCCTGACCACGCTGTACCACGTGTCGGTGCCGGTCCGCTCACCCTGGGTCGAGGACGTGCCGGGCGCCCTGGTCGCCCTCGCCATGTGGGTCGTCGGCAGCTTCCTCCTCCGTATCTACCTGACCAGTACGGTCGAGGGCCCGACGATCTACGGCTCACTGGCCGCCCCCGTGGCCGTCCTCCTGTGGATCGGCGTGTCCGCGTTCGCCGTCCTCGTCGGCGCCGCGGTCAACGCCGCCATCGACCGGGTCTGGCCGGCCGCCGCCACGGCCGCGGCCCGCGCCGCGAACGAGCGCCTGCGCCAGGAGCAGGCCGCCGAGTACGTCGCCCGCGCCGCCGCCTCCCGCGCCGCCGAGCCCGACCCCGACGACCCGGACATGCCCTCCGAGTTCCCGGAACGCTGGTCCCGCTTCCTCCCCCCGGAGGACGTGACCTCCCGCCTGCGCACCCACGTGAAGAGCACCCACCACCCCCGCAAGAACAACGACGACGACCACGCCGCACAGGAGTAGGACGACCCGCGCCCCGTCAGGGGCACGGGCAGCCGGACGTCTACGACAGTTCCCCGGGGACGTCTACGCTGACGCCATGGACGCACTCGCCGGCCTGCTGGAGGGCCCCCGGGCACGCGGCGCCTTCATGATCCGGGCGTGCTTCGATCCGCCCTGGTGCGTACGCGTCGAGGACCGCGCCCCCCTCACGATCATGCTCGTGGTGCGGGGCGAGGCCTGGGTCGTCCCGGACGAGGGCGAGCGCCTGCTCCTACGGGCCGGTGACCTCGCGATCGCCCGCGGCCCGGACCCGTACACCTGCGCGGACGACCCGGAGACCCCGCCGCAGGCGATGATCCTGCCGGGCGGCGAGTGCACCTACCCCGACGGGCGGTCCCTGAAAGGCCGGTGGGACCTGGACGTCCGCACCTGGGGCGACCGGCTCGACGGCTCCACGGTGCTGCTGATCGGGACGTACATGATGTGCGGCGAGGTCAACGGCAGACTGCTCGACGCCCTGCCGCCGATGCTCTCCCTGACCCCGGACGTGTGGGACTGCCCGCTCACCCCGATCCTCGCCGAGGAGATCGTCCGCGACGAGCCCGGCCAGGAGGTGGTCCTGGACCGACTCCTCGACCTCCTCATGATCGCCGCGCTGCGCGCCTGGTTCTCCCGACCGGAGGCCGCCACCCCCGCCTGGTACCGGGCGCTCGCGGACCCCGTCGTCGGCCGGGTGCTGCGGCTTCTCCAGGACGAACCGGCACACCCCTGGACGGTGGCGACGCTCGCCACGCAGGCCGGAGTGTCCAGGGCCGCGCTGGCCCGCCGCTTCGGCGAACTCGTGGGCGAGCCTCCGATGACGTACCTCACCGGCTGGCGCCTCGCCCTCGCCGCCGACCGGCTGCGCGAAACGGACGACACCCTCGAGGCGATCGCCCGCCACGTCGGCTACGGCAGCGCGTTCGCCCTGTCCAGTGCCTTCAAACGGGTGTACGGAGTCAGCCCGCAGGAGCACCGGACGCGCGCGGCGTAGCCTGACGCACGTGTACGTGGAGCGGGCGTCCCGGTTGGCGGGCGCCGTCGTGTGGTCCCGCGGAGCCTCCGGTTCCACGGTGGGGGCCGTGCTCCCCGACGGCTGCATGGACCTGCTCTGGAACGAGGGACGGCTGCTGGTCGCCGGGCCCGACACCCACGCGTACGCTGCCGAATCCACCACCGGACGCTGGGCGGGCGTCCGCTTCTACCCCGGCACGGGGCCGACGTTCCTCGGCGTACCCGCCCACGAACTCCGTGACCTGCGCGTCGGCCTGGCGGACCTCTGGCCCGCCTCGGAGGTACGGCGCCTCACCGCGCGTGTCGCCGCGGCCGTCGACCCGGTGACCGCGCTGGAGCAGGTGGCACTGGACCGGGCGGCAGCCGTCGAGCCCCCCGACCCGCTGCTGCGGGAGGTCGTCACGGCCCTGGACGCGGGCCGGTCGATCGCGGCGACGGCCGACCGGCTCGGCCTGAGCGCACGCCAGTTGCACCGCCGCTCGCTGACCGCCTTCGGCTACGGCCCCAAGACCCTCGCCCGCGTCCTGCGCCTGCAACGGGCGCTCGCCCTCGCGCGCTCCGGGCTCCCCTTCGCGGAGACGGCGACCCGCTCCGGATTCGCCGATCAGGCCCACCTTGCGCGGGAAATGCGGGCGCTGGCGGGCGCGCCACTGGGGGAACTGCTCGCCCGTTCCTAGTGCCGCGACAGGCAACGTTCGCCCCGTCGCGACGCCCGGCACGCTCCCCCACTGCCTCAAGGGCGTGGGCGGTGCCCCCACTCGCCGCACCGGCCGAAAGCCCAAGTACGTCCGGTCCGTCGACGAGGCCTTCCGGCCGGCACTCCCCCAGCCTTCGGCCGGGGGGACCCCCAGAGCACGCACCGGACGCCGCTCCTTGACGGGCAAACGTTGCCTGCCGCGGCACTAGCGATGCCGCCCGCACGGGCGAAAACCCCGCGACGGATTCTGTGGGCCCTGTCACTGTGGGGCGTGTCATGGGAATCGACACGGCAGACGAACGTAGGACCGGCGGCCTTGCTCCAGCAGGGCGGAGCCTCTACGGGTACCGGGTGCGCGGACGCGAACGCAGTGCCGTCGTGCTGTGGATCGGCGGGCGGGGCGACGAACCGGACCGCGTGCTCACGGTGCCGGAAGCCGGCCGCCGTTACGTTCCCGTGTTCGTGACGGTCCGGCAGGCCCGGCTGTATGCGAGGCGACGAGGCCAGGAGCCGGCCACCACCGAGGTGAACACGCTGGACCTCGGCCGCGTCCAGCACTGGCTGGCGGACCCGGAGCGCCGAAGGGCCCCACTCGGCGCGGTGCTGGAGGCGTGGAACTTCTTCGAGGACCTGGCCCGGGGCCTCGACGCGGTCGACCGGTTGCCGCGGCAGGGAGCACTCCACAACAGCGCCTACGAGAAGCTGTTCGGAGCAGCCCGCGAAGGGGCCGCGTGGACTCCCGACGAACAACGCGCGGTGCTGGAGCTGATCAGAGCCGGGGTGGAGCTGTGGAACTTCTGCCCGGCGCTGGTGAACCCACGCTCGTAGGACCCCCGGTCGGTGGGCCCTCTACTCGGGGAGCCGGGCGAACAGGTCGACGCCGTTGCCGTCCGGGTCGTGCACGACGGCGTACCGCATCCCCCAGAAGGCGTCCCACGGTTTGAGCTCGCCGTGGTACCCGGCGCCGATCAGGTCCGCGTACACGGCGTCCACCTCCGCCGGACTGTCACAGCCGAAGGCGAGCGAGACCCGGCCGCCCCCGTCGGCCGGCGGTCGCCACCCCGCGTGGAACGACCGGATCGTCTCCTCGGTGTCGATCGCCAGCCGGGGCCCGCCGGGCAGTTCGGCCTCGACGTGCGGCTGGTCCTCGGAGCCCTCGGGGAAGACGAGCCCGAGGCGGCGGTAGAAGGCGAGCGTGGCGGCCATGTCGGAGGCGACCAGGCCGATCACGGCGAATCGTGGAGTCATGGGGTCACCGTAGGCAGGGGGCGGGAGCGAGTCTTGAACGAATCGGACAGAGTTCCTCCGAGGGCGGGCGGAATCCGAAATTTTCGCAGCCGACGGGGCGTTGGGGCGGGCGCCGCCGCCCGCATAGGCTCGCGCACATGACCACCCGCGTTCTCGTCTACACCCGTACCACCGCCTACCGGCACGACTCCATCCCGGACGCCGTCACCGCCGTACGGTCGCTGGGCGCGGCACACGGGTTCGCCGTCGACGCCACCGAGGACCCCGGCGCCTTCGAGACGCCCCTCGACCCGTACGCGGCGGTCGTCTTCCTCTCCACCAGCGGGGACGTGCTGACCCCGCGGGGGCGGACCCGGCTCGCGGCGTTCGTCGAGGGCGGCGGCGGGTTCGTCGGAGTGCACGCCGCCGCCTGCACCGAGTACGACTGGCCGTACTACGGCGAACTCCTCGGCGCGCGCTTCGACCGGCATCCGCAGTACCAGCCGGGCAAGGCGCTCGTCGAGGACCACGGCCATCCGGCGACCGAACACCTCCCGCCCGTCTGGGAGTTCACCGACGAGTGGTACGACTTCCGCGCCAGCCCGCGCGGTACGGTCCGCGTTCTCGCCTCCGCCGACGAAACCTCGTACGAGGGCGGGGGCATGGGGCCGGACCACCCCCTCGTGTGGTGCCGGGAACAGGGCGCGGGCAGGGTCTTCTACACCGCGCTCGGGCACGCCTCCCAGGCGTACGAGGACCCCGGCTTCCGCGCGCACCTGCTCGGCGGCATCACGTGGGCGGCCGGTCTCTAAGAGCTCCGTGCCGGGCCCGTACTCGCCCGTTCCACCAGACGCGTCGACAGCTCCGTACGTGTGCCCTCCGGCTGGTCGCCCGCCATCATGCGCACCAGCAGGCGCAGCGCCGTCGCCGCCATCTCGGAGAGCGGCTGGCGGACGGTGGTGAGGGCCGGGGTGGCCCAGCGGGACTCGGGAAGGTCGTCGAAGCCCACCACGCTGATGTCGTCCGGGACCCTCAACTTCCTTTCGGACAGGGCCTGGTAGGCCCCTAAGGCCATCTTGTCGGAGCAGACGAAGACGGCGGTGGGCGGTTCAGGCAGGTCGAGGAGTTCCCGCATGCGGCGATGGGCGCCGGTCTCGCTGAAGCCGCCGTGCCGGACGTACTCGGGGCGATGCCTGACCCCGGCCGAGGCGAGGGCCGAGCGGTAGCCGGCGATCCGGGCGTTGCCGCACATCCTGCGGCGGTGACCACCGATGACGGCTATGCGCTCGTGGCCGAGGGAGAGGAGGTGCTCCGTGGCCAGCACCCCGCCCTGCCAGTTGGCCGCGCCCACCGACACCACGCCGGGCGGTGGTTCGAGGACCGGGTCGATCATCACGAACGGGATGCGGTGCCGCTCGAGCCAGGCGTACTGGGACGGGGTGAGCTCGGCCAGGTTGAACAGCACGCCCGCCGAGCCGCGCGCGGTGAGCTTGTCCAGCCAGCCCCGCTCCGGGCGCCCGCCCCCGGTCCGGGTCAGGCCGGCCGAGACCACCACCTCGAGGCCCGCGTCGTGCGCCGCGCCCTCCACCCCGTGCAGCACCGCCCCCGACCAGGAGCTCTCCAGCGAATGCACCACGAGGTCGACCAGCCCCGGAGGCTTTGTCACCTCGAAGCGGGGTCTGCGGACGTAGCCGAGGCGGTCGAGGGCCTCGGTGACGCGGCGACGGGTCTCCGGGGCCACGTCCTCCCGGCCGTTGACGACCTTCGACGCTGTGGGCACCGACACCCCGGCCGCGCGGGCGACGACCGCCAGGGTGGGTCCGACCGCCGTGCTCACGCTCCCGGTAGGGGCCATCGAGAAACCGCCTCTCCGGCCCGCCCGAGGGCCGTCGAAAGTTTCGCGTCGCGCTGCTCACGCAAGGAGAACCGAGTGACGCATGGTAAGCGCTTCCTACAGTAAGCCCACCTTCGTACGGGCGTGAAGAGGCGGGTATTCGCAGGATCATGCTGGTCAAAACTTTCGAAACATCGAACGCCGACGGGAGGTCACCGGGGAGTGCAGGTGAGCCGGAAGCCGGTGAAGTCGGCGGTGAAGGCGGCGTCGACGAGGTCGTGGGCGCGGATACCGGCGAACGCGCCGGTGAAACGCAGCCGGGATCCGTAGTCGTCGGACAGGCGGCTGAAGTCGAGCGGCGGCCCGATCGGCGTGCGCTCCCCGTCCCGCAGGTACCAGAACTGCGCGTCGGCGCCGTCGACGGTCACGCCCAGGGTGACCGGAGCACCCGCGTCGATGTCGGCGACCGCGACCTGCCGGGCGCCCTCCTCGTCGCGTTCCAACAGACTGAGCACCGTGCGGCCGGCGCCCTGCCACTGCTGGCCGCGCTGTGGCTCGCCCTCGAGTTCGGCCCAGGTCAGATCGAGCGTGAGATACGACGCGGTGTCGTACCACAGCAGCAGGCCCGCGGCCTGGGTGAAGGTGCGCGGTGCGGCCTCGACCGTGACCTCGGCCTCCGCGTGGTGCTCCGTGATCCGCTGGGCGAGCAGGCTCTGCTCCCACCGGGACTCCGGGCCCTGACGGCCGCGCAATCGGATCCAGCCGGGGCGGCCGCTGGTGTCGGCCCAGGACGGATCCGGGTATGTGCGCAGGGTGCTCCACGGCCAGGACAGCGCGTCGGTCCCGGGTCCGGCAGCCGGGGGCCGTGGACCGGGGCTAGGTCCTGTCGTCAAATTCCCGTCGTCCGCCCAGAGGGCGGGCCCGGCGGCGTCAGGTGCGTGCTCTCGGCGTGCCGGGCACAGACCCTCGTACTGGATGTACTCGGGTCTGTGCCCGGTGCGGCGAGTGGGGGCACCTCCCACGCCCTTCAGGCAGTGGGGGAGCGTGCATGGCGTCGCAGGGCAGACGGGAATTTGACGACAGGGCCTAGCGGGTACGTCGACCTCGACCGCCGGGTGTCGGCCGCCCTGGCGCAGCCGGGGCCAGCCGTCCGCGTCCCAGGTCACGGCCTGGATCGCGGTCTCGCGGCCGAGGGTGCAACGGGGTCCGTCCGGGGTCCGCAGCGGGCGGGCCGCCAGATGGGTCATGAACCACTCGCCGTCCGGTGTCTCGACCAGTTCCGCGTGCCCGGCCTTCTGCAACGGCGCTTCAGGGGCGTCCCGGGTCGTCAGCAGGGCCCGGCCGTCGAGCTCGTACGGGCCGGTGATGGTCCGGCTGCGTGCCACCAGCACGCCGTGCTCGAATCCCGTGCCGCCCTCCGCGAGCACGAGAAGGTACCAGCCGTCGCGCCGCAACAACTTGGGGCCCTCGATGAGCCGTTCGTGCTGGAGTAGCAGGTGTGTGTCGCCGAGCGGGGTGAGGGTGTCGCGGTCGAGTTCGCTCAGCACGATCCCCGCGAAGCGCTCGCCGCCGGGACGGTGGTCGCTCTGCATGTTGAGCAGCCACAGCCGTCCCTCGTCGTGGAAGAGCGCGGGGTCGAAGCCATGGCTGCCGACACGGCGCGGGGCGGCCCACTCCCCGGCCACGTCGGTGGCGGTGGTGACGTAGGTGTCCAGGTCGAAGTAGGCGGTGCCCACCGAGCGCACGATCGAGTAGACGACCCAGAACCGCTCGCCGTCCCAGCTCAGCGACGGCGCCCAGATGCCGCCCGAGTCGGGAACCCCCGCCAGCGAGTTCCCCGGGACCGCGCCCCGCACATGTCCCGCGTACTCCCAGTGCGCCAGGTCGCGGGACCGGTGGAGGGGGATGGTGGGGAACCACTCGAACGAGCTGGTGGCCACGTAGTACCACTCGCCGGCCCGGATCAGCGAGGGGTCCGGGGCGAAGCCGCGGATGACGGGATTGCGCGCCACGGCCCGGGGCGCTGTCATTTGAGGGCTCCCAGGGTGACGCCGGTGCGCCAGTAGCGGCGCATCGCGACCATCATGATCGCCATCGGCACGATGGACAGCAGCGCGCCGGTCAGGACGAGGCTCGTCAGGTCGATGCCGGACTCCAGCCGTTTGCCGGTCCAGTTGTACAGGCCGATGTTGAGGGTCCAGTTCTTCTCGCCGCGCAGCACGGTCAGCGGGAGGAAGAACGCGTTCCAGGTGTTGACGAAGGCGAGCAGGAACACGGTGGCGCCGCCTGTCGTCATCATCCGCAGCACGATGCTGAAGAAGATCCGCAGCTCTCCGGCGCCGTCGAGGCGGGCCGCCTCCAGGAGTTCGAAGGGGATCGTGGCCTCGGCATAGACCTTGGCCAGGTACACGCTGAACGGGTTGATCAGACAGGGGATGAGCATGGCCCACGGGGTGTCGACCAGCCCGATCCGCGAGAACAGCAGGTACAGGGGGAGGGTCAGCAGGGCGAGCGGGATCAGGAAGGATCCCACGACGCACGCGAACACCACGCCCCGCCCCGGGAACTCGAATCGGGCCAGGCCGTATCCGGTGGCGAGGGCGATCAGGGTGCCGCCGAGGGAGCCGACTCCCGCGTACAGGAAGGAGTTGGCGGTCCAGCGCAGGAAGATGCCGTCCTCGTAGGTGAACAGCTGGTGCAGGTTGTCCCACAGGTGCAGGCCGGAGAACCACAGGCCGTTGCTCTGGTACAGCCCGGTCCGGTCCTTGGTGGCGGCGACGATCAGCCACCACACCGGGAAGAGGCTGTAGGCGCTGGCCAGGATCAGACCGACCAGGAGGAAGCGCTGGCCACCCCGCCCGCGGGAGGCGCCGTCGGGGCGGGTGAGCCGCCGGACGGGACGGGCGGGGGGCCGCTCGGTGGTGGGTTGGCTCCGGTGTTGCGTCAGCATCGTCAGTCGACCTCCTTCGAAGTGAACCGGTAGAAGAGGAAGGAGGCGACGCCGAGGATGAGGGCGAGCAGCACCGACAGGGCAGCGGCGTAGTGGTAGTTGCCTGCGTTGAACGCCTGGTTGTAGATGATCATGATCGGGGTGAAGCTGTCGTCGACCGTCTGCGGCGTGACGTTCCTGAACAGCGCGGGCTCGTTGAAGATCTGCAGCATCTGGATGATGGACAGCAGGCCGGTCAGCACCAGGGCTCCGCGCACGTACGGGATCTTGATGCTGCGCGCGATGCGCGCCTCGGAGGCGCCGTCGAGGCGTGCGGCCTCGAACAGGTCGCGGGGCACGCCCTGGAGCGCCGAGTAGATGATCACCATGTTGTAGCCGATGCCGTGCCAGGTGAGCAGGTTGCCGATGGACGGCCAGACCATCGAGGGCGCGAAGAAGTTCCAGTGGAACCCGAAGAGGTCGCCCAGCGATGTCAGCGGGCCCACGGTGGGGCTGTAGAGGTTGACCCACACGATGGCGGCGACCACACCGGGGATCATGTACGGGACCAGCAGCAGGATCCGGAACCTGCCCGCCGCCCGTGCGGTGAGCGCGTCCAGCGACAGGGCCAGCAGCAGGCTGAGGGCGAGCATCACCGGGATCTGGACGCAGGCGAACAGGAACACCCGCAGGACGGAGTTCATGAACGCCGAATCGGTCAGGCCGTGCTGGTAGTTGTCCAGGCCGACGAACTTCTGCGTCGTGCCGCCGAGGCCGAGTCCGGACTGCTGTTCCAGGAACAGGGACTGGTGGACGGCGTAGCCGATCGGGACGAGGTACAGGAAGACGAAGCCGAGCTGGAAGGGCACCGTGAAGGCGGCACCCTTCCAGCGCTGGGAGCGGATCATGCGGGGAGCCTTTAGTTCTTGACGCTGATGCCGCGGGACTTGAGGTCGTCCACCGTCCACTCCTGCATGTGGGCCAGCAGGTCGGTGACCTTCTGGTCCTTGTTGACGACCTTGGCCCAGCCGCTCTGCATCTCCGTGAACATCGCGGTCCAGTCCGGGCCGAAGGTCCAGTCGCCGGTGACCGTGTTCAGGCTGTCCGTCACGACCTTTTTGCCCGGCTCGTAGTTGTCCCCGAGCAGCTTGTCGGAGATGGCCTCGCCGACGTACGCGTCGCTGTCGGCCAGCGCGGGCATGACGCCGTTGCCGGTGGCCGGGCTCGCCATGGTCTTGACCGCACCGGTGTCGGTGGACATCCACAGAGCCGCCCGGGCCGCCTGCTCCTGGTTCTCGCACTGCTTGGTGACCAGGGTCAGTCCGCCGCTCTGGTTGGTTCCGGCCGGGGTCTTGGCCGCCTCACCCTTGAAGGTCGGCCATGGGGACAGGGCCCACTTCCCGTTGGACTGCGTGAAGTTCTGGACCATGCCGGCCATCTGCCAGGTGGAGATCTGCCGGGTCGCCGTGCCGCCCTTGTCGTAGTTGCGCTGCACGGCCGCGTAGTCGGCGAAGGAGAGCTTGGAGTTCAGGTCGTTGTCGATGATCTCCTGGATCGTCCGCGCGGCCTCGAGGGAGCCCGCGTCCTGGAAGTTCACCTTCCACGCGTCGCCGTCGATGCCGTACCAGTGCGCCCCGGCCTGCATCGCGAGCACCTCGAGCGTGCTCGGATCCTCACCGGCGTAGTTGGTGAGCTTGATTCCGTGCTTCTTCAGCACCTTCCCGGCGGCTATGAAGTCGTCCCAGGTCGCCGACGCCTTCAGGCCGTACTTCTGGAAGATGTCGGTGCGGTAGATGGTGAAGGCGGGCGCCGAGCTGGTGGGAACGCCGTAGACCTTGCCCTGCACCTGGGCACCGGACCAGGCGCCGGTGTTGAACTTGTCCTTGTCGGCCTCGACGTACTTGGTGATGTCGGCGAGGGCGCCCTGCGAGACCCACGTGGTCACGTACTCGGCGGTGTTCTGCACGAGGCAGGGGGCGTTACCGGCCTTGACGGCGTTGGTCAGCTGCTTCTGCATGGTCAACTGGTCGGTGACCTTCGTGTACTTGAGCTTGATGTCCTTGTGGCTCGCGTTGAAGGCCTTGACGACGGCTTCCTGGCCGTTGGCCCAGCCCCAGAAGGGGAGGGTGACCGGACCGGAGGAGGACGAGTCCTTGGAACCGGATCCACCGCACGCGGTGAGCAGGCCGGTCAGCGCGAGACCCGCGACGGCGGCGTGGACGACTCTTCTGCGGGGGCTGATGGAGTTCATCTGACCGTGATCCTTCGGGAGGTTGGCGTTCTCAGAACGAGAGGACGGAGGCTCCGTGTCGGCCGGGAAACGGCGGCCGGAAAACCGTCGGGTCGGCTCGCGATTACGGGGTCGGGCCAAGCGGAAGCGGTAGTAAACGGTTGCTGTGGACCGTAGGCCGCGTAGGAAGCCCCTAGCAAGAGGTCTGCCGAAATTTGTTACGCCGGGCTGTCCGTGAGGTGATGCGTAGCGCCGCCGTGTGCCTCGACACGAGCAGGAAAGTGCGCAGGTCGGAGGAGTTTCGGTGATGGCCGCGCGGCCTTCTGCCCGCGCGGAGCACGCTCTTGACGAGCCGCGAAAACGTGGTGAAAACGCTTACGTAACGCGGCTGCGAAACACGCTAGGACCGCTGGGCGGGTGGCTGGACGGAGTGCCGTACGACGACATGCGTACCCAGCACCAGGTGCTCGCCGTCGCCGCCCTTGCGACGGCCGGCGCCGCCCTCTCGCCGGTCGGCCACCGCGCGCAGTGCGACGCGGCCCATCTCCTCGTACGGGACGTGCACGGTCGTCAGTTGCGGAGTGAGTTGCGAGGCCAGGGGGATGTCGTCGTAGCCGACGATCGAGACGTCCTCGGGCACTCTCATCCCGGCCGCGCGAAGGGCCTGCATGGCACCGGCGGCGACCACGTCGGTCCCCGCGAGCACGGCCGTGAAGTCGAGCCCCCGCCGCAGACTCTCCTCGACGGCGTCGTACCCGTGCTCGTAGCTGTACGCACCGTGCAGCACCAGGTCCGGATCGAAGGGCACGCCGTACGCCTCGAAGGCCCGCCGCGCACCGTTCAACCGGCCCTGTGCCGTGGTGAGTTCGGCTGGGCCCGGCAGTACAAGGACGCGGCGATGGCCCGCGGACAGGAGGTGGCTGGCCATGGCGTAGGCGCCGCCCTCGTTGTCGTAGTCGACCGTCGTGGCCGGTACGTCGCCCTCCAGCGGCGGCCTGCCGACCAGCACGAGATGCGAGCCCGCCGCGTCGAGGGAGCGTGCGAACCGGGCCATTCTCAGCTGGTACTCGTCGAAGTCGTACGCCCCGCCGAGCAGGATCACCGCGGCGACGCCCTGCTGGCGCATGAGGTTCACCAGCGCGAGTTCCCGCTCCGGGTCGTCCCCCGTGGTGCCGACCAGCGAGAGCCAGCCCCGCAGCGAGGCGGCACCCTCGACTCCCTTGGCCACGTGCGCGAACGCGGCCCCCGTGATGTTGTTGATGAGGATGGCCACCGTCGGCGTGCCGCCGCCGGCGAGGGAGCGGGCGTGGGCGTTGGTGACGTAGTCCAGGTCCCGTACGACCTTCATCACGCGTCGGCGCAGTTCGCCCGAGACCGGATAGTTGCCGGACAGGACGCGCGAGACGCTGGCGACCGAGACGCCCGCCTGCTCCGCCACGTCCCGGATGGTGGCCCGGCCGGCGTCGCTCGATGCCTTGCGCTGACTCACCGTAGCGGCTCCTTCGCCCTAGCGACTGCTTGACCGGACGTGCCGGGGGGACGCCCCTGCCGGTGCCGAAACCGTATCCCATGGTTTCTTCGAGGCAGGGCGGGTCGTCGGCGGTGCGGGACTCAGGCGACACGGGTCAGATCCGCGTGACGTACCTCGTGGGTCGGCGGCAGGCCCGCGGCCAGGCGTTCCAGCTCCTCGACGACGATGCCGCCGAGGCGTGCCAGCTCGTTGCCGAGAGAGCCGGCGATGTGCGGGGTGAGGAAGACGTTGGGCAGGCCGTACAACGGAGATCCGGCGGGCAGCGGCTCGGGTTCGGTGACGTCCAGCACGGCACTCAACCGACCGGAGAGCAACTCGTCGGTGAGCGCGGCGGGGTCCACCAGGGCTCCGCGGGAGGTGTTGATCAGTACGCCGCCGTCCCTGATGAGCGCGAGGCGGTCGCGGTCGAGCATGCGGTGGGTCTCGGGGATGTCCGGGGCGTGCAGGCTGACGATGTCGCTGGTGCTCAACAGGTCCTCCAGGGACAGTGGTTCGGCCCCGAGCGCGGCCGCTTCCGTGGCGCCCACATAGGGGTCGTACAGCGAGACGGCGAGGTCGAACGGCCGTAGCAGTTCCAGCAGCCGGCGGCCCACGCGTGAGGCGCCGATGATCCCCACCCGCCGGCCGAGATTGCCCGTGTCGGCGGTCTCGGCGGGGGAGGGGTAGGCGTGGGTGCCGCGGAAGCGCTCGCGGTGCGCGAACGTGTCCTTTCCGCAGAGAAGGATCATGGCGAGGGTGTACTCCGCGACCGGTAGCGCGTTACTGGTCACCGCGCTGGCGACGGTCACTCCGCCCTGCCACAGGGCCTCGCCGACCAGCGACCGGACGGAGCCCGCGGCGTGCAGGACGGTGCGCAGCCGGGGCGCCGCGGCCAGCACCTCCGCGTCGAGGTGGGGGCAGCCCCACCCGGTGATCAGTACCTCGGCCCGGGACAACGCGTCCGCCACCGCCGGATCGGCGAAGTCCCGCACGACGAGCACGGGGTCGAGGTCGGCCGCCTGCTGGAGACGTGCCAGCAGTGGCGGAGGGAAGAGCAGAGGCAGGTGCACCGGATCCATGGCGAACACGGCCCTCGGCAGCTGGGCGCTGGGCATGACTCTCCTGAGGCGCTGGGGGAAACATTTTCAGAAAACGTCTTCTACCGTAGATCTGGCAGGAAGTGCGGGTCAATCGTGCGACACGGAGAGCCGCGTGCGGAGGGCTGCGGAGCTGTCCGGCCGTATGCGCCCATGTCATGGCAGGGCGAAGCGGCACGATCTGGGGATCGCGCGGATGCGGGGCGGCCCACGCCTGTATCGCGGGCGCGCACCCTGATTCGGCCCTGGGTCGAAAACGGTTACTTGGCATGCGCGCAGGGCCGCGGCTACGGTTTCCGTCAGGCGGCCCTTCCCTTCCAGGTCAGACCCTGTGGTTGAGCGAGGCGACTGGGGCGCTGAAACAACCGGTTTCCGGCATGGACGTCGAGAGAACCGTCAGCTTCCTCGTCGACCGTGGTGATCGGGCTGCGTCCGGCCGGCTCCCCGACTGTCGTCGAGACCGTGGTCCGGGAGACTCCCGCCAGACGCGCCAACTGAACTCCGTGCACGGGTCCTTGTGTGACCAACAGGGCGTTGATCTGCCCTTCGCCCGACCGTCGGAGACTGCGCGGCTCCTCTCCGGCCCGTCGGCTCATCTCGCTGAGACGGCCCATTGTTTTCGAAAGTTCGTCAAGACGCTTGACGCGGTTTCCGCGCCGGAAGAAGCTCTGCCCCATCGCCCAACAACCGGTTGCCCAGCCAATCGGTCCGCGATCGCCAGGCCGCCGGAACACCGGTGGCCAACCTCCAGGCCGCGGCCTCCGTGATGTACGTCGTACCCATCCTGCTGATCTTCCTCGTGGCCCAGCGCGGTTTCGTCGGCGGGATGTCGACCTCCGGCCTCAAGTGACCTTCCGTTCCCGCTAGTTCACCCTCGCAAGGAGTCATACATGAACACGCCTCTGTCCCGTCGTACGGCCCTGCGGGCGGCCGGCGCCACCGTGCTCGCCGCCGGAGCGTCCGGCCTGACCGCCACGGCGGCCCAGGCGGACGACCACAACTCCCGTCCCAAGCTGGTCACTTACCCACGCCCGGCCGCCATGCCGACCAACACCAGCTTCAAGGTGCGAGTCCGTACCGCCCCCGACGGCGACTGGCAGACCCTCGACATCTACCGGCCACAGTTCGAGGAGATCAACGCCACCACCGGATCGGGCAAGGTCTACAGCTCGTCGATGGCGTACTTCGACTTCGACTGCTCGGTCGAGATCGAGGTCACCTACCTCAAGGGCGGCACCACCAAGGCCCGGGTGAGACCGGACGCGCTGGGCATCACGCCCGAACTCCTCGGTGACACCCTTCGGTTCACCCTCGACGAGCCGAAGGACGTCGTCGTCCAGATCAACGACGAGATATTCGACGCCCTGCACCTCATCACCAACCGCGTCGAGCACCACACCCCGTCCGCCGACGACCCGAACGTCATCTACTTCGGCCCCGGCGTCCACACCGTCACCGGCAACGTCCTCCTGGTCCCCAGCGGCAAGACCGTCCACCTCGCGGGTGGCGCCGTCCTGACCGCGCAGGTCTACTTCAAGGACGTGGAGCGGTCCCGCCTCACCGGCCACGGAGTGCTGTACAACAACCCCGGCGGCGCCATCCTCTGCGAGGGCAGCAAGAACATCCGGGTCGAGGACGTCATCATCCTCAACCCGGCCGGCTACGCGGGCACGTTCGCGGAGAGCAAGAACGTCCACATCACCAAGGCGCGCGCGTTCAGTTCACGGGGCAACGGCGACGGGTTCGACGTCTTCTCCTCGACCGGGATCACCTTCGACGGCTGCTTCATGCGCAACTCCGACGACTGCATCGCCATCTACTGCCACCGCTGGGACTACTACGGCGACACCCGCGACATCACCGTCAAGAACTGCACCCTGTGGGCCGACGTCGCGCACCCGATCAACGTCGGCACGCACGGCAACTCCGACGCGCCCGAGACGATCGAGAACCTCGTCATCAAGAACATCGACATCCTCGACCACCGCGAACCCCAGATGAACTACCAGGGCTGCATCGCCCTCAACCCCGGCGACTCCAACCTGATCAAGAACGTCCGCATAGAGGACGTCCGGATCGAGGACTTCCGCTGGGGCCAGGTCATTTACATGAAGGTCATGTTCAACACGAAGTACAACACCTCGGTGGGCCGCGGTATCGACGGCGTCTACGTCAAGAACCTCAGCTACACGGGCACACACGCCAAACCGTCGCTCTTCCTCGGCTACGACGCCGAACACGCCATCAGCAACGTCACGTTCGAGAACCTGGTGATCAACGGGGTCGTCGTCGCCGACTCGATGAAGAAGCCGAGCTGGTACTACACCACCGACGAGATCCAGTGGTTCTACAACGAGCACGTCACCAACCTGAAGTTCCTCACCACCGCCGAGGCCGAGGCGGCCGCCGCGTCATGACCACCCCCGCACCTCTAGGACCTGTCGTTCGGATCCTGTCGCAGACGCGGGGTCTGGTGCGCGCATCTGCCGCGTTGTCGTCACTCGCCGACTCCCCCACTCTCGACTTCGCTCGAGCGGGGGGACCCCCATCGCGTCGACTCCCTCCTCCGCCTTGCAGCTGCACGCACCAGACCCCGCTCAGCGGTGTTGATCGGTTGCCGCCACTGTCCTGCGACCTGATCCGAACGACAGGCCCCAGCCGCCGGGGCTTCCTCGGCGGCACCGCGGCCCTGCTGCTGGCGGTGGGCGCGAGCGGACCGTTCGCGCCCACCGCCGCCCGGGCCGCCGAGAACCACACCGGCGCCGGACTCTTCACCCACCCAGGCCTGCTGCACACCGCCGACGACCTCGCCCGCATGAAAGCGGCGGTCGCCGCCAAGCAATCCCCGGTCCACGACGGCTACTCGGCGCTCGCGGCCCACGCCCGCTCCTCCGCGTCGTACACCGTGCAGAACACGGGCCAGATCACCACCTGGGGCCGCGGCCCCGCCAACTACCAGGCCCAGGCCGTCGCCGACTCGGCCGCGGCCTACCAGAACGCCCTCATCTGGTCCGTCACCGGCAACGCCGCGCACGCCGACAAGGCCCGCGACATCCTCAACGCCTGGTCCGCCTCGCTCACCGCCATCACCGGAGCCGACGGCCCGCTCGGCGCGGGCCTGCAGGCCTTCAAGTTCGTCAACGCGGCCGAACTGCTGCGCCACACCGGCTACGACGGCTGGAGCGACGCCGACATCGCGCGCTGCGAGGAGTCCTTCCTGCGCGTCTGGTATCCGGCCCTGTCCTGCTACACGCTCTACGCCAACGGCAACTGGGACCTGACGTCCCTTCAATCCCTGCTGGCCATAGGCGTGTTCTGCGAGGAGCCCACGCTCTTCCACGACGCTCTGCGCTTCGCCGCGGCGGGCGCGGGCAACGGCAGCGTCCCGCACCGCATTGTCACCGACGCCGGACAGGGCCAGGAGAGCGGCCGCGACCAGGGCCACGAACAGCTCGCGGTCGGCCTGCTCGCGGACGCCGCCCAGGTCGCCTGGAACCAGGGCGTCGATCTGTGGGGGTACGACGACCACCGTATCCTCGCCAACTTCGAGTACGCCGCCCGCTACAACCTCGGCGGCGACGTCCCCTTCGTCCCCGACCTCGACCGCACCGGCAAGTACATCAAGAAGACCGTCTCGGCCACCGGGCGCGGCACCCTGCCACCGATCTACGAGATGGCGTACGCGCACTACGCCGGCGTCCGCGGCCTCGACGCCCCGTACACGAGAAGCTCCGTCTTCCGCGGCACCGGCGGCGCCCGCGTCGTCGAGGGCAGCAACGACGACCTGCCCAGTTGGGGCACCTTCGCCTACGCCGGCGCGACAGCACCCTCGCCGGCCGTACCGACGGCTCCGGCGGGCGTCACGGCGGTGGGCGAGGGCAAGACCGTCACCGTGACCTGGCTGCCGTCCGCGTGGGCCTCCTCCTACACGGTCCGGCGGGCCGTCTCCGTGGAGGGCCCGTACGAGGAGGTCGCGTCCGGGGTCGGGAAACCGACGTACACCGACAGCGGCGTACACGCCTGCCGGACGTACTTCTACACGGTCGTCGCCTCCAACTCCCTGGGCAACAGTGCCAGTTCGACCTGGGCGGCGGCCACCGCCGGTCTCCCCGAACCCTGGTCGACCCGGGACATCGGCAAGGTGCGGATCCCGGGCGCCGCCGTCTTCGACGGCGAACGGTTCGTCCTGGAGGCGTCCGGCACCGCCGACACCTACCGTCTGGCGCACCTCGCGCTGCACGGCGACGGCGCGGTCACCGCACGGATCGTGTGGCCGCTCAGCTCGCAGTACTCCAAGATCGGTGTCACCGTCCGCGCCTCGCTCGACGCGGACGCGGCGCACGCCGCCATGCTGATCCAGGGGCTGCCGCTGCACACCTGGAGCGGCGTGTGGACCGTACGCCCACAGGCCGGGATGCCCGTCTCCGCTACCGGCAGCACGCCCGTGCCCGCCTCCCAGCAACAGGCGATCACCACCGGCGCGTCCTTTCCGATCTCCGACCTCGGCGAGCTGCCGGAGTCGGCCACACCGCTGGAAGCGCCGTACGTCGAGGGTGCGGGCGACGGCTACCGACTGCGGGCCCCGTACTGGGTTCGGGTGACCCGCAGGGGCCCCCGCTGTACCGGGGCCATCTCCCCGGACGGCATCCGGTGGACCGAAGTCGGCTCCACGGACGTCGAGCTGGGGCACACCGCCTACGCGGGCCTGGCCCTCACCTCATGCCTCGGCGTCGACGAGGACTACGCCGAGACGGGCACCGGCGCCTTCGACAACGTCAGCGTCTCCTCCCCGCACGGAGAAGTCTGGTCCGTTCCCCGCCCCCGTCGCACCGCGACCGACCTGCGGGCCGCCACCGGCGCCGACGCCGTCGAGCTGACCTGGACCGACCCGGACCCCGCGGCTCGGTACACGGTGCTGCGCTCCACACGCGACGCCGGACCGTACGAGACGCTCGCCTCCCGCGTCGGCCCGGTCGGCTTCGGCACCCGACTCCGGTACGCGGACGCGACCGGGACGCCCGGAACGACGTATTACTACGCGGTCGCGAAGACCAACACCGGCGGCCGCGGTCCGCGTTCGGCGCGCGCGTCCGCCACGATGCCGACCCCGGCCAAGCCCGAACTCACCTCCCCGAGCACCGCGTTCGCCAACCAGGGCGTCGTCTTTCGGCATCTGCTGCGCGCCTCGCACGAGCCCGTACGGTTCACCGCGGACGGCCTGCCCGACGGGCTCCGCGTCGACCGGCGCACCGGCCTCGTCTCCGGAACTCCCACCCGGACAGGTGAGTTCACCGTCACCACGACCGCGGGCAACGCGTCCGGGACCGCATCCGGCACCCTGACTCTCATGGTGGGCACGCCGCCACCCGCCCCCTGGACGTACGGCGACCTCGGCGACGTCGTCCTCGACGACCGGGACTTCGGGACCCTCGGCGTGGTGGCGATCCGCACCCCCGGCAGCACCGCGTACGACGGGGGAACCTTCTCGGTCCGCGGCGCGGGGGTCGACCTCAATGTCAACGGCCAAGGGATGACGGGCCAGTTCGTACGACAGCCCGTCACCGGCGACTGCGAGATCACCACCCGGCTTCTCTCGCGTACCGGCGCCAGTGGCGATCGCGTGGGGGTGCTCATGGCCAAGTCCCTGTCGCCCTTCGACCAGGCTGCCGGGGTGATCGTCACGGGCGGCACCACCGTACAGCTCATGCTCCGCACGACCGTGGCGGGTGCCTCCGCCTTCTCGGGCACCACCGCGGTCACCCTCCCCGGCCTGCTGCGGCTGAAGCGCACCGGGACCGCCTTCAGCGCAGCCGTCTCCACCGACGACGGCGCCACCTGGACCCCCCTCGCCGCGGGAGAGATCCCCGGCTTCGGTGACGCCCCCTACTACGTGGGCCTCGTGGTCTGCTCGCGCAGCCCCCTGGTCCGCAGCACCACCGAGTTCGACGAGGTGAGCATCACCTCTCTCTAGATCCTCCACTGGATTGGAGCTGAACCGCGATGAGCCGCACATCCCCCCACCAGCACCCCCAGCCCACGGAATTGAGTCGCCGCGGTCTCCTGAAGACCGCGGGCGGTGTCACCGCCGCCCTCGCCGTCGGCGCCGGCAGCGCCGCCCTGACCGCCGGCACCGCGGACGCCGCACCGGCGGCCTTCACCCACCCCGGAATGCTGCACGCCTACGGGGAGCTCAACCGCGCCAAGGTACGGGTCGCCGCGGGCGACGACCCGTGGCTCTCCGGCTGGCAGCGCCTGACCGCCAACCGCCACTCGGCCGCCACCTGGACCCCCAACCCGCAGGCCACCATCATCCGCGGTGGCACCGGCGAGAACTACGGCACCCTCTACAACGACATCCACGCCGCCTACCAGAACGCCCTGCGCTGGAAGATCGCGGGAACCACCGCCAACGCCGACACCGCCGTCCGGATCCTCAACGCCTGGTCGGCCACGCTCACCACCGTCACCGGCAACGCCGACCGCTTCCTGGCCGCCGGGCTCTACGGCTACCAGTTCGCGAACGCCGCCGAACTCGTGCGTGACTACGCCGGGTTCGACCTCGCCCGGTTCAAGACGATGATGCTCAACGTCTTCTACCCGCTCAACAACGACTTCCTCCTCAACCACAACACCGCCTGCATCACCAACTACTGGGCCAACTGGGATCTGTGCAACATGAACTCGATCCTGGCCATCGGCATCCTCTGCGACGACGCGGCCAAGTACGACCAGGCGGTGAACTACTTCAAGAGCGGCGCGGGCAACGGCTCCCTCACCCACGCCATCCCGTTCGTCTACGACAGCCAGGGCCTCGCGCAGTACCAGGAGAGCGGCCGCGACCAGGGCCACACCATGCTGGGCATGGGCGAGCTCGGCGCCTTCTGCGAGATGGCCTGGTCCCAGGGCGACGACCTGTACGGGTACGGCGACAACCGGTTCATGAAGTGCGCCCAGTACGTCGCCAAGTACAACCTCGGCCAGGACGTGCCCTACACGACGTACACCTGGGGCACGGGCCAGAGCTGCGCCCAGCAGTCGCAGACCGTGATCTCGTCCGCGAGCCGCGGCGAGATCCGGCCGGTCTGGGACATCCTGTACTACCACTACGCGCGCCGACGTGGGCTCTCCGTCCCGTACATCCAGGCCATGGCGGAGAGCGTGCGCCCCGAGGGCGGCGGCGGGGACTACGGCACGACCAGCGGGGGCTTCGACCAGCTCGGCTTCGGCACGTTGATGTACGCCAAGTAGGGACGTCCGCGGGCGCGTCGGTCAGGGATGTCCGGGGGAACAGTCGGAGGTGGCGTGATGTTCTGATGTAAGCCGTTCACGAAGGGCGAGGAGCTGGTGGTCGGATGGCGGTGGACGCGGCGCGGCAGACGGATCCGGTGGTCACCACCCCGTACGGAGCGGTGCGCGGCAGGTACGAGAACGGGATCGCCGTCTTCCGTGGCATCCCGTACGCGGCCCCGCCGTTCGGCCCCCGACGCTTCCGGCCACCGGTGCCGCCCGCGCCCTGGGAGGGGGTGCGCGACGCGGGCGCCTTCGGAGCGACACCGCCCAAGCCGCCGTACTCCGAGGCGTTCGCCCGACTCCTCTCCGACCCCGTCGTCCCCGGCGACGACTGTCTGAACCTGAACGTGTGGACACCGGAGCCCGGCCCCGGGGCCCGGCTCCCCGTCATGGTCTGGATCCACGGCGGAGCGCTGACCCGCGGCTCGTCGGCCGTGCCCGTCTACGACGGACGCGCCTTCGCCCGGGACGGGATCGTCCTCGTCTCGATCAACTACCGTCTGGGTGTGGAGGGTTACGGCCTCTTCCCGGACGCGCCGGCCAACCCGGGACTGCGCGACCAGCTGGCCGCCCTGGAGTGGGTGCACGCGTCGATCGCGCAGTTCGGCGGCGACCCGGACCGGGTGACCGTGTTCGGCGAGTCGGCCGGAGCCATCAGCATCGGGGCGCTGCTGGCCAGTCCGCGCGCCGCGGGACTGTTCCACCGGGCCGTGCTGCAGAGCGGGCCGCCCGAGGCGAGCGACCGCGACAAGGCGCGCCGGATGGTGCGCAGGATGGCCACCCGGCTGAAGATCCCGGCGACGGCGGAGGCGTTCGCCGCCGTGGACCGCGCCCTGCTCCTGCGTACCCAGGCCGACGTGAGCAGACTCAGCAGCCCGGTGCTCGGCGGGCCCGCCTTCGGCATCGTCGTCGACGGCGACCTCGTCCCGCGCGATCCGCTTCGGGCCCTCGTCGAGGGCGCCGCTCCCGACATCGGCCTGCTCCTGGGCTGGACCAGCGAGGAGTACCGGCTGTGGCTGGCGCCCAGTGGTCTCCTGGAACGCGTCGACCGGATCGGCCCGGTCGCCCTGGCCGCCGCCATGGCTCGCTGCCACTGCAGCCACGAGGTGCCCCGCGGCTATCGGGCGATCCACCCGGACGCGGGCACCGCCGACCTCGTCGGCCAGCTGGTCACCGACCACCTCCTGCGGGTCCCACTGCACCGGCTGGCCGATGCCCGCCCGCCGGGGACCCCTTCGTACGTCTACGAGTTCGCCTGGCCGTCGAACGTGCCGGACCTCGGCGCCTGCCACGCTCTGGAGCTCGGCTTCGTCTTCGACACCGCCGACGTGCCGGAGTCGGCGAAGCTCGCGGGCGAGGGCGCCCCGCAGGAACTCGCCGACGCGATGCACGCCGCCTGGGTGCGGTTCGCGGCCGAGGGCGACCCGGGCTGGCAGGCCTGGGAGACCTCGCACCCGGTCCGTGTCTTCGGCACCGGCGAACCGCACACCGTCCACGGGCCGCGCGACCGTGAACTCGCCCTGTGGGACGCGGAGCCGGCCGGGCCGCCCGGCTCTCCGGAATCCACACCCACAGTGCGCCTTCCTGCCGGTCCGCTCCTGCGCGGCACGGCACCGCTGTCAGCCGTACGCCGTTTCCGTCGCCCCGGCGGAGCCCCCCGGCCGTGACGGGCGGATTCGGCTCCCCGGCCCTGCCACGGAGCCGCGTACCACCACGTGCGTCCCCAGGAGAAGGTGTTCGTCCGGGGTCTCCGGGGTGCGACCGAGGGCGGTACGGACGGCCAGGCGGCCCAGTTCCTCGTACGGGACGTGGACCGTTGTCAGCGGAGGGTGGAGATCGCGGGCGAAGGGGATGTCGTCGTAGCCGACGAGGGAGACGTCGGCCGGGACGCGTAGACCCGCCTCGTGCAGCGCGGTCAGGGCGCCGGAGGCGACCATGTCGGTGGAGGCCATCACCGCCGTGAAGTCTAGGTTCAGCTCCAGTGCCCGGCGTATCAGGCGGTGGCCCGAGTCGCGGGTGAAGTCGCCGGCCAGACGCAGCGCCGGGTCGGGTTCCAGACCGCGTGCCCGGTGGGCGGCGAGGTAACCTCGCTCGCGGCCCAGGGCCGTGGTGCTGTCCGGCTTGCCCCCGAGGAACAGGATCCGCTGGTGGCCCTGGGCGAGGACGTGCGAGCACAGGGCGTACGCGCCGCCCTCGTTGTCGTACTCGATGACCGTCACCGGCGTCCCGGCGTCCAGTGGCGGCCGCCCGCACAGGACGAGCCGAGACCCGGCCGACGCCAGGGAGTCGGCGATGCGCGCCATCCGCGCGCGGTACTCCGCGGTGTCCGTGGCGCCGCCGACCAGGATCACCGCGGCGGCCCGCTGGGCGCGCATCATCTCGATGAACTCCAGCTCGTGCTCGGCGTCGCCGTCCGTGCTGCACACCAGACACAGATGGCCGAGCCGGCTCGCCTCGCGCTCCACGCCGTGCGCCATGTGCGCGAACGACGGCCCGGTGATGTCGTCGAGGACGAACGCGAGTGTCGGGGTGCCGGCCCCCGCGATCGCCTTGGCGCGCGCGTCGGCCACATAGTCCAGCTCGCGAACCGCCCGCATCACCCGGGTACGCGTCGCCGTGCTCACCGGGTACTCGCCGCCGAGCACCCGCGACACCGTCGACGCGGACACTCCCGCCTGGGCCGCCACGTCCCGGATCGTGCGCCGGCTCCCGGCGTCCGTGGTGCTCTTCCTCGTCATGCCGGCCCCCCTTTTCTCCGCCCCCTGGGAAGTGCGGCAACATCGACGGCAACCGGTTCCCGGGCCGGAGGCTAGCAGGAGGAGCGGGACGTGACGAGAGACGGGGAACCCGGTCCGGCCGCCGCCGTCGGCCGGCGTACCGGAGGGTCGCTCGCCGCCCTCTTGGCAGGCTCCTCCGGGACCTACGCGGAAAGCTCCCCCACCGTCCGCGCGATCGACGCGATCGCCCCGGGACCGACCCGACAGCACCCCCCGATCAGCCGCGCCCCGCCCCGCCGCCAGCCGGTCACCTGCTCGGCCGTGAAGGTCGACAGCCCGTTCCACGCCCGTGCCTCGGCGTCCCACACCTCGCCGCTGTTCGGGTACACCACCACCGGCTTCCCCGTCACCCGCGCCGCCGTCTCCACCGCGCCGTCCACATCCTCGGGGGCGCAGCAGTTCACGCCGACCGCGATGATCTCGTCCGCGTCGGCGGCCAGTGCGAAGGCCTCCTCCAGGGGCTGCCCGGCCCGCGTACGGTCCCCGGCGGCGGTGTACGACAGCCACGCCGGTACGCCAAGACCGCGCACCGCCCGCAGCAGCGCCTCGGCCTCGTCGGTGTCGGGCACGGTCTCCAGGGCCAGTACGTCGGGCGCGGCGGCGGCCAGCACCTCCAGGCGAGGGCGGTGGAACCGCTCCAGCTCGGCGACGCTCAGCCCGTACCGCCCCCGGTACTCCGAACCGTCCGCGAGCATCGCCCCGTACGGGCCGACCGAGGCGGCCGTCCACAGCGGCCGGGTCACGCCCTTCGCGTGCGCGCGACGGCTCGCCTCCCGGGCCAACTCCACGCTGAGGCTGAGCAGTTCGGCCGCCCGCCCGTGCGGGATGCCCCGCTTCGCGAAGCCCTCGAAGGTGGCCTGGTAGCTGGAGGTGATCGCCACGTCCGCGCCCGCCTCGAAGTAGGCGAGGTGCGCCCGAGTGATCGCCTCGGGCTGCTCGACGAGCAGCCGCGCCGACCACAGCTCGTCGCTCAGGTCGTGCCCGGCGGACCCGAGCTGGTTGGACATACCGCCGTCCAGGACGACCGTTCCGGCGGCGAGGGCGTCGGAGAGGGAGGGGGAGGAGGCGCTGCGGGAGGTCTTGCTGGTCATGTCACGACGCTAGTCGATGAGGACGGCCGCGCCCCGTCCTGCCCACCTGCTGAACAGAACGAGACCGCCCGGACCCCTGAGAGCGCCGAGGAAGCCGCCTAGCCTGGGGGCATGCGTGAAGTCGATCAACTCGGCACCGAAGATGGTGAGATCCTCCGCGCCGAAGTGCGGGAGATCTTAGGGACCCCGGCGGACCGGGCCGTCCTCGAACCCCTCGTCCACAACCTCAAGAACGGCGTGACCGGTGGCGTGTGGCGGGTCACCGCCGGTGACCGTTCGGTCGTCCTGAAGGTGCTCACCCAGGCCAAGGACGCCGACGGCGCCTGGGCCGCCTCCGACGACCCCAGGCACTGGAACTTCTGGCGCCGCGAGGCCCATGTGTACGAGTCCGGGCTCGCGCGGACCTGGCAGCCGTGGGGCATCAGGGCACCCCGGCTGCTCGCCTCCGTCGACCGCCCGGACGGCGACGTGGCGCTGTGGCTGGAGGACGTACCGGGGGAGTCCGGAAGGACGTGGTCGATCGCCCGCCATGCCGAGCACGCCCGGCGTCTGGGCGCCGCGCACGGAGCGGCGCTCACGGACACTGACGGCACCGGCATTGGCATCGACGTTGGCGTCGGCGTCACGGCGGGAGCCGATCGCGACTGGGACCGGCCCTGGCTCTCCCGTCGCTTCCTCCGCGACTACATCTGCGCGAAGACCGACGGCCAGGAGCTGATCGACGACGACACGGCATGGCGGCATCCGCTGGTGCGCGACCACTTCCCGGCCGGGGTGCGGGAGGCGGTGGTGCGGCTGCGGCAGGACCGTGAGTGGTTCCTCGGGATCATGGAGTCCCTGCCGCGCGTCTTCAGCCACCTCGATCAGTGGCCCGCCAACGTCGTGTCCCAGGGACCGGACAGCGTGCTCATCGACTGGGCGTTCGCCGGCGACGGCGCGCTCGGTGAGGATCTCGGCAACTACGTCCCCGACACCGTCTGGGATCTGTTCCTGCCCGCGGCACGACTGCCCGAGCTGGCGGCGGCCGCGTACGAGGCCCATGTGCACGGATTGCGCGAGAGCGGCTGGCGCGGCGACGAACGCCTCGTACGCCTGGGCATGTGTGCCTCGGCGGTGAAGTACGACTGGCTCGCACCCCTGATGCTCGCCCGCGCGGGCGAGGCGCGGCAGCTCGACTACGGCGGCAAGGGGGAGGTGTCCGCCGAACGGCGTTACCGGGAGCGGGGGTTGGCCTTCGCCTTCCTCGCCGGCTGGGCGGCCGAGGCACGCGAACTCGCTCCGCTCCTGGGCTTCCCACCGGCACCGACCGGCCGTTGACGCAGGGGCCGTCGCATGACTCACCGGGAGGCCGCGTGCCGTCGTCCGCCGCGCCGTCGTGACCGCCCGCGCCGGACCACCGGCACGGCGAGCGCGGCCAGCAGCGGTGCGAACAGCAGGGGCCACCACGAGTTCGTGTTCTCGCTCTCGCCGACGGCGGTGGAGTTCTTCACGGACGGAGTGCCGGGCGTGGCGGGGGACGGGGCCGCGGTCCGGTGCTTCGGCACGGCCTTCAGGGTGACGTCGTTGCCGTCGCCCCCGTGATAACTGATGCGGTACGTCGTGTCGGCGAGCTCGACCGAGGCGCCCTCGCGCAGGCCGGAGAAGGCACCGGCCGTCCTCGCGCCACCGGTGTGGTCGAGCACCCTGATCTCGTCGGCGGGGTCGGTCCCGGCGGCCGACAGATCCAGGTCCCCGGCCAGCCGGACCGCGCCCGTCACCTTCAGGGGCTTGTCGCGCGGGACCAGGGTGCCCTTCGCGCTCTGCGTGTAGTCGCCGGTCACCGTGAGGGGGCCCGCGACCTCGCCGTCGTTGACGACCGCGCCCCGTACCGTGCCCTTGCCGCTGAGGGACGTGGACACCCGAAGTCCCGTCGTACGCACGTCCAGCCGCGTGCCGGCCGTGGTGAGCCGGATCGCCTTGCTGTGCGCGAGTGTGGCGCCGGAGGAGAGGGCGAGCGTGCCCCTGGTGACCGTGGTCGGGCCCGTGTAGGACACGTCGCCGCCCGTCAGGGTCGTCGTCGCGGCGCCCGACTGTGTGAGCCCGCCACGGCCGCCGACACGCGACAGTGACACGGGAGTCGAGACGTTGCGGACGACCAGTGTGCCGTTGTCGACGATCCGTCCGTGCTCGGTGCCGGTCATCAGCGAGCCGTCACCGCCCCGCGCGCCCGAGCCCAGCCGCAGCACGGCGCCCTTCTCGATGGTCGTCGACCCGTCGTAGTGCTGCTCCGCCGCGAAGGTCACGTCGTTGCCGGACGTTCCCTTGATCACGACGTCCCCGGCGCCGGCCGCGGCGAGCGTGTCGTGGTACCGGCCGCCGCCGATGCGCGCGCCCAGGGTGACAGGACCGTTGTAGGCGAAGGTCAGCCGGGACCGGACGCCGCTCGCCAGGTGCAGGTTGATGTAGACGGTGTCCTTCGTCCCCGGCATGAAGATCTTGTGGGTGGTCCCGTCGCCCCACTGGACGTCCGCACCCTCGATGTTGGTGCCGCGCTTGTTCAACTGATGGGCGATGGGACGCCAGTTGATGTCCGGGTCGCTCAACGACGGGTCGGTGTCGCCGCCCTGGTCGCTGTAGCTGTACTGGCCGGTGAGCACGACCTTGCTGCCGGGCCGCGAGTGCACGTTGACGTCACTGCCGTAAGCGCGCTGGTAGAAGTTCTGACGCAGGGTGATCGTCTGGTGGAGAGGGGTGTCGATGATCCAGGAGCCCTGGTTGAGGATGGCGCGGGTGCGGGGGAGCGCCACCGGATACTCGGGGCGGCCCACCGCCATGCCGGTGCCGTTGTCGATCACTCCGGAGAAGGGGTGGGTGCCCGCCAGGTCGAGGGTGCCCCACATGTCGCGCGGCTGGGTGACCAGGCCCGAGCCGCTGATGGTGCCGATGTTGAAGGTGCGGGTCAGGGAGAGGCGCAGGGTGCCGTCGACGCGGACGTTGAGCTGGTTCAGCCGGTAGCCGGGCGTGTTGTAGGGGAAGTGGCCGATCAGGCCGGTGCCGCCGCCAGTGCCGTACTGGAGGGTGGCGCCCCGCTCGACGGTGATCGCGGGCGGGTCCGGGTTGCTCACGGTGGTGTAGGGGTGGTTGCCGCCCTGTGTCCGCACACTCTGCCGTTGCCTTGCCTTGGGCAGGGTGAAGTCGCTGTCCTTGGCGAGGATCAGCGTTCCGCCGCCGCGCACGGTGAGCGTGCCCTCGCCGTGGAAGGCGCCGTTGTATGTGGTCGTCCCGGCGGGCACGGTCACCACCGCGTCTCCGGACAGCGTCACGTCCCGCCCCGCGAGCACGTCGGCGGTGACGTCGCGGGTGCCGGCGGCCGCCACCTGGGGGGTGGTGACCAGGAAGGCGACGGTCGCGAGGGCGCCCACGGCGGCTGCTGTCTTGTAGGTATGGCTGCGCACATCATCGGAGACGCGCACGGACGGCGGCGATAACAGAAATCTCGCGTCCATCTTTGTCACGCCCGACCCGTTGACCTTCCCGTAACACACCCTTACCTTTTCGGCGTTCGTAATGACAGATGCCGTACGAAATCTCGAACCCCCCCGAGAGGCGTCAGATGAGACGTGTGTACGCAATCCTCGTCGCCCTGTGCTGTGCGTTCACCGCGGCACTGGTGACCGCCGGACCGGCCCAGGCGGCGGCCCAGACCATCACCAACGGCACCCAGTTCAGCGACACCTCGGGCAACGTCGTGCACGCGCACGGCGGCGGGGTGATCAAGGTCGGCAGCTACTACTACTGGTTCGGCGAGGACCGCAACGCCGACAACACCTTCCGGTACGTGGACGCCTACCGCTCCACCGACCTGAAGAACTGGGAGTTCCGAAACCACGTACTGACCCAGTCCAGCGCCTCCGAGCTGGGCACCGCCTACATCGAGCGGCCGAAGGTCATCTACAACGCGTCCACCGGCAAGTTCGTCATGTGGATGCACAAGGAGAACGGCGTCGACTACAGCGAGGCGCGCGCCGCCGTCGCCGTCTCGGACACGGTCGACGGCGCCTACACCTACCAGGGCAGCTTCCAGCCCCTCGGCCAGTACATGTCCCGTGACATCACGACCTTCGTCGACACGGACGGCACCGGCTACATGGTGTCGGCGGCCCGTGAGAACTACGACCTGCAGATCTACAAGCTCACCGCCGACTACACGGGCATCGACAGCCTGGTCGCCAACCCATGGGTGGGCGGCCACCGCGAGGCACCGGCACTGTTCAAGCGGGGCGGCGTCTACTTCATGCTGACCTCGGCAGCCACCGGCTGGAACGCCAACCAGCAGCAGTACGCCACCGCGACCAGCATCGCCGGCCCCTGGACCGCGATGACCAACGTCGGCGACTCGACGACGTACAACTCGCAGACCGCGTATGTCCTCCCGGTCCAAGGGACCTCGGGCACCTCGTACCTCTACATGGGCGACCGCTGGGGCAACTCCTTCGGCGGCACGGTCAACGACTCCCGTTACGTCTGGCTGCCGTTGACCTTCCCCAGCTCGACCAGCATGAGCATGAGCTGGTCGCCCGAGGTCACCATCGACACGGCGGCCGGGACGATCACGGGGACGAGCGCCACCTACGAGACCCTGACCGCCCGGCACTCCGCCAAGTGCGCCGACGTGCCCGGCCAGTCCCTGCTGACGGGCGTCGCGCTCTCCCAGTACACCTGCAACGGCGGCAACAACCAGAAGTTCTGGTTCAAGTCCGTCGGCAGCGGCTACTACGAGCTGATGACCCGGCACAGCTCCCTGTGCCTGACCGAGAACGCCACCGGCGTCACCCAGGAGAACTGCGCCACCGCGACCACCCAGCAGTGGTCGGTCACCGCCTCCGGCAGCTACGTGCTCCTGAAGTCCCGCGCGAGCGGCGAATGCCTGGACGTGAACGGCGCGTCCACCGCCAACTCCGCCGCGCTGATCACGTACACCTGCAACGGAGGGACCAACCAGCAGTGGACGCGTGGAACATGACGTCAGGTCAGTAGATCGACGGCGTCGATGGAGGTGCCCGCGCTGAGGAAGGACGTCGACCCCGAGCCGCTCGCCACGTAGATCTTCAGCGTGTTGTACGCACTCGTGTCCGTCAGCCAGGCGGACGCGGGAACGCTGTAGGAGAATGTGTAGTTGTTGCCCCGGTACGAGCCCACGGTCAGCGACCGGGTGCTCGGCTGGGTGGGCGGCGAGGGGACGGCGGAGGTCCAGGTGTCGTTGACCACGATCTGCGGGCGGCCGTTCGCGTAGGCCGTGGTCACGCCGATGCGCAGGGTGTGCGCGGCGGCGGCCTGGGCGGCGGTCAGCTTGAAGTACACGACGATGCCGCTGTTGACGTCCTTCCACAGATAGCAGGGGAACGCCGAGGTCTCGGTGCCGCTGCCGACGACGACGTTGCCGGTCCAGGACGCGGCCCGTACGTCCGATGGATGCGCGTACGTCATCAGGTCCGCGTTCTTGAACCCGCTCGGTGTGCCGTCCCAGGCGCCGATCCGCCAGATCGCGCTCGCGTTGTCCGGGTCGTTCGAGGAGGGGACGGTGATCGTGTTGAGGGTGGTCGTCGCGCCCGCGGCCACCGTCACGGAGGTGGTGTACACGGCGAGTTCGCCCTTGAAGACGGTCAGGGTGTACGCGCCCGGCAGCACGCCCGCGATCGAGTAGTAGCCGTCCGAGGCCCGTGCCGAACCCCAGTACTGCGCCGCGGAGTTGGCGAGCCCGACCGTGTAGGCGTACGCCGTGTTCCGCCCGGCGATGCCGACCCCGGCGACCTTGCCGCGGCCGCCGGCGGCCACGTACCCCGAGATGCCGAGCGAGTCGGCCCAGGAGGTGGTGAGATTCGCCGGGTAGAGCGACGAGGAGGGCGCGCCGCCGTCCGTGAAGGCGATGACGTACGGACCCTGGAGGCCGAAGCGCTCCGACTCCGTCTGGTTCTCGCCGTAGTACAGGATCTCGTACAGCCCGCCGCCGTCGGCGCTCTGGTGCCGCAGCAGAGAGCGGTAGAACGGGCCGCCGGAGGCCTTCTCGTGGTTGCTGCGCACGATCCACAGGCCGACGCTTCCGGTGGTCCAGCCGATGTAGTCGTAATCGATGACCCGGCGCTTCGAGTAGTGCTTCGAGCGGGTCTGGCCGTCGGACTTCGCGAAGACGTCCGCGGACTCGATGGTGGTGGGCGCGTACGTGTAGGAGTCCGGCTCGTCGTTGAGGAACAGGCCCGCCTTGACACGCACGATGTACCGGGTGGCGCTGACCGACGTGTCGGCCTTGTTGGTCCACAGATAGACGTTGTTCTCGCCGCTGCGGGCCGCGTAGTAGTGCTTGAGCGTGCCGTACGCGACGGAGACGAGGATCGTCGAACCGGACTGCGCGATGGTCACGGTGGAGGTGCCGAGGCCGGACTCGACGTGCGAGTTCTTGCCGCCGTAGCCCTGGTACTCGGTGCCGCGGTAGACGAGCGAGGTCAGGTCGCCGTTGGTCTTGCTGACCTTGAAGACGAGGTTCGCGCCGGTGTCGATGACGTAGTTCGAGCCGTCGTCCGTGTAGCCGAAGCTCGCGGCGGCGGCCGTCGGGGTCAGGGCCGTCGCGCTCACGGCCGCCGCGGTCGCGCCGAGGACGAAGGTGCGGCGTCCGAGCGATCTGTCGGTGGATCCGGACATGGGGGTGCCTCCTTCGGAGGTGGGGGTGTGCGGGTGTCCGGAAGACTGACAGTTGAATCGATTTCGCGAAAGGGCTTTCGCTGCCTGGGAGTTGGCAATCATGTGAAAACGCGCCGAGCACTAGAAAGCGCTTGCGGAGAGCGGTACCGTCCTGCCGCCAGGTCATGCCGTCCCGTTGGAGGAGCCGCCATGAGACGTTTCACCACTGCCCTGCTGGCGGCGCTGACCGCCGCCACCGCGCTGTCGGTCACGCCCGCGCAGGCACACGGAGGGTCCCACCCCCTCGGCCTGGAGAACTGCACCGCGACCGCCTGCCACTTCGACGTCGCGCCCGGCACGTACGACGTGCGCGTACGGCTCGGCGGACAGGCGGCGGCGAGCACGAGCGTCAGCGGCGAGACGCGCCGGGCACTGCTGCCCGAGACCGCCACGGCGGCCGGCAAGCCCGTCACTCGCAGCTTCACCGTGAACGTCCGCACCCCGGAGGGCGAGCCGACCGGCCCCGACGGCACCCCCGGCCTCGACCTGGCCCTCGGCGGCTCCGCGCCCGCGCTCGCCGACATCGAAGTCACCCCGGCCCGCCCCCACACCCGCCAGATCTTCCTGGTCGGCGACTCCACGGTCTGCGACCAGCTCGGCGACCCCTACACCGGCTGGGGCCAGCAGCTGCCCCAGTACCTCCGCAAGGGCGTCTCGGTCGCCAACTACGCGGACTCCGGGGAGAGCACGGTCACCTACCTCGAGAACCCCGCGCTCTTCCCGACCGTCCAGCCGCTCATCCGGCGCCACGACCTGGTCCTCATCCAGCTCGCGCACAACGACAAGACGACCGACGAGCCGACGTACCGCGCGAACCTGGAGACCCTGGTCGCCGGGGTCCGCGCGCGAGGCGGCGACCCGGTGCTGGTCACCCCCATCGTCCGCCGCTGGTTCAACGCGGACGGCACCCTGAACAACGACACCGCCCTGCTGGTCAACGGCCTCGGCGTGGACCACCCGGCCGTCATCCGCTCGGTCGCCGCCGCCGAGCACGTGCCGCTCATCGACCTGACGGCCAGGACCAAGGCCCTCGTCGAGTCGCTGGGCGTCGAGGGCTCCAAGGCGATCTACCTCTACAACGAGAAGCGGGACAACACGCACACCTCCGTGCACGGGGCCACGGTCTACGCGGGCCTCGTCCGCGACGAACTCCTCGCCCAGCATCTGGTGCCCGGGCGCCAGGTAAGGGTGGGATGAGGCCCTGGGGCGTTCCGTCCGGAACCGGGGCGCCCCAGGTACCACCCGACCTAGCCGCCGAACCAGGAAGCGCCACTGATGCCAGACGAGGACCGCACCCTCAGCCCGTACACCGGCTACACCCGCGCCCACTGGGAGGCGGCGGCCGACTCCCTGCTCGCCGCGGTCGCCCCGTACGCGACCGAGAACGGCGCCCTCTACCACCTTCCCGGAGAGCACACGAGCTGGTCGGGCCGGCTCTCCGACGGCCTGGAGGGCTACGCCCGCACCCTGCTCCTGGCCGCCTTCCGCCGCGACGAGAAGGCCCTGGAGCGGTACGCCGACGGACTCGCCGCCGGTACGGCGGGCGTCTGGCCGCGCGTCGAGGACCGCGGCCAGCCCCTCGTGGAGGCCGCGTCGATCGCCCTCGCGCTGCGGCTCACCCGGCCACTGCTGTGGGACCGCCTGGACGACGGAGTGCGGCAGCGGGCCGCGGCCTGGCTCGGCGACGCGCTGACCGCCGAACCCTGGGCCTGCAACTGGGAGTTGTTCCCGGTGACGGTCGGCGGCTTCCTGGCGGAGATCGGCCACGAGCCCGAGGCGTCGGCGGCCGCGATCGATCGTGGCCTGGAGCGGATCGAGGAGTGGTACGTCGGCGACGGCTGGTACTCCGACGGCCCCGGCCGCGCCTTCGACTACTACAACGGCTGGGCGATGCACCTGTACCCGGTGCTGCACGCATGGCTCGCGGACGACACCCGCCTTCTCGACCTGTACGGCGGCCGGCTGTCCCGCCATCTCCGCGACTACGCCAGGCTGTTCGGCGGCGACGGCGCCCCGATGCGCCAGGGCCGCTCCCTCACCTACCGCTTCGCGACGACCGCCCCGCTGTGGCTCGGCGCCCTCACCGGCCGTACGCCGCTGTCGCCGGGCGAGACCCGGCGCCTGGCGTCCGGCGCGCTGCGCCACTTCCTCGACCGGGGCGCGGTCGACGACCGCGGCCTGCTCACCCTCGGCTGGCACGGCCCCGACGAGACGGTCCTCCAGGGCTATTCGGGCCCGGCCTCCCCCTACTGGGCGAGCAAGGGCTTCGTCGGCCTGCTCCTCCCACCGGACCACGAGGTGTGGACGGCGCGGGAGGAGCCCGGCCCGACGGACCGCGCCGACGCCGTCACCCCCGTCGGGCCGCCCAACTGGCTGCTCCAGACCACGACTTCGGACGGTCTGGTCCGACTCCACAACCACGGCAGCGAGGACGTCCGCTACGACCCCTACTACACGCGGCTCGCGTACTCGACCGCGACCGCGCCCTCGGTGTCGTACGACAACAGCGTGATCGTCGGTGACGATCCGAGCCGGACGGACATCGAGCCGCTGGGCGCGGGGGACGGCTGGGTGGCGTCCCGGCACACGGCGGGCGGGGGAGCGCGGGTCGTGAGCCTGGTCGTCGCGCGCGGAGCGGTGGAGGTGCGGGCCCACCTGGTGGCGGGAGCGGCAGCGGGAACGCCGGTGCGCGTCACGGGGTGGCCGGAAGCCGACGGCCTGCGCTCCGAACTCCTCCCCGTGCACGGTCTGTCGGACTCGGCCGGTGTCATGGGAACCGGCGCCACCCTCTTCATCGCCCTCGCCCGGCTCACCGGCGAGCCGGACCCCCTGCCCCTCACGGAGGCGGTGTCCGTGCGGGTGGAGGGGGAGTACGACGTCCGCGTGAGCTGGCCCTCGGGCCCCTCGGCGTGCTTCCGGTTCAGGGCTTCAGACGGGCGATCTTCAGCGTCGTCGTGGTCGGTGAAGCCCCGCTGAGGGCGCTCGTGTAGGACGGGGTGACAGGGGCGTACGCCCACGTCAAGGTGCCGTCCTTCAGGGTCGCGATGTCGCCGGAGATCGGGGCCTGGACCACCTTGTCCGGCGTCTTGAAGGCGCCGTTCCAGTCGATCAGGCGCAGGTGGGTGCCGGTGAAGGTGCCGGTGCAGGTGCCGGCCGAGCACTTGGCGTTCTCCAGGGACTCCCAGGAGACGAGGAGCCGGTCCTTGCCGTACGGGGCGATGTGCACGTTGACGTTCTCGGTGCCGGCGGCGCTGGTGAGGCGGACCGGCTTGCCCGCGGGAGTGTTGCGGTTCTTGAGGAAGGCGACGGCCACCTGGTGGGTCGCCGTCCTCGGCTTCACCGTCCAGCCGCGGCCGCTCGTGTCGTCCGGGTTCTTGGCGGCGGAGACGGCGCCCCGGGAGGCGAAGGCGGTGGCGTACCGGCCCGTCGAGGACTTCACCAGATCGCCGGTGCGGCCCGCGAAGGTGCCGCCGCAGTAGCCCGCCCAGCACTGCTCGCGTTGCACGGCGGGCGCGTTGTCGGGGGCGCCGATGCCCGTCGAGACGAACAGGCCCGAGCGCCAGTCGTCGAAGCAGAGGGAGGTGAACGCGCCGGTGGTCTCGGCGTGCAGCGCTATGCCCTCGTTGTGGCTGCACCCCCAGCTCCAGCCGCCCGTCAGCTTGGCGCCCTTGGCGCTGACGTAGTTGAGCTTGTCGCCGAAGTGGCCGTCCGCGAAGCCGCCGGCGCCGTGCACGACGAAGTACGTGCCGTACTTGGTGCCGTTCCAGGTGAGCTGACCGTCCAGCAGCGGGGCCGTGTCGTGCGACGCGGTCCCCGTGAGCTTCGTACGGAAGGTCTGCGTGCCGTTCTTGTAGCGGATGAGGGCCGCCGCCGTCTCCTTCCACTTGTTCGTGTCGGAGACGCGGGTCAGCAGCGCGAAGCCGTCGTTGTGCGCGACCAGGCCGCCGACCTCCTTGGCGCCCTTGACGACCGTGTCCGCGCCGGAGCGCTTCCCGGCGGCCGTCAGCGGGGTGACGTGGACGCCGTCGGACGCGGGCCAGGCCACGCGGAGGGTGCCGTTCGGGGCGACGGCGGTCGCGGTGCGCGTCCACTCGCGGGAGTTGTTGTACCCCGCGGACTGGTAGGGGAACTTGGCGGCCAGGTTCACCGTGGTGTTCGTGACGGCGGCGAGCCGCGGGGCGGCGGCCGTCGTGCTCGTCGTCGGCGTGGCGGTCGCGTACCAGGCACCGGCCAGGACACCGACGGCCCCGAGTCCGGCCGCCAGGGGCTTACGGGCCAGGTGGCGGCGGCGGTGCGATGTGGTGGGTCTTGCGTTGGTCATACCGGGTGGTCGCCGCCGTGGGCCGAAAGGTTGCCGCAGGTCGAAAGGTTGCCCGCGCTTCTCGGTGCGCGGTGCGCGGTGCGTGGTGGACGGATACGGTTCGGCGGGCGCCGAAGGATCGCGCGCTTAGCGTTGCGGGTATGAGCGACTCCCCTGGGAGACCGACACGATGTGGGAGGCCGACATGACTTGGAAGGCCGACATGACCGCGACGCCCTTCGCCGCGCTCCACCACGCCGACGCGCCCCTCCTGCTGCCCAACGCCTGGGACCACGCCTCGGCCGCGCTCCTCGCCGCTCAGGGCTTCGCGGCGATCGGTACGACGAGCCTCGGTGTCGCCGCGGCGGCCGGACTGCCGGACGGGGCCGCGGCGACCCGGGATCTGACCGTGCGGCTAGCCCGGCAGCTCGGCGGCGCCCCGTACCTGCTGTCCGTCGATGCCGAGGACGGATACGGCCAAGACCCGGCCGAGGTCGCCGAGTTGGCGCACGAGCTGGCCGCCGCCGGAGCCGTCGGCATCAATCTGGAGGACGGCCTCGGTCCCGCCGACCTGCACGCGGCGAAGATCGTGGCGGTCAAGGCGGCCGTACCGGACCTCTTCGTCAACGCCCGCACCGACACCCACTGGCTCGGCGACGCTGCCGACGAGCGGGAGACCGTCCGCCGCCTCGACGCCTACCAACAGGCGGGCGCCGACGGTGTGTTCGTCCCCGGCCTGACCGACCCGACCCGCATCTCCGCCCTGCTCAAGACCCTCGACGTACCGCTGAACATCCTCTACTCACCCGCGGGCCCGTCCGTCGCCGACCTGGCCGACCTCGGCGTGCGCAGGATCAGCCTGGGCTCGTACCTCTACCGGCGGGCACTGGGCGCGGCGCTGGACGCGATGGCGGACATCCGCTCAGGCCGCCCACCGCGGGGCACCGCGCCGACGTACGACGAGGTGCAGGCACTCAGCGCACAGGACCGCACCTCCTAGGCCTGCTCCAGCTTGTTGACCTGCGCGGAGACCGGCGCCCGGGCGCCGCCCGGAGACGGTCGTCCGACTCGTGAGCCCGGGTGGTGGGGCTTAGGGTGGATCTGTACGAGGAGGCGTTGTCATGCCCCTCACCCGAGCGGCGAAAGAGGCCGCGGGCTGGTGACGGCCAAGGGCGGGGAGGGTGCCGTCACGTTCCTCGCGTCGCGTCGCACGCGATGTCGGGGAGCTGCCGACCGCCCCTGACGAAAGGGAATCCCGTGCGAACCAAGAGCAATCGAATACGTCGTGTCTGCGTTGCCGCGTGTGCGGCCCCTCTGCTGGTGCTCACCGGAGCGGCCGCCGCAGGCGCCGCGGCGACGGTCACCGTCCCCGCCGCCGTGCCGCGCGCCCTGCAGACCTCGCCCGGCGAGGTCCTGCAACTGGTCAACGCCGAACGCGAAAAGGCCAACTGCCCCGCACTCCATGAGAACGCGCAGCTGACGCACGCCGCCAAGGTCTTCGCGGACGACGCCGCCAAGAACAACATCACCACGCACACAGGCTCCGACGGCTCCTCGCCCCAACAGCGCATCAAGGACGCCGGCTACAACGCGGGGCCGTCAGCGGAGAACATGTCCTGGGGAGACACCAGCGCCAAGCAGGTCGTCGACGGCTGGATGGGCAGCACAAAGGGCCACAAGGGCAACATCCTCAACTGCTCGTTCACGGACACCGGCGTTGCCGTCAGCGGAAAGTACACAGTGCAGCTCTTCGCGGCGCCTGGTTGATCCCTCCCTCTGCCGGGCGACTCAGAGCGCCTCGGTCAGCCGGTCCGCGAAGGCGACCGGGTGCTGGAGGACGCCGAGGTGACCCCCGGGGAACTCGACGAAGTCGCCGCCGCTGAGCTCGGCGAGCAAGGCGACGGTGCGGAAGGGGAGTTGGCCCCGTGAGTCGCTTCCGGCACCGAGCGTGAGCCGGGAGGACAGACCCTTCAGGGCGTCCAGGTCCAAGGCGTGGGAGGTGAAGGGGCGCAGGACGTGTCCGAGGAAGATGTCCATCGGCGTGTTCTGAGTGTTCCGCGCGCTCTCACCCCCGTCGGCCACAGCGGACGCGGGACGCGGACCGGGCTCCCAACTCCGGCCCTCCAGACCGGCGCCGAGCCGGGCCGCGGCCGCCGCCACCCCCTCCGCACGGTAAATCTCATGCACCTCCGTGATCATCGCGTGCTGCCGTGCCGCGTCCGGCAGCACGCCGATGCTCGGTGGCTCGTGCGCGACCACGCGCCCCAGCCGCTCCGGGTGGCGGGCCAGCAGGTCCAGGGCGACGATCCCGCCGGAGCTGCTCCCGAAGACGTGGGCGGACTCGCCGTCCGGGAGGAGCGAGTCGAGCAGCTGGTGGGCGCGGTCGCTCCACACCTCCACGCGCTGGTCTTCGACCGGCCCGACGAGCGGGCCGCGGGACAGCCCGAGCGGGTCGTACGTCACCACGGTGAACCGCTCGGAGAGGCGCGCGACGGCGCCGTCCAGCCCCATGGGGTGACCGGCCCCGCCGGGAATGACCAGCAGCAGGGGCCCGCTGCCCCGCACGTCGTAGTGTCCGTCGTAGTGCCCGTCAAGCATGATCCTCTTCCTTCCGCTCGCTCCGTGGCCAGTGCTCCAGGGCCGTGTGCAGGCCGTCGAGGGCCCGCTCCCACGAGGTCTGTACGTCCCTGGCGGCGTGAAAGCCGCCGATCGCCTCCAGGGCGCAGAAGCCGTGGAAGGTGCTGCGCAGCAGCCGCACGGCGTCGGTGAGGTCGGGCTCGGACAGGCCGTACGCGTGGAGCATGCCGTAGGTGATCTCGGCCGTTCGCCGGAACGCGTCGGACGCGGCGCCGACGGCGGGGTCGATCGGCGTGTGTGTGGCGGCGTAGCGGCCTGGGTGCGCGAGCGCGTACGTCCGGTAGGCGCCCGCGAAGGCGACGAGGGCGTCCTTGCCGGCCCGCCCGGCGATCGCCGTGGCGATGCCGTCGATCATCTCGCCCGAGGCCAGCAGAGCGACCCGCGTACGCAGATCGTGCAGGTTCTTGACGTGCGAGTACAGACTCGCGTCCTTCACCCCGAACCGGCGCGCCAACGCGGACAGGGTGACGTTCTCGAACCCGACCTCGTCGGCGAGATCGGCCGCGGCCTCGACGACACGGTCGGGAGTGAGCCCGGCACGAGCCATGGGACCAACCACCTCAGGAGCAGTGCCTTGCCTGAATGCCTGACGATCTTGCCGTCTGACTACCTAGGGATCCTAGGCGACACCCTAATATACACAGGAACGTGGGGAGTGGGAGTCTGTAGTGGACTGGGGAGGACGTAGTGGTGCTTGAGCAACAACTGCCCGAAGGGCTCGTCACGCCGGCGCTGGTCGTGGACGCCGACGTACTGGACCGGAACATCGCCCGCATGGCGGAGGCCGCCAGGACCGGCGGCTTCGCGCTCCGGCCGCACGCCAAGAGCCACAAGTGCGCGGAGATCGCGGGGCGGCAGCTCCGGGCGGGTGCGCGCGGGCTGTCGGTGGCGACTTTGAGCGAGGCGGAGGCGTTCGCGGCGGCGGGCGTGGACGACCTGTTCGTCGCGTATCCGCTCTGGCCGGACGAGGGCAGGGCGCGGCGCCTGCGCCGACTGGCCGACGTGGTCGCGCTACGGGTCGGCGTCGACTCGGTGGAGGCGGCGCGGCGGCTGGGGGACGCGGTTCGGGGGAGTGACCGCCCGGTGGAGGTCCTGGTCGAGGTGGACTGCGGCACGGCGCGGACCGGAGTGCCGGCCGCGGACGCGGGACGGGTGGCCCGGGCCGCGTCGGACGCCGGGCTCCGCGTGCTCGGCGCGTTCGCCTTCCCCGGACACGGATACGGCCATGACCCCGACGCCCGGGAGCGGGCGGCCCGCGACGAGGAACGGGCCCTGGCCGAGGCGGCGGAGGCCCTGCGCGAACTGGGCCTGGAACCCCAGGTGTTGAGCGGCGGTTCGACCCCCACGGCCGGCCGCTGGCGCCCCGGCCCGGTCAACGAACTCCGGCCCGGCGTCTACGTCTTCAACGACGCCCAGCAACTGGCCATGGGCTGCTGCGGTGTCGACGACCTGGCCCTCTCGGCCGCCTCGACGGTCATCAGCGTCCCCGCCCCGAACCGTTTCGTCCTGGACGCGGGCAGCAAGGTCCTCGGCGCGGACCGCTCCGCGTGGGTGACCGGCCACGGCTACCTCCCGCGGTACCCCGAGGCCACGATCACCGCCCTCTGGGAGCACCACGCGGTGGTCCACCTCCCGGAAGGCGTACCTGCCCCCCGCCTCGGCTCGGTACTCGCCGTCGTCCCCAACCACGTCTGCCAACCGGTCAACCTCGCGGAGGAACTGGTGATCGCCAGCCAGGGCGTGGAACTGGACCGTTGGAGGGTGGCGGCACGCGGGGCCAATACCTGAGTGATCGGGGGCTGCTCGTCAGGCGGTCGTCATTCCTTGAGGAACTCCTCGACCGCCGCGCAGAACTCGGTGGGACGGGTGATATGGACGCGATGCCCGGCGGGGATCGTCAGGAACCGGCCCTCGGGAAACCGACCGGTCACTTCCGCGATCCTCTCCTGAGGCAGGTGACTGTCAGTTCCGTGCGCGATCACCAGGGGTGGGCGGCCCAGTCGTGGCCGAGGGGTCCCGGCAGGCGTTGCGGAGGCTGTTGGCGAATCCGTCTGGTGATGTCGGTCCGATCCCATGGGTGCTGGAGACCGTGAACACTTACACGGTTAAGTGCTCACGGTTTCCGAGGGGGGGGGTGTCCCTGGCGGCGGATTCGCCAGCGGCATCGGGCGTTCGAAGGAGTACGCACCGGGGTGCGGGCTGCGGCCATGCCCACCGAACTCACGGAAGGCCAGTCGCATGCCGCTCCCCTTGTCTGTACGTTCGTGCGGGCCGGCCTCAGTCTCCGTTCACCGCTCGGCCGACTGGCGGGCCGGGGGTGGTGAGGGGGTCGGGGAGGGAGCAGGGTGCGGATCCGCGAGCGGTGGCAGTGACGTTGTGACGGGGGTGCCGTTCAGGATCGAGCCGCCCAGTTCGTGGGCGAGGAGGCGGTGGGTGCCGTGCCAGGTGGGGAGTGGGGTCCGGTCGCGGCGCAGGGCCGCGCGGTCGACGGCCTGCAGGGTGGCGTACAGGGCGAACGCGAGGACGAGGACGGACGCGATGAGGGCGTAGACGGGGGTGTAGGTGTGGTCGAACATCGAGCGGTGGGTGTCGACTTCTGAGGAGTTGACGCCGAAGAAGGCGAAGAGGAGCCCCAGGGTCGCGGTCACCGTGGTGACGAAGGTGACGGCGGCGACCGTACGGACGCGGCGCCGGTCGGCGGAGCGCTGCTCGGCCGACTGGATCGACGTCAGCTCGGCCGCCGCGGAGTTGGCGAGGCGGGACAGGCCCCTGCTGATCTTGGCGGCGCGCTCGGTCACCCCCATCGCCTCGTACAGGGCGGTGTGGTACGCCGTCGGCCTGAGGGAGGGGATCAGCGTGGCCAGATCGGCGGGCGTCTCCACGCTGTAGCCCAGCTCGAGTTCGAGGTGGCCGAGCGCGTCCGTGATGTGTTCGAGCAGCGTGCGCCGTTCGTGGGGGCGGGCGCTGCCGTCCGAGCGGTTGCGGAAGTGGCGGGTGTAGGAATCCGCGAGGACCTGGATCTCCCGCAGGCGGGCCGCGGAGGCGACGGCCTGCACGACCGAGAGGAACGCGGCGTTCTCCACGTAGTCCTGATGGCCCGTCAAGAGGCTGACGTACGGTCCGAGGGCGCCGGTCGTGGTGGGGCGGCGGTTCAGTTCGTCGGGCAGGCAGATGGAACTGTGTTCGGGGCGGGCGGGGAGATCGGCCCGGTAGATGACCCGCTGCACTGTGTCGGCCGACGGGACGTCCGACGGGGTCGGTGAGGCGCGGAAGACGAGCTGGTGGCGCTCCTGGAGCAGCCCCGGCGTGGTGGCGCCGACCCTGGACGCGGCGAGCTCCTCCAGTCCGACGCTGTCGCACGTGAGGTCCGCGTAGTAGAGGTCTTCGAGGAGGGGGATGCAGGCGATCAGGGGAGTGTCGACATCGAGGGTGAGCGCCAGCAGGATCTGGCCGGACGGTGCTGTCAGGTACCAGAGTGTGGCGGCTGTGATGCCGGACGCCGCGGTGGTGTTCCACCGACGGCAGGCCACCGTCAGGGGGTCGAGCTGCTCGCGCAGCAGGACCTGGGGTAATTGATCGGCGTGCTGCTCGTAGAAGGTGGCGAGCCGCCCCAGCTTGAGTAGGCCGGCCGGGTGGTTCGGATGACCGCTTTCGTCTCCGCTGCCGCCCGGCGCGTACGTCCACGAGGTGGCATACACAGTCGTCAATCGAGTGCCGTCGCGGGAGACGTACGGTGCGAAGGGCGCGTTGTCCGGTTCAGAGGGCGTGCCAGCGGGCGCCAAGGTTCCCTCTCCTCAACGACTCCATGCGCAGCGCGAACTCGGCTGCCTCAGCGGGGGAATGAGTGACGTTCTGCATCAGCCAGGTGGACATGCCGAGCTCCCGCACGGTGCGCAGGATGCGATATCCCGGATGCTTCGTCACATCCATGCCGTACGTGTCGACGAATGCGGCGTACTCGGCGGGTGGCAACCCGAAACGGTCCACGGCCGTGGCTGTCGGTAGCAGGTCCCATGCCCGGGGCCCCATGGCGACGGCCTCGTAGTCGATGAGCAGCACTCGCTCGCCGCGCCGCAGCAGATTGCCACGGTGCGCGTCGCCGTGTACCAGCCCATACGCCGCAGGGTCCGCGGCGACGAGGGCGTGGAAGTCGTCCTCCGCGTCGCGACAGGCGGCTTCGAGGAAGGCGAGGTCGGCCTCCGCGACACACTCGGCCCGCTCCAGCCTCCCTTGCATCAACGGAAAGGGGTTGAGCGGCGGGACGGCGAAGTCCGGCTCCGGCAGCGCGTGCAGCGCTCGCAGGAGCCGGGCCAGGTCGGACAGCTCCGGCGTGGGGAGGGCCCCCGGTGGCACGTACTCCCAGAAGGTCACCAGCCGACCCTCCACCGCGACTGGCTGCGGCAGGTCGTCCCGTGGCGGGATCGCAGGGAACCCCTGCCGCACGAGCCAGCGGGCGGTGGCCAGTTCCTTCGCCACCTTCTCGGTGAGCGCGTCGGACCGGGCGACTCGGTAGACCAGCCCCTGCGCGGGCTCGGCGAAGAGCGCGTTCTCGCCGATCCTCAGCAGCTCAAGATCGATGGGGGGGGGGTACGCCGATTTCGCCGCAGGCCGACTTCACCGCGGCTGCGGCAGTGGATTCAGTGAACGGGCCGTATGGGGACGGCTGTTGGGAGCTCATGTCTGGCTCAGCCTTGTCAGGGGAAATGCGACTGTCAAGGGGGCACCTCCTTGGCGAGGCGTCTTTCCCGAAGAAATTTTGCAAAAATACTTTGGGAAAGCGTCCGGGGCGCTCTACCCTCCTGTCATGGTCAGCGACGAGCACAAACGCGTACTCGATCCCGAGCGGGACGCGGGGGCCCTGAAGGCCCTCACCCACCCTCTGCGTATCCGGCTGCTCGGGATGTTGCGGCAGGACGGCCCGGCCACCGCGAGTGAACTCGCGGTCAGGACCGGGGAGTCGTCCGCCTCCACCAGCTATCACCTGCGGTTTCTGGCGAAGTACGCGTTCGTCGCCGAGGCCGCGCACCGGGACGGGCGGGAGCGCCGCTGGCAGGCGGTGCATTCCGTGACCTCCTGGAGCAACAAGGCCATGGAGGCTTCGCCGGCCAGCCGCGATTTCCTGAGCCTCTCGCGCAGGCGCCAGATCGAGCACCTGGAGGCGTCGCTCGTACGGTACGAGGCGGATGTCGCCGAAGGGCGGTTGGGCCAGGAGTGGCGGGAAGCGGCTGGGATCACCGACCTGATGCCCCGTCTGACCCCCGAGTCGCTCACCGAACTCTCGGAGGCGATCGACCGGAAGCTGGAGGAACTGGCCGCGCGCGACGCGGAGGATCCGCGGGCCGAGCGGGTCGTGTTCGTCGCGGCGGGCCTGCCGCTGGCGTCGCGTGGGCCCGACGCGAAGCCAGGAAGAGAGGGGCCGGGTACGGCGGGGTCGGGGACCGAGGGTGGTTCCGGGTCATGACCACGTCGCCGGACTTACGTACCGCCCGCTCCCGTTACGTCACGGCCTGCGCTCTCTTCTGGCTGCCCGCAGGGCTGACCATCGCTCCCCTCATCCTGCTCTTCACCGAGCGGGGCATGACCATGGCCGCCATCGCGGGCTTCTTCGCCGCCCACTCCCTCACCGCCGCCGCGCTGGAACTCCCCACCGGAGGACTCTCCGACGTACTCGGCCGCCGCGCCGTCCTGGCCGCCGCCGGACTGCTCAACCTGACCGCCCTGACCCTCCAGGCCCTGGGCACCACCGCCTGGGTCCTCACCCTCGGCATGGCCCTGATGGGCACGGCCCGCGCCCTGTCCAGCGGCCCCGCCGAAGCCTGGTACGTCGACACCGTCCACGCACACGTCGGCCCCGACGCCGAACTCCGTACGGGACTCGCCCGCGGCGGCTCCGCGACCTCCGCCGCGCTCGCCACCGGCACGCTCCTCGGCGGCGCCCTGCCCTGGCTCCTCGGACTCGGCCCCGACCTCGGGGCGGGTCTCTCGGGGGCGACCTCCGGGCTCGTACTGCCCCTCTCCGTTCCGCTGCTCCTCGGCGCGCTGGTCGACATCGCCTTCGTGCTGTACGTCCTGACCGCCCTGCGCGAACCGCCCCGCGCGAAAACCACCGTCCGCGACATCCTCCAGGGCATCCCGGCCACCGTCGTGGGCGGACTGCGGCTGGGCGCACGGGACGCCCTCGTCCGGCGCGTGTTCCTCAGCGCCGGGGCCGTGGGCTGCGCCCTGGCCGCGCTCGAACTCCTCACCCCGGGCCGCGCCGCGGCCCTCACCGGGGCCTCGGAGTCCGGCGCCGTCGTCTACGCCGTCATCGCCTGCCTCGGCTTCGTCAGTTCCGGCGTCGGCAGCCACCTCGCTCCGCTGACGGCCCGGCTCGCGGGCAGCGGCCAGCGCGCGGTCCTGGTGAGCCTCGGCGCCGGGGCGAGCGGGCTGCTTCTGCTCGGCGCCACGGCGGTGTCCACGGCACCGTTCGCCACGGTCCTCGCCGCCTGTGGCTACGCCCTCGTCTACCTCGGCATCGGTGCGGCGGCACCCAGTGAGAACGAGCTCCTCCACCGCCGTGTCCCCAGCGCCGGCCGCGCCACCGCGTTGTCCGTCCAGTCCCTGGCCCTCCAACTCGTGGGGGCGCTCAGTGGTCTGGTCGTCGGGGTGCTTCCGTCGGGTCCGCTGCCGTGGCTACTGGGCGGCACCGCGCTGGTGGCGGGGGCCGCGCTGTGGATTCAGCGGGACCGGTCCACGCCCTCGTGTGCGGCGAACTCCACGAACTCGGCCCAGGTGGCGGGGGAGAGGGCGAGTTGAGGGCCGGAGGTGTGCTTGGAGTCGCGGATGTGGATGGTGGTGGGACAGGTGGCGACCTCGACGCAGTCGCCTTCACTTCCACTGCTGTAGGTCGACTTGCGCCAGGAGAGGGCCACTTCGACGCAGTCGTCACCCTCGCTGCCGCTGTACGTGCTCTTGAACCAGGCCAGTTCGGTAGTGCTCATAGCGCTCCTCGCATCTCCCGGAGCAGGCTCACCGTGTCTTCGGGGGTGAGAGCCTGTGAGCGCATCTTGGCATATCGCTGCTGGAGCACGCTGATCGCTTTACGGTCACTGATCAGGTGCCCGGTCCTCTGGCCTTCGGCGTACGCGAGCCACTCGTTCTCCGGGGTCTCCAGCAAGCGCATGGGGCCGTCAAGTCCCGCGTGCACCGGCTGCCGTAGCGGCATCAACTGGATCTCGACGTTCCAGTGTCGCTCGTTCACCTCCAGCAGGTGGTCGATCAAGACGCGCGTGACCTCCTCGCTGCCCGTGTGCCGCTCCAACACCGCCTGCTCGATGATGAAGTTGAACGCCGTGGGCCGTTCCCGACCCGTACTGAGCAGTTCCTGTCGCGCGAAGCGCGCGGCCACACGCTGCTCGACCTGCTCGTCGGTCGGCCGCTGCGGCACGTTCCACATCACCGCCCGTGCGTAACCGTCCGTCTGTAACAGGCCCGGCACCAAGCGGCATTCGTACGTATAGAGACTGATCGCCTGCTCCTCCAGCTCCGCCCACTCGCGGAACCAGGACGCCAAACCCGGCTGCCGCGTAGCGTACTTCGCCGCCGCTCTCAGTACACCGAACGCATCCAACACCTCCTCCGCCCGCTCCACATACGCCCGCGGCGGCAACCGCCTCCCCTGTTCGATCGACGCCACCGTGGACGGCTGATACCCCACCAGGGGAGCGAACTCCTCCTGCGTCAGCCCCGCCCGCTTGCGGCAGGCCTTGTGGACCAGGCCGAACGTCTTCAGACTGTCCGACGGTTCGGGCTCGTTCGTGGTGCTGTTGGTCATGCTGGGTATGGTCACGGACGGTGACTCGTACTGTCCACAGCGTGAACTCCTACAGAACGCGGCGTACGAGTGGCGTCGCTGGCAGACCCCCGTGATGCCCGGGACCGTTGAGGCATGCAAGGAGACATCCGGGCCCAAGAGCCGGTCACCGTACGCACGTTCACGCAGCTCTTCAGCAGCACTCCGCGAGGGGCCCGGCTCGCGCGGCGGCTGGTCGCCAACCGGATGGACGTATGGGGGTTCGCGTACGACAGCGAGGCGAGCGAAGACGTGAGCCTGGTCGTGGCGGAGCTGGCCGCGAACGCCGTACGGCACGGCAGCGTGCGCGGGCGCAGCTTTCGCGCACGGCTGGTGCTGCGCGACGGCGTCGTACGCGTGGAGGTGGCCGACGGGCGGACCGAGCGGCTGCCGGTGCCGCGTGAGCCGGACGGCGAAGGCGGGCGCGGACTGGTGCTCGTCGCGGCGCTGGCCGAGCGGTGGGGTGTGGAGGAGCGGATCGGGATGGCCTACAAGGTGGTGTGGGCGGAGCTACGGGTGAGCCAGGGTGGGTAGTTGAGGTGCGAGTGGCGAGTCGACTCGCCCCCATCGCCCGCAGATAACGCGCCCGCCGCCCCGCGTTCACCTTCCGCACCGAATCTCCTCGTGGCGCGCTCTCGCGCTCGCGGCGCACGACTCAGGAGGCAACCATGGGGCACGGGCACGGGCACACGCACGGAGACGGGCACGGTCATCACCACCACGGCCACGATCACGGTCACGGTCACGGCCACGAGAGTGAGTCGCTTCCCGCTGCGTTCGATGCCTCCGTGCCCGACGAGGCCCTGACCCCCGAGCAGCAGTCACGCCGTTCGCTGCTGCGTCGTGCGGGGCTGCTCGGCGCGGGACTCGCCGCCGGCGGCGTGCTCGCGCAGGGGGAGGCGGCGGCCGCACCGGCGTACGCCTCCAGTTCCACGAGCGGTCGGCGACGGGACGGGTTCCTCTGGCTGTCCGGTGACCACCACATCCACACCCAGTACAGCAGCGACGGCAAGTACCGTGTCGGCGACCAGGTCCGGCAGGGCGCCGCGCACGGCCTGGACTGGATGGTCATCACCGACCACGGCAGCGAGACGCACGCCAAGATCGGTGTCGACAAGGTCAACCCGGACATCAAGGAGGCCCGGGAGAAGTACGAGGACACGCTCGTCTTCCAGGGCCTGGAGTGGAACATCCCGGGCGCCGAGCACGGCACCGTCTTCGTTCACCCCGGCAACAACGAGGTCAGCGTCCTGAAGGCGTTCGAGACGTCCTACGACGGCGCGGTGAAGGGCACCAGCGGGTCGTCGCCCGCCAACGAGGCGCTCGCCGTCGCCGGCCTCAACTTCCTCGCGGAGCAGGTGCAGCGGCGCAAGGTCAAGGACGCGCTGATGCTCGCCAACCACCCGGCCCGTCGTGGTGTCGACTCGCCGCACGAGATCCGCGGCTGGCGCGACGCGACCGGCTCGGGCCGTCAGATCGCCGTCGGTTTCGAGGGCGCGCCGGGCCACCAGGCGGCCGGCCTCGCCACGCCGCTCGGCATGGGGCGGGCCCGGGGCATCTACGACAACAACCCGAGCGCCGACTCCTTCGCCGGCTACCCGCTGGAGAGCTACCGCACCTGGGGCGGCTTCGACTGGATGACCGCCACGGTCGGCGGCCTGTGGGACAGCCTCCTCGCCGAGGGCAAGCCCTGGTGGATCACCGCGAACTCCGACTCCCACCAGGTGTACACGGACACCGCCGTCCGCGGCGGACCGGACAGTGACTTCACCGCCAACGGCAAGCACACCGACCCGGTCTACGGCGGCAAGATCGACCTCACCCAGGGCGACTACTGGCCCGGCCAGTACAGCCGTACCCACGTCGGCGCCGACGGCTTCTCGTACGCCGCCGTCATGGACGGCATCCGCGCCGGGCGCGTGTGGGTCGACCACGGACAGCTCATCAGCGGCCTCGACGCGCGGGTGGCGGGCGGCAGCCGCTGGGCGACCCTCGGCGGCGCGCTGCATGTCAAGAAGGGGCAGAAGGTCACGCTGACGGTCGACATCGCGCTCGCCGACGGCCCCAACTGGGCGGGCTTCGTACCGAAGTTGGCTCGCGTGGACGTCATCCAGGGCGATGTCACGGGCGCCGTCGCGGACAAGGACACCTTCACCGCGCCGACCGCGAAGGTCGTCCAGTCGTACGAGGTGAACAAGTCCACGGGCGTGGTGCGTCTCTCGTACTCCCTCGGCACGGTCGACCGCCCGGTGTACGTCCGGCTGCGCGGCACCGACGGCAACCGTTCCGCCACCGGTCTGATGGGCGCGGCGGTCGACCCGGCGGGCCCGGCCGTGGACGTCGTCGGCGACGCGGACCCGTGGAAGGACCTGTGGTTCTACTCCAACCCGGTGTGGGTCCTGCCGTCGTGACCGAACGGTACGTCGTCGGGGTGGACACCGGTTTGTCCGGAACCCTGCGGACAGCCGACCATCTCCTCCTCGACCTCGCCGCCGAACTCGGCCTGGACGAAGGGGTAGTGGGCTGCACGCACCATGTGCGGGAGGGGCGGCGGCACACCGCGCTGTCCTTCTCCACCCCCTCGGAGCGGGTGGCGCGCGCGGCCTGGCGGTCGCTCACGGAACGCGAGTTCGGCGCCGCCCTCGGCGCCGAGCGGCACGGTCCGCAGGAGCTGGCCGCCGGCGCCGCGCACGCCGCCGCGGAGCACCTCGCGCGCACCGGGGGCCGTGCCGTCCGCTACGCCGGGGCCGACGCCCTCACCGGAACGGTGACCGTCGCCCGGCTGCTGGCCGTCTCCGCGGTGGAGCGGATCGTCGTCCTCGGGGCACCCGACGGTCCCGACCCGGACCAGCGGATCATCACCCGTGATCACGTACGACCGGAGTGGCGCGAAGGGCGACTGGTCCTGGCCGCGATGCCGGCCGCGGGCGGGACGCTGGTCCCGTTCGAGGTACCGGATCCCACCCCGTGCTGCGCGGATCACTGACCCGAGGCTCTCGGCCAAGGCCAGAGCTGATCGGCCGGACAGGTCCTGGTCGAGGCCGTGGGGGTCGCGCATGGAAACCTGTGCGGCATGGATACGTTCGCGGGCCGGCTCGACGGCGCCTGGGAGTGGTGGTCTGCCGCCATTGAGGAAACGCAGGAAGGACGCTGGGTACGTAACGCCCTGGAACGGCGGGTGATGGCGGACATCCGAGCGGCCACCAACCCCCTGCACGGCGGACGGATGGCCCCGTTCACAGAAGACTTGTGGCACGTGCGTATCGGGCGGATCGCCAACTGGGCCGGAGTGCTCCGGTTGGCGGCCGCGGCAGGTGGGTGGAGACTCCAGCCCGTCCTCGGGCACAGCCCCACGCATCCTGCGGGTATGGCCGAACTGCTGTCCGGCATCTACGCGATCGCTGAGCAGGGCGAGATATGGATGACGCGGCTTCGAGAGGGCGGGCCGCCACCGGAAGACGAGATCGCCAAGGCCGAGAGCTTCCTGACGGGGCCAGGATCCATCGAGGATCTCGAGTCGTTCTTCTACGACTGAAAGCCACATCTCCTTCGCTTCGCGCCGCTCAGTACGGCCGCGGAATCTCCTGCTCCCGCAGCGCATCCGCGGAGCGCGTCAGCAGTGCGTCGAGGCCCGCCAGGAGACAGCAACCGACACGGTGATGTCAGCGATCGACGCGTCCTGTCACTCGCTGCGAGAGGTGCGCGAGATACTTGCTTCCGGCTGCACACCCGTTGATGGCCTCCGGCCGCTGCCATCAACTGGTACGACTCACACCGCCCCTTGCCCTCGGGAGGGGCGGCCCGCTTTCTCGCCACCGGTCCCGCGATAGGCTCAGCGCCGATCTGGCCAGGCCTCAGAGCGCGAGGGGGAGGAACCGTGCAGATCACCGTTCACTGGGGGGATCTATGGGCACCCGTTTCGATGATGGCCCTGAGTGTCATTCTCAGCCTGGGAACTCGTCGGTGGCGACGCAAGCGCCAGGCTGCCGTGATGTCACGCTCACGGACTCACTGGGAATGGCTGCCGTTCATGTTCGGGCTGGTCGTAGCGATCGCAGAGCTGGCGCGGCTCCTCGACGTACCCGACCCTGGGATCACGATCTCCGACGTGGTTGCTCATGTGCTCGCGCTCACCACGGTCTTCATGGTTGCCCGGACACTGTTCATCCTGTTCATGCGCGGAACCCGGCTCTTGTTCCGACGCCGAGGAGCTGACGGCAGTTACTGACGTCTGACACCAGCGACTTGGCTCCGCCGACCGCTCTGTACTGTGCGCTGCGAGGGGGCGACATGGGCGATCAGGACTGGGACGACGACACCGACTACCACCGAGCCGTGGGGCGGGCATGGTTCACGGTGGCGATCGCTTCTTGCTGCTCGCTGCTGGTTGTCAGCCTCGCTGCCGTCGCTGTTTTCGGCGTGGGCGTCTTCATGGCTCTCGTGGAAGCACTCAGCGGACAGCCGCTGCCGCGGTATCGCAGCGGTCCCAGCCCGGCGTGCCGGTCCCGCTCCGGATCGCCCGTGTCGAATACGCTGCGAGGACGTCCAACCCGGCGTTCTCGACAACGCGTACGCACAAGGGAATGCCGCCCGGTCGCGGCTCTTCACGTCGGTCCGGATGGCGCGGCTGCCGGATGCGGAAGGGGTGTGGCATGAAGTCCCCAGGTGTGCACCTACGGGAGATCACCGACGCGAACCGGGAGGCCGTTCGTGCCCTCCGGGTCCGAGGCGACCAGAAGCAGTTCGTCGCCTCCGTGTCCAAGTCGCTCAAGGAGGCGGCAAAGAAACCGGAGACCAATCCCTGGTATCGCGCCGTGTACCGTGACGACGAGCCGGTCGGCTTCGTGATGCTGTCGTGGAAGCCACCGGCCGGTCCTTTCAAAGGGCGGCACTTCATCTGGCGTCTGCTCGTCGACAAGCGGTACCAGCGGCGAGGAATCGGCCGAGAGGCGCTCACACAGATCGCCGCCCTGGTCCGCGCGGACGGCGCCACCGAGCTGCTGACCAGCTACGAGCCCGGCGAAGGCGAACCGTGGCCCTTCTACCAGGAGTTCGGGTTCGAGCCCACCGGGGAGATGGACGACGGCGAGATCGTTCTGCGGCTCACCTTCCCCGCTCGCTGAGCTCATACGGCTCTGCCGGCTCTTTGGTGTGCTCCCGCACCGCCGCGGGATCCCAGTCCTTGACCTCGATCCGGACGGCGAAGACATGGGACCCCTCGGTCGTCCGCTCGGTCGACTCAGGCGTTGGGACGCTTGCCGTGATTGGCTTTCTTCTTCTTACGGCCGCGTCGTTTGTTCCCTCGCTTAGCCATGGTGCGTATCTCCCAAATTGTGGACTTTCTGCTCTTTCGCCAGTCTAGGTTCGGGCCGGGGTGTCCGCATCCTGCGCTCCGCTACGGAACTGAGCCGGTCAGGAGTGTCCCCCCGTCCGGCCGCGGTGCGCGCGGCGGCGGGTTGTTCTAGCGTCGAACAGAGGAGGGGCAGTCCTGCCGGGCCGACGGGCGCGGGGGCCCGAGTCCACGGTCGTACATCGGGCGTGTCCGCTGCTCGGCGCTTTGAATCCACGAATCCCCGACCAGCCCCGGAGAGCAGGTGCCTGCCATGCACACGGCGGCTCGTATCGCCGGTGTTCTCACCGGTTTGACCCTCGCACTCGGCGGCGCGGCCTTCGCCGCCCCCGCCGCCCACGCGGACATCCCGGCCTGCACGAACATGGTCAAACAAACAGGCGTCGAAGTCTCAGACGCCGTCAGAACGGCGTGCAACCAAGGTGTGCACGGTGACCTGCGGGGCTGTGTGAGCGCCCTGACCCAGGCCGGCACGCCGGGCGGCGCCGCGAACGGTGCCTGCCGAATGGCGGCCAACCCTCCGTGACGGCTGCTGCCGGCGTACGCCACCGCGGGCGTCACGGGCGAGGTAGATCTTCGTTGCCGCAAGAAGGAGTAACTCCGACTGATCAAGCCCCTACCTGCGGGTTCTCCGCCGGTAGGGGGCTTGTTGCTGTGTTGGGGCCGTGGCTGGGCCGTGGGGCGTGCGGTGCGGCTGTGTGGGTGGAGCGGGCGGGACGGAGTGTTACGGCGGGCACTGTCCCAGCCGCAGCTGAGCGTGGACCGAGTCCATAGGCCTTGCTTTGGCTCGTGCGGCAAGATCCTCGAAATAGAGCATCGCCCTGGTCGTGAGCATGCGCTCTTTGTAGATGTACGGGGCCAAGACGTCCCACATGTTCACGATATTCAAGCCGTAGGAGCCGATGACCAGGCGTTCCTCCACCACCCCAAAAGCAACGAGCTTGCCCACGTCGTCATAGAAGAGACTGACTCGGCGGATGTCGCGCTTCACGTCAGGCGGCAGACTCCTGTACCCGTGGTCAGGCGCATGCTCGATGGCGAGGCGTGTGGATATGTACTCGATCGCTCGTGAGAACTCGGGTTCTCTCGTTTCCTTGAAGAGCTGGAGGACGATGGGCAGGACGTTGGAGTTCTGTGCCAGCCGTAGTTGGCGCCGCGAAACAGCGACCGAAGTAGCCAGAGCGATCGCTGCCACCAGGACAGCCACCAGGTTCAGTGCGAGCGACAGGCTCATGTCTGGAGGCTAGCCGCGTAGGAGGTCCTCAAGAAGACTCCGTGACGGCGGGGTTCGTATAAAGGGCAGCGACCGAAGCGGTGGAGCTGTCTGTTGTCAGCCCGTGCTCGTCCATGCATCTGGGCGGGGCGCCAGCACGGCGGAGACCACCGCGCGGGATGAGGTCATGACATCGACCACGAATCGCAGGCGCCCGATGTCGAGTTGGCGCAGTGCCGGACCGTGGTCGGCGGCGACGACGAGAGAGACCGCGAGCAGAAGAAGTCGCCACAGGGCCATCACCGGGCGGCGTATCGCGCGGGGCAACTCCGCCAGGGAGGCGTGCAGTCGCTCGCAGTGGAACGGGACGTGGCGCTGCTCGTCGGACAGGATCCGTCCCGCAACATCCGCAGTGAGCGAGTCGTCGGTGCCATCGCGCAGGGCCCGGTAATAACGCAGTGCCACCACTTCCGCGATCATCAGCACCAGCAGTTCCATGCGTAGGCCCATGAGACGCCGCAGCCGTACGAAGACCACGTCGCTCCAGTGGCCGGTCAGTGTCGGTATGCCGCCCGCCGCCAGCAGCCGAGCAAGTAGACGGGCGTGGTTCTGTTCCTCGGCGATGAAGAGCCGGACTGCCTGCGCGTAGTCGGCGTCGCCGGCCTGGTCCGCTTTGCCGACGAGGTTGGCGCCGTCACCGTCCTCGCCGACCTGGAAGCGCTGGATGCCGGCCCACACCGCCGGATGCAGCGTCGCGCTTTGCCCCCAGTCCGGATCACCCTGGACGCGCCTGCGCTCGCGCTCGTCCTCGAACCGCCTTGTCCACTTGGCGAAGCCGCCCGTATGCATCCGGTCTCCCCTCTCCGGGACACAGCCACCGCGCCCCGGAGAGGGACGACGCAGGCGGACACCAAACCGTTCCACTGCTGCCAGGCACCCACAGTTCACGAATTCACATGCACGCACCGTGCGAGAGACCCGCCGGTCCCCGCGTGAACGGCCACCTCTCCAGTACGGGTCGACATCAACAGCTGACATCAACGTCGTCGGACAATCATGGATCTGGGTAGTCAGAGGTGGATCAGCAACCGCCCCGGAGCACGACTACGAGTCCGAAGGGCCCTCCGGAGTCGTGTGCGCAGGTTCGAATCCTGCCGGGGCGCCCTGTATGAGGTGCCCAAAGAGCCCGTCAGCAGCGGAAACGCTGAGACCGTGGTCTTCGCGTATGCGCGGGTGGATGCCGCCCGAAGCGGCCGTATGCCAGGGTCCGTGGACGAGGCGTGGACGGGATCTCGGCCCATCGCCGTGGGTCGCTGACGGATTCCAGAGACGGCCGGCTCACGCGACCTCACCGCCCGCCGCGGCATTGTGCCGCGCTCGGCTGCTTAGATCGTCGGCATGACGGACTGGTCTCGACTCCACCACGCCTACGGCACGGCAGAAGACGTCCCCGGCCTGCTCGACGCAGTGGGTCCGGACGCGCAGGACTCCGGCTGGGACAAACTCTGGTCCCGGCTGTGCCATCAGGGCACCGTCTACTCGGCGAGTTATGCGGCCTTGCCCCCTCTGACCGAGATGGCGCGTCAGTGGTCAGCGGCGGACCGGCGGATGCCCCTGTACCTGGCCGGCTCCATTGTGGCCAGCACAGATCAGCCGTACGGCGATGAGGATCCCCAAGTGACCTACGCCTCCCAGATGTCCGACCTGGTGCAACTCACCGAGGAAGCCCTCCAGGACCCGGGACTCGCCGACGACCCCACGAATTACGTCGACCTGCTCGGCACGCTGCTGAGTTTCGAGGGCGTCGAGATCTGGGGCGAGCAGCTCGACGGGCTGAACGACGAGGAATACGAGGTGCCCTGTCCCTCGTGCAGCGCGGAGAACTTCATAGTCTTCGGCAAGTATGGCTTCTTCTCGACCACGGACAGCATGTACATGGAGCCTTCCACGACGGCGAGGCAGGTGCCGCTGCGACCTCAGGCCCCCGCAGCTTTGGACGGGCTGGCCGAAAGGCTCTACTCCCGCGCACTCGCAGACGATCATCCGGACATCGCGCGCAAATTGACCTACGTCTTCGGTAACGCGCAGTGCGCCGAGTGTGATGCGGTCTTCAGCGTCGAGGAAGCCATCGTCGCCCGATGGGGCTGATGAGACTGTGGCCACCAACCGCCACAAGCCGAACCGATCGGGGTCGTCCCGGGAACAACGAAGCCCCTGGAATCCGCCCCGACCGCGTGGCTTGCTCACGGAGAGCCATTGGTAAGGAGCAAGTAGCAGACGCGGTCACGGTGGATGAATGTCGCGCTATCGGAGTTGCTGCCGTCGAAGTACGCCGGACGCAGAGGCTCTTCGCCGCTGTAGTAGCCGGTCGAGCGCAAGAAGTCGGGCTCGACTGTTGAGGACGTCGGCCATGAGACGTTCTTCGACTTGGTCGAGTTTCCATCACTCAACGTCCAGGAGGGTGAGGAGGAGTTCGGCCGACGCGTTGCCACGGCCGAGGACCCGTCCACCGCACTGGCCGTCGCCGAGGAGGCCATGGGTGCAGTACGGGGGAGGTGGGTCAACCAGAACATGGTCCAGGACGAATATGTCGACTTCGTTCGAGCGGGCCGACCTGCGCACCAAGCTCCCGATGGACACCCTTGGCCAAGTCGCGTAGCACGCAACTGACCTACCGCAGGAGTGAGTGTCCAACTGCGTGACAACGCCGACGAATACCGGCGGACGACCGCGAACGTCTACGGACTGTCAACGCAGGTGAGAACCACACCAGCCCAAGGCAGCGCCCCCGCCCGAGTTGCTTCGGGACGAAGAGGTCGTGGGTTCGTATCCCGCCACCCCGACTTGGAAAGCAGTTGGGCTCCACCCGGTCAGGGAAAGACACGACACCCCGTCGCTGTCTGCCGAAGCCTGTTGCTTACTTAGCCTTACGTCAGTGGTCATATAATGCGCCGGTTACTGGCGGACCCCCGAAGGGCTACGGCGACACCCCATGTCTTTGCCAGGCATACGGGCGGTGGTGACACCTCTCCCCAATCGCCTCGACTCCCTCACGAGCCTGCGCTTCTTCGCGGCCTTCGCGGTCTTCACCACCCACTTCACCGGGAACGGCGGCAAGACCGGGCTGGGACGGGCGCCGTTGATCTTCCCCTACGCGCAATTCGGCGGAAACGGCGTCAGCCTCTTCTTCGTTCTTTCCGGCTTCCTGATGACCTGGGTCTTCAAACCGAACGAGCACCCAGGCGCCTTCTACTGGCGCCGCGTAGGCCGGATATGGCCCGCCCACCTGGTCGCCCTGCTGCTGGGCACCTACGCCTACTACACGGCGGCGCACCTCGCGATCAGCTGGCCCAGCCTGATCTCCTCCGCCTTCCTGGTGCAGACCTGGTCCCCGAACGTCACCCCGACCCTCCCCGGGAACGAGGTCACCTGGACGCTCAGCGTCGAACTGCTCTTCTACGCCCTCTTCCCGCTGCTGGGCCGGATCGCGGTCAGGCTGCGCACCCGCTGGCTCGGGTCGGTCACGGCAGGCGGACTGGTGGGAATGTGGGCCGTCGACTGGTTCGCCACCACCCACTACTCGCCCGGCCACGCGGCCTGGGTGATGCGCCACCCTGTGGTCTACCTGCCGGAGTTCCTGCTCGGCATGACGCTCGCGCTCGCGGTCAAACGCGGCTGGCGGCTGCCGCTGCACCCCTCGCTGCCGGTGGTGCTGTTGGCGGCCTACGTCTACTGCTACTACCAGGGCCAGGCCCTGTTGCCGGCGGGGGCCGCCGCGCAGCTCGACTATCTGGTGCGGCCGGTGGTCGCGGTCCTGGCCGCACTGATCATCCTCGCCTTCGTCCAGCGCGAGGTCCGCGGACTGCGCGGCGTACTCAACGCCAAACTGATGGTCCAGCTCGGCCTGTGGTCGTACTGCTTCTACCTCCTGCACCACTCGATCAGCCGGCTGGCCATCTACCAGTGGGGCCGCATGCCCGACAACAACGGCACGCTGTTCGCACTGATCGGCATGGGCGTGGTCGTCATCGTGCTGGCCTGGGCGTTGTACTCCGCGGTGGAGGAGCCCGCGGAGAAGTGGTGGCGGCGGCACACGCCACAGCGGTGGCTGCGTCAGGGCCCGCCCGGCGGGCGAACGGTGGCAGTTCCGCCGTCTCACCGGCCAGAGACCGAACCGCGCGAGCCGGTCGCCAACTGACGAGACGCGGGTGAGCACGCAGGGCCCTAAGAACTCCTGGTCAGATGAGCACCTCTTCCTTGGAGTGCCAGGATGCGCCGCCGAGCTGGGCCCTCACCGAACCCGGGGTGACCTGTGTGTCTTCGCTGCCTCGTGCAGCCGCCCTTACGAGGTGGTGATCGTCCAACGCACCACAAGCGCACCAGATAGGGCCGGGACCAGCGGGGAACCACGGTGAAGGCCGCCAGGCCCGACGTGGCCGAACCGCGGGCTTTTGCCCGGGTCGGCGCCCGAATCAGTCCCAATTGACCGCAGCTTCCCGAGTTGATGTCCGGGGGGCGGTACGAACAAGGCGGCTTTGCCTCAGGAGCCGTCGGCTCGCCCACCGTCGGCGAACATGTCTCTAACCCGCTGCTCCGTGGCTTTGCGTGTGCCGCGCTGGATCCACAAGCAGTAGGCGGCGACGGCGGTACCTGCCGAAATGCTGACGGATGTCAGCACGATGTACAGCCGCGCCCGCTCATGGCCCCAGGCGCCGGGCACCAGTGTGTGAAGCGCCTGGGTGTTCCGCAGGCTCTACGGCCACTGCCCGCATGGGACGACGGAGTCCAGCCGTAGTACAGCAGCGAAGTGCAGCAACCACAGCAACCGGCCCCCTACCGGCGGAGACCCGCGGGTAGGGGGACTTGTCGCTGTGGACGCCGATCGGCGGTCAGGCTGCCGGTGTCAGCGATCCCGCGATGAGGAGGTTCCTCGATCTGACGATCAGAAGGAGACGGTGACGCCGGCCTGGTGGTACTGGCCGACGGTGTCCAGGACCTGGCCCTTGACCGCGCCGAGCTGACCCACGAGGTCCGAGCTGCTGATCGCCGTGGGGCCGGCGGCGATGCCGACCTGCGGGCTCAGGCCGCCGGAGACGGTGTCGAGCTCGGCGTCAGAGATTTCAAGGGTCTGAACCTGGGGAGCGGAGTTCATGATGAAACTGCCCTTCGTATGGATGTTCCACAAGGGGAAGCGGCCCGGCTGGGGATAGCCGGTGGGCCGCGACCGCAGGCGCGCGCCATCCGTTTCCGGACGTCTTGGCGCGATCCCGTCGGCGCGAAGGATCAAATCACGGAGGGTGGCCGGCATCCAGTCGGTCGCTGCTCCCAGCACGGCAGTTGAAGCAGTCAGCTCCTCATCCATGTACGCATGCACACGAATTGGGGGCAGCTTCTCTACATGTGGCCCCGCACAGGAAGCCGACAGCTATTGCCACGGCAGGCCCGACCAGGACAACTCCGTACCAACGGAACGCACTCGTGCCGCAGCTGCGCATTCGCTGTGCAGATTCAGTCACGTTCGCATCCGTGCGCCCTTCAGTACCTTGTCCACCGCCGGCCCCATCAGGTCCAACTCCTCCGTTAGCCTGGTCGACGACTGGATCGGGTGACGGGGGCCGACACGGTGACGTACAGGGCGCGGCGAGGGAGAGAGCCCAGGCCTCCGGGGCGGTCCGCGGAGGCCACTGCTGACGAAGTGCTGCCGCAACCGCTGCGGCGGGACCGGGACTTCGGTGTCTTCTGGGTCGCGCAGACCCTGTCGGTCCTCGGGGACTCCTTCGCCCTGATCGCCCTGCCACTGCTCGTGCTGCACGCGACCGGATCCGTCGCGCAGATGGGTCTGTTGACGGCCGTCGGTGGGGCGGCCTCGGTCGTGACCGGGGTCTTCGCCGGGGTCGTCGTCGACCGGGTGGACCGCAGGAAACTACTCGTGACCTGCGACCTGGTCCGCATGGCCCTGTACGCGGTCATTCCGCTGGTCTGGGTCTTCGGACCACGGATCTGGCTGCTCTATGCGGTCCTGCCACTGTGCGAGGCCGTCGGCATGCTGTTCTCCGTCGCCTACGTGACTGTCGTCCGCAACCTCGTCGGCGTGGAGCGGATCACGGAGGCCAACGGCAGGCTGAACGCGACCGCGGCGGCGGCAGGGGTGGTCGGCCCGGTGTGCGCGGGGCTGGTGGCGGCGTGGCTGGGCCCGGCCGCCGCCGTCGGCGTCGACGCGGTGAGCTTCGGGGTGTCGGCCGTCTGCGTCGGCTTCGTACGGTTCAAGGGCACCACCCGCCCCGCACCGGGAACCGCGGCCCGAGAGGGAGCGGTCCGGCGACTGTGGACGGATCTGCTCGCCGGGGTGTCCTTCCTGGTCCGGCACCCGGTGCTGCGTGTGCTGACCGTCCTGCTGTCCTTCTTCAGCTTCCTGACGCTCGGCCTGAACGACCTGCTGATCTACCACCTCAAGCACGATCTCGGCCGCGACGACGCCGTGGTCGGCACCGTGTTCGCGGTCGGCGCGCTCGGCACGATCGCCGGGGCCCTCCTGGTGGCCCGGGTACGCAGACGCCTGGGCTTCGGCCCGACCTGGATCGGTTCGGTGGCGGTGTGCGGATGCGCGCTGGCGGGCCTGGGCTGGGCCCGCGGCGTGCCGGCCGTCGCGGCCCTGACCGCGGTCTTCCTGGGCTTCGGGAGTGTGGCGGGAACGTGCTCCATGTCGCTGCGGCAGGAGGTGACGCCGGAGCATCTGCTCGGGCGGGTCACCTCGGCGTTCTGGACCCTGCACTACGCGGCGGCCCCGGCCGGCGCGGCCGTCCTCACCTGGGCCGCGGGGCGCCACGGTACGGCGGTGGTGGGTGTGGTCGCGGGCGCCTGCTGTGTGCTCGTCGCCGTGCTGGCCCTGCTCACCCCGGTGCGCCCACCCCGTACGGACGGAGTCGGCGCCGCCGGTCGTCAGCCGTTGACCCCGGAGTAGTGGCCGAGGCTCCAGCGCCACAGCAGTCGCGCGCCCAGATAGGCGAGCAGCCCCACCAGCGGTGACGCCGCCGCCAGCCAGTACGGCACCCCCGAGTCGCCGCCGTGGCCGGTCAGCACGGCGGCCGGGAAGTAGGCGACGAAGGCCAGCGGCAGCCCGAAGGTGAGGAAGCCGCCGACCGCGCCCGGCAGCACGTTGAGCGGATAGCTGCCGAACGTGCCGAGCAGTTCCTCCAGCCAGCGCCCCCAGTAGTCGGCGGCGGGGAAGCGCAGCGAGGCGCAGGCCACCACCGTGAACAGGGCCGCCTCCAGGAGCATGCCGCCCAGGACGCAGACGACGAGGTACGAGATCCGGGCCGCGTTCCAGTCCAGCTGGCTGCGGGTCAGCGCGCCCACCATCAGACCGGTCGCCACCGTCAGATCGCCGATCGCGTTCGTGGGAAAGACGGAGAGCTGGAGTTGCCGGTGGACCGGCATCGGGCGGACCAGGTACGTGTCGATCACGCCCTCCTGGATGTGCCGGCCCAGTCCGTGCACCCGGCCGAGGAAGAGCACGAACAGACCGTGCGCCAGCATCCGTGTCGCGGCGATCAGCAGCACGTCCTCGCTCGCCCAGCCGCCCATCCCGGTGAACCGGGTCAGCAGCACCGTCGCGAACACGATCACCGACACCTGCCAGATCGCGCCGATCGCGATCATCAGCAGGAACTCGGAGCGGTACTCCAGCTGTGCGCGGAAGTTGAGACGCGTGATCCGCCACACGATCCGCAGGGACTTCAACGACGTGGTCAGCCTGTCCGTCATGGTCAGCCTCCCTGCGAGATCACGCGCCGGGCGGCCCGGCGCCACAGCAGCCGGGTGAACAGGGCGAGCGCCACGACCCACGCTGCCTGCAGGGCGAGTTGGGGGCCCGCCTGCGACACCGGGATCCGGCCCACGTACAGCGACAGCGGCACACTCAGCGTCGCCTGGAAAGGGAGGAAGCGGCTGAGCGTGATGAACCAGTCGGGGAAGAACCACAGGGGCGCGTACACCCCGGACAGCAGGTTCTGCGCGAAGACCAGGATCAGGATCGCGGCGCCGTTGCGGAGCGTCCAGAAGCACAGCTGGTCGATGACCAGCATCACGTAGTACAGGACCCACTGGCCGAGCAGCACACTCAGCCCGAACACCGCCGCCACGGCCGCCGACCCGGGCGGCTGGACGAACCCGACGGCCAGACACACCGCGTATCCGGTCAACGCCCAGACGAATCCGTAGAGTTGCTCGCCCAGCGCCCGCAACGCGTAGTAGCGCTGCGGGGACAGCGGGCGCAGGTACCAGTACACGATGGTGCCGAAGTGCATGTGCTGCTGGACGGTGTCCCGGCCCGAGTACTGGTCCAACGCCCTGATCCGGGTGGCCAGTACGGCGAGGACGGCGTATGTGACCGCCTGGTCGCGGGTGAGGCCCGCGGTGGTGCCGGTCGTCGCGTACAGGCCGCGCCACAGCGATGCCACCAGCACGACCTGCACGACGAGGCGCAGCAGCGCGGCGGTCATCCGGGGCGGGGTGTGCAGCTCGCCGAGCGGGGTGACCCGGGCGGCCCGCCAGCCGCCGGGGACGGTCGCGCTCACGCGGCCTCCGCCTGGACGTACGCCGCGCGCATCACGTCCTCCAGGTCCGCCTCGTCGATCGCGAGGTCGGTCACCTCGTACCGTTCGACGACCTGCTTGAGCGCCTGGTGGACCGTGGGGGCGCCCGGCCCGTCCGGCCCGAACACCACCTGGGGGCCCTCGCGGCGCAGCACCGTGATGCCCGGGGGCGGGGCGATCACCGCCTGCGGATCGGTGAGCGTGGCCCGCACCTGCCAGGTCGAGCCGAATCTGCGCCTGATCTCGTCCAGGGTGCCGTCGAGGACGAGCCGGCCGTGGTTGATGAGGACGACCCGCTCGGCGAGCCGCTCGACCTCCGTCATGTCGTGCGTGGTGAGCAGCACGGTCCGGCCGCGCTCCTCCACCTGGTGCTTGAGGAAGCCGCGCACCTGCTCCTTGACCACCACGTCCATGCCGATGGTGGGTTCGTCGAGGAACACCACGGGCGGGTCGTGCAGCAGCGCGGCGGCGAGGTCGCAGCGCACCCGCTGGCCGAGGGAGAGATGGCGTACGCGGGTGTCCCAGAAGGTGGAGAGGGCGAGCAGTTCGTCGAACTCGCCCAGCCGGACGCGGTGTTCGCGCTCCGGTACCCCGTAGATGTCCCGCAGGATCGCGAAGGACTCGCGCACCGGCAGGTCCCACCACAGCTGGGTGCGCTGCCCGAACACCGCGCCGATGTTGCGCGCGTTGCGCTCGCGCTCCTGATACGGGACGACGCCCGCGACGCGCGCCTCGCCGGAGGTCGGGGTGAGGATGCCGGTGAGCATCTTGATGGTGGTGGACTTCCCGGCGCCGTTCGGGCCGAGCAGCGCCAGCAGTTCGCCGGGCGCCACCTCGAAGGTGACGTCGCAGACGGCCTCCTTCGCGACTCGTTCGGGCTTGACCAGGGACTTGAGCGCGCCCGCCAGACCGGGGCGGCGCACGGTGGTGTGAAAGGTCCGGGACAGTCCCCGGACGTGGATGCTGCCGCTCATAGGGACGCCTTCCGGGTGAGTGCGATCAGCCACACGGTGGCCACGAGCGAGGCCGCGGACAGGGCGGTCAGCAGCCAGGGGACGGCGTGGATCCCCGACGCCTCGATGCCCACGCCGAGCAGCGGGGGAGCCGCCACGCCCCCGATCATCGAGGCCGCGATCACCCAGGCCCCGGCCCTCTTCGCCTGGGGGAGGGCCCGGTTGAGCCATGGCAGGCCGGTCGGGAAGACGGGCGCGATGAACAGGCCCACACCGGCGTACGCCACCGGGGCGGCCCCCGGTATCAGCGCCAGCAGCAGGCAGACGGTCATTCCGGCCGCGCTGACCGCGAGGATGCGCTCGGGCGCGTACCGCAGGGTGAGGGGGACGACGAGGAAGCGGCCCGCGGTCATCATCAGCCAGTAGACGGAGGTGGCGGAGGCGGCGACCGTGGCGCTGTGGCCGACGGTCTCCAGGTGGGTGGGTTCCCAGCCGCCGACGCCCGCCTCGACGCCGACGTTCAGGATGTAGAGGAGCAGGAAGCCGACGAGGACGCGGGAGAGCAGGCCACCGGAGGCGGCGGGTGGCTCGGCCGGGGAGACGGGCGGCGCCTCGCTGCGGACGCCTCCCGTGCACAGGACGAGTGCTCCCGCGAGCACCGCGCACGCCCCGAAGGCGTACGGGTAGTCGCCGGGGCCCAGCCACGCGATCAGCGCCGGGCCGAGGACCGCGCCGATGCCGAAGTGAGCGTTGAGGACGTTCAGCATGGCCGTCGAGCGGCCGCCGAAGCCGATCGCGAACAACTGGTTGAGGCCGTAGTCGATACCGCCGAAGCCGAGGCCGCCGAGGAAGGCGGAGGCGAGCGCGAGCGGCCAGTCGGGGGCGAGTGCGAAGCCCGCGCCGCCCGCCGCCATCAAGGCGTAACTCGTCGTCAGCAGTGCCCGGTTGGAGATCCGGGAGTGGATCGTGTTGAAGGCGAGGACGCCCGCGACACCACCGGTGAAGTGCAGGCTCAGACCGAGGCCCGCCGCCGAGGGGGAGAGGCCGTACTCCGCGCGCAGGCCCGGGACCGCCGGGCCGTAGAGCGCTTGCAGCATGCCGATGAGGACGAATCCGATACACGACGCGACCGCGGCCGGTCGGCTGAAAAGCTGCCGACCGGCCGCGGTGCTCGTGAGGGTGTCAGCCATGGATCTCCGAGAAGAGGAACGTGAATTCGGCGGGCGCGGGCCGCAGTTGGTACTGCGGAAGCGCGCCCGGACCGCACGACTGGGAGCCGATGCCCTGCTGCCCGTGGTCGAGATTGACCCAGACCGTGTCACCGGCCCGCAGATCGTTCAGGTGCTCGGCCGCGTCGAGTTGCTCAGTGGTCCAGCGGCGCGCGGTGAACCAGAACTCCGGCTCGCCCTCGACGCGCAGCCCGCCGATCTCCACCCAGCGGACATCGGCCCGAGCGCCGTTCTCCTGCGGACGGACGTACGGTGTCTGGAGTGCGTCGATCGTCGATTCCCAACGGCCCACGATGGAAGCGGACTTGGTGTCCGGGTAGGCCTCGCCGGGACCGCCGCCGAACCACCTCGCCCTGTCCGCCGAGCCCGGGAGGCCCAGCCGGATCCCGAGCCGGGGCAGCGGCAGCGTCCAGTCGCCCTCGGGTGCCACGGACACGGTCAGCCGCAGCCGCGTTCCGTCGGACGTCCACCGGTAGACCGTGCGCAGGGCCACCTCGCGGGCGGCGGGCGCCACCCGGGTCCGTACGGTCAGTGCGTCCTCGCCCAACTCCACCGACTCCAACCGGTGTTGCATCCGGTGCAGGCCCAGCTCGCGCCAGAGCGGGCCGTAGCGCAGATCCGGCTGCCAGGGCGCCCCGTTGTCGTTGTCGGTCGGCGCACGCCACACGTCAAGACGCAGTCCCCCGACTTCGACCCCGCCGATCGACCGCAGCGCACCCGTACGCGCGTCGAAGGCGGCCGGGCCCAGGGTGATCTGCCGCTCGCCGAGGACCGGACCGTCGCTCTGCGCCACGGCGGTGAAGGGCCGTGGCGAGAGCGGGAACTGCGCCCAGGCCACCAGGTGGTCCTTCGGCCCCCACGCGGTGTCGGCCGCGAGCGTCGCCCGTACCGTCCACTGGGTCTCCCCGCCCGGTGCGTCGGCCGGCGGGTCCGGCAGCTTCACGTCCGCCGACGCGCCCGGGGCGAGCTCCGGCACCGACAGGACGCCCGACGCGACGGTCTCCCCGTCGACCTGGTACGACCACTCGAAGGCCAGCGCGGACAGATCGGCGAAGTCGTACGCGTTGGTGACCCGCACGGTCCCGTCCGCGCCGTCACCGACGATACGGACCGGCTCGAGCACCTTCTTGTACTCGATCAGGCCGGGGGACGGGGTCCGGTCCGGGAAGAGCAGCCCGTCGCAGACGAAGTTCCCGTCGTGCAGTTCCTCGCCGAAGTCGCCGCCGTACGCGAACCCGTACCGCTCGTCCTTGATGCCGTGGTCGATCCACTCCCAGATGAAGCCGCCCTGGATGCGGTCGTACGACTCGAACAGGTGCTGGTAGTCGGCGATCCCGCCGGGCCCGTTGCCCATGGCGTGTCCGTACTCGCAGAGGATGAACGGGAGTCCGCGGCGCTTGTGGGTGCCGCCGTCCAGGCCGCGGCCTATCTTCTCGACCTCGGCGTGGTCGGCGTACATCCGTGAGTAGACGTCCGTGTCACGGCAGTCGATGTCACCCTCGTAGTGGATGAGGCGTGAGCCGTCCCGGCCGCGGATCCACTCGGCCATCGCGGTCAGTCCCCGCCCGGTGCCGGCCTCGTTGCCGAGGGACCAGATGACGACGGACGGGTGGTTCTTGTCGCGCTCGACCATACGGGCCGCGCGGTCGAGCAGGGCCGGGGTCCAGCGGTCGTCGTCGACGGGGTTGTCGCGCCAGGCCTGCTCGGTGAAGCCGTGTGTCTCGAGGTCGCACTCGTCGACGACCCACAGGCCGTACTCGTCGCACAGGTCGAGGAAGGCGGGGTGCGGCGGGTAGTGCGAGGTGCGCACCGCGTTGATGTTGTGCCGCTTCATGAGCAGCACGTCCTCGCGCATGGTCGCCAGATCGAGGGCGCGGCCCCGCTCCGGGTGCCATTCGTGCCGGTTGACACCCTTGAAGAGGAGGGGCGTGCCGTTGACCTTGATCAGGCCGTCCTCCAGGGCGACCGTGCGGAAGCCGACGCGCAGCGGGACGCGCTCACCCTCGGTCGTGAGCACACCGTCGTACAGGTGGGGTGTCTCGGCCGTCCACGGCCGCACCGGGACGGTGACCGACTCGCCGGTCGCGACATCGATGTCGAGTGCGGGCACGGTGACCCGGCCGTCGACGTCGGAGTCGACACGCAGGGTCCCGAGGCCTTCGACGTGGTCGTACGAGGCGTGCGCGAAGAAGTCGAGGACGCCGCCCGCCGGGCGGTACAGCAGGGTGACGTCACGGAAGATGCCCGGCAGCCACCACTGGTCCTGGTCCTCCAGGTACGAGCCCGCCGACCACTGGTGGACCCGGACCGCCAGCACATTGCCGCCCGGCCTCAGCAGATGGCCGACCGCGAACTCGTGCGGCAGCCGGGACCCCTTGAACTCCCCGATGTCCGTGCCGTTCAGCCAGACCCGGGCACAGGACTCGACCCCGTCGAAGCGCAGCACCGCCCCGCCGTCCGAGGGCCAGTCGGACGGCAGGTCGAAGGTGTGCAGATGATCGCCGGTCGGGTTCCCGGTCGGCACGTGCGGAGGGTCGACCGGGAACGGGTAGAGGTGGTTGGTGTAGATCGGTGAGCCGTGTCCCTGGAGGACCCAGTGGCCGGGGACGGACACCTCGGTCCAGTCCCCGGCGTCGTACCCCTCCGCCGCGAAGGAGTCGTCCTCGGCGTCGGCGGTGGGGGACAGACGGAAGCGCCAACTGCCGTTCAGTGACAAGGTCTTGGCGTCCGAGGATGCGTACCAGGTCCGTGGTGGCAGCGACCCGGAGCCGGGTGAGACGTCCTCGACGTAGTCAGTGGCGGTAGTGGTGCGGAAAGACATCGGTCTCCTTGATCGTCCCTTGGTGCCCGTCGAGCTTGTCGATCAGCCCTTGATGCCCGTCTGCGCGACCCCCTGCACCAGCCAGCGCTGGAGGAAGAGGAACACGAACACCAGGGGCAGGATGGAAATGGCGGTCGCCATGAAGATCAGATGGAAGTTGACGACCTGGTTGGTCATGTACGAGGAGAGCGCGATCTGCACCGTCCAGGCGCTCGGGTCCTGGCCGATGACCAGCGGCCACAGGAAGGCGTTCCAGCCGCTGATGAAGGTGATGGTCGCGATCGCGGCGAAGAAGTTCAGCGAGTTCGGTACGACGATGCGCCAGTACGCGCCCCAGTAGCCGAGCCCGTCCACGCGCGCCGCCTCCTCCAGCTCCTTGGGGAACCCCAGGAAGTACTGCCGGAAGAGGAAGCAGGCGAAACCACTGAAGAGCACCGGAATGACGAGACCCCGGTAGCTGTCCACCCAGCCCAGCGAGGAGACCAGCACGAAGCTCGGGACGAAGGTGACGGCGGGCGGCACCATCAGGGTCCCGAGGACCATGTAGAAGATCTTGTTGGCGTGCTTGTACGGGATACGGGCCAGGCCGTAACCGGCGAGCGAGCAGACCAGCAGGGTGCCCACCGTGATCAGGACGGCGACGACCGCGGAGTTGAACAGGGACCGGCCGAAGTCGACCGTCGTGTCGTGGAACAGCTCGGTGAAGTTGCTCCACTGGGGGTTCGAGGGGAAGAACTTCCAGTTCTCGCCGGTGATTTCGGGGTCCGTCGACAGCGCGTTGCGGACGATCAGATAGAAGGGGACCAGGAAGAGCAGGGCGGCGACGCCGATGGAGACGTACAGGCCGGTGTTGCCGATGACGCTGCCGCGCTTGATACGGCGTGGCTTGTCGACCGGAGTGACTGGAGGCACGGTGGCGGTCACTTGTCGTCACCCCTTCCGAAGCCCAGGAACTTGCCCTGCGCCAGTGTCACGATGAGGATCAGCAGGGTGAGGATCACCGCGCCCGCGCTGCCCTCGCCGTAGTCCTGGCTCTCGCCGAGCGCGGTGTAGTACAGCTCGACGAGCGGCGGACGGCCCCAGGTCGTCTTCGCCAGGAGGTTGTAGAACTCGTCGAAGGCCTGGTAGGCGGCGATGACCAGCAGGAGGATCACCGCGGTCGAGGTGGCCCGCAGCTGCGGCAGGGTGATGTAACGGAAGGTCTGCCAGCCGGGCTTGGCGCCGTCGATGGCGGCGGCCTCGTACAGCTCGGGCGGGATGTTCTGGAGCGCCGCGAGGAACAGGATCATGTAGAAACCGGCCTGCAGCCACAGCCGCAGCGTCACGATGACCAGCCAGTACCAGGGCGGATCGGGGTTGGCGAGCCAGGCGATGTTCTCGACGCCGAACCAGCCGAGGATCGTGTTCATCAGGCCGAAGCGGACCCCGCTGAACATCGACATCTTCCAGACCAGCGCGGCGGCGACATAACTGCACGCGGTCGGCAGGAAGAAGACGGACCGGAAGAACGCCTTCATGAAACGCAGCCGGTTCACCAGCAGGGCGAGTCCCAGCGACAGCGCCCAGGTGGCGGGGACGATGAAGGCGGCGAACACGGTGAAGGTGACGAGCGAACCGGTGAACTTGCTGTCCTGCAGCATCTGCCAGTAGTTGTCGAAACCGACGAACTTGCTCGGCGTCACCGTGAAGCGTGCCTCGAAGAAGCTCAGCCAGAGGCTCCAGCCGATCGGTACATAGACGAAGACCGTCAGGCCGATGAGGAAGGGGCTCGTGAAGAGCCAGAAGTTGAAGGTGCTGCTGCCCCGCAGCCCCCGCCGCGGCCTGGCCGGTGAGGCCTTGGCCGAGGCGGGGCGCGCGACACCGCGCGTGGTGGTGGTCGACATGTCGAAACCCGTCCGTCTGTCTCCGTCCCGGCCTATCCGAAGAGCTTCTTGAGCTCGCGGTTGACGGTGGTGTCGGCCTTGGAGAGCTCGGCCTCCGGGTCACCGTTCTTGCGGACGCAGTTGGCGAACACGTCCTCCAGCGCGGTGATCATGGCCTGGGTCCAGCCGATGTTGTCGAAGTGCCCGAAGTCGTTGAAGAGCTTGACGCCCTCGGCGGGCAGGCCCGTCTTGAGCTTGGTGGCGGACGCGGCGATCGAGGCGCGCGGCGGGATGTGGAAGCCGTACGAGAGCGCGAAGTCCTCCTGGTACTTCTTCTGCTCGATCCACAGCCACTTCACGTACTCCTTGGCCAGGTCGGCGTTCTTGCCCTTGGCGTTGACGAACATCGACCAGCCGCCGTTGGTCACGGACTGCTTGCCGCTGTCCGTGACCTTCGGGAAGGGGAAGACCCCGAGGTCGTCGCCGAGTGCCTTCTGCATGACCGGCATGGCCCACATACCGCAGAACTGGATGGGGGTCAGGCCCTGCACGATGGCGGAGGGGTCCCAGTAGTCGGTCGGGGCGTCGAGGAGAAGGTGGCCGCTGGTGAACAGCTGACGCATCTTCTTGATGCCCTCCTTAACGCCCTCCGTGTGGTACGCGATCTGGTTCTTCGCGTCGAGGGTGTCGGCGCCGGACGACCAGATCAGCGGGTTGATGACGGCGTGCAGGTCGTTGCCGATGAACAGGCCCTTGACCTTGCCGGTGGTGAGCTTCGCCGCGGCCTCGATCAGCTCGTCCAGCGTGGTCGGCGGCTGGATCTTCGCCTTCTCCAGCACGGACTTGCGGTAGAAGAAGAACTGCGGGTCGTCGATCATCCGGACGCCGTATATCTTCCCGTCCACCGTGTGCGAGGCGATGTCGGCCGGGTTGAAGTCGGACTTGACCGGATCGATGATGTCGCTGAGGTCCGCAACCTGACCGCTCTTGATGAGCTGGATCTGCGGGTGGAACTCGAACACGTCGGGGGCGTTGTCGGTGAGCAGCGCGGAGAAGAGCTTGCTCTCGTAGTCCGCGCTGGTGATCCACTGCGTGCTCACCGCGGCCTTGTCGTAGCCCTTCGCGTACCGCTTGAGGGCGTCCTCGACGCCGGCCTCCCCGTACGCGTGGAAGTACTGCTTGATGGACTTGCCCGAACTCCCGCCCCCGGAGCGCCCGTTGTTGCTTCCACAGGCGGCCAGCGGTCCCAGCGCGGCCAGCCCCGCGGCGGCCCGCAGGACGGAGCGACGGTCCCAGTTGCTGCTCATTGCCGACATGGTGACGTCCTTGTCTCTTGTACGGCTACGGCTCGAAATCGCTGTGCGGTGGCGGGACGCTAACCTTCCGTTAAGGCTTCGGCAAGGGGTTGGACGAAGTCTGTTCGAAGTGTTGTGAGCGGTTCGGCAGGCCGAACGGGGTTGTGGCCCGGGTGAGTTGGCGGACCGTCGATCCGGCGGCCCGCGGTCTCCTAGAAGGCGGTGCGGCGGGGGACGGTCCTGCCGCCGGCGGGCTTCTGGCCCACCGAACTCAGGGCGCCCTCCAGGGCGAAGGTCGCGGCGCCCAGGCAGACCGGGTCGGTGGGGATGGGGGAGAGGACGATCTCGGTGGCGGCCAGCGGCCGCCTCAGCGCGTGCCGGGCGACGGCCTCGCGGACCTCGCGCAGCAGCGGCTCGCCGAGCGTGGCGGCCACCCAGCTGCTGAGCACGACGACTTCGGGGTTGAGGAGATTGACCAGGTCCGCGATGCTCGCGCCGAGATAGCGGGCGGTGTCGCGGACGACCTGGAGCGCCACCGGGTCTCCGGCGGCGACCCCGCGGGACAGGGCGTCGATGGTGGCGGTCTGGTCGTCGGGGTGCAGCAGCGGGCTGTCCGGACTGGACTCCCGCAGATTCAGCATGATTCCGGGCGCCCCGACGTACGTCTCCACGCAGCCGTGGTTGCCGCAGTGGCACGGCCGCCCGTCAAGCACCAGCGTCGTATGGCCCCATTCGCCCGCGCTGTTGCTCACCCCCCGGTGCAGCCCGCCGCCGAGCGCGAGCCCGGCGCCGACCCCCGTGCCCAGATTGACGACGACGGCGTCCCCGCGTCCACGGGCCGCGCCGAACCACAGCTCGGCGACCGCGCAGGCGCGCAGCGGGTTGTCGAGGTAGAGGGGATAGGCGATGTGCTCGGCCAGCAGGTCGAGCAGCGGTACGTCGTGCCAGTCCCAGTTCGGCGCGTACTCGGAGATGCCGGTGTCGCGGTCCACCTGGCCCGGCACGCTGACCCCGACGCCCAGGACGCGCGCGCCCTCGATCCCGGCCTGCGCGACCACCGAGCCGACGGCCACGGCCACATGCCCGACGACCTGCTCCGGGCGGCTCTCGCCGGGGCGCATGTCCTCGGTGGCGCGGGCGAGCACGTTCAGCGCGAGGTCGAACAGCTCCACGCGGACGTATGTCTCCGCGATGTCCACGCCGATCAACGCGCCCCCCGACGCGTTGACGGCCACGAGTCCCCGGGGTCGGCCCCCCGCGGAGTCCTCGAACCCGACCTCGGTCAGCATCCCGAGGTCGAGCAGTTCACCGACGAGCGTGGCGACCGTGGCGAGGCTCAGCCCGGTGGCCGCCGCCAACTCCTGTCGTGAGGTGGGAGAGGCGGCGATGATCTGACGCAGCACCTCATAGCGGTTCGCGGTGCGGATGTCGCGCGATGTCCGCTTCGCCTGCTTTGCCACCTCGGTCCTCCGTACCGCACAGCGGGGCTCGGTCCCGGCGCGCCGCAAGGCTATGGCCTGGCGAGGACTTTCGACAAGGGGTTAGGAAAGGGGGTGAACAAAGTCCCGCACGAAGGTGTTGGTGAACTTGCCCGCCGGATCCATGCTTTCGGCCAGGGCCCTGAAGTCGTCCAGTCGTGGATAGCGCCCGCGCAGCACCTCTCCGGGCGTGGTGAACACCTTGCCCCAGTGCGGCCGGGGGTCGAACGGCTCCAGCGCCTCCTCGACCCGCCGCACCACCGGCAGGACGGCCGCCGTGTCCTCGACCCAGGTGAAGTGCAGGGCCACGGTGTCCCGGCCGTACGCGGGGCTCAGCCACTGCCGGTCGGCGGCGACGGTGCGCACCTCGCAGATCTGCAGCAGCGGCGCGATGTGCTCGCGGATCGCGTCGAGGGCGCCCAGCGCCGCGAGCGCGTGCGGGCGCGGCAGCAGGTACTCGGACTGCAGCTCGGCCCCGCTGCTCGGGGTGAACTCGGCCCGGAAGTGCGGCAATCGCTCGTGCCACGGTCCGGGAACGCCGAACTGCTGGGTGCAGTTCTCGGCGGGCATGCCCGGCACGGGGTGCATCGCCTCGGTGGCGGGCGCGGCCCAGGGGAAGTCGGGCAGTGGCTGGTCGGTGCGGCGCTTGAGCCACACCTGCCGGAAGCCCGGACGTCCCCAGTCGGTGAAGAGACTCACGCTGTACGCCGTCGCCGCCACCTTCTCGAAGTCGAGCCCCACCAGGGGGAGTTCGGTGAAGACGTGCTGACTCACCTCGAAGTCCGGCTCCAGGTCGAGGGTGAGGGCGGTGACGACACCGAGTGCGCCGAGGGAGGTCACGGCGCCGTCGAAGCGTTCCTCGTCGCGGCCGATCGTGACGGTCGAGCCGTCCGCCGTCACGATCTCGACCTCGCGCACGGCGGAGGCGAGGGAGCCGTTCGTGACGCCCGAGCCGTGGGTGCCGGTCGCCACCGAGCCCGCCACGGAGATGTGCGGGAGGGAGGCCATGTTGTGCAGGGCGAACCCGTGCTCGTGGACCCGGCGGGCGAGTTCGGCGTACCGGACACCGCCCGCGACCCGTACGGTACGGGCGGTCGAGTCGACGTCCACGGCCGGGGGCAGCGCGGTGAGCGAGACCAGTACGCCCTGGTCGCCGGGCTCGGCGATCTCGTTGAACGAGTGCCCGCTGCCGAGGACGCGGACGCGCGCGCTCTGCGCGACCAGCGCCGCGAGGGCCTCGGGCGTGTGCGGGCGGTGCAGTTCCTTGGCGGTGTACGTGATGTTGCCGGCCCAGTTGGTCAGGGTCTCTGTCATCCCTGCGGTCCTTCCCCGGGTAGTCGCCGTGCGCCGCCGTGCGGTGGCCACCGCTGGAAACTACCTCGGAGTCGGTCGGTACGGTGTTCCGGCCCCGGCCGCGCCCATCGTGTCGGTCCCGATTACGGCCTCCGTCGCGCGGTGAGAGCCGCGGTTACGGGAGAGAGCGCTCGCCGGCACGCGCCGTCGCCTGCTGTTGCTTGTTTCTTCGGGATCAGGCCGGATCAGCCGTAGTGGGCGGCCAGCCCGCCGCCCAGCAGGGCAAAGGCCTGGTCGAGGTCTGTCACCGCCTCGGGGTGGACCTCGGCGGCGCTGCGGCCGGCCGAGAGTTTCCGCCAGTTCGTCTCGGCCAGGAGCTGGTGCACGGTGACGATCTGGGCGGCGGCGATTCGAGGGGTCACGCTCGGCGGTGCGTCCGGGGCGGCTTCGTACAGGGCGTCCGCCAGCGCGTCCTGGTCGTGGGCGGTGTACTGCGTCAGGCGCGCGACCAGACTTGCGGCGGAGTGCACAAGCCCGTGGAAGGTCATGGCGTCCGGGTTGTCGTCGAGGCCCGTGACGGGGTCGTGCCGATCCAGGGCGGCGCGGTCATGGCGGTGGAGTGCCGTCAGGGGTGTTTCGCCGGGGAGTCGGTCGCGCACGACCCGGGCGAACTCGCCCTGGTGGTCGGCGAAGCGGTGCAGCACCAGGTCTTCCTTGGTGGGGAAGTAGCGGAAGAGCGTCGACTTGGAGACCTCGGCCGCGGCTGCGATCTCGGCGACGGACACCTGGTCGAAGGACCGCTCCAGGAACATCTCGATCGCCGTGGCGGAGATGGCCTGGCGCGTGCGCTCCTTCTTGAGTTCCCGCAGCCCGGTGTGCGGTGCCTCGCTTCGACCGTGTCCCTGGCCGGGCCGCTGACTCTGTCGCTCGTCCATGGTGCACACACTAACAAATCCGAACCGGGTCTCTAAAGTTACCGGGTTGCATTTATGACCAAGTTGCTTTTTCATGGTGGTCGCAGCGCAGACGGAGAGGGCAGCGAGATGATCAGCAGCGAAGTGACCACCGAGTCGACCGCCGAGAGGACCGGGGTGCTGATTGTGGGAGCGGGGCCGACCGGACTGACCCTGGCCTGCGAACTGGCCCGGCGTGGTACGGCCGTGCGGATCATCGAGAAGTCCCCGGAATTCCACAGCGGTTCACGCGGCAAGACGCTCAACCCCCGGAGCCTGGAGGTGTTCGAGAGCCTCGGCGTCCTCCCCGAACTGCTCGCCCACGGGCGTACGGACCTGCTGCTGCGCAAGTACCGCGACGGCGAGATCGTCACCGACACCGACCCCTTCTCCGTGCTGGAGCCGACACCGTGGGCTCCCTACGTACGGGGGCTGTTCATCGCCCAGTGGCAGGTCGAGGAGATCCTGCGGACACGGCTCGCGGAGTGGGGCGTGACCGTCGAGCTCGGTACCGAGCTGACCGGCTTCGAGCAGACCGGGAAGAGCGTGGTCGCCACCACGGCCGCGGGGAAGCGGATGGCGGCGGAGTATCTGGTGGCCTGTGACGGCGGGCGCAGCACCATCCGTAAGTCGCTGCCCGTGACCTTCGACGGCCGTACGGAGGAAGGCCGGATGATGATCCTCGGCGACGTCGAGGCCGAAGGGCTGAGCCGCGACCACTGGCACCAGTGGATAGACGCGGACGGTGCGATTCTGCTCTGCCCGCTGGGTGAGCGGTCCTTCCAGCTCCAGGCGCTTCCGGAGCGTGACGAGTTGGGGCAGCCGGTCGCGCCGTCGCTGGAGACCTTCCAGCGGATCTTCGACCGGCACTCGGGGATGCCGGGCATACGGCTGGCGAACCCGACCTGGATCTCGACGTTCCGGGTCAACGAGCGGATGGCCGACCGCTACCGGGTCGGCCGGGTGCTGCTGGCCGGCGACGCCGCGCACGTTCACTCGATCGCGGGCGGCCTCGGGATGAACACGGGTGTTCAGGACGCCTTCAACCTCGGGTGGAAGCTCGCCATGGTGGTCGCGGGGACGGCACGTCCCGCCCTGCTCGACACGTACGAGGAGGAGCGGCTGCCTATCGCCGCCTGGACGCTGGACACCAGCGGTGAGCGGTGGCGCAGCGTCCAGCAGAGCGTCAAGGAGGCCGGACGCGGGACCGAGGACGTGATCAGGCCGGAGACTCTGGCCCTCGGGCTCGGTTACCGCTGGAGTTCACTCGCCCTCGAGCTCGACGGTCGGGGGAGCGAGGACGCAGTCGGCGGTGGTGAAGGCGCTGGTGACGAACGTGCGACGGACGACGGCCTGCTGAGGGCCGGCGACCGCGCTCCCGACGCCCCCTGCCTGGATGCCGATGGCGCGGCCATCCGGCTCTTCGACCTCTTCGCCCGACCGCGCTTCACCCTGCTCGGCTTCGGGGCGGGCACCGCCGGTGTCCTGCGGATCATCGCGGCGAAGTACGGCGACACCGTGCAGCCGTGTCTGATCGCGGACGTCCCAGACGGGCTGAGCGACCACGAGGGGCATGCGCGCAGGGCGTACGGAGTCACCGGGGACGCCGTGGTGCTGGTCCGCCCTGACCGGCACGTCGCGCTGACCGCACCGGCGGACGCCACCGGGGCCGTACTCGACTACCTGGCCACGCTGGTGATCTAGTGCCGCGACAGGCAACGTTCGCCCCGTCGCGACGCCCGGCACGCACCGGACGCCGCTCCTTGACGGGCAAACGTTGCCTGCCGCGGCACTAGGCCCTGCCGTCACATTCCCGTCTGCCTGTCGGCCGTCCCCGGACCCGGCCCGACGCTGCCGCCGGGCGTGGCTCCTCCCGTAGGCCTCGCGCGGCGCGAGGGGACCCGGCACGGCCGGCGCGCAGGCAGGGGCATACCGTGAGGAGTCGAGCACGGAGACTTGAACGAGTCGGGAACAGGTCGGGAGCGAGGAGAACGGGATGGCCGGCAGCCGCACCGCGTTGGTCGAGGATCTGATGGAGCGGTTCCCGCACGTACCGCGGGAGGCCGTCTTCAAAGAGGACCTGCTCCGCGGAGGTGTGGCCTTCGACGAGTCGGCGCTCTCCGACAACGAGGACGGTGACGTCAAGCCGAAGTCGTACTTCATCTTCTCCTTCGACCACGGCACCCTGCCCGAGCTCGGCGAGGCCGCGCTGCGACGCCCGCCCGAGGAGATCATCCTCACGGGCGGGCCGTACGACCTGCGGCGCACGGTGGTGTCCGTACGCGTCAACCCCGCCTCGCCCTATCGCGTCGCCGCCGACGAAGAGGGGGTGCTCGGGCTCTACCTCGACGGGAAGCGCATCGCCGACGTCGGCGTGCCGCCGATGCCCGAGTACTACCGGCACACGCTCTCCAACGGGAAGTCCGTGATGGAGGTCGCTCCCACTATCCAGTGGGGCTATCTGATCTACCTCACCGTCTTCCGCGTCTGCCAGTACTTCGGCGCCAAGGAGGAGTGCCAGTACTGCGACATCAACCACAACTGGCGCCAGCACAAGGCGGCGGGGCGCCCGTACACCGGGGTGAAGGACGTCGAGGAGGTCCTCGAAGCCCTCGAGATCATCGACCGGTACGACACGGCGAAGGCCTCCACCGCGTACACCCTCACCGGCGGTGCGATCACCTCGAAGCTGCAGGGGCGCGACGAGGCCGACTTCTACGGGCACTACGCCAAGGCCATCGAGGAGCGCTTCCCGGGGCGGTGGATCGGCAAGGTCGTCGCGCAGGCGCTGCCGCGCGACGACGTGCAGCGGTTCAAGGACTACGGGGTGCAGATCTACCACCCCAACTACGAGGTGTGGGACCGGCGGCTCTTCGAGCTGTACTGCCCGGGCAAGGAGCGTTATGTCGGCCGCGACGAGTGGCACAAGCGCATCCTCGACTCCGCGGAGGTCTTCGGCGCGCGCAACGTGATCCCCAACTTCGTGGCCGGCGTGGAGATGGCGGAGCCGTTCGGCTTCACGACCGTCGACGAGGCCATCGCCTCCACCACCGAGGGGCTGCGCTTCTTCATGTCGCACGGCATCACGCCCCGCTTCACCACCTGGTGCCCGGAGCCCACGACGCCGCTCGGCAAGGCCAACCCCCAGGGCGCGCCGCTGGAGTACCACATCCGGCTGCTGGAGGCCTACCGCTCCACCATGGAGGACTTCGGCCTGTCCTCCCCGCCTGGATACGGGCCGCCCGGACCCGGCCACGCGGTCTTCTCGGTGAGCTCCTTCATGGACAGCCTCCCGGCGCGGGACCCCGCGGTGGCGGAAGCGGCCGGAACGAAGGCTCCGTAGGGCCGGGGAACGAAGGTTCCGCAGGGGGCCGGGGGTTGAGGGTTCCGTGGCACCGGGGGCCGAAGGTTCAGAAAAAGTCGGCCGCGATGATACGTATCGGCCTCCCTTCCGTATCACCTTCCATGCGGCGGGAGGGAGGCTGCGCGCGCTCGGACGAACGGGCGCCGCAACCGCTTGCCGCGCTAATTGAATACCTCGCTTGTCAGTTGTGTGGAAAGCGTGAAAGGCTCGGGCCCCGTCGTTGCGACGGCGCTCAACTCCCTTGTACAGAGCGTGAGTTGACGGTCACGTTGTCAGACGTTTCTTGACGTTGCACCTGGAAGCAGTTGATGCAGGAGCCCCCCATGCCCGACCTGCCGACCCCCCAGAACGCCGCCGAGGCCGCACTGCTCTCGGAATGCTGGGACGCGGTCCTGTCCTACGCCGATCTGTGCACGTCCGGTTCGGCCGCGGCCACACAGCTGGCGACCGAGGCGTTCACGCACGGCATCGGCGAGCTGCGCGCCGCCACCGCGGCATCGAAGATTACCGGCACCGGACGCAGGGCGCTCAGGCTGCCCCGTATTCCGCTGCTGCTCGCCTCGGTCCGTTTCGTGGCCGCCACCTGGGAGGCGAACGGGCTCGGTCACCGGCTCGATCCCGACCTGCGCCTGTGGCTCCACTCGGACAAGGCCGCCCGCTACATCGGACCGCCGCTGCACCGTCCGCTCGCGCTGCGCGGCCTCATGGACATGCAGGAGCCGGACGCCGTGCTGCTGTGGCTGGCCGAGGTCGAGTCGCTGCCGCTGCCCGCGGTGGCCCGTCGGCTCGGTCTCGACCCGGCGGCCGCGTCCATCGAACTCGCCCAGGTGCGGGCGCTGTTCCGGGACCGCTGCCACCGAAACCACCTCGACACCCCGATGGACGCCCACTGCCGCAGCTACGCGCGGCTCCTCGACGCGGTGACCCGCTCACCCACCGCCGAGACGCCCGACGACCTCTCCCGGCACATGGCGCGCTGCGTCGAGTGCGCGGAGGCGGCCGCCTGTCTGCGGCTGCACGGCGGCGGACTGCCCGCGGCGCTCTCGAGCGGTGTGATCGGCTGGGGCGGCCTCGCGTATCTGGAACGGCGGCGCCGGGCCGCCGAGGCCGGCATGATCGGCGGTCGCACGGACGCGGCCGTGGACACGGGGCTGAACGAGGGCAAGCCGGTCCGGCCCCGGATCGGCCGGACCGGGATCCTGGTCGCGGCCGTCCTCGTGTCCGGGCTGGCGCTCACGGTCTCGCTGATGCCCTTCGGCGGTTCGAAGGCCGGTGGCGCGACCGCCGCGCAGGACGAGTCGACGGACGGGCAGACCGTGGTGGACCCGGGCCCCTCCTTCCCCTTGGGGTCGGCTTCGGCTTCGGGATCGAATCCGAAGTCGGGGTCGGGGTCGGGGTCGGAGTCGGGGTCGTCGGGCTCGCCCACGGTGGCGGACTCGACCTCACGGCCGGCGGGCAACTCCGATCAGGAGGCCCAGGGCGAGTCCTCGTCGCCCGCCGGTCAGCAGGGCGGGGTGACCGGCTCCACGAAGAGCGCCCCGCCCGACTGTCAGGTGAAGTACGAGATCGTCGGCCAGTGGCCGGACGGTTTCCAGGCCACGGTCACCGTCACCTCCACCAAGGCCCTCGCCACCTGGAGCCTCGGCTGGACCTTCAAGGACGGTCAGCACGTGAGTCAGATGTGGGACGGCACCTTCGTCCAGGACGACTCCCACGTCACGGCCACCGCCGCCGACTACAACAAGACGGTCGCCGCGAACGCCACCTTCACCTTCGGCTTCCTCGGCTCCTGGAGCGGCTCCAACTCGGCCGCGCGCGACTTCACCCTCAACAAGGCCAGTTGCGCGACCGTCGGCTGAGCCTTCGGCCGACCGGTGTGACGCTCGGAGACGCCGACACCGTCCCCTCACTCGGTCACCACCTCGCCACCACCCCTTTGGCGGCGGAAACCTGATTTTTCGCCAAGTCCGCCGCTCCGGCCGGTCCCCGCATCGTGGGGGCCGGCCGTTCGCGTACCGGTCCTGACCTCAAGGTCGTCGGTGGGGCGGAAGCCGGGATGGACGGTTCGGCCGCGGGCACGGCCGTGGCGGCGTCACGAGGGGCGGCCTCCCCCGAGCGACCCACCTGGCACTTCGGCACTTACCGGCCAGTACTGCCGATCTGGCGTAATTCACTCGTCTCAATGCCTCGCTCTGTCACCATCAACGCCTCTGAAAAGTCAGGCGGCACGATTGCGGCGGGGGGCGTGGCCATGGGGCTGCTCGGCAATGAGCTGGCTTTCGCGCGCGCTCTGACCGCTCAGGAGCGCGAGAGCGTGATGGCTCTCGGCAGCCGGAAGCACTATGCGGCCGATGCCCATCTTCTGACGGAGGGCGACCGGTCCAGTCACGTCCTGATCGTCATTCAGGGCTGGGTGACCGTCTCCGTGGCGACGGACCGGGGTGCCACCCGGCTGATACTCGGCCTGCGCGGTCCCGGTGAACTGCTCGGCGAGATGGCCGCCCTGGATCCGCATCCCCGCAGCGCCACCGTACGCGCGCTGGGTCCGACCGAGGTCCAGGTCATATCCGGGGACGCCTTCCGCCGTTTCCTCGCCCTGCACCCCCGCGTCAGCGGTCTGGTGATACGCCAGCTCACCTTCCGGCTGCGCAGCGCCGACCAGGAGCGGTCCGCGCTCGCCTCGCTCACCGTGCTGCAACGGCTGGCCAGTCGGCTCACCGAACTGTCGAGAGCCGAGCCGTCCGGCCCCTACAACCCGGCTGTACCGGGCACCACACACACCGGCGCCGGCACCGTCGTCCAACTGGCCCAGGACGAGCTGGCCGCCACCATCGGCGCGACCCGGGAAGCCGTCGCCAAGGCACTGAAGCTGCTGCGGACACAGCACGTGGTGCGCACCGGCAACCGGATGGTGGAAATCCTCGACCCCGGACTGCTCGCCCTCCTCGCGGACGGCCATCAGGAGTAAACCCACGCCTTGTCGTGTGTAAACGGCTACAGACGGCCTTCGTCCCGGGCCCGACGCTGAGGGGGACGGCAAGTGGAGAGAACAAGGGGGCACGGGTGGACCACGACGCGATGGATCTCACCGAAGCACGCTACGAGTTGGTGATCAGCGTCGACGCCCGGCGTTCCGGGGAGTACGACGACGTCGACAAGCAGCGCATGCGCGAGCGGATCTACCGGGTGCTGGAAACGGCTTTCACCCACGCCAAGGTGGCGCGGGACGCCGTACACATGGAGGACCGGGGCGACGGTGTGCTGCTGTCGGTGGCCGGCCGGATCGCGGTGACCCGGCTGCTCGGCCTGTGGATGATCGAGGTGCACGAGACGCTGCGGGACGAGAACCGCGGCCTGCGCGTCCCCCTGGGGCTTCGGGTGGGCATGCACGTCGGGCCTGTCCGGCACGACGTCCGGGGCATCAGCGGGCGCGCGGTCGACCTCGCCTGCCGACTGGCCGACGCTCCCCTCGCCCGGCGGCTGCTGGACGCCGAGCGGGCCGATCTCGTGCTGGTGACCTCCCAGTCGCTGTACGAGGACGTGGTCAGCAGCGGCGGCAAGTTCATCGAGCCCGCGCACTACTCCTCCGCCCGCCTGGAGCTCAAGGAGGGCGAGGTCACCGCCTGGTTCCACCTTCCCGGCCGGCCCGCTCCGGAGATCCCCGCCGCACCGGTACCTCCTGCCGCACCGGCCGGCGATCCGCCACCCACCGCGGACACGGCCGCCGGTCACGCCGATGACGCCGATGACGTCGAGGAAGTCCAGGAAGTCCAGGAAGTCCAGGAGTTCTCGGACTTCCAGGACGCCCAGGGTGACGACCCGGCCGACGCCCCCGGCGCCCGGTACACCGTCCACGGCGACATGTCGCAGCACCACGACAACGTCTACCAGCAGCCCGTGCACATCGGGCGGATCACCGGCGACGCCGGCCGACGGAAGGGCTGATCGCAGTGACCGACGATCAGCAGGCGGGCGGCGCCGCCGAGCCCGCACCCCAGAAGAGGGCCGAGGCCCGTTCGCCCGAGGCCGACGGGAAGGCCAGGAACGAACCGCCCCGTGCCGACGGGGACAAGGCCGACGGCGACGAGGTCGCCGCCGGGAACGACGCCCCGGAAGAGGGCGACGTCGAGCAGGACCAGAAGGCGGAACACGAGCGCGCCGCGGGGCGGTTCAAGGAGCACACCCGCGACCCGCTCGCCGAGGAGCAGGGCGAGGACGGGACCACCGACCTCGCCGCCGCCTCGCGGGCCCGCCGCGCCACCCGGATGCTGTTCGACACCGGCCGGGACCTGAACAGCTTCGACCGCTCGTTCTTCCAGAGCGCCCACATCGGCGACATCCATCTGCGGATGGACGCCCGCCACTCCGGCGCGGGGATGCGCGGCGGCCCCGTGCCCGACGAGGAACTGCGCAGGCTGCGCCGCGTCCACGTGGAACCGCAGGGATACGTACAGCTGCGCAAGGCCCTCAACACCCGTCGGCTGCTGGTGCTCGGCGCCGCCCCCGGCACCGGACGCACCAGCACCGCGCTCTCGCTCCTCGACGAGGTCACCGGCCCCTCGGCGGACGCCACGGGCACGGAGCCCGCAGCCGGATCCCGGGTGCGCCGGGTCGATCCGGACGGCGGCGTACGGCAGTTGACGCACTCCCTGGCCGGCGAGGGCGAGGAGGCACGGCGCGGCACCGGGTACCTGCTGGAACTCCCCCTCACCGGACTTGTCGCGCCGCCCCCGGACGAGATGGATCTGGACGGCCTCGCCGCGGCCCTGGCCGGGTGCGAGGCGTACGCGGTGGTCGTCGTCACGGTCGGGGCGGCGGCGAACCCGCTGCTGGCCGGTCGGTACGGCAGGCTCTGCCCGCCCGCGCCCACCAAGGAACTGCTCACCACCCGGTTACGGGAACGGCTGGAGGAGCATGTCGCCGCCGCCCCGGACGGCGGTGTCCGGCTGGAGGACCTGCTCGCCGGGGCGGAGGAACTGGCGCTCCGCCAGGACGTCAAGGACGCGGTCGGACTGAAGGATCTACGCCCCGCCGAGGCCGAGTTGCTCGCCTCGCTGCTGGCCGGACACCAACTGGGCGAGGTCTCCCGGGACGAGCTGCTGGCCGGTTGCCGCAGCCTCGCCGCCGACCAGGCCCAGGAGTGGTTCGCCGGAGTGGACCGGGCGCTGACGGCGCCTCCCGCCGAGCCGGAGGGCGGCGCGGGCCGGCCGGGTACGGCGGCCCTGTTCCACCCGGTGGCGTTCCGTATCGCCCTCGCCGTACTGGGCGGGGCCTCGCACAGCGCGGTGGCCGCTGCCGCCCATCTGCTGACCTGGGAGCTGTCCGTACAGTGCGATCCGGACCACACCCCGGCCCGCCCCCTGTTCTGCGACGACCCGGAAGCCGATCTCGCGCTCTCACGCGCCGAACTGACCGACGGCCGGATCGAGGTGGCCGGCACCGAGGTTCCGGCCCGGCTGATCTGGTACCGGGGTTCCGCGCTGCCCTCCGCGGTGCTGACCGAGATCTGGGACCGGCACTTCCCCGTCCGGGCGCCGATCGTGCGCTGGCTGCGGCTGCTCGCCGACGACCCGCGCCCCCAGGTGTGGATGCGCGCCGCGGTGGCCGCCGGGGAGCTGTGCGCACGGGACTTCGACCACGGATACGCGGAGCTGATCAGGCCGCTCGCCGAGGCGGCCACGCCCCGCCGGAGGATCTTCGCGGCCACCACGCTGGACCAGGCGGCCGGTCACGCGTCGCACCGCAAGGCGGTGCTCAAGCTGGTCGACGACTGGAGCAGGTACGGGACGAAGTCGCTGCGCTGGACCGCGGCGATGGCACTGGGGTACGGGAACGCCGCGGACACGACGGACGACGCCCTGGACGCCCTGGCCCGGATCGGGGTCCGTGACGACGGGGAGCATCTGGCGGTCGCCTCGTTCAACGCCGTACGGCTGCTGGCGCTCCCGGACGGTGCCACGGTGCTGCGGCGGATGGCCGACTGGACCCACCACAAGCGCGCGGAGTACCAGGACCTCGGTCTGGTGACCACCGTCCGGCTCGCCCTCACCTCGGTGGACGAGGTGCTGCCCGACGAGCCCGACTCCCCGCTGGCGGACCGCGCCGACTGGCCGCTGCCGCTCGCCCTCGCCGTCATCCGCCCCGAACTCGTACTCCCCATGGCCGACTTGATGTGGAGCGCGCTGAGCACGGCGCGGTCGAAGGACGTGGCCCTGGACGCGCTGGAGTCCCTGCTGCGTTCGGGGGTGCGCAAGGACGGCACCGAAGGGACCCGGCCGGGGCTGGCGGCCCTGCTGCCCGCGCTGGTGACCAAGGAGAACGACCGACGGCGGCTGGACTGGCTGCTGCGCCGAATGATGAACGATCCGGACAATCCGCTCCCCGACGCGCAGGCGCGCTCCCTGTGGTGGCTCGCCGTCCCGCCGAAGGAGAGGACGGGCGAGGAGGACAGCCATGGCTGAGGACCAGGACGCGAGGGCGAAGGCGAGGGAGCGGCTGAGGGCGCGCAAGGCGGCCGCGGGGCCCGCGGGCCCGTTCCTGCGGGAGTACACGCCGACCGGCGGGTTCCCGCAGGTGAGCGCCCAGAAGGCCTCGGTGCTGTTCTACCGCAACGGCGGCTACAGCGTGGTCACCGTCTCCGGTGTCCAGCACGTCGACAAGCGGGCGCTGGCGCGGCCGTACACCATCTGCGAGATCGCGCTCGGCACCTTCGTGACCACACTTCAGATGGAGCTGCCCGCCGCCGGCGGCACCACCTTCTTCAAGGCCGAGGTGGACATCCACTGGACCGTGACCGATCCCCATCTGGTCGCCACCGAGGTCGTCACCGATGTCGCCCAGCGGCTCACCGCCCCGGTGCTGGAGCGGCTGCGCGAGGTGTCCTCGGCCTACCGGGTGACCCAGGCCGAACAGGCCGACCGCGCCATCACCCTGGAGTGCGCCGGCGCGCGCTGGGCCGAGCTGGGCACTGAACTCGGCCTGCGGGTACGGCTGTACGTCCGCCTGCGGGTGGACGACCGGACCATCGAGCACATGGACGGCATCCGGGACGCGCACGCCTCGGCGGAGGTGACCCGGGTGCATCAGGCCGCGTTCCGCAAGATGCTGCAGGGCGGTGAGCTGGAACAGCTCAGCTACATGCTGGCGGCCGAGCCCGAGGCGGCCAAGGACTTCCTGGAGAAGATCCGCCAGGAGGGGCGGCAGGACGAGAAGGAACGCGTCGACCGGCTCTTCGCCATGGTCGCCAGCGGCCAGATCCAGTCCAACGACATGGAGACACAGGCCCTCAACCTCCTCAACCAGGGCCGCCACCCCCTCCAGGGTCCCATCGGCTCGCTGCCCGCCCGCCGCGAGACCCCGCAGCTGGCCCCGGCCGTCGACGAGCCGTTCACCCCGGACTGGGTGGCGGACGAACCGCCCTCCCGGGCGGACCGGGGACCACGCGCGAGAGAGCCCTACCCAGGCGACCCCGAGGACGCCGAAACCGAACCGCCGCGCCGCCGCACACGCTCCCGGGACGACGGATGGTCCTGGGCGGAGGAGGACCGGTGACCGGCGACGGCCCGGCGCGCACCTCCTGCGACCCGGTCGGGCCCGTGCAGGACGGGGGTCCGCACGGGTCCGACCGGGGGGAGCGCATCGCCGAACGACTGCTGAGCACGGTCAGGGAGGACCTCGGCCGGGCCGACGCGAAGGCGGCCGTACTGCTCTCAGGAACGCTGGCGCTGCCCGCGTTCCTGATCGGGCGGCACGGCCCACTCGACTGGCGCGGGCTCGCCGACGTGCCGCTGATCCTCGCCGGTGTGCTCTGGGTGGTCGCGGTGACCGCGCTGGTCGGGGCGCTCATGCCACGTACCCGCACGGTCCGCGGCCGGGACGGGGTGACGTTCTTCGGCGACCTGCTGGCTCCCCGCGATCTCGCGGGGCTGTCCGCCGGGGTCACCGAGGCGGGACGCGATCCCGCCGGATGGCTGCTCGTCCAGGCCGTGGACGTCAGCTCGATCCTGTCCGCCAAGTACCGGGCCATCCGCTGGGGAGTGGGCTCGCTCGCCCCTTCGACGGTGCTGGCCCTGGCCTGGAGTCTGACCGCCCGCTGACACGCGGCACACCGCTCGACACACCGCACGCACTCGACGCAGAGACGAACCAAGAAGCTGGGGGACGGCCGTGGGAAGCATCACGGGAAGACGGCAGGCAGGGAGGGGGCGGGCGCGGCGCGCCGCGGGCCACGCGCTCGGCGGCATGGCGGTGCTCGTGTCCCTGCTGGCACCCGCCGGTCATGATCAGGTGCCGGCGGCGGCTTCCGCACCCGCCTTCCCGGCGGTCAACTACTCCATCGCCGTGGACGAGTCCGCCAGCCTCACACCCGAGGACATGAAGGCCGAGAAGGCCGCCGCCGCGCGGATCGCGCTGGGCGACGTCTCCTCGTCCTCCCACGCCACGGTCTTCGGTTTCGCCGCCGCCGAGTCCGACTCCCAGCGCGCGGTGGACCCGGTGTGCCCGCGGACCACGCTCGACGCAGCGGGCCGCGAGACCATCGGCGCCTGCGTCGGCAAACTGCGCAGCCGCACGAAGAACGAGGGCACCGGCACCGACTTCCCGAGCGCGATACGCCAGGGAGTGCACGACCTCACCACCGGCACCGACCCGTCCGGGCCCCGCGTGCTGTTCCTCCTCACCGACGGGAAGCTGGACGTCCAGGACAGCCCCAAGTACGGCGACCCCGCGCACCGCAAGGACGAGGGCGAACGCCAGCTGACGCAGGAGCTCGAGAACGCCGCCGCCCAGCACGTCCAGATCTGGCCGCTCGGCTTCGGGTCCGACCCCGACAAGGCGCAGCTCGAACGGATCGCCGCCGGCGGATACCAGAAGGGCTGCGTCGAACTGCCCTCCGCCCGCCCCACCGCGGGCAAGGTCTCCGGGGCGAAGGACGTCGGCCCCATGCTGGAGAAGATCTTCGCCGCCGCCCACTGCCTGCGCCACGAAGAGGGCCCCAGCAAGCGGCCGCCGGCCACGCTGGAGATCGGCATCTCGCCGCTGGCGACCGTGGGCAGCATCGTCGTCGACAAGGGCGACCCCCAGGTGAAGATCACCTACCTCGACCCCAACGGCCACCAGGTCCCCACCACGGGGACGTACCGCAGGTCGAGCTTCGAGCTGGCGGGCGGCAGCGGCACCGTCGAGGCCCTGAAGATCGTCGACCCGGTGCCCGGCACCTGGCGCGTGAAGGCCGAGGCCCCGGAGGGCCACCGCTCCCGGCCCGTCGCCGTCAGCGTGCTGTGGCAGGGGGAGTTGCGCGGCGCCATCACCATGGACCCGCCGTCCCCGCAGGCCGGCGACAAGGTCACGGTGACCATGCGTCTGCAGACCCGCGAGGGTTACGAGATCAAGGACGCACGCGACTACGAGGGGCTGCGCGTCAGCAGTGAACTGACCGGCCACGGTTTCGACCCGGAGGCGCTGCGCCTCACCGACGACGGCCAGGGGTCCGACTCCAAGGCGAGCGACGGCTCCTTCACCGGTTCCGTCGAGATCCCCCAGAGCGCCGACGGGGCGCTGAAGGTGAGCGGCACGCTGACGGCCTCGGGGCTGAGCGCCGACACCCGCAGCGAGAGCGGCCAGATCGCGCCCGGAACACTGCCCGTCACCACCACGCTCGACCTGCCCACCGCGAACACCCACCCCGGCTCCACGGTCACCGGCACGCTGGCCCTCCACAACACCAGCGACAGCCCGCACACCCTTCGGCTGTCCGTCGCCGACCTCAAGGCCGGGCTGCTCACGGTCACCCCGGCCGAGATCCAGGTGAAGCCCGGCGAGTCCGGAACCCGGAAGGTCACGGTCGAAGTCGCCCCCCGCGACCTCTTCGGCGACCGCCTCGGCGACGGCGGGCTGCGACTCGGCGGCACCGTCACCGTCGTCGACACCACCGACCACGACCGGACGCTGCTGCGCACCCCGCTCTCGGTGCGGGTCACACCCGAGCCCGGCATCTGGGCGAAGTACTGGTGGGCGTTCGTGTCCGCCGTCGCGCTGATCGCGCTGATCACCGCGGCGGTCCTCGCCTGGCTGCGCCAGCGCCGCACCCGCAGGGACCCGTTCGGCCTGGTGCTGCGGCTGGTCTCCGCGGAGGGCGACGTCCTCGGCGAGCACCTCGCCGGACACGGACACAAGCAGTGGTACGAGTTCGCCGTCGTCGAACCCCACCGCAGCCCACGCATCGAGCGGCGCGCCCACGGCCCGTACGCCGTCCAGCGCAGCCCCGAGGGCGGGGCGGTCCTGCGCAAGCAGGGCGGCGGCCGGACCGCGCTGCCCGCCCGCGGCCAGGTCCAGTTGACCGAGACGCTGAGCCTCGCCCTCGGCGAGGACACCCGTGCCTCGAAGGTCCGCCGACCGCGGCCCTCCACCCGCTCGACCGCGAGCTCCACCACCTCCGCGACCGGTACCGGCGAGAGCGGGAGCTCGTACGGGTCGTACCTGTGACGCCGGGGGCGGCCCGAGGTGCCACCGGGCCGCCCCCGCGCACCGCACCGCACCGCACCGCAGCGCGGCCGCCGTACCGCGCGCACTCCACGGACGTACCGAGCACGAACCGGCCGCCGCGACGGCCGCAAGCGGGGAGGAAACCCATGAAGATCTTCCAGCCGATGCTCTTCGTCGGCCTGGGCGGCACCGGTGGCCTGGTCGGCGCCGAACTCGAACGCAAACTCCGCGCCGAGCTGTGCGGACCGGACGGCGTCGCGCTCAGCCACCTGAGCGGACACGCCCCCTACCAGCTGCCCGACTGCCTCCAGTTCGTGTACGCGGACTACAGCGAGTCCGACCTTCAGCGGCTGCCCCAGTTCAATGTGGACCCCTCGCTGCGGGCCGCCTACGCCCGTACCTCCCGGGCCACCCACAACCTGCTGCCGAACTTCGACGCGTCACCGGAACTGACCAAGATGCTCCGGGCGAGCCTGCGCGACGAGGTCGCCGACTGGCTGCCGCCGCGCATCGACGAACCGAAGGTCACCCCGCTCCACAACGGCGCGGGCCAACTGCCCACCGTCGGACGCGCCGCCCTCTTCGCCACGCTCCGGCACAGCCTCGCCCCCGTCCTCGAACCGCTGCTCCAGGCGATCGACGCGATCGCCAAGTCGGCCGGTGAACTGGCCGAGCTCGGCGGCGGCAAGGTCAACGGCTGCGACGTGTTCGTCGCCTTCTCGGTGGCCGGCGGCACCGGAGCGGGGATCTTCCTCGACTATCTGCACCTGATCAACCACGCCTTCCAGCTGCGCCGCTTCGACGGCGTGAAGATCTACCCGCTGGTCGTGATGCCGTCCTCGTTCTCCTCGGCGGGCGGCGGCGGACGGGAGGCGGAGCTCAACGCGGCCCGGGCGCTGGTCGATCTGTTCCGGCTGGTCGACGCGCAGAACGCGCCGAGCGAGGGAACGGAGATCGGCGACCTCGACCTCGACCTCGACTCCGGGCTCGGCATCCGCTACCCGGGCACGACACCGATCCGCCTGCGCACCGGCATCCTGCCCACGGCCTTCCTGTTCAGCCCGACCGCGGGCATCCGCCAGGACGACCTGCGCCGCTCCATCGTCTCCCTGGTGATGTCGCTGATCGGCACCGAACTGGGCGACAGCCGCCCCCGGGGCCGGGCGACGGCGACCGACGACGACTTCCAGACCTTCGCCGCGAGCTTCATCAACCGGGGCGTGCACCGCAGCGCCGTGTCCCCCACCGGCATCGGCCGACAGGGCGTCTCCACCAGCCTGGTCGCCTCCATGACCGCACCCATGGACCAACTGGCCGACCTGGTGGCGGGTCGGCTGCTGCGGGAGGCGGTCACCGATCTCGTGGAGCGGCCGCGTGCCGTGCTGCGGGACGGCGCGGTGCCGTTGATCCGCCAGCTGTTCGCCGACTCCCACCTCGAAGAGCTGTGGGAACGCGCCCAGTTGGCCGTCCCGGAACCCGATCCGCTGCCGCGCGGCGGCAAGGCCATCGAGCAGGCGCTCGGCGAACGGATCACGGACATGCAGCGGCTGCTGTCCGACCTCCAGTCCATCGCCGACCGCCAGGCCGCCTCGATGGCCGACCGTTTCGCCCCGCGCCCCGCCATCGACAAACTCCTCCAGACCGTCGACCCCTTCCTCGCCGAACGCATCGTCAGAGGCGTCCCGGGCAGCGACGAACCGATCGCCCGGCTCGGCTTCCTCGGCATGCTCGACAGCCGCTCCCGTGCCCCCCAGCGCCCGCAGGGCGTGACCGATCAGCCGCCCAAGACCCCCAGGATCAAGGGCCGGCTGGCCGGCATGTCACCGGCCCGCTGGGGCGACGACGACGTGCAGGCGGCGCTCCAGGAGCAGGACCTCTGGTACCAGTGGCGCAGCCGGACCGTGTGGCACGAGGCCTGGCGGGAACAGCAGCAGCAGTGGCAGCCCCCGGCCGGCACCGCCGGGGCCGACCTCGGACGCCTGGTCAACGCCTTCCGCAAACACTCCGACCAGGAACGCAAGGTCTCGGCGCAGAAGGGCCTCGAACTGTACGAGGACCGCACCGGGATCTCGTATCTGCTGCCGCCGCAGCGCACCCTCAACCACTTCTACGAGGACCTGGTCACCCGGCTGATCCGCTGGGAGGGAATGCGCGAGAACGACGACGAGGCCGCGCTCCTGCTCAGGATGATCGACGGGGACACCTGGCGCGAGGTCCACACACTCAGCCGCCGCAATCCGGACAACGCGGTCGCGGTCGTCAAGGCACAGCTCGAGGGCCGCATCACCCGACTGTTCGCGGAGAGCGGCGAACACCTGGAGGAACGCCCGCTGCTGCCTGCCATGGGGACCCTGCTGGCCGCCGCGGCGGGCGACGCGGACGCCGCCGACCAGGTCAGCAAGGAGGCGCTCGACCTGTTCGGCCGCAAGCTGACCGGGCTGCTGCCGGTGGGCTTCACCCCGGAGGGGACAGGACCGCTGCGGGTCCTGGTCACCCACCCGCGCGTGCAGGCCGTGGAAGAGGTGCAGGAGTACCTCGGCAAGGCGCTGCGGCTGCCGTCCGACGCCAAGAACTCCGTGGAGTACCGGGGAGTGGAGAGCGACTCCGTCACCGTGGTCCTCTTCCGTAGCGAGATGAGCCTCACCCAGGTGCCCGAAGCCCGCAAGGTGCTGCGCCAGTGGGCCAGGGCGAAGGACTCCGAGCAGGCCCAGGACGTGCTGCGCTGGCGGCAGCGGCTCGGCTACCGGGACAGCTGGATGGTGAGCAGCGAGGAGGACCGCCGCGTCATCCTGCACCGGCTGCTGTGCTGCATGTGGAACGGCCAGGTCGACGTGGTGGACGGCGAGTCGGCGTCGCCGGAACGGCTGCGGCTGCGGCTGTTCCCCGAGAAGGGCGCCCATGTGCCCGGCGTCCGGCTGCGGCTGGGGGACTTCCCCGGCGGGGTGTCGAGCTGGGCGGAGCTGCTGCGCAGTTACGAACGCTGGACCGTCCTCGACGACGAACGGACCGTGGAGGACTACTGCCGTGAACTGATGGGGGCTCAGCCGCTGGGTCTCGCCAGGAGCGCGAGCGAACCGCATCCGCTCTTCGTCGAACTCGTCGAGAAGACCGCCCCGCGTCAGCTGGAGCTGCTGGCCGATCGCCGGGAGCGCGGCGGCGAGCGGGTCGAGGGATGGGTGCGCCCGCTGTGGGAGTTCTGGGCGAAGACACTGCCGGCCGCTCTGGACACCGAGTTCGGGGACCAGCGCGCCGTCCAGCCGACCCTGCGCACGCTGCTGGAGCACGTACGCGGCGGAACTCCCGAGCCGCGCGTCCGCAAGGAGTTCCCCGAACCCCGGCGTGCCGTGCCCGATGACGACGACTGGGGCACCGCACCGCGCACCTCCTTCGACAAGTACCCGAGCGGCACCGAGGAACGTCCGCGCCGCGCGTCCGTGGACGACTACGACGACGGGTACGACGGGTACGGCGCCGACCGCGGTGATCGGGGTGACCGCGTGGATCGGGGTGACCGGGGCGACCGTGTCGACGGGCGCCCCGGCGGCGCCGACCGGCCCACGGTGCCCTGGGACGAGCCCGGTGACACAGGCCCGTACGGCGACGACGGCGAACGCTCCCGCCGCAACCCCTGGGACGGTGACCCGGAGTGAAGACGTCCGAAGACCTCGGCACCGTCATCCAGCTCGACCTGCGCAGCGGCGCGGCGGAACTCGACACCGCGGGGGCCCTGCGGACCAGTGTCGCCCGGCAGTTGGGGCGGGCCGGGCTGCCCGAACCCGACGACCCGCTGTTCCTGGTGGTCGACACCCCGGCCGGGCTGACCGACCACCAGCGGCAGTACGAACTGCTCACCGCCTACCGGGCCGTGGGCGAGATCAGGATCCTGGTCCTGCTGGTGGGCAGCGCGCCCGGTTCGTACGCCGGAGAGGACGAGGCCTTCCAGCCGGACCGGCGCCTGGTGCGGCCCGCGGTGCTGCGGGCCTCGGGCACCGCCCTGCTGTGGGCGGGCGATCTGCGCTCCGCGCGCACGGCGCTCGAACAGCCCGAGCCCGACGCCCCGGAGGCCCTCGCCGTCCTGGTGGACGTGCTGTCGGTCCCGGACGTGTACCTGAAGGTCCTCGACGACCTCGGAGCGCTGCCCGACGCCGTCGCCGCGCCCGGAGTACGGCTGCTGGAGCAGGACCTGCCGCTGGAGGTGCGCGACCGGGCCTGGCGCGACGCGCTCCTCAGGTTCGCGGGCGAGGACACCGAACTCGCCCCCGACCTGCTGGCGACCGCCTCCTCCGGCGCCGATCTGCCGGAGCCGCTGCGGAGCCTGGTCGCGGGCCGGGGCGGCCGCGACCAACGGCACCGGGAGCCGGGCGGCGTGGCGGACAGCACGTACCTCGCCTGCGCCGAGGCCCTCGACTACGCCGAGGACGCACTGGCCGCACTGCGGTCCCTGCCCGGGCTGTTGTGGGCCTCCCGCAGGCAGACGTTCGAGACGGACCTCGACCAGGCGCACCAGGCGCTCGGCGAGTACCGGGACCTCGTCGGCACGGCTCTGCGCGGCGGCGGCTCAGGCATGGCACCGTCGGCCGCCGAGGCGGCGGCCCGGCTCTCGGCCCTCGGACTGCGGGTGCCCTCGGCCGAGGGCATGGGGGAGCGGATCGGCGAGGGACTGCGCGAGTTCGCCGGAAAGCTGCTGGGACAGGGGCTCGCCCTGCGGTCCGTGGCCCAGCGCTTCACCGGGCTGGCCGGACGGGTGGAGCCTGTACCGGGTTCGGCACTGGTGCGCAAGCTCGCCGACCACTCCACCGAAGCGGTGTCCCGACGGCCGGCCATGGGCAGTGGCCCCGTGGCCACGGGGCGTGGCGCGTTGCCCGCCGCGGCCCTGGCGGGACTGCTCGGCGCGCTGTGGCGGGGGCCTTTCGCGGCGCTGGCGATCGCCGTCCCGCTGGTCTTCCTCGCGGTGGCGCTGCTCGGCGCGTCCCGGCTGCGGGGCGCGGGAGGTCCCGGCCCCTGGGGCTGGGGCCCCCGGGCCGCGGCACTCGGCGGCGCCGCGGTCGGTGTGGCGGTGGCGTACGCGGTCGAGCCCCCGCTCTGGCTGAGCGCCGTCGGTCTCCTGGTGGGTCTCGGTGTCGCGGTGGAGACGGCACGCCGACTGTGGCGTACCGCGATCGACTCCTGGGCGGCCTTCCGCGCCACCACCGCGCTGCGGGGGGCCCTGGAGGGGTTGGACGCGCTGCTGGCCGAGGCGGTCCGTGAGCACTGGGCCGTCGAGGAGCGCCTGCACTGCGCCGACGCGGCCCGGTCCGTGGCCGGCATGCTGCGGGCGACGGCGGCCGCCGCGGCCGCCGAGGCGGTGCCCGAGCCCGAACGCCCCACGGTCACCGGCGCCTTTGGCACCGAGCCGCTCGACGCGGACGACTGGCTGACCAGTGCCTCGGTCCTGGAGACGGACACGTTCGCCGTGCCCGACGACGGGGACAGCGACTGGGCGAGCGCGTACGCCTGGCAGGACGGGGCCTCCTGGACCGAGCCCGTCGAGTCCGCGGAGTCCGGTGGCGCCGCCGACCCGTGGGCGGACCGCACCGCGGGGGTTCCGCGCTGGCTGGAGCGCGAGAACGGGGAGGGCGGACCGGAGCTCGTCGCCGCCCTGGCCGGTGATCTGACGGACGCCGCCATGGTGGCGATGGAGCCCTACTGGGGTGCCGTCGAGCGCGGCCAGGCCGGCGCCCTCGCCGTCCGGCGCACCGAGGAACGGGTCCGCGACCTGCTCTCGACGGCCCGCCGCCACCTCCAGCACAACGGCGTACTGGCCCCGCCCCCGTTCGCCGCCGACCACCGCACCCGCGCGGGCTCGGCGAACCTGCTGGGCACCGACCCGCGCCGGGTGGCCGACCTGGTCGGCACGGAGGCGGACCGGCAGGCCGTGGTCCAGCTGTCCTCACCCGAACAGGGAACGGTGCTCAGCCGGGACCCGGCGGCCGCGGTGTGGATCAGGTTCGCACCGGAGGCCGTGCGCGACGAGGTCGAGAAGACCTGGCGGACCAGCGGCTGCGTACCGCCGGAGCAGACGCTGTGGACCTCGTCGGGACGGTACGCCGGGCTGGTCCGGCTCACCCCGCTGCGGATGGGCGTGGTGGACACCGTCCGCTCCCGCCAGAGCTCCCCGGCCGACGGCCTCGACCCGTACGACCACGAGGACGGCGACAGCTGGTGACCCGCACCCCGCATCCCCGCCCGGTGCACCCGTACGACCGAGAGGACGGCAACCGCTGGTGACCAGCACCTCGCACCCCCACCTGGCGGAGCCGGACGGTCCGCGGTGGAAGACGCTCGCGTTCGCCGTCCCCTCGGGCCGGCGCCGGGTCGCCCCCGTCCGCTTCGGCCCCGAGTCCCGCCGCGATCCGCTGCTGCCCCAACTGATCCGCAACGGACTGCTCGACGACGAGGGGCACCAGTGCGTCCAGGTCCGCCTGAACGCCTCCGACGCGGCGAACCCGGCCGCGCGCGCCCTGCTCGACGCGGAGGCGGGCACCGCCCTGCAACTGCGCCGGGCGCTCGACGAAACGGAGTACGCGGCACTCTTCCCGAGGATCCTCGGCTACGAACTGGACGGGGCCGAGCCGTTCCTGCTGTACGCCGCGCCGCGCGGCGCCGCCATCGCGCGCACCCATGTGATGTCCGCGACCGACCAACGGGTCCTCACCCGTGACCTGATGCTCGCCCTGTGCCTGCTGGACAGCCAGGGTCTGGTGCTGCGCGGCATCTCGCCCGCCACCGTGCTCTGGGACGGCGCCTCGGTCCAGCTCTGGGGGCTGGAGGGAGCGGCCCGTACCGGACAGCCGAGGACCCGGTGGGGACGGGCACCCTACTGCTCACCGGAACAACGCCGGGGCGAGGGGCTCGTCGACTCCCGGGACGCGGTGTGGAGCGCCGCCCAGGTGCTCTACCAGCTGGTGACCGGCCGGCCCGGCCCCGGCGACCGGGCACCCACCGACCTCGGCGAACACCGGGTGCTCGCGGAGACGTTACGGGGCGCCTTCGCCCCGCTCGCGGCCGACCGGCCGACCCCCGCCCAACTGCTCGACCTGCTGGCGCCGGGGGCCGCCCGGCGCGTCACGCTCACCGTGCCCGCCGACGACACGCGCGCGCACCGGGAGGCGTTCGAGCAGGCGCTGCACCTCAAACGGCAGGCACCCGTCGCCCACCAGGGGTCCGGGACACCGGCCGGGCGCAGCAGCGACGGTCAGGTGCTGTGCCCGTACTGCCTGGAGAACATCCAGCTCGACCTCGGCTCGCTCTTCGTCACCGACAGCAGGATGCAGTACCAGCCGCTGGACGTCTCGACGATCGGCAACGCCCTGCGCCGCCAGGACGTCATGCGCGGCGCCGTCCAGAAGTGCACGGCGGACCGGGACTTCCCCGAGCACTTCATCCCGGTGCCCTACCTCACCTACGGCCGTCCGCTGACCGTCGCGATGGTCGGCCAGTCGTCCACCGGCAAGAGCCATCTGCTGACCCAGATGATCGCGGAGATCACCGACGGCGGCCTGGAGCCGTTCGGCCTGAAATGGCAGTCCGTCAACCCGGAGCAGCACGCGCGGTTCGTACGGGAACGGGTGCAGCCGCTGCGCAACGGCAAGGTCCTCGACCACACCGGCGCCCTCGGCCTGGACGGCTTCGCCCGCTTCGTGGAGTCCCTCCTCATCACCGACGCCCACGGGCAGGTACGTCCGGTCGCCTTCTTCGACCTCGGCGGCGAGGACCTCGTACGGACCGACGCCGCGCTGCGCTTCCTGCTCGGGATCGACGCCCTGATCTTCGTCGTCGACCCCGCGCTCGCTCTTCCGCTGCCACACCTGGACCACGCGAGGGAACGCTGGGGTGTCGAGGTGAACCGGGACGGCGACCTGGCCTTCGGCACCGTCCTGGACCGGCTGCCGAAGAACGGACCGTATCTGGACGTGGCCGCCGCGATGGTGCTCGGCAAGGCGGACCTCCTGCGCTTCCAGCCGCCCGTGGACCGGTGGCTCGGCCAGGCACCGGCCACCTCCCTCGACCCCGAACGGATGCGTGAGGAGAGCCGGGACGTGTACGGGCTGCTGCGCGGGCACGCGGGCCCGGCCTGGCTGCGCCCCTTCGACGCGATCCGCCGGTGCACCCTGCACGTCGCGTCGGCCACCGGTGGCCAGGAGGAGCAGGGCCGCTATCCGGCGGGGGCGGGTCCCCGGCGGGTGCTGGAGCCGCTGCTCGCGCTACTGGCGCTGCACGGGATGGTCGACGTGCCGGGCGGCGCCGAGGCGTTCGCCGTGGGCGAGGCACCCGCGTTCGAAGCGGTGCCGTCGGGGAGGGCCGGACGAACCGGGGGAGCGGTGGGAACTGTGAGGGAGACGAAGTGAGTGACTTCGGGGATCGGAGGAGTCCGGGCGCCCACGGGGAACAGGCCGGCGCGCACGGGCCGGGCGGTGGCGGCGCCGGGGGCTCGGTGCACCAGGTCGTCTTCCGGTGGGACGGCAACCAGGGCCGCCAGGGCACCGGCATGAAGGCCGTCGCTCACTCCTGCTCGGCCGAGCGCGCCGAGGAACTGGGCCGGGAGCTCGGCCCCTTGCTGTGGGTGTCCGGTACGTCACCCTCGCGGCCGAGCGTCGTACGCACCCTGTCCGGCGACGGTGCCGTCATGCTCGTCCAGCGCTGGCCCACCACCGACCGGGGCGGCCGGCCCAGCACGATCAGCCATGTCCTGATCGGTGACCCCGCGACCCTGAAGATCCGCCAGTGCCTCGGCCTCTCCTACGGCGGCTGGGGCAGCCGCGAGTCCGCGGAGAAGGCCTCCGGACGCCAGCGCGTGATCGAGTGCGAGCAGCTCGAGGCGCTGGCACGGAAGCGGCTCCAGACCATGGTGGAGCTGCTGCCGACGGTCAAGCACGCGTTGACCCTGGTCGCCGCGGAGTGGCTGCGCGATCCGGCGCAGCGGGTGTCGCTGCTCGCGGAGGAGAAGGGGCAGCCCGGCTGGCCGGACCAGGACGCCGTGCCGGTGGTGTATCTGGGGCTGTTCCTGCTCTTCGGGTCCTGGCTGGGCCACGAGTGGACGTTCGCCACCCACGACACGGTGGACACCCATCAACTGCGTCTGACGTGCGTCCCGCGCTGGGAGCCGGACGCGGGCGGGGCCGGTCCGCTGGCCCGGGTCATGGGCCGTAGGGTCACCCCCCGGTTCGAGCACAAGGCGGCGGCCCGACTGGTGGACCAGCTCCTCGCGCACCCCGAGGCCGGCCCCGGTGTGCCCCAGCTGGTCAAGGAGCTCGGCGGCGGCGCGGAGCTGGAGTGGGCGCGGCGGCGCGTCCTGCTGAACGAGATCCTCAGCACCGACCGCCGACCCGGCCCGCGCGCCGACGCGCCCGCGCCGCGCTCCGCGGAGCCGGGCCCGGTCCGGAAAGGGGGCGAGGACCGGGAGCGGGTCGAGGTGACGTCTCCGCCGCCCTCGAAGCCGTACGCGTATCCGGACCCGTACCTGGATCCGTATCCGGACTCGCATCCGAACTCCTACCCGGACCCGTACGCGAATCCGGGCCCGTACGCGGATCCGTATCCGGATTCTCATGTGGACCCGGCTCCCGCGGGTCCTGCTCCCGCGGGTCCTGGTTCGATGGCTCCTCCGCGGCCCCTCCATACGCCCGTCCACGGGGCGGTCGCGCCCGTCGGCGGCCTTCCGCCGGACGCCGACGAGGTGTACGGACTCCACGAGGACCTCCGTGGCCATCAGCGCGGGGACCACATGCGACGCAGTCTCCTGGTGGCGCGACTGCGCGGCCTGCCCGACGAGTCGCTCCTCGGCGAGCTGCGCTCCGGCGATCTGCCGACGGAGTCGGTGGAACTCCTGCTGGACGAGCTGGGGAACGCTCACCGCGTCCAGGGGCGCCGGCCGGAGATGCGGCACGAACTGTGCGCGGAGGTGCTCCACAACGGCCTGTACTTCACGCCGTACGGGCAGGCCCCGGAACCCGTTTCCCGGACGGCCATGGTCACCCGGGCGGCCGACCTCTTCACCTGGGCGGTCGCCCCGCTGGCCCGGGACGAACGCTATCTGCGCGATCTGCAGGAGCTGCTGCACCGTATGGCCCGGGACAGCCATCCCACCGGGGGCAACTGGCTCCGGCAGAGCATCGTCGCCCCGGCGGACGGCGGGGTCCCCGACCTGCCGCCGGTCCTGTGGCAGCAGCTCCTGCGCGACGTGCTCAGCCGGAGCGAGCGAGTCCCCTCCGCCTCCCAGTCGCCCTACACCGTCCCAGCGCCCGTGACGGCCCCGGACCCCTCCGCCGGCCCGCCGAGACCCCCCACCCTCATGGCCCGCCTCTCCGACCTGGCGAACAACCCCGGCTGCGTGATGGGAGCCGGCTTCGGCGTGATCGCCGTGCTCATCACCATCGTCCTGATCGCCTTGTGAACCCCAGGCATGTCCAGGCTAGGGCTTGTCCGGCGGATCATGCCGCAGACGCGGGGCTTGGCACGCACATCTGCGGCGTTGTCGTCACTCGCCGACGCTCCGCGTCGACTCCCTCCTCCGCCTTGCAGCTGCACGCACCAAGCCCCGCTCACCAGCGTCGATGAGGCGCCGCCTGTTTCCTGCGACTTGATCCGCCGGACAGGCCCTAGGGAAACGCCGCATCGTGCTCGCGTTCACATCCGTCGTGCTGGAGGTGCAGTCGACGGAGGTCCTGAAGGGCGGCGACGGGAAACGGGTGCTCGACCCACTTCGCCAGATAGCCGTCCTCACCGTGGAGCCGGAGCACCGATTGCGCGGCCTCCATGACGACGTGCCCGAGGAGGCCGCGGGTCTGCGTGGAGGTCCAGGAGCGTGTGCCTTCTCGGTCGGGCGCGTCGAGGCTCGTGGACATGTCGGGAAACCGGTAGATCGTGATGTCGACGTCCGAGCCCCTGCGTCGCAGGACCCACCTCACTTCGGCCGGTTCGAGGTCGAAGGAGAAGCGTTGGACGGCGAAGGTGCCGTAGAGACCCGCGACGCCATGGAGCAGGTCGGCCAGGGCATCGGTGCAGTAGCTGACGGTGTCCTGCCGCTCCGAAGAGCCGTCCGCGATGCGGCAGGTCGCCCAACCGGTGCCGCTCAGTTCCCAACCGAACCGGAGATCATTCGTCATCCCGCCCCTCCCGGTGATCGTCTCCGGAGACGGTACAGCGGAGGGATGCCACCGGTCGGGCTCGTGCCAGGCCCCGCGTCTGCGGCATGATCCGCCGGACAGGCCCTAGGCGGGTGGGCGCGTCCCCGGGTGATCACGGGTCACGGCTGGGCCGTGGCCGCTCAGGATCACCAGTGCTAGAAAGGTCACATGGCGAATCGTTTCGCCGCTTTTCGACGTCTTTCACTCAGGCCACTGGTCAGCAGGAGCCCGCGAAGCGTAGCCGGGCAGGTGTTCGTTCTTCAGGTGGCCCTGGTCGTGCTGCTCGTGGCCTGTGGTGTGTTGGCCCTCGCCCTGCAGTCGGAGCGGGACACCACCGCCGAGGCCAAGCGCCGCTCCGTGGCCACGGCGGAGACCTTCGCGCACTCTCCCGGGATCGTGGCGGCACTGGAGAGCCCCGAACCGTCCAAGATTCTCCAGCCGCTCACCGAGGCGGCCCGCAAGGCCGCAGGCGTCGACTTCATCGTGGTCATGAACACCAAGGGCATCCGCTACACCCACCCCCTGCCGGGCCTGATCGGAAAACGGTTCGTGGGCACCATCGGGCCGTCGCTGGCGGGGAAGGTCTACATGGAAAGCGTCCACGGCCCGCTCGGCCAGGAGGTACAGGCCACCGTCCCCGTCAAGGACGCCGGGGGCAAGGTGGTGGGCCTGGTGTCGGCGGGGCTGAAGGTCAAGAACGTGACCAATCAGGTGTACCGGCAACTACCGATCATCCTGGGCGCCGGGGCCGGGGCGCTCGTGGTGGCCACCGGTGGGACGGCACTGATGAGCAGACGGCTGCGACGGCAGACCCACAGCCTGGCCCCGGACGAGATGACCCGCATGTACGACCACCATGACACGGTGCTGCACTCCGTGCGCGAGGGAGTGCTCATCATCGCCGGCGACGGGCGGCTGCTGCTGGCGAACGACGAGGCCAGACGGCTGCTGGAGCTGCCCCCCGACGCCGAGGGACGACTGGTGTCGGAGCTGTCGAACCTCGACGCCGGGACGGTGGAGCTGCTCGTCTCCGGGCGTGAGGCCACCGACGAGGTGCACTTCTCCGGGGAGCGGCTGCTGGCCGTCAACCAGCGGCCCACGGGGCGCGACGGAGGCATCGAGGGAACGGTGGTGACGCTGCGCGACTCCACCGAGCTCCAGGCGGTCACCGGCAGGGCGGAGGTCGCACGGGAGCGGCTCAAGCTGCTGTACGACGCCGGACTCGGCGTCGGCACCACCCTGGACGTGCGGCGCACCGCCGACGAGCTGGCGCGGGTCGCCGTACCCCGCTTCGCCGATTTCGTCACCGTCGACCTGGCCGACGCCGTGCTGCACGGCGACGAGCCCGCCCCCACGGCGACCGGCATGCGACGCACCGCCGTGTTCGGCATCCGCAACGACCATCCGCTCTACGAAAAGGGCCGGCTGATCGACTTTCTGCCCTCCACGCCCCAGGCGCGCGGCTACGGCACGGGTCGCTCGGAACTGGTGACAGACCTGTCGACCGCCACGGGCTGGCACGCGCAGGACCCGGAGCGCACCAAGGCGATCATCGACTACGGCATCCACTCCCTCATCGCCGCGCCCATCCAGGCCCGCGGCGTCGTACTGGGCATGGCCAACTTCTGGCGCGACAAGCAGCACGAGCCCTTCGACGAGGAGGAGCTGTCACTGGCGGAGGAACTGGTGGCCCGTGCCGCGGTCAGCATCGACAACGCCCGCCGCTACACCCGCGAGCACGCGGTGGCGGTCACCCTCCAGCGCAGCCTGCTGCCGCGGGCCCTGCCCGAGCAGAGCGCCCTCGACGTCGGCTACCGCTACCTGCCCGCCCAGTCGGGCGTGAGCGGGGACTGGTTCGATGTGATTCCCCTGCCGGGCAGCCGGGTGGCGCTGGCCGTCGGCGACGTGGTCGGCCACGGGCTGCACGCCGCCGCCACGATGGGGCGGCTGCGGACCGCGGTGCACAACTTCGCCACCCTCGATCTACCCCCCGACGAGCTGCTGAGCCATCTGGACGACCTGGTCGGCCGGATCGACCAGGACGAACGGGACACGGATGGTGCCGCGGGCGTCGTGGGCGCCACCTGTCTGTACGCGATCTACGACCCCGTGACGCGCCGCTGCGTCATGGGACGTGCGGGGCACCTGGCGCCCGCGCTGGTCCATCCCGACGGAACAGTCACGTTCGTGGACGTGCCGACCGGGCCTCCCCTCGGCCTGGGCGGCCTGCCGTTCCAGACCGCCGAACTGGACATCGCGGAGGGCGCCCAGCTCGTCCTGTACACCGACGGCCTCATCGAGGACCGCAGACGCGACCTGGACGTGGGAATGGAACTGCTGCGCGACGCGCTGGCGGGGCACCCCGACCGGTCGCCCGAGGCGAGCTGCCAGGCCGTACTGGACGAACTGCTGCCCGGGCGCCCCAAGGACGACGTCGCCCTGCTCATCGCCCGCACCCGGGGGCTGCCGTCCGACCGGATCGCCGACTGGGACGTGCCGCTCGACCCGGCCGCCGTAGCCGGGATGCGCGACACCGTGTCCCGGAAGCTCGACGAGTGGGGCCTGTCCGAGCTCGGCTTCAGCATGGAGCTCATCCTGAGCGAGCTCATCACCAACGCGATCCGCTACGGCTCCGAGCCGATCCACGTACGGCTGATCCGCGACCGTACGCTCATCTGCGAGGTGTCCGACAGCAGCAGCACCTCACCGCATCTGCGCTACGCCGCGACCATGGACGAGGGAGGCCGGGGCCTGTTCCTGGTCTCGCAGATGGCCGAGCGCTGGGGCACCCGGTACACCCCCCAGGGCAAGGTGATCTGGGCCGAACAGGCCCTGCCACGAGTCACCGGCCGACCCGGCCCGGGAACGTAGCCGTCGGCTGAGACCGCGATCCCGCGCCCCGTGTCATCCGGATGCCGTAACGGAAACCGCATCACCCATCTGGCCGACCTGGCATGCCGTCGGCCACCCCGCCCGGAAGCCTAGGATCCGCCACTAGAGACAGGGACGTCGCCTACCCGTGTCTGACATCGGCGAGCCCACCTCATGACCGGAGGAGACGGGATGCTGCACCGCGCCGGCAGGACCTCCTGGAAGCGCTTTGCCGCCGTTCTCGTCCCGGGTGTCGTGGCCGCCGCGGCCCTCGGTATCGGCATGGCGCAAGGAGCGCTGGCCGCGTCGTTCCTCATCTCCGGCCAGAAGTTCCAGGTGGCCCTGGACACTCTGGACGTCCGTGGTCTGAGCATCTACGGCATGGTGGACGTGACCAGGAAGGGCGCCCTCGTACCGGTCGTGGTCACCGGCGCCAGCCGTGCGGAGATCAGCGGGCTGTGCCAGTCCGTGGTGGTCCCGATCCCGGTCCTGGGCCCGTACACACTGAGGGTCACCGGCGGCGAACGGCGCCGGGTCGAGGCGAGGAACTTGTTCCTCGACGCGACATCCCTGTCGAGCTCACAGGCGAATTTCGACGACCTCGACATCGGTGTGGCGGCGGGAGCGGTCAGCAAGGGCCCGATCAGTCGAGGGGACAGGAACTCCCGGTTCTTCGATCCCAACGGCTTTGCCCAGCAGGCGGATTCGGCCTCCCTGAGCGATGTGCACTTCACCACGGTCGCGGTCTCGGCCGCCACGTTCAACGTTCCGGACCTCGATGTGCGGCTCAGGCAAGGCCACCACGAGTGCTTCTGACCCATCGTTACGAAGCACGCCCCCTTCGCCCCCGCTCGCCGCGTACTCCCGCCCGCCGAACATCACGGAAAGTCCACGTGTTCTTCGAACTATTCGGCAGACGCCGGAACTTGCGTGACGCCGCCACCGACGCCCGACGAGGATTCAGAACCTGGCGGAACGAACGGCCCTTCTGGGCAGGCCTTTTCACCTTCGCGGCGAGCTTGCCCATCATCTACTTTCCGTACGCGCACTTGAAGTTCGGCGCCATCCCCCTGGCACTGTCGACCTCGGCCGGCGCGGGGTCGCTGATCATCGGGGTTCTGCTCGTGGCCCTGGCCATCTCCCTCTGGTTCCACCGGCAGGCGCGCGTATTCGCGGGAATCACGGTCATTCTGCTCGCCCTCATCTCGTTTCCCGTCGCCAATTTCGGGGGCCTCCTCCTCGGATTGATCTCCGGCCTGATCGGCGGATCCCTGGCCTGTGCCTGGATTCCTCCGACGACCATTCCCGCGGGTGAGGACCATGGTGGCGAGTGACGACCTGACCGGTTGTGCGGCAAGCGGGCCGGAGCCCGAGCCCTGCCGTCCGAGCAGTGCGGCGAAGAGCCGCTTTACCGGCCAACTGCTGTGTCCTCTCGTCTGGGTGCCGGCAGTGGCCGCCCTGTCGTTGGCCGTGCAGCACGCCACACCAGCGGCCTCGAACACGTTGCTCGCCCCTGGCGGCATCCGCACGTCCAAGGCACCGGCAGGTGCCGGCACGCCGGTCGACCGACTGCCGGCCCGTCCGGCGAACGTCCCCTGGGTGCTGCGTGCCGACAGACTCGTACTCCACGGCAGCACCTTCCGCGGCGTGGTCACCGTCCGGACCGCGGCCGGGTCCAAGCGGGTGCTGAAGTTCACCGCACGGTCGCTGGACTTCGGCGACCTCGACCTGACGGCGGGCCGCGGCCGCGCGGCGGTGCGTCTGCGGGCCAAGCCCGCGACCACATCCACGCTCAAGGGCAAGGACGTGGTGACCCTGTACGCCCAGAAGCTGTCCGGCACGCTCGTCGGACTGGGCGACGCTCCGCTCCCGGCGGACCGCCGCGTCACCGTCACACCCGACGCGCTGCCCACGTGGCTCTCCCACCCCGCGGTTCCCACCCGCACGATCACCTTCGAGAACGTGACCGTTTCACAGGTCGCCCAGCTCAGCGGCGACATGTCCATCGCCGGGCCGGCCCTCAGCGTCGCGGCCGGGTGACCAGCGCGAATCCGCTGCCTTCGGAATGCGGCGGCGGTTTCCAGAGACCCCGCCCCATCTCCCATGCCCGGGACCCGGCCTATCTCCCATGCCCGGGACCGTATGCCCGACGAGACACTTCAAGACTTCCCGCTCAAATCCGCACTCGTGCCATGTAGTTGGATTGTCGCAATTTCGAGACCTTTGGAAGTGTGTGACCATCCATCGACGGTGGGTAATCCTCGCTACCTCGGATTCGTGACCGCCTAGGGGGACACATGAACGACAACGGATACACGAGCCCGCCGGGATGGAGAGGCGGCGACGCCAACGCCGCCTATCTCGACAAGAACCTGAAGCACATCCCGGTGGAGACCTACCTCAACGACACGGTCCGCTGGCAGTTGCTGCTCCGGCTGATCGTCTCCGCCTTCCTCGCCTCGTTCCTGGCGTTCCTGCCGTTCTTCTTCTTCGGGCTCATCCTCCTCGCCGGAGGAAGTGCCAAGGGATTCGCCGCCATGATCGTGCTGGCGTACATCGCCTCGGGCGTCGTCTTCTGGGTGTCCCTGCTCGGGATGCGCCTGGTCGAACCGATCGCCGAATGGCAGGTCCTGCTGGCGGACCGGAGCGGATCTCTCGACTCGGCGTACGTCTCCATCGCGGGTACGCTCGCGCGTCGCTACATCCCCATCGGCCGCGCCGAACGAGTCATCGCCACCGGACTGGGCCGGGACCAGGTCCGCAGTCGCCTGGTGCTGACGGAGGGCAGTTGCCAGGCCTACGTCTCGGTCTTCTCCTACGGTACGAGCCTCTACCTGGGGTGGCAGATGTGGCGCTCGCGCCGCGGGTACGCCCTGATCGGCAGGTTCGTTGCGGACCTGATCGCGTCCATGCTGGGCCGCGTGAGCCCCGAGCGGATCATGATGCGCACCGAGGGCGTGCGGGCCATGCGGGAGGCGGTGCACGCGGCGTGCCGGGAGGGACTGGCCACGGCGGTGGACCAGGTCGTGGTGCCCATCACCTACGCCTTCCCACAAGGACTACTGCCTCCGGTGCAGGCGGACCATACGAGGTCCGCGCCGACGCCGGGCTTCAACTCCACCGGCGCCTGGGGCCCGCCCGCGGGGGGCACCCAGGCGGGCGGTGCGCAACCTTGGACTTGAGGCGCCCCGGCTCGCCGGCTCGCTCCGCCACGTGCGGTACGAGCCGGCGGCCGGTCATGGAGGGCCCGGGAGGGAAGAGCGGATGGCCGAAGCCGTTTCGGAGGGCGCGCGGGGCGTGCTGCTGCGCGGTGCCCCCAGTGGGGAGAGCTGGGCCTACGTCGCCTTCTCGCTGAGTCCCGTCCCGCTGCCCGGGGGCCTCTACCCGGAGTTCTCCGAAGCCCGGCGCAGAGCCGACCGGGTGGCCGCCGAGCGGACGTGGCTCGCGGCTCTCTGGACGGATCGCACCACCGCCCGCTGGGATCTGCGGTTCATCAGCGATCCGTCGAGCGGACGGATCGAGACCGTCGTCATCGCCCAGTTGTACGGCGCCGACCCGGCAGCCGCGGTCCGGGCCGCGCGGGACGCGCTTCCCAGCCTGGCGCGGTTCCCGGCGCATGTGACGGGAACCCGGATCGAGGACACCGCGGAGATCGCGCGTCTGCTCGCCCCGTTCGTACCGGGGTGGGGCGCGATCGCCGAGATCCGCAAACGCATCACCTGCCGAACACTGACCCGCCTCTGGGGAGTGGAACGCATCGCGACCGCGGTCTCCCGATTCGACGCCCATGACCCTTCCTGGGACCGGATTTGGACCCACCTGGCCGCGGAGCCGCGGCGGACGGTGGTCAGCGTGTGCCTCGAACCGTGCTCCGCTCCGCCCGGACTCGCCGAGGGCCTGACGATGAGAGCCCAGGCGTTCGGGACACTCGCGGTGCCGGGACCACCCGACCCCTTGTACGGGGGTCCCGTGCCGGGCGACCCCTTCGCCCAGGAGGCACACCGTCTGTACGACGCGGCCTCGCGACGTTACACCGGGCGGCTGCACCGGGCGCGCGTCTCGGTCGCCGTCGAGGGCGAGGCCCCGGTGTCCGACCTCCTGACCGGTCTCATCAGCCACAGCGTGGCGCCGACGAGCTCCGGAGCGGTCGTCGTGCGCCCGCAGGGCCGGCAGGAACACCAAGTGGCCTGCGGCAACCTGCTGGGCGTCAACCGGGACTGGCAGCGCGAGGCCTACTGGCAGGGAGTCCCCGCGTTCCTGCGGACACCGTCCGGGGGACAACTGTGGCTGAGCGATCCGGGCACGGTGACGGCCCTCGCCGATCTCGTGGACGCCGACGAGGCGGCCGCCGTCTTCCGTCTGCCCCACGAGGAGCCCGGCGAGCCCGAACTCTTCGCGCTGAAGCGACGAGCGCCGAGCACTCCCCGCAACGGAGCACCCGCGGGCAGCACCGACGGCGGCTGGACCGACTTCGGCCCCGGTGTCTGACCGCCGAATCCCGGTCCCGCGACGATCCGACCGACGAACAGGAGCCACTGGACATGCCCGAAGCACCCGCGTCCCAGGCGCCGGAGAACGCTCTGACCTTCACCTTCCCGGGGTCGCAGGCGCAAGCCGACGCCCTGAACCGGGACCTGACGGAGTGGATCAACGCCACCGACCAACTGGGCGGCAGGGCGATCCTGCGCACCGCGCCACCCGCCCCCGGCGAACAAGGCGACGTCGCCGTTGCCATGGACATCATGAACGCCTCCGCGGCGGTGATCGCCGCGGTCACCAACGCGTTCTTCCTCTGGCTGCAGCAACGGCGGCCGACCTACCGGCGGATCGAGTTCGAGGTGGAGCGGCCCGACGGCACCCGGATCAGTGGCGCGGTCGACGACGAGGACCAACTGCCCGCGGTCATGGCCCAACTGTCCGGGTTCGCCGTCGCCCCGCCCGGAGCGGATGAATGACCTGGGCCGTGTGGCGCCCCGCCCCCGGCGCCGCGTGCGCGCTGCTCGTCGGTACCGGTCGGCACGTCCGCCCCAGCTCTCTGTCCCGCATACCCCAGGCCGTGACCGCGGTCCGGGCCCTCGGGGCTGCCCTCAGCGGCGAAAAGGGGGTGTTCGACGTGCGGCGGACCACGGTGGTCGCGGAGCCCGCCGACACACGTCAGGTGCTGGACCCCCTGCGCCGTATGGTCCGGGAACCGGACGTCGACCTGCTGCTCTTCTCCTACTGCGGCCACGGACTGCTCGGTCGGGACGACCGTCTCTGCCTGGCGCTCACCCCCTCCAGCCAGTACGGCGGCGGGGGTGATCCGAGCCCGTCCCTGCCGTTCACCGAAGTCGCCAGTCTGATGCGGGAGTCGCCGGCGAGGCACAAGGTCGCGATCCTCGACTGCTGCTTCTCCGGCCGCGCCCTCGGCCCGGACGGCCACGGCATCCACCTGCTCACCGCGTGCGGCCGCACCCAGAAGGCCCTGTTCCCGCCCGAGGGAACACTGACCGGCTTCACCGGGGAACTGCTCAGGATCCTCGACGAGGGCATACCCGACGGGCCCCGCCATCTCGGCCTCTCCGCCCTCTACGACCGGCTGGCGGTGGTCCTGCCGACCACCCCGGCACCGCGGACGGGTATCTTCCCCACCGGATACCCCGCGCCCCACCAGCAGACCGTCGACGGCTCGGGCCACATCGCGCTGGCGGCCAACCCGGCTCACGGCACCCAGCGGACACCGGCGGGACTGCGTGCCCGAGGCGCCTTCGCCCAGCGGCTCAAGAAACTCACCGAGCCGTCACCCGACACCCCCGTGCCCGACCCGGCGAGCCTGCCGCAACTGGTCCACGTTCTGGCCGACCTGGCGAGGGACGCGGCCGAAGTCCTGGGCCCGCTCGAGGACTTCAGCATCGACGTCCGCCGCAACCACGCCGTCATGACCGGTGCCGCCGGATCCCCCGAGCAGGCCGCGGCCCTGCTGTCCGCTCTGGTCGACGCCCTCCGCGTGAAGTCGTCCAGCCACCGGGCCCTCCCCGGAGCGGAACGTGCCCTGGCCCACTGGAGCCGATGAGACGAGGCAACCTGGAAGTCGCGTGCGCGGGGCGGGAGTTCCGTGACCGGCCGTGGGCCCGGCCGCAATTCGCTTGACCTGGCCACGGGTCAACGCTGCACTGTGGCGGGACACCACGAGCCGTGGTGCCGGTATCCCGGGGAGGCAGCGGCAGTGATGGAGATCCGTCCCACGACCGACCAGGACCTTGACGTCTTCGTCGACACACTCCATGCCGCGTTCGGGCTCTTCCCGGACACCCCGGCCGAGGACGGCGGCGGGGTCTGGTGGGCGGCGTTCGAGATGGACCGCAACCTGCTCGCCGTCACGGCGGACGGACGGCCCGTCGGCACCGCCGGTGCGTACTCCTTCGAGCTCACCCTGCCCGGTGAGATCCCCACCCCGGTCAGCGGGGTGACCGCCGTCGGCGTCCTGCCCTCGCACCGACGCCAGGGCGTGCTCAGCGCGATGATGCGGCATCAGCTCGCGCAACTGCGGGCCCGAGGGGAGTTCCTCTCCGTGCTGCTGGCCTCCGAGGCCCTGATCTACCGCAGGTTCGGCTACGGACCGGCGACCTACACACGGCGGCTGAAGATTCCGCGCCACCAGGGCACCCTCGCCGTCCCCCGGGCGCGCGGAACGGCCGACGCCCCGCAGACCGGCTCGGACACCGGCACCGTCGAGCTGCTACGGCGTGCCGACTGCGGCGAGATCATGGAAGAGGTCTACGACCGGTACCGCCGCGCACAGCCCGGCGCGCTGTCCCGGCCGCACCGCTGGTGGGCCTTGCGCGCGGGGCAGCCCCCGATCTCTCCGGCGCCGCGCCACGTCGCCGTCCACCGGGACGTCGACGGCGTCCCGGACGGGTACGCCAGCTACTCCGTCGGCGAGTCCCGGACCTTGACGGTCGACGAGACCATCGCCACCGACGACGCCGCCCACACGGCCCTGGCCCGGTTCGTGCTGGGACACGACCTGGTCAATGAGGTCGTGTTCAAGCACGTCGCGCCCGACCACCCGCTGCGCTGGCAGCTCGCGGACTTCCGCGCCGCACAGGTGAACGACGACACCGACTGGCTCTGGGTGCGGCTGCTGGACGTCCCGCGTGCGCTGACCGCGCGCGGCTGGTTCATGGACGGCGAGCTCGTCCTCGACGTCGACGACCCGTTCCTCGGCGAGCACGGCCGCTACCTGCTGACCGTCCGGGACGGCAAGGCCGACTGCGTCCCGACGGACCGGGAGCCCGACCTGTCCCTGGGCGTGAGCGACCTGGGCTCGGTCTACCTCGGCGGCACCGCCCCGAGCACACTCGTACGTGCCGGACACATCCGGGCCCACCGCCCGGGTGCGGCCGCCCTCGCCGACGCCCTCTTCCGCGCCGAGCGCTCCCCGCACTGCCTGCACTGGTTCTGACCGGCGCCGCCACCGCGGCGCGTCACAGCGTCGCGGTCGTCCCCTCCCCGGACGCGCTGCCCGCGAGCCACTGGTCCCAACCCAGGTTGAAGGCGGCGTAGCCGTTGTCGGCCGGGGCCTTGGCACGGGGCGAGCCGGTGATGGTGACGGGGTCGCCCTGCTTGACCTGGCCGTAGAACCACTTGGCGTCCGACATGGACAGGTGGACGCAGCCGTGCGAGCCGCGGGCGCTGCCGCTGCCCGGATTCGGGTCACCGGTCGAGTAGTGCACGTACGTGCCGGACTGGGTCAGGTGGACGTCCCAGGGCAGCGTCAGGTCGTAGTAGTTGGGGCTGCCCTTTTCGCAGCTGATGCCAACGCTGCAGGAGGTCATGTGGACCTTCTCCTGCTTGTCGATGACGGCCATCGTGCCGTTCCACGTCGGATACTGGGCGCTGCCCGCGTTGATCGACAGGGTGCGCACCGCGCTGCCGTTTCGCGTCACCTTCATGGTGTGGCCGGTCACCGACACCTCTGCCCGCACGTCGTCACCGATCTTGAAGGTGTGCGTGTAGCTGTGCACGCCGTAGCGCCCGTTGCCGTTGCTGACGCCGTTCATGTCGGCGTCGATCTTCACTGTCGTGCCGGAGGGCCAGTACGTCTTCGGGCGCCAGTCGGCGCGCTTGTCGCCGAACCAGTGCCAGGCGCCGGCCACCGGCTGCGAGGCGCTCACCTTCATGTGCTTCTCCACCGTGGCCCGTGCCTTGGCCGCCACCGGGTTGGTGAAGATCACCGAGATCGGCATGGCCACGCCGACCGTGGTTCCCGTCTGCGGCGTGATCGTGTCCAGCAGCATCGGCGGGCCCGCGGGCTTCGTCGGTGACGGAGAGGCGCTCGCACTCGGCTTTCCCGACGCCTTCGCGTCGTCCCCGCTCGCCTTGTCACTGTTGCCCCCGCCGCAGGCACTCGCGCCCACCAGCATCACACCTGTGAGGAGTGCGATCCCTATGCTGCCCTTGCGCCGTCCCACGACCTGCCCCGCTCTCTCGCCCCTCGGCCCTGATGGGCCCGACTCCCTGTCAGACAGCGACGGGGTGGCCCACAGTTGCACGCGTCGCGTAAAGCGTGTCTCAAGACTCGGTGCGCGGTAATTCGATGGCGACGCGGCCCGTGTGCCTCTAAGGTTCGTTGTGTTCGAGCGGCGACCAGGGGTTGCCGCGGGTGACTTGACTTGACTTGGCTTGGCCGGGGAGGTGTGACCGATGGCTGTCTTTGAGATGGGCGCTGCCCGCATCCGGAAGTTCATCAAGTCCACCTCCGTGGCCTCCGGCTGACCTCTCTCTTCCCGCGCCAGTGCGCGCGGTGCCGGGGCCACCCTTGTGAAGGGTCACCCCTTGTCTTTCTCTTCCTTTCGGCTTCCTCCTGCGCATCCTCTCGCCCTGTACGGCTGGGATGGGGAATGGGAGGCCGAGTTCGCCCCGTACGCGGCGCAGGGGCTGCTGCCCGGCCGTGTCGTACGTGTCGACCGCGGGCAGTGCGATGTCGTCACTCCGGCAGGCGTCATCCGTGCCGACACCGAGTTCGTCGTGCCCCGTGACCCGATGAAGGTCGTGTGCACGGGTGACTGGGTCGCCGTCGACCCCGAAGGTGACGATCCGCGGTATGTGCGGACGTTGCTGCCCCGGCGCACCGCCTTCGTGCGGTCGACCTCGTCGAAGCGTTCCGAGGGCCAGGTGCTGGCCACCAACATCGATTACATCGTCATCTGTGTGTCGCTCGCGCTCGAACTCGACCTCGGGCGGATCGAGCGGTTCCTCGCGCTCGCGATGTCCAGTTCGACCGGTGAGGCACTGCTGCACACGTCGGCACTCTCCTGGGAGTCCGGCGCGCGGCCCCTGGTCGTCCTCACCAAGGCCGACCTCGTGCCGGACACGGCGACGCTCGGGCACCTCGTCCAGGACGTCGAGAGGGCGGCCCCCGGGGTGTCGGTGCTGCCGGTCAGTTCCAGCGCCGGGGAAGGCCTGGACGTACTCGCGGCGGTGCTGTCGGGTGGTACGTCCGTCCTCCTCGGACAGTCCGGCGCGGGCAAGTCGACCCTCGCCAACGTCCTGGTCGGCGAGGACGTGATGGACGTACGGGCCGCGCGTGACGTGGACGGCAAGGGCCGCCACACCACGACGACCCGCAACCTTCTCGTCCTCCCCGGCGGGGGCGTTCTCATCGACACGCCCGGACTGCGCGGGGTCGGCCTCTGGGACGCCGAGACCGGCGTCGGGCAGGTCTTCTCCGAGATCGAGGAACTCGCCGCCGACTGTCGCTTCCACGACTGCGCGCATGTCGCGGAGCCCGGCTGCGCGGTTCTCGCCGCCGTCGACTCCGGGGCCCTTCCCGAACGCCGCCTCGACAGCTACCGCAAGCTGCTGCGGGAGAACCAGCGGATCGTCGCCAAGACGGATGCGCGGGCACGGGCGGAGATCCGGCGGGAATGGAAGCGGAAGGGCGCGGAGGGGAGGGCCGCGATGGACGCCAAACGGGGTCGTTGGCACTGAGCCTGAGCGGAAACGGGGTCGTTGGCACTGAGCCTGCGCCGAAACGGGGTCCGGGGCTGCGCCCCGGCCCCCGGGCGGGTTCTTCGGCTGCGGGTGGGTGGGGGCTGGTCGCGCAGTTCCTCGCGCCCCCTGGGCGGGGCTGCGCCCCGGCTCCCGCTGGTCCGGGTTCGGGTTCGAGTGTCGTGTCTGAAAGCCGCCAGTCGTGGGGTGCGCGGCGGCGCAGACTGGTAGGTGTGATTGACGCGGAGACCAGGTATGAGGCGGTGCGGAGCAGGGACGCCCGGTTTGACGGGGAGTTCTTCTTCGCGGTGGAGACGACCGGGATCTACTGCCGGCCCAGCTGCCCGGCGGTGACGCCGAAGCGGCAGAACGTGCGGTTCTACACGACGGCCGCCGCGGCGCAGAGCTCGGGCTTCAGGGCCTGCCGCAGATGCCGACCGGACGCCGTACCCGGCTCCGCGGAGTGGAATGTGCGGGCCGACGTCGTAGGACGCGCCATGCGACTCATCGGGGACGGCGTGGTCGACCGGGAGGGGGTCGGAGGGCTCGCCGTACGGCTCGGGTACAGCGCCCGCCAGGTGCAGCGGCAGCTCACCGCGGAGGTCGGCGCGGGCCCCGTCGCCCTCGCCCGCGCCCAGCGCGCCCACACCGCCCGCGTCCTGCTCCAGACCACCGGCCTGCCGATCACGGAGATCGCCTTCGCGGCCGGGTTCGCCAGCGTCCGGCAGTTCAACGACACGATCCGCGCGGTGTACGCCTCGACACCGAGCGAACTGCGCGCGGCCGCCGTACCGAGGGGCGCGACCGGAGCCCGGCGCGCCGTCACCCCCACCGCCGGGATCCCGCTGCGTCTCGCCCATCGAGGCCCGTACCGGTCCACCGCCGTCTTCGACCTCCTCGCCCGCGAGGCGGTCTTGGGGGTGGAGGACATCGGCGGCCCCCCCGGCCGCCGTACGTACCGCCGCACCCTCCGCCTCCCCTACGGCACCGGAATCGTCGCGGTGGACGAACGCTCGCGCGGCTGGCTCGACGCGCGGCTCCACCTCACCGACCTGCGCGACCTCACCACCGCCGTCCAACGCCTGCGCCGGCTGTTCGACCTCGACGCCGATCCGTACGCGGTCGACGAGCGGCTGGGCGCCGATCCCCGGCTGGCCCCGCTGGTCGCCGCGCGCCCCGGCCTGCGGTCACCCGGTGCCGCCGATCCGGACGAGCTCGCCGTGCGCGCGCTGGTGGGGCGAGCGGAGGCCGAGCGGCTGGTGCGGCGGTACGGGAAGGCGCTGGACGCCCCGAGCGGCACGCTCACCCATGTGTTCCCGGAGCCGGCGGTCCTCGCGGAGGCCGAGCCGGACGGCCGCCTCGGCACGCTCACTGCCGCCCTCGCCGACGGCACCCTGCGGCTGGACGCGGGCGCGGAGCGCGATGAGGCGCAGGAGGCGCTGCTGGCGTTGCCGGGACTGGACGGCCGCACCGCCGCCGTCATCCGTACGCGCGCCCTTGGCGACCCCGATGTGGCGCCCCCGGGGGTGGATGTGCCGGACGCGTGGCGCCCGTGGCGGTCGTACGCCGTTCAACACCTCATGGTGGCAGGGGAGTTGGAGTGAAGCCCCGGCGGTCATGGTCGGTGACCCTGTCAAAGGCCGTCGGGGCTCCGGTCAGTCCTCCAGGCCCCAGCTGTGGATGCGCCGGGGATGGATACGGATCAGCTCCTGACTGAAGTGCGGCCCCAATTCGTGCGGGCCGGTGAGGAGTTCCGCCTCGCCGCGGATGTCGATGCCGCGCACCTTCCACGGCTGGTGGCTGACGATGTCGTCGACGACGAGCGCCACCTTCGGGTTCTTCCGCAGATTGCGCCACTTCTTCGTGGTGCCCATCGCGTAACCGCCGATCAGGATCGTCCCGTCGTCCTGCGGGAAGAAGCCGACGGGGTTCGCCTGCGGCTGCCCGTGGGCGTCGACGGTGGCCAGCCGTCCCAGCCGCTGTGTGGTGAGGTACGTGCGCTCCGCCTCGCTGAATCCGGTCATGGCAACAGCCAAACACGCCTGTGCACCGATCGCATCGGGTCCTGGTCCTAGGTCTCCTGTCCCGAAGTGGATGTCGGGCGGTGGACGTCGGACGGTGGATGCCGAACGGCCGAAGCGGTCGCGATCTGCGGTCCTACGAATCGTTGTTGTGGGTGAGGCGAGGCGGCCAACGGTGTGACCTTTCGTTGACCGGGCCGGGGGCAGGGAAGCGATCCCGCATGACCCGGTTGACCCGCATGGCCCGCGTGATCAAGGCTCGTCATCTCTTCACCGCCCTGGTGACCGTTCTGGCGCTCGTCCCGCCGGCCGCGAGCGCCGATGCGGGGTCCACCCTCCTCACCGGCCACGGCCACGACGGCGGGGCCCAGTGGACAGGCACCTGGGAGACCGCCCCCTCCGGAACCGCCCCCGCCCTGCCCGGCGCCTCGATCCGCAACGTCGTGCACACCAGCGTCGGCGGCAGCGCCGCCCGTGTCCGCGTCTCCAACCGGCTCGGCACCGCACCCCTCCAACTGGACGCCGTCACGGTCGCGTTGCAGGAATGGGGCAGACCCACGAGCCCGAACGCCGCCCCGGGGTCGCTGCGCGTCGCCACGTTCGCCGGCCGCCGATCCGTGACGATCCCGGTGGGGCAGGACATGGTCAGTGACCCCGTCGACCTCCCGATCCCCGCCGACGCCAACCTCCTGGTCTCCGTCCACACTCCGGCCGACTCGGGCCCGGCGACCTACCACCGCTCCGCGTTCCAGGCCAACTTCCTTGCCCGGCAGGGAAACCGGACCGCCGACGAGCCCGGCACCGCGTACACCGTCACCCTCGGCAACTGGTACTACGTGACCGGTGTCGACGTGCTCGACGCCCCCGCCGCGGGCAGCGTGGTCGCGTTCGGGGACTCCCTCACCGACGGCACCGGCTCGACGTCCAGCGCCAACCGCCGCTGGCCCGACCTGCTCGCCGCCCGTCTCCGCACGCTCCCCGCGCACCTTCGGCTCGGTGTCCTCAACGCGGGGATCTCCGGAAACCGCCTCCTGCTGGAGGCCGGCGGCGGCCCGAGCGCCCTGGCCCGCCTCGACGCCGACGCGCTCTCCCGCGCCGGGGTGCGCACGATGATCGTGCTGGAGGGCATCAACGACATCAAGGGCACGCCCGAGCAGAGGGATCCGCTCGCCATCGAGGACGCGTACCGCCGGATCGTGGCGCGCGCCCACGCCCGCGGGATCCGGGTCGTCGGCGCCACGATCACCCCGTACGGCGGATACGGCGCCTATACGGAGTCCCGCGAGGCGGTCCGGCTGACGGTCAACGCCTTCATCCGCAACGGCGCCCTCTTCGACGCGGTCGTGGACTTCGACGCCGTCGTCCGCGACCCGGCCGACCCGCACCGCATCCGCCCCGCCTACGACCCCGGTGACCACCTCCACTTCAACGACACGGGGATGCGGGCGCTGGCCGACGGCATCGACCTGGGCACGCTCCTCGGCTAGGGCCTGTCCGGCATGATCCGCCGGACAGGCCCTAGGCGGGCAGACCCCACCGGGGAGCGTCCGCGTTCGGCCGTACCGGCGCGATGGTCAGGTCCGGGCGCTCGCCCCTCGCCGTGATCAGCACCGACTCGTCTTCGCGCAGGGCGACTTGGATCGTCCCGTCGCTGACGGCCCGGTACCGCAGCGGCCGGCCCCGCCCGTCCCGTACGTCGATCGCGCCCGCGATGCCGTGCCGTACGACGCAGGGCGCGCCCGCCTCGCTGACCAGCCGCACCCAGCGGGTCACCCCGCCCCCGCGCACCGCGCTGAGCAGAAAGGCGCCCTGGGTGCGGAAGTCGTGGACCGTCAGGTCCGCCCAGGCCGCGGGCAGGGCGGGGAAGACCCGGACGACGCCGCCCCAGGACTGGCAGACCATGTCGTGCAGGGACTGGGCGGCCGACAGCGGGGTCTCGATGACCGGGCCCGACTCCTTGTACATGGTGTTGGGCTGGATGAAGCGGGTCATGAGCTGGCCGAGGTACGTGAGGGCGTCCTCGCCCTTGCCGAGCAGCGCGGACATCGACGCGGCGCCCGTGAAGGTGTAGCCCTGAAGGGCCCCCTCGAAGCCCACCCAGTGCGCCAACGACTTCTCGATCAGAGCGAGTTCGTCGGGCGTGCGGCCGGTCAGCTCGTACAGCGGGTACACCGCGAGCAGATGCGAGTAGTGCCGGTGCGACTTCGCGAAGGGGATGTCCGCGCCGATCATGAAGCCGTTGGCGTCTGTCGGGTACGGCGCCCGCTGGGCCAGCACCTCGCGCCAGCGCGGCGCCAACGCGTCCTTGATGCCCAGGAGTTCGGCCGACTCCAGCAGGGTGCGGCAGCCCCAGGTCAGCAGCATCAGGTCGTAGTTGCAGTCGCGCGAGTTGCCGCCGTACTCGGGGGAGAAGGTGGCGGGCAGGTGCAACTTGCCGTCCGCGCCCGGCTCCAGGAAGTGCAGGTAGTAGTTGATCGCCTTGCGCAGCAGGGGGAAGAGGACGTCCCGCAGGATCGACTCGTCCATGGTGTGGCGGTAGCTGAGCCAGACGTTGTGCAGGGCCCAGGTGAGGTTGCCGACCTCGGGAGTGGGCGGGTCCTGGCCGGGGATGCCGACGCCGTATCCGGTGAGGGTGCCCGCCGCGCCGTTGACGAGGTGCGGGTCCGTGGTGCGTGGGATGCCGAGCGAGTCGGCGCGGTAGCGGTCCGACACCTCCTTCGACAGGTTGCCCCGGAACTCGCTCAACGCCCTGGTCACGGCGTCGAGTTCGAGGTGGTTCGAGCCGTGGATCAGCCAGTACTCCAGCTGGACGTTCAGGTTCCACCAGGTGTTGGGCCAAGGTGTGGACTCCAGCCAGGGGCCGCTGGTCGCCATCACGGGCGCGTCCCGGCGGGCCGCCGACGCCGTCTTGTAGAGCTGGATCCAGTAGAAGCGCTGGATCCGCGCGTCGGGGAGGGAGAGGAAGCTCTTGCGGTAGTAGGCGTGCCACCAGGCGCGATGGGTTCCCGCCAGCCGGTCGTACGGCAGCGCCGACGCCCCGCGTACGGTGGTGAGCGCCCGGCCGAGCGCCGTGGACTTCGGGTACGAGTGCGCGACATGCACGTACAGGCACCGTGTTCCGCCCCGCGTCCGCTCCCGCCACGCGGTCACGTGCTGTCCGCCCGACAGCAGGGGCTGTACGGCGGTGGAGACGCCGTCGTGCTCGGCGACCTCGGCGGGCGGGTTGCCCTGGTAGCCGTCCGGGAGGGGCTTGAAATCGGCGCGCGGGCTGATCGCGTCCGCCGGGTGGAAGACCCAGCGGAAGTCGCGCTCGCCCTCGCTGGGGGTCACCTCGACGGCGAGGACCGAGCGGGAGTTGTGCACCAGGGCGCGGAGCGTGAGCGTGCCCTTGTCGGTGGTGAGCGTGCCGGTCAGCTCGGCGTCGCGCAGCCCGAGCCGCCAGTCCAGGCCCGTGATCGCGCCCACCGGCTCCAGCGTGAACCAGCCGATGGGCAGGCGGGCGAGGCCGAAGAGGGAGCCGAACTCGGGACGGTGGTCCTGCACCTCCGAGTGCTGGACGTTGAAGCGCACCGCCTTGGTCTCCGCGCCCGGTTCGGCGTAGATACCGGAGCCGAGGAAGCCGTTGCCGAGGTACGGGCCCTCGTACCAGGTCTTCGGCATCCGCTGCCAGACCAGATCGGCGTCGTCGAGAACGGTGCGCCAGGGGTCGGAGTCGGAGGTGTCGGCGTGATCGGCCGCCCGGGCCTGGGCGGGCATGCCTCCGGCGAGCAGGGCGCCGCCGACGGCGGATCCGGTGGCGAGGACGGTACGTCTGGACGGGCTGGGCATGCGGGTGCCTCCAGGCGGCTCGAGCGACTGCATTTCAGGCGATTCATCGGAGCTATCCCGCGATGCAACGTAGAGAAGTGACTTCAGCTCGTCAATATGAAGAGAGAGATCCGATGTGTTGGTTCCGTTGACGGTGCTCGCCCCGTTCGCTCGGGAACGCTCAGCCCCAGATCACCGCGGCCAGCCACGCGGCCGTGACCAGCAGGCAGGCGAACAGCTCCGTCAGCACGTTCCAGCCGCCCGAACGCATGACCGCCCCCACCGCCGCCTTCGCCGGACCGTGGCCGCCCTGCCGCGGCCGCTCATAGAGATAGATCCCGGCGAGGAAGCCCGCGATCGCGCCGACCACCGGCAGCACAAGGAAACCGAGCAGCGCCCCGCCCCCGGCGTACACGCGCATCCGGGGAGTGGCGCCGGCCTCCCGGAGCCTTCGGGGAGGCAGCGCCCAGCGGACCGCCTGGGCCAGCAGCAGGACCAGGGTCGCGCCCACCAGGACGCCCCAGGTGAGGGTCCGTGGGTCGGACAGGGCCCACCACAGGACCGCGGCCCAGACCAGCCACGATCCCGGCACGCCGGGCACCAGTACTCCGCACAGGCCGAGCACGACCACCACGCCGACCAGTAGGAGTTCCCACGCTCCCATCTGCCCAGGGTGACTGAGTGAGGGCGGAAGCGCAGGTCAGTCGCGAGCCACCCAGCCCTTCTCGTAGGAGTGCCAGCCCAGCTGGAGCCGGGTCGTGACACCCGTCAGCTCCATCAGCCGCTTCACCCGGCGCTGTACGGTCCTGAGGCCCAGGTCGAGCTGTTTGGCCACGCTGGCGTCGGTCAGCCCGGCGAGCAGCAGGGAGAGGATCTCCAGGTCGATGACGTCGGGGCCGTCCGGCTCCTGCTCCATGACGCCCCGGCTGCCGAGCCGCAGCGGCAGCGCGTCCCGCCACACCGACTCGAACAGGCCCGACAGCAGCTCCAGCAGCCCGCTCGCGTGCACGACGAGAGCGGCGGGCTCCGCGGTGTGCGAGGTGAGCGGCACCATCGCGAGCGTCCGGTCGGCGATCACCAGCTTGGTCGGCACCGTGTCCACGACCCGCACCTGTTCGTCGCGGCCGAGCGCGGCGGACAGCTCCGTGAGGCCGGTGGGCTGGTCGAGGACGGCGCGCTCGAGCACCACGCGGTAGCCGACGCCCCGCCCCGCGGCCTTCTCCTCCGCGTCGTTGTCCGTCCCGGAGACCACCATCGGGTTCCCGGTGACCAACGCGCAGACCTCCGTGGTCGCGCCGAGCTGGAGCTGCAGGAACCGCTGGGTGACCGCCGCCGCGCCGATCACCACCTCGACCAGGTCGTGCACGGCGGGTTCCGTGGCCTGGGCGCGGTACTCCTCGGCGAGCAGGGCGGCCGCCAGTTCCGCCTTCTCCAGCTCGTGCCGCTGCTGGGTGAGCAGTGCGCCGAGGGCGACCCCGGGCGGCGCCGCGACCCAGCGTCCCGGGCGGCCCGAGGACTGGGCCGCGAGACCGTGCCGCTCCAGCCGGCGCAGGGCGCGCTCGGTGTCGTGCTCGCCGAGCGTGAGCCGCCGTGCGAGATCGGGCACGTCGGCGGCGCCCACGGACACCAGCGCCCGGTACGCCGACTCGTGCGTCTCGTCCAGACCTATCGCTCCCAGCATGCGGCGATGCCCTCCCCAAGTTCCATGCCGACCGCGGCCTGGCGGAAATCGGCCACGGCGCAAACCCGCCTCGGTACATCATCGCCGCGGCACCCGTAACTCTGCCAAGCTCACGCCATCGCGGCAGTGAACGCCGCCCGCAATGCCGGACTTGGGTCGGATCGACCTGCACGGACACGGGCGGAGTGATCTTGGGAGTGGCACCTTGGGGAGCGCGACAGCGCGCGTCACAGGGGAACCTCAGGGAAGGGGACCACACTCAGGACGCCGCCGGGCGATTCTCCCGTGGGGGGTGGGATCGTCCGGCGGCTTGTGCCCCGGCGTCCGACACCTCTTCAACCCTTCGCACTCATACGGCCGTTCGACAGTCCACCCGGCACGCCGTTCGACTACCAGTCCCGTGGCCGGTTTTTCCGGATGCCCCGTTTTCATCCTGCTCTCGCGGTGGACAATTAGGGGCATGAGCCAGCAGGGGGAGAGGCCCACCGGTCACGAGGACGACTGGTGGGGGCAGCTGTACGACGACTCCACCGGGGACACGGGGCCCACGCCCGTGGCCGATTCCCTCGACGACCGCTTCGCGTCGGCCGCGGGGACGGTGGGATCGGGGTCCGCGCCCAGGGCCGCGCCGGACGAACGCGAGATCCCGCCGGGGCCGGACGGGCCTCCCGCGGTGCCCGAGCAACGAGGCGGCGGCTTCTCCGGCCCCCGGCCCGGCGCCACGCCGCGCGGCGACGCCCTGGGCCGGCGCCTCACCCGCTGGGACCAGCCGGACCGTATGCCCCCGGCCGACCCACCGGACCGCACGCCCCCGGCCACCCCATCGGACCGCCTTCTCGACCCGACGTGGACCGGGGAGGACCTGGACCCCTCGGGGCGCGGGGAGGACTCCGGCCCTTCGCCGGCTGATGCGGAGCCCGGCCCTTGGTGGAGTGACAAGCCCCCGGGCCTCGCACCGAGCGGCGAGACCGCGGGCCCTGCCCGGAGCGACGAGCCCGCGCGATCCTCGTGGAGCGAGCCGGATCCGGGTTCCGCGTGGAGCGAGCCGGATCCGGGTTCCGCGTGGAGTGACGCGGCCGAGGGGCCCTCGCGGAGTGACGCGGGTGTGGGCTTCGCTCGGGGTGGTGAGGGTCCGGGGTCGGCGCCGGGATCGTGGGAGCGTGAGAAGGGTCCCGGGCGGAGCCCCGACGCGGTGGGTGGCGGGTTCGGGCGGCAGCCGGCTCCGTGGGACCCTCCGCCCGCCGAACCGTCGGCCCCCGCGACCTTCCCGCCGGGGCCGACGCCGCCCGGTTTCCATGCCGAGTCGCTCCGCGGCCGTACGTCCAAGGAGTCGCCCGACGTGGCGGCGCCGACGACGATGTCGGCCGACATGCCCCCGCGGCCCAGCGTGGCGCCGCGCCCCACCGCACCCCCGGACCCTGCCCCGCCCGGCGCAGTCGCCCCCGTGGACGCCGTCCCCGACCGTCCCGCCCCGCCGCCGCCCGAGCCGGTCCTCACCGTCCCCCACGAGCCACCCCCCGTCGACTACGTCGGATCGGGCCCGCCCACCTACGACGCCGAGCCCACCGCCCTCCCGCCCGCCGACCCGGACGACCTGGACGGCCTGGTCGCCGACACCGTCCTGGACGGGGCGCGCTATGGAACCAGCACGCTGCGCGCGGCCTCCGTGCGCGGCGACTCCGCGCGCTTCAGGGGCGAGCCCCGCCGCGACTCCCTGCTCACCGCCCGCTTCGGAGCGGGCGAGCACGCGCTGGTGCTGGTGGCGATGGCGACCGGCGCCCGGGCCACCCCCGGCGCGCACCGGGCGGCCGCCGAGGCGTGCCACTGGATCGGGCGGGCCGTGGGCCGCAGCCACGTACGGCTGGCCGAGGACATAAGGGCGGCTCGTCGCGGCGACCTGAAGTCGGGCCTGCACCGGCTCACCGACCGCAGCCTCGGCAAGCTGCGCGCGAGCGCCGCCGAACAGGGCGTCGAGCCCGAGGAGTACACCGCCGGCCTGCGCTGCCTGCTGCTCACCGCGGATCCCGAGTGCCGTACGCGCGTCTTCTTCGGAGTCGGCGCGGGCGGTCTGTTCCGGCTGCGGGACGGCGAGTGGCAGGACATCGAGCCACGGGTCGCCGAGACCACCGGCGAGGCCGTGGTCGGCTTCGGATCGCTGCCGCACGAGACGCCCGAGGGCGACCGGCTCACCATGGACCTGGGCATCACGACACCCCCGAGCCCGTACGAGCCGGCCCCCGAACCGCCCCGCGAACCCTTCCGGTTCCGTGCCTCCGTCGCCCGACCGGGTGACACACTCCTGCTGTGCACCGGTGGCCTCGCGGAGCCCCTGCGCGGGGAGCCGCAGTTCTGCGAGCACCTGACGCAGCGGTGGTCGGCGGGCGAGCCGCCCGGTCTCGCCGCGTTCCTCGCCGACACCCAGGTACGGGTCAAGGGGTATGCCGACGACCGCACCGTCGCGGCCGTTTGGGAGGCGTAACGGCGCACCGTGTGAATTCATGGACCCAAGGGACGAACCAAGGGACCCGCGGGATCCATGGATCACAAAGGGGTGCGTGCAGCATGGCCAAGCAGAACGTCGCCGAGCAGTTCGTCGACATCCTCGTCCGCGCGGGCGTCAAGCGCCTGTACGGCGTCGTCGGCGACAGTCTCAATCCGGTGGTGGACGCGATCCGGCGCAACGCGGCGATCGACTGGATCCATGTCCGGCACGAGGAGACGGCTGCCTTCGCCGCGGGCGCCGAGGCCCAGATCACCGGCAAGCTCGCCGCCTGCGCCGGCTCCTGCGGCCCGGGCAACCTCCACCTCATCAACGGTCTGTACGACGCGCACCGCTCCATGGCGCCGGTCCTCGCCCTGGCCTCGCACATCCCCTCCAGCGAGATCGGCCTCGGCTACTTCCAGGAGACCCACCCGGACCAGCTCTTCCGCGAGTGCAGTCACTACAACGAGATGATCTCCAACCCGAAGCAGATGCCGAGGCTGCTGCAGACCGCCATCCAGCACGCGGTGGGCCAGTCGGGCGTCAGCGTCGTCTCCCTCCCCGGTGACATCGCCTCCGAGCCCGCCCCGGACAAGGCCCTCGAGACCGCCCTCGTCACCTCCCGGCCCACCGTCCGCCCCGGCGACACCGAGATCGACAAGCTCGTCGCGCTGATCGACGAGGCCGACAAGATCACGCTCTTCTGCGGCAGCGGCACGGCGGGCGCGCACGCCGAGGTCATGGAGTTCGCGGAGAAGGTCAAGTCGCCGGTCGGACACGCGCTGCGGGGCAAGGAGTGGATCCAGTACGACAACCCGTACGACGTCGGGATGAGCGGTCTGCTCGGCTACGGAGCCGCCTACGAGGCCACCCACGAGTGCGACCTGCTGATCCTGCTCGGCACCGACTTCCCGTACAGCGCCTTCCTCCCGGACGACGTCAAGATCGCTCAGGTCGACGTCCGGCCCGAGCGCCTGGGGCGCCGCTCCAAGCTGGACCTGGCGGTGTGGGGGGATGTGAAGGAGACCCTGCGCTGTCTGACGCCCCGGGTGAAGCCCAAGGGGAACCGCCGCTTCCTCGACAAGATACTGAAGAAGCACGCGGACGCGCTCGAGGGTGTCATCAAGGCGTACACGCGCAAGGTCGAGAAGCACGTTCCGGTCCACCCCGAGTACGTGGCCTCCGTTCTCGACGAACTCGCCGACGAGGACGCGGTGTTCACGGTCGACACCGGGATGTGCAATGTGTGGGCGGCCCGCTACATCTCGCCCAACGGCCGTCGCCGGGTCATCGGTTCGTTCTCGCACGGTTCGATGGCGAACGCGCTGCCGATGGCGATCGGCGCCCAGTTCACCGACCGGGAACGGCAGGTCGTCTCGATGTCCGGAGACGGCGGATTCTCCATGCTGATGGGCGACTTCCTCACCCTCGTCCAGTACGACCTGCCCGTGAAGGTCGTCCTCTTCAACAACTCCTCTCTGAGCATGGTCGAGTTGGAGATGCTGGTCGCCGGGCTGCCGTCGTACGGGACCACGAACAAGAACCCCGACTTCGCGGCCGTCGCGCGGGCATGCGGGGCGTACGGCGTGCGCGTCGAGAAGCCCAAGGAGCTCGCCGGCGCGCTGAAGGCCGCCTTCAAGCACAAGGGCCCGGCCCTCGTCGACGTCGTCACCGACCCCAACGCGCTGTCCATCCCGCCGAAGATCAGCGCGGAGATGGTGACCGGGTTCGCCCTGTCGGCGTCGAAGATGGTCCTGGACGGGGGCGTCGGCCGGATGGTGCAGATGGCCCGCTCCAACCTGCGCAACGTGCCGCGTCCTTGACCGACTCCTCGTCGAGTACGGCCATAGCCGCAGCCGAGAGTCGGTAGACGGACCGAGCGCTCGCGGTCAGCACGTCGACCGGGAGGGGGAGGCGCCGGGTGGTGCGGGCCTGCCGGGTGCACCGTCGTTGTGCGCGGGGGCCGCACCGGCTCGCCTGCCCCTCGCGGACCCGGGGAAGGGGTGGTCCCCGGCCGTACCGTGCGCCTCAAGCAGGCGTTGAACAGGGCAAACAGGGCTTTCCACGGGACGGGGCACCGTCGCGCGAGCCGGTCCCGGAGAGTCCTGGCGTGCGGGTTGCGGCGCCCCACGGGCCACCGTTTCGACGCGACGCCGTGCTTCCGCTCGGGAATGGCTGGTGGTTGACCATTCGACATGACTGCCGCGTCGCCGATGGGGCATGGATTCCCGTGAACATGTTCGATCAGGAGGGGAACCCGACATCGGCATGCAGGCGGGGGTCATGAAGAGGCAGGTACGAGGGGGCGGTCCCGTGGCCATCGGGGCCTCCTCGGCACAGGCAGTGGAGGAAGAAGCGACCGACGACGCACGGGGCCAGCCGGCCGCCGCACAGCTCAGGCGGCGTCTGGCCAGGGCTGATCTGCGGGCGGTGCCAGAGGCCCGCAGAGCGCTGAGGGAACTCTTACGGCACTGGGGGAAACCGGAGAAGTCCGAGATAGCCGAGTTGCTGACCAGCGAACTCGTCACCAACGCCCTCATCCACACCGACCATGACGCGGTCCTGACGGCCACCGTCGGCCCCCGCGGACTCCGCGTGGAGGTACGGGACTTCGTGGGACGCAGGCCCAGGCTGCGGGTACCGATCGCCGACGACGGTACGCACGGCAGAGGTCTCGTCCTCGTCCAGTCCCTCGCGGACGCCTGGGGGGTACGCCCCCACGGCGTGGGCAAGTCGGTGTGGTTCGAACTGGACGGCGGCGCGGTGTAGTCACCGCGCCGCCGTAATTCCTGTCCGGGGTCCGGCCGTTCAACGGCCGGACCACCCCGGTGTCTCAGCCGAACTGCTGCTCCAGGTCCTTGAGCTTGCGCTCCAGGGAGTCGAGCCGCGGCAGGGCCATCGTGTCGTCCTCCGCGGTGAGATCGACGGTGATCGGGTCACCACTCTTGCGGACGGGCTGAAGGGAGGGCCGTGAGCGTACGGGCAGCTCCGGCGCTATGGCAGGCTCCGCGGTGGCCTGCGCGGGAGCACGCTCCACGGTCGTCTCCAACTGCTGCCGGCCACCGCCGCCGCCACCACGGCCGGGCAGGCCCCGGTGACCGCGGCTGAGCGCCTTGAGGTGCGCCCGCTCGACCCGCTCCTCGTTGCGCCGGCGCAGGCGGTTCTGCTCCTTCTGGCGCTTGTCCTCGCGGACCTCCTCCACCGCCTCGTCCAGCGTGCGGACGTTCTCCAGGAGCATCAGCGACCAGGCGCTGTAGGTCTCACGGGGCGCGCGCAGCCAGCGGACGATACGGATCTGCGGCAGCGGACGCGGGACCAGGCCCTGCTCACGCAGCGCGGCACGGCGGGTCTGCTTCAGCGCCCGGTCGAACAGCACGGCGGCCGACAGGGACATGCCCGCGAAGAACTGGGGAGCGCCCGAGTGGTCCACACCCCGCGGAGCGTGCACCCAGTTGAACCAGGCGGCGGCACCGGCGAAGGTCCACACGAGTATCCGGGAGCCGAGCGCCGCGTCACCGTGGCTGGCCTCGCGCACGGCGAGGACGGAGCAGAACATGGCCGCGCCGTCCAGACCGAACGGGACGAGGTACTCCCAGCCGTCGGTGAGTCCGAGGTTCTGCTGGCCGAAGCCGACGAGGCCGTGGAACGACAGCGCCGCGGCGACCGCGGCGCAGCAGAACAGCAGCACATAGGAGGCGGTGCCGTAGACGGCTTCCTTACGCCTGCGACGCTCCTCGCTGCGCTCCCACGAGTCGTCGCTGTTGCTGCTCGCGTTCTCCCCGGACCGCTTGCTGCGCGCGAGCACCGCCACCGCCGCCAGCAGTCCCAGGAGCAAAACGGCGCCCGGAAGGAGCCAGTTCAGCGATATGTCGGTCAATCTCATCTGGGGTCCCTTGCATTGGGATAGGGCGTAACGCCCGCCATATTGGCCCACGCCCGTCGCCCCTCAGGGGGTTTCGGGGCAAGAGGCCGCCAAGGGAGTGCAAGGGGATGCGCAGGGCGACATTCTGCTCGAACTGCCGCGCGAGGGACGGGAGTTGAGTGCGAATAAGATTACCCGTACGGATGGTTCTACGGAAAGTTCCTGCGACAAGTGAGGAAGTTGTGAAGTGCCTGTCATCTGTCGGGCACCCGTCGGGGGTCTCAATCGGAGTTGATCTTAGAGCATCCGGGGGGTCCGTCCGTACGGCGGGGCCGGTGCTCAATCCGTCGGAGCGGCCGTCAGCTTGGCGATGCGGTCCGCGTCGCAGGTGCGCGGGCAGTTGACGCAGGTGTCCTCGGGGCGAAGGGTGTAGAAGAAGCAGCAGCTGGCCCGGTCGCGGGTGGGCAGGGACTCCCCGTTCGGGCCGCTCAGTTCACGGAACGCGGCGGATCCCACGTACGGCCGGGTGGCCCCCGGCAGCAGCAGCTCCAGCTCGCGCCGCGCGCGCCGCTCCTCGCCGAGCAGCTCCGCGATGTACCAGAGGCTCTCGACGACCTCGTCGGTCGCCATGCCCCACAGGGCCCGGCCGCGGCGTCGCATGCGCGGGCCGAAGCCGCCGAGGACCGGCTCCAGGTGCTCGGTCGTCGCGGCCCGCACCTCGGCCCGCAGCGCCTCCTCGTCCGGGACGACCCGGGCGCCGGGCAGCCCGGCCGCCGGGTCGCCCGGCAGGCAGGCGAATTCCTCGACCCGGACCGCCATCAGGCCGAGTGTGCGCTGGAATGTGACGCGCTCCACAGAGAGGCGGGGCACCCGGCGCAGCAGGAACCACGGGACGGTGATCAGCAGGCAGGCCGGCCAGGCGTACCGGTGCAGTCCGAAGCTCGCCACCACGTCCGGGCGCGCCCGCTGTCCGTAGTCCCTGATGACCTGCGCCTCGTCCCAGGCGAGGAACGTGTCCAGGTCGGCCCCGCCCGCCGCGAGTCCGGCGGCGCCGACCCAGCCGTCGCCCTCCGGTGCCGCCTCCCCGCGATCCAGTTCCCGCACGCTCAGGTCCGGAAAGACCTCGGTCAGCCGGGTGTACGCGTCCGCGACGGCCGAGCGGGCGGGGTGGGCGTCGGTGAGGCCCAGGGCGCCTGTGGTCAGGGCGGGAGCGGACATACGGGGGCCTCCGCTTCACGGTCGTTGGCAGGTAAGGCTTACCTTACCCGGAATACTGGATGTTTGAACTGGGGCCATGTGCGCCTATGGTGCTTGACGGACGGGTGACAACCGCCGCAATGACCCCCAAGTACCACCAAGCCCGGAGGAGGACCCCGTGGAGCAGGCCGGTTCGCTGAGCGCGCGCGGTTCCACCGGGTCGGCGACCCCGGACATCCGTACGGCGTCCGTTCGGGTGCCCGCACAGTCGCGGGCGGCGGACATCGAGCGGGAGCCGGAGCGGGGCGTCGCCGCGGACGAGTCCCGGTCCGCCCCAGGGGCCCGCGGCGAGCACACCCACAGCGAGCCGCCCATGCCGCACCCCGGCGTGGAGAGCCCGCCCCCGCCCGCCGGGAGCGCGCGCCCCGGCGCGGAGAACGCGCGCCCCGTGATCCAGCGGGCCTCGGTGCGCGGGCAGATCCTCGACGCCCTGCGCACCGCCCTCGTCGCGGGCGAGCTCGCTCCCGGACAGGTGTACTCGGCTCCCGTGCTCGGCGAGCGCTTCGGGGTCTCCGCCACCCCCGTACGCGAGGCGATGCAGCAACTGGCCGTCGAGGGCGCCGTCGAGGTCGTACCGAACCGGGGCTTCAGGGTCGTCCGGCGCGGGACGCGCGAGCTGGCCGAACTCGCCGAGATCCGCGCCCTCATCGAAGTCCCGGTGCTGCTGCGCCTCGCCCGTACGGTGCCCGCCGCGCGCTGGGCCGAACTGCGTCCGCTCGCCGAGGCGACGACGCGCGCCGCGTCCGCGGGCTCTCGTGCCACCTATGCCGAGTGCGACCGCTCCTTCCACCACGCGATCCTCGCCCTCGCCGGCAACCATCAGCTCGTGCAGATAGCCGACGACCTGCACCGCCGCGCCCAGTGGCCCCTGGTCGGCGGCCCCGTCTCGCGCGGCCGAGCGGACCTCATGGCCGACGCCGCCGAGCACACCGCCCTCCTGGAAGCCCTGATCGCCCAGGACCTCGCGGTCGTCCAGTCCCTCGCACGAGAGCACTTCGCCGGCAGCTAGTGCCGCGACAGGCAACGTTCGCCCCGTCGCGACGCCCGGCACGCTCCCCCACTGCCTCAAGGGCGTGGGCGGTGCCCCCACTCGCCGCACCGGCCGAAAGCCCAAGTACGTCCGGTCCGTCGACGGGGTCTTCCGGACGGCACTCCCCCCAGCCTTCGGCCGGGGGGACCCCCAGAGCACGCACCGGACGCCGCTCCTTGACGGGCAAACGTTGCCTGCCGCGGCACTAGTGCCGCGTACGTCCCCTTCCTCCGACGGAGGTCACGGCTCCGTACGCGCGGGGCAACAGGCCGCGCCGACGGGAACCCGAACGGCCCCGCACGCGTGCCCCTCGGTAGCAGCAGCGAACCGGGGGAGACCACGATGCCCGACCCGTCCTGGCAGGCGATGCAACAGGCACAGCAGGCCCAGCAGATCCACCAGAACCACGTACGTCACCACCGCGAGGCGCACGACATGGCCCGGGCCCACGCCCGTCACGCCGGCGCACCGCACACGCACCGTCCCGCGCCGCACACCGGCGCCCGGGGCGGCGGCCTGCGCGGAGTCCTGGCCCTGATCGTCCTCGTCGGGGTCGTGGTCTACGTCGCCCACGACCCCGAACTCCGCACCACGGTGGAGCACTTCGCCCGCAACCTCTTGGCACACGTCCAGAGCAACTGACTCTAGGGGCGTAACTGCCCCTCGAGCGGAGCGGTCACGCTGTTGCGGCAGGTGGAGTGAGTTGCCGCGCCAGCCACGTCGGCACACCCCCGAGCAACCGGAACAACCGTCCCGCCTCCGCCCGCAACCGAGACGCCTCCGGCTCTACCTCGGCATCAGCGAGCGAGGCCAACGCCGGAGCCGTCCCCACCAGGTACCCCAACTCCTCCCGAATCCGCAGGGATTCACCGAATCCGTGCCGCGCCTCGGCCAACTCCCCGTCCCGCAGGGCGAGTCCGGCAAGGTGCCGCCAGGTGAAGGAGAGCAGGAGGGGGTCGCCCTGGGCGACAGCACCGGCGTGGGCACGCCGGTACGCGGCCCGCGCGGCCTGCGGCGACTGCGCGAGGTTCTCGGCGAGCAGCCCGCGCCGGAAGTCGAGCAGCGCCCGCCCCGGTGCCCCCGGGGCGATCAGCGCCGCGGCCCGTCCGAGCGCGGCCCGCGCCTCGTCCGCCCGGTCGCGCACCCCGAGCAGCGTGGCCGCGTACGCGAGCTGCCCGCGCTCACAGGCCGCCGCCCCGCGCTCGTCGTCGCTCTGGGCCACCGCCTCCGCCGTCCGCAGCGCGTCCTCGGCCTCGGGCCAGCCCTGCTCGGTGTACAGGCACCGCTCGACGAGGAGCGAGGCTCTCTGCAGCGCCGGCCCCGCCGTCCCGGGCTGGAGCAGTGCGGCCGCGTCGACCCAGCAGGCGCGTGAGCGCAGCCGCCATACCGCGGTCTGGAGTGGATCGTCCCCTGCGTTCGTTCCGGAACCAGACATGGCGGAATGCGCCACGTTGCCCTCCCCGAGCACGCCATCGAGCTGTTGAGTGGTGGCATCTCAGCACGGATCACGGCACCCGGCCAAGAGGGTGGGTGAAGGATTTCACAAAGTCGTGGGACTGGTGCGTCACTTGCTGACACGCGCCGCACGGACCCATGACCTCAGCTCATGCGCAACGCCAGGAAGAAGTCGAGCTTGTCCTCGAGGCGGGAGAGGTCCCGGCCCGTCAACTGCTCGATGCGGCCCACCCGGTAGCGCAGTGTGTTGACGTGCAGGTGGAGCCGTGTGGCGCAGCGCGTCCAGGAGCCGTCGCACTCGAGGAACGCCTCCAGGGTGGGGATGAGTTCGGCGCGGTGGCGGCGGTCGTACTCCCGCAGGGGGTCCAGGAGCCGCGCGGTGAAGGCGCGGCGTACGTCGTCCGGGACGAAGGGCAGCAGGAGGACGTGCGAGGCCAGCTCCTGGTGTCCGGCCGCGCAGACGCGGCCGGGGCGGGCGGCGGCGACCCGGCGCGCGTGCCGGGCCTCCTCCAGGGCGCCGCGCAGCCCCTCGGCCGAGTGCACGGCGGCGCTGACGCCGAGCGTGAGCCGCCCGTCGTCGTTCAGACCGGCCGACAGCGGGTCACGTACGGCCTCCAGGAGCGCGTCCGCGAGGACGCCCGACTCGGAGCCGTCGTGCTCCGAGGAAACCGCCGGAAGGGGTACGAGCGCGATCGCCTCCTCACCCGTATGGGCGACGGCGATCCGGTCGGAGTGCTCGGGGCCGCTGGTCAGCGGGTCGACGAGGATCTCCTCCAGGAGCGACTGGGCGACCGGCCCGCCTTCGATCAGGCCGTCGTCCCACTCGACGCGGGCCACCACCACCTGCCAGTGCGGTGCGGCGCCGAGCCCGGGCAGCAGCACCGGCGCGGCGACGCGCAGCCGGGCCGCGATCTCCGCGGGCGCGGCCCCCGACTGCACCAGCTCGAGGACCTCCTGCGCGAGCCGGCGCCGTACGGTGCGCGCCGCGTCCCGCCGGTCCCGCTCGACCGCGATCAGCTGGGTGACGCCCTGGAGCAGGTCGAGCCGCTCCGCGGGCCAGTCCCCGGCGTCCGCCTCGACCGCGAGCAGCCAGTCGGAGAGCACCGTCTCGCGCACATCGCGGGAGGCGCCCGCGGAGCGCCCGGAGGAGCGGATCGGGAAGAGGGAGTACGTCGTCGTGCCCACCATCACCCGGTGCGGCCCGCGCCGCCCGGTGCGGGCCGCCGCGAGGTGCTCGCCCGCCAGCCGCGCGGACACGTCGGCGGGCAGCGCGGCCCCCGCGAGCTTCGAACCGGCGATCGGGCGTCCGGTGGGGGAGAGCACCCAGGCCCGCAGGTCCAGGTCGGTGCCGAGCAGGTCGAGGACCACGTCGGGGCCGCCGCCCGCCGGGCCGGAGGTCATCATCCGCCGGTGCCGGTCCACCACGGCCGCCAGGTCCCCGGCGCGCTCGCCCGAGACCTGTCGTACGACATGCTCGGTGATCGTCGCGAACGCCACCGACTCGTGCACGGCGAACAGCGGCAGCCGGTGCCGGACGCAGGCCAGGACGAGGTCCTCCGGGATGTCGCCGAGCTCCGCCTCACCGGCGGCGAGGGCCGCGACCCCGGCGGCCGCGAGGATCCGTACGAAGGGCTCGGAGTCCGCGACGCCGTGCCGCCAGGCGAGGCCGGTGAGGACCAGCTCGCCGCCGGAAAGATAGCGGCTGGGGTCCTTGAGGTCCGTGGTCATCACACCGCGTACGGTGCGGTCCAGCTCGTCCTCGCCGCCGAGCAGCCGCAGGCCCAGCGCGTCGGTGTCCAGCAGTGCGCGCAGCCGCATTCTCGTCGCCGCCGTTCTTGTCTCGAAATCTACGATGGATCTGAAGGTGAGCAATGGGCGAGCGGGTCCGCGAGCCGTACTCCCTGGTCCCAGCGTGTGCTGGATGTCTCCTGTCGTTTCCAAAGGGCTGTATCGGAAGTTTCCAGAGGAAAACGAGGAGGTTACTGATGACCTCCGTTCATACGAATCTACAAGATGAGCGCCCTGGCCAGCCAACTCCTTCATGGTTTCGGTGACTGACCCCGGTGGAGCACAGAGCTGTGTACTGACCTCACTCCACGTGAACACCTCATGAACGAGCCCGGGCCGCCGCACACGATCTGGCTTGATCAGAACGACCCACGATACGAAGAAGAGAGCCACTCATGGACTTCCTTCGCCCCGCCAGCTGGGAGGAGGCGCTCGCCGCGAAGGCCGAGCACCCCACCGCTGTGCCGATTGCGGGTGGCACCGATGTGATGGTCGAGATCAACTTCGATCACCGCAGGCCCGAGTACCTCCTCGATCTGAACCGCGTCGGAGAGCTGAGCGAGTGGGAGGTCGGCGAGGAGAGCGTGCGCCTGGGCGCCTCCGTTCCGTACACCCGGATCATGGAGAACCTGCGCGGCGAACTCCCCGGCCTGGCCCTGGCCTCCCACACCGTGGCCTCCCCGCAGATCCGCAACCGCGGCGGCGTCGGCGGCAACCTCGGCACCGCCTCCCCGGCCGGTGACGCCCACCCCGCCCTCCTCGCGGCGGGCGCCGAGGTCGAGGCCGAGTCCGTACGGGGAACGCGGCTGATCCCGATCGACGCGTTCTACGCCGGCGTGAAGCGCAACGCGCTCGCGCCCGACGAGCTGATCCGCGCCGTCCACATCAAGAAGGCCGACGGCCCTCAGCAGTACTCCAAGGTCGGCACCCGCAACGCGATGGTGATCGCGGTCTGCGCCTTCGGTCTGGCCCTGCACCCCGAGACGCGTACGGTCCGCACCGGCATCGGCTCGGCCGCGCCCACCCCGGTCCGCGCCAAGGTCGCCGAGGAGTTCCTGAACGCGGCGCTCGAGGAGGGCGGCTTCTGGGACAACGGCAAGATCATCACCCCGTCGGTGACCAAGCAGTTCGCGGACCTCTGCTCCGCCGCCTGCAACCCGATCGACGACGTCCGGGGCACCGCGAGCTACCGCCGCCACGCGGTCGGCATCATGGCCCGCCGCACCCTGACCTGGACCTGGGAGTCGTACCGCGGCGCCGCCGCCCACACGGAGGGAGTCGCGTGATGCGCGTCAATTTCACGGTCAACGGCCGTCCCCAGGAAGCCGACGACGTGTGGGAGGGCGAGTCCCTCCTGTACGTGCTGCGCGAGCGCCTGGGTCTGCCCGGCTCCAAGAACGCCTGCGAGCAGGGCGAGTGCGGTTCCTGCACGGTCCGCCTGGACGGCGTACCGGTGTGTTCGTGTCTGGTCGCGGCCGGTCAGGTCGAGGGCCGCGAGGTCGTCACGGTCGAGGGCCTCGCGGAGTTCGCCAAACAGCGTGCGGAGCACGGCGGTTGCGAAACCGGCTCCTGCGGCACCTCGCTGGACGAGGCCAGGCGCTGGGAGTCCAGGCCTCAGGACTCCCACACCGGCGAGGGCGGACAACTCTCGCCGATCCAGCAGGCGTTCATCGACGCCGGCGCCGTCCAGTGCGGCTTCTGCACCCCGGGTCTGCTGGTCGCCGCCGACGAGATGCTGGAACGCAACCCCACGCCGACCGACGCGGACATCCGCGAGGCGCTCTCCGGCAACCTGTGCCGGTGCACCGGCTACGAGAAGATCATGGACGCGGTCCGCCTCGCGGCCGCCCGGCAGTCCGAGGCGGTCTGACCATGGGAACCACCGGTACACCCACCAACCTCACGCAGGGCTCCAAGACCAGGGGCGGCATCGGCGAGTCGACGCTCCGCCCGGACGGCATCCTCAAGGTCACCGGCGAGTTCGCGTACTCGTCCGACATGTGGCACGAGGACATGCTGTGGGGTCAGATCCTGCGCTCCACGGTCGCCCACGCCGAGATCGTCTCCATCGACACCGGCGAGGCTCTCGCGCAGCCCGGCGTCTACGCCGTCATGACGTACGACGACCTGCCGACGGACGTGAAGAACTACGGCCTGGAGATCCAGGACACCCCGGTCCTCGCGCACGGCAAGGTCCGCCACCACGGTGAGCCGGTCGCGATCGTCGCCGCCGACCACCCGGAGACCGCGCGCCGCGCCGCCGCGAAGATCAAGGTCGAGTACCGCGAGCTGCCGGTCATCACGGACGAGGCGTCCGCGACCGCGCCGGACGCGGTCCTGGTCCACGAGGGCCGCACCGACCACCACATCGGCCACGTCCCGCACCCGAACATCGTGCACCGCCAGCCGATCGTCCGCGGCAACGCCGACGAGGCAGCCAAGAGGGCCGACTTCATCGTCAAGGGCGAGTACACCTTCGGCATGCAGGACCAGGCGTTCCTCGGCCCGGAGTCCGGTCTCGCCGTGCCCGCCGAGGACGGTGGCGTCGACCTCTACATCGCCACCCAGTGGCTGCACTCCGACCTGCGTCAGATCGCCCCGGTCCTGGGCCTGCCCGAGGACAAGGTCCGGATGACGCTCTCGGGTGTCGGCGGCGCGTTCGGCGGCCGTGAGGACCTGTCGATGCAGATCCACGCGTGCCTGCTCGCCCTGCGTACCGGCAAGCCCGTGAAGATCGTCTACAACCGCTTCGAGTCCTTCTTCGGGCACGTCCACCGCCACCCCGCGAAGCTCTCCTACGAGCACGGGGCGACCAAGGACGGCAAGCTCACCCATCTGAAGGCGCGGATCGTGCTGGACGGCGGCGCCTACGCCTCCGCCTCCCCGGCGGTCGTCGGCAACGCCTCCTCGCTGGGCGCGGGCCCGTACGTCGTCGACGACGTCGACATCGAGGCCATCGCCCTCTACACCAACAACCCGCCCTGCGGCGCCATGCGCGGCTTCGGCGCGGTACAGGCCTGCTTCGCCTACGAGGCCCAGATGGACAAGCTCGCCGACAAGGTGGGCATGGACCGGGTGGCCTTCCGCCAGCTCAACGCGATGGAGCAGGGGACCGTCATGCCGACCGGGCAGGTCGTCGACTCACCGGCCCCGGTCGCCGAACTCCTGCGCCGGGTCAAGGCGATGCCGCTGCCGCCGGAGCAGCAGTGGCTCACCGCCGGCGAGGCGGCCGACGTACGGCAGCTGCCGGGCGGCCTCTCCAACACCACGCACGGCGAGGGCGTCGTACGGGGCATCGGCTACGCGGTCGGCATCAAGAACGTCGGCTTCTCCGAAGGCTTCGACGACTACTCGACGGCCAAGGTCCGCATGGAGGTCGTCGGCGGCGAGCCGGTCGCCACCGTGCACACCGCGATGGCCGAGGTCGGCCAGGGCGGTGTCACCGTCCACGCGCAGATCGCCCGCACCGAGCTGGGCATCGCCCAGGTGACCATCCAGCCGGCCGACACCCAGGTGGGCAGCGCCGGTTCGACGTCCGCGTCGCGGCAGACGTACGTCACCGGTGGCGCCGTCAAGAACTCCTGCGAGCTCGTCCGCGAGAAGGTCCTGGAGCTGGGCCGCCGCAAGTTCGGCACGTACCACCCCGCTTGGTCGACGGCGGAGCTGCTCCTGGAGAGCGGCAAGGTCGTCACCGACGGCGGCGAGGTGCTCGCCGACCTGGTGGACGTGCTCGGCGACGAGTCCGTCGAGATCGAGGCCGAGTGGCGCCACCGCCCGACCGAGGCCTTCGACCTGCGCACCGGACAGGGCTTCGGCCACGTCCAGTACACGTTCGCCGCGCACCGCGCGGTCGTCGAGGTCGACACCGAACTCGGGCTGGTCAAGGTCATCGAGCTGGCCTGCGCCCAGGACGTCGGCAAGGCGCTCAACCCGCTGTCCGTCGTCGGCCAGATCCAGGGTGGCACCACCCAGGGTCTGGGCATCGCGGTCATGGAGGAGATCATCGTCGACCCCAAGACCGCGAAGGTGAAGAACCCCTCCTTCACGGACTATCTGATCCCCACGATTCTCGACACGCCGACCATCCCGGTCGACGTGCTCGAACTCGCCGACGACCACGCCCCGTACGGGCTCCGTGGCATCGGCGAGGCCCCGACCCTGTCGTCCACCCCGGCCGTCCTCGCGGCGATCCGGAACGCGACGGGTCTGGAGCTCAACAGGACGCCGGTACGTCCCGAGCACCTGACCGGAAAGTAACCCTCTGTTCGTCTCGGGCCGTCCCCCGGGTCGTGCACCATCCCAAATCCCGCAGCGACCACCGTGGTCGCTGACGCGGGTGCCCCTGTGAACCTTGGGAGATGGCACCATGACCCAGCAGTCAGTGGAGCCCAGGACCGTCGCCGACGACGCGGGTGCGGGAACCCGCGTCCCGGCCGGGCGGTCCTGGCTCGACCGTTACTTCCACATATCCCAGCGGGGATCCACCGTCGCGCGTGAGGTGCGCGGCGGCGTCACCACCTTCATGGCGATGGCGTACATCCTCCTGCTGAACCCCCTGATCCTGTCCGGCAAGGACGCGGCGGGGCACACGCTCGGCCAGAACGCGCTGATCACCGCGACCGCGTTCGCGGCGGCCTTCAGCACCCTTCTGATGGGCTTCTTCGGCAAGGTGCCGTTGGCCCTCGCCGCCGGACTCTCCGTCTCCGGAGTGCTCTCCTCGCAGGTAGCCCCCCAGATGACCTGGCCGCAGGCCATGGGCATGTGTGTGATCTACGGAGTGGTCATCATGCTCCTGGTCGTCACCGGCCTGCGCGAGATGATCATGAACGCGATCCCGCTGGCGCTGAAGCACGCCATCACCATGGGCATCGGCCTGTTCGTCGCGCTGATCGGCTTCTACAAGGCCGGATTCGTGCACCAGGGGAAGTCCACCCCGGTCACCCTCGGCCCGGCCGGTGAACTCGCCGGCTGGCCGGTCCTGCTCTTCGCCGCCACCCTGCTCGCCATCTTCATGCTCCAGGCGCGCGGCATTCCCGGCGCGATCCTGATCGGCATCGTCGGCGGCACCGTACTCGCCGTGGTCCTCAACGCCCTCGGCGTCATCGCCGGCAAGCAGTGGGCGAGCGGCGCCCCCGAACTGCACGGCGGCGCGGTCTCGATGCCGGACTTCTCACTCTTCGGCAAGGTCGAGTTCGGCGGCTGGGGCGATGTCGGCGTGATGACGGTCGGCATGATCGTCTTCACGCTCGTCCTCGCCGGGTTCTTCGACGCGATGGCCACCATCATCGGCGTCGGCACGGAGGCCGGACTGGCCGACGCGAAGGGCCGGATGCCGGGTCTGGCCAAGGCGCTGTTCATCGACGGCGCGGGCGGAGCGGTCGGCGGTGTCGCCGGCGCGTCGGGCCAGACGGTCTTCGTCGAGTCGGCCACGGGGGTCGGCGAGGGCGCCCGTACGGGCCTGTCCTCCGTCGTCACGGGCCTGTTCTTCGCGGCCTGCCTCTTCTTCACCCCGCTGACGGCGATCGTCCCCGGCGAGGTCGCGGCGGCGGCGCTGGTCGTCATCGGCGCCATGATGATGATGAACGCCCGCCATGTGGACTGGGCCGACCGCGCCACCGCGATCCCGGTCTTCCTGACCGTCGTCGTCATGCCGTTCACGTACTCCATCACCGCGGGCGTCGCGGCCGGAGTGCTGTCGTACGTCGCCATCAAGATCGCCCAGGGCAAGGCCCGGGAGATCGGGGCATTCATGTGGAGCCTGACGGCGATCTTCCTCGTCTTCTTCAACCTGAACCCGATCGAGAGCTGGATGGGCGTGCACTGACCCACCCCTTCCGGTCGACGACCCTCCACGCACCCCCCTGTTAAGGAGACCGAGACATGCTGGACATCGCCGAAGAGCTGCACCGGTGGGTCGAGCAGGGACGCGACTTCGCCGTGGCCACCGTGGTGGCCGTCGGCGGCAGCGCGCCCCGCCGGCCCGGCGCCGCACTCGCCGTCGACTCCGACGGCACGGCGATCGGCTCGGTCTCCGGCGGGTGCGTGGAGGGCGCGGTCTACGAACTGTGCCGGCAGGCGCTCCAGGACGGCGAGACCGTCCTGGAGCGCTTCGGATACAGCGACGAGGACGCCTTCGCCGTCGGTCTGACCTGCGGCGGCATCATCGACATCCTCGTCACTCCGGTCCGGGCGGGGGACCCCGCCCGGCCGGTGCTCGGCTCCGCGCTGGCCGCCGCCGCGACGGGGGAGGCGGCGGCCCTCGCGCGGATCGTCAGCGGACCCGCCGAACTGCGGGGCCGCGCGCTGCTCGTCCGCCCCGACGGCTCGTACGAGGGTGGCTTCGGCGCCCATCCCGAGCTGGACCGCACGGTGGCCGGCGAGGCGGGCGCCTTCCTGGACGCGGGCCGCACCGGCAGCCTGGAGATCGGAGAGCAGGGCTCCCGTTGCGGAGCACCGCTCACCGTTCTGGTCGAGTCGTCCGTGCCGCCCCCGCGCATGATCGTGTTCGGCGCGATCGACTTCGCGTCGGCGCTGGTCCGCATGGGCAAGTTCCTGGGATTTCACGTCACGGTGTGCGACGCCCGCCCGGTCTTCGCGACCGCCACCCGCTTCCCCGACGCCGACGAGATCGTCGTCGAGTGGCCCCACACGTACCTGGAACGCACGGAGGTGGACGCCCGGACCGTCCTGTGCGTCCTCACCCACGACGCCAAGTTCGACGTACCGCTGCTGCGCCTCGCCCTGCGGCTTCCGGTCGCGTACGTCGGCGCGATGGGCTCCCGGCGCACGCACCTGGACCGCAACGACCGCCTGCGCGAAGTCGGTGTCACCGAGCTGGAGTTGGCGCGCCTCAGGTCCCCCATCGGCCTCGACCTGGGCGCCCGCACCCCGGAGGAGACGGCTCTGTCCATCGCCTCGGAGATCGTGGCCGACCGGCGCGGGGGAAGCGGGGTGTCGCTCACCGGGGCGCACACACCGATCCACCACGACGCGACGTCGGCTGCGGCGCGGCGGATCGGGTCGGTGGCCTGAGCCGGGTCCGGGGAGCGGCGCGGGGCGGCTACTGGGGGGCCGAGCCGGGCAGTTCCCGGTCGTCGGAAGTGAGCTCTTCCAGGTCTCGGGCGAACTCCTCGCAGTCCAGCAGCGGCAGGTCCAGGACGTCGGCCGACAGGCCTGCCGGGCTGTCCGGGCCGAGCAGCGGCTGCTCGGTCCAGATGCACTTTCCGTTCGCCGTGTAGCGGGTGCCCCAGCGGCGGGAGAGCGCGGTGATGAGTTGCAGTCCGCGTCCGCCTTCGTCGGTCTCCGACGCCCGGCGGATGCGCGGCATGGTCAGACTCCCGTCGAAGACCTCGCAGACCAGCTCGGGGCCGCGCAGGAGGCGCAGCCGCACCGGTCCCTTCGCATGGCGCACGACGTTGCCGACCAGCTCGCTGACGAGGAGTTCCGTCGTGGGCGTCAGGTTGTCCAGGCCCCAGGTGTGGAGCTGCTCGCGGACGTGACAGCGGGCCTCCCCGGCCGCTCGCGGGTCCTCGGGGAGCAGCCAGGAAGCCATGTCGTCGTCGGTCAGCGCGTGGAGGCGGGCGACGAGGAGGGCCGCGTCGTCGGCGGTGGAGTCCTCGGCGGGCAGCAGTCCGGCGGTGACGGTGTCGCAGAGGCACTCCAGGTCGGCGGCCACTTCGCCGGAACCCTCGTGCGCGGCCCGCAGCAGCCGGGCGAGTTCGGCCATGCCGTCGTCGATCTCGCGGGTGGCCGACTCGACCAGGCCGTCGGTGTACAGGACGAGGAGGCTCCCGTCCGGCACGGTCATCTCGAAGGTCTCGAAGGGCGGCTCCGCCGCGCCGAGCGGCGGATCGGGGGTGAGTTCCGGGAAGTGCACACTGCCGTCGGGATGGACCAGGGCGGGCGGCGGGTGCCCGGCGCGGGCGATGGAGCAGACCTGGGTGGTGGAGTCGTAGAGCGCGTACAGGCAGGTGGCGTAGGACTCCTCGGCCATGCCGCCGACGATGTCGTTGAGGTGGCTCATGATCTCGTCGGGGGGAAGTTCGAGGTCGGCCAGGGTGTGCACGGCTGTGCGCAGCCGCCCCATGGTGGCCGCCTCGGGCAGCCCGTGGCCCATCACGTCTCCGACGACCAGGGCGACCTGACCGCCGGACAGGGGGATGATGTCGTACCAGTCGCCGCCGACGTCCATGCCCTGCCCGGCGGGGAGGTAGCGGGCGGCAGCGGTGCACGCGGGCAGTGCGGGCAGGCCGCTGGGGAGCAGGCTGCGCTGGAGTTCCTGGGAACGGGTGTGCTCGGCGTCGTAGAGCCGGGCCCGCTCCAGGGCCTGCGCGACGAGGGCACTGATCGTGGCCAGCAGGGTGCGCTCCTCGTCGGTGAGACGGCGCGGCTGGTCGAAGGAGACCACACACACCCCGAACGTGTGGCCGGACGCGGCCAGCGGCATGAACGCCCAGGCCTGCTTGCGCCCCTGGGTCGGCCGGGCGGCGAGCTTGGGGTAGCGGGTCGTGTACTCGGCACGCGAGCAGAGGAACAGCGGCGTGCCGGACGTGATCGTGTCCCAGAACGGGTCGTGGACCACCCGCGGGACGCCGTTGATCGAGTCGAGGAAGGCGCGTGGATAGCCGACGGCCCCGACGTTGTACAGCCGGTCGCCTTCGATGATCTGCACCAGAAGACCGGAGGCGCCGAACGGCGGCAGCACGCGCCGCGCGACCGCCTCCACCACGTCCCGAGAGGTCGTCGCCTTGGCGAGGGAGGCGGTCAGCTCGGCGATCCGGGCGGCGCGCTCGGTGGCGGCGTGCGCGGCGGCGGCCCGTTCGGCCTCGTGCCGCCGCTTTTCGGTGACGTCGGTGAAGTAGAGGGTGAGGCCGTCGGGTCCCGGGACCAGCCGCAGGTGGAGGAGGCGCCCGGTGTCCGGAGCCTCCATGTCGAAGCCGGCGGGCCGCTGCGCGGCGGCGGCCTCCCGGCAGCGCCTCTCCAGGCCGGGGACCTGCTGGACGGAGGGAAGCTCCCACAGAACGCGGCCGAACACCTCCTCCTCGGAGGAGCCCAGCATGTGCTCCGCCGCCAGGTTCAGGAAGAGGATCCGCCAGCGGTCGTCCACGGCGAGGAAGCCGTCACTCATGTGGCGAAGAGCCCGGCTGAGCGCGTCGAGGGCGGAGCGGGACTCGTTGCTCTCCCATCCCATGCCGATCATTCGTACGGGTTCGCCCTGAGCGTCGTAGGTCGCCCGGGCGCGGGTCTGGGTCCATCCGTAGGTGCCGTCCTGGCGGCGCACCCGGTACTCGGCCTCGAACACCGTACGGTGCCGGAGGGCTCTGTCCGCCGCTCTCAGGGTCGGCGCCAGGTCGTCGGGGTGGACGATCCTCATCCAGTCCTCGATCCTGCCGGTGAAATCGGCCGGACTGGTGCGGTAGAGCTCCAGGGCGGCCTCGTCCCAGACCAGCTCGCCGGTCTGGACGTTCCAGTCCCACGAGCCGACCGGGACCTCCTTCAGAGCCTGCCGCAGCAGGTCACCGCTCAGTTCCTCCCGGAGGTGCCGAGCGGGGGGCGGTGCCTGGCGGATGCGCTCCTCGGTCCAGGCGATCACGGCCTGGAGGAAACCCCACTGCTCGGCGGTCGGCTCCCCCTGGTCGCCCATCACCACGGTGAGCGCGCCGATACCGCGGTCACCGTAGAACACCGGCACCGACGCCAGCCCGGTCCCGGGCCATGAGACCGCGCCGGATCCGGCGGAGACGGGCTGTTCGCCGGATTCCGCCGGAGCCCACACGCCCCGTCCCTGGTGCAGGACCCGGGCCGGGGCCAGCGGGCCTTCCTGGTCGATGATCTCCCAGGGCCGGGTGAGGGCGGCGGGAAGACCGGCCGCCGACACCAGGCGCAGCGCGGACATGGGACCCCGTAGATGGATCATGCCCCCCAGGGCGCCCAGCTCCCCCACCGTGTGCTGGAGCGCCAGCCGGAAGACTTCACTCTCCACGACACCGGGTTCCACTGCGCTGAGCAGAGCCAGCCGTGCATTCATGACGCAAAGCCTACAATTATCCCGTTTCATACAGTGGTGTGTGATCCGTCCCGGGCACGGAGCGTCGGAGTCCCGGGCGGTGCGGCCGAGACCGGAGACGGGGCGTCGTCAGGCGGCCCCCGGCCGCAGCAGCCCTTCCACCGCTCGTCCGAACATCCACCGCCCCGCCCACCCCAGTGGCCGGTCGAGGAATCGCGGCAGCCACCGCACGTTCAGATCCTCCCGCCAGAGCACCCGTGAGCCCCCGCCGGTCACCGGACGGACCTCGATCTCGGCCCACCCCGTGACGAACGTGCCGCGCTTGACCAGCCGGCACCTTCCCGCGCTCCCGTCCAGGGGCGGTCGCCAGGTGACGACCTCCATGGGGTCGTCGAAGGCCACCGGAGCCACCCCCGACCGGGCGACGAACACCGTGCCCTCACCGGTCGGCGGCGGGGTGCGCACGGTGACCCGGGTCAGCGGGACGACGGCGGCGTGCCGGGGCCAGTCGGTGAGGCGACGCCAGCTCTCCTCGACGGGGCAGGAGGACACGCGCTCCAGTTGGAAGAGGGCCACGGGCCGATCGTAGGCGGCCGACGCACGGAAGGGGCCGTGCCGGTACGTCGCAAGCCCGTCGCCTACGTTCGGGTCCGGAAGTGGCTCCCCGCGGGGCGACGTCTGATCCGGCGGCGACGGGCTCGACGTACCGGCACGGCCCCGACCCACCCACGATCCCGCGGGTCAGTCCGGCTCGGTCGCGGGTAACTCCCGTTCATTCCAACGCTGTTGACATGCCGTCCGCCAGCCACCAGGCTATCCGGGGAGCGCCCCCCGTTTGCTGTGTGTCCCCCATGATCCAGCGGTCGCCCGAGGTGCCGGGGACCCCGACGGCCGACCGGTCCAGAGAGCAGGAGTTCACGTGCCGGACCAGCCCTACGTCATCGACCCCGCGGGCGCCGACCTCCACGGCGAGGCGGATCTGCTGCGCGGCCGCGGCGCCGCGGCCCTCATCGAACTGCCGGGCGGCATACGGGCCTGGGCGCCCACCCGGTACGAGACCCTCAGGCAACTCCTCGCCGACGACCGGGTGTCCAAGGATCCCAACCAGCACTGGCCCGCCTGGATCGAGGGTGAGTACCGCGAGAGCTGGATCACCCTGTGGGTCGGCGTCACCAACATGTTCACCGCGTACGGCGCCGACCACCGCAGGCTGCGCAAACTCGTCTCGCCCGCGTTCACCAAACGCCGCACGGACGCGCTCAAGCCCCGCATCGAGGAACTCGCCGCCACGCTGCTCGACCGGATGGCCGAGGCGCCCGACGGGCGGGTCGACCTGCGGTCCGCCTACGCGCACCCGCTTCCGATGCAGGTGATCTGCGAGCTGTTCGGCCTGCCCGAGGACCGGCGCGCCGATATCGCACGCCTCATCGAGGCCAACATGGACACCACCATCACCCCCGAACAGGCCATGGCCACCTACCGGGAAGTCCATGAACTGCTCGCCGGACTGGTCGCCGCCAAGCGCGAGCGGCCGGGCGACGACCTGACCACCGCTCTGATCGCGGCCCGGGACGAGGAGGGTTCGCAACTCGCCGAGAGCGAACTGATCGACACCCTCCTCCTCGTCATCGGCGCGGGCCACGAGACCACCGTCAACCTGATCGGCAACGCGGTGCACGCCCTGCTGACCCACCCCGAGCAGTTGCTCCGCGTACAGAACGGCGAGATCCCCTGGAGCGAGGTGATCGAGGAGACCCTCCGCTGGGCCCCCTCCATCGCCAACCTCCCGCTGCGGTACGCCGTCGAGGACATCAAGCTCCCGGACGGCACGCTGATCGCGCGGGGCGACGCGATCCTGGCGACGTACGCGGCGGCCGGCCGCGATCCCCTGCGGCACGGCGAGAGCGCGGGCCGCTTCGACCTGACCCGCACGGACAAGGAGCACCTCGCCTTCGGCCACGGCGCCCACTACTGCATCGGCGCCCCACTGGCCCGCCTGGAGGCGTCCCTCGCGCTCCCCGCGCTCTTCGCCCGTTTCCCGGGCCTGGGCCTCGACGACACGCAGGGTCCGGCCCGCCTCGCCGAGTCCTTCATCGGCCACGGCTACCGGGTGCTGCCGGTGCGGCTGAGCTGACACGCGGCCGTCAGGGGCGGTAGACGGTACCGGGCTTCGCCTTCCCCGGCGCCAGCAGCTGCGGCACGGTCACGAACACGTACCCCCGCTCCTTGAGCGCGTCGATGATCCCGGGCACCGCGGGCACGGTGCCCGGGTAGAGGTCGTGCAGCAGGATGATCCCGTCCCGGGTCGACTGCTTCAGCACGCGCTCCTGTATGACCTTGGGGTCGTACGTCTTGTAGTCCTTGGCCGTCACGCTCCACAGGACCTCCGAGAGGCCGAGCTCGCGGCAGATCTTGTGCACGGTGTCGTCGGTCCGCCCCTGCGGCGGGCGCATGAGCGTCGGCCGCTTTCCGGTGAGCTTCTCTATCGCGTCGTCGGGCTTCTCCAACTCCTCGCGTATCTCCGCCGGCTTGATCTCCGTCAGGATCTTGTGGTCCCAGGTGTGACTGGCGACCTCGTGTCCCTCGGCGGCCATCCGCTTGACGAGCTCCGGATACTTCTCGATGTGCCGCTTGCCCAACAGGAAGAAGGTCGCCGGGACCTGCTTCTCCTTGAGTACGTCGAGGAGCTTGGCCGAGTTCTCGCTCGGCCCGGCGTCGAAGGTCAGCGCGATGCACTTGGCCTGGCGGCAGTCCACGGTCCCGAACTTCGCCGGGGTGCCGGCGGCGGCCTGCGCGCGGGCGGCGGCCGGCGCGGTGGTGTGGAGGGTCGTGCAGCCCGTCAGCGGCAGGGCAAGCGAAACGGCCGCCAGAAAGGCGGCCGTCGAACGCAACCTGGTCCCCGGTCTTCTCATCTTCATGGTCAGCGAAGGCATGCGCAGACTCTACATCTGGTGTATACACCGCATGTATAGGGGTTCCCGTGACGTCCGGGTTCCGGAGAAATCCCCGGTCGGACGCCCAGTAGCGCTCACACCCGGACGGGGCTTGTAGTGACATCCACACATTAAGTAGGGTCACTCCGTGTGCAAGCGCTTTCTGTAGGGGGAGGAGCCCCAGTGACACCCCGCAAGACCTTCCTCGCCGCCCTCGCGGACGCCGGCGTCCCCCTCGACACCGCGTTCGTCGAGTTCCTCACCGCGACCGCCGAGACCAGCGCCAAGGCCGTCCTCGACGGGTACGCCGCCGCTCTCGTCGAACTCCGTGACGGCGGCGAGGCCCGCGCTGCCACCCGTTCACTGCGCACGCTCGTCTCGGTGTACGTGCACGAGGGCTCGGCCTACCACCACTCCGCCGCGCTCCTCGGCCCCGCCGCCGAACTCGCCGACGCGCTCGCCGAGGAGCAGTACGACAACGGACTGTGGGAGCACGGGGCGGACGGCAACCCGGCGGACACCGCCTTCTCGGTCGTCGACCTCAACCTGATTCATCACCTGCTCGACGAGGACGCCCACGAGCCGACCACCGGGCTGCGCGCGACGATCGAGCGGATCCTGCGCCTCGCGGGCCCCTCCCTCGCCACCGGGGGCGTGCACACCGCCAACCACCGATGGCTGGTCTGCGCGGCCCTCGCCCGCATCCACGCCCGCTGGCCCGACCCTGCCTACCCCGAGCGCATCGAGAGCTGGCTCGCCGAGGGCATCGACCAGCTGCCCGGCGGCGAGTACAGCGAACGCAGCCCCATCTACTCGGCCGTGGTGACCAATCCGGCGCTGCTCGTGCTGGCCCGCCACTACGGACGTACGGACCTCTACACGAACGTACGCGACAACCTGGCCGCCAACCTGTACGTCATCGAGCCCAACGGCGAGGTGGAGACGGTCCATTCACGCCGCCAGGACCAGACGAGGGTCCAGCATCTGCCCGAGCTCTGGCTCCAGTACCGGGAGATGGCGCTGCGCGACGGCGACGGACGGTTCGCGGCGGTGGCCGCGCTGCTCCAGGAGCGCGGCACCGGCCAGACCTTCGGCGAGACCCCGGCCGGCGAACGCCTCGCCCAGGTCCTGGACCAGCCGGAACTCGCCGCCCCGCTGCCCGAAGTGACCTCCCTGCCCGACGGCTTCGAGCACCACGACGACAGCAGCCGCCTGGTCCGGGTGCGCCGCGGGACGCACACGGCGAGCATCTTCGGCGGTACCGACTTCCCGGAACTGCACGCCATCTCGTCCGGTCTGTCCACCAACCCGACCTTCTTCAAGATGCGCAAGGGCGCCGCGATCCTCGACTCGCTCCGGCTGGCCCCGCGGTTCTTCGCGCTCGGCCACTTCCGGTCGGAGGGACTGGAACGCACGGACGACGGCTGGCGGCTGCACGCCGAGGTGCGCGGCGCCTTCCACCACCCGCTGCCGCCCGAGCACCGCCGCCCCGACGGCGCCTACGCCCTCAGCGACGACAGCCGCTTCTGGTCCGCGATGGACTTCCCGCACCGCCCGAAGGAGTACCGCACACTCCGCACCGAAGTCCTGGTCCGTGAGGTCGGCACCGGAGCCTGGGACATCTCCTTCGACCTCTCCGGCGAGGGCTGCGCGAGCCCGCTCGCCCTCGAACTCTGTTTCCGCCCCGGCGGCACCCTGACCGGGGACGGCCTCGAACCCGTCCCCGGCTCCCCGGACACCTTCCAACTCGTCTCCGGCGAGGCCACCTACACCGTCGGCACCGACCACATCACCTTCGGCCCCGGCAACGGCAAGGGCGGCCGCCAGCCGGCGGTGGTCGACCCGGGCGAGCGCTACGCGTGGCTGAGCGGCTCCCTGACCCCGGACGGGGTGCGGGTCCTGATCACGGGGCGCTCACCGCTGACGTACCGGTTGACGCTGCGCTGACGGGGTGCTCCGCCGGTTCGGCGGCCAGGAGTTGGGTGGCGGCCAGTTCGCGGTAGAGGTCGTCGTCGTCGACCAGCGAGCGGTGGGTGCCCACGGCGCGGACGTCGCCGTGTTCCAGGACCACGATCTGGTCGGCGTCGGTGACCGTGGACAGCCGGTGGGCGATCAGCAGGACCGTGCAGCGGCCCGCGGTGCGGGCGACGAGTTCGCCGAGGGCCTGTTCGTTGCGGGCGTCGAGCTGGGCCGTCGCCTCGTCGAGGAGGAGCACCTGGGGCCGGCGCAGCAGGGCGCGGGCGATGGCGAGCCGCTGGCGTTCGCCGCCGGACAGGGTGACTCCGCGCGGGCCCACGGGCGTGTCCAGGCCCTGGGGCAGGCGGGCGAGGAGGCCGTCGAGGCGGGTGACGGCCAGGGCCTCGGCCAGCTGCTCCCCGGTCGCCGACGGCGCCGCGTACAGCAGGTTGTCGCGGAGGGTGCCGGCCATCACGGGGGAGTCCTGCTCGACGTACGCGATCCGGCGCCGGACCTCGGCGCGCGGCAGGGCCGCGATGTCCTGGCCGCCGATCCTGATCGTGCCCGCGGTCGGCTCGTAGAAGCGCTGGAGGAGGGAGAAGAGGGTGGTCTTGCCCGCGCCCGACAGACCGACCAGCGCGGTCCGGGTGCCCCCGGGAACGGTGAAGCTCACGCCGCGCAGGGCCGGGGCGCGGCCGGGATAGGTGAACTCGACCCCGGTCAGTTCGACGGCCGGTGGTGCGGCGTCGGCGGGCGTGTGCGCGGGTTCGGCCGTGTCGATGTCGTCCTCGACCGGCAGCGCGCCCGCCTCCTGGATCCTGCCCACCGCGCCCAGCCCCTGCTGGAGTTGGGCCGCGCCGCCGACCAGCTGTGACACCGGGCTCGCCAGGAAGAAGACGTACAGGAGGAAGGCGATCAGTTCGGAGACCGACATCGAGTGGTGGGCGACGAAGGTGCCGCCCACGCCGAGCACCACCAGGAACGCGGTCTGGATGGCGGCGCCGCCGACCATGGTGACGAGGGCGCTGTAGCGGGCGCCGACCAGCCCGGCGGCGTACGCCTCGTCGACCGCGTCCTCGGCGGTGCGCGTCTCGCGGCCCTCGGCGCCGTTGGCCTTGACCGTGCGGGCCGCGCCGAGGGTGCGGTCGAGGACGGCGCCGACCGCTCCGACGGACGCCTGGGAGCGGGCCACGGCGGCCTTGATGCGGGGCAGGACGACGGTGATCACGACACCGACCATCGTCAGCACCAGCAGCGTGACGCCGAGCAGACGCGCGTCGAGCGTCGCCATCATGAACAGTGCCCCGGCGAAGGTCAGGACGCCGTTGACCGTCATGATCAGGCCCTCGGTGGCGGCGCTCTTGAGCAGCGTGCTGTCGGAGGTGACGCGGGCTATCAGGTCGCCGGGGGCCCGCCGGTCCAGCTCGGCGACCCGCAGCCGGATCAGACGGTGCACGAGACCGCGCCGCACCTCTCGCACCACCCGCTCCGAAGTCCGTTGCTGGAGCCAGGCGTTGAGACCGGTGAGCAGGGCGCCCGCGACCAGGAACACGGCCAGCAGCGCGACCGGCGCGACCACGCTGCCGCCGCCGTCCAGCCGGTCCAGGATCGCCTGCGCGAACTTCGGCTGCACCAGCCCCGACACACTGGCCAGGAGAGTGAGCACGAGGGAGAGGAGCAGCACGCGCCAGTGGGGCCAGGCGTAGGCGACGAGAGCGACGAGCGAGCCGGTGGGCGGGTCCGGGGTGGCCGGTTCGGGTTCTGGTGAGGCGTCGGTCGGGTCGGGCCACGGCGACGCGGGCGCTGTCGGAACGTGCTCCTGGTCCTGGTCCTGGTCCGGGTCGGGACGAGGGCGGTCGGCTGTCGGCCGGTGCTCGGGCGTGCCGTTGTCGCTCATGCGTCGCCTCGTCCTCCCGTCATGTCCGAACCGGCCGCCAGCGCTTCGAGACGGGCGGCGGCGGAGGCGCTGCCGCCCGCGGCGCGGAAGGACTCCCCGACGGCCTCGGCCGCCTTCCGGTGGCCCTCGGCCGGGTCGAGGACCGTCTCGACCGCCGCGCGGATCCTGGCCGCGTCCGCGCGGCCGAACCGCAGCCGTACCCCCGCACCCGCGTCCACGACCTGCCCGGCGACGATGGGCTGATCGTCCCGGATCGGCGCCACGACGAGCGGGACACCGTGCCACAGCGCCTCGCACACGGTGTTGTGCCCGGCGTGACAGACGACCGCGTCGAGGCGTGGGAGGAGGGCGAGTTGGGGGACGTGGGGGCGCAGGAGGACGTTGTCGGGGACCGGCGCCTCGACCAGCCCGCCGGGATCCACGAGCACCGCCCGTACTCGGCCCGTCAGTTCGCCCAGCCCCTGCGCGGCCGCGTTCAGAAAACGGGCCCCGGCGTCGTTGTTGGCCGTGCCGAGACTGACCAGGACGACGGGCAGAGGTGATGCGTCCAGCCAGTCCCAGGGGAAGTCGTCGCCACTCGCGGTGCGGGCGGCGACGGAGGGGCCCACCAGCCACACCCGGTCGGGCAGTTCGGCCGGACCGAGCAGCGCGCGGGTGGTGTACGCCAGGACGCCGTGCGGGGAGAAGCGGGGGTCCGCCGAGCCGAAACCGTCGCAGATCCGGTTCCGCAACCCCGCCAGCAGCCCCTCCAGCCACGCCGTGACCTTCGGCATGCCGGCCAGCGGGTCGACCAGTTCGGCGGAGGTGGTGGCGGAGGTCACCCAGAGGCGCCCGAGCGATTCGGCGACCAGCGCACCCGCCACCGCCTGCTGGTCGCAGACGACGACATCGGGGTCGTACGCCTCGATCGCCGTCCGTACCCCGGGCGCCATCGCGTCCGCCAGTGGAACGAGGAAGCTCTCCCAGAGGAACTGGAACGCGGCCGGTCCCTTCAGACCGGCGGGCCGGGAGAGTCCGTCCTCGGGGAGGGCACAGGGGAAGACGACGGCGTCGGATCCGACGAGGGCGTGGACGAGTTCGGGGTGGCCCGCCCACACGATCTCGTGCCCGCGCCCGGCGAGCGCCGCCGCGGTGCCCACGGCCGGGTTGACGTGTCCGACCAGTGGCGGCACCACGAGCAGGAACCTGCCCATCTAGAGCGCCTCCCGCAGGGTGTGCGCCTCCTGGCGGAGCAGCCAGTCGCGGACCAGGGCGTAGGTGTCCGTGGTGGCCTCCACCAGTACCGAGTGACCGCGGTCGGGCAGCACGACCGTGCGGCAGTCGGCGAGCGAGGCCTCCAGCATCCCGGTCTGGGCGGAGAGGTACGACGCGCCGCCGAAGATGGCGAAGACCGGGCAGCGGATCGCCGACAGGTCCTCGTCGATCAGAGCGCTGAGCGGGAGCTCCTGGGCGAGCGCGGTCTCGTCGAGCACCCGGCCCGCGGCCCGGAACGGCCGCTCGTTGTGCCGGCCGGGGTTCTCCCGCAGCCACTGGATGACTTCCTGGACCACCAGGCCGCCCCCCTCGCCGACCAGGCCCGCGGACATGGTCTCGGCCCAGGTCCGGGCGGGCGGTTCGGCCTCGATGGCGATGACACTGGCGACCCGCTCGGGGCGGGCGGCGGCCATGGCGTACGCGACGGCGCCGCCGAAGGAGTTGCCGACCAGGTGCACCGGGCGGTCGATCGCCAGCGCGTCGAGCAGTGCGTCGAGGTCGGCGACGAAGTCCTCCATCCGGTAACCGGTCGGCGGCCGGGAGGTCTTGCCGTGCCCGCGCAGGTCGTACATGACGACGTCCAGGCCCTCCTCGGCGAGGCGCGGCGCGAGGCTGAAGTAGTAGCTGGCGAGAGTGTCGATGAGCAGGCCGTGGATGAGGACCACGACGGGGCGCGGGGAGCCGCTGTCGTGACCCAGCCGCTGGACGTGTACGTCGATGCCGTTCACCCGCGTCGTCGCCATGGTCAGGCCACCTCCGCGACGGCCAGTGAGTCCACGACGTAGCCGACGAGATCGCCGACGGTGAGCGCGATGATCTCCTCCAGCCCGCGGTCGGCTATGAACGCGGCGAAGTTGACCCGCTCGCCGTAGAACTCGCGCAACTGGGCTGAGAGGGTGACCAGGTCGATGCTCTCCAGCTCCAGGTCGTCGTGGAAGGACGTGTCGAGGGTGATCTCGCAGTCGTCGAGCCCGTACTCCTCCAGCACGGTGCGCAGGATGGCCGAGATGTCCGCGAGCGCGGTCGCCGCGTCGGGCGCCGAGGTCTGTGCTCTGTCCGACTGGCCCGCGGGGCGGTCGAGTTCAGTGGTCATCTTCGTTCTCCTGATCGTTGACTGCCGTCCAGGCCACGACGTACTCCTTGGCGGGCCCCGCGGACGGCCGGGGGGTGGTCAGCGCGCGGTGCCGCACGCGGTACTCCTCGCCCGCGGCACGGACGGTCAGCCTCTCGCCGTCGGCCGCGGTGATCTCGAACCGCTTCGGCTCGCCGCCCAGTCCGGTGCCGCGCGCCTTCGCGACGGCTTCCTTGGCGGCCCAGAAACGGGTGAACCAGAGCCGTTCGGGGGCTCCTCGCGGCCGGTGGGCGAGTGAGGTGAGCAGCTCGCGTTCGGCGGTGGTGAGGGCCACGGCGAGGGTGCCCTCGGGCCGGTCGGTGACCTCCTCGATGTCGATGCCGCAGGGACCCTCGGTCCTGGCCATCGCCACGGCCGTCTCGCCGCGGTGGGCGAGGGAGACGTGCAGCGCGGGCAGGGTCCTGCCGTAGCCGCCGGTCACGAAGGGCCGGCCGGCCGGGTCGTTGCCGACCCTGACCTCGGCCGGGTAGACGGGGCCCGCCCCGGCGTCCCACAGCACGTTGCGTACGGCGTCCTTGGCGGCGATCCGGCCGAGCAGCCACTGCCGTCGGCCGCGCGGGGCGTGCGCCGCGTACCGTTCGCGTTCCTCGCCCGCCAGGATGTTGCGCATGATCAGCTCGCGGGTGGCCAGATCGGGCCACTCCTCGTGGACCAGCGCCCAGCCGCCGGGCTGCATCCGGGACAGCGTGTACCGCTCGGGCTCCCGGTCCACCTCGCGGATGCGCGGATTGCTGTCGAACCTGCGGTCCTGCCAGCCGCTGAACTCCGCCCACACCCGCCCGCGATGGACCAGCTGCATGTCCGCTTCGAGCGTGGCGTCGGTGACGGAGGTGATCCGGATCAGGCATTCCAGGCGCTCGCCGGGCGCGGGGTGCGGGCCGTGGAAGCGGATCTCCTTCATGCCGACCGGGAACACCGTCGTCCGCACCGGCTGCCGGGCCATGATCCAGTAGCCGAGGAGCTGTCCCACGTTGTCCAGCAGGGCGCCCGGCGCGGGCGGGGTGACGAGCACCCCGCGTACGTGCCGGTCGCCGACCGCGGTCAGTTCGCACAGGCCCTGGAAGCGCGGGCCGTGGAACATCCAGCGGCGCGAGTACAACTCCGCCGCGGTCAGCTCGGGCCTCTCCTCCAGCGTGGCGGGAAAGGTCCAGGGCGCGGGAGGCGTGAACCGCGTCTGATCCGGGGCGAGTTCGACCACGGCCCGGGCGTACGGGCCGAGCGAGGCGGTGACCCGGTCCGGGCCCTCGGGGACGATCCGTACGGGGATGTCGACGGCCGGAGTGGCGGTGATCCACTGGTGCAGCCGTACGTCGTGGACGGCCACCGCGCGCCGACCGGGCGCCGCCCGTTCGGCGAACTCCATGAGGTGGGCGATCACGGTGGTGCCCGGGACCACGGGCCAGCGGTCGGCGGGGTCGGCCTGGGCGGGCTGCCGGAAGAAGCAGTGGTCCAGGAGGTAGGGCATGGTGTCGACGGAGACGTGGAGGGCGGTTTCGAGGGGCTGGAGGGGGCGGGGCCCGGGTGCGGCGGGTGTGGGGGGCGCGGCCGTACGAGGGGCCGGCGCGCGGCCGTCGCGCGGGGCCCCGCGTCCGTGTCGCCCCGCCGCCACCACGTCCGAGGCGAACACCGTCGCGTCCCGCAGCAGCGCCGACAACTCCGCTCCCAGCGGGCCCTGTTGGTCCAGGGCGCCCGCATCGTGCGGCGCGGTGTGCCGCGGCCGGGACAGCGCGGCGCTCACCCGGTCGCGGGTCTCCGCGTCCAGGGACACGTTCGCGCCGCCGAGGTCCAGCCGGACCGGCCGGCCCGGACGGCGTCCCGTACGGGCCGGTGCGGCGGCCTGTGCCCCGCCCAGCAGTGGGGCGAGGTCAGGCGTGGCCCCGTCCGCCCACAACGCGCTCGCCACGCGGTGGAGTTGGGGGAGGCCCGAGCGGTGCGGGGAGTGGGCGGGGACCACGAGGTGGTCCCGGCCGTGCAGGGTGTCGCCGATGAGCGAGCCGAGCTGTCCCGCGCCGAGCTGGACGAACGCGCGGAAGCCCGCCGCGTACATCGTCTCCACCAGGGGCCGGAAGCGGACCGGCTCCAGCAGATGGCGGATGAACAGCTCACGGATCGCCGCCGGTTCGTCCGGGTAGGGGGCGACGGTCGTCGCGGACCACAGGGGCAGCGCGGCCGGATGCAGGGTGTAGGCCTCGGCGGCCTTTCTGATCGGGCCGAGGTAGGGCTCCAGCATCGGAGTGTGGAAGCCGGAGCGGAACGGCAGGATCTGCGAGATCACCGCCCGGGCCCTGAACACCTCGACCAGCGCGGCGACGGCGGGCTCGGGGCCGCAGATCATCGACTGGTTGGGCGCGTTGTCGTGGGAGAGGACCACGTCCCCGCGGCTGTCCAGTTCGGTCAGCACCACCTCGGCGGGGGCGCCGATCGCGGCGAAGGCCAGCCCGGGGACGCTCAGCGCGTCGGGGTCGAATCCGGCGAGGAAGGCGTCGATCTCCTCCGGGGAGTGGATCCCCGCGGCGGCCATCGCGGTCCACTCGCCGAGGCTGTGTCCGGCGAGCGCGTCCGGGACGACGCCGAGCCGCCGCAGCGCGGTGTCGAGGAGCCGGCCGAGCTCGAAGACGCCGGTGCCCTGCCGGCCCACGTCACCCACGGTGGCGTCGGTGACGGCGCGCGACCAGGGCAGCCGGAAGTGCCGTGCGATGTCTCCGGAGTTGGGCGCGAACTCGGCCTCCAGGCCCGGGAAGACGAACGCGAGCCGGCCGCCGCCGGGCCCCAGCAGCGGACGCGGCACGAACCACACGTCGCCCCGGCCCCGCCACCCCTTCCCCTTGGCGACCGCCTTGCGGGCCAGCGCCAGCCGCTTGGCCGTCGGCCCGACGACGGCGAGCCGCACCGGATCGGCGGCGGGGGCGCGTTCGTCGAGACCTGAGGCGAGGATCTCGGAGTCGGAGCGGTCAAGGAGCGCGGCCATCGCCTCGGGTGTCGGCGCGGTCAGCCGCAGCACCGGCTCCGGCTCGTACACCTCGGCCGCCCGCCGCGCGACCGTGACCTCTTCGAGTACCACGTGGGCGTTGATGCCGCCGAACCCGAAGGCGTTGACGGCGGCCCGGCGCACCGGCTGCCGGTCGTCGGTCCGCCAGGGGAGGGCGGCGGCGATGGGGGTGAAACGGGTGCGGGCGAGCGCCGGGTGCGGGTCGTCGCAGTGCAGGGTCGGCGGGAGCACCCCGTGGTGGACGGCGAGCGCGGCCTTGATCAGCCCGGCGACGCCCGCCGCGGGCATGGTGTGCCCGATCATCGACTTCACCGAGCCGATGACGGCGGCCGGCGCGTCCCCGGACGGGTCCGTCGGCGGCGGCCCGAACACCTCGGCGAGCGTGGTGAGTTCGGTGCCGTCGCCCGCCGGGGTGGCGGTGCCGTGCGCCTCCAGGAGCCCGATCGAGCCGGGGGCGGCCGGGTCGAGCCCGGCGGCCTCCCAGGCCTGGCGGACCGCACGGACCTGGCCGCCGGAATCGGGCGCCATCAGACTGGTCGTCCGTCCGTCGGAGGCGACGCCGGTGCCGGTGATCGCGGCATAGATCCGGTCGCCGTCCCGCTCGGCGTCGGCGAGCCGCTTGAGGACGACGACACCGGTGCCCTCACCGATCAGCACCCCGTCCGCGCCCCGGTCGAACGGCCGGATGCGCTCGCTCGGGGAGAGCGCGCCGAGCTGGCTGAACACACTCCAGAAGGTGATGTCGTGGCAGTGGTGCACCCCGCCCGCCAGCATCACGTCACAGCGCCCGCTGCCGAGCTCGCGCACGGCGTGGTCGACGGCGATGAGCGAGGAGGCGCAGGCGGCGTCCACGGTGTAGGCGGGCCCGCGCAGGTCGAGCCGGCCGGCCAGCCGGGACGCGGCGAGGTTGGGCACAAGACCGATCGAGGACTCCGGTGCCTCGGGCCCGAGCCGGTCGGTGAACGCCTCGCGCACCGCCTCGAGTTGGCCGGCGTCGAGGTCCGGAAGCAGCTCGCCCAGGGTGCGCACGAGCTGGCTCGCGGTCCGTACCCGCTGGTCGAGCCGGACCAGGCCGGGGGTGAGATAGCCGCCCCGGCCGAGCACCACACCGACCCGGTGCCGGTCGGCGGGCAGCCGGTCCGGGCCGCCCGCGTCGGCCAGGGCGGCCGCGGCCACCCGCAGCGCGATCAGCTGGTCGGGCTCGGTGGCCGGGACCGCGGCGGGCATGATCCCGAACTCGGTGACGTCCACCTCGGCCAGTTCGTCCACGAAACCGCCGCGCCGGCAGTAGACCCGGTCGGCGCGGCGCTCGGCGCCGGGCGCGTAGTACTCGTCGGCGTCCCAGCGGCCCGGCGGCACCTCGGTGATGGCGTCGACGCCGGAGACCAGGTTGTGCCAGTACGTGGCGAGGTCGGGGGCGCCCGGGAAGAGCACCGACATGCCGACGATGGCGACCGGTTCGGCGCGGGCGCCGGTCATCCCGGTCACCAGCCCGACGCCGTGTAGACCACGGCGGTGTCGCCCTCGGGCCCCCAGGCCAGCTCGCGCAGCAGGCTCATGGTGCCCTCGTCGGGGTCGATGAGCTGGATGCCGCGGCCCGCGTAGTGCCGCATCAGCTCGGGGGTGACCATGCCGTGGTTGCCGTCTCCGGTCGGTGCCCATGGACCCCAGTGGACGGTCAGGCCGCGGCGGCCGGTGCCGGAGTCCGCCCAGCGGGCGCCGAGGGTCTCCAGGGCGTCGTTGGCGGCGGCGTAGTCGGACTGGCCGCGGTTGCCGAGAGCGGCGGCGACGCTGCCGAACAGCACGGCGAACCGGGGGCCTTCCCCGTCCGGCAACTCGCCCAGCGCGTCCAGCAGTTCGCGCGCGCCGTCGACCTTCGTACGGAACACCCGGTCGTACGACCGGGGGCTCTTCTCCGCGATCAGCTTGTCCTCGATCACACCGGCCGCGTACACGACGCCGTCGAGTCGGCCGTGCTCGGCGTGGATCTCCTTCACGGCCCGGCGCACGGTGTCGCCGTCCAGCGCGTCCACGGTGCGGTAGCGCACCTCGGAGCCGAGCGCGACGAGTCCGCGCAAGGTGGCTCGCACCTCGCGTTCGGCCTGGATCCGGCCGATCGCCCGCTCGATCTCGGCGGGGACGCGCAACCCGCCCGCGATGAGCGCGGTCCGCAGTTCACCGGCGGTGCCCGCGGCGGCGAGGGCGGGGTCCTCCCCCTCCCCCTCCCCCTCCCCGTCCCCGGGCAGGGCGGTGCGGCCGAACAGTTCGATCCGGCAGCGGCTCGCGGCGGCCAGGGTCGCGGCGAACCGCGCGGTGATCCCCCGGGCGCCGCCCACCAGCAGGACGACCGTATCGGAGTCCAGGCCGAGCGCGGCGGCCTCGGCGGCCCCGTCCCCGGCCGGGCCCGCACCCGTACTGCCGAGCAGACCGAGCCCCTCCTCGGCCATGCGCAGTCCGCGCCGTGTGCCGGGGGAGCGCAGGACGACCGGCTCACGGTCGGGCGCGGTGAGCTCGGCGACGAGCTCCGCGGCGATGTCCTCGGGCGCGGTGCCGGGCGCGTGCTCGACGACCCGGGCGACCGTGTCGGGGTACTCCCGCGCGAGGGAGCGGAAGAAGCCGCGCAGACCGGCGGAGGCGCCCGCGGCCAGCACCCAGCGCGGGTTGCCCGCCAGCACCCGCTGATAGGCGGGGAAGACGTCCGGCAGCACGGGCGGGGCGTCCGGTGCGACGAGGTGGACGATCCCGTCGAACTCTCGGTCGGCCGGGGGCTCTTCGGCGGTCAGCGCGTGGGCGCCGTGCACGGTGAGGCGTGCGGTCAGCGCCTCGGCCACCGGTCCGGAGCCGAGCAACAGGAAACTGCGGCCGATCAGCAGGTCGCTGGTGGGCGCCGGGTCGGCGGGGGCGAGGTCGAACTCCCGCATCACGAGGCGCCGGGGTGCCACGACTACGGGTTCGGGGCCGGCCGGGCCGGCCTCCGGTCTCTCGGGCTCGGCCACCTCGCCCCGGGCTCCCGCCACCAGCGCGGCGATGCTCGCGGCGGTACGCGCCTTGGCCAGCTCCTCCACGTCGGTGTCGCCGGTCGCGGTCAGCCCGAGCCGGGTCGCCAGTTCGCCCGCGATTTCGGCGCGTTTGATGGAGTCGACGCTGAGGTCGGCTTCGAGGTCGAGGTCGGGTTCGATCATGTCGACGGGGTAGCCGGTGCGCTCGCCGATCACGTCGAGGACGAGCGCGAGGACGGACTCGGCGGTCGGCGCGGCGCTCACGGAGGCTCCGGCACCCGCACCGGCGGGAGCCGGGGTCGCCTCCGCTCCGCTCGCCCGCTCGACCAGCGCCGTGATCGCGGCGGCGGTACGCGCCTTGGCCAGTTCCTCCACATCGGTGTCGCCGGTCGCGGTCAGCCCGAGCCGGGTCGCCAGTTCGCCCGCGATTTCGGCGCGTTTGATGGAGTCGACGCTGAGGTCGGCTTCGAGGTCGAGGTCGGGTTCGATCATGTCGACGGGGTAGCCGGTGCGCTCGCCGATCACGTCGAGGACGAGCGCGAGGACGGACTCGGCGGTCGGCGCGGCGCTCACGGAGGCTCCGGCACCCGCACCGGCGGGAGCCGGGGTCGCCTTCGCTCCGCTCGCCCGCTCGACCAGCGCGGCGATGCTCGCGGCGGTACGCGCCTTGGCCAGCTCCTCCACGTCGGTGTCGCCGGTCGCGGTCAGCCCGAGCCGGGTCGCCAGTTCGCCCGCGATTTCGGCGCGTTTGATGGAGTCGACGCTGAGGTCGGCTTCGAGGTCGAGGTCGGGTTCGATCATGTCGACGGGGTAGCCGGTGCGCTCGCCGATCACCTCGAGAACGACCGACAGCACCGACCCACCTGCCGGTACGGCCACTGCGACCGGCGCGGCGGCGGGCAGCGCGGTCACCGTGACCGGAGCGTCGGCGTACGTGACCGGGGCGGGGGCGGGGGGACGTACCCCCGGATCCGCTCCCAGATACCCCAGCATCACATCCCGCTGCGCCGCGATCATCTCCCGGCTCGTCCGCAGGAACTCGCTGATCAGGGCCTCGGATCCGGAGACCGCCGCCGGTCCGACGGGGCTGCTGTGGGTCACGAGGGCCTCCGGTACACGCTCGGCGGGGTGGAGTGCGGTGGCGGGGATCGCGCCGTCCGCCGTACGGATCAGATGGCCGTCGACCGTCCAGGCGGCGCGTCTGGGACGCGGGGCGCGGACGTCGGCGGGGACCGCGTCCCGGCCCTGGAAGAGCCACGAGGTCCTGATGTCCACACCGGCGACGGCCAGTTGGGCGAGCGCCGCGAGGAACCCGACGAGACCCGTGCGCCCGGCACGTCGGCCGTCCTCCAGGGCGACCGTGCGGTGCGGTCGGTCGCCGAGGACCGTGCCCACCAGCCGGGTCAGCACCGAGCCGGGCCCGGCCTCGACGAAGACCCGGGCCCCGGCCTCGTACATCGCCTCGATCTGGTCGGCGAAGCGGACGGGTGAGCCGATCTGGGCAACGAGTTCGGCCCGGACCGCTTCGGGGTCCCGCGGGTAACGGGCGGCCGTACGGTTCGACCAGACAGGGAAGTCGGTCGACGTGAACGGAACTCCGGCGAGCACCTCGGCGAAGGTCCCGCCGGCCGCCGCGACCAGCGGGCTGTGGAACGCGCAGGCGACCGGGATGCGCTGTGCGGCGAGCCCCTGGGCGCGCAGCCGTTCCACGGCCGTGAGAACGTCCTCGGTGGGGCCCGAGATGACCGTCTGACGGGGCGAGTTGCGGTTCGCCGTCACCACCGAGTCGGCCAGGCCCGCGGCCGTCAGGGCCGCCGCGACCTCCGGCTCGCCCGCGGAGACGGCGGCCATGGTGCCGGGATCGCCCTCGCCGGTGGCGCGCAGGATGGCGGCGGCCCGTTCACGACTGGTGCGCAGCAGGGCGTCGGGGGTGAGGGCGCCCGCCGCGGCCAGCGCGGCCAGTTCTCCGTAGCTGTGGCCCGCGGCCATCGCCGGGCGTACGCCGGCCCTGGTCAGGAGCTGGAACGCGGCGAGTCCGGTCAGACCGAGCGCGGGCTGCGCGACGGTCGTGTCGGTGATCCGCTCCTGCTGCTCCTTGCGGCCCGCCTCGTCGAAGGCGGTCGGCGGGTAGAGGACGCGGGCCGTCGTCTCGTCGAGTCGCAGGTGGCGCTGGAGTTCGGGGAAGGCGACGAAGAGTTCGGCGAACATTCCGGGCCGTTGGCTGCCCTGCCCGGGGAAGAGCAGCGCGATGTCGTCCGGCTCGCTGTCGCCCGTCCCGTTGTCGTCGGCGGTGAACAGCCCCTCCTTCGGGGCGTGTTCACCGGCGATAGCCCGGCGCAGCAGCGCCGTCAGCTCCTCGGTCGACCCGGCGACGAGGGCGATCCAGGTCCGGGCGCTTCGGGCGCCCCGGGTCCCGGCGGCCTCGGACCGCCGGGACGCGGCGAGCGCGAAGTCCCGCAGCCGCCACGGTGCGTACGGTCCGGACTCCGCCTCCACGAGGGCGAGCAGCTCGGTGGCGGCCCGTACCGCCGCCGCCCGGTCCGCGCCCCGGAACGTGAAGAGCTCGGCGGGCCACTGCTGGGCCGAGGTGACCGGCGGTGGCCCGTCCTCGTAGGCCCGCAGGACGACGTGGAAGTTGGTGCCGCCGAAGCCGAAGGCGCTGACCCCGGCGACCCGTTCGGCCGGGGCGGCGGACCAGGGGCGTGCCTCGGTGTGGAAGGCGAAGGGGCTGCTCTGCGCGTCCCACGCCGGGTTCGGCTCGGTGAGGTGCAGGGTCGGCGGCTTCACGCCGGTGTGCAGGGCGAGCGAGGTCTTGATCAGTCCGGCGAGTCCGGCCGCGCACTTGGTGTGCCCGATCTGCGACTTGACCGAGCCGAGCGCGCAGGCCCCGGGCGGCGCCCCGGCCTCCTCGAACACCCGGGTGAGGGAGCCGAGTTCGGTGCGGTCGCCGACGACGGTGCCGGTGCCGTGCGCCTCGACGAGCCCCACCTCGGCAGGCGAGACGCCCGCGTTGCGGTAGGCCCTGGTCAGCGCGTTGTACTGGCCCTCGGGCCGGGGCGCGGTCAGGCCGAGCGCCCGCCCGTCGCTGGCGCTGCCGACACCCTTGATCACCGCGTACACCCGGTCGCCGTCCCGCTCGGCGTCCGCGAGCCGCTTGAGGACCACACAGCCGACGCCCTCGCCGAGCGCGATGCCGTCGGCGGCGCTGTCGAAGGGAGCGGAGCGGCCCGAGGGCGAGAGGGCGTGCGCGGAGGCGAAGAGCAGGTAGTCGTTGATGCCGTTGTGCAGATCGGCCCCGCCGCACAGCACCAGGTCGCTGGTTCCGCTCACCAGCTCCTTGCATGCCACGTCGACGGCGGTCAGGGAGGAGGCACAGGCGGCGTCCACGGTGTAGTTGGCGCCGCCGAGGTCGAGGCGGTTGGCGATCCGGCCCGCGATGACGTTGGCCAGGACGCCCGGGAAGGAGTCCTCCGTGAGGTGGGGCAGCTGCTCGTCCAGCGCGGGCGGCAGGCTGCCCAGGTAGGCGGGCAGGACGGAGCGCAGGGTCATCGCGTTGGAGAGGTCGCTGCCCGCCTCCGCGCCGAACACGACCGACGCGCGGGACCGGTCGAAGGACCGGCTGCCGTAGCCGGAGTCCTCCAGGGCGCGGCGCGCCGCCTCCAGGGCCAGCAGCTGCACCGGCTCGATCGCGGGCAGCGAGGCGGGCGGAATGCCGTACCGCAGCGGCTCGAAGGGGATCTCGGGGAGGAAGCCGCCCCAGCGGGACGGGGTCTTCTCCCCGGCGCCCTCCAGATCGTGGTACAGCTCGGCGTCCCAGCGGGTCGCGGGCACCTCGGTGACGGCGTCCTCGCCCGCCAGCACGTTCGCCCAGAAGGTGGCGAGGTCGGGAGCGCCGGGGAACATGCAGGCCATGCCGACGATCGCGATGTCCAGCGGTTCGGGGGAGGGTTCGGCGGCGCCTTCCCCGATGCCGAGGGCCTCCCGGCGTGCCGCCAGGAAGCCGGCCGCGCCGGTGGTGACCGAGGCGTGCAGAGCGGCGACGGTGGTGACGGCGGAGCGCAGCACGGCGACCTCACCGGCCATGAACATGCCCTCGGCGAGCTGTCTGTCCTCGCCGACCGCGCTCAGCACGTCGTCGACCCGCTCGATGCCCTTGCTGGCCAGCCGCAGCCGCCCCACGTTGAGTTGCTCCAGCTGTTCCCAGGCCTCGCGGCCGGGTGTCCCGCGGGCGGCGAGGTCCTCCTTGACGGCGGCGAACTCGTCGGTGAACGGGCTGTGCACACAGCGGGTGGCGTGTCCGGGCGCGGTCTCCAGGAGGTCGGTGCGCTCGGCGTCGATCACCTGACGCTGGAACAGGGGCAGCACCGCGCCCGCGCTCACGGCCTCCTCGGTGAACAGGTACGCCGTGCCCATCAGCACGCCCACGGCGGCACCTCGGGCGCTCAGCGGCGCGGTGAGCGCGGTGACCATGGCGGCGGAGCGTTCGTCGTGCACCCCGCCCGCGAAGAACAGCCGGAGTTCGCCCGCGGTGCCGTTCTTCGCGCCCGCCAGGAAGTCGTCGAGCACGCCGAGCTGTGCCTCCCACAGCGGGAAGCTGCCTCTCGGTCCTACATGGCCGCCGCACTCGGCGCCCTCGAAGACGAACTTGCGCGCGCCCGCCTCCAGGAACTGCTTCAGCAGCCCCGGCGACGGCACGTGCAGGAAGGTGGAGATGCCCACCTCCTCCAGCGCGGCGGCCTGCGCGGGACGCCCGCCCGCGATGATCGCGTGGGACGGGCGGATCTCCCGTACGACCTCCAGCTGGGCGGCTTTGATCTCCTCGGCGGCGAAGCCGAGGACGCCGACGCCCCAGGGCGCGTCGCCGAGCGCTTCCCTGGTCCGCTCCAGGACGGCGCGGGTCTGGTCGGCGCCGGAGAGCGCGAGCGCGATGAAGGGCAGTCCGCCGTGGCCGCCGACCTCGGCGGCGAACGCGGCCTGGTCACTCACCCGGGTCATCGGCCCCTGGGCGACGGGCAGTTCGCTCCCGAAGGGGCGGATGCCCGTTTCGTCGCGGCCACGGGAGGGGCCCGCGCTCTTCGACGAGTCGAGGCCGGGGCCCGCGCTCTTCAACGAGTCGAGGACGGCGTCCCGTACGCCCCGCACCGCCGCGTGGACGGTGCCCCAGCGCTCCTGGAAGCGGGCGGCGAGGAAGCCGTCCTGACCGATCTCGGGGGCCGGCGTGCCCTCTGGGGCGCCCCTGCGCCGTAGGACTCGGCGGCCGTCCTCCACGGTGGTCTCGGAGCCGTCGAGTCCGACGAGCAGTGCCGCGGTCCCGGCGGGGAGTTCGGCCTCGGCCTCGGCGAGCAGGGCGAGCTGGGTGTCCAGGACGACACCGGCGCCGCCGCCCGCGACGACGGCCGCCGCGGTGTGCGGGCCCGCGCCGCCGCAGGCCCAGACGGGCAGGTCCAACTCGTCTTCGGCAAGGAGCTGTTGGAGCAGTACGAAGGTGCTCAGTTCGCCCACGGGGCCGCCTGCCTCGTGGCCCCGGGCGACCAGTCCGTGCGCCCCGGCCGCGGCGGCCCGTAAGGCCTGTGCGCGGCCGGTCACCTCGACGAGTACGCGGTGGCTGGGGAAGTCGGCGGGCGTGCAGGAGGCGTCGGTGGTCAGCAGGACGGTGTGCACACAGGTGGGAAGGTCCCGCGCGGGAAAGGCATCGTTGTCGCGGAGCCGTACGCCGAAACCGGCGGCCGACCATTCCTCGGCCAGCGCGAGTTCCGCCGCCGCCCGGCGCCCACCCGCGGTGAGGTCGAGTACCCCGAGACCGCCCGCCCGTACGGCGGCCGCGGTGACCCGTGCCGAGGGGACGGCGAACGGGTTCAGGGCGATGACGATGTCCTCTACGGCAAACGGGCCGGAAGTATCGAAATTCGGCACAGGCACGCGAACGCTCCAAAATCGCACGAGGGTGATCATCGGTGGGGGAGAGCGGAGAGCGCTTGCGCTTCACAACGAGCCGACAGCCGATGCGAAGCACGCTCATGCTTATTGCGCATCCCCGTGAAAGTCAAACTCTCAAGGAGGCTGTCATTACCGGAAGTAACACGGTTGACACAGTCGCCTCGGAGCCCTGTGTGTGTGACAACAGAGGCCTGACTGTGGGGAGTTGTCGGGGCTGGTCACTGTCGGTCGGCGCGCTCCGCGCCCCTGATTCGGCCTGCGGCAATGCTTGCTGACGTAGTGTCGAACATGGGGTCCACTTCGATCTTGCGGAAACGAACTGTTTCCCTCGCTGTAAATTGAAACCTTTATTAGTTCCCCTCTTCATAATCAAAATTCATGATGGGCAAAAGGGTGTGATTCGGCACTTGGGTGCGAATAGCCGCGATTCGTACTCGCCAGTAAGTTGGCTCGTTTCAACAACACGGCCCGGCCGCGGGAGCGGCCGGGCCGTGGCTGGATCCGGTGGGTGTCACACAGGGGCGGTCATCCGGCCACCGGAAGCCCCGCGGTACGCAGGACCCTGCGCTCGGCGTCGACCGCGAACACCTCGCAGCCCTCGCGCGCCGCGGCCCACTCGACGCCCTCCGCGCCCATCGCGAACGCCGCCGTGGCCGTCGCGTCCGCCTCGGTCAGCGACGGCGCCACGACGCTGATGCTGAGCAGCCCGGTGGCCGGACGGCCGGTGCGCCCGTCGAGGATGTGGTCCCCGCGTTCGTAGCGAGCGGAGGTCGCCACCGCGCCGTCGGTGATCTCCAACACCGTGCACAGCCGGTCGGCCCGCTCGGGATGACGTACGCCCACCCGCCAGGGACCGCCCGCGGCCACCACGTCACCACCGGCGTTCAGACAGAACCGGGAAGTGCCCCGCTCGGTGAGCAGGTTGGCGGCCCGCTGCACCGACCAGCCCTTCACCATCGCGCAGGGGTCCAGGCCGCGGCCGGGCAGCCGCACGTCGAACGCGCCGCCGGTCGCGACCCGGTACTCCTCGCACAGACCGAGGACCTCGGCCAGGTCCGGGCTGAGCTCGTGGGGGGTGAGCTCACCCCGGTCCAGCCGGGACACCTCGCTGTCCGCACGGAACGGGCTGAAGCGGGCGTCGACCTCGCGCAGCCACGCGAACACGGGATCCGCGCTCTCCTCGGACGCGTTCTCGTCGTCGATCCGCAGCGAGACCGGGAACCCCATGACCTGTTCGACGCGCCGCATCCCGCTATCCCTTCGCGTCGAGGGCGGCCTGGAGCGACGTGACGTATCCCTCGCTGGTGATCGTGGCGCCGGACACCGAGTCGATGTCGGCGCTCTGCGCCTGGAGCGTCTCCTGGATCAGCTTCGGCACGGCCGCCGTGGTCTGCGGGTGGTTCGGCTGCTGGAGCATCCGCACCGAACTGATCCTGTCGCCCTCGAAGGTCACCTCCACCTGTACGGCGCCCTTGGAGGTGTTGACGGTGGAGCCCTGGACGACCTGGGAGGCCGAGGACGACGCGGACGAGGACGAGGAGGGCGACGAAGGCGACGAAGACGATGACGACGATGAAGACGGAGTCGAGGCGGGCGCGGCGACCTCGGTGGTCGTCGTCGTACCGCTCGACGGTGCGTAGCGCCACAGCGGGATCAGACCGGCGATGGACAGGGCCAGTACAGGCAGTGCTCGTTTCACGGTGTCTCTCTCATCCCGCCAGGCTGAAACGCTCGAAGTGGATCTGCGGCCCCGGCACGCCCAGGTCGCGCAGGGTGCGCAGCACCGCGCTCGTCATGGCGGGCGGCCCGCACACGAAGACGTCCCGTTCGGCGACGTCCGGCACGAGCCGCGCGAGCTCGCGCGGCGCCAGCTTGTCCGGCGTGGCCGGACCGGTCACCACGTGCAGCTCGGCGCCTTTGGCGTACGCGAGCTCCCGCAGTTCGTCGAGGAGCACCGCGTCCCGGTCCGTGGCCACCCGGTAGATGAGCACCACATGGCCGTGCAGGTCCTCCAGCAGGGCCCGGATCGGGGTGATGCCAACACCGCCCGCGACGAGCAGGGTCTCCGAGCGGGTGCGGTGCAGGGTGGTGAAGGCGCCGTAGGGCCCCTCGGCGAAGACCCGCGTGCCCACCTTCAGGTGCCGCAGGGCCGCGGTGCCGTCGCCGGCCGTCTTCGCGGTCAGCCGCAGCCGGTTGCCGTCCGGGGCGGCCGACAGGGAGAACGGGTTCGCCTGCCACCAGCGGTCCTTGGTCAGGAACCGCCACAGGAAGAACTGTCCGGCCCGCGCGGGCAGCAGGTCGAGGTCGCGCCCGGTGACGTAGACCGAGACGACGTTGTCGGACTCGGGGACGACGGCCGAGACCCGCAGCCGGTGGCGCAGGTTCCGCCGGACCGGAAGGACCACCCGGCCCAGGAACACCGATCCGAGTGCCACGCCCCACAGGCTCCACCAGTAGGCGGTGGCCGCGGACGAGGTGGTGAAGGTGGTGCCCACCGCGACCTGGTGCGTGAAGGCCAGCACCACCGCCACATACGTGTAGAGGTGGATGAAGTGCCAGGTCTCGTAGGCCAGCCGGCGTCGCGCGAAGCGCGCCGACACCCCGCCGATCACGAGGATCAGGGCCAGCGCGACGACCGCCCGCAGCACGCCCTCGGTCGTCGTGGCCAGCTCCACCAGCTCGTCCCAGAAGGACGCCGACGCCGCCCCGGCGTAGCCGAGGGTGATGAGCAGCGCGTGCGACAGCAGCGTCCACAGCAGGCCGAAGCCGACCCAGCGGTGCCAGGAGGTCAGCCGGTCCATGCCGATCCGGTGGTCGAGCCACGGCAGGCGGGCGACCAGGAGCAGTTGGAAGGCCATCAGGAGCGCCCCGTACAGGCCCGCCAGCCGGCCGAGCATGATCAGCGTGTCCGAACCGGGCCCGGCCTGGACGAAGAACACGGTCACGACGGCCGCGTTCGCGGCCAGCAGGGCGTACAGCCCGGTGCGGGCCACCACCTTCGGGCGTATCGCCGTCGGGGGCGGCTGGACACGTTCGACAGTGGTCACGGAGAGCAGCTCCTCGTTCGGGTGTGGGGATATCGAGCCTGCCGGTGGGAGCTGTCGTTTTACTGTCGCTCAACTTTCAAGTATTTATCGATGTGGATCAGAGACGTCGGCGGCTATGGCGTCGACGGCCACGTCACGCACTATGAGGAGGTGGAAAAAGTGCGCCTCCTGGTCGTGGACGACGACCCTCCCATCGCCGACCTCGTCGCGACGGTCGCCCGCTACGAGGGCTGGGAGGCGATGACCGCGTACTCCGGCGAGGACGCGCTGCGCCGGGCAGCCGAGTTCCGCCCCGACATCGTGGTGCTCGACCTGATGCTGCCCGGCCTCGACGGGTTCGCCGTCCTCGACCGGCTGCGGCAGTCCGGGACGATGGTGCCCGTGGTCTTCCTCACCGCCCGCGACGGCGTCGCGGACCGGGTCGCGGGCCTCACCCGCGGCGGCGACGACTACCTCGTCAAACCGTTCGCGGTCGAGGAGCTCATGGCGCGGCTGCGGACCGTGCTGCGGCGCGCCGCGGGCCCCGGCTTCCAGCGCTCCGTGCTCCAGGTCGCCGACCTGACGATGGACGAGGACACCCGGGAGGTGCGGCGCGCCGACCGGCTGCTCACGCTCACCCCGACCGAGTACGAGGTCCTGCGCTACCTCATGCGCAAGTCGCCCACCGTCCTCACGAAGGCCCAGATCCTCGACCACGTGTGGGAGTACGGCTTCGGCGGCCGCTCCAACGTGGTGGAACTCGTCGTCAGCCGGCTGCGCCGCAAGCTCGACGGCAGCGGCGAGTCCGACAGCGGCGAGTCGCTCATCCACACCGTGCGGGGCGTCGGATACGTGGTGCGACAGGTCGCCGAGTGAGCGGCCCCCAGGCCGGCGGAGTGCTTGCCCGCCTCCGGGGCGCCTACCGCCGGACACGCCTGGGCACCCGGCTGGCCCTCGGCATCGGCGTGCTGTCCCTCGTCGTGTTCGCCGTCGTCGGCACGGCCCTGACGACGTACATGAAGGACTACCTGGAACGTCAGCTCGGCGAGCAGATGAAGCTCGTCCAGGTCACCCAGTCCAAGGACGCCCAGGCGCACGGCACCGTCCAGCGGCGGCCGTACTACGGCTGGTTCACCGCCGTGTACGACGTCAAGGGCCGTACGGCGGTCCTGCGCAAGCCCGCCGACGTCCCCGCCGACACCGCCGAACTCACCGCCGCCGCCCAGGCGTTGCCGGACGGGGGCGACGCGCACCTGCTGCGCACCGCGCACATCGAGGGCGAGGGCATGTACAAGCTGCGCGCCTGCGAGGTCGACCCCGGCGTCGTCCTCGTCACCGCGGCGCCCATGCAGGACATGCAGGCCACCGTGCGGCAGCTGATCACGGTCCAGGTCGTCACCTTCGCGCTCGCCCTGCTCGGGCTCGTCGTGCTCGGCCGGACCGTACTGCGGCGCGGGCTGAGACCGTTCAGCGACATGGCGCACACCGCCCGCGGCATCACCTCGCACAACCTCACCGGCTCGGCGCGGCTGGAGGTGCGGGCCGGGGGCGGGCGCGGCGGACCAGAGGTCGAGGAACTGCGCACCGCGTTCAACACCATGCTGGAGCACATCGACGACGCGCTCGCCGTCCGCACCGAGGCCGAACAGCGACTGCGCCGGTTCGTCGCGGACGCCTCGCACGAACTGCGTACGCCCCTGATGTCGGTACGCGGCTACGCGGACCTCTTCCAGTACGCCGCCGCCAACGAGCCCGAGGAACGCGAGAAGCACCTGGCCCGGCTGCGCGCCGAGGCCGCCAGGATGGGCGTACTCCTCGACGACCTGCTCCTCCTCGCCCGACTGGACGCCGCCGAGGTGGAGACACCGCTGCGGCTGGAGGACGCGGACCTGGTGGAACTGGCGCGAGAGGCGGCGGACGCCTTCCGTGCCGGACGAGGGGAGCACGCGCTGTCCGTGACGGCCGGCCCCGACCCGGTGCGCCTGCGCCTGGACCCCCTGCGCATCCGACAGGTCCTCGACAACCTGCTCACCAACGCCGCCATGCACACCCCGGCGGGCACGAAGGTGTGCCTGGAGGTGTCGGCCACGGAGGCGGGGCAGCCGGGGCGCGTCGGCTCGTCCGGCACGGCGGTCGTGCGGGTCACCGACTCCGGGCCCGGGATTCCGCCCGCCGACCAGGAGCGGGTCTTCGACCGTTTCTACCGCGTCGACAAGGCCCGTAGCCGTGACCGCGGCGGCAGCGGGCTGGGCCTCGCGGTCGCCCGCTCACTGGTCCGGGCCCACGGCGGCACCATCGAACTGAACAGCCGCCCCGGCTCCACGGCGTTCACGATCCGCCTCCCGCTCCCGCGCGCGCTCCCGTGACTACGGGGGAGTACGTCCACGCAGCCGCCGTCGGTTCGCTCAGCCGGTGCCTCAGCCGGTCGCGCGGACCGCGTCGCGGATCAGCTCGGCGACCACCCGCGGCTGGGACACCGCGACGGCGTGCGAGGCGCCCTCGACCTCCAGGATCGTCGCTCCCGCACGCTTCGCGCCGAAGCGCTCGACCTCGGGGTTGATCGCCTGGTCCGCGGCGGCGACCAGGGCCCAGGAGGGCTTGGTCTTCCACGCGGCGGCGCTCGCCGTCTCCGTGAACGCCCCGGCGGCGAGCGGACGCTGGGCGACCGCCAGCACCTTGGTGACGTCGGCGGGGACGTCCGCGGCGAAGACGGACGGGAACGCCTCGGGGAGGACGGTGACCTCGACGGCCGGGTCGTCGCCCTCGACGGGATACGTGGTCTGCTTCAGGCTGCTGCCCAGCGGTGAGTCGGGGAAGCGCCCCTGCAACTCGCCGAGGCTCTCGCCCTCCTCGAGGACGTACGCCGCGACGAAGACCAGCCCGACCACGTTCTCCGCGGTACCGGCGACGGTGATGATCGCGCCGCCGTAGGAGTGACCGACCAGCACGACGGGGCCGTCGATCTGCGCGGCCACCGAGGCGATGTACGCGGCGTCGGAGGCGAGAGAGCGCAGCGGGTTCGGCGGCGCGACGACGGGGATGCCGTGGTTCTGCAGTTCCGCGATGACGCCGGACCAGCTGGCGGCGTCGGCGAACGCGCCGTGCACGAGCAGGGCGGTGGGAGTGGTGTTCCCGGACATGACTGTCTCTCCTTGTCGGTCTTGTGGACCTGATCAGCGTCGGTCTTGTGGACCTGGTCAGCCCGCGTGCAGCGCGGTGTGCAGCGTACGGGTGGCCATCGTCAGGGCGGCCTCGGCGGCGTGGGTGCCGCGCAGGGCGTTGAGCATCACGAAGTCGTGGATGATGCCCTGGAAGCGCACGGCGGTGACAGGCACTTTGGCCTCGCGCAGCTTGTTGGCGTAGGCCTCGCCCTCGTCGCGCAGGACGTCGGCCTCGCCGGTGATGACCAGGGCCGGGGGCAGGCCGGTGAGCTGCTCGGTGGTGGCGCGCAGCGGGGAGGCGGTGATCTGGGCGCGCTCGGCCTCGTCGGTCGTGTACTGGTCCCAGAACCACTGCATGCCGTCGCGGCGCAGGAAGTAGCCGGTGGCGAACTGGTGGTAGGAGCCGGTGTCGAAGCTCGCGTCGGTGACCGGGTAGAACAGCACCTGCTGGAGCAGCGGGACATCGCCGCGCTCCTTGGCCATCAGGGTCAGCGCGGCGGTCATGTTGCCGCCGACGGAGTCGCCGGCCACCGCGAGGCGGGTGCCGTCCAGCCCCTTGGACGCACCCTGCCGCACGACCCACTGCGCGACGGTGTAGTTCTGCTCGATGGCGACCGGGTAGCGGGCCTCGGGCGAGAGGTCGTACTCGGGGAAGACCACGGCGGCCTCGGCGCCCACGGCCAGCTCCCGCACGAGGCGGTCATGGGTGTGGGCGTTGCCGAACACCCAGCCCGCGCCGTGGATGTAGAGGATCACCGGAAGGGTGCCCTCGACGCCGGCGGGCTTCACGATCCGGGCGCGGACACTGCCCGTCGGACCGCCCGGGACGGTGATCCACTCCTCGTCGATGTCCGGCATCTCGATCTCGCCGGACTGCACCTCGTCGACGGCCTTGCGGCCCTCCGCCGGGGCGAGGTCGAACAGGTACGGCGGATTGGCGGTGGCTTCCGCGAAAGCGGCGGCCGCCGGTTCCAGTACAGGCTTGACCGGCTCTACGGCGTCGGACATGGGAATCTCCTGAAGCGTTGTTCCTGGGTACGCCGGGCGATGTTCCGGCCTCGCACCCACGCTAGAGACACGGTGCGGGTGTGAATGGTCCATCAGCGCACCGCCGTTGAACTCACAGCGCACGAAAGACGCCTCAGCGGCGGCCGACGGTGTCCCGCCATTCGCTGGGTGACATGCCGTACGCGGCGCGGAAGACCCGGCTGAAGTGGGTGGCGCTCATGAACCCCCAGCGGTTGGCCACCGCCGCGATGGTCCGACCGCCCCGGACGCGGATCATCAGGTCCCGGCGGCACTCCTCGAGCCGACGCCGCTGGATCCACCGGCCGACCGTGGTGCCCTCGTCCTGGAAGAGCCGGTGCAGATAGCGCGCGGAGATGTGATGGGCCCCGGCGATCGTCTCGGGGGAGAGGTCCTCGTCGGTCAGGTGCAGGTCGATGAACTCCAGGATCCGGGCCATCATCGGTGTCCGGGCGTCGGGCGTGCCGGTCGCGTCCCGGCCCAGCCGCTCGGTGGCGAGGGTGGCCAGCACGTTCACGGCGTTCCAGGCGAGCAGCTCGCCGACCGGCGGCCGGGACGAGGAGGCCGTGTCCGCGAGTTCGGACAGAAACGGTGACAGCAGGCTGCCCAGCCGGGACATACGGGGAACCGACGTCCCCGCGAGCCGGCGCACGTCCGTCTCGCAGAGCCCGAGCGACTCGTACGGCACGAGGAACACCTTCGTACGGAAACACTCGGGGAAGTCGAGCGCCGCGGGATCGTGCGCGTCGTAGAAGCAGATGTCTCCCGGCGTGAGGAAGACGTCCTCGGGCTGCCGCGGACTGTGCGCGCCGCTCCCCCCTCGCACGCTCGCCGCACTTCGTACGCCTGCCGCACCTCGTATGCCCACGAAGAGGTACTCGCCGCTGTCCCGGGCGACCAACCGGTGTGCCCGCCGGGCCGGTTGGGGTCGGCCCGCCCCGGGCAGCTCCGTGGGTGCCGCGCCCGAGACGACGATGTCGAGGCCCATGGGCATGCGACACCTACCGGTCTCACCCGTCTCACCGCGGCCGGTCCCCATGGTGCTGAAACTGGACGTCATCCGCCGTTGCCTCCGAGCCCTGCCGAACTGTCGAGAGGAGCGGCGCCGCCTCGCGGGCCGATCGTCCACTCCGCTCGGAGAATAGGTCGGGCGGAGTTCAAAAAGAGTGACGCGGGAGTGACAGGGGCTCCGTCACGGCGGCTTCAGCGGCTTCAGCGGCCTCGGCGAGCTCGGTGGCGAACGCGCGCAGCAGGACGTGCACGGTGTAGCGGCCCGGAGCGTGTTCGCACACGAGATGGGCGTCGGCGAGGCGGTCGAGGATCGGCCCGGTCTCGCGGGGCGACAGACCGGTGAGGCCGGCGGCGGTGTCCGCGGTGATGTCGGGGCCGGGGTGCGGCGCCACGAGGCGCAGGAGCCGGGCGTCGGCGGCCGCCAGCGACCGGTGGGACGCGGCGAACGAGGCGCGGGCGTCGGCCGTCCCGCCGACGCCCGCGAAGGCGTCGAGGCTCCCGCGCGCGGCGCGGAGTTCGGCGGCGAGGGCGGCCAGCGGGAAGTCCGGGCGGCTGACGGCGCGCGCGGCCACGATGGCCAGGGCCAGCGGCAGCCGGCCGCAGCGCTCGATGATCTCCTCGGTCGCCTCGGGTTCGGCGGCCAACCGCTCGGGGCCGACGCGCAGGGCCAGCGCGGCGTGGGCGTCGGTGGTGGACGGCAGTTCCAGACACAGCGGCCGGGCCCCGGAGGCGATCAGACCGGGCAGCCGGTCACGGCTGGTGACCACGGCCAGACAGCCCGGGGCGGTGGGCAGCAGCGGGCGTACGTGGTCGGTGTCGGCCGCGCCGTCGAGCACGACGAGGACGCGTCGGTCCCTCAGCAGCTCGCGATAGAGGTCCGTGAGCGCGGCCGTGTCGGGCGGGAGCTGTCGAGGCGGTGCTCCGAGCGCCACCACCAACCCACGCAGCGCCTCCACGGTTTTCGTCGCGGGTCTGGCGGCCGGGTCGTGGCCGCGCAGCTCGACGTAGAGCTGACCGTCCGGGAACCGATGCGCGACCTGGTGGGCCCAGTGCACGGCCGACGCGGTCTTCCCGATGCCCGCCATTCCGCTGACGAGGATCGTTCCGGGCGCCCCGGAGGACGCCGCCGCCCCGGCGAGGGCGGTCAGCTTCCCGAGCTCCTCGCCCCGGCCGGCGAAGACCGTCAGGCCGGGCGGCAACTGGGCCGGCCGGGCGAGAAGTCTCACCGGTTGGGACAGCGGTGTCCTGACCGGTCGGTGCGCCGGGGGCGCGGACGCCCGCAGCTCCTGCCGGAGGACCCGGGTGTGGGCCTCGCTCAGCTCGACACCCGGGGCGACCCGCAACTCCGCGGCCAGCCGGCGCCGTATCTCCTCGTACGTCGTCAGCGCCTCGGCCTGCAGGCCGCAGGCCGCCAGCACCATCACCAGCCGGGCGTGCAGGGGCTCGTCGAGGGGCTCCAGTTCGACGGCCCGGCGCAGGCTCGGCAGTACGAGGCCCGCCGTGCCGCACAGCAGAGCCGCGTCGGCCGCCATCCGTGTGGTGAGCACCAGTTCGTGTTCCACGGCGCGGAACAGGGCGTGCTCCCGGGCCGACGCGGGGAGCCCCATCGCCACCGGCCCGCGCCACTCGCCGAGGGCCCCGACGAACTGCCGTACCGCCACCTCGGGCCGGCCGGTGGCGACGGCCCGCTTGCCCTGCCGGGTGAGCTCGCGGAACCGCAGCAGATCGATCTCGTCCGGCTCCGCGTCCAGGAGGTAGGCACCGGTGCGGCGCGGCAGACGACGGCCGGGTGCGCGGGGCGGCAGCCCCGGTTCGAGCAGCCGCCGCAGCGCACCGACATAACGGCGCACCACGTTCGGAGCGCTGACCGGCGGACGGCCCGCCCACAGCACATCGACGATCTCGCTCACCTGCACCGGCCGACCCGCCCGCACCATGAGCAGCCCCAGCAGGGCGCGCTGCTGGGGGAACCCCAGATCGAGGTCCCGCTCCGCCCGCCGGACCCGCAACGGGCCCAGCACCTCGAACCGCATCACGTCGTCGAACTCCCCCTTCCCACCCTTGACGCTACCGGGATTCACGGCCGCACCGCGGGGAGGTCTCGGCGGCCGGGCTCAGGCGCAGCCTCTGAGGAATTCGATGAGCGCCGCGTTCACCTCGTCCGGGCGTTCCTGCTGGGTCCAGTGCCCGCAGCCGGCCAGTTCGAGGGGCTTGCGCCACAGGTTGGGCATGAGGTCGGGGAGGCGTGCGATGAGCTCGGGTGTGCCGGGGAAGGCGGGGACGGCGTCGCGGTCGCCGTAGACGTACAGGGCGGGCGGGGTGACGACGGCGCCGTGCCACGGAGCGGTCAGTTCCCAGTTGCGGTCGAGGTTGCGGTACCAGTTGAGAGCGCCGGTGAAGCCCTTGGAGAAACTCTCCGTGAGCGCGTCGAGATCGTCCTCGGTGAACCACTCGGGCAGTACCTCGGGGTCCGGCATGGCCGCGAGCCAGCCCCGCTCGGGGTCGACCAGCGGCTGCTTGCGCTCGCGGGCGACCGGAGCGTCGCCGGAGGCCGAATAGAAGAACTTCCGCAACGCGGTGCGGGTGTCCTTGGCGAACTCGGCGTCGGCGACACCGGGACGGTTGAAGTAGTTCCAGTAGAAGCGGCCTTCGTACCTCTTCTCCATGGCGGCCAGCGGAGGCTCCGTCCCCCGGAACGGGGGCGGCACGCTCAGACCGGCCACCCCGAGCACCATGTCCGGTCGCAGCAGCGCGGTGTGCCAGGCGACCGGCGCGCCCCAGTCGTGCCCGACGACGTACGCCTTCTCCTCGCCCAGGGCCTGGATCAGTCCGACGACGTCGCCGACCAGGTGGAGGATGGTGTACGCGTCGACGTCGTCGGGATGGTCGCTGCGCCCGTATCCACGCTGGTCGGGGGCGACCACTCGGAAGCCCGCGTCGGCCAGAGGGCCGAACTGGTGGTGCCAGGAGTGCCATGACTCGGGGAAGCCGTGCAGGAGCACGACCAGGGGGCCGTCGCCTTGCTCGGCGATGTGCAGCCGAACGCCGTTCGCGTCAACCATGCGATGCTGAACCATGCATACGAGCGTACGTGCCGTGATCTTCGGGCGGCGGCGCCGACACCGGGCCTGACGGGCACGCAACGGCTCTTCCCGCGGTCTGAACGTCGCGGCAGCCGCTGTCGGCGCGGCCCCAACACTTCCCGGCCGACCCCGGCAGGGCGGTGAGCGCGCGCCGGCCCACTACGCGAATCCGCCGTTGCTGAAGAGGAGTTGGCCGTTGATCCACTGACCCTCCGGTGAGCAGAGGAAGTCGACGAGGTGGGCGGTGTCCTGCGGGGTGCCGAGGCGGTCGAGGGGCGTCCGGCTGAGCATGTGTGCGCGCCCTTCGTCCGTCATCCATCCGGTGTCCACCGGCCCTGGGTTGATGACGTTGGCCGTGATGCGGAGGTGGGCGAACTCGTGCGTGGCGGCCAGGGTGATGCGGTCCAGAGCGCCCTTGCTCGCGCCGTAGGGGAGGTTGCCGACGGTGTGGTCGCTGGTGAGGCCGATGATCCGGCCGCTGCCGGGGGCGGCGGTGAACCGTCGGCCGTACTCGCGGATCAGCAGCCAGGTGGCGCGGGCGTTGACCGCGAAGTGCCGGTCGAAGCTTTCGACGGTGGTGTCGAGCAGCCCGGAGTCGACCGACTCGCAATGACACATCACCAAGGCCGTCACGGGGCCCAGGCCGCGTTCGACCTCGTCGAAGACACGGGCCGGAGCGTCCGGGTCGGCAAGGTCCGCCTCGACGGCCGTGGTGGCGGCACCCTGCTCGGCGAGGAGGTCGGTGATGGCTGAGGCCGCACCGGACTCGGGGCCCCAGGGCATGCGCTCGTCGTAGGGAGTCCAGTAGGTGAAGGCGATGTCCCAGCCGGACGCCGCCAGCCGACGGGCGATGCCCGCACCGATGCCGACGGTGCGTCCCACCCCGGTGATCAGGGCGAGCGGGCGGGCAGTCGGGGCGCCGGTGCTCGTCATCATGGTCGGAGATCGTTCATGACGGGCACCGGATCGGCAACCGCCTTTTCCCGGGGGCAGGTCAGGAAGCCGGTGGCGGCGGGGATCCCGTACCACTCGTGCCCGCTGGACGTGGGGCCGCTCGCGCAGCGCGGGTCGGCGACCCGGAATGCGATGAGGTTCCGCGGGACGGGCCGTCATCATTGATCCATGGGGACTGTGACAGCGTTGTACCGGTATCCGGTGAAGTCGATGCTGGGCGAGGCCGTGATCGCCGTGGCGGTCACGGAGGGCGGGCTGTCCGGGGACCGGGTGTACGCCGTGCTCGACGGGACGGGCGCCGTGGGCAGCGCCAAACACCCGCGGAAGTGGGGGGCGTTGCTGCGCTGTCGGAGCCGACTGGATGAATCCGGCGTGGTCCGGGTCGTGCTGCCGGACGGCACTGCCGTGTCGGTGGAGGACCCCGACCTGGATCTGCGGCTGTCCAAGTTGCTGGGCCGCCAGGTGTTCGTCTCGGCCGCCGTACCGGAGCACGGCAGGCTGGAGCGCGCCGTGCCCGCGTACGAAGGCGGTGTCCCGGAGGTCGTGCGGGAGTCGGCAGCCGTCGACGACACCGGAGAGAGCATCACGACGGGCAGCGTCGCACCCGGGACGTTCTTCGATTTCGGCCAGGTCCACCTCGTCACCACCGCGGCCCTGGCCCGGATGCGAACCGTGTACCCCGCCGGGGACTTCGACGCGCGCCGCTTCAGGCCGAACCTGGTCGTGGACACCCATGGAGGGCCGGGTTTCCCCGAGGACGCCTGGCTGGGGTCACGGTTGCGCGTGGGGGAGGCGCTGTTCCGGGTCGTGGTGCCCACGCCTCGCTGCGTGATACCCACGCTCGGCCATGACGAACTGCCGCCGGACCCCGGCATCATGCGTGCCGTTGCCCGTGACCACCGCATACCGGTGTTCGACCTGGGTCGGCTTTCGTGCCTCGGCGTGTACCTGGACGTTCTTGAAGCGGGGACGGTCCGAGTGGGCGACTCGGTCACGTCCCAGGAGGCTTCCTGACCACGTGCGGAACAGGTGAGTCCCTCAGGGGGGATCTCGATGATGCTCAGGGCCACGAGACGTCGAGCGGCAGATCTCGGTGGAAGACGGCCATGGCCCGGCCGGGGCCGTTGTAGTCGTCGACGATCTTCGTATCGAAGCCGAGGCTGCGATGGAAGGCGATCGAGCCGGTGTTCTCGATCGACGTGATCGCCTTCAACCGTCGTGCACCGTGACGTTCCGCCGCTTCGGCGAACGCCGTATACAGACGACGCCCGAGACCGGTGCCACGGGCGTCGTCCCGCGTGGCGATCAGATGTACGTACCCGGTGCCGTCCGGGGTGACGAACCCGAAGACGTACCCACGGATTCCGTCCTCGGCTCGGGCGACGAAGCAGGTGGAACCGAACTCCTGCACCAGTGCCAGAAGGTGCAGCGACCGAAGGTCGCGTTCGCCCCAGTAACGGGGGTGATCAGTCAGGACCTGGTGGAAGTCGGCCACCCCGGCCGATGCGATGTGTATCCCCATGATGACGATCATGACAGGCGCCCTGGCCGTCATCGCCCGCCGCGGCCGACGATGTTGTGCGGTTACGCCGCCTTCGGCCGCGGACGCCAGGTGCCGTCGAGCGGGACACCGGCGGCCGCCGCGACCCGGTCGCGCGACTCCAGCAGGCGGGTCCTGAGCGCCCGCAGGTCCACGTCCACCAGTACGCCGTCGCGCTTGACCACGCGGCCGGCGACGAGGACCGTGTCGACCAGGCCGGGGTGGCCGGCGGCGACGATCGTGCCGGCGGGGTCGGTGACCGGGAAGACGGTCAGGTCGTCGGTGCGCAGCAGGATCACGTCGGCGTCCTTGCCGGGTGTGAGGCTGCCCGTCCGGGTCGCGAGCCCCAGGGCGTGGGCGCCGTCGACGGTGGCGAACTCCAGCAGGTCCCGGGAGCCCAGGCCGCCGTCCAGGCCGCGCTGCACCACGTAGGTCGTGCGCATGGTGGAGAACATGTCGCCGCCGACGGAGGGGACGTCGTCGATGGAGAGTGTCGGGCGCAGGCCGGCGGCCAGCATCCGGCCGGTCATCGGCCAGCCGAACCCCATCTTCAGCTCGACGTCCGGGCTGATGGACACCGAGGCGCCGGCGTCCGCGAGCATCCGCAGCTCGTCGTCGCCGATCCCGTTGGCGTGCACGAACGTCGTGGTGTCCCGCAGCAGGCCGTGCTCATGGAGGTCGGCGACCGGGCGCCGGACCCCTTCGGACTCGACGTGCAGGCTGGTCCGCAGGCCGAGTTCGGCCGCCAGCTTCAGCTCCTCGGCGACGGTGTCGAAGGAGGTGTCCTCCGCACCGCGCAGCCCGAACGACATGGTGACCAGGCCGGCGTCCCCGGGAAGCGCGGAGCGGACGCGGCGGATCTCGGCGTCGACCGATCCGGTGGTGCCCCATCCCGCGCCGTGGCAGAAGACCGACCGTCCGGCCGTGTCACGCAGCGCCGCCACGGCGGCGTCCGCGTGCTCGGGGCTCTGCGCGCAGTGGAACCAGTCCAGCATCGTGGTCACCCCGGAGTGCAGGGCCTCCAGCCGGCCGAGCAGGGTGCCCAGGTAGACGTCCTCGGGCCGGTACCGGGGCTTCAGCGTTCGGTGCATCGCCACCGCCCACTCGGGGAACGTCCAGTCCGCGCCGATGCCGCGGAACGCGGTCTGCCAGGTGTGCCGGTGGGTGTCGACGAAGCCGGGCATGACGATCCGGTCGGTCGCGTCGATCACCTCGGCGTCCGGGGCCTCGATCGCCTCGGCCACCTCGACGATCACGCCGTCCTCGATCAGTACGTCACCGCGTTCGAGATCGCCGACAGCCGGGTCCATGCTGACCACGGTGCCGCCGGTGAGCAGGGTCCTCATCTGAAAACTCCTCCACGAAAAAGGGTTGTTCGTCCTGGTTGATGACTCGGTCCAGCTTCGCTGATCAGCGCGTCGATGTAGGCCGATCTCGGCAACTTTGGCAGTAAATTGCGCCGGAGCAGGGCATAAGGTTGTGGTACACGAGGGGATTGAGCAATAGTCTGCCCTTATGGATGATGTGGATCGGTCCATCCTCGCCGTGCTCGAAAAGCACGGGCGGATCAGCAATGCCGAGCTCGCCGCCCGGGTGGGCCTCTCGCCGTCACCCTGCCTGCGGCGCGTGAACCGGCTCGAGGAAGCCGGAGTGATCCGCGGCTACCGGGCGGAGATCGACCCCGCGGCCCTCGGCCGCGGCCTCCGCGTGTTCGCCGGTGTCCGGCTCATGAGGCACAACCGCGGCGACGTGGCCGCCTTCGAACGCGCGGTCGTCCAACTGCCCGAGGTGGTTCATGTCCATCACGTCACCGGCAACTACGACTACCTGCTTCAGGTCGAGGTCGCCGACCTGCCCGCCTATGAGGACTTCCACGCCAACCGGCTGGCCGACCTTCCCGGCGTCGCCACGGTGAGCAGCTACGTCACCATGAAGACGCTCTCCACCCACACCGAGTGAGCCCGGGGCCGTTCAGGACGTTCGCAGCATGTTGCGCCAGGATCGGATGCTGGATTGTGCTAGGGGATGGAATCGCGCAATCTTGTGCTCACACGGCGATGGTGCCGCGGATGCAGACGGTCGTGGCACCACTCACCCAGACGGTGCCGTCCGTACCGGCGGTGATCTCGATGGTCGCGGCCCGTCCCAGCCTCGCCCCCTGGGAGACCCGGTAGGCGGAGGGGGCGGCGCCGGTGCTGGTGAGCCACTGTCCGACGGCGGCGCTCATGCTCCCGCAGGCGGGATCCTCGGCCACTCCGCAGCGGGGAGCGAAGGTGCGCATCTCGAAGTCGTGCCGGGAACCGTGGGGGTAGGCCCCGATCGCGCCGACCATCGCGGTCGGGATGAGGGAGAGGTCGGGTTCGAGGGCGAGGACCTCGTCGGCCGTGGCCAGTTGGAGCACGGCCCAGCCCGGTCCGTTGTCGACCCACTGGTGGGCGAGGACACGGTCACGGCCGATGCCGAACGCGGCGACGATCTGCTTCAGGTACGCGCCGTCGCGGACCAGCGGCGGGGCGGCGAACGACAGAACGCCGTCGCCGCGGCGCACGGTGACCAGGCCCGCGGCGCACTCCTGCACGATGCGGTCGGCGTGCCGCGGCACTCCGCCGCCGTCCAGCCAGGCGCGAGCGGAGCCGAGGGTGGGGTGCCCGGCGAACGGCAGCTCATTCTGCGGCGTGAAGATCCGTAGCCGGTAGTCCGCCTCCGGGAGAGTGGGGGGCAGCACGAACGTGGTCTCGGACAGGTTGGTCCAACGCGCCAGGCGCTGCATCTCCTCGTCGGTCAGGTCCGCCCCGTCGAGGACGACCGCGACCGGGTTGCCGCGATAGGGGCTCGTGGAAAACACGTCGACCTGTACGAACGAGCGTGTGCGCGACATGGTCATCACGGCCTTTCGGTAGCGGCTGCGGCGGATGCCGCGTGTTCACGCGTCGGCGGAAGCAACTCCATCTCAGCGGGCGCCCGTGTCGTGAGCACATGGCCAGTTACGACAAAGTGGACTGGCCGGCCGGGTTCGAGCAGGGCGGACCACCCGTGGCCCGGCAGCTGAGCGGCGCACGCCCGCATGCCAACTCCGGGATGACGGAGTGGAACGTGCTGCGGCCCAGTGGATCACGCGAACGCGTGGCTTGAGCTTTTCCCGATGATGACCAAGTTCTACCTGGAGCTTTAATGCGCATCCATTGCAAGTACTGCTTAGTCGCATAAAAGTGGAGGCTGCTTTGTCCCTCGCACGCTCGAAAGAGGTCGCCCTCCCCGATGACCGCCGCTCCTGATTCCCCTGCCGCCTCCCCGGCCGGCACGGTCCCGCCGAGCGGATCCCGCTGGCACCGTTTCCGTACGTCGATGACGCGCAAGGAGTGGATGAGCCTCGGCGGGATGGCCGGGTTCATCCTGGCGCTCCACGTCATCGGCTGGTTCATCCTCGTGGCGATCGTGGCCCCCGAGCACTACAGCCTGGGCAGCAAGACCTTCGGGATCGGCATCGGCATCACCGCCTACACCCTGGGTATGCGGCACGCCTTCGACGCCGACCACATCGCCGCCATCGACAACACGACACGGAAGCTGATGAACGAGGATCAGCGGCCGCTGTCGGTCGGCTTCTGGTTCTCGCTCGGCCACTCCAGCATCGTCTTCGCGCTCGCCTTCCTGCTCTCCCTCGGCGTCAAGGCGCTGGCCGGACCGGTCGAGAACGACGACTCCACGCTGCACAGCGTCACCGGCTGGATCGGCACGACCGTCTCCGGGACGTTCCTCTACGTCATCGCGATCATCAACCTGGTGATCATGGCGGGGATCTGGAAGGTCTTCCGGCAGATGCGCTCCGGCCACTTCGACGAGGCCGCGCTGGAGGAACAGCTCAACAAACGCGGGTTCATGAACCGTCTCCTCGGCCGGCTGATGAAGTCGATCACCAAGCCGTGGCAGATGTACCCGCTGGGCCTGCTCTTCGGCCTCGGTTTCGACACGGCCACCGAGATCGCCCTGCTGGTGCTCGCCGGATCCGGCGCGGCGTCCGGACTGCCCTGGTACGCGATCCTGTGCCTGCCCGTCCTGTTCGCCGCGGGCATGTCGCTGCTCGACACGATCGACGGCTCGTTCATGAACTTCGCGTACGGCTGGGCCTTCTCCAAGCCCGTCCGCAAGGTCTACTACAACCTCACCATCACCGGCCTGTCCGTCGCCGTCGCCCTCATCATCGGCACCGTCGAACTCCTCGGCCTGATCGCCGAGAAGGCCGCCCTGCACGGCGCCTTCTGGGACTGGGTCTCCGGCCTGGACCTCAACGTCATCGGCTATGTCATCGTCGGCCTGTTCTTCGCCACCTGGGCCGTCGCCCTGCTGGTGTGGAAGTTCGGCCGGATCGAGGAGAAGTGGACGGCGGGACTGGCCCAGCCCGCCGAACAGGGAGCCGAGTAGATCTCGGGTCGACGCGGCGTCACCTCCCAGGTCGGGGCGCCGGGATGACAGGGCTGACCGTTTCCCCTCGTCGGCCACGCTGACGGGCGGCCCGCGGCTGCGTACCGTTGCAGAAGGCGCCGTTCGCGGCCACCGGACCGACGGGGGAGACGCTTGTGTCCACAACTGAGGAGCCCCGGGACGAGTTGGCGGGGGACAGCGGCCCGGCGCCGCACGAGGGCACCGCGTCTCCGGGCCCCCGCCGGGGCGATGCGCAGCCCGCGCCGGCCGCGCCGGCCGAAAGTGCCCCGCTGCCGACGCTGCCCTCCTCCGTCGAGACCCCCTCCGCGGCGGTACTCCTTGGGGTCACCGTGCTGGTGTGCACGTCTCTGCTCCTGGCCGTGGCGATCGCCGCGTCCGCCTTCCGCTACGCCTGGGGGCACGACTCCGGGACCGTCGGCCTCAACGTGTTCGCCTACGGGGAGGTGTTCGGCATGGCCGCGCTGCTCTATGCGGGGTTCGTCCTGCTCGCCGGCCTCGGCAGGAACAGAGCCGGGGTGACCGCTGCCGACGGGGTGATGGGCTGCTCCCTCCTGCTGTTGATCCCGGTGGCCGTGATCGGCTTGGGCCTTCCACGGCTGCTGGGGCCGGTGGCCGAGTGGGGCGAGGCGTTGGCCCGCTGGGCCCTCTGACCACCGCACGCGGTCGCCGCCGCGAACATGCGCCACCTGGGCAGCCGAGGCTCGACGACGGTGCGGACGGGATCACTGCCTCAGGCGCGTTCCGGGTCGGTAGGCAGGTCTGGAAGGATCTCAAGGTGACCGGCACCGATGACGCCACCCGACAGACGCTTCTCCGCCGCGGCTTCGTCCTGGAGTACGCCACGCTCGGCTGGAACGTGATCGGCATGGTGGTGCTCGCCGTCGCCGCGGTCTCGGCAAGGTCCGTTGCGCTGGCCGGGTTCGGCCTGGATTCACTGATCGAGATCGGCGCCTCCACCGTGGTGATCTGGGAGCTGTCCGGTACCGGCGAGGAACGCCGGCGCCGTGCCCTGAAGCTGATCGGTGTCGGCTTCGCGCTCCTGGCGGTGTACCTGCTCGTACAGTCCACCGGGGCGCTGGCCACGGGCCTGCGGCCACACCACTCGCCCCTGGGTATCGGTTGGACCGCGGTGACCGCCGCGGTGATGTTCACCCTCGCCGCCGGTAAGACCCGCACCGGCACCGCGCTGGACAACCCGGTGCTGAAGACCGAGGGCCGGGTCACCCTGATCGACGGTCTGCTGGCCGCCGCCGTGCTGCTCGGCCTGCTGCTCAACTCGCTGGCCGGCCTGTGGTGGGCGGATCCGGCCGCCGGGTACGTGCTGGTCTACTACGCGCTGCGCGAGGTCAAGGAACTCCTCTTCGGCGAACACTGACGGCCCGGACCGGACATCAGCACCGTTCGGCTACGCCGCCCGACGGGCTCATGTGCGGCCCCCCTTGGTGCCGCATCACTGGGTGACCCTCCGATCCTCGTGCCAACTGCGGGGCCCCGCTTCTCTTGCTGGTAGCGTGCAACTGCACATGAGTGGCAATAATGAAGCCGGAGGACATCGGCCATGGCGGTTTACACGCTCCCGGAGCTTCCGTACGACTACGCGGCGCTCGAACCGGTCATCAGCCCGCAGATCATCGAGCTGCACCACGACAAGCACCACGCGGCGTACGTGAAGGGCGCGAACGACACCCTGGAGCAGCTCGAGGAGGCGCGTGACAAGGAGTCGTGGGGGTCGATCAACGGCCTGGAGAAGAATCTGGCCTTCCACCTCTCGGGCCACATCCTGCACTCCATCTACTGGCACAACATGACGGGCGACGGCGGCGGCGAGCCCCTCGACAAGGACGGCGTCGGCGAGCTCGCGGACGCGATCGCCGAATCCTTCGGCTCCTTCGCCAAGTTCAAGACCCAGCTCACCAAGGCCGCCGCGACCACCCAGGGTTCCGGCTGGGGCGTCCTCGCCTACGAGCCGCTCAGCGGTCGCCTCATCGTCGAGCAGGTCTACGACCACCAGGGCAACGTCGGCCAGGGCTCGACCCCGGTCCTCGTCTTCGACGCCTGGGAGCACGCCTTCTACCTCCAGTACAAGAACCAGAAGGTCGACTTCATCGACGCCATGTGGGCCGTCGTCAACTGGCGGGACGTGGCCAAGCGCTACGCCGCCGCCAAGGAGCGCGGCGACAGCCTGCTGCTCGCGCCCTGACGGCCCGGCGCACCCATGATGTCCTGCTCGTGATCGTCTTCTCACCCTTCATGTAGCAGGCGGCAGGAAGAAGGGCTCCCGCAAGGAGATGACTTGCGGGAGCCCTTTCGCTTGCCGCCCGCGCGTGGGCGCCCGCCCTCGCCGTCGCCGGCCGACTCGGTCTCTCCACACCGGGCTGCCCCCGCGGGCGGCCCTTCGCCGAGCCGGGAACTGAACGGTGTCCGCGTCCGACTCGTAAAGGGAGGCAGGTCTGACCAGGTAGGACGTGGCGGTGATGCGTATGCGCGGTGAAGGGGGGAGATCCTCCGGCCGCATGTCGGCATCGGGTGACGTGAGCGTGTCCCTGACGGTACGGAGTCTGCGCGCGGCCGTGTTCGCCGTGCTGTGCGTACTGCTCGCCGCAGGGGGACATGTGCTGGCCATGGGCGTGGTGCCGGCCGTGTGGGTGCAGGTCGCCGGTGCCGTGCCGGTCTTCGTGGTCGGCTGTCTGCTGGGCGGGCGAGAGCGTTCGCTGGTCGGTATCGGCGGTGGGACGCTCGCTGCCCAGGGAGGGCTGCACCTGGCGTTCGACGCCAGTCGGCCCCACGCCGTGATGGTCATGCACGGGATGCGCATGTCCCATGTGCACCCCCACTCCCACGCGCTGACGCCGCACGCCACCGCCGCCCACGTCGCGGCGGCCCTCGTGCTGACCTGGTGGCTGCGGCGCGGCGAGGCCGCGCTGTGGTCGCTGCTGCGGCGGGCGGTCGTGCTCGTACCGGGGCTGGCTGCCTGGTGGCAGGTGGTACGAGGGTTCCGGGGCGTATCGAGTACGCCGGAACCGGCGCGCCGGGCTGTCGACGGGACGTGGTCACCGCGGCGGGTGCGGCTGCGGTACGCCGTACACCGGCGCGGACCGCCGACGGGGATGTCGTACGCGATCTGACTCTCGACATCCCTTCCTCAGTACGGAGATCCACTCACCCATGTCCACGACACGCACCACCCTGCGCCGCGCCGGCCTCGTCACCGCTCTCGCCGCCGCCGGGGTCCTGACCGCCGCCGGTGTCGCCTCCGCGCATGTCACCGTCCACCCCGAGAGCTATGCCAAGGGCGCCACCGACGGCGTCCTCTCCTTCCGCGTCCCCAACGAGGAGAACACGGCCGGCACCACCAAGGTCCAGGTCTTCCTGCCCACCGACCACCCGGTCCTCGGCGTGCTCGTCACCCCGCAGGACGGCTGGACCGCCAAGGTGACGACCACGAAGCTCAAGACGCCCGTCAAGACCGACGACGGCACCATCACCGAAGCCGCCTCCGAGATCACTTGGACCGGCGGCAAGATCGGGGCGGGCCAGTACGAGGACTTCAACGTCGCCTTCGGTCAACTACCCGAAGACGCCGACCAGTTGAGCTTCAAGACACTGCAGACGTACTCCGACGGCAAGACCGTTCGCTGGATCGAGGAGGCGTCCGGCGGCGAGGAGCCGGAGAACCCGGCGCCGCTCCTCAAGCTCACGGCCAAGAACGCGCAGGACGCGCAGGACGCGCAGGACGCGGAGGACGGGGACAGCGGCCCCTCGACCGCCTCCTCGGCGGCCCCGAAGAGCTCCAGCAGCTCCAAGTCGACCGCGTCGAGCAGCGATTCGACGGCTCGCGGGCTCGGCATCGGCGGGTTGGTCGTGGGCGTGCTGGGGCTGGCCGCGGCCGTGTTCGCGGTCCTGCGCAGCCGCTCCGCGGGATCCCGGGCCGAGTAGGCCGGTACCGCGACCGGCCGCGGTGCCCAGCTCGGCGGGCGCGGGTGCCGTGCGTACTCACCCGCGACGAGCGAAGCCCGGATGCGATGATGAGGCCGTCATGACTGCTGGGTCGGGTGCGCGCACGGTGCGGGCCGCGGTGTTCGCGGCCGTCTGCGTGCTGCTCGCCGCCCTCGGTCACGTACTGATGTCGGGCTCCACCGTGCCCTGGTGGACGATGGCCGCCGGGTTCGCCGCCACGACCGGCGTCGGCTGGTGTCTGGCGGGCCGTGAGCGCGGGCTCGCGCTGGTGGTGCCCGCCGCGGTCGTCGCGCAGGGGGCGCTCCACTCGGCCTTCTCGCTGGCCCAGTCGGCGGTATCGGGCGCCGGCACGGGCTCCGGCGCCCACGACATGAGCGGCATGGCCATGGGTTCCATGTCCATGGACGCGATGGACATGGGGTCCTTGGGCTCCATGGGGTCCATGCCCATGGACCCCATGGAGCGTTCGGAGCACGTGGGGCACCTCGGTCAGCTGGTTCACGGCATGGGCGGCACGTCGTCGTTCGGCATGCTCGCCGCCCACGCCCTGGCCGCTGTGCTGAGCGGGCTGTGGCTGGCCTACGGCGAGAGGGCCGCGTTCCGCGTGCTGCGGGCCGTCGCGGGATGGCTCGCGGCTCCGCTGCGGCTGTCGCTCGCCCTGCCCGTCCCGCCGCGCCGACCGCGCCTACGGCCGACGCGCGAACGTTCGGAGCGGGTGCCGCGGCTGCCGCTCGCGCACACGATCATTTCTCGGGGGCCTCCGGCCGGGATCGCTGTCGTCTGAGACAGCTGGTTTCCCGAAGCCGCCCCCATGGGCGCCGCGTCGTCGGTGCCAGGGCTTCGGGCATGGGCCGTTCATGTCGTACGGCCCCCTCCCACCTCCCGTCCCGGGATGTTTCCGCAGCGGCGAACTCACGCCCGGCGTACCCGCGCGCGCTCGCGCGTGCCGCCGTGCCGCCGTGCCGGATCCCGGACAACCGAGAAGGACATCAGGTGATCACTCCTGTCCGCCCCGCGTCGCGCGCGAAGCGCGACGCGGGGCACAAGGCGGCGGATCGGCCCGGCGCGACGGCATCGCCCGACGATCCGGCCACCGCCTGGGCCCTCGCCGCCCGCTCCGGTGACCCCGACGCCGTCGACCGATTCGTGCGGGCCCTGCACCCCGACGTCGTCCGCTACATCACGTACCTCTCCTCCGACCGCCAGCTCGCCGACGATCTGACGCAGGACACGTTCCTACGGGCGCTCGGCAGCCTGCACCGGTTCGAGGGGCGCTCGTCGGCGCGTACGTGGCTGCTGGCCATCGCGCGTCGCACGGTGGTCGACAACTGGCGGTACGCCGCCACGCGGCCCCGGCTGGCCGACACGGACGACTGGACGATGTGGGCCGAGCGGGCCCAGCCGAGCGGTCTGCCCGGCTTCGACGACGGTGTGGCGCTGCTCGACCTCCTGGACGCGCTGCCCGCCGAGCGCCGTGAGGCGTTCGTCCTCACCCAGCTGACGGGTCTTCCTTACGAGGAGGCCGCCGAGGCCAGCGGTTGTCCCATCGGGACGATCCGCTCGCGGGTGGCACGAGCCCGGGCGACCCTCGTCGAGCTCCTGGTCGAGGCCGACGATACGGCGGTGGTGTGTCCCCAGGTGTCTCCAAGTGTCGCCACAGCAAGGGAAATCGGCTGAGAGAACGCGGGAACTCGAGCCCACTCGCGGCCGACTACTCGTTCGACAGCGCAGCTCACCACGCGCTGACCGCCGAACCCCGGAGAACCGCATGACACCAGAGATGGAGAACGCCTTCTCCGCGATCAGGGCCGAGTTCGGTGCGGAATCGATCACTCGGGTCGAGCGGATGCTGGAGCCGGGCGGGAGCGAACGGCATCCGCTGCAGAAGGCGGCCAAGTGGATCATGCCGGGGCTCTCGCCCACTCCCTGGCACGACCCGTACGCCTACCCCGAACTGGCCCCCGTCGTCCGTGAACTGGAGGCCGGTCATCAGGCGATCAAGAAAGAGCTGAACGCCGCATGGGCGGCACGGAGGGAGGTGTTCTCGGACTACGAGCACTATCTGAAACGCCAGGAGGACTGGCAGGCCCTCTACCTCTTCCGTAGAGGAAGTCTCGCCGAGGAGTCGGCCGTCACGACTCCCACCGCTTATCAGGTACTGAAAGACGTCGCCGTCGACACGGGCAAAATATGCCCTCTCCTGGAATGTCATTTCTCCACCCTGTTGCCGGGCGCCGCCATCGAACCCCATTGCGACCTGTGGAACTTCAGCATCAACCTGCATCTCGCCGTGGACATCCCCGACGGGTGCAGCATCACGGTCGCCGGGGAGACGCGTTCCTGGGAAGAGGGCAAGTGCCTGCTCTTCGACTACTCCTTCGAGCACGAGGCACGCAACGCGGGCACCCGCCCACGGACCTGCCTGCTCATCGACCTCTGGCATCCGGAAACAACCGTTCCGGAGCGCCGGGCGCTGGTCGCCCTCATCACCGAGATCCGTCGGCTCATGGGGGAGGACTGACGCGGGGTAAAGAATTCGTTCGGAGAATTACCTGTTCTCGTCGACCCGGCGGTTTCCGACTGCCGGTTCCCAGCGCTGCCCTGACATTCCGTGAATACACAATGAGTGTCGAGAAGTCGCCCATTCCAAAGTCCGAATCGGACTGCTACGGTGACGAAAACCCGTCGGTCTGCCGGAAATTCATTCCGTGGGAATTCCGAATACTGTGATCCCGAGGGGGTGATCGATGATGTCCACGACAGAGTCGGCCAAGGATCCGCTCCGAAAGACAATCGGACTCCCGCTGCTTGTTCTGGCGTCGGGGCAGCTCGTCATCTCGCTCGACTACAACATCGTGTACGTCGCCCTGCCCGACATCGGCGCCGGGCTGGGATTCTCCGACCACGACCTGCAGTGGGTGGTGAGCGCCTACGTCGTGGCCACCGGAGGCTTCCTGCTGCTGGGCGGACGGGCCGCCGACCTGCTCGGCCGGCGTCGGATGTTCGTCGTCGCGGCGCTGCTGTACGCGGGGTCGTCCCTCGTGGGCGGCCTGGCTCAGACGCCCGGCGTCCTGGTCGCCGTCAGGGCGGTCCAGGGCATCGGCGGCTCCCTGCTGTTCCCGGCGACGCTGTCCCTGATCACCACCCTGTACGACGAAGGGCCCGACCGGAACCGGGCCCTGGCGGTGTGGGGTGCCGCGGGAGCCGGTGGGCTCTGCTTCGGGTCCCTCCTCGGCGGGGTCCTGGTGGAGGCGTTCGGCTGGCCGTCGGTGTTCTTCGTCAACGTCCCTGTGGCGGGAGCCCTCGCGGTGGCCGGGCGGTCGCTCTTCCCCGCGGACGGTCCGAGGGACCGCTCACGGCACTTCGACGTGGCGGGTGCGCTGACCGCCACGGGCGGGATCACGCTCCTGGTGTTCCTGCTGGTGCGGGCTCCCGCGGAGGGCTGGGGCACGCCCGCGGCCCTCGCGAGCGCGGTGCTGTCGGTCTGCCTGCTGACGCTCTTCGTCGTCGTGGAGCGCCGGTCCCGTGATCCGCTCGTACCGGCAAGGCTGTTCGCCCACCGCGGCCTGCTCGCGGCGATGGGGGTGACCGCCCTGTTCAGCGCGACGTTCAGTTCGGTGCCGTACTTCCTGACGCTCTACTTCCAGACGGTCCACGGGTACCGCGCGGTCGCGACCGGGCTGGCGTTCCTCGTGCCCGCCGTGGTGGTGGCCGTCGGTACGCAGGCCGGCGAACGGGCCGTGTCCGCCTTCGGTACGCGCCGCATGCTGGTGGGCGGCATGACACTGGGCGCCGTCGGAGCCGCGGCACTCGGCCTGGCCCTCACCTCGGACGGCTCGTATCCCGGCCTCCTGCCGGGAATCGTGCTGCTGGGCCTCGGCCAGGGAGCCGCGTGGACGGGGATGTGGATCGCCGCGTCCGCCGGGGTGGCCCCCGGTGACCAGGGCGTCGCCTCGGGACTGGCGTCGACCACCCTGCAGGTGGGCGGCGCGGTGGGCCTCGCCGTACTGGTCGCGGTCGCCGGTGGCGTCGGACAGAACGCCTCCGGGCCAGGGCTCCTCGACGGCATCCGTACCGCAGTGTTCGCGATAGCGGCCGGCATCGGCTGCGGCGCGCTCGCGCTCCTCGCCCTTCGCGGGGCCACCCGTACCGGTCCTTAGAAACCCTCTTCGCCTCCCATTCCTGTGTCCGGGCCTCCGGTCCGTCCTCCGTCATGCCAGGAGAATCCCCATGTCCCCTACCGCCGCCGGTCCTTACGCTCCTCCGGCCGCCGTCCTGTGCGGGCTGGCCGGACGGGTGCCGTCCCGCGTGGTGACCAACGAGCACCTCGCGCGACGGCTCGACACCGACGACGCATGGATCCGCACCCGGACCGGGATCCGCCGACGGCACGTCGTCGACCCCGGACAGTCGACGTCCGACCTGGCCGTCGAAGCCGGCCGCCGGGCACTCGCCGCCGCCGCGACGGACAGGGTCGACGCCGTCGTCGTCGCCACGACGACCCCGGACCACACCTGCCCGGCCACCGCGCCCGCGGTCGCCGCACGGCTCGGTCTGACGGGCGCGGCCGCCTTCGACATCGGCGCCGTGTGCACCGGGTTCGTCTACGGCCTCGCCTCGGCCGCCGGGCTCATCGCGGCCGGCGTGGCCGAACGGGTCCTGCTCATCGGGGCGGACACCTACTCCACGATCGTGGACCCCCTCGACCGGGCCAACGCGATCATCTTCGGCGACGGCGCGGGAGCCGTCGTCCTGCGCGCCGGTCACCCCGACGAGCCCGGCGCGGTCGGCCACTTCGACCTCGGCAGCGACGGCGCCCACGAGGACCTGATCAAGGTCGCGGCCGGGGGCTCCCGACAGCGCTCCCGACCGGGCGAACCCAGCCGCCAGGACCGGCACTTCGCCATGCGGGGCAAGGAGGTCTACCGGCACGCCGTGACGCGCATGGCCCAGTCGGCGCGCGTCACGCTGTCGCGGGCCGGCTGCAAGATCGACGACGTCGACCACTTCGTACCCCACCAGGCCAATCTGCGGATCCTGCACTCGGTGGCCGACGACCTCGGTCTGCCTCGCGAGCGGTGCGTGAGCCATGTCGAGTCCGTCGGCAACACGGGCGCCGCGTCCATCCCGCTCGCCCTCGCCGACGCGGCTGCCCGCCAGGCGCTCCGGCCCGGCGACCGGCTCCTGCTCACCGCCTTCGGAGGCGGCCTCACCTGGGGCTCCTGCCTCCTGACCTGGCCCATGCTCCCCGCGCCGGCCCATCCGCACGATCAACCGTCCCGTCAGTACGAGGAATCGCCCCGTCCGTAGGACGAACCGCCCCATCCGTACGACCAAGGAGAACGGACGACGTCATGAGCACCACCTACGACCAACTGGTCGAGATCCTCGCGAGGCTGCACGACGCCCCGGCCGACCGGATCAGCCCCGAGGCGACCTTCGCCGAACTGGACGTCGACTCGCTGACGACGGTCGAGATCAGCATCCGCATCGAGCGCGACCTCGGTGTCGCCGTCGGCGACGACGAACTCCGGCCCGACCTCAGCCTCGGTGCCCTCGCCGGACTCCTCGACGCCCGTCAAGCCGCCGTCTGACCCACTCCGCCCTCCTCTCCCCACTTCACGAAAGGCAGCTCCCATGCACATCAAGGAACAGCCCGGCACCGCGATCGGCGCGACGGTCGAGGGTTTCGACCACGCCACCGCCTCGGCCGCCGACATCGACGCGCTCAAAAGCACCGTCTACACCAAGAAGATCGCCGTTCTGAAGGGCCAGGACCTCTCTCCCCAGGAGTTCCTCGAACTCGGCGAGCGGCTGGGCCGCCCGGAGACCTACTACGAGCCGATGTACCACCACCCGGAGGTCACGGAGATATTCGTCTCGTCCAACGTGCCGGAGAACGGAAAGCAGATAGGCGTACCGAAGACCGGAAAGTTCTGGCACGCCGACTACCAGTTCATGCCGGACCCCTTCGGAATCACCCTGATCTACCCCCAGGTCATTCCCGAGAAGAACCGAGGCACGTATTTCATCGACATGGGGCGCGCGTACGGCAGGCTGCCCGAGGAACTCAAGAAGGAGATCGGCAAAACGTACTCCCGGCACTCGGTGCGCAAGTACTTCAAGATCCGGCCCCACGACGTCTACCGGCCGATCTCCGAGATCATCGAAGAGGTCGAGCGGAAGACCCCGGCCGTCCTCCAGCCGACCACGTTCACCCACCCCATGACCGGGGAGACGGTCCTCTACATCAGCGAGGGCTTCACCGTCGGCATCGAGGACCAGGACGGCAAGCCGCTCGACGACGAGCTGCTGGGGCGCCTGTTCGAGGCCACCGGCCAGCTCGACGAGACCTTCGAGCACGACAACATCCACCTGCAGAGTTTCGAACAGGGCGACCTGCTGGTGTGGGACAACCGCAGCCTCATCCACCGCGCCCGGCACACGACCACCCCCGAGCCGACCGTCTCCTACCGCGTCACCGTGCATGACGAACGCAAGCTCCACGACGGGATCAAGGCGGCATGACGGACGAGGCTCTGCTGGTCCGGGTGCTGACGCCCTACAAGGACCACTGCAAATACCTGCGTTCGGCCGTCGTGACGGAGGCGGACGGACGGGCCAGGGCCCATTGCGAGTTCGCGATATCCGAGTCGTGCTACATCGACGACACCGGCCATCTGAATTCCGTCGAGGTGAACATCTGCTACAACCAGATGATGTACTACCTCGTCGCCAAGTCCGTGAAGGACGGGCTGGGCACGGGTTTCCCCGACTGGACGCTGGACGACTTCTTCACGCACCAGCTCCCGGACATTCTCATCGCACGTTTCGCGTCGAATTTCCGGCGGCCCGTCAACCCCCGGGCATTCTCCGGGCAGATGGAGTTCGGGTCCGTCACCCGGCGCGCCCCGGCCGGCGGCAGCCCCTTCCTGCGCGCCGAGACCGTCTTCCGCTACTGGGACGCCGACTCGGGCCGCTGCGACGGCGAGGCGACCCTGGCGATCGTCAACATCCCCTGACCTGAGGCGAGTCACCCATGACCACGGACAGGCTCCACCACCCGGAGCTCCAGACACTCGTCCAGACCACGAGCTTCCACGCACACCACCAGCCCACGACCCCCGCGGTTGTCTTCGAGGGCCGCACGGTGACGTACGAGCAACTGCACCGCGAGAGCAACCGCATCGCCCACGCCATCCAGGCCGCCGGACTCACGCCGGGCGACCGGGTCGCGTACCTCGGCAAGGAGTCCGAGCACTACTACGAGATCCTCTTCGGCTGCGCCAAGAGCGGCACGGTGCTCGTCCCCGTCAACTGGCGGCTCGCCGCGCCCGAGGTCAGCCACATCCTGCGGGACTCCGGGACCCGACTGCTCTTCCTGGAGGAGGAGTTCGGGCCGATCGTCGAGAAGATGCCGACCGCGCCCCCCGACACGGTCGTCGAGCTCGGAGAGCCCTTCGCCGTCTGGAAGGCATCCCACCCCGACACCGACCCGGCACTGCTTGTCACCCCCGACACCCCCGTCGCCCAGCTCTACACCAGCGGCACCACCGGACTGCCCAAGGGCGTCGTGCTCGCCCACCGCAGCTTCTTCGCGATCCGTGACGCGCTGGCGAGCGAGGGGCTGGACTGGATCGACTGGCGCGCCGGTGACATCGCGCTGATCGGCATCCCCGGATTCCACATCGGCGGCCTGTGGTGGGCCACGCAGAACTTCAACGCCGGGACGACGATCGTCGCGATGCGGGCCTTCGCCGCCCGCCAGGCCGTCGACCTCATCCGCGACCTCGGCATCACCACCGCTTGCGTCGTCCCGGCCATGCTCCGCATGATGCTGACCGAACCCGACGTCGGCGCCAAGGACTTCACCACCCTGCGCAAGACCGTCTACGGCGGCTCCCCCATCTCCGAGGCACTGCTGGAGGAGAGCCTCGCCGTCCTCGACTGCGAGTTCGCCCAGATCTACGGCCTCACCGAGACCGGCAACACCGCCGTCTGCCTGCCCCCGGCCGCCCATGTCCCCGGCGGATCCCTCATGCAGGCGGCAGGGCGGCCGTATCCGGGGGTGGGCAGCAAGGTGATCGACGGCGAGGGGCGCGAACTCCCGCCGGGCGCGGTCGGAGAGGTCTGCCTGGCCACACCGGCCCACATGATCGAGTACTGGGGACTGCCCGACAAGACCGCCGAGACCCTCGTCGACGGCTGGATCCACACCGGGGACGCCGGATACATCGACGAGGACGGCTACATCTTCATCCGCGACCGCATCAAGGACGCCATCCTCGTCGCCGGCGAGAACGTCTACCCCGCCGAGATCGAGAACGTACTGGAGCACCACCCCGGCGTCGCGGAGGCCGTCGTCGTGGGCGCCCCCGACGAACGCTGGGGCGAGTACGTGCACGCCTTCGTCGTCCCCGCGCCCGGGCAGCCGCCCAGCCCCCGGGACCTGCACACCTTCCTCGTCCCGAGGCTCGCGAGCTTCAAACTGCCCGCCCGCTACGAGTTCATCGACAGCGTCCCGCGCAACCCCAGCGGAAAGATCCTGCGCCGCGAGCTGCGCGACCGTTTCTGGGGCGACTCCGCACGCAAGGTCAACTGACCTTCCACCAGGCCCGATCGAGAGAGAACGACATGCCTGCTCCCCTCACGCTGGAGGGCTTCCGCGCCGACCTGGCGGAGTTCCTGTACCAGCGGCCCGACGAAGTCGACCTCGAAGAAAGCCCCATGGACGCCGGACTGGACTCCCTGCGCATCGTCACCCTCCTCGAACGGTGGCGGGAGACAGGGGTGGAGGTGACCTTCGTCGAACTCGCCGAGTGCACCTCGTTCGCCCAGTGGTGGCAGCTGCTCTGCGCACGGCGGAGGGGAGCGGACCATGCCGACGCATGACAGCGACATGGATGACACAGCGCGGCGTCATCCGTTGCTGGCCGCCCAGGAAGGCATCTGGACCGGCCAGCAGCTCGACCCGGGCAGCCCCGCGTACAACACGGCCGAGTACGTGCTCATCGACGGACCGGTGGACACGGCCCTCTTCGACGCGGCCCTGCAGCACGTGGTCGCGGAGACGGAGGCCCTGAACGTCGCCTTCGTCGTCGACGACCGGGGCCGCCCCTGGCAGACCGACGCCCCCGCCGGCGACTGGTGCCTGCACACGGCCGACCTCACCACCGAGCCCGACCCGCACGCCGCGGCCGTGGCCTGGATGGACGAGGACATGGCCCGCCCCGTCGACCTCGCGCGCGGCCCCGTCTTCGGCCACGCCCTGCTGCGCATCGCACCGGAGCAGTACCTCTGGTACCACCGCGTGCACCACATCGCCCTCGACGGCTTCGGCCTGTCGCTGGTCGCCCACCGGGTCGCCCAGGTCTACACGGCCCTGACGGCGGGCGAGCCGGTGGAGGACAGCGGCTTCGGCACCCTGGCCGCGGTGCGCGAAGAGGAACGCGCCTACCAGGAGTCGCCCCGCTTCGCCAAGGCCCGCGCCTACTGGGCGGACCGGTTCGCGGACCGGCCGCCCGTGGCGACACCCGCCGGCCGTACGGCCCTGCCCGCGCGCACGTTCCACCGGCGGGTGGCGGACCTCGACGCGACGCGGACGAAGGCCCTGCGCGCCGTCGCCCGCGACCTCCAACTCACCTGGTCCGAAGTGCTGTTGGCCGTGACCGTGGCGCAGCTCCACCACGCGACCGGCGCACCGGAGATCGTCCTCAGCCTGCCGGCGATGGGACGCCTGGGCTCCGTATCGCTGCGCGTTCCCTGCATGGTGCGCAACATCCTGCCCCTGCGCGTCGCGGTCACCGCGTCGGACAGCCTGCGCGACCTCGCCACCCGGATCTCCCGTGAGCTCCGCGTCGTACTGCCGCACCAGCGCTACCGCTACGAACAACTGCGGCGCGACCTCAAGCTCGTCGGCGGACAGCGCAGACTGTCGGGTCCCGGCGTCAACATCATGCCCTTCGCGTACGACCTGCGCTTCGCCGGCCACCGCAGCACGGTGCACAACGTCTCAGCGGGCCCCGTCGACGACCTGTCCGTGAACGTCTACGACCGTTGCGAGGGCGGGGGACTGCGCATCGCCGTGGACGCCAACCCCGACCTCTACGACGAGGCGGACGTCGCCGCACTCCAGGAGGGACTGCTGTCCCTGCTCAGGGAGGCCGTCGCCGCCCCCGACCGGGCGCTCGGCGATCTCCGTGCGCGCGAGCCCGTCCCGGTCCTGGACGGCGGGCCGCTGCCCGGCCCCGTGCGCCCGGTCCTCGGCCTGATCGCCGACCAGGCCGCCCGGCGCGGCGGCTCCGTCGCCGTCGAGTACGACGGCAACACCATCACGTATGCCCACCTCCTCCGATCGGCACGTGCACTCGCCCGCCGACTGGCTGCCCGCCGGGTCGGCCACGGCGACCTGGTGGCCGTCGCCCTGCCCCGCGGCATCGACGCGATCACCGCCATCCTCGGCGTCCTGCTCTCCGGTGCCGCCTACTGCCCGCTCGACCCGGCGGCGCCCCAGGCCCGCAGGGCGGACCTGCTGGACGACGCCCGACCGGTCCTGGTCCTCACCACCAGCGCCTACGCCGACGACTTCGGGGACCGGGTCGTTCTGCGATACGACCAGCCGGAACCCGAGTCCGGAGCGGCCCGGCCGACGGCACCGCCGCCGACGCCGGAGGACCTCGCCTACGTCCTCCACACCTCGGGCTCCACCGGGCGCCCCAAGGGTGTCGAGATCGGCCACCGAGCCCTCGCGCGCTTCGTCACCGGCGCCACGCACCGCTACGGCCTTCACCACCGGGACCGTGTCCTGCAGTTCGCCCCTCTGCACTTCGACACCAGCGTCGAGGAAATCTTCCTCACGCTGTGCGCGGGCGCCACGCTCGTCGTCCGCGGCGACGACATGACCGATTCGGTCCACGGGTTCCTGGACGCCTGCGCACGGCTGCGGATCAGCTTCCTCGACCTGCCCACGGCGTACTGGCACGAACTGGCCTACGCCGTCTCGACCGGCGCCGTCACCCTGCCCGCGGAGGTGCGTACCGTCGTCATCGGCGGTGAGGCGGCCCTCCCCGAACGGGTCGACCGCTGGCGCAAGGCCATCGGCACGTCGGTCCGGCTGCTGAACACCTATGGGCCGACCGAGGCCACCGTGGTCGCCACCGTCGCCGACCTCCACGAGCCCTCGCCGGCCCCGGGAGACGTCCCCATCGGCCTGCCACTGCCCGGCGTCCGAGCCGCGGTCGTCGACGGTGAACTCCATCTCCTGGGCGACAACCTGGCCCTCGGCTACCGCGGGAGCCGGCCACCGGACACCTCCCGCTTCGCCCCTCTCGACCAGCTCCCCGGAGCGCCCCGCGCCTACCGCACAGGCGACCTCGTACGGATCGGCGACGACGGGCAACTGCGCTACCTGGGCCGGTCGGACACCGAGTTCAAGATCAGCGGACACCGTGTGCACCCGGCCGAGGTCGAGGGCGCCCTCCTCGGCCACCCGGGAGTCCGTGACGCGGCTGTCGTGGGGCAGGTGCTGGAGGACGGGACGCGGAGCCTGGTCGCGTACGTCGTCCCGGACGGGCCCGCCCCGGCCGTGGCCCTGCTCAGGGACCACCTTCGGAGGACGCTGCCCGCGGTGATGATCCCGTCGGCCGTCGAGTTCCGTGACCACCTGCCCCGGACGAGCTCAGGGAAGATCGACAGGAACGCGCTCGCGGCGACGGCCCCCGACCCCGATGTGCGCGAGGCCGCTTCCGACAGCACACTGGAGCGCACCATCGCCGCCGTCTGGCAACAGGCGCTCGGTGTGGCCGCCGTCTCCGCGCGGGACGACGTGTTCGACCTGGGAGCCCACTCGCTCCAGGCCATCCAGGTCGCCAACCGTCTCGGCGCCGAACTGCACCGTGACGTGAAGGTCGCCTGGCTCTTCCAGCACCCGACCCCGGCCGAGCTGGCGAGATTCCTGGGGCAGCAGGAGCAGCAGGAGCAGCAGGAGCAGCAGGAGCGGCCTCGACCGGCCGCTTCCGGCCTTCCGGCGGCCCTGCTCGCCGACACCGTCCTCGATCCGGACATCCGCCCCGGCGACGGTCCCCGGGCGAGCGGCACACCGGACAGAATCCTGCTCACCGGCGCCACCGGCTTCGTGGGCATACACCTGCTGGCCGAACTCCTGACGAGTACCGGCGTGGAGGTCGTCTGCACCGTCCGCGCCGCCGCCGGCTCCGCCGAGGCCACCGCCCGTATCCACCAGGCCCTGGAAACCCACCTGATCCACCTCCCGGACGCGGCTCGCCAACGCGTCACGGCGGTCCCCGCGGACCTCGCCCGCCCCCGACTCGGCCTGGACGAGGCCCTCTTCGCCGAACTCGCCCGCACCTGCGGCGCGATCGTCCACAACGCGGCGACCGTCAGCATCATGCGCGACTACGCCACGCTCCGCGCCGCCAACACCGAGTCCACCAGGGACCTGCTGCGCATGGCGGCCGTGCGCTCGGTCCCTCTGCACTTCGTGTCGACCCTCTCCGTCGCCCCGCCCCTCGGCCTCGCCCCGGAGGTGCCGGAGGAGTTCCTCCCGGCCCATCCCGGACTGCGCTACGGCTATCAGCAGTCGAAGTGGGCGGCCGAGCGGCTGCTGGAACAGGCCGCGGAGAGGGGCCTGCCGGTCACCGTGCACCGGCTCGGCCGGATCGTCGGCCCGTACGCCACCGGTTACGTGAACGAGCGGGACTTCCTCTGGAGCGTGCTGCGCACGGGGGTTCCCGCGGGCATCGTTCCCGACCTGTTCGAGGAGGAGACCTGGACACCCGTCGACCATGTCGCCCAGGCCCTCGTCCACCTCTGCCTCGGCCGCGGACGGCCCGCGCCGGGCGCGACCGTCTTCAACCACGCCGCCGGTGGCCTGGTGAGGTTGGGTGCCGTGTACGACTGGCTGGAGGAGTACGGCTACCCGCTGCGGCGCATGCCGCTGGCCCGGTGGCGTGCCGAACTGCCGCGCTCCTCCGGTGACTCCGGTGATCTCGGTGGGTCCGGTGGGTCCGGTGGGTCCGGTGGGTCCGGTGGGTCCGGTGTGGCGGCGACCACGCTCGCCTTCTTCGACTCCTGGGACGCGAACACCGGCGACGCGACCGGGCCCGACCTGCGCCTGGGACGCGTCCGCGCCGACAACGTCGTGAACGGTCTGCGCGGCAGCGGCATCACCTGCCCGCCCGTCGACCGCGACCTCGTCTTCCGCTACCTCGACCACTGCGTCACCACCGGAACCCTGCCCGCCCCGGCCGGGAAACAGTTCCATCCCGCCCCGCCCGCAGGGTAGTTGGGCCTGTCCGGGAACTCAGGGGCTCCACCCCCCGACTACTGCGACAGAACGCGACGCCTCAAGAGCACCCCGCAACCAAGAGCGCCCCGCAACCAAGAGCACCCCGCAACAAGGAGCCAGCATGTCGAAGAAACGGCCGGTCGCCGTCGCCCTGGCCGGCGCCCTCTGTCTGGTCACGGCGGCATGCGCCGAATCGTCGACCGACAAGGGCGCCGCCCCCGGCGGCAAGGCGTCCGCGGCCGCGGCGAAGTCCGGTTACCCGGTGACCCTCGAGAACTGCGGGGTGTCCGAGAAGTTCACCAAGGAGCCCGGCCGGGTGGTCGTGATGAACGGCGCCTCGGTGGCCGAGGTCTCCACACTGCTCTCCCTCGGCGTCGGCGACCGCGTCGTCGCCAACCAGCAGAGCTACGGGATGTCCGAGGTCGCGGGCCGCGCCAAGGCCATCAAGGCCCTGCCGACCGGCAACGTCAAGCTCAACGACGCGTACGACATCCCGCGCGAGGCGATGATCGGGCTGCGGCCGGACCTGGTGCTGTCCACGACTTCGTACGGCTTCGACGAGAAGAACGGCTTCGCCACCCGCGACCAGCTCCAGCAGGTCGGCGCGGGCACCTACGTCTCCCCGCAGGGCTGCGACCAGGACACCTCCAAGATGACCATCGCCGACAGCTACACGCTGCTGCGCGACATGGGCGAGATCTTCAACGTCGGCGACCGCGCCGAGAAGCTGATCGCCGCCTCGGAGAAGAACATCGCCGACGTCTCCGCGAAGGTGAAGGGCGAGAAGCGGCCCAAGGTCATGATCCTGTTCTCCAACATGGCCATGGGCGGCAACGACTTCAGCTCGGTCGTCGCCAAGGGCATCTACAACGACATCCTCGCCAAGGCCGGCGGCAGCAACGTCTTCGCGTCGGCATCCAAGACCTCCTTCGCCGACCTGAGCAAGGAGAAGGTGGCCGCCACCGATGTCGACGCGCTCGTCGTCATCGGCTACAACGACCCGAACCCGGCGGCCTACGCCAGGAAACTGCTGAAGGAGTTCCCCCAGTGGCCGGCCGCGAAGAACAACAAGTACGTGGCCCTGTCCGACTCGATGTACCTCGGCCCCAGCAACGACCTGGCCGTCGAGAAGGTCGCCAGGATGCTGCACCCCGACAGGTTCTGAGCCCGAGCCGCCTGCGGCTGCCGCTCGCGCTCGCCGGCCTGCTGGTCGTCCTCGGCGCCGTGATGGTAGTGGCGGTGAGCATCGGCGCGGTGAACATCCCGGTGGCGGATGTGTGGGGAATCCTCCTGCACCACGTCACCGGCCGGGGAGCCACCGGCGACCCGGCGCTGGACCAGATCGTGTGGACCTTCCGGGCACCCCGCGTCGCCCTGGCTGCCCTGGTCGGCGCGGGCCTGGCCGTCGCCGGGGCGGTGCTCCAGACCCTGGTCTCCAACCCGCTCGCCGACCCCGTCGTCCTGGGCTTCTCCTACGGTGCCTCCCTGGGCGCCGTGCTGGTCATCACCCTCGGCGGCGTCGCACTCGGCGGGCTGGGCGGCCTCGGCGTGTCCGGCGCGGCGTTCGTCGGCGCCCTCGCGGCCGGAGCCCTCGTCTTCGCCCTGGGACAACGCCAGGGCCGACTGGCCCCGACCCGGCTGGTGCTGGCGGGGGTCGCGGTCGGCTATGTCCTGCTGTCGGTGACGAGCTTCGTCCAGCTCCTGGCGACGCCCACCGAACTGCGGACGGTGATGTTCTGGATGCTCGGCAGCGTCGCCGGCGCCCAGTGGAGCCAACTGCCCACGGTCACGGTGGTGGTCCTGACGAGCACCGTCGTGCTGACCCTGTTCGGCCGCCGCCTCAACGCCCTGCTGGCCGGTGACGAGTCCGCGACCGCGCTCGGCGTGGACGTCAACCGGCTGCGCGCCGTCCTGCTGGTGATCAGCGCACTGCTCACCGGCACGGTCATCGCCGTCGCCGGCGGCGTCGGGTTCGTCGGCCTGATGATCCCCCACCTGGTCCGCCTCACCACCGGCGCTGACCACCGCAGACTGCTGCCCCTGACCGCACTCCTGGGCGCCATCTACCTCGTCCTCGTCGACCTGCTCTCCCGCACCGTCAACCGCCCCAACGAACTGCCGCTGGGCATCCTCACCGCCCTGCTCGGCGCCCCGTTCTTCCTGTGGCTGCTGCGCCGCAACAAGGGACTGGACACCGTATGAAGGGCTGGACACCGCATGGAGGGCCCGGACACCGTATGAAGAGCCTGGACGGCGTATGAAACTGACCGTGGACCAGCTCCACATCACCCTGGACCGCAAGCAGATCCTCCGCGCTGTGCACCTGGAGGCCGCCAAGGGCGACGTCGTCGGGCTCGTGGGCCCCAACGGCAGCGGCAAGTCCACCCTGCTCCGCACGGTCTACCGCTCGCTGCGGCCCGCCGACGGCGTGGTCAGGGTGGGCGGCGACGACGTATGGGAGCTGTCCGCGCGCACCGCCGCCCGCCGCACGGCGGCCGTCCTCCAGGAAGCCGGCACCACGACCGGCCTCACCGTGACCGAGATCGTCGCCCTGGGCCGTACGCCCCATCACGGGCTGATGGGCCGGGACGGCGCCGAGGACCGCGAGGCCGTGGCCGAGGCGGCCGAACGCTGCGGAGTCGGCCCCTTCGCGGACCGCGACTACGCCACCCTCTCCGGCGGCGAACGCCAGCGCGTCCTGCTGGCCCGCGCCCTCGCCCAACGACCCCGGCTCCTGGTCCTGGACGAACTCACCAACCACCTCGACATCCGGGCCCGGTTCGAGCTCCTGGACCTGATCCGCAGCACCGGGATCACCACCCTCGCGGTCCTGCACGACCTCGACCTGGCAGCCCGGCTCTGCGACCACCTCGTCGTGCTCCACGAAGGCGCGGTGGTGGCGGCGGGCCCCGTGCTGGAGGTCCTGACACCGGACCTCCTGCGTGACGTCTTCGGCGTACGAGGCGCCACGGAACGACACCCCGACGGCGTCGTCCGCATCACGTATGCCGCTCAGCCACTCGCATTCGCCCAGGAGCCCGAGCCCGCGGAACGCTGACGCCACGCACACGGCCGGGACGACGGTCAGAGCCAGCCCCCGGCGATGAACTGGACGGGGTCCTCCCCGGGGTTGTCGCGAATGCCGAACACGGCCTGGGACATGGACCACAGGACCGTGCGCCCGATCCGGTCCGGGTAGCGCGCGATCATCGCGTTGAAGAAGTCGACGGCGCTGTTCTCGGTGCGCATCAGCTCCTCGGCGGTGTCGAGGTACTCCCGGGTCTCGGTGATCGTCCGTGCCGCGTCGTCGTCGAGCTCGGAGTTCTTGTGCCCGGCGACGATGGAGCGAGGGCTGAGCGACTCCACCTGGTCGATCGCCCGGCGCCATGTGTCGAGGCCCGCGAGCACAGCTTCGCCGACGTATTGGTGGGCGCCGTTGTAGATGACGTCACCGGCCACTACGAGTGCGAGCTCGGGCACGTGCAGGACGCGAGGGCGAAGCGGTTGTCGGGCACCGTCACCGCGGTCACCGGGGAGGGCGGAATGTTCGAGTAGACCTTGTCCCAGACGTACGGACGACCGGCGTTGTTGGCGTGCATCTGACCGATCGTTCCCTCGGACGCCACGACGCGTGCGCCGAACCGCTCCGCCAGCAGTCCGGCGGCGAACCAATGATCGCCGTGGCCGTGTGTGATGAAGATGTCTGTCACGTTCCGGTTCTTGCCGGCGACCCAGTCGCCCAACGCCTGCGCCTGCTCGGTCGTGAAGCCCGGGTCGGTGAGCACGGCGTCTTCGGCGCCGGAGATCAAGGTGCTGGTGACCGGGGAGAAGAGCTTCGGTTCCCCGTTCGGAAGGAGGCCGTTGTTCTGCGGCGGAGGGTTGTTGATGAATACGTCGTAGGTGAGTCCGTCGGTCGAGCTCATGGTTGTCGTCCTCTCGCGTCTTCAACTGCCGGGCAGTGACGCCGAGTCACTGGCAGAGTCCGCAGGTGCGGCGGCCCAGCTGCTGCAGGCGGCATCATGCGCGGGGTACCAGCACGCCTGCATCACCCGAACGCGTGAGAGCCGGGCCGAGGAGGAGAGCCTTCACAAGGCCTCTGGCTTCCTGACCGATCCGTTCACCGGGCCGGCGTCGGTACCCCGCTGGTTGATGAGGTTGCTGAGCTGAACGCGGGAGTGCACGTCGAGCTTGCGGAAGACCGAACGCAGGTGTGTGCGGACGGTGTTGGCGGAGACGCCCAGTTCCTCGCCGGCGGCCTTGTTGGTGTAGCCGGCGCCGATGAGTCCGGCGACCTTGGCTTCGGCCGGGGTGAGCGCCGACCAGCCCTCGGTCGGCCGGGGCACGACGGCCTGCCACTGTTTGCGTCGGAAGCCGGCCCGCCGCATGCGGTCCTCCAGGTCGGTCATCGGGCCGTTCGCGCCGATGTCGCGATACGTGGTCCAGGCGGCGTCGACCGCAGGACGAGCCTGCTCGCGGAGTCGATCCACTGCGCATCATCGATCGCGATCAAGACCGGACCCGATGACGCCTCGCGCTCCAGCGCAGCCGTGAGTTCGTCCAGCAGTAACAGGGGAGCCCCGGCGCAGTCGTGCAGGCGCTCGAGATCGGTGGCGGTGAGCAGTGGGCCGGATCCGTTCCTCAGCGCGAGCAACAACGGAGCGGCGGGTGAGATGTCCGTGATCTGATCGGCCTTGCTCACCCCACAGCGAAAGCCCATCCGTGCCGCCTGGCTGATCACCTCTGCCAGCAGGGCGGACTTGCCGATGCCTGGCGGGCCCTGGAAGAACAGAACCCCGCCTTGGTCGGTGCGTACAGTGCGCCGCAGCAGCTTGAGACCTGACGTGATCTCCGCCGTCCGGCCCCGCAACACGACTTTCGTCATCCGAACCTCCGCACAATTGGACCGCGTGGCCCCGGCCGACGGCAGCTTGTCCCGATTATGCGAGCATCCTAGAGACAGCCTGAAGCGTGTGGCGCAAGGCCGTGATCAGGCAGCCCGAAGCGGGTTGCGGGCCCGCTCGTTCGTGCTCGCGCTACCGGTGCACACATCGACAGTGCACGCCGCGACAGCTGAAAGCAATTTCTTCGCGTTAAGCTGGGTGTCGTGAGTCCCCGAGCCTCCGTGCGCCCCGGCGGGCGCAGTGCGCGCGTCCAGCAGTCCGTCCATCAGGCCGTACGGGACCTGGAGGCCGAACACGGCCGCGACGCTCTGACCGTTCCCCTGATCGCCACCCGGGCCGGGGTCACTCCTTCCACGATCTACCGGCGCTGGGGCGATCTGCGCGAGCTGCTGTCCGACGTGGCGGTGGAGCGGCTGCGCCCGGACGCGGCCCCTGCCGATCAGGGCGGCCTGCGCGCCGATCTGGAGGCGTGGGTGGAGCAGTTCGCGGAGGAGATGTCCTCGTCGGCGGGGCGCACCTACATCCGCGATGCCCTCCTGGGCGATCCCGAGCGGGGCAACGCCGCCCGTTGCTCCGACTACGCCGCCGAGCAGCTCACTGCCATCGGTGTGCGGGCCGCCGGCCGCGGAGAGGCGGTGCCCGGGGTGGAGGCGCTGCTGGACGCCGTCGTCGCCCCGCTGATGTACCGCATCCTGTTCCGTCCCTCGAATCTGTCGGTCGCATATACGCACGGCCTGGTCGCCGCGGCACTCGATCGGCGCTGAGCGGACCGGAGTCGCGCCCGGGAGCGCAACGTCCGCGCATCTAAAAGCTAAGTATTTGCGTTAGATGGAGGACGGGCGGGTCAGCTCGTCGAAGCTCGTACGGAGCAAGGCGTCGAACGACGCCTCACGCGTCGGAAGGTGACGGAGCAGCGTCGCGAGCCCTACGTCGGCTCTGCGTGCGATGTCGCGCATCGACGCAGCGGCGCCCCTCCCGGCTATCCGGACCGGCGATCCACTTGACTATCCGGATCGGTGGTCCATATATTCGGATCAGTGGTCCGAATATGCGGGTCACTGATCCGAATAAGCCTATCCCGCGGCGCGGGCCGGAGGAAACGATGACGACACACACGATGAGGGCGATCCGGCTGCATGAGCACGGCGGCCCTGAGGTGCTGCGTTACGACGAGGTGCCGATTCCCGTGCCGGGGCCGGGTGAGGTGCTGGTCCGCGTGCACGCGGTCGGCATCAATCCTCCGGACTGGTACCTGCGCGACGGGCTGAGCAACCTCCCTCCGGAGGTCAGGCCGAAGTTCGACCTGCCCGTGATTCCGGGGACGGATGTGTCGGGCGTCGTCGAGGCCGTCGCCGCGGACGTGGAGGGCTTCTCCGTCGGTGACGAGGTCTTCGGTCTCCTCCGCTTCCCCAGCTTCGACGGCAGCACATATGCCGAGTACGTGGCCGCACCCGCGTCGGACCTCGCACGCAAGCCGGCCGGCATCGACCACGTGCACGCCGCCGGGGCGCCCATGTCCCTGCTGACGGCGTGGCAGTTCCTGATCGAGCTCGGACACGATCACCCCTCGCCCTTCCAGGCGGCGCAGCATCGCCCGGTGGCACTCGACGCCGGCACGACGGTGCTCGTCAACGGCGCCGCGGGCGGCGTGGGGCACTTCGCGCTGCAGCTGGCGAAGTGGAAGGGCGCACGGGTCATCGCGGTGGCATCGGGTGCGCATGAACCGTTCCTGCGCGAGCTCGGCGCCGACGAGTTCATCGACTACACCAAGAGTCGTCCCGAGGAACTCGTCAACGACGTCGACCTCGTTCTCGACGCCGTCGGTGGCCGCGACAGCAGCCGCTTCCTGCGCACGCTCAGGCGCGGCGGCGCCCTGTTCCCGGTGTTCTTCGGCGAGTTCGACGACGCGGAGACCGCGAAGCTGGGCGTCACGGTCTCGGGCACCCAGGTCCGCTCGCACGGCACGCAGCTCGCCGAAGTGGGTCACCTGCTCGAAGCGGGCACGGTCCGTGTCGCGATCGACAGCACGTTTCCGCTCGCGGATGCCCGGGCGGCGCACGAACGGGCCGCCCGAGGGCACATCCAGGGCAAGATCGTGCTCACGGTCGCTCAGTAACGAACGAGCCGTTTCACAGGCGCGTCCGGCGGTCGTCCTCGGTCCGCCGCGGGAGATCACCGAGACGGTCGCATTCCTGATGCCTGGCGACGCCGCGCGCTCCGCCGTCCCAGCGCACGCCGGGTGGTCGCTTGCGCTGACCGCGCCCCATCTTCCACCCGACAACCGAGCACGAGAGAGGCATGACATGACGACAACTGCGGCTGTCGGCTGGGGAAGCAACCACCTCGACGCAACGCCCGCGGGAGAGGTGACTCTCGACCCCGCAGGACAGTTCGCCGTCCGGCAGACGCTGGCACGCTACGCCTTCGCCCTGGACCACGGAGACCTGGTGGCGCTGGAGGGCGTCCTGACCGAGGACACCACCTGGACGGCCACGGTCGCCGGCGAGACGGAGATCGGTCCGTTCGTCGGGCGCGCCGCGGTTGTCGACTTCGTACGGGGTGCGACGGAAGCGCAGACCGATCAGCGAAGGCACCACCTGACCAACATCGTCTTCCGCCGTGCGGACGCCGACATGGCAGTGGTGTGGGCCTATCTGACGCTGACGTCGAACGCGGGCGGGAACCCGACCGTGGTGACGACCGGCTTCTACACGTTCATGCTGCGGCACGCCGAAAGCGAGTGGCGTATCGCGGACCTGTTCATCGGTCTGGACAGCGCCGTATGAAGTCCAGCGACTACCAAGTCATCAAGGACAGAGGCAAGGAGAGCGGTGTGGCACGTCACGGGGTAGTGGCGGATCGCCACACCAACTGAGCTGATCTTTAATTGGTTTGTCGCAGGCCGGCTCGGTCGGATAGGAAGCTTGCATGCTAAAGGGCAGCAAGGTCGGGCTGAGGGCCCGGCACGACGACGACATCCCGCTCCTGCGGACCGAGCTCTACGACGACGTGGTCAACGGCTCGCGGGCCGAAGGCCGGCCGTGGCGGCCGATCACGCCAGGTTCGAAGGACTCGCGGCTCGTAGTGGACGACAAGGAGCAGGGGCACGTCCCGTTCTCCGTGGTGGAGCTGGAAGGCGGCACGCTGGTCGGTACCGCGACGCTGTGGGGCATCGACAATCACAACCGGTCCGCGCACATCGGGTTGGGGCTGCTGCCGTCCTCGCGCGGCAAGGGCTACGGCACCGACGTGGTCGCGGTGCTGTGTCACTACGGTTTCGTCGTGCGCGGCCTGCAGCGGCTGCAGATCGAGACGTTGTCGGACAACGCCGCGATGCTGCGTTCCGCCGAGCGCAACGGGTTCGTCCGTGAGGGCGTGCTGCGCTCCTCGGCCTGGGTGTTGGGCGAGTTCCTGGACGAGGTGCTGCTCGGGCTCCTCGTCCAGGACTGGAAGCCGGACTCGAAGGGTTAGGGCCTGTCCGGCGGATCATGCCGCAGACGCGGGGCTTGGCACGCCCTCCCCCAGAGGGGGTACCCCCAGCGGCGTTGTCGTCGGTTGCCGACTCCTCCACTCTCGGCTTCTCCCCCAGTGCCTTAAGGGCCTGGGAGCTACCCCCGGAGCGGGGGGACCCCCATCGCGTCGACGCCCTCCTCCGCCTTGCAGCTGGACGCACCAAGCCCCGCTCACCAGCGTCGATGAGGCGCCGCCTGTTTCCTGCGACTTGATCCGCCGGACAGGCCCTGGCTGCCGTCCGACGGCCAAGGGCGGGTCGCCACGAGGGAAAGGGTGCAGGAGACCCTTGCCGCCGTGGGCCACTCCGGCGACGTCTTCGCAGACGCACGTGATGACGAAGACGTCGTCTGGACGCGGTACTACGACGGGGCTCAGCACCACGGAGACACGGCACATTCCCCATGCGACCTCGCACGCGGGTCTGGTCGGACTCGAACACGGCGTCAGCCGTCGTCAGCCCTCGATCGCCATCCGAACACCAAGAAGGACCAGCACGGTGCCGGAGACCCGCTCGAGGCGCCGGCGTACCTCGGCTCGGGAGATGATCTTCTTCATTCGGCCGACGAACCATACATACAGTCCGTAGTAGCCGACCTCGAAGACGGCCCAGACGGCCGCCAGGCCGATCATGGTCGGCAGATGCGGGGCGCCTGCGGGCACGAACTGCGGCAGGAAGGACATCGCGAACACCGCGGCCTTGGGGTTGGCGAGGTTCAGCAGCAGGCCCGAGCGGTACGAAGCCCAGCCCGAGCGCACTGCCTGTGCATCCTGGCTCTCCTCTTGTCCATGCCCGCCGCGGGCGTCCAGCAGCGTCTTGATCCCGAAGGCGACCAGAGTCACGGCACCGGCGATCCGCATGATGTCGTACGCCAACTGGGAGGCCGCGAGCAGTGCGGTGAGCCCGAGTGCGGCAACGGCACCCCAGATGAAGACGCCAGTCTCGTTGCCCAGCACAGTGAGGAAACCGGCACGCCGGCTGCGCAGGGACTGCCGGATGATCAGCATCGTGCTCGGTCCGGGCGAGGCCGCGATCAGGGTGCAGGCGCCGAGAAAGGCGAGGAGGGTGCTCAGCATGCGGCCCATCGTGGGGTTCCACCGCCGATCGTGTCCATAGGCCCCCGCTTGGAGGGCAAGTTCTGCCGCCCTCAGCCCAGTTCCAAGATCCCCGATCACACTCGGACCCTGGAACAGCGAACCGCTGCCGCTGGAGTACTAGGAGCAGCTGGACACGGTGCTGGGGTTACCACAGTTGTTGGGTTGGTTACGGGCGACGGGACTGACGATCCGCGTCACCGTGCCGCTGGCCTTGAAGATGCCGCCACCGTCTGCATCCGTTCCCAGCGCCCGGTTGTTGGTTACCAGGCTATGGGCGAGATCCACCGTGCCGGAGCCCGTATCGAAGATGCCGCCACCGCGGGAGTTCGTGCCGTTGGTCGTGTTGCCGGCGACCGGGGTGTCGGTGAGCTTCACCGTGCCGGAAGTATCGAAGAGGCCGCCGCCCTGCGCATGAGAACCGGTGGTGGTGTTGCCAATGACCTCGCTTCTCTTCAGCGTCATGGTTCCGGCTTGTGCGATGCCGCCGCCCTGCGCATTGGTACCGGTGACGTCGTTGTCGGTGAGTCGGGTGCGGGTCAGCGTCACCGTCGTGCCGACGGCGGCGGCGATCCCGCCGGCCAGGATGGTTGCGTGGTTGCCGGTGATCCTGCTTCTGTCGACGGTCGCCGTGCCGGAACCTCCGAATGGGCTGACGAAAACGGCCCCGCCGGCACTCGCCCTGTTGTTGTGGAGCGTGCTCCTGTTGACGCTCACCGCGCCATTGTCATTGTCGATGGCCCCACCATAGGTGTCGGCGGTGTTGGTGGTGAGGCTGGTGTCGTTCAGCGTCAGTGCGGGACCAATTCCACTGAGCCAGATGGCACCGCCCCGGCCCGCCGTCGTCGGCTCTACACCGTCGCTCGGGGCCTTACCGAACTCGCCGGGGACCCGGTGCCGATGAGGAGGGTCCGGGCTCCGGGAGCCGGCCGCAAACCATGGACAGTCCGCCTCACGGTAGGGCGTCGAGAAGGCTCGTGATCCGTACGGCTCGATCGGGCATGGTCGCGCAGCTCGGCCCTGTGCGGCAGTCCGGGCAAGGTCAGCGGCAACCCTCACCGGTCACTGGTCCACCACCGAAGGCTCCATCGCGTCTTCTACACCTCCGCGCTGGTCAGCGTCCGCTACGACCCGAACTCGCGGCATTAGGAAGCGAAGGTGCGGCGATAGCTCGATGGGCTGGTCCTGGTCATCGCGGTGAAGTGGATTCGCAATGACTCCGCGGAGCCGAAGCCGCATCGGTGGGCGATGTCGTCGATGCCGAGGCGAGTGGTCTCGAGGAGTTCACGCGCGCGGGCCACGCGTTGCATGGCCACCCAGTTCATGACGCTCGTTCCGGTCACGGCTCGGAATCTGCGGCGCAGGGTTCGTGTGCTCATGTGGCTGTGTTGGCTGACCGACTCCAGGGTGAGCGGCTCGTCGAGGTGTTCCAGGATCCAGGTGATCACGTCGGTGATCTCGGAGTCGCGGTCGGGCGGGATGTGCTCGATGAACTGGGCCTGTCCTCCTTCGCGGTGGGGCGGGCTGACCAGGAAGCGGGCCATCGTGTTCGCGGCGGCCTGACCATGGTCGAGCCGCAGGAGATGCAGGCACAGGTCGGTTCCGGCGAGGACACCCGCGGAGGTGAAGACGCCGGTGTCCTCGACGTAGAGCTCCGCTTCGCGGACCTTGACCGACGGGTGGCGGTCTCGCAGCAGGCCGGCCCAGCGCCAGTGGGTGGTGGCGCTGCGGCCGTCCAGGATCCCGGCCGCCGCCAGGGCGAAGGTGCCCGTGCAGATCGACACCATCCGGCTGCCCCGGTCGTATGCGTCACGCAGCCGTTCGACCAGCTCGGCGTCCGGAGGCTCGGTGGGGTCTTGCACTCCGGCGACGATCACGGTGTCCGCCGTGTCCAGCCGGTCGAGCGGCTCGACCTCGCGGGGCACCAGCGAGTTCTCCGCGGGAACGGCACTCACCAAGGTCAGCTCGTAGGGGGCGCCGCCGGGCCAGCAGGCGGTCACCCAGTCCGGCCAGCGGCCGAACACCTGCTGGGGAACGGCTACGTCCAACAGGACGTAGTCCGGCTGCACCACCACTGCGACCTTGGCCGGATCTTTGGGATTAATGTCCATCTGGCCATCGTAACCGTGGTCCCGGTCTTCCTAGGCTGGGCGCATCACGACAATCACGATTAGTGAGGAGATGCGCAATATGTACGTAGTCGTCGAGACGTGGACACCGAAGCCCGCGTTCTTCGCCGCCGACGAGAAGGCGCGGAACGACCTGTTCGCAGGGATTCAGGAAGCCATGAAGCAGCTCGCGGAAATCGGATTCGTGACGCTCGGCTGGGGCAAGGTGGAACCGGCCGCGCAGTCCGCGTCCTATGAGTGGTTCGCGGTCTGGCAGGCCCCTTCGAGGGAAGTGGCCGACGTGTTCCTGGCCGGTGTCGAGAACTCCGGCTGGTACACCTACTTCGAGCAGTCCAACGTCGTGGGTGAGCTGCGGCCGGCCGATGCGGTCATCGCCGAGCACCTGGCACTGGAGGCTGAGGTCAAGTGAGCGTGCTCGAGAATCTGCCGGAGGAGATCGGAGGGTGGCCGCGTACGGCGGCTACGGAGGCCGCGGTTGCCTTCACTGCCGAGCACTCTCCGGAATGGCTGCTCAACCACACTGTCCGCAGCTACTTCTACGCGCGTAGTATCGCCACCGCCAGGAACCTCGTCGCCGGGGAGGACTACGACGACGAGACGCTCTTTCTCGCCACGGTGATGCACGACATCGGTCTGACCGACGCGGGGCAGGGTCCGAACCGGTTCGAGGTGGACGGTGCGTTCCGAGCCGCTCGCTTCGCCCGGGAGCACGGGCTGTCCGATGTCGCCGCCGACCAGATCTGGGATGCGGTGGCGCTGCACACCTCGCCGGGGATCGCGCCCCACAAGCATCTGCTCGGCGCTCTCGCGCATTTCGGTATCGGTGCCGACATGTTCGCTTTCGGTGTCGAGGAGGTGGACCGGGCGGTACTGGACGCGGCGCACGAGGCGTTTCCGTATCTGGATCTGCGGAACAAGATCCATGCGCAGGTGGTCCATCAGATCGACGAGCAGCCGTCGAAGTGGGCGCCGGTGTCATTCGTCGACATCGTGTATCGCAAGCACCGGCCGGACAATCCGTTCCCCGGGCTGGACGAGCTGGCCGCTGCCCCGGTACGTCCGGACTGACGACGTCTCGCGGTGGCTGCGGTCGGGGTGCCGTGGCTGTTTGGCGGCGGGCAGCCGTGACGAAGAAGCCGCGGAGCCGGGCACCCCGTGTGCTTGGCTTCGCGCCTGTGTTGACCCGGCATCGCGTCCCGGGCCGTTGAGCGTCGGCATCCCGGCTTCAAGGAAAGCCAGGGCGGTCGCGATGCGGGGAGCGATGCCGTCGGGAGCGGCGCCGAGTTCTTCGGCGAGGGCTTGCACCGCTGCGTCGAGGGTGGCGGTCATGCGGGAAGCACGCAGTTCGCGGTCGGCCGCGAACATGCGGTGTCCGAGCCTGTTGGTCTCGTCGTCCTGTCCTTCGGTCCGTAGCCATCGGCCCGGGATTTTCATGGCTGTGTCAATACAGGGGGACCGTGCGGGGTGCGACCTCGGCCGCGCCGCGTTCGCTTCGCCCGTCGGACCGGGCCGAGGCGGAGGCCGACTTCCTCGAGGTGCGCCGTCCGGGCGTCGATGCCTGTCCGACGCTGCTGCTGCATACCGCCCACGGCACCGACCGCCTGGGCGGCCCGGTCGCCTCGGCCGACGCGCTCACCCATGCCCCGGAGCAGCACGCTGCCGCCACCACGGCCGCCTGAAGCCACCCCTTCAGCACTCTGTGAACGAAAGCGCACTCATGCCCGCCCTGATCCAGAACGTCCACGCCGCCGGTGACACCGGCCTGAACAATGCGTCCGTCCCGATCACGGGCGAGCGCGACGCGCCGCTCCTGTTCGACGGCCAGTTCACGCTTGCCGAGCAGCATCAGATCCTTGCGTTCATCATCGACAGCGGCAAGAAGCCGACCACCGTGGTGGGCACGACCGCCGACCCGGATCACCGTCTGAAAGCAGCGATGCTCGAGCGGTGTCCCCATCCGGGCCTGCCGGTGTTTCTGGACCTGGGCACCAGGGTCGCCAACGGCGTGATGGCCCGGGGCTGACCGTGTCCACGATTGCCTGTCCACCTGCGCGGCGGACTACTGGTGCCACAGCCCGGGCGGCGATGGTCGCGGAGTTCGCCCTTACTGGCGGTGTCCTGTTCGTCGTGGTGACCGCTGTCCGCTGGGTGACGGCATCGCCACTCAGCCGGGCCCTGCCAAAACCGTATCTTCAGCTTGCGGTCGTGGCGGTGATCGTCGGCGCGGCGCTCGCGGGGGCGCTGTCCTCTCCATGGGGCCGTTGTTCCGGCGGACATCTCAACCCGGCGGTGACCCTCGGCCTGTGGCTGACCGGTGCCTTCCCAGGGCGCCGGGTTCCGGCGTACTTCGCTGCCCAGCTCACCGGTTCCGTGGCGGGTACCGGCCTCGCCCGCCTCGTGTGGGGCCCGGTCCTCGGGGACCGGATGGCCTACGCCGCGGTTGAACCCGCTCCTTCCTGCTCGCCGACCTTGCTGTTCACCGTCGAAGCCGTGTCTACCGCCGCTGTCCTCACCGTCACCCTTCTGCTGATGTCCCGTCGCGCGTGGACGCGTTGGATCCCGCTGGCTCGCCCCGCCGCTACCGCTGTGGTCATGATTGCCCTCGGCACCCTCACTGGCGGGTCCGCCAATCCCGCCCGCCAGTTCGGCCCCGCGCTGTGGGCCCACCGGCCGGGTGATTGGTCACATCTGTGGCTCTATCTGGTGGCACCCCTTGCAGGCGCGGCCCTCACCGGAGGGATCGCCCGGTACCAGGCATATCGCCCAGTCCATCCTCCGAAGAGCGACGGCGGACGGTCGCGCGAGAGGCGATCGGAGAGTGGCCGATGAGCTGATGGAAGAACTCGCAGAAGTTGGTGGAGCTGGTGAAGCCAAGCTGCGCCGCGATTTGGGAGGCCGGCGGGTCGCCGTGTGCCAGGAGACGTTTGGCTTCCAGGCCGCCCCGCCGAGTGCTGTCACTCCTCGACGACGCAGAGATCGACGCGCCGCGGAATCTGACACCGGTCATGTGGCCGGTCTGGCTGCGGGCACGGTGATCTGCGTCAACAGCCTGGGCGGCGCCTCCCTCGCACAGATCACCGGGGTGCCGTGCTCGGCCCTGCTGGTTCCCATGGTGGTCATCGGCGGCATCGTTACCCACGCGGAACGGCGTCTGGTACCTGGTCGTGGTCGGTGACGCACGTTGGCGCATCGGACGGGTGGGCTGTGTTCCCGGTGCGGCTCGACGTGGTGTTGAGTGCGCCGTGCCGACGTGGCCGCCGACCGGCAGGCGGAAGGCGGCCGTGCGAAGGCTTGCGCCGGCATCGTGGTCAGTGGCTCGAAGACGGAGGAAGCTCGTCGCCGGTGTGGTCAGCCGCGGCTGCGATCATTGGTGGATGGCTGGCACTGGAAACCCGGATGTTGTCGACGTCAGCTATGACAATCCGGATCAGCCCCGACTGGGCGTGGAGGTTTTGTCCTTCGCGACGCTGCGTGAGCGGCTGCTGCCGTCTGTCGCGGCGGCGCCCAGTCGTCCGGACTTCCATCAGCTGACCCTGGTCACCCGCGGCGAGGGCACCGCGTTGATCGACTTTGTGGATTACCCGTGCGCTCCGGGGACTCTGCTGCATGTGCGTCCTGGTCAGGTGCAGCGTTTCCCTGCGGATCCTCAGGGGGGCATTGCGGATCTCGATGCGACCTTGGTGGTGTTCACGCCTGCCTTCCCGCCGCCGGTGCCTGCCAGTGCAGCAGTCATCGACGAGGGGCTCAGTCCTGCCGCTTTCTCACTGTCCGCGGTGGAGTACCGGGCCATGTCGGTGGCGGTGGCTGAGATAGCGGCGGAATACGCCACGCTGGCCGAGCGGGACGCTTCGCAGGCGGAACTCACCGTGGAACTGCTGCGGCAGCTTCTTGCCGCGCTGCTGGTACGCATCGCCCGGCTGCCGCATCCTGGTGAATGGAATCCTGCGGCGGGGGGCGAGGTGTTCCGGGTCTTCCGTGCCGAGCTGGAACGCGCGTTCGCCACGAGGCGCCGTGCTGCCGAGTATGCCGCGCACCTCGGTTACTCGCCGCGGACGCTCACGCGGGCCTGTCTGGCCGCTACGGGCCGTACCGCGAAGGATCTCATCGACGACCGTGTCGCTCTGGAAGCCAAGCGGCTGCTGGTACATACCGGCCTTCCTGTCGCGTCCGTCGGGCGCATGCTGGGTTTCACGGAGCCCACCAACTTCGGGAAGTTCTTCGAGCGGACGGTGGGTGCCACTCCCGGGACATTCCGCGCCACGCAGCGCTGACAGCCCGCCCGCTGGGGCGGCCAGAGGCATCCGGGCCGTGGGGCGGAGACCACGCCGCGCCCGGGCTCTGTGAGGCGCACGCCTTGAGCCGATCGGCGAGTCCATTTTCGACCATGACGCGTCCCTTGCGAACCTCGCCTGCGCCGATCGCATCGCGCATCGTTTAAGCAGCCAGTCAACGCGTTATCCGCTTCCGGTCAAGCCTCTGATTGCCTGGTGAGGCCGGGAGGAAAGGAGAAAACAACCATGCCGTACGCAGACGTCAACGGTGCCCGCCTCTACTTCGAGGACAGTGGCGGTGAGGGCCCGGTCGTGGTCTTCAGCCACGGCAACCTCATGGACCGTGACATGTGGGTCCATCAGATCCAGGTCCTGGCCGGGGACTTTCGGGTCGTCGTGTGGGACGAGCGGCTGCACGGCCGGACCGAGGACGACGGTAAGACCTACACCTACTGGGACTCGGCTGCCGACCTGATCGGGCTGCTGGATCACCTGAGCGTGCCGCAGGCGGCGCTGGTGGGGCATTCGCAGGGTGGCTTCCTGTCGATGCGAGCCGCTTTGCTGGCGCCTGAGCGGGTCAAGACCCTGGTGCTGATCGACACGACGTCGGTCTCCTGGCCGCTCGAGGCGCTGGCGCAGATGCGTGGTGTGTCGGAGGGATTCCGCGGCGCGGGTCCGGAGGCAGTGGCCCCGGTCCTGCTGGGGATGCTGCTGGGACAACCCGCGATCCACGATCAGTGGCTGGCGAAGTGGAGGGCACAGCCGAGTGAACGGCTCGCCGACGCGGTGCAGGTACTGATGGGGGTTGATGACATCACCGACCGGCTCGGTGAGATCACGGTGCCGGCCTTGGTCGTCCACGGCGACGCGGACCAGCCGATCCCGTACCCGTTGGGCCAGGCACTGGCCGAGAAGATCCCCGGTGCCCAGGAGTTGGTCACCGTGACCGGGGCCGGACACACGCCGAACCTCACTCATCCCCACCGCGTCAACCCGGCGTTGGCCGGCTTCCTTCGCCGGTATGCCTGACGGTCCCACACCCCCATGCGTGGAACCTGCGGCGGCGGTCGGTCCGGCGCTGCTGTCCTGTGCCCGCGGAGCATCCTGGCGGACGTTCAAACGCGGGTCTCATCACCCGCCATTTCAACTGTTCAACAATCTGCACGACATCCCATTCTGAGAGGAACGACCATGTCGACTCCCATCACCGACCCGGCGCAGCTCCCCCCGGCCTTCGAGAAGGCCATGAACTCCGGGAATCTTGACGAGGTCCTGAGCCTGCTCGCGCCCGGTGCCGTCATGCGTACCGTCACCGGTGAGACCGTCACAGGTCAGGCGCTGCGCGACTACACGGCCGGGTCGATCGCCGGTAACGCCCAGCTGTCCAACGGCCCGTCGCGCGTCGTGGCCGGCGACGACATCGCGTTGATCAGCGAGGAGTGGACCCTCGAGATCACCGGTCCTGACGGCAACCGGAAGAAGGCCACCGGCACCACTGCCAATGTCGCCCGTCGTGGTCAGGACGGCACCTGGCGCATGGCCGTCCTCAACCCCCTCGGTACCGCCGCCTGAGCGTCCGTGGGGGGCCGGGCTCCCCGGTGCCCGGCCACCACCTCAGCGACCGGCGCCCGTCCCTGGTCTTCGTCCACCACTGGGGTGGCTCGCACCACACCTGGGCCGGTCGCCGAACACGATCGGCACCCACGTCCGGTCGAGCTTCGCCAAGCTGGGCATTCACTCGAGGGAGCGGTCGCAGAGTTCGTCGACGTACGTGCGCGCATCCACCTCGGGCAGCGTCCAGGGCGGGAAGACGACCCGGTAGATGATGGGGTCACCACCCGGTCGATCAACTCGTCGCCGCTGAACGTCCTGAAGATCCTCTTCAGCGCCTGGCGCGACCGGTAGGGCAAGGTAGAGGGCATGCGTGTGCTGGTGATGGACGACGACACCCGTCTCGTGGAACTGCTCCAACAGGGCCTTCGCGCAGAGGGTTTCGCGGTGGACGCCGCGAGCGACGGCCTTGACGGGCTCGCCAAGGCGGCGGCGGACACCTACGACGTGATCATTCTGGACGTCATGATGCCGGGCCTGAACGGCTACAAGGTGTGCGCCCACCTGCGTTCGATCGGCGACAACACCCCGATCCTGATGCTGACGGCGAAAGACGGTGAGTACGACGAAGCGGAAGGGCTGGAGACCGGGGCCGACGACTATCTGACGAAGCCCTTCTCCTTCGTCGTCCTCACCGCCCGGCTGCACGCCCTGATACGTCGCGCGCGCCCGGAGCGGCAGATCGTCCAGCACTTCGGGGACCTGGAGATCGACACAGGAGCCCGCCGCTGCCGCCGCGCAGGCACGGACATCGCCCTTACTCCTCGGGAGTTCGACGTCCTCGCGCTGCTCGCGGCAACGCCGGACATCGCCATCAGCAAGGCCGCCATCCTGGACCGGGTCTGGGACAGCGCGTACGAGGGCGGCCCGAACATCGTGGAGGTCAACGTCAGTGCTCTTCGCCGGAAGATCGACCGGCCCTTCGGCCGGGCCAGTATCGAAACCGTGCCCGGCGGGGCCTACCGGCTCCGCTCCGACGGAGCGTGACCGCGGATACCGCCGGCGCCTGTGGCTGCGGCCGCAGAGCGTGCGCGTCCGTGCCACCGCCGCCGTCGCACTGGTCGCCAGCCTTGCCCTCGCCGCCTGCTCGGTGGTCCTGCTCTACGCCGTCCACACCAACCTGGTCACCTCCGCCCAGAACGCGGCTCGTGACCACGTCGACAAGGCAGCCCACCAACTCGGCTCGGGAACACCTGCGGCCGACGTACAGGCCGCCCTGCCGGACATCATCCTGGACACCGCGCCCCCTGCCGATGCGTCGTCCACCGCGTCGGCGGACCAGGGTGCCAGTGCCAGTGTGGGCACGCCCACGGGGCCGATCGTGGTGCAGGCGTTTCCGAACCGTGCTCCCGCGCACACCGCCGTCATCACTCTGACCTGGGCCCTGGTCCCCTGTACCGCCCTGCTGGTCCTGCTGGTGGCCTACCTGGCGTGGTACGCCATGGGCCGGGCACTGCGACCGGTGGAGAACATCCGTGCCGAGTTCGCCGACATCACCGCCCACAGTCTCCAGCGGCGCGTCCCCGTCCCCGACTCCGACGACGAGGTCGCCTCGCTGGCGGAGACGATGAACGGCACTCTCGACCAACTCCAGCGTGCCGTCGGCCGTCTGCGGACCTTCACCTCGGATGCCTCGCACGAACTGCGTGGCCCCCTCACCACCCTGAAGGCCCGTCTCGAGCTGGCCCTGGCCCGTCCCGACCAGGCTGAATGGACCGCGGTCGGCAGCGAGGCGCTGCGCGACACCACACGTCTTGAGGACATCGTCGCGGATCTGCTGCTCCTTGCCCGCCTGGACGCCCGCCAGCCCCTGAAACTCCAACCCCTGCGCGTGACTGACCTCTTGCGACGGACCCTCGCCGAGCGCTACCCCGGTCAACCTGTCGTCCTCGTGGCGGACTCCGACCCCGACGAGGCGGTTCTGGGCAGTCGTACGGCACTCGCCCGCCTCTTCACGAACCTCCTCGACAACGCTCTGCGCCACGCGCACAGCACGGTGACGGTGGAGGTGCGTCACACGGAGAACGAAGTGGTCGTCGAGGTGAGCGACGACGGTCGGGGCATCCCCGAACCCGACCGGGAGAGGGTCTTCGACCGTTTCACGCGTCTGGACAACGCCCGTACCCGCAGCGAGGGAGGCACCGGTCTTGGCCTCGCTATCGCCCGCGACATCGCGACCGCCCACGGGGGGACGCTCACCGCGGAATCGCCTCGGACCACCGACGGGGGTGCCCGTCTGCTCCTGATCATCGCCAGGCAAGACCAGCCACGCAGCACCTCGCGGCCGCGCGACTGAAGATCGGGCGCGGGTCGTCGACGCTGGATTCAGAACCGGTGTCCGTGCGAAGCCGGATACGGTACCCCGGACCGGGGACCGGACAACTGGACTCGGCGCTGGTGAACGCGCGGTGGGCTGCGGGGTCGGCGCTGCTTTTGACGGGCCCGGCGGTGTGCTCGTGAGCGCAGGCGACAGTGGAGCCCACCGCGACGATCCGGCCGAGGTCGCCTTCGGTGTCGGCCTGGGTCGGCGGAGCGGGCTGGTCCGGTACTTGAACGTGATCGCGTCGACCCCGCCACCGCCCACCCCGCCCTGGCACCCGGAGGCGGTCGGCGCGAGGTTCAGGGCCGGAGGGCGTGCGAGACACGGGGCGGCTCAGGGTCGTATCTGCGGCGGGTGTGTGCCTCCCACCACGGCCAGGTCCTCGAAGCGGATCTCCTCGCCGCAGGCGGCGCAGTCCGCTCGGGTGTGCAGGACGGCACCGCATCGGTGCTGGAACTCGGTTGTGGCGATGCCGTCCCGGCAGTACGTGTCGCCCCACTCCTTGAGGGCGGCGAGCACGGGCAGCAGGGCCCGGCCCGCCTCCGTGAGGACGTATTCGTCGCGCGGCGGATGCGCGCTGTAGCGCCGCCGCTCCACGACGCCGGCCGTCTCCAGCCGGCGCAGCCGTGTGGACAGCAGCGTCCGGGAGAGCCCGACGGCGTCGGCGATCTCGGAGAAGCGCCGGTTGCCGTACAGCAGCTCGCGCACGATCAGCAGCGAATGGCGTTCACCGACGACGGCTACCGCGTCGGCCACAGAACAGACACGGGGTGTCGGTGCAGATTCAGTACTCACTGTGCTAGGTTAACGCCGCCAGTGAGTACATTTTCTGTACTCACTTCGCGGGTGCGGCCGCCGCCCTCCACGGGGTCCGGTGCGGCCTTACGACAGTCGAACCCCGCTCACGAACGACAAGAGGCGAACGCCATGAGCAACGAAGCCAACAAGCAGGTCGTCCTCGCGGCCATCGACGACACGACTGGCCGCAAGAACCAGGTGCACCGCGTGCTGGCACAGGGGGACTTCGTCGTGACTCACGCCACGACCACGTTGCCCGACGGCGGCCAGGCCGCAGCCTTCGATCTCTGGCAGATCGCGGATGGGCGGATCACCGGGCACTGGGGTGACCAGGAGCCGATCGTGGAACAGACGGCCAACGGTCACACCCAGGTCGACGGCGTCGCCGTCATCGACGCGACGGCCGACGCGGACGCCACGCGCAGGGTGGCGGAAGAGACGGTGCGCACGATTCTGGTCGACAACGACTTCTCCGACCTGGACCACTACCTGGCGGGCGAGTCCTACATCCAGCACAATCCCCGCTTCGCCGACGGCATCAGCGGGCTGGCGGCCGCGGTGGGCGAGTTGGCGAAGTCCGGCCAGTCCCTCAAGTACTCCGACGTACTGGACGTCGTCGCCGACGGGAACTTCGCCTACTTCCGTTCGGTGGGCGTCCTCGCGGGCGCCGACCTCGTGTTCCACGACCTGTTCCGGGTGGCGGACGGGCGAGCCGTCGAGCACTGGGACGTCATTGCCCCGAGGTGAGAGGGGCGGCCGAGCTGTCGGCCCCATCAAGGTGCCACCAGGCAATCACCATCAGGCAATCACCATAAGGAAAAGAGCGTGGTAGAGATGGTCTCCCAGACCGATTTGGCGTACGAAGTCTTCATCTCGGATCCGATCCCCACCAGCGTCACGGATCCCATTCCGAACGGAGAACTGTTCTCCTGGTCGCCGATGTCGACCACACTGATCTATGGGGAGAACAACGCGGTGCTGGTCGATCCACCGCTGACGATCGAGCAGGCCCGGAGGGTGGGTGACTGGGTCGAACAGTCGGGCAAGCGCCTTGAACACATTTTCATCACGCACGGCCACGGTGACCATTGGTTCGGCTCCGGCCCTCTGGTCGAGCGCTTCCCCGGCGCCGTGGTACTCGCCGGCGAGGACAGTATCCGTCTCATGCGGCAGCAGAGCTCGGCGGAATTCAGAAGGGCCCAGTGGGACAAACTGTTCCCCGGTCAGATCCCGCCGACTCCCGTGCTCGCGCAGCCCGTACCACCGCAAGGATTTCTTCTGGAGGGCAACGTTCTGCGCTCCGTCGAAGTCGGACACAGCGATACCGACGGCACCACCGTGCTGCACGTTCCCTCGATCGGGCTCGTCGTCGCCGGCGATGTCGTTTACAACGGCGTGCACGCGTACCTCTCCGAATCTGCGGATGGCGGGCGTGCGGAGTGGCTTCATGCACTCGACGCGGTCGAGCGCCTCGCGCCGCGCCACGTCGTCTCCGGGCACAAGAACAAGGCGCTTCCGGACAGTCCCGCCACCATCGAGGAAACTCGGCAGTACATCCGTGACGCGGACCGGCTCCTGAAGGAGACAACGAGCCGGATCGAATTCTTCGATGCCATGTGCTCCCTGCATCCCGAACGCCTCAACCGGGCGGTCGTGTGGCTCACGGCCACCGCGCTCATGGACGCGCAGAGCTGAACCTGAGACCGGCTTCGGCCGCAGCGCGATGCGAGGAGACTGCGCAGCGCATAGGGCTCGCCCCCGGTGGCCCCGATCGCAACCAACGCTTGCCGCCGGCCCGCTACCGCCCGGTTGACCTGCGGAGGGATCAGGGAGCTGTTCAGGGGAGCAGGAGTGGGCGGACGCCCTCAGCGAGGACGAGACCCGCACGCTGGTCGAGCTACTTGGCAAGCCGACCGCCCACTCCGTCGACTTCGACGCCAGGCATCGGGCCTGAGACGTCAGGTGCTGAAGGGGATCTTCAGGACGTTCAGCGGATCTTCAGCCGGCAGGGGCGAGAGTTGCCTCGTTCTCGATCCCGAGGGAAACAGGGCCGGACGCGTGCCGGTATCCCTGTCTCCCTCCACCTGCTAAGGAGTTGAACGCATGAAGGTGCGTACGAACAGCATCTCGCGTCGTCAGGGTGCCGTGATGGCCGGCGCACTGGCCGTACTGCTCGCCTCGGGCGGGGTTGCCGCTGCGGCCTCGACCGGCAGCAGCACCACCAAGCACGGCGGCGTCACGGTCTCCGAGGCGCCCGGCAACCCGCACCCGCACCACATCAAGCCGGGCACCGCCAAGAAGCTGCGCGACCTCACGGTCGTCGAGGGCGGCCCCGTCACGGCCGAGGAGCCGTCCCTCGTCGAGGTGCCCGGCGCGAAGCCGAAGGGCTGGGATCTCGGCGAGGCAACGCCGGTGAAGGGCGCCCCGGTCGTCGTCGGCGACGAAGGCAACACCGCACAGCGTTAGCCGCACAGCGACAGGGCAGACGTGGGGCTGCCGCGTCGCAACCACGGAACGCCCGGCCGGAGACGTCCGGCCGGGCGTTTTGCGTAGCCTCCGCATGACATTCAGCCGACTTCGCCCTAAATATCACCCTTCTCCCCTGAGGGGATCGCCGGGCAGTCGGATTTTGACCATGAAGAGTCGTCTGTGCATCCGGCAACGACGGGCTTCTGAGCATAGTTTCAACGGCGTCGGCCCGACCGATACAGAGAGCCGGGTGACGGATTCCGGAAAGGACGAAGCGCGATGAGTTCTGTGGAGCGCATTCGGCTGACGTATGCCTTCGACGCCTACTGCGGCTGGTGCTACGGTTTCGGCCCCGCCTTGCACGAGTTCGCGGCCGCCAACGCGGACCGGTTGGAGCTGCGCGTGCTGTCCGGCGGTCTGTTCACCGGCTCGCGCGCACTTCCGGTGTCGTCCTACCCGCACATCCCCGGCGCCAACGAGCGCATCACCCAACTGACCGGTGTCACTTTCGGCGACGGTTACCGGGCCGCGCTGGCGGACGGAAACGTGGTGATGGACTCCGCCGATGCCGCCACCGGCCTGGTCGCGCTGCGCAGGCAGCCAGGCGTGAACGCCCTGGAAGCGGCGGCCGCGATGCAGCGTGCTTGGTACCGTGACGGCCGCAGCCTGTCCGCTCCCGGAGTGTACCGGGAGCTCGCGGCCGAGCTGAGTCTGGACGCCGAGGCGGTGGCGGCCGCGTTCGCTTCGCCCGCCGTCCGTGCCGAGGCGGAGGCCGACTTCCTCGAGGTGCGCCGTCTGGGCGCCGATGCCTATCCGACGCTGCTGCTGCATACCGCCCACGGTGCCGACCGCCTGGGCGGCCCGATCGCCTCGGCCGACGCGCTCACCCATGCCCTGGACCAGCACGTGGCCGCCACCACGGCCGCCTGAAGCCACCTTCACACAACCCCTCCGCCACCACCGTGGAGCGGATCAAGAGCAGTTGGCAGGGCAAGTTCAAGACCTGGGCACACCTGGGCAAGAACCTGCCCACCGAGGTGATCGTCCCGGAGGTGCTGCAAGGAGACCACGTCAGCATCGAGGGCCACGACTTCGAGAGTCCACGATGCTCCAGCGTTACCAAGGCCTGGGTCTGGCGGTGGCTCTGGACCTGGGCACCAAGGTCGCCACCGGCGAGATGCACTGGGGCTGACCCATACTCACGACGACCCCTGCGCCGGGGGGTGGACCACCGTGACCACCCCCGGGGTGCGACCGCCGCGGAGTTCGTCCTGGCCGACGGTGCCTTCTTGGCCGCGGCCACCACCGTCCGCTGGGTGATGGTGGGTTCCCCACTCGGCCGGGACCTGCCGGAGCCGCATCTTCGGCTCGCGGCCGTGGCGGTGATCGTCGGCGCGGTGCTCGCGTGGACGCCGCCATCTCCATGGGGTCGTCACTCAGTCGGAGACATCAATCCGGCCGCCACCCTCGGCCTGTACATCGCCCCTGCTCGCTGGGTTCGTAGTCGGCAGTGGCCGCTTGGCCCGGCGCGTGCGGGGACCGGCGGCGGATCGACTGTGCCGCGGTTGAGTCCGCCCCTGCCTGGCCGGACGCTGCGTTGTTCATCGCAGAAGCCGTGTCCTGAGCGGCGGTCCTCGGCGTCACCCCGCTGCTGATGCGAACCGGCCCGCCGGTAGGCGGCCTCTGTGGGTCTCTGTCTCTTGGCTCCGCTCGCGGGAGCGACGCTCACGGCCCAGGTCGCCTGGCGTCGGGCGCTTCGCTCCCGCCATCCTCCGAGGAACGGCCGCGGACGGTCGCGCGGAAGGCGATCGGGGACTGGCCGGTGCGCTGGTGGAAGAACTTGCTGAAGTTGGTGGCGCTGGTGAAGCCCAGTTGCGCCGCGACACGGGCGGCTGATTGATTGCCGTGCGCCAGGAGGCGCTTGGCTTCCAGGACGACCCGCCGGTCGATGAACTCCTTCGCCCCCACCCCGGCTCCGGTCAGCGCGGCCCTGGAGAGGGTGCGCGGTGAGTAGCCCAGGGCCCGGGCGTAGTCCTCCAGGCGGCGGGTGCGGGTGAAGTCGCGTTCGACCGCGTCACGGAAGTGGAGGAATGTCTCCCCTGGGTCCGGTGCCGGGCTGCCGACGGGCGCGTTGCGCTGCGAAAGGCGCAGCACGAGAACTGCCAGCAGGTGGCGCAACACCGCCACGTGCGCCTCCAGGGAGATGCCACGCAACGCCTGGAACTCCAGCGCCAGATGGTCCACAGCCATCTCCAGCGCGTGACGGTCCTCGGGACCGGGAACCTGGAGCGTGGGGGCGTACGGATCGTCCATCCGCACTGCGGCCACGGTGGCCGGATCCAGGAAGTCGCCCTCGAAGAGGACCAGGGTGCCCTCGGCGTCGTCCAGATCACCCCACTGCTGCACCTGACCAGGTCGGGTCCAGAGCCAGGAGCCCGGTTCGATGGCGTAGCCGGTGAAGTCCACCGTGTGCCACAACGAGCCGCCGGAGAGGGTGATCAGGTGGTGGAACGTGGGTCGCTGCGGAGCCTGCAGCCGTCCTTCGCCCATGTGGACGGCGGCCCGCTCCCGAAGGTCGGCCAGAGAGATGATTTCGATGCCGGCAGGTGTGCCGATGGCGGGAGCGAAGCCGATGTCCGCGATCTCGCGCGATGTGCCCTGTCGTTTTCTCACCGTCACCAGTAGCCACCATCACGCAGGGAACCTGGCCGATGCCAGCCTAACCGGAGTAGCCGTCACACCCAAGTGTCGGATTTTAACCATGATCTGTCAGCCTCCTACCTGGTTCACCTGCGAGGACGCCAATAAGTTGAATCTCGAAGCTTTCATTTTCAAGCATAGGAGGTACTCGTGACTTCTCCCATCGTGTCCATCGCCTATCACTCCGGCTTCGGCCACACCGCCGTCATCGCCGAGGCTGTCCAGCGTGGCGCCAAGGAGGCCGGCGCCGTCGTGAACCTGATCGCCGTCGGTGAGATCACCGACGCCCAGTGGGGGCAGCTGGACGCCTCGGATGCGATCATCTTCGGTTCCCCCACCTACATGGGAACCGCTGCCACCGCTTTCCACGGCTTCGCGGAGGCCAGCTCCGAGCGTTGGTTCGGGCAGGCTTGGAAGGACAAGCTGGCGGCCGGATTCACCAACTCGGCTTCCAAGGCGGGCGACAAGCAGTCGACTCTTCAGTACTTCGCGACGCTGGCGTCGCAGCACGGTATGCACTGGATCGCGCTGGGCATGCCGGGTGGCTGGAACTCGTCCCAGGGGAGCGAGGACGATCTCAACAGGCTGGGCTTCTTCCTGGGTGCCGCCGCGCAGTCCAACGCGGATCAGGGAACCGAAGGTGTGACGGCCAGCGACATTGCCACCGCCGAGGCGCTGGGGCGTCGCGTCGCGGATGCCGCCGCCACGTGGGTGGCCGGTCGCGCCGCACGCGCCGCCTGATCGTGTGCCCTTCGCCCCGGCTGCCGGGTCTCCGTACGGCGCCGGGGCGGGCGGCAGATCCTTGGCTGGGCTGCCGATCATGCGAGTCGACGGGGTCTCCAGTGCACCGGGGCCGACGAGTGGTACACGTTCACCGGCAGCCCCGCCCCCCTGCCAAGCGATGGCCTGGCTGCCCACCGCGAGAACCTCCTCGACCGCATCCGACACGGCGAGGGCATCACGCCTGCCCCCTCCCTACACGGGATCCCTGCCAGGGCTGTTCCGCTGACGGACTGGGAGTCGAACAACCCCGCACCAGGCTCGGCGTTGCGACCGTCGGCTTCGCGTACGCTGACAAGTTCTTAAAAGGCCAGGTCAGAGGCTCGGTCATGACAGGGCGAGGAGATCACCCGCATCACTTCTTCCCAGGGACTCCCCACGGCCGATCCTCGCGCGATCCGCAGTAGATGCGTGAGCAGAGTGTGAACAGGAACTGGGCGTGGCGCGAGGGGCTAGAGCCAGTCCCGCCGTTTGAAAATCACGTACAAACTTGCGCAAACAACCCCCATCAGACCGATCGCGAAGGGGTATCCGAAGGTCCACCCAAGCTCAGGCATGTGCTCGAAGTTCATGCCGTAAATGGTTCCTACGAGTGTGGGAGCGAAGAGAATCGCCGCCCACGACGAGATCTTCTTGAAGTTGTCTACCTGGTGGCGCTGACCTGCGGCGATGCAGATCCAGTCGTATGTGACCTGCGCGGATGACTCGTTCAGCGGCTTTCAGGGTCGTACCGCGTTACGCAGTCGATTCTCCCCACCGGCTCCCCAGCGCCACGCATACTCCCCAAATTCTCCCCAGGAATGCCCTCCCCGGGAGATCGGGGAGTCCTTGGAAGGTCGGATTGCCTGTGGAACTGCCAAAGGCACGGTGGGTCACCGTCGCAGACAGGGCCATCAGGGCACCAGCAGGCTCTTGGCCTGCTGGTGGTACACACACCTTCCATGCCTCTGAACTGCGGAAATAGTGCGGATTGAGGCCAGAGGTGGGTCGATTCCGCGCATGGCCCGGATCTTGGCCCGAGGTTCGACCTGGCGGTGGCAGACCCACATACGCGGCGATGGCCGCGGAGCTCGGGATCGGCGGGGAGACGCCGCGCCACGGGATGCCGCCGTTGCTCACCATCTCTGATGAACCGGCTTCCCCGGCCCAGGGCGCGCCAGTGCCAAGAGGCTGTGCGTCACCCCCAAGCGTTCGATCTGATCGACAGTGACGGCTTCCACCTCACACGCGGTCGGATCTCCGACGCCGTCGCAGCCGTGCAAGCCGTCGAGCCGACCGCGTTCACGCTCTCGGCGCTACCCTCACCGGATCGCGGGGCGCACTTCGCTCCACCATCTGATCTGACGCCGGTGGTTCAATGGCTCCGAAACTGACGATTGGTCGTCGGTATCGCGCCGTCGTCCCGTCCCATCACGTCGTGCGCGGCGTAGTCCTAGCCTTGGATGCATATACCGCGTGAATGCTTCACCCGGTCTTGCAAGTTCGCTGGCGCCTGGATGGATGAGCGCGTTGTCCACGACCCGACGCCGATCCTTCCTGGCCGTAGCGCGCGACCACGCCAACTGTCTGATCGAGGAGTCCATGCGGCGGTGGGAGGAGCCACGGGAAGCGGAAGTACAGCCACACGGAGTGGGAGATCACCTCGACCGGGTGCCGGTGCCCCTTGTGCAACGGCGGCGTCCTCGCTACGCGCGATCCCCTCCCGCACGTGATCAACTTGAAGACCGGCTCACGTCATCAGCCAACGTGACAGTGCCTCTCATCGTCTTCTGGCAGGACTCACGGGTCGTGCTGGCCCTGCGGTTGGACGAGACAACCAGCGCGGACGCCTTGACGTCGGGCGGTGTCTCCCCTGAGGTGCAGGTGTGCAGGCTGCAGCCCCCGCGCGGACGGAGCGTTGCGGGGGCTGCGGCTGCTTGATCGGTGTGTGCTTTAGGCGTCAGGACCGAGTGAGGCCAGGTTGAAGGCGTTGCTGATGGTCTGGTATCCGTCGGAGGTGAGGTTGACGTGGTCGCCGGAGTCGAAGTCGAGGGGAGCGGTGTCCGCGTCGAGCATCAGTGCGGGCGGATCTGTGGTGCTGGCCGGGTCCGGGATGGCGATGGTCGACTCGGCGTCGATGTTGCTGAGGCTGGGTTTGATGGGGTCGGATTGGTCGGTGATCCAGGTGTTGGTGTCGATGCGGTTTTGGTCTATTGCTGCGGTGCAGGGGCTGTAGCTGTGGCAGGGGGTAAGGGTGGTGAAGATGACTCTGATCCCCCAGCCTCTGAGTTGGTCGCGTAGCAGTCCGAGCGCGTTGTCGATGTCGACGTCGTCGTGGCCTGCGACGATGTCTTCAAGACCTTGGGTGACCACGACGGTGCGCAGGCCGGGGATCGAGAGTACGTCCCGGTCCAGGCGGGTGAGGACGGCACGGCCGCCGGCGCCTGCTCCCTGGTCGGTGCCGAGGTAGTTGTTTTCGATGCCGGAGGCCACGACCCCGTAGACCGGTATGCCCTCGGTGTTGGTGCGCAGACGAATGGAGAGGTCGTTGTTGTAGCGCAGGGTCTGGTAGCCGGCTGTGGTGCCCGAGGTGCGCGTGTTGATGAGGCCGTCGCCGAGTACGGAGACTGCTGGCCGGTGATCGGTGGTGGTGACGTCGACTTCGGTGAGGATGTCGGAGAAGCGCCCCGAAGCGGTTCCGGTGCCGGTGAACGCCGTGGCGGCCGTGTCCTTGGTGTGGTCGCCACTGCCGACGGCGCTGACGTAGCCGAGGGTGTCCGGTGCTGCCCAGGGGTGCATGACGAGGTAGTTCACCTGGTTGACCAGATGCATGCTGGTTGTCAGTGAGACGCCCGGTACGACCTGCATCGGGATGGGATCGCTGTAGAGTTCGCTGCCTTCGGGGATGACCACTGACTTGCTGCCGTTGAAGGTGACGTCGACCGGTGTGGACGTCGTCACCGCGCCGCTGCTGTAGTAGGCCACGGTGACGTGGTCAAGGGTGAGCGGGTCCGTTCCCAGGGCGTTGGACAGCCGAAGCCGCACGTTGTCACCGCCGGCGCTGGTCTGGGTAATCATGCGGAGGGTCTGGTTGCTGAAGGCGCCCATGCTGGAGAGCTGGAAGCGCTCCTCGGTGGGCGCCCCCCACGTTCCGGTCCAGGTCGCGCCGCCGGGCGCGGTGGCAGTGTCGCGGACGCTCATGCCGATGATGTGCATGCCGGGTACGTACCGGCGCGCTGCGTCGGCCACGTCGGGCAGTGTCACCGAGTTGAGGGTGGCGCCGGCTTTCAGGGGGACGGCGAAGGTGTAGATGTTGGTGTTTCGGGTCTCGTGGGTGCTGGGGGTGTTGCGGTGAAGCAGGGTGACGGCGGCCAGGGCGTCCGAGCCGGAGATCCAGTCGGGCATGGTCAGGTAGTAGGGCTGTGCGGTGCCGTCGTCGTAGGTGAGGGATCCGATGGGGGTGGTGCAGTCCTCGTAGGTGCCGTTGCCCAGGCTGCAGTTGGTGGCGGAGGTGTTGGTGTTGTCAGGGACGACGGGGCTGGTGCTATCGCCGTTCTGGTGCCGGGAGCCGACGGATCCGTAGGTGGAGAAGCCGAGGAAGACCAGGGCCTGGCCCCTCGCGCCGTTCATCTTGATGGTCTGGTTGGCGGCCATGACGTTGTCGCCACTTGCTGAGCCGAAGTTGGGCAGGGTGAAGGTGGCGCCGTCCACGGTGACCTTGCCGCCGGGCTGCCAACCTGCCGCTTTGAGGTCCTGGAGTGAGAGTGTGGCGCCGACGCCGTCGGCGTCGCCGGTGGCGTGGTTGCTGTCGTCGGTGGTGGCGGTGTTGTTGAAGGCTTCCTGCAGGCTGGTGTACGGCTGCGGGGCCGGGGCATGGCCCAGTGCGGTGAACTCGTACTGTTGCTGGGAGGAGACGTTGCCGACCGAGTCGACGGCGTAGACGTAGAGCGTGTGCGTGCCGGGGGCTACTGGGGTCACCCGGATGCTGGCGGTGTTGTTGTTCGCCTTCGTCCACTGTGAGGTGGGGGTGTTGGAGGTGGGCGGGGCGGCGTCCAGGCCGTAGAGGAACTTTGCCGCGTTGTTGCCGTTGGCGCCTGGGTTCACGGAAACGGTGAACTCGCCCGTGGTGCCCGCCGCGGTGACACCCGCGGAGTCTTCTGGGTAGAGGTTGTCTTTGGTCGTGACGGTGGGTTGTGCGGGGCTATGCAGGTCGACGGTGAAGTGACAGGTTGCCGAGGTGGCGGAGGTGTCCTCGCCGTCCGTGGAGGTGACCTTCCAGCTCACCAGGCTGCCGTCGGCCAGGCCGCTCATGAAGGATGACGGCAGTTGCTTGGGCGCGTTGGCTCCGCTGGAAACGGTGGCGCTGGTGGTCGTGGTGGCCGAGCCGCTGCCGACCCAGTACGAGTACGTGGCGGAGAGGGCGTCCTTGTCTCCGTCGCTGACCGAGGCGTTGAGCGTGGGCGGGGTGGTGGCCAGGGTCTTGCCGACGATCGGATACGGGGTGGTGGTGCCGCAGCCGAGCGAGGTGGAGCCGACTTTGGTGGCCAGGTTGCCCGGCTTGTTGGGCACGTGGTTGTACTCGATGGACATCGAGGGGTTGTTGTCGAAGCGCTTGAAGTAGTTGCCGTCGCCGCTGCCGTTCTGGCTGTTGACCAGGGCGAACGTCCAGCTCTTCCAGGGCACCTGGGCACCCTTTTTGATCGTGTCGGTCACCGAGAAGCCGCCCGAGGGCTCGCTTGTGCAGGCCGGGCCGAAGTTCTTGGTGGCGAGCTTGCTGGTCAGGGACGGTTTGGTGTTCCAGGTGGTCGACGAGTTGATCGCGCCGGACCAGTAGAGGGAGATGTCGGAGGAGAGGCTGCAGCTGGCGGAGTAGTTCTCCTTGACGTCCACTGTGGCCGAGACGACGTGCGCGCCGTCGATGGCGGAGGGTACGGCGAGCTGGAAGTAGGAGCGTTCACCGCCGATGCAGCCGGACCAGCTGTTGTAGCCGACGCCGGGGTCGCCGTACTGGGTGGAGTCGTAGTTCTTCGCCGTGGGGCAGCCTTGCTGGGTCTCGACGTAGTGCTGCTTGGCGCCGCTGGCGTAGTGCGGGTTCCAGGTCGGGTCGATGAAGACGGGATACCTGGTGTGCGCGTCGCCGAGCAGCCTGGCGTCGGGGACGAGGGAGAGTGTCCGGCCGTGCAGCCGACCCTGGACGCGGGCCACCCGGGCCTTGGGGGCGGGCCCGTTCTCCGGGGCGGTGTGCTGTGCGCCGATGCCGCTGGAGTCCCACATCGCCGGCTGCGGGGCACTGAAGAGTACCCGGCCGTCGGGGGCGGTGGCGGCGAGGTTGCCATGGCCGTCGTCGGTGACGGTGACGCCGTGGGTACGGGTAGTGAGGGAGAGGTTGGCGAGAGCCGGGTTGGCCGCGGCTTTTGCGTCTTTGACGATGAGGACCTGGGACCAGCCGCCCTGGGTGTCGGCGGTGACTCTCAAATCCACGCCGGGCAGCACGCCCGGATAGGTCAGGCTGGCACCGGAGACGTGCGGGGCGGGCAGGAGCTTGGGCCAGGAAAGAGCGAGAGAGGTCTTGCCCTTGCTCATGGTGGCAAGCGGAGCCGCACCGCCTCCGGAGAGGACGAGGGGCTCGGCTGCCGCCTTGGGGCTGTAGGTGCCGTCTGCATTGCGCCGCAGGGTGGAATCCACTGGCACCCAGCGTCCGGCCTTGTGTACTCGTACCGGCAGCAGGCTTGAGTTGTAGGTCAGGGTGCCCGACGGGTTGGCCGTCGTGGTGGCGGTCTCGGTGGTGAGTGCGTCGACGCGGACCGATGTGCCGGACGCCGTGGCCCGTTTCTGGGCGGAGGCGAGGGCAGTCTGCCGCGACGTCGTCAGATCACTGTCGTCGGCGGGACGCAAGGAGCCGGTCGGCTCGGGCTGCTGCGTCCGCTCGTCGGGCGCCGGGGTGAGGGCCGGCTGACCGGTGGTCACGTTTTCGACGGAACCCGGGACGGGGTCTGCCGCGGCCGGTACAGCGGGCGCGAGAGACAGAAACAGTGCACCGGCAGCGGCGGCCACAAACCGGCGTGGTATTCGCGGGATTTTTCTGAATGGACCGCCAGTGGAATGTTGGCGGAAGCGATCGGACATCTGCCCCCCAAGTCGAGTCCGAGTGGAAAAGCCCCATTGGGCGCCAGGGAGGCTACCGGTAATCGCATCAAGGCGACAACTGTCCATGAAAGGGGGGCTGGTGTCGGAGTCTCAGCCGGTGAAGGCGATGTGTGCAACTTTGTTGCATGAAGCACCAGTTGGTTGCTTTTCTTGATCAATAACGCTGCTTCGTGCGTGAGTTGGCCCTTTTTCTGGTGCTTCTTGGTTGAATCTGGAGTGTTCAATGACGATCTCTATACCTTTTGAGTATGTGAAGGGGCTGTGAGGGGCGGCTTAGAACTGTTCCAATGTGTCTTCGGTAGCCGTGCTGGAATGGGGGTCCGGAGTGCGTCGGAATTCGCGTTGGCGGATTTACAGAAAGACCATGCGGATACGCAGGACTCCTGCTTTATGGATCGTCGCAGTCGCCGCGCTCGGCCTACTCGTGGGGCTCCTCACGCCTGCGGAATCGGTCGCCGCCGGGCATCGTCCGGATTACCTCATCAAGGCGAAGAAGGAAAAGCCGGTACCGGTTTCGCCGGTCAAGGGCAAGGCGGCGAAGGTGCCGCACATGGCCCACTGGAGCGCCGCCCACGCACACAAGACCTGGCCCACGGCGGGCACGGCCGACCTGGCGGTACCCGCGCACGGCGCTGCTGCCGAGCGGGCCGCGGGCCTTCCGGTGTCCATCGGCGCGGCCAAGGGCTCACACCGGGCCCACACCGGGACCGGTGTGCACGTGACGCTGCCGGGCCAGAGTGCCGCGCAGCAACTTGGTGTCCGCGGAGTGGTCTTCGCCGTGCAGCCGGACAACGGCACTGCGGGCGGCAGCGCCCAAGTGGGCCTGGACTATGCGGCGTTCAAAGACGCCTACGGCGGTGACTGGGCAGGGCGGCTGCGCATGGTGCGGCTTCCGGCGTGTGCCCTGACCACCCCGCACGCCGCTGCCTGCCGCAAGCAGACCCCGCTGACCTCCGCCAACGATGTCGAGACACAGACGGTCTCGGCCGATGTCACGCTGCCCACCCACGCCACAGCACAGCAGGACACCAAAGCCGAGCCGATGGTGCTGGCGGCGGTGGCAGCTGCCTCGGGCGGCGGTGGCAGCTACGCAGCGACCTCCCTGGCCTCGTCCGGCCAGTGGTCGGCGGGCAGTTCGAGCGGAGCCTTCAGCTACTCGTATCCGATTTCCGTGCCCGACGTCCCCGGCGGTCTGGCCCCGAGCGTGTCCCTGGACTACAGCTCGCAGAGCGTGGACGGGCGTACCTCCTCGACCAACGCCCAGTCCTCGTGGATCGGTGACGGCTGGGACTACTCGCCCGGCTACGTCGAGCGCAGCTACGCCTCCTGTTCCGACGACACCGCGGGCGGCAGTCCCAAGACCTCCGACGCCTGCTGGTCGGACGCGGTCGACACCCTCACCCTGTCGCTGAACGGGTCGTCCAACACGCTCGTCCACGACGACGCCACGAACACCTGGCACCCGCAGGGCGACAACGGCGAGAAGATCGAGGTCAAGACCGACACGGTCAATGGTGACAATGACAACGAGTACTTCATCGTCACCACGGCCGACGGCACGAAGTACTACTTCGGCCTGAACCGGCTGCCCGGCTGGGCATCGGGCAACGCGACCACCAACTCGGTGTTCACCACGCCCGTGTACGGCAACGACACCACCGAGCCGTGCCATGCCTCCACGTTCGCCGCCTCCTGGTGCCAGCAGGGATACCGGTGGAACCTCGACTACGTCGTCGACCCGCACGACAACGCCGTCAGCTACTGGTACACCCCTGAGACCGGCTACTACGGCCGCGACAACGCCACCACGCCGACCCAGTACACCCGCGGCGGCTACCTCTCCAAGATTCAGTACGGGCAGCTGGCGGGGAAGGTCTACGACAGCACCGCCCCGGCCGCCGCCCAGGTGTTCTTCGACACCTCCGAGCGCTGCCTGGCCGACTCCAGCTTCGACTGCGCGCCGTCCAAGATGACGACCGCCAACGCCTCGCACTGGCCGGACGTTCCCGTCGACCAGACGTGCGCGTCTTCGGGCACCTGCAACAACCACGGGTCGGCGTTCTTCACCACCCAGCGCCTGACCGGTATCCGCACCCAGGTCTTGGTCGGCACCGGCTACCAGAACGTGGATGCCTGGGCGCTGACCCACACCTTCCTGGCGACCGGGGACACCACCACCCCGTCGCTGTGGCTGAGCCAGATCGTGCACACCGGCAAGGACGGCGGCAGCCTGGACCTGCCACCGGTGAAGTTCGCCGGCCAGGCGCTGGCCAACCGGGTCGACGGACTGGACGGCTACCAGCCGATTACCCGCTACCGGCTGACCACCATCACCACCGAGTCCGGCGAAGTGATCACGGTCAACTACACCGGCCCCCAGTGTCACCGCGCGGGCACCCAGGTGCTGCCCTCCAGCGAGGACGGCAACACCTACCGCTGCTACCCGCAGTACTGGACGCCGCCGGGCCAGACGTCACCGCAGCTGGACTGGTTCAACAAGTTCGTCGTCAACTCGGTGACGGAGCAGGACCAGACGGGCGGCGGCCTTCCCGTCCAGACCTCATACACGTACGTCGGTGATCCGGCCTGGCACTTCAGCGACGACCCGCTGACACAGGCCAAGTACCGCACCTGGAACCAGTGGCGAGGCTACGGCCAGGTCGAGACCCGCACCGGCACATCCCCGGCGAAGATCACACTGTCCCGGCAGACGTTCTTCCGCGGCATGGACGGCGACAAGACCTCCACCGGTACCCGCAGCGTCCCCCTCAACGACCGCGCCGGCGACGATCCGCAGAAGGACTCCGACTGGCTGGCCGGCCAGACCTTCGAGACGGAGTCCTTCAACGGTGACGGCGGCGCCCTCCTGTCGGACAGCGTCACCGACCCCTGGAGCTCCGCGGCAACCGCCACCCAGGCGCGCACGAAGGCGGGCCTGGACCCGCTCCTCGCACACCGCACCAACATCAAGCGGGCCCGCACCACCACCACCAAAGCGGACGGCACCACGCGCACCAGCGAGATCGACTACACCCTCGACGATGCCACCGGCCTGCCCAAAGCCATGGACGACCAGGGTGACGTCTCGACCTCCAAGGACGACAAGTGCACCCGCACCTGGTACGCCACCGACGCCACCGGCAACCTGCTGCCGACACCGCGCCGCGTCCAGGAAGTCGCCGTCAAATGCTCCGACACTCCGACCTACCCCGATGACCTGCTCAGCGACGACCTGACGTTCTTCGACAACTCCACCGACAACACCGCCACGCCCACCAAGGGCGATGTGACGATGGTGCAGAAGGCCGACTCCGTCGCCGCCGACGGGACCGCGCACTACATCACCGCGCTGAAGAACACCTACGACTCCTACGGCCGCGAGCTCACCGAGACCGACGCCAACGGTCACGTCACCACGACCGTCTACACCCCCACCACCGGCGCCACCCCGACCTCTATCAAGGTCACCCAGCCGAAGGTCACCGGCCAGACCGCCGGCTTCACCACCACGACCACGCTCGACCCGGCCCGCGGCCTGGACCTCAAGACCACCGACGCGGCCGGATACTCCACCACCAGCACCTACGACCCCCTCGGCCGCCTCACCGCCGTCTGGAACCCGGGCTTCCCCACCGACAACAACCCCAACACCAAATTCAGCTACGACCTCAACCCCAACACTCCGTCGACGGTCACCACCCAGGCCCTCAACGACAACAACGCCTACCGCACCTCCATCTCGATCTACGACGCGCTGCTGCGCCCGCGCGAGACACAGACGGCCACCGTGGACGGCGGCCGCACCATCACCGACACCGTCTACGACTCCCACGGCTGGCCGGTCAGCGCCTCCGACGCGTACTACAACCCCGGCGTTCCCACGGGCACGCTGGTGGACGCCCCCGACAATAAGACCCCGTCTCAGACCGGCACGGTCTACGACGGTGCGGGCCGGGTGACCGCTTCGATCGCCTACACGTTCGCCTCCGAGACCTGGCGCACCACCACCGCCTACCCCGGCTCCGACCGCGTCGACGTCACCCCGCCCGACGGCGCCACCCCCACCACCACCTACACCAACGCCCGCGGCCAGATGGTCAAACTGCTGCGCTACCACGGCACCACGCCCTCGGGCGCCGCCGACACCGTCACCTACGCCTACGACGCGGCAGACCACCAGACCGGCCAGGATGACGGCCAGGGACACACCTGGTCCAGCAGCTACGACCTCCTCGGGCGCCGCACCTCTCAGACCGACCCCGACACCGGCTCCTCCAGCTCCACCTACGACAACGCCGGGCAGCTGCTGACCACGACCGACGCCCGTAACAAGACCATCAGCTATCAGTACGACGAAATGGGCCGCAAGAAGGCCGAGTACGACACCACGGGCAACGTGGCGCCCGCGGCCGGCAACGAGCTGGCCTCCTGGACGTACGACACGCTGAAGAAGGGCAAGCCCACCTCCTCCACCCGCTACGTGGGCGGCACCAGCGGCACGGCCTACACGCAGAAGGTCTTCGGTTACGACAGTCACGGCTGGGTGCAGTCCACCCAGCTCGTGATCCCGGCCGCGGAAGGCGCGCTTGCCGGCACGTACACGACCTCGAACAGCTACAACCTCACCGGCACGCTCGGCTCGTACACCGACGCCGTGCCCGCCACGGTCAAGCTGCCGCAGGAGACTGTCTCCTACAGCTACGACGCCTTCAACCGCCCCACAGCTGTAGGCGGCTCCGTCAACAGCTGGGCATACGTCCACAAGCTCAGCTACACGGAGTTCGACGAGCCGTACCAGTTCATCTACGGGACCGATGGCAACTTCGCCCAGCAGACCCTCAACTACGACGACCAGACCCACCGCCTGACCGACTCCACCACGACCACCCAGTCCGGCGCCGCGATCGCCGACAAGACCAGCTACGCCTACCAGCCGTCCGGCAACGTCACGAAGATCACCGACAAGCTGGAGACCGGCACGAGTGACACCCAGTGCTTCAACTACGACTGGGCTCAGCGCCTGAAGACCGCGTGGACGGCCGCCGACGACTGCGCGGCCACCCCCGCCCCCGGTGCCTCCACCACCGTGGGCGGCCCCTCCCCGTACTGGCAGTCCTGGAGTTATGACGACACGGGCGCCAGGTCGACGCAGGTGGACCACGACCCGTCAGGCGACACCACCCACGACACGACGGCCACATACGCACCCTTCACCACTCCGGGCAAGGGCCACCCGGCGCACGCGGTGGACAAGGTCGACAAGGTGACGCCGGGAGACCCGGCCGCCAACACCACCAACCGCTACACCTACGACGACGACGGCAACGTCCAGACACGGACCACCCGCGCAGGCACCGACACCCTCACCTACGACGACGAGGGCAACCTGTCCGAACTGGCCTCGACCGGCTCCAGCGGCGACACGAAGTACCTCTACAACGCCGACGGCAGCCTGCTGCTCCGCCACAGCCCCGACGCCACCACCCTCTACGCCGGTGACGAGGAGATCACCCTCAAGAAGGACGCCACGAGCGCCGACGGCGTCCGCTACATCTCCATCGCCGGCGAGACCGTGGCCACCCACTCCTCCGACGGCCACTTCACCTACCTGATCCCTGACCGCCAGGGCACCGGCACCCTGGCCATCGACTCCCAGACCCAGCAGGTCACCCGCCGCCAGTACAAACCCTTCGGTGAGACCCGCGACCAGTCCGGCACGTGGACAGCTGGGCAACGCGGGTACGTCGGCGGTACCCAGGACGACAACACCGGTCTGACCAACCTCGGCGCCCGCGAATACGACCCCTCCATCGGCCGATTCCTCAGCCCCGACCCCCTCCTCGACCCAGGCTCACCGCAATCCTGGAACGCCTACGACTACGCCGACGACACCCCTATCACCACCTCCGACCCCACCGGCGCCTGCGCCGACGCCGACTGCCCCACTCGTAACTGTCCCTACTGCATCAACGGCACACCGACCGATGCTGACTCCATGCAGCGGGCCATGAACGACCATCCTGGCTCGGGCAGCACCCCCAACAACACCAAGTCCTACGCCAAGAAGTACAAGGCCGACGTCAGCAACAGCACCGCCCACGCGCAGGCTGAGGAACGGGCACTGGAGCGTCAGAAAGCCACCGCGGACGCGGCGGCGGCCGCAGCGAAGAGACAGGCGTCCGGCTTCAAACACCGCCTGCTCAGCCTGGTCGCGGACGTCATCGGCCTCACCGACGCCTACAACTGCTTCACCAAGGGCGACGTCATGGGCTGCGTCAACACCGCCCTGACAGCCGTCCCCTGGGGCAAGATCTTCAAGGCCATCAAGGTCGGCGTCGAGGCATTCAAGGTCTGGCGAGCACTGGACCGCGCCTACACCGTGGTCAAGGATGCGGAAGAAGCCGCCAAGGTCGCCGAGGACGCGGTCAAGGCCGAACGCTTCGTGGTCGACGCGGCCGAAGCTGCGGCAGGCTGCGTGGCGCACAGCTTCATACCCAGCACCGCCGTCCGTCTCGCCGACGGCTCATCCAAACCGATCAGCAACGTCAAGGCCGGCGACACGGTCCTGGCCACTGACCCGCAGACCGGCGTCACAGCACCAGAACCGGTCCAGAACGTCATCGTCACCACGACGGACAAAGACTTCACCGAACTCACTGTGGACACGGCGCCGAGGCGCGGACCACCGTCGAGCCACAAGGCCAAGCTGGTCACCACGTGGCACCACCCCTTCTGGGACGCCACCCACCACCACTGGACCGACGCCCACAACCTCACCCCAGGCACCAAACTCCGCCAGGCCGACGGCACCACGGTCGTCATTCGCGGCGTGCGCAACTTCCACCAGCACACCACCACCTACGACCTCACAGTCGGCACCCTGCACACGTACTATGTGCTGGCGGGGGCCACGCCGGTCCTTGTTCACAACTGCAATCCGCTCGACGGCATCGCGGACGAGTTGGCAGGCAGCAAGATTACGACTGGTCAGGTCGTTGATGATGCTGGAAATAAAGTCGGAGCTCCTGTATCAAGCGGTGAGAATGGTTCATTCGTGCAAGTGAGGGACGCGCTCAGAAAATCTGGCGTGCCTCACGACGCTGCAGGTGGGTTCGCGGCCGCATCTCATGTAGAAACCAAGATCGCTTTGGCTATGAGAAGCAATGGCGTTCAGAGGGCGACAGTCGTAATCAATAATTCTGACGGGGTTTGTTCTGGTCCCTATTCATGCATGACCGGGGTGTCTGCAATTCTACCAAGAGGGTCTAGCCTGACATCCGTTTGGCGCACTGAAGAGGGCTGGCACGGGGTAACTATGCTGGGCGGCGGTTAATCTTAAGAGGTGTAATATCTGGCCGGCCCCGCCCTGGGGTAGAATCCTCCGGGGTGGGGCCGGTCTAGTTTCAGTATTCCGCATCGCCTCACCTGCGAACGTTGGAGGATATTAATGATTCTGACTATTTTCACTGGCGGTACGACATATCATGCAGCGTCGGGAGCTATTCTTAGGCGCTTGATTGGAGAGTTGGTGACCGGCGGGCCCGACCGAGGGCCAGATGTGGTTGGACAGCCAAAGGGTGGCATTCTTGCAACGTTTGTGCTCTTGGCGCCACATAGGGATCCGATGAAATCAGATCGGTATTTTGACAGCTGTCTTCAGGTCTCGACAAATCCGCTTACAGGATATGGCGCATTGAGGTGGCAAGTTCCCGAGGATTCCGTAGTTCGAGTGGATCGGGAGATTGCGAGGAGTGTGTGGACCTCCAGGAATCCGGAACCGCCGGTGTTGGATCAAAACGTTGTTGCTGATTTGGGCGATTGGAGGCTCTTCGAGCCCCGCAATACGCTGCCGGTATCTGATATTCGTGCGGCCGTCGAGGAATTTTGCGAACTAAGAAGCGGTCAGAGGCCTACGGCGATTTGCTGGGATCGTGGTGACTTTGGCGCGTACCACTCTCTGAATGGACAGGCGGATGTGCCACCTTCCTACTGTCAGGATCCGTGGTGCAGAGATTCGGGTACACGGCACCCATTGCACTGATGAAGGTTCTCGGTGGCGCTTCATGCAAGATGGAATCTCCCTTTCGGTGAGACGGTATTCATTACTCGATCATGAAGGTTATGCGCGAATTTCGCGTTGATGTCGCTGTTTGTTGAACTTCAATTTGCTTCTCGATGTGTGCAAGCGAATTTGACGCTCCGTCAGGCGGTGTCTGGCGAGGCGTCTGTGTGGGGTGACGGCAGTAGTTGACGGCAACGTCAGCGGACGAGGGCGGCGCCGGGTGGCGGTTCGTCGCCGTCGGAGCGTGCCGTCTTGGTGTTCTCCGGGCTGTCGAGTGCGGTGCTGAGGGTGTCGATGGCGTCGCGCTGGAGGCGGAGTCGGACGTGGGCGTAGACGGTGGCGGTGACGCCGATGTGGGCGTGGCCGAGGAGTTCCTTGATCACGACGAGTTCGACGCCCTGTTCCAGGAGCAGGGTGGCGGTCGAGTGGCGGAGGTCGTGGAAGCGGATGCGGCGGAGGCCGGCCTTGCGGAGGAGCGCGATGAAGGTGCGGGTCAGGTTTGTCGGGTCGATCGGTCGACCCTGCGCTGTGGTGAACACGTGCCCGCTGTGCTGCCACGCCGTGTCTGCGGTCGCACGTTCGTGCCGCTGCTGTTCGTGGTGGTGCTTCAGCGACTGGACGCAGCGGGTAGGGAGGGCGATGCGGCGTTCGGAGGCCCGGGTCTTGGTGGGCAGCGTGGTGAGCCCGCCTGCGGCCTTGCGCTGCAAGGTTCGGCGGATCGCGGCGGTGCCCGCGTCAAGGTCGAGGTCTTCCCAGTGCAGGCCGAGGAGTTCGCCCTTGCGGAGTCCGGTGTGGAGGGCGAGTTCGAACAGGGCATGCAGCCGGTGGCCTTGGGCGGCGGTGAGGAACTGGCGGGCTTCCTCGGCGGTGAGGGGTTCGATGCGTCGGGGCCGTGGGGTGCCGGTGCGGACGTTGCGGGCGACGTTGCGGGGGATCTCCTCTTCTCGGACGGCGTGCTCCAAAGCGGACTTGAGCACGGAGTGGATATACGCCAGCGTCAGTGGGGAGAGCCGTTTGGAGCAGCACGTCCCGGCGGCGCAGCAACGGGGTTCATTACGGCCCCCATCGAGGCCGCGCGTGCAGCACTGGCAGGTGGTGCGGAGCTGGTTGAGCCAGGTGCGGACGTCCTTGGCGGTGAGCTTGGCGAGCTTCTTCCGTCCGAGGCCAGGGATGAGGTAGTTGTTCACGCAGGCGGTGTAGCGGGTGTGGGTGTTCTCGCGGAGTTGGTGTACGGCGACGGCCTCCAGCCAGTACGTCAGATGCGCAGCCAGGCTGCCCTGCGCGGAGGGTGCGGCGAGGCCGCGGTTGCTGTTGGCGATCTTCTCGGTGAGCTTGGCCAGCGCCTCCGTGCGCGAGCTGCCGTAGACGCGGATGCGGCGGCGGGTGTTGCCGGGGGCGAGTACGTATCCGGCGGCTTCCCAGCGGCTGTCCTTGCGCTGGTAGACGGTTCCGTCGCCGTTGGCACGGGTGCGGCGGGAGGCGGGGGTGTCGCGGGGTGTGGTCATCAGGCGGCGGCTTCCTGGTCGAGGCGGGTGTGGATGAAGTCGGTGAGGGCGTGGGTGGGGATGCGGCGGGCGCGGCCGAGGGTGATGGAGGCGAGTTGCCGGGTGCGGATGAGGTCGTAGACGGCGGTGCGGCCGAGTTGGAGGCGTTCCATGACCTGGGGGACGGTGAGGAGTTCCGTGCTGGCGGTCACGCGACGGCCCCCGCCCGGACGGCACTGGTCAGCCGATCGGTGGAGTGACCGACCGGGTGAGCGGCGCGGTCACCGGAGCGGTCCGAGCGCCGGGGTCGGGTCGGTTGCTCGGGTCGGGTCTGCCGCGTCGTGGCCAGGAGGTCGGCGAGGTGTTCGAGTTCGGGCAGAAGGCCGGTTCCGGCGTACTGCCAGTGGGAGATGACCAGCGTCGTGTCCGAGTCCACGCGCTGACCGGCGATGTTGCGGAGACCGGGGGCCAGGCCAGTGGTGTGTCCTGCGCGGTCACCGACCGGACTGCCGCCCGTCTGACCGGCCCGCGTCTCAGCCGATGCTGGGGCTGGGGTCTGGGGGTCGGGTTGACCGGTTCGCCAGGCGGTGCGTTCGGCGCGGAGGTGGGCGAGGGCGGTGGAGTAGTGGCGGGTGCGGGTGGAGAAGTGGCCGCGGAAGCCGAGCATGTGGGCCCATTGGCGCAGGCGGAGGTGGGCGTGCTGGGGTTGGGTGGCGAGGTGCCAGGCGGTGTGGATCAGGCGGCGGGCGTGGTCGGTGATGTCGTGGGTGGCGAGTTCGGCGAGGAGCCGGAGGCGGCGGTCGAGGGTGCCGGTGGTGGTCTCGGCGCCCTTGGTGGCGTACTTGGCGATGTAGGCGGCGACGTGCCGCTCGGTGACCGGGCTGTCACCGGTGAAGTCCGTGCCGCGGATCGCGCGGACGTCGGTCTGCCGCCCGAACCGGAACACCGGCCGATCGCCCTGGCCGACCTCCCCGGCCCCGGGCGCGTGCCCGGCAGGCTGCTGCGGCTGGCAGTCATGCGCGACGCGGGTGCGTGTGGCGGCGGCGCGGACGGCATGGTCGAGGAGTTGGACGGTGGCCCAGGCGGGCGGGGCGCTGCCGGGGCCGGTGGGTCCGTCGAGTCGGATGACGGCGTGGAAGTGGACCTGGCCCCGTTTCTGGTACTCGGCGACCTTGGCGTACGAGAGCGTGGCGTGATCGCGCAGGACCCGCTGCGTGAGCCCGGCGGCCTTGGCGATCTCCCGTCGCAGGTGGGTGGTGAAGCGTGCCCACAGGGCCGGGGCGTGCGCGTTCCACAGGATCGCGCCGGTGTAGTCGTAGTGCTCGGGGTCGAGCGGGGTGCCGAGGAGCGGGTCGTCGTCGGGGTGGACCTGGCCGCAGTGGCAGCGGCCGGTGTCGGGCTGGTTGTGGACGGGGCCGAAGCCGGGTGCGGTGAGGGTGGCGAACACGCGCGGGTGCGCGGCGACGCTGGTGGGGACGGTCTTGCCGCCACGCAGGCCGGCGGCGATGAGTTGGTAGGTGTCGTAGCGGTAGACGGTGGAGCAGCCGGGGCAGCGGGTGGCGCGGCGGTTGCCGCAGCGGACCAGCAGTTCGCCCGCCGGAAGTCGGCCGGAGTCGAAGTGATCGAAAATCTCACCGGTCGTGCTGTCGAGTCGGGTGCGGTGCCCGGTGAGGCGGATCGGGTGCGCGCAGCCGCCGAGCGTGCTGATCTGTCGTGCGAGGGGTGCGAGTTGGCCGGTGGCGGCGAGCTTCGCCAGCTTGGCGGTGAGCCTGGCGCGGCGCTCCAGCGCCGACCGTCCTGTCGCCGCAGAAGCGGTGACGGCCGCTGGCCAGGTCGGTGTCGTCAACGCCGATGGCGAGGGATGCGAGGCGGCTGGAATGGTTGTGGAGTATGGGAGTTGGAGGTGTGCGGGCATGCGGGAAGGGGCCTTTCGGCGGGAGCGCGGAAGCGGAACGGTGCGGCGTGGGCAGGCCGAAGTGATCGGCTCACAGGGGAACGGGGGCGCCTCGAAGTTGGGCGCGGGGGCCGGACCAGGGGTCTGGTCGGCGGGGCGCGGTGGTGATCACCGGCGGGTGCGTGACGTTAACATCGCCTCACCGGCGCATTCAAGTGCATCCCTCCTGATTCCTTTCTGGTGGGTGGTGGGACGCGGGTAGTGTGGGGCCGGTTTCCCGGTTTGGACGGGCCGGATTGTGCTGGTAGAGGGCGTGGAAAGCGGGGTGACCGGCGTGGTGGTGGGGCGGCGCGGGCGGAGGCCGGCGGGCAGCAGGGTGCCGCTGACGTTCGAGGTGATCGCCGAGATTCTGCGTGAGCGGATCCGCTCTGGTGGGCTGCGGCCGGGAGACGCGCTGCCGACACAGGCCGTGTTGATGCGGGAGTTCGGGGCGGCGAGCCTGACCGTGCAGAAGGCCATGGTTCTGCTGAAGCAGGAGGGGTGGGCGGTCTCCCGCCCCGGGAAGGGCGCCTTCGTCGCCCACCACGATGACCCCGACGACCTCGACGGCCCGGAGGCGACCGCACCCATCGGCGGGACGACGGCCCGCGTCGAGGAGCTGGAACGAGCGCTGACCGAGGCCGCTCAGCAGATCGCCGATCTCCGGGGCCGCGTCGAAGCCCTGGAGACGGGCGGCGGCAAGCGGGCCCACTGACCCGCCGTGCCGGGTGGCCCGGGGGCGTGCGTTCAGATTTTCTCTACGAGGTTCAAGCGGGCCCCGCCCGTCTGAACCGGCCGAATATCACCGACCGGCCCACCATCGGGCGAGCAGCCGACGCCCGCGCGAGGTGCTGGCAGACGGCCGGACCCAGGCGCGAGCTGGGCCCAACCTGGTGCCTCCGGGAGCAAGTTGTGGGCGTGAGCCCTTGCGCGTCGCACAGCAAGTTGTCGCCTACGACCGTCCTACGGCCGGATCGCAGGCACAGGGCCAGCCAGGGGGCCGACCTTCAACATCCGTCGCCGGGCTCACCGAGGGCGGTGGCCGGCACCGCCTCCAGCGGGGAGCGATACCCCCAGCGACCCGCCTTCTCAGCGGACCCCTCCCCACCCGGCCTCCGCGCTGCCGCACTGGCGGAGGCACCGGCACCGCCCCGACGCCCGAGGACCGCCCTCCCCGGCGAACGGGCCGCCGGGGGAAGCGCCAGACAGGAACACACGCGGGGACATCGACCAAATTCCTGGCAATCCCCGGGCGACTGCCCGCACGCCGGCGGGGGTGAACCTCTGCCGATCCAGCTGTCCGAGGCCGCGGGGCCGTCCTACACTGCTGGCGTGACCGCTGCATACGACTACGAGGACATGCACCACCTGGTGGACCGGCTCACCCCGACCCAGGTGAGACGCCTGCGCCTGCTCGTCACCCAGGATGAGGAACTGTCACAGGTTGCCCAGTCGCTGCCGGCAGTCGATGCGAACGAGGCCGAGGAGTCGGTCCCGGCCGGGCTGCTGGCCCTGATCGGCAGCGTGAATGGCCCAGAGGATCTGGCTGAACAGCACGACGACTACATCCGCGAGCGGATGCGCGAGCGCTTCGGCGACTCGGCGTGATTGCCACGGTCCTGGACACCGGACCCCTGGCTGCGGCGTTCAACGCGGCCGACCGGCGTCACCCGGAGTGCGCCTCCCTGCTGACGTCGCTGACCGGCCGCCGTCTGCTGCCCAGTCCGGTCATGACCGAGGTCTGCTGGCTGCTGGAGCGCTGGCCCCAGGTCGAAGCGGCGTTCCTCGCCGAGGTCGCACGGGGAACATTCGAGCTGGTCCACCTCACTCCCACCGACCTGACGCGCATGGGTGAGCTGGTCCTCCAGTACGCCGACTTCCCGCTCGGCGGAGTCGACGCCTCGGTCATCGCGGTAGCCGAACGCTTCGACGTGGACCGGGTGGCCACTCTCGACCGGCGGCACTTCAGCGTCGTGAAGCCCGCCCACGTCCCCGTGCTGACACTCCTGCCATAGCCGACCAGCGGTCTACACCTCTGACGGCAGCGCTGACGGCAACAAGCACGGACTACAGGGCACAGTCACGGACACCAGCGGAACCCGAAACCGCCGCTGATCTGCGAAAACGCAGATAGGGAGGGTCTGCGTAGCACACGTACTATGTGCTGGCGGGGGCTACGCCGGTCCTCGTACACAACTGCAATGGCGGCACCACTGTTTATCGAGGAGTGGCGGAGATTAGCGGCGAGACCGGCGAGCTGAACCCTGCTTTCGACGACGCAGTCGAGGGGATCGCTCGACCGCGTGGCGGTACCTCCAGTCCTGAGTTGCACCATCTGGGTCACACCGATAGCGAATACACGAGCTGGACCACCTCCGAAGCAGCTGCCATTAGAGCGGCTACAAAGGGCGGCGGAAATGGAGTTGTCCTCAAGGGATCCGTTCCTCCTGGCAGATTCCATGTCCACCCGAACGATGAGCCTTGGGGAGATTCGGATCTTAGGGGCGAGTTCGAGGTCATCATCCAGGGGGAAATGCGCGGGACTCCGCGCGCTGTCTGGCCCGGCGCCGGGGGAAGTTAAATAAGAGGAATCCGCCATGTTGCTCGAAGTTACAAGAGGGAAAATAAGCGAAGTCGTTCGCAAGTCTGGCTGCGAAGCCGTAAGGATGGTTCCTCGTGAGACTCTTGAGGCGATCCTCGACGGCCTCGACGAGAGTGTTCCCATTGGAATTGGATCGGCCGCTATGTTCAGGTCCACATATCACGATCGGCACGATTCGATCAAAGAATTTCGCGAGGCAAATTTCGGCTGGCGCCAGTTCTTTGACGCGTTGAACGAGGCCAAGGAATCCGTTGGAATACTCGCCGCGCGTGGCAATGGATGGAGGATGATTCTCCTGGTGAATGAATCGGCGGATTCCGTGATTGCCTGTCTGGTCAGGCCGCCGAGTCGTGCCGACTGGCCGACAGAAGCCGACAAGACGTAACTGAATACCAGGGGTCGATGGTAACCCCGCCGATACGGTTCCAGCGGGTCCCATGCAATGCGCGGACGGTCCGATCTCAGCGGCGCGAGAACTGCGAATACTGCCTCCTACTTCCGGGCGCCCCGCAAAGAGAGTTGACAGCGGCCCCCGTTGCCAGGGCTGATGCGTTCTCGTTCGGCGAGATGAGCAGATCACCTGGTTGTGCTGCCTGACAGGTGGTTCGCCTGGTTGGAAGCAGCGGACGCGGCGCCAGATGATCAAGGTTGCTGAGGCCGAAGATCAAGAGCTGGAGCCGCGTCTGCGTGTCATCTTCCCTGATCGGCGTCCTCGTCCGCCACTGTGAGGACGCCGACCCGCCGTTCCTGCCCGCCGCCGAGTCGGAACTGGTCACGTTGTTTGTGGTGTTGAGCGCAGTTCCCGATCGTCGCCTGGTGCGCGGCCGCGGCTACCGGCTGGGCACGCTGCTCGCACTGTGCCTGGTCGCCGTGGTCGGCAGGGCACGCTCCCTGACTCAGACCGCCCGCTTCACCACCGACGGGGGACCGGACCTGCGCGCGGCGCTCGGGCCACACCGGGCCACGCCGAACGCTTCCACTCTGGGGCGGCTGCCGGCCCGCCTGGACGGTAACGAGGTCGACTACGCGATCGGCGTCTGGCCGGCCCGCTATTGCACCGACCCGGTCGAGGAGCCCGGCGACACGCTGGTCGGACCGGCCCGGGATGGCAAGACCGTGCGCGGCTCCTGCCTCGACGGTGCCGCCGTCCACCTGCGCGGCATCGTGGTCACCGCCGACGCGATGCACACCCAGCACGGCCACGCCAAGACGATCGTCGCCCCGGGCGGCCACTACGTCCCGGGTGGTGAAGGGCAATCAGAAGAAAGGAGTGCACCGTCCGCTGTGGCCTGCTGTTCCCGCACGCCGTGCAGGCGATGGAGATCAAGCGCCGCCGCACCCACCGCAAGACCGGCAAGGTCGAGAAGAAGACCGTCTACGCCGTCACGAGCCTCACGCCCGAGCAGGCAACTGGCCCAACTCATAAAGGAACACCGGTCGGTGGAAGCCCTGCACCAAGTCCGGGACGTGACCTATGCGGAGGACGCCTCACGCGTACGCACCGGGACTGCGCCGTGGATCATGGCCACCCTGCGCAGTGCTCGCCGCCAAGCTCCTTGGACACGTTGGCGACGTCACACGCTTTCCCACTGAGCACCACTTCGCCAGCTACACCGGCACAGCACCCCTGGACGCCTCCAGCGACAAGAACACCCGCCACCGCCTCAACACCGGAGGTAACCGCGCGTTGAACTCCGTACTGCACATCATCGCGGTTTGCCAGATTCGTGAGGGCGGCCGTGGTCAGGACTACTACCTGCGGAAAATCACCGAAGGCAAGACCGCCTGCGGAGGCCCGCAGGCCCTCAAACGACGCCTCTCGAACGTTGTCTACCGCCCCCTCAAGCGCGACCGCCACACGACCTTCGCCGCGGCCGCTTGACACACAGAGGCACTCATCAGCGTCTCCGACGGCACCTCCCGGCCCGGTGACACCACCCACCAAGGTCATGCCTTCGGCAGGGGGCAACAGTCATGCCGGGCCCGGAGGCCAGCGGCCCTCTTGCAGGACCGCGGAAAACATAATGAGGGCGACGACCGAGACGGCTTCGTGGGTGCGGAGGGAGCCGAAGGCCCATTCGCCGTCCTTGACCATGACGTGGAGGGTTCCGCCGAGCGGTGTGTTCGTGAGGACCTGGTGGTCGTGATACGTCCCATGATGCGGGCGTCGAGGCGGGCATTGGTGTCACTGAATGTGATGTGTCGCAGGGTCAGTCGGCTCGGCAGAGACTGGCGAACAGGGAAGCCAAGCGGTTTCGTTGCGCCGAACGGAAGGGCAGAGTGCCATTCGATTCTCCCCGGATTCTCCCCAGCGCCGACAAGTTCTTAAAAGGCCAGGTCAGAGGCTCGGTCATGACAGGGCGAGGAGATCACCCGCATCACTTCTCCCCAGGGACTCCCCACGGCTGATCCTCGCTCGATCCGCAGTAGATGCGTGAGCAGAGTGTGAACAGGAACTGGGCGTGGCGCGAGGGGCTAGAGCCAGTCCCGCCGCTTGAAAATCACGTACAAACCGGCACAAACAACCCCCATTAGACCGATCGCGAAGGGGTATCCGAAGGTCCACCCAAGCTCAGGCATGTGCTCGAAGTTCATCCCGTAGATCGTCCCGACCAGCGTCGGAGCGAACAGAATAGCCGCCCATGAAGAGATCTTTTTGATCTCCTCGTTCTGTTCGAAGCCCGCCTCCGCCAGCGCTCGCATCTCGGCGTTCTGTTGCTGGGTGACGAGGGTGGCGTTGACGGTGAGGATGTCGGTGAGGGCCTGGCGGAAGCCGTCGACGCGTTCGCTGGTGTGGGTGACGTGGTCGGCGACGTCGCGGAGGTAGCGCTGGAGTTCCTCGTCGGTGCCGTACTTGGCGAAACCCGCCATCAGGGCGTGCAGCATGCCCACCAGGGGGCGGGTCGCGCGCTGGAACTCGACCATTTCTCGGGAGAGTTCGTAGATGCGGCGGGACACCTCGGGGTCGCCGCGGAAGACCTCGGTCTCGATCTCGTCGATGTCGTTCTGGACGCCGGAGACGACGGGGACGTAGCCGTCGACGACCGAGTCGAGGATCGCGTAGAGGACGGCTTCGGGGCCCAGCTTCAGCAGCTCCGGGGAGTCCTCCATGCGACGACGCACCGCCGACAGGTCCGGCGCCGCGCCGTGCCTGACGGTGATCACGAAGTCGGGGCCCACGAACACGTGCAGCTCGCCGAAGTCGACCTCCTCCGGCGCGTCCAGATAGCGCGCGGCGCGCAGGACGACGAAGAGTGTGTCGCCGTAGCGCTCCAGCTTCGGACGCTGGTGTGCCTCCATCGCGTCCTCGACGGCGAGCGGATGCAGGTCGAACTCGGCGGCCAGGGAAAGGAGTTCGGCCTCCGTGGGACGGGCCAGGCCGATCCATGCCATCCCGGACGGCTGGTCGCGCAGCTCTCGGAAGGTGTCGGCGAGGGAGGCGGGGGTCGAGACCCGTACCCCGTCGCGGTACAGGGCCGCCTGTACGACGCTGTCGGCGTCGGCGGGTTCCGGCTCCGGCGGGTCGGCGCGCGGCGCCGGGGGCGTCGGGCCGGTCGCGGCCGGCGCGTTCAGGGCGCGCCGCCAGACGGACTTCTTGCCGTTCCTGGCGGCCGGACGGGGGCGTCGCTCGGACATTGCGGCTGCCTCCCATGTCGCGGGTACGTCGCTGTGATCACGGAGAAGGATATACGGGTCAAATGTCGCGGGCGGAAGAGGGCTTGTCGTCCGGGCGTCCGTGGGGAGGGATCCGTGGATCGCGGACCGAAGGTGTCCGCATTGCTCGTTAGCGTGCACACCATGACGACGAAGACGAGCGGCGGCGGCCACCCCGCCGCACCCGCTCCCGGACCCGCACCGGGACCGGTACCGGGACCGGCACTCGCACCCGTGCTCGACCCGCGCGCTCTCAACCGCGCGACCCTCGCCCGTCAGCTCCTCCTGCGCCGGTCCGCCGGTCGCAGTGCCACGGACGCCGTCCGGCACCTCGTAGGTCTTCAGGCGCAGAACGTGAAGCCGCCGTACTACGCTCTCGCCGCCCGGCTGGAGGGGTTCCGGCCCGAGGAGCTGTCGACGGCCATGGAGGACCGGGCCGTTGTCCGCATCGTGACCCTGCGCTCCACCATCCACACCCACACCGCCGACGACGCCCTCACCCTGCGACCGCTGGTGCAGGGAGCCCGCGACCGGGAGTTGAACCACTTCCGCAAGGGACTCGCGGGGGTCGACCTCGACCGGCTCGCCGCGATCAGCCGGGAGCTGGTGGAGACCGAGCCGCGCACGATGAAGCAGCTGCGCGAGGAACTGCTCGTCCACTGGCCGGACGCCGACCCGTTCGCGCTCTCGGTCGCCGCCCGCTGCCGGCTGCCGCTCGTGCAGGTCACCCCGCGCGGCCTGTGGGGCCGAAGAGGCCAGGTCGCGCTCACCACCGCCGAACACTGGCTGGGCCGCCCCACCGAGCCGTCCCCCGGCCCCGACGCGGCCGTGCTGCGCTACCTCGCCGCGTTCGGGCCCGCCTCCGTCAAGGACATGCAGACCTGGGCGGGGCTGACCCGGCTGCGCGAGGCCTTCGAACGCCTGCGCCCGCGGCTTCTCACCTTCCGCGACGCGAACGGCGTCGAGCTCTTCGACCTGCCCGACGCGCCCCGCCCCGACGCCGACACCCCGGCCCCACCCCGTTTCCTGCCGGAGTTCGACAACCTGCTCCTCTCGCACGCCGACCGCTCCCGGGTGGTGCCCGCCGGCCTCAAGGGGCGTACCTGGGCGGGCAATCAGGCGTACTGCACGCTGCTCGTCGACGGATTCCTGGCAGGCCTGTGGCGGCAGGAGGGGGAGGTGCTCACCATCGAGACCTTGGGCCGGCTCACGAAGGCCCAGCGGGACGAGGTGACGGAGGAGGCCGAGAGGCTGCTCCGGACGGTGTCCGGCGCGTCGACGTCGTACGACATCCGCTTCGGGACCGTGGCCGCGTAAGTCACGTCACCGGAGGACTCAGTCCGCGCGGCCCGTCACCGCCACCGTCACCCCGAGCCCGATCAGGGTGCAGCCGCCCGCACCCCCGATCAGCGACAGCCGACGGTCCGAGCCGGCGAACCAGGAGCGGGCCGCGGAGGCCGTCAGCCCCCACAACGTGTCGGTGACCAGCCCGATGGAGATCGGGATCAGACCGAGCGTCAGCATCTGCGCGGGGACTCGTCCCGCCGAGTGGTCCACGAACTGCTCGACGACATTGCCGAGCGCCGTCATCACCGCCGTGCGCCGACCGTGCGCGAGCGCCCGCCTGATCGCTGCCGTCCCGACATGGAACGGCGGCGACTCGTCCACGAGGTGCCGGCGGGCAGTTGGGGCAGTGCGGGGAAGCTGGCCGCCGACAAGTAAGGGGAAGAACGGGGGAGGAAATGGATAGGGGGCGTTGCGGGCCGCTCGTGGAGGCTCGCAACGCCCCCTGGCTTTCACCTGAGGGATGCTCAGGAGACCGAGGGAGCTCGCGGCGCCGGTGGCTGACGAACAGTCATCGGAGTCCGCTGAACGGTGATTACGAGTTGATCTGCGTCTTCACCAGGTTCGAGAAGGTCGTCAGGCGGGTGTAGACGCCCGGGTAGCCGGCCTCCGCGCAGCCCTCGCCCCAGGACGTGATGCCCGCCAGGACGCCGCCGATGAGCAGCGGGCCGCCGCTGTCGCCCTGGCAGGTGTCGACGCCGCCGGAGGTGTATCCGGCGCAGACCATGTCGCTGGCGACGAAGTCGGAACCGTAGGAGCTGGCGCAGCTGGTGTTGGACACGATCGGAACGGTCGCGGTGCGCAGCTGGTTGGAGGAGCTGCCGTTCTCCGAGGTGGTGCCCCAGCCGATGATGCGGGCGGTGGCGCCCGTCGCGTACACGCCGGTGTCCGTGGAGGCGACGTAGGACGCCGGGGTGTACGACATCGACGTCGACAGGGTCAGTACGGCCACGTCGTCGCCGTTGGTGGCGTCGGTGTAGTCGGGGTTGATCCAGATCTTGCTGACCTTGCTGACGGTGCCGTTCGTGCCGTTGAGGTACGTTCTGCCGCCGACGACGCGGACGCTGCTCGTGGTCTCGCCGACCATGCAGTGGGCGGCGGTGACGACCTTGTTGGCCGCGACCAGGGTGCCACCGCAGAACTGGTTCTGCGAGGCGTCCGTGATCTGCATCATGAACGGGTACGCGGTGGTGGTGGTCGTCGTGCCGCCGACGATCGGCTGGGGGGCGGCGACGGCGCCGGGTGCGCACAGGAGAGCGGTCGCGGCAGCGGCAGCGGTCGCCGTACAGAGGGCGGCGGTCTTCTTGGCGCGGTTGAGCCCGAACATGGATCTCCTCAGAAGTTGCCGGTGGGGGGACGCGCGGGTGTGGGGGGTGAGGCACGGCGACTGTGGGCTGACGCCGTATGCCCGAGCGAGCGGCACGACGCTCACGCTAGAAGGCGGAACGTTCCGCATCCAAGAGGGGAAGCCCCTAGGCGAGTTGCGGGAGGGAAAACCCTTGCTCGAGGTACGCGGGGTTTAAGGACCTGTCCGCCGAACCCTCGGCTGCGGGTGAGCGTGGACCGGTCGCGCGGTTCCCCGCGCCTCTTCAGGGCGCGGGGAACCGTCGTCCCCCGTGTCCGCACCGAAATTCACCCGCTCCGGCGCCCCGCAGCCAGCCGAACGATGTCCACCCGCGAGCGAATCCCCAGCTTCCGGTACACCCGAGTGAGCGTCGCCTCGACGGTCTTCACGCTGATGAACAGCCGCGCGGCGATCTCCCGATTGGTGGCGCCCTCCATGACCAGCGCCGCGACCTGACGCTCCGTCGCGGCGAGACTGTCGAGCGCGGCGGGGGCCAACGGCGTCGTGGCCGTCGCCGCCGCCGGACCGGTCGCGCTCGCGGACTCCACCTGGCGCAGCCACGGCAGCGCCCGGCAGCGGCGGAACAACCGGGTCGCCTCGTCGTAGGAGGTCGGCCCCGGCCGGTGGGTACGCAGCCCCGCGAGGGCGTACGCGGCCCGGGCCTCCTCCAGGCCGTAGCCCAGCTTGCCCAGCCGGTCCTGAGCGGCCGTCAGCTGACGTATCGCGGGCCCCTGTTCGCCGCGCGCGGCCCGCACCAGCGCCTCCGCCCGGTCGAGCACGGCGAGCACGCTCTCCCGCCCGAGCCGTAGCGCCCGTACCCGCGTGGCGTCGATGACGTCCTGCGCCTCGACCGGCTCACCGATCCGCACCAGCGCCTCGGCGAGGTCGCCGTGCCAGCGCCCCCGGGCCGGGTCCGTGACCCCGAGCCGCTCCTCCAGCTCCCGTACCCGCCGCAGGGACTGCACCACCGCGAGCGAGTCCCCCGCCACCAGCTGGGCGTGCCCGAGGGCGCCCAGGGCACGCGAGAGATAGACCAGGTCGCCGTCCTCCTCGGCGCGGTCCACGGCCTCCCGGGCCAGCGCCAGCGCCCGGTCCACATCGCCGCCCGCGGCCTCGGCGAGCGAGGTGAACATGGCGGTGGCCGCCTCGCCGATGCCCGTGTCGCGGGCCAGCCGCAGGCTCTCCCGGGCCAGGTCGAGCGCCCGCCCGCAGTGCCCGGAGCGCAGTTCGGTCTCGGCGAGCCCGCGCAGGAAGTGCACCTCGCTCTCGACCATCCCGCGCCGCCGCACCTCACGCAGCAGGGCGGTGATCGTGGTGCGGGCCTCGGCGAGCTGGTCGCCCATGATCAGCCAGCGGAAGCGGGCGGCGCCGGCGCCGTTGTGGTCGCAGGCCACCCGGGGGTCCTGCGGCTCGCGCATCGCCCGCTGGATGGTGGCGGGTGCGCCCGGGTGGCCCATCAGGGTCTCCATCTGGGCCTGGAAGCCCAGCGCGAGGAGTTCGGTGGGCCGGTCGCCGGCGCGGGCGGCGAGCTGCGCGGCGATCGCGGCCTCCTCGCGGCCCTTGGCCATCTCGCCCTCCACCAGCAGGGCCCGCCAGGCGAGTTGGTAGCGCACGAGCGCGAGCAGTCGCGGGTCCTCGCCCGCGTCCGCGAGCGCCTGCGGGAAGACCGCGTCTATCTCGGCCATGGCCTGCCCCGCCGCGTCGATCACGACCATCCAGGCGCGGACGCGGTCCGCGGGCGCGGTCACCCGGCTGAGCACCTCGCGGGCGATGTCCCGCGCGAGGTCCGACTCCCCGGCGGTCAGCGCGTCCTCGGCGGCCTGCAACCGCCGCTCGTCCGGGCCGGGCACGGTCTCCGGGGGAGTGTGCCGGGCCGCCAGCAGTCCGAGCCCGGCGGCGACCGAGGGCGCACCCCGGTCCCTGGCCGCGGCCGCCGCCTCCCCGAGCCGGGCGGCGACCTGCGGATCGGTACCGGTGGTGGCCAGGGCGAGATGCCGGGCCCGCTCGATGGGGTCGGAGGCCGCGGTGGAGAGCGCGGCATGGGCGGCGCGCCGCTCCTGGGCGCTAGCCTCCGCGTACAGGGCGGCCGAGATCATCGGATGCGCGAACCGGATGCCCGGTGTCTCACGCTCGGTCGCCAGCAGCCCGAGCGAGGCGGCGTGCGCGGTCTCCGCCTCGGCGTTCTCACGCCCGGCGGCGTGCAGCAGCGCCAGCGTGGGGCGGGCGCCCGCGCTCGCGACGAGCAGGGTGCGGCGGGCCTCGGCGGAGAGCATCTCCAGACGGCTGAGGACGAGCGCGCGCAACGAGGTCGGCACGGGCAGCGGTTCGCCGGGGCTCGGCCGGGCGGGATTCTCGGCGAGCGCGCGGCCGAGCTCCAGCGCGAAGAGCGGGTTGCCGCCGCTGGTGCGGTGGATGTCGCGGACGGTCGTGCGGGGCAGGCCGGTGTAGCCGCGGTGGCCGAGGAGTTCGGCGACCTGCGCGCGGGAGAGCGGGTTGAGCCGCACGGCGAGGGTGTCCGGCGGGGACGCGCGTAGATAGCGGTCGTGCTGTTGGTCCCGTGGCTCGGTGTCGGTGCGCACCGCGCACAGCATCCGCACAGGCATCTCGCCGAGCCTGCGGGCGGCGAAGCCGAGCAGTTCGGCGCTGGCCGGATCCAGCCACTGGAGGTCGTCGGCGACGATCAGGACCGGGCCCTGGGCGGCCAGGGCGCGGAGCACGGAGAGGACCGCCAGGCGCAGGGCGAGGCCGTCCCGTTGCAGGGTCGATTCCCCGCGGCCGGTGAGGGCCGATTCCAGGGCGGTGCGCTGCGGGGCGGGCAGTCGGTCGGAGACCTCGTCCACCACCAGGCCGAGGAGGTCGGCCAGAGCGAGGAAGGGCAGATGGGATTCGGACTCGGTCGCCGAGCAGCGCAACACGGTGCGTGCCGATTCGGCGCATTCCGCGGCCAACGCACGCAGGACGGTGGACTTTCCTATTCCCGCGGGGCCGTGCACCAGCACACTGCCTCCGCCGGAGAGCTGCTCGCGCGCGCCGGCGAAGAGCTCCTCCCGGCCGATGACCAGGTCGGGGCGGGGTCTCGCAGGCTCCTTGAAGTCCCCTCGCACGGTCACCGCTCCCCTCGCATGTCGTGTCCTAGCCAATATTAGGCAACGACTCTTTGAATTTCGGAGTCTCAGGGTGGTGAGGGAAATAACAGGGCGTTCGCATGGGGTATTTCAGTGTGCCCCCGCTTGAATGAAAAGCGCCAGATGGGGGCCGCGGGGCGGTCGATATCGGGGTCCGCGAAGCGGTCAAAAGGGGCGGTCGGGTGGGAAACCGTCGTGGGGCGACGGGGAAAAGGCCGCAGAGCGGCCGAAGCCGGGGCGGTCGGAAAGCTACGGCAGCAATCCGGCACGCCGCGCGGCGACCACCGCCTCCAGCCGAGTGTGCGCGCCAAGCTTGCGCATGGCCGAGCGCAGATACCCCTTGACCGTCTCCGGCCGCAGCCCCAACCGCTCGGCGGCACCCCCGTTGGTGGCCCCGGCCGCGACGCAGGCGAGAACGTCCACCTCGCGCGGGGCGAGGCCGACGTGAGGCGACCGGGCGTCGGACGCCGCCGCACCGGCCAGCCGCCCGCACACGTCGAGCAGTTCGGCCCGCAGCGCCGGGTCCACGATGCGCGGCGCCAGCGCCCGCAGCGCCCCGTGCGCCTCGCGGACCTCTTCCCACGCGGGGCTCCCGGCCGCCGGTTCGGGCTCCCGGGCGACGCTCAGCAGCCCCTGCGCCTCGTCCCGTACGACCAGCGCCTGCTCCACATCCCGGGCCGCCGCCACCGCCGCGCCGAGTGTGCGGTCACCCAGGGGCCGGGCCGTCCGCAGGGCGCCGTACAACACCCCGCGCACCCGGCGGTGTACGACGACGGGTACGGCGATCACGGAGCACAGGCCCTCCGTGGCGACCGCCACGTCGTACTCGTGGCTGATCTGCCGCGAGGTGGAGTAGTCCGTCACCGCGCAGGGCCGGGCCAGCGCGACCGCCTTGCCGCCCAGGCCGTTGCCCGAGGACACGGCGAGGGCGCTGAGCGCGGGCGTCGCCGTACCGCTGAGTTCGCTGATACGTACCTGGGCGCGACCGGATTCGACGAGGCCGCCGAAGGCGACCGGCAGTCCCGTGGCGCGCCGCAGTCGTACCAGCGCGCCGCGCATCTCCACCGCCTCGGCCGTGTCTGCTGCCACGTGTTCGCCCCTTCGTCGCGGCGTACCCCCGTTCGGGGCTGGTGAGACCTCCATCACGGAATACACGATGCTAGGGCCTGTGTCGAAGGCGGCTGTGCGGCAACGAGGAGGACACATGACGGTGACGAACGGCGCGACGGACGAGTTCCGCGCCGCGCGGGACTTCCTGTTGGAGCACCGTGCGGACTACGCCACGGCGTACGAGGGCTTCGAGTGGCCCCGCCCGGAGTCCTTCAACTGGGCGCTCGACTGGTTCGACGTCATCGCACAGGGCAACGACCGCACCGCCCTGCACATCGTCGAAGAGGACGGCGAGCGCGCCGAGTTCTCCTTCGCCGCGCTCTCCGAGCGCTCGAACCGGGTCGCCAACTGGCTGCGCACGCAGGGTGTACGCGCCGAGGACCGTGTCCTGGTCATGCTCGGCAACCAGGTCGAGTTGTGGGAGACGGCCCTCGCCGCGATGAAGCTGCGCGCCGTGGTCATCCCCGCGACCACCCTGCTGGGCCCCGCCGACCTGCGCGACCGTGTCGAGCGCGGCCGCGTCCGGCATGTGGTCGTGCGCGCCGAGGACGCGGAGAAGTTCGACGACGTGCCCGGTCGCTACACCCGGATCACGGTGGGAGGAGCGCGGCCCGGCTGGCAGTCGTACGAGGAGGCGTACGCGGCCGACGCGAACTTCGAACCCGAGGGTGTCACCCACGCGGACGACCCCCTGATGCTCTACTTCACCTCTGGCACCACCGCCCACCCCAAGCTCGTCGAGCACACCCACACCTCCTACCCGATCGGTCATCTGGCGACGATGTACTGGATCGGGCTCGAGCCCGGCGACGTGCATCTGAACATCTCCTCGCCCGGCTGGGCCAAGCACGCCTGGTCCAACCTCTTCGCGCCCTGGAACGCGGAGGCGACCGTCTTCCTCTACAACTACACGCGCTTCGACGCGGGCCGGCTGATGGCGGAGATGGACCGGGCGGGCGTCACCACCTTCTGCGCCCCGCCCACGGTGTGGCGGATGCTCATCCAGGCCGATCTCACGCAGCTGCGCACCCCGCCGCGCGAGGCCGTCGCCGCCGGTGAGCCGCTGAACCCGGAGGTCATCGAGCAGGTGCGGCGCGCCTGGGGCGTCACCATCCGGGACGGCTTCGGACAGACCGAGACGGCCGTCCAGGTCTCCAACAGCCCCGGCCAGCAGCTCAAGACGGGCTCCATGGGACGGCCCAGCCCCGGCTTCCGCGTCGAACTCCTCGACCCGGTCTCGGGCGCGCCCGGGGCGGCGGAGGGGGAGATCGCGCTCGATCTGTCGGAGCGGCCGGTGGGCGTGATGACCGGCTACCACGGCGACGCCGACCGTACGGCGGAGGCGATGGCGGGCGGCTACTACCGCACCGGTGACATCGGCGCCCGGGACGAGGACGGATACATCACCTACGTCGGCCGCGCCGACGACGTGTTCAAGGCCTCCGACTACAAGATCTCGCCCTTCGAGCTGGAGAGCGCCCTGCTGGAGCACGAGGCGGTGGCGGAGGCGGCCGTCGTCCCGGCCCCCGACGAGCTGCGGCTCGCCGTCCCCAAGGCGTACGTCGTCCTCGCGGCGGGCCACGAACCCGGCCCGGATCTGGCGAAGGTGCTCTTCGAGCACTCGCGCACGGTGCTCGCGCCGTACAAGCGCATCCGCCGTCTGGAGTTCGGCACACTCCCCAAGACCATCTCCGGCAAGATCCGCCGGATCGAGCTGCGCGAGGCCACGGCCGCGGGCTCCGACGCCGAGTACCGCGAGGAGGACTTCCGGTGAGCGCACTTTCCTACGCGCACGGGACCGGTGCGACGACCCTGCTCGGCGACACCATCGGGGCCAACCTGGACCGGGCGGTCGCGGCCTGGCCGGACCGGGAGGCGCTCGTCGACGTGCCGTCCGGGCGGCGCTGGACGTACGCCCAATTCGCCTCTGACGTGAACCAGTTGGCGTACGCGCTGCTCGCCAGTGGGGTCGCCAAGGGCGACCGGGTGGGCATCTGGGCGGTCAACTGCCCGGAGTGGGTGCTCGTCCAGTACGCCACCGCCCGCATCGGCGCGGTCATGGTGAACATCAACCCCGCCTACCGCACCCATGAGGTCGAGTACGTCCTCCAGCAGGCCGGCGTCTCGCTGCTCTTCGCCTCCCTGAGCCACAAGACCAGCGACTACCGGGCGATGGTCGAGGAAGTGCGCGGCAGATGTGCGCAGTTGCGGGAGGCCGTCTACATCGGCGACCCGAGTTGGGACGCCCTGATCGGGCGCGGGACTCCCGGTCGGGCCGAGGAACTCCGTTCGCGCGCGGGCGAGTTGTCCTGCGACGACCCCATCAACATCCAGTACACCTCCGGCACGACGGGCTTCCCCAAGGGGGCGACCCTCTCCCACCACAACATCCTCAACAACGGCTATTTCGTGGGTGAGTTGATCGCCTACGGCGAGCAGGACCGGATCTGCATCCCCGTGCCCTTCTACCACTGCTTCGGCATGGTGATGGGCAACCTCGCGGCGACCTCGCACGGCGCGTGCATGGTCATCCCCGCGCCCTCCTTCGATCCGGCGGCGACGCTGCGCGCGGTCCAGGACGAGCGCTGCACCTCGCTGTACGGCGTACCGACCATGTTCATCGCGGAGTTGAACCTCCCCGGCTTCGCGGCGTACGACCTGTCCTCGCTGCGCACCGGCATCATGGCGGGCTCGCCGTGCCCGGTCGAGGTGATGAAACGGGTGGTCGCCGAGATGCACATGGCGGAGGTCTCCATCTGCTACGGCATGACCGAGACCTCCCCCGTGTCCCTGCAGACCCGCATGGACGACGACCTGGAGCACCGCACCGGCACCGTCGGCCGGGTGCTCCCGCACCTGGAGGTGAAGGTCGTCGACCCGGTGGACGGGGTGACGCGGCCGCGCGGCACCGCCGGAGAGCTGTGCACCCGCGGCTACAGCGTGATGCTCGGCTACTGGAACGAGTCCGAGAAGACCGCCGAGGCCATCGACGCGGGGCGCTGGATGCACACGGGCGACCTCGCCGTGATGCGTGAGGACGGGTATGTCGAGATCGTCGGCCGCATCAAGGACATGATCATCCGCGGTGGCGAGAACATCTACCCGCGCGAGATCGAGGAGTTCCTCTACGCCCACCCGAAGATCGCCGACGTCCAGGTGGTCGGGGTGCCCCATGAGCGCTACGGCGAGGAGGTGCTGGCCTGTGTCATCCCGCGCGACCCGGCCGACCCCCTGACGCTGGAGGAACTGCGCGCCTTCTGCGAGGGCCGGTTGGCCCACTACAAGGTCCCCAGCCGCCTTCAGGTCCTGGAGTCCTTCCCGATGACGGTGTCGGGGAAGGTCCGCAAGATCGAACTGCGCCAGACGTACGCCGAGTAGGGCCTGGCCGCACCGGGGTTCAGGCCCCGGTGGCGACCAGTTCGTCGGCGTGGGTGTTCACCGGCTGGGGAGTGCCCGTGAGGTCGAGGACGAAGAGGGGGATCCCGAGGGCGTCGGCGCGGCGGCGGGCGCCCTCCGCGTAGCCGGCCAGGGAGAAGTAGACGCAGCCCGTGGACTCCGACATGGCCGTCAGCCACAGGCACTCGACATCGCGCAGTGAGGCCGGGCGGACGGTGGGGTCCACCTGCGCCAGCATGCCCCGGGCGGCCAGTCCGATGCCCGACGGGGGGCGCTGGTCCGCCCGGCGGATGTCGCGGTAGCCGAGCCACCGCAGATACAGCGCGGCCGCTGTCACGGCGTCCCGGGCGGTGCGGATCGTGACCGGCTGGAACACCGGGCGCGGTGTCGGGGTGGTGCGGGGGAGCGGGACGTGGTCGGGGATGACGGGGCTTCCCGCCGTGGCAGCTGCCGTACCGGAGGGCGGCTGCGCGGGGGTGTGCGGCGCCGTCTCGGGTTCCGGGTCCGGCTCCAGGTCCGCGGGGACGCCGGTGCCCGGCGTGATCTCCGCGCGCAGGGGGCGCCGTACCCCTCGTACCGGAATGCGCAGCATCGCTCCGCAGGGGCAGCCCAGTTCCGGATGGGGCCACTGGTCCGCGCGGCCGCAGGTGTCGCAGGGGACCGTGACCCAGTCCTCGTCCCAGGTGCGGTGGGTGACCGGGGCGGGATCGGCGAGGCGGTCGAGCGGGGGCGTGACGGGAGCGCCGCACACGCACGGGTACGACGGCGCGGCAAAGAGATGCTCGCGACGGCAGGCCGGACACCGCACCGGCACGCTCTCGGCCATGGCCCACTCCAGGACGTCACGTCGGGACAGCCCGTCCATCGTCCTCCAGGCAGGGGGCCCGCGGCAGCGAAACGCTCCGACAACCCCACCCTCCTTCCGGCGGATCCAGCCGGGTGCGCACCCTTGACGCTCTTCGGCACGCCACCTACATTAATTCCAGATGGTAGAAGTTAATTTCCGCAATGCGGAATCAACGGGAATCACTAGGAATCGCCGGCTCTCCGCGGGGCGCGACGGGAGCACGCATCCGACAGCCGAAGCAGGAGTACTCCATGGCTCGTATGACCGCTGCCCGCGCGGCAGTCGAGATCCTCAAGCGCGAGGGCGTCAGCAACGCGTTCGGCGTTCCGGGCGCGGCGATCAACCCCTTCTACGCGGCCCTCGAGGCCTCCGGGGGGATCAGCCACACCCTCGCCCGCCATGTCGAGGGCGCCTCGCACATGGCGGAGGGCTACACCCGTACCCACCCGGGCAATATCGGCGTCTGCGTCGGTACGTCGGGACCCGCCGGCACCGACATGATCACCGGCCTCTACTCCGCCCTCGGCGACTCGATCCCGATCCTGTGCATCACGGGCCAGGCGCCGACCGCCGTGATCCACAAAGAGGACTTCCAGGCCGTCGACATCGCCTCGATCGCGAAGCCGGTGACCAAGATGGCGGTCACCGTCCTGGAGGCGGCCCAGGTCCCCGGCGTCTTCCAGCAGGCCTTCCACCTCATGCGCTCCGGCCGTCCGGGCCCGGTCCTCATCGACCTGCCCGTCGACGTCCAGCTCACCGAGATGGAGTTCGACCCGGAGACGTACGAGCCGCTCCAGGCGTACAAGCCCGCCGCCACCCGCGCCCAGATCGAGAAGGCGATCGGGCTGCTGAACGGGTCCGAGCGGCCGCTGATCGTCGCCGGTGGCGGTGTCATCAACGCCGACGCCTGTGAACTCCTCGTGGAATTCGCCGAGTTGACTGGCGTCCCGGTCGTCCCGACCCTGATGGGCTGGGGCGTCCTGCCCGACGACCACGAGCTGAACGCCGGCATGGTGGGCCTGCAGACCTCGCACCGCTACGGCAACGCGACCTTCCTGGAGTCCGACTTCGTCCTCGGCATCGGCAACCGCTGGGCCAACCGCCACACCGGCAGGCTGGACGTCTACACGGCGGGCCGCACCTTCGTCCACGTCGACATCGAGCCCACCCAGATCGGCAGGATCTTCGCCCCGGACTACGGCATCGCCTCCGACGCGAAGGCCGCGCTCGAACTGTTCGTCCGGGTGGCGAAGGAACTCAGGGCCGAGGGCCGGCTGCCGGACCGCTCCGCGTGGGCCGCCTCCGCCCAGGAGCGCAGGGCGACCCTCCAGCGCCGTACGCACTTCGACGACATCCCGATCAAGCCGCAGCGCGTCTACGAGGAGATGAACAAGGCCTTCGGCCCGGAGACCCGGTACGTCTCCACCATCGGCCTCTCGCAGATCGCGGGCGCCCAGATGCTGCACGTGTACCGGCCCCGGCACTGGATCAACTGCGGCCAGGCGGGCCCGCTCGGCTGGACGATCCCGGCCGCGCTGGGTGTCGCCAAGGCCGACCCGGAGGCCTTTGTCGTCGCACTCTCCGGCGATTACGACTTCCAGTTCATGATCGAGGAACTGGCCGTCGGCGCCCAGCACCGGATCCCGTACGTCCATGTCCTGGTCAACAACTCCTACCTGGGCCTGATCCGCCAGGCGCAGCGGGCCTTCGACATCGACTTCCAGGTCAAGCTGGAGTTCGAGAACATCAACTCGCCCGAGCTCGGCGTCTACGGTGTCGACCACGTCAAGGTCGTCGAGGGCCTGGGCTGCAAGGCGATCCGCGTCACCGACCCGGCCGAGCTGGGCGCCGCCTTCGAGCAGGCCAAGAAGCTCGCCGCCGAGTACCGGGTGCCGGTCGTCGTCGAGGCGATCCTGGAGCGCGTCACCAACATCTCGATGTCCACGACGAACGACATCGGCAACGTCGTGGAGTTCGAGGAGATCGCGACCGAGCCGGGCCACGCGCCCACGTCCATCAGGACGCTGAAGGTCTGAGGTGCGCATCCCTCACGTACCAGGGGCGGTTCACCGTTCGGGTGAGCCGCCCCTGTGTGTTCCCCCGTGATGTTCCCCCGTGTCCCCGTTACGGGGCCCGCCGCCCCCGTGCCGGCGGGCCCCGTGTGCCGAGAATGTTCCCGTCACCGGGGTGAGTTGAAGCCCCTGGGACGGTGTTCAGAGCTGGATTTGAGGATTGCGTAGCCGGCGTACGTCCACTGGAGTACGTGTCCGAGGCGTGCTCTCAGTCCTCAGGGAGCTCGAGCTCCTCGAATCCCGGCCAGTGGTCGGGGCCGCCGCCCTGCCAGTCGATGATGTCGGTCTTGTCGACCTCGATCTCGTCCAGGTCGACCTCGGCCCGTCGCAGGATCTCGACGACGTCGTCGAGGTGGTAGGCGACACCGAGTGTCTCGTCCCCCGTGGTGACCCTTCGCGAGCCGTCCAGAGCCGGGGCGTGCACGACGATGGTGGGATAGTCCATGCCTTCAGGCTGCTGTGCTCGGGCGTACTCCGCACCCCGGGGGGCACGCCGAGGCGCCGGGTACGGAGTCCGTACCCGGCGCCTCGCCTGGTGTGTGACGGGGACCGCGGCGGCCGCGACGGAACCGGGGCCGGCCTTCCCTCAGGTCGAGAAGGGGGTCCCGGTACCTTCACCACCGCACTGGCTCGCATCCGCCGCGGTCCTCGTCGTGCCCGCGGGTCACCGGCGACCACCCTCTTCGGGATCGCCGGTGACACGCGGGCCGAGCGTCACCGGGCCGACCTCCCGTCTGGCCCGGTGACGCCGTCCGGGGGCGGTCTTCGGGCGGCGCGGACCGCTTCCGCGCCGCCCAGGGCGTCAACAGTTCGTTGAAGTGGGTTCCGGGCGGTGCCACCGCTTGGGCGCGACAGGGCAGGTGTCAGCGACGACACCGCCCGGAAGTCTCAGAGCCGCGCTGAGCGGGTGGGCTCGCGCCCGATGTGACCGTGCCGCGTTCTCTGTTTCAGAGCCGGGCGCCTGAGAGGCGGTCCACGGAACGCAGCAGGGCCGAGTGGTCCAGGCCGCCGTCGCCCTGGGCGCGCAGTGAGGCGACGAGCTGGGCGACCAGGGAGCCCACCGGCAGCGCGGCGCCGACCGTGCGGGCGGCGTCCGTGACGATGCCCATGTCCTTGTGGTGCAGGTCGATGCGGAAGCCCGGCTTGAAGTCGCGGTTCAGGAAGTTGTCCTTCTTCCGCGTCAGCACGGTGGAGCCGGCCAGGCCACCGCCCAGGACGTCGAGCGCGGCCTTCAGGTCCACGCCGGACTTCTCCAGGAAGACGACGGCCTCGGCGCACGCCTGGATGTTCACGGCGACGATCAGCTGGTTCGCGGCCTTCACGGTCTGGCCGGAGCCGTGCGGACCGCAGAGCACGATGGTCCTGCCGAGCGCCTCGAAGATCGGCCCGGCCTCGTCGAAGTCGGCCTGCTCGCCGCCGACCATGATCGACAGCACGGCCTCGATGGCTCCGGCCTCACCCCCGGACACGGGCGCGTCCAGAACCCGGATCCCCTTCGCGGCGGCCGCCTTCGCGAGGTCCACGGAGGTCTGCGGGGTGATCGACGACATGTCGATCAGCAGCGCGCCGGACCTCACGTTCTCCAGGATGCCGTCGGGGCCGTACGCGATGGCCTCGACCTGCGGGGAGGCGGGCACCATCGTGATCACCACGTCGGCGTCCCGCACAGCTTCGGCGATCGAACCGGCGGCCGTACCGCCCGCCGCGGCCAGGCGCTCCAGCTTGTCCTGCTCCAGCGTGAAGCCGGTGACGTCGTACCCGGCCTTGACCAGGTTCTCCGACATGGGGGAGCCCATGATGCCGAGGCCGATCCACGCGATCGAGGGGCGGGTCGGGTGGGAGGAATCTGCGGGGGTGCTGCTCATCAGGGTGCCTCTCTGACTGCTGTGATACGTCCTGCTGCGATACGTCCTGCTGTGATACGTCGATGAGTTGCCGCTCAGCGAGCGGCTCGGGCCTCGGCGGGCAGCCAGTCGAAGGCCTCCGCGCTCGGACGCTCGCCCGGCTTGTACTCCAGGCCGACCCAGCCCTCGTAACCGGCCTTCCTCAGTCGGCCGAGCAGCTCCTCCAGGGGGAGGGTCCCGGTGCCCGGGGCGCCGCGGCCGGGGTTGTCGGCGATCTGCACGTGGCCGGTCTTCGCGGCGTACCGCTCGATCACCGACGGCAGGTCCTCGCCGTTCATGGACAGGTGGTACAGGTCCATGAGGAACCTGGCGTTGCCGAGTCCGGTCGCCTCGTTGACCCTGTCGACGACGGCGACTCCCGCCGGGGCGCTCACCAGGGGATAGAGGGGTGACTCGGGCCCGTTGAGGGTCTCGATCAGGAGGATCGCGCCGATCCGGTCGGCGGCCCGGGCCGCGAGGACCAGGTTCTCCAGCGCGAGCGCGTCCTGCTCGGCCGGGTCCACGCCCTCGACGCGGTTGCCGTACAGGGCGTTGAGGGCCTTGCAGTTCACTGACCGCGCGAAGTCGGTCACCACGTCGATGTTGGCGCGGAACCTCTCCGACTCCGCGCCGGGGATCGACAGTGCGCCCCGGTCCGGTCCGGGCAGTTGTCCGGCGTAGAAGTTCAGCCCCGTGAGCTGGACGCCCGCGTCCTCGATCGCCTTCCTCAGGGCGTCGAGTTCGGACCGCTCGGGGGTGGGGGAGTCGACCCAGGGCCACCACAGCTCGACCGCGGTGAAGCCCGCGGCGGCCGCTGCCGCGGGGCGCTCCAGGAGCGGGAGTTCCGTGAAGAGGATCGACAGGTTGACGTTGAAGCGCTGCTCGGAGGCTGTGCCCCATTCAGAACCCGGCATGTGGCTCGGCGCTCCCTTCCGTATCGAGACCACTTTGAATTCCACATTGCGGAAGTTGATTTCTGCTTAATGGAAGACTGCCGTCGGGTGTCGAGGCTTGTCAAGAGGGGGTTGTCGCCGATCCATGCCGACCTGCGGAAACACCCTTCACCTGCTCTCGTCGCCTGGCGGGCGCCTGCGCGGCGATCGGGAGCCGGATCATGTCCGGGCGAGGGTGGGTGAACGGGACGGGAGGTGTCTTCGTTCAGGTGTGAAGCATGCTTCGCGAAAGGAATTAAGGGAAATCTCATGCGCCGGAGGTGAATTCACCGAGGCGCCGTGCAACGCGCCGCCGTCCCCGGTCAAGAACAACCAAGCCTTCCTCAAGGGGAGGCCAAGGAATTCGCTTGGTGATTTCATCAACTCCCTTGAAAAGCCGCGTGATTCGCATCACTTGCAGTACGGGGAGTGAGATCGGACGGAGAGTGAGACCGACACAGAAACCCCCAACTTCCCCTACGGTCCGACATGCGCTGCCACCATCGGTGAACGGCCCTCGGGTTCACCGGACGCCGACGTCGATCCATGTCTTCCGTTGGAACTTGACCCCCGTTTATGCTGACGCGGTTCGCTATCGGAAAGTCATCTGTGATTTTTCAGTAGAGAGAGACACGACGTTGAGACGCAGCAGGACGCAGCAGATGGAGACAGGCGCGTTTCCCGACGACGCCGACCAGCAGGCGAACGTCTCAACGATGTCGAGCACGTCGGCGTGCTGTGGCCCGTGCGGCTCGGCAAGGAACGGCAGGTCGGTTCCGTCCCCGCCGCCAGTACTGGCGTAGGCAGCCAGATCCAGGTCGTGGCCACCTCTACCGGATCCCTCCAGGTGGCAGAACCCCAGCTGCGGCAGAGGCGCTTGTGTGCCGCTCTCGGCGATCGTCCCGCGCGGTACCGCCAACCAGCTGTGGGGTCCGCCGATGGACGGCGCGGACATGCTCATCTCCACCCGTGTCGGCGCCGTCCAGCGAATAGCCCGGGAAGCCCCCACCGCCCCGCGCCCGGACCGTCCCGAATACCTCCGAGCCATACCCCCGCCGGACCCGAAAAGCCTGCGTACCGGAGCGGGCCGGGATCTCGGCCGGCACGTCAGTAGCCCCAACCACCCCGTCACACCGTTCGTTTGACAGCCCCCTACCCGGCCTGGCGCGCCACCCCTGTCCAGCCCGCCGCGCCTTTCCACTCCTGAACGGGCATCACCTGTGCCGGAGCGGCCGCGGAGTTCGTGCGGAGAACCGCTCTTTCGGACCTTGGAGAACTCTTGAGACTGAGACCTAGGGCACGCACATCCATCGCTTTGACGGCTGCCGCATTAGTGGTCACCGGCCTGATACCGGCGGCCGCGCCGGCACTCGCCGCCGAGGCGCAACCCGCACCGACCCCCGAACCATCCACCCCGTCCGCGCCACCCTCCCAGGTCGACAATCCGGGCAAGAAGCTCGGCACAGGCTGGAAGACGTCCAAGGACCGGGCGGTCACGAGCGCGGCCGACACCGACGGCTTGAAGATCCTGGTGGCCGACTCCGCGAAGGCCTACGCGTGGAAGACGGTCGCCTCGTTGTCGGAGCCGACGGTGTCGGCGGACACGTGGATCGGCAACCAGTGCGTGATGGACGCCGATCACATCGCCGCCGTGTACGCGCCCCGCTCGTTCACGAACGAGCCCGACCTGATGCAGGGCGGCGCGTTCGCCGCCATCGTCGACACCACCACCGGCCAGGTGGTGAAACTGCCGTTCACCGCTTCGCTCGCCTACTTCGACCCGTCCTGCAACACGGTCAAGCACACGGCCGCGTTCACCGCCTTCCGCGGCATGAACGACCCGGCGAAGACGAAGACCCGGGTAGTGACCGTCAACACGGCGGGCAGGACGATCGGTTCGGCGGCGACGGCGGGTGAGATCACCGGCGCGATACCGGTCAAGGACGGCTCGATCGGCGGACGCGGGCACGCCCTGGTCCACATCGACAGGGCGGGCAAGGTGACGACGCTCGCCACCGCCGACAGCGTCCCGTTCGACATCCGGCCCACCGCGAACGGGCACGTCGCCTTCCTCGACCACAAGGGCGACTCCACCGCGCACGCCAAACTCTGGCCCGGGAGCGGCGAGCCCTCCGTGATCGCCTCCGGCAAGCTCGGCGACGTGGACCTGCGCCAGGGTGCCGAGGGCCGGGTGTTCCTCACCGGCGAACCGTCCGCCACCGACCTGAAGGACACGGACGTCACACTCCTCGACGCGCCCGCGGAGACGGACGTCTCCACCCTGGGACGCCTCGCGGTCGACCCCGTGCTCACCCCCGGCGTCCGCCGCGGCCTGGCGCGGATCAAGGACGCGGGCCAGAACTTCACGAAGAGCAGCCCGGGGCCGGAGGGCACCGTGGAGGGCGCGCCGGACACCATGGGCGGCGACGAGCCGACCACCGTGACATCCACGGCCACCACGACCGAGGCCAAGCTCACCCAGTCGGTGGCGGAGCCCACCGCCGCCGGGGGAAGCACCTCCGTGTCCCCCGCACTCACCGGCGCCGCCGCCTCCACCCCCCTCACCACCACCGACACCGACTCCCGGGCCCACGACCCGGTCGACACCGACCGCTGGTGCTCGGTTCCCCGCAACGACGTCGACTCCCAGGCCCTGCAGCCCACCCCGAACCAGGTCGAGTGGGCCGTCGACATGGCCGTACGCGGCGATCTGCGCTCGAACTGGATCACCCAGGGCGGCTGGCGCGACCAGATCGGGCTGGGCACCATCGACCCTCAGGGCCTCTTCCCCATCCCCTCGCTGACCGGCGGCGGCCGTATCCCGGCGAACGTGCTGCTCGGCGTGATGGCGCAGGAATCGAACCTGTGGCAGGCCGAACCGGGCTCGATCCCCGGCCAGATGGGCAACCCGCTGGCCTCCTACACCGGTTTCTACGGTCACTCGGGCGACGACCCCGCCGGCTACTGGCAGATCAACTGGGCGAAGTCCGACTGCGGTTACGGCGTCGGCCAGGTCACCGACGGCATGCGGCTCGCGGGGCACGAGAAGGCCGGCGAGACCGCGCTGCCCGCGACCACCCAGCGCGCGGTCGCCCTGGACTACACCGTGAACGTCGCCGCCTCGCTGTACATCCTCGCGGACAAGTGGAACGAGCTCCACGAGTCGGGACAGACGATCACCGTCAACAACGACAACCCGGCCAAGCCCGAGAACTGGTTCGCCGCCCTGTGGAACTACAACCTCGGCTTCAACAAGAAGGCGGACGAGGGCACCAACGGCAACTGGGGCCTGGGCTGGTACAACAACCCCGCCAACCCCGTGTATCCCCCGTCCCGGTCGGCCTTCATGAACACCGACATCGACCCGACCGCCGCCAAGGACGCCGCGCATCCGCAGAACTGGCCGTACGAGGAGAAGACGCTGGGCTGGGCCTCCTGGTCCATCGACACCGGCTACTCCTACGCCACCTCCGGCCGGCAGGACTGGCCGGGCGAGTCCGGTTTCTCGTCCGCCGGATTCCGCCCCGCCTACTGGAACGGCACGGCCGATCTCTACACCGTCCCAGGCAGCGCGAAGTACAACCGTGCGCACGCCACGCCGTCGCTCGACACGTTCTGCAACTCCAAGAACAACTGCGACTCCGCCAACCCGCCCGACTGCCCCGACGCGGCCTGCTACACCCAGTACTGGTGGCACGAGTCCAACGTCACCTGGAAGAGCGACTGCGCCACCACCTGCGGCTTCGAGAACATCAAGTACCTGAGTCTGGTCGCCGAACCGGGCCGCGGCACCCGGCTCCAGCACGGCACCCCGATCTGCACCAACGAGGGTCTGCCCGCGGGCACGCTGCTCGTGAACTCCGTACCCGACAACACGAACACCTACAGTTCATGCGGTTCGACCGGCACCGACGACGGGAGCTTCGCGTTCACGTTCAACTCCAACGGCACGTCCGGTCCCGGTCTCGGGCAGTACGAGGCGAAGGGGGACCTGTACCAGATAGGCGGCGGATACGGCGGCCACTTCTGGTACGCCCACACCCGTAATGAAGCCCACCTCGGGGACGGGGTCGACTCCAACGGGAACAAGGTCGACGGGCTCATGACGGTCAAGGGGACGTGGACCCTCGGCCAGAACCTGGACGGCTGGGCCCGGGTGTTCGTGCAGGTGCCCGACACCGGCGCCCGTACCCAGCAGGCCCACTACGTCATCCACGGGGTGGACGGCGGCGACCGGGACCGTTATCTCAACACCCACTACGGCGCGAACACCTGGGCCGAACTCGGCGTCTATCACTTCACCGGGACGCCCCAGGTGGAGCTCTCGAACACCGCCGACGACGGCATCGGCGACGATGACGTGGCGTTCACCTCGGTCGCCTTCCAGAAGCTCCCGGGCAAGCCGCAGCACATGGTCGTCGCCATGGGCGACTCCTACACCTCGGGCGAGGGCTCGGGAGACTACTCCAGCGAGTCCGACACCTCCCACGGCACCACCGGGTGGAACGCCTGCCGACGCGGCGCCAACGGCTGGAGCCGCAAGCTCCTCCTGCCGTTCCAGGCCACATCCCTCGGTGACCTCTCCGACGCCCACTCCACGGTCGCCGACCTGCAGAACGTCAGTTGCTCCGGCGCGTCCACCTGGAACGTGCGGGGCAAGGACATCACGCAGAACGACGCGGACGTGCACCCCTCCGCCTGGGACGACCCGAGCAAGCCGCAGACTCAGGGCCAGTTCCACGAGATCGCACAGATCGACTCCGGCGTCCTCAGCGACGACACCACCTTGGTCATGCTCACCATCGGCGGCAACGACGGCGGCAACTTCACCGACGCCATCACCAAGTGCTATCTCGTCGGCGTGTGCGACAAGGACGACTACACGGCCAAGATGAACACGGCTGTCGACGCGACCGGGAGACTCCTCGACGAGATCAGCCAGAAGGCTCCCCACGCCCAGATCGTCCTCATGGGCTACCCTCACCTCGTCGCCGACGATCCCTGTCTGACGGCCGACTTCGACACGCTGAACGCCCTCGCCGACGAGCTGCGGGACAAGCAGGCCGCCAAGGTCGCCGAGCTGAAGAACCAGGGGGTCAAGGTGGCGTTCGCCGACCCGATCAGCGCCTTCCACGGCCATGGCATCTGTGGCAGCGACGAGTGGATCAACCGCATCGTGGCCGGACCGAACGGCGACGGCGACTATCACTCGGGCGATCCGGCCAATCCGATTCCGTGCATTCCGCTCACCGGTATCTGCGCCAGCCTGGAGTCGTTCCACCCCAAGGACCGGGGTACCACCGCCTACTCCGCGGTGATGGACCAGACCCTCGCCGACATCGGATACACGGGCGGCCAGTGATACGCACCTCCAGTTCCACGCCGGTCACGGGGCGGGGCGCCCGCGCCGTGACCGGCGGCTGCCTGGCCGTACTGGCCGCCTTGATCCTCGTCCTCGCAGCCGTCCTCGCCTGGACGGCGTACGCGTTCCACCGGGCCGGCACCGGCAACGCGGACCGCCGTACGGAAGCACGGGCCGCGGTGGAGCAGCAGGCCCGGCAGGCCGCGTCGGTGACCGTCCGGGCGCTGACCGCGGCGCGGGCATCCGTCAGCGGCACGGCCGCGCAGGACATCATGCTGCGCGAAGGGAGAGACCCCGGCCCCGGCCGGGGCACGCTGGCGCCGGACCTCGTATTCGACCGGGCCACGGGCAGGCTGACCGCCGTCACACCGTTCTCCAGCGTGTACGAGGTGCGCCCCGCCCTGTGGGGAGCCGTCAGCACGGAGTCGGAGACCCGCTGCTACGCCTTGGTCTTCCGGCGCGACACGGGCACCTGGCGGGCCGCCGTCACCGCTCGGCCCGACGCGGACTGCGCGCGGCGGCAGCCGGTCACCGACGCGGCCCAGGCCGCCCAGAACGCCCTGCGCACCCTCGTCCGACCGGCCGCCACCCGCGCGCGGGTCCAACAACTCCTCGCACCGGTCGGCAGCGCCGCCGACCACTACGCCTACGACGTGACCACCGTGACCCGCCGGGGTACCACCGTCACCGTCATCGCCCTCGTGCACGCCGCCGGACAGCAGCAGTGCTACCGGTTCGTCCGGATCACCGATTCCCACGACAGCGACTCCGTCACCACGCTCCCCGTGGCCGCCGCGCACTGCGACGGCTGAGCGAGCGGCTTGGCGACGTGCGGGGCGGAGCGATGTCCTGGTCGGTTAGGGTCGCCTCGTGGCGGACGAAGCGACTCCGTCCCAGTCCGGGTAAAAGTGCAGGTCAGAGGCGCATTCTGGGGGAACAGTGCGATTGAGAGTGGAGTTCACGACCGAGCCCTTCGACCTAGACGAGGCGCCCCGGCACGCGCTGGTCGCCCGTGAGGTCATCGAGGCGGCCGAACTGGACGCCGTGGACGTCGGCCCGTTCGGCAACACCGCCGAGGGGGGCGCGGACGCGGTGCTCTCCGCGGTCGACGCACTGCTGCGCCGGGCTCTGGAGGCGGGCGCCACCAGGGTCTCGCTGCAGGTGAACGTGGTCGGGGAGGGGGATAAGTGACCGGTATCGGGGACGACCCCTTCGTCGCGGCGGTCAAGCCGCTGGTCGACGCCATGGGGGGCGAGATGGTGGCGCCCGACCAGGCCGGCCCCGACGATGTCGTGCTCTCCTGGGAGGGTGCGGACGTGGTCGCCGTACGGCTGCCGCAGCTGGCCGACTCGCTCGATCACATCCTGGCCGCCCTGGAGCGCAAGCACGGCAAGCCGCTGGCCGACCTCGACCGCAAGACCAAGCAGGAGGTCGTGCGGGTGCTGGAGGCCCGCGGCGCCTTCTCGGTGCGGCACGGGGTGGAGACGGTGGCGAGCGCGCTGGGTGTCAGCCGCTTCACCGTCTACAACTACCTGAACCGGGAGAAGCAGGCCTGAGCGCGGGGCGGTTGTAACCTCGATTTTTCAACAAAGTGTTGACGTGGTGTTCTCGAAGGCGTTAGCTGGCCGCAGCCCGTCCAGCACAAGGCCACGGAGGCATCCCGTGACTTCGAGTACGACACCCGGCGGCCTCGCCCGGTTCAACGCCCTGGAGGAGCCCGCGGCCCACGCCGCCCTCCACGAGGCGTGCGCCTCGACGGCCTGGGTGCGCGCCCTGCTCGCCCGCCGCCCGTACGCCACCCCCGACGACCTCTTCGCCGCGAGCGACGCCGCGATGGCCGAGCTGACCGCCGCGGATCTGGCGGAGGCGATGGCAGGGCACCCGCCGATCGGGCGGCCGAAGCCCGGGGACCCGACCTCCTCCAGGGAGCAGCGCGGCATGGCCGGCGCCTCCGCACAGCTCAAGGAGGAGATGCTCGAACTGAACCTGGCGTACCAGGAGAGGTTCGGCCATGTCTTCCTGATCTGCGCCACCGGCCGGACCGGTGAGCAGATGCGCGACGCGGTCAAGGAACGGATCGGCAAATCGCCCGAGCGGGAGCGGGAGATCGTCCGCTCCGAACTGGGCAAGATCAACCGCATCCGGCTGACCCGTCTCGTGGAGGAGGAGAACGCATGAGCACCGACACCACCGCATCCGTGTCCACGCACATCCTGGACACCAGCGTCGGACGCCCCGCCGAGGGCGTCGCCGTCAGGCTCGCGGCCCGCGGCGGCCGCACGGCGGACTGGCGGGAGCTCGGCGGCTCCGCGACCGACGCGGACGGGCGGTGCAAGGACCTCCCGGCGCTGCCGGAGGGGACGACCCACGTACGGCTCGACTTCGAGGTCGAGGCGTACTTCGAGAAGAAGCAAGCCGATGCGCAGCAGGACGCCCCCGCGAATCGGGACAGCGGTGCGAGCGGAGTGTTCTTCCCCGAGGTGACGATCACCTTCGCCGTCAGGCCGGGCGAGCACCACCACGTACCGCTGCTGCTCAACCCGTTCGGCTACTCCGTTTACCGAGGGAGCTAGCAGACATGACCGACAATTCCCGAAGCGGCCGCCCTGTGATCCTGGGGCAGAACCAGTACGGCAAGGCCGAGAACCGCGTCGTGAGGATCACCCGCGACGGCGGCACGCACCACATCAAGGACCTGAACGTGTCCGTGGCGCTGAGCGGCGACATGGACGAGGTCCACTACTCGGGCTCCAACGCGAACGTCCTGCCGACGGACACCACCAAGAACACGGTGTACGCCTTCGCCAAGGAGTACGGCATCGAGTCCGCCGAACAGTTCGGCATCCACCTCGCCCGGCACTTCGTGACCTCGCAGGAGCCGATCGGGACGGCGCGCATCCGCGTCGAGGAGTACGCCTGGGGGCGCATCGAGACCTCCGACGCCGGCTCCGGGTCCATCGGCGCCGACGACGTCAGGCACTCCTTCGTACGCAAGGGCCAGGAGACCCGGGTCACCCAGATCACCTATGACGGCTCGTCGTGGGAGGTCATCTCGGGGCTGAAGGACCTCGTCGTGATGAACTCGACGAACTCCGAGTTCTGGGGCTATGCCAAGGACAAGTACACGACGCTCCCCGAGGCGTACGACCGCATCCTGGCCACCCAGGTCTCCGCCCGCTGGCGCTTCAACTGGACCGGCGACGAGCAGAAGATGCCCGACTGGGAGAAGTCCTACGACCAGGTCAGGAAGCACATGCTCCAGGCCTTCGCGGAGACCTACTCCCTGTCGCTGCAGCAGACCCTCTACCAGATGGGCTCGCGGATCATCGACAACCGCGGCGAGATCGACGAGGTCCGCTTCTCGCTCCCCAACAAGCACCACTTCCTCGTCGACCTGGGGCCGTTCGGGCTCGAGAACGACAATGAGGTGTACTTCGCGGCCGACCGCCCCTACGGACTGATCGAGGCCACCATCCTGCGCGACGGCTGCGAGCCGCACATCCCGGTGGACCTCACCAACCTCTGAGCCACCTGCTGAGCCACCTTCCGAGCCAACCTCCGAACCCACCTGAGGCCTTGGCGAAGGTCCCCTCCTTCGGCACCCGTGGCGTCGACAGCCGCGGCACTCAAACCTCCCAGGGTCCTGCCGTGCCCACCCCTCGAAACGAAGAAGGACGCACCATGGCAGCATCGGCGGAAGACCGGCGCATCGTCATCGAGAACTGTGCGATCGCGACGGTGGACGCGGGCGACACCGAGTACGCGTCGGGGCATGTCGTCGTCGCGGGCAACCGCATCGAGTCGCTCGGCGCGGGCAGGGCCCCGGAGGGCCTGGAGAACGTCGTACGCCGTATCGACGCCACGGGCCACCTGGTGACCCCCGGCCTGGTCAACACCCACCACCACTTCTACCAGTGGATCACCCGGGGCCTGGCCACCGACCACAACCTCTTCAACTGGCTCGTCGCGCTCTACCCGACCTGGGCGCGCATCGACGAGCCGATGGTGTCCGCCGCCGCGCAGGGCTCCCTCGCCATGATGGCCCGCGGCGGTGTCACCGCCGCCATGGACCACCACTACGTCTTCCCGGAGGGCTCCGGCGACCTGTCCGGCGCCATCATCCGGGCCGCCCGCGAGATGGGCGTCCGCTTCACCCTCGCCCGGGGCTCCATGGACCGCAGCGAGAAGGACGGCGGGTTGCCGCCTGACTTCGCCGTCGAGACCCTCGAAGGCGCCCTCGCCGCCACCGAGGCGACCGTCGACGAACACCACGACCCCTCCTTCGGCGCCATGACCCAGGTGGCCGTCGCGCCCTGCTCGCCCTTCTCCGTCTCCACCGAACTCATGCGACAGGGCGCGGAGTTGGCCCGCCGCAAGGGCGTACGGCTGCACACGCACGGCTCGGAGACCGTGGAGGAGGAGCAGTTCTGCAAGGAACTGTTCGGCATGGGCCCGACCGAGTACTTCGAGTCCACCGGCTGGCTCGGCGAGGACGTGTGGATGGCGCACTGCGTCCACATGAACGACTCCGACATCGCCGCCTTCGCCCGTACGAAGACCGGTGTCGCCCACTGTCCCTCGTCCAACGCCCGCCTCGCGGCCGGTATCGCCCGCGTCCCCGACATGCTCGCGGCCGGCGTCCCGGTCGGCCTCGGCGTCGACGGCACCGCCTCGAACGAGTCCGGCGAACTCCACACCGAACTGCGCAACGCCCTCCTCATCAACCGCCTCGGCGCCCACCGGGAAGCCGCCCTGAACGCCCGTCAGGCGCTGCGCCTGGGCACCTACGGCGGCGCCCAGGTCCTGGGCAGGGCGGCGGAGATCGGCTCCCTGGAGCCGGGCAAACTCGCCGACCTCGTGCTGTGGAAGCTGGACACCCTCGCGCACGCCTCGATCGCCGACCCGGTCACCGCGCTGGTCTTCGGCGCGGCGGCCCCGGTCACGCTCTCACTCGTCAACGGCGAGCCGGTGGTGGAGAACAGCCGGCTCCTGCACGTCGACGAGGACGCCATCGCCCGCGCCACGCGGGAAGAGGCACAGCGCCTCGCGCGGATCACCGCGCAGGCCTGACCGCCGTACGCGATCTCCTTGGGCCGTAAGGCACTTGGACCCGTCCGGCACTTGATCTCCGGCCGAGGGGGACGGCCCTCGGCCGGTAGCCGTGGACCCGAGCGGGGTCCATGGCGGCCGTCTCCGGGGCGTGCATGGACGTGCGCGCCCCGGAACGGTCTCCGCTCTCTTCGAACGGCTTCCGTCATGGTGGTCGCGATGACGCGCATCCGCAGCCGGGACGACAGCCGGGACGACGACGAGGTCCCGGCCCCGACGGAGCCGGGCGAGGAGATCGCGCACCGGCACACCGGTCCCGGCCCCGCGCCGACGGGCGCGTAGCGGACCGGATCCGGCTCCGCACCCCGGGGGCCGGGTCTCGGTCTCAGCCGATGTGGTAACTGTCCCCGTACACCTTCCAGTCCAGTGGCGGATCCAGATTCAGGTTCCGCTTCTGCAGGAACACCCGCTGCTCGGTGTCGACCCGGGTGGTGTCGGAGTGGGCCTCCTCCTGCTTCATCGCCCAGACGCGCGCGTCGAGGAAGGCGTTCAGATACGTCACCTCGTTGCCGCCCTGGGCCGGCGGCTTGGCCTTGGCCAGGGCGCGCCTGCGGATGTTGCTGAAGCTGGTGCTGTCGGTGCCGTCGCCGTGCATCACGATGGCGTCGTAGTAGGCGAACTGGCCGAGGACACCGATGCCGTCGGTCTTGCCCTGGGCGACGGCGGGGTTGAAGTAGACCCGGTCCCGCTCGTCGTTCTGGGCCTGCTGGAACGCCGAGTCCTGGGCGGCCTTGCGCCAGTCGGCGGGGAAGCCGGGGTCGAGGCCCTGGTGCGAGTCGCTGCCGTTCACCTGGCGCAGGGCGGGCAGGTACTTGGCGAGGACATTGCCCGGCTTGCGCTGCGTGTACAGCTCGACCAGGTCCAGCATGTCGCCGGTGCCCGAGCAGAAGCCGATGATGCCGGCCGTGTAGCCGCGCCCGTCACCGATGTCCTCGATGTACTTGTACTGAGCCTTCCAGTCCAGTGAGGAGTTCTCCGCGCTGGAGACCAGCTTCATGGCGATCTCCTTCTTCGCCGGGTCGTCCAGACCGCCGGCCGCGGCGGCCTGGGACTGGGTCGCGAGGAGCGGGCCTGCCACCAGCGAGGCTCCGATCAGGGTGAGCAGTGTGCGCCGTGAGGTGTGGAGCTGGGGACCTGTGTGGGGGGTGTGCACGGTACCTCCGATGAGGGGAGTGTTGCGTCCACTTACTGTTAGGAAAGTTTCCTACCAGAGATTGCAGTCGGCGTACACCCGTGCAACGGGACCGAGTTGGCGCTCCCTCCATGGCTGCCGGGTGCCCCTGGGGCAGGGGCTGGGCCGGCAGTCCTGGTCAGGACCGGTCACGAGGGGAAAGGCGCGTCATCGAGGGCTCGGGCCTAGCGGTGGAGACGTGCGGGACGTGTCCCCGTTCCGGCCGCAGGATCGCCGCCGCCAGGACCAGGGCCACCATCGCGATCCCCGCGGCCACCGTGAACGCCAGCCGGTAACCCTCCGCCGTGGCCGCCACGGCCCCCTCGCCCCCGCCGGTCAGACGCTCCGTACGACTCGCCGCCAACGTCGTCAGCACGGCCAGCCCCAGCGAACCACCCACCACCTGCGTGGTGTTGAAGAGCCCGGAGGCCAGCCCCGCGTCCTCCTCCCGGGTGCCCGTCATGGCGAGCCCCGTCACCGCGGGCATCGCGGCCGCGAAGCCGACGGCGAGCAGCAGCATCGCCGGCAGTACGTCGGCGACGTACGAGCCGTCGGCCGGGACCCGGCTCAGCAGGGCCATGCCGCCGGTGATGAGAACGAGCCCGGCGAGCAGTACGCGGTACGGTCCGAACCGGGCGATCGTCCTCGCGGACAAGGTCAGCATCAGCACCCCGATCGCGATCGGCGCCGGAAGGAACGCGGTGCCGGTGGCCAACTCGCTGTACCCGAGGACGCGTTGGAGGTAGAGCGCGCCGATGTACTGGAAGCCGAACATGCCCGCGACCATCATGATCTGCACCCCGTTCGCACCGCTCAGGGCGCGGGAGCGGAAGAGCCGCAACCGCAGCAGCGGACGCGCGGCCCGCGCCTGACGCAGGACGAAGCCGACGTAGAGGCCGAGAGCGACCACGGCCAGGGTGAGCGTGGTACCCACAGCCCGGTCGCCGGCACCGACGATCGTGTACACCGTCAGCATCAGCGCACCCGTGACCAGCGCCGCGCCCTGATAGTCGGCGCCCTTGCCGAGCCCGGCGCCCTCCTCCGGGGCGAGGATCCGGATCGCGGCGACCCACGCCACCACTCCGATCGGCAGGTTGATCAGAAAGATCCAGTGCCAGCCGACCGTCTGGGTCAGCGCCCCGCCGAGGAACGTGCCGAGCGCTCCGCCCGCCGCGCCGACAGCGCTGAACACCGCGATGGCTCGGGCCTGTTCACGCGGTTCGGGGAAGAGCGCGACCAGCATGCCGAGGACGACGGCCGAGGTCATCGCCCCGCCGACACCCTGCAGCGCGCGGGCCGTGACCAGCAGGCCCCGGCCGGTGGCGAGCCCGCACAGCACGGACGCCGCCGTGAACACCGCGAGCCCGGCGGTGAACATCCGCCTGCGCCCCACGAGGTCACCGAGCCGGCCCACGAGCAGCAGCAGTCCGCCGAACGGGATCAGATACGCGTTCACCACCCAGGCGAGCCCGGGCCCCGAGAACCCCAGATCACGCTGGATCGCGGGCATCGCGACGGTGACGATGTTCCCGTCCAGGACCGTCATCAGGGTGCCCGCGCACAGGACCACGAGCGAGGACCAGCGGGAGTACGTTCGGGGGAGCGGCGGCTCGGCCGGTGACTCGGTCCGGGACGGCATGACGACGACCTCCAGGTAGGCGATGTGTTTCCATAGGTGCACGACTTGTAACGGGGTACATCGTGAGTAACCATGGAGATCGGCATAAGGAGGCAACTCAATGTCCCAAGGGAACACCGGTGTTACCCCGCAGGTCGTGCACGCGCAGGCGTGCCCGGTCCGCGAGGTTCTTGACAGGGTCGCCGGGAAATGGAGTGTGCAGATCATCGTGGCCGCGGCACACGGCCCGATCCGCTTCACCGAACTGGAGCGCAGCATCGACGGCATCAGCCGCCGCATGCTCACCCTGACGCTGCGCAATCTGGAGCGCGACGGACTTCTCACCCGGACCGTCCACCCGACGGTCCCGCCCAAGGTCGAGTACGAACTCACCCCGGTGGCCCACGAGTTGCATGCCACCCTGCTGTCGCTGACGGACTGGGCCGAGCGGCACCGCGTCACGATCGCCGAGTCACGCGCGGCCTACGACGCCCAGCACAGCCCGGAGCTTCTGGACGCCTAGAGCCTGTCCGACGGATCATGCCGCCGGCGGTCGCGGAGAAGGGCCGTCAGGCCCGCCGGGGTGAGGCGAGCACATACCGCGCTCCCGTACGCGGCTCCGTGTGCTCGCCGACCTGCCAGCCCGCCTTCTCCAGCGTGGCCGCACAGGCCCGCAGTGCCTCGGCGTCCGGCTCGCGCACGGCGACGGCCTCCGGCTGCGGAGTCGCCCGCACCCGATAGCCGGGCCCTTCCGCCGCCGCGGGGCGGTGCCCGGCGGCCTCCAGGGCGAGCGCGGCGGCCTGCACCAGATGCGTACGCTCCCACCCGCACGGACGGTCCACGGCCCCGTCCCGGCTGGTCATCCGCCGCAGCTCCAGCAGCCCTTGCCAGGCACTGTGCACCTCCCGCAGCCGAGAGGGTCCGCCGGCGGGGCCCTCCTCGCCACCGATCCGCGCGGCGAACACGCCCGAGTCGGAGGGGGCGGCGGGAGTCTCAGGGGCCGTCGGCGGCTCGGGCGTCTCCCGTGTCCGGTGCCCGGCGGGCGTCAGAAAGTGGTCGTGCGGCGGCCGCGGATGCCGGAAGGCCAGCCCCCGCTTCACCAGCGCGGTGAGCTGTGCGTCCGTCCCCTTCAACCGCCCGGTCACCGGATCCGCCGCATCGATGACCCGCCGCTGCGCGACGGTCGGCGGTCGTGTCATGACGGTTCCCCTCTCCGTGCGTCAGCCGCCGGTTGTCGGTGGCCGAGCGCGCAGTCGAAGACTACGACGGGGGTCTGACATTCCAGCCCGCGACGACATGCCGCCGATGCTCGGTGCTCAGCCGGCTCACCGTCCCGGTGGCGAGCTGGAACAACGCGCCGTCCGAAGCCCGCAGCCCCAGCCGCCGCGCGGTCAGCACCCGCAGAAAGTGCCCGTGGGAGAAGAGGACGACACTGCCCTCCGCCTCGGCGAGCGCCGCGTCGACCTTGGCGAGCATCCGCTCCGCCCGTGCTCCGATCTGCTCCGGGCTCTCCCCGGGATGCTCCGGCGGCCCCGGCGCGACACCGTCGTCGAACAGGAACCAGTCGGGCCGGGTCCGGTGGATCGCCACGGTCGTGACGCCTTCGTACCCGCCGTAGTCCCACTCGCACAGGTCCGCGTCCACCCGCGCCCCCTCGACCCCGGCCAGCCGCGCCGTCTCCAGGGCCCGCCGCATCGGGCTCACGAACGCCGCCGCGATGCGGTGCGAGGCGATCAGCGGGGCCAGCCGCTCGGCCTGCTCGCGACCGTTCTCCGTCAGCGGGATGTCGGTCGACCCGGTGTGCCGCCCGGACAGGGACCACTCGGTCTCGCCGTGCCGCACGAGGAGCAGGTCACCCATCGCAGACACCCTTCTCCGGTCCTGTCACTCCTTCCGTACGGTGTCATCGCCCCCGGCGGCCCGCAGGTCGGAGTGCGCCATACGGCGGCTCTACTGCCGATACCCGCCCAGGAACCGCCCGATCCGGCTGATCGCCGCGTCCAGGTCGTCGGCGTGCGGGAGGGTGAGGATGCGGAAGTGGTCGGGGCGGGGCCAGTTGAAGCCGGTGCCCTGGACGACCTGGATCTTCTCGCGGAGGAGGAGGTCCAGGACGAACTTCTCGTCGTCGTGGATCTTGTGGACCTCGGGGTCGATGCGCGGGAAGGCGTACAGCGCGCCCTTGGGCTTGACGCAGGAGACGCCCGGGATCTCGTTGAGCTTCTCCCAGACCCGGTTGCGCTGTTCATAGAGGCGGCCGCCGGGCGCGGTCAGCTCGTGGATGGACTGGCGGCCGCCGAGCGCGGCCTGGATGGCGTACTGGGCGGGCGCGTTGGGGCACAGCCGCATGGAGGCCAGCATGGTCAGGCCTTCCAGATAGTTGCGGGCGTGCTGCTTGGGGCCCGTCACCACCAGCCAGCCCGAGCGGAAGCCCGCCACGCGATACGTCTTGGACAGGCCGCAGAAGGTGAGGACCACCAGGTCGGGGGCGAGCGCCGCGGCCGAGTGGTGGACCGCGTCGTCGTACAGGATCTGGTCGTAGATCTCGTCCGCGAAGACCATCAGGCCGTGCCGGCGGGCGAGGTCGAGAATGCCCTCGATGACCTCCTGGGGATAGACCGCGCCGGTCGGGTTGTTGGGGTTGATGATGACGACCGCGCGGGTGCGGTCGGTGATCTTCGACTCCATGTCGGCCAGGTCCGGGTACCAGTCGGACTGTTCGTCGCAGAGGTAGTGGACCGCCTTGCCGCCCGCGAGGGTCGTGACGGCCGTCCAGAGGGGGAAGTCCGGGGCGGGGATGAGGACTTCGTCGCCGTCCTCGACCAGCGCCTGGACCGCCATGGAGACCAGTTCGGAGACGCCGTTGCCGAGGAAGACGTCGTCCACGTCGACCTCCAGGCCTCGTTCCTGGTAGCGCTGGGCGACGGCGCGGCGGGCGGAGAGGATGCCGCGCGAGTCGGTGTAGCCGTGCGCCTGCGGCAGCATCCGGATCATGTCCTGGAGGATCTCCTCCGGCGCCTCGAAACCGAAGGCCGCGGGGTTTCCGGTGTTGAGACGCAGCACGCTGTGGCCCGCCGCCTCCAGTGCGTCGGCCTGCTCGATCACCGGGCCGCGGATCTCGTAACAGACCTCGCTGAGCTTGCTCGACTGCCGGAACTCCATGCGTGTCCTCCGGTTCGTGGTGTTGCTTGGTTTTACCAAGTGAGTGCTTGGAAAGTCCAACAACATGTCTAGACTGCGTCGCATGTCACCTCGCCGAAGCTACGACCAGTACTGTTCCGCGGCCCGCGCGCTCGACGCCGTCGGTGACCGCTGGACCCTCCTGATCGTCCGCGAGCTGCTCGGCGGCCCGCGCCGCTACACCGATCTGCACGCGGATCTGCCGGGAGTGAGCACGGACGTCCTCGCCTCCCGGCTCAAGGACATGGAACGCGACGGACTGACGACCCGGCGCCGGCTGCCGCCGCCGGGTGCCGCGTACGTCTACGAACTCACCGGCCGGGGCCGGGAGTTGCTGCCCGTGCTGCAGGCGCTGAGCGAGTGGGGGGCGCCCTCGCTGGGCGAGCGCGGGGCCACGGACGCCGTACGGGCGCACTGGTTCGCGCTGCCGCTGCTGCGGGGCCTGGCGGGGGAGGGCGGCGAAGGGCTCGTCGAAGTCCGGCTGGACGAGGGGGAGTTCCATGTGTGGCTGGGCGCCGAGGAGGGGCCCGTGTACGGGGACGGGCCTGCCCCGCAGGAGCCGGACGTGCGGCTGCGCCTCGACACCGAGACCTGCACGGAGGTGAGCCGCGGGATCTCGACCGTGCCGGATGCGGTACGCGCTGGACGGATCGAGGTCACGGGGGAGAGCACCCTCGCGAAGGTGCTGCGCGGGGAGTGACGCCGGTGCGCGGACGGGGGACGAGGCCCGCCGTGCCGAGGGGGCACGGCGGGCCTTCGCCATCAGGAGCCGTCATGGCTCCGTCACGTGTGCCTACGTGTGCCTACGTGTGCCTAGACACCCGGCGGCACCCGGGAAGGCCGTCCCGACCCCCGGGTCAGCGCATACCCGCCGATACCCGCGAGCGCCGCGAGGATGCCGCCGATCGCGGTCCACACCCAGCGGTCGGACCACCAGCCGGAGGCCCAGCCGTCGTCGGGCTCGATGGACGACAGCGCGGCCGTCGACGAACCGGAGTCGGAGTCGGACTTCTCGGCGCTCGTCGCGATGCCCGGCACCAGCGGCTTCGCCAGCGAACCGTCCACCGCCGCCGCACCGCCGATGTCCTTGGAGCCGACCTCGACCTCGGCGTCGACGGGCAGACCCAGGTCGGAGGCCTGGAGCCCGGTGACGGTCAGCCGGACGTAGTACGTGCCCGGCAGTGGGTCGTTGGCCCAGGTCTCCGACCAGGAACGGACCGTGCGCAGGGTGCAGGCCAGCTCCACGGTGGCCGCGTCCTGCGCCGCCGTCCGTGTCTGTGCCCCGTACTGGCAGGCCTGGCGGCGCCGCAGTCCGTCGTAGACGTCGAGCTGCCAGGTCTGGCCGGCGTGCCGCGTGGAGGCCTCCGGCAGCTTCACCGTCGCCTTCACGGTGGGCCGCTGCCCGGCGTCCGCGGGGAACGACCAGTACAGGTAGTCGCCCGTGGACCCGCTGGCGGTGGCCTGCTGGCCCTGCTTGATCTCGGTCGCCGTACGGAACGACGTACCGGCCTGGGTGGGCGCGCTGCTGCCGTCCGACGGACTCGCGGAGGGCGAGGAGTCGGCCGCGGCGGGCGCCGCGGCGATCCCGAGCAGCAGCAGGGCAGCGCTCAAACCTCTTCTGATACGCATCAGTTGGTCCTCCAGACCGCGATCCGCAGGCGCGAGATCCAGCCCCACAGCACACCCGCCAGGAAGCCGGTGAGCACGAGGGCGCCGAGCAGCCACCAGCCGCGGCCGAGGCCGAAGGAGGCCACGTCGCTCGCCTGGTCCGGCCCGTCCACGACGTCGACCGTCAGCTCCACCGGCATGCCCGGTGTGGTCTTCACGCCGCTCGCCGCCGAGAAGGAGTTGGACACCTGCAGACACACGGTCTCGGCGGGGGCGTTCTCGTCGTCGCTCTCGGCCTTCGGATAGCGCAGACCCGTCGAGATGACGTCGGTACGGCCGTTGCCCGCCGCCTCGCCGCGCACGATCTCACGTCCGTGCACGGTGACCGCGCGCAGCAACACCCCGTAGTCGGGGTTGACCTCGCGGTCGGCCGCGACGCTCACCGAGGCGCGCAGCTCCTGGCCGGGCTTGACGTCCACGCGGTAGAAGCGGTGCTGCCCGAACTCCTCACGGTCCGTGTACAGCCCGGACTTCAGCGCCGGGGCGCTCGTGCAGGCGGTGGTGCCCTCCACGGCGACCGGGGTCACCACCGGGTCGGCGGCGCGCTCGACCAACTGACCGACGCGGTCGGTGAGTTCTTCCTTGTGCTGGACCGAGGTGTACGTGCCGCCGGTCGCGTCCGCGATGCAGCTGAGCTGGTCGCGGGTCTTGGCGTCGGGCACGAGCCCGAGGGTGTCGATGGTGAGCCCGATGCCCTTGGCGGCGATCTCGCGGGCCACCTCGCACGGGTCGAGCGGCTGGCAGGTGTCCTCGCCGTCGCTGATGAGCACGATCCGCCGGGTGCCCTTGCCGCCGTCGAGGTCGTCGGCCGCCTTGAGCAGCGCGGGACCGATCGGCGTCCAGCCGGTGGGCGTGAGCGTCGCGACGGCGGTCTTGGCCTCGGTGCGGTCGAGCGTGCCCACCGGGTAGAGCTGGGCGGTGTCCTTGCAGCCTGTCTTGCGGTCGTTGCCTCGGTAGTTGGCGCCGAGGGTCCGTATACCGAGCTGGACCTCCTCGGGTGTCGCGTCGAGCACCTCGTTGAACGCCTGCTTCGCCGCGGACATGCGCGACCCGCCGTCGATGTCGCGCGCCCGCATCGAACCGCTGACGTCCAGCACGAGTTCGACCTTGGGAGCGGCCTGCTCCGCCGTTTCGTCGGCGACCGCTCCGGTCGGGAAGGCGATCCCGGCCGTCAGGGCGGCGAGCAGGGCGCAGACTCCTGCCGCCAGCCGTTGTCTTGTGATCATCGACGGATCCTATTGATCAAAGGTGCCGGGCTTCAAAACGATCTTCGAACGATGAACTCCGAACCGGGGACGGTGAACCCAGGGCTAGGACGCGGTGAACGGGTTGGGAAGCCGTGCCCAACTGTCCCCGGGGGTCTCCGGAGACAGCCGCATCAGGGTCAATGCCTTGGTCGGCAGCGGTTCTTCGAGCAGCGCTGTCAGGTCCGGGGTGCGCGGCAGGTCCCGTACGGCCGTCGCCAGGGCCTCCCGCAGCGCCACCGAGGATCCCGCTGTCGCGCCCAGCGTGCCGCCGATCAGCGAGCCGAACATCTTGCGGCGCAGGGTGGTCTCGTCGTCCGTGACGATCCGTCCGGACAGTGCGGGCGCCGGGATGCCGTGCCGGGCCAGCCGGGCCGGGCTCACGCGGATGTCGGCCAGATCGCGGTAGACGAGCCGGACCGGGGCGCCGGTGGCGGACAGCACGACCAGGAGGTTCTGGCCGTGCGCCTCCAGCGCCACCCCCTGGTCGAGCAGCCGCAGACAGACGGTGAGCGCGAGGCGGGTGAAGTCGGCCAGCCAGCCGGCCGATCGGGGCAGTCCGGTGGTCACGAGGGCGGCCACCGGCAGGACGCGCTCGCCCGGGTTCGCGTACGCGTCGGGGGACTCGCGCAGCACCGCCGCCAGCTCGGGGGAGCGAGCCGTGACGGCGCCCAGGGTGCGGGTGACGTGCAGCAGGCCGTCCGTGCGGGCCGCCATGTCCTCCGCGAACGCCGACACCGTCGCCGACGTCTCGATCGAGTAGACCGAGATGTCCCGCACGGACGAGGTCAGCCGGGCACTCAGCGCGGTCTTGACGTGCGGCCCGTCGGGCAGGGCGAGGGTGCGCAGCGACATCAACGGGTGCGCGGAGACGACGTCCTGGGGCGCGGTACGCAGCACGTGCGCCGTCTGCCAGGGGTGGACCGGGATCAGGAAACGGTCCTCGTCCCGCAGCCACTTGGGCCACTCGCCCCGGACGAGACAGTCGTCGACGGCCACCAGGCCCAGTTCCACCACCGGCCGGTGCTCCGGCCCGTACGCGAGCTGCTCGGCCACGGAGAAGCCGGGACGCGAACGGCAGTTGGGGTGGTACGGGTGCCCGTCGACCACTCGCTGCTCCCACTCCCAGCCGGTCAGGGGCTCCCGGTCGGTGGCGGGCTGGCCGGCGCGCGAGAGGGCCAACGAGGCGACGCTGTGGTCGAGTTCGGCCGCGAAGTCCGCGGCGTGGGGGACGGCGAGCGCCGTCATGAGCAGCGCCGGACGGTCGTACGCCGTGTCGTCCAGCCGGACCTCGGTGACGTACGCGGCGCTCGCGTACGGGTCCGGGCGCGGGCCGTGCAGCCGCCGGCCGTCGGCGAGGTGGAGCGTGAGCCCGTCGGCCCCCGGCTCCCGGCGCGCGATCCACGGCATCGGCTCATACGCCAGCGCACGCCACAGACGTGTCAGCACGGCCGCCCGGGCGCCGGGGAGCCCGGCCGCGTACGGCGCCGAGAGGGCGGGGCGTACGGCGCTCAGCTCGTCGGCGAGCGCTGCCTCGGCGTCGGGCGTGGGGGGACGGTGCACGGTCGGGCTCCTTGGGTACGGGGACTGTGCGTCGCGGTCGCCCGCGCCGACAGACATACTGATCACCAGTGCACCGTATGGAATGAATGGATCGCGTGGACTCCATGCCCCCCATGCTCCCCCCGCTCGTCAGGGGCGACAGTGAAATAGAAGAGGCCGCCGACGCGTACGCCGCCGCGCCGCTGCTCAATTGTCTGCTGCGGGAGGTGGGGGAACCCGCCGAGGACCCCGGCCGGGCCGCCGAGGGCTCCGGTGTGTTCCGGCTCCGTTCCAGTGGGCGGCTGCTGCGGGTGCGGGGGAGGCGCCGGCCCGCGGCGCCCGAGGTGTACGCCGACGGGTCCTGGCACCGGCTCACCCACGCCGAGCTGGTCAAGCTCACCGGCGAGGAACTGCGCGGCTTCACCGGTCTGTCCAACCCCGAGCTGCCCGCCGAGATGATCGACAGCCGGGACGCGGTGGCCGCTCTGCTCGCCGCCCGACTGCGCGCGACGCCGCCCACGGACCCGTACCTCCGCTCCGAGCAGTCCCTGATCACCGGGCACCCGTACCACCCCGCTCCCAAGGCGCGCGGTGGCGGCCCCGTCGCCGACTGGCTGCCGTACGCGCCCGAGGCGTACGCCGGCTTCCCGGTGGAACTGCTCGGCGTGCGCGAGGACGCGGTCGTCGAGGAGGGCGACACCTCGGCGCTCGACGACTTCGGACCGGCCCCGGAGGGCTACCGGCTGCTCTTGGCCCACCCCTGGCAGCTCGACCTGGTCGGCGCCCGCCCGGAGATCCAGGAGGCCTTCGCGGACGGCCGGCTGATCCGCCTGGGCCGCACCGCGCGCCCGCTGTGGCCGACGGCCGCCATCCGCACGCTGTACGCCCCCGAGGACGACGTCTTCGTCAAGTTCAGCCTCGACGTGCGCATCACCAACGACATCCGTCGACTGTGGCGCCACGACCTGCTGAAACTGCGCCGCACGGACGAGGCCACAACCGCCGCCTTCGCGACCACGAGCCCGGGCGGGCGGACCGACGCGGGCGCCGCCTGGCTGAGCGACCGCAGCTACCGCACCGCCGACTTCGCCTTCGAGGAACTCGCCGTCCTCGTCCGCGACGGCCTGCGCGAGCACGTCGTCCCCGGCGCGACCCCGCTCCTGGCCGCCGCACTCGTCGAGGGCTTCGAGGGCAGCCCCCTCGACGGTCTCACCGACCCGTCCGCCTGGTGGACGGCGTATCTGCGTCAGGTCGTGCCGCCGGTCCTCGAGGCCTTCGCGCGCCACGGTGTCGTCATCGAGGCGCACCTGCAGAACACCCTGGTCGCGGTGGACGCCGACGGAATCCCCGTACAGGCTCTGTTCCGGGACGCGGAGGGAGTGAAGCTGCTCCAGGACGTGGACCGGGCGGCGGGATGGGAGCGGCTGGTCTACTGCCTGATCGTCAACAACGTGACGGAACTCGCCGCGCTGCTGGCCGAGGACCACCCGGGCTGGGATCCGTGGCCCGCCGTACGGACCGAGCTGACCCGGCACGGCCTCCCCGGGATCACGGCCGAGATCACGGAGCTGCTCGCCGCGCCCTGGCTCCCCGGCAAGACGAACCTCCTGCTCCGCTGGACGGGCGCGGACGGCGCCGACGCCCGCTATCTGCCGCTGCCCAACCCACTGGCCCGCGTGTAGCGCGAGACGGGTTCTACGGGGGCTCTATGGGGGCTCTACGGGGTGATGGAGTCGATGTAGCCGCCGTCGACGCGGAGGGCGCCACCGGTGGTCGCGGAGGCCAGGGGTGAGCTGAGGTAGACGACCATGTTGGCGATCTCTTCCGGCTCGATGAGCCTCTCGAGCAGGGACTGCGGCCGGTGCTCCCGCATGAAGGCGCGCTGGGCTTCGTCCCAGGGGAGGCCGGCGTCGACGAGTTGGTAGACGAATTCCTCCACACCCTTGGTGTGAGTGGGCCCGGCGAGAACGGAGTTGACGGTCACCCCGCTGCCGGAAGCCTGCTTGGCGAAGCCACGTGAGACGGCGAGGAGCGCGGTCTTGGTCATTCCGTAGTGGATCATCTCGACGGGTGTGACGACGGCGGAGTCGCTGGCGATGTACTGGACGCGTCCGAAGCCGCGGTCGATCATGCCGGGCAGGTACATGCGGGTGAGCCGGACAGCGGCGAGCACGTTCACCTCGAAGTAGTGCCGCCATTCGTCGTCGGTGATCTCCAGAGCGGGCCGTGCGCCGAAGATGCCGAGGTTGTTGACCAGGATGTCGACGTTCTCCAGGGCGTCCTTGATGTGCTGGGCGCCGTCGTCGGAGGCGGCGTCCGCCACGACGGGCACGACGTCGGCGCCCGGCACGGTGGCGCGGATGTGCTCGACGGCCGCGGTGACGGTCGCCGGGGTCCGCCCGTTCACCGCCACGCGTGCGCCCGCCCGGGCCAGCCCGATGACGATGGCCTCGCCGATGCCTTGCGTGGAACCGGTCACCAGTGCGGTCGAGCCGGTGAGGTCGAGCTGCGTCATGGAGGGGACTCCCGTTCTGCGGATCGTCAGCGTGTGCCTCAATTGTCGGAATTGTTCAGGCCGGCGGAGAGCGCCACGCGGGTGACTGTCACGCTCGGGAGGCGGGTCTGCGGGTGCCGCCGTGGAAGGCGAGGACGCGATGGCGTTCGGCGCGGGCTCGGCGGCGGGCACGGGGGCGAGCAGGGCCAGAAGTCGGATCAAAAAGCGGTGGGCTCCGTGAACTTTTCCGGATGGATCCGCAACTCACCTGTCGGGAGCGGTGTGAGCCTCTGCCTTCAAGAAGTTCAAAGGAGTGGTGTGTTGTCCATATCGCACAGACCCGTGCCACGCCGACGGAGAGGGTCGGCCGTCGGTGCCGCTCTGCTGAGTGCCGTCCTACTGACGGTGCTCGGCGCCCAGGACCAGGCCCAGGCCGACGTCCCTGAGAAGGCCGCGAAGCCGTCTTCGTCCACCCATGAGCCGCCCGGCCATGTCGCGCCGCTCTGCGGCCCGGCCAAGCCGCACGAGCTCACCTGCTTCGGCCTGCTGCGCACTGATGTCAAGGCGCACAAGGGTCTGCGGGCCGCCGAGGACGCCCCTGAGGGATTCGGTCCGGCCGACCTGCTCAGCGCCTACGGTCTGCCCGCGAACGGCGGGGCGGGCAAGACCATCGCCATCGTCGACGCCTACGACAATCCGAACGCCGAGGCCGACCTAGCCGTCTACCGCGCACAGTACGGGCTGCCCGCCTGCACCACCGCCGACGGCTGCTTCACCAAGGTCGACCAGCGCGGCGGAACCACTTATCCCGCCCCGGACCCCGGCTGGGCCACGGAGATCTCGCTCGACCTGGACATGGTCTCCGCTGTCGCCCCCAACGCGCGGATCCTGCTGGTCGAGGCCGACGAGCCCACCGCCGACGATCTCGGGTCCGCCGTGGACCAGGCGGTGGCGCTCGGCGCCACATACGTCTCCAACTCCTACGGCACCAACTACGCCTTCTACCCCGAGGACCCCGCGGAGTCGTCGGCGGACGCGCACTACGACCACCCGGGCGTCGCGATCGTCGCCTCCTCCGGCGACAGCCGCTACGGCGTCTCCTATCCCGCGGCGTCCCCGCACGTCACGGCGGTCGGCGGCACCACGCTCACCAAGGACTCCACCGCTTCCCGCGGCTGGTCCGAGTCGGTGTGGAGCCACGACGGTGGCGGCACCGGTTCCGGCTGCTCCCTGTACGAGCCCAAGCCGGCCTTCCAGAAGGACACCGGCTGCCCCGGGCGTACCGTCGCCGATGTCTCCGCCGTGGCCGACCCGGCCACGGGTGTCGCCGTCTACGACAGCTACGGAGAGTCCGGCGGCTGGGGCGTGGCCGGCGGCACCAGCGCCTCGGCACCGATCATCGCGGGCGTGTACGCGAACGCCGGCACCCCGGTCGCCGGGACATACCCCGATGCCTACCCGTACGCCGGTGGTGGCTCGGGACTTCACGATGTGACAACGGGTTCGAACGGGAAGTGCTCACCGGCGTATCTGTGCACCGCGGGCACCGGCTACGACGGGCCCACCGGTCTCGGCACCCCTGACGGACTGTCAAGCTTCCGCATGGGAGCGCACGGCACGCTCTCGGGAACGGTCACCGACACCGCCACGGGCGCACCGGTCGCCGCGGCCGAGGTGACAGCGGGCGTCTACACGGCGACCACCGACAGCCAGGGCCGCTACACCCTGCCCCTGCCGGCGGGCAGCCACGACGTCCAAGTCACCGTCTACGGCTATGCGTCGGGCGAGGCGGCGGACGTCCAGATCATCGACGGCGGCGCCGTGAACCGGGACTTCGGACTGCGCAAGCTCGCCGTCCACCGTGTCTCGGGCACCGTCACCGACGGCTCGGGTCACGGCTGGCCGCTCCACGCGAAGATCACTGTGGAGGGGGTGCCGGGTGCGCCCGTGTGGTCCGACGCCTACACGGGGGCGTACCGCCTGGACCTGCCCGAGAACCACACCTACACCCTGCGGGTCGTCAGTGACGACACCCACTACCAGTCCCTCGTACGGAAGGTGGCGGTGAAGGACGCGGACCAGAGCCTCGGGCTGGCGCTGCCTGTCGACACCTGGGCGGGCGGCAACCCGGCCTACACCCTGAAGGTGAACACCCTGGACACCCAGTCCTTCGACTCCGCGGCCCAGGCTCCGAAGGGCTGGAGCGTGGTCGACGTCGCGGGCACCGGGCACGGCTGGGCATTCGACGATCCGGGCGGCCGGGGCAACAACACCGGAGGTTCCGGCGGCTTCGCCGTCGCCGACAACGACCACGTCGGCTGGGACACGGCACTCGACACCCTGCTGGTCAGCCCGGTCTACGACCTCCGTCACGAGGGAGTCCCCGAGCTGGCGTTCAGCAACGACTACGAGGGATCCGCCGAACAGACCGGGGATGTGCAGGTCACCGCCGACGGCGGCAAGACCTGGACCACGGTCTGGCACATGGACGACGCCTGGTCGTTCGACCGGGTGGAGATCCCGTTGACCGCCTATGCAGGGAAGGCCGCGGTGCAGGTGCGCTTCCACTACACCGGTCCGGGCAAGCTCTGGGCCGTAGACGACGTGACGGTCGCCGAGCGGGTCGTCACGCCCGTCCGCGGCGGTGTGCTCACGGGCACCGTCACCGACGCCAACACCGGACGCGGGCTGGTGGGCGCCGTGGTGCGCACGGGTACCACGAGCGGGCCCTCGGCGCCGACGGTGGCCACCACCGGTGACCCGCGGGTCGGCGACGGCCTCTACCGGCTGTTCGTCCGGGGCGGCGCCCGTCACACCTTCGTGGCGTCCAAGCCTTCCTACAGTTCGGCTTCCCACACGGTCGCCGCGGCTGAGAACCACGTCACCAAGGGCTCGTTCGTCCTCAAGGCCGGGCGCCTGTCGGCCGGCACCACCCGGATCGCGGCGACCACCGCTCCGCACGGCACGGTGGTGCGGAAGGTGACCGTACGGAACACCGGCACCGCTCCCGCGACGCTGCGCATCGGCGAGCGCACGGGAACCAGACCTGGCACCGGCACCCCGGGCACCACCTGGCGCGGGCTGCCCGACCTGCCCGTCGTCGTGATGGACAACGCGGTGGAGAGCTACCGGGGCAAGATCTACTCCGTTTTCGGATCGTCGGACGGCTACGAACCCGTCGCCGGCCTCTACGTCTACAACCCGTCGGCGCACACCTGGACGCGCGGCACCAGTGCCCCCGAAGCCCGCATGGCCACCGCTCACGGCCTCATCGGCGGCCGGCTGTACACCGTGGGAGGCCAGGGACCCGGTGAGGCGGTGAGCCGCACCATGCAGGTGTACGACCCCGCCCACAACACCTGGACCAAGGGCCCCAGCATGCCCAAGGGGCGCTTCGGGGCGGCGAGCTCCGTACTCGACGGGCGGCTCTACGCGGTCGGCGGATGCACCAACACCGGGTGCTCGAACAGCGTGTACGTCTTCGACCCGGGCTCCGGCAAGTGGTCCAGGGCCGCCGACTACCCCCAGTCGATCGGCTGGGCCTCATGCGGCGCGATCAACGGCAGGCTGTACTGCGCGGGCGGCTCCGGACCCGACTATGCCCCCACCACAGCCTCCTACGTCTACGACCCGGCGTCCAACAGCTGGCAGCCTCTGGCCGACATGCCGATGGGGCTCGCCGGCAGCACCTACGCCGCCGCCGACGGACGGCTGCTGGTGTCCGGCGGCGCCACACTGGTCGGCGCCGCCCGCGTGGCCACGCCGAAGGGCTACGCCTACGACCCGGGCACGAACACCTGGAGCGCGCTGCCCGACGCCCCCACCGCGGTCTACCGGGGTGGCGGCGCACTCGGCCTGTATCGGGTGGGCGGCACCACCGACACCCGCTGGTACATTCCGACGGCCACCGCGGCACTGCTTCCGGGGTACGACCAGACCGAGTCGGACGTGCCCTGGCTGTCGGAGACCCCGCACCGGCTCACACTGCGGCCGGGGCAGAGCGCTTCGTTCACGGTGACGCTGCTGGCGGGCAAGATGGGCCGGCCCGGTGACTGGACGGCTTCCTTGATCCTCCGCGGCGACACCCCGTACTGGGTCCCGCCGATTCCGGTGCGCGTACACATCGTCAAGGACCGTACCTCGTAACACTCTTCAGGCCGCACGGCCGCGCCCCCGGGCAGGCGATGTCGCCTGCCCGGGGGCGCGGTGCTTCCGAGCTTGTGACCCCGCCGCACCTACCCGCTCACTCCGATGGCCCGCGAAGGCGGACCATCGGAGGTGGTGACGGGTGGCGTGCCGCGGCTCTCACACCCAGGAGGGGGAGGGTCAGGCGCGGTGGGCTCCGCCGCACTTGGCGAGCGCGTTGGTCACGGCCGTCGCCATCGCCTGCTCGCCCAGCGCGTTCGGGTGGGCGGGAGCCGCCGGCGTCTGGGGAGCGAGGCTCTCGATCCAACGCTCGCCGACGGGCCGGCACATGTCGTGGCCGATGGTGGGCGTGTACGTGTCCACGTACGTGGCTCCGCCGCGCTTGGCCTGATGAGCGATCATGGAGTTGAGGGACTTCGTCTTGTCCCGGAGGTAGGCGAAGTCGCCAGCGGCGAAGGGCACACTGGCACTCGTGCAACCCACTCCGCTGTCCGGGAAGAGCGAGGGGTAGCCCACCATGGCCACCCTGGCGTGCGGGGCCCGGCGGTGAATCTCGGCGATCACCCGGGAGATCTTCGATGCCGTGGCCGCGATGCTCTGCTCGACCTGGTCGGTACCGCCCTGAGTGAGGTCGTCGCGGCAGGGGCTCCCGGCCGGGTTGCTCGAGACGACGCTCGCGCAGTGGCCGAGCACGGAGGTGAAACCGATGTCGTTGCCGCCGATGGTCACGGTCACCAGGTCGGTCTTACGGGACAGGGCGTCGTACGGGGCGGGAGCCGTGCCCGTGGCGAGGGCCAGGTCCGCCGTGGTCGCCCCGGAACAACTCACGTCGGTCAGAACCGCCTTGTTCCGCGCGGCCACCAGGTGTGGGTAGTTGCTGTTGGAGCGGGCGCACGCGGGGTCTATCTGCTCCGGGACGCCCGGAGCGGCGGCGTAGGAGTCACCCAGGGCGACGTAGTCGAGCGATCCGACGTGCCGGGGCGCCGCGGATGCCGGCACGGACGACGCCATCGCGAAGGCGAGTGCGCCCGAGGCGACTACGGCGCCGAGCGCGACCGTGCGCCGACGAGAGATACCAAAGGAACGTGGCTTCACTTGTTTCCTTGACTTTCGGGGTGATTTTTCTTACCCGTGGATGCGCGAGCGGCGCTGTGAGCAGAAGAGCTTCTGGAAGGCTCTTTTCACCTGCCACTACGCCGTTCGTGAATCCGAGGGAACCATGCCGCACGGTGCTGGGCGGAATGCCGATTGCCCGCGAGACTTCCTCGACGGTCGGCCTGAGGAAGCAGGTCTGGTGAACTACCTCTCGATGACCGGGTTGCGGGCGACCGTGAAGAGCCAGGACCTCGACCACTCGCTGACATTGCGTGTGACTACTCCTTGTGCGACCTGGTTTTGAGCCCGGCCGCGGCGGGATCGGGCGGTCTTCTGCGACCTCGCTGACCAGCCTGACTGCCCTGTGTCGACGGGGAGTTGATGATCCTTGGATCATGAGTGTGCGTGCCCGGCGAACGAGGCGCCCAGGATGTACGAAGTTATCGCGTCCGAGGACGGCGAAGCGTCCACAGATCGCCATTACATGTCGTCAACCATGGGCGAGCGACGCAGTACCGAGAGGTGATGGCTCATTGCTCACCATACTGTCCGGCCGACGTATGAGATCTTCCCCCCTCTGAAGTTGCCTGCGTCGGCCGGATTCCACAACTCACATTCTGCCCATGCCTCTTACGCTCGACCGGCCGGGGTGTTCTTTCGTTACAACGGAGCGGAGGCGAGGTGCAGGGTGATCGTAAGCCGCTCAGGAATCGGCGAACAGGGTAGGTCCGGTCCCGATCTCCTGGAGAGTGCGGGAGTCGGTGCGAGATCTGCATCATAGGCGGCCGCGAGAAAGGTGCGGCCGCCCCGTCGGCGTCGCCGTCCGACAGGGCGAGGACTGTCACACATTGCGACTCCACTCTGTCTTCACTGATGTAAGAAGAATCGACCGACCGCAAACGATGAGGAAGTCCGTGAGCGCCGAACACTCCCACCACATCGAGAACCCCAACGCGACCACACCGCCGCCCCAGATCGACATGATCGGGTCCGTGCCCGGCGCACCGCAGATACCCGAGGGCGCCGAGGCGATGACGCTCCTGGTCACCCTCCCGCCGGGCTGTGAGGGCGCCCCGCCGCACCGCCACTCCGGCCCTGCCTACGGCTATGTCCTCAAGGGCGAGATGGTCTTCGAACTGGAGGGTGAGCCGGCGCGCGTCCTCAAGGCCGGCGAGACCTTCTGGGAGCCGGGCGGCGACGTCATCCACTACCAGGACGGCAACAACCTCGCCGACGCCGAGTCCGCGTTCGTCGTGACGATGTTCTGCGCCCCCGGCCAGCCGATGCTCATCCCGGTCAGCGCGGAGGAGCTCGAGCAGCGGCGGGACCGTCGCGCACCTCGCTCCTGACCGCGCGGGGGAGGCCGGCTCCGTGCCCGCCTCCCCCGGCATTCCGGCATCCGAGGGTCTTGACCAGCGGATCCGACTCCGGGGCCGGCCGCGCTGCACGGTCCGGCCGGCCGAAGCGGCACGACTTCGAGACCGATCTCCATTCAGGGGTGTGGTCGGCCCACGGAGGACATGCCCCTTGGAACCGGCCCGGAGCTCGTCGCGGAGCAGGTGCAGCGGCTCATGGCGGAGAATCGCGCGACGGTGAAAGGTGGCCCTCAGTTGCCCGACTGAGGGCCACTTCGCACGAGTTGGCCGGCGGCACTGGTGTGTGGGAGGTCGTCCGCTCGCAGTGCCAGGTAGGTAGACAGGTTTCGGGAGTGGCCGCTTTGAGCAGGCCGGGGTCTTCGGCGATGTCGAGCCCGGGTCGCTGGCGGGTTGCGGCGTCCCGGCGCCACTTGAGCCCTCTCAGATCCAGCCGCGCTTGACGACTTCGGCGCCCACCTGGAAGCGGGTGTCGAGGCCGAGCTGGGACGCGATCGCGGCGATCCGGCGGGTCACGGTGCGTGCACTCGTGCCGAGTTGTCGGGCGATCGCCTGGTCCTTGTAGCCCGCTTGGAGCATTTTCAGCAGCAGGAGATCTTCCGCGCTCGGCTGGTCGGGGGTGTTCGGGGCCGTTGAGGCGATGGGTTGTGCCCGCTGCCAGTAGGTGTCGAACAGTTCGAGGATTGCATCGAGCAGACCCGACCGATGGACGACGACGATTCTGTCGTACCGTCCTGCGATCAGTGCGACCAGCGCGACACGACGGTCCATGATCCGCAGCCTGAACGGCAGGGACGGCAGGAGCCGGGCCTGCTCGCCGAGCGTGGACAGGCGGCTGATCAGCTCGAATCGGCCGGGTTGCGCCAGCGCCTCGGGGGTGTAGACGGACCGTATGTCGACGCCGCGGCCCAGCAGGTCCATCGTGAAGGTCTCCTCCAACTCATTGCTGTACGGGCCGAGGTACGGGGGTCGGTCAAGCACCCAGAAGTGGGTGTGGATCGAGTGGGTCAGCTCGGCCACCCTCAGGGTGACCGCCGCCTCACCAGTGATCACTTCCACCAGCTCGTTCGGATTCCCCTGCAGCCGGTTGGCACGGTACTCACTTGCCAGGTCATCGACCGTGTCCCCCACCGCGGCGAACGCCGCCTCGGTTTCGGCTCGACGCTTGGCGAGCAGCGCGCTCAACGCGGTCCGCGGGCTGACCGGCCGGTACTGGCCGTGTCGTTCTCTTCGCAGCAGGCCCAGTTCCACCAACCGGGCCACCGCGTGCTGTATCCGGCTGGGTGTGGTGCCCAGGTGTTCGGCGATCTCCCGCGCCGTCCGGTCCGGCTTGGCCAGATAGGCGCGGTAGAGCCGTTCGTCGAACTCGCTGATCCCGAGGGTACCGAGCACCGGGGGTCCTCCTGGTCGTCTCCGCCCGGCGGGCCGTCGGGCCGGTCATGGCGCGATTCGCCAGCTGGCGATTTCCGACACGATTGTGATCTGTACATCTCCCGGCCACAAGCTTTAACTGTGATCGTCCACACCATCCTGCTGCGCGATCCCAGAACCTCCGTGATCGGTCCACGGCGTCGGCCGTCCGATCCTCCGCCGATTCGTCACTTCACCCGATTTGTCTGCCGCGAAGACTGTGCCGCGCCCGCGTAAAGGGAGTTGAAGGTGCCTCAACTCAAGAAAGACGGTCCCTGCCGCCGGTGGTCGCGTCTCTCGTGACCAACGATGGGTTCGGGAGCGGAACCACACTGTTCACACTGTCGACACTGTCGACGACGGCCTCCGGCGTCCTCCCGGTAACGCCGTCAATTCGGTGACCGTCCTTGCGGGTCGCAAGGCGTCGTCCGGCCCGGTGGCCGCACAACCGCGTCACCGAGAGCGGTAGCACCGCCCATGACGTGGTGGCCACCAGGGCGGTTGATCGGACCACCGCGACCAAAACCTACAACGGCAGCCTCCGGAACGCCTTTTGACGCTCTTTCGGCGCTTCGTCCCCTCTTCGTGACAGGAGTTCCCTTTGTCAACCCCATACCCCCGCAGATCGAGGCTGATAGCTCTCGGGTCTGCCCTGGCGATCCTGACGGTCATCCCGCCGTCATTCGCCAACGCGTCGGCCACCACGTCCGGGGCGACGAACGCCGCGGACACCGCCGGAGCCCGTCCCGGCGCCGTTCGCACCGTCACTCTGATCACCGGAGACACCGTCACCACCGCCGCCGCGACCACGGAGGTCACGGAGGTCAAGGGACCACACGGTGAAGCCATTGACTTCGAGGTCAACAAGGTCGGAAAGGACACCTACGTCTACCCCGACTCCGCTCTGCCGTACGTCTCCGCCGGGGTCCTCGACAAGAACCTGTTCAATGTCACGCAGCTCCTCGCCGACGGCTACGACAACGCGCACAGCAGCCAACTCCCGCTGATCGTCAACTACACCAAGGCCGCTGCCCGCGAGCGCACCCAGGCGGTGCCTTCCGGGGCGTCCAAGGTCCGCACCCTCGGCAGCATCCAGGGCGCCGCACTGACCGAGAAGCACGAGCGCTCGGCGGACTTCTGGTCCGCGCTCACCGAGGGCGCCGGCGTCGGCGCCCGCGCCGCCGGTGGGAAGCCGACTCTCGCCGGCGGGATCGCCAAGGTGTGGCTGGACGGGAAGGTCAAGGCCGATCTGGCCGACTCCACCGCGCAGATCGGCGCCCCGGAGGTGTGGGCGGGAGGCGACACCGGCAAGGGCGTCGACGTCGCCGTGCTGGACACCGGTGTGGACAACAGCCACCCGGACCTGGCGGACCGCATCGCCGGCTCGGCCAGCTTCGTGCCCGACGAGAACGTCTTCGAGGACCCCGTCGGCCACGGCACGCACGTCGCGTCCACCATCGCCGGTACCGGCGCCGCCTCGGACGGCAAGGAGAAGGGCGTCGCCCCCGGCGCCAGGCTGCACATCGGCAAGGTGCTCGGCACGGTGTGCGACATCGGGGGTTGCGGCGGCTCAGGCCAGGAGTCGTGGATCCTGGCGGGCATGGAGTGGGCCGCCCGCGACCAGCACGCCAAGATCATCAACATGAGTCTCGGCGGTGCCCCGTCCGAAGGCAACGACCCGATGAGCCAGGCCGTCGACGCGCTCAGCGCGGAGACCGGCGCGCTCTTCGTCATCGCGGCCGGCAACAGCGGGGCCCCGGACACCGTCGCCTCACCGGGCGCCGCGGACGCGGCGCTCACCGTCGGCGCCGTGGACGGCGCCGACCAGCTCGCCGACTTCTCCAGCCAGGGTCCGCGGGTGGGCGACTACGGGCTCAAGCCCGAGCTCACCGCACCGGGAGTCGACGTGCTCGCGGCACGTTCGCACCTGTCCGAGGGCGACGGCTACTACCGGACGCTGAGCGGCACCTCGATGGCCACCCCGCACGTCGCGGGCGCCGCCGCGCTGCTGGCCGCCGCGCACCCGGACTGGACCGGCCGGCAGCTCAAGGACGCCCTGATCAGCTCCACCAAGGCCACCCCGCAGTACACCCCCTACCAGGCCGGCTCCGGCCGCCTGGACGTCGCGGCGGCGGTACGGGACACGCTGTTCGCGACCGGCAGCGCCTACGCCGGCTTCAAGCCGTGGCCCCACCAGCCCGGTGAGAAGGAGACCAAGGAGGTGACCTACACCAACACCGCCGACGCACCCGTCACGCTCGACCTGGCCGTCGACGTCCCTGGCGCGCCCGCGGGTGTGTTCTCCCTGTCCGCCCCGCGGGTCACCGTGCCCGCGCACGGCACCGGCAAGGTCACCTACACGGTCAACCTGGACAAGGCCCCGTTGGACAGCCACTACAGCGGCATGATCAACGCCTCCGATGCCAAGGGCGGGATCCTCGCCCACACCCTCGTCGGAGGGGGCAAGGAGGCCGAGCGCTACAACCTCTCCCTCACCCCGAAGGACCGCAGCGGCAAACCGCTGGGCGGGGAGGTGACCCTGACCGGGAAGGATGTCTACGGGGAGGACGTCTACAGCATTTTCGAGATCGGCGCGTCGGGCACGACCACCCTGCGGATGCCGCCCGGTACCTACTCCGTGTGGCTCAAGGCCGACGTGCAGGGCACGCACGGCCCGCACTCGCTGGGCAAGGCCCTGCTGAGCGCTCCTGAGATCAACTTGGACCGGGACCGCTCGGTCGTGCTGGATGCCAGGGCCGCCCGACTGGTCAGCGCCGTCGTTCCCCAGGCGACCACCGACTCCGAGTTCCACATGGACGTCGAACGGGTCTTCGACGCCAACCACTACTCGATGAGCACCCTGGACATGCTGGCGTACAAGTACGACAGCATGTGGGCGCTGCCGACCGGCAAGAAGGTCACCAAGGGTCAGTTCTCCTTCAGCGCGCGCTGGCGCAAGGAGGAGCCCGCACTGGCCGTGTCCTCGGGCTCTCAGAACTTCGACGACCTGAGGGTGCAGCGGGGCTCGGCGCAGCTTCCGGACGGACGGGCCACCCTCGACGCCGTCTTCGCCGGTGAGGGCGCCGCGTCCGACTACACGGGGCTGCGGGCCCGGGGCAAGGTCGCCGTGGTGCGCCGCAGCGACACGGTCTCGGCCGAGGACCAGGCGGCCGCGGCCGTACAGGCGGGCGCTCGGCTGCTGCTCGTCGTCAACGACGGAGTGGGCCGGCTGCGCCCCTGGCCGGTGGGCTTCCAGTCCTTCGGGCTGGTGCCGCCCCTCTCGGTGGCCACCCTCACCCAGGACGAGGGCGAGGAGCTGATCGCCCGGATCCAGCACGGCAGGACCCCGCTGACCGTGGTCACCAGCCGCACCACGGACTACCTCTACGACCTGGTCCGTCAGTACGCCGACGGGGTACCCACCGACCCGACCTACCGGCCGAAGAAGAGCGACCTGGCCCGCGTCGACGTCTCCTTCCGCAACTACCAGCCGGACAGGACGGCCGAATATCGCTCGGACGTCACCTTCGGGGGACTCGAGTTGGGCTACTCCTACCTCCACGAGACTCCGGCCCAGGGCGAGCGCACCGACTGGGTCTCCGCCGGCAAGGGCAACCAGTGGATCGAACGGAACCAGATCCCGGGTGAGATCCAGGAGGCGGGGCCGAGGGTCAGCTACCAGGCCGGCAGCACCAGCCACGTGGACTGGTTCGGCCCGATCGAGCGTCCCCGCCTCAACAACCAGTCGGGGTCGCAGCAGAGGATCGACAACGAGGTCACCATCGAGGTCAACGGCTGGGGCGACTCCGGCGGCGGCCACGTGGGCGGCACCCTCGACAACCCGCTCGTCCGCAACGGGCTGTCCCTGTACCAGGGAACCGATCTCGTGGCCCAGGCCTTCACCGACCATCTCCAGGTCGGGGACCTCAGCTCCGAGCGACGTCCGTACCGGCTGGTCTCGGAGAACTCCCGGGGCGAGTGGACGAACCCGTACTCCACCAGCACACGGACCGAGTGGAATTTCACCTCGGCGGCCGGTGAGCCTGGCGTGGCCGCGGTCCTGCCGTTGATTCAGCTCGACTACAAGGTCGACACCGACACCGCGGGCAAGGCACACCGGAACGCCGATCTCGTGATCACTCCCTCCCACATCCCCGGGGGACCGAGCTCCAAGGCGATCAAGGCCGTCTCCCTTGACGTCTCCTACGACGACGGCACCACCTGGCAGAAGGCAACCCTCACCCACCGCGGTGACGGCTGGGCGACCATGCTCCACGCCCCCGCCCGTGCCGCGTACGCCACCCTGCGTGCCTCCGCGCACGACGACCGGGGCAACAGCGTGACCCAGAGCATCACTCGCGCCTTCGGGCTGAAGTAACCACCCTCACCCCGCCCCCCGGGTGGAGCCGCGCACCGCGGCCCCCCGGGGGGCGGGCCTGATTCCGGGCCGTCGTGAGCTGGGCCGCGTTCACCGCTGCATCGGGCGGAAGAAACCAGTGGTAACGCTCGGTTACTATGCTCACTTCATGCCGGAGGCCGGGAGCGAGGGGCGTACCGTCATTGACGGGATGCCCGGAGGGCGGGGAGATCGGCGTCTGGAGTGGATCGTGGAATGTAAGGCTAGAGAGTCAGGTGGCCTGGGAAAGTGCTAACTGAGGTCACTGCAACCCGCTATATCGCCCCCCTGCACGAGGGCGGCTCGTTGCCGGGTCTTGTCGAGGCCGACGACCTCGGGACGTACGTCGTGAAGTTCACGGGCTCCGCGCAGGGCCGCAAGGCGTTGGTCGCCGAGGTGATCGTCGGTGAGCTGGCGCGCGCCCTCGGGCTGCGCTTCCCCGAGCTGGTCCTCGTCCACTTCGACCCGGCCGTCGCCGAGCACGAGCCGCACCAGGAGGTCCAGGACCTGCTGCGCGCCAGCGCCGGCGTCAACCTGGGCATGGACTTTCTGCCAGGCGCCAGGGACTTCACCCCGGAGATCGCCAAGACGTTCCCCGTCGACCCGCTGGAGGCGGGCAAGGTGATCTGGCTGGACTCACTGACGGTCAATGTGGACCGCACGGTGCACAGCTCGAACCTGATGATCTGGCCCACCCTCGGCATCGCGCCCCCGCGGCTGTGGCTGATCGACCACGGTGCCGCCCTCGTCTTCCACCACCGCTGGGACGCCTCGGCCCCGGAGAAGGCGTACGACTTCCGCCGCCACGCCCTCGGCGGCTACGCCCCGGACACCCGCGCCGCCGACGCCGAGCTCGCGCCCAAGGTGACGGAGGAGCTGCTGCGCGAGGTCCTCGCCGAGGTGCCGGACGCCTGGCTCGCGGAGGAACCCGGTTTCGCGACCCCGGACGAGGCGCGCGAGGCGTACGTCCGCTATCTCCTCGCCCGTGTGAAGGCGTCCGCGGCCTGGCTCCCCACGGACTTCCCTAGCCGCGAACAGCTCGCCGCCGAGGACGCGGACCGTGCGGCGAAAACCCAGCAGGGCCGCCCGAACTGGCTCAAGCGGGTCCCCGACCTGCACGGCAAACCGGCGGCGGAACAGGATTGGTCGGTGCACCTCGGATGACAGACGCCCAGCGGGTCCAGATCGAATACTGCACCCAGTGCCGCTGGCTGCCCCGCGCGGCCTGGCTGGCCCAGGAGCTGCTCACCACCTTCGAGACGGAACTCACCGAGCTGTCCCTGAAGCCCGGCACCGGCGGCGTCTTCGTCGTCCGCGTGAACGACGAGGTGGTCTGGGACCGACGCGAGCAGGGCTTCCCGGAACCGACGGCCGTGAAGAAGCTCGTACGCGACCGAGTGGCCCCGGGAAGGTCCCTGGGCCACTCGGACAAGTGAGCCGCCTCGGAGGTCAGCCCTTGAGCTGCTCGTACGCCGGCAGTGTCAGGAAGTCGGCGTAGTCCTCGTCGAGCGCGACCTCCAGGAGCAGGTCGTGGGCCTGCTGCCAGTGACCGGCCGCGAAGGCCTCCTCGCCGATCTCGGCGCGGATGTTCGCCAGCTCCCGGGCGGCGACCTCGCGGGCCAGCTCCGGGGTGGCCCTCACGGTCTTCCCCGCGTGCTCGAACTCGACGCCCGCGTTGATCCACTGCCAGATCTGCGAGCGGGAGATCTCGGCGGTGGCCGCGTCCTCCATGAGGTTGAAGATGGCGACCGCGCCGAGCCCGCGCAGCCAGGCCTCGATGTAACGGATACCGACCTGGACGGCGTTGACCAGACCGTCGTACGTCGGCCTGGCGTCGAGGGAGTCGACGGCGATCAGGTCCCCGGCGGCGACGGACACGTCCTCGCGCAGCCGGTCCTTCTGGTTCGGCTTGTCGCCGAGGACGGCGTCGAAGGAGGCCATCGCGATCGGGACCAGGTCCGGGTGGGCCACCCATGAGCCGTCGAAACCGTCGCCCGCCTCCCGGTCCTTGTCGGCCTTGACCTTCTCGAAGGCGACCTTGTTGACCTCTTCGTCGCGCCGGGAGGGGATGAACGCCGCCATGCCGCCGATCGCGTGCGCGCCGCGCTTGTGGCAGGTGCGGACGAGGAGTTCGGTGTAGGCGCGCATGAACGGGGCCGTCATCGTCACCGCGTTGCGGTCCGGCAGCACGAACTTCTGGCCGCCGTCACGGAAGTTCTTGACGATGGAGAAGAGATAGTCCCAGCGGCCCGCGTTCAACCCGGAGGCGTGGTCGCGGAGTTCGTAGAGGATCTCCTCCATCTCGTACGCCGCCGTGATCGTCTCGATCAGGACGGTCGCGCGGACGGTGCCCTGCGGGAGGCCGACGTAGTCCTGCGCGAAGACGAAGACGTCGTTCCAGAGCCGGGCCTCCAGGTGCGACTCCGTCTTCGGGAGGTAGAAGTACGGGCCCTTGCCGAGGTCGAGCAGGCGCTGCGCGTTGTGGAAGAAGTACAGGCCGAAGTCGACGAGCGCGCCGGGGACGGGCGTGCCGTCCGCGTCGACGAGGTGACGCTCGTTCAGATGCCAGCCGCGCGGCCGCGTGACGACCGTCGCGAGCTCGTTCTCCGCCTTCAGGGCGTACGACTTCCCGGACTTCGGGTCCGTGAAGTCGATGCTGCGGGTGTACGCGTCGATCAGGTTGAGCTGGCCGGTGACCACGTTCTCCCAGGTGGGGGCCGAGGCGTCCTCGAAGTCCGCGAGCCACACCTTCGCGCCCGAGTTGAGGGCGTTGATGGTCATCTTGCGGTCGGTGGGGCCGGTGATCTCGACGCGGCGGTCGTTCAGGGCGGCCGGGGCGGGGGCCACCTTCCAGGAGTCGTCCGCGCGGATGGCGGCGGTCTCGGGGAGGAAGTCGAGCGTGGAGGTGCGGGCGATCTCCGCGCGGCGCTCCGCGCGGCGGGCGAGGAGCTCGTCACGCCGGGGCGTGAACAGCCGGTGCAACTCGGCCACGAAGGCGAGGGCCGCGTCGGTGAGGACCTCTTCCTGCCGGGGCAGGGGCTCGGCGTCGACGATGGCCAGCGGGGACGGCGCTGGTGCGGACATGAGCTGTCACTTCCTTCAGCGAGCGTGGCACCGGGTGCCAGACGACCCGGGTAGGGCGATCGGCGCCTGGGGAGCAGCCCGGCGCTTCTGAAGTGTGGATAGTAGTTTCCTCATAGTGGAAGTTCAATGGTTTGTTGATGTCGAGATTCTCCAGGTCGAGGCAAGCTGGCGCTCAGTGCCACGCCGCTCACTCAAGGTGTCCCAGATCGTCCTCCGTGTCGATGTCGTACGGCTGCGCCACGTCGCCGCACTCGACGAGCGTGATCGCCGCCTCGTGCTCCTTCAGATAGGCGCGCGCCCCCCGGTCACCGGTCGCACTCGCCGCGACAGCGGCCCAGTGGGCGGCGCCGAAGAGCACGGGATGGCCGCGCACGCCGTCGTACGCGGCCGAGGCCAGCGAGGTGTCGTCCCGGTAGGCGGCGAGGACCCGGGCGACCGCCCGCGGCCCGATGCCGGGCTGGTCGACGAGCGAGACCAGCACCGCCCGCGCGCCCGTGCCGGCGAGCGAGCCGAGCCCGGCCCGCAGCGACGAGCCCATGCCGCGCTCCCACTCGGGGTTGTCCACGAGCACACACCCGTCGAGCCGCGCCCGCTCCCGGACGGCGTCGGCGCGCGCCCCCAGCACCACGTGGACGCGTGAGCACCCGGCCGCGCGCAGCACCCCCACCGCGTACTCCACCAGGGGGCGCCCCCGGTGTTCGAGCAGCGCCTTGGGCCTCCCACCGAGCCGTCGCCCCCCGCCGGCCGCGAGGAGCAGCCCGGCCACCTGGTCTTCTCCGTGCGTCATACGCCGTCTTCCCTGTCCGTCATACCTCCTGCATACCTGACCCGGCGCCGACGGCACGGTTTCGTGAGGCTGAATTTCGGTCCACCCGGTGGCGCCGCCGCATCGGGTGGCGTTTACTGGCCCGCGTCCCCCGGCGCCCGACCATCGCCATGGGGTCCGGGACAGACAGGCGAAGGGCGTGCGCACAAGGACGTGCGAGGGGGCGAGCTGTGTTGCGGAGCTTGGGGCAGAGGCCAGTGACCGGCAGCGACGAGGATCCGAGGGTGGCGGAACTACGGACCGCCGTCTCCCGGCTGCGCCGTGAACTCGCCACACATCCGGCCGAGTTCCCCGACCGGGGGATCGCCGAGGACGAGCTCGCGGCCCTCGCCGCGATGGCTCTCAGCGGTATGCCCGAGATCCCCCGGCTGCGCCGCTCCCTGCTGCTGATCGCGGGCGCGATCGGCTCGGTCAGCGCGCTGTCGACCGGCCTCGCGGACGTACGCAGCGCGGTGGAGCTGTTCGGGGAGCCGCCCCGGCGCCGCTGAGGGGGCCGGAGCCTTCGCGGGGTGTGTCTCCGGAGTGCCGCTCACGCCACCCAATGCGGGCGGGCCGCCTCCGCCTTGGCCGCGTTGAGCCCGCTGTCCAGAGCGGTCGTGAGCCGGCGTACGGCCTCCTCGAGCACCTCGGACGGCAGGGTGTAGGGGAAGCGCAGCCGGTGTTCATGGGTGCCCGGGTCGGCGCCGAACCGGGAACCGCCCTCGATGCGCAGGCCCTGCGCCAGGGCCGCGCGGGCCAGCGACGAGGCGATCGGGCGACCCAGGTCGATCCACAGCGTCAGCCCGCCGGGCGGCAACTGCCAGCGCCAGTCGGGAAGATGACGGGCCAGTGAGTCGGCGAGCGCGTCCCGCTGGGCGCGCAGTCGCGGCAGCCGCTCGCGCAGCACCTCGTCCGTGCGCGCCAACAGTCCGAGCGCGACCAGCTGGTCCAGGACCGAACCGCCCATGTCCGCGGGCACCCGCGCGGTCGCCAGCTCCGTGATCAGCCGGGATCCCGCCCGCACCCAGCCGAGGCGCAGCCCTCCCCAGTGCGTCTTGCTCAACGACCCCACGGTCACGACCTGTTCGCCCATCCCGCGCGGCGCGAGCGAGGCGAACGGCGGGGCCCCGGGCACATCCAGCGCGATGTCCGTCATCGTCTCGTCGATCACCAGCCAGGTGCCGGTCGCGCGCGCCGACTCGAGTACGGCCAGGCGCTGTTCGGGGGGCATCAGATGCCCCGTCGGATTGTGGAAGTCGGGGATCAGATACGCGAGCCGGGGCGCCGTCTGCCGCAGTGCGCAGTCGATCAGCCCCGGGTCCCAGCCCTCCGCCGTGACGGGAACGGGAGCGGTGCGCAGTCCGGCGCGGCGCATCGCGTCGAGCGCGTTCGGATACGAGGGGTTCTCGACCAGGATCCGGTCACCGGGCCGTCCGAGCAGACCGAGCGTGAGCGAGAGAGCCTGCTGGGCCCCGTTCGTGATGAGGATCTGGTCCGGCAGCGTCGGCAGCCCGCGCCGGGTGAACCGCTCGGCGACGGCGGCCCTCAACTCAGGGATCCCGTAGGGGTGATAGCCCGGTGTCGAGGCCCGCCCGGCCAGCAGGACGCCCGCCTCCGCGAAGGCCGCGGCGAGCTCCGGCTCGGGCGCGCCGGGCGCGGCGATGGCCAGGTCGATCACGCCTTCGTCGGCCAGGAAGGAGGCCACATTGGCCGGGCGGTGGCCGGCGGGCAGTTCCGTCCACGTCCCCGCACCCCGCCGGCTCCGCGCGAACCCGTCCTCCCGCAGCAGGTCGTACGCCGCTGTCACGGTGGCCCGGCTGACCGTGAGCGCCGAGGCCAGTTCGCGCTCGGCGGGCAGCCGGACGTGCAGCGCGATCCGGCCGTCGAGGAGCAGCCTGCGTACGCCGTCGGCCAGCGCGCGATAGCCGGGGCGGCCGTCGGCGTGCGGCACGGCGGACAGCAGCGCGGCGAGCTGCCGGCTTCCCAGCGTCCTGTCCATTCCGTGGACCACCGGTCCGTTCACCATGCCAACTCCCTCGCATTGGCCCTGTAGGGCAGGCCAATCAGCCTACAGACTCCGAGGACCAGGGGAAATCGTCCAACCGTATTGGCCTGGGAAGGGGAGCGGAGCGATGTCGATCGACGCCGGAGACGTCTGCGAGAAGGGGAGCATCAGCGCCAAGGGGAGCATCAGCGCCGAGGGAAGCATCAGCGCCGAGGGAAGCATCGGCGGCGAGGGAAGCATCAGCGCCGAGGGAAGCGACCGCCGCCTCACCGATCGTGGGGAGCGGGAGATGCAGCGGCGCCAGGAGGAGCGGATGCCGGGGGTGCCCGTGCGGGAGTGGGTGCGCAGACTGGTCGCGAGGCGCTCCGCCGCCCGTGCCGGTGGGGGGTTCGCGGTGCCGCGCCGGGGTGAGTCCTGATGGCCCGGGGCGCGCTCCGGTCAGGCCCCCGGGCCCGAGCTGGCCAGTGCCTCCGACAGCTCCACCGCGACCTGCTGGAGCACGGGCACGATCTTCTCCGTGGCCGCGTCCGTGACCCGGCCCGCGGGGCCGGAGATCGAGATGGCGGCGGCCGTGGGGGAGTCGGGCACCGAGACGGCGAGGCAGCGCACGCCGATCTCCTGCTCGTTGTCGTCGACCGCGTAGCCGAGCCGGCGCACCTCCTCCAGCGCGGTGAGGAAGCCGTCCGGCGTGGTGATCGTCTTCTCCGTCGCGGCGGGCATGCCGGTACGGGCGAGCAGCGCGCGCACCTCGTCCGCCGGGGTGTTCGCGAGCAGGGCCTTGCCCACGCCCGTGGAGTGCGGCAGCACCCGGCGGCCCACCTCGGTGAACATGCGCATCGAGTGCTTGGAGGGCACCTGGGCCACGTAGACGATCTCGTCCCCGTCGAGCAGCGCCATGTTCGCGGTCTCGCCGGTCTCCTCGACCAGACGGGCGAGATAGGGGCGCGCCCAGGTGCCGAGCAGCCGGGAGGCGGACTCGCCCAGGCGGATCAGCCGGGGGCCGAGCGCGTAGCGGCGGTTCGGCTGCTGGCGTACGTAACCGCAGGCGACCAGCGTGCGCATGAGGCGGTGGATGGTGGGCAGGGGCAGCCCGCTGCTCACGGAGAGCTCGCTCAGGCCGACCTCCCCGCCGGCGTCGGCCATGCGCTCGAGCAGGTCGAAGGCGCGCTCGAGGGACTGGACACCACCGCTCGGGGCGGATGACTTGGCGGCGTCGGTGGTGCTGGCGCTGGACGCAGGCACGGCGCGGTCCTTTCACGACTGACAGGCAGTGATGCAGCCTACCCGGCTGTTGGTTGACTCCTTGGGGGTACATAACTAAGTTCTGCTTCGCGGAATTCTAATTCCGTTTTGCGGAAACATCCAGAGGGCTGGATTCAGGGGCAGGGTGGAGGGGTGAGCCCTTGACGGCGTGAGGGCTTGAGTGAAGACTCCTTCAACAGAACGTTGAATTCCGTTACGCGGAAGTTAACAGCGGCAGCGGGACTCGACAGCGGCAGAGAGAGGGGTCCGGGTGTCCGACGTCGGATGGGTCGAACTGATGCTGCGCTCGACGCGCGTCATCACTCCCGAAGGGACGCGCGCCGCCACGGTCGCGGTCGCCGCGGGCAGGATCACGGCCGTGCTCGCGTACGACGCCGAGGTGCCGCCCGGCGCCCGTCTGGAGGACTTCGGGGACGACGTCCTCCTGCCGGGCCTGGTCGACACCCACGTGCACGTCAACGACCCCGGCCGCACGGAGTGGGAGGGCTTCTGGACCGCGACGCGCGCCGCCGCGGCCGGCGGCATCACCACCCTGATCGACATGCCGCTCAACTCCCTCCCGCCGACGACCACGGTCGACCACCTCCGTACGAAGCGGGACGTCGCCCGCTCCAAGGCGCACATCGACGTCGGCTTCTGGGGCGGTGCCCTCCCCGACAACGTCAAGCACCTGCGCCCGCTGCACGACGCGGGAGTCTTCGGCTTCAAGGCCTTCCTGTCGCCGTCCGGCGTGGACGAGTTCCCCGAGCTTGACGAGGAGGGACTGGCGCGGTCCCTGGCCGAGATCGCCGCGTTCGACGGCCTGCTCATCGTGCACGCCGAGGACCCGCACCACCTCGCAGCAGCCCCTCAGAAGGGCGGCCGGAAGTACGCCGACTTCCTGGCCTCGCGCCCGCGCGACGCCGAGGACACCGCCATCACCCACCTCATCGCGCAGGCCGAACGCCTCCACGCGCGTGTGCACGTGCTGCACCTGTCGTCCTCCGACGCGCTGCCCCTCATCGCCGAGGCCAAGCGGGCGGGCGTGCGGATCACGGTGGAGACCTGCCCGCACTATCTGACCCTGACGGCCGAGGAAGTCCCGGACGGGGCGAGCGAGTTCAAGTGCTGCCCGCCCATCCGCGAGGCCGCCAACCAGGACCTGCTGTGGCAGGCGCTGGCCGACGGCACGATCGACTGCGTCGTCACCGACCACTCGCCGTCCACGGCCGACCTGAAGACCGACGACTTCGCGACCGCCTGGGGCGGCATCTCCGGGCTCCAGCTGAGCCTGTCGGCGGTCTGGACGGAGGCCCGCGGGCGCGGCCACGACCTGGAGGACGTGGTCCGCTGGATGTCCACGCGCACGGCCCGACTGGTCGGCCTGGACTCCCGCAAGGGCGCCATCGCCGTGGGCCGTGACGCCGACTTCGCCGTCCTCGCCCCCGACGAGACCTTCACCGTGGATCCCGCCGCGCTGCAGCACCGCAACCGGGTCACGGCCTACGCCGGCCGGACGCTCAGCGGCGTCGTGAAGTCGACCTGGCTGCGGGGCGAGCGCATCGTGGCCGACGGCGAGTTCGGCGCCCCCAGGGGCGAACTCCTGACGCGCACCCCGTAGTCCTCGAACGCACCCGCGAGCGCCTCGCACCCGCAGCGGCCGACCTCGAAAGGCAGACCTGATCAACGTGACGGCGATTCCTCACTTCACCGGTGACGCGAACCCCTACGCAGGCGGCGACCCGTACGCGGACCATCGCACCGCCGACTTCCCCTTCACCCAGTACGCCAACCTGGCCGACCGGCAGCTCGGCGCCGGGGTCATCGCCGCCAACGACGAGTTCTTCGCCCAGCGCGAGAACCTCCTGCTGCCCGGGCGGGCCGAGTTCGACCCCGAGCACTTCGGGCACAAGGGCAAGGTCATGGACGGCTGGGAGACACGGCGGCGCCGGGGCGCCTCGGCCGAGCACCCGTGGCCGACGGCCCAGGACCACGACTGGGCGCTCGTCCGGCTCGGCGCACCCGGTGTCGTACGCGGGGTGGTGGTCGACACGGCCCACTTCCGCGGCAACTACCCCCAGGCGGTGTCCGTCGAGGGCGCCTCGGTCCCCGGCTCCCCGTCACCGGAGGAACTCCTCGCGGACGACGTGAAGTGGACGACGCTCCTGCCGCGCACGGCGGTCGGCGGCCACGCCGCCAACGGCTTCACCGTCTCCGTCGAACAGCGCTTCACCCACCTCCGCGTCAACCAGCACCCGGACGGCGGCATCGCCCGGCTGCGCGTGTACGGCGAGGTCGTGGCCGACCCCGAGTGGCTCTCCGCGCTCGGCACCTTCGACGTCCTCGCCCTGGAGAACGGCGGCCGGGTCGAGGACGCGTCCAACCTCTTCTACTCGCCCGCCACGAACACCATCCAGCCCGGACGCTCCCGCAAGATGGACGACGGCTGGGAGACACGCCGCCGCCGCGACCAGGGCAACGACTGGATCCGCTACCAGCTGGTCGCCCAGTCCGAGATCCGCGCCCTGGAGATCGACACGGCGTACTTGAAGGGCAACAGCGCCGGCTGGGCGTCGGTGTCGGTGAAGAACGGCGACGACGGCGACTGGACGGAGATCCTGCCGCGCACCCGACTCCAGCCCGACACCAACCACCGCTTCGTCCTCGCCGCGTCGGTGACCGGGACCCACGCGCGCGTGGACATCTTCCCCGACGGAGGCATCTCCCGCCTGCGCCTGTTCGGCTCCCTCACCAAGGAGGGCGCCACGGCCCTGACGGCCAGGTACCAGGAGCTCGGCTGAGACCGCGCTGCCGCGCGGGGCCCCGGCGGGACGCGATCAGGGCTGGTCGTCGGCGGCGTCGCGGGCACGGCTGTCGCGCAGCTGCCGCCAGTGCGTGCGGTACAGCACGTAGTACAGGGCGACGGCCACGGCACCCACCTGCAGGCCCAGGCCGAACTCCAGGAAGGAGTCCTCGCTCGTCAGCCGGTTGGTCAGGTAGCCGAAGTTCATGCCGAAGAAGCCGGTCAGGAACGACAGCGGCAAGAAGACCATCGAGACGATGGTGAGTCTGTTGATCACGACGTTCTGCTGATCGGCGACGAGCGACGCGTAGCTGGTCGCGGCCCGCCGGGCCGCGTCCCGCACCGCCTCGATCTCCACGAGCACCAGCTGCACGGTGTGCTCGTGCAGCCGGTTCATCTCCTGCCGCTCCTTCGGGAGGGCGTGATTCGCCAGCCTGCGGCGCACCAGGATCTCCTGGGCGACCGCGGCGTACGGCAGGAACGCGCGATGCAGACGGGCCGCGCGCCGCCGCAGCCGGGCCAGCCGATGGACATGCTCCGGCTGCCGCCGCTCGAACATCGCCTCCTCCAGGTCCTCGACCTCCAGATGGGCCTGTGTGACGGCCCGGCGAAAGGTCTCCAGAACCCCTTGCAGAAACAGGAACATCGTCGTCACCGCGTCGGGGGGCAGTTCCTGCGGCAACTGGTCGATGAAGGTCTCGATCAGTTCGACGGGCCCGTGATGCACCGTGACGAAGCGGCGCTCGTCGGCGAGGACATGGATATGGGTGACCTCGTTCCCGCAGACCACTGGAACGACGCCGACGGCGGTGCCGTCGTGGTACTCGGCCCGGACGTGCTCCTCCGCTCTGCCGAGCCACTCACCGGCCGCGTCGTCCAGCCCGAGCCGACGGGACAGCGGCTCGTCGACGGGCGAGGGCTCGTCTTCCAGGTCGATGTCCACGATCACGAAGCCGGAGGTCACCGCGAGACGCTCCCGGGCCTGTGCCAACCCCGTGCGTACGACGACGCCCTCCGGCATCGACACCACCGTAACGATCATCGCCCCTCACCGTGGATGGCGTCGTGCGCACACTGCGACGTCCCTCGGCACACTACCGCCGACGGCCCCGCGAGCAGCTGACCGCGCACCGCGCCGTGTCCCCGGCCCATGGGCGCTCGGCCACCGGTTTTCGGGACACCGATGAGTTGTGGGTGCCGGCGGGGTCTGACCTGATGACGGCAGACCCCACCGAAGGAAGAAGGCACCCGTCATGGGCAAGCTCACCCTCACCGCGTTCGTCACCCTCGACGGCGTCCACCAGGCTCCCGGCGGCCCCGAGGAGGACCGCGGCGGCGGCTTCGAGCAGGGCGGCTGGAGCGCCCCCTACGGGGACGAGGACTTCGGAGGGTTCGTGATCGACGTCTTCTCCCGCGTGGACGCGTTCCTGCTCGGCAGGCGTACGTACGAGATCTTCGCCGGCTACTGGCCGAAGGTGACCGACCCCGCCAACCTGATCGCCGCCAAGCTGAACTCCCTGCCGAAGTACGTCGCCTCGTCGAGCCTCACGGATCCCGCCTGGGAGGGGACGACGGTGATCGGGGGCGACCTCGCCAAGGAGGTCACCGCCCTCAAGGAGCGCACCGACCGCGAGCTCCAGGTCCACGGCAGCGCCGCCCTCGCCAGGTCCCTGTTCGCGCTCGACCTGGTCGACACCCTGCACCTGCTGACCTTCCCTGTCGTACTCGGCGCGGGCCGCCGTCTCTTCGCCGAGGGCGCCGTCCCCACCGCGTTCCGGCACGTCTCCGGCAGCGTCACGGGCGCGGGCGTGGCGATCCACACGTACGAACTCGACGGCCGCCCGGCGTACGGCAGCTTCTGAGGCGGCCTCCGAAGCCGTGTGGCCCTCACGCCCCGGCGGGCAGCGTCCGCGGGTGCACGGGAAACAGGTGCCGTACGCCGTCCGCGCACAGATCGAGGGCGAGTTCGCAGAACATGGCGTTGGCCCAGCCGAACCAGTCCCGGGTGAACCGGCCGGGGGCGTCGACATGGAAGCTCTCGTGCATCAGGCCGGTGCCCGCGGTCGTGGCCGCCAGGGTTTCCAGCGCCCGCGCGGCGGCGTTCTCGTCGCCGGTGAGGCCGGCGGTGGCGATCGCCAGCGGCCAGACATGACCGTCCGGCGTGTGCGTACTGCCGACGCCGGACGCGTGACTGCCGCTGAAGTACGAAGGGTTCGCCGTGGAGAGCGCGAGACGCCGGGTGGCCTGATAGAGCGGGTCCCGCGGTGCGCACCAGCCGCTCAGGGGGAGGCTCAGCAGACTCGGGAGGTTGGCGTCGTCGCCGAGCAGTTCCGCCCCGAGGCCGTCGACCTCGTAGGCCAGGACGGATACGCCGTCGGCCTCGACCACCGCGTGCGCCAGGATTCCGGCGTCGATGTCGGCGGCCAACTTCCTTGATTCACGGGCGAGTTCCGCGTCGCGGAGGGCGGACGAGGCCAGTTCGGCCAGCCCGTGCAGGCTCGCCGACGCCAGCGCGTTGGCCGGGACGAGGTAGCCGTGCCGGCAGGGATCGTCGCTCGGCCGAAAGCCCGACCACGTCATTCCGGTCCGCCGGACACTGGCTCCGCGGCCGCCCTGGGGAAGGCTGTCAGCGGCGAAGGGGCCGGACGGCCGGACGAACCAGTAGGGCGAGTGCGTGTGGGACTGCTCCGTGCGCCACAGCCGTACGATCGTCCAGGCGGCGCGGTGAAAGGCGTCGTCGAGGTGGTCCTCGCGACCGGTCGCCCGCCGGATCGCGTACGCCAACTGCAACGGCGCGCAGAGGGAGTCGAGTTCGTACTTGCGCTCCCACACCCATGCCCCGGGCGTGGGCCGGTCGACGGGCTCGCCGTGCGCGCCGGTGGGGCCGTCGTTGAAGGCGTTGGCGTACGGGTCCAGCAGGACGCAGCGGATCTGACGGCGTGACACACCGACCAGGACGTCGCCGACCTCCGGATCCGTGGCCACGGCGAGGTACGGGCGGACCTGGGCCGTGCTGTCCCGCAGCCACATCGCCGGGATGTCTCCGGTCTTGACGAAGACCTCCGGGACCTCCGACGGCGCGGTACCCCAACTCATTGACGTGGTCCATGTGTTGGTCAGGCAACTCTCGACGATGTCCGCTGCCGGGCCGCCCCGCAGTCCGGTGGCGAGCCGTCGTCCGAGCGTCCTCAGCGACTCCGGAACTGCCCACATTCTTCCGGATGTTGATCCGGGAAACGTTACCATCGCGCCTCTTGACTCCCTCATGTGGCGTGCGCCACCGTGTGATCGCCAGGGAATGGAAACGTTACCTTGAGCGGGCCGGCGACCACCAGACGGTCGGGTCGGCTCCGGTCCGGGTCTTCGCCAACTCCTCGGAGGAAGAAGGTGAGCGCGTGTGACAGCCGCTCCGCACCACGAGACGCGAACCGCCGTACCGCCCGTGGACCGGCCGCCGGACCGGGGGAGCCCGGGGCGTCTCGGACGACCCTGGCGACGGAAGAGGTCCTCGGACACTCTGGCCGCATACGTGTTCCTGGCGCCGGCTCTCATCGGCTTCACGGGGTTCGTCGTCTACCCGCTGATCCGGTCGGCCTACTCCGCGCTGACCAGCTACAACGGCCTGTCGGACCCGAAGTTCATCGGCTTCGACAACTTCCGCAGGATGTTCAGCACCGACCCGTCCTTCTGGCCCTCGGTGCGCGCCACGCTGCTGCTCGTCGTCCTGTATGTGCCGTTGTCGCTGGTCATCGGGCTGGCCCTGGCCGTGTTCTGCAACCAGCGGATGCGGGGTGTCGGCCTGCTGCGCACGCTGTGCTACCTGCCGGTCGTCCTGCCCGTGGTGGCCACGATCACGCTCTGGAAGTTCGTTTTCAACCCCCAAGTCGGCCTGGCCAACCAGGTGTTGAACTGGCTCCACCTGCCCACCAGTGAATGGCTGTCCGGGGCGGACTCGGCCATGCCCTCGATCGTGATCGTCATGCTGTGGAGCGTCGGCTCCACGATGATCATCTTCCTCGCCGCGCTCCAGGCGGTCCCCACCGAGCTCTACGAAGCGGCCAGGCTCGACGGCGCCGGCCCCCGCACGGTGTTCTTCAGGATCACCCTGCCACTGATCAGCCCGATCATGATTCTGCAGGTGGTGCTGCAGATGGTGACGGCCCTTCAGGCGTTCAACCAGCCGAAGATCCTCTCGCCGGACAACCAGGGCGGTCCCGGGTTCAGCACCCGGACGATGATGCTGTCGATCTACAACAACGGCTTCCCCAGACTCGGGCAGGTCTCCCAGTTCGGCTACGCCTCCGCCCAGGTGTGGGTGCTGTTCCTCGTCATCGTCGTCGTGATCGCCGCCACCGCCCGCTTCTCGTCGATTTGGACCTACAGTGACCACGTCTCCTGACGTCACGAGGGCGCCGACGACGGCGCCGACGACAGCCCCGGCAGCCAAGCCGCGCGGCAAGGCCGTACGGACGGCGTCCTGGTACGCCGTCGCGCTGCTGATCAGCTCGGTGATGATCCTGCCCATCCTGTGGATGCTCACCGTCGCGCTGAAGGGCCCCTCGGCGGTCTTCGAAGTCCCGCCCCGACTCCTGCCCCACCAGTTCCACTTCGAGAACTTCGTCAATGGGCCGAAGGTGATCCACTTCCCGCGGCTGCTGCTGAACTCCGTCGTCATCACCGGCCTGTCGGTGATCGGCGGCGTGATGACCTCGATGATGGCCGGATACGCCCTGGCCCGGCTGCGCTTCCCCGGCCGGAAGGTGTGGTTCTACGTCTTCGTCGGCAGCATGCTGCTGCCACCGGTGGTCGGCATCATCCCGCTGTTCCAGCTGTTCAAGGACATCGGCTGGTACGACACCTGGCTGCCGCTGATCGTCCCGGCCTTCCTGGGCGGCAATCCGCTCTTCATCTTCCTCGCCCGCCAGTACTTCCTGTCGATCCCACACTCCATCGACGAAGCGGCCAAGGTCGACGGCGCGGGACACGTCCGCATCTTCGTCAGCGTCATGCTTCCGATCACCAAGCCGGCCTGGATAACGATGTCGATCCTGGCCTTCCAGATGTCCTGGAACGACTACCTCAACCCGCTCATCTACCTGTACTCGTCGCAGAAGTGGCCGCTGAGCGTAGGCATGGCCTCCTTCGTCACCCAGTTCGCCGGCCAGACCCCGGACTGGAACCTCTACATGGCCACCAACCTGCTCTACATGCTCCCGCCGCTGGCCGTGTTCTTCGTCGCCCAGCGCTACTTCATCCAAGGCCTGAGCGCCCTGGGCACCGTCAACCAGCGCTGACCCGCGCCACGACCCACGTACGAGCCATGTACCAGCCAGGTATCAGGAGGCCATGATGAAACGATTGATCCGTGTCGCCGGAGTGTTGCTGGCGGGCGGGGGACTGCTCGCGACGGCGGCCTGCGGCGGCTCGTCCGGGAAGTCGTCCGACGGCAAGGCGACGGTCACCCTCATGACCTGGGAGTCCGCCGCCACCAACAAGGCCATCGACCAGGCGCTGACCGGCTTCCATGACCCGAACATCACGGTCAAGCGCATCGACACACCCAACGGCAACTACAGCGACAAGCTCGCGGCCCTGACCCAAGCCAAGAAACTGCCCGACCTGTTCTGGTGCGGCAACGACACCGAGCAGCAGTACACCGGCCAGGGCCTGCTCACCGACTGGGCCTCCCGGCTCTCCGGCGCCGGCGACTTCGGCGCGAGCAGCTTCGTCTCCTCCACCATGAAGAACTGGAAGACAGCCGACGGAAAGATCGGCGGTGTTCCCTCACTGATCAACACCTACGGCATCTGGTACGACATCGACGCCTTCAAGGCCGCCGGAATAGCCGTGCCCGCCGCCGGATGGACCTGGGACCAGATGTTCGACGCCGCCGCCGAGCTGCACGCGAAGGGCGCCAAGTACGGCCTGGTCGCCGACGCCATGACCTCCACGGACGGCCCCTTCTCCCTGAGCACGTACTCGCTGTCCGCGGGTGGCGCGCCCTTCGCCGACTCCGTTCACCAGCCCACCAAGACCACCATCGACGCGACGTACACCGAAGGCGTCCGCAAGCTCGTGGCCGGCATCAAGAGCGGCGCCATCGCACCTCCCGGCTACGACATCAGCAACCAGCAGGCGCTGTTCGCCGCCGGGCAGATCCCGATGCTGTGGAGCGGCCAGTGGCTGGCCGCCGGCTTCCTCACGGACAAACCGAAGATCAAGTACGGGTTCGCGCCCATCCCGCAGGTGAACAAGCCGGCCACCCTGTACGACGCCGTGGGCATCTGCACCCCGTCGTACACCCAGAACGCGGACGCGACGTACAAGGTCCTCAATTACCTCGACTCCACCGTGTGGACCAAGGTGCTGCCCGGCTCCCCGGTGGCGGCCCCGGCCTATCTCTCGGCCCAGAGTGCCTACTTCGGTGCCCTCGACAAGGCCGGTCTGACGACCGTCGCGTCCACCGTCAAGGCGGGACTGAACACGTCGTCCACCATCGGCGTGCGCTTCACCACCCAGTGGGCCAGCCAGTCGAACGACCTGATCACCGCCTACTGGCCGGACATCCTCAACGGCAAGAAGCCGCTCTCCGACCTCCGGACGATGACCGACAAGATCAACGAAGTGATCAAGAGCAACAGTTAGCCACCCGGGCCGAGCGGCGGGCCGGGACCCGAAACGTATCCTGAGGGCGGTCCCGGCCCCGGTACGCGATGGAAGGTTGGTCTTCGACTCACGTGAGCAGTCGTCCCCCGCACCACCAGAACGCCAGGCCCACGATGCGCGATGTCGCGGAGCGGGCCGGAGTCGCCGTCGTCACCGTCTCCCGCGTCGTCAACGGCATCGGAACGGTCCGCGAGGAGACGGCCGAGCGCGTGATGGCGGCGATCAACGCCATCGGGTACCAGCGCAACGAGATCGCGCGCTCGCTGCGTCCCGGACAGAACTCCATGACCATCGGGCTGCTGCTCGGCGACCTGACCAACCCGTTCTACGCGTCCCTGGCCAAGGCCGCCGTCGAAGTCGCCAACCGGGCCGGCTACGCGGTCCTCCTCAGCACGGCCGACGAGGACCCGGAGGTCGAACGCCGCGCCGTGGGCGAGCTCATCGGACGGCGCGTCGCCGGGCTCATCATCGTCCCCGACCAGGGCGACCACGCCTTCCTCAACGAGATCAACGGCCACGACCACGTGCCCATCGTCTTCGTCGACCGGCCGGCCACCGGCGCCGAGGCCGACGTCGTCCTCGTCGACAACGAGGACGGCGGACGCAAGGCCACCCAGCACCTCATCGACCAGGGCCACCGCCGGATCGCGATACTCGTCGCCCCCTCCTACTACAGCACGGGCCGACGGCTGCGCGGCTACCGCAAGGCGCTGCGTCGCAGCGGCCTCACCCCCGACAACGACCTGGTCGTCACCCTGCGCCGCGGCACCACCGAGGAAGCCTCCGCCGCCACGCACACCCTGCTCACCTCCGACCGTCCGCCCACCGCGGTCTTCTCCACCACGGGCTTCCTCACCGAGGGCGTCCTGCGCGCCTGCCGACAGCTCCAGGCCCCCATCGCCGTCGTCGGCTTCGACGACTTCAAACTGGCCGACATGCTCCCCACACCGGTCACCGTGGTCACCTCCGACACCGAGGAACTCGGCCGCCACGCCGCCCACCTCCTGCTGGACCGCATCAACGGCGACGACGCGCCCTCCCGCCGCATCGTCCTCCCGGTCCACCTGATCGCGCGCGGCACGGGAGAGATCGGGCACCCGTAGGCAGCGGAGCGTCCAGTCAGCGGAGCATCCAGTCAGTAGAGCATCCAGTCAGTAGAGCGTCCGCCACTTGGCGCGGGGCCATGCGAGCACGGCGTAGATCTGCGCCAATGCCGCCTGCTGGATCGCTTGCGTACCGCCGGCCGTGTCGAAGTGCACGAGGCCGGTGGCCGGATCGCGCATCGTGGACCACACCTGGTCGGCGTAGTCGGCCATCGCCCGGTGGTACCTGTCCTTCCCGGTCACCGACTCCAGGAGCAGCAGGTTCTTGAAGAAGATCGAGTTGAAGTACACGGGCTGGGTGAACAGCCGCCCCTGCGTGACGTAGTAGTCGTACGCGGCCTCGGCGATCCGCTCGGCCCGGCGCAGATGGGCGCGGTCGCGGGTGATCTCGTAGAGGAGAACGTCGACGCCGACCGGCACGCCCTGGTTGTAGGACCAGAAGGTCTTCTCGACGGTGCCCTGCGGGTCGAGGTGGTCCCAGTACAGGCCGCCGGGGCTCTGCAGATGCGCGTTCGTCCAGTCGTGGAAACGTCTCGCCCAGTCGAGACAGTCGGCCTCGCCGGTGATCTGGTGGAGGCGCAGGGCCAGTTGGGCGCCCGGCATGTTCGAGACAGTGTTGCGATCGTGGCTCCAGGTCGCCTGGGTCCAGAAGACACCGCCGGGTGCGGCATGGGTGGTGTCGGTGTCCCAGCCGGACCTGACCAGGGCGAAGATCTCCTTCGCGCGGGCCAGGGCGGCGGTGTCCCCGGTCTGCAGATGGCGCTGGACCTTCGCCAGACCGACCCACTCGTTGTCGTCGTAGAACATGTCGCCGCCCGAGCCGTACGGGGCGACGGGGTAGGAGGCGTAACCGGGAAGCCCGGTCGTGCCGCCGCCGGAATTCCAGAAGTGCTCCTGCGCCGCCGCCCGTCGGGCCAGCTCCGGCTCGTACGTCGCGTCCACGACGGTGAGGTCGAGCGCGGCGATGTGCACCTGCGAGAAGGGCCATTCGTACGAGTACGGGTTGTCGCCGGCCGCCGCCGGAGTCTGCTCGCGGACCAGCCCGGAGCCGTCGTTCGTGTCGAAGTGTCTCTTCAACGCGGAGTATGCGGCCGTGGCGCGGGACAACGCCCGTTCCGGGCCCGATCGTTGCGCTGCGGCTGCCGGCGTCGTGGCCATCGCGGTGATCGCGGCCAGGCCGGAACCGACCATCACGCGCCGAGAGGGATGCATGGGCATGGTGAGGGCCTCCTGGGATGCGGGTATGGAAACGTTGTCATCGACCCATGAGGTCGTCAACGCCTCTGACAGCATCGGTAGTTCGGTTCCACGACACCCTGGTCCGGACCATTGACGTTGGGACTCGGCTGATGGAATCTTCTCGATGGTTACGTTTCCAACGGTGAGTTCGTCCGGCCCCACACGGCGAAGCGGGAGACATCGAGATGACCGTCCCGTCACCCTTCATGAGACCCCTGAGCGCCGCCTTCACGATGGTGCCTCGACGCCTACGACAACGAGACCACCCCCGGCTCCAAGATCGAGATCTGGGACTGCGGCGGCGGCGCCAACCAGCAGTGGCGCCTGGGCTGACCGACCTCGACGGAGCTGACATGCACTCAAAGATGAGAAGAATACGCATGCTTGGGGCCGGTCTGCTCGCGACCGCGGTGTCCCTGGCTCTCCTGATCCCGGCATCCGCAAGCGCCGAAGCAGCGACCATCGCGGCGCAGGCGACCGTCTGCAACAAGTACTGCGACGGCCGTGACCCGGCCCTGTCCCCGCAGGACCGCCGGCCGGTGACCACCACCATCTACTCCCGCACCATCGCCCTGCACTTCGACGACACCGACGCCATGGGCTGGGCCTCGATCACAGGCGGCAGCCCCACCGACGAGGTCTGGCTCGACCGCTCCTTCGACGGCGGCCGCACCTGGACCTCCGGCAGCAAGCTCGGCGACACCACGATCCCCTCGGGACAGACCGGCTGGCGCACCCTGATGTACAACGTCGACGACTGGAACAACCTCGGCGTCGGCGCCCTCCGCGCCTGCGGCAAGGCGGGCAACCGCACCGAGATCGCCTGCACGGCCTGGGCCCGTACGACCTGGAACGCGGGCAGCCGCCCGACCGCCACGGCCACCGCGCTGATGCAGTCGTACAACCTCGGCACCGGCCTGTTCGACACCACCGGCTGGTGGAACTCGGCCAACGCACTGACCGCCCTCATCAACAACATCGAGGTCACCGGCATGGGCAGCTACAAGTACGCCATCGCCAAGACCTACGACCTCAACCTGTCCGCCCAGGGCGGCAACTTCACCAACGACTACATCGACGACACCGGGTGGTGGGGCCTGGCCTGGGTCGCCGCCTACGACCTGACCGGCGACAGCAGGTATCTGAACACCGCCCGCGCCGACGCCGACCACATGGCTCGGTACTGGGACTCGACCTGCGGCGGCGGAGTCTGGTGGAGCACCGCCAAGACCTACAAGAACGCCATCGCCAACTCCCTCTATCTGGAACTGAACGCCGCGCTGCACAACCGCGTCCCCGGCGACACGACCTATCTCGCCCGTGCGAACGCGGAGTGGTCGTGGTTCCAGGGCACCGGCATGATCAACAGCTCCCATCTGGTCAACGACGGCATCAACCTCGCGACCTGCACCAACAACGGCGACACGGCCTGGTCGTACAACCAAGGCGTTCTCCTCGGCGGCCTCGCGGAGCTGTATCGCGCGACCGGGAACTCCGCGCTGCTCACCACGGGCCGCCAGATCGGTGACGCCTCGACCACCTCCACCTCGCTCAACGCCGCGGGCATCCTGCGCGAGCCCTGCGAGGCAGGGGGCTGCGGCGCCGACGGACCCTCCTTCAAGGGCGCCTACATCCGAGGCCTCAGCGCCTTCAACGCCCAGCTCTCCGACAGCCCGTACACCTCCTACATCCGCCGCCAGGCCGACTCCGCCTACGCCAACGACCGCACCCCCCTCGACACTTACGGCCTGCACTGGGCCGGCCCCGTCGACACGACCGACGCCGCGCGCCAGCAGTCCGCCCTCGACCTGCTGAACGCGGCATCCTGACCCCGAACCCACCGCGGCGGGCCCCGTGCAGGGAACGGGCGCCTTACTCGTCGGCCTCGTCGGCCTCGTCGGCCTCGTCGGCCTCGTCGGCCTCGTCGGTCTCGCCGGGCAGCCAGTGCAGGGCGAACCAGAGTTCCATGCGTACGCCGGGGTCCTGCAGGTCGACGTCGAGGAGTTCGCCGACCCGTGCCAGGCGGTGGCGCACGGTGTTGCGGTGGACGTGCAGGGCCGCGGCGGTGCGGTCCCAGCTGCCGTGCAGGGTCAGCCAGGTCCGCAAAGTGTCGAGGAAGACCGGCGCGCCCGGCGCGCCGGCCTGGTCGAGCGGGGCGAAGCGGGTGCGGGCCAGATCCCGGGCGTCGGCACGGGGGACGATCCCGTGGATGGTGAGCGGGTCCTTGGTGTGGACGACGGCGGGCACTTGGGCGGCGATCGCGCGGCGGAGGGCGCGTTCGGCCTGACGATCGGCGTACGGCAGGTCCGCCGTCGGCGCGGGTGAGCTGAAACCGAGGACCCAGCCCAGGTCGGCGGCTTGCGCGGGAGCCTCGGGGCGAGCGCCAGACGCACTGGGGACCAGCGCTTTCAGTTCGCGGCCGTCGACGTGCAGGTAGGGGGTGCCCAGAGCGGTACCCAGGGTGGCGAGCTGCGCCGGGTCGTCGCCCGGGTGCGGTGCCGACGTGGAGCGCGGGGGCGTGTGTCGGCCGTGGACCACGATCCAGTGTCCGGCCTTCGTCGTGCCGGCGGACGCGAGGGCGGGGGCGACTTCGGTAGGCGTGGCCCCGAGCATGAGCCGTACCAGAGCGCCGGCGCTGTGGGTGTCGGTGCCCAGGGCGTGCCGGGGACTGGTGAGCAGGGCCAGCAGAACGGTTGCCGTGCTGGTGACCTGGCGGTGGACCAGGGTCGGGGCCGTGGTGGCGGCCTGGCCCAGGGTGAGCGCCATGCTGCCGTCCGCTCCGGGCAGGGTGTGGACCGTCAGGTGTGTGTCGCCGTGATGATCGGCCGCCGCGGCCGGTGCGGACCGTCCGGCGGCGCCTGTGCGGAGACGGGCGGTGGTGCGTACGGCCAGGTCACGTACGCGTCCCGGCGTGGGGGACGAGGGTCGGGGACCGGCGCTGAACAGTTCGTTGCCCTGCGCGTCGTAGAGGACCGTCCAGGCGCCGGTGTGCGCGCTGAGCCGGTCGAGCACGGCCTGGAGCGCGTCCGGCCGGGCGGCGGCTGTGGCCAGCGCCGACTGCGCTCGGGAGATCTCGCGCAGCTCACGGTTGCGGGCCTCGGCGATCGCCGCGTACGCGGCCTGCCCGACGGCCACGAACGGGGTGGCCGGCGGCAGCCGCAGCAGCGGGAGCCCGTGGCGGTCGCAGGCGGCGACGAGCTCGCGTGGAACCTCCTGGTGCACGGGGGCGACGCCGAACCCGAGCGCGCTCACCCCGGCGGCGACGACCTGCCGCACATACGTGTCGATGCCCTCCGCGTCGTGAGGAAGACGCACACCCGCGGTGAGGAGCAGTTCGCCGCCCACCAGATACGGCGTCGGGTTCTCGATCTCCGTGGTGCCGACCGTACTGACACGGTGGTCCCCGGCAGGGCCCGCGATCTGGCGCAGGCCCAGGGCGGGGTTGGCGAGCAACGCGCTCAGGGGCACGGACGGCTGCTCGGCATCGGTCATCAGGAGGCATCCTCCCAGCCCAGCGGCATGACGCGGGAGTGCTGGATTCATCCAACGGGCGATTCCATATTGGACAGAACCGCCACTTCGGCGCCAGTACGAACCGCCGATATCGTCGTGTCACCCACCGGGCACCACCCCCGCCCTCGCAGCACGTGCACACTTCGTCTCACCCCGGCACCGTCGCGCCGCCCTGCCCTGCCCTGCGCGCGGTCGCCGCCTCTCCTCTCCCTTGCTCCCCTCCCCTTGAGCAGCCGTTTGGCGGTTTCGCGCAGCAGGCGCCGGCCGCAGTGAATCGGAGGACCCGATGACCGTCGACTACCTCGTCATGGCCGTATACCTGCTGGGCATCATCGGTGTCGGCTGGTGGGGCAAGAAACGTGCCGCCTCCAAGAGCGACTTCCTCGTCGCCGGAAGGAGACTGGGCCCGCTCATGTACACCGGCACGATGGCCGCCGTCGTCCTCGGCGGCGCCTCCACCATCGGCGGCGTACGCCTTGGCTACACCTACGGCATCTCCGGCGCCGCCATGGTCTTCGCCATCGGACTCGGACTGCTGGCCCTGAGCATCTTCTTCTCGGCCCGCATCGCCCGCCTGCGTGTCTACACCGTCGCCGAGATGCTCTCCCTGCGCTACGGCGACACCGCCGCCGTGATCTCGGGCATCGTGATGTGGATCTACACCCTCATGCTGGTCGTGACCTCCACGATCGCCTACGCCAGCGTCTTCGACGTCCTGTTCGACGTACCTCGCTGGGCCGCGGTGGTCATCGGCGGCACGATCGTCGTCGGCTACTCGGCGCTCGGCGGTATGTGGTCCATCACCCTGACCGACATGGTGCAGTTCGTGGTCAAGAGCTTCGGCGTACTCGTCCTGCTGCTGCCCATCGCCGTGGTCAGGGCCGGCGGCTTCGCCGCCATGGCCGACAAGCTGCCGCACGGCTACCTGTCCCCGACCTCCATCGGCGGTCAGACCATCCTCACCTTCGTCCTGATCTACACCTTCGGCATGCTCATCGGGCAGGACATCTGGCAGCGGGTCTTCACCGCCCGCTCCGACAAGGTCGCCGCCTGGGGCGGCACCGTCGCCGGCGTCTACTGCCTCGTCTACGCCCTGGCCGGAGCTGTCATCGGCATGGCCACCAAGACCCTCTACCCCCACCTCGACGGCGCCGACCAGGCGTTCGCCACGATCGTCCGGCACACCCTGCCCACCGGTGTCAGGGGCCTGGTCCTGGCCGCCGCCCTCTCCGCGATGATGTCTACCGCGAGCGGCGCCCTGATCGCCTCCGCCACCGTCGCCAACAACGACATCTGGGCCCGGCTGCGCCACCGCACCCGCCCCGCCGCCGGCGCGCAGGACGGGGACGAGATCGGCTCCAACCGGCTCGCCATCGTCGTTCTCGGGGTGATCTCCATGGCCATCGCCTGTGTCCTCGGCGATGTCATCGAAGCCCTCACCGTCGCCTACAACCTGCTCGTCGGCGGCCTGCTCGTGCCCATCCTCGGCGGCCTCGTCTGGAAGCGCGGAAACCTGCCCGGCGCCATGGCCTCGATGATCGCGGGCGGCACCACGGTGATCACCTTCATGGTGACCGACGGACTCCTCGCCAACGAGCCGATCTACTACGGCCTGCTCGCCGGCCTCGCCGCCTACGTGGCCGTCAGTCTCCTGACCGAGCCGACCGAAGAAGCCGTCGTCGAGGCGTGGCACCGCCGCCTGACAGGTGAACCGGCCCCCGCCACACCGGAGTTCAGTGCGGCCTGACGCAGCGACCGCCGGCCCTAGCGGCCCCGCCTCGTTCCGGCGCGGGGCACGCACTCACCCCCAACCACCGGCCCCGCGCCGGAAGGAGAGCCCCTGATGACCGAGCTGTCCCTGCGCCCGGACCGCACCACCCCGATCGCGACCGGCGAGGAACTGCGGCTGCGCCGCGAACTCGCCGCGGTCTACCGCCTCGTGGCGCACTTCAGGATGACCGACCTGATCTTCACGCACATCTCCGTCCGGCTTCCCGGTCCGGAGCACCACTTCCTGATCAACCCCTATGGCCTGCTCTTCGAGGAGATCACCGCATCGAACCTCGTCAAGATCGACCTGGCCGGCCACCCCGTCGAGGAGAGCCCCCACCCGGTCAACCCCGCCGGCTTCGTCATCCACGGCGCCATCCACGCCGCCCGGTCCGACGCCCGGTGCATCCTGCACACCCACACCAAGGCGGGCTGCGCCGTCGCCGCCCAGGAACACGGCCTGCTTCCGCTCAACCAGATCTCCATGGAGTTCTACGGCAGGCTCGGCTACCACGACTACGAAGGCGTCGCCCTCAACCTCGACGAACAGCAGCGCCTCGTCGCCGACCTCGGCTCTCACCCCGCGATGATCCTGCGCAACCACGGCCTGCTCACCGTGGGCGAGACCCCCGCCCAGGCGTTCCTGCGCATGTACTACCTGGACAAGGCGTGCGAGATCCAGACCGCGGCCATGGCCGCGGGCACCGGGCTCGTCACCCCCGGCCCCGACATCTGCGAACTCACCGCACGCCAACTCACGGGCGAGGACGACAGCTCGGACCTCCAGGACGACAAGGCCTACGATCTCGCCTGGTCGGCACTGCTCCGCCTGGTCGAGCGCATCGCCCCCGACTACAGGGACTGATCCGAAGGGCAGACACAGCCCCGGCCTGTGCGACGGAGATGTTGCGCGAAGTCTTGACGCGCCCCGTTCCGTTGCGTAGATATGACAGCGCAGTCATGACAGCGCAGTCATAGAGCGGACTGGGGCTAGGATGCGGCTGCCGGAGATCGGGAGAGTCGATGACACCAGTGGCAGGACGCGGCGCGGGGGCCGCGCCGCGCAGTGTGGATGTGGCACGCCTGGCGGGCGTGTCGCAGAAGACGGTGTCCCGGGTGATGAACGACGAGCCGTACGTCTCCGACGACGTACGGCGTCGTGTCCTGGCGGCGGCCGAGGAGCTCGGCTACCGCTCGAACAACGCGGCCCGCGCCCTCGCCTCGGGACGCACCCGGTCCATCGGTGTGGTGACGCTCGGCACGGCCCTGTACGGTCCGGCCTCGCTGCTCATGGGCGTCGAGCGTGCCGTAAGAGACACCGGCTACGCGCTCCGTGTGGTCAACACCATGGAGGGCGAGACGGCGGGAATCGCCGGCGCGGTGAACTCGCTCCTGGACCAGGGCGTGGACGGCATCGTCATCTCCGAGCCGATCGACGAGGAGGACGGCACGGATCGCTCCGCCCGCGTCGACGTGCCGGTCCTCGTCCTCGGCGCACCCCCGCCCTTCGCCGCCCCCCACGTGGTGACGGCTGGGATCGTCTCCGGCCAGATGGCGCGAGCGGCCACCGAGCACTTGCTGGAACTGGGCCACACCACCGTCCACCACCTGGCGGGTCCACAGCGTTGGTACTCGGCCCGGGACCGTCTCGACGGATGGCGCACGGCGCTCGCCGCCCACGGCCGGGCCGAGCCGCCGGTCGTCGAGGGCGACTGGTCGGCGGCCTCCGGCTACGCGGCCGGCCGCGAACTGGTCGCCGATCCCGACGTGACCGCGGTGTTCGCCGCCAACGACGACATGGCCATCGGTCTGATCCGCGCGCTGACGGAAGCCGGACGGCGCGTGCCGGAGGACGTCAGCGTGGTCGGCTTCGACGACATCCCGGTCGCCGCCTATGTGACCCCACCGCTGACCACGGTGCGTCAGCCGTTCGACGCCATGGCGCAGGACGGCCTGAAACTCCTGGTGCACGCCATCGAGAACCCGCAGGCGCATCCGATGCCGATGACCGACCCACCGGTCGAACTCGTCGTCCGCTCCTCGTCCGCGCCGCCGCCCCGCAAGACCCCGGGCCGCACCCGGTCCCCAGGCTCTTCGCGCACCTGAGTCACAGCAGTACTCGCAGCCGCTCCCCGGGCCTCGATCAGGCCCCGCATCGGTCGCCGTTCCCCTCGCGCCCTCCCCGGCGCGACCTCTGACAGGCCCGCCCTCCCGGCCCCGCCCGTCACGCCACACAGCGCCTGACACCACCCGAACGCAGCCTCAGCACGCCGTCGCCCGGTGTGCCGGTCCTCTACACCCTTCTGCGGGAGTTCACCATGTCCGGACCCTTCTCCAGTCGCACCTTCTCCCCGTCACCCCTGAGCCGTCGGGGCTTCCTCGCCGCCACGGGCGCGCTGTCGCTGGCCGCCACGCTGTCCGCCTGTGGCGGCGACGGCGGTGGCACCAGCGGTTCCTCCGCCAAGCCGGTCAGCCAGGCCGACGTCGACAAGGCCATGAAGACCCCGACCCAGCTGACGTTCTGGACCTGGGTCCCGAACATCGACAAGGAGGTCGCGCTCTTCGAGAAGAAGTACCCGGCCGTCAAGGTCAAGGTCGTCAACGCCGGCCAGGGCACGCCCCAGTACACCAAGCTGCGCACCGCGCTCAAGGCGGGCAGCGGCGCCCCGGACATGGTGCAGATCGAGTTCCAGGCCATCCCGACGTTCACCATCAGCGACAGCCTGCTGGACCTTCGGCCCTACGGCGCCTCCGCACTCAAGTCCATGTTCGTGGACTGGACTTGGGGGCAGGTCAGCGGCAGCGGCGGCGAGATCTGGGCGATTCCTCAGGACACCGGCCCGATGGGCATGCTGTACCGCGAGGACATCTTCGACAAGCACGGCATCGACGTCCCCGGCACCTGGGACGAGTTCGCCGCCGCGGCACGGGGACTTCACAAGGCCGACCCGGACGTCTACCTCACCAACCTCGCCGCCAACCAGGTCGCCGCCTGGCACGGCCTGCTCTGGCAGGCGGGCGCCAAGCCGTATGTGACCTCCGGCAAGAGCGACATCACCGTCAGCGTCGACGACGCGGTCTCCAAGAAGCTCGGCCAGTACTGGGGCGCCCTCGCGAAGGAGGGCGTGATCGGCGTCGAGCCGGACTTCACCGACTCCTGGTACGCCGCCCTCAACAAGGGCAAGTACGCCACCTGGCTCACCGGCGCCTGGGGCCCGGCCTTCCTCTCCGGCTCGGCCAAGGCCACCTCGGGCAAGTGGCGCGCCGCCCCGCTCCCGCAGTGGGACGCCGCGAAGCCCAGCTCGGGCAACTGGGGCGGCTCGACCACCGCGGTCATCCGCTCCACCAAGAACCCGATCGCGGCCGCGGTGTTCGCGCAGTTCCTCAACAGCGACCCCGCCAGCGCCAAGATGTTCGCCACCGAGCAGTTCTTCTTCCCGGCGACCAAGGCCCTGCTCGCCGAGACGAGTTTCCTCGGGGACGCGCCCGCCTTCTACGGCGGTCAGAAGGTCAACCAGGTCTTCGCGGACATCAGCGCCCAGGTCGACCCCGCCTTCCAGTGGCCGCCGTTCCTCGACCGGGTGGCCACGGACTGGACCGAGACCGTGGGCAAGTCCCTCGCCGACAAGTCCGACACCGTCAGCGCGCTCGGTACGTGGCAGTCGCGCATCACGACCTTCGCCAAGAGCCAGGGCTTCACGGTCAAGGGAGGCTGACGATGGCCACCCCCGCAGCGGCCACCCCCACAGCGGTTGCCCGCACGAAGTCCCGCCCCCGTAGCCGCCACGGCACGGCCGGAGCACTCTTCATCGCCCCGTTCATGGCGCTGTTCCTCCTGCTCTTCCTCGCCCCGCTCGGCTACGCCGCCTACCTGAGCCTCTTCCAGGAACGGCTGATCGGCGGCTCGACGTTCGTCGGCCTGGACAACTACGTGACGGCCCTCAAGGACCCTCAACTCCTCAAGGGCCTGGGCCGCGTAGCACTGTTCTTCGTCATCCAGGTCCCCGTCATGCTGCTGCTGGCCCTGTTCTTCGCGCTCGCGCTGGACAGCGGCCTGCTGCGGCTCGCCCGGGTGATCCGGCTCGGCATCTTCGTGCCGTACGCCGTCCCGAGCGTGATCGCCACCCTCATGTGGGGCTACCTCTACGGCCCCGACTTCGGCCCCTTCGCCCAGATCAGCCGCGATCTCCACCTGCCGGCCCCGCACTTCCTCAGCGACAGTTGGATGCTCGGCAGCCTCGCGAACATCGTGACCTGGGAGTTCGTCGGCTACAACATGATCATCCTGTACGCCGCCCTGCGGACCATCCCCGCCGAGCTGTACGAGGCGGCCGCCATGGACGGTGCCGGAGCCTGGCGGATCGCCTGGTCCATCAAACTCCCCGCGCTGCGCCCGGCGTTGACCCTCACCCTGCTGTTCTCGGTGATCGGCAGCTTCCAGCTGTTCAACGAACCGAGCCTGTTGATGAAGGTCGCCCCGGCCGTCATCGACAGCTCCTACACCGCCAACCTCTACGCCTACTCCGTCGCGTTCATCAGCCAGCAGACCAACTACGCGGCCACGGTGTCCTTCATCCTCGGGCTGGTCATCGTGATCGTGTCGTACGCCTTCCTGCTCACGGCGAACCGCAGGAGGACCTCATGACCACCGTGACACCCACAGCCTCCGCCACGCCGACGGTGAAGCGGCTGCCCGCCGAGGCACGCTCGCGGCGCAGGTCGCCGGCCCACTGCCGCAGCACCCCGCTCACGATCGCCATGCTGGCAGTCCTGGCGTACTTCCTGCTGCCGCTGTTCTGGCTGCTGGTCGCCTCGACCAAGAGCACCCAGGACCTGTTCAACAGCTTCGGCCTGTGGTTCTCGCACGCGCCGCGGCTGCTGTCGAACATCAAGGCCACCTTCACCCAGGACGACGGAGTGTTCGGGCGCTGGCTGCTCAACACGGTCCTGTACGCCGGGGTGAGCGCGCTCGGCGCCGCGCTGCTCGCGGCGGCGGCCGGGTACGGGTTCGCCAAGTACCGCTTCCGCGGTCACGGCGCGGCCTTCAACCTCGTCCTCGGCGCGATCATGATCCCGACCACCGCCCTGGCGATCCCCACCTACCTGCTCTTCGCCAAGGCGGGCCTGGTCAACACCCCTTGGGCGGTGATCCTGCCCTCCCTCATCAGCCCCTTCGGCCTCTACCTCATGCGGATCTACGCCGAGGACGCCGTCCCCGACAGCCTCATCGAGGCCGCCCGCATGGACGGAGCCGGAGAGCTCCGGATCTTCTGCACGATCGCACTGCGGCTGCTGGCTCCCGGCCTGGTGACCGTCGTCCTCTTCACGCTCGTCGCGACCTGGAACAACTACTTCCTGCCGCTGATCATGCTCAACGACCCGAACCTGTACCCCATCACGGTCGGGCTCTCCTCCTGGGCCGCCCAGGCCCAGAACGGCGGCGCCGGATCCAGCAGCGACATGCTCGCCCTCGTCGTGACCGGCTCCCTGATCTCGATCGTCCCGCTCGTCCTGGCCTTCCTGATGCTCCAGCGGTACTGGCAGAGCGGCCTGGCCACCGGTGGCGTGAAGCAGTAACCCCCCCCAACACCCCCTGCACTCCGGAGGTTTGTCCATGGCGGAGCTACCCGCCCGCGTTCTGTTCGGCGCTGCCTACTACCACGAGTACCAGCCCGGCTACGGCCCGGACGTACGGCCCGACGAACAGCTCAAGACCGACCTCGACCTGATGGCCGATGCCCGCTTCACCGTCATCCGGATCGGTGAGTCGGTCTGGTCGACCTGGGAACCCGAGAACGGCCGCTTCGAACTCGACTGGCTCCAACCGGTGTTGGACGGCGCCCACGAACGTGGCATCTCCGTCATCCTCGGCACCCCCACGTACGCCGTACCGCCCTGGCTGGCCCGCCAGTACCCGGAGATCACCGGCGAGCGGCGCACCGGTGAGCGCATCGGCTGGGGCGCCCGGCAGGAGGCCGACTTCACCCACCCCGCCTTCCGCTTCCACGCCGAGCGGATCATCCGGAAGGTCGTCGCCCGGTACGCCGACCACCCGGCGGTCATCGGCTTCCAGGTCGACAACGAACCGGGGCTGGAGCTCTTCCACAACCACGGCGTCTTCCAGCGCTTCGTCGACCACCTGCGGGCCAAGTACGGCGACGTCGAGACCCTCAACCGTGAATGGGGCCTCGTCTACTGGTCCCACCGGCTGTCCACGTGGGCCGACCTGTGGACCCCGGACGGCAACGCGCAGCCGCAGTACGACGTCGCCTGGCGGGAGTTCCAGGCCCGCCAGTGCACGGAGTTCATCGGCTGGCAGGCCGACATCGTCCGCGAGTACGCCCGCCCCGAGCAGTTCGTCACGACCTGTATCTCCTACACCCGCCCCGCCGTCGAGGACGACGAGCTCACCGACCGCCTCGACATCGCCACCGGCAACCCGTACTACGACATGCAGGACGGCCTGCTCCTGCCCGACCCCACACCGGACGGGCACGAGCAGAAGTGGAAGACCACCGGCGTCTGGTCGATGTACCAGACCGCCGACTGGATGTTCTCCTCCCGGCAGGAGCCGTTCCTGGTCACCGAGACCAACGCGTCGTCCATCGGCTTCGCGTGGGACAACCGCCCCGCCTACGAAGGCCAGTGGCGCCAGGCCGCCTGGGCTCTCGTCGGCCGCGGGGCCCGCATGATCGAGTACTGGCAGTGGCAGACCCTGCGTTTCGGCGCGGAGACCTACTGGGGCGGAGTCCTGCCGCACAGCGGCCGACCGGGGCGCACCTACGCCGAACTCGCCCGGCTGGGCGAGGAGTTCGAGGCCGTGGGACCGCTCGTCGCCGGTCTCGAGCCGGACGCCGACATCACGATCGTCTACTCCACCCCCAGCAAGTGGCTGATGCAGAAGCACCCGCCGCTCGCGACCCGCGACGGCGAACCGGACCCGGCCGCCTACCACCGCATCCTCGACCCCTTCTACCGCGGCGCCTTCGACGCCGGCCGCCAGGTGCGCGTCGTCCACGCCCGCCAGCTGCACGACCCGCGCGGCGAACAGGAGGGCGTGGCGCCCGAGGAGGCCGCGCGCCGCCACCCCGTCCTCGTCGTCCCCGCCCTGTACATCGCCGACGACACCACGCTCGACTGGCTCGCCGCCTACGCCCATGCCGGCGGCCACCTGGTTCTCGGCCCCCGCACGGGCTACGCCGACCACGAGGCACGGGCCCGGCACGAACCGGCTCCGGCGCGCCTGGTCGACGCCGCGGGCGTCAGCTACGACGAGTTCAGCAACCTGGCGCGTGACATCCCGGTCCGCGCGGCGCCCGGGAGTGCGCTGACTCTCCCGGAGAACGCCACGGCGACGTGCTGGGCCGACGGCCTCACCGTCACCGACGCCGAGGTCCTCGCCACGTACGAGCACCCGCACTTCGGCCGCTGGCCCGCCGTCACCACCCGCCGCCACGGAGAGGGCCGCGTCACGTACGTCGGCACCGTGCCAGGTCGCGACCTCGCCCGCACGCTGGCCGAGTGGCTGGCGCCGGCCGCCCGCAGCGGCTGGCGTGACCTGCCGGCGTCCGTCACGACGACCACCGGCACGGCGCCCGACGGACGCCGTGTGCACATCGTCCACAACTGGAGCTGGGAGCCCGTCCGCGTGGACGCGCCGGTCGACCTCTCCGACGCCCTGAACGGCACGTCCCTGCCCGCGGGCACGGCGCTGGACCTCGGCCCGTGGGACGTACGCGTACTCGTCTCCCCGAAGGAGTAGCCGTGCAACGAAGCAGAGCGATGAAGGCGCTGGGTACGTTCCTCGCGGCATCCGCGATACTGGCGATACCCATGACCAGCGCGCAGGCGTACAACCCGACGGGCGGGATCCTCTACCAGCTCGGCAGCGAACCGTGCCTGAAGGGGCGGGGCAACTGCGCGGTCTACCCGAAGTCGGCGCAACTGCCCAGCGGGCGCCTTGTCGCGTCGTTCGAGAAGTCCACCGTCGTACCGGCGACGGGCAGCGCCGACGGACAGACCCTCCCGGTCTACAAGAGCGACGACCACGGAACGACATGGCAGCCGTTGTCCGAGGTCAAGGCTCCCGCGTACCTGTCCGGCGATCCCCAGTACGCGAAGTACAAGAGCAACTGGACCAACCCGTACCTCTACACGCTTCCGCAGGACGTCGGGAACCTGAAGCAGGGCACGCTGCTCCTCGCGAGTGTCGTGTCGGGCGACGACCAGTACTACAGGGAGCACAAGGCGGCCGACCCCAACTGGACGCCCTCCAACGACGGCGACCGCGGCGACCTGGCCATCGCGCTGTACTCCAGCACCGACGAGGGCACGTCGTGGAAGGTCGTCAACGTCGTCGCGACGGGCGGCTGGCAGGGCGGCAGCGCGGGCGCGATCGGCCAGAACGTCGCCGCGGCCAACACCTACAAGCAGGTGGACCCCGTCTGGGAGCCGTACCTGATGGTCTACAAGGGCCAACTCGTCTGCTACTACTCCGACGAGAACGACTACACCGGCTTCAACGCGACCACCGGCGTCCCGACACCGGACCCCGCGAACGGCACCGCCACGGACTCGCACGGCCAGATCCTCGCCCACAAGACCTGGGACGGCCGCAGTGCGCAGTGGAGCGCCCCCGTCGTCGACATCGCGGGCCTGACCCAGAGCATGGGAGGCGGCAAGACGGAGATCGGTGGCGGGCGGCCGGGCATGGCGAACGTCGTCCCGACCGCGGACGGCAAGTGGCTGCTCACCTTCGAGTACTGGGGCGGCGGAGCCAACACCAGGTACGTGGTCGCCGACAACCCGCTGGAGTTCTACCGCGGCTCCGCCACCGGCAACGGCGTCACCTCGCTGCCCGTCGACACCGGCTCCCACGCGCTCGCGACGGGCGGCAGCCCCGTCGTCATCAGGCTTCCTGACGGACGCCTGGTCTACAACGCGGCGGGCAGCGGCAACGTCTGGGTCAACGAGAGCGGACGCAGCGACGGCACGTGGAAGGAGTACCAGACGACCTCGCGGGCCGGCTACAGCCGCAACCTGCAGTACGTCGAGGGCACCGGCCGTATCGCGATCCTCAACAACCAGGGCACATCGACGCTCGCCTACGCCGAGGTCGACCTGGGTCGATCGGACGGCGCCTACTACCGGTTGGTGAACCGCAGGACCGGTCAGGCGATCGGCACCGGAAACAAGACCAACGACGCGAACATCGGCAACGGAGACGTCCCTGACGTCGTCCTGGAGACCCCCGGTTCGGCGGCGAACCCGGACACCCAGTACTGGCACGTGGTGACCGAGCCGAACGGCGGCGTGACGCTGCTGAACAAGTCGGGCGGCCGTGCGGCGGCCATCTGGACGGGGAACGCGACGGCGGGTCAGCGGATCGGCCAGTGGGTCGACAACAGTTCCACGGGCAGCTGGAACCTCGTCAAGACCGACAACGGGTTCTTCACACTGCAGTCGGTCAAGAACAAGAACCTGTACCTGACCGGTGCGTCCGCCGGGGCGCCGCTGACCTTGCAGAACGCGGTGACGGACGGCTCACAGGAGTGGCAGCTCGCTCCGTAGCCGCGGTACGAACCACGTCACTTGACTGCCCTGACGCACCGACAAGACCGTCGGCGACGGCACGACGTGCCTCGCCCCGCGGCCCATGATCGTGGGGGAGGAGAGCCGCGGGGCGAGGGTGGAACCATGGAGCAGCTGGTCGGAGCCGGAGGTCCGGGTGAGCACGGACCGGGCCTCTGGCTGGTCGCGCCGTTCCTTCAGTGGTCGTGCCTGATCGGTCGGCTCAGCAGTCGAAGTCGATCAGGTCGAACGTGACGTAGTGGTCCGAGGTGTAGTAGTCCTCCTCGGACTTCTTGCCGGTGACGATGCGGCGAGCTCCGCGCGTGGACGAACCAGGCGTCTTGACCGTGTACTCGTGGTAGTAGCCGGACTGCTGACTGGGCAGGACGCCCTCCGCGTTGCGGAAGACGATCCCGTCCTGCGAGTACGGGAAGGGGCCGTTCGACGCGATCAGGTCGAGCGTGTCGTACGCCTGGGACGGCAGGTCGCCGTAGCAGATGCTGCCGACCGAGGTGGCCGCGGCCTGCGACGTGGTGGCGGTGACCGTGCCGCCCACGATGAGCGCGGACAGGAGGGCGGCCGTGGCGCCGATGCGTGTTGCGCGTGGGGGGAATCTCATGGACCCATGATGACGCGCGTAGACAGTGGCATGTCAATGACAACTTCGGAGATTTTCCCGTCAAGTCCGATGAGTTTTCGTGGAGTTAACCTGGTGTGTGACGGCTCCATGGCGGCTGCGTGTTTCGGTCGCTGGAGCCCTTGGCGCAGGTCGTCGGCGCGGTCCGGTCCTCGGAGGGCCGGAGGCCCACAGGTGCTCCGCGCGATCCGCGATCCGCGATCCGCGGCCCGCGACCCGCGACCCGCGACCAAAGTATGCGGCGCCGCTACTTTCGTCGGTGATACCGGCCAGGGGGAGGTGCCGGCGGCCCGGGCCTCGTAGATTTGTCGACCGTGAGTGCTGACAATCCGGTGCCTATGGCACCCGTTCTGCCCGGGCGGCGCTGGCTGCTGCCGTCCGCCGTGGTCGCGGAGCTCGACCCCGAACGGACGGGGCGGGGTGGACGGCCCCGGCGTACCGCACGGGACTGGGCGGTCGACTTCGGGTGCTTTCTGCTGGCCGTCGTCATCGGGGCGATGGCCGCCCACACACTGACCCGCGACCCGAACACCCCGCACGCGCTCGCCGTCGTCGACCAGTGGCTCGGCGGACTCGCCTGTCTCGCCGTGTGGTCGCGCCGCCGCCGGCCGCTGGGGCTGGCCGTGGCGATGATCCCCGTCGGAGTGCTCTCGAACACCGCGGGCGGCGCCGGCCTGGTCGCCCTCTTCACGCTCGCCGTGCACCGGCCCCTCAAGTACGTGGGCTGGGTCGGCGGTCTCCAGCTCGCACTGCTTCCGGTCTACTTCTGGCTGCGCCCCGACCCCGAACTGCCCTACGCCGCCGCCATCGCCGTCAGCGCGCTGCTGACCGTGGCGGTCGTCGGCTGGGGCATGTTCGTACGGTCCAAACGGCAGCTCATGCTGAGTCTGCGGGACCGGGCACGGCGGGCCGAGACGGAGGCCGAGCTGCGGGCCGAGCAGGCGCAGCGGCTGGCGCGCGAGGCGATCGCGCGTGAGATGCACGATGTGCTCGCGCACCGGCTGACGCTGCTGAGCGTGCACGCGGGGGCGTTGGAGTTCCGGCCGGACGCGCCCCACGAGGAGGTCGCGCGGGCCGCCGGGGTGATCCGGGAGAGCGCGCACGAGGCGCTGCAGGATCTGCGGGAGATCATCGGGGTGCTGCGGACGGGTGACTCCGATGACGCGGGGCGGCCGCAGCCGACGCTCGGCGCGTTGGACGCGCTGGTCTGCGAGTCGCGTGAGGCGGGGATGAAGGTGGCCTTCGACCTGCGGGTCACCGATGCCGCCGCCGTGCCCGCGTCCGTCGGGCGGACCGTGTATCGCATCGCCCAGGAGGGGCTGACGAACGCTCGCAAGCACGCTCCGGGCGCCGAGGTCACGGTCGATGTCTCGGGTGCCCCGGGTGACGGCCTGAGCGTGTCCGTGAGCAACCCCGCCCCGCCGGGGGAGGTGCCGCATGTGCCGGGTTCCGGGCAGGGGCTGATCGGGCTGACCGAGCGGTCCACTCTGGCCGGCGGACGTCTGGAGCACGGGTCCGACGGGGATGGGGGCTTCACGGTGCGGGCATGGCTGCCGTGGGGTGGGTGACCGCGGGGTGCGCCCGCGGGTGTGTCAGGGCTTGCGGGGGATCACCCGGTGGCCCGCGGTGCCGTATACCCAGCTCGATGTCTCGTCGATGAAGTCCGTGGGGAAGCCTGTGCGGAAGGCCGTGGCCTCCTCCAGGCGGGTCAGTATGTGGTCGGGGAGGGTGAGTTCACTCGCGCCCAGGTTGTCGGTGAGCTGGGTGACGTGGCGGGCACCCACGATGGGGTGGACGGTGGGGGAGTGTGCCATGGTCCAGGCGATCGCCACCTGGGCGGGGGAGGCGCCGAGTTCGTCGGCCGCCGACTGGACCGCTTGGGCCACGGTCCGTTCGAGTTCCCCGATCGCCTCGGGGGAGAGGCGGGTCGCCGTGCCGGGGGCCACACCGCCCGGACGCGTGTACTTGCCCGACAGGACGCCGTTCTGCAGCGGGCTCCACGCGGCCACCGACATGCCGAAGGTCTCCGCCATGGGCAGGAGCTCGCGCTCCGCGTCGCGGCTGAGCAGGCTGTAGGGCACCTGGAGCGCGGCGAAGGGGGACCAGCCCCGCCACTCGGCAAGGGTGTTGGCCCGTGAGACCACCCAGGCGGGCGCGTCGGAGATACCCACGTACAGGACCTTGCCGGACCGTACGGCGTCGTCCAGGGCGCGCATGGTCTCCTCGACCGGTGTGTTCCGGTCCCAGATGTGCACCCAGTAGACGTCGACGTAGTCCGTGCCGAGGCGCCGCAGGCTCGTCTCCAGGGAGAGGGTGAGGTTCTTGCGGTGGTTCCCGGCGGCGTTCGGGTCGGTGCCGTCGCGGGAGACGGTGTACTTGGTGGAGAGGACGAAACGGTCGCGTCGGCCCTTGAGCAGCTCGCCCACGATCTCCTCGCTGGCGCCGCCGCGGTAGTTGACGGCGGTGTCCACCACGTTGCCGCCCGCCTCGGCGTATGCGTCGAGAATGCGCGCGCACTCCTCCTTCGGCGCTCCCACACCGCCCTGCTCCCCGAACGTCATGGCGCCGAGGAACAGCTCCGAGACACGCAGGCCGGTCCTGCCCAAGAGCCGATAGCGCACTGAACTCCTCACCCCCGGGAGAGACCCCGTCGAAATCGTCCTGTCGGCCGACGGTAGTCGTTCGTCGCGGCCGGGGCGTGGGTAATGCCTCGGTGGGCACCTACGGTAGGCACCATGAATGCGATCCGGCTGCTTCTCGTCGACGACGATCCGCTGGTCAGGGCCGGCCTGTCCTTCATGATGGGCGGCGCCGACGACATCGAGATCGTCGGTGAGGCGGCGGACGGGGGCGAGGTCGAGGCACTCGTCGACCGCACCCGCCCGGACGTCGTCCTGATGGACATCCGGATGCCGGTGGTCGACGGGCTCACGGCCACCGAACGGCTGCGGGGGCGCGAGGACGCGCCGCAGGTCGTCGTGCTCACCACCTTCCACGCCGACTCCCTGGTGCTGCGGGCCCTGCGCGCGGGCGCCGCCGGGTTCGTCCTCAAGGACACCCCGCCCGCCGAGATCCTCGACGCGGTACGCCGGGTCGCGGCCGGTGATCCCGTGCTCTCGCCCGCCGTCACCCGCCAGTTGATGGAGCACGCGGCCGGTGGGGCGCCGGGCGGGCGGCGCACCGGCGCCCGGGAGCGGATCGGCGCGCTGGGTGAGCGTGAACGCGAGGTCGCCGTGGCCGTCGGCCGGGGCTCCTCCAACGCCGAGATCGCCGCCGAGTTGTACATGAGCGTCGCCACCGTCAAGACCCATGTCTCACGGATCCTCGCCAAGCTCGGCCTCAACAACCGTGTACAGATCGCCCTGTTGACGTACGACGCGGGACTTCTGGAAGGAGACGGGCACTGAGCACGGGGCCCGCGCGTTGAAAGGACAACGGGAGGGGGACCATGATCGATCTGGGGGAGTACGGCGCGGGATTCACGAGGGACCCGTATCCGGTCTACGCGGCGCTGCGCGAGCGCGGCCCGGTCCACTGGGTGCGGACGCCGCAACCGGGTGCGTTCGAGGGCTGGCTCGTCGTCGGGTACGAGGAGGCGCGGGCGGCCCTCGCCGACCCGAGGCTCTCCAAGGACGCGAGGAAAGCGGGGCCGAGCTCACCCGAAGAGGAGCTGATGGGCCGGCATGTGCTGAGCACCGACCCACCCGAGCACACCCGGCTGCGCTCCCTCGTCACGGGCGCCTTCACGATGCGGCGGGTGGAGGAGCTGCGCCCGCGCGTCCAGCAGATCACCGACGAACTGCTGGAAGAGATGCTGCCGAAGGGGGGCGCCGACCTCGTCGACTCGCTGGCCTATCCGCTGCCGCTCACCGTCATCTGCGAGCTGCTCGGCGTCCCGGACATCGACCGGGTGGCGTTCCGGGCGATGTCGAACGAGATCGTGACGCCGACCGACGGAGATTCCGAGCGGGCCGCCTTCCGGCAGATGGCCGCCTATCTCGATGACCTGATCGAGGACAAGCGGTGCACGGCACCCGGCGACGACCTGCTCAGCGGCCTCATCCGCACCCGGGCCGAGGACGGCGACCGGCTCTCCCGTGACGAGCTGCGCGGGATGGCGTTCATCCTGCTGGTCGCGGGCCACGAGACCACGGTCAATCTGATCACGAACGGTGTGCATGCTCTGCTCACCCACCCCGAGCAACTCGCGGCACTGCGGGCCGACATGACGCTCCTCGACGGCGCGGTGGAGGAGGTGCTGCGCTTCGAGGGACCGGTCGCGACGGCGACGTACCGCTATGCGGCGGAGCCGTTGGAGATCGGTGGCAGGGTCATCGCCGCCGGTGACCCGGTGATGATCGGGCTCGACGCCGGGAACCGTGACGCGGCGCGCTGCCCGGATCCGGACCGCTTCGACATCCACCGCGCCCCACAGGGCCATCTCTCCTTCGGGCACGGCATCCACTACTGCCTGGGCGCACCGCTGGCCCGCCTCGAAGCCCGGGTCGCGCTGCGTTCCCTGCTGGAGAGATGCCCGGACCTCGCCCTCGACGGACCCCCTGGCGACTGGCTGCCCGGGATGCTGATGCGCGGTCGGCGCAGCCTGCCCGTGCGCTGGTGAGCGGTGGTGCGGCTCGTCGGGCGGGGAGCCGCACCACCGTGTCCGCTCAGTCCCGTCTGCCGGGGATCTCCGCCAGGTACACCGGGCGCCGCTCCAGCCGCGACAGCTCGCAGGCCTCGGCGATGCGCAGCGCGTGCAGGGCCTCCTGCCCGTCGCAGGGGTTGGCGCGTTCGCCGCGCACGACATCGACGAAGGCGCCGAGCTCGGCCTCGTAGGCGGGGCCGAAGCGCTCCAGGAAGCCGGTCCACGGCTTGTCGGCGGGCGGCGGTCCGGCCGTTTCGGTGGAGGCGATCGGCGTACGGTCGTCCAGGCCCACGGCGATCTGGTCCAGCTCGCCGGCCAGCTCCATGCGCACGTCGTAGCCCGCGCCGTTCAGCCGGGTCGCGGTCGCCGTGGCGAGCGTGCCGTCGTCCAGGGTGAGGACGGCGGCGGCCGTGTCGATGTCGTGTGCCTCGCGGAACATCGAGGGTCCGGCGTCGGAGCCCATCGCGTACACCTCGACGACCTCGTGGCCCGTGATCCAGCGCAGCATGTCGAAGTCGTGGACGAGGCAGTCGCGGTACATGCCGCCGGAGATCGGGAGGTACGAGGCCGGGGGCGGCGACTGGTCGGAGGTCATCGCGCGGATGGTGTGCAGCCGTCCGAGCCGCCCCGAGCGCACCGCCTCGCGCGCGGTTGTGTAGCCCGTGTCGAAGCGGCGCTGGAAACCCAGCTGCAGGACCGTGCCGGCCGCGTCGACCTCGGCGAGTGCGGACAGCGTGCCCGGCAGATCGACGGCGATGGGCTTCTCGCAGAACACCGGGAGTCCCAGGCGTGCCGCCCGACCGATCAGTTCGCCGTGCGCCGAGGTGGCCGCCGTGATGACCACGGCGTCCACGCCCCAGGTGAAGATCTCGTCCACGCTGGGCGCCGCCGTCGCGCCCAGCCGGTCCGCGACCGCATGTGCCCTCACCGAGTCCGCGTCCGTGACGATGAGGGAGCCGACCTCACGGTGGCGGTTGAGAACGGTCGCATGAAATGTGCCGATACGGCCCGTTCCGATAAGTCCGATGCGCATGGGAACAAGCTGAGGGCCCGCCAGGTGCGCTGTCAATGCTTTGTCCGGACAACCAAACTTCACAACTTCCCGTCAACATCTCACGGAGCTACGCTCGGCGCGTGCCGAAACCAGATGAGGATCTGACCGTGTCGCTCCAGCTCAGTGTCGACCGCAGCAGTCCGGTCCCGCTGTACTTCCAGCTGTCCCAGCAGCTGGAGGCCGCGATCGAGCACGGGACCCTGACCCCGGGCAGCCTTCTCGGCAACGAGATCGAGCTCGCCGGGCGGCTCGGGCTGTCCCGGCCCACGGTCCGCCAGGCCATCCAGTCCCTCGTCGACAAGGGTCTGATGGTGCGCCGCCGCGGTGTCGGCACCCAGGTCGTGCACAGCCAGGTCAAGCGGCCCCTGGAGCTCAGCAGTCTGTACGACGACCTGGAGGCGGCCGGGCAGCGCCCCGCGACCCGGGTGCTCGTCAACACCGTCGTACCGGCGTCCGCCGAGGTCGCGGCGGCTCTGGGCGTGGCCGAGGGCAGTGACGTACACCGGGTGGAGCGGTTGCGGCTCGCCCACGGGGAGCCGATGGCGTACCTCTGCAACTATCTGCCCCCGGAGCTGCTGGAGCTGGACAGCGAGCAGATGGAGGCCACCGGCCTGTACCGGCTGATGCGGGCCGCGGGCATCACGCTGCACAGTGCCCGCCAGTCCATCGGCGCCCGCGCGGCCACCGCGGAGGAGGGGGAGCGGCTCGGTGAGCCGGAGGGGGCACCGCTGCTCACCATGCAGCGCACCACCTTCGACGACACCGGACGCGCGGTGGAGTTCGGCAGCCATATGTACCGTGCCTCGCGTTACTCCTTCGAATTCCAGCTCCTCGTGCGGCCCTGAACGCCAAGCAGACGGCGACAAGGGCAACATCGACTTCCTGACCAGCCCCGCTGTCATCACTGAGAAGGACGCCTCGACCCTCGAGAAACACACCGCGCGCGGGACCCGCTGGTGGGGTGCACGATGCCCGTGTTCGATAATGGGACGTTTGGGGCCGACGAGAGGTCGGCCCCCGGGGCCTGCGGAACGGCCCTCCGGGCCGCTTCGCGAGCCCCGGCGCACCAAAGAACACAGCAAGAAGGGCACGGCCTCGTGGCACGGACTCGGACCTGGGTAAGCATCGCGCTCGCAGGGGCGCTGGGGGTGTCCCTCGCGGGATGCAGCAGCACCGGCGGGAAGCGGGCCGAGGACGCCCGTAAGGCGGCGGCGGCCCAGGGCCGGGCCGCGGTGAACACGCCCAAGTGGACCTTCGCGATGATCACCCATTCGGGCGATGGCGACACGTTCTGGGACATCGTGCAGAACGGCGCGAAGCAGGCCGCGGTCAAGGACAACATCAACTTCCTGTACTCGCACAACGCCGAGGCGCAGCAGCAGGCGCAGCTCGTCGACGCCGCGGTGGACAAGCGGGTCGACGGCATCATCGTCACGCTGGCCAAGCCGGACGCGATGAAGGCGGCCGTCGCGCGCGCCGAGAAGGCCGGAATTCCCGTGATCACGGTGAACTCCGGCTCCGAGCAGTCCAAGGCGTTCGGCGCGCTCACCCACATCGGGCAGGACGAGACGATCGCCGGTGAGGCGGTCGGCGACGAGCTGAACAAGCGGGGCCGCAAGAAGGCCCTGTGCATCCTGCACGAGCAGGGCAACGTCGGTCACGAGCAGCGCTGCGCGGGCGTCAAGAGCACCTTCCACGGCACCGTGGAGAACCTCTACGTCCAGGGCACCAGCATGCCCGACGTGCAGTCCTCCATCGGCGCCAAGCTGCAGGCCGACAAGTCCATCGACGCGGTCGTCACGCTCGGCGCCCCGTACGCGGACACCGCGGTGAAGGCGAAGAACGACGCGGGCAGCAAGGCGGAGATCGACACCTTCGACCTGAACGCGAAGGTGGCCTCGGAGCTCAAGGACGGCACGCTCGGCTTCGCGGTCGACCAGCAGCCCTACCTCCAGGGTTACGAGGCCGTGGACCTGCTCTGGCTCTACAAGTACAACGACGATGTCCTCGGCGGGGGCAAGCCGGTCCTCACCGGCCCGCAGATCATCACCAAGGATCAGGCCGCCGCGCTCGAGGAGTACACCAAGCGGGGGACCCGATGAGCGCCACTGCGCCCGCACCCGCGCCGTCGCCCGACACCAAGGTCGACGAGCGTCTCCTGAAGACCTCGCCGCTGCGCAGACTCATGGGCCGGCCCGAGCTCGGCTCCGTGGTCGGCGCGATCGCGGTCTTCCTCTTCTTCGCGATCTTCGCGGACAGCTTCGTACGGGCCGCGAGCCTCAGCACGGTCCTGTACGCCTCCTCGACGATCGGCATCATGGCCGTACCGGTCGCGCTGCTGATGATCGGCGGCGAGTTCGACCTCTCCGCGGGTGTCATGGTGACCAGCTCCGCGCTGATCTCCTCGATGTTCAGCTACCAGATGACCGCGAACGTCTGGGTCGGTGTCGTCGTCTCGCTGATCGTCACGCTGGCGATCGGCGTCTTCAACGGCGTCATGCTGACCCGTACGGACCCGCCGAGCTTCATCATCACGCTCGGCACCTTCCTGATGCTGACCGGTATGAACCTCGGCTTCACCAAGCTGATCAGCGGCACGGTGTCCACGAAGTCGATCTCCGACATGCAGGGCTTCTCCTCGGCCAGGGACGTCTTCGCCTCGACACTCACCGTCGGTGGCGTCGACTTCAAGATCACCATCCTGTGGTGGCTGGCCCTGGTCGTCGTCGCCACCTGGATCCTGCTGCGCACCCGCTTCGGAAACTGGATCTACGCCGTCGGCGGCGGCGAGGCCGCGGCCCGCGCGGTCGGCGTCCCGGTCAACAAGACGAAGATCGGCCTCTACATGGGCGTCGCCTTCGGTGCCTGGATCTCCGGGCAGCATCTGCTGTTCTCGTTCGACGTCGTGCAGTCCGGCGAGGGCGTCGGCAACGAGCTGATCTACATCATCGCGGCCGTCATCGGCGGCTGTCTGATCACCGGCGGCTACGGCTCCGCGGTCGGCGCGGCGGTCGGCGCGCTGATCTTCGGCATGGTGAGCAAGGGCATCGTGTTCGCCGAGTGGAACCCGGACTGGTTCAAGTTCTTCCTGGGAGTGATGCTGCTCCTGGCGACCCTGCTCAACCACTGGGTCCGCAAGCGCGCGGAGGCGACGGCATGACGACGGACGGCGACGGCATGACGACGGACGCGGGAAAGACGACCGGCGCGGCCGCCACGGAACGCACGGCGCTCGTCGAGCTCGACGACGTCAGCAAGTACTACGGCAACATCCGGGCCCTGGAGGGCGTCTCGCTGGTGGTGCACGCGGGGGAGATCTCCTGTGTGCTCGGCGACAACGGCGCGGGCAAGTCCACGCTGATCAAGATCATCGCAGGTCTCCACCAGCACGACGGGGGCACCCTGAGCATCGAGGGCGAGGAGACCCGGCTCGCCTCGCCGCGCGAGTCCCTGGACCGGGGCATCGCCACCGTCTACCAGGACCTCGCCGTCGTCCCGCTGATGCCGGTCTGGCGGAACTTCTTCCTCGGCTCCGAGCTGTCGAAGGGCACGGGCCCCTTCAAGCGCATGGACGTCGAGCGCATGCGCGGGATCACCCACGCGGAGCTGCTGCGCATGGGAATCGACCTGCGTGACGTCGACCAGCCCATCGGCACCCTGTCCGGCGGTGAGCGCCAGTGCGTGGCGATCGCCCGCGCTGTCTACTTCGGCGCCAAGGTCCTCGTCCTCGACGAGCCCACCGCGGCGCTCGGTGTGAAGCAGTCCGGCGTCGTCCTCAAGTACGTGGCGGCCGCTCGGGACGCCGGCCTCGGCGTGGTCCTCATCACGCACAACCCGCATCACGCGTACCTGGTCGGTGACCGGTTCGTCCTCCTGAAGCGCGGTGCCATGTTCGGCAGCCACACCCGCGACGAGATCACTCTCGACGAGCTGACCCGCCAGATGGCGGGCGGCAGCGAGCTGGACGATCTCCGTCACGAGCTGGAGCGGAGCGCCCCCTGAGGGGTGCGGGGCCGTGACATTCGCGACTGCGCCGCGTGGGCGCGACCGGCCACGCACGGCCCGCAGTTCACATATGTCCCAAAGCTCTCCGGGGCGCTCCAGCGGAGCGTTCCGGAGAGCTCAGGGGGACTCCGCCATGCGCCCCCCTGGCACGGTGAGGCAGAATCGGCCCGATGAGCACCTACCGCGACCTCGCACACCGCGGCTCCGCGCGGGCCACTGTCCTGCGGACCGTAGGGACGCGTGAACGGCGTTCCCACCTGACGGCTCCCCGCGTCCCCACCGTCGGCATCGACATCGGCGGCACGAAGGTGATGGCGGGCGTCGTCGACGCCGACGGCAACATCCTGGAGAAGCTCCGCGCCGAGACGCCGGACAAGTCCAAGAGCCCCAAGGTCGTCGAGGACACCATCGTGGAGCTGGTCCTGGACCTCTCCGACCGGCACGACGTGCACGCCGTCGGCATCGGTGCGGCCGGCTGGGTCGACGCCGAGCGCAACCGCGTCCTGTTCGCCCCCCACCTGTCCTGGCGCAACGAGCCGCTGCGCGACCGTCTCGCCGGGCGCCTCGCCGTCCCGGTTCTGGTCGACAACGACGCCAACGCCGCCGCCTGGGCGGAGTGGCGGTTCGGCGCGGGCCGCGGCGAGGACAACCTCGTCATGATCACGCTCGGGACCGGCATCGGTGGCGCGCTGCTCGAGGACGGCCAGGTCAAGCGGGGCAAGTTCGGCGTCGCGGGCGAGTTCGGTCACATGCAGGTGGTTCCCGGCGGACACCGCTGCCCGTGCGGCAACCGCGGCTGCTGGGAGCAGTACAGCTCAGGCAACGCGCTGGTCCGCGAGGCCCGGGAACTCGCCGCCGCGGACTCCCCGGTCGCGTACGGGATCATCGAGCACGTCAAGGGCAACATCGGCGACATCACCGGCCCGATGATCACCGAGCTGGCCCGCGAGGGCGACGCCATGTGCATCGAGCTGCTCCAGGACATCGGTCAGTGGCTCGGCGTCGGCATCGCCAACCTGGCGGCGGCCCTGGACCCCTCCTGCTTCGTCATCGGCGGCGGCGTCAGCGCGGCCGACGACCTCCTCATCGGCCCCGCGCGCGACGCCTTCCGCCGCCACCTGACCGGCCGCGGCTACCGGCCCGAGGCCCGTATCGCCCGCGCGCAGCTCGGCCCCGAGGCCGGCATGGTCGGCGCCGCTGACCTCGCCCGCCTCGTCGCACGCCGCTTCCGCCGCGCCAAGCGCCGCCGAGTGGAGCGCTACGAGCGGTACGAGCGCTACACCGAGTCCCGTCGTACGACCCAGGGGACGCTGTGACGGCCTCGCTGCCGCGCCAGGCCTCACCTCCCGACGAGCCCCGGCGGCCGCCGGAGGACCCGCGCCACAAGTTCCGCCGCCGTGCCCTGACCCTGCTGATCATCGTGCTGCTCATCGGCGTCCCGGCCGGCTACCTGGTGATCTCCGCCAACCAGAGCCGCGACAGCGGCAAGCTGAAGGAGGAGAAGTACTCGGCGACCGGCCTCACCGTGGGCTGGCCCTCGCGCGTCCAGCGCCGCCTCTACCAGGTGCCCATCCCGTTGAACGGCGTCTCCGTCGCCTACTACGAGACGAACAACTGGAAGACCAGCCGCCTCTACGTGCAGTTCGCCACCAACGGTCCGGGCCTGGAGCAGTTCCTCTCGGAGATCGGCACGAGCAGGGACAAACTGCGCAAGAACGACATCGCCATCGGCACCCGCGACCAGAAGGTCGTCGGCTGGAAGTTCACGGGCCCCGGCTCGTGGTGGGGTCTCACCCACGCACAGAAGGACCCGGCGCCCACCCAGGACATCCTCGTGAACTGGCCCCAGCCCGGGCGCGCCATGGTCTACGTCGTCTCCCGCACGGTCCCCTGAGACGCCCCGGCCCCGCGCCGGGGCCACCGCCGGGACCGATTGTCAGAGGCCGCCCGTAGAGTCGAAGGCGACTGATTCGACCGAGGGGCGGAGGTGACCGGACGTATGGGCGACGAGGCCGTGAGGACCGATACGGCTGTGCCGGTGCGGCTTGCCGCCGTCTTCCTGCCCGCCCCCCTGCCACGCGAGGGGCGCGTCGCCTTCTGGGACCCGGACGGCGGGCCGCTGCCGTCCGGCGACGGCGCCGGGAGCGCGTCGCCCGCCGAGAGCACGTCGTCCGTCGAGCCGGTCGAGCTGACGGTGGTACGAGCGCATGGCTCCGGAGCCCGCCGCGGCACCGTCCCCGCGCTGACCCTGCCGATCGCCGAAGCCCTGCCGCTGCTCGCCGGGGCCCGTCACGACCGCGCCGCGCATCCGGCCACGACCTGCTGGGGCGCGGCCGCGCTGCACGCGCTGCGGCTCGTCGCGCGGGGCCGGCTGCTGCCCGGACTCACCCCGGAGGGCCACGACGCCTGGCGCGCGGGCCCACTGGACCCGGACGACATCGCCCACCTCCGGGCCGTGGCCGCCGCCCTCCCGTACGAAGGGCATGCCGTCCCGCTCCCCGGCAAGGGCCCTCTCCGGCTGCCCGACCCGGAAGCGCTGATGCGCTCCTTCCTCGACGCGGTCGCCGACACCCTGCCGCGCACCCCCGCCGCTCCCCACACCTCCGGGAAACCGTTCGCGGCCAGAGAGCCGCAGCGACTGCCCGGAGCCCACGACTGGGCCGCCGAGGTCGCCGCCGGCATGGACGCGGGCGTACGGATCTCGCTCCGTCTGGATCTTTCGGCGTACCAGCTCTTCGACGACGGCGAGAGCGCGCACCGCGCGGGCGCCGCCGTCGTCCAGGTGCACAGCCTCGCCGACCCCACCCTCGTCGTCGACGCCGCGGCCCTGTGGGCGGGCGAGGCCGACGCGACCTTCGGACCCCGCGCGCGCGTCGACGCGGCGCTCGCCGTGCGCCGGGCGGCCCGCGTCTGGCCGCCCCTCGACCGGCTGTCCGAACAGGACGTGCCCGACGTCCTCGCACTCACCGAAGAGGAGCTCTCCGACCTGCTCGGCATCGCCGCGACCCGCCTCGGCGCGGCCGGCGTCGCCGTCCACTGGCCCCGCGACCTCGCCCACGACCTCAGCGCCGCCGCCGTGGTGCGCCCCGCGCCCGGCTCGGCCACGGACGGCACCGGCTTCTTCGAGAGCGAGGAACTACTCCAGTTCCGCTGGCAGTTGGCCCTCGGCGGCGATCCGCTCACCGAGGCCGAGATGGACGCCCTCGCCGAGGCGCACCGCCCGGTCGTCCGGCTGCGCGACCAGTGGGTCCTCGTCGACCCCGCCCTCGTCCGCAAGGCCCGCAAGCGGGAGCTGGGTCTGCTCGACCCGGTCGACGCACTGTCCGTGGCGCTCACCGGCACCGCCGAGGTCGACGGCGAGACGGTCGAGGCGGTGCCGGTCGGCGCCCTCGCCGCGCTGCGCGACCGCCTGACGGCCGGCGTCACCCCCGTGGAGCCGCCCCCGGGACTCCAGGCCCGGCTGCGGGACTACCAGCTGCGGGGCCTCGCCTGGCTGGACCTCATGACCTCGCTCGGCCTGGGCGGCTGTCTCGCCGACGACATGGGCCTGGGCAAGACCATCACCGTCATCGCCCTGCACCTGCGTCGGGCCCACAGCGAACCCACCCTCGTCGTCTGCCCGGCGTCGCTGCTGGGCAACTGGCAGCGGGAGATCACCCGGTTCGCGCCCGGCGTCCCCGTCCGCCGCTTCCACGGCCCCGACCGCACCCTGGAAGACCTCGACGGCGGCTTCGTCCTCACCACCTACGGCACGATGCGCTCGGCCGCGCCCCGGCTCGCCCAGCAGACATGGGGCATGGTCGTCGCGGACGAGGCCCAGCACGTCAAGAACCCCTACTCGGCGACGGCGAAAGCCCTGCGCACCATCCCGTCCCCCGCGCGCGTGGCCCTCACCGGCACCCCTGTGGAGAACAACCTCTCCGAGCTGTGGGCCCTGCTGGACTGGACGACCCCCGGCCTGCTCGGCCCCCTCAAGTCCTTCCGCGCCCGGCACGCGCGTGCGGTGGAGAACGGCGAGGACGAGGAGGCGGTCGCCCGTCTGGCCCGGCTGATCCGCCCCTTCCTGCTCCGCCGCAAGAAGTCCGACCCCGGGATCGTCCCCGAACTCCCCCCCAAGACGGAGACCGACCACCCGGTCCCGCTGACCCGCGAGCAGGCCTCCCTCTACGAGGCCGTGGTCCGCGAGTCGATGCTCGCCATCGAGACCGCCGAGGGCATCGCCCGCCGCGGCCTCGTCCTGAAGCTCCTCACCTCCCTCAAGCAGATCTGCAACCACCCGGCGCTCTTCCTGAAGGAGGACGCCAGGGCGGCCGCCCACGGCCCCTCCGCCCGCTCCGGCAAACTCGCCCTGCTCGACGAGCTGCTGGACACGCTGCTGGCCGAGGACGGCTCGGCGCTGGTCTTCACCCAGTACGTGGGGATGGCCCGGCTGATCACCGCCCACCTCACCACGCGCGCCGTCCCGGTGGAGCTCCTGCACGGCGGCACCCCGGTCGCCGAACGCGAACACATGGTGGACCGCTTCCAGAGCGGGGCCACCCCGATCCTCGTGCTGTCCCTCAAGGCCGCGGGCACCGGCCTGAACCTCACCCGGGCGGGCCACGTCGTCCACTTCGACCGCTGGTGGAACCCGGCCGTCGAGGAACAGGCCACCGACCGCGCCTACCGCATCGGCCAGACCCAGCCCGTCCAGGTCCACCGGCTCATCACCGAGGGCACGATCGAGGACCGCATTGCCGAGATGCTCGAAGCGAAGCGGGCGCTCGCCGACGCCATCCTGGGCTCCGGAGAGGCGTCCCTGACCGAACTGACCGACCGCGAGCTGTCGGACCTGGTGTCACTGCGGAGGTCGTCGTGAGCGGGCCGGAGGAGGAGACGCGGCCGGTGAACGGGGATGCCGACGCGCCGGACGCTGACGCGCCGGATGCCGAGGCGTCACGTCCTGCGGCCGGGCCGCGCCCCGCCGACGAGGCGCGTCGCGCGCTGCGGGCCGCGCGGGAGCGCGACAATCGGGGTGCGGCGGCCGGGGACGAGCCGGGTTCGCGGTCCGACAGGACGGCCTCCCCGGCGGCCCGACCGGGCGACGCGGCCAGGGAAGCCCTGCGTCGCGCCGCCGGGAGAGGGAGCGACACACACCCGGGCCCCAGTGCGGGTATGGACGCGGTGCCGGATCCGGAGACCGACCCAGATGCCGAACCCGACGCGGTACGGCCGCCCGCCCAGGCGGAGACGGCGGACGCGCCGTCCGCCGACGCGCCCGCGACCGGCGCGCGCCCCGGTGACATCGCCCGCGAGGCACTGCGCGTGGCGCGTACGGAGGCCAGACAGGCGCGGACCGCGGCCGAGACCAAGGGAGTCGGGACCGCACACCGGTCCGCCGACCGCGCGTCGGCCGGTTCGCGGGCCCGGCGCGGCCGACCGGACCCCGACCGGGGAGGCCGGGTCCGCGACGTAGGAGAGGTGCTCGCGGAGGCCTTCGAACTGCCCGCCTCCAGGACGCCGCGCGAGGAAACCGTCACCGGACGTCCGGCGTACGCCCACGCCAGGACCGACGCCAGGATCGACGTCGAGACCGATCTTGAGACCGGCACGGAGAGGGAAAGCCACCGTTCGGCGCACCCGGACGAGTCACGCGAGTCGTCTGAGCCGACCGAGTCACCCAAGACCCTCGCGGACCCGCCCCCCGCCGCCCTGCCACGCTCCATGGCATCCCCGCGCCGCGACGGCGAGCTGCGCCGCACCTTCGAAGCCCTCCCCGCCCGCACCTCGCACACGGCCCCGGACGCCTTCGCGGAGACGTGGTGGGGCAACGCCTGGGTGAGCGCCCTTGAAGAGGGCGCCCTGGACGCGGCGCGGCTGGCGCGCGGACGGGCGTACGCCGACCGGGGGCATGTCGACGCCATCACGGTCACACCGGGACTGGTGCTGGCCTATGTCCACGGGAGCCGTCCACGGCCGTATCGCGTACAGGTCAGACTGCGGACGCTGGAGGACGCCGACTGGGACCGTTTCCTCGACGCGGCCGCCGAGCGCCCCGGGCACATCGCGGCGCTGCTCGACAAGGAGATGCCCAAGTCGCTCGCGGACTGCGGAGTCGATCTGCTCCCCGGCCCCGGGGATCTCGCACCGCAGTGCAGCTGCCCCGACTACGGCCATCCCTGCAAACACGTGGCCGCCCTCTGTTACCAGACGGCACGTCTGCTCGACGAGGACCCCTTCGTGCTGCTTCTGCTGCGCGGCCGGGGCGAGCGAGAGCTGCTCGACGCGCTGTCCCGCCGCAACGCGACCCGCGCGGCCCGCGCCGCCCAGGAACAGCCGTCGGCGCCGCTGCCCGGCGTACGGGCCCGTGACGCCCTTGCGCTCCGGACGCTGCCGCTCCTCCCGGCACCGCTGCCCGCCCCCGCGCACCCCGAGCAGCCGCCGGCCTACCCGGGCGCGCCGGGCGGCCCGGACCCCTTCGCGCTGGACCAGCTGGCCACGGACGCGGCAGCCCGCGCGCACGCGCTGCTGACCACGGGCCGCGACCCGGTCGCGGAGCTGACGCTCTGGCAGGACGCGGTACGGCTCGCCGCCGCCCGCCCGGGTTCCGGTCTCACCGGCGCCACCCGCGCCCTCTACGCCTCGCTGGCCTCCGCCGCCGGACGCACCCCCGCCGACCTGGCGCGCGCGGTCGCCGCCTGGCGGCAGGGCGGACTCGAAGGGCTCTGCGTCCTGGAAGAGCCCTGGGACCCTCCGGCGGGCCGTTTCGACCGGGCCCGCCCGCTCCTCCTGGCTGCCGACCTGCCCGCCTTCCGCCCCTGGCGCAATCACCTCACCCACCCCCGCGGCCACGTCCAGCTGCGCCTGGGCCACGACGGCCTCTGGTACGCCTACGAATCGGAACCGGGCCAGGAGGACTGGTGGCCCCGGGGAACCCCCGATCTCGACCCGGTCGGCGCCCTCACGGGCCTTGGCGCTCCCGGCGAGCTCTGACGCGCCCCAGGGGAGTCCGCGCGGGCGGGCCCGGGGCGGTCAGCGGGACGCGGGGAAGCCCAGGTCCGGACCGGCCGCCACCTCGGCCGGGTCCGGCCAGCGGCTCGTGATGACCTTGCCGCGCGTGTAGAAGTGGACGGCTTCGCTGCCGTACATGCGGTGGTCGCCGAAGGCCGAGTCCTTCCAGCCGCCGAAGGAGTGGTAGCCCACCGGCACCGGCATCGGCACGTTCACGCCGACCATGCCGGTCTCGACCTCCAGCTGGAACCGGCGGGTCGCGCCGCCGTCGCGGGTGAAGATCGAGCCGGCGTTGCCGAACGGGGAGCCGTTGATGATGTCCATGGCCTCCTCGTAGGTCTCCGCGCGGAGCACGCACAGGACGGGGCCGAAGATCTCGTTGCGGTGGACGTCCGAGCCCGCGCGGACCCTGTCGAGGAGCGAGACGCCCATCCAGTGCCCGTTCTCCAGGCCCTCGACGGTGAAGTCCCTGCCGTCGAGCACCACGTCGGCTCCCTGGGCGGCCGCGCCCGCGACGTAGTCCGCGACCTGGTCGCGGTGCGCCTTGGTGATGAGCGGGCCCATCTCGGACGTCGGGTCGTTGCCCGGGCCGATCTTGACCTTCTTGGCCCGCTCGGCGATCCGGGACACCAGCGGGTCGCCCGCCGAGCCGACCGCGACCACCACGGAGACCGCCATGCAGCGCTGGCCCGCGGAGCCGTAGGCGGCCGTCACGGCGGCCTCGGCCGCCGCGTCGAGGTCGGCGTCGGGCAGCACCAGCATGTGGTTCTTCGCTTCGCCGAGGGCCTGGACGCGCTTGCCGGCGGCGGACGCCCTGGTGTAGACGTGGCGGGCGACCGGCGTGGAGCCCACGAACGACACGGCCGCCACGTCCGGGTGGTCGAGCAGCGCGTTCACCGCGACCTCGTCGCCGTGCACGATGTTGAGCACACCGTCGGGCACGCCGGCCTCGGCCGCGAGTTCCGCGAGGAGCATGGACGCGGAGGGGGCCTTGCTGCTCGGCTTGTGGACGAAGGTGTTCCCGCAGGCGATCGCCATGGGGAACATCCACATGCTGATCATCGCGGGGAAGTTGAACGGTGAGATGCCGACGATCACGCCGAGCGGCTGGCGGATCGACGCCACGTCGACGTTGCTCGAGACCTCCGTGGACGTGTCGCCCTTGAGCGCCATGCCGAGCCCGCAGGCCAGTTCGACGATCTCCAGGCCCCGGGCCACCTCGCCCAGCGCGTCCGCGTGGACCTTGCCCTGCTCGGCGGTGATCAGCGCGGCGAGGTCGTCGCGGCGCGCGTTCAGCAGCTCCCGGTAGCGGAAGAGGATCGCGATCCGCTGGGCGAGCGAGGACGTGCGCCAGGTGGCGTAGGCCTCCTTCGCCGCGGCGACCGCGGCGTCGACCTCGTCGGCGCCGGCCATCGCGACCTGTGCGGTGACCTCTCCGGTCGCGGGGTCGGTCACGGGGCCCCAGGTGCCGGAGGCGCCCGCGGCGCCTCCGAAGGGCTTGCCACCGATCCAGTGGGTGACGGTCTTCATCGGCGGAACTCCTTCAAGGTGACGGCGGCGGGCGGTGAGGTTCCTGTCGTTCACCTCACGGGCCTGGACTTCAGCCGGACGGTCCGCGGTCTCGGCCGTGGACACGCCTTCCCTGCCGGGAGGGCTGACTGCTGAAATCGAAGCTACCGCTCTGATCCGCACGCACAGGCGCTTCGGAGCCGCAGGGCTCGAAGTGCCTTCCTCAGGTCCCACACTGTCGTGGCGTGGGTCACTACTGGTGTCGGCGGTTGCGTGTGAGGGCGTACAAGACCCTGGGGAGGTTTGGCAAGCGTCGCGACCCCCTCCCGTGGGAAATGGTGAGATGTGGGAGCGTGGGCAGGTGAGTGACACGAACGCCGAAAACCTGCAATACCGCTTTGACGGGCCGGACCACGCCCCGGTCCTGGTCCTGGGACCGTCCCTCGGCACCACATGGCACATGTGGGACCGGCAGATACCCGAGCTGTCCAAGAACTGGCGGATCTTCCGGTTCGACCTGCCGGGCCACGGCGGCGCCCCCGCCTACCCGACGGGTTCCATCACCGAACTCGCGGGCCGGCTGCTCGCCACCCTCGACGCGCTCGGCGTGCAGCGCTTCGGTTACGCGGGCTGCGCGTTCAGCGGCGCCATCGGCATCGAACTGGCCCTGCGTCATCCGGAGCGGATCGCCTCGCTCGCCGTGATCGCCGCCTCGCCCCGCTTCGGTTCGGCCGACGAGTTCCGGCAGCGCGGAGTGATCGTGCGCAGCAACGGGCTGGACCCGATCGCGCGATCCTCGCCCGAGCGCTGGTTCACGAGCGGCTTCGCCGCCGCGCAGCCCGCGATCACCGAGTGGGCCGTACAGATGGTGCGTACCACCGACCCCGGCTGCTACATCGCCGCCTGCGAGGCGCTCGCCGCCTTCGACGTACGCGCCGAACTGGGCCGCATCGGCGTGCCCACTCTCGTCCTCGTCGGCTCCGACGACCAGGTCACCGGGCCCGCCGAGGCCCGCACGCTGGTCGCGGGGATACCGGACGCCCGCCTCGCCGTCGTACCCGGCGCCTCGCACCTGGTCCCCGTGGAGCAGCCGGCCGCGGTCACCGACCTGCTCGTACGGCACTTCTCCACCGCCTGGCAGCCCGCCTACGACTCGACCACAGGCCAGATGGCCATCCTCGCCGCCCCGGTCAAGCCGGTGCTCACGGCGCCGCCGCCGGTCGCGCCTGTCGCCGAGATCGCCCCGGCCGTCGTACAGCCCGAGGCCCTGGGCAGGCCGGACCCCTACGACGCCGGGATCAAGGTGCGCCGCGAGGTGCTGGGCGACGCGCATGTGGACCGGGCGCTGGCCTCGGCGGACGCGTTCTCCGGGGACTTCCAGGAGTTCATCACGCGCTACGCGTGGGGCGAGATCTGGGACCGGCCCGGCCTCGACCGGCGTGCGCGCAGCTGTGTCACGCTCACGGCGCTGGTCGCGGGCGGCCATCTCGACGAGCTCGCCTTCCACACCCGCGCCGCCCTCCGTAACGGCCTCACCCCGGACGAGATCAAGGAGGTGCTCCTCCAGGCGGCCGTCTACTGCGGTGTCCCGGCCGCCAACAGCGCCTTCAAGGTGGCGCAGCAGGTCATCCGGGAGGAGACGACCCCCCAGGAGTGATCTTGAGCCTGGTACCGGGAGCACCTGTCTCAGCGGCCCTCGGTGGCACCGGGAGGGGGAGGATGGACCCATGAAGCTCACGAAGAAGTCGCATGCCTGCATCCGCCTCGAGAAGGACGGGCGCACGCTCGTCATCGACCCGGGGACCTTCACCGAGGAGGACGCGGCCGTCGGCGCGGACGCGATCCTGGTCACGCACGAGCACCTCGACCACTTCAACGAGGACCGGCTCCGGGCAGGGCTGGAGTCCAACCCGGGTGCCGAGATCTGGACCCTGAAGTCGGTCGCGGAGAAGATCTCCGCGGCCTTCCCGGGCCGGGTGCACACCGTCGGCCACGGTGACACGTTCACCGCCGCGGGCTTCGACGTCCAGGTGCACGGCGAACTGCATGCCGTGATCCACCCGGACATCCCGCGCATCACGAACGTCGGCTATCTCATCGACGGCGGCCGTGTCTTCCACCCGGGCGACGCCCTCACCGTCCCGGAGCAGCCGGTCGAGACGCTGATGCTCCCGGTCATGGCGCCGTGGAACAAGATCGCCGAGGTCATCGACTACGTCCGCGAGGTGAAGCCGCAGCGCGCCTACGACATCCACGACGCGCTCCTGACGGACCTCGCGCGCCCGATCTACGACCACCAGATCGGCTCCCTGGGCGGCTCCGAGCACCTGCGGCTCGCACCGGGGGCGTCGGCGGAGCTCTGAGCATCCGCGGATGGGGGCACCGGGCGGGCACGGCGACCCGTTGTCGTACCCGCCCGGTAGGTTGTGAGGCATGCGCATCGCGACCTGGAACGTGAACTCGATCACCGCTCGCCTCCCGAGGCTGCTGGCCTGGCTGGAGAGCAGCGGCACGGACGTGCTGTGCCTCCAGGAGGCCAAGGTCGCCGCCGAGCAGTTCCCCGTCGACGAGCTGCGTGAGCTGGGCTACGAGACGGCGGTCCACGCGACCGGGCGGTGGAACGGCGTGGCGGTGATCTCCCGCGTCGGCCTCGAGGACGTGGTCAAGGGGTTGCCCAGCGGCCCCGGTTACGAGGGCGTCGAGGAGCCCCGGGCGGTCTCCGCCACCTGCGGCCCGGTCCGCGTCTGGTCGGTGTACGTGCCGAACGGACGCGAGGTGGACCACCCCCACTACGCCTACAAGATTCAGTGGTTCGAGGCCCTCAAGGCCGCGGTCGCGGGCGACGCGGCGGGCAGCCGGCCCTTCGCCGTGCTGGGTGACTACAACGTGGCGCCGACGGACGACGACGTCTGGGACATCTCCCTCTTCGAGGGGGCCACCCACGTCACCCCGGCCGAGCGCGCCGCCCTCGCCTCGCTGCGTGAGTCGGGCCTGTCGGACGTGGTTCCGCGGCCCCTCAAGTACGACCACCCGTTCACGTACTGGGACTACCGTCAGCTCGGCTTCCCCAAGAACCGCGGCATGCGCATCGACCTGGTCTACGGCAACGAGCCGTTCGCCAAGGCGGTCACCGACGCCTATGTGGACCGTGAGGAGCGCAAGGGCAAGGGGGCGTCGGACCACGCGCCCGTCGTGGTGGACCTCGACGTGTGAGGGCCCGTCGGGGCGCGCCTGTGGTGCGACCTGGAGTGCGAATGTCACGCTGGGCGTATGAACATCCCTTTCCTGGGCACCTGGCGCAAGAAGCACGGTCCCGCCTTCGGCGTCGCGGTGTTCTCCGACGGTGATCATGACTCCGAGGGCGTCGCCGAACTCCTCTCCGAATGCGAGCTGCTGCGCTCGCAGGCGAATCAGGCGGGTGTCGAACTCGACGACTCCGTGGCCTCGTTGGAGGCGCTGGACCAGTTGCTGCCGCGCTGGCGCGACGACGAGGAGAGCCTGCCGTGGCTCGGCAACGACGCGGGGCTCTATCTGGGTTCGGTCATCGTGCGCACGGTCACCGGCGCCCGCTGGGAGATCTGGCCCAACGGCCACCCGGCGGTGCGGCTGGCCTCCGGCCGGGAGATCGATGTCGTCGCCTCCGGCCACACCTGGGCGTCCAGCGGCGTCCCCGAACTCTCGCAGCTGTACGCGGAGGTGGCGGAGGGATAACCCGCCGACCGTGACGCCATAAAACATAAACTTTATAAATACGGCTAATGCCCGAAAAGTGCGTGTCGTGTATTTGGCTACTCCTCACCCGGATAGTTTGCGGCTTCTGCGACACAGCTGAGAGTGGGTAGGGCCGGGCATGGCTGTCGATCCTTTGATCGAACTGCAGGACGTGAACAAGCACTTCGGCGAGCTCCATGTCCTCCGGGACATCAACCTCACCGTCGGCAAGGGGGAGGTGGTCGTGGTCATCGGCCCCTCGGGGTCGGGCAAGTCAACCCTGTGCAGGGCGATCAACCGGCTGGAGACCATCGAGTCCGGAGCCATCAGGCTCGACGGGCAGCCGCTGCCGGACGAGGGCAAGGCGCTCGCCAGGCTCCGCGCCGAGGTCGGGATGGTCTTCCAGTCCTTCAACCTCTTCGCCCACAAGACGGTCCTGCAGAACGTCTCGCTGGCCCAGATCAAGGTCCGCGGCCGCAAGAAGGACGAGGCCGACCGGCGCTCCCTCGAACTCCTGGACCGCGTGGGCCTCGCCTCCCAGGCCCCGAAGTACCCGGCGCAGCTCTCCGGCGGCCAGCAGCAGCGCGTGGCCATCGCCCGCGCCCTCGCCATGGACCCCAAGGCCCTGCTGTTCGACGAGCCGACCTCGGCACTCGACCCCGAGATGATCAACGAGGTCCTCGAAGTCATGCAGCAGCTCGCGCGCGACGGCATGACCATGGTCGTCGTCACCCACGAGATGGGCTTCGCGCGCTCCGCCGCCAACCGCGTCGTCTTCATGGCGGACGGCCGTGTCGTCGAGGACCGCGCCCCCGAGGAGTTCTTCACCAATCCGCGCAGCGACCGCGCCAAGGACTTCCTCTCCAAGATCCTCAAGCACTAGGCGGGGGAGTACGACCATGATCCGTACGACACGTACGCGCCTCGCCGTGGCCGTCCTCGTGTGCATCGCGCTGCTGACGGCCGCCTGCGGCAAGGAGGGCAGCCCGCCCACCAAGGGACCCGCCGCCGGCAAACTGCCCCACTACCAGGTGGCAGAAGGTTTCGAGCTCCCCTCCTCGCCCACCTGGCAGAGGGCCAGGAAGCGCGGCTACCTCAACATCGGCGTCAAGGAGGACCAGCCGTACCTGGGCGAGAAGGACCCGGCGAGCGGCACCTACTCCGGCTTCGACATCGAGATCGCCAGGATGATGTCGGCCTCGCTCGGCTTCGACCCGAGCACCATCCGCTTCAAGACGATCGCCTCGGCCAACCGCGAAACCGCCCTGCAGAACGGCCAGATCGACTTCTACGTCGGCACCTACACCATCAACGACAACCGCAAGAAGCTCGTCGGCTTCGCGGGCCCCTACTACATGGCCGGTCAGTCGTTGCTCGTACGCAAGGACGAGAACGACATCCACGGCCCCCAGGACCTCGCCGGCAAACGCGTCTGCTCGGCGGCCGGTTCGACGCCGTACCAGCGCATCCAGACCGACTACCCGAAGGCGACGCTCGTCGCCTACGACACCTACTCGGTCTGCGTCGACAACCTGCTCACGTACCAGGTCGACGCCGTCACCACCGACGACGCGATCCTGATCGGCTACGCGGCGAAGGTGCCCGACGAGCTCAAGGTCGTCGGCAAGCCGTTCTCGAAGGAGCCGTACGGCATCGGCGTTCCGCGCGACGACAACGCGCTGCGGTTCGCGCTCGACGACGCGCTGGCGGCCCGCGAGAAGAACGGCGACTGGAAGAGGGCGTACGAGGCGACGCTCGGGCTCTCCGGAGTGCCGGCGCCCACCCCGCCCGCCATCGACCGCTACCCGGCGAGCTGAGCGAGGCCGATGTGAACGTACTGATCGACAACTTCCACACCTTCGCCGAGGGATTCCTCGGCACGGTCGAACTCACCGTCTACGCGAGCGTGCTGGCCCTCGTGCTCGGCTTCCTGATGGCGTCGTTCCGGGTCGCGCCGGTCGGCTCCCTGCGGGCCTTCGGCACGGTGTGGGTGACCGTGCTGCGCAACACCCCGCTCACCCTGCTGTTCTTCGCCGTGCTGCTCGGGCTGCCCCGGTTCGGACTCGTGCTGCCCTTCGAGGTGTTCGCGGTCCTGGCGCTCGGCTGCTACACCTCCGCGTTCATCTGCGAGGCGTTGCGCTCGGGCATCAACACCGTGCCCAAGGGGCAGGGCGAGGCGGCCCGCAGCCTCGGCATGACCTTCAGCCAGACGCTGTCCGTGGTCGTCCTTCCGCAGGCATTCCGCTCCGTGATCCCGCCGATCGGCTCCACGCTGATCGCCCTCGCCAAGAACTCGGCGATCGCCGGGGCGTTCAGCGTCAACGAACTGCTCGGGACCTACAAGACGCTGAGCGAACTCGGCTACAACATCGTCTGGACCTTCATCTGGATCGCCGTCGGCTATCTGATCATCACCCTCACCATCAGCGCGATCTTCAACTACCTCGAACAGCGCTGGGGAGTCGCCCGATGACCGCCACTGCCCCCGAATCCACCGCCCTGTACGACGTCCCCGGACCCAGGACCCGGCAACGGCACCGGCTCTACGCAGCCGTGTCCACCGTTCTGATCCTCGCCCTGGTCGGCTGGATCCTCTATCTCCTCTTCGACACCGGCCAGTTCACGTACACGAAGTGGATGCCGTTCGAGTACAAGGGCATTCAGGAACTGCTGCTGCGGGGCCTGGGCAACACGCTGAAGGCCTTCGTGATGGCCGCGGTGCTCTCGCTGGCGCTGGGCACCGTGCTCGCGACGGGACGCCTGTCCGACCACCGTCCGGTGCGCTGGATCGCCGCGCTGGTCGTCGAGTTCTTCCGTGCCATGCCCGTACTGGTGATGATCTTCTTCATCTTCGTGGCGCTGAAGGTCCAGCCGCTGCCCGCGCTGGTCGCGGGGCTGACGCTCTACAACGGCTCGGTGCTCGCCGAGGTCTTCCGCTCCGGGGTGAACGCCGTCGAACGCGGTCAGCGGGAGGCCGCGTTCGCGCTCGGTATGCGCAAGACCCAAGTCATGACGTACGTCCTCGTCCCGCAGGCCGTGCGGGCCATGCTGCCCGCCATCATCAGCCAACTGGTGGTGGCCCTGAAGGACACCTCGCTCGGTTATCTCATCACCTACGAGGAGTTCCTCCACGCCGGGAAACTGATCGCCTCCAACCTCGACTACGATTTGCCGTTCATCCCCGTGGTGATGGTGATCTCGCCGATCTACATCGGGATGTGCATGCTGCTCTCCTGGTTCGCCCAGTGGGTGTCCCGGCGGGAGCAGCGCAGTCCCAAGACCGAGGCCGTGCATGTGGCACCGGCCGAAAAAGGGACGCTGCTGCCGGGTGGGGGTCCCCCCACAGCCCCGAGACAGTAGGGGGACCAGCAGCTCACAGGGTCAGTCCCGGCCGGCGACAGCAGCCGGAGATCACTGCTCGCGCAGGGGAACGGACACGTAGGACGGGTCGTTCGCCGGTGAGGAGAAGGTCAGCTGCGCGCCGGACGGGTTGTGCTCGATGTAGAGCGGGTCGACCGTGTCGACGACCAGGGCGAGCCGATGCCCTGCCGGGACGTCGTAGGCCGTGGAGTACAGCTCCAGGTCGACGCCGAACGGCTCTCCGGGCGTCTGCCCGTGGAAGGTGTACGGCGCGTTGCTGACCAGCTTGCCGAGGCCGAGCGGGCCCACGTCGTAGAGGTAGGCGACGAGGGTGCCGCTCTCCTTGGTCGGAGTGAGCGTGGTGTGCAGCGTGGTGGTTCCACGCACTCGCTGGACGCTCGGGTACTTCTCCGACTGCCAGACGGCCGCCCAGCGGCGCGGCAGCAGCGGGATCGACGCCATCGGGGGCACCTGGGCGATCTGGTCGAGGATGCTGGAGAGGAAGATGATCCCGCCGTCCGCGCCCGAGTCGACGTTGGTGTGGATCGTGGTGGTGCCCGCGAGGGCGATCTTCTTCCTGGTCGCGCCGACCGACTTCCAGTCCGGGTAGCCCTCGTAGGCGCCGGTGGTGCGGGGCTTGAGCTGGACGGGCTGCTCACGGTCGATGCCGTTGTCGACGCCCCTGAGGTAGTGGTCGAACCAGCGGCCGGTGTCCGTCCACACGTCGTTGGGGAGCCCGAACAGGCCGGTCACCTCGGCGGTGGCGTGGTCGCCGGGGCGGAACTCCAGCCGCTTGGGGCCGGTCAGCTCCTCGTAGAACCTGGCGTACTGGTTGGGCGGGAAGATCGTGTCGCCCCAGCCGTTGGCCATGAAGACGGCCGCGCCGTTCTTGTTGAGCTGGTCGACATAAGTCTCGGGGGAACGTTTCTTCCCCCAGGCGATCATCTCCTGCTCCTTCGACAAGTTCGAGGCGAAGAAGTCCAGAAGCGTCTGCTGGAGTTCGGCACTCGGGCGCCCGGTGATGGCCCCCGCGACGCCGAGCAGGGCGGTGGCCTGGGAGTGCTGGGTGCGGCCCGAGTAGATCGAGTCGATGAGGTCGGCCCAGCCGCTCATGGCGGAGACCGCCTTGATCCTCTTGTCGTGCGCGGCGGCGAGCAGACTGATCCCGGCGCCGTAGGAGACGCCCGCCATGCCGACCTTCTGGGCGTCGGCCGGGGTGTTCGCCAGCGCCCAGTCGATCACCTTGGAGGCGTCGGCCACGTCGGGCGGTCCCGCCACTTCTATCTCGCCGCCGGACTGCCAGAAGCCGCGCACGTTGTACGTGAGCACCACATAGCCGGAGTCGGCGAGCTTCTGGGCCTGTGCGAGGTACTCGACCTGGGGCAGGCCCCAGCTCGTCGGCATGACGAGGAGCGGGTACCTGCGGCTGCCGTCGGCGCCCGCGGGGGTGACGACGTTGGCCTTGAGGACCGTGCCGCCGTCTCCGGCGATGTCGACGAAGCGGACGCCGGCGGAGGCCGCCTGGGCGGTGGGGGCGAGCCCGAGGGCGGTACCGGCGATCAGGGCCGCGGACACGGCACCGACGGCGGATGTGCGCAGGGCATGGCGATGCTGTCCCACGGGCCACTCCTCACTCGTGTCAGTAGAATGTGACCCGACGGTAACCTCGCCGCCTTACCGGAAGTAACCCGTCGGTAAGTTACGCACGGGTAAAGATTGTCGGAGGGCGGTGAAATCTACGAGGCGCGGTGGGAGTTGGGGGCTGGCGCAGGTGTCGGCAGCGGGGTCTGGGCGGCCCGGGTCACATCGGCGACGAGTTCGACGACATCGGGTCCGTACGCCTGTGAATTCACGACCTTCAGGAGCAAGATGAAGGAGTTGCTGCCGTGCTTGCGCGCCAGACGCTCGTGGTTGCGGGCGAGATAGCGGGTCGCCGCCTGGTTGGTGATCGCGCGCTGCCCGCAGAAGAGGAAGACGGGACGGGTCAGGCTGGGTTGCCCGGCTGTGAGCCGTGCCAGCAGCACGTATTCGATCAGGCCGGACTCCATGCGGTAGCGCTCGCTGCCGATCTGGAACGCCAGTCGGTCCGGGCCCGGTTCCGGGTCGGTGTTCACGCGTACCCCGGGCAGCATGGCGTTCATGTGGGCGGCCATGCGCCGATTCGACCCCGGGCCGCCGACGCAGAACTCCGTCCGCTCTCCGAAGCCCTGTCGGGCCGCGTCCTGGGTGATCACCTCGGCGTGCGCGCCGCAGTCCTTGATGAGCGCGGAGAGTTCCAGGAGTGCGAACACGTCGTAGCGGTGTACCGCGAGGTCGGGGCTGCCCGCGTCTCGGTTGACGACGAGCAGCGACTCGGAGTTGTCGGGCAGCCCGAAGAAGGCCTGCTTTCGGCGGAGCTTCCGTTTCCAGAGGTAGGTGCGGGCGAGCCAGCCGAGCGCGGCGCTGATGGCGGCGGCGACCACGCCGAGAACGATGTTGCGCACGTCGTCATTCATGGGCGCGCATGGTAGCGGGAGTGCGGACCGGTGTTCGAGGGGGTCCTGACGGGAGGGCGGCGGTGAAGTTACGCTGCGCGGACGGCTGTTGACTGGAGGTACGGATGCGTCGCCCTGTTGCGCGGAATCTGGCGGTCTTGGCGGTTTCGGCCGCGGTGGTGTCGGTCGGCGCGGCGGCGCCACCCACCGCCGTGACGGCCTCCTCCCGTACCACCCCGGCGAAGGTGCCGGTCGCCGTCGGCTACGGCGGCGCCGTGGCCAGTGTCGACGCCGACGCCTCCGCCGCCGGGATCGAGGTCCTGAAGAAGGGCGGCAACGCGGTGGACGCGGCGGTCGCCACGGCGGCGGCCCTCGGCGTCACCGAGCCGTACTCCTCCGGCGTCGGCGGGGGCGGCTACTTCGTCTACTACGACGCCAAGTCCCGTACGGTGCACACGATCGACGGCCGCGAGACGGCGCCGCTGACCGCCGACTCGGGGCTCTTCCTGGAGAACGGCCAGCCGCTCGCCTTCGCGGACGCCGTCACCAGCGGGCTGGGCGTGGGCACACCGGGCACGCCCGCCACCTGGCAGACGGCACTGGACAGCTGGGGCAGCAAGCGGCTCGGGAGCGTACTGAAGCCCGCCGAGCGGATCGCGCGCGACGGGTTCACGGTCGACGCGACCTTCCGCTCGCAGACCGAGTCCAACCAGGCCCGCTTCAAGAACTTCCCCGACACCGCGAAGCTGTTCCTGCCCGGCGGTTCGCTCCCCGTGGTCGGCTCGACCTTCACCAACCCCGATCTCGCCCGCACATACGAGGAGTTGGGCAAAGAGGGCGTCGGCGCGATCTACCACGGCGACCTCGGCAAGGACATCGTCGCCACCGTGAACAAGCCCCCGGTGGATCCGGGTTCGGGTTACAACGCCCGCCCCGGCAAGCTGTCCTCGAAGGACCTGGCGGCCTACCGGGCGAAGCGGCAGTCCCCGACGGAGACGTCGTACCGCGGCCTGAAGGTCTACTCGATCGCTCCCTCCTCCTCCGGCGGCACGACGGTCGGCGAGGCGCTCAACATCCTTGAGAAGACGGACCTTTCGAAGGCGAGCGAGGTCCAGTACCTGCACCACTACATCGAGGCCAGTCGGATCGCGTTCGCGGACCGGGGGCGCTGGGTGGGTGACCCCGCCTTCGAGGACGTTCCCACGAAGGAACTCCTCTCACAGAAGTACGCCGACTCGCGCGCCTGCCTGATCAAGGACGACGCGGTCCTGACGAGCCCGCTCGCGCCGGGCGACCCGCGTCATCCGGCGGCCTGCTCCACCGGCGGCACGGCCGCCCCGACGACGTACGAGGGCGAGAACACCACCCATCTCACGGTGGCCGACAAGTGGGGCAACGTCGTCTCCTACACCCTCACCATCGAGCAGACCGGCGGCAGCGGGATCACCGTCCCGGGACGCGGATTCCTCCTCAACAACGAGCTGACGGACTTCTCCTTCACCCCGGCCAACCCGGCCGTCCATGACCCGAACCTGCCCGGCCCCGGCAAGCGCCCGCGCTCGTCGATCTCCCCGACGATCGTCCTGGACCGGCACAACCGGCCCGTGGTGGCGCTCGGTTCGCCCGGCGGCGCGACCATCATCACCACCGTCCTGCAGACGCTCACGGAGTTCCTGGACCGGGGCCTGCCCCTGGTGGACGCCATCGCCGCCCCGCGCGCGAGCCAGCGCAACGCGGCCCAGACCGAACTCGAACCCGGCCTGTACGACAGCGCCCTGCGGACCCAGCTCGAGTCCCTCGGCCACTCCTTCAAGCTCAACCCCGAGATCGGCGCCGCGACAGGCGTCCAACGCCTCCCGAACGGACAGTGGCTGGCAGCGGCCGAGAAGGTGCGGCGCGGCGGCGGCTCGGCGATGGTGGTGCGACCGGCGTCGTAGTGAGCGGCGCCCGCGCGCTCGTCGACGTCGGTGCGCCGGTGGGGATCAGCGGGCCGTGAGGATGCGCGGGCCCGTCCGGGTGATGGCCACGGTGTGTTCGGTGTGGGCCGCGCGGGAGCCGTCGTCGGTGCGCAGGGTCCAGCCGTCGGGGGCCGCGTGGAAGCCGTCGCTGCCACCGCCGATGAGCATGGGCTCGATCGCGAGCACCATGCCGTGGCGCAGGGGGAGGCCGCGGCCCGGGCGGCCCTCGTTCGGGACGGGCGGGTCCTCGTGCATGCGGCGGCCCACGCCGTGGCCTCCGAAGCCGTCCGGGACGCCGTACCCCGCCGCGCGGCACACCGTGCCGACGGCGTGTGCGATGTCCCCGATCCGGTTGCCGACGACGGCCGCCTCGATGCCCGCCGCGAGGGCCCGCTCCGCGGTCTCCACGAGCCGCACGTCGGCCGCGCGCGGCTCGCCCACGATGAAGCTGATCGCCGAGTCGCCGACCCAGCCGTCCAGTTCGGCCCCGAAGTCGATGGAGACCAGGTCGCCGTCCCGCAACCGGTAGCCGGTCGGGATGCCGTGCACGATCGCGTCGTTCACCGAGGCGCAGATGACCGCGGGGAAAGGGGTGGGAGCGAAGGAGGGCCGGTAACCGAGGAAGGGGGAGCCGGCGCCCGCCTCGCGCAGCACCTGGTGGGCGACCCCGTCCAGCTCCAGCAACGAGACGCCCACGTCCGCCGCCTCACGCACCGCCGTGAGCGCCCGGCCCACGACCTGCCCCGCCTCGTACATCGCGTCGATCGACGTGTCCGTCTTGAGTTCCACCATGCCAATTACTATACCGGTATTAGAATGGGTCCATGGTACGTAACCCCCTGACCCCCGAAGAGCGCGAACGCGGCGAGTGCCTCGGGCGGTTGCTGCGCGAGGCGCGCGGCGGCCGCAGCATGGTGGAGGTCGCGGCGACCGCCGGGATCTCGGCCGAGACCCTGCGCAAGATCGAGACCGGACGGGCTCCCACCCCCGCCTTCTTCACCGTCGCGGCGCTGGCGAGGGCGCTCGGGCTGTCCATGGATGACCTGGATCACAGGACTCTGCGTTCGGCCCGAAAACTCCCCGTAGCGATTCCGTAACACGGAGGGTGTTTTCTACCCGACCGGAGTACTCCAGTCGGGCGGGGAGTTGTGTGATGGCGGTGGAACAACTCCCGGGTCAAGTACGGGAGTTCGCGAGTTACCTGAACGGGCTGATGAAACGGCTCGATCAGGACGGCGGCTGGTGCGCGGTGTTCTGGCAGCGTGACCCCGACGGCATGCGAGCCTGTCTGGACGGTTGGGAAGTGCCACCGTGGGACGTCGTGGAGTCGCTCCTCCAGGACCTCACCGCGGAGCAGGGCCCCCAGATCGCGGCCCAGGAGGCCCAGCGCGCCCGTTCCCTGCACGGCGCCTCGCTCGCCGCGTACGACGGCCGCCCGGGCGGCCGGGACGCCCTCGGTGACCGTCTCGACGTCATGCTCCGCGAACAGCGCTACGCGGCGGAGCGCCAGGCCGAACTGAGCCGGCAGCTCCAGACGGCCACCACCCACGAGGAGGCCGACGCCGTCCGGCTCGACCTGGCCTGGGCCCACGACGACCACGAACGGGCCACCGTCCGATGCGTCGAACTCCGCCACCGGATGGACAACCTGGACCGCCGCGCCCTGCGTACCCACGCATCGGGCGCGTTCGACTTTTCCGGGGGCGCGGGCGGCGGTGTCGTCCGCGTGGCGCCGCGAGACCCGGCGACCCCCGGTTCCGGGCCGTACGATCCGGCGGCCGCCCGATCGGCCAGAAGCGACTCGGCAGCCGCCCGTCCCGGTCCGTACGACCAGGCAGATACCGGCACCAGTGCTGGTATCAGTGCCGGTACCGCCCTCGGTCCGGGCGACGCCGAACCCACCCCGACTGCCACCCCCGTCCCCAGACAGCGTTCCAAGCGTCGCCCCCGCGGCGGCGCCCGCTTCGCCGGGATGATGGAGGCCGAGGCGGCCCCTGTGGCCGTCCCGGAGACGGCGACCCCGCCCGTGTCCGCCCCGGCCGCGCCGGGCGGCCGTAGCCCCCGTGGGGCCCGTTTCGCGGGTGCCGCCGGGGCACCGGCGCAGCCGCGGACCGAGGAACGGGCCGAGGCGCGCACCGAGGCGCTGGACGAGGACGCGCGGCGGGCCACCGCCGAGACCGTGCGGACCCTGATCCGGCTGCGTCGCGAGGGCCGCGGCGGCGAGGCGCACGGCGTGCTCGTGGAGGCCGCGTACTGGCCCTCCGACCGCTTCCCGCTGCTCGCCGCCGAACTGCACCGGGCGGGCCTCGACGCGGACTGGGCCACCCTGCTCTGGGAGGCCGCCTCACTCCCCGCCGACCGGCTGGTCGGCGCCGCGGACGCGCTCGTCGCGGCCGGCCGCGACGCCGACGGCCGGCAGATGCTGCGCCAGGGCGTCGCCCGCCCGGCTCACGAGATCGGGACCGCCGTGCTGAGCCTGGCGGAGGAGGGGCGGCAGCGTGAGATCCGGGCGCTGCTCGACGCGTACGTCCGGGTCCGCACCCCGGAGGAGGCGGCCCGCAGCGCGGAGGCCGACCCGGGGCGTCTGGTGCCGCTGCTGCTGGCGGCCGCCAAGGGTGTCTCCGAGGAGCGCCACTGGGACCTGGTGCACGCGTTGAGGGTGGCCGGGTTCACGGCCTGAGAGCGTGGGGGCGTGGCCGGTTTCGCCGCCCGAGTGATCCGGGAAGGCATTCCTGAGCCCGTCGAGCCGTGACCCACCGGATCGGCCGCTCACCCACAGGGGTGCGAAACGTGATCGACTCAGCGGGTTAACGGCGATGGTCTTGGCAAGGCTGTCCGCTGGGCTTACTTTCGAGCCTCTACCGCCTTTGTCTACGGGCGTAGAGGCTCTCTGACGTCTCGTCGAAGGAGCAGCTCATGGCCAACGTCGTACGCGCCGCTCTGGTCCAGGCCACCTGGACCGGCGACACCGCATCCATGGTCGCCAAGCACGAGGAGCACGCCCGCGAGGCGGCCCGGCAGGGCGCCAAGGTGATCGGATTCCAGGAAGTCTTCAACGCCCCCTACTTCTGCCAGGTCCAGGAGCCCGAGCACTACGGCTGGGCGGAGCCGGTTCCCGACGGGCCCACCGTCACTCGTATGCGGGAGCTCGCGCGCGAGACCGGCATGGTCATCGTGGTGCCCGTGTTCGAGGTCGAGCAGTCCGGCTTCTACTTCAACACCGCGGCCGTGATCGACGCCGACGGCACCTACCTCGGCAAGTACCGCAAGCACCACATCCCGCAGGTGAAGGGCTTCTGGGAGAAGTACTACTTCAAACCGGGCAACCTGGGCTGGCCGGTCTTCGACACCGCGGTGGGCAGGATCGGCGTGTACATCTGCTACGACCGCCACTTCCCCGAGGGCTGGCGACAGCTCGGCCTGAACGGCGCCCAGCTCGTCTACAACCCCTCCGCCACCTCCCGTGGCCTCTCCGCCTACCTCTGGCAGCTGGAACAGCCCGCCGCGGCCGTCGCCAACGAGTACTTCATCGCCGCGATCAACCGGGTCGGACAGGAGGAGTACGGCGACAACGACTTCTACGGGACCTCGTACTTCGTCGACCCGCGCGGCCAGTTCGTGGGGGAGACGGCCAGCGACAAGGCCGAGGAACTGATCGTCCGTGACCTCGACTTCGACCTGATCGAGGAGGTCCGCCAACAATGGGCGTTCTACCGCGACCGGCGGCCCGACGCATACGAGGGGCTGGTGCAGCCGTGAGCGACCTGTACGCACGTCACAAGGCCGTCCTGCCCGACTGGCTGGCCCTCTACTACGAGAACCCGATCGAGATCACCCACGGCGAGGGCCGCCACGTCTGGGACGCCGAGGGCAACAAGTACCTCGACTTCTTCGGCGGCATCCTGACGACGATGACCGCGCACGCCCTGCCCGAGGTGACGAAGGCCGTCAGCGAGCAGGCCGGACGGATCATCCACACCTCCACGCTCTACCTCAACCGGCCGATGGTCGACCTCGCCGAGCGGATCGCCCAGCTGTCCGGCATCCCCGACGCCCGCGTCTTCTTCACCACCTCCGGCACCGAGGCCAACGACACGGCCCTGCTGCTCGCCACCGCCTACCGGCAGAGCAACCAGATCCTGGCGATGCGCAACAGCTACCACGGCCGTTCCTTCAGCTCGGTCGGCATCACCGGCAACAAGGGCTGGTCGCCGACCTCCCTCTCGCCGCTCCAGACGCTGTACGTCCACGGCGGCGTCCGCACCCGCGGCCCCTACGCCGAGCTCGGCGACGCCGAGTTCATCGCGGCCTGCGTCGACGACCTCAAGGACCTGCTCGGACACGTCCGCCCGCCCGCCGCCCTCATCGCCGAACCCATCCAGGGCGTCGGCGGCTTCACCACTCCGCCCGACGGTCTGTACGCGGCCTTCCGCGAGGTCCTGGACCAGCACGGCATCCTGTGGATCGCCGACGAGGTGCAGACCGGCTGGGGCCGCACCGGCGAGCACTTCTGGGGCTGGCAGGCGCACGCCGCCGCCGGTCCGCCGGACATGCTCACCTTCGCCAAGGGCATCGGCAACGGCATGTCCATCGGCGGCGTCGTCGCCCGCGCCGAGATCATGAACTGCCTCGACTCCAACTCCATCTCGACCTTCGGCGGCTCGCCGGTCACGATGGCCGCGGGCCTGGCGAACCTCACGTACCTCCTCGAACACGACCTCCAGGGCAACGCCCGGCGCGTCGGCGGCCTGCTCGGCGAGCGGCTGCGGGCGATCTCCGTACCGCTCGACCACGTACGGGAGGTACGCGGGCGCGGGTTGATGATCGGCGTCGAGCTGGTCAAGCCCGGCACCGACGAGGCGAACCCCGAAGGTGCCGCCGCCGTGCTCGAAGCGGCCCGCCAGGAAGGCCTGTTGATCGGCAAGGGCGGCGGTCACAACACCAGCGTGCTGCGCCTCGCACCGCCGCTCTCCCTCACCGTCGCGGAGGCGGAGGAGGGCGCGGCGATCCTCGAGCACGCGCTGAGGTGTCTCCAGTAAGAAGTTCTGAGCAAGGGAACGTGTCATGACCACCGCCACCGCCTTGGAACCCGCCCTGTCGGTACGCCAGGTCCTCGCCCTGGACCGGGTGCTCGCCGGAGAGCCCGAGGTGGTGGCCGGTGCGGGCCACCTCGACCGGTCCGTGCGCTGGGTGCACGTCGCCGAGGCCGCCGACGTGGGCGTGATGCTCAGCGGCGGCGAGATGGTGCTCACCACCGGGGTCCTGCTCGCCGGCGACCCGGACGCGCAGGCCGAGTACATCCGGTCGCTGCACCGCGCGGAGGCGGCGGCCGTGGTCCTCGGACTCGGCCGGGCCTTCCCGACCCCGCCGGACGTGATGCGCCGGGCCGCCGAGCGCTGCGGACTGCCCATGGTGGTGCTCCACCGGCCCTTCCCGTTCGCCGAGCTGACGGAGGAGGTCCAGTGCCGGCTGGTCAGCAGCAAGTTCGCGGCCGTGAGCCTCTCCGAGGCCGTACGGACCGCGCTCACCGGGCTCATCACCACGGGCGCGCCCCTGCAGCGGATGCTCGACGAGATCGCCGTGCACGCCGCCTGCCCGGTCGTCGTCACCAACCTCGCCCACCGCGTCCTCGCCACGGCGGGGGAGCGGTCCGCGGTCGACGACGTGCTGCGTGACTGGGAGCGCATCGCCCGGCAGGCGGGCGGCAGCGAGGGCGACGGCTGGATCCGCGCCGAACTGGGCGGGCGCGGCGAGCGATGGGGCCGCATCGTGCTGTGCGGCTACCGGGGCGACGCCGCCACCGGGCGGCTGCTCGCCGACCGCGCCGCCGAGGCCCTGGTCCTGCACAGGATGCTGGGCGGCTCCGTGCACACCTGGGAGGAGGAGTCCGCGCAGAGTCTGCTGACGGACCTGGTGAGCGGGGTCGTACCGGCGCGGCAGCTGCTTCCGAGGGCCAGGGCGGCCGGGCTGCCCGTCAACCGACGGGCCTTCGTGCCGCTGGTGGTACGGGACGGCGAACCGAGCCAAATCGATCGCGTACTCCGTCTGTTGGGGCTCCCTGGGCTGGTCGCCGAGCTCGCCGACGGGGCCACCGCCGTGCTGCTCAGCCTCGCCCGCGATCTGGACGCGGAGGCGCTGGCCGCCCACTTCGCGCTGCGGCTGCGCCATGAGACCGGCATCCGTGCGACCGTGGCGGCGGCCTCGCCCCGTACCGCCTGGGACGACGTCCCCGGCGGCCTGCGCGAGGCCCTGCACGTCGCCGAGGCCGCCGCCGACGCACCCGCCGACCAGGACCAGCCGGTGCTCGTACGGCTGCGTGACGTCCATCTGCGGGGCCTGATACGGCTGTTGCGCGACGACCCGAACGTCCAGTCCTTCGCCGAACGGGAGCTGGACGGACTGCTGTGCGGAGCCGACGCCGAGTCGGAGCTGCTGCCCGTGCTGCGGACCTATCTCGCGACCGGCCGCAACAAGTCCCGCACCGCACAGCTCCATCACGTCAGCAGGCCCGCGCTCTACCGCCGGCTGGAGGCCATAGAGGCCCGGCTCGGCGTCGACCTCGACGACTTCGAGCAGGCCGCCTCCGTACACATCGCACTGCTCGCACACGACGCGCAACAACGGTGAAACACGGGACGACTCAGGTGAAACATGCGACAACGCGGGGGTGACACCGTGGAACGGCACAGCGCCTCAGACGTGACACGGTGCAACTCAAAGCCGTGGTCCGGGCTTCCTAGGCTCCTGGGGCGGGCGCCGGAAGTGCCGTCTGCCCCACGACGCCCGGCACGCACTCTCGCCGCACCGGGCACAAGCCCAAGTACATCCAGTACGAGGACTTGCGCCCGGCACGCCGAGAGCACGCACCGGACGCCGCAGGGCCCGCCCTCCGGGCGGACGACGGCACTTCCGGCGCCCGCCCCAGCACACCGAGCGACCGGAGGTCCCGATGAGCAGAGTGATCCGCGCCGCCGTCTTCCAGACTGCCTGGACCGGCGACAAGGAGTCGATGATCCAGGTGCACGAGCAGGCGGCCCGCGACGCGGCCGCGCAGGGCGCACAGGTGCTGTGCTTCCAGGAGCTCTTCTACGGGCCCTATTTCTGCCAGGTCCAGGACAAGGCGTTCTACGAGTACGCCGAGCAGATCCCCGAAGGCCCGATCGTCCGGCGCTTCCAGGCGCTCGCCAAGGAACTGGGCATCGTCCTCGTGCTGCCGATGTACGAGGAGGAGCAGCCCGGCGTCCTCTACAACACGGCCGCCGTGATCGACGCGGACGGCTCGTACCTCGGCAAGTATCGCAAGCACCACATCCCGCAGGTCGAGGGCTTCTGGGAGAAGTTCTACTTCCGTCCCGGCAACGCCGACTGGCCGGTCTTCGACACCGCCGTCGGCAAGATCGGCGTCTACATCTGCTACGACCGGCACTTCCCGGAGGGCTGGCGTGCGTTGGGCCTCGCGGGCGCCGAGATCGTGTTCAACCCGTCGGCCACCTCGCGCGGACTGTCCTCCTACATCTGGCAGTTGGAGCAGCCCGCGGCGGCCGTCGCGAACGAGTACTTCGTGGGTGCCATCAACCGCGTGGGCGTGGAGGAGCTGGGCGACAACGACTTCTACGGAACGTCGTACTTCGTCGACCCGGAGGCCCAGTTCGTCGGGGAGGTGGCCAGCGACAAGGAGACCGAACTCGTCGTCCGCGACCTCGACATGGCCAAGCTGCGCGAGGTACGCGACCGCTGGCAGTTCTACCGGGACCGCCGTCCCGACGCGTACGAGCCGCTGACCGCGCCGTAGCCCGGCGGGGCTCTGGAGTCCGCCGGGCTTCCCGCGCCCCGGACGGGGCGCGGGGCTGTGGCATTACGCGGCTCCGCCGCGTGGGCGCGACCGGCCACGAGTGACCCGCAGTTTTCAGCGCACGGCAGGAGAGAGAGGGAGCATGAGCAGCCGTACCGTCATCCGTAATGGCCTCGTCATCACCGCGTCCGACGAGATCCACGCCGACGTCCTGATCGAGGACGGCCGGGTCGTCGCCCTCGCCGCGACCGGCACCCCGGCGGCCGAGTCGTGGACGGCCGAGAAGACCATCGACGCCACCGGCAAGTACGTCATCCCGGGCGGCGTCGACGCCCACACCCACATGGAGCTGCCCTTCGGAGGCACCTTCGCCTCGGACACCTTCGAGACGGGCACCCGGGCCGCGGCCTGGGGCGGCACCACCACCATCGTCGACTTCGCGGTGCAGAGCGTCGGCCACTCGCTGCGCGAGGGCCTCGACACCTGGAACGCCAAGGCCGACGGCAACTGCGCCATCGACTACGCCTTCCACATGATCGTCTCCGACGTCAACCAGGAGACGCTCAAGGAGATGGACCTGCTGGTCCAGGAGGGCGTCACCTCCTTCAAGCAGTTCATGGCCTACCCCGGCGTCTTCTACAGCGACGACGGCCAGATCCTGCGCGCCATGCAGCGCTCCGCCGAGAACGGCGGCCTGATCATGATGCACGCGGAGAACGGCATCGCGATCGACGTCCTCGTGGAACAGGCGCTGGCGCGCGGCGAGACCGACCCGCGCTTCCACGGCGAGGTGCGCAAGGCGCTCCTGGAGGCCGAGGCCACCCACCGGGCCATCAAGCTCGCCCAGGTCGCGGGTGCTCCGCTGTACGTCGTGCACGTCTCGGCGCAGGAGGCGGTCGCCGAGATCGCACGGGCGCGTGACGAGGGCCTGAACGTCTTCGGCGAGACCTGCCCGCAGTACCTTTTCCTGTCGACCGACAACCTCGCGGAACCGGACTTCGAGGGCTCGAAGTACGTGTGCAGCACGCCCCTTCGGCCCAAGGAGCACCAGGCCGCCCTGTGGCGGGGCCTGCGCACCAACGACCTCCAGGTCGTGTCGACGGACCACTGCCCCTTCTGCTTCGTGGGCCAGAAGGAGCTGGGCCGGGGCGACTTCTCGAAGATCCCCAACGGCCTCCCGGGCGTCGAGAACCGCATGGACCTGCTCCACCAGGCCGTCGTCGACGGGCACATCTCGCGTCGCCGCTGGATCGAGATCGCCTGCGCCACCCCGGCCCGGATGTTCGGCCTGTACCCGAAGAAGGGCACCATCGCGCCGGGCGCCGACGCCGACATCGTCATCTACGACCCGCACGCCGAGCAGGTCATGTCGGTCGAGACCCACCACATGAACGTCGACTACTCGGCGTACGAGGGCAAGCGCGTCACCGGGCAGGTCGAGACCGTGCTCTCGCGCGGCGAACCGGTCATCACCGAGCGGGAGTTCACCGGACGCGCGGGTCACGGCGTCTACACCCCCCGCTCCACCTGTCAGTACCTTCTCTGAGCGACTAGGAGTGGCGCCATGGACTTCGGACTCGTCCTGCAGACCGACCCCCCGGCCTCCCGCGTCATCGACCTGATGAAGCGCGCCGAGGGCAACGGCTTCACGTACGGCTGGACCTTCGACTCGGCCGTGCTGTGGCAGGAACCCTTCGTGATCTACAGTCAGATCCTCGCGAACACCGAGAAGTTGACGGTCGGGCCGATGGTCACCAACCCGGGCACCCGCACCTGGGAGGTCACCGCCTCCACCTTCGCGACGCTCAACGACATGTACGGCAACCGCACGGTGTGCGGCATCGGGCGCGGCGACTCGGCGATGCGCGTCGCCGGGCGCAAGCCCAACACCCTCGCCCGGATCAGCGGTGCGATGAAGGTCATCCGCGCCCTCGGCCGTGGCGACGAGGCCGACCTCGGCGGCACCGTCGTCAAGTTCCCCTGGGTCAAGCCGGGCGCCGAACTCCCGGTCTGGATGGCCGCGTACGGTCCCAAGGCCCTGAAGATGACCGGTGAGGAGGCCGACGGGTTCATCCTCCAGCTCGCCGACCTCTATCTCACCGAGTACATGGTCAAGGCCGTGAAGGACGCGGCCGTCGAGGCGGGGCGCGACCCCTCCGAGGTGAAGATCTGCGTGGCCGCGCCCGCGTACATCACCGAGGACGACTCGCCGGAGGCGCTCGCCCACGCGCGTGAACAGTGCCGCTGGTTCGGCGGCATGGTCGGCAACCACGTCGCCGACCTGGTCTCCAAGTACGGCGAGCACTCCGCCGCCGTGCCCGAGGAACTCACCGACTACATCAAGGCCCGCGAGGGCTACGACTACTCCCACCACGGACGCAGCGACAACCCCGACACCAAGTTCGTGCCGGACGAGATCGTCGACCGGTTCTGTCTGATCGGCACGGCCGAGCGGCACATCGAGAAGCTGAAGGCGCTGCGCGCGCTGGGCGTGGACCAGTTCGCGGTGTACGACATGCACGACGCGCAGGAGGCCGTGATCGACGCGTACGGGTCGAAGGTCATCCCGGCCGTCAACGGCTGACAGCGCCGCCCCGGGCGGCCGACCCCCGGCCGCCCACCGCACCACCGGCCGCACCCAGGCCTCCGCTCCCCCTCCCCATACGTCCCCTTCCCCCCCGTCCGGGGAAGGGGATCACCGCACCACCGCACCCGCACAACCCCCCACGGCGTCACCCGCACGGCCTCTCCCGACACTCCTCACTTGATTGGCCTGCCCATGACCGAGACCGTCCCCAGCGAGGGCCCGCCCGTCGCTCAAGTCACGCTCGCCGACGGCCGGGTGGAGATCGCGCCCGACGCGCCCGCGCCCACCGGCCCCTACGCCAACGAGGACCTGCTGCCGGTCCCGGTCGAGAAGCGCACGTGGACCACGTACAACTTCTCGGCGCTCTGGGTCGGCATGGCCCACAACACCGCTTCCTGGACCCTGGCTTCCGGCCTGATTGCCGTCGGCATGGACTGGAAGCAGGCCGTGCTCACCATCGCCCTGGCCAACCTGATCGTGCTGGTCCCGATGCTGCTCACCGGGCATGCCGGTCCCAAGTACGGCATACCCTTCCCCGTCTTCGCCCGCGCCTCCTTCGGCGTCCGCGGCGCCAACCTGCCCGCTGTCGTACGGGCGTTGGTGGCCTGCGGCTGGTTCGGCATCCAGACCTGGATCGGCGGCGAGGCGATCTACTTCCTGGCCGGGAAGCTCTTCGGCGACGGCTGGAAGAACGCCTCGCACATCGGCGGCTACGCGTGGACCATGTGGCTGTCGTTCGCGATCTTCTGGGTGCTCCAGGTCGCCATCATCTACCGGGGCATGGAGACGATCCGGCGCTTCGAGAACTGGGCGGCGCCCTTCGTGCTCGTCGGCGCCGGTGCGATGCTGTGGTGGATGAGCAGCAAGGCGGGCGGCTTCGGCCCGCTGCTCGACCAGCCCTCGAAGCTCGGCTGGGGCGGCGACTTCTGGAAGCTGTTCTGGCCCTCGCTCATGGGCATGATCGGTTTCTGGTCCACGCTGTCGCTGAACATCCCCGACTTCACCCGGTACGGCAAGAGCCAGAAGGCGCAGACCTGGGGTCAGGCGCTCGGTCTGCCCACCACGATGACGCTCTTCGCGTTCCTGTCCGTCATGGTCACCTCGGGCTCGCAGGCCGTGTACGGCGAGGCCGTCTGGGACCCGGTCCAGCTGGCCGCCAAGACCGACAACGTCTTCGGCCTCCTCTACGCGCTGGTCACCGTGCTGGTCGCGACCCTGTCCGTGAACATCGCGGCCAACCTGGTCTCGCCGGCCTTCGACTTCTCCAACCTCGCACCACGGAAGATCAACTTCCGTACCGGCGCACTCGCCACCTGCGTCCTCGGCGTGCTGATCTTCCCCTGGAAGCTGTACTCCGACCCGCAGGGCTACATCTTCACCTGGCTCGGCCTCGTCGGCGGTCTGCTCGGCACCGTCGCCGGCATCCTCATCGCCGACTACTGGATCCTGCGCCGCACCAAGCTCGACCTCGCCGACCTGTACCGCACGGGCGGCCGCTACTGGTACGACGGCGGCTGGAACTGGCGGGCCGTCGTCGCCTTCCTCACCGGCGGTGTCCTGGCGGTCGGCGGCGCCGACTTCCACCCGCTGATCGACGGGCGGCCCATCCCGGCGCTGAAGTCGCTCGCCGACTACGGCTGGGCGGTCGGACTCGGTACGTCGATGGTGCTGTACCTGGTGCTGATGCTGCTGCGAGGCAAGGAGAAGACCGCCGTCTGACCCGTGCGGCAGGACAGCCGCCGGACAACGGCGGATCGACAGTGGCCGCCGGAGCGGCGCGGCGGTGGGAGAACGGTCAGCCCTTCTGGCCGTTCTCCAGCGTCGCCACCACATCCTTGGCGGCCTTGATGGCGCCCTTGTTGATCTCGTCCGTACTGGGCGCCTTCTTCGTCTCGAAGTCGCTGCCGTTGTACGTGACGACCACCAGCGCGTTGGACGCGCGGACGATCACCACCCCCTCGCGGGTCTGCTGCTTGTCCGTGGTGGTGAGGTTCACGACGGAGTAGGCCGAGTCGCCGAGGCCGGGAACCACCCCTCCGCCGCTCTTGTCCGCGACGCGCCCTGTATAGGTCTTCTGTGCCGCTTCGGCTGAATCCTTGATCTCGTACGAGACGTCCAGCCAGTGGTAGTCGAAGCCCTTGAGCGCGTTCCAGGAGCAGGTGCGGCGCACCGACTTGTCCGTCGACGGAATCTCCTGCCCGGCCGTCTTGGCGCCCGGGACAAGGGCCTTGACCGTCTTCTCCGTCACGCCGGTGCAGGGCGCGGGAGCCACGGTGTACTTCCTCGCGACCGCGGTCGCCGAGGGTCCTGAGGTGGCCTCCTGCGTCTTCTGCGGCGACTTGGGGGCGGTGGCGGCCGGAGTCGTCGTCGAGGGACTGGACGACATGACCCAGCCCGTGCAGGCGAGCACCGCGACCGGCAACAGGCGTGCGGTGAGAGCGAGTGGCAGAGGAAGAGAATGCACGGCGCACTTCTCGTGGGGGACGGTGGGGAGCGAGTCCACACTGTGGACGGAACGCCAGTGTCACATGACTCCCTGTGGGGCGGAAGTGCCAACTCGCTCCGTGGCTGTGCGGTGACAGTGGCTCACCGGTGAGGGCCCCCGCCCCACTTCGCCGTCACCAGCCACACCGCCGCCCGGAGCCGAACACCGCGATCCGTCTCATAAGGACGCAAGGTGTCCTCCAGGGCCGCGCGCGTGGCGGCGTCGACCGTCCGGCCGGGCGTGCGGGAGAGGACGAAGCCGACGGCGTCCGCGGCGTCGCGCCCCCATGTCGTCTCCGCCGCGACCGCGGCCACCGTCACGTCGTCCCACCCGTGCAGCACCTCGCGGATGCGCGCCGGGTCGGACAGGGATGCCATGGCGGCCTGGACGGCGACCGTCGCGGCGTCCGGTTCGTCCAGGAGTTGTCCGAAAAGACTCAGGGCGCGTGACTCCTCCACCTCGGGACCGGCGGGCTGCGGACAGACGAACGCGAGCCGCCCGCCCGGCCGCAGCGCCCGCGCCAGGTTCCGGAACGCCGTCACGTGGTCCGCGAAGAACATCACCCCGCCCCGGCTGATCAGGACGTCGTATCCGGCGGGCGGGAAGGGGTGGGTCTGCGCGTCGGCGAACTCGTACGCGACGTTGGTGACCCCCTGCGCGGTGGTCGTGGCCCGGGCCAGGTCGAGCAGGGGTGCCGAGATGTCGACCCCGACGGCATGCCCGTGCGCCGCCAGCCGGCCCGCGATCCGGGTCGTCGCACCGGCCCCGCAACCGACGTCCAGGACCCGCTCGCCCGCGGTGATCGCCGCCGCGTCGAAGAGCGCGTCGTTCAGACCCGACACGAGCGTGTCATAGCGCTCGTGATGACTCGCCCAGTGGTTGCCGAGAGCGCCGTTCCAGGCCCGTGCCTGATCAAAGTTGGCGATCCGTGTCATGAGGTCTCCTCGGTCGTGCGGACGGGCAGCGCGCTCTCGATCCGGTCGACGGCGGCGAACGCGCCGTACGCCACGAGACGCACCAGGCAGTGGTCGGTACGCATGGGTTTGCGCCAGGCCGTCACGTCCTCGTCCGTGATCCGGTACGGGGCCAGCGCGGCCAGCAGCGCGAGACGTGCCCCGGGCCGCGAACGGCCGGGAAGCCCGTCCCACGCGAGCGGCGGATGCGAGCCGTCCCAGTCCCGGAGCGTCTCCCGTACGAGGAACCGGTCGGCCTCGTCGAGAAGACCCTCCCCCTCGGTGGCGGCGGCCCGCAGCGCGGCGTAGGCCGGGCCGACGGTGGTCCCGCGCGCCCAGTGCGGACCGGGCCCGGCGTCGTCGAGGAGTTCCAGGCCCGCACCCGGCGCGGGGCGCCGGCGCACCGTCCGGGCGACGGACCGTCCGGCCAGACTCCGCACCGCCCGGAACCGTTGCATGTTGCCGGGCAGCAGACTCTCGGTGAGCAGCGCCGACACCACACGGTTGATGAAGTGGAAGGACAGGGCGGTGCCGATGTAGGCGGGGGCGTGCGCGACGGGGAAGGGGTACGGCGTCAACCCCGGCGCCCCCGGACTCCGGGTCGCCCCGCCCCACGCCAGCACCCGCGCGTGCTCCTCGTCGGCGGGCGTCTCACCGCGCGCCACCGTCTCCGCGAGCCGGTGGTCCCCGGTCGCGTGCAGCAACATCGTGTGCGCGTCCACGCAGAACGGGCACCGATTGGCGACGGACACCCCGAGCGCCGCGAGTTCCTTCCCCGTCCGGCTTCCCTCGCCCGCGATCAGCGACTCGCGCATCAACGCCCAGGCGGAGGCCATGAGATCGGGTGCGGACGAGAGCACGACGAAGGTCACCGCGCGCTCGATGCCGAAGTCGTCGGCGAGCTGGGCGTAGACGCCCGCGACCCGGCCGGTGGCCGACTTGGGCGGAGACGGGGTGGTGAAACGGAAGGGAGTGGGCATGGGACGCCTCCTCGTGGGAAATGTGCACGGGGCCACCGCTCGGCCGCCGTCGCCACCCTCCTTCAGGAAGGCGTCCACGGACGTCGTCCACCCGAAGGCAATCCGAGCTACCCCCGCCCGGCCCCCGCACGCCGCGATCTACTCCAGCCGGAGTACGCCGGTCCCCCTCCACAGGTCTGACGCCACTGCCCGAACGGCCGTCTATCGTGCGGAACATGATGCTGGACCAGGTCGCCCGCAGACACCTGGCCGACACCACCCTCGCGGTCGTGGTCGGCGCCCTCGTCATGACCGCGGCCGCGATCGACCACCGTGCGACCCCCGCCGACTACGCCCTGATCGCCGTCGGCTCCCTCGCCCTGGCGGCCTACCGCCGCGCCCCGCGCCGGGTACTCGCGGTCAGCACGGTCGCCACGACGGCGTACGTCCTGCACGCCCACCCCGGCACCCTCGCCGCCCTCCCCGTGCTGAGCGCCGTCCACACGGCGGCCCGAGCGGGCCACCGAGGCGTGGCGGCCCTCGCGAGCGCCCTGTTCCTCGCGGGATTCGTGACCACGGACCTCGCGGCGCGAGGAAGCGCCGAACGATCGCTCCTGCTCGCAGGGTGGTTCCTGTGCGCCCTGGTGACAGGTCTCGCCGACCGCAACTGGCAGGCCTATCTGCGCCAGACGGAACAACGCGCGATGGAGGCGGAACGCACCCGCGAGGAGGCCGCCCTGCGTCGCGCGGGCGAGGAACGGCTGCGGATCGCACGCGAGTTGCACGACTCACTCACCCACAGCATCTCGATCGTCAAGCTCCAGGCCGGCGTCGCCGTCCACCTCGCCCGCAAACGCGGTGAGGAGGTGTCGCCCGCGCTGCTCGCCATCCAGGAGGCGGGCGGCGAGGCGATGCGCGAACTGCGGGCCACCCTCGAGGTGTTGCGCACCGACGAGCCGACCGGCACCCCCGCGCTGCTCGTGGAGCGGGCCCGCGCGGCCGGCCTCGCCGTGGAGCTGACGGTGAACGGCGACGAGCGGCCCCTCACGGCGACCGTGGACCGTGCCGCGTACCGCATCGTCCAGGAGGCCCTGACGAACGCCGCGCGCCACGCGGGCCCCGCCAAGGTGGCCGTCCAACTCCACTACAGCCCCGACGAGCTGACGATATCGGTCGACGACGACGGCGGCGCTGACCCGTCCTGTCCGCCCACCCCCGGAATCGGCCTCACCGGCATGCGTGAACGCGTCACGGCCCTCGGCGGCACCCTGCACGCCGCACCGCGCACGCAGGGCGGCTTCTCGGTGCGCGCCGAACTGCCGCTGGGCATACCGGAGGAGGTGTCGTGATCAGGATCGCGCTCGTCGACGACCAGGCACTGATGCGCGCAGGCTTCCGCGCCCTGCTCGACGCCGAGGACGGCATCGAGGTCGTGGGCGAGGCCCCCGACGGGAAGCAGGGCCTCGCACTCGTGCGCGCCTGTGTGCCGGACATCGCCCTCGTCGACGTACAGATGCCGGTGATGTCGGGCATCGAGGCCACCCGCCGCATCGCCGCCGACCCGGAGCTGTCCGCCGTACGCGTCATCATGCTCACCAACTACGGCCTGGACGAGTACGTCTTCGAGGCGCTGCGCGCCGGGGCCAGCGGCTTCCTGCTCAAGGACACCGAGCCCGCCGACCTGCTCCAGGCCATCGAGGTCGTCGCGCACGGAGAGGCGCTGCTGTCCCCGTCCGTGACCCGCACCCTGATCAGCGAGTTCGTCGCCCGGCCACCGGACCGGGCCACGGCGCCCGGCCTGGAGTGCCTCACCCGCCGCGAACGCGAGGTCACCGCGCTCGCCGCGCGCGGTCTGACCAACGAGGAGATCGCCGCGCACATGGTCATCAGCCCGTTCACCGCCAAGACGCACATCAGCCGGGCGATGACGAAGCTCGGCGCCCGCGACCGGGCCCAACTGGTCGTGTTCGCCTACGAGTCGGGCTTGGTGACGGCGCGGGGGAGTGCGATCTGAGCGACGCGTCGGAGGTGGTCGCGGCGACAGGAAGGGCGGAGATGGCGTGGAATGATCAGCGGATGATCGTGTTACGTCCCAGGCTGTCCCGCAACGCCGTTCTCGCCGGTGTGCTGACGCTCGCGGTGAGCGGCTGCGGCTTCTTCACCGAACCGGAACACCGGCCCAGGGCGGCCCGCTCACCCGCCGTCACGGTCCAGCAGGCGCGCGGCTGCCCGCCGTCCGGGGTGCGGCTCGCCACCGGCCCCGTCGACGGGGCCATGGGGCTGCGGGCCATGGCACTCACCCTCACCAACTGCTCCGAGCGACCGTACGAGGTGAGCGGCTACCCGGCCGTCCGCGTCCTCGACGCGAAGGGCACCCCGCTCACGGGCGTACGCACCGTCGAGGGGACGGACCAGGTGCCCATGGCGCCGGACGACCCCGGCGCCGCGCCGCTCACCCTCGACCCGGGCGAGAGCGCGCGGGCGGGTCTGTACTGGCGCATGGCCGCCGAGGACGGCACCTATCTCCGGGTCGTCCCGGAGCGGGGACGCGAGGCCCAGAACGTAAGACCCGCCGAGCCCCTCGACATCGGCCCGGAGAACACGCTCGGGACGACGGCGTGGGCGTCCGTGTCGTGAGGGCCCCGGCCCGCCCACCCGTTGACCGGCGCGGTCCACGGATCCGCGCGAAGTCGGAATGAGTTCCCCCACGATCGAGGCGGGGTGTGAAGCGGGCGATGGTGTGGTGCCGGCCCGCCCGATCGCCGTCCTGGCAAGATAGCGGCATGGAACGTGTGCTTGGAATCGGTGGATACTTCATGCGGACCGCCGACCCGGTGTCCCTGGGCGCGTGGTATCGCGATTGCCTGGGCCTGGACGCCGATGAGAACGGCCTGTGGCGTCAGGGAGCCGGGCCGACGGTGTTCGCGACGTTCGAGTCCGAGACCGACTACTTCGGGTCCCGCGCCCAGCAGACCATGCTCAACTTCCGGGTACGCGACCTGGACGCGATGCTCGCGCAATTGCGCGCCAAGGGTGCGGACGTGGCTGAGGAAACGCAGGACATGGAGGGTGTCGGTCGATTCGGCTGGGTCACCGATCCCGAGGGCAATCGGGTCGAGCTGTGGCAGCCCGCCTGACCGCTTCTTCACGCAGGCGGTGACGGCTGGGGGCTCACTCGGCGAGCCGGTTCACGCGGATCAGTGTCTGCTGGCCGTTGGCGACGAGCTTCCGTTCGCCTCCTTCCCGGACGCCGTACACCTCCAACTGGCACACGGTCAGGGTGCGTCCGGACTTCAGGACGGTGCCGATCGCTTCGAGGTGGTCGCCGGCGGCGGGCGCGAGGAGGTTGATCTTGTACTCGACGGTGAGGACGTCGGAGTCCTCGTCGAACAGCGTGAGCGCCGCGTAGCCGCCGGCACTGTCCGCGATGGCGCTGGTGGCGCCGGCGTGGACGTAGCCGTGCTGCTGGGTCACCTCGGGACGGGCCGGGAGCACGACGTGGACACGGCCGGGGCCGATGTGGGTGAGGCGCGCGCCGAGGTGGGACATCAGGCCCTGCAGGTCGAAGCTGTCCTGGACGCGCTTCCGGACTGCGGGGCTCGCCTGTTCCTGCTGCGTCCGGTCGTCCACGTACCTGCTCTCCTTCGGGTCAGCGTCGGGGGTGGAGTGGGACGGGTTCCTCAGCCGGCCAGACGTTCCACCAGCAGGAAAGCGCCGATGGCAATCATCATGGCACCGCTGATGCGGGTGACGACCCGGGCGGCCGAGGGCCGGGTCTTCAGGACCGTGCGGGCCAGGACGCCGACGGCGAGGTAGACGACGGCGCACGCGGTCAGGTGCAGCATGCTGAGCAGCCCGGTCTGCGCGGCGACCGGCCAGCCGCCGGCGGTGTCGATGAACTGCGGAAACAGCGCGAAGTACAGCAGCAGCGCCTTCGGGTTCAGGCCGCTGATCCCGGCCCCTTTGAGCATGACCCGCACGCGGGAGGCGTCCGTGCTCGCTCCAACGGTCGCCGGTGTGGCCGGCTGCCTGAGAACACCCCGGCCCAGCCACATCAGGTAGCCGGCGCCCGCCACGGTCAGGGCGGTGAGCGCGGCCGGGGAGCTCGCGACGATCACCGCCAGGCCCGCGACGGCCACCAGCGCATAGGCCGCGTGTCCGGCGATCAGCCCGGTGACGGCCGGGACGACCGAGCGTTCCCGCAGTCCGGCGGAGATCGCGTAGGCCCAGTCCGCGCCCGGGGTGAACACCAGAAGCAGGTCCACCGCCAGGAAGGCCGCCAGCGTCGTCGTATCCATCGATCGTTCCCTCTCGCATTTCTTGCTCCGAGAGGGAAGGCTAGGTCTGATTTGCCCGAAGGTGTTTGCGTCTTTACCCCATGATCGCGGGATACGAGGGAGAATCTTCTCCATGGACGCCCTGGACCGGAAGATTCTTACCGAGCTGCAGCTGGACGGCCGTCTCACGGTCACCGAGCTGGCCGCGCGCGTGCAGCTCAGTGTCTCGCCTTGCCACCGTCGCCTGCGCGACCTCGAACGCGAGGGCGCGATCCGCGGCTACCGAGCGGTGGTTGACCCGGCGGCCGTCGGCCTGAACTTCGAGGCGCTCGTCTTCGCCACCCTGCGCTGGGAGGACCCCGACACCGTCACGGCCTTCGAAGAGGCCGTGAGCGCTGTCCCGCACGTGCTTCAGGCGCAGCGCCTGTTCGGCGAACCCGACTACCTGCTCCGTGTCGCCACCAGCGACCTGGCCGCCTTCCAGCAGCTCTACGACCAGCGGCTCGCGCGGCTGCCCGGGGTCCAGCGCCTGACCTCCACCCTTGTCATGAAGAACGTCGTCCACGACCGCCCCCTGCCCGAGTAGCCGCTTGTCCGCGCACTCCGTTGCCGCGAAGGCCGGGTCAGGGGTCTCTACGGGGCTCGGTCAGGCGCTCTCTTCCGGGTCCGCCGGTTCGGGCCATGGGAAGCCGAGTGCCTCGGCGTGTGAGGGGCTGCCTCCCCTGACCTGTGCGTAGGTCTTCGGGTCCTGCTCGGCGAGTTGCCGCAGCGCCGCGGCAGCCTGGTTCTCGGGAGGTGTGCCGTCGTCGGGGAGACTCCAGATGAACTGCAACCAGGGGCCGTCCTTGTCCCGCTGCCCGGCGGCGAGGCCCGGCCAGTACGTGAAGGAGACCACGGTCGTGTCCTGATCGTGGAAGTCGGTGCCGATCCAGTCGACCTGGCCGTCCCAGCGGGTGAGGAGATCCGGTTGCTCGCGTAGCCCCGCGGCTATCGAGCGGGCGGTGTTTCGAGCCGGCCAGGCCCGGGACCGGTCGTTCTCGGCACGCTCGATCTCCGTGTCGTAGTCGGCCGCGTCGAAGCGGTACTCGGGGAGTTCCACCTGGGGTTGCCGCGTCGGAGGGCGACGCCAGTCACTCCACACGACCTGGTCGCCTTCTCTGCGGATGGTCACGTAGAGCGCGCCGCAGCAGCCCTCGGTGCAGTATGCCTCGGCGAGCTGTACCTCTCGGGGCTCGGCCGCGGCCCGTAGGCGACCGCTGTCGAGAAGGTACTCGGGGGAGTTGGCCGCGCCCTTGCCGAACGCTTCGGGTACCAGGGGCCGACCGTCGATCAACAGCCGTACCTCGACCGTGTCCGGGTCTGCCGGGTCCCGCACGGTGGCCTCCACCCGGAACCGGGAGACCGCCGCGTGGTGGAAAGGCTGCCGTGCCGTGCGCCGTATCCAATGGACCCGGCGGCGTTCGGCGGGCTCTTCGGGCTCGCTCTGTGCGACGGCTTCCCAGGACCGCGTGCTCAGGACGGCTTCCAGGGCGCGCAGGAGGGCTTGCCGCTGCCCTGACTGCCAGTCGAGGAGCACGCTGGGGCCACTGTGCAGGTCCAGGGCGACGGACAGCAGGATGGCGTAGTGGTCCGGCGTCGGGGGCAGTTGGGAGGCGCGTGCGACGAACGCGCTGTAGGTGGTGGTGGCCTGCTGGTAGCTGAGAATCTCGGGCTGGTAGTCGCGCAGTCCCGTCATACGGGAGAGGAGACGCCCGGCCTGGGCTACGGCCTGGGTGTCGGACTGCTCCTCGCGGAGAATGTCGGCGAGTCGGACGGCCTCGGCGATTCTGCGGGCGGTTGAAGGTCCGACAGCACCCGAGTGGAGAGGGGCGTTGATCAGCCATGTGCGGGCCTCGTGGTCATCGCGCGCGGCGATCGCGTCGATCAGGTGGTGCAGGGCTCGGTTCTCGGTGTGGTCGGCGAGCCAGACCAGGGCTGCTGTCGGGCAGTGGAGGGCGGTGAGCGCGTCGACCGAGGGACGGGCGAGAGCCCTCAGCAGGCCGAGAACCTTGAGGTAGGGCACGTCCTCCGGCTCACCGAGGCGAGCCAGGAGAGCGATGCCGACGTTCACGGTCAGTGTGCTGGTGCCGGTGCGTGTCAGATGGCGGCCGAGAGCACGGGCTGCCGCTGTGTCTTCCAGGGGCAGATCGGCCATCGCGGCCTGGACGTGAAGATCCCGAATACCCAGCGTGTGCAGTCTGCGGTGGATCTCGTCGGCGGCACGGACCGTGTCCGGACGGGACAGCAGGGGCGCGAGAGCATCCCGCACACCTGCTTGGGCCTCGCGCCGGCCTGGACGTGCACGCAGCGGTGGCGGGTCAGGCAAGGGGTAGCCGCCGTGAGGCGGTCGACCGTCGGGCTTCGACTGGTACAGGCGCAACGCGTACGCGTACAGGGAGGGCCGAGGGGCGGGGACTCCACCGCCTGCCTGGGCGCTCATCGGGTGGGGTAGGACTCGATTCCATAGGTCATGCAGCGGATACTGTCACCACTGGTTGGCCGACAGCCAGGGGTTTTAGCCGGTCGGGAACGAACCTGAGGGATCGAGGCCCTCGTGGACGGTGCGGTACAGGACCGCGGCCGCGTCGCCGATCCCGAACGGCCGTCGGCCCGCGGCCGCGTACGCCAGCACGCAGCCGAGGGAGAAGACGTCGCTGGGCGGCCCACCTCGCCCTCATGGGGCTGGGCCTGTTCGGGGGAGAGGTAGCCGGGGGTGCCGATGATCGCGTCGGGGGCGGTCAGCGTGGTGGTGCCGGTGCCTTGGGCCATGCCGAAGTCGATCAGCCGGGGCCCGTCCTGGGCGAGCAGGATGTTGCCGGGTTTGACGTCGCGGTGGACCAGGCCCGCCGCGTGCACCTCGGCCAGCGCCTGCGCCAGCCGCGCACCGAGTACGACGACGGTGTGCGCGGGGAGCGGACCGTGTCCGTCGACCGTCTCGGCCAGTGACGGGCCGGGCACGAAGGCGGTGGCCAGCCACGGCTCGCGCGCCTCGGTGTCGGCGGCCGTCACCGGTACCACCCAGCGGGCGGTGAGCCCGCCGGGGCGCGCCTCGGTGTCGGCGGCCGTCACCGGTACCACCCAGCGGGCGGTGAGCCCGCCGGCCAGCCGTACCTCGCGACGGAAGCGGGCCCGGAAGACGGGATCCGCCGCGTACTCGGCGCGGATCATCTTCACGGCGACGACCGCCCCGTCGGCGGCGCGGGCCAGATGGACCGTGCCCATGCCGCCGGCTCCGAGCCGGGCGAGCAGTCGGTGCCCGCCCCGGGACCGTTGGTCTCCGCTCCGATCATTTGCTCGGGCCGGCGACCGGGCTTTCCTCGGTATCAGCGGCAGCGGCATCGGTACGCAGTTCAGGCCGACCCAGCCAGGACACGAACAGCCCGTCGGGGTCCCATCCGGTGCGGAGGGCGTCGAGCCGTAGGAGGTTCTCATCGGTCACGAAGCGATACGGGCGGTTGACCAGGTTCTCGTCAGCCAGCTGGATGCCGCTGGCATACGGCTCCCACGCTCGCATGTGGTTGGTCACCCAGTTCGTGTAAGTCCGGCTGTCGACCGGATCGGTCCAGGCCGCATACAGCCCGTAGTACAGCTCGTCCTCCACCGAGTACGCCATCGACGGACGTTCGGGTTGTCTCTCGTATCCTCCCCAGTTGAACACCACCAGGTGCGACGGCGCCGGCGGCCAGGTCTTCAGCATGGCCTCGAAGTTGGGCCACAGGTCATCGAAGGAGGCATGGGTCCACATGTTGTCGGCCAGGTAGCGCTTGGTCTCGTCGCAATGTGGATCAGTGCCGTATCGGCTGAGGGTTCCGATGTCCGTCACCTTGTTGAGCCGCGTCGTGAGCACGTGAGGGCGTGCGGGACAGGACTCGAAGATCGACAGTTGTTCCCTGGCCTCCTCCTCCGTATCGGTGAAGGCCGTCGCGTTGAGTGAGATGAGAGGCTCGCCGTCCGTCATCGGGTCGCGGTAGCACAAGAGATTGATCTCGGTCGGGGTCTGACGGCCGATCTCGTGGACGAACCGGTAGACGTCTTGTGCGGCCGAGGCCGGCCAGAAGTAGCCGCTGTTCATCGTGACCCGCATGCGCGGGTACAGCTTGACGTAGAACCTGGTCACCACGGCGAAGAAGCCGGGACCGGCGCCGCGGGCCGCCCAGAACAGGTCGGCGTTCCGCGTCTCGTCGGCGTGGATCCGTTCGCCGCTCACCGTGACCACGTCGATGCCGGTCACCGACATGCACGCCGGTCCGTAGTCCCGGCCGGCCCAGCCGAACCCGCCTTGCAGCAGGTACCCGCCGATGGAGACGCCCGTGCAGTGGCCAGTAGGAAAGAACAGGTTCTGCTCGGCCAACATCGCGTTGAGTTCCGACCCCTTGATTCCGGGCTGGGCGGTGCCGGTCATCGCCTCCCTGTCGACCGCCACGTGCCGCAGGTTCGACAGGTCGATCAGCACCGTGCCGTCACGCAGGTGCGACCCGGACCAGCTGTGGCCACCGGACCGCACCGCGATCCGCAGGCCCTCCTCCCTGGCGAGCCGCACCGCCGCGACGACATCGTCCTCGTTGTTCGCCAGCACGATCACCTCTGGGTAGCGGTCCGGCACGCCCGCGTGCCAGCACGCCTCACGGCGCCGACTCTCGTAACGGTAGTCACCGCGCCGCAACACCCTGCCCTCGATCCGGGTCGACATGCCCTCTCCTTTCGGGAATCCTCGTGAACCGGCGCAACCGTGACGGACTGAATTCGGACGAGGATCAGATGCCGACGGTTCGAGGCACCCGACCGAACCGCGGCGAGCGGCAGGACAGGCCCTGCGGACCGCCGAGCCTATTCGGATCTTTGGAACTCTTCGAAAATATCCGGGAGAAACGCTGCGAGATGGTTCATCTCCCGCGAGCAATGCACGACCATGGCGCGGGCGTGTCCGTCCCCGAGACGCCGCAGACCCTCTGCTACTGTTTCGAGTTCGTCGGTGAGGGAGGCTCCCGCGCGGAGTGCGACGTATTTCCCGCCCATCCAAAAGCGCGAACGCATCTCGGCGCCGCCCTTCACCCGGCGTACGTAGTGGACCAGGTGGCCCCAGTCGAGCGGAACGCTGGACAACCCGACCGTGGCGCAGATCGCGGTGGCTTGGTCCGGATCGAGGCTGTTGTCGCTGAATCCCAGCCTGCCGGGATGGACGAACTGGATGGCGAGCTCGCCGAGCGAACTGCCGACGTACTCGTCGACGAACGATGTACCCCCGATATACCTGTCGCGGTAGGGAGCACTCTGGTCCACCGTGCCTCCGGACCATTCCGTGTACAGGTGAGCACGCGGATGCCACAGCTTGTACCGTTGGGTCTCCGTGGCGTGCCACCAGAACCACCAGTCCACCATGACCGGAGAGACTCTCGGCATGCGGGTCAGTGTGGCGACGTGCATGGATCCGTCGCTGAAGAGGCTGTATCCGTTCTCGAACTCCTGATAGCTGGTGTCGCTCAGCGTTGCCGCGTCGTCCGGACTCAGGCACAAGGGGGGCGCCTGAGGGCCGAGACCGATCGCCTCCTTGATGTGCTCCGGCATTGGTGCCATCACCGGGTTCCAGTACTTGGCGTACCACTTGCCGTCGAGTTCGCCGGCGTGCATTCCCAGGTGGGGCCGGCGAGCGGGGTCCGGGCGCAGTTCTCTCACCTCCGTCATGCCGTGACTCCTCCATGTCCCCCCCCGTCAAAGGTCAGCCGGAGAGTTTCAGCACGCGGGATTCCCCGATGACCCCGCCCTTCGCATCCAGCGCCCTGACCTTGAAGTACGGTCCTGGCGTGGGCGTGGTGACGGCGGTCTCGAATCCGGACCGTGGGGCGTGTCCGACGACGACCGACAGGGATTTGGGGTCGGATCCGGCGAGTACTTGCCATGCTTCGGTCTGTGTCGAGCCGTTCCAGGAGGCGTAGACGACGCTGTGCCCGCCGGCGGACCGTGCCGCCGCACTCGGTGGGTAGTAGGGCGTGCCGATCCATTTGTCGCGGAAGGCTCGGTAAGAGATGTCGGAGCCCGGCAGTTTCGCGTCGTAGAGCAGGTTCCGCGAGCCGTCGCCCTCGGTGTTGCCCGCACCCGCGTACTCCGAGTAGTACGGGCTCTGACCCCACCCGATGAATTCGTTGCCGTTGGGGAGGGCCTGGGTGTTTCCCTGGGTCGGTGACTCCAACGGCGGCTGGTGGTAGTAGGTCTTGTCCACCGTCGCTTTGTGGCTGCGGAGATCAAGGTTGAGGATCAGGCCGTGCGAACGCTGTTCGGGGGAGCCGTCGGGAAGGTCGCAGCAGCCGTCGTCGAACATGCTGATCCGGTTTCCTGGCCGGAATCTGGCATCGTGCTGCCAATAGAAGTCCGCGTTCGGACCGAAGGTGAAGTCGCTCTTCTTTCCCCCGATCTGATAGCGGACCTTCCCGGATTTCTTGGTGACGTCGTAGATCGCCCACATGTTCCGGGCCGAGATCAACAGCCGGCCGTCAGGGCCCTCGTCGACGGAGTTGATGTGAAAGGCATCCCACACTCCGCCGGACGACGAAGCGCTGGAGGCTTCCTCCTCGGAATCGGCGGGGTCGATGTGCTCCAACGCGTTCCATGAGTAGAGGAGTTTCCCCGTGGCGAGGTCGACCTCCTGGATCTCGCTGTTCTCGATGGCTCCGTTCTTCGGACCCCCATAGGGTGTGAGGTCCATGGGCACCGGTTTGGAGGCGATGAACAGTGCGGTGCCCCTGCGGGTCAGGGTGAATTCGTGCTCGTCCGGGTAGTAGCCGTGATGCGCGAAGACCGTTTTGAGCAGACGGTAGTGGGTGTCGTAGATGTAGTAGCACCCGCCCGGTTCCGGCGCACCGGCCGGCAGGTTCGTATACGCCGGGGGAAGGGCGAGAGTCCCCTGCCACCAGGTCAGCACCGGTTGTCCCCGGCCTCCGCGGCCGTCGTAATAGGTCTGGACCTTGAAGTCGGCGTTCTGGAGGTTCGTGGAAGGCAGTGGGCGGAACCAGACCGGATCCCCCGAGTCGTCGTTGACCAGTGCCCCCGTCTGGCCGACCATCTGGTCCGCGCTGAACGGGGCGACAAAGATGTCTCCGTGAGCCGTTCCCGGTTTGTTCGCGGTCACGGTCACCCGCATGGGGTGAAGGCCCGGTTCGGAGACGAAGCTCCACACGTCGCTGCCCGACAGGATCGGGGGTGGAGTACTTTCCGATGGAGGGAAGGGTTTCGTCGCGCACCGGCGGGACGCGCCCCCTTGGGGACTCGCCGTGGCCGACGGCACGCAGTTCGCGAAGAGACACCCCGCCGCGAGCACGCAGGCTCCGACGGCGCGACGGGTCCTTCTCCGGGTCCGGCGGACCCCCGGCTCGCGCGTCACCATCGCCGACCTCCTTGGCACCCGGAACCCTTCTCCGATGGCGGTGCCGCTCGTCTTCGAACGCTTTGTTCGGTCCACCCCTCCGACCCGGAACGATCGAGACCGGGAGTTGTTCCTCTGGCGACGGTATGCAGCAAGGGAGGCCCGCGCCTGCTGGAGGCCACTCAGGTAGGCCGTTCGGCAGGTGCGGCCTCACCCGGACATGCGGCAGTTCCAGTGCGACGGGGTGATGACGAGTCGGCCTTCCGACAGCCCGGTCCGGTAGCCGTCGGGCGTGTTCTTGCCCCAGTGTGATCCGCGTCCGCCACGCTTCGCCGCCGTCCTTCGAGGACCTGGGTCTGGTCCGCGCCGAGCAGGACGCGAGCCGCCGCGAGAATCTCCTCGTCCTCCTCCGCCCCGGAGCCCGTGAGCACGTCGACCGGCCGACTCCGCCACACCGCCGGGTCTCACGACGGCACGTCAGCCGAGGACCCGGACCGGAGCGCCGTCGAGGTAGGCCTGGATGTCCTCCACGGCCTGGCCGTAGTAGCGCGCGTAGTTGGCGCGGGACACATAGCCGAGATGCGGGGTGGCGAGCAGCCGCGGTGCGGTGCGCATCGGGTGGTTGTCCGGCAGCGGTTCGACGTCGAAGACGTCGACGCCGGCGCCGGCGATGCGGCCCTCGTGCAATGCCGCGAGCAGGGCGTCCTGGTCGACGATCGCGGCCCGCGAGGTGTTGATCAGGTAGGCGGTGGGCTTGAACAGGGCGAGCTCGGCGGCGCCGAGCAGGCCCCGGGTGCGGTCGCTCAGCGCGAGGTGGACGGAGACGAAGTCGCTGTTCGTGAGCAACTCCTCCTTGGAGGAGGCGAGTTCGACGCCGACCTCGTCAGCGCGTTCCTTGGTGAGGTGCTGGCTCCAGGCGGTGACCTCCATGCCGAAGGCGAGTCCGACCTGGGCCACCCGGCTGCCGATCTTGCCGAGACCGAGCAGGCCGAGCGTGCGGCCGTGCAGGTCGGCGCCGACGGTGGACTGCCAGGGGCCGCCGTCGCGCAGGGCGTTGTTCTCCTGGACGATGCCGCGGGCGAGTCCGAGCAGCAGGGCCCAGGTGAGTTCGACCGGCGGCGTCGAGGAGCTCTGGGTGCCGCACACGGTGACGCCGCCCGCCTTCGCGGCCGCGTAGTCGATCACCGAGTTGCGCATGCCGGAGGCGATCAGCAGCTTCAGGCGGGGCAGCCGGTCCAGCAGCGACTCAGGGAAAGGCACCCGCTCGCGCAGGGTGACCACGAAGTCGAAGTCGACGAGGGCCGCGACGAGTTCGCCCTCGGTGGCGAAGTGCTCGGTGAAGGAGACGACCTCGACCCGATCGCTCAGCGTCGACCAGTCGGCACATGTGCTCGCCACGTTCTGGAAGTCGTCGAGTACGGCGCATCGGAATCGCATGTCATTTCTCCCAGGTGTTCTCGCTGTCGGGGCGCGGGCAGGCGCCCAGTCCGGGGTCGCCCGGCAGCACGATCCTGCCCCGGTCGATCACGGCACCGGACAACGGGTCGCCCACCGGGCCGAGATGGCCGCCATGCTGCGGGCCGCGGGACCACGAAGGAGTGACGGGATGAAGGATCAGCTCGGAGCCGAGTGGAAGGGGCGTCACCGGAGGTTTCGGTGACGCCCCTGATGTGTCGGTCGGCAGGGCCGCTTTCCCCCGCTGTCCGGTTCAGGCCGTGGACAGTGCGCACTTGCCCCGATCGGCCTTCATCGGGCCGGCGGCGGTCGGCCGGACGTCGAAGTCGAACATGGCGGTGGGTACGTACAGCGAGCAGCAGGCGTTGGGGATGTCGACGATGCCGCTGATGCGTCCCTCTATGGGGGAGGAGCCGAGCAGCAGGTAGGCCTGCTCTCCGCTGTAGCCGAACTTCTTGAAGTACTCGACGGCGTTGAGGCAGGCCCGTCGGTAGGCCAGCGTCGCGTCCAGGTAGTAGTTCGTGCCCGTGTCGTGGTCGACGGAGATCCCGATGAAGGTGAGGAACTCCGTGTACCTCGGCTCGACGTTGCCCGGAATGAACACGGGGTTGGTGGAGATGCCGTACGTCTCCATGCCGCCCTTGATCAGGTCGACGTGGAAGTCGATGAAGCCGCCCATCTCGATGGCGCCGCAGAAGGTGATCTCTCCGTCGCCCTGGCTGAAGTGCAGGTCGCCTCCGGACAGCTTCGCGTCCTTGACGTGTACGGGGTAGAAGACTCTCGATCCCCGCGTGAAGTTCTTGATGTCGTGGTTGCCTCCGTTCTCGCGGGCCGGCACGGTGCGTGCGCCTTCCTCGCCGATGCGCCGTGCGAGGTCTCCGGTGGCTGTGCCGGCGAGCGCGTTGGTGGCGTCCGGCGGTACGGCGAGCGGGGGGACCCGGTTCGGGTCGGTGTCGATCAGCGCCTGCTCGCGGGTGTTCCAGCGGGCGAGCATCTCGGCGGACGGGGCGGTTCCGAACAGCCCGGGGTGGGTGATTCCGGTGAAGCGGATCCCGGGAAGGTGGCGGGAGACGGCCTGCTGCCCGTGGAAGTCCCATACCGCCTTGTAGGCGTCCGGGAAGTAGTCGGTCAGGAAGCCTCCGCCGTTGGCCTTGGCGAAGATGCCGGTGTAGCCCCAGCCCTGTCCTGCCGCGTCCCCGGTCTGCTGCGGCACGGGGCCGAGGTCGAGGATGTCGACGACGAGCAGGTCGCCGGGTTCGGCGCCCTCCACGCCTATCGGGCCGCTGAGCATGTGAGGGATGGTCAGGTCGATGTCGCGTACGTCGTTGGCGGAGTCGTTGTTGCCGACCTGACAGTCGGTCCAGTCACGGCACTCCATGCGGAACTCCGCTCCCGGCTTCACCATGGCGACGGTGGGGACGTCCGGGTGCCACCTGTTGTGGCCGGGCACGGCCTGGTCACGCATCGACTTGCTGTGGTCCACAGTGAAGAGAATTTCAGGCATGACAGCCTCTCATTTTTGATCCGGTCAGGACGTTGTGCCTGTACTTCCGGCCGATTCCGTCGGGGCCGACTGCCGCTGTTTCCTGGTGAGCGGCCACAGCGCCGCGAACACGACGACACCGAAGGCTCCGAGGGCGATGGCGATCTCCGTGGTGTGCTTCCAGTAACCGGAAAGCAGCAGCGCTGCGGGAATGACACCCGTGACCCAGCCCTCGATCGCCGTCACCCAGCCCGTATATTCGGACAACCCCGTCTTCTTGAGACCGAGCAGCAGGAAGAACAGGAACCACAGGAAGGCCCAGTAGAGCCAGATGACTCCGAACGGGTAATCCTTGAAGAGGTGGAAATTGACGAACGAATAGCCCAGGGCCACGATCGCCACGAAGAGGGAGTAGTAACCGACACAGATGTTGTCGATTCCTGCGAGCAGGACGATACCTACATAGAGGTAGGTGAATCCGAACAGATAGATTCCGGATGCCGCCAGAATCTTCATCTGGTCGTCACCGGCCGTGAAGATGAGGTAGGTCGGCGTCAGCACCTGCAGTCCGCCCACGAAGAGGTTGAACACTGCTGCGGACTTGGCGTCGACCTTCCCCAGCAGCAACAGCCCGTTCACGAACAGCACAGCACCGACAAAGAGCAGTCCCACGTTTCCCACGGGGACACACCTCCTAAGTCCGCGTGGGGGACGTAATCGCGTGGCGCCCTGGCCGTCGATGAGTTGCCGAGCGCGCGGCTCGGCTCCCGGCCCGCGTCGCGTGATTCCGCATTCCGCGCACCGCTACGGGAACGACGTCGTGTTCCGATGCCGAAACCCGCATGAGACGTTCCGCCTTGTCGACCACCGCCCTCAGAGACGCGGCAGCCGCGGGAGTGCGGGGTGCGGGTGCCGTGGCACCCCTCTGCGTGGCGGCACTTGGGAGACTACTGCCGGGGCCTCACGCGCCTGCTCCTCCCGGACATGGAGGGCGGCGACCGCGTTCGGGGTCAGCGAGAGACCGGGCGAGGAATACACACGTCTCGCAGCGCCTGCGCAAACAGGGCAACCATAAGCTTTGGGCGCCGTCCCGATTTCCAACTTCACATCGAAGGGCCCGCAGCGGCTGCATAGATATTCGTAGGTTGCCATCAGCAGCCTCCGGATGTCGGTGGCTGGCCGACCCGAGCGCCTGTGGCGTGCCCGGATAGGCGTACGCCACGGCATGTTTCCTACATTCAAGGAGACGTCTCGTAGATCCACGTGTCAAGTCCCTGACGGCTGGGCCTGTCCTTTCTCAGAACGATCCGATGGCGAGCCCCGCCGCTGCCGCCGACAGACCCACCACGAGGCTCGAAGCGCCGTACAGCAGGGACTTTCTGACCTGTCCCTTCTCGCGCAGGTGGACCAACTCGTAACTGAATGTGGAGAACGTCGTATAGGCGCCGCAGAATCCGACGCCGGCAATGTGTACGGCCTGATCCGAGAGTCCGTGCCGTGCGCCGAGCCCCATCACGATGCCCAGCACGTACGAACCGGTGATGTTGATCAGCCACGTGCCGCGCGGGAACAGGCCCGGGCGTCGGTACTGCACGTACTGGTCGAGTACGTAGCGTGCGACTGCCCCGACCGCGGCCGCGGCACCGACGGCGAGCAGGGTGATCACCGGACCCACCAGCCGTACCGGCGGGCGTGGCCGTGCCGCGCGGTGAGCCGCACCCGCCGGGCCAGGGCCACTCTGCCGATCGTCAGGCCCAGAACGGTGGCGGCCAGGCCGGCGAACAGACTGCCGAAGACGTTCAACGCCGCGACCACGTAGTGGCCGTGACCCAGAAGGCGATCGGTGTCGACCATCCACGTCGAGAAAGTGGTGAAGGCGCCGAGGAACCCGACGCCGGCGAACGGTCGCACGTACCGGGTCGGCGGCCAGATCTTGAGTACGTACACGAGCAGCAGCGCCAACAGGAACGCACCGGACACGTTGATGGCGAACGTCGTCAACGGAAACGTCCCCCGAGGTGTGGGAAACGTCAGTCCCAGTACGTAACGGGCCGACCCGCCCAGAACGCCGCCGACCGCGACCGCCGCCACGACGCCCTTGCGCAGACGTGAGCGGAACGGCTCGCGTGACGGTGTGGGATCGCCTCCCGGCTGGGGCTCGGCGACGTGAGGCCCTCGGGATTCCCTCTCGGGCCCGGATTCGTTCGCCCGCATCAGAAGCCTCCGTACAGAACACGGGTCGGTACACGCTGCCGCCCGAACTCCTGCCGCAGGCCTCGCCGAATATCCGCATCCTTATCCACTGGCTCACCTCGATAATATCCGCGGGGATTGCCGCGGCAACGGATGCTCAACTAAAATTCAAGATCATCGGTACCCGACCGGTTCAGCCGGAGCGACGGCCCCACCGATGGAGGACGGCCATGGCAAAGATCCTTGCGGTGCTCTATCCCGACCCCGTGGGCGGTTATCCTCCCGACTACGCCCGCGACGAGATTCCGGCCATCACCGGATATCCGGGCGGTCAGACAGCGCCGACCCCACAAACCAAAGATTTCACCCCGGGACAGCTCCTCGGCTGCGTCTCGGGAGAACTGGGACTACGCCGGTTCCTGGAGGACCGAGGCGACACCTATGTCGTCACCAGCGACAAGGAAGCGCCGGACTCCACCCTGGACCGCGAGCTGCCCGACGCGGACGTGGTGATCTCGCAGCCCTTCTGGCCCGCGTACCTGACCCCCGAGCGGATCGCCTCCGCCCCCCGGCTCAAACTCGCGATCACAGCCGGGATCGGGTCGGACCATGTCGACCTGCCGAGCGCCATCGCCCACGGCATGACAGTGGCGGAGGTGACCTACAGCAACAGCATCAGCGTGTCCGAGCACGCCGTCATGCAGATCCTCACCCTGGTGCACAACTACATGCCGGCCCACGACTGGGTGACCGCCAAGAAGGGCTGGAACATCGCCGACAGCGTCTCGCGCGCCTACGACCTCGAAGGCATGGACGTCGGTGTCCTCGGCTCCGGCCGCATCGGCCAGGCGGTACTGCGCCGCCTCAAGCCGTTCGAGGTCAAGCTGCACTACTACGACGTGCACCGGCTGCCCAAGGAGGTCGAAGAGGAGCTGGAGCTGACCTGGCATCCCGACGTGCGTTCGCTGGTCTCCTCGGTCGACGTGCTCTCGATCCACACTCCGCTGCATCCCCAGACGCAGAACCTCTTCGACGACGACCTGATCGGCGCCATGAAGCGCGGCGCGTACATCGTCAACACCGCACGCGCGCTCATCGTCGACCGGGACGCCGTGGTGCGGGCCCTCAACAGCGGCCAACTGGCCGGTTACGCCGGTGACGTCTGGTATCCGCAGCCGCCGCCGCCCGACCATCCCTGGCGCACCATGCCGTACGAGGCGATGACGCCGCACGTGTCCGGTTCGACCCTCTCGGCGCAGGCCCGCTACGCGGCCGGTACCCGGGAGATCCTGGAATGCTGGTTCGACGGGCGCCCCATCCGCCCGGAGTACCTGATCGTCGACGGTGGTGGGCTTGCCGGGACGGGAGCGCGCTCCTACACGGTCGCCGGATAACGCATATTGAGCCGGAGCGGAGCGGTTGCCGCCAGTAACAGCGACGCCTCTGATCAGCGCCTTACCGACAGGCAGCCTGATAATTCCGGCTCAATAACGGACGGCGGTCAGGAAATCAGCAGAAGATCAATTGGAAGACGCGGCCGAAGATCCATCACTGAGTGGGCAATGGACCTTCGGCTGTGTCATGCCTGTTGTGAGCCCATGACTCCTGTGAGCGGACTCACCCCGAATCTGCTGGCAGGACGCGACCGGGACCTTTAGTTTGCTAAATAGACAAATTTTTTCTATGCGGAGGCATCGGTGCCACGCATACTGTTTCGCAAGATAATCAAGGCGAACGTCGGAAAGGTGGATCAGTGAGCAGCATGGACGCCGTATGGGTCCGGGGCGTGAACGGCATTCAGTTGCATCACGTGACCGATCTTCAGGACGCCGGCCGGTTTTTGGGCAACGCGGCGATGGCACTGCGGGCCGCACACGTAAGGACCGGCGCCGACCGGTACTCCAGCATCGCCACCGAGCTGAAGAGTCTGGTGGAGCGGGTGCGGAAGCTGGAGGACGAGGCGCGGTCGAGCATGCACGACCTGCACTCCACCGACCCCGAGCGGTTCGCCCGCTGCCGGGACGGTCACGAGCCGTGGCCCGGTGAGATCCCGGCGGGATTCATCCCGCGTCACACCTGCAAGGACGAGTGCCTCTACCACGATCGCGACGTCCTCGAAGCCATCACGCAGTGCACCTGCGGCCGGCCGCCGTGCCAGGCATGCGAGATCGGCGGGAAGCTCTGAGGAGCCCGAGTTCGAGCCGCGCATGCGGACGGTGCCTACGGTCCCCGTAGGCACCGTCCGCATGCGCGGCTCGACGCGGTCAGCCGAGGCACACCACGAGCAGGCAGAGGTGCGAGGGTGAAGTCGCTGCCGGCGAGGGGCTCGCCTGCGGTGTTCCCGGCGCCGTGTCATCCGCGCCGGTAGACGTGGACGTCTGGTTCGCCCCCGTACCGGCGTGGTCGGGCACCGCTGCGACGGAGGACGGGGAGACGGTCCGAGGCTGAGAGGTCACCGACGTCGCCGACGTCGCCGTTGGATCGGGAGAGGCGGCGGCGAACGGCCGAGCGCTCTGCGACGTGCTGTGGGGCAGGGCGGCGGCGGGCTGCCGGCGCGTGAGCTCGGCCACGGGCGACTGCGCGGGGGGAGTGGGCGAGGACCGGTGACGTTCGGGTTGTACCGGCGACGCCGGGGGCTGCTCGCTCGCCTGTTCGTCCGCGGTGCCCATGGTCGTGATGTCCGGCGCTGTGGCCGCCTCTGCCCGGCCGGCGGAGTGCCGGTCCATCCCGGCGACGGTCAGGCCGCCTCCGACGAGTGCGACGGCGGTCGCGACCACGGCCCGGCGCTGGTTCTTCTTCCAGCGGGCCATCTGGCGACGCCGCGCCGCCCGCCCTGGCGGTGCGGGCGTCGCGCCCTCGAAGTCGCCGTACGGGTCGGTCTGCGGCGCCTCCTCCAGGCCGGCCTCGCCCGCTGCCTCGTCACGGAAGCGGCCGTCGTGCCACATGTCCGAGGCCGTGTACTCCCACGGCACCGATGCGCTCACCGTCGTGCCCGTCGTCGCCATGCCGGCCCAGGTCGGGACGATGCCATCGTCGGCGGTGGCCGGTGCGATGTCCGGTGCGTAGGCACCGCACCCGGGACACACCAGAGCGCCATTGAGATGCCGGCGACACGAGGAGCAGTAGTCCATTTGCGGTCTTCCTGAGTTGGCATGCCGTCGCCCTGCGGGGGCAGGGTCACGTCCGTACGTGGAATCGAACAGCCAGCAACCTAACGAGGCTTTCGAAAGCCTGTGTGCAGCCCGTGTGGCACTCTTGTGCGGATTCTCCGGGCCCCTCGCGTGTGCCGGAGGCGGGGAACAGGGGGCGCGGGGCGATCGGTAGCCTGCCGGGGGAGCGGAGGGGGGAGACTTCCGACCCCGAACTCCCCGGATTCACCCCAGGACCGGTCCCGAGCGCCGACCGATTCGTCCGATGAGCGCAAACAGCGAGGTGAGAGGCCGTATGTTCACGACCCGTCCCACCCTCCAGGGCACCTTCGGCATGGTGTCCTCCACGCACTGGCTCGCCTCGCAGTCGGCGATGGCCGTGCTGGAGGACGGCGGCAACGCCTACGACGCCGCCGTCGCCGCGGGCTTCGTGCTGCACGTGGTCGAGCCGCACCTCAACGGACCCGCCGGCGAGGTCCCGATCATCCTCGCCCCGGCGGGCGGCGAGGTGCGGGTGCTGTGCGGGCAGGGCGTCGCGCCCGCCGGGGCGACGATCGCCCACTACAGGGGACTCGGTTTGGATCTCGTACCCGGTACCGGGCCGCTCGCCGCCGCCGTGCCCGGTGCCTTCGACGCGTGGATGCTGCTCCTGCGCGACCACGGTACGAGGTCCCTCGCCGACGTCATGAAGTACGCCATCGGATACGCGCAGGACGGGCACCCGCCCGTCGAGCGGGTCGGCGAGACCGTGGAGTCGGTGCGTGAACTCTTCGAGACCGAGTGGACCTCGTCGGCCGAGGTGTATCTGCCCGGCGGGAAGGCGCCGCGCCCCGGCGAACTGTTCCGCAACCCCGCCCTCGCCGCGACCTGGCGCCGACTGCTCGACGAGGTCTCCAAAGAGGCCGGCCGCGTCGCGCAGATCGAGGCCGCGCGCCGCGTCTGGCGCTCGGGCTTCATCGCCGAGGCCCTGGTGCGGCAGGCCCGGCGACCCACCATGGACACCAGCGGAAAGCACCACACCGGCACCCTGACGGCCACCGACCTGGCCTCCTGGTCCGCGAGCTACGAGGCCCCCGCGACGTACGACTGGCGCGGCTGGACCCTGTGCAAGGCCGGCCCCTGGAGCCAGGGCCCGGTCCTCCTCCAGCAGCTCGCCCTGCTCCCGCCCCAGCTGCCGCGGTACGGCTCCGCGGAGTACGTCCACCTGCTCGTCGAGGGCTGCAAGCTCGCCATGGCCGACCGGGAGGCCTGGTACGGCGACGCGGCCGAGGTGCCCCTCGACGAGCTGTTGTCGCCGGAGTACAACGCCGGGCGGCGCGCCCTCATCGGACACAAGGCCTCCTGCGAGCTGCGCCCCGGCAGCCCCGGAGGGCGCACCCCCGTGCTGAGCGGCCACGCGCGCGGGGTGGCCGCCGGGGAGCCCGGATTCGACGCGCCGGCGGCGCCGGGCGCGGGCGAGCCCACCGTCGCCAGGACCGCCGGGGAACCCGAAGTGGCCCGGGACGGCGGCACCCGGGGCGACACCTGCCACCTCGACGTCGTCGACCGCTGGGGCAACATGGTCGCGGCCACCCCCAGCGGCGGCTGGCTGCAGTCCAACCCGGTCGTCCCCGAGCTGGGCTTCCCGCTCGGCACCCGGCTCCAGATGGCCTGGCTGGACGAGGGGCTGCCCAACTCCCTCACCCCCGGTCGGCGTCCCCGTACGACGCTGACACCCTCGCTGGCGCTGCGTGACGGAGTGCCGGTCATGGCGTTCGGAACCCCGGGCGGCGACCAGCAGGACCAGTGGCAGACCCACTTCTTCCTCGCCGTGGCGTTGCGCGCCGAGGTACGCGGCGGGCTCGACCTCCAAGGCGCGATCGACGCCCCGAACTGGCACAACGACAGCTTCCCTGGCTCGTTCCACCCACGCGGCATGCGGCCCGGCAGCCTCACCGTCGAGTCCCGCACGGACGAGGCGGTCGTCGAGGAGCTGCGCCGTCGCGGCCATGACGTCCAGGTCGCCGAGGCCTGGTCCGAGGGCCGGCTGTGCGCGGTCGCCCGGGATCCGCAGACCGGTGTGCTGTCGGCGGCGGCGAACCCGCGGGGGATGCAGGGGTACGCGGTGGGACGCTGAGCAGCGCACTCCGGGAATTCACGGCGATTCCACCCGGAGTGCACCGGAGGGGTGGGGATTGTCAGTGGCGCGTGCTGTCATGGAGCCATGATCGAAGAATTCGAAACCATCGACGAGTTTCTCGCGCACCGCACGTCCGACGTCGAAGAAGCGGTCCGGCAGGCGGCCGCCGCCGAGATCATGCCGCGCTTCAGGCAGCTGACCGCGGACGAGATCGACGAGAAGAGCGGCCCGCACGACCTGGTCACGGACGCCGACCGCAAGGCCGAGGCCTACCTCACCGAGGCGCTCGCCAAGCTGCTGCCTGGCTCGGTCGTGGTCGGCGAGGAGGCGGTCCACGCCAATCCGGCGACGTACGAGGCGATCCAGGGCCAGGCCCCGGTCTGGATCGTCGACCCGGTCGACGGCACTCGCCAGTTCGTGCACGGCGACACCGGTTTCTGCACGCTCGTCGCGCTCGCGGTGGGCGGAGTCGTCCACGCGTCCTGGACCTATGCCCCGGCCCGCGACCAGCTCGCCGTCGCCGTCCGCGGCCGGGGCGCCCGCCTCGACGGCGAGCTGCTGCGCCCGGGTCCGCCCATGCCGGGCCGCGACCTCGAGATAGCCACCTCCCACCCGGACTACACCACCGACGAGCAGAAGCGCGCCCTCCTCGGCCTGCGCACCGAGGGCGTGCGGCCGCGCCCCTGCGGTTCGGCGGGCCTGGAGTATCTGGACATCGCCCGCGGTGAGTTGGATGCCACGGCCTTCTCATGGGAGGCGGCCTGGGATCACGCGGCGGGCCTTCTCCTGGTCGAGGAGGCGGGCGGCGCCCACCTGACCCTCACGGGCGAACCCTTCCGCATCACGGGAGGCAACGCGCTGCCCTTCACCGCGGCCCGTGACGAGACCACGGCCCGACGGGTACGGGGACTGCTGACCGCCGGCCTCTGACCCCACCGGAGGCCCCGCCGCCCCCGTGGTTCCAGGAACCCGGTGCGGGCCGCCACCGGCGAAGCCCGGTGCTGTCGGGCAACGGTGCCTTGGCGAAAGCCCCCGTCCGTCGGACGACTCCCCGGTTCCCAACCCCCCGCGCCATCAAGGCTGTCAGTCCCCCGGCATATCCTGATGTCCAGTGGCCGTCGGCTGACAAAGGAGTCCGAAGGTGCCGTCGATGCTCGATGCGGTCGTGGTGGGTGCGGGGCCGAACGGACTGACGGCTGCCGTGGAGCTGGCGCGCCGCGGCTTCTCCGTGGCCGTGTTCGAAGCACGGGACACCGTCGGCGGCGGCGCCCGCACCGAAGAGCTGACACTCCCCGGCTTCCGGCACGACCCCTGTTCCGCGGCCCACCCCCTGGGCATCAACTCACCGGCCTTCCGAGCGATGCCCCTGGAGCGGTACGGCCTGGAGTGGCTGCACGCGAAGCTTCCGATGGCACACCCGTTCCCCGACGGCACCGCGGCGGTGCTCGCCCGTTCCGTGGCTGAGACGGCGGCCTCGTTCGGCCCCCGCGACGCGGGTGCGTACCGCAGGCTGGTCGCCCCCTTCCTCCCCAAGTGGGACACGCTGGTCCACGACTTCATGTCGCTGCCCCTGACCGCGCTGCCCCGCGACCCCGTCACCCTGGCCCGCTTCGGCCTGACCGGGCTGCCGCCCTCGACCTGGCTGATGCGGCGCTTCCGCGACGAGCGGGCCCAGGCGCTGTTCGCCGGTCTCGTCGCGCACGTCATCGCCCCGCTCGACGGCCTCGCCACCGGCGCCGTCGGCCTGGTCTTCGCGCTGGCCGCGCACGCCCGCGGCTGGCCCGTGCCCCGCGGCGGCTCCCAGTCCATCTCCGACGCGCTCACCGCGTACCTCAAGGACCTCGGCGGCACCGTCCACACCGACTACGAGGTCAAGCGTCTCGACGACCTGCCGCCCGCGCGCGCCTACGTCTTCGACACCTCACCCACCGCGCTGTCCCGGATCGCGGGCTTCGGGCGGTACTACGAGGACTATCGCTACGGGGCGGCGGTCTTCAAGGTCGACTACGCCCTGGACGGCCCCGTCCCCTGGACGGCCGAGGAGGCACGCACCGCCGGGACCGTGCAGGTGGGCGCGAGCCGCGCCGAGATCGCCACCGCCCTGCACGCGGCCTCGCGCGAGGGCCGGGCGCCGGACGCACCCTTCCTGATCACGGTGCAGCCCAGCGTCGTCGACCCCTCCCGGGCCCCCGAAGGCAAGCACGTCTTCTGGGCGTACGGACACGTGCCGAACGGCTGGACGGGTGACCTCACGGATGCGATCGAGCGGCAGTTGGAGCGGTTCGCGCCCGGCTTCCGCGACCGCGTGCTGGCCCGCGCCACCGCCGGCCCACGCGAACTCGCCGCGCGCAACGCCAATTACGTGGGCGGCGACATCGCCTGCGGCGCCGCCTCCGGACTCCAGCTCCTGCTGCGCCCCAAGCTCTCCCTGTTCCCGTACAGCACGCCGCATCCGGCCGTCTTCATCTGCTCCTCGGCCACCCCGCCGGGCCCCGGTGTGCACGGCATGTCGGGGCACAACGCGGCGAAGGCCGTGTGGCGGCGCCTGCGCCAGTCCTGAGCAGGGGCGGCCGCCAGTCGTGACCAAGGGTGGCCGCCCGTTCTGACCAGGGGCGGCGCAAGCCCTCACATCCGTACCTCGTTTCACAGGAAGAAAGCGCTGTCACGCGTCTCGACAACGTTCCGCCGCGGCCCGATCATGCGATGGGGCCGTGGCATGACCGTGACAGGAGACTTCCACATGATCAAGCGCAGATCGGTGCTGGCCGCGGCGGGTGGTGCGTTGCTCGGCAGTGCGCTGGCCACGGGCACCGCTCGGGCCGACGCGACGATCGGGGTCAACCCCGGTACCTCGTACGGTAGTTGGGAGGGCTGGGGCACCTCCCTCGCATGGTGGGCCAACGTGTTCGGCGCCCGGGACGACTTCGCCGACATCTTCTTCACCACCAAGTCCGTCGCCTACGGCGGCAAGACGCTGCCGGGCCTGGGCCTCAACATCGCCCGTTACAACCTGGGCGCGTGCAGCTGGAACACCGTGAGCGGCGAGAGCATGGTCGCCTCCGCCAACATCCCGGCGTTCAAGCAGATCGAGGGGTACTGGCAGGACTGGAACAACGAGGACCCCACCTCCTCCGCCTGGGACTGGACGGCCGACGCCAACCAGCGGGCGGCCCTGGTCAAGGCGACCCAACGCGGCGCTGTCAGCGAGCTGTTCGCCAACTCGCCGATGTGGTGGATGTGCCTCAACCACAACCCGTCCGGCGCGTCCGGCGGCGGCAACAACCTCCAGTCCTGGAACTACCGTCAGCACGCCTCCCACCTGGCCGCGGTGGCGCTCTACGCGAAGAACAACTGGGGTGTGAACTTCAGCTCCGTCGACGCGTTCAACGAGCCCTCCTCCAGCTGGTGGACGGCGACGGGCACCCAGGAGGGCTGCCACATGGACGCCACCGTCCAGGCGGCCGTCCTCCCGTATCTGCGCAGCGAACTCGACAAACGCGGCCTGACCGGCACCCTGATCTCCGCGTCCGACGAGACGAGCTACGACTTGGCCCGTACGACCTGGAGCTCCTTCAGCTCGACGACGAAGGCTCAGGTCAACCGGGTCAACGTGCACGGTTACCAGGGCTCCGGCGGCCGCCGCGACCTCCTCTACACCGATGTCGTCACCACGGCGGGCAAGCGGCTGTGGAACTCCGAGACCGGCGACGCCGACGCCACCGGCCTCACCCTGGCGAGCAACCTCTGCCTGGACTTCCGCTGGCTGCACCCGACCGCGTGGGTCTACTGGCAGGTGATGGACCCCAGCACCGGCTGGGCGATGATCGCCTACGACCAGAGCACCCTCCAGCCGACCACCGTCCAGACCAAGTACTACGTGATGGCCCAGTTCAGCCGGCACATCCGTCCCGGCATGACCATCATCGACACCGGTGTCGGATACGCCGCGGCGGCCTACGACGCGAGCGCGAAACGCCTGGTCATCGTGGCCGTCAACACCGGCGCCGCGCAGAACCTCACCTTCGACCTGTCCAAGTTCAGCCAGGTCACCGGGGGCAGCGGCGGACTCGTACGACGCTGGAACACCGTCACCTCCGGCAGCGGCGACCTCTACACGGCCCACTCGGACACCTATCTGAGCGGCAAGACACTGACGGCGGCCTTCTCCGCCGCATCGGTGCAGACCTTCGAGATCGACGGAGTGGTCGTCTGACGGTCGGATATCGGCGTGGCGGCCGGAGCGCGATGCGGCGAGGATCGAAGACCGCACACGAGGAAGCCGAGGCCGTCATGACCGCCATCACCCTGGTCCAGGGAGACATCACCCGCCAGAGCGTCGACGCGATCGTCAACGCGGCGAACTCGTCGCTGCTCGGCGGGGGAGGTGTGGACGGGGCCATCCACCGTCGTGGTGGCCCCGCCGTCCTCGCCGACTGCCGCAGGCTCCGCGCCTCCCACTACGGCAAGGGCCTGCCCACGGGCCGCGCGGTCTCCACCACCGCGGGCGAGTTGGACGCACGGTGGGTGATCCACACGGTCGGCCCGCGGTTCTCCCACGAGGAGGACCGTTCCGAGCTGCTGGCTTCGTGCTACCGGGAGTCGTTGCGGGTGGCGGACGAGCTGGGCGCCCGTACGGTCGCGTTTCCGGCGGTCTCCGCGGGCATCTACGGATGGCCGATGGACGACGCGGCGCGGATCGCGGTGGAGACGGTACGGGCCGCGAGGACGTCGGTCGAGGAGGTCAGGTTCGTCCTCTTCGACGAGCGGGCGTACGAGGCGTTCGCCCGACAGATCCGCTGACGACGGTCGGGGCCCGTCTGCCCGCGTAGCGATACGGATCTCCGCCCCAGCCGTTGCCGCGGGCACCGTTCACGCGGCCGGACGAGGACCGCGCGAGGGCGTACCAGGAGTCCACGTAGTCCGCGTCGTTGGTGTACCAGGACGTGGGGAGCGCGGCGGGGATCGCGTCCACCAGCGGGATGTACGTACCCTGGTCGGTGATGGTCGGCAGCGCGTCGGCGAGGGCCTTCGCCAAGGTCGCGTAGTTGGTGTCGCCGTCGTCCTCCATCATGACGACGTCGGCTTCGTTGTACTTGTAGTTGGACCAGTTGACGAGGATCTGGTTCGGGTCATAGGCGGTGTGGTCGTCGTCCGGATACGGCATGGTGACCGTGTCGACGCGCACATTCCCGTCCAGGCCGAATCCGCTGACGATCGAGTAGATCTCGGCGTCCCCGAGGACCCAGGGCTCTTCGTCGTCGTTGCGGTAGACCGAATCGACCTTGGTGGTCCACTACCCGGCATTGCCGGCCGCGGCCTTCATCGGCGCCCGCAGGCCCGCCCTCTCGAAGGCCCTGTTCACCTGCGCGAGGCCGAGGGACACGGCCTTCGACACGTCGATGTCGACGACGTACACCGGCTGCTTCGGCGTCCGCCCGGCGCTCAGAACCCAGCGCGGCGGTGCGTACCTGCGCCCGCCAGTCGGCGTTGCCGAGGGAGCGGGCCACGGCGCGTGCGGTGGCGGCTTCGATGCCGCCCACCGTGGCGGAGTCGGAAGGCGCCGATGACGCCGCGGGGGTCGAAGCGTGGGCGGAGGGAAGGGCGAGGCCTTGGAGAGCGAGGGCGGATACCGCACCGAGGGCGACGGCGACAGCCGTACACCGGGTGACGGTGAGCCGCACGGGGTTCCTCCTGGATGCGTTGCCACCGCTGTGGGGCGGTCGTGCGGCGGCGCGTTGACGATCTCCCGCATCTCGTAGGTGCCCCGTGGTCAGGGCCTGTCCGGCATGATCCGCCGGACAGGGCCTAGGATGCCCGGATGCGGCGGATCTTGGTGGTGGGGAGCACGGGTGCGGGTAAGTCCACGCTCGCCCGGGGTCTGAGCGGTCGCCTCGGCCTGCCGTACCACGAGATGGACGCGCTGTACTTCACCGGTGCCGGGTGGGCCGTGAACGAGAAGTTGAGCGAGGACGTCCTCCGGATCACCGCCGAACCCCGCTGGGTCATCGACTCCATCGGCTATCCGGAGGTCCGTGACCTGATGTGGGAACGGGCCGACACGGTGATATGGCTGGACTATCCCAAACGCGTCGTCCTGCCCCGCGTCCTGCGCCGTTCCGTTCGCCGCACTGTCACACGTGAGCCGCTGTTCGGCGGCAACAGGGAAACCTGGACCGGCTGGCTGAGCCGGGAACACCCCTTGTGGTGGTCCTGGTCCCAGCACGCGAACCGGCGCCGCGAGATCGCCCGCCGCACCGGCGACCCCCGCTTCGCGCATCTCGACACGCTTCGCTTCGGCCGCCCGGGCGACACCGCGGCTTGGGTGAACTCCCTGTAGGGAACTTCCTGTAGGGAACTTCCTGTGGGGAACTCGCTGTAAGGGAGCCGGACTACTCGAGCCGGGACACCTGGTAGTGGCCGATGTACCAGGTCCCCTGCACGCGCTGCACCAGTACGCCGAGTTTGACGTTGAGGGTGGGGCGGTCCGTGAAGGAGAAGTCGACGCTCAGATATCCGAGGACGAGGTCGTCGGTGAGGCGCCTGGTTTCGAGAATCCGGTACGCGGCGGCCATGCCGATGGGCTGGGAGGCGTAGTAGGCCGCGACGCCCGGCCTTCCGACGTTGTAGGGGTGCAGCCCCTGGAAGATGGCGTCCTCGGTGAACTGGGCGGCGACCTGCTCCGGTTCGTGCGCGTCGACCGCGGCCTTCCACCGGTCGAGGACGCCCCGCAGGGCCGCCTCGTTGTCCGTCGTACTGCTCATGGAAGTTCTCCGTCGTCCTGTTCTGTCGTCGTGTTCCGTCAGTGGCCGGCGCTCTGGCCGCCGTCGACGTGGAGGATCTCGCCGGTGACGAACGGGGCGTTCTCCAAGTAGATCACCGCGTCGACGATGTCGCTGATCGCACCGATCCGGCCGACCGGGTGCAGTCCGGCGAGCATCTCGTGGGTCTCCACGGGGTGCATGGGGGTCTTGATGACGCCCGGAGAGACGGCGTTGGTGCGGATGCCACGCGTGGCGTACTCGATGGCGAGGGACTTGGTGGCGGACTGCAGGCCGCCCTTGGTCAGCGAGGCGAGTACGGAGGGGACGTTGGCGTCGGCGTTGTCGACCAGGCTGCTGGTGATGTTGACGATGTGTCCGCCGCCCTGGGCGAGCATCTGCTCGATGGCCAGCTGGGTGATGCGGAAGAAGCCGGTGAGGTTCACTCCGGTCGCCGCGGCGTAGTCGTCCTGGGTGTACTGGTGGAAGGGCTTGGCGAGGAAGATGCCCGCGTTGTTGACCAGGGTGTCGACACGGCCGAACCGCTCGATGGCGGCGGCGATGACGCGCTCGGCGGTGGCGGGGTCGGAGATGTCGCCCTGGACGGTCACGATGCCCGCGTCGTTGCCGGGGGCGATCGTGCGCGAGGTGGCGACGACGGCGTACCCGAGCTTGCGGTAGCCCTCCACGATGCCTGCGCCGAGGCCCTGCGAGGCTCCGGTGACGACTGCGACCTTCTGGTTCTGAGAGCTCACGATGATCTTCTCCGTGTTCCGGGATTCTGGGGTTCGAGATGAAGCGGGGCTTCGTTGCCGACCGCCGTTCTCACTAGCCGACTGGTCGACTATTTGAAGGTAGGCGGGACGGAGTGGAGAAGTCAAAGATCGGCAGGGTCCTGGTCAGGACCGAATTCCTCCCTGCTGGAAGGCGCAGCCTCCCAGTGCAGGTCAGTGGGCCGGCATCGCTATCGGTGCGGGTCCCCGTCGGGCAGCCAGGCGCCCGCGGCGTGGAGGCCGAGGTCGCCCACGCCGTCGCAGAGGGCGTCGACGACGGCGAGGACGGCCGGGCGGTCCTCGCTCTCGCGCCAGACCAGCGACCAGGTCCAGTAGATCTCCGGTGCCGTGACCGGGCGCTGGACCAGGTCGGGCGGCAGGGGGGTGGTCTGGCCCTTGGGGGAGTTGACGACCGGGCGACCGGAGTGGCGGACGTGATCGAAGAACGCCGGTCCGGTGATGCCGCCGTCGGAGATGCGTAGCGCGCGGGCCCCGGTGTCCTCGGCCAGTTGCTCGGCGTAGACGTTCCAGGACGACCAGGAGGTGGTGTCGTTGTCGAGGAGTACGGCGGTCTCCCGGGCGGCCACATCGCTCGTGTCGCCGCCGGTGGTGACGGCGTAGAGCCGGTCGGCGCCGATGAGCCGGGCGCGCAGGCCGAGCTCTTCCAGGTCCTTGGTCCGCACCCAGCACACCGCGAGGTCCAGACCGCCTGCCGCGACCCGGGCGGCCTGGGTGTGCGAGGGCGCGACCCAGGCGTCGAGGTGGAGTTGGGCCACCGTGGCGGTGCGGGCGGTCAGGTCCGACGGAAGCCAGTTGACGTAGCCGAGCCGTACCGGTTCCGATCCGGACAGCCGACCGGCCCGCCGCTGGAGGTCGTCGGCCCGCTCGAGCAGGGCGCGGGTGTGGGGGAGCAGGGCCGAACCGGCCGGGGTGAGGGCCACCGAGCGGCGGTCGCGATCGAACAGGCGTACGCCAAGGTCCCGTTCGAGTGCCTTGATCTGCTGGGACAGGGATGGTCCCGCGATCAGGAGGCGCTCGGCGGCCCGGCCGAAGTTCAGCTCCTCGGCGACCGCGACGAAATACCGTAGTTGGCGCAGCTCCACGCTGGTCATGCTACGTCGGTGCGAGTCCGCGCCTCTCAGTAGGGAGCAAGCCCGTCGTGGCGCCGACCCGTCGGCAGGCGGACGATGGAGGCCATGCAAGCCCCCGACGGCAGATGACCGCAGTGGTTCTCTCCGACAGCCGGCGGACGGTCGGGTTCGACGCCCGGCAGACGTTCCGGCCGCGGTCGAACGCCCGACCGACGGGCCACCATCACCCCACCGGGCGTTCCGGTCCCCGCCGGACGTCCCAGCGAGCGGAGCAGGACCATGCGAGAGTTCCTCGTCGAGATCACCACCACGATCCCCGAGGGCACCACCCAGGACGAGGTCGACCGGCGACGCGCCGCCGAAGCCGTCCGCGCCCGGGAACTGGCATCCACCGGCAACCTGGCGCGGCTGTGGCGTCCGGTCGGCGAACTGCGCAGCATCGGCATCTGGCGGGCCGGTGACGAGGACGAGCTCCACGAGAAGGTGCTCGGCACGCTGCCGCTGCGCCCGTGGATGAGCCTCACCGTCACCGCCCTCGAGTCCCACCCCAACGACCCCGGCCGCACCGACGCCACGACGTGACGGCGGGCCTCGCTCGCGCTGACAGCCGCCGAGGGGGCGGTGGGTCGTGCCCGCCCCCGACACCCGTACGACCCGACACCCGCACGACCTGACACGTGCCAGGGCCTCACATGGACCAGGACCTGGGAAGGATCACGAACGGACATGGACTTCGTCATACCCGTACGACCCCTGCGGGCCTCCCCGGCCCGAGACGGCGGCAGGCCGCACTCGCCCTGGGCGCACGTGGCCCAGGCCGCCGCGGCACTCGCCGCGGGCATGGGGGTCGGCCGGTTCGTCTACACCCCGATCCTCCCGCTGATGCATGCCGGGGCGGGGCTGTCGGCGGGCGCCGGTGCGAACCTGGCCACAGCCAACTACATCGGCTACCTCGTCGGCGCGCTCGCCGGCATCCTGGCGCCCGCGCTGGTTCGCTCGCGCGCCCTCCTGCGCGCCTCCCTCGTCGTGCTGACCGGCACCCTGGCCGCGATGCCCGCCACGCACGACACCGCGGTGTGGTTCGCGCTGCGGCTGCTGGCCGGGGTCACCAGCGCTCTGATCTTCGTCATCGCGGTCAGCTCGCTCCTCAGCCACCTGCGGAAGCACCCGGCTCACCTTCCCGGATGGGCGTTCGGCGGAGTCGGCGCGGGCATCGCCCTGTCCGGTCTGCTCGTCCTGGCGCTGCGCCCCGTCGCCGACTGGCGGGCCGCCTGGTGGGCCTCGGCCGCACTCGCCGCGGTCCTCGCCGTCGCCGCGTGGAACCTCCGCCCCGAAGCGCCTCGCGCGACAACACCGGCCACCACGGCGACCACAGTCACCACGGACACCACAGTCACCGAGGCCACCGCGGATTCCGGCCACGGGCCGCACACGGGCGCGGACACGCGCATCCGCACGCACCGCTGGTTCACCGCCCTGTTCGCCTCCTACACCCTGGAAGGCATCGGCTACATCATCGCGGGCACCTTCCTGGTCGCCGCGATCGAACAGAGCTCCCCGGGACCGCTCGGCGGCAGCGCCTGGGTGCTGGTCGGGCTGGCGGCCGTACCCTCCTCCGCGCTGTGGGCACGGCTCGGGCGCCGTTGGTCCCGTCCCGACCTGCTGCTCGCCGCGCTCGTCGTCCAGGCGGTGGGCATCGCCCTGCCCGCCCTGATCGGCGGAGCCCCGGCCGCCCTGCTCTCCGCGGCGCTGTTCGGCGCGACGTTCATCGGTGTCAGCACCCTCGCCCTCGCCACCGGCGCTCACCTGGAGTTCCCCCGCTCCGTCGCGCTGCTGACCGCCGGATACTCCGTCGGGCAGATCCTCGGCCCGCTGGTGGTCGCGCCCCTGCTCCACCACGGCTACCAGCAGGCCCTGATCCTGGCCGCCGCCGTGGTTCTCGTGGCCGCCGCGGCCGCCGCCGTGCTGCGCGTCGGCTTTCCGCACCACATGGTGGTAGTGCGACCTACCGTCCCGGTACGACAGCCCGCACCGGCGGAATCCGCGCCGGACGCGGGCAGCCACCGATGACTCACACGTGGAGCCCGTCATGACCACACCGCGGGACCTGTTGATGATCACCATGGACGTCCCGTCCAGCCGGCCCGTCGAGCAGGGCGAGCTGTCGCTGGCCCTCGCGGGAGCCGAACTGGTCGACCTCATCGAGGCCCAGGTCATCACGCTGGAGGACGACCGCATCGTGCCCGGCGCGCAGTGGACCATGGGCGACCGCCTGTTGGACGGGGCCGTGTCGTCGCTGGTCCGGCAGACGCCGTACGAGTCCGTCGACGACTGGCTGTGGCGCCGGGGCCGTGGGCTGTCCGCGGCCTATCGCGCGGACCTGGAGGCGGAAGGAGGGCTCACCCGGCCACGCCACAGCTGGATCCCCTTCCGTAGCGGCCGCACGGAAGCGGCCGACTCGCCGGACCGCAACCACGCGGCCGAACGCTGGACCTCGGGCGAGCCCGTCCTGACCGTCCTCGCGGCCGCCGTGGGCATCCACGACGAGTCGACCGAGGAGGCCGCGGATCTCGTCGAAGACGCGGTCCTGACCGTACTGGCCGCGGTCAACGACGCGGTGACGGAACTGGAAGCGGTACGGCAACGGCGAAGCATCGAGGACGCGGCCTTCGACAACATCTGGCGAGGCGCTGACGGCCCCTGACGTCCGGGCCGAGTTGATTTCCCCACCATCCACGCACCGGTCGAGAAAGGGGAATGTCATCGACAGGCGCACGTTTTCCCGGATTCTCACCCTAGGAACAGCCGGAGCCTCACTGCCGGCACTCCCGGTGTCATCGGCATCGGCCTCGGCCCCGACATCGGCCTCCACGGCCGAGGGGAAAAAGTCCGCGATTCCGCTCGCGGCCGAGCTCGGAACACACACCTCTTTCGGCCGGCTGAAGCAGATTCGTGCCGGAGAGCTGAATGTGGGATATGCCGAGGCAGGCCCCGCGCACGGCCCCGTGGTCGTCCTTCTGCATGGCTGGCCCTACGACATTCACAGCTATGTCGATGTGGCTCCCGGGCTCGCCGCGGCGGGCTATCGGGTGATCGTGCCGTACCTGCGCGGCCATGGCACCACACGGTTCCGTTCGGACAAGACGTTCCGCAACGCCCAGCAGTCGGTGATCGCGCTCGACATCATCGCGCTCATGGACGCGCTGAAGATCGAGAAGGCGATCCTCGCCGGTTTCGACTGGGGAGCGCGGACGGCCGACATCATCGCGGTCCTCTGGCCGGAGCGCTGTAAGGCCCTGGTCTCCGTGACCGGCTATCTCATCACCAACCTCGAACGCAATAAGGCGCCCCTGCCGCCCCAGGCCGAATGGGCGTGGTGGTATCAGTACTACTTCGCCACCGAAAGGGGGCAACTGGGCCTCGAACAGTACAGGCACGATTTCGCGAGACTCATCTGGAAGAACGTCTCCCCGACATGGCACTTCGACGAGGCCACGTTCGACCGCACCGCGGCGGCCTTCGACAATCCGGACTGGGTCGCCATCGTGATCCACAACTACCGGTGGCGACTGAGTCTGGCCAAGGGGGACCCGCGATACGACCACCTGGAAAAGCGACTTGCCCAGAGTCCCGCCATCTCGCTGCCGACGATCACCCTTGACGGGGAGTTGGATCCCTTCACGCCGCCCGGAGACGGTGCCTCGTATCGCGGTCACTTCACGGGCGCGTACCACCACCGGACGCTGAAGGGCATCGGCCACAACCTGCCGCAGGAAGCCCCCAAGGCATTCGCCCAGGCGGTCATCGACGTCAACGCCTTCTGAGCGGTGTCGCGGCGGGGCTCAGACGCCCGCCGCGGCCTCCTGTGGCGCGCGGGCACCGAGCAGGGCCAGGCAGTTCGCCCACAGGGGGCTGAGCCGACGAGTGTTGTTGTAGAGCTTGGCGAACAACACCTGCCCCTCCAGCTGGGCGACCACCGCCCGGGCGGCTTCCCGGGTGTCCAGCGCGGTGACCTCCTCGCGCTCACGGGCCTCGGCGATGACCGACTCGACCATCTCGACCTGTGCGTCGAAGATCTCCTGCAGACGGGTGCGGACGAGCTCGGTGTGGTTGCTCATCTCCAGGGTGAGGTTCCCGAACAGGCAGCCCGACACGGTGCCGCAGCTCTGCTGGCCGGCGTGCAGCTCGTTCTCCGTCTCCTCGAACAGCCGGTACAGCCGTCGCAGGGGCTCCTCGTCGCTGTTCAGGACGCGTGACCAGGCGCTCTTCTGGGCGGCCCAGTGCTCGTCGAGCACGGCCAGGGCCAGGGCCTCCTTGGACTCGAAGAAGTAGTAGAAACTGCCCTTGGGCACACCGGCCGTCTTGCAGATCTCCGCCACCCCCAGCGCCGAGTAGCCGCGCAGCTCGATGAGTGACTGCGCGGCGCTGAGAATCTTCTCCCTGGCATCGCTGGTACGTCCCATGCCGTCATTGTACGACCAGTCGACTATCTCGGGCCATGGCCGCGCCCCTGACGCGCCCGCAGGGCCTGGAGGCGTGATCACGCGTTCAGGATGCGTTCAGGTTGGGACTGCCACGTTGACCGGCGTGGCGCGCGGGCCTGCGCGACACTGAGCCGTCGGACACGCGCCCTCCTTCGGCCGTGGCCCTGGGGGGATGTCGACGCACCCCCCCAGGAGCCAACGTTGGACAAGACGGAAGCCGTCGCCGGCCATAAAATCGCCGACCGCGGCACCTTCGTGATGAAGAAGCTGCCAGAGGTGACCCTGGCCTTCTGGATCATGAAGATCGCCGCGACGACACTCGGCGAGACCGCGGGAGACCTCTTCGCGCAGACCCTCGAGCTGGGCTACTTCCTCACCACGATCCTGCTGTTCGTGGTCTTCGTGGTCACGCTGGTCGTGCAGCTCAGGTCGCGCCGGTACAACCCCTTCTTCTACTGGACCGTGATCCTGTCCACCAGCATGGCGGGCACCACGCTGTCCGACTTCATGAACCGTGACGCCGGCCCCGAGTACCTCTCCGGCGGGGCCACCTCGCTGGGCTGGGGTCCGCAGGGCCTGGGACTCGGGTATCCCGCGGGCGCCGCGATCCTGGTCTCGCTGCTGGTCGTGATCTTCACCGTCTGGAGGTTCACCGGGATGACGTTCGTCATCCGCGACATCGTGACCTTCCGGGCCGAGGCCCTGTTCTGGTCGGCGATCCTCGTGTCGAACACCCTCGGCACCTCGATGGGCGACTTCCTGTCGGACAGCTCCGGGCTCGGTTACGCGGGCGGCGCGCTGCTGGTCACCGGGCTGCTCGCGGTCCTCGTCGCGTTGATGCCCGTCCCCGCGGTGCCGAACGTGGTGCTGTTCTGGATCGCCTTCGTCCTCACCCGCCCGCTGGGCGCGACCGCGGGCGACTTCCTCACCAAGCCGACCGCCAAGGGCGGTCTCGACCTCGGTACGGCGGGTTCGTCGGCCGTGCTGTTCGCGGTGCTCGTCGCGCTCATGGGCTACGCCCACCTGCGGGAGCGCGGGATGCTCGGCACCTGAGGTCCGCGACCCGGGGCCTCACCCGAAAACAGGCCCCAACCCCGGCAGACTCTCGCCGAGCAGGCGGAGCAGATCGCCGGTGGCGTCCAGCGCGCCGAGCGCGGGCAGGGCGCCGAGGACGAGGACGGCCACGCCGATGGGCCACAGGTCCGGTGGCGGGGCCGTCTGCAGGGCGGCGATCCGGCGGGTGACCGCGTGTTCCGAGAAGCTGAGGGCGCAGCCCGGCCGGGCGCGCTGGGCGACGAGGGCGGCCCGGGCGAGGGCGCGGGCGGTGGTACGACGGTCCCCGACGCGCCGCGCGGCCTCCTCGTCGGCCCAGCGCTCCACCAGGAAGGTGACGGTGGTGCGCACCGGCGCGAGCACCGGGTTGGCGGCGGCGGCCAGGGTCACCGCGGTCGACAGCGCGGAGTGGCGGTGGGCGAGATGGGCGCGCTCGTGGGCCAGCAGTACGCGTCGCTCCGCCGGTTCCAGCGCGCCGAGCATGGCGGCCGTGACCAGGATCCGGCCCGGCGGGCCGGGGATCGCGAAGGCCCGGGGCGTCGAGGAGGCGGCGACGATGAGTTCGCTGTCGGGCGGGTGTCCCTCGCACAGCCGCTTCAGGACGCGGCGGGTCGCGTAGTGGGCGCGCAGGGCGCGGACGAGCCGGAAGCCGATCAGCCACAGGAGCGTGATGGCGGCGACGGCGATCGCCACCGGGACCGGTTCCGGCAGGCGCCTACCGTTCTCGCCGGCCTCCGTGGCCACGTGCGGCGCCTCGTTGACCAGGGTGGCGGCGAGCAGCAGCAGCGCCCAGGTGGAGGCGGCCGCGGTCGGTACGGCGGCGATGGTGAGGACCCGGGCGGCCACCGCGGGGGAGACCCGGAGACCCACCTGCGGCGCGACGGCCGTCAGCAGCAGCGGCAGGACGAGGGGGATGTAGACGTCGATCCTCACATCCCGCTCCCCCCGAGGAGATCCCGCAGGGCCTCTTCCTCTCGGGGGCTCAGGCCGGTGACGAACTGCTGGAGGGCCGCGATCGGGTCGGGCCCCCGGTCCAGCGCCTCGTGCATGGCCTCGGCGGTCAGTTCGGCGGCGTTCTTGGCGGGCCGGTACGCGCCGCGCCGGCCGTCGACGTCACGCAGGACCAGACCCTTGTCGTACAGGCGTTTGAGGATGGTGTGAACGGTGTTGTAGGCGAGGTTGCCGCCGATCTCGGCCTGGATGTCAGCGGGGGTGAGGGCCTGGTCGGTGGCCCAGAGGGCGGCGAGGACCTCGCTCTCCAACTCGCCGGCGCTGCGTCGTTCGGCTCTGCCACGGGGGCCTGTGCCAGCCATGTCCGTCACCTTACAGCGCGTAGGGGTACGGGGGGTGGTGAGGGCGTACGAGTGCGCCCGGGGTGGTGCGAGGGTGTGCCCGCCGGACTGCAACACCGCTCGTTCCACTGTAATTTGGCCGTGTTTTGCGCAACTTTCTCCTACACCCTACGTCTTGTAGGGTGACGAATCCTACGGAATGTAGGGTGAAGGGTAGGCGATGGCCAAGACTGTGAACCTTCCGCTCGTGGGCGCCGGTCGCCACAGCCCGCCCCCGACGGGGCGCACTTCCAGACGGCCGCATGGCCCGCAGTGGCTGGCGCTGGTCGCGTTAGCCTTTACTTTGGCCCAACTGATCCTGGTGCGGCCGGACATGGGGCTCGGCTGGGACGAGACCGTCTACGTCAGCCAGGTCGGCTCGCACGCGCCGGCCGCCTTCTTCAGTGCCCCGCGTGCCCGCGGAATCTCCCTGCTGGTGGCACCGATCGCGTCCTGGTCGTCGTCCACCGCCCTGCTGCGCGTCTATCTGGCCGTGCTCTCCGGAGTCGGCCTGTTCGTGGCACTGCGCGTCTGGCGCGGACTGTTCCCCATACGGGTACTGGCGACGGCGGGCGCCGTGTTCTCCACGCTCTGGGTGACCCTCTTCTACGGCCCGCAGGCCATGCCCAACTACTGGGTCGCGATCGGTGCCCTGGCCTGCGTCGGCTGCTTCCTGCGCGGCCAGGCCGACCGCTTCGACCAGGCGGCGCTGTGGGGCGTGGGCCTGAGTGCCGCGCTGATGGCGTGGATGCGGCCCACCGACGCGGTCTACGCCACCCTGCCGCTGCTCTTCCTCGTCGTGTGCGTACGCCGCTGGCGGAGCCCGAGGCTGCTGGTCGCGCTCGTCACGGGCCTGGTCGCCGGCGCGGGCCAGTGGGTCGTCGAGGCGTACGTCAGTTACGGCGGCCTCGCCCAGCGGCTCTCCGACGGGTCCAGGATCCAGGGCGGCCTGGGCTGGAACTTGGCCTTCGGCGACCAGATGCGCAGCCTCGGCGGGCGCGCCCTGTGCCGCCCCTGCACCGGGGACATGCCCGCCCCGCCGGTGCTGCTGTGGTGGTTCGCGCTGCCCGTGTTGGCCGTCCTCGGAGCGGTGATCGCCGTCAGGGCCCGACGCGGGGTGGCCACCCTGCTGCTTCTGGCCTGCGCCGCGACGGTGGGCTTCCCGTACCTCTTCATGATCGGATACGCGGCGCCGCGCTTCCTGCTGCCCGTGTACATCCTGCTGGCCATCCCGGTCGCCGACGCCCTGATCCACCTGGTGACCGCGCCCGGCGGCGGCCGGCGACCGGTGGCCGCCACCCTGGTGGCGCTCGGCCTGGCCGGGCATCTCGTGGTGCAGTTCGCGGTGCTGGAGCACACCGTGCACGGCGCCACCGTCTCCCACCAGGGCTGGGCCGACACCGCGACGCGGCTGCACCGGCTGGGGGTGAAGGCGCCCTGCATGCTGACCGGTTACGAAGACGTCCCGATCGCCTTCTACACCGGGTGCTCCTCCGTCGACACCGGCGGCCACAACGCCAACATCACCGCCGATGCCCTGGTGCGGGCCGGACAGCGGATCCCGGTCGGCGTGCTGACCACACCGGGCGACAAGCCACCCGCGTACGCCCGCACGTGGGAAGCGCACCGCGTCGGCCGTCTGATCGTGTACCTCGCCCCGGCCGTCCAGGGAGGCGACGCGACATGACCGTTCTTCCGCCCGGCGCACCGACGACGGCCGTGAGCAGGCGGGTCCCCCTGCATGCCGCGCTGACCCTCGCCGTGATGGTGTGCGCGGTCCATCTCGCCCAGCGCCACTGGCCGGTGATCGTGGTCGGCGTCGACCGGCTGGCCGCCGCCGACCGCGGCTGGCTGCTCGTGGCGGCCGTCGCCACCGTGGCGACCTGGGTGTGCTCGGCGCTCGCCCAGCAAGGGGCGGTGACCCGGCCGTTGCCCGCCCGGCAGCTGGTCGCCGTCCAGTTCGCGGCCTCCGCCGCCAACCACGTACTGCCCGCGGGCCTCGGCGCCGGTGCGGTCAACCTCCGCTTCCTGACCCGGTGCGGTCTGCCGGTCGTCCGGTCGGCGACCGCGCTCGGTGTGAAGGCGACCGCCGGGGCCTTCTCGCGGGGCTTTTTGATCGCCGTGCTCGCGCTGGCCTGTCCCGGCCTGCTCCGCCTGCCGCACATCTCGGCGACGGTGATCGTGATCGCGTTCGCCGTGGTGGTCACCGCCGTCGTACTGCTGCGCGGACCTCTGCGGCGCGCGCTGCGGGCCGTGCTGGCCGACGTCCGCGCCGTGCACGAGGTCCCGGCGCGCGCGGCCGCGCTGTGGGGCGGCTCGCTGGCCTTCGCCGCGCTGCACGCCACGGTGGTCGTCGCGGTCGCCCAGGCCCTCGAACTGCCGCTGCCCCCGGCCCAGGTGGCGCTGGCCTACCTGGCCGCGAGCAGCGCCGCCGTACTCCTGCCCACGCCCGGTGGCATCGGTTCCCTGGACGCGGCGCTCGCCATGGCCCTCAGACTGGCCGGAGCGCCCGGCAGCGCCGCGGCGTCGGCGGTCCTCGGCTACCGGCTGCTGACCGTGTGGCTGCCCCTGGTCCCCGGGCTGCTGGCGCTGGCCGTACTGGCCCGCCGCAAGGTCCTCTGAACGACGCTCGCGCTGTTCGTCCCTGTCGCCCCCGCCCATCGGCAGTCAGGATGTGTTCAGAGTCCCGCTGGCAGGGTCGGGCCCCATGACCGAGACTTCTGAGACGACCGGGGCTCATGTCCGCGGCGGGGCGGCCCCCGGCCACCACCTCCGCTGGAACAAGGTTCCCGAAGTCACCGCGTACTTCTGGATCATCAAGGTGCTGTGCACCACGGTCGGCGAGACCGCGGCGGACCTTCTGAACTCGAACCTGGGCATGGGCCTGACCGGTGTGTCGCTGCTGATGAGCGCGCTGCTGATCGTGGTCCTCGTCGCCCAGTTCCGCACGAAGGCCTACCGGCCCGGCGTGTACTGGCTCGCCGTGGCCCTCATCAGCGTCGTCGGCACCCTGATCAGCGACAACCTCACCGACAACCTGGGCGTGCCGCTGACGACCAGCACCTCCGTGTTCGCCGTCGCCCTCGCCGTCGTCTTCGCCATCTGGTACCGCCGCGAGGGAACGCTGTCCATCCACAGCATCGACACGGTGTCCCGCGAGGCCTACTACTGGCTGGCCGTGCTGTTCACCTTCGCGCTGGGCACCGCGGCCGGTGACCTCGTCGCGGAGAAGATGGCCCTCGGATACTGGGTGTCCGCCGTCCTCTTCGGCCTCGCCATCGCCGCGGTCGCGGTCGCGCACTTCGCCCTCGGCCTGAACGCCGTGCTGAGCTTCTGGATCGCGTACATCCTGACCCGTCCCCTGGGTGCCTCGATGGGCGACTACCTCTCGCAGCCGACCGGCGACGGCGGCCTGGGCTTCGGCACCGTGGTCACCAGCGTGCTGTTCCTGACGGTCATCCTCGCGCTGGTGGTGTACCTCACACTGACCCGCAAGGACGTCACCGACAAGGGAGGCGTGCTCAACCCGCGGGAAGCGTGACCACGAACGTCGCGCCGGAGGCGCACCGACCGTCGTGGTCCACCTCCCCGCCGGCGGAGCGGGCCAGGCGTCGCGCCAGCGGCAGCCCGAGGCCCGCTCCGCCGTGTCCGTCGCCGGGATCGGCGCGCCGGCCCGGCTGGAAGAGCTGCGCCACGAACGACGCCGGTACGCCGGGGCCGTCGTCCCGGACCTCGACGCGTACGCCGCCGGGCTGAGCGCGGGCAAGGATCTCGACCCGGGTGCGCGCGTGCCTCACCGCGTTGTCGAGCAGCGGGCTGACGATGCGCTCCAGGAGGGCGTCGGGCACCCCTGCCGACAACCGCGCGTCCCGGGCGGTGACGACGACCTCCACCCCTTTCCTCGCCGGGTCGAGGCGGTCCACCAGAAGGTCCACCAGGCGGCCCAGCACCGGCAGCACGTCGGCCGTGCCGGGCGCGGCGGCCGCGCTGTCGCGGGCTTCGTCGAGCAGGGTGTCGCAGATCGTGCGCATGGACAGGGCCGCGTCGGCGATCGCCGCGTGGGTGGCCTCGGTGTCGGCGTCGGAGCGGGGGCGGGCCCCCCACCAGTCGAGCTCGGCGATGATCCGGGCGAGCGGGTTGCGCAGCTCGTGCGACAGCTCCCGGGTGAGCTGCCGCTCGTGTCGCAACAGGGCGCGGATGCGGTCGAGGAGGGCGTCCAGCGAACCGCCCAGCTGGGCGAGTTCGGTGGGGCGGGTCACCGAGCCGAAGCGCTCCGGGGAGGCTATCGCGCTCCACCGGGTGGCGTGTTCGGTCATCGAGCGCACGGGACGCAGGGCGCGGCCCACCGCCAGCCGCGTCAGCGCGTAGGTGCAGGCGAGCATCGCGGCGTCGAGGGCGAGGGACGCGAAGAGCATCGTGTCGGCCGAGCCGCGGTAGGGCGAGAGGTCCAGCGCGGTGACGACGGCGGCGCCCTTGCCGCCGGGCACCGGGCGCGAGCACAGCCGGACCTCGTCGTGAACGTGCGCGGTGACGCAGTGCCGGCCGCCGCGCGCGACGAGCCGGGCGGCGGCGCGGGTCAGCGGGCCGTCGGCGGTGGCGGACGAGGGCTTCTCGAGCAGCCGGTCGCCGGAGTAGATCCACGCGTTCGTGTCGAGCAGCTCCTCACCCGGCGTCTCCAGGACCCGCACGCGGGAGCCGTCGGTGACGACGGTCGCGGCGACGGCGGCGGCCCGGGTGCGCAGCTCGTCGTCCGCCTGGTGCTGGAGATGCCGGCGTACGACCGTGTTGAACGCGACCGTGAGGATCACCATGAGGATCGTCGCCGTGGTGAGCGCGACCAGGGAGAGCCTGCCCCGCAGGGTGCGCGGCCACCAGCGGGAGGCGAACGCCCTCATGACCCTGCCCTCCGTGCCCTCGCGCCGGCTGACACGGCCGTCATGGCACCGGCTGACGCGCCGGCTGGCTGACAGGGCCCTCATGACAGGCGGTGGCCTATGCCGCGTGCCGTGGTGATGGTCAGCGCGCTGCCGTTGTCCCGGAGCTTGCGGCGCAGCCGGGTCAGATACTGGTCCAGCGTGTTGTCGCTGACCCGGGCGCCTTCCGGCCATCCGGCCCTGATCAGCTCGCGTCTGCGGACGATGTCCCCGGACCCCGCCATGAGCACCGCCAGCAGCCGGAACTCCGTCGGGGTGAGGCCGACCCGGGTGCCCTGGACGGTGAGGCCGTGCCCGACCGGGTCCAGGACCAGGTCCCCGGACGTGGTGGCCGGGAGCGGTCCGCTGCGTTTGAGTGCCGCCCGCAGCCGGGCGGCCAGCTCCGTCAGGTGGAACGGCTTGGGCAGATAGTCGTCGCCGCCGGCCGAGAAGCCCGCCAGCCGGTCCGTGAGGTGGTGATGAGCGGTCAGGAAGATGACGGGCGAGAGGAATCCATTGGCTCTGATCGCCTGGCACACGTCCCGTCCGTCCGCGTCGGGCAGCCCGACATCCAGCACGGCCGCGTCGACGTCGTCCCCGGCCAGCCGCAGTGCGGTCGCCCCGTCCCGGGCGGGCACGGTGTCGAAGCCCTCGTCACGCAGCCCCCGCAGCAGGACGTCACGCAGGGCGTGATCGTCCTCGACGACCAGGATCGTGTGCCGCATGGTCCTCCTTCAGCCGCTCCGGAAGGGTGCTTGCCTGTTCCCCGTGGCGGTCGCCGCCGGTCTACGCCGAGACCAGCAACGGCCGCAGCCGCGAGTCCGTCAGCCGACTCGCCAGCGGGTCGGAGAGTCTGCGCAGGACGGTCGTCAGCAGCATCGCGATCAGCGTGCCGACCAGGACACCGGCGACCACGTCGTGCGGATAGTGCGCGCCGACCCAGACCCGGGAGACGGCCATCAGACAGGCGGCCAGCAGGGCGAGGGTGCCGAGGCGACGTGAGACGTAGAGCAGGGCCACGGCGGCCGCGGCGGCGATGACCGTGTGATTGCTGGGGAACGACCAGTCGCCCGGCGCGGGACACGCCTCCAGCGTCTTCACATGCAGGCTCTGACAGGGGCGGTCCTCACGGACGAGCATCTTGAACACGGAGTTCACCCCGAAGGCCACGACGACGATCACCGGCACCGCGAGCGAGACCATCGCCGCCTGGGCGCTGCTGCGACGGGCCTGCCACCAGCCCACGAGCATGAGAAGGGCGAACAGCGCCAGCCCGTACGTCGACCAGGCGGACACCAGGCTGTCCAGCCAGGACGGGGCGTGTTGGGCGAGATCCACCACGTAGGTGTAGGCGGAGCCGTCGATCGACGACCCGTCGAACGCGAGGATCATCCCTGGGCGCCCTTCTCCGTGGTCGCGGTCGCGGCCTTGCGGGAGCGGCGGAGCTCGGCGGCCAGCGGCGTCAGCGACACGATGACGATCACGGCGATGATCGGGAGCAGATAGCGGTCGACGTTCGGGATCGAGGAGCCCAGTGCGTAGCCCGCGAGGGTGAGGCCGACACTCCAGACGAGACCGCCGACGACCTGCCACACGGTGAACGTGCGGGCGGGGACCTGGAGGGCGCCCGCCATCGGGTTGAGCACCGTGCGCACCACCGGGACGAAGCGGGCCAGCACGATCGCCTTCGCGTGGCCGTAGCGCTCCAGCAGCTCCTCGGCGCGCTTGGCTCCCTCGTGCAGCCGGGGCGAGCCGCTGCGGGCGAGCAGGGCGCCGCCCGCCTTGCGCCCGATGAGATAGCCGCACTGTGAGCCGGCCAGCGCGCCCACCGCCGCGCAGACCAGGAGCGGTCCCAGGGAGAGCTTCAGACCGCCGTGACCCGACCCCGTGCACAGCAGGCCCGCCGTGAACAGCAGCGAGTCACCGGGCAGGAAGAAGCCGATCAGCAGCCCCGTCTCCGCGAACATCACCACGCCGACGCCCAGCACGCCGAAGGCGGCGAGCAGGGACTGGGCGCTGAGGACGTTCACCGCCAGCTCCGACCCGAGCTGTGACCCGAGCTGTGATCCGAGCTGTGACGCTGCGAACAAAGGTGCGGCCATCGCCGGGAGCCCTCTCATACTGGACGGGCGGGCGCAGCCGTGACGGCACCCGAGTGACTACAATCCTGTAGACGGTCTACTGAACTGTAGACGATACCGGGGTGAGGATCGTTCCCATGACCAGCGCGAAGGACGAACGTCGACCGGCGGGTGAGCTCGAGGCCTCCGTCATGGCTGCCCTCTGGGCCGCCGACGCACCCCTCACGCCGGGCCGCGTCCAGACGGAACTCGGCTCGGGCCTCGCCCGTACGACGGTGACGACGATCCTGTCGAGGCTGCACGAGAAGGGGATCGTCGGCCGGGAGCGGCAGGGCCGCGGCTTCGCCTACTTCCCCGTCCAGGACCCGCACGGCCTCACCGCCCGCCGTATGCACACCGAACTCGACCGGGACGAGGACCGGGAGACCGCGCTGGCCCGGTTCGTCGCCCAGCTCAGCCCCGACGACGAGCGCCTCCTGCGTGATCTGCTGGAATCGGGTGAGCAACTGGAATCGGGTGAGCAATGACCACTCCGCTGATCATCTTGCTGCTCATCCCGATTCTGCTGCCCTTCGCGGTACCGACGCTGGCCCGCCGCTGCCTCGACCGCCTCGCACCGGTCACCGCACTGTGGGCACTGACCCTCACGGTCCTCGTGCTGGCCGGCGCCTCCGTGGCCGCACTCGGTGCGCTGCTGCTCACCGGCCTGCTCAAGCTGCCGGTCCTGGCGGGCCTGGGTGAACTCGTCCACCCCCTGCGTACCCCGTCCAACCTGGTCGTCGTGCCCCTGGCGACAGCGGCCACCGGCCTCCTGACCGTCGGTGCCGCGACCCTCGTACGCTCCGCCCTGCGCCAGCTGCGCGCCTTTCGCGTCGCCCGCACCCAGGCCGACCGCCGCCCCGCCGCGGGCGACCTGTGTGTGATCGAGTCGCCGCACCCGGACGCGTACGCGCTGCCGGGCCGTCCGCACCGCATCGTCGTCACCACCGCGATGCTCCGCAGTCTCGGCCCCGACGAGCGCGAGGCGCTCTTCGCCCACGAGCGGGCCCACAACGCGGGCGGCCACCACCGCTTCCTCGTCGCGGCGGAGATCGCCGCGCACTGCCATCCGGGGCTGCGCCCGGTCCGCGCCAGCATCGCGCTGGCCGCCGAGCGTGCCGCGGACGAGGCCGCCGCCACTGCGGTGGGGGACCGGCGGCTGACCGCGCGCGCCATCGCCCGCGCCGCCCTCGCCATCACGTCCGCCCGCTCCACCCGCCCCGACTTCGCCGCCGCCGCGACCACCGGACCCGTACCCCAGCGGGTCGCGGCCCTCCTCGCGGCTCCCGGGCACCGCCCCCGCGCCGCCTCCTGGATCGCCCTCCTCCTCGTCGCCTGCGCGACCGTCTCGGCCTCCGCGGCGGCGACCGGCGTCCTCACCTTCCATCACGAGGTGGAGATCGCCCAGGGCGAGGAGACCCGCTGACCGCGCGGCCCGCCGCCTGTCCGCAGCCGTGAGGTTGATGTCGGATTCTCGCCAGCCCCGACCCCGCGCGTGCCCGATGCTTGAGGCATGCGGAACGGGATGCACACCGACATGGCGCGCTGTGTGCGCGCCGTCCAGTCGAAGGACGCACGCTTCGACGGATGGTTCTTCACGGCGGTCCTGACCACACGGATCTACTGCCGGCCGAGCTGCCCGGTGGTGCCGCCGAAACCCGAGAACATGACGTTCTACCCGAGCGCGGCGGCCTGCCAGCAGGCCGGGTTCCGGGCCTGCAAGCGCTGCCGTCCGGACACCAGCCCCGGTTCGCCCGAGTGGAACCAGCGAGCCGACCTCGTCGCCCGCGCGATGCGCCTGATCGGCGACGGGGTCGTGGACCGCGAGGGCGTTCCGGGCCTGGCGGGCCGGCTCGGCTACAGCATCCGTCAGGTCGAGCGGCAGCTGCTGGCCGAGCTGGGCGCGGGACCACTCGCGCTCGCCCGGGCCCAGCGCGCCCAGACCGCCCGGCTGCTCATCGAGACCACCCCGCTCCCGATGGCGGAGATCGCCTTCGCGGCCGGGTTCTCCTCCATCCGCACCTTCAACGACACCGTGCGCGAGGTCTTCGCCCTCGCCCCGAGCGAGCTGCGCGACCGGGTGCCGAAGAAGCGCGCCCCGGCCACACCGGGCGTCCTGAGCCTTCGGCTCCCCTTCCGTGCCCCGCTCAACCCCGACAACCTCTTCGGCCACCTCGCGGCGACCTCCGTACCCGGGGTCGAGGAGTGGCGCGACGGCGCCTACCGGCGCACCCTGCGCCTGCCCTACGGCCACGGGATCGTCGGGCTCACCCCGCACGTCGACCACATCGCCTGCCGCCTCACCCTCAGCGACCTGCGCGACCTGCCCGTGGCGATCAGCCGTTGCCGCCGCATGCTCGACCTGGACGCCGACCCGGTCGCGGTCGACGACCAGCTGCGGACGGATCCCGTGCTGGCGCCCCTGGTGGAGAAGGCCCCCGGCCGCCGGGTGCCGCGCACGGTCGACGAGGCCGAGTTCGCCGTACGGGCCGTCCTGGGCCAGCAGGTCTCCACGGCCGCCGCCCGTACGCACGCGGCCCGCCTGGTCACCGCGCACGGCGAACCCGTCGAGGACCCCGAGGGCGGCCTCACCCACCTCTTCCCCTCCCCTCAGGAGCTCGCGGCGCTGGACCCGTCGTCACTCGCGATGCCGAGCACCCGCCGGACCACCTTCACCACCCTCGTAGGCCAACTCGCGGACGGCACACTCCACTTGGGGGTGGAGAGCGACTGGGCCGAGGCCCGCGCCCGACTTCTCGCCCTCCCCGGCTTCGGCCCCTGGACGGTCGACGTCATCGGCATGCGCGCCCTAGGCGACCCCGACGCCTTCCTCCCCACCGACCTCGGAATCCGGCGCGCGGCCCAGGAGCTGGGCCTGCCGTCGACCCCGGCCGCCCTCACGGCGCGCGCGGCGGCGTGGCGCCCATGGCGGGCTTACGCGGTCCAGTACCTGTGGGCGACGGACAGTCACCCGATCAACTTCCTCCCCGTATAAGCGACTTCAAGCAAACGCGCATGGATTCGAGCGACTCGAAGGTACGAACTGTGAAACAGCACACCGTCATCGACAGCCCGTACGGCCCCCTCACCCTCGTCGCCGAGGAAGGCGTCCTGTGCGGCCTCTACATGGTCGGCCAACGCCACCGCCCGCCGGAGGAGACCTTCGGCGAACGCGACGACACGCCCTTCGGTGAGGTCGCCGACCAGCTGAAGGCCTATTTCGGGGGCGAGTTGAAGGAGTTCACCCTCGAACTGCGGATGTCCGGCACCCCCTTCCAGCGCGGCGTCTGGGAGCAGCTGCGCCGGATCCCCTACGGCGAGACCCGCTCATACGGCGAACTGGCCGAAGCCCTGGGCAACGCGGGCGCCTCCCGCGCGGTCGGCCTGGCCAACGGCAAGAACCCCATCGGCATCATCGTGCCCTGTCACCGCGTGGTCGGCGCGAACGGAAGTCTCACCGGATACGGCGGCGGCCTGGACCGCAAGCAGCGCCTGCTGGACTTCGAGAGCGGTACGGCTCTCTTCTAGTGCCGCGGCAGGCAACGTTCGCCCCGGGCAAACGTTGCCTGCCGCGGCACTAGCCCACTTCTCAGGCCCTAACTCTCCTCGCCCAGCGTTCGCAGCAGCTTCGGCAGGGCGGTGCCGATCGGTTCCCGTACGACCTCGTCGGCCCGCTCGTCGTACGGCGTCGGCTCGGCGTTGACGATGATCAGCCGCGCTCCGTGGTCGGCGGCGAGGCCCGCGAGCCCGGCGGCGGGCTGCACCTGAAGGCTGCTGCCGACCGCGATGAACACCTGGCACGCCTTGGTGATCGCCATCGCCTCACCGAGCACCACCGGATCGAGGCGCTGGCCGAACATCACCGTCGCCGACTTCAGGATCCCGCCGCACTCCAGGCACGGCGGGTCCTCCTCGCCGGCCTCGACCCGCGCGAGCGCGTCCTCCATCGGCCCCTTGGCATGACACTTGGTGCACACGACGGTACGCGCGGTGCCGTGCAGCTCGATCACCTTGCGGGCCGGCATCCCGGCGAGCTGGTGCAACCCGTCCACGTTCTGCGTGATCACCCGCAGCGGCACCCCGGACCGCTCCAGCTCGGCCACCGCCCGGTGGGCCGCGTTCGGCTCCGCCCGCAGTGTCCGGTTCTTGCGCCGCATCTGCCACGACCGCCGCCGGATGTCCGGATCATCCATGTAGAAGTCGTACGTCACGAGCTTCTCGGCCTCCGGATTCCGCCGCCACAGCCCGTTCGGGCCGCGATAGTCGGGGATCCCGGAATCGGTGGAGATACCGGCGCCACTGAGGATGGTGACGAGGGGCTTGTTCATGGGCCGAGGGTAGGCCGCCTGCCTGGTCGGAGCGAGTGGATATCGGGGCGGCCAGACACCGTGTCGCTGGGCCGCCGACGCGGACGCTCTCCGGCGCGGTGAACGGCAGTCGAAAATCAGTGACCGCCCGAACCTGCCGACACCACGCTGTACGCCATGCGAGAACCGCAGCGCGGGAGCCGAGCGGCTCACGCAGAGTCCACGATCACCGTCTGTCAGGCGTACCCATCGGACATCGGCCTGCCCGCCGCCCGGGAGGGCCGTTTCCCCGCCGTGGGGAAGCGGGACAGGATGACGTGGATCACCAAGACGCGTTCGCAGACCTCATCCATGCTGCCGGCATGACCGTGAACGGCTGCCGGCGTGTTGCTCGCCCCGCGGGTCGGGCGGACAGCGGCCCTGCGGTAGGAGGTCATCCGGCTTGACCTCCGTCCCGGCGAGCCCGTGCTGCCAAGTGACCCCCGGGCGCTTCCGGCCCTGTTCGGATTGCTGGTCAGGGCAGCAGGTGGGCGAGCAGTTCGTCACCGGCGGGGTATCGCTGTTCCTGAGGAAGCAGTCGTGTCGCGGAGTCCAGATCCCCGCGATTGACGAGCATGCGGATTTCTCGGGCGAGTGGAGTCACGTCGCTGATGGACACGGTCCACTCGTCCGCGTAGCGCGACGATGCCTCGCCCGAGAGTCCGAGTTGCAGCGAGCGGTGCGGCAGGGGACGCAAGTTCAGGTCGCGTTCGGGGTCCCACTGGACACGGGCCGGTGCGCGCTTGAGTTCACGCTGCCAGGTGCCGCGATCGGGATGCAGGCCGCGAACGTAGCTCGACAGGCAGGCGTGGCGCAGCGCCCAGTCGAAGCCGACGCGAGCGATCTCGACGGCAAGAACGGTCTCCTGCCCAGCACTGGTGCCCCAGTTGGAGCGGTACATCATCCACAGGAAGCTGGGCTTGATCCACGTCATGCGATCCCGCAGCCATGTCGAGGGAAAGCGGCCGTCGCGGACGGCGGTCACTCCGATTTCAGGGGCGTACGCCTGGTAGACGGTGATCGTGGATGCCGTGTGGAGCGCGCGGATCCCGCGGTGCGGTTCTTCCATGGCGTACAGCGTGGGATCGGCCGACTCGGATGGCCACCGATTTTCGACTGCTGCTCGCTGCGACGGAGGACGCCGGCCGCAGCACCGTGCGAGTTGCCGGTCTCACGGCCGCCTTCTTCAGACGCCTGATTCACTGAGGGTGGCTATGGGCGGTCCACGGTGCCGAGGCAATCCCCGTCGGGCAAGACGGCCCCAGTTCGTTCCAACCAGGGTAATCAGCTGCGTGTGGCCGGTCAGGTGCGCAGGACACGTGCAAAGGTCTACGAACACGGCTTGACGTGGATCACCAAGGCGCGTTCACAGCCCGATCCGTGGTCGTAAGATCTCCCGCTGGTGGTCGACACGGCTTGTGGGGGGCGAACATGGAGAGAGCGGAGAGACCGGACGACCGCATCGCATCGGTCCTGCGCTTCGCTGCTGAACTCGTCGCCTGGGTGGCCACTCCCTGGGCCTTGTCCACGTACTCATGGTTGCTTGCCGTCTTGGCGGTGGTGGTACTGATCGGCCTCCCGACCGTCTTCTCCACTCCGGGAGACAAGGCGCAGGTGATCGTCCCTGTCTCGGGTACGGTCACGATCCTGCTCGTGCTGCTCCAGCTCGCTGCTGCCGCGATCGCCGCATGGCTGGCATGGCCCATCTACGCGGCCGTCCTCGTGTCTCTCCTCGTGGCCGCCACCCTCGTCACGGAACGTCAACGCTGGCAGTGGCTACTCTCCACGGACCGGCACACCGGCTGAGGCGCGGAGGGATGACACCGGAGTGCGTTCGCTCGCCGGGCAGGGCCGCCACTTCCCGGCCTCTCCCTACCCTTCGGCGAAGTAGGTATACGGCGCCACCGAGACTCCTTCGGAGACCGCGCGTTCGTCGTCCTCGCCGGCTTCCGGGTCGAGGTCGCGCGCCCACAACGAATGCATGGACCACACGGAGAAGCCGGCGTGGAAGTCGTGGCCGATGTCCGAGGGTGTACTCGAGTGCCCCAGGGCGTGGAGGTCCGCGACGACGTCATCCAGAAAGCGATGGGTCAGCTGAACCCCGTCGTAGTGCGCTTCGGCATCGCCGCCTTCGCCGCTGTAGCCGATCTCCACGAGTTCGACCGTCTCGTCAGCCGCGTAGGTGATCACCAGCGTGGGTGAGGTGGTGTAGACGGCCCGCTGTCCGCCCGGGCCGTGATACGGCGACCCGACGCGCTCCTCGACCTGCGAGCGCGGATCGCCGATCCTGACGAGGGCCACGCCTTGCCCTGGGATGATCTCCATGGTGACCATCCTGTCAGCCAGGACAACCAGTCGGGAGTCCGCAGAGAGATCAGAGCGCTTCAGGCTTTTCCGGTCGCTGGTCGCCTCCGATCACCGAACGCGGCGACCGAACGCAGCGACCATACGCCCACTCACCGGGTTGGCATGCCTCCGTGCGGGCTGTTGACCACCAAGGGAAGTGACCCTTCGGCGAGGTAGCAGTGCCCGGGGAAATAGTCGATGTGGAGGTGGCCGCCGTCCTCGGCCGTGGCCATGTCCCGCAGATTCTCCGCGAGTACTGCTCTGCCGGCGGAGTCACCGCTGATCACAAGGATCTGCCGCTCGGCGTCCCGGTGGATGAGGACGCCGGGGCCGGAAGTGCCTCTGACCTCGACCCCGGCCAAGGTGTTGCCGCCCGGCGAAAGGATGGAGCTGAACAGCCCCTCGCCCCGGGCCACCGCGCTCGCCAACCCCGTCAGCTCTTCGGCCGAGGCGGAGAGATCCACTTCGCCGTACCCGGGGTCTGAGACCAGTCTCAAGGGTGTCACTCCTCCAACGTCGGACTCCCATGATGCCTGCGGCGGATGGCCTTCAACCGCGCCGTACGTCCGCAGATGGATACGGCCATACGAATCTGAGGTGGGCGAGGCGCTTGATCGGGTGATTGAGGCGCTGGCGGTGCAGGCTTGTGCGTGACCATGTGGCCTCTGAGCCTCTTCCCGTCCGGGAGGGGGCTCTGTGGGGTGTGATGGTGTGTCAGTTCGTGAACCTGGCGCTGTTGAGTCCTCAACGCGGCGGGGTTTCACGACGAAGGGCACTCGCCGGTCGAAGGCGAGCGGGAGTGCGTGGTCGCGTTCGGTGAGGCGTTCGAGGGTGCCCTGGCCTGCCCGGTTTGCGGCGAGTTGTCTTGCTCATGCAGTGGGCCGTTGCTAAGCCTTGGGCACTCGACTCTACGGAGGACGCTGTGTATCAAGAGCCCCCTCTTCCCGTTCCTCCGCGTTCACGTGTCCGGGGATTCACCTGCGCCGTCGCGGTCACCGCCCTCGTGACGCTCACCGCCGCGACAAGTCCCCACGACGCGGACACCCGGACCGCGACGGCCTCGGCAGCCGTGGTCCGCGAGTGGAACGCCATCGCCACCGACACGATCAAGACCAGCCTCGGCCCACGCCCCTCCGGACAGGCGGCGATCTGGGAGGGGTTCGTCTCCGTCGCCGTGTACAACGCCGTGGTGGGGATCGAAGGCGGCTACACCCTGTACGAATGGCACGAGCGCGGTCCGGCCAAGGCATCCTCCGCAGCGGCCGCCGCCACTGCGGCCCACGACGTGCTGCTCACCTACTTCCCTGCCTTCAAGGAGCGGCTCGACACCGCCTACGCGGACTCGCTCGCCGCTCTTCCGGCCGGTCAGGCCAGAGACCGGGGCGTTGACTACGGAAAGCGCGCCGCCGCCCGCATCATCGAACTACGGGAAGGCGACGGAAGGTTCGCGGACGTTCCCTTCACCGCTTCCCCGGCACCGGGGGTCTGGCGGCCCACCCCGCCCGCGTTCCAGCCCTTCATCGACACCTGGCTCGCCAGGCTCCGCCCCCTCCTGCTCGCCTCCCCGCAGCAGTTCCGCCCCGGCGGACCACCCGCCATCTCCTCGGCCGCTTACGCCGAGGATGTCCAGGAGTTGAAGGCCATGGGCGGGAAGACCGGCTCAGGCAGGAGCGCGCAGCAGACCGAGACCGCCCTCTTCTTCAGCGGCAACCTGGTCGAACAGGTCCAGACAGCCGTACGCGACCACGCCGCCCGGCACCGGCTAGGCATCGCCGAGACGGCCCGGCTGTTCGCCGCGGTGAACGCGTCGGCGACCGATGCCGTCGTCACGGCATGGGACGCCAAGCTCCACTACGGCACCTGGCGGCCGATCACCGCCATCCGCCTCGCCGACACCGACGGCAACCCCGCGACGACGGCGGACCCGGCCTGGGAGCCGCTGCTCCTCACCCCACCACACCCGGACTACGTCGCCGGCCACACGACCGTCGCCGCTGCCGTGGCACGCGCCCTGACCGGCGTCCTCGGCACCTCGCGCATCGACCTCCACGTCCCCTCCGAGGTCACCGGCACCACGCGGTTCTACGGGTCCGCCGACGGCCTCAACCGGGACGTCGTCGATGCCCGTGTGTGGGGCGGCGTCCACTCCCGCACGGCGGACGTGGTCGGCTGCCGGGCCGGCACCCGCGTGGCCGCCTGGGCGCTGGACCACTACTTCCAGCCGGTCTCCAAGGACGGCGCCCGGCCGTCCGCGCCGACACGAACGGCTCGGCAGGACAGGCTCGCCGAGCTCAAGTGCGGCGACGACACCGACTGAACCACAGAGCCGAAGCGGACCCGGCGTCGTGCCGGGTCTCCGATCCTGCCTTGAGCACTGGATCAACGGGTACAGCCTCACCATCTACGATCCCACCGGCGATCCCACCGGCGATCCCGCCGGTGGGGCTACGGCGGCCTCTTCGCGGTGACCGACGGGACCGTGCAGAGAGTGGCAGTCCTGTCCCAAGGCCCGGCGCCCGGCGGCGGACCGTCGCAGATCACGGTCACTGACTCCTGAAACCGCAAGTCCGGAGGCGTGGCGGTCGGACAGAGCGTTCGGAGCACTCGCCGCAGGACCATATGGCTAGGTCGACCTAATGGGTAGGTCGACCTAGGCCATCCGGTGGCCGTTCTCCAGCTCCGCGGTTCCCCCGCCCTCGGCCAGCACGTCCAGCGCGGCGAGGACCCGGCGGCCGAGTGCGCCCGGCAGATACTCGGCCAGCTCCTCCCGTGGCACCAGCCGCCACGACAGGAGTTCCTCCTCCTGCAACCGGATCGCCTTGAGTTCCTGTTCGCCGAGGACTCCGCCGTCGTACAGGTAGGCGACCAGCGGGGGCCGCGCCGTCCCGTGTACCCAGTCGACCGCGAGCAGCGGGCCGAGCACGATGTCGAGACCGATCTCCTCGGCGGTCTCGCGGCGCGCGCCCTGGCGCGGGGTCTCCCCGTCGTCCGACTCGATGGTGCCGCCGGGAAGGGCCCAGCCCTCGCGGTAGTTCGGCTCGACGAGCAGCACCCGGCCGTCACCGTCGCGGAAGAGCGCGGCGGCTCCGGCGAGGACACGGGGGAGGCCCGCGATGTACGTGGCGAAGTCTGGAGTGGTCATCCCCGAAGCGTAACGAGCCCGCGCAGCCGTTCCTCGGACGTGCGGCCCGGCTCCGCGCAGCGGCAGATCAGGCTGAGTCGGCGTGCCACCTCCAACGCCAGCCGCACGTACGGGACTTCGAGGGCGCCGACGACAGGGCCTAGGACCGGTCCCGGACATCGCGATCGGCATCGGACGGGTGCTGGGCCTCGGCCTTCGACTCCGTCAGCGCGAGCGTCCGCGCGGCCAGCTCACTGATCCGTACGCCGTCGAAGCCGAACACCGCGCTGCGTACGGTGTCCTCCAGCGGGTCCTTCCACTGCGCGGGAATGGCCGCGGCCCCGCACAGGACCCCGGCCACCGAGCCCGCCGTCGCGCCGTTCGAGTCGGTGTCCAGGCCGCCGCGGACGGTCAGCGTGATGGTCCGGGTGAAGTCGCCGTCGCCGTACAGCAGCCCGGCCGTGAGGACGGCGGCGTTGGGGATCGTGTGGATCCAGCCGAGCCCGGCGGTCTCCTCGGACACCGTGGTCAGCGTGTCCTCCCAGGTCATCCGGGTCTCGTGGAGCGTGAGCACCCGGCGTACGGTGCGGGCGAGGCGGCTGCTCGCGGGGATGACGGTCAGCGCCGTGTCCAGTGCCTGCCGGACCGTGGGCGCGGTGAACGCGGCCGAGACGAGCGCCGCCGCCCACATCGCCCCGTACACGCCGTTGCCGGTGTGGGACAGCACGGCGTCCCGGCGTGCGAGCGAGGCCGCCCGGCTCGGCGCCCCCGGACAGGTCCACCCGTAGACATCGGCTCGGATCAGGGCGCCGATCCACTCCTGATAGGGATTGTCGTACGTCGCTGTCAGCGGCGGTTTGATGCCGTTGGCGAGGTTGCGGTACGCGGCCCGCTCCGCGGTGAACGTCTGCAGATACGGCAGCCGCAGCAGCCACAGGTCGCCGACCTGCTCGGTGCTGAAACCGAAACCGTGCGTCTCCAGCAGATGCAGGCCCAGGATCGCGTAGTCGACGTCGTCGTCACGGCAGCTGCCGTGGATGCGGCCGCGCACGCAACTTCGCCACTCGGGCCGCAGCTCGAACTCGTCGCCGTCGCCGTCAGTGACGGGCTCGGGAAGATAGTCGGTGAGCGGCAGGGCGGCGGCCTGTCGCAGATAGCGGTCGATGCGGTCCCGCGTCCAGTGGTCGCCCTGCTCGACCGGTTTGCCGAGCATGTTGCCCGCGATCCGGCCCAGCCAGCCCCCGAGGACGCGGTCCGCGAGCTCAGTGCCCACAGAGGTCATAGTTCCGGTTTACCCAATTCCAGGCATGAGCGTGCGGTGTTCCACCGTCCGGTCGGGGCATGACGACGGGGGCGTCCGCCGGTTAAGGTCGCAGCGGCGCGACTGCCTTGACGTGTGCGAGGCCGGAAAGCAAGGGGAATGCAAGGTGGCGGACTCTGCTGTGAAGACGACACGTGCGGGCACCGGGCGTGTTCCGCGGGTGCTGATCGCCGCGGACAAGTTCAAGGGGTCGCTGACCGCCGTACAGGTCGCGGAGCGCGTCACGGCCGGGCTGCGCCGCGTCGCGCCGGATGTCGAGGTCGAGGCGCTGCCGGTGGCCGACGGCGGCGACGGCACCGTGGACGCGGCGGTCGCGGCCGGGTTCGAACGGCGGGAGGTACGGGTCGCCGGCCCGCTGGGCCACGAGCTCACCGCTGCCTTCGCGCTGCGCGGCGACACCGCGGTGGTGGAGATGGCGGAGGCGAGCGGGTTGCAGCGGCTGCCCGCCGGGGTGTTCGCGCCGCTGACGTCGTCCACGTACGGGTCCGGGGAGCTCTTGCGGGCCGCGCTTGACGCCGGGGCCCGGACGATCGTGTTCGGCGTGGGCGGAAGCGCGACGACGGACGGTGGCGCGGGGATGCTGTCCGCGCTCGGGGCGCGGTTCGCGGACGCGGAGGGGGAGCCGGTGGCTCCCGGCGGTGCGGCGCTGAGCGACGTGGCGACCGCGGACCTGTCCGGACTGGACCCCCGTCTGGCCTCCGTGGACTTCGTCCTCGCCAGCGATGTGGACAACCCGCTCACCGGGCCGAAGGGCGCGCCCGCCGTGTACGGCCCCCAGAAGGGGGCGAGCCCCGACGACGTGGAGATCCTGGACGCGGCTCTCGGGCACTTCGCCGCGGTTCTGGAGCAGTCGATCGGGTCCAGGGCCACGGAGTACGCCGCGGCGCCGGGGGCGGGGGCCGCGGGTGGTATCGGCTACGGTGCGCTGGTCCTGGGCGCCCGGTTCCGTCCCGGTATCGAGGTGATGCTCGATGTCCTCGGCTTCGCGCCCGCGCTGGCCAGGGCAACCCTGGTGATCACCGGTGAGGGATCCCTCGACGAACAGACCCTGCACGGCAAGGCTCCGGCGGGGGTGGCCGCGGCCGCCCGTGCCGCGGGCAAGGAGGTCGTCGCGGTGTGCGGGCGCCTGGCGCTGCGCCCGGAGGCGCTCGGCAGGGCAGGCATCCGGCGTGCGTACCCCCTCACGGAGGCCGAGCCCGATATCGCGCGGTGCATCTCCGACGCGGGCCCGATCCTGGAGACGGTGGCCCAGAACATCGCCCATGACTTCCTGACCTGACCGCGTTCTTCCGCCGGAGAACCCGTTTCGAGAGAACCCGTTTCGAGGGAACGCGTTTCGGCGGATACGGCGAAGGGGCCCGAACCGGATTTCCGGTTCGGGCCCCTTCGAGCGTGTACGAGGAAACGCTACGGCAGCTGCGCCGCCCGCGCCTCACGCCGGTTGTCCCGGAAGTTGTTCACTCGCCGAGCCGTCGCGAACAGCGGAATCACCGCACCCATGACGAGCTGCAGCGCACAGCCGGTCTGGAGGAGGAGCTGGCCGCTGGGGGCGTCGAAGGCCCACGCCGCGAGGAGGCCCATCGACAGGACGATCCAGGAGAGCATCGCCACCGCGAGGCGCCCCCGCGGCTTCGGGTACTCCACCCGGCTCACCATCAGCCAGGCCGTGCCGAGGATCGCCATCAGCGTCGCCGCGAAGGGAAGCTCCAGGAGCACGATCGAGACCACCGTCAGCGCTCCGAACGGCGACGGCATGCCCTGGAACGTGCCGTCCTTCACCGTGACGCAGGAGAACCGGGCGAGGCGGAGGACGACCGCGAGCAACACCACGATCGCGCCGAGCGCCGCCACTCTCTGGTGGGCGTCGTCCGCGACCATGCCGTAGACGAGGACGAAGTACGCCGGGGCCAGGCCGAAGCTGATCAGGTCGGACAGGTTGTCCAGTTCCGCGCCCATGGGGGAGGAGCGCAGCTTGCGGGCGACGAGGCCGTCGAACAGGTCGAAGACCGCGGCGCAGAGCATCAGGATGACGGCCGTGGCGGCGCTGTGGCGCCCCATGCCCGACTCCTGGCTGCCGGTGAGGTGCGGGATCAGAATGCCCGTGGTGGTGAAGTACACCGCCATGAAGCCGCACGTGGCGTTGCCGAGGGTGAGGGTGTCCGCTATTGAGAGGCGGAGAGAGAGGGGCATCTCCTCCTCGTCGCCCACCTCGTCGGCCTCCGGCACCCAGCCGGCCTGTGTCTCAGGATCAATCACGGTCAATTCGAGTCACCCCAGCCACGGTCTTCTGACCGACTTCCACATCGACCTCGACACCCTCGGGGAGGTAGATGTCGACGCGCGAGCCGAAGCGGATGAGACCGATCCGGTCGCCCTGCTCGACCTTCGTACCCTGCGGGATATAAGGAACGATACGGCGGGCGACCGCGCCGGCGATCTGGATCATCTCGATGTCGCCGAGTTCGGTGTCGAAATGCCAGACGACGCGTTCGTTGTTCTCGCTCTCCTTGTTGAACGCCGGAACGAACCCACCGGGGATGTGCTCGACCGAGGTCACCGTGCCGGAGAGCGGCGCGCGGTTCACGTGGACGTTCAGAGGGCTCATGAAGATCGCGACGCGGGTGCGTCCGTCCTTCCACGGCATGATGCTCTGCACCACACCGTCGGCGGGCGAGATGACCCGGCCCGGGGCGATCTCGCGCTCGGGGTCGCGGAAGAACCACAGCATGCCCGCCGCGAGCGCGGTGGCAGGTACGGCCACGGCCTTGGCGGCGCCGGAGCGGCGTGCCTTGGTCAGGCTGAGTGCTGCGGTGGCAACGGTCGGGAGAAGCCACGGCGATGCTCCGCGCGCGAGGCGGACCCGGCCGCGAGGTGCAGAGGTTTGGCTGTGGGGCATGGATGACCTTCGTAGCGGATGATGCCGCGCTGGAACGGGGGACGGCGGCTTTCCCGGGATCGTACCGGTCATGGGCCACAACTGGGCAAGCCAAGAAGTCGAGTCGGCGGCCCAAGAGTGTTGACGGGGTGTGATCTTGTTCTCGAAGAAAACACCCCGAACCCGGACATCAAACCCCGCTCAACCCTGAAGTCGATACTCTTCGAGCAGTCGGCGCCCGATGATCATTTTCTGGATTTCGGCGGTACCTTCGCCGATCAGCAGCATCGGTGCCTCACGGTAGAGACGCTCGATCTCGTACTCCTTGGAGAAGCCGTAGCCGCCGTGGATCCGGAAAGCGTCCTCGACGACTTCCTTGCAGTATTCGGAGGCGAGGTACTTCGCCATCCCTGCTTCGAGGTCGTTTCGTTCACCGGAGTCCTTTTTGCGAGCCGCGTTCACCATCATTGCATGGGCCGCTTCGACCTTGGTGGCCATTTCGGCCAGCTTGAACTGGATGGCCTGGTGCTGTGCGATCGCCTTGCCGAAAGTGTGACGCTGCTGGGCATAGGAGACACCCAGCTCGAAGGCACGCTGTGCGACACCGCAGCCACGTGCCGCCACATTGACGCGGCCGACCTCGACTCCGTCCATCATTTGGTAAAACCCTCGGCCCGTGGTGCCGCCGAGTACACGATTGGCCGGAACGCGCAGTCCGTCCATGATGAGCTCGGTCGTGTCGACGCCCTTGTAGCCCATCTTGTCGATCTTCCCGGGAATGGTGAGGCCGGGGCGGACCTCTCCGAAGCCGGGCTCCTTCTCGACGAGGAAGGTCGTCATCGACTTGTGCGGCGCGGTGCCCTCGGGGTGTCCTTCGTCACTTCGTACGAGCACGGCCACCAGGTTCGACGAGCCGCCGTTCGTCAGCCACATCTTCTGACCGTTCAGGACGTACTCGTCGCCGTCCTTGACCGCCTTCGAGGTGATCGCGGAGACGTCCGAGCCGAGACCCGGCTCCGACATCGAGAACGCGCCGCGCACCTCGCCCAGGGCCATCCGGGGCAGGAAGTGGTCCTTCTGCTCCTGTGTGCCGTGCTGCTTGAGCATGTACGCCACGATGAAGTGCGTGTTGATGATGCCGGAGACCGACATCCAGCCGCGGGCGATCTCCTCGACGCAGAGCGCGTAGGTGAGGAGGGACTCGCCCAGGCCCCCGTACTCCTCGGGGATCATCAGGCCGAACAGGCCCAACTCCTTGAGGCCGTCGACGATCTGCTGGGGGTACTCGTCGCGGTGCTCCAGCTCGGTCGCGACCGGGATGATCTCCTTGTCCACGAAGTCGCGGACGGTGGAGAGGATCTCCTGCTGGACGTCGGTGAGACCGGCGGTCTGGGCGAGTCGCGCCATGGCTACTTCTCCGTCTTCTTTTCCGCAGGTGCGGTCAGCTCCGGGCGGCCGGGCTGCTCGCCGCCGCGCTCCTTGATGTACGTCTCGGTGGGGACCATCACCTTGCGGCGGAACACGCACACCAGCGTGCCGTCCTGCTTGTAGCCCTTGGTCTCGACGTAGACGATCCCGCGGTCGCTCTTCGACTTCGAGGGCGTCTTGTCGAGGACCGTGGTCTCGCCGTAGATCGTGTCGCCGTGGAAGGTCGGCGCCACGTGCTTCAGCGACTCGACCTCCAGGTTGGCGATGGCCTTCCCCGAGACGTCCGGGACGGACATGCCGAGCAGCAGCGAGTAGATGTAGTTGCCCACGACGACGTTCTTGCCGAAGTCCGTCGTCTTCTCCGCATAGTTCGAGTCCATGTGGAGGGGGTGGTGGTTCATGGTCAGGAGACAGAAGAGGTGGTCGTCGTACTCCGTGACCGTCTTTCCGGGCCAGTGCTTGTAGACCGCGCCGACCTCGAACTCCTCGTACGTGCGTCCGAACTGCATGCCGCTCAGGCCTCCGGGGCTTCGAACTTGCTGGTGCGCTGCATGCCGGCCGCCCGGCCCTTGCCCGAGATGACCAGGGCCATCTTGCGGCTGGCCTCGTCGATCATCTCGTCGCCGAGCATCGCGGAGCCCTTCTTGCCGCCCGCCTCGGACGTGTAGTAGTCGTACGCGTCGAGGATGAGCTCGGCGTGGTCGAAGTCCTCCTGCGCGGGCGAGAAGATCTCGTTGGCCGCGGCGACCTGGTCCGGGTGCAGCACCCACTTGCCGTCGAAACCGAGGGCGGCGGCGCGCCGGGCGACCTCGCGGTAGCCCTCCTGGTTGCGGATCTGCAGGTAGGGGCCGTCGATCGCCTGGAGGTCGTGCGTACGGGCGGCCATCAGGATGCGCATCAGGATGTAGTGGTAGGCGTCCGCCGGGTAGCCCGGCGGCTGCTCGCCCACGACCAGGGACTTCATGTTGATGGAGGCCATGAAGTCGGCCGGGCCGAAGATGATGGTCTCTACACGCGGTGAGGCGGCCGCGATCTCGTCGACGTTGACGAGCCCCTTCGCGTTCTCGATCTGCGCCTCGATGCCGATCTTGCCGACCTCGAAGCCCATCGTCTTCTCGATCTGCGTCAGCAGCAGGTCGAGCGCGACGACCTGCTGGGCGTCCTGCACCTTCGGCAGCATGATGCAGTCGAGGTTCTGGCCGGCGCCCTCGACGACCGTGACGACATCGCGGTACGTCCAGTGCGTCGTCCAGTCGTTCACCCGTACGACCCGCGTCTTGCCGGTCCAGTCGCCCTCGTTCAGGAACTTCACGATGGTGTGCCGCGCATCGGGCTTGGCGAGCGGGGCGCAGGCGTCCTCCAGGTCCAGGAAGACCTGGTCCGCGGGGAGGCCCTGGGCCTTCTCCAGGAAGCGGGGGTTCGAGCCGGGCACGGCCAGGCAGGAACGCCGCGGGCGAAGGCGGTTGACGGGCGTGGTCATGCGGGGACCTCCAGGGGGTCGAGCTTGTTCGCTTTCCGGATCTCGTCGACGATACGACCGATGATTCCGGTGATGTCGAAGTCCTTCGGTGTGAAGACCGCGGCCACTCCCGCGGCCCGCAGCTGTTCGGCGTCGGCGTTCGGGATGATCCCGCCCGCGATCACCGGGATGTCGGCCGCACCGGCCTCGCGCAGCCGTTCCAGCACGTCCGGCACCAACTGGGCGTGCGAGCCGGACAGGATGGACAGGCCGACGCCGTGCACGTCCTCGGCGACGGCCGCGTCCACGATCTGCTCGGGCGTGAGCCGGATGCCCTGGTACACCACCTCGAACCCGGCGTCGCGGGCTCGCACCGCTATCTGCTCGGCTCCGTTGGAGTGCCCGTCCAGGCCCGGCTTGCCCACCAGGAAGCGGAGCTTGCCGACGCCGAGTTCGCGGGCGGTCTCCTCGACCTTGCGGCGCACCAGCGCCAGCGCGGTGCCCTCCTCGGCGGTGACCGCGACGGGCGCGGACGAGACGCCGGTCGGGGCGCGGAACTCGCCGAACACCTCACGCAGGGCCTCGGACCACTCGCCGGTCGTGACCCCGGCGCGGGCGCACTCCAGGGTGGCCTCCATGAGGTTGTCGGTGCCCTTGGCCGCTTCCTTCAGCCGCTCCAGCGCCTTGCACGGGCGCGGGTGGTTGAACGGCGGCTGGTAGCGCGTGTCGCGCCAGTTCCGCAGCGCGGCGACCACGCGGGCCTCGACCGCCGGGTCGACGGTCTGGATCGCCGCGTCCAGGTCGGCGGTGAGCGGGTTCGGCTCGGTGGACTCGAAGATGTTGACACCGACGATCTTCTCGGTGCCGCCCTCGATCCGGGCCCGGCGCTCGGCGTGCGAGGAGACGAGCTGCGACTTCAGGTAGCCCGACTCGACGGCGGCCATCGCCCCGCCCATCTCGTCGATCCGGTCCATCTCGGCGAGCGACTCCTCGACGAGCGCCGCGACCTTCGCCTCGATGACGTGCGAGCCCTCGAAGATGTCCTCGTACTCGAGCAGGTCGCTCTCGTGCGCCAGCACCTGCTGGATACGCAGCGACCACTGCTGGTCCCAGGGCCGGGGCAGCCCCAGGGCCTCGTTCCAGGCGGGCAGCTGCACAGCACGCGCGCGTGCGTCCTTCGACAGCGTCACGGCCAGCATTTCGAGGACGATCCGCTGGACGTTGTTCTCCGGCTGCGCCTCGGTCAGACCGAGGGAGTTGACCTGGACGCCGTACCGGAAGCGCCGCTGCTTGGCATCCTGGATGCCGTACCGCTCGCGCGTGACCTGGTCCCAGATCCGCCCGAACGCCCGCATCTTGCACATCTCCTCGATGAACCGGACACCCGCGTTCACGAAGAAGGAGATACGGGCGACGACGTCACCGAACTTCTCGGCGGGCACCTGCCCCGAGTCGCGGACGGCGTCCAGCACGGCGATGGCCGTCGACATCGCGTACGCGATCTCCTGGACCGGGGTCGCCCCCGCCTCCTGGAGGTGGTACGAGCAGATGTTGATCGGGTTCCACTTGGGCATGTGGGAGACCGTGTACGCGATCATGTCCGTCGTCAGCCGGAGCGAGGGCACCGGCGGGAAGACGTGCGTCCCGCGTGACAGGTACTCCTTGACGATGTCGTTCTGCGTCGTCCCCTGGAGCTTGGTGATGTCGGCGCCCTGCTCCTCGGCGACGACCTGGTAGAGCGCCAGCAGCCACATGGCGGTGGCGTTGATGGTCATCGAGGTGTTCATCTGCTCCAGGGGGATGTCCTGGAACAGCCGGCGCATGTCACCGAGGTGCGAGACCGGCACGCCGACCCGGCCGACCTCGCCGCGGGCGAGGATGTGGTCGGGGTCGTACCCGGTCTGCGTGGGCAGGTCGAAGGCCACGGAGAGGCCCGTCTGCCCCTTGGCGAGGTTGCGCCGGTACAGCTCGTTGGACGCCTCGGCCGTGGAGTGACCGGCGTACGTGCGCATGAGCCACGGCCGGTCCTTCTGACGCTGACGCTCTGTCATCTGGGGACCTCAGACGTTCCGGAAGCGGTTGATGGCGTCGATGTGCTGGGCGCGCTTCTCCTCGTCGCGCACGCCCAGGCCCTCGCGGGGCGCCAGCGCGAGCACGCCGACCTTGCCCTGGTGGAGGTTGCGGTGGACGTCGTACGCGGCCTGCCCGGTCTCCTCCAGGGAGTACACCTTGGAGAGCGTCGGGTGGATCTTGCCCTTGGCGACCAGCCGGTTGGCCTCCCAGGCCTCGCGGTAGTTGGCGAAGTGCGAGCCGATGATGCGCTTCAGGGACATCCACAGGTAGCGGTTGTCGTACTCGTGGTTGTAGCCCGAGGTCGAGGCGCAGGTGACGATGGTGCCGCCCTTGCGGGTGACGTAGACGGAGGCGCCGAAGGTCTCGCGGCCCGGGTGCTCGAAGACGATGTCGACGTCCTCGCCACCGGTCAACTCACGGATCCGCTTCCCGAACCGCTTCCACTCCTTCGGGTCCTGGTTGTGCTCGTCCTTCCAGAACTTGAAGTCCTCGGCGTTGCGGTCGATGATCGCCTCGGCGCCCATCGCCCGGCAGATGTCGGCCTTCTGCTCGCTGCTGACGACACAGATGGGGTTGGCGCCACCGGCGAGCGCGAACTGCGTGGCGTACGAGCCGAGTCCGCCGCTCGCGCCCCAGATGAGGACGTTGTCGCCCTGCTTCATGCCGGCGCCGTTCCTCGACACCAGCTGCCGGTACGCGGTGGAGTTCACGAGCCCCGGGGCGGCGGCCTCCTCCCACGACAGGTGGTCGGGCTTGGGCATCAGCTGGTTGGACTTGACGAGGGCTATCTCGGCGAGACCGCCGAAGTTGGTCTCGAAGCCCCAGATGCGCTGCTCGGGGTCGAGCATCGTGTCGTTGTGTCCGTCGCTGGACTCCAGCTCGACGGACAGGCAGTGCGCGACGACCTCGTCACCGGGCTTCCAGGCGTTGACGCCGGGGCCGGTGCGCAGGACGACGCCCGCGAGGTCGGAACCGATGATGTGGTACGGCAGGTCGTGGCGCTTGGTGAGCTCGCTGAGCTTGCCGTAGCGCTCCAGGAAACCGAAGGTCGACAGCGGCTCGAAGATCGAGGTCCAGACCGAGTTGTAGTTGACGGAGGAGGCCATGACGGCCACCAGGGCCTCGCCCGGGCCGAGCTCCGGCACCGGCACGTCGTCCAGGTGGATCGACTTGCGGGGGTCCTTGTCGCGGGTGGTGAGCCCCGCGAACATCTCCGTCTCGTCCTTGTGCACGGTGATCGCGCGGTACGACTCGGGGAGCGGAAGAGCGGCGAAGTCGGCGGACGTGGCGGTCTGCGACTGAATCGCGTCCAGGATGTCCTTCACGGTATTGCCTCCGGCGATGAGCGTCTCGAGGGAAGACGCTGAGGGTTACGTCGGTACTGCTGCTGGGAGTGAGGGGTGTGCCGTCGGTTCGGCGGAGGTGGTGGTGCGGTGGCAGCGCCGGGTTGGCGCAAAAGGTTGCCTGTGACGCAGGCGTCCGGGCGCGCTCGCCGTGGCTTGCGGGGACAGCCGGCGTACGAATGGTCTCTGCACGCCGGCCGCCCGGACAACATCAACGTATGGCACGCCGTGTCACCTCGCAAGGCACGGAGTGCCATGAGTTTCGCTCAGGTGAAATCTTTACGTAACACGTGAGCGATGATCGATCAGAACGACCGATGATCGATCAAAAAGCACTGGTCAGAGGCGGTATCGCGGGCCGTTTTGGGGGCCGGGACGGCGGGCCGCGGGCCGGTTTCGGAGAACGCCCGGCGGGGCGACGGGCTGCCGATGACGGGGGTGCGCGGCGGCGGAGCCGGGATGCGGGCGCCGGGACCAGGAGGGCGTACCGGCCTGAGGGCGGCGCTTTTCAGCCCGCGACTCGCGGCGCTTGTCGTTCGGACCGCCCCGTCGGTGGCGTGGTGGGCCGGGGTGGCGAGTGTTCCGGTGTGTGGCGGGCCTGCGCCGTGTCCCGGTGCGGGTCGTGCGTCCCGGGAACACCCCGGCCGGGCTCGCCGACGTCGACCCATCTGTCCGGACCGTGCCGCGCGCCGGGAAGGCCGGTCAACTCCAAGCGCCGGGGGAGGAGTTCGGCGGGATCCCGGGGTGCCCCGTGCGGCCCGCGTTCTATGACCGTTCCCGCAGCGCCTGCTCGATGGTCCGCATCACCTGATCCAGGGGCGCGTCGACCCGGGCCACGGTCACCAGGACGTCACCCTCCGTGAAGGCGGACGCGGGCGTCGACCGGGGCGTGGTCTCCCGGCCGGCGCCGATCCCCGTCCCGAAGGTCTTGCGCACGATGGAGAAGGCGTGGTCCAGCTGCGCCTCGACGTCACCCTGACCGCCTGCCCGCAGCCAGCGCCGTAGGACATGGTTGTGCGCCGTGACCACGGCCGACGCGGCGACCTCCGCGAGCAGCGGATCGTCGTTCGCGTCGTCGTCGTGCGCGTGCTCGTCGAAGTGGCCGAGGAGATAGCGGGTGAAGAGCCGCTCATAGCGGGCCACGGAGGCGATCTCGGCCTCCCGGAGCGTGGGTACCTCGCGGGTCAGCTTGTAGCGCGAGACGGAGATCTCGGGCTGGGCCGCGTACATCGTCATGACTTCCTTGATGCCGCGGCACACCGTGTCGAGCGGGTGCTCGTGCGCCGGAGCCGCGTTGAGGACCGCCTCCGCGCGGATCAGGGTGTCGTCGTGATCGGGGAAGATCGCCTCTTCCTTGGAGCGGAAGTGGCGGAAGAACGTGCGGCGGGCCACCCCGGCCCGGGCCGCGATCTCGTCGACGGTGGTCGCCTCGTACCCCTTGGTCGCGAACAGCTCCATGGCCGCGGCCGCCAGTTCTCGGCGCATCTTGAGCCGTTGGGCGGCGGCACGACTGCCCGCGGCGCTCTCCGGCGCGTCGGGCGTGGCTGGTGTACGTGAGGACTTGGCGGGCTGGGACATGACCCGAACGTACTGCATGTGCGCAGGAGAACGCGCATGTCCGGGGAACCCCCCGCCCTCGACGGGCGGGGGGCCTGCGGCCGGGCCGAGCAGTCCGCCCCAGTCGGCGGTGTCGCGCAGCCGGTCGCCGGGACGCTCAGCGGCGGGCATATTCGCGGAAGCCGCGGCCCGTCTTGCGGCCGAGGCAGCCCGCGGCCACCAGGTGCTCCAGGAGCGGCGCCGGGGCGAGACCCGGGTCGCGGAACTCGCGGTGCAGCACCTTCTCGATGGCGAGCGAGACGTCCAGACCGACGACGTCGAGGAGCTCGAACGGCCCCATCGGGTAGCCGCCGCCCAGCTTCATCGCGGCGTCGATGTCGTCCAGGGAGGCGTAGTGCTCCTGGACCATCTTGATCGCGTTGTTCAGGTACGGGAAGAGCAGCGCGTTCACGATGAAACCGGCCCGGTCCCCACAGTCCACCGGGTGCTTGCGGATCTTCCCGCACAGCTCGCGGACCGTGGCGTGCACGTCGTCCGCGGTCAGGACGGTCCGGACCACCTCGACCAGCTTCATCGCCGGGGCCGGGTTGAAGAAGTGCATGCCGATCACGTCCTGGGGGCGTGAGGTGGCACGGGCGCAGGCGACGACGGGCAGCGAGGAGGTGGTCGTGGCGAGGATCGCGCCGGGCTTGCAGACCTTGTCGAACACCCCGAACAGCTGCTGCTTGACCTCCAGGTCCTCGGCCACCGCCTCCAGCGCGAGATCGACGTCGGCGAAGGCGTCGTAGGAGCCTGCCGGGACGACCAGGTCCAGGGTGCTCGCGGCGGCCTCGGCGGTCATCCGGCCCTTGTCGACCGAGCGGGCCAGGGATTTGCCGATGCGGGCCTTGGCGGCCTGTGCCTTCTCCTCGGTGCGGGCGGCGAGGACGACCTCGTACCCGGCCTTCGCGAAGACCTCGGCGATGCCGGAGGCCATGGTCCCGGAGCCCGCGACGCCGACGGAGCGGATCGTCCGGCCGGGGACCTCGGGGCCGCCGGCAAGGGGAGTCAGCGCGTCCCGCACGACCGTCGCGCTGCCGGGTGCTTCGTAGGAGTAGAAACCGCGCCCCGACTTGCGGCCGGTCAGACCCGCCTCGCTGAGCTGCTTGAGGATGGGCGCGGGGGCGTGCAGCCGGTCGCGGGACTCGGCGTACATGGCCTCCAGGACCGTACGCGCGGTGTCGACGCCGATCAGGTCGAGCAGCGCGAGCGGGCCCATGGGCAGTCCGCAGCCGAGCTTCATCGCGGCGTCGATGTCCTCACGGGAGGCGTACTTGGCCTCGTACATCGAGGCGGCCTGGTTGAGGTAGCCGAACAGCAGCCCGTCAGCGACGAAACCGGGCCGGTCGCCGACCGCGACGGGCTCCTTGCCGAGGTCGAGCGCGAGGTTGGTGACCGCCGAGACGGCCGTGGGCGCGGTGAGCACCGAGGAGACGACCTCGACCAGCTTCATCGCGGGCGCCGGGTTGAAGAAGTGCAGGCCGAGGACGCGCTCGGGGCGGGCCGAGTCGGCGGCTAGGCGCGTCACCGAGAGGGCGTTGGTGCCGGTGGCCAGGATGGTGTCCGGGCGCACGATGCCGTCCAGCGCGCGGAAGACCTGCTGCTTGATGTCGTACGACTCCGGGGTCACCTCGATGACCAGATCGGCGTCGGCGGCGGCCGCGAGGTCGGTGAAGGTGCGGAAGCGGGCCAGGGCGTCGGCGCGCTCCTGCTCGCTGAAGCGCTCGCGTCGCACGCCGCGGGCGGTGGAGGCTTCGAGGGCGGAGACGGCCTGGGCGGCCGCTGCCTCACTGATGTCGATGCCGATGACCTCGCGGCCGGCCCGGACGAGGACCTCGGCGATGCCGGTGCCCATCGTGCCGAGGCCGACGACGGCAACGGTCTTGAGCGGGGACAGAGGGGTGTCGGACAGGGGAGTTGCCATCGCGGGACTCCAGGAAGAGGGTGACGACTGAGGAGCGCACGCAGGTACGCCCGAGAGGCGCACGGAGTGCGGAGAGTGCGGGTGTTGCCGGGCTGACGAGCGCACAGGCCCGGTGCCGTCCGAAGGGGGGTGCCCGCGAGGGCGCACCCGGGGAACGGTGAAGCCGACCGGCCCTGTCCCGGAGCCGTGTCGTACTGAGGTACCTGAGGTACCGAACCGACTGCTCTCACGGCGGCTGCGTCACCAGGCCACCGCAAGCAAGACGCGAGTGGGTAACTCGCTCGTCTGAGCTTAACCCGCGGGTAACGAGCGCGCCAGCCCCCGACTTTGTGATGTACGTCCCGGACCCATAATGCCGCGCCTAGGCTCGGCATTATGAACGAAGAGTTGCGATCACTCACGGAGCGTTTACGGAGCGAGGCCGGGGCGTCGTCGACGTACGAGCGGCTCGTGACGGCCGAGGACCCGGATGTGCTGGCGGCCGCGCTGACCGCGCCCGGACAGCCCTTGTGGGCGCGGGAGTTGGTCGCCTTCCGGCTCGGACTCGCCGGGGACCGGCGGGCCTTCGAGGCACTCGTCCTGTTGCTGAACCACCGCGACCCGCAGCGCTGCGCCTCCGCGGCGCACGCGCTCGCCCGGCTCGGCGATCCGCGCACGGCCCGCGCGGCGGCCGCGCTCGCCACCAACGAACTGCGCGTCGCCTACGCGCTCCATCCCGTCCGGCTCCTGGTCGAGCTGCGCGCCCCCGAGGCCGTACCGGCGCTGATCACCACCCTGGGGCGCAGGCTGCGCCCCCATGACCCCTACCGCGGAGTCGCCCTCGCCTGTGTGGAGGGGCTCGGGACCCTGGGCGACGTACGCGCGAGACCCGTCCTGAACGAGGCGCTCGCCCATCCGGCACTCGCCGAGGCGGCGGTGCACGCGCTCGCCCGACTGCCCGGGTGACACGGCGGGCGGCCGACGGGCCGCCTCCCGCAGCGCCTCGTCGACCGTGCTCACCGTGTCGTCGCGCTCCAGACCGAGCCCTACGAGCCTAGTCCGCGGCGCCCCCGCGGGAACGGTCCGAACCGCAAAGATGTTCCCGCGCTGTCGACGCGCCCTGGTGTTCCCCCTGAGCACCCACAGCAGCATCCCAGTCGCAGTCCGAGAGGACCATCTCGCGGATCCGGACCGGGACCGCGCTCACTCGCCCACCACCGCGTACGCCTCGATCTCCATCAGGAACTCGGGGCGGACCAGCGCGGCGACCTGGACCGCCGACGCGGCCGGGAGGCGGTCCGCGCGTATGTGGGCGTCGCGGGCCGCGCGGACGGCCGGCATGTGGGCCATGTCCGTGACGAAGAAGGTGAGTTTGACGACGTCGTCGAAGGTCGCCCCGGCGGCGGCCAGACAGCGGCGCAGGTTCTCGAACACCTGGCGGGCCTGCGCCGCCGGGTCGCCCGCGCCGACGAGCGTGCCGTCCTCGTCCAGGGCGAGCTGCCCCGAGACCGCGACGAAGCGGCCCGTGCCGAGGACGACATGCGAGTATGCGGCGGCGGGGGCGACCCCGTCGGGGGCGGGAATGCGGGTCAGCTCACTCATGCGTCCATGGTGGACCATGGGTCCGACAACGCCCCCGACGGGCCGTCAAGGCGTGCTCAGCCGCGGGAGCCGAGCAGCTTGTGCAGCGTCACGCCTCCCGTGGCCGCACCGTCCGAGGCGGTGGACAACGCCGCCTTCGTGCTCGGCGGTTCCGGGTCCGGCAGCTTCTTGCACACCGCGTCGGCCACACCGCTGCCGTGCGGCACCTTGCCGTTGGTGAGATACGCCGCCAGGTACTTGTCCAGGCAGGCGTTCCCGCTCAGCGTGATGCCGTGGTTCCCGCCGCCCTGCTCGACCACCAGGCTGGAGCCGCGCAGTGCGTGATGGACCGTCACGCCCCCCTGATAGGGAGTGGCCGCGTCGTTCGTGGCCTGGAAGAGCAGCGTCGGAGGCAGCGCCTTGTTGGCGATGTTCACCGGCCGCAGCGTCTTCGTCGGCCAGAACGCGCACGGCGCGTTGTACCAGGCGTTGCTCCAGGCCATGAACGGCGCCTTGTCGTACACCGCCCAGTTGTCCTTGCGCCACTGGTTCCAGTCGCGCGGCCAGGACGCGTCACGGCACTGCACCGCGGTGTAGATGCTGTAGCCGTTGTCGCCGGAGGCGTCGATGGCACCGAGGTTCTCGTAGGCCGCGACGAGCGGGGCCGTCTTCTTGTCGTTCACGTAGGCCGCGAACGCCTCGGCGAGGGAGGGCCAGTAGCCGTTGTAGTAGCCGCCCGGGATGAAGGTGTCCTCGAGTTCGGAGGCGCCCACCTTCTTGCCCGCGGGGTTCTTGGCGAGCGCCCCCCGCATGGCGTACCACTTGGCCTCGACCTTGGCCGGGTCCGTGCCGAGCTTGTAGGTCGCGTCGTGCTTGGCGACCCACGCCATGAACGCCTGGTGGCGGTCGTTGAAGGCGTAGTCCTGGCCGATGTTGTCCTCGTACCAGACACCGCTCGGGTCGACGATGGAGTCGAGGACCAGACGGCGTACGCGCTGCGGGAAGAGCTTCGCGTACACGGCGCCCAGGTAGGTGCCGTACGAGTAACCGAAGTAGTTGATCTTCTTGGCGCCGAGCGCGGCACGGATCGAGTCCATGTCCCGGACCGCGCTCACCGTGTCGATGTACGGCAGCAGGTCGGCGTACTTCTTGCCGCATGCCTTCGCGAAGGCCTTGGCGCGGTCGAGGTTGGCCTTCTCGATCGCGGGGGTGCTGGGCACGGAGTCCGGACGCACCGGGTTGAAGTACCCGGGCCTGCAGTCCAGCGCGGGCTTGCTGGCGCCGACACCGCGCGGGTCGAAGCCGATGACGTCGTACTGCGCCGCCACCGCCTTCGGCAGTGAGGACGCGACGAAACCGGCCAGTGAGAGCCCGCTGCCGCCGGGACCGCCCGGGTTCACCAGCAGCGGCCCCTGGTACGTCTTCGCGGTGTGCGGGACGCGTGAGAGGGCGAGGGTGATCTGCCGGCCGTGGGGCTTGGAGTGGTCCAGCGGCACCTTCAGGGACGCGCATTGGAGCGTCGGATAGCTGCTGGTCCCGCACTTCTTCCAGGTGGGTTTCGCGGTGGTGAGGGTGGTGCGCGGTGCGGTCGCGGAACCGGCGCTCGCGTCGGCGGGGATCGAGGTGATCATCCCGGCCAGTACGGCGGCCGCCCCGCACAGAGCAGCTGCGCGTTTCTTCACAGAGCCTCCCGAGGACGGAGGATTTTGAGCCGTGCACGCCACGGCCTTCGCCGCATCGTCCCGGAAAGGGGCCCCGGAAGAACTCGTTCTGGAAAGTCTTGACCCAATTGAGCCGTGTGATCCGCTCGGATGCCGTCAGGAACGGGCCGGGCGACGGCCGTTCGCCGTGGTCAGAGCAGGGTGAGCTGGGTCGGCTCCGGCACGGCGGGCGCCATGGGCCCGTCGGGCTCGGCGGGCGCGGTGATCCTGCGGGGCATCCCCGCGCGCGTGGGACCGATGCCGTACTCCTGTGCCAGCTCGTGGACCTGACGGGTGATCCGGCGCTGGTACCACTTCGGGGCGTACGCGCCCTCCGCGTACAGCCGCTCGTAACGCCGTACGAGATACGGGTGGTGGTGCTCCAGCCAGGCCATGAACCACTCGCGGGCGCCGGGCCGCAGATGCAGCACGAGCGGGGTCACCGAGGTGGCCCCGGAGGCCGCTATCGCCCGTACGGTGGCCCGCAGTTGGGCCGGGCTGTCGCCGAGGAAGGGGATGACGGGGGCCATCAGGACCCCGCAGTCGATGCCGTGGTCCGTGAGGGTGCGCACGGCGTCCAGGCGGCGCTCCGGGGCCGGGGTGCCCGGCTCGACGGTGCGCCACAGCCGGGAGTCGGTGAAGCCCACGGAGACCGAGATCCCGACGTCGGTGACCTCGGAGGCCTGCTTCAGGAGGTCGAGGTCGCGCAGGATCAGGGTGCCCTTCGTCAGGATCGAGAAGGGGTTCGCGTGGTCGCGCAGGGCCGCGATGATGCCGGGCATCAGCCGGTAGCGGCCCTCGGCCCGCTGGTAGCAGTCGACGTTGGTGCCCATCGCGATGTGCTCGCCCTGCCAGCGGCGCGAGCCGAGCTGGCGGCGCAGCAGCTCCGGCGCGTTGACCTTCACCACGATCTGGGAGTCGAAGTCGAGTCCGGTGTCGAGGTCCAGATAGCTGTGGGTCTTGCGCGCGAAGCAGTACACACACGCGTGTGTGCAGCCCCGATAGGGGTTCACCGTCCACTCGAAGGGCATGCGTGAGGCCCCTGGTACCCGGTTCACGATCGAGCGGGCCCGGATCTCGTGGAACGTGACACCACGGAACTCCGGGCTGTCGAACGTACGGGTGGTCACCGCGTCCGCGCCGAACAGCGCGGCGTCCCGGGCGCGGTCCCCGGCGGGGTCCGCTGTGAGGTTGTCCCAGCGCATGACGCCTCCTCGGTAGCACTGACCACAGAATAGAACACATGTTCCCTTGATCGTGCGACCCGGTTTTCCGCGCACGTCGGAGCACCCCTCCTGCGCCCCGGCGGGACCCCTTTCGACGCCCCATGGAGGCCCCGATTTGGGGGGTCGGGCCGCCTGGTGGTTGGCTTGCCGCACACCCCGAGTCACCAAGTGCTGGAGGAAGTGCAATGGCGCAGGTCGAGGCCACGACGGAGCGGGTCATCGCGGCGGACGCGGAGGCGGTGTTCGACGCCCTGGCCGACTACAGCGGCACGCGCGCGAAGCTGCTGCCCGAGCACTTCAGCGAGTACGAGGTGCGCGAGGGCGGCGACGGCGAGGGCACCCTCGTCCACTGGAAGCTCCAGGCAACCAGCAAGCGCGTGCGCGACTGCCTGCTCGAGGTCACCGAGCCCACCGACGGCGAGCTCGTCGAGAAGGACCGCAACTCCTCCATGGTCACCACCTGGCGGGTCACCCCGGCCGGCGAGGGCAAGTCCCGCGTGGTCGTCACCACCGTCTGGGACGGCGCGGGCGGCATCGGCGGCTTCTTCGAGAAGACCTTCGCGCCCAAGGGCCTCGGCAGGATCTACGACCTGGTGCTCGACAAGCTCGCCACCGAGACGCAGAAGTAGCCCGGGCGCACGCCTCTTTGGTGGCCGCTCGGCCCAAGAGCCAACTCTCCGGGGCGCGTTGTCACCCTCACCGTTTCGGGTGGATCTCCTGGCGACGCGGCGATACGCCGTAACTCGTCGTGCTTGCTCACAGTTGTCGCGATAAGCGGGAATTGTGCGGTGGGCGCGACGAGGGGAGCGGTACGTGGGCGGGATCACTCTGGTGCAGGACGAGCCGGCTGCCGCGCCCCCGCGGCACTCCCCTCCACCCGCCCCCGGGACCGCACGGCTGAGCCCGCGCCGGGTGCGGCTGGTCTTCGTCGGACTCATGTCCGCGCTGTTGCTCGCCGCCCTCGACCAGATGATCGTGGCCACCGCGCTCCCGAAGATCGTCGGTGAGCTGCACGGCCTGGACAGAATGTCCTGGGCGATCACCGCCTATCTGCTCACCTCCACCGTCGGACTCCCCGTCTACGGCAAGCTCGGCGACCTCTTCGGACGCAAGGGCGTCTTCCAGTTCGCGATCGTCGTCTTCGTGGCCGGTTCGGCATGCTCGGGGCGCGCCCAGAGCATGGACCAGCTGATCGCCTTCCGGGCGATCCAGGGCGTCGGCGCGGGCGGCCTCATGATCGGCGTACAGGCGATCATCGCGGACATCGTGCCGCCCCGCGAGCGCGGCCGCTTCATGGGCCTGATCGGTGCCGCCTTCGGCCTCGCCTCGGTCGCCGGGCCCCTCCTGGGCGGCTACTTCACCGACCACATCTCCTGGCGTTGGTGCTTCTACATCAACGTGCCCTTCGGCCTGCTCACCCTGGCCGTCGTCACCGTCGTGCTGAAGCTGCCCAGGCCTACCGCGCGCGGACGCGTGGACGTACTCGGTGTGCTGCTGCTGGCCGCCGCGTCGACCTGCCTCGTCCTGCTGACCAGTTGGGGCGGCACCGAGTACGCCTGGGGCTCACGGGTCATCATGGGGCTCGGCGCGGGCGCGCTCGTCGCGACCGTCCTCTTCTTCGTCGCCGAGCGCTTCGCCACCGAACCCCTCATCCCGCCACGGCTGTTCAAGGACGGCGTCTTCAACATCACCGCACTGGTGGGGCTCGTCATCGGCGTCGCCCTCTTCGGAGCGGCCAGTTATCTGCCGACCTTCCTGCAGATGGTCGACGGGGCCAGCGCCACCGAGTCCGGACTCCTGATGCTCCCCATGATGGGCGGCATCGTCGGCGCCTCCGTCGTCTGCGGACAGCTCATCAGCCGCACCGGTCGCTACAAGATCTATCCGGTCCTCGGCAGCGCCCTGTCGGCGCTCGGCATGTGGCTGCTGTCCCGGCTCGAAGTCGACACGCCCCGCCTGCAGTACAGCATCTGGATGGCCATCCTCGGCGCGGGCATCGGCATGGTGATGCCGGTCCTGGTCCTCGCCGTGCAGAACTCCGTGCGCCCCGCCGACCTCGGCACCGCGACCAGTGCCAACAACTACTTCCGGCAGATCGGCGGCAGCGTCGGCGCCGCCATCTTCGGCACGCTGTTCGCCCACCGGCTCTCGGACGCGCTCGCCGACCGCCTGCCCGCGCACACGGGCACCGGACTGCCGGACCCCGATTCCATCACCCCGCAACTCGTCCACTCCCTGCCCGGGGCCCTGCGCGACGACTACATCCGTGCCTACGCGGACGCCATGCCGCGGATCTTCCTCTATCTCGTCCCCGTGCTCGTCCTGGGCCTACTGATCGCCTGCTTCCTCAAGGAGAAACCGCTGGTGTCCCACAACGCCCCCACCGCCGACCCGGCCACCGCACCGGTGAACGCCCCGATCCCGCAGGCCCGTTCGTCCTACGCCGCCGGGATCCCCGTCTGCGGCACCGTGCAGCACCCCGACGGGACCGTCGTGCCGCGCGCCGCGCTCACCCTCATCGACATCGCCGGACAGCAGATCGGACGGGGCGCCAGCGGCGAGGACGGGCGGTACGCGCTGTCCACGCCCGGATCGGGGTCGTACGTCCTGATCGCCGCGGCCGGCGGCCACCAGCCGCAGGCCGTCTCGGTGACGATCGGCGAGCGCCCCGTGGAACTGGACGTCGTCCTCGGCGGCGCCGGGCGCCTCGCCGGCAGCGTGCTGACCGCGGACGGCACCCCCGTGCGCGACGCCACCGTCACGCTCACCAACGTCCACGGGGAAGTCGTGGCCACCACCCGCAGCGGACGCGAAGGCGGCTATGTCATCACGGAGCTGGTGGCGGGCGAGTACACCCTCGCCGCCAGTGCGCCCGCGTTCCGCCCGGCCGCCCTGCCCGTCAGCGTGCAGGCCTCCCGCGAGACCCGCCAGGACGTCGAACTCGCGGGCGGCGCCGTCCTGCGCGGCACCGTGCGGGCAGGCGGCGGCCGGCCCGTCGAGGACGCGCGTGTGACGCTCCTGGACGCCGCGGGCAACGTGGTGGACACACTCACCACCCGTGCGGACGGGACGTTCCGGTTCGTCGACCTCTCCTCCGGCGAGTACACCGTCATCGCGGCGGGCTACCCGCCGGTGGCCACCGTGCTCCAAGTGGCCGGTGGGGGGCGCACGGAGCGGGATCTGCAGCTCGGCCACGAAGACTGAACGGCCACCGCGGGAACCCTCCCGGAGGCGGCCGTGCGCCGGAGCCGCCCCCTGGAAAGGTCAATTCCCGTATTGCCACACATCGCGACGGGCCGCAGCCGTACGGTAGTGAAGGCGGCACAGATCTTGCGGAGCCGTGGGGAGAAGGGGCCTCGGCCATGGAGAGCGGCACAGCAAGCGGCACCGAAAGTGGCACCGAAGTGGGCGCACCTCTCAGCCGCGGAGCTGGGAACGGCGTGGTGGAGCACACCGACGCCGGGCGCATCCCGCTGGCCGTGGTCGTCGTCGACCGCGACGGACTGGTGTCCCACTGGAGCACGGGCGCCCGGCGGCAGTTCGGCGTGCCCAAGGAGGACGCGGTGGGCCGCCCCGCCGTCGACCTGCTCCCCGTCGCCGGTGCGCTCCCCGACGAGGACGAGACCGCGCCCTACGGGGCGTACGCGGCGTACGACGGACTCGGCCCCGGCCTGGAGTCCTCCATCGACGGACGGTTCTCCTACCCGGCCGCCGGACGCGCCCGGCTGACCGTGCCCGAGCGGGGTCGCGTGGACGTCCTGTGGTGGGCGTACCCGCTGATCGGCCCCGGACCGGAGCGGCTGCTCGTGCTCGCCGCCGACGCGGACGCGCTGCGCCACGAGGACGAAGAGCTGGCGATCGAGCGGATCGCGCCCGGCTTCGCGCTGCACACCGACTTCCCCGGCGCCGAGGAACTGGCCCGCAGACTGCCCGAGATCCTGCCCAGCATGAGCGTGGGCGAGGGCGCCCGTATCGTCTCCCAGGTCCTCGAACTGGGTTACCCCGTCCTGGAGTTCAGCCAGAACGACCGGGTCCCGGTGACTCCCGACTGGGGTGTGCCCCGGCGCGCCGAACGCAAGGCACGCCGTGAGCGCGCGGCGCGCGCGACGGCCATGGGCGAGCCCCTGCCGCAGGAGCTCCAGGACGAGGAGGGCGAGGACCTCGAGTACGTCGCCGTCCGCGAACGCCTGGAGTTCCTCAACGAGGTCAGCGGGCGGATAGGCACCTCGCTCGACCTCGCGCAGACGATCCTCGAAGTCAGCCGGGCCGTGGTGCCGCGCTTCACGGACGTGGCGGGCACCTATCTGCGCGAACAGGTCATCGCCGGTGAGGGCTTCCCCGACGGTGCTCCCGACACGACCACCATGTGGCACCGCGTCGCCGTCGAGCACACCGACGAGCCGGGCCGCTGGGACGACGTCGTGCCGGTCGGCGAGGCCATGCCGTTCCCCGCGCACACACCGTTCTTCCAGTGCATGACCACCGGCGATCCCGTCCTCGTGCCGCGTATCAGCGAGCAGATGGGGCACATGATCGCCGCGCAGTTCGAGAAGCGCGACATCAGGCCGCTGATCACCAACCGCTCCATGCTGGTCGTGCCCCTGAAGGCCCGTAACGTGGTCCTCGGGTTCATGATCCTGCTGCGCCACCCGGAGCGCGTCGAGTTCAACGACATGGACCGGGTCACCGGCGCCGAACTCGCGGCCCGTGCGGGCCTCGTCCTCGACAACGCGCGCATGTACACCTACCAGGAGAGCGTCGCCGAGACCCTCCAGGACAGCATGCTGCCGCACATCGCGCCCCGCATGGCCGGCTGTGACATCGCCACCCGCTATCTGCCCGGCACCCTGCTGGGACGCGTCGGCGGCGACTGGTTCGACTCGGTGAAGCTGCCCGGCTCCCGCACCGCCCTCGTCGTCGGCGACGTGATGGGCCACGGCCTCAACTCCGCCGCGATGATGGGCCAGTTGCGTACGGCGGTACAGACGATGGCGGCGCTCGACCTGCCGCCCGCCCAACTCCTGCGCAACCTCGACGATCTGGCCCAGCGGCTCGGCGAGCACTACCTCGCGACCTGTCTGTACGCGGTCTACGACCCCATCGCCGGCGAGCTGCGGATCGCCAACGCGGGCCACATCCCGCCCGTCCTGGTCCGTGCCGCGGACGGCCACAGCGAGCTGCTGGACCTGCCGACCGGCGCGCCCATCGGGGTCGGCGGCGTGCCCTTCGAGGCGGTGCGTGTGCCGGTGGCGCCGGGCGACCGGCTCGTGATGTGCACCGACGGACTGGTCGAGGTGCGCGGCGAGGACATCGGCGTCGGCCTCGCCACGCTCTGCGAGTCCGCCGCCCACCCGGCCGCGTCCATGGACGACGCCTGCGACACGATCATCCGCGCCCTCAACACCCGCGGCGGCCGCAAGGACGACGTGGCGCTGCTGATGGCCCGGCTGAACGGCATCGAACCCGAGGACGTCGCCGAGTGGCGGCTCTCACTCGACCCGGTCGAGGCCGGCCGGGCCCGCGCCGTGGTCCGCGAACAGCTCCACGACTGGGGCCTGGCCCGGCTGGCCGACCCCGCCGAGTCGATGGTCAGCGAGCTGGTGACCAACGCCGTACGGCACGCGCACAGCCGCCACATCGAACTGCGGCTCGTGCGCGGCGACACCCTGATGTGCGAGGTCGCCGACGACGACCACACCCTGCCGACGCTGCTCAGCGCGGGCCCCGACGACGAGTCCGGCCGCGGTCTGCGTGTCGTCAGCACGCTGGCCCGCGAGTGGGGCGCGAGCCGCACCAGCGCAGGCAAGACCGTGTGGTTCGAACTGACCCTGCCGAGGCGCCGACCCGGGGCGCGTATCGGCGTACACGGATCGAAATGAACCGCGCGGGAATGTGCCTCATGCTTGTCGCCGCACGCCGGGCGCGATAGACCGATCTCGCCCGCCACCCTCGGCGGGCCACGGTGGCGACCTGGGGAGCGGGCATGAGCGTGACACGTCGGTACAGGGAGGCCTGGGAGGGCTTCTGGCGCGAGGCCCCCGAGGAGCAGGGAGCCGTCTTCTGGGACGCGGACCCCGCACTGACCGCCGGCGTCCATCTCGCCCTCTTCGAGCCGTACCTGTCGGCTCACGATCTGCCGGTCGTGGACCTGGGCTGCGGCAACGGCACCCAGACCCGCTTTCTGGCCGACCGCTTCCGGCATGTGCTCGGCGCCGACCTCGCGCCCGCCGCGCTCGAGCACGCCCGCCTCGCCGACCCCGCGGGCCAGGCGACGTACCGGCTGCTCGACGCGGCCGAGAAGACCGAGGCACAGACCCTGCACGCGGAGCTGGGTGACGCCAACGTCTATATGCGGGGTGTGCTCCACCAGTGCGAGCCGGACGACCGCCAGCCGCTGGTGGACGCTCTCGCCACCCTGGTGGGGGAGCGCGGCCGGGCCTTTCTCGTGGAACTCTCCGAAGCCGCCCGGCCGGTCCTGATGGGCCTGGCCCAGAGCTCGGACGGACCGCCGCCCAAGCTGGCCCCCGTCTTCCGGCACGGCATTGCGCCCGGTGAGGTGTCCGACGACGCGGTCCCCGACTACCTTCGCGCGGCGGGCCTGACCGTCCTCGCGAGCGGTGAACTACCGCTGGTGACCACCGAGTTCACGCCCGACGGCAGGCGGATCGAGCTGCCGTCGAAGTGGCTGGTGGCAGGGCGCACGGCCGGCTGAGCAGGGCGCGCGGGTACGGCGTCACCTGCCGGTCGGTGACGCCGTACCCCTTCATGGTGGCCGTTGGGTCAGTGGCCGGGCCAGCCGTCCAGGTGACGGTGGACCGCGACGGCGGGCGCGTCCGGGGCCTTCGGCGCGCCTGCCACCGCGTCGTGCAGGACGTCGGTGACCTCCGCGGCCAGTGAATCGACCTTCGTCTTGAGGTCGGTGGCCGGGATCTTGGACCGGGTCAGGTCGTCCAGCCTGCGGTGGATGTCGGTGAGCTTGCGCTGCGCGGTGGCGTCCAGGGTGAACGGACGGGCGGTGGACACCACGAACTGGTAGGCACCGGCGAGGGTTTGGCAGCCGTCGCAGTGCTCGTTGGCCGCGTCGCTGAGGTTCACCGCGTTCAGGTGGGTGTTCTGGCCCGCCAGCGTGACGATCTGGAAGGACAGCGCGACCGACCGGCAGTGCGCGTCGACCGAGCAGCCGACGGAGACCGCGTTGGCCTGGTTGCGCACGCCCACGGCTTTCGCCGTGCCGAGCTGCCGCACGGTGAAGGAGTCCTTGACCTGGGTCGGATGCGCCCGGTCGGCGTGACTGAAGGTGTGGTCCTCCGCGACGGCATGCCGGGCGACGGCGCCCGCCGCCGCGGTCGCGGCCTGGGCCGGGACGGCCGTGGCGATACCGGCCGCGCCGGCCGCGAACAGGCCTATGCGCATGGCTCGTTGGGAGAGGCTCCGGCCGACTGGGCGAGGCTTGCGGTGCGTGTTCGGATGGGTACTCACATGGGTCTCCTGCGGTCGTGGTTCGTCGGGACGACGGCCACCGGGCGGTGATCGCCGAGGGCGGTCACGGGGTGGCCGGGCTCGGTGCGCCGGTCGCGCTGACGGATTCGGTCGGCGTCGGCGGATCCGTCGTGGGCGCCGGTGGGGACGACGGGGCGGACGGCGACGTGTCGGGGGGATCGGACGGACCGACGGGCGGACCGGCCGAGGCGGAACCCGTCGTGCCCGTACCGCCGGCCGGTGTGGTCGGCTTCTTGGACGGGGAGGCGCCGGGTGACGTGGAGGCCGAGGCGTCCGGGCTCGGCGAGGCCGACACGCTCGGCGTGGTGGTGGCCGTGGAGCCGGGGGACGCGGCACCGGACGGCTGGGCCGCCGAGGTGTCGGACGGGGACGTGTGCGGCCGGGGCACGCCGGCGTGCCGGGCGGGCGGCTCGGCCGTGGATACGCCGGGCTGGAGGATCGGCGCGATCGGCGGACGCTTCGGCAGCGGCTCCGGTGTCACACCGGACACCCACGCGTAGCTCAGCGTGCCGAGGCCCAGCAGTGCCAGCGCGCACAGCCCCACCCGTAGCGTGGGCTTGTCCGCCGTCGACCGCTTCGCGGCGCGGAAGACCCGGCCGCCCAGCTTGAGCGACAGATAGATCACGCCGACCATCGGGCACAGCAGCATGAAGCAGCCGATGACGCCCATCAGGGCCGCGGCGACCTGACCGCCCGCGAAGGCGTCCCCGGTTCCCACGACCTGGTCGGTGAGCGAGCGGACCATCGTCGCGACGATCCGCGGCAGGTTCCACAGCGCGTACCCGAGCTCGCCGATCAGCAGCGGGACCATGGTCAGGACCCAGGTGGTGATGATGGTCCGGGACGACTTCTTCAGCCCGACGACCTCGGCGCGCGCCGCCTTGCCGCGCCGGCCCGGCACCGTGCTGAGCAGAATCGGTTTGATCTTGCCGTAGAGATCCGGGACGCCGGCCAGGTCGCCCAGGATGTAGTAGCCGTCCAGCCGGACGGCCGGCATCAGCTGCTCCAGGATCTCGAAGTGCCCGAGATAGACCGCGGCCAGGAAGAACTGCTGCCCGGTGGCGAAGTACGCGCCCGCCATCCCGAGCATGAACACGACGTTGAAGTACACCCCGCCCAGGTCGGTACGGAGCCGTCCGGCCCGGCCGATCCGGTAGATGTCCGTCACGTCGGTGTACATGGACGGCCAGATGAGGAAGAGCCCGCAGCCGATGCAGCCCGGCCGTGCGCCCCCGTATCTGCACGCCGAGGCGTGGCCGAACTCGTGGAAGACCAGCGAGGCCACGGTGAGCGCGAACACGACGAGCATCAGGAGCGGCTGGTCGAGGACCTGGAGCACGGGTTCCACCGCGCCGAAGAAGCCGAACAGCCAGACGTCCATGGCCACGGCCGCCGCCAGCATCAGCACGACCACCGTGGGGCGGTGCAGCCAGGCCAGCGAGCGGGCGATCCGGCCGGCCCTGCGCTCGTTGAAGATGATCCGGTGCCCCTTGAGGGCGAGGAGCAGGTCGGAGCGCGGCGCGGAGACCTCGTCCTCCTCCTTGCCCTCCGGCACGGTGACGCCGAGCGGGTCGAGTTTCTCCTCGACCAGGAAACGCACGTTGTCGGCGCTGAGCTCACGGCCGTAGCGGGCGCTGACCCGGTGCGAGATGGTCTCGATGTCGTTCACGCCGTCGATCGCGGAGGCGACCAGGTACAGCAGCCGTGAGAGCTGCACGACCTGGCCGTCTCCGCGGCGCGCGATGTACTTCGGCTCGGTGAAACCCGAACCCTGGTACTCCCCGTGCAGTTTGAGCCCGGAGCTCAGCCGAGGCACCGGCAGCGCCTCGACGCCGACGCCGACGACCGGCAGGCTTCCCGTGGCGAACTGCTCGTAGGTGACCGGGATTCCTCCCGGTCCCGGCACCGGCGACCCGGTGTCGTACAGCAACGTGGGCCCGTCCCCCAGCGCCGTCATTTCTGGTCCTTCCCCCCCCAAGGGCGGACCGCGCCCGCCCCCGGGCGCGGTCCGCCGAACTGCCGTTGTGCGCGGCGGGTGTTACTGCGTGACGTTGATCGCCTGGTTGGCGCTGGACTCGGCCACCGACCAGCTGGAGTGGTCGTTCAGGGCGGCCGACTCGTTGTGGGCGCTGATGTTGGCGACGTGCTTGGTCACGTTGGTCGTACGGCCGAAGCTGAACTTCAGGCGGCCCAGGGCCTCGCGGCCCGGCAGCAGCTCGGCGGACTCGGACTGCAGCTCGTTCATGTCCATGCTCATGGGATGTCCTTTCGGGACGTGGTTCGTTGATGCGGGTGTGGTGATGGCACAGAGGCGGATGCGGGCGAGCATCCGGTGATACGGAGGCGGGCGAGCCTCCGGTGCCGGTTACTGGTGGACGTTGATGGCCTGCGAGGCGCCCGAGGACGCGTCCGACCAGCTGGAGTGGTCGTTCAGGGCGGCCGACTGGTTGGAGGCGTCGATGTTGGCGACGTGCTTGGTCACGTTGACGGTCTTGCCGAAGCTGAACTTCAGCCGACCGAGGGCCTCGCGACCCGGCAGCAGCTCGGCGGTCTCGGTGTCGAGTTCACGGTTGTCCATCATGATCAATTCCCCCTCAGGGATGGGCATTTCCGATCGGACAGAGGCTGGTTCCCCCCAAACTCTGTCCAATCTGGTCGGACGTGCTGTCCAACGAGATTGGACAGTAGTCGCCCCGAAGCTCGCCGCGCAAGCCGTTCGGGGAAACACTTCTGGGGCCGGAGCGAAGCCCCCCGTAGAATCGATCCCGCTTGGAAGAGTTCCGCCCGGCGGCGAGCAGGAAGTGACCATCGGTGGCCAACGCACTGCAGCAGATCATCAGAGATCGCCTCGACCGCGAAGGCTGGTCCTACGGCGAGGTGGCACGTCGGGGCGGCATTCCGCGCTCCACGGTCCACCACCTGGCCACGGCCGAGCGGGTGGTGCGCATGCCCCAGCCCAGCACGCTCGAAGGACTGTCCAAGGGGCTTGGACTGTCGTTGGACACCGTGCGGAGGGCTGCCGCGGAGGCGTGCGGGATCCATGTCTACGCGGCCGACGCCCCGCCCGCCGGAGGCAAGCCCGGCGCACCCGCCGACCCCGAGGTCGACCTGCTCATCGCCAGCGTCCAGCAACTCTCGGCCGACGACCGCCGCCATGTCGCCGCCCTGGTCGAATCCCTGCTGGGCCGCGACGCGCGACGCGGCTAGCCGCTGCCGGGGTGCGGCACCGGGGGCGGGCCCCAGCGGGCCCTGCCCGGCACCGGCCGGCAGGAGCCGTCGGTGGAGGGTGGCGACGCCCATGCCCACGAGGGTGGGCCGATGTCCGTTGGTGTGCCTCCGCGTCTACGGCGGTGGCTCGCATTCGGGTGATGGGGGACGGAGTGGTGCCGTAGGGCCGGGTGGACCGGGGCGGCGGTGGTGTTCCGTGGGTGTGCGTCGGATGTCGGATGGCCTCGTCAAGGGGACGTTGACCTCGGTTCGGTCCGTACGGTCGCTTCGCCGAAGGCGCCCCATGGGCTTTGGCCCCGGTCAACGGCCGTACGGCGAAGACGCCCGTCCGAGTGCTCCGGTTCCGCTTCCGGGGGTTCCCGGTAAAAGAATCCAGAACGGCCGAAACCCCCAGGATCCGCAGCTAGTCTCTCGTTCTGCTCGGGGCACGTGAGCCGCACGACCCCTGTGTCACCCAGGGGGACATGTGCTGTTCGTGCACGGAGGACCCACCACCGCCGTGGTCCGGGGCAGTACGGGCGAGTCCGTCGTCCTCCTCTCCGGTGAGCTGCCCGACATACTGACCGAGAGCGCACTCGGTGAACTTCTCGACCTCGCGGCGGCCGTCCTCGACGAGGAGGAGCTGAAACTCTTCCGGCGCTGCCTCGACGCCCTCGTCCGGGGCGAGGGCGGTACCCCGCGCCGCATCGAACTCGACGGTGTCGTACTGACCGTTTTCGAGGACTGATCCGGACAGGCCTTGGTTCTCTGAGCCGCATGAGGTTCTGGAACGAGAACGCCACCCCGCGGATCACCGTTCGCGGCCGCGCCGAGATCACCACCTTCTTCGAGGGCCTGGAAACCTGACGGGGCCGGTCGGGGCGGGGCAGGGCGGGTCAGGGTGGTGACGTCCGTGGACGGCCTCCTGGCCCGGCCGTGCGTCGCCACGTAACGTGACACGACATGGAGACAGCCGCTGACCTGTGCCGGAAGGGTGCGTCGTGAAGATCCTCATCAGCGCCGACATGGAGGGCGCGACCGGGGTGACCTGGCCCGCCGACGTGTTGCCGGGGACACCGCAGTGGGAACGCTGCCGGTCGATGTTCACCTCGGACGTCAACGCCGCCGTCCTCGGCTTCTTCGACGGCGGCGCCGACCAGGTGGTGATCAACGAGGCCCACTGGTCCATGCGGAACCTGCTGCTGGAGCGGCTCGACGAGCGGGCCGAGCTGCTCACCGGACGGCACAAGACGCTGTCCATGGTGGAGGGCGTGCAGCACGGCGACATCGACGGGATCGCCTTCGTCGGCTACCACACGGGCGCCGGCACGGAGGGCGTCCTCGCGCACACCTACCTCGCCAACTCCATCACCGGCGTGTGGGTGAACGACGTACGCGCCAGTGAGGGACTGCTCAACTCGCATGTCGTCGCCGAGTTCGGGGTACCCGTCGTGCTCGTCACCGGTGACGACCTGACCTGCGAGGACGCGCTCGGCTACGCACCCGAGGCACTCAAGGTCGCCGTCAAGGACCATGTGTCGCGGTACGCGGCGGTCTGCCGTACGCCCGCCAGGACCGCCGCCGACATCCGGGCCGCGGCCAAGGAGGCGGCCGCCCTGGCGGTACGTCAGGAACCGCTCGTGGGAGGCCCGTTCACCGTGGCGCTCGAATTCGACGCCGAGCACCTGTCGATGGCGGCCACCGTCGTGCCGGGCGTGCGGCGCATCGGAGAGCGGAAGGTGGCGTACACCAGCGACACCATGTACGAGGGGATTCGCACCTTCAAGGCGGTCACCACGATCGTCTCGGCCGCGGTGGAGGAGCAGTATGGCTGACCAGAGGGTCACGAGCGAGCGGGCTGTGGAAGAACGGGCGATGGAAGAACGGGTCGTGGACGAGCGGGCGTTGGACGAGGTCGTACGGTTCACCTCCGACCTCATCCGTATCGACACCACCAACCGGGGCGGCGGCGACTGCCAGGAGCGTCCCGCCGCCGAGTACGCCGCCGCGCGGCTCGCGGAAGCGGGCCTCGAACCCACGCTGCTGGAGCGCACCAAGGGTCGTACGAACGTCGTCGCCCGGCTCGAAGGCACCGACCCGTCCGCCGACGCGCTGCTCGTCCACGGTCACCTCGACGTGGTGCCCGCGCAGGCCGACGACTGGAGCGTGCACCCGTTCTCCGGGGAGGTCCGCGACGGGGTTGTGTGGGGGCGCGGTGCGGTAGACATGAAGAACATGGACGCGATGATCCTTGCGGTCGTACGCCTGTGGGCGCGCCTCGGCGTCAGGCCCCGGCGCGACCTGGTGATCGCGTTCACGGCCGACGAGGAGGCGAGCGCGGAGGACGGCTCCGGGTTCCTCGCCGACCACCATCCGGGACTGTTCGAGGGCTGCACCGAGGGCATCAGCGAGTCCGGGGCGTTCACCTTCCACGACGGCGCGGGCCGGGAGCTGTACCCGATCGCGGCGGGGGAGCGCGGCACCGGCTGGCTCAAGCTCACCGCGCGCGGGCGGGCGGGCCACGGCTCCAAGGTGAACCGGGCGAACGCGGTGACCCGGCTGGCCGAGGCGATCGCCCGGATCGGCGCGTACGAATGGCCCCTCAGACTCACTCCGACGGTCAGCGCCGCACTCACCGAACTCGCCACGCTGTACGGCGTCGACGCGGACCTGGACGACGTCGACGGGCTCCTCGACAAGCTCGGGCCCGCCGCGAAGCTCGTCGAGGCGACGGTCCGCAACAGCGCCAACCCGACCATGCTCAGCGCCGGTTACAAGGTCAACGTGATTCCGGGAGAGGCCGTCGCCCATGTGGACGGCCGCTATCTGCCGGGCGGCGAGGAGGAGTTCCGCACCACCCTCGACCGGCTCACCGGGCCGGACGTGGAGTGGGAGTTCCACCACCACGAGGTCGCCCTCCAGTCGCCGTTGGACTCGCCGACGTACGCCAGGATGCGCGCCGCCGTCGAGGAGTTCGCGCCGGAGGGGCATGTGGTGCCGTACTGCATGTCGGGCGGCACGGACGCCAAGCAGTTCTCACGCCTCGGCATCACCGGTTACGGCTTCGCCCCGCTCAAGCTCCCCGAGGGCTTCGACTACCAGGCCCTCTTCCACGGTGTCGACGAACGCGTTCCCGTCGAGGCGCTGCACTTCGGCGTCCGCGTCCTCGACCGCTTCCTGCGCACGGCCTAGAGAGGACAGGATGCAGAACCTGCCGTACGGATCGTGGCCCTCGCCCATCGACGCGGCGCTCGCCGCCGCGCACGACGGGCACCCCGAGTTCGTCGGCTTCGTCGGCGACGAGACGTGGTGGACCGAACCCCGGCCCGCGGAGGGCGGACGGCGCACGCTCGTACGCCGACGCGCCGACGGCACTCAGGAGCCGGTGCTGTCGGCCCCCTGGAACGTGCGCAGCCGGGTGATCGAGTACGGCGGGCAGCCCTGGGCCGGCGAGATGCGCCCCGAGGGGCCGTTCGTGGTGTTCGTGAACTTCGCCGACCAGCGGCTCTACGCGTACGAGCCCGACGCCCCGGACGCGCGGCCGCGCCCGCTGACCCCCGTGTCCCCGGTGGGCGGCGGACTGCGCTGGGTCGACCCGCGGTTGCGCCCCGAGCTGGGCGAAGTGTGGTGTGTGCTGGAGGAGTTCACCGGGGAAGGACCCACCGACGTACGTCGGGTCGTGGCCGCGGTGCCGCTCGACGGGTCGGCGGCGCAGGACCGCGACGCGGTGCGCGAACTCACCGACGGCAGCCACCGGTTCGTCACAGGACCCCGGCTCTCGCCCGACGGCGCGCAGGCGGCCTGGCTCGCCTGGGACCACCCGCGCATGCCTTGGGACGGCACCGAACTGATCCTCGCCGACGTCACCGAGCACGGCATCCTGCGCGGCGCGCGGTCCGTCGCGGGCGGACCGGAGGAGTCGATCGCCCAGGCGGACTGGACCTCCGACGGCACCCTCCTGTACGCCAGCGACCGCACCGGCTGGTGGAACCTCTACCGGCTCGGGGAGGACACGCCTGTCTGCCCTCGGGAGGAGGAGTTCGGCGGGCCGCTGTGGAAGATCGGGTACCGCTGGTTCGCGCCGCTGGAGAGCGGGCTCGTCGCCGTCGTGCACGGCCGGGACGCCACCGCCCTCGGGATATTGGATCCGGAGACCGGCGAGGTCGTCGACGCGGCAGGCCCCTGGACCGAGTTCACCCCGACGCTCGACGCCCACGGCAGCCGGATCGTGGGCGTCGCCGCCAGCCCCCGCAGCGCCTACGAGGTCGTCGAACTGGACGCCCGCACCGGCCGCGCCCGGGTGATCGGAGCCGGCCACGCCGACCCGGTGGACCCCACGCACTACCCGGAGCCGCAGATCCGCACCTTCACCGGCCCCGCCGGGCGCGAGGTCCACGCCCACATCTACCCGCCGCACCACCCCGACCACGTGGCACCCGGCGACGAACTGCCGCCCTACGTCGTGTGGGCGCACGGCGGACCCACCGGCCGGGCGCCCCTCGTCCTCGACCTGGAGATCGCCTACTTCACCTCGCGCGGCATCGGCGTCGCCGAGGTCAACTACGGGGGATCGGCGGGGCACGGACGGGAGTACCGCAACCGGCTGCGCGAACAGTGGGGCATCGTCGACGTCGAGGACTGCGCGGCCGTCGCGCTCGCCCTCGCCGAGGAGGGCACCGCCGACCGGCAGCGGCTCGCCATCCGCGGCGGCAGCGCGGGCGGCTGGACCACCGCCGCGTCCCTGACCAGCACCGACGTCTACGCCTGCGGCACGATCCTCTATCCGGTCCTCGACCTCGGCGAATGGGGCTCGGGGGAGACCCACGACTTCGAGTCGCAGTACCTGGAGACGCTGATCGGCCCGCTCGCCGAGGTGCCGGGCCGGTACGTGGAACGCTCGCCCAGCGAGCGCGCCGACCGCATCACCGCGCCCTTCCTGCTCCTGCAGGGCCTGGACGACGTCATCTGTCCGCCCGCACAGTGCGAACGGTTCCTCGCCAGGCTGGCCCGGTCGACCGGGCGACGCGTACCGCACGCCTACCTCACCTTCGAGGGAGAAGGGCACGGATTCCGGCGGGCCGACACCATGGTGCGGGCCCTGGAGGCCGAACTCTCCCTGTACGCCCAGGTCTTCGGCCTGCATCCGCCCGGCGTCCCCACCCTGCGCCTCACCGCACCGGAAGAGCCCGTCACAGCGCCGACGGGATCCGCCCCACCGATCGTGGAGTCCACCCAGTGAAAGCCCTGACCCGTCCCACCCGTCCCACCCGTCTCGCCCCCGGGGCCCGCGTCGCCGTCGTCGCCCCCAGCGGGCCCGTGCCCGAGGAGCGGCTGGCGGCAGGCCTCGACATCCTGCGCGGCTGGGACCTCGACCCCGTCGTGGCACCGCATGTCCTGGACCGCCACCCCGAGTTCACCTACCTCGCGGGCACCGACGCCGACCGGGCCGCCGACCTCCAGACCGCCTGGTGCGACCCGGACGTGGCCGCGGTGCTGTGCGCCCGCGGCGGCTACGGCGCCCAACGCATGGTCGACCTCCTCGACTGGGACGCGATACGGGCCGCCGGGCCCAAGGTGTTCCTCGGCTTCAGCGACATCACGGCGCTGCACGAGGCGTTCGCGAACCGCGCGGGCCTGGTGACCCTGCACGGGCCGATGGTCGCGGCCGTCGACTTCATCAAGAACACGCGGGCACAGGAGCACCTCCGGGCGACCCTCTTCGAACCGGAGACGGTACGGGTGATCGAGTCCGGCGGGGGCGCGGCACCTCTCGTACCCGGCCGCGCCACGGGAGTTGTGCTCGGCGGGTGCCTGAGCTTGCTCGCAGCCGACCTGGGCACCCCGCACGCCCGGACCTCAGCGCGCGGCGGGCTGCTCTGCCTGGAGGACGTGGGCGAGGAGACGTACCGCCTGGACCGGGCGCTCACCCAACTCCTGCGGGCCGGCTGGCTGGACGGGGTCACCGGGATCCTGCTCGGCTCCTGGGCGCGCTGCTCGCCGTACGAGCAAGTGCGCACGCTGCTCACCGACCGGCTCGCCGGGCTCGGGGTGCCGGTCGTCGAGGAGTTCGGATTCGGGCACGGTGAAGGTGCGTTGACGATCCCCTTCGGGGTACGGGCCGAACTCGACGCGGACGCCGGGACCCTGACGCTGGAGAAGCCGGCTCTTGCCTAGGAGCGCTGTCGCGTAGTGTGTCGGGATGCCTGAGAACGCCTCCGCCTATCTCGCCGAGGGCCCCCGCGTGGGCATCCGGCACTTCACCTACGAGGACGCCGCCGAGTTCACCGCACGGGTCCGGGAGAGCAAGGCGCTGCACCAGCCCTGGCTCTTCCCGCCCGCCAGCGTCGACGCGTACGCCGCGTACGCGGGGCGGCTCATCGAGGACCGGACGAAGGCCGGGTTCCTGGTCTGCGAACGGGACAGCGGGGCCATCGCGGGCTTCATCAACATCAACAACATCGTCGAGGGCGGCTTCCTGTGCGGGGCGCTGGGCTACGGCGCCTTCGCACACGCCACGGGGCGCGGGCTCATGGCCGAGGGGCTGGGGCTCGTGGTCCGCCACGCCTTCGGGCCGATGGGGCTGCACCGGCTGGAGATCAACGTCCAGCCCAGGAACTCGGCCTCGATCGCCCTTGCCCGGCGCTGCGGGTTCCGGCTGGAGGGGTTCTCGCCGGACTTCATCTACCTCGACGGGGCATGGCGCGACCACGAGCGATGGGCGATCACCTCGGAGATGCTCCGCTCGAGCTGAACCTCCCTTCGAACGCCAGTGTCATCGTCCACCGATGCCGTCGTCGCCTTTGCGGAATCCTGACCGGATCCTGACGAGCGGACACCCTGGTCAGGTGGTCGATGTCGCTGTTCCATGGTCATCGTGACGACGATCCGACGTGACGTACTGACCCTGCCGGTAGCGGAGTTGGGCCAGGACAACCCGCTGCCACCCCTGCGGCCGCTCGACGAGACACACCGTGTCGACGATCGCGAAGACGCCCACCTGCCGCGCGACATGGCCCGCCAGCTCCGCTACGAACCACTGCGCAGCGTCCTGCCCGAGCGCATCCGGGACGGGTACGACAGACGGCGCGAGCAGCGCGGGATCGACACGATCGTGATCGAGAACGACCGGCTGCGGGCGGTGGTCCTGCCGGGCTACGGCGGCAGGGTGGTCTCGCTGTTCCACAAGCCCTCACAGCGCGAACTCCTCTACCGCAACCCGGTGGTGCAGCCCGCCTGCTTCGCCCTCAACGGAGCCTGGTTCTCCGGCGGCATCGAGTGGAACATCGGCGCGACCGGCCACACCACCCTGTCCTGTGCCCCTGTGCACGCCGCCCGCGTCCCCGCCCCCGACGGCTGGGGGCACCGCCCACGCCGTTCAGGCAGTGGGGGAGAGATGCTCCGCCTGTGGGAGTGGGAACGGCTGCGCGACCTGCCCTTCCAGGTCGACCTGTGGCTCCCGGACGGCTCCGACTTCCTCCACGTCGGCGTCCGTGTCCGCAATCCGCACGAGAGGCCCGCGCCCCTGTACTGGTGGTCCAACACCGCCGTCCCCGAGGAACGCAGGGTGCTGGCCCCCGCGGACGAGGCCTGGCACTTCGGGTACGAGCGGCGGCTGCGGAAGGTGCCGGTACCCGAGCACGAGGGAGTGGACCGCACATATCCGCCGCGCGGCGTCTTCCCCGCCGACTACTTCTACGAGGTGCCCGACGGGCAGCGCCGCTGGATCGCCGCGCTCGACGACGCGGGCGACGGGCTCGTGCAGACGTCCACCGACGTGCTGCGCGGGCGCAAGCTGTTCGTCTGGGGCTCAGGTCCGGGCGGACGGCGCTGGCAGGAATGGCTCACCGAGCCCGGCACCGGCGGCTACTGCGAGATCCAGGCCGGGCTCGCCCGCACCCAGCTGGAGCATGTCCGGCTGGAGGCGGAGAGTGAGGTGTCCTGGCTGGAGGCGTACGGGCCGCTGGCGACGGATGCGGGGGCGGTGCACGGGGCGGACTGGGCGGTCGCGCGGGCCGAGGTGGAACGCGGGCTGTCGGGCGTGCTGCCTCGGGAGGACGTCGACGCGGCGTACGAGGCGTGGTTGCCGCACGCCGACACCGAGCCCGGTGAGGTGCTGGCCGTCGGGTCCGGCTGGGGTGCGCTCGAAGTGCTGCGCACCACCTACAAGCTGCCCGGGACGCCGTTCGAGGAGTCCACGCTCGGGGAGGCGCAGGCGCCCTGGGCGGAGCTCCTGCGGACCGGCGCCTTCCCGGAGCCGCGGCGGGTCGGGCCACCCGGCGAGAGCCTGGTCGCCCCGCACTGGCGGGACATGCTGGAGACCGCGCCCGCGAAACCGCTCACCGAGTACCACCTCGGCGTCGCGCAGTGGCACGCCGGGGACCTGGCGCAGGCCGTGCGCAGCTGGGAGCGGGCGCTCGAACTCGCCCCGTCGCTGTGGCCGCTGCTGCGGTGCCTGGCCGTCGCCGACCAGGAGGCCGGCAACCGGGAACGGGCCGCCGACCGGTACGCCGATGCCTTCGACGACCTGTGTCAGGAGCGGCGTGACGACGGTCCGGCCTGGACCGCGGCGACGGCGGCGCTCGGGCGGGAGGCGGTGGGGGCGCTGCTCGCGGTGCGGCGTACCGGGGAGGCGCGGCGGGTCTGGGATCGGTTGCGACCCGGCACGCGTGCGCGTGGGCGGTTCCGTCTGCTCGAGGTGGAGTTGCTTCTCGGGGAGGGGGATCGGGACGGGGCGCGGGCCGTCTTCGACGAGGCGTTCGAAGTGGCCGACCTGCGGGAGGGGGCGGAGACCATCACCGCCCTGTGGGCCCGTCTGACGGACGAGCCACTCCCGCCCCACTACGACTTCCGCATGCGCGAAATCCCCGACTAGCCTTTCCTCGCCCCCACCGGCCCGCAGTCAAGCGATTCAGGGCGGGGCTGGTCAGTGTGACGTGGCTCCGCGGTCGACGTACTCGTACACGACCCCGTCCGGATGCATGGCGATCAGATTGCGCCCCACCGGCGTCCCGACCGGCCCCGCCAGAATCCGCGCCCCCAGCTCAGTGAGCACCCGGTGCGCGTCCTCGACGTCCTTGACGGCGATGGTCGCGGAGACCTTCCGCAGGACCTCCAGATCGGCCTCGGGTCCACTCATGAGCAGGAAACAGCCCACCGCCGCCACCGACACACCGCCGCGCTCGAACCGCAGGGCCTGCCCACCCGCAAGTCTTTCGTAGAAGGGGACCGAAGCCTCCAGGTCGTCGACGCAGATCCGCAACGTGGCTCCCAGAATCTCCATGCGGACGAGCTTAGTTGGGCGCGACGGCGGACGAGATCGTTTCGGACGTCTCCTCCGGACAGTCGAGTCACGCCCGGGGACGAGGGCGAAACACCGAGGCCCCCGGGTTGTGATCGTCGGTGGCCGACATCACCCACATCGACCCGATCGACTACTTTCTGTATCTGCCCCTGCTTCCCCAGGTCGCCGTCGGCGTCCTGGAACCACGCCGTGTCACCGTCTCGCTCTCCGGCACGCTGACGTACGATCGTTTCGTGCTGGCCGTCGGCGGCGTGAACAAGCTGCTGCTCGTGCCCGGTGTCGCCGAGTACGCGCACGGCTTCCGTGGACTGCCCGAGGCGCTGTACCTCCGGGTCGGCGCCGGGTACACCGGGACCGAGGTCGCGGCCAGGGGCAGCTGTCCACCGACGCGCTGGTTCGTCGGCCCGAGGTGTTCGCGTGCGGGGACGCCGCCAACCCCCTGGGTATCCCGCTGTCCGGCCCCCTCGCCGGGGCCGCCGGAACCGGCACGGGTGGCTGATTCCCCCGGCGTCTTCGCGAGCCGTCCGGAAGGAGAGACATGAACACCACCGTGAACCCCATGAAAACCCGTCACCTCACAGAACTGGCCCAGCAGTTGCGGGTCGACAGCGTGCGTGCTGCCGCCGCCGCGGGATCCGGGCACCCGACGTCCTCGATGTCCGCCGCCGACCTGATGGCGGTGCTCCTGGCCAAGCACATGCGCTACGACTTCGAGCGCCCCCAGCATCACGGCAATGACCGTTTCGTCCTCTCCAAGGGGCATGCCTCACCTCTCCTGTACGCCGCGTACCGGGCGGCCGGGGCCATCAGCGAGGCCGAACTGCTCACCTTCCGCAAGCTCGGCAGCCGACTCGAAGGGCATCCGACACCCCGGCGGCTGCCGTGGGTCGAGACCGCCACCGGCTCGCTCGGCCAGGGGCTGCCCATGGGGGTCGGTATCGCCCTGGCCGGCAAGCGGCTCGACCACACCGGCTATCGGGTGTGGGTGCTGTGCGGCGACAGCGAACTCGCCGAGGGGTCGGTCTGGGAGGGCGCCGAGTACGCCGGATACGAGCACCTCGACAACCTCGTCGCGATCATCGACGTCAACCGGCTGGGCCAGCGCGGCCCGACCCGGCACGGCCACGACCTGGACGCGTACGCGCGCCGGTTCCAGGCCTTCGGCTGGCACACCGTGGAGATCGACGGACACGACGTCGAGGCGATCGACCGCGCGTACGCCGAGGCGGAGTCCACCGCGGGACAGCCGACCGCGATCATCGCGCGCACCCTCAAAGGCAAGGGCGTCGAGTCCGTTCAGGACCGCGAGGGCCTGCACGGCAAGCCGCTGCCGGACGCCGAGGAGGCGATCGCCGAACTCGGCGGAGTGCGCAACCTGCACGTGGAGGTCCAACAGCCGCCTCCGGCAAGGGTTTTGCACGCCGTCCGCTCCGGCCACCTCGAACTGCCCCGCTACGACACCGGGGACAAGGCCGCCACCCGCGACGCCTACGGACAGGCGCTCGCCGCGCTCGGCACCGCCCGCGGTGACGTCGTCGTCCTGGACGGCGAGGTGAGCGACTCCACCCGTGCCGAGTTCTTCGCCAAGGAACACCCCGACCGCTTCTTCGAGTGCTACATCGCCGAGCAGCAACTCGTCGCGACCGTCGTCGGCATGGCCGCGCGCGACTGGGTGCCGTACGCCTCCACGTTCGCGGCGTTCCTCACCCGTGCCCACGACTTCATCCGGATGGCCGCGATCAGCGGCTCCGGCATCAACCTCGTCGGCTCGCACGCGGGCGTCTCGATCGGCCAGGACGGCCCCTCGCAGATGGCCCTGGAGGATCTGGCGATGTTCCGGGCGCTGTACGGCACGACCGTGCTCTACCCGTGCGACGCCAACCAGACGGCGAAACTCGTCGCCACGATGGCGGACTGCGAGGGCATCCGCTATCTGCGCACCTCACGCGGGGACACTCCGGTGATCTACAGCCCCACCGAGGAGTTCCCCGTCGGCGGCAGCAAGGTACTGCGCGCCGGTGACGAGGACCGGCTGACGCTCGTCGCCGCGGGCGTCACCGTCCACGAGGCGCTGGCCGCCGCCGAGTCGCTCGACCGCGAGGGCATCCAGGTCCGGGTCATCGACCTCTACTCGGTCAAGCCCGTCGACCTCCGCACCCTGCGTGAGGCCGCCGAACAGACCGGATGCCTCGTGACCGTCGAGGACCACCGTGAGGAGGGCGGCATCGGCGACGCGATCCTCGACGCGTTCCTCGACGGCCGCCCGGTGCCGCGGCTGGTCCGCCTCGCCGTCCGCACGATGCCGGGTTCGGCGACCCCCGCCGAGCAACTGCACGCCGCGGGCATCGACGCGGAGTCGATCGCGGCGGCGGCGCGGGTACTGGTGGAGACGGCGGTCGTGCGCTGAGCCGCACCCGCTGAATCCGACGCCGAATTCGAATGATGCCGAATTCGAATGATGTTGATTTCGAATTCGGCGTGCCGCGCAATACTTGTGGTCCCTGTGGAATGCCTGCGGCCCGAGGCCTGAAACCAGGCCTCGGGCCGCCTCCGTGAATTGCTCTACGGGAATGGCATCACCAGCGGTACCATCGGCCCCTGCTCCCCGAGGCGCTCGTACCGCGCACCAGGAATCCCAGCAGCCACAGGACAACTACCACCAGCGCCACCCACCAGAGCAGCTTCACTGCGAATCCGGCGCCGAAGAGAACCAGGGCCAGCAGTAGTACCAGAAGAATCGGAACCATAATGTGTACCTCCTGCTGTCCGTGTTTCCCGAAGCGGGCGGATCACGCTTCCTTTCGGCAGAGAATCTCTCCGTGCAGGACGGAGAACCAGCCGTCCTCCTGCCGCGCCCACTCCCGCCACGCCTCCGACACGGCCCGCAGCTGTGCGGTGGTCGCGTGTCCGCCCTCCGTCGCGCGGTCCGCGTACGCCGAGGCCAGCGTGCGGTCGGCCCACAGCCCGCCCCACCACTCCCGCTCGTCCTCGGTGGCGAAGGTCCAGGTGCCGGACGTCGCCGTGATGTCCTTGATACCGGCCGCCAGTGCCCACGACCTGAGACGGCGGCCCGCCTCCGGTTCGCCCCCGTTGGCGCGAGCGACGCGCAGGTACAGGTCCTGCCAGTCGCGCAGGCCCGGTACCTCGGGATACCAGGGCATCGCCGAGTAGTCCGCGTCGCGGGCGGCGATGAAACCGCCCGGCTTGGTGACCCGGTACATCTCGCGCAGCGCCTGCACCGGGTCGCCCACGTGCTGCAGCACCTGATGGGCGTGGACCACGCAGAAGGTGTCGTCGGGGAAGTCCAGGGCGTGCACGTCCGCGACTCCGAACTCGACGTTGTCCAGGCCGCGTTCGACGGCCACCGCGCGGGCCTGGTCCAGGATTCCCGGGGCGTGGTCGACGGCGGTGACATGGCCGCCGGGGACCAGCTCCGCCAGGTCGGCGGTGATGGTGCCCGGTCCGCAGCCGATGTCCAGGATCTTCATGTGGGGCTTCAGCGAGTCGAGGAGGTAGGCGGCCGAGTTGGCGGCCGTGCGCCAGGTGTGCGAGCGCAGTACGGACTCGTGGTGGCCGTGTGTGTAGACGGCGGTCTCCTGCGACTTCGACATGACCGTTTCCCCTTCGCGTCGTCTCGTCGGTTGTGCATCACCGTACGCCCCTGTGTCGAATGGTGAGACCCATGTCTTGCCATATGGACGGCCGTTGGGTGTGGAGAGGTGAGGGGCGGGTGTGGGTTTGGGTGGTGGGTGCTGTTGGGGGGCGAGGTGTCTGGACGAGTCACGGTCGGTGGCGTGTGAGCAGGCCTCGTACGGCGTAGGCGGCGGCCGTGCCCAGGGCCGCGCCGGCGAGGACGTCGCTCGGGAAGTGGGCGCCGGTGTAGACGCGGGACAGGGCCACGGCGGAGGCGAGCGGTACGACCGCGGCGCCCCAGCCACGCGACTCCAGTGCCACGCCCGTGGCGAAGGCGGCGGCCGACGCGGAGTGGCCCGAGGGGAACGAGGTGGTGATCGGCTGCCGCTTGAGCCGGCGGGTCAGGGGGACCGGGGTGAGGGGTGGGCGGGGGCGGCGCACCGAGCGCTTGCCCACCGTGTTGATCGTGGCGGAGGCGAGGGTGAGCGAGGCGAGGCCGCTCGCGGCGGCCCGGCGGGCGTGGGGGGTACGGCTCGCGGCCACGGCCGCGGCTGTGGCGAACCACAGGAGGCCGTGGTTCGCGCTGCGGCTCAGTCTGGGCAGGAGGGGGTCGCAGCCCGGCCAGTGGCGGGCTGCGACGGCTTCGAAGAGGCGGGAGTCGGCCGCGAGGAGGCGGTTTCGCAGGGCGTGGTGGTTCGGGAGGCGGGCGGTGAGGTCGAAGTCCGGGGTGAGAGTGTCAGGGGTGACGGTCATGAGCTCCCCGTACCCGCCGAGCCGCCGTTTCCTCGCCCCCGCCGCCCCTGCCCGTCCCGTCCCGAACCTGGGGGCTCCGCCCCAGGCCCCAGGGTGGGTTTGTCGGCTGCGGGTGGGTGGGGGCTGGTCGCGCAGTTCCCCGCGCCCCTGAAGGCCTCCACCGCGGCCCGCGTCACTCAGCCCGTCCGGCGTGTGAGGACGAGGCTGGGGGCTTGCTGGGGATATGCGTTTGCTCGTGGGGCTGGGTGGCCGGAGAATGCCTCCCCATGGGACATCTCGAAGCCGCACATCTTGAGTACTACCTTCCCGACGGGAGGGCGCTGCTCGGCGATGTGTCGTTTCGGGTGGGGGAAGGGTCCGTCGTCGCCCTGGTGGGCCCCAACGGAGCGGGCAAGACCACGCTGCTGCGGCTGATCTCGGGGGAGCTGAAGCCGCACGGGGGCACCGTCACCGTGACCGGCGGCCTGGGCGTGATGCGTCAGTTCGTGGGGTCCGTGAGAGACGAGACGACCGTGCGGGAGCTGCTCGTCTCCGTGGCGCCGCCCCGCATACAGGAGGCCGCCAAGGCCGTCGACGCGGCCGAGCACGCCATGATGACCGTGGACGACGAGGCCGCCCAGCTCCGCTACGCGCAGGCACTCTCCGACTGGGCCGAGGTACGCGGGTACGAGTCCGAGACGCTCTGGGACATGTGCACGATGGCCGCGCTCGGCGTCCCGTACGAGAAGGCGCAGTGGCGGCTGGTGCGCACCCTCTCCGGAGGAGAGCAGAAGCGGCTGGTGCTGGAGGCCCTGCTGCGCGGCACCGACGAGGTCCTGCTCCTCGACGAGCCGGACAACTACCTCGACGTCCCGGGCAAGCGCTGGCTGGAGGAGCGGCTCAAGGAGACCCGCAAGACCGTTCTCTTCGTCTCCCACGACCGGGAGCTGCTGTCCCGCGCAGCCGAGAAGATCGTCAGTGTCGAGCCCAGCCCCACCGGCGCCGACGCATGGGTGCACGGAGGCGGCTTCGCGACGTACCACGAGGCGCGACAGGAGCGGTTCGCCCGGTTCGAGGAACTGCGCAGGCGCTGGGACGAGAAGCATGCCCAGCTGAAGAAGCTCGTGCTGAATCTGCGGCAGGCAGCCTCCATCAGCCATGAGTTGGCGTCCCGGTACGCGGCGGCGCAGACCCGGCTGCGGAAGTTCGAGGAGGCCGGCCCGCCGCCGGAGCCGCCGCGCGAGCAGGACATCAAGATGCGTCTGCACGGCGGGCGTACCGGCGTACGGGCCATCACCTGCAAGGGACTTGAGCTCACCGGGCTCATGAACCCGTTCGACCTGGAGGTCTTCTACGGCGAGCGGGTCGCCGTGCTCGGCTCCAACGGCTCCGGCAAGTCGCACTTCCTGCGCCTGCTCGCCGGTGACACCGTCGCGCACACGGGAGAGTGGAAGCTCGGCGCGCGCGTCGTGGCCGGACACTTCGCCCAGACGCACGCCCACCCGGAGCTCCAGGGCCGCACGCTTCTCGACATCCTGTGGAGCGAGCACTCGCAGGACCGGGGCGCCGCCATGTCCCGGCTGCGCCGTTACGAGCTGACCGCCCAGGCCGAGCAGCGCTTCGAGAAGCTCTCCGGCGGCCAGCAGGCACGCTTCCAGATCCTGCTGCTGGAGCTGGAGGGGTCCACGGCCCTGCTGCTGGACGAGCCCACCGACAACCTCGACCTGGAGTCGGCCGAGGCCCTCCAGGAGGGACTGGAGGCGTACGAGGGGACGGTCCTCGCGGTCACCCACGACCGCTGGTTCGCACGCTCCTTCGACCGCTATCTGGTCTTCGGCTCGGACGGCAGGATCCGGGAGACGGCGGAGCCGGTGTGGGACGAGCGGCGCGTGGAGCGGGCCCGGTAGGACTCCGGTCCGGTAGGACTCGGATCCGCCAGGACTCGGTCCCGGTCCGGGTCCCGGTCCCGGATGTCCGGTGCTTCCCGGAGGACCGGGGGCCCGGAAGTTCGTAGAGTGGAGGGAGGACGGCGAGATCCATGGCTCCCTCCTGGACGCCGCTCGGGCGCCGCGCACGGCAGCGCCTGCCCGGCGGATACCCGGACCGCGCCGCAGGACACGACGAGCGGGGTACCACCATGACCGGAGTCGACCCGGACCGGCTGGACGACCAGCAGCTGATGAAAGAGCTGCAGACGATCCACCGCACCCGCCACGACACACTGCTGCACGGTTCGAACGAGGCTCTGCGGACGCACAACATGCGCATGGCGCAACTGGAGGGCGAGTACCTGCGCCGCCATCCGCGCCGCCCCATCGCCGCGGGCCGTACCCGAGACGGAGCCCGGGAGCGCGGCCTCGCGGCGGAGTGCTGAACGAGTGGCGGAGATGAACGACGGGCCGGGGCGAACTCGCCCGGTCCGCACACCCGTTGCGGACCACCCCCGCCGTCACCGGTCGTCACCGGTCCCCTGGAGGGAGTCATGCAGCGAGGCAGCGACCGGCTGCGTCCACCGGGACGAAGAGATGAAACACGAACTGCGGGGCCTGCTCAGGTCGGGTCACCCCACCCGCACCGAGGAGTGGCACGACCCGGAGATCGCGCGCGGCCCCGTGGCGCCGAACCGCGCGCCCGACCCCCTGGGCGACCTCAATGCCTTCGACGAGGCGTTCCTGGAGGCGTTCGCCGGGCAGGTCGCCTGACGGAGTGTCCGCCCTCGCGGGACGCGGCACCATCCGGCGCACCAAATCGGCACGACGAGATCCACCGCCGGGCGGCATGATGACGGCCGGAGAACCGGTTCTCCGGGGTCATGGGGGTGGAAGTGACGGGGATGTCGATCGAGGCGCTGGACGCGGTGCCGTGGGACCGGCTCGAGTCGGCACTGCCCCAGCATCCGGTCGAGGAGGTGCCTCGCGCGCTGCGGCGACTGGCGCTCGCGGGCGGGGCCGCGACGGAGGAGCACTGCTACCCGCTGTACTCGTGCCTGGCCGCCGGCAACGGCCGGGTGCCCTCCGCGGCGACCGCCGCACTGCCCTTCGTGGTCGCGCTCGCCGCCGATCCGGGCACGGGCGCGCGCGTCGACCTCGTAGGACTGCTGGTGTCCCTGAAGCAGGCGGCCAGGAGGGCCCGGCCGGACCTGGTGGACGAGGGATGGCACGCGGAGTGGAGACGTCACCGTGACGCGGTCCTGGCGCTGCTCGCGGACCCGGACCCTGACGTGCGGCGGGAGGCCGTTCCCCTCGCGGACGGTGTCGTACCGCTCCTGGCGCGTTGGCGGGCCGAGACGGACCCGGCGATGCGGCTGCCGGTGCTGCTCAAGCTGGGCGAGGCGGCCGGAGAGGAAGATGCCGGGGCGGTCGAGGAGGTGCGGACGGTGTGCGACGGCGTCCTGCGTGACGGCGAGCCCGTCATGAAGGTCGCGGCAGTGATCGCCTGGGCGGAGCTTGACCCGGAGGAGCCGGTCCGGCGGATCGACCTGCTGGTGGAGGCACTCTCCGACGCCGTACGGCCCAGGTTCGAGGAGATCTGGTACGTGTCGGAGGTCGAGGAACCCTTCCCCCGTGAAGTGGTCGTCGCCTGGGCCGCCGACCTGTTCGACCACGACGCCCGGACGGCCGCCTCCTTCGTGGTCCGGCTGGCCGATGCGGCGGCCCGCACGGGGGACGCCAAGCTGTCCGAGGCCGTGCTGGACGAGGCGTGGCGGCTGCTGGTGCGCAGGCCGTCCGCGGCGCCCGCGCTGCTGCCGGTGGCGGGTGGACTACTGGACGACCCGGCCGACCCCGTGCGCCTGCGGGCGGCGCACCTCCTGGCGGTGCTCGGTCGGCAGTCGGCCCGGTACGCCGACCGGCTCGCCACGCTGATCGACGACGCGGGAGAGGACTCTTACCTGGAAGGGACCGTCGGCGACTACGCGCGCTGGGCGCTCACCCGGATCGGTGACCCGCGTGCGCTGCCGGGGCTCGTCGAGCGGCTCTACGAGCCCTATCGGGAGTACTACGGACGCGGCTACTGCGTCAGCGACCCGCGACTTCCGGACGTCGACGCCGTGCTGGTTCCGCTGCGGGCGCACACCGACGTCCTGCTGCCCGCACTGCGGGAGGTGATGCGGCACCACGCGACGCACTACGGCGGCCACGGCCCACTGACCGACGCCTTCCTGAAAGTCCTCAAGGCGTGGGGGCCGGACGCACTCCCCGCGCTGCCGGAGGTCGTGGCGTTGCTGGACGACGCGGGAGGCTCGCTCCCGACCGTCGAGGCGCTGGCGGCGATGGGCCCGGGCGCCGCGTCCGCCGAGCCCGCCCTGCGCGCCTGGAAGCCGCTCAACTGGCCGGGGTACCAGTGGAAGGCGGCGTGGGCCGCCTCGCACATGGGCGGGGACCGTACGGCGGCGCTGCGGCTCATCGGCGACGCGGTGCTGGCCGAGGAGGGACCCTATTACGGGCCCGTCCACCTGCTGGCCGACTTCGGTACCTCGGCCGCGCCGTACGCCGACCGGGTGCGGCACATCATGGAGAACACCGGCGGCTTTCGCCGGATCGAGGCCGCGCTCGCCCTCTGGTCGGGCACGGGCGAGCCCGAGCCGAGCATCTCCGTCCTGGAGGAGTTCGTCCTGCCGATCGCCGACGGCGGCGAGGGCTATGAGCTCTTCGGAGAGGCACTGCGGGCCCTGGTCCGGATCGGCACACTCACTCCGGCGGCGCGCGCCGCACTGCGGACGGTGCGGGACTTCGACGGCCGCCTGGCACGGGAACGGAACTACGAGGCCTTCCTCCAGGACGAGGAGCTCCGCGCCGCGATCGAGTACCTGATCGCCCTTCCTTGAGCCCAACGCGCCGACAGGCGCGGGTGTTTGCCTCGGTGTTTGCCTCGCACGGGCCGGGGCAGGCGGAATTGCAGTGCTTCGGACAGGAGGCACGTCCGTGGGAGCGGGGAAGTCCTCGCCACGGGTGTGCGTTCGACGCACCCGTGCGCTCCCACGGTGACCGCCCGACCCAAGGCACCCTCAAGGGAGTTGCGACGCACCATGCGAAACCAAGTGAGCGCGAAGCACCACCCGCACGACGACGCCCCCGACACCACGGAGGCATTCCGCAGGCTCGCCACGCTTCCCCCGGGCCGGCAGCGCGACACGCTCCGCGAGCAGATCGTCGAGTCCTGGCTGCCGATGGCCGACCGGCTCGCGGGCCGGTTCCGCAACCGCGGCGAGAGCCTGGAGGACCTGCGCCAGGTCGCGGCGCTCGGCCTCGTCAAGGCCGTCGACCGGTACGACCCCGAGCTCGGCAACGCCTTCGAGAGCTACGCCGTGCCGACCGTCACCGGCGAGATCAAACGGCACTTCCGCGACCACATGTGGACCCTGCACGTGCCGCGCCGCGTCCAGGACCTGCGCAACCGTGTGCGGTTCGCCGCCCAGGAACTCTCGGGGACCATCTCGGGCCGCAGGCCCACCGTCGCCGAGATCGCCGAGCACGCCCGGATGAGCGAGGAGGACGTCCGGGCCGGTCTGGAGGCCCTGGAGAGCTTCACCGCGCTCTCCCTGGACGCCGAGGTCTCCGGCGGCGACGACGGCTACTCGCTCGGCGACGTCCTCGGCTCGTGCGACCCCGGGCTCGACGTCGTCATCGACCGCGAGGCCGTCAAGCCCCGGCTGCGGGCCCTGCCCGAGCGTGAACGCACCATCCTCTACATGCGGTTCTTCGGCGATATGACGCAGAGCCGGATCGCCGACGAGCTCGGGATCTCGCAGATGCACGTGTCGCGACTGATCAGCCGGTGCTGCCACCGGCTGCGCGACCAGGTGATGCGCGACGCGGCGTAGCCCCTACCGGGGCGCGTTCATCGCCAGGGCCACATGGCGGGACATCATGTCCATCGCCTGCGCCTCCGCCAGCGAGAACGCCCGGCGGGCGCCGCTGCGGAACAGGGTCAGCACGCCCTGTACGGGTCCGGGCGCGGCGGTCAGGGGCACACACAGCAGCGATGTCACGTTCGCGCGTACGAGGATCGGGGCGCCCGAGGTGTCACGGCCGAAGGCGTCCGGATCCTCGGGGCGTACCCGCGGCGCCGTGGATCCGCCACGGACCGCCTCGACGACGAGCGGGCACGCGGCAGGGTCCTGCGTGGCCACCTCCCGTGCCGCCTCCGCACTGCCGGAGGGGGCGAGCACCGTCGTACGGGACAGCCGCGCCGCCCCCGCCGCGTCGGCCACCACCCAGTCGGCGAACCGTCCGTGCAGCACCCCGGCCGCCCGCTCCAGCACCTCGGACGGATCACCGGCCGGGCCGCTGAGCAGCGCCGTGGTCATCGCGTTCACCAGGTCCATCAAGGCCGCGTGCCGGGTCGTCTCGGTCAGGTTCGGTACCGGGCCCGGCACGCGCTCGTCGGACGGCACCCGGCTGCCCGCGGGCTGCAGTACGACGAGGACGGCGGCGCGGGGTTCGCCGCTGGGCCGCAGCGCGGCGAGCGTCGCCCGCACCGGCACCGCGGGCTGCTGCTGGAGGTGCACGGTGAGACTGCGGTCGCCCTCGCCTCGCGCCACCGCCGCGGCCTGGGAGCGGAACGCGGCACGGTCGGCGTGCGCGAGGAATCCGGTGAGCGGCCGGCCCGTCGCGTAGCCGGCCCGGACGCCGGTGAACGAGGTCGCCGCGAAGTTCAGCCTGCGCACCACCGTTTCGCGGTCCACCAGCGCGACAGGCACCGGCACCCGTTGGAAGAGCGCCTTGAGAAGCTGTTGCTCCTGGCGGTCGACCGAGGCGACGCCGGACGGGCCCGTCGAGGACAGGCGCTCGTACCAGGGCCACAACTGGCCTGCCACATGGTCGAGTTCGAAGATCGCCGCGTCGAGCACCGTCGGCAGGCTGTCGGCCGGTACCGAACGAGCTGCCTTGAGCTCCGCCACGCGGCGTACGAAATCCGCGAGTTCTTCACCGAATTCGTCCGTCTGCGCCATGCGATGAACGTAACCCGAAGGGCTGGTTCCGGGTGTGGCGGCGGCGTAACCCACCGCGCCCGTTTTCCGCGCGAGTGGGCGGGAAGGCGCGGAGGGAGGAGGGGTGAAACATGCCGGATGCGGGGCGACTTGGGCAACGCGGCCAAAGCGACGGGCGCGATCAAGGCGGTCATGGCGGTCATGGCGGCCGAGGCAGGCAGGACAGTCAGCTCGGGCACCTGGGCGCGCGGTCGCCGGAATCCACCCTGCCGGGAAGGCGGCTCTCGGAGCTCGCCGAGCAGGCCGCCCGCTGCACCACCGACTGCTGCGGCGCCAGTTGCATGGTTTCCGAGGGCGGCCCGGAACGCCCCGCCGCGGTGACCCACCCCGACCTCGCCGGACTCGTCTCGGTCCAGCTCCGCTCCGGCGACGGTCCCATCCCCGCCGCGCTGGAACGCGGCGAGCCCGTCGACTCGGCGGACCTGCTGCGCGAGGAGCGCTGGCCGGCGTACCGCGCGATGGCCCTCGACTCGGGAGTCCGCTCCAGCGTCACGATCCCCTTCCGGCGCTCCGGGCTGACCGTGACCCTCAGCCTCTACAGTTTCCGGCCCGGCGCCTTGGAGGACGCCCCGCACGGACCCGCCCGCGCGCTCGGCGACCTCGCCGTCACCTGCCTGGTCCGCGACCGCTCCTACCGGGCCGCGCTCACCGAGCTCGACCAGCTCGGCGCAGCGCTGCGCACCCGGCCCGTCGTCGACCAGGCGTGCGGGATCGTCATGCACGTACTGGGCTGCGACGCGGACGCGGCGTTCGGCGTACTGCGCCGCATCTCGCAGGCGACCCAGCGCAAACTCTCCGACGTCGCCTCGGCGGTCGTGGACAGGCGCGGACGCGGCCTGGAGCGAGAGCTCGTCTCCCTGTCGGACTGACCCGGCCGGGCCGAGCCCCCGCTGTCACCCGCTCGGGTGCCCGTGTCCCGCGAATGGTGTCCGGCCGCGCGCGCCCTGGGCGGGGGCGGGCTGTGATGAGGCGGGGGCGCGACGGCCGTGCCCCCTTCAGACAGTGTCTGTCCGAAGGAGCCCGACCCATGCGCCGTACCGCCCCTGTCCTGTCCGCCACCGCCCTGGCCTGTGCCGCCCTGGGTGCGGCCGCCACGGCCGCGTCCGCGGATCCGGGCGCGGAGGTCGATCCCCGTTCCGTGGGCCCCGGCGGTCTGCTCTCCATCTCCGTCACCTGCGACGCGACCGGCGGCACCCCGCCCGAGTCCATCGACGCCCACTCCCAGGGCTTCGAGGGGGGCAAGGTCCAACTGCACCGGGTCACCGGCGGCGACGCGAAGACGGGCGGCACCGCCTCGTACCACGGGACGGCCCGTATCCCGTCCGGTGGGACTTCGGACAGTGGATCCGGTGTGGCCGGGGCGGTTGGTGCCGTCGGGGCCGGCGGGCAGTTCAACAGCGGGTCCGACGCCGGGGGCCGTGAGGGCGAATGGGGTGTCAACGGTGTCTGTCCCGTCGCGCCGGGCGGCAGTGAGCGGCCGTGGAACGCCTCGTACACCGTGTCCCAGGGCGCCGGCATCGGGACCGGCACCGGCGTCGGGCGCGACACGGGGCGTGAGACGGGTGTGGGGCGTGAGACGGGTGCGGCTCATGACGGCGCTTCGCCGCGTGAGACCGGCGCGGCTCATGACAGCGGTACGGGGCGCGAGACGGGCGCGGCTCCTGACACGGGCGTGGGGCGTGAGACGGGCACGGGGCGTGAGACGGGTGCGGCTCATGACGGCGCTTCGCCGCGTGAGACCGGCGCGGCTCATGACAGCGGCGCGGGGCGCGACACGGGTACGACTCACGACACCGCGACTCACGACACCGCGACTCACGACACGGCGACTCACGACACTGGCACAGGGCATGACACCGGCACGGGGCGTGACACCGGCACGGGGCGTGACACCGACGCCGGGCATGACGCCGACGCCGGGCATGACACCGACGTCGGGGGTGACACCGGTGCGGACGACGACACCGTGGAGCGCCCCGCCGGTGCCCAGTACGGGGTGCAGGGTGGCGATGGCGGCGCCTTCACCGACTCCGTCCCGGCCCTGATCATCGGCGGCGTCCTGATCTTGGGCGCGCTGGGTGCGGCCGTCCACCGGCTGCGCCAAAGGGGCTCCACCGGCCGCTGACGCTGTGACGGGCGCACCCGGCCGGGCGCCCATGGCGGGGCGGGAGCCCGGGTAACGACAGGGCACGGCACCACGGACTGCACGGAGGCACGGATGCGGCGGACGGTACCGGAAGGGCACGGTCCGGTCCGCTACGGCCCGCCCCTTCCCGATCAGGGCCTGCCGGTACTGTCCGAACTGCGCGCCGTACTCGCCGACGCGGCGGGCCACGCCCACGCCGAGCCCTCCGGCGGCGGTCCCGCGCTCCTCGACGCGGCCTGCGGCTACTGGACCCGGCGGGGCCTGGCCGCCGACCGCGACCGGGTGGTCGCCGCCCCCGGCGCCCCCGCACTGCTCCTCGCGCTGACCGGCGCACTCGGCGGCGACGTCCTGGTGCCGCGCCCCTGTGCCGCCTGGTGGGCACCACAGGTCCGCCTGCTGGGCCGGTCCGTGTTCCACGCGGCGACGCCCGCGGAGTGCGGCGGCCTGCCGGATCCGTACGCCCTTCTGGAGACCGTCCGCCGGGTCCGAGCCGAGGGCGGCGATCCGCGCCTGCTCGTGCTCTCCGTCGCCGACGACCCCACCGCGACCGTCGCACCGCCCGAGGTGGTGCACGAGACCGTGGAGGCCGCGGTGGGCGAGGGACTGCACGTGGTCAGCGACGAGACCTGGCGCGACACCCTGCACCGGCCGCACGACACCGTGCTGCTCAGCCCCGCCGAAATGCTCCCCGGCGAGGTCACCGTGGTCGCGGACCTCGCGGGTGCCTTCCTGCCGCAGGGCTGGCCGGCCGCTGTCGCCCGCTTCCCGGACACCGACGAGGGCCTTCGGCTGCGCGCCCGCGTCCTCGACGTGCTCACCGTGCTCGGCGCCCGGGTCGCGGAACCGGTCGCCGCGGCGGCCGCGTACGCGCTCGGCGAGCCGGACCCGGTCACCGAGCGGCTGACCGCCGCCGTACGCCTGCACGCGCGCGTGGCTCTCGCCGCGCACCGCGCGGTGGTCGGGTCGGGCGCTCTCGCGCGGCCGCCGCAGGCCGGCCGGCATCTGTACGTGGATCTCGGTCCGTTGAGCTCCGCGCTGACCGCCCTCGGTGTCGGGGACGCACAGGAACTGGAGGACTTCCTCACCGCCCGGCTCGGCATGCCCGCGCCGGGGGGCCACCGCTTCGGGGACGACCTCGAGGCGCTGCGCGTGCGGTTGGAGACCGGACCGCTGCTCGGTGCCACCGACGAGGAGCGGGCGGAATGCCTCAGTTCACCCTCGCCGTTGGAACTGCCGCAGACGCAACGCGCGTTGACCCTCCTGGGGTCGGCGTTCGACGATCTCCGTGACGACGCTCAGCGATGGGAGCCTCCTCGATGACGCAGCAGTCCCAGTCGACCACGAGCACGAGTACGTCCCCGAGCACGTCCACGTCCCTGAGTACGTCCATGAGTACGCAGGACGCCGAGGAGCCGGCGTCCTCCATGGCCCCCACGGTGGGCCGTTCCTCACCTGTCGTTCCGCTCCGTCCGCTCGTCGAGCCCCCTCCTCTCGCCGAACCCCGTCCGCTCGGCGAACGCCGTGTGTGGCCACGGTCGTTCGTCGACCGGCTGACCGCGCCACTGCCGGGGCTGCGGGCCTTCGCGCGGTTCGCCCGCGAGGGGGCGCTGCGGCCGGGCCCCGAGGGGCTCACCGACATCCCGCTGCTGCCCTTCGAACCGGGGCCGCTGCCGCGGGTGGGCGCCCGTACCGTCGCCGTCTCCTGGGCGGGGCACGCGAGTTGGGTGATCCGCATAGGCGGGCTCACCGTCCTCACCGACCCGGTCTGGTCCCGCAAGATCTTCGGCACCCCGGCCCGGATCACCCCCGTCGGCGTGGCCTGGAGCGCGCTGCCGAACGTCGACGCGGTCGTCATCAGTCACAACCACTACGACCATCTGGACGCGCCGACGCTGCGCAGGCTCCCGCGGGACACACCGGTGTTCGTGCCGGCCGGACTCGGACGCTGGTTCCGGCGCCGCCGGTTCACCCGGGTCACCGAGCTGGACTGGTGGGAGGCGGTCGAGCTCGACGGAGTCCGCTTCGACCTCGTCCCCGCCCACCACTGGTCCAAGCGCAGCCTCACCGACACCTGCCGCACGCTGTGGGGCGGCTGGATGCTGACGGCGCCCGAAGGGCAGCGGGTGTACTTCGCGGGGGACACGGGGTACGGGCACTGGTTCGCGGCCATCGGGCAGCGCTACCCGGGGATAGACCTGGCCCTGCTTCCCATCGGAGCGTACGACCCCCGGTGGTGGTTGAGCGACGTCCACTGTGACCCGGAAGAGGCTGTTCGGGCGGCCGTTGACCTGGGGGCCCGTCGGATGGCGCCGATGCACTGGGGGACGTTCGTGCTGTCCGCGGAGCCGGTGCTGGAGCCGTTGACCCGGGTGAAGGTGGCCTGGGAGCGGGCGGGGTTGGAGCGGGGGGACCTGTGGGATCTGGCGGTGGGGGGTTCTCGGGTTCTGGGGTGAGGGCGGTTCCGGGGTGAGGGCGTTGGCGGGGGTGTCCGCGGGTGGGTCGTGGTGGCTCGCGCCCACGCGGCGGAGCCGCGGATGCCCCCTCCGGGCGCCCCTTCCAGGACCGCTTCTATCGCGGCGCGGTTCTGCGCACCCTCCGCCACACTCCCGGCGCCGCACTGATCGCCAGTGTCAGGACGACCGCCGCCACCACGCCCTCCCACGGCTCGTCGAAGAGGGAGCCGCCGAGGATGCCGATGACCTGGTAGGTGGCCGCCCAGGCGAGGCAGGCGGGGATGTCGCCGCGGGCGAAGGTGCGCAGGGGCATCTTCGCCAGCAGACAGGCGAGCATCACCGGTATGCGGCCCGCCGGGACGAGGCGGGACAGGACGAGGACGGCGACGCCGTGGTCGTCCAGCTTCTCCTGGGCCTGGGCGAGACGGTCCTCCGGGGCGCGCACACGGATCGCCTCCAGCCAGCGCGAGCCGTTCTTGGAGCCCATGCCGCGCCGGCCGAGCCAGTAGAGCGCCACGTCTCCGAGGAACGCCGCGAACGAGCCCACCACGAAGACCAGCAGCAACGAGAACGGCGCCGTCTGGTGGAAGGCCACCACGGCCGCCGAACTGACCAGCGCGCCGGTCGGCACCACGGGAACCAGCGCGCCGATCAGCACCAGGACGAACAGCGACGGATAGCCGATCGCCTGCTGTGTGCTCTCCGGGGTCACGGCCGCGCCCGCGGCGGCAAGGAACACGGTCGGGGCGGTGCTCTTGGCGGACAGGAATATCGCCGGGGCCGCGCCCATGGCGGTCAGAGGCGTCACCGTGCGACCTCCGGGCGCACGCTCTCGCCGTGTTCGAGCCGGTGCACCGCCACCTGGGGCGCATGCTCCCCAGCCAGGCGCACGAACTCATCACCCGGCGCATGGAATTCATGGGGGCGCACGCTGTCCATCCCGATGGGCCAGTACGTGCCGTAGTGCACCGGCACCGCGCTCCTCGGCGCCAGCCGGGCCAGCGCCTCGGCGGCCCGCCCCGCGTCCAGATGTCCCTCCCCGAGGAACGGGCCCCAGCCGCCGACCGGCAGCAGCGCCACGTCGACCGGTCCGACCTCCTCGGCCATCGACTCGAACAGCCCGGTGTCCCCGGCGAAATACGTCCGCGCCTCACCCTCCACCACGAAGCCCAGCGCGGGGGAGCGGTGCGGTCCGACCGGCAGCCGCCGGCCGTCGTGCCGCGCGGACACCGTACGTACCACCAGGTCACCGACCTCGGTCAGGTCCCCGGGCGCCACCTCGACGAACCGCAGATGGTCCAGCCTGCGCAGCGCCGGCACCACGCGGGGCGCGCCCTTCGGCACCAGCACCAGGGTGCCCGGCGCGAGCCGCTGCAACGAGGGCAGATGGAGATGGTCGGCGTGCAGATGCGAGACCAGCGCCACGTCCGCGACCGCCGCCTCGGGAGGGGGCGGCGCCCCGCGCCTGCGCCGCAGGTGCGCGAGCCGGCGCGCGAAGAGCGGATCGGTGAGGACGCGTGTGCCGGAGTCCTCCAGCGTGCAAGTGGCGTGCCCCCACCAGGTGATCTCCACCGGCACTTCTTTGCCTCCTCCGTGCGACTCCCCCCGAGCCTACGTGCAGGAGTAGGGTCGGCGGCGAAACCCGGAGGTGAGGGGGGACGCCATGGGACACGCGCGCAGCGCCTCCGCGGCGGCGGCCACAGTCCGCGTCACGGCCATCGCGAGCCTGACGCCCCTGGAGGAGCTCGACGCGGACCCCTTCCTCGTGGACTCCCGCAGCCAGTACGCGATGTGCGCCCGCTGGGCCGCCGAGCGCGGTTACGTCGTCACCCGCGAGCTCCTCGTCCGCGGTCTGCGCCCCGACCACCGCACCTTGTGGGCGGACGTCGAGGCGGGCCTCGTCGACCTGTTCGTCGCGCCGAGCCGTCGTGTCCTGGAGCGCGCCCTCGCCTCCGTGGACGAGTTCACCGCCGAGTGCGCCCGCCGAGGCGTACGGATCGAGACGGTCGGGTGTGCGGAACCGTCGTACGACGCTCAGATGAAGGCCCGGGTCCACCGCCGCCTGTCGATGCCGACCGCCGGCTACGACGGCCGCTGAGGGGGACACCGGGGGCCGCTCGACCGTTGTGACAGGGTGGGAGCAGGCCTCGCGCACCGGGCGGGCCGGGACGTGAGGTGGACAGGGCGTGGGCGGAAGGCGTTGGCGGCGACTTCTCAGCGGAGTGTGGCGGAGTGTCGCGGTGTGGGCCGTGTCCACGGTCACCATGCTCGTCCTCGCCGGTGCGCTGCCCGACTTCCAGCTGGAGTCCAGCAACGGGGACAGTGCCACGCGGATCGCCGTCACCGCCGGGGTGGGCGCGGCCGTCTTCGGTCTGCTCTCCTCGCTCGTGTGGCCACTGCTCGTACGGGCGCTGCTGCTGGTGCCCGCCCTCGTGCTCGGTCTGCTCGTCTTCTTCCTGAACGGGTCCCTGCTGCTGATAGCCCTGCGCATCAACCCCTCCGGGCAGGGCGAGGCCGCCCCGGAGACCGCCGTGGTCGTCGCCGCCGTGATGTCCGCGGTCGCCTCGGCCACCGGGGGTGCCCTCGCGGTCCGGGACGACGACGCCTACGGGCGCAGGCTCTACCGGCTCGCCGACCGGCGCCGCAGACGCGGTGACGGGCAGGCCGGGTCCTCGACCCCCGGTACCGTCTTCCTCCAGCTCGACGGCGTGGGCCACGACGTGCTGGAGGAGGCGGTCGGCAAGGGGCTGATGCCCACCGTCGCGCAGTGGCTCGGCAGCCCGGTGAGCAGTGGCCGCCCCACCCACCGGCTCACGCCCTGGCGCACCGACTGGTCCAGCCAGACCGGCGCCAGCCAGCTCGGCATCCTGCACGGCAGCAACCACGACGTGCCGGCCTTCCGCTGGTACGAGAAGGACACGCACGAGGTCATGGTGTGCAACCGGCCCTCCAGCGCCGCCGAACTCCAGCGCCGTGCCATCGAGTACACCGGCGACGGGGGCCTGCTCACCGTCGACGGCGCCAGCCGCGGCAACCTCTTCAGCGGCGGCGCCGACCAGCTGGCCCTCGTACTGTCCATCGCCGCGCGAAGGGGCCGGGAGAACCGCTCCCGCTCGGGCTACTTCGCGTACTTCAGCGACCCCGCCAACGCAGTCCGTACGGCCATGTCCTTCGTCGCCGAGGTCCTGCGCGAGATGGGCCAGTCCACGTGGGCCCGGATGGAGAAGCGGCGGCCACGGGTCAAGCGCGGCGGGCTGTACCCCTTCGTACGCGCCTTCGCGACCGTCGTCGAGCGGGACGTCGTCGTCGCCGCGGTGATCGGCGACATGCTCGCCGGGCGCAACGCGGTCTACGCGGACCTGGTGGCGTACGACGAGGTGGCCCACCACTCCGGGCCGCGCAGCCGGGACGCCGAGAAGGTCCTGGAGCGCCTCGACCGCTCCCTCGCCCTGGTGGCCAAGGTCGCCGAGCACGCCCCGCGGCCCTACCGGATCGTGGTGCTGTCGGACCACGGCCAGAGCCCCGGCGAGACCTTCCTGACCCGCTACGGCCTCAGCCTCGGCAACCTGGTCCGGGCCGGCTGCGGCCTGCCCGTGCCGCGCAAGGTACAGCACACGCACAGCGGCACCGAGGCGCGGGCCGCGGTCCGGGCCGCGCTGCGCAGACCCGTCGAGGAGCGCGGCGAGCACCACCGTCCCTCGCGGCGCTCCGAGCCCATCGTGCTGGCCTCCGGAAATCTCGGCCTCGTCTCCTTCCCCGACGTGCCGCACCGGATGAGCCGGGAGGAGATAGACCGCCGCCACCCCGCGCTGCTGTCCACCCTCGCCAACCACCCCGGCGTCGGCTTCGTGCTGGTCCGCAGCGAGGAGTACGGCGGACTCGTGCTGGGCGCGAACGGCGCCGAGGTACCGGTCGACAAGCTCGACGACGCGCGGCCGGGCCCGCTCGCCGACTTCGGCCCCGGCGCCGCCGACGCCGTACGACGAACGCACTCGTTCCCGCACGTCGCCGACATCATGGTCAACTCCTCGTACGACCCGCAGGAGGGCGAAGTCCTCGCCTTCGAGGAGCAGATCGGTTCGCACGGCGGACTCGGCGGGGCCCAGGCACGTCCCTTCCTGCTGTCGCCCGTGGTCCTGTCCGCGCCGGTCGAGGACGACGCGGATCTCGTGGGCGCCGAACAGGTGCACCGCGTACTGCGGCGCTGGCTGCGCGAGTGCGACGGCCCCCAAGTACCGCTGGCGGCGCCCGCGGACGAGCGCGCCGCCTGAGCCACGGCCAGGTGGCCGGGGCCGCGCGACGGAAAACGGAGTGCTGCCAGCGGGCCGTCATTCTGGGTGAGTTGGGCACGGGTGTGATCGGATGGTGCGTACGGACCCCGAAAGCGGGACCTCATCGAAGGGAATCATCGTGGCAACCACGCGCACCGCACACACCGTGTGGGAAGGCAACCTGCTCGAGGGCAGCGGCGTCGTCACCTTCGACTCCTCCGGCATCGGCCAGCAGCCGGTGACGTGGGCGTCGCGGGCGCAGGACGCGAACGGCAAGACCAGCCCCGAGGAGCTGATCGCCGCCGCCCACTCCAGCTGCTTCTCCATGGCGCTGTCGCACGCCCTCGCGGGCGCGGGCACCCCGCCCACCAAGCTCATCACCAACGCCGACGTCACCTTCCAGCCCGGCGAGGGCATCACCGGAATCCACCTCACGGTGGAGGGCACGGTGCCGGGCCTCGACAACGACGGCTTCGTCGCGGCGGCCGAGGACGCGAAGAAGAACTGCCCGGTCAGCGCGGCGCTGACCGGCACGACGATCACCCTGACGGCCAAGCTGGCCTGACGTCCGGGAGCAGTACGGCGCCGCGGTCCCCGCACAGGGCCCGCGGCGCTGTCATGTCCGGGCCGCCCTGGCCCGGCCGCCCCCTCGGCCAGCGCGCCCCATTGACAAGAAAGCACTCAAGTTTTGTGCTTGAAGGTGGGCAGCGCCCTGGCGGAAGGGGACGGACATGGCACGTGCGGTCGGGATCGACCTCGGTACGACGAACTCGGTGGTGGCACTCCTCGAAGGCGGCGACCCCACCGTCGTGACCAACGCGGAGGGCGCGCGCACCACCCCCTCCGTGGTGGCCTTCGCCAAGAACGGCGAGGTGCTCGTCGGTGACGTCGCCAAACGTCAGGCCGTGACGAACGTGGAGCGCACCGCGCGCTCGGTCAAACGCCACATGGGCGACGCGAGCTGGCGCTTCCCGGAGAAGGGCTCCGTCGACGGCACCCGCTACCGTGCCCAGGAGCTGTCGGCGCGCGTCCTGCAGAAGCTGAAGCGGGACGCGGAGGCCTACCTCGGCGAGGACGTCACGGACGCCGTGATCACCGTGCCCGCCTACTTCGACGACGCGCAACGCCAGGCCACCAAGGAGGCGGGCGAGATCGCGGGCCTGAAAGTCCTGCGGATCATCAACGAGCCGACGGCCGCCGCCCTCGCCTACGGCCTCGACCGGGGCGAGGAGCAGACCGTCCTCGTCTTCGACCTGGGCGGCGGCACCTTCGACGTCTCGCTCCTTGAGATCGGCGACGGCGTCATCGAGGTCAAGGCGACCAACGGCGACACCCGGCTCGGCGGCGACGACTGGGACCAGCGGGTCGTCGAACACCTCGCGCAACGCTTCAAGGCCTCGCACGGCATCGATCTCGGCCACGACAAGATGGCGCTGCAGCGACTGCGCGAGAGCGCCGAGAAGGCCAAGATCGAACTGTCCAGCTCCTCCGAGACCACCGTCAACCTGCCCTACATCACCGCCACCGCCGACGGCCCCCTGCACCTCGAGGAGAAACTGACGCGCGCCCAGTTCCAGGAGCTGACCGCCGATCTGCTCGACCGCTGCAAGACCCCCTTCCACCAGGCGATCAAGGACGCGGGCGTCAAGCTCGCGGCGATCGACCACGTCATCCTGGTCGGCGGCTCGACCCGGATGCCCGCCGTGACGGACCTGGTCAGGGACCTCACCGGCAAGGACCCGCACAAGGGCGTCAACCCGGACGAGGTCGTGGCGCTCGGCGCGGCCCTCCAGGCGGGTGTCATCAGGGGGGACGTGAAGGACGTCCTGCTCCTCGACGTCACCCCGCTGTCCCTGGGCATCGAGACCAAGGGCGGCATCATGACCAAGCTCATCGAGCGCAACACCACGATCCCGACCCGCCGTTCGGAGATCTTCACCACGGCCGTGGACAACCAGCCCTCGGTGGGCATCCAGGTCTACCAGGGCGAACGGGAGATCGCCGCGTACAACAAGAAGCTCGGCGTCTTCGACCTCACCGGGTTGCCTCCCGCGCCGCGCGGGGTGCCGCAGATCGAGGTCGCGTTCGACATCGACGCCAACGGGATCATGCACGTCTCCGCGAAGGACCTGGCCACCGGGCGCGAACAGAAGATGACCGTCACCGGCGGCTCCGCGCTCCCCAAGAACGACATCGACCGCATGATGCGCGAGGCCGAGCAGTACGCCGAGGAGGACCGCGCGCGCCGCGAGGGCGCCGAGACCCGCAACCAGGCCGAACAACTCGTCTACCAGACCGAGAAGTTCCTCCGCGAGAACGACGAGCGCATCCCCTCCGAGACGAAACCCGAGGTCGAGTCCGCCGTCGCCGACCTCAAGCGCCTCCTGGAGGACTCCGCCACCGACGCCACCGCCCTGCGCACCGGCGTCGAGAAACTGGGCTCGGTGAGCCAGAAGATGGGCCAGGCCATGTACGCCCGGGCCCAGCAGACACCCGGCCAGGAGCCGGCCGCCGAGCACACCGCGGCGGAGGAGGACGGTGTGGTGGACGCCGAGATCGTGGACGACGAGAGGGAGACGAGGGGCGGCGCGGCGTAGCGGCCCTGAGCGGGAGCATTCCTGGAGCCCCTCCCTGGAGTTCCTCCCTGGAGCTCCTGCTTGGGAACCCTCTTTGGGAATCCTCAGTAGGAGTCCCGGATCTCCCGCAGGATCTCCTTGGTGCGCGGTACGGACGCGGCATGGGCCGACATGTGGTCCAGAACCTCCAGGTGCGTGACCACCTCGGAGCGCGAGTCGAGGTAGACGGCACCGGTCAGATACTCGCTGTAGACCATGTCGGGCAGCTCCGGCTCCGCGAAGCGGAACAACGCGAAGGAGGTGTACGTCCCCGGGTGCGGGCCGCTCGCGTACTCGGCGACCTGGACGGAGATGTCGTCGCTCTCCATCTCGCGCAGCAGTCGGTCGATCTGGTCCCGCATGACCTCGCCGCGTGTGCTCACCGGGCGCCGCAGCGCGGTCTCGTCCATGATCACCCAGAGGTGTGGCCGGTTCTCGCGCCCCAGCAGCAGCTTCTGCCGCGTCATGCGCAGCGTCACATGCCGCTCGACGGCCTCGGGCCCCGCCTGGCCCACCGTTCCGGCCTCCAGCACGGCGCGCGCGTACTCCTCGGTCTGCAGCAGCCCGGGCACGAAGTGCGGCTCGTAGGAGCGGATCAGACGGGCGGCGCCCTCCAGGCTGACGTGCATGCTGAACCAGTCCGGCAGCACATCGTGGAACCGCTGCCACCAGCCCGGCTGGTTCGCCTCCTCGGCGAGCGCGACGAACGCGGCCACCTCGTCGTCGGCCACGCCGTACGTCGTCAGCAACACCTGAAGGTACGGAATCTTGAGGGCGACCTCGGCCATCTCCATCCGCCGCACCGTCGCCGGGGCGACACGCAGGACACGCGCGGCCTCTTCCCGCTTCAGCCCGGTGGCCTCCCGCAATTCCTGCAGCCGCCGCCCGAGCACTACTTGCCCCACGGTGGGCGCAGCCCGCCGCTCACTCACGCCACGCCCTCCCCAAGCGCCGAAGCCCCCACTCAAACGGATCAGCGACGCTCCGTCAAGACACCAGTGACTGAAGGTATTTGACCGTCGCCGGGTCCGCGGGCAGAAACGTCTCGATGGCCAGCTCGGCGACGGTGACGTCCATGGGGGTGTTGAACGTGGAGATGGAGGAGATGAACGACAGCACGCGCTCGCCGTGCTCGATCTGAAGGGGGAGCGCGAAACAGGGAACGGGCTCGAGTTCCTCGTCCTCGGCCGAGGAGATGGCCTTCGTCTCCGGTTGAGGTACTGGATAGGCCGCCACCTCCTCGTACAGCGCGCGCAGTGGCTCGGAGCGGTCCAGGGCGATCTGTCGTTCCATCTGCGCGAGCAGGTGGTCGCGCCACTCGCGGTGGTTGCGGATCCGAGGCGCCAGGCCCTCCGGGTGGAGGGTCAGCCGCATCGCGTTGAGCGGCGGCGTGAGCAGCGACTCGCCGACGCCCTCCAGGAGCATGGTGATGCCACGGTTGGCGGCGAGCACGGTGTACGTGGCGTCGACCACCAGCGCCGGGTAGGGCTCGTAGCCCTGGATCAGCCGCTCCATGCCCTGGCGCAGGGCGTCCATCGACGGATCGTCGAGCGGGGTCTCCGGATAGTGGGGCGCGTAGCCGGCGGCCAGGAGCAGCGCGTTGCGTTCCCGCACGGGGACGTCGAGGTGTTCGGCCAGCCGCAGCACCATGTCCTCGCTCGGACGGGAACGGCCGGTCTCGATGAAGCTGATATGGCGGGCCGAGGAGTCGGCACGCAGCGCCAGTTCCAGCTGGCTGACCCGACGCTGTTCGCGCCAGCCCCGCAGCAGCGGGCCGACGCCCTTGCCGGCAGGGTTGGTTGAGGGCCTGGTCGGACCGGACGCGACGATGGACATACGCCGACCGTAGCCGAGGAACGCCCCGCTTTCAGGGGCGCGGGGAACCACGCGGCCGGCCCCCCCGCCCACCCGCAGCCGAAGAAGCACCCCCAGGGGTCTGGGGGCGGAACCCCCAGGTTGACGAGGGGACGGGTGGGGACGGCGGGGGCGCGAAACCCCTCGGGGCGCCGGAGAGCCCCGGTCGGGGGACTGTGGCAGGCTGAGGAACAGCCCCACGGCACCCCCCCCGTACGAATGGAGTGAGGCCATGCCCGTCGAACCCCTGTCGCAGAAGGAGATCGAGGAACGGCTCGCGGAGCTGCCCGGCTGGTCGCTGGACGGCGACCGACTGGCCCGCTCCTATCACCTCCCCTCCCACTTCGCCGCGACCGCGATGGTCGTCCACATCGCCCAGGTACAGGAGGAGCTCGACCACCACTCCGACCTCACCCTCGGCTACAACACGATCTCCCTCACCGTGAACACCCACAGCGTCGGCGGCGCCGTCACCGAGCTCGACTTCAAGCTCGCCCGCAGGGTGGAGGCACTCGCTCCGGGACATGGCGCACACTGATCCGCATGCTGGACTACGACAAGGAAGCCGAGGCGTACGACTCCACCAGGGGCGGTGAGCCCAGGGCCACCGCGGCCGCGGACGCCGTACTCGGCCTCGTCCCCGACGGCGTACGGGACCTGCTCGACGTCGCCTGCGGCACCGGAATCGTCACGCGCCGGCTCGCCGCCGCCCGCCCGGCACTCCGGGTGACGGGCGCGGACGCCGCGCACGGCATGGCCCGGATGGCGGCGGCGAGGCTCCCCGGCGCGGTGATCCGAGCAGACAGCCGCCGACTGCCCTTCCCCGATGCCTCGTTCGACGCCGTCACCAGCGTCTGGCTGCTCCATCTGGTCGACGGCGCGGAGGACGTCCGCGCCATCGTCGCCGAGTGCGCGCGGATCCTGCGCCCCGGCGGGGTGTACGTCACCACCGTGGACAAGGCCGCCGCGCACGACGTGGGCAGTGACATAGACGCCGTACTCGCCGACCGCCCGCGCCGCGCCGCCCAGGACCGCGCCGAGGACGTCGAGGCGTACGCCGTGGAGCACGGGCTCATCCCGGCCGGGCGGGCCCGTTTCCGGGGCCACGGCCAGGGCCGCAGCCCGCGCAGCACGGTGGCGGACCTGCGCCGCGGCTGGTTCACCCGGATCGCCCCGGACGATCCGCTGGCCGAGCGCTTCGTCACGCTGCTCGAAGCGCTGCCCGATCAGGAAGTCCCGCGCCCCGACCCGCGGTTCGTCCTCCGCGCGTTCAGGAAGATCCCCGCCGCGCGAACTCCATGACCCAGTTGGTCACCCATGTCCTCTCTCCGTCCACGGAGAAGGCCTGCTCCCAGCGGGCGGTGCTCGCGGAGATCCCCGACCACACGAACCGCACCCGTACGTCCTTCCCGTCGTGTGTGTCGTCGCCGCGGAACTCACCGCGCCCGTCGGGCCCGAACCGCCCCACCACCGGCGGAAACAGCTTCCCGCTGCGGCTCGACGACCAGTTCAGTGACCACACCAGGGCCGCGGGGTCGAAGAGCCGCAGGGTGAGGCCCTTCCACCCCTGACCGGGCACCGTCATCTCGTCGAGGTTCGCGGCCCCGTCGAACAGGCTCCAGCAGTGGCTCGTGGCCCCGAACTCCTCCCAGCCGCTGTCGGCGTCGAGGAAGTCGGTCAGACGCCTGTTGCGGACGTCCCACTCCCCGTGGAGGAAGTCGAAGTCGTGCGGGCTGCTCATGAGCGGTCTCCCGTCGTGCCCTCGGGGAGGGAGTCGGCAAGGTAGGCGTCGAGGTCGGGTGCGTCGGGCGTGAGCATGTGCCGCACCCAGGCGTCGCGTTCGTGCAGGATCGGCGGCAGCTCCCAGACGCAGCCGATCCAGGGGAGGTCGGGTGTGATGAAGTGCGTCGGATCCCGGTCCGGGCAGCCCAGGACCGGCTGGCCCGCCGACGCGCCCCGGAAGTGCAGGACGTTGTCCCACACCCAGCTGTACGCGTTGAGGTAGGCGCCGTCGTCGCCGCCCCGGTGCAGTACGACGAAGGTCGCGGGCGGCGTGCCGTCGGGCTCCGGCAGCAGCTTCGGCAGTATCGCGTACGCCGCCGCCTCGACGTCGGGCGCGATACCGGCCGGGTCCGCGGTGACGTGGTAGCGCTTGATCCGTCGCCCTGCCACCTCGATGGGCGGCGGCACGGTCAGCAGTTTCTCCCTGAAGTTGCGGGAGTTCGGGGAACTCGGGGAACTCGGGGAGTTCGAGGAGTTCGAGGAGTTCGGGAAGGTCGTCGAAGCCATGACGCGCACGCTAGGCCGACTTCACTGACACCATATGTCAGTGAAGTCCAGCCGGCTCGTCTCGATCCTCCTGCTGCTCCAGACCCGCGGCCGGATGACCGCCGCCGACCTCGCCGAGGAGCTCGATGTCTCGGTACGCACGGTCTACCGGGACGTCGAGGCGCTGAGCGCGGCGGGCGTCCCGCTGTACGGCGACGCGGGGCACGCCGGCGGATACCGCCTCCTCGACGGCTACCGCACCCGTCTCACCGGCTTCACGGAGGGGGAGGCCGAGGCCCTCTTCCTCGCCGGTGTCCCCGGCCCCGCCGCCGAGCTGGGCCTCGGCCCGGTCCTGGCCGCCGCGCAGCTGAAGGTGCGCGCCGCCCTCCCGCGCGAGCTGCGCGAGCACGCCGACCGGATCAGCGGCCGCTTCCACCTGGACGCCCCCGGCTGGTACGCGGACGCCGACGACATCCCGTACCTCCCCGCCGTCGCCGACGCCGTCTGGAACGCGCGGGTGCTGCACGTCCTGTACCGCCGCTGGCGCGAGCCCACCGATGTGCGGCGCCGCCTGGAGCCGTACGGTCTGGTTCTGAAGGCGGGCCGCTGGTATGTCGTGGCGGGCCCCAGGCCGCGCACGTTCCGCGTCGACCAGATCCTCGAACTCACCGCCACGGATGAGGAGTTCAGCCGACCGGAGACGTTCGACCTGGCCGCGTACTGGGCGGCGTACCAACGGGACTTCCACGACCGTCTGCACCGTGCCGAGGCCGTGATACGGGTGGCACCGGGAACTCGTCTCACCGGCCCGGCGGCCCAGGCCATGGACTCCAACGGCCTTACGGAGCAGGACGGTTGGACCCGGACCATTGTCCCCATCGAGTCCGTCGCCCAGGCCCATGACGAGTTCCTGCGCCTGGGTGCGGCGATCGACGTGCTGGAGCCCGTCGAGCTCCGGGACCGTATCGCGCGCACGGTGGCGGCACTGGCCCGCCTGTACGCGTAGAGAGCGCTTGCGGATACTTGCCGATAGGCGGCAACCCCCCTGCCCGCGGCGGCAACTGAGGGAACAGAAGCAGTCTGTCCTCTCAGGAGGTAACCATCGTGCAGCACCCGCACAGGCAGCACCGCAGACGCGCCATCGGCTCGGCCCTGGGGGCCACGGCCGCCCTCATCGCCGCCGGACTCACCGCCCTCGGCACCGGAACGGCCCATGCGGCCACGGCCCGTCAGGTGGAGTCCCTCGACCGGGGCGTCGTCAGCGTCCACACCGACAGCGGCAACCTGGTCAGCTGGTGCTGGCTCGGCACCGACCCGAACGACGTGTCGTTCAACGTGTACCGCGCCGGTACGTTGGTCAACTCGTCGCCGATCACCGGCTCCACCAACTACTTCCACTCGGGTGCGCCCGCTCAGGCCGACTACACGGTGCGCGCGATCGTGAACGGCGTCGAGCAGGCCGACTCCGTCCACGCCGTCCAGTTCCGTACCGGATACAAGGACGTCCCCATCACCCCGCCCGCGGGCGGTACCACTCCCGACGGAGTCGCCTACACCTACGAGGCCAACGACGCATCCGTCGGAGACCTCGACGGCGACGGCCAACTCGACTTCGTCCTCAAGTGGCAACCCACCAACGCCAAGGACAACTCCCAGTCCGGCTACACCGGCAACACCGTCATCGACGGCATCAAGCTCGACGGCACCCGCCTGTGGCGCATCGATCTGGGCAGGAACATCCGCTCGGGCGCGCACTACACACAGTTCCAGGTGTACGACTACGACGGCGACGGCAAGGCCGAGGTCGCCATGAAGACGGCGGACGGGACGACGGACGGCCGGGGCACGGTGATCGGCAGTTCCTCCGCCGACTACCGCAATTCCAGCGGTTACGTGCTGTCCGGGCCCGAGTACCTGACCATGTTCAATGGGCAGACGGGCGCCGCGATGGGCACCGTCGACTACGTTCCGGCGCGCGGCACGGTCTCCTCCTGGGGGGACTCGTACGGCAACCGGGTCGACCGTTTCCTCGCGGGGACGGCCTACTTGGACGGCGCCCGGCCCTCCCTCATCATGGCGCGCGGCTACTACACCCGTACCGTCATCGCCGCCTGGGACTGGCGGGGTGGCGCGTTCACCCGGCGCTGGACCTTCGACACCAACTCCTCGACCAACAGCGGCAAGGGCTACGACGGCCAGGGCAACCACCAGTTGTCGGTGGCGGATGTCGATGGGGACGGCAAGGACGAGATCGTGTACGGCTCGATGGCCGTGGACGACAACGGCAACGGCCTGTGGACCACCAAGAACGGGCACGGGGACGCCCTGCACGTCGGCGACCTCGACCCCTCCCGCCCCGGCCTGGAGGAGTTCAAGGTCGACGAGGACTCCTCTAAACCGGCGTCGTGGATGGCGGACGCCAAGACGGGTGCGATCCTCTGGTCCACGGCGGCCAACGGCGACAACGGCCGGGGCGTGTCCGGTGACATCTGGGCGGGCAGCGCGGGCGCCGAGTCCTGGTCCTCGCACGCGGACGGCGTCCGCAACCCGCAGGGCACGGTGGTGGCGACCCGCAAGCCGGGCAGCATCAACTTCCTGTCCTGGTGGGACGGCGACCCCGTCCGCGAACTCCTCGACGACACCCACATCGACAAGTACGGCGCCTCGTCCGACACCCGCCTGCTCACCGGGTCGGGCGTCCACTCCAACAACAGCACCAAGGCGACCCCGTCGCTGTCCGGCGACATCCTCGGCGACTGGCGTGAGGAGGCCGTCTGGCCGACGACCGACAACACGGCCCTGAGGATCTACTCCACCCCGTACGAGACGACCACAAAGATCACCACCCTCCTCCACGACACCCAGTACCGCACGGCCCTGGCCTGGCAGAACACCGCCTACAACCAGCCCCCGCACCCGAGCTTCTTCATCGGCGACGGGATGACGACGGCGCCGCGTCCCACGGTCTACACCCCCTGAACAGGGCAGATCCCGTCCCAGAACAAGCCGAAGTGCGGGCGGGCCGTTCGCACTTCGGCTTGGCTGTCAGCTGTAGGACCAGCGCCACGCGTTGGAGCGGTACACGCACGTGATCCTGCTGCCGCCCGCGGTGGTCGTACTGGCGCCGTGGTCGCTGTTGCGGCAGTACTGGCCCGCCGAGTAGCAGTTGCCGGAGTTGGAGGTGATCGAGCAGGTGCCGACGCTGTCCCCGCTGCTGCTGCCACCGCCGCCGCTGCTGCCGGAGCCACTGCCCGAGGCGGCTTTCGCGGTGACGGTCACCTTGACCTTGACCGTCTTCGTCGCGGTGACCGTCGGTGCGGGCTTCGGCTTCGCGGTGGCCGTCGTGGTGACGGTGACGGTGGGGGTGGGCCGCACCGTGCCGGCCGCGGCCTTCGTGGTGTGCCTGGTCTGACTGGTGCTGTCGCCGCTGTCGCTCCCGCCGGCGCCGATGCCGAGACAGAAGGCGAAACCGATCGCGCCGAGCACATAGCGCTTCCGTGCCCACCGCGGTCTGGCCGGCTGCGGGGCAGGGGTGGGCGGCACAGGCCGCGGGCCGAATCCGGGCGGTGGCGGCGGCTGGTTGTACGACATAGTCCCCCCCAGGGAGGTTTCGAGGTGGGGTGACCGTATAGCGAGGTGTGAAGAAAGTGTGAGCGGGGGGTGGGTGTGGTGATGGAGCTGTGATCATGATGGGCTGGGTAAATGCCGTCGAACCGGACCTTCGTGTACATCGCGAGGGGCGCGTGCCCATGGGTACGCGCCCCTGAGGGTGAGCGGGGGAGCGGTCAGCTCAGCGCGCAGGTCTGATCGCCCAGCTCGAAGGACGTCGGCTTCGTGTTCGCCCCCGTCCAGCTTCCGGTGAAGCCGAAGCTCACCGACGAACCCGCCGCCACGTTCGCGTTCCAGGTCAGGTTCCTCGCCGTGACCGCCATGCCCGACTGGGTGACGTCGGCGTTCCACGCCTGGGTGAGCTTCTGTCCGTCCGCGAAGGACCAGGCGAGAGACCAGCCGCTCCAAGCGGTGGTACCCGTGTTGATGAGCGCCACGTCCGCCTGGAAGCCGCCCGACCACTGGTTGGTGATCTTGTACGTCACGGTGCAGGCGCCCGTCGGCGGAGGCGTCGGATCCGTACCGCCGCCGCCATCCCCGCCCCCGGCGTCCGAACTGTCGCCGTAGACGATCCCGCGCCCGTTGGTCGCGACGTACACGCGCCCGTAGATCCGCGGGTCACCGGTGATGGCGCCACCGGTCCAACCCCACTGATGGGCATCGTCGTTGATGCGGGTCCAGCTCGCGCCCTTGTCCGTCGAGCGGAAGATGCCACGCACCCCCGCGATCTTCGCGCTGGTGTAGAGCGTCTGGTACGAGGCGCCGGTCGCCGCCTTGCCGAAGCCGATGGTGTCGGCCTGGTCGACGTTCGACAGCTTGGTGAAGCTCGCGCCGCCGTCCGTCGAGTGCCACAGGCCGTACGCGCCGTCGCTCGCGCCACCCGCCAGCCACACGTCGCCCTTCGTCCCGGGCAGCGCCTTGAACCGCACGCTGTCACCGCTGGGCAGACCGGTGGCCGCGGAGGCGGTGAACGTGGCACCGCCGTCCGAACTGACGTAGAACCTGCCGGACTTGAAGCCGTAGAAGGTCTTCGGGTCGACCCGGTCCGACTCCACGATCGCGCCGGACGGGATGCCGCCGGACGCCGACCACGACGTACCGAAGCCGGTCGTGTACTGCACGCCCGCGCCCGCCGGGCTCCACACGAAGCGGTCGCCGTCGGACGCCGCCGCGACCGTGCCGCCACCGCTGACGCCCGAAGGGTCGGTGCCCGCGAACCAGTTGGCGCCGTTGTCCGTCGAGAAGGCGACATGCGGACCCGAGTCGAGGTTGCCGACCCGCACCACCGTGTTCGGGTTCGTCTCGGCGTAGTCGAGGCTCGTCGTCGTGGTGAAGTTCGGCGAGGTGTACATCATCGACGGCACCTTGGTGAGGTCCGTGTGCCGGAAGCCGCCGATGTCACCGAGGGCACTGAGGAGGGTGGCACCGGAGGGGGGAGAGGCCAGGTCGTTGACGGCCGTCTCCTCCAGGCCCTGGACCATCGGCTTGACGGTGAACTGGCCGCCGCTGTCCCAGTTCGTGAGGTTCTCGGTGCCGTAGATCGTCGCGCCCGTTCCGTACATCAACCGGGCCGAGTTGAACGGGTCGATCTCCAACCCCTCCGTCATCCAGCCGAGTTTGGGGGCCTGCTCGGGGGGTGACGGGTTCGCGTTGAAGGTCAGCCAGGGCACGGACGACACGTCCATCGTGTAGCGGTTCGAACGGTTGGGGTACGAGGTGTAGTCCCAGGCCTTCGTCCAGGTGCCGCCGCTGTCGGTGGAACGGAAGATCTGGGTGTCCGGCCACCAGGAGCTGTACGCCGTCGTCATCACCGTGCCCGGATGCTGCCGGTCGACGGTCAGCCCGCTGAAGCCGTAGTAGGTGTCGGCCTCCGCGACCGGGCTGATGTTCGTCCAGGTCCCGGTCTTGGTGGCGTACCGCCACAACTGGCCCTTGCCACCGTCGTACGGGCCGCCCTTGTCGCTGTAGGCGAGATAGAGGTAGCCGTTCGTGGCGTCGAGCACGCCCTTGTGGGCGAGGTAGCCGGTGGGCTGTCCTGGCAGCCGGGACCAGGTCGCGCCGCCGTCCGTCGAGCGGTAGACCGCGTTGTCCTTGTCGGCGACCCCGACGTAGATCGTCTGCGTGGTGTTTGTGGACGTGCCCGTCGACTCGTCGAAGGTGACCCAGACGATCCCCTGGTTGTCGGAGGCGTAGCCGCTGGTGTCGGTCGCGTCCTGTACGTAGTTGCCGACGTTCGGGAAGTTGGTCACCTGCGACCACGTGACACCCGAGTCCGTGGACCGCCACAGGCCCTTGCCGCTGGGCGCGCCGAGGTACAGCACGCTGTTCTTGTGCGGGTCGATCGCGAGGCGCTCACCCATGCCCCGGCCCGGCATGTTCCCGCCCAGCTTGAAGGTCAGGTCCGTCCTCTGCCAGCTCGCGCCCCGGTCGGCGGAGCGCAGCACGGCACCGTTGCCGGGGTCCCAGCTGTTCGTGTACGTGCCGACCGCCGCGTACACCTTGTTCGGGTCGACGGAGTCGGACGCGAGGCTGACGACCCCGGTGTGGCCCCACCGGTCCCAGCCGATCGAGTCCGTGAGCGGGGTCCAGGTCTTCGTCGACTCCTGCCAGCGGTAGGCGCCGCCGATGTCCGTACGGGCGTAGGCGAGGTTTTTCTCGGAGCGGTTGAAGACGATGCCGGGGACGAATCCGCCGCCATCGATCCGGGCGTTCTTCCAGGTGTACGTGTCGGCGGCGAGCGTCGTTGTCGGGGTCGTGCTCGCGGCGAGGGCGGACGGGCTGCCCGCCAGCAAGCCGGCGGTGAGGGCCAGTACGGCGGTGAGGATGCGGGTTCTTCGCACGGTGGGGTCCTCTCTGGAGGAGGGCATGACGACCGGGCGGCCCCCAGTGCGGGTGGGGGCCGCCCGGCCAGGTGGCCTCGTCGTCAGGTGACGAGACCGCGCACGCGGAGCTTTGGGCGCTCTTGGAGGCACGGTGCTGGTCCCGCGCCCCTGGGGGCGCGGGGAACTGCGCGACCAGCCACAACCGGCCCGCGGTTCAAGTACCGTCCGACCCGCGGAGCGCCCGGCGGGGACTATTCGAGAAGCTCCGCGTACGAGCCCATGGCCAGGGCGATGTCCGCCTGGGCCCAGAACCGGTGGTACGTGAAGGAGGGCGCGGCTCCGCCCGCCAGATAGGCCTCGATCTTCGACCAGTTCGGGTCGTTCTTGTAGAAGGACCTGAGCGAGGTGAAGGTCGAGGAGGAGTTGATCGTGTCGCCGTTCGGCATCTTGCCGCTCCAGCCGTTCGGTACGTAGACCGTGTCGTCGAAGCGGTTGTAGTCGGCGCGGGTCTCGGGGACGGCGATGCCCAGGCTGTCCTGGTAGTTGCTCCACATGCCGTCGAGGAGTGCCTTCGCCGTCGTCTTCGCCTGGGCGTTGCCCGACTTGGCGGCGTAGTACGACAGGGTCTTGGCGTACGCGGCCGCCACACCCACGTCGTTGGTGTAGTCGGCGACCGTCACGTGAAGTCCGCTGTTGGCTGCGGGACTTGAGGCGTTCCAGGCGTCGGGGGCGCCGGACCACTGGAGCGTGGAGGGGATCCGGTAGGTGCCGTCCGGGTTGATCGTGGTCTTGGACAGTGCCCAGGAGACCCACTTGTCGAGGATCGCCTTCGCGCTCGCGTTCCCCGTCTGCTGGTAGTACTCGGCGACCCGCTCCATGGACCAGGCCTGGAAGCCGAACCACTGGTTGGACGGCGGGTCGTGGTACACAGGCTGCTGGTCGTAGTACATGCCGTAGAAGGTCGGTGTCCCGGACGGCGGGGTCGCGTAACGGCCCGCCCAACTGTTGGTCGCGCCGCCCGCGATGGCGCCCTCGTTGGACTGCAGCCAGCGGTAGAACTCAAGCTGCCGGGTGAGGGACGTACCCCAATCAGTCGCGCCGGTCGAGGACTTGGGCTTCAGATCGGCGTACGAGCTGAGCGCGTACGCGGCCAGCGGGTTCTGGTAGCCGCCGTGGACATGGCTGGAGCCGATACGCCAGGCCCAGCCCGCCGAGGTGTCGGTCGCGCCGCCCCAGGCGTAGTACCAGGAGAGCAGATAGTGCGAGGCGTCCTTGCCGGTGCCGGCCGCGCAGGTCGACGGGCCGACACAGTTGCCGATCTTTTTGAAGTACTTGTCGTACATGGCGTAGCGCAGATAGTCGCCCATCTTCGCCGCCTTGCCGACGGTTGTGGACACATCGCCGCCCTTGCCCTGCGCCTTGGCCCACACGTCGGCCCAGTACGCGGCCTGCACGGCCCGCGCGTCGGCGTCCGGCGCGTCGGTGTACTTCCACTGCTTGGCGTACGAGGAGTCCCCGGTGAAGAGGTCCAGATAGCCGTTGGTGGAGCCGTACTTGAAGGCGTCGCAGGTCGGCTGCGGCACCGTCTCCCACACCGACTCCTGCGCGCCGCGCTGGAAGGTGTTGATGTACGACGGGCCGGTCGCGGTCGGTCCGGCCTCGCACTTGCCGGGCTCGTTGCCGTAGCCGTAGACGTTGTCGACGTCCTGGAGCCAGTGCATGCCGTACACGTCGTCCGTGCCGTACGCGCTCTTCAGCTCGGCCGCGATCGGATCCGAACCGACGGAGACGCCCGTGTCGAGCTTGGCCGGGTACTCGTTCGGGGTGTCGAGCTCCGGCGCGTAGGTCGCGGGCTTCGAGGCGTTGTAGAAGGAGTTCGTCGGCTGGTCGGCGTGGGTGGGGATCATGTACGTCTCCATGGTCGTCCACGCGGCGTTGAACTTGGACCAGTCGCCGGTGACCTTCCCGTACATCGCCTGCAGCCAGATCAGATAGCTGTACGCCTCCGACGTGGTCTCATGACCCTGGTCCGGCGCCTCGACGATCAGCGTCTCCACCGAGTGGTAGGGGATGCCCTCGGGGGAGAAGTAGCCGTTCGCCGGATTGGTGATCTTGCCGTAGAGGTCCAGGAAACGGGCGTCGTACGCCTTCGACGCGGCCAGCTCCGTCACCGTGACCGTCGCCTTGGCGTACCCGGTCGCCGAGGCCGTGAAGGTCGCGGCGCCGGTCCCGGAGGCGTCGGCGGTGATGGTCACGTTCTGCGCCGTGTTCCAGTTGGCCGGGGTGAAGGTGAGCGAGGCGCCGCCGGTGACGGACAGTCCCGAATTGCCGTCCGTACGGGCGGTCGTCACCGTCACGTTCGCGGCCGGCTGTTTCGAGAGCTGCACGGCGAACGTGCCCGACTTGCTCTGCTGGACGCCGAGTTGGGCGGGCGAGGCCACCACGGCGGGACCCGAGGCGACCGTGATGCCGACCGGCGTGGACGCCGCGGACGCGCCCAGGCTGTCGTACGCCTTGGCCACCAGCGAATGACTGCCGACGGTCAAGCCGGAGGTCGACAGTGTGTAGGGGGAGCTGGTGTCGGTGCCCAGCAGGGTCGTGTCGTCGTAGAACTCGACCTTGCTGATGGTCGCGTTGTCGGCGGCAGCCGCGGTCGCGGCCAGCGGGATCACGTCGCCCTGCGTGTAGACCGCGCCGGCGGCCGGACTGGTCAGCACCGTGACCGGGGGCTCGTGGGCGCCCGTGCAGGTGGTGCCGTTGATCGCGAAGGAGGCGGGCGCCGCGTTGGTGCCGCTGTAGGTGAACTGCGCGCCGGTGGTGACCGCGGCTCCGGCGGCGATCGTCCCGTTCCAGGAGGCGTTCTTCGCGGTGACCGTCCTGCCGGACTGTGACCAGGTGCCGTTCCAGCCGCTGGTGAGCGTCTGGTTGCCCGCGTAGTCGTAGGTCAGGGTCCAGCCGTTGATCGGGTCCGTGCCGCGGTTGGTGAGGGTGAGATCCGCGGTGAAACCGGAGCCCCAGTCATTGGTCTTGTAGTCGACACTGCACTGAACTCCTACAGCTTGAGCGGGAGTTGAGCCATTCGCGAGCATGGTGAACGGAAGCGCGAGGGCCGCCACCACGGCCGTCCACAGCCGCCGGGTCCTCCGGCGTCTCCTTCTGGAACTGGGGTGCATGTGCTGGTTCCTCCTTGCGGCTCGGAGAAGTGGGGGCGGAGCAGCAACAAGCCTTGAACCAGTGGGAGCGCTCCCATATTGGAGAGGGGGGTCGAAGGGGTCAAGGTGCTTGAAGAGTCGAAATTGTTCGATTGATCAACAGTGCGACGCCTCTGTCCTTTACCGACACTTGGCGCTAACTTCATCCGCACCAGTGGGAGCGGTTCCATCAGTCGACGCGTCCGTCACGACGCGCCCGAGCTGCAAGGAGTCGCTCATGCGACACCCTCCGCGTTCAGGACTTTTAGTGGTCGGCGCCGCGGTCGCCCTCGTGGGCACCGCGATCGCGCCGGTCGTCACGGCTTCAGGAGCCACACCCGCGTGCACGGTGGACTACTCCGTCACGAGCCAGTGGGACACCGGCTTCCAGGGCGGCGTGAAGATCACCAACAACAGGGCCGCGCTGAGTAGTTGGAGTCTCACCTTCGACTTCGCGGCCGGTCAGAAGGTCAGCCAGGGCTGGAACGCCAAGTGGTCCCAGTCCGCCGCGACGGTCACCGCGGCCAACGAGAGCTGGAACGGTTCGCTCGGCTCAGGGGCCAGTGTCAGCGCCGGGTTCCTCGCCTCGTGGTCGGGGAGCAACGCCGTACCCACGACGTTCAAGCTCAACGGGACGACATGCAACGTGGACACGGAGCCGTCGCCGACCCCGACGGATCCGCCGCCCACGACCGGCACCGCGCCCAAGCTGCACGTCTCCGGGAACAAGCTCGTCGACGCCGACGGCGCGACGCGGCGGCTGCTCGGCGTCAACCGCTCCGGCGGCGAGTTCATGTGCGTCCAGGGCTACGGCATCTTCGACGGCCCGGTCGACGACGCCTCGGTCAAGGCGATCGCCGACTGGAAGGCCAACACGGTCCGCATTCCGCTCAACGAGGAGTGCTGGCTCGGCCTGTCCAACATCAAACCGGAGTACGCCGGCGCCAACTACATCGCCGCCGTCAAGGACCTGGTCGCCAAGGTCGAGGCGCACGGGATGACCCCGCTCGTCGAACTGCACTGGAACTACGGGCAGTACACCGGGAACTCGGCGGGCTGCTCCGACGTCCACGCCACCTGCCAGAAGCCGATGCCGGACGCGCAGTACAGCCCGGCGTTCTGGTCCTCGGTCGCCAGTACGTTCAAGGACGACCAGGCCGTCGCCTTCGACCTGTTCAACGAGCCCTACCCGGACCGCGCGACCTCCACCGCCGTCCAGGCGTGGGCCTGCTGGAAGGACGGCGGCACCTGCCCGGGCATCGGCTACGAGGTCGCCGGGATGCAGGACCTGGTCGACGCGGTTCGCGGCACCGGCGCCAAGAACCTGATCCTGGCCGGCGGGCTGGCGTACTCCAACGACCTGAGCCAGTGGCTGACGTACAAGCCCAGCGATCCGACGGGCAACCTCGTCGCCGCCTTCCACACCTACAACTTCAACACCTGCGCCAGCGAGAGCTGCTGGAACTCGACGCTCGCCCCGGTGGCGGCCCAAGTCCCTCTCGTGGCGGGGGAGATCGGCGAGAACACCTGCTCCCACGGCTTCATCGACACCGCGATGAAGTGGTTCGACGACCGGGGGCTCTCCTACCTCGGCTGGACCTGGAACACCTGGGACTGCTCCTCAGGTCCCTCCCTGATCTCCGACTACGACGGCACTCCCACGTCGTACGGAGTCGGGCTGCGTGATCATCTGCGCGCCCTCAACGGATAACCGGCACAGGAATCAGACGCACAAGCGCGCCGGAATCAGACGCACACGCGCGCCGGAGTCAAACGCACACCCGCGCAGGAATCAGTCATGCGCCCGCGCGAGGAGTCAACGGACACCCGCACAAGAAGAGATGGGAACCCGCACTCATGAGTCGTACCAAAACCGCGCTCTTAGGGGCGCTCGTCCTGCTCGCCGGCGCCTCGGGCACCGCCGTGGCCGCCGTTCCCGCGGACCCCGCCGGGATCGCCGCCATCCCCTGCACCGTCGACTACAAGGTGCAGAACCAGTGGGACACCGGCTTCACCGCCGCCGTCACGGTCACCAACAACGGCGCCGCCAAGACCTCCTGGGCGGTGAAGTGGGCGTACGCCGGGAACCAGAAGGTGACCTCGGGCTGGAACGCGAAGATCAGCCAGAGCGGCACCGCCGTCACCGCGGCCAACGAGACCTACAACGGGACGCTGGCGACCGGTGGTTCGGTCAGCTTCGGCTTCAACGCCTCCTACAGCGGCACCAACGCGTTGCCCACGACCTTCACCCTCGATGGGGTGACCTGCAACGTCGACGACGGAAGCGGTGGCGGAGGGGGCAGTGACCCCTCCGGGAGAGTCGACAACCCGTACGCCGGAGCCAAGGTGTACGTGAACCCGGAGTGGTCCGCCAAGGCGGCGGCGGAGACCGGCGGCAGCAGGATCTCCAACCAGCCCACCGGCGTCTGGCTCGACCGGATCGCCGCGATCAACGGAGCGAGCGGCAGCATGGGCCTGCGCGCCCACCTCGACGCGGCGCTCGCGCAGAAGGGCAGCGGCGAAGAGGTCGTCCAACTGGTCGTCTACGATCTGCCCGGACGTGACTGCGCGGCCCTCGCCTCCAACGGGGAGCTCGGCCCGACGGAGATCGACAAGTACAAGACGCAGTTCATCGACCCGATCGCGGCGATCCTCGCGGACAGCAAGTACGCCGCACTGCGGATCGTCACGACCATCGAGATCGACTCGCTGCCGAACCTCGTCACCAACACCGGCAGCCGGGCCACCGCCACCCCGCAGTGCGACACCATGCTCGCCAACGGCAACTACGTGAAGGGCGTGGGCTACGCGCTCGCCAAGCTCGGCGCGATCCCGAACGTCTACAACTACCTGGACGCCGGTCACCACGGCTGGATCGGCTGGGACGACAACTTCGGAACGTCCGCCACCCTGTTCAAGCAGGCGGCCACCAGCGAGGGCGCGACGGTCGACGACGTCGCCGGGTTCATCACCAACACGGCGAACTACAGTGCCCTGAAGGAGAACAACTTCACCATCAACGACACGGTGAACGGCACCTCCGTCCGCCTGTCCAAGTGGATCGACTACAACCGCTACGTCGACGAGCTGTCCTTCGCCCAGGCCTTCCGCAACCAGCTCGTCTCGGTCGGCTTCAACTCCGGCATCGGCATGCTGATCGACACGTCCAGGAACGGCTGGGGCGGCACCGCCCGGCCCACCGGTCCCGGCGCGACGACCAGCGTGGACACCTACGTCAACGGCGGACGCTACGACCGCCGTATCCACGTCGGGAACTGGTGCAACCAGGCCGGTGCCGGCCTCGGCGAGCGCCCGCAGGCCTCCCCGGCCACCGGGATCGACGCCTATGTGTGGATGAAGCCCCCGGGTGAGTCCGACGGCTCCAGCTCCGCCATCGCCAACGACGAGGGCAAGGGCTTCGACCGGATGTGCGACCCGACGTACACGGGCAACCCCCGGAACAACAACAACATGTCCGGCGCACTGCCGAACGCCCCCCTGTCGGGGCACTGGTTCTCGGCGCAGTTCCAGCAGCTGATGACGAACGCGTATCCGCCGCTGTAGGGCGCCCGACCCGGTGAACCGCCGGGGGTCAGGCCTCCGTGGCCAACCCCCGGCGGATCGCGAACTCCACCGCCGAGTAGTCGCCGTCCGCCCGCTCCAGCTCGTAGGGCACCGCCGGACACAGCGGCGGCTGCGCCATGAAACGCGGACGCGTGCCGTGGTGCGGCTGCGCCGCGTGCACCAGGAACGGATGGCAGAGAAACACGTCGCCGGGCCGGCCGGTGGCGTGGGCGAGCGGGCGGTGCGCGGAGGCCTCGGCCACCTTCGGACCGAGTTCGAGGAACGAGGCCCCCGCCTCGCCGTACGGCTCCAGGACCGGCGGCACATCGAGGTGCGAGCCCACCCTGATACGGGTCGGGGCGTCGGCCTCCGTCACCTCGCTGAACAGGAAGAGCATCAGCAGCGCCCGGCCCCGCGAGCGGAGATTGGAGTGGTACAGCGACTCACCGGCGGGGAGGTAGCTCCCTTCGATGTGCCAGCCCGCGTCGTCCGGCTCCTCCGTGTGCGGGAACCGCAGCGGGAAGCTGCCCAGCGCGTAGAGCGGGTCCCAGCGTCTCTCGCCGACCAGCAGATCGAAGGCCTGGTGAAGAGCGGGGGAGTTGGCCGCGGCGGCGAACGGGCCCTGCGCCATGCTGCTCACCCAGTGCACGGGGTCCTTCCAGGTGCCGGCGTCGTCCGGGTCGTACCCCGTCTCCTTCCACAGCAGCCGGGCGCAGCTCTCGGCGACGCGCGGCGGGAAGGCGCCCTCGATCTTTACGAACCCGTCCTCGAGGAACCGCTCCACCAACTCGTCGTCCATGGGGCCATGTTCGGGGACGGACCGCTTCGGACGCATCACATTTTCCGACCACCGGTTTTGCTGTTTGCGCAACAACATTGGCCGTTTCCGGAAGCCGAGGAGCACGCTGTGTACCCACCCGGACGAGAGGCCGACCACCATGGCACACGACCACCACCACAACCACGACAGCGCCCGGCACGCTCACGACCACACCCACATGGACTTCGGTCAGATGATCCCCATGCTGGAGCAGGAGGCGGAGCTCTTCAGCCCCCAGTACACCGAGGCGGCGGGCTGGCTGCGGAACCAGCGGTCCGGGACCGGGCTGATCGTGGACGCGGGCAGTGGCCCCGGTGTCATCTCCTGTCTCCTCGCGGACGTCTTCCCCGCGGCGCGGGTCGTCGCCGTGGACGAGGTGGAACCCCTGCTGGAGCGGGCCCGCGCCCGCGCCGACCGGCTCGGCGTCGGCGACCGCTTCAGCACCCTGCGGGCCGAACTCGGCAGCGGGCTCGCCGACTTGGAGTATCCGGCGGACCTGCTGTGGGCGAGCAGGTCCCTTCACCACGTCGGCGACCAGCGCGCAGCGCTCACCGGTTTCGCACGCGCCCTCGCGCCCGGCGGCACCCTCGCCCTCATGGAAGGCGGCCTGCCCATGCGCTACTTCCCGCGCGAGATCGGCATCGGCCGCCCCGGCCTTCAGTCCCGGATCGACGCGGTCCACGACGAATGGTTCGGCCGGATGCGGGACGAGTTGCCCGGAGCGGTGGCGGAGACGGAGGACTGGCCCGCCCTGCTGACCGCCGTCGGCCTGCGCCACACCGCGACCCGCACCTTCCTCGTCGACCTCCCCGCCCCTGTCTCGGACGAGACGCGCGCCTTCGTCGTCACCTCCCTCACCCACCGTCGCGACGCCCTCGCCCCCGGCCTCGACGCGGACGACCTCGCGACCCTCGACCGTCTCCTCGACCCGGACGACAAGGCGAGCGTGTACCACCGGCCGGACGTCTTCCTGCTGACGGCGCACACCATGCACGTCGCGGTGAAGCCGGAGTAGTTCCGGCCGGTCAGCACGTGCCCGGGCGGGCGTACACGGTGACCCGGGCGCCCTGGACCCGGCGCGTGCCGCACTCCTCGAAGTACGTGGCCAGGACCCGCCGTTTGACGATCTCCCCCGGAGTCGTGTCGAGCGGCTGTCCCGCGGGATCGCTCACCGCGACGATACGGGCCGCCGTGATCATGCGGGCGCGGATGACCGGCGCCGGAACCTCGGTGCCGTACAAGGTGTGCGAGGCGGCCGGCGCACGGTCGAGGGCCAGATCGCGCAGCCCGCGCACGGATCCGGGGTCGGGCAGGGACCACACCCGGCGCCGCGCCGGCAGATACAGGATCCCGTCACCCGGCGCACCGGCCTGGGCCACGGCGTGGGCGATCGCGCTCACGTCGTCGACCCGGCTCTGCGGCGTACGCAGGTGCCGGGTGACGGGGAGCAGCGCGAGGACCGCTGCGCCCGCGCAGGCCAGCGCCGCCGTGCGGGTCCGCCGGGTCCGGGCGAGCCGGTCCAGCGCCGCGCCGACCAGCAGGGCGGTGCCGCTCTGCCCGTAGAGCACATAGCGGTCCACGTACAGGGGTGTGACCAGCGAGACCAGCAGGAGCAGGAGGGTGGGCAGGACGAGCAGTCCGAGCGCGAGGACGGGCAGCCGCACGCCCCGGAGTTCGCGCGAAGTGGTGTTCCGGCACATCGCCGCGCAGGCCAATGCGACGGCGACCGTTCCCGCGAACTCCGCGAGCGTGCCGACGCCCGGTCTGCCGATCCATGACACCTGATCCGACTGCCGCGTGCTCAGGACGGCGAGCGGCGCCACCGTGACGAGGACCACCGTCGCCGCCCCGGCCCAGGCCCGGCGGGCGGCGCGTGGCACGGCGACCGCGTGCGCGGTGAGCGCCAGTAGGGCGAACTCGTGCAGCAGCCCGGCCGCCATCAGCACCGCGCCGTAGGCGACCCAGGTCCGGCCGTCCCGGCTCGCCACCGCCCGCACCAGCAGATACGTCGCCCACACGATCAGAGCGCACACGATCGCGTACGACCGGCCCTCCTGCGCGAACCGCTGGACCTGCGGCAGCAGCGCGAAGACGGCCCCCGTGAGGAGACCCGCGCGGGCCCCCGCCAGCCGGCGTCCGAGGAGGGCCAGCGTTCCCGTCGCGGCGGCCGTGGCGAGGACCGATGGCAGGCGCAGCACCAGGAGCGGGTCCAGCCCACCGGTCACCTCGAACAGCAGGTGCATGAACAGGTAGTACAGGCCGTGTACGGCGTCGGCATCGGCGAGTGTCGACCACAGGTCGGGCAGGGACCGGCGCGCCATGTCGTAGGTCACGGCCTCGTCCCGCCACATGGCGCCGCCACGTCGTACGCCCCACAGCCCGAGGGCGAGCGAGAGCAGGGCGGGTGCGCACACTGTCAGTGAGGTGCGTGGGGCCGACGGCGGCAACCGTTCGGGGGCGAACGGCGGTCTGGAAGCGTGTGTGGTGGCGATGGCTGACTCCGGCGCGTGGTCGATGCCTCGCGGTCCCCTCCGAGGAGGCCCCGAGGACGTGCACCGCCGAGTCAAGCCGTCGGACGACTGATGGGCAACCCCGTCGCGGGGCACCTATCAATGCAGGTGGGAGGCCGGCCGAACCCGTGCCGCGGTACGGAGCCCGTGCCGTCGCCGCCGACGGCATGGTGCACATCCCCGTCAATAGCTGCCACAGGATCCGCGTTACACGACAGGGCCCGCACCCCGGCTCCCGCATCATCGGAACGCGGACCGAGGACGCCGCCGCGATCGACCCGGCGGGGCGCACGGTCGTGACCGCAGAAGGGGCCCTGATCGACGTCGCGACGGGCAGGCGCAGGAAGAGGTAGTCAACTGCTGTTTTTTTTCTGTGAATTACTGCACTTGTGTGTGCAGGGGTGCCTCTTGGCCGCCGCCGACATTCAGGGGCGCCTCACCCTGTGGGACGCGGACGGGCAGCACCGGATCGCCGTCCTGGCCGCCGCCGACTCCACTGTGGAGCGCCCCGCCCTGGCTTTCTCGGCCGACGGCTCGGTCCGCGTGTGGGAGACGGCGTCCCCGCGGCTGCCGGGAGCGATCGTGCCGGCCGGTGACGGACCCGTCCTCGCGATCGGATTCACCTCTGGCGGTGGCGAGTTGCGTATCGCGACGTCTCATCTGGCCGTGCGCTCCGTGCGGTTGGCGCCGGATCGTGCGGCGGCCGAAGTGTGCGCCCGAGCGGGGGGGCGGGGCGACCCGGGCCGAGTGGCGCAGACATCTGCCCGACGTGCCCTACCGGCTTACGTGTTGAGGGAGTTCGGCGGTGCCGACCTTGACTTCGAGAGCGCTTCAAGTGATGTACTCCCGCGAGTCATCGCACACATACGGGGGTACTCATGACCGACTCACCTGTCGCACTCATCACCGGTGGTGGAAGCGGTATCGGCGCCGCGGTCGCGCGGCGACTGCTCGACTCCGGGCACCGGGTGACGGTCACCGGGCGCGGTGAGGAGCGGTTGCGCGCCTTCGCCGAGGAACTCGGCAGTCCGGAGGGGCTGTTGACCGTCGTCGGGCACGCCGCCGAGTACGACGAGGTGCGGGCCGCGGTCGAGGCGACGCTCAAGGAGTTCGGGCGTCTCGACACCGTCGTTGCCAACGCCGGCTTCGCCACGCACGACACCGTCGCCGGCGGTGACCCGGCCGGCTGGTCCGAGATGGTGCTGACCAATGTGCTCGGTCCCGCGCTGCTGATCAGGGCCTCCATCGACGCCCTGAAGGAGACGCGGGGCCGGATCGTGCTGGTCGGGAGTGTGGCGGGCCACGTCCACACCCCCGGCAACATCTACGGTGCCACCAAGTGGGCCGTGACCGGGCTCGCCGAGAACGCCCGCCGCGAGGTGACCGAGTTCGGTGTCGGTGTGACCCTGATCTCGCCGGGCCGGGTGGAGACCCCGTTCTGGAACAGCAACGGGAGCCTGCCACCCGGTCAGCTGCTGACGGCGGACCAGCTCGCCGAGTCGATCGTCTGGGCCATCGGACAGCCGGCGGGCGTCGATGTGAACACCGTGGTGGTACGTCCGATCGGCCAGCCCAACTGACGTCGGACCCGCGGGGGCCTCAGTTGTTCTGCAGGAACTGCTGTGCCAGTGAGTCCCCGAGCGACACCGCCGCACTGTGACTCTCGATCGGCGTCACCTGGGAGTTCTTGAACAGGATGTACGTCACGCCGGAGTCGGCCCCGCCCGTGGCAGGGTCGGGGTCGATGCCGAGGGCCTTCGCGGTGGCGTACGACGCCTCACCGATGATCTTCGTGGGCCCGGTGTCGCCGACCACCGCGTACTCGACCTTGTTGTTGTAGATCACGGCGACGACACCGCCGCCCTTGATGCCGTAGCTCGTGTACTTCCAGATGCTGCTGGTGCTGGGCACGACCACATACGGCAGTGACTCGGCGCGCAGCGGCTTCCCGTTGGACTGGTGGAACGCCGTGTCGTCCTGGAACCAGGGGTCGGCGTCGCCGTTGCACTTGCTGGTGACCTGACCGTCACAGTCGATGTCCATGTCGGCCTTCCAGAACACCGCGCCGTTCTTGCCGCACACGGGGATGGTGGCCGAGGTCTCGTCGTCGGTCTTGTACTTGCCGCTCGATATCTGCGAACAGGATGTCACCTTGGCGAGCAGGGCGGCCGCGCTGACCGAACCCTCCTGGGCGGAACGAGGGGTGACGGTGCCCGACGCGCTGGCCGGGAGTGCCGCGGTGGCGAGGAGCGCGGCACCGGCGACGGCCGCGAGGGTCAGTGTTCGAGAGCGCACTGTGGGGGACCCTTCTGTTAGGAAAGTTTCCTTACCGGGTTGCCGTACAAGGTGGCCCTGCTTGCATGACCGCGTCAAGCCCTCCAGCGGAGTTGGTCCGGTCCAGGAGCTGAAACCGGCGGGGAGGGGGCTGTCGATGCGTGCGGGGGAAGCCTATGCGTGTGGGGAAACGCCGCCGGCCCGGACACGCGGTGCGCGTCCGGGCCGGCGGTGGGGTCGGGGCGGGTCAGCCCGTGGGGATCAGGCTCAGCCCATGTCGAACGTCGCCGGGTCGGGACCCAGGCGACGGTCCTCGTTCAGCGCGCTGATCGCCGCGATGTCCTCGGCGTCGAGCGAGAAGTCGAAGACGTCGATGTTCTCCCTGATCCGGGACGGGGTCACGGACTTGGGGATCACGACGTTGCCCTGCTGGATGTGCCAGCGCAGCACGATCTGGGCCGGAGTGCGGTTGTGCTTCTGGGCGATGGCCACGATCGCCGGAACCTCCAGCAGACCCTTGCCCGAGCCGAGCGGGGACCAGGCCTCGGTGGCGATGCCCTGCTGCGCGTGGTACTCGCGCGCCGCGTGCTGCTGAAGCTGCGGGTGCAGCTCGATCTGGTTGACGGCCGGGATGACGGACGTCGCCTCGATCAGCTTCTCCAGGTACTCCGGGTAGAAGTTGGAGACGCCGATGGCCTTGACCCGGCCGTCCGAGTAGAGCTTCTCGAAGGCCTTGTACGTGTCGATGTACTTGCCCCGGGACGGCAGCGGCCAGTGGATCAGATACAGGTCGAGGTAGTCCAGGCCGAGCTTCTCCAGGGAGGTGTCGAACGCGCGGAGCGTCGAGTCGTATCCCTGGTCGCTGTTCCACAGCTTGGTGGTGACGAAGAGGTCCTCGCGGGGGATGCCGGAGGTGGCGATGGCCTTGCCGGTGCCCTCCTCGTTGCCGTAGATCGCCGCGGTGTCGATGCTGCGGTATCCGGACTCCAGCGCCGTGGCGACGGCCTGCTCCGCCTCGTCGTCCGGGACCTGCCAGACACCGAAGCCCAGCTGCGGCATCTCGATGCCGTTGTTCAGGATGATCGGGGGGACCTTGCTCACGAGCTCTCGATCCTTCAGTCGTCGGTTGGTACTCCCATCGTCAACGATCACCGGCCGTTATGCATTCCTGACCGGTGGATTCGCTGTGGATTCCTGGTGAGGGTCGGAGATTGGCCGGAAATGGATCCGACCTTATGGGTCCGGACCATTGACCGTGTGCCGTCATCCGACCACTCTGTAGGGCGTCACCGAACGGGTTCATGAACTCGGTGCATCCATGTGAACACCAGCACCTGTCTGGGCCCTACACCCCCCACCCATCAGGAAAGCAGGTACGCGCACATGAACAAGAGCGTCTTCGAAGGCCGCCGCGCGGAGCAGGCCATTCGGGAAACATCGGAGGAAAGGGTCTGGGAGACCCCTGGATATCTGGTCGTCGAAACCGCCCTCGAGGTCACCGCGTACGCCCTCGGCGAGCGCCTGGGCGCGGTGGCCGAACGGGCACCCGCCGGGCAACACCTCGTACGTACCGTCTAGCCCCGGGGTCGTCGAACAGTGACCGCGACACCGATACCCGACGACGGTGCCGCGGCCCCTTGGGGAACCGCCGAGTTCACCGAGCGGCTGCGCGCCGTCGCCGAGGACCGCTACCACGACCGTCATCCCTTCAACGTCCGTATGCACGATGGTGAATTGACCCCGGCCGAGCTGCGCCGCTGGATCACCAACCGCTTCCACTACCAGCGCCACATCCCCGTCAAGGACGCCCTGATCCTCGCCAAGTTCGACGAGCCCGCACTGCGGCGGGTCTGGGTCCGCAGGATCCAGGACCACGACGGCACGGCGGTCGGGCAGGGCGGCATCGAACGCTGGCTTCGGCTGGGCGAGGCCGTCGGCCTCGAACGGCCGACGCTGTGGGACACCTCCCGGGTGCTGCCCGGCGTCCGGCTCGCGGTCGAGGGTTACGTCAATTTCTGCCGCCTGCGGCCGGTGCTCGACGCGGTCGCCGCCTCCCTCACGGAGCTGTCCGCACCGGGGCTGATGCGTACGCGGATCGCCGCGTTCGAGCGGTACTACCCCTGGATCGAGGCCGAGGGCCTCACGTACTTCCGTACCCGCATCGGGCAGGGCGGCCGCGACAGCGCGGAGGCACTCGCCCTGGTCCAGGGCTGGGCCCGCACCCGTGAGCAGCAGGAACGGGCGGTGGCGGCGTTGACGTTCAAGTGCGAGGTGCTGTGGGCGCTCCTGGACGCGGTGGACCGGGCGAGCGACACCGTACCGACGGGCACGAGCACGTCGGCCGGTGTGTCGGGGGACGCGTTGTCCCTCGCGTCCGGGTGGGCGTCAGGAGATGCCTCACCCGGAGCTGTCCCGCCGGGCCCGTCGGATCATTCGGCGGCCCCGCGTGTGCCCGGCCCCGCGGGAGGTCCGCCATGACCTGGCGCCCCGCCCTCTCCCGTCCCGTGATGTTCCGTCATGATCCCGTTCGTGAAGCCGACTTGCTGCTCGTGCCCGAACGGGTCGTGGTCCTGCGCGGGCACGCCGGGAGTGTCGTCCGGCTCTGCGACGGCCACCGCGAGGTGTCCGAGATCGTCGCCACGCTCGCCGAACGGTTCCCCGGCGCGCCCGTCGCCGACGAAGTACCCCGCTTCCTCGCGGCGTTGCGCGAGGAGGGCTGGCTCCGATGACCGCGACCGTCGATCCCCCCTGGGCTCTGCTGGCCGAACTCACCCACGGCTGCCCGCTGCGCTGCGCGTATTGCTCCAACCCCGTCGAACTGATCAGTCGGTCAAGAGAGCTGACCGCCGGGCAATGGGCCGACGTGTTATGTCAGGCCGCTGACCTGGGCGTTGTCCAGACCCATCTGTCCGGCGGCGAACCCCTTCTCAGACGCGATCTCGCCCGGATCGTCGCCGCCGCCGACGCCGCGGGCCTCTACACCCAGCTCGTCACCAGCGGTGTGGGCCTGCACGAGCGAAGGCTCGCGGAGCTGGTGGACGCGGGACTGCGCAGCGTCCAGCTCTCCGTGCAGCACACCGATCCCGGGGCCGCCGAACTCATCGCGGGGGCCCGCGCGTTCACCACCAAGGAGCGCGCCGCACGGCTGGTGCGGGCGGCCGGGCTGCCACTCGGCCTGAACGCTGTCCTGCACCGGGCCAACATCGACGCCGTCGACGACCTGATCACGCTCGCCCTCTCCTGGGGCGCCGACCGGATCGAACTCGCCAACACGCAGTACTACGGTTGGGCCGCCCGCAACCGCACCGCTCTCCTGCCGACCCGGGACCAGGTCGAACGGGCCCGCGTCACGGTGCGCCGACGGCGCGAACAACTCACCGGCTCCCTCGAACTGGTCTGGGTCGCCCCCGACCTTCTCGACGCCATCGCGAAACCTTGCATGGGCGGCTAGGGTGCCGTCTCCCTCACCGTCGCCCCGGACGGCACCGCACTCCCGTGCCCCTCCGCCGCGACGCTCCCCGCACTCGACGCGCCGAACGTGCGCGCACACCGGCTCGACTGGATCTGGCGCGATTCCAAGGCCTTCAACGCCTACCGGGGCGAGGCCTGGATGCCGGACCCCTGCCGCGGCTGCGCCCTGCGCACGACGGACTTCGGTGGCTGCCGCTGCCAGGCGTACGCGCTCACCGGCGACGCCTCCCGCACCGACCCGGCCTGCCACCGCGCACCCGACCACCACCTCGTCCGCGCACTCGTCGACGAGGCCCCGCTCAGGAACTCCGCCTACGCCTACCGAGAGGGAGGAACATGAGACGACGACTGCGGGCAGCGCTGATGGCGGGCGTGCTCACCACCGCCGGCCTGACCACGGTGGCCGCCACCGCACCCCCGACACCTCTACCCCGAACGCCTGTGGGGAGACCCGTCGCCGCCCAGGACTGGTCCGTCGCCCTGATCGACTCGACCATGGCCCGCTACACCCCGAGCACGATCGGCGGCTGGTCGTACCCGGTCGGGCTGTACCTCTACGGCCAGTACCTCACGTACAAGCGCACGCACGACGCCCGCTATCTCACCTACATCAAGAGTTATGTCGACCGCTTCGTGTCGAGCGACGGTTCGATCAGCCAGAGCTTCAACAGTCTCGACAGCATGCAGGCGGGCCGGCTGCTGACCATCCTGCACCACGAGACGGGCCAGGACCGCTACCGCAAGGCGGCCCTGAAGATCCGGAACCGTCTGAACACCTACCCGCGCACCTCCGACGGCGGTTTCTGGCATGCCGACACCAGCAGCCGGGCCCACCAACTCTGGTCGGACGGCGTCTACATGGTGAACCCGTTCCTGGTCGAGTACGGCAAGGAGTTCGGGGACGCGACCTACGCGAACGACGAGGCCGCCAAGCAGCTCTACGTCTACGGCAACCATCTCCAGGTGGCGAACGGCCTGCTGAAGCACGCCTACGACGAGTCGAAGACGGCGAGCTGGGCCGACCCGGCTACCGGTCTCGCCCCGGAACACTGGTGCCGGGCGGTCGGCTGGTACGCGATGGCGATCGTCAACGTGCTCGACGCGATCCCGGTCGACCACCCACGACGCCCCCAACTGGTCGGCATTTTACGGAGGTTGGCGGCAGGCCTGGAGAAGACCCAGGACCCGGCCACCGGCCGCTGGTTCCAGGTGATCGACAAGGGTGGCCGCAGCGACAACTGGACCGAGACGTCCTGCTCCAGCATGTTCACCTACGCCCTCTCGCGCGGCGCCCAGCAGGGCTACCTCGACCCGCACTACGCGTCCGTCGCGCAGCGCGGTTACCAGGGCGTCCTCGCCAGGATCTCGGTCGGCTCCGACGGCCGGACCAACCTCACCGACATCTCCATCGGCACCAACGTCGGCGACTACGCGTACTACATCGCCCGTGACCGGGCCACGAACGACTTCCACGGCCTCGGCGCCTTTCTGATCATGAACGAACAGCTCACAGCCCACCCACTCAGGACGAGGTGAGTCAGCCATGAGCACCACGAGAAGGACCCTGCTCGGCGCGGCGCTCGGCGGCGCCGCCGGGGCCGCGGTCGGCATCCCGGCGACGGCCACCGCCGCGCACGCCGCCTCCTGGCAGCTGAAGTGGTCCCCGTCGGCGAGCGGTGACAAGCTCGGCGCCTTCGAGACGATCGAGGACGACCGCGCGGACTCGCACCCCGCGGGCCAGCCGCACATCTTCGCCACCGGCGACAACTGGCGCTTCAACATGCACACCGTCGACCGCGACACCTCGACGGACCGCCAGCGCCAGGAAGTCACGGGCCTGCGTAACGGCAGCGGCAGTGACTACCTCAAGTGGACCGTCGGCCAGACCTGGCGGGTCACGTACTCGATGTACATCCCGAGCTCGCTGAAGGCGACCACCACCTTCACCCACATCATGCAGATGAAGCAGCCCGGCACCGGCACCTCGCCGATCGTCGTGCAGTCACTGCGCCGGGTGAACGGGGTGCAGACCATCGAGCTGAAGCTCGCGATCGACGACATCCTCGTCGGCCGCACCGATCTGGAGCCGCTGCAGAACAAATGGATCGACGTCGACTTCCAGATCAAGGTCGGCAACGGCTCCGCGGGCACCCTCCGCTGGATCCTCAAGAACGGCTCCACCACCGTCATCGACGCGTCCAAGTCGGGCGTCGACACCTTCCTCGCCGACCGGGTGCGCCCCAAGTGGGGCATCTACCGGTCCCTCGGCGACACCTCCGGGTCCCTGCAGGACTGCTACCTGCTGCTGACCAACCTGCGCGGCTACCAACTGGTGTGAGGAGCCGTTCCATGAAACCACCCATGAGAAAATGGAGTTGGGCGGCGAGTGTCTTCTTCGCCTTCGCCGTCGTACTGGGGCTGACGCACCCCGCGGCCCTCGCCGCTCCCCGGAGCGCCATCGCACCCACGTCCACCACCGCGCCCCACGCCGCCGCCGTGTTCGACGTCCACGACTACGGAGCCAAGGGCGACGGCTCCACCAATGACACCCCGGCCATCAACAAGGCCATCACCGCGGCGAACGCGGCGGGCGGCGGTACCGTCCGCTTCCCCGCCGGCCAGTACAAGTCCAAGAACACCATCCACATGAAGAGCGAGGTCACTCTTCAAGTGGACAAGGGCGCTACGGTCCAGGGTTCCAGCGCGGACACCTACGACCCGCCCGAGACCAACCCCAACGACGCCTACCAGGACTACGGGCACAGTCACTTCCACAACGCGATGATCTACGGCGACAAGCTGAAGAACATCGGCTTCGTGGGCGGGGGTGTCATCGACGGACTCGGCAACCTCATCACCGGCAACCCCAAGTCCGGCGAGGCCGACAAGATCCTCTCCCTGACCCGCTGCGACGGCCTGCGCCTCGGCGACGGCCTCACCCTGCGGCGCGGCGGCCACTTCGCGGCCCTCATCAACGGCTGTACGAACGTCACCTCGGACCACCTGACCATCGACACCGCGAGCGACCGCGACGGCTGGAACATCATCAGCACGACCAACGTCACGGTCACGAACGCCAACATCAAGGCCAACGACGACGCCCTCGTCTTCAAGAGCGACTACGCGCTCGGCGCCAAGCTCCCCAACGGCCATGTGCGGGTGAGCGACTCGTATCTGTCGGCGGCGTGCTGCAACGCCCTGATGTTCGGCTCCGAGACCTGCGGCGACTTCTCCGACTACCAGTTCGCCAAGATCCGCATCGAGGGCGCGGACAAGTCCGGGCTCGGCATGGTCTCCATGGACGGTGCGAAGATCTCCGACGTCCACTACCGCGACATCACCATGACCGGCGTCCACTCGCCGATCATGCAGAAGATCGGTACCCGGAAGCGCTGCGGCAACAGTCCCGGCGTCGGCTCGATCAGCGACGTCACGTACCACAACATCACGGCGACCGGGGTGAGTCCGTCCTTCAGCCCGACGCTGTGGGGCGAGAACGGCCACCGGATCAGCGGGGTCACCTTCACCAACGTCAACATCACCGTCCCCGGCGGCAACGGCACCATGTCCACCGCCGTGCCGAGCAACGACCCGGGCGACTACAACCCCAAGGCCATCGGCACGCGGCCCGCGTACGGCTGGTACCTCCACAACGCCGACAACATCACCTTCACGGACAGCTCGGTGAAGTACGCGGCCGACGACGGACGCCCGGCCGTCATCGCGAACGCCGCGAACGGGATCAGGTTCACCCGGTTCACGGCCCAGCGGGGGAGCGACTCACCCCACGACATGGGCTTCCAGAACGTCACCGGCTACTGCCTGACGGACAGTCACAACACCACGGGCGGCACGCTGCGGGTCTCCGGCAGCGGCTCCAGCGAGAACTGCGGTACGGCGGCCAAGAGCACGGCGGTGACGACCCGAGCTGTGCCGCAGCCGCACACAGGTGTGAAGCCGCTCGACCTCGAAAACCCCCGCCAGGCGTTCCTGCGCGGCTCCGTCGGCGGACTCTTCCTGCACTGGGGCGAACGCACCGCCCCCGCCCACACCAGCTGCACCGCCTGGGAGAACGACGTCACCAACGGCGGCTGGACCCCCGACTACTGGGTGAACGAGGCCCAGAAGCTGCACACCCAGTACCTCGTCCTCGCCACCTTCCACAGCCGCCTCGGCTACGCCCGGCCCTGGCCCTCGAAGATCCCCGGCAGCTGCTCCACCAAGCGGGACTTCCTCGGTGAGCTGATCACGGCCGCCAAGGCCAAGGGGCTCAAGGTCGTCCTCTACATGACCGACGACCCCCAGTGGCACGACGAGGGCGGTCACGAGTGGCTCGACTCGGCCGCGTACTCCGCCTACAAGGGGACCGACGTCGACCTCACCACCCGCGACGGCTTCGGCCGCTTCAGCTACGACAACTTCTTCGAGGTCATGGACCGCTATCCGGACCTCGGCGGCTTCTGGATCGACAACGACAACGCGTACTGGGAGAGCCACGACCTCTACGCGCAGATCCAGCAGAAGCGCCCGAACTACACGCTCAGCAACAACAACGAAGACACGCCGATCATGGACATGATCAGCAATGAGCAGAAGACGGGCATGACCCCGTCCTACGACTACCCCCAGGCCGTCTACACGTCCCAACCCCGCCTCACCGAGGCCGACTTCAAGCTGCCGTCGAGCGGGGCGTGGTGGTACGACGGCTCCAACCCCTCCGTCGACAAGACGCTCACCCTCGGCCGCCTGATCACCAACGCGGGCTCGTCCGTGAAGGCACTGATGGCCGAGACCGCGCAGGTCAACGGCAAGTTCCCGGCGAACCAGGAGGCCTTCAACAACTTCGCCGACTCCTACCTCGGTCCCATCTGGCAGTCACTGCACGGAACCGAGGGCGGCGGCTACATGTACGGCGGCCTCAAGCCCGGCTTCTGGAACGACGGGGCACACGGCGTCACCACGGTCAGCAAGACCGACCCCAACCTCCAGTACGTCCATGTGCTGACCCCGCCCAGCACCAGCACCCTGCGTATCCGTGACAACGGCTACCGCATCGCCGCCGTCACCAACCTCCGTACGGACGCGGCCGTTTCGTGGACGCAGTCAGGTGGCGTGCTCACTCTCAACGGCCTCGCGAACTGGGACCCGTACGACACCGTCTTCAAGGTCACCACGGCCGGCCGCCAGGGCATCGCCTCCGGCGTCACGATGTCCGCGAGCGCCTCGGTGAGCGGTCATGGCGCGGCCGCCGCGGGCGACGGCGACTACCTCACCTACTGGGACAGCAACAAGACCCTGCCGGTCAACCTCACCTTCGACCTCGGCAGCGCCAAGAAGGTGCAGTACATCGGCCTCAACCAGCGCGAGGACTCCGTCGCCTACGCACGCTCCGACACCGAGCAGTCCGCCCGCATCAAGGACTACAAGGTGTTCCTCAGCAACGACGGGTCCACCTGGGGCAGCGCGGTCAAGACCGGACAGCTCCCCAGCCGACGCGGCATCCAGGGAATCGACCTGCCCGCCGCCAACGCCCGGTACGTACGCCTCGAAGTCGACTCCACCTGGGCCGCGTCCACCGACACCACCCGCTACAAGCGGCTGCGGATCGACGAGGCCTGGATCGGCACGTCGTACGCCACCCCCGCGGCCACTCCGGGAACCTACTCGGACAACGGCCAGTCGCTGCGCCCCGCCATGGGCTGGAGCAGCTGGAGCTTCGTGCGCCGGTGGCCGACCGAGGCGAAGATCAAGGCGCAGGCCGACGCGCTCATCGCGAGCGGACTCAAGGACCACGGCTTCGTGTACGTCAACCTCGACGACTTCTGGCAGAAGTGCGACGGAGACGGATTCGTCGTCGACTCCTACGGGCGCTGGACCGTCGACACCGCCAAGTTCCCCGCCGGGATCAAGGCGTTGGCCGACTACATCCACTCCAAGGGGCTGAAGTTCGGCTTCTACGTGACGCCGGGCATCGCCAAGAACGCCGTCACCAAGAACACACCGATCGAGGGGACCTCGTACCACGCGGCCGACATCGCGGACACCTCGAAGACCGAGAAGAACTACAACTGCAAGAACATGTACTACATCGACTACGGGAAGCCCGGCGCCCAGGAGTTCGTGAACTCATGGGCCAAGCAGTTCGCCTCCTGGGGAGTCGACTACCTGAAGATCGACGGCGTGGGCAGCGCCGACATCCCCGACGTCCAGGCCTGGGACAAGGCGCTGCGGGCCACCGGCCGCCCCATCACCTTCGCCCTCTCCAACAACCTTCCGATCGCCAATGCCTCCACCTGGAAGTCACTGGCGAACAGCTGGCGCACCCAGGGCGACGTCGAGTGCTACTGCGGCTCCGGCGACAACGGCAGCGGCTATCCGCTGACCGACTGGTCGCACGTCTCCGCCCGCTTCACCTCGGCGGCCAACTGGCAGCAGTACGCGGGCCCGGGCGGCTGGAACGACCTGGACTCACTGGAGATCGGAAACGGCGACCAGGCGGGCCTCACCGCCGACCAGCGCCGCTCGCACTTCACCCTGTGGGCGATGGCGGGCGCACCCCTGCTGCTCGGCACGGACCTGACGAACCTCGACTCCGTCGACAAACCGATGCTGACCAACGACCGGCTCATCGGCGTCGACCAGGACGGGGTCGCCGCGAAGCGGATCGTGAGCAGCGGCGTCAAGCAGGTCTGGAGCAAGAAGGAGAGCGACGGCCAGTATGTCGTCGCCCTCTTCAACACCGGCACGTCCGGCAACTCCACGGTCAGTGTGAACTGGTCGCAGGTCGGTTTCACCGGCTCCGGTGATGTCACCGACCTGTGGTCGGGCTCTCACAAGGGCACGATCGCGGACTCGTACAGCGCGACCCTGCGCCCGGGCGAGACGCGCCTGATCCGTGTGAAGCCGGTGAGCACAGCCCTGAAGACGGCCGCGGCCTCACCGGGCATGGCGGTGGCGCCCTATGAGTACCTCGGCTGGGGCAGCCCGCAGAACCCGACGTCGGTCATGTCGGCGACCGGGGTGAAGTGGTTCACGCTCGCGTTCGTTCTCTCCGACGGCTCCTGCAACCCGAAGTGGGACGGCTCCCGCCCGCTGACCGGCGGCAACGACCAGTCGAAGATCAACGCGATCCGCGCGGCCGGCGGCGATGTCGTCGTCTCCGTCGGCGGCTGGAGCGGCGCCAAGCTCGGCGAGAAGTGTTCCAGCGCCTCGGCGCTCGCGGGCGCCTACCAGAAGATCATCAACGCCTATGGCCTCAAGGTCATCGACATCGACATCGAGAACACCGAGTGGAGCAATGCCACCGTCCGGCAACGCGTGATCGACGCGCTGAAGATCGTGAAGGCCGGCAACCCCGGCCTCAAGACGATCATCACCTTCGGCACGACGACCAGTGGCCCGGACTCCACCGGGGTCGACATGATCAAGCGGGCCGCCACCTCGGGGCTCGCCAATGACATCTGGTGCATCATGCCGTTCGACTTCGGCGGCGGCACCACCAACATGGGCACGCTCACGACCCAGGCCATGGAGGGCCTCAAGGCGCGGGTCAAGTCGGCCTACGGATACAGCGACGCGACGGCGTACGCGCACATCGGCCTGTCGTCCATGAACGGCAAGACCGACGACTCCGGCGAACTGGTCCGCGTCGCCGACTTCAAGACCATGCTCGCCTACGCCCAACAGCACCACATCGGGCGCCTCACCTACTGGTCCGTGAACCGCGACCGGGCCTGCGGCTCCGGATCCGACGGTGACTCCTGCAGCGGCGTGTCGCAGCAGCCGTACGACTATCTCAAGGTCTTCGCCCAGTACACGGGCTGAGGGGACGAACCCATGAAACTCAACAGAGCGCTGCCCTGGTGCCTCTCGCTCGCCCTGGCCGTGCCGCTCGTCGCGCTGACCGGCACGGCGGCGCAGGCGGCCACCGACTACCAGGCCGAGGACGCCACGATCTCGCAGGGCGCCGTCGCCACCAACCACACCGGCTACACGGGCACCGGCTTCGTCGACTACACCAACATCACCGGCTCGTACGTGGAGTTCACGGTGAGCGCGGCCACGGCCGGCACCTCCTCGCTGGCCCTGCGCTACGCCAACGGGACGAGCGTCGACCGGCCGATGGACCTCTCCGTCAACGGCACGGTCGTCGCCTCCGGGGTCTCCTTCCCGGCCACCACCGACTGGAACACCTGGGCGACGAAGAGTCTGAACGTCCAGCTCAATGCGGGCTCCAACAAGATCCGCGCGACCGCCACCACGGCGAACGGCGGCCCCAACCTCGACCGCGTCAGCGTCGGCGCCGCCGCCGACACCCAGGCACCGTCGCGGCCGGGCCAGCCGAGTTGCCCAGACATCGGCGAGGACGGCCTCACCCTCTCCTGGGGCGCGTCGACCGACAACGTCGGCGTGGCCGCGTACGACCTCTACGAGCACGGCAACAAGCTCGGCGAGGCGGCGGGCGACGCGACCTCCAAGGTGCTCACCGGACTGAGTCCGAACACCACCTACAACCTCACCGTCATCGCGCGCGACGCGGCCGGCAACGCCTCCCAGGCCAGTCCGGTCGTCGACTGCACGACCCGGCCCAGCTCCGACACCACCCCACCCACCAGACCCGGCACCCTCACCTCGTCGAACGTCACGGCCACCAGCGCCGACCTGAGCTGGGGCGCCTCGACCGACGACAAGGCGGTCGTCGGCTACGACGTGCGCAGCGACACCACGGTGTACAAGAGCGTCACCGGCACGTCGACCACGCTCACCGGGCTCGCCTGCAACAGCCCGTACACCCTGAACGTGGTGGCGCGCGACGCGGCCGGCAATGTTTCTCCGCAGAGCAACACGGTCAGCTTCACGACGAAGGCGTGCGCCACCGACGGCGGGGTCCCCTCGTCCATCGGGACCGTCTCCAGCGGCTGGACGATCCCCTGGGGCACGTACTGGATGCCCGACGGGCAGACGGCGCTGGTCACCGAGCGGGACGACTTCCGGGTCTGGAAGGTCACCAAGGACGGCACGAGGACCCAGGTCGGAACCGTGCCGAACGCCGTCACCACGAACGGCGAGGGCGGACTGCTGGGCGTGGCCGTCGACCCGAAATGGGCGACCGACCACTACGTGTACTTCATGCACACGGCCTCCGAGGGCAACCGCGTCGTCCGCATGACCTACGACGGCGGCTCCCTCACCAACTACACGATCCTCCTCCAGGGCATCAAGAAGAACCGCTACCACAACGGCGGACGGCTGCTCTTCGGCCCCGACGGCTATCTGTACGTCTCCACCGGCGAGGCCCAGACACCCGAACTGGCCCAGGACAAGACCTCGTTGAACGGCAAGATCCTGCGGATGACGACGGACGGCAAGGCCGCCCCCGGCAACCCGTTCGGCAACTACGTCTACAGCTACGGGCACCGCAACCCGCAGGGCCTCTCCTTCGACCGCAACGGCCGTCTGTGGGAGGCCGAGTTCGGCAACAGCTCCAAGGACGAACTCAACCTCATCAAACCGGGCGCCAACTACGGCTGGCCGACCTGCGAGGGCAGCTGCAGCGTCTCCGGGATGACCAACCCGAAGGCGACCTGGAACGTCTCCGAGGCGTCCCCCAGCGGCATCGCGATCGTCCGCAACGTCGTCTACATGGCGTCCCTGCGCGGTGAACGCCTGTGGCGGATCCCCATCACCGGCGACACGGAGAACGTCGGCACGCCGACGGCGTACTACGTCGGCACCTACGGCCGCCTGCGCACGGTCACCAAGGTGCCCGGCGCCGACCAGCTCTGGCTCTCCACCACCAACTGCGACAACAACGGAGGAGCGGCGGACGGCTCGGACAAGATCTTCAAGGTGAGCATCGACTAGCCCGACGACCAGCCCGACCGAGGCGTTGTACCGGGGAGCGGGCTCACGCCCGGTACAACGCCTCCACCTCGGTCTCGTACGCGCTCTCGATGGCCTTCCGCTTCAACTTCAGCGAAGGCGTCAGCAATCCGTGCTCCTCGGTGAACTGGTGCGCCAGTATCCGGAACGTACGGATCGACTCGGCCTGCGAGACCAGGGTGTTCGCGGCGACCACCGCCCGCCGCACCTCGGTCTCCAGGTCCGGGTCGCGCACCAGGTCGGAGGAGGACAGCCGCGGCTTGCCCCGCATCTGGAGCCAGTGGTCGACGGCCTCGGAGTCGAGGGTGACGAGCGCCGCGATGAACGGCCGGTCGTTGCCGACCACGATGCACTGGGCGACCAGTGGATGGTCGCGCACACGCTCCTCCAGGACACCCGGCGAGACGCTCTTGCCGCCGGAGGTCACCAGGATCTCCTTCTTGCGCCCGGTGATGGTGAGAAACCCATCCTCGTCGAGGGTGCCGAGGTCGCCGGTGGCGAGCCAGCCGTCGTGCAGTGCGGCGTCGGTGGCCTTGGGGTCGTTCAGATAACCCTGGAAGATGTTGCCGCCGTGCAGCCAGATCTCGCCGTCGTCCGCGATGTGCACGGTCGTGCCCGGAATGGCCTGGCCGACCGTCCCGTACCGGGTCCGCTCGGGCGGGGTGACGACCGCGGCGGCGGTGGTCTCGGTGAGCCCGTATCCCTCGTAGATCTGGATGCCCGCGCCGGCGAAGAACAGCCCGAGCCGACGGTCCATCGCGGAGCCGCCCGACACCGCGTGTCTGACCCGCCCGCCCATGGCGGCGCGCATCTTGGTGTAGACGACCTTGTCGAAGAACTGGTGCTGCATCCGCAGGCTCGCCGACGGCCCGGCGCCGATCCCCCACGCCTTCGCCTCGATCGCGTCCGCGTAGCGGACAGCGACCTCCACGGCCTTCTCGAAGGCTCCGGACTTCCCGTCCTTCTCGGCCTTGCGGCGGGCCGCGTTGAAGACCTTCTCGAAGATGTACGGCACCGCCAGGATGAACGTCGGCTGGAACGCGGCCAGGTCGGGCAGCAGCACGGCGGCATGCATCTGCGGCTGATGGCCCAGCTTGACCTTCCCGAGGACTCCCGCGACCTGGACCATCCGCCCGAAGACATGCGCGAGCGGCAGGAACAGCAGCGTGGACGCCCCGTTGTCGCGCTTGGAGGTGAAGATCGGTTCCATGAGCCCGATGACCGTGCTCGCCTCGGCCATGAAGTTGGCGTGCGAGATGACGCAGCCCTTGGGGCGGCCCGTGGTGCCCGAGGTGTAGATGATCGTCGCGATCGACTCGGGGGTGACGGCGCGCCGGTGCCGGTGCACCACCTCGTCGTCGATGCCCGCACCCGCCTCGTAGAGCTCCTGCACCGCGCCCGAGTCCAGTTGCCAGAGCTTGTGCAGCTGGGGTAGCCGGTCGATCACCGTGGCGATGGTCATCGCGTGGTCCTCGTGCTCGACCACCGCGGCCGACACCTGCGCGTCGTGCAGCATCCAGAAGACCTGCTCGGCCGAGGACGTCGAGTACATGGGGACGACGTGGGCGCCGATCGTCCACAACGCGTAGTCGAAGAGTGTCCATTCGTAGCGGGTACGGGACATGATCGCGACCCGGTCGCCGAATCGGATTCCCTGGGCGAGCAGTCCCTTGGCAAGTGCGAGGACCTCGTCACGGAACTCGGCGGCCGTCACATCGCGCCACTGTTCGTTCTCGTCCTTGCGGCCGAACGCGGCCCGCAGCGGGTCCTCCTGGGCATGGTCGAACACGACGTCGGCCAGGCCGCCCACCGGCGGCGCCGACGCCAACGGAGGGTTGGTGAACTCGCGCAATCCCGCTCCTAGTGGCGCTCCGCACAGCGCCGTGAAAGCTACCCCACCGCGCCGTCGGGCGGGAGGGGTGCCGGAGCCGGGGTGTGTGCGGCATATGCACAGGTCAGCCGAGAAAATGCCCGCACATGGGGAAGGGCCGGACAGAATCCCTTACGGTTCCGTAGGTTTCGATCCCGTAATCTCCACGGAATCTGTACGACCCTCCTACGGGGCCCGGGGCACCGAATACCGGACACGGAGGTTCCGATTCCGCGTCGCGCGGCCACCGCCGGAGCCGGTCCCGGTGGTTTCGGAACCGGCTCCGCCGGTGTCATGACCGGGCCCTCACCGGTGTCATGCGCGGGACGCCGTCGCCCGCTTCGCCGGTGCCTCGGCCGTGTCCGTCACAGCGCGCGGCGTCCGCACCAACACCAGTACCAGCGCACCGGCGACCATCCCCGTCACGCCCGCCGCCACCGACGCCGAGTCGAGCCCCGAGGCGAAAGCGGCCCGCAGGGTGTGCTCGGAGAGGGGACCGCGCAGCGCCCCGGCGCCACCGCCGGCCAGGGTGTGGGCCGCGTCGTGCGAGAGCGTGTCCTGCGTGCGGGAGGTCAGCACCGTGCCGAAGACGGCGACCCCGAGCGCGTACCCCAGCTGGCGGACCGTGTTCACCGCGCCGCTCGCCATACCCGCCCGCTCCGGCGGCACGGCGGCGAGCGCGGCCCCCGCGATCGCCGGGGACACGAACCCCGTACCGATGCCGACCAGCACCAGACCTGGGACCAGCACCGTCCAGCCCGTGCCCGCGTCCAGCACGGCCTGGCAGAACGCTCCCGAGCCGATCAGCAGCAGCCCGCCGCCTATCGTCAGCCGCGCGGGAACCCCGTGCAGCAGCTTCCCGGCGAGGATCGCGACCACCATCGTCGCGCCCGTCAGCGGGAGCAGGGTGAGCCCGCCGCGCACCGGGCTCATGTCCAGCACGGTCTGCATCCAGATGGACAGGTACGGGATCACACCGAACGCCACCCCGTTGAAGGCGAGCGCGCCCGCCAGCACGCCCACGAACGCGGGCTTGCGCAGCAGCGACAGGTCCAGGAGCGGATGGGCGACCCGCCGCTCCACGAGGACGAACGCGACCAGGGCCAGCGCCGCCGCCGCGAACGAGCCCGTCACCACCCCCGACGTCCAGCCGTCCGACCCGGCCCGCACCACCCCGTATGTCGTCGTCGCCGCGAAGCAGGCGAAGGCGATCGTGCCCGCCCAGTCGACTCGCACCCCGCGCGCTCCCCGCGACTCCGGCACCACCCGCAGCGTCAGCCACACCGACGCCACGCTCACCGGCAGATTCACGAAGAAGATCCACCGCCAGCCCGGCCCCTCGGTGAGCAGCCCGCCGAGCACCGGCCCGACCGCCGCCGCACCACCGCTGACCGCGCCCCACACCCCGAGCGCCGTCGACCGCTGCCGCCCCTGGTAGACCGAGCCGAGCAGCGGCAGGGTCGTCGCGAGCATCGCCGCCGCGCCCACCCCCTGCAGCCCACGCGCGGCCACCAGCATCCCGGGCCCGGACGCGAGCCCGCACAGCAGCGACGCCACCGCGAACAGCACCACGCCCGCCACATGCACCCGGCGCCGACCCAGAATGTCGGCGGCGGCCCCCACTCCCAGCAGCAGTGCGGCGAGCGCGAGCGCGTACCCGTCGATCACCCACTGCAGATCACTCAGCGACGCGTGCAGCGCCCGCGCCATGTCCGGCAGCGCGACGACCGCGATCGTCACGTCCAGCAACAACATGAACGTCCCCAGGCACACCGCCGTGAGCGGCCCCCATGTGCGCATCTCCTCAACTCCTCATGAACTCCTGTGCCACGGATGTGCGTGCCTCCGTACGATGGGCCTCTTCCGGGTGATCACTGTGGTTCCAGGCACCGGATCGACGAAATCCGACAGGGGTGGACCTCATGGAGATGGAATCCGACATCTTCGACAAGCTCGATCTCCAACTGCTGGCCGCGCTGGAGCTGGACGCCCGCGCACCCTTCAGCCGGATCGCGGCGGTGCTGGGCGTCTCCGACCAGACGATCGCCCGCCGTTTCCGCAGACTGTCCGCCGAGGGCGGGCTGAGGGTGGTCGCGGTGCGCGACGCCGAGCGCCTCGGCCAGGGGCAGTGGATGCTGCGGCTGCGCTGCGCGCCCGACAGCGCGGAGACGATCGCGGAGGCGCTGGCCAAGCGCCCGGACACCGCCTGGATCGGACTCGCCTCGGGCGGCACCGAGGTGGTCTGCATGACACGGCCGCGCAGCCCCGGAGACCACGACGACCTGCTGCTCGGCAAGCTGCCGCGTACCCCGAGCATCGTGGAGATCCGCGCCCACCAGATCCTGCACCGCTTCTTCGGCGGACCGACCGGCTGGGTCAGCAGGTTCGGCGCGCTGACGGACGAGCAGTTCGCCGCGCTGCGGCCGAGGCTCCCCGAGCCCTCCGGGCCCGTCCGGATCGACCCCGAGGACGAGCCGCTGGTCGCCGCGCTCGAACGCGACGGACGCGCCACGTATCCGGAACTCCAGCGGGCCACCGGCCGTTCCGAGTCCGTCGTCAAGCGCCGCCTCGCCGCTCTGCTCGCCTCCGGCGCCATGTACGTGGATGTCGAGTACCACTCCGAGACCCTCGGCTACGCCTGCGCCGCCGTCCTGTGGATCACCGCGGCCCCGGCGGCCCTGCACTCCGTCGGAGAGGCCCTCGCCACCCACGACGAGATCGCCTTCGCCGCGGCGACGGCCGGCCCCTCCAACATCGTCGTCACCGCCGTGGCCCGCGACACGGCGGGCCTCTACGCCTACCTCAGCGGCCGCCTCGGCACCCTCGAAGGCGTCCAGCACGTCGAGACGACCCCGTTCCTGCGCCGCATCAAACAACTCACGTACGCGAGATCGACGCGCTAGTCCCGCCACCCCCGAGCAGCCGGTCCCCGCCGCCCAGGATCGCGGCCGCGAGCGCGTCCGCCGCCCCCTGCGCGGGCGTACGCCGTTGCCCGTGCACCAGGACGAAGTCGACCTCGCCGAGTTCCGGGAGGCCCGCCCGGTCCGGGACGCGGACGAGGCCCGGGGGGATCAGTCCGCGTGAGTGGGCCATCACACCGAGGCCCGCGCGGGCCGCCGCGACGAGGGCGTTCAGGCTGCCGCTGGTGCAGGCGATGCGCCATGCGCGGCCCTGTCGTTCCAGGGCTTCGAAGGCGAGGGCGCGGGTGATGCCCGGGGGCGGGTAGACGATCAGGGGGACCGGGCGGTCGGGGTCGAGCCGCAGGCGCTCCGCGCCGATCCACACCAGGCGGTCGTGCCAGACCAGCTCGCCGCGCGGGTCCTCGGGCCGCCGCTTCGCCAGCACCAGGTCCAGCTTGCCCGCCGCGAGCTGTTCGTGCAGCGTGCCGGACAGCTCGACCGTGAGCTCCAGGTCCACCTCCGGATGGTCGTACCGGAAGCCTTCCAGGATCTCCGGGAGCCGGGTCAGCACGAAGTCCTCGGAGGCGCCGAAGCGCAGCCGCCCGCGCAGGCGGGTGCCCGCGAAGAAGGCGGTCGCCTGTTCGTGCACCGCCAGGATCCGGCGCGCGAAGCCGAGCATCGCCTCGCCGTCCTCGGTGAGCTCCACGGAGTGCGTGTCCCGCGAGAACAGCTGCCGTCCCGCCGCGTCCTCGAGGCGGCGTACGTGCTGGCTGACGGTGGACTGGCGCAACCCGAGCCGCCGGGCGGCCTGCGTGAAGCTCAGGGTCTGGGCCACCGCCAGGAAGGTACGCAGTTGGGACGGGTCGTACACACCCTCACGTTATCGCGGAACGTGATGACAGTCAGAACGGTATGACGGATTCCCGATCGCGGGCCGGAAGAGGACGATGGAGAGGGCACGAACCGCCCCGAGGCCGCCCCTCTCGTCGGGACCGCCCCGTACGACGTCTGAGCAGTGGAGCACCGTGAAACGCCTGCAGTGGCCGAGTTGGATGCCGATCGACCCGTACATCCTGTTGTTGCTCGGGACGGTGGGCCTCGCGGCCCTCCTCCCGGCGCGGGGTACGGGCGCCGACATCGCGTCGGGCGCGTCCACGGCCGCCATCGCCTTTCTCTTCTTCCTGTACGGGGCCCGGCTCTCCACCCGTGAGGCGGTCGAGGGGTTCAAGCACTGGCGGCTCCACATCACCGTCCTGGCCTGCACCTTCGTCGTCTTCCCGTTGCTGGGCCTGGCCGCCCGCGGCCTCGAACCGGTGCTCCTGAGTCACAACCTCTACACCGGTCTGCTCTTCCTCACGCTCGTCCCGTCGACCATCCAGTCGTCGATCGCGTTCACCTCCATGGCCCGCGGCAACGTGCCCGCCGCGATCTGCGCCGGCTCCTTCTCCTCACTCGTGGGCATCGTCGTCACCCCGCTGCTCGCCGCGGCGCTGCTGGGCAACAGCGGCGGCGGATTCTCCGCGGACTCGCTGGTCAAGATCGTGCTGCAACTGCTGGTGCCGTTCCTCGCCGGGCAGGTGCTGCGCCGCTGGATCGGGGGGTTCATCACGCGCCACAAGAAGGTCCTCGGGTATGTCGACCGCGGCTCGATCCTGCTCGTCGTCTACACGGCGTTCAGCGAGGGCATGGTGCGGGGCATCTGGCACCAGGTGAGCGCCGTGCGACTGGCGGGACTGCTCGCGGTCGAGGCCGTGCTGCTCGCGGTGATGCTGACGCTCACCTGGTACGGCGGGAAGGCGCTGGGCTTCCACCGCGAGGACCGTATCGCGATCCAGTTCGCCGGCTCGAAGAAGTCCCTCGCCTCGGGGCTTCCCATGGCCAGCGTGCTGTTCGGCGCGCACGCCTCGCTCGCCGTACTGCCGCTGATGCTCTTCCACCAGATGCAGCTGATGGTGTGCGCGGTGATCGCCAAGCGCCGCGCCCGCGACCTCGAGGCGGCTACGGCCCCGGGTCCCCCAGTCGCAGCGTCACGAATCGCGGTCGGTACAGCGCCACGTTCCGACTGAGGTTCGCCTGCGCCGAGACACCGCCCGTCGTGTCCAGCCAGTTCACGTCGTAGCTGAGGACGAGCCGGTCGCCGTCGCTCAGCGCCGCGTGCACCTGCGGGTTGTACGCGGCCACCTGCCCCTGCGGCAGGGACGGACTGAAGCTCCGGGTCGGCCCGTGCCAGGGACCGGTCGGCGCGCACGCCCAGTAGGAGGTGATCGTCGTCAGGCCCGCGGTGCCCGCCGCCATCGTGAACAGGACGTACGTCCCGCCGTCCCGCACCACCGTGTACGCGCTGCCGACCCCCGTCCGCCGCCCGTCCCCGAGCACCGGGCTCGGCCGCGTCCGCACCCCCCATCCGGTGCCGTCCCAGTACTCCCAGGCCGCCGGCTGCCCGAGCCGGCCGCGCGGCACCCGCGCCAGGTACGCCTGCGAGGCGGGGCGCGAGGCGGCCTGGCCGTCGTCGCCGCCGAAGACGTACGTCCACGCGCCCGCGTCGACCGTCGAGGTGCCGAACAGCACCCGCCGGGAGGGATCCGTCACGGAACTCTGGTCCAAGGCCGTGGTGATGCCTTCGAGCCGCAGGTCGGGCAGTGAGAGCGTGGCGACCTCGGTGGACGTGGGCACCCCGTAGATCCAGGGAGCCTGGCCGGCGGTACGGGTCCACAGCAGGACACGGACGACCTGCTCCGAGGAGCCGGGGGAGCGGGGTTCGACACGGGCCGCGACCGGCCACCGCCACCGCCCCGGCCCCGGGTCGGGGAACACCGGCGTGGGCAGCGTCGTCTCCAGCCGCCCGTCCTTCGACATCACCACGGCCGAGTTCCGCACCAGGGGCGCGCTCGTGTCGCGCCACGCGTACGACTCGCCGACCGGGTTCGGCGGTCCGTGCACCTGGCCCAGATACGTGTCCGAGAACAGCCACAGCACCCGCCCGTCCGGCAGCCGCACCGAGTGCGTTCCGTCGCCGCCGGTCCAGTCGTCGACACGGCTCGCGTCGTCCCCGTATCGCGCGAACTCGCCCGTGAGCCGAGCGTCCGCGCTCCAGGCCCGCAGCGTGCGGGCCGTGCACGTGCCGCCGCCCTCCCGGTCGTGGTCGGGGAGGGCGGTGAGCAGCACGGCCGCGCAGACCAGGGCGAGCAGGACACCGAGGCCGGCCCCGGCCCGCCGTCGTCGTGCTCGTGTGTCGTCGGGCACGGACGGGACGTTAGTGTCCGCCGCGCACTTGGTCCATGGGCAGATACAGGACGGTGTCCCGGGCCACTGCCCGGGAGGGCGGCGCGGACAGCTCCTCGTCGCTCAACGCCCGGTCATAGACACGTACTTCATCGATCGCTCCCGTGAAGTACGCCCGGCTGTCCATCCGTTGTCCGACATGGACCCCGAACGGCGAGTTGCGGCTGACCGAACCGGGCACGTCCGCGGCGCCGACCGCCGTACCGTCGACGGAGAGTGTGAGCAGTCCGTCGCCCCGGCGCAGCGCGAGATGGTGCCACTGGCCGTCGTTGTAGGCGCTCGCGGTGCGCACGGAGGCGGAGGCGGGGGCCGCGGCTCCGTTCCTGGTGGTGATCAGCGCGGTGATCCTGTGGGACGCGGGCTCGGCGCGCATCCACACCTGCGGCTGTGTCGTCCCGATGCCGCCCATCCACAGCAGCGGCTGCTCCCCGCCGGTGGCCGTGTAGCGGAACCACAGCGACGCGGTGAAGTCCTTTGTCCCCAGCGGGAGTCGGTCCTGATACGGCAGTCGTACGGCGTCGTCGGCGCCGTCGAACTCCAGCGCGCCGCCGCGCACGCCCGCCGTCCCCCGGGCGCCGCCGAGGACCGCGGCCGGTTCGGCGTGCCGGGCGAGGTCGGCGGTCGTCGGGTCGGGGCCGCGGCGCGGGGTGAGCCAGTCCTCGGTGAAGCGCGCGAAACGGATCTCGTCGCGCGCGTCGACCGCGCCGCCCTCGTACAGCAGCCCCACATCGGCGCCGTCGATCCGGACCAGGTCGGAATAGCCCGACCAGTCGGTGGTGACGACCGTGCCGCGGTCCACGCTGTCCCAGGTGCGCCCGCCGTCGTACGAGGAGCGGATCATCATGGTCCTGCGGCGGTCGGGGTCGCCGGGGCAGGCCAGCAGGAGCCGGTCGCCGAGGCGGAGTACGGAGCCCTGGACCTGGGGTGCGTAGAGGCCGGGGAGGTCGCGGAACGGGGTCGTGAAGCTGTCGCCGCCGTCGCGGCTGACGGTCTGGGTGCGGTGACCGAGGTCGGTGCCGTCCTGCTCGCGGCCGCTGACGAGGACGGACCCGTCGGCGCGTTCCGTGAGCGTCAGCTCGGAGGGCTTCTGACGGAAGGTGCCGTCCTCCGCGATCGGCCAGGAGTCGCTCGCACCGATCCGCCAGTGGTCGCCGCCGTCGTCGCTGGTGATGAGAGCGGCGTTGTTGGCGGTGACCCGACTTCCGTCCCAGGTCTCGGTGTTGACGCCGAAGACCAGTCGTCCGGCGTGCTTTCCGCGGGTGAGCTGGATGCCGTGCACGGGGCCGGTGGCGTACCAGGAGTTCCAGTTGGGCGGGAGGATCTCGGCGCTCAGATCGCGCGGTCGGGACCAGCTGAGGCCGTCGTCGTCGCTGTTCTGGAGATGCGGGGTGCGGTCGCAGGGCACGTCACAACTCCGCCCGTCCGTGCGGCCAGTGTTGTACGTCTCCGCCAGCACGATGCGGCCGGTCTCACGGTCCACGATCGGGGCGGGGTTGCCGTGGGTGTCGCCCGCGCCCTCGTTGACGACCTGGAGCGGCCCCCAGGTGAGGCCGCCGTCGGTCGACCGCTTGACGACGATGTCGATGTCACCCGCGTCGCCGCAGTCGTGCACGCGCCTCTCGGCGAAGGCCAGCAGGGTGCCGTGGGTGCTCCGCACGACGGCCGGGATGCGGAAGCAGGCGTAGCCGGGATCCTGGGAGGCCCTGAAGAGCACCTGCTGCTCGAACTCCCCGGACGTGGCGGCCGTTTCGGCCCTCGCCGGGCTCGGCAGCGCGAGCACGCTCAGCGCGGCGGCCGTGAGGACGGCGGTCAGGGTGGATCTCAGACGTGCGCGGAGACGTGCCGACATGGTGCGACCTGCCCTTCATACGTCTGGGCGACCTGGATGATTTGGACATCGGACATCGGACATCGGACATCCGACGTCCAATGTGCGCGTCACAGACGCTACTTGGGCCCTCAGCGGTCCCACAAGGAGCGAGCACCGGTCGTGTTCACGCCAAATCCGGGCTCGGCTGTCAGGGGCGCAGCACCACCTTCCCCAGGTTGCTCCGCGACTCGATCGCCGTGTGCGCCTTCGCCGCGTCCGCCAGCGCGAACTCCCCGTGCACGGCGGGCCGCAACGCCCCCTCCGCGAACAGGCGCCACAGCTCCTCGCGCCACCGCTCGTACAACCGCGGCTCGTTCCGGGCGATCCGTGCCATCTGGAAGCCGATCACGGACTTGGCGCCCACCAGGAGGTCGTACGCCCGCACGGTCCCGCCGCCCGAGCTGTAGGCGACGAGCCGCCCGCCCGGGGTGAGGGCGGCGACGGCGGGAGTGAGCAGGTCACCGCCGACCGCGTCGAGGGCGTAGTCGACCGGCTCGCCCCAGTGCTCGGAGTCGTATGCGACGACCTCGTCGGCGCCGAGTCCGCGCACGAACCCCGCCTTGCCGCAACCGAGGGTGGACACGGCTCCGACTACACGTGACGCGCCCCGCGACCGGGCGAGTTGGACGGCGAGATGGCCGACCCCGCTCGCCGCGCCGGTGATCAGCGCCGCCTCGCCGGGAGTGGGGCGCGCCGCCTCCAGGGCGCCGAGCGCGACCAGTCCGCTGCGGACGAGGGCGACGGCGTCGACCGCGCTCGCGCCCGCTGGGACGGGGGAGGCGATGGTCTCGTCCAGGAGGGCGTAGTCGGCGTACCCGTGTCCGAAGCAGAGTCCGGTGACGCGATCGCCCTCCCTGAAGCGGGTGACTCCCGGGCCGACGGCGACGACCTCGCCGGCGGTCTCGCCGCCGAGCGGGATCGGCTCCGCGGCCTCGATGACCTTGCGGACGACGGGAAGGGTGACGCCGACCGCCTCGGCGCGCACCAGCAGCTCGCCGGGCCCGGCGACGGGTACGGGAACGTCCTCCAGGAACAGGGGGCCGCCGGTGTGCTCGTATCGGACGCGACGCATCGCACCTCCAGGGGTGAGGGGGGAGACCAACGGGTCGTTGGGAGTTCCAACGGTATCCTGGATTCATTGGGATACCCAATGGTTATTCGCTACGCTGGCCCCATGTCCGCCCCTCTGCCCGCCATCCGCTCCCTCCCCAGCTGGCTCCTCGGCCGTGCCGCTGCCCGTGGCAGGTCCCTCGTCGCCGAGGCGCTGGCCGCCGAGGGCATGAAGATGTGGCATCACGTGGTGCTCTCCGCCGTCTCCGATCTCGGACCCGTCGCCCAGGCCGAACTGGGCCGCAGCATCCAGCTCGACCCCAAGGACATGGTCGGTGTCCTCAACGACCTCCAGGGCGCCGGCCTGGTCCTGCGCGAACCCGACCCCAAGGACCGTCGCAAGAACGCGGTGTCCATCACCGAGGAGGGCGCACACCTCCTCGGGCGCTGCGAACAGGTGGCGCGCGAGGCTAATGACGCGCTCCTCTCGCCACTCTCGGAGGCCGAGCGGGAGCAGTTCATGGGCCTGTTGATCCGGATTTCCGGTACGGACGGCTAGGGCGGGCTAACGTTCCGTCATGACCGCACCCGAAACCGAACCCCGACTCGCCCTCGACCCCGCGCGCACCGCCCTGGTACTCGTGGATCTGATGGAGCGCATCGTGGGGCTGCCCGTGGAACCCCGCAAGGGCACCGAAGTCCTCGCCGCCGCCGAGGAGCTGGCGGCCGCCTTCCGTAAGGCGGGCGCGCTCGTCGTGCTCGTCAGGGGCGAACGGCCCGGGCTGCCCGAGCAGCCGCCCGGCAGCGGACTCGTCGCCGGGCTCGCGGCGGAGGGAGACCTCGAGATCGTGAAGCGGACCATCGGCGGGTTCCAGGGCAGCGGTCTCGACGAGCGGCTGCGGGAACACGGCATCTCCACACTGGTGTTCGGCGGGATCGCCACCAACCTCGGTGTCGAGTCCACCGCCCGCGCCGCCGGCGACCTCGGCTACGACCTCGTCTTCGCCGAGGACGCGATGGCCGCCCTCACCGCGCCCGAACACGAGGCCTCCGTCCGCCTCGACTTCCCACGCCTGGGCACGGTCGTGACCGCCGCGCAGGTGCACTTCAGCGCAGCCTGACCCCCCCGGCGAGTGAGCCGAAGGGGCGCGCCTGTGTCGAGAGCGAATGGGGCCCCCGCTCGAGCGAAGCCGAGAGTGGGGGAGCGCGGAGGCCCCGACGAAGGAGGGGCCGAGCACGGTCGCGCTCTCGACAAAGGCTTTGCCGCCCCGGAGGCGAACCGAGCCCTAAAAAAAAGGGGGGGTCGGGGCCCCTACGGCGCAGGGGGCGCTCCCCGCCGGTCGGGGCCCCGCCGCCGTGTCGCGGGGAGCAGGTCAGCCCTGGGCGGCCGCGGCCCGCAGGGCGATGCGGTGCTCGCCCGCGTACACGTTCATGGAGGGGCCGCGCAGGAAGCCCACCAGGGTCAGCCCGGTCTCGGCGGCCAGGTCCACCGCCAGCGAGGACGGTGCCGAGACGGCCGCCAGTACGGGGATGCCCGCCATGACCGCCTTCTGCGCCAGCTCGAAGGAGGCCCGGCCCGACACCAGCAGGATCGTGCGGGAGAGCGGGAGGTCGCCGCGTTGCAGGGCACGCCCCACCAACTTGTCGACCGCGTTGTGCCGGCCCACGTCCTCCCGCACGTCGAGCAGTTCCCCGTCCTCGGTGAACAGGGCCGCCGCGTGCAGACCCCCGGTCCGGTCGAAGACCCGCTGGGCCGCGCGCAGCCGGTCGGGGAGGCCGGCGAGGAGAGCGGGCTCCAGCCGGACCGGGGGAGCCTCGGCGCCGTCGTCGATGGCCCAGCGGGCCGTCGTGCGGACCGCGTCCAGGCTCGCCTTGCCGCACAGACCGCAGGACGAGGTCGTGTAGACGTTGCGCTCCAGGGTGATGTCGGGCATCACGACGCCCGGCGCTGTCCGGACGTCCACGATGTTGTACGTGTTCGACCCGTCCACCGTGGCGCCCGCACAGTAGACGATGTTCTGCAGCTCGTCGGCCTCGCCGAACACCCCCTCGCTGACGAGGAAGCCCGCGGCGAGCGCGAAGTCGTCGCCCGGGGTGCGCATGGTGATCGCGAGCGGTTTCCCGTTGAGGCGGATCTCCAGTGGCTCCTCGGCGACGAGCGTGTCCGGGCGGGTGGAGACAGCCCCGTCCCGGATGCGGATCACCTTGCGTCGTTCCGTGACTCGTCCCATGTCCTGATCAGTCCCGGTTCTGTACGTGCTGGTAGCCGAAGCGGCCCTTGATGCAGAGATTGCCGTGGGTCACCGGGTTGTCGTGCGGGGAGGTGACCTTGACGATCTCATTGTCCTGCACGTGCAGGGTGAGGTTGCAGCCCACACCGCAGTACGCGCACACCGTCGTCGTCTCGGTCTGCGCCGACTCGTCCCATGTACCCGCGGCCCGCATGTCGAACTCCGACTTGAACGACAGCGCCCCCGTCGGGCACACCTCGATGCAGTTGCCGCAGTACACGCACGCCGAGTCGGTCAGCGGGGCGTCGTGCTCGACGGCGATCCGGGCGTCGAAACCGCGCCCCGCGACCGAGATCGCGAAGGTGTTCTGCCACTGGTCGCCACACGCGTCGACGCACTTGTAGCAGAGGATGCACTTGTCGTAGTCGCGGACATAGAGGTCGTTGTCGATCTTCGGTTCCTCGTCGAGGCGCGCCGCGTCGGGGCCGAAACGGTCCGGTTTCGCCTCGTACTCCTTGATCCACCCGGCCACCTCCGGGGTGGTCGACAGGTCGACCGAGGAGGCGAGGAGCTCGATGACGACCTTGCGGCTGTGGCGGGCGCGTTCGGTGTCCGTCCGCACCTCCATGCCCGGCTCCGCCTTGCGGGAGCAGGCCGGGACGAGGGTCCGGGCGCCCTCGAGCTCGACGACACAGACCCGGCAGGCGTTCTTGGGGGTGAGCGTGTCGCCCTGGCAGAGGGTGGGGACGTCCTTGCCCGCCGCCCGGCAGGCGTCGAGGATCGTCGAGCCCTCGGGAACCCTGGTCTCCTGCCCGTCGAGGGTGAACTCGACGAGCCGACGCGGCACTCCCAGCGGTATCGCGGTCATTCGTAGGCCCCCAAGCGGTCGATCGCGGACTCCACGGCATTCCACGCGGTCTGCCCGAGACCGCAGATCGAGGCGTCCCGCATCGCGCGGCCGACCTCTCTGAGCAGGGCGATGTCGTCGGCGGCAGCCGCGCCGGTCCGCTCGGCGATCCGGTGCAGCGCCTCCTCCTGCCGTACGGTCCCGACCCGGCACGGCACGCACTGCCCGCACGACTCGTCGCGGAAGAACTCGGCGATGCGCAGCAGGAGGCGGGGGAGCGGGACCGTGTCGTCGAAGGCCATGACCACGCCCGAGCCGAGAGTCGTGCCCGCCGCCCGGGTCCCCTCGAAGGTGAGCGGGATGTCCAGCTCGTCGGGGCGTACGAAGCCGCCCGCCGCGCCGCCGAGCAGCACCGCGCGCAGCCGCTCCCGTACGCCCGCCAGTGCCAGCAGCTCGCCCAGGGTCGATCCGAACGGCAGTTCGTAGATTCCGGGCCGGTCCACGCTGCCCGACACGCAGTACAGCTTCGGACCGGTGGAGCCCGGGGTGCCGATCGCCGCGTACGCCTCGGCCCCCCTCGTCAGGATCGGCAGGACGTTCACCAGGGTCTCGACGTTGTTCTCGGCGGTGGGTCTGCCGAACAAACCCTTCTCCACAGGGAAGGGCGGTTTGGAACGCGGCTCTCCTCTGTACCCCTCGATCGAGTTGAACAGGGCGGTCTCCTCGCCGCAGATGTACGCGCCCGCGCCCCGCCGGATCTGGATGTCGAAGGCGTACCCGTGGCCGAGGATGTCGTCGCCGAGCAGACCACGCGCGCGTGCCTGCCCGATGGCGTGCTCCATGCGGTGCAGGGCGCGCGGGTACTCGCCGCGCAGATAGAGGTAACCCTTGTGCGCGCCGACGGCGTACGCCGCGACCGTCATCGCCTCGACGAGCGCGTACGGGTCGCCCTCCATGACGACCCGGTCCTTGAAGGTCCCCGGCTCGGACTCGTCGGCATTGCACACCAGGTAGTGCGGACGGTCGGGCTGGGACGCCGTGGCCTGCCATTTGCGGCCGGTGGGGAAGGCGGCGCCGCCACGCCCGACCAGGCCCGCGTCGGTGACCTCACGGATGACCCCGGCGGGCCCGAGCGCGAAGGCCCGCCGCAGCGCCGCGTACCCGCCGTGCGCCCGGTAGTCGTCGAGCGAGGCGGGATCGACCACGCCGACACGGCTCAGCAGCACGAGGGAGGGATCGCCCGCCTGGGGCACCGCGAAGGCCGCGGGCGGCTCCTCGGGCGCCGAGTCGGGGGCGTTCGCCGCCTCCGCCGCCCGCGCGACGGTGGTGGGCGCCGAGACGGCCGTACGCACCGGATCGCCCGCTCTGACCGCGAGGGCCGCTGGAGCGCGCTCGCACAGACCCAGGCAGGGGCTGCGCTCGACACCGACGCCGCTGCCGGGCCCGAGGCGGGCCTCGACCCCGGCGCACAGCTCCGCCGCTCCCGCCGCCGCGCACGCGAGGTCCGTGCACACGTGGAGCACGGTCGCGGGGCGCGGTTTCACCGAGAACATCGCGTAGAAGGTCGCGACCCCGTACGCCTCCGCCGGCGGCACGGTCAGCCGGCGGCACAGATAGTCGAGCGCACCCTCGCTGATCCAGCCGATCCGGTCGTTGACGGCGTGCAGCCCCGGCAACAGCAGGTCGCGGCGTTCGCGTGCCTCCCGGCCGCCGCGCGCCCACCTGAGGTCGGCGGCCCTCATCTCGTCGCGCGCGGCGCCCTCCCACGAGGACTGCGGAGGACCGAGCAGAGCGTCGACAGCCGCCCGCTCCTCGTCCGTCGGCTTGCTGTCACCGAAGTGCAGATCCACCACATCACCTCACTTGAGTCGCGACCGGCAGCTTCTCGATCCGGATGGCCGACGCCTTGAACTCCGCCGTCCCCGCGATCGGGCAGTTCGCCTCGATCGTCAGCTGGTTGGTGTCCACCTCGTCGGGAAAGTGCATGGTCATGAACGCGAGTCCGGGCCGCAGCGCCGTGTCGATCCACACGGGTGCCACGACCGATCCCCGGCGCGAGGAGACCTGGACCTTCTCGCCCACCACGACCCCGTAGCGCTCCGCGTCCTCCGGGCAGAGCTCGACGTACTCGCCGCGCCGCAGCGGCGAGGCGAAACCGCCGCTCTGCACCCCGGTGTTGTACGAGTCGAGCCGCCGCCCGGTGGTGAGCCGGATCGGGTACCGCTCGTCCGTCAGGTCGACGGGCGGGTCGTGCTGGACCAGCCCGAAGGGTGCGGGCCGCCCGCGCTCGGCGGGGTCGGACGACCACAACCGGCCGTGCAGGTAGGTGGGTTCGAGGCGCGCGATGTCGGGGCAGGGCCACTGGATGCCCTGGTGCTTTGCCAGGCGTTCGTACGTCATCCCGTAGTGGTCCGGCGACACCGACCGCAGCTCGTTCCAGACGGCCTCGGCGTCCTCGTACTTCCATTCGTGCCCGAGGCGCGCGGCGAGGTCACAGAGGATGTCGATGTCCTCACGGGCCTCACCGGGCGGAGTCACCGCGGCGCGTACACGCTGCACGCGCCGTTCGCTGTTGGTGGTCGTACCCTCCGTCTCCGCCCATCCGGCGGTCGCGGGCAGCACGACGTCCGCCAACTGGGCTGTCTTTGTCAGGAATATGTCCTGCACGATGAGGAAGTCGAGGGCACCGAGCCGCCGTACCGCCTGCTCGCTGTCCGCCTCCGACTGCGCCGGGTTCTCACCGATGCAGTAGACAGCCTTGAGCGTGCCCTCCTCCATGGCCTCGAACATCTCCGTCAGGTTCAGCCCGTAGTGCGGCTGGATGACGGTGTCCCAGGCGGACTCGAACTTCAGCCGTGCCCCGGGGTCGAGGATGTCCTGGAAGCCGGGGAGGCGGTTGGGGATGGCGCCCATGTCGCCGCCGCCCTGCACGTTGTTCTGCCCACGCAGGGGCTGGAGTCCGGAGCCGTGGCGGCCGACATGCCCCGTCAGCAGGGACAGGTTGATCAGCGCGCGGACGTTGTCGGTGCCGTTGTGGTGCTCGGTGATGCCGAGGGTCCAGCACAGCTGGGCGCGCTCGGCCCGTGCGTAGGCGTGCGCCAACTGCCGTATCGCCGCCGCCGGTACGCCCGTCACCTTCTCGGCCAGCGACAGCGTCCAGGGCTCGACGAGCGCCTTGTACTCCTCGAAGCCGCTGGTGGCCCGCTCGATGAAGGCGTGGTTGGCGAGGCCCGCGTGGATGATCTCGCGGCCGATCGCGTGCGCCATCGGGATGTCGGTGCCGACGTTCAGACCGAGCCAGCTCTCCGCCCACTCGGCCGTGGACGTACGGCGCGGGTCGACCGCGTACATCCGGGCGCCGTTCCTGATCCCTTTCAGCACGTGCTGGAAGAAGATCGGGTGCGCGAAGCGGGCGTTGGAGCCCCACATCACGATGAGGTCGGTCTCCTCCGCCTCCGCGTACGAGGAGGTGCCGCCGCCGGAGCCGAAGGCGGCGGAGAGACCCGCGACGCTCGGGGCGTGGCAGGTGCGGTTGCAGGAGTCGACGTTGTTCGTGCCCATCACGACCCGGGCGAACTTCTGGGCCACGTAGTTCATCTCGTTGGTCGCGCGGGCGCAGGAGAAGAGGCCGAAGGCGCCCCGGGCGGCATTCAGTCCCGCAGCCGCGCGGGTCAGGGCCTCGTCCCAGCCGGCCCGCCGGAAGGGCTCGTCGCGCGTGTCACGGACCAGGGGGTGCGTGAGCCGGGCGTAGATCTTCGATTCGCGTTTCCTCATGCGGCGCTCCTCAGCGCGAGCAGGTCCGAGATGGCGTGGACGGTGCGCAGGGTGGGCACCTCGACGCCGGTGATGTCCGCCAGCTCGACGACCGCCGCCAGCAGTACGTCCAGTTCGAGCGGCTTGCCGCGCTCCAGGTCCTGGAGCGTGGAGGTGCGGTGGTCGCCGACGCGCTCGGCGCCGGCCAGCCGCCGTTCGATGGAGACGCCCACCTCACAGCCGAGCGCCTCGGCGACGGCGAGCGTCTCGGTCATCATGATCTCGATGACCTTGCGGGTGCCGCCGTGCAGACACATCTGCCGCATCGTCGCGCGGGCCAGCGCGCTGATCGGGTTGAAGGAGATGTTGCCGAGCAGCTTGAGCCAGATGTCGTTGCGCAGGTCCCGTTCGACCGGGCACTTGAGGCCGCCGGCCGTCATGGCCTCGCTGAACGCCGTGCACCGCTCGGACAGGGAACGGTCGGGCTCACCGACGGAGAACCTGGTGCCCTCCAAGTGCCGTACGACGCCCGGTCCTTCCAGCTCGGTCGCGGCGTACACGACGCACCCGATGGCCCGTTCGGGCGCGAGCACCGCACTGACCGCGCCGTCCGGGTCCACGCTCTCCACACGGTGGCCGTCGTGCGGGCCGCCGTGCCGGTGGAAGTACCACCAGGGGATGCCGTTCTGGGCGGCGATCACCGCCGTGGTGTCGTGCAGCAGAGGCTCGATCAGCGGCCCGCACGCCGCGTACGAGTTGGCCTTGAGGCCGAGCAGGACGTAGTCGACCGGGCCGACCTCGGCCGGGTCGTCGGTGGCATGGGCGCGCGCGGTGAAGTCGCCGCGCGGGCTGAGGACTTGGACTCCGTGCTGCCTCATGGCCGCAAGATGCGGTCCACGGGCGATGAGGTGCACATCGGCGCCGGCGCGGTGCAGCGCGGCGCCGACGTAGGCGCCGATCGCACCGGCGCCGAGAACGGCGACTTTCACTGTGGCTCGCTCCGTTCGGTCGAGGGTACCGAGGAACTGCCGAACTCTGTCGACGAAATATTGTCTACAGTATGGGACTTGGGGCAGCAAGACTTCGCGCAGCACCTGGACAGACCATCGGCAGGGCCAAGGACCGACCGACCGTTCGTCGCGCGATGGATACCGCTCACCGCATACCGTCGACGAGTTGGTGTCGAACGGCTTCACAACCGGGCAACCGCTTCCTATCGTCCGGGATCATGAGTCCCCCTGTCGCGCCACCCGGCTGGAGCCGCTGGCTCGTCCCGCCCGCCGCGCTGTCCGTCCACCTCTCCATCGGCCAGGCCTACGCCTGGAGCGTCTTCAAGCCGCCGCTCGAATCCGCGCTCGGCCTCAGCGGGACCCAGAGCGCGCTGCCCTTCCAGCTCGGCATCGTCATGCTCGGACTGTCCGCCGCGTTCGGCGGCACCCTCGTCGAGCGCAACGGACCGCGCTGGGCGATGACCGTCGCCCTGGTCTGCTTCTCCACCGGCTTCCTGATCGCCTCGCTCGGCGCCGCCACCGAGCAGTACTGGCTGATCGTCTTCGGCTACGGCTTCGTCGGCGGCATCGGCCTCGGCATCGGCTACATCTCGCCCGTGTCGACCCTGATCAAGTGGTTCCCGGACCGGCCCGGCATGGCCACCGGCATCGCGATCATGGGCTTCGGCGGCGGCGCGCTCATCGCCTCGCCGTGGTCCGCGCAGATGCTGAAGTCCTTCGGTTCCGACTCCTCCGGCATCGCGCTCGCCTTCCTCGTGCACGGGCTGTCGTACGCCGTCTTCATGACGCTCGGCGTCCTGCTGGTACGGGTACCGCGCGGCGACAAGGCGCCGGTGAAGGCCGCGCCCGGGCCCCTGGACGGGGTGCAGGTGTCCGCCAACAGCGCCGTGCGGACCCCGCAGTTCTGGTGCCTGTGGGTCGTGCTCTGCATGAACGTGACCGCGGGCATCGGCATCCTGGAGAAGGCCGCCCCGATGATCACGGACTTCTTCGCGGACACCTCCACCCCGGTGTCGGTCTCCGCCGCCGCGGGCTTCGTGGCGCTGCTCTCGGCCGCGAACATGGCGGGCCGGATCGGGTGGTCCTCCACCTCCGACCTGATCGGCCGCAAGAACATCTACCGCGTCTACCTCGGCGTGGGCGCGGTCATGTATCTGCTGATCTCGCAGTTCGGGGACTCCTCCAAGCCCCTGTTCATCATCTGCGCCCTGGTGATCCTCTCCTTCTACGGCGGCGGCTTCGCGACGATTCCCGCCTACCTGAAGGACCTCTTCGGCACCTACCAGGTCGGCGCCATCCACGGCCGACTGCTCACCGCCTGGTCCACGGCCGGCGTCCTCGGTCCGCTGATCGTCAACTGGATCGCGGACCGGCAGAAGGAGGCGGGCAAGCATGGTGCCCAGCTCTACGACACCTCGTTCCTGATCATGATCGGGCTGCTGGTCGTCGGGTTCGTCGCCAACGAGCTGGTGCGACCCGTCGATGCCCGCCACCACATCCCCGCCCCGAGGGAGGCCGCCGATGACGACTCCGTCCAGCCCCAGCAGTCCGCCTGACCGCCGTCCGTTGATCGCCTTCGCCTGGCTGTGGGTGGGGGCGCCCCTGTGCTACGGCCTGTATGAGCTCGTACTCAAGGCGAAGCAGCTGTTCACGGGGTGAGGGGCGTACGCGTGCGGACGGTGTTCGGGTGTCCGAGGGTCTGACAGAAGCCGACAAGCCTGACGCCGCTTTCCTGTGCCAACACCTGCCGTCGTACCCGTGAGTCACTGATCAGACTGGAGGATCCCCCTACCCAAGGCATCGAGGGAGACCCCCCAATGAACGGCTCACGCATCGCGGCCGTCGGCCACTACCAGCCCGCCAAGGTACTCACCAATGAGGACCTGGCGGGCCTGGTCGACACCAGTGACGAGTGGATCACCAGCCGGGTGGGCATCCGCACGCGCCACATCGCCGGTCCCGACGAGCCCGTCGACGAGCTGGGCGCGCACGCCGCGGCCAAGGCGCTCGCGGCGGCGGGTCTGACCGCGGGCGACATCGACCTGGTGCTGGTCGCCACGTCCACGGCGATCGACCGTTCCCCGAACATGGCCGCCCGGGTCGCCGCCCGCCTCGGCGTGCCCTCCCCGGCCGCCATGGACGTCAACGTGGTCTGCGCGGGCTTCACGCACGCGCTCGCCACCGCCGACCACGCCGTGCGCGCGGGGGCGGCGACCCGTGCCCTCGTCATCGGCGCGGACAAGATGTCCGAGGTCACGGACTGGAGCGACCGTACGACCTGTGTCCTGGTCGGGGACGGGGCGGGAGCCGCGGTGGTCGAGGCCGCCGCCCCGGGCACCGAGCCCGGGATCGGGCCGGTCCTGTGGGGATCGGTGCCCGAGATGGGGCGCGCCGTGCGCATCGAGGGCACGCCCCCGCGGTTCGCGCAGGAGGGGCAGAGCGTCTACCGCTGGGCGACGACACGGCTCCCGGTGATCGCCCGGCAGGCGTGCGAGCGGGGCGGGCTCGCGCCCGAGGACCTCGCCGCGGTCGTGCTGCACCAGGCGAACCTGCGCATCATCGAACCCCTCGCCGCGAAGATCGGCGCCGTGAACGCCGTCGTCGCGCGCGATGTCGTCGACTCCGGCAACACCTCCGCCGCCAGCATCCCGCTCGCCTTCTCCAAGCTTGTCGAACGCGGCGAGATCAGCACCGGAGACCCGGTGCTCCTCTTCGGCTTCGGCGGGAACCTCTCGTACGCGGGACAGGTCGTCCGCTGCCCCTGACGTGCACCGACAACCCGGTGTGACGAGTCCGACTCTCCCCGGGCCTGGCCACGGTGCGCCGTAGACTGTAGACGAAAGACAATCGATACTGTCTTTTGACACGTGCTTTCCGGTGACGGTGACGGCTACGGCTACGGCGACGGTGGCAGTGGCGGTGGCGGGATGGCTCGGCAGGAGGGGACCATGATGTTGTCGACAGGACTGCCGCCGGGGGCGGTGCCCAAGCTCGAACGGCCCGGCCCGCTGCGCGACCGCGTCTACGAGGCGTTGCTCGAACTCATCACGACCCGCGCCCTCCAGCCGGGCCAGCACCTGGTCGAGAGCGAGCTCGCCGGGCACCTCGGGGTCTCCCGGCAGCCGGTCCGCGAGGCGCTGCAGCGGCTGAACACGGAGGGGTGGGTCGATCTTCGGCCCGCCCAGGGCGCCTTCGTGCACGAGCCGACCGAGGAGGAGGCCGACCAGCTCCTCACGGTCCGTACGCTGCTCGAGGCCGAGGCCGCCCGGCTCGCCGCCGCCAACGCGGGCACCGCCGGCATCACCGCCCTCGAGGAGCTCTGCGCCGAGGGCGAGCGCGCGGTCGCCGCCGACGACGTGGACGGCGCGGTCGCGTTGAACGCCCGCTTCCACGCGAAGGTCATGGAGCTCGCCGGCAACACCGTCCTCGCCGAGCTGGCCGCCCAGGTCGACCGCCGGGTCCGCTGGTACTACACCCCGGTCGCCCGGCAGCGCGGCCACCAGTCCTGGATCGAGCACCGCGACCTCATCGCGGCCATCGCCGCCCGTGACGAACCCCGCGCCACCCAGGTGATGCGCGCCCACACGGAGCACACGCGCAAGACGTACCACGAGCGCGAGAAGTAACCCACCCGAGAAGTAGCTCCCAAGAAGTAACCCCCAAGAAGTAACCCACCTCATTCGGGTGCCCGCCCTGTGAGTCGGCCTCGTCGTGTCCCGGACCTGGCTTTGTCCACTCAGTGGAGAAAGTTGAGGGCAATCTCTGCGCGACTTCTTCCCAGTCCCGGCAGCCGCTGCTACGTTCCCATCGAAAGCAAGCCACAGTGATGTGGCCAAAATCCGTTGGACGCTGGCCGATTGAGGCGGGGAGGGGCTCGTGAGACGCATGACGGCACGACCCGCGAACGCGCACCAGGCGCGACTGCTGCGCCTGCTCCGGGACGGCGGACCCAACTCCCGTGCCCAGCTCGGCGATCAGGTCGACCTCTCCCGGTCGAAGCTGGCCGTCGAGGTGGAACGGCTCCTGGAGACCGGGCTCGTGGTCGCCGATGGCCTCGCCGCATCCCGCGGCGGCCGCCGCTCCCACAACATCCGGCTCGCCCCGGCGCTGCGCTTCCTCGGCGTCGACATCGGGGCGACCTCGATCGACGTGGCCGTCACCAACGCGGAGCTGGAGGTCCTGGGGCACATCAATCAGCCCATGGACGTACGCGAGGGCCCGGTCGCCGTCTTCGAGCAAGTCCTGGCCATGGCAGCCAAGTTGAGGTCATCGGGACTCGCGGAGGGATTCGACGGCGCCGGGATCGGCGTCCCGGGCCCGGTCCGCTTCCCCGAGGGCGTTCCGGTCGCACCGCCGATCATGCCCGGCTGGGACGGCTTCCCGGTCCGCGAGGCGCTCAGCCAGGACCTGGGCTGCCCCGTCATGGTCGACAACGACGTGAACCTCATGGCGATGGGGGAGCAGCACGCGGGCGTCGCCCGTTCCGTGGGCGACTTCCTCTGCGTCAAGATCGGCACCGGCATCGGCTGCGGCATCGTCGTCGGCGGTGAGGTCTACCGCGGCACGACGGGCAGCGCCGGCGACATCGGCCACATCCAGGCCGTGCCCGACGGGCGTCTGTGCGCCTGCGGCAACCGGGGCTGCCTGGAGGCCCACTTCAGCGGGGCCGCGCTCGCCCGGGACGCCACGGAGGCCGCCCAGCAGGGGCTTTCGGCGGAGCTCGCCGCACGGCTGGAGGCGGCGGGCACACTGAGCGCCGTCGACGTCGCCGCCGCGGCCGCCGCGGGCGACGCCACCGCCCTCGGGCTGATCCGCGAGGGCGGCAACCGCACGGGGCAGGTCATCGCCGGCCTCGTCTCGTTCTTCAACCCGGGTCTGGTGGTGATCGGCGGAGGCGTCACCGGTCTCGGCCATACGCTGCTCGCCGCGATCCGCACCCAGGTGTACCGCCAGTCGCTGCCACTGGCGACCGGCAACCTTCCCATCGTGCTGGGGGAGTTGGGGCCGGCCGCCGGGGTCATCGGCGCGGCCCGGCTCATCAGCGACCACTTGTTCTCGCCCGCGTAACCCTGCCAGAGCCGCACCAAAAGCCATCTCACCAAAGCCGCCCCACCAAAGCCGTCCCACTAAAGCCACCCCACCTGTACAGCGCCCTGCTCTGCCCTGCCCGAAAACGCCCGCTCCGCGGGCGCATCACCCTGAAACCGGCCCGCACGCCCGCCAAGGGGAACCGTCATGGCACCAGAACCACCGCTGCTCACCATGTCCGGCATCACCAAGTCGTTCCCCGGAGTCCGGGCCCTCGACGGCGTCGACCTCGACGTCCAGGCCGGCGAGGTCCACTGTCTGCTCGGCCAGAACGGGGCCGGGAAGTCCACCCTCATCAAGGTCCTGGCCGGCGCCCACCAGCCCGACGGCGGCACCATCGGCTGGCGCGGCGAACCCGTCACGCTCCGCTCCCCGATCGCCGCCATGCGCCTCGGCATCGCCACCATCTACCAGGAACTGGACCTGGTGGAGGGCCTGTCGGTGGCCGAGAACGTCCACCTCGGCCATGAACCCACCGCCGCCGGCTTCGTCGTACGGGGAAAGGCGGCCAAGGCGTCAACGGCGCGGCTGCTCCACCGACTCGGCCACCCGGAGATCGACCCGGCGCGCCTCGTCGGTGAGCTGTCGGCCGCCCAGCAGCAGATCGTCTCCATGGCACGGGCGCTCTCCCACGACGTACGCCTCATCGTCATGGACGAGCCGTCCGCGGCCCTCGACCCCGACGAGGTCGACAACCTCTTCCGTATCGTCGGCGACCTCACCGCGGACGGCGTCGCCGTCGTCTACATCTCGCACAGGCTGGAGGAGATCCGCCGCATCGGCGACCGGGTGACCGTACTGAAGGACGGCCGCGCGGTGGCGGGCGGGCTGCCCGCGAAGTCCACCCCGACCCGCGAGGTGGTGGCGCTGATGACGGGCCGCAACGTCGAGTACGTCTTCCCACAACGGCCCACGCGACCGGCTACGTCCGAGCCGGTGCTCAAAGTCCAAGGACTCGCACGGGCAGGCGAGTTCGAGCCCCTCGACCTCGAACTGCGGCCCGGTGAGATCGTCGGCCTGGCCGGGCTCGTCGGCTCCGGGCGCTCCGAGATCCTGGAGACGATCTACGGGGCCCGCAAGCCGACAGCGGGTCGAGTCAGCGTCGACGGACGACAGTTGCGACCGGGCAGCGTACGCGCCGCCGTGCGCGCCGGACTCGGACTCGCCCCCGAGGAGCGCAAGGCACAGGGCCTGCTGATGCTGGAGTCCGTCACCCGCAATGTGTCCGTGTCCTCCATGTCGCGCTACTCGCACGGGGGTTGGATCGACCGGAGCGCCGAGCGAGGCGCCGCCCGTGCCGCGACACGCGAGCTGTCGCTGCGCCCCGACAACCCGTCCGTCCCGATCCGGACGCTGTCCGGCGGCAACCAGCAGAAGGCCGTCCTGGCCCGCTGGCTGCTGCGCGGCTGCCGTGTCCTGCTGCTCGACGAGCCGACCCGCGGTGTCGACGTCGGCGCCCGCGCCGAGCTGTACGCGGTCATCCGCCGCCTCGCCGACGAAGGCCTCGCCGTGCTGCTCGTGTCGAGCGAGGTGCCCGAGGTGCTGGGGCTCGCCGACCGCGTGCTGGTGCTCAGGGAGGGCCGTGTCGTGCACACGGCGCCCGCCCAGGAGCTCGACGAACACCGCGTACTCGACCTTGTCATGGAAGGAAGCCCGGCGTCATGACGCAGCCCGTGTCCCCGCCCCGGGGCGGCACCGACAAGATGTCGCCGATGGGCGAACTCCCCGCGTGGCGCACCCTCGTGGCCCGCGCCGACGTCCGCACCCTCTCGCTTCTCGGAGTGCTCGTCGCCCTGATCGTCATCGGCGGCATCACCAAGCCCGACGAGTTCCTCGACACTCGCAACCTCCAACTCGTCCTCACCCAGGCCTCGGTGATCGGCGTGGTCACCGTGGGCATGACCTTCGTCATCACCTCCGGAGGCATCGACCTGTCGGTCGGCGCGATCGTCGCGCTGTCCTCGGTGTGGGCCACGACGGTCGCCACCCAGGAGTACGGTTTCGCGGGCGTCCTCTTCACCGCGGTACTCGTCGGTGTGGGATGCGGCCTGGTCAACGGCCTGCTCATCGCGTACGGCGGGATGGTCCCGTTCATCGCGACGCTCGCCATGCTCGCCTCCGCCCGCGGCCTCGCCCTGCAGATCACCGACGGCAAGACCCAGATCGTCACCATCGACGGGATCCTGAAGCTCGGCGAACGTGACTCGTACATTCTCGGCATCCCACCGCTGGTACTGGTCTTCGCCGTCGTCACGATCATCGGCTGGCTGATTCTCAACCGCACCACCTTCGGCCGCCGCACGGTCGCGGTCGGCGGCAACGCGGAGGCGGCCCGGCTCGCCGGCATCGACGTACGACGCCAGCGGCTGTATCTCTACCTGCTCTCCGGACTGTGCTGCGGCGTCGCCGCCTTCCTGCTGATCATCCTGTCCGGCTCCGGCCAGAACACCAACGGCAACCTGTACGAACTCGACGCCATCGCCGCCGCGATCATCGGCGGGACCCTGCTCAGTGGGGGCCGCGGCACCATCACCGGCTCGGTGCTCGGTGTCCTGATCTTCACCACGATCACCAACATCTTCGCGCTGAACAACCTGCAGAGCGACGTCCAGCAGATCGCCAAGGGCGCGATCATCGTCGCCGCGGTCCTGGTCCAGCGGCGTACGGCAGCAAGCAGCACCTGACACGGCAGCAAGCAGCACCTGACACGGGAGCAAGCAGCACCTGACACGGGAAGGGCCCACCGCCATGCCAGAATCCACGAGCTCCACCAGCTTCACGAGCCGCAGAGGCCTCCTCTTCGGGACCGCCGCCGCCTCGGCCGGCGCCCTCCTGGTCGGCTGTACCAGCAACGACACCAAGGACGAGAAGACGGCCGCGGACAGCCGGCCGGCCGCCGACGACAAGCCGGGCAATCACGTCACCATCGGCTTCGCGGGCCCGCAGGCCGACCACGGCTGGCTCAACGCGATCAACGACAACGCCAAGAGCCGCGCCAAGAAATACTCGGACGTGACGCTGGAGATCACCGAGGGTTCCAACGACACGGCCGCGCAGATCGGCCAGATCGAGACACTGATCAACAAGAAGGTCGACGTGCTGGTGGTGCTGCCCGCCGACGGCAAGGCCCTCACCCAGGTCGGTCTGAAGGCGATGCGCGCGGGCATCCCGGTCGTCAACCTCGACCGCATCTTCAACACCCCACAGGCGTACCGTTGTTGGATCGGCGGCGACAACTACGGCATGGGCCTCAGCGCCGGCCACTACATCGGCGAGAAGCTGAAGGACAAGCAGGACGCCAAGGTCATCGAACTCGCCGGGCTCGACAACCTGGAACTCACCAAGCAGCGCACCCAGGGCTTCGACGCGGCCCTGAAGAACTACCCCAACATCAAGAAGGTCGCCCGTCAGGCCGCCGACTTCACCGTCGAGTCCGGACAGGCCAAGATGGCCCAACTCCTTCAGGCGCAGTCGAAGTTCGATGCCCTGTGGAACCACGACGACGACCAGGGCGTGGGCGCGCTGCGTGCCATCAAGCAGGCCGGGCGCGACGACTTCCTGATGGTCGGCGGGGCGGGCGCGCTCTCCGCCTTCCAGGCCATCGACGCCGACAACAGCGTCCTGAAGGCCACCGTCCTCTACCCGCCGACGATGGCCGCCTCCGCGATCGACCTCGCTCGCGCGCTCGGCCAGGGCAAGGGGATCGGCGGTCTCGCCGAGTTCGAGATCCCGGCCTCGCTCACGCTCTACTCGGCAGTCGTCGACAAGGACAACGTCGGCCAGTACATGTCCACCGGCTTCAGGTGATCCGTCCCGCTCACACCCCCCACAGCGTCACGACGACGAGGAGGACATCCGTATGGGACAGCCGCACCAGGGCGAGGCAGCCGGGGTGGAGGCGGGGCTCGTGCCCGGGGCCGAGGCGGCCGGGACGAACGCGGGCAAGCCGACGCTCGGCGTGGGCATGGTCGGATACGCCTTCATGGGCGCCGCCCACTCCCAGGGCTGGCGCACCGTGGGCCGCGTCTTCGACCTGCCGCGCCGCCCGGTCCTCGCCGCCGTCTGCGGCCGGGACGCGAGCGCGGTGCGGGCCATGGCCGACCGGCAGGGCTGGGCGGCGGCCGAGACCGACTGGCGGGCCCTGATCGCCCGGGACGACGTCGACCTCGTCGACATCTGCACCCCCGGCGACAGCCATGCCGAGATCGCCCTCGCCGCCCTGGCCGCCGGCAAACACGTACTGTGCGAGAAGCCCCTCGCGAACACGGTCGAGGAGGCGCAGGCGATGACGGAGGCCGCCGAGGCGGCCTTCGCCCGCGGCCAGATGTCCATGGTCGGCTTCAACTACCGCCGACTGCCCGCGACTTCACTCGCCCGGAAGATGGTCGCCGAAGGGCGGCTCGGAGCCCTGCGACACGTGCGGGTGACGTACCTTCAGGACTGGCTGGTGGATCGGGAGTTCCCGCTCACCTGGCGGCTGCGCAAGGAGCTCGCGGGATCGGGTGCGCTCGGCGACCTCGGAGCCCACATCGTCGACCTCGCCCAGTACCTGGCGGGCGAGCCGGTCGTCGGGGTCTCGGCGCTCACCGAGACGTTCGTACGGGAGCGCCCGCTGCCCGCCGGAGCGTCGAGCGGTCTGTCCGCGGTGTCGGAGACGAGCCCGCGGGCGGGGGGAGTCGGCACGGTCACCGTCGACGACGCCGCCCTGTTCACCGGCCGCTTCGCCTCCGGCGCCCTCGCCTCCTTCGAGGCGTCCCGCTTCGCGACCGGGCGCAAGAACTCCCTGCGCATCGAACTCAACGGCGAGCGCGGCTCGCTCGCCTTCGACCTGGAACGGCTCAACGAGCTCTCGTACCACGACCACACCGAAGCCGGCACGCACGCGGGCTTCCGCCGGATCCTCGTCACCGAGCCCGACCACCCCTACCTGGACGCCTGGTGGCCGCCGGGCCACGGCCTCGGCTACGAGCACACCTTCACCCACCAGGCCCGCGACCTGGTGCGGGCCATCGGCGCGGGCCGGCGACCCGAACCGTCCTTCGCCGACGGGCTGCGGGTGCAGCGCGTCCTCGCGGCGGTGGAGGAGAGCGCCGAGAAGAACTCCGTCTACACACCCATCGCGGTCTGAGGAGGCCCCGGACATGCCGCGCACCTTCACACTCTTCACCGGCCAGTGGGCCGACCTGCCCCTCGAGGACGTCTGCCGCCTCGCCCGTGACTTCGGCTACGACGGACTCGAACTCGCCTGCTGGGGCGACCACTTCGAGGTCGACAAGGCGCTCGCGGACCCCTCGTACATCGACTCCCGGCACGCGCTTCTCGACAAGTACGGCCTCAAGTGCTGGGCGATCTCCAACCATCTGGTCGGCCAGGCCGTCTGCGACGCCATCATCGACGAGCGGCACCAGGCGATCCTGCCCGCCCGGATCTGGGGCGACGGCGAACCCGAGGGCGTACGGCAGCGGGCCGCCGCCGAGATCGCCGACACCGCGCGCGCCGCGGCGGCCTTCGGCGTCGACACCGTCGTCGGCTTCACCGGCTCGGCGATCTGGCACCTGGTCGCGATGTTCCCGCCCGCCCCCGAGTCGATGATCGCGCGCGGCTACGAGGACTTCGCGACGCGCTGGAACCCCATCCTGGACGTCTTCGACGCGCAGGGCGTCCGGTTCGCACACGAGGTCCACCCGAGCGAGATCGCCTACGACTACTGGACAACACAGCTGGCGCTCAAGGCAGTCGACCACCGTCCGGCGTTCGGTCTGAACTTCGACCCCTCGCACTTCGTGTGGCAGGACCTGGACCCGGTCGGCTTCCTCTACGACTTCCGCGACCGGATCTACCACGTCGACTGCAAGGAAGCCCGCAAGCGGCTCGACGGCCGCAACGGGCGCCTCGGCTCGCACCTGCCCTGGGGCGACCCCCGGCGCGGCTGGGACTTCGTGTCGGCGGGACACGGCGACGTCCCCTGGGAGGACGTCTTCCGCATGCTCCGCTCCATCGACTACACGGGCCCCATCTCGGTCGAGTGGGAGGACGCCGGCATGGACCGGCTCCAGGGCGCACCCGAGGCCCTGACCCGTCTCAAGGCGTACGACTTCGAGCCGCCGTCGGCATCCTTCGACGCGGCGTTCGGCGGCAACGACTGACTTCTCCTGTGTCTCCGGGGTGACGGCGCACCCCGGCGCAAGCACCCGCTCGTACAACCAGCCCCTTTCTGGAGGCATTCGTGCACGGGAAAGACCGCGCCACCCGCACCGACAGAACCGAGACCCACAGACGACGCTCCGTATCCCGCCGGGCGCTCGCCCTGCTGAGCGGCGCGCTGCTCGCGGCCGCCTCGCTCACCCTCACCGCACCCCCGGCCGGCGCAGCCGTCGCCGACCCGGGGAACGCGGCGGCGGAGGACTTCCAGCAGGTCACGCTCGCCAAGGGCGAGCCCGAGGTCGGCGAGCCCATGTCGCTCGCCGTGCTTCCCGACCGCTCGGTCCTGCACACCTCGCGCGACGGCGAACTCCGCCTCACCGACGCGGCCGGAAACACCAGGCTCGCCGGCAAACTCGACGTCTACACGCACGACGAGGAAGGCCTGCAGGGCGTCGGCATAGACCCGGGCTTCGCCGACAACCGCTTCATCTACCTCTACTACGCGCCGCCCCTGAACACCCCGGCGGGTGACGCCCCCGAGACGGGCACGGCGGCCGACTTCGCACCCTTCGACGGCGTCAACCGTCTCTCCCGCTTCGTCCTCAAGACGGACGGCACCCTCGACACCGCCAGTGAGAAGAAGATCCTCGACGTCCAGGCCACCCGCGGCATCTGCTGTCACGTCGGCGGCGACATCGACTTCGACGCGGCGGGGAACCTGTACCTGTCGACCGGGGACGACTCCAACCCCTTCCAGTCCGACGGCTTCACGCCCATCGACGAGCGCCCCGACCGCAACCCGGTCTTCGACGCCCAGCGCTCGGCCGGCAACACCAACGACCTGCGCGGCAAGATCCTGCGCATCAAGGTCAATGCCGACGGCTCGTACGCCATCCCCGACGGCAACCTGTTCCCGCCCGGCACGGACAAGACACGGCCCGAGATCTACGCGATGGGTTTCCGCAACCCGTTCCGCTTCAGCGTCGACAAGGCGACGGGCATCGTCTACGTCGGTGACTACGGCCCCGACGCGGGCGCGGCCGACCCGGCGCGCGGCCCCGGCGGCCAGGTCGAGTTCGCGCGTGTCACCGGCCCCGGCAACTTCGGCTGGCCGTACTGCACGGGCAAGAACGACGCCTACGTGGACTACGACTTCGCGACGAAGACCTCCGGCGCCGCCTTCGACTGCGACGCCCCGAAGAACACCTCCCCGCACAACACGGGGCTGACGGACCTGCCCCCGGCCCAGTCCGCCTGGATCCCCTACGACGGCGCCTCCGTCCCGGAGTTCGGCAGTGGCTCGGAGTCCCCGATGGGCGGCCCGGTCTACCACTACGACGCCACGCTCGACTCGCCCGTGAAGTTCCCGCAGGCGTACGACGGGAACTTCTTCGCCGGAGAGTTCGGCCGCCGCTGGATCAAGCGCATCGCGAGCGATTCCACCGGCACGGTGCAGTCCATCAACTCCGTACCGTGGACCGGCACGCAGGTGATGGACATGACGTTCGGACCGGACGGCGCCCTGTACGTCCTCGACTACGGCACCGCCTGGTTCGGCGGCGACGAGAACTCGGGCCTCTACCGCATCGAGAACGCCACCGACGGCCACTCGCCCGTCGCACAGGCCGCGGCCGACCGCACCTCGGGGCAGGCCGCTCTCAAGGTCGGCTTCTCCTCGGCCGGTTCGTCCGACGCGGACGGCGACGCCCTCACCTACAGCTGGGACTTCGGCGACGGCGGCACGTCGACGGCGGCGAACCCGTCCCACAAGTACAGGACGAACGGCACCTACACGGCGACGGTGACCGCCAAGGACGCGACCGGCCGCACCGGCAGCGCGAGTGTGCAGATCGTGGTCGGCAACACCGCACCCAAGGTCGTGATCGAACAACCGCGTGACGGCCAGCTGTTCAGCTTCGGTGACCCGGTGCCGTTCAAGGTGAAGGTCACCGACCCCGAGGACGGCCGCGCGATCGACTGCGCCAAGGTGAAGGTCACCTTCATCCTCGGACACGACAGCCACGGCCACCCGCTCACCTCGGCGAACGGCTGCTCCGGCACCCTCCAGACCAGCGCCGACGGCGGCCACGACGAGGACGCCAACATCTTCGGAGTCCTCGACGCCGAATACACCGACGGCGGGGGCGGCGGCCAGGCCCCGCTGACCACCCACGACCAGAACGTGCTCCAGCCCAAGCACCGCCAGGCCGAGCACTACGGCAAGGCCTCCGGCATCACCGTCCAGTCCAAGGCCACCGCGCACGGCGGCAAGACCGTCGGCGACATCGACAACGGCGACTGGATCTCCTTCACGCCCTACTCCCTGAGCGACGCCCAGAAGATCACGGCACGCGTCTCCTCCGCCGGCGCGGGCGGCACCCTCGAGATCCGCGCGGGCTCCCCGACCGGCCGGGTGCTGGGCCGGGCGACCGTACCGGTGACGGGTGGCTGGGACACCTTCCAGGACGTGAGCGCCGATCTCGCACACGCCCCGCGCGGCACCACCACGCTCTACCTCGTCTTCAAGGGGAGCGCCACCGGAGCGCTCTACGACGTGGACGACTTCACCTTCACGACGAGCTGACGGGGGGGTGACGGTCATGCGCACATCGCTACGCATGCTGACCGTGGGTGCCGCTGCCGCCCTGCTCCTCGGCTGTGTGTCGGGACCGGCGGCGTCGAAGGGCGCGGACGGCCCCGACAGAAGCCGGGTGCTGGTCTTCTCGAAGACCGCGGGCTTCCGGCACGACTCGATCCCCGAGGGGATCGCGGCCGTACGGGAGCTCGGGGCGACGGGCGGCTTCACGGTCGACGCCACGGAGGACGCGGGCGCCTTCACCGCACGCAACCTGGCGCGGTACGAAGCCGTCGTCTTCCTCTCGACGACCGGTGACGTCCTCGACACCACCCAACAGGCCGCCTTCGAGCGGTACATCAAGCGGGGCGGCGGCTATGTGGGCATCCATGCGGCCGCCGACACCGAGTACGACTGGGCCTTCTACGGCGGCCTCGCGGGCGCGTACTTCCAGTCGCACCCCGCGATCCAGCCCGCGACGGTCACCGTCGAGGACCGGTCCCACCCGGCGGCCTCGCAGCTCCCGAGATCCTGGGAGCGCACGGACGAGTGGTACAACTACCGCTCGAATCCGCGCGAGCGGGCCCATGTCCTCGCCTCGCTCGACGAGTCCTCGTACACCGGCGGCACGATGAGCGGCGACCATCCGATCGCCTGGTGCCAGGAGTACCGGGGCGGCCGCGCCTTCTACACCGGGGGCGGCCACACCAAGGAGTCCTACGCCGAACCCGCTTTCCGGCAGCACCTGCTGGGCGGCATCCGGTACGCCATCGGCGCCGCCCAGGCCGACTGCCGCCCGGAGAACGGCTACCGGCCGCTCTTCGACGGCACGGCCGGGTCGCTGGCGGCGTGGAGACAGGCGGGCCCGGGTTCGTTCTCGCTGAGCGACGACGGCACGCTGACGTCGCACGACGGCCTGGGGATGCTCTGGTACGCCGGTTCCGGGTTCGGCTCGTACTCGCTGAAGCTGGACTGGCGGGTGGCCGGGGACGACAACTCCGGAGTGTTCGTCGGGTTCCCGGAGTCCGACGACCCCTGGTCGGCCGTCGACAACGGCTACGAGATCCAGATCGACGCGACCGACGCCCCCGACCGCACCACCGGGGCCGTGTACAGCTTCCAGTCCGCCGACCTCAAGAAGCGCGACCGCGCGCTGAACCCGCCGGGGGAGTGGAACACGTACGAGATCCGTGTGGAGGGCGAGCGCCTCCGCGTCTGGCTCAACGGCGTGAAGATCAACGATTTCACCAACACCGATCCGGTACGAAGCCTTCGCGACGGACACATCGGCCTCCAGAACCACGGAGCCGACGACCAGGTGTCCTTCCGCGACGTCCGGATCAAGGAACTGCCCGCGAAGGGCGACTGACCGGCGGCGGGCGGGGGACGCCGGACCCTCGCCCGCCGTCTCGCTCCACCGCGCTTCTCTCTCCTCCCCTGTGTGGCTGACGTACGACAAGGAGGCTGCCCATGTCACCCATGCCCGCGTCCCTTTCCGAACCTCGGGTGGGGGTGTGGCTGATCGGAGCCCGCGGCTCCGTCGCCACCACCGTCATCGCGGGCTGCGCGGCTCTCACCGCCGGCCTGCACCCCCCGACGGGCATGGTCACCGAGACATCCCTCTTCGCCGAGTGCGGCCTGCCCAGCCTGTCCTCCCTCGTCTTCGGCGGCCACGACACCATCGACTGCCCCCTGCCGAAACGGGCCGAGGCACTGGCAGCCGGCGGTGTCCTCCCGCACGGCCTCCCCGCGGCGATCGTGGCCGAACTGGAGGCCGCCGACGCGGAGATCCGCCCCGGCGGCCCCGTCCCCGACGACACACGGGACGAGTCCGAACTGGTGGACGCCTTCGCGGCCGACCTGCGCGATTTCGTACGACGACGGGGCCTGACCCGGGCGGTCGTGGTGAACGTGGCCTCCACCGAACCGGTACCGGTGGGCCCCGCCCTGCCCCCGAGCTCGCTCTACGCGGCGGCGGCGCTGGCGGCCGGCTGCCCCTACGTGAACTTCACCCCGTCCACCGGCCTGCACCACCCGGCGCTGGCCTCGTCGGCACGCGCCGGCCGCCTCCCGTACGCCGGCCGCGACGGCAAGACGGGCCAGACCCTGCTGCGGTCGGTGCTCGGCCCGATGTTCGCGCAGCGCGCGCTGGCGGTCCGTGCCTGGTCCGGCACCAACCTGCTCGGCGGCGGTGACGGCGCCTCCCTCGCCGACCCGGCCGCCGCCGCGGCCAAGAACGCCGGCAAGGAACGCGTCCTCGCGGACACCCTGGGCGGTGCCCCGCAGGGCGAGGTCCACATCGACGACGTACCGGCCCTCGGCGACTGGAAGACCGCCTGGGACCACATCGCCTTCGACGGCTTCCTCGGCACCCGGATGATCCTCCAGACCACCTGGCAGGGCTGCGACTCCGCACTGGCGGCGCCCCTGGTCCTCGACCTCGCCCGCCTGGTGTCCCGCGCGCACGAGGCCGGTCTCTCCGGCCCCCTGAGCGAACTCGGCTTCTACTTCAAGGACCCGATGGGAGACGGGCCCGCGGCGCTGGGTGAGCAGTACGCGGCCCTCGCGGGTCTCGCGGGGCGGCTCCGCGCAGTCCCCGGGGAGACCCGATGACGCCGCACTCCCGCGGACCGGACCGACCGTCCACGACGAGCCCGACGCCGAACCGGAGCCCGCGAGCGAGTACACCCGCCAGGGCCTGGGCCGAACTCCTGCGCCTGCCCGCCCTGTTCACCGTCCTGGGCGACGCCCTCGCCGGAGCCGCGACCACCGGCGCCCGCCCCGACTCCCGCACCCTGCTCGCCATCGCCTCCTCCCTCTGCCTGTACGAGGCGGGCATGGCCCTCAACGACTGGGCCGACCGGACCGAGGACGCCCTCGAACGCCCGCACCGCCCGCTGCCGTCCGGACGCATCCGACCGTCCGCGGCCCTGACCGCCGCGGGCGCCCTCACGGCGGCGGGCCTGGCCCTGGCTGCACGCGCCGGACGCCCGGCCCTCACGGTCGCGGCCCCCCTCGCGGCCACCGTCTGGGCGTACGACCTGGCGCTCAAACGGACGCCCGCCGGGCCGGCGGCGATGGCCACCGCCCGGGGCCTCGATCTGCTCCTCGGCGCGACGGCCACCGGCGGCAGCGCCCGCCCCGCCCTGCCCGCGGCGCTGACCCTGGCCACCCACACCCTTGCGGTGACCACGGTGTCCCGCGGCGAGACCCGCGGCGGTTCGCCGCTCGCACCGCTCGCCGCGCTCGCCACGACGGGCACGCTCGCCTGGCGGTTGACGAGGACCCCGGGAGCCTCGGGCGAGGCCCCCTCCCGGCACCCCGCCGCGGACGCCCTGCACACCGCCTTCACCGCCGCCTTCGTCACCACCTCGGGCCGCCCCCTCCTCCACGCCGCCCTCAACCCCTCACCCCCGCTCACCCAGCGAGCCGTCGGCGGCGGAATCCGCGCCATGATCCCCCTCCAGGCCGCCCTCGCGGCCCGCTCCGGTGCCCTGACCTCCGCCCTTCTCACGGCCGCCCTCGCCCCGGCGGCCCGCCACTTCGCGAGAAGGGTGAGCGTCACATGACCACAGCACCCCGGCCCACGAACCCCGGCCTCCACCCCCTCCGCTTCGGCTACGGCACCAACGGCCTCGCCGACCTCCGCCTCGACGACGCCCTCGCACTCCTCGCGGACCTCGGCTACGACGGCGTCGGCCTGACCCTCGACCACATGCACCTGGACCCCCTCGCCCCGGGCGTCGCCGCCCGCACCCGGAAGGTGGCCCGGAGGCTGGACACCCTCGGCCTCGGCGTCACCGTGGAGACCGGCGCCCGCTATGTCCTCGATCCGCGCCGCAAGCACGGCCCCTCGCTCCTCGACCCGGACCCGGCCGACCGGGCCCGCCGCGTCGACCTCCTCATCCGCGCCGTCCGGATCGCCGCCGACCTCGGCGCCCACGCCGTCCACTGCTTCAGCGGCGTACTCCCGGCCGACAGGGCCGCGACGGCCAACCCACCCAACACGGCCGAAGCAGCCAACCCGGCCGCCACGGCCAACCCGGCCGAGGACATCGCCTGGAAGCACCTCGCCGAGGCACTCACCCCCGTGCTGGACGCGGCCACCCACGCCGGCATCCCGCTCGCCGTCGAACCCGAACCCGGTCATCTCCTCGCCACCCTCGCCGACTTCCACCACCTGCGCCGCGTCCTCGGCGACCCGCCCGCCCTCGGCCTCACCCTCGACATCGGCCACTGCCAGTGCCTGGAGCCCCTGCCGCCCGCCGACTGCGTCCGCGCCGCCGCGCCCTGGCTGCGGCACGTCCAGATCGAGGACATGCGCCGCGGCTACCACGAACACCTCCCGTTCGGGGACGGGGAGATCGACTTCCCACCCGTACTCGAAGCCCTGGCCGCCACCGGCTACCAGGCGCTGACCGTCGTCGAACTGCCCCGCCACTCCCACGCGGGCCCCCACTTCGCCGCACAGTCCCTCCCGTTCCTCCACCGCGCGGCCCGGGCGATCCCCGCAGGCGCCGAAGGGAGCACCCCGTGAACCACCACCCGCACGCACCCCACGGCAGCACGGCGAACCACCCGGCCGAACCCGCCCTCGCCGCCCTGCACGCCCGCCTGAACACCTCCCTCGCTCCGCCCGCCCGCGCCTGGCTGGACCAGGCCCTCGACGAGGCCGCCGACCACCCCGGCACCCACGGACCCATCTCCGTCTGGGAACTGCGGATCGCCGAGGCGGGCCGCCGCTGCGGCCCCGAGCACGCCGACGCCGTCCGCGTGCTCCTCCTGCACGCCGCCCGCGCCGACCCGGACGCACTCGCCCGCGTCTACCGGCAGGGCACGGCCGCCGAACGCCGGGCCGTCCTGCGCGCCCTGCCCCACCTCGTGCCCGGCCCCGACGCACTGCCCCTCGTCGAGGACGCCCTGCGCACCAACGACACCCGGCTCGTCGCCGCCGCCCTCGGCCCCTACGCCGCACGCCACCTGGACGCCCACACCTGGCGGCACGCCGTCCTCAAATGCCTGTTCACCGGCGTACCCGTGGACGTCGTGGCCGACCTGGCGCCGCGCGCCCACGCGGACGCCGAACTCGCCCGGATGCTCGGCGACTACGCGCGGGAACGCACCGCCGCGGACCGTCCCGTCCCCGAGGACCTGCACCGCGTCCTGGCCCTGACCGAGCCCACCGCCGCCCCCGCAGGCCCGTGCGGTACCTCCCGCACATCCGGCAAGGAGTCCTGATGCGCATCTTCGACCCCCACATCCACATGACGTCACGGACCACCGACGACTACGAGGCCATGCACACCGCGGGTGTCCGCGCCCTCGTCGAGCCCTCCTTCTGGCTCGGCCAGCCCCGCACCTCGGTCGCCTCCTTCCTCGACTACTTCGACTCCCTTCTGGGCTGGGAACCCTTCCGCGCCGCCCAGTACGGCATCGCCCACCACTGCGCGCTCGCCCTCAATCCCAAGGAGGCGAACGACCCCCGCTGCGTCCCCGTCCTCGACGAGCTGCCCCGCTATCTCGTCAAGGACCAGGTCGTGGCCGTGGGCGAGATCGGCTACGACTCGATGACCCCCGCCGAGGACACCGCCCTCGCCGCCCAGCTGCAACTCGCCGCCGACCACGAACTCCCCGCGCTCGTCCACACCCCGCACCGCGACAAGCAGGCCGGCCTGCGCCGCACCCTCGACGTCGTCCGGGAGTCCGCCCTCTCCCCGGACCGCGTCCTGGTCGACCACCTCAACGAGAACACCGTCAAGGAAGCCAAGGACAGCGGCTGCTGGCTGGGCTTCTCCGTCTATCCCGACACCAAGATGGACGAGGAACGCATGGTCGCCGTCCTGAGGGAGTACGGGCCGGAGCAGGTACTCGTCAACTCGGCCGCGGACTGGGGCAGAAGCGACCCCCTCAAGACCCGCCGCGTCGCCGACGCCCTGCTGGCCGCCGGGTTCACCGACGACGACGTCGACCAGGTGCTGTGGCGCAACCCCGTCGCCTTCTACGGCCTCAGCGGACGGCTGAACCTCGACGTCACCACCCCCGACCTCACCCACGAAGGCAACTCCCTCCTCCGCGGCGGGGAGTGAGCGATGCGCTTCCGCCACCCCGACGGCTCCACCGTCCACCTCGCCTACTGCACCAACGTGCACCCGGCCGAGACCCTCGACGGCGTCCTCGCCCAACTCCGGGACCACTGCGAACCCGTCCGCCGCCGCCTCGGCCGCGACCGCCTCGGCATCGGCCTGTGGCTGGCCAAGGACGCCGCCCACGCCCTCGTCACCGACCCCTCCGCACTGCGCGGCCTGCGCACCGAACTCGAACGCCGTGGTCTCGAAGTGGTCACCCTCAACGGCTTCCCCTACGAAGGCTTCGGCGCCGAAGAGGTCAAGTACCGCGTCTACCAGCCGGACTGGGCCGACCCCAGGCGGCTCGCCCACACCACCGACCTGGCCCGAGTCCTCGCCCAGCTCCTGCCCGACGACGTCACCGAGGGCAGCATCTCCACCCTGCCGCTCGCCTGGCGCACCGCCTACGACCAGGAGCGGGCGACGGCGGCGCACACCGCGCTGACCACGCTCGCCGAACGCCTCGACGCCCTCCACGAACTCACCGGCCGATCCCTGCGCATCGGCCTGGAACCGGAACCCGGCTGCACCGTCGAGACCACCCGCGACGCCCTCGCCCCACTCACCGCGATCGGTCACGACCGCATCGGCATCTGCGTCGACACCTGCCATCTCGCCACCTCCTTCGAAGACCCGCACACCGCCCTGGACGCGCTCACACAGGCCCGCGTCCCCCTCGTCAAATCCCAGCTCTCAGCCGCCCTGCACGCCGAACACCCCCATCTCCCCGAAGTCCGTGCGGCCCTGGCCGCCTTCGACGAACCCCGCTTCCTGCACCAGACCCGCACCCGCACCGCCGCGGGCCTGCGCGGCACCGACGACCTCGGCGAGGCCCTCGCCGGTGACGCCCTGCCCGACGCCTCCCCGTGGCGCGCCCACTTCCACGTCCCGCTGCACGCGGCCCCCGCCGCACCCCTCACCTCCACCCTCCCCGTCCTGCGGGCCGCACTGACCCGCCTCGTCGGTGGCCCGCACCCCCTCACCCGCCACCTGGAGGTCGAGACCTACACCTGGCAGGCCCTCCCGCCGGAGCTGCGCCCCCGTGCCCGCGCCCAGCTCGCCGACGGCATCGCCGCCGAACTCACCTTTGCCCGGGACCTGTTGACGGACCTCGGCCTCAAGGAGCTGCCGTGACCCCACCACCACAGGAGCCGGCCGGCCCCACTCCTCTCCTCGTCCTGGACGTCGTCGGCCTCACCCCCCGTCTCCTCGACCACATGCCCCATCTCAAGGCCCTCGGCCAGTCCGGCTTCCGCGCCCCGCTCGGCACCGTCCTGCCCGCCGTCACCTGCGCCGCCCAGTCCACCTTCCTCACCGGCACCCACCCGTCCGAGCACGGCATCGTCGGCAACGGCTGGTACTTCCGCGAACTGGGCGACGTACTGCTGTGGCGGCAGCACAACGGCCTGGTCTCCGGCGACAAGCTGTGGGACGCCGCCCGGCGCGCGCACCCCGGCTACACGGTCGCCAATATCTGCTGGTGGTACGCCATGGGCGCCGACACCGACATCATCGTCACTCCCCGTCCCGTCTACTACGCCGACGGCCGCAAGGAACCCGACTGCTACACCAGGCCCCCGGCCCTGCACGACGAACTCACCGAGAAATTGGGCACGTTCCCCCTGTTCCACTTCTGGGGTCCCGGCGCCGACCTCGTCTCCAGTCGCTGGATCATCGACGCGACCCGCCACATCAACCGCACCCGCCTACCGGACCTGACCCTCTGCTACCTCCCTCACCTCGACTACGACCTCCAGCGCTTCGGCCCCGACGACGCGCGCTCCCTCCAGGCGGCCGCGGACCTCGACGCGGCCATGGCTCCTCTCCTCGACGACGCGAAGGCGGAAGGCCGCACCGTCGTCGCGCTCTCCGAGTACGGCATCACCCGCGCGGACCGCCCCGTCGACATCAACCGTGCCCTGCGCCGCGCCGGACTGCTCGAAGTGCACACGCAGGACGGCATGGAGTACCTCGACCCGATGGCGTCCCGAGCCTTCGCGGTCGCCGACCACCAGATCGCCCATGTCTACGTGCGCCGCCCCGAGGACCTGGAGGCCACCAAGGCAGCCCTCGCCGACCTGCCCGGTATCGAGCGGCTCCTCGACGACGAGGGCAAGAAGACCCACCACCTCGACCATCCGCGCTCCGGCGAACTCGTCGCCGTCGCGGAGCCGGACGCCTGGTTCACGTACTACTACTGGCTCGACGACGCCCGCGCGCCCGACTTCGCGCAGCTCGTCGAGATCCACCGCAAACCCGGCTACGACCCGGTCGAACTCTTCATGGATCCCCTCGACCCCTACGTCAAGGTGAAGGCGGCCACGGCACTGGCCCGCAAGAAGCTCGGCCTGCGCTACCGCATGGCGGTCGTGCCGCTGGACCCCTCACCTATTCGCGGCAGCCACGGCCGCCTTCCCACGAGCGACGACGAAGGTCCGCTCCTCATCTGCTCCACCCCCCACACCGCTCCCGGCCGCGTCGCGGCCACCGAAGTGAAATCCCTGCTGCTCGACCTGGCCGGCCTCACCTGACGAGACCTGACAAGGCGTGACGAGCAACTACGGAAAGTGAAGCACGCGCCACTGACAACGCGTCCGGCGAACGCTTCGCACGCCTCCGACCTGCGCACGAGCAGCAGACCACCGGGCACCCGACACCGCCGTACACGATCCGAAAGAGAGAAACCGTGACCGCGTTCAACGACGAATCCGCCGCCGGCGACGCCCTGCGCCGCACTCTCGGCATCAACCGCCGCCGTTTCCTCAGCACCTGCACCGCCGTCGCGACCGCGGCGATCGCCGCACCCGTCCTCGGCGCCTCACCAGTCCTCGCCCAGGACCGGGACAGAGGCCACGACCACGACCACGGCGGCGACGTCCTCGTCCCCGCGAACAAGCGCGGCATCATCCTCTACACCGTCCGGGACGCCACGGGCCGCGACCCGCTCGCCACCGACCTGCCCTCCGGATTCCGCGAGGTCTTCAAGCAGCTCTCGCGCTTCGGCTACCGGCAGGTGGAGTTCGCCGGATACGGCCAGCACGCCAACGCCCCGGGCGGCGCGAACCTGGAGTCCGTGCAGGGCGCCAAGCTGCTGCGTTCCTGGCTCGACGAGTACGGGCTGCGGGCGCAGGGCAACCACGGCTTCATACCCCCGTCCTGGCCCTTCACCACGGCCGACCTGGACACCTTCAAGAAGCACCTGGAGATCGCCAACATCCTCGGCATGGCGCACATGGGCACCGGTGGCGACCCCACCGGCAGTGCCTACCGCGCCGACTGGGACGTGGCCGCCGACAAGTGGAACGCGCTCGGGGAGATCGCGCGCCGCGAGGGCATCAAGCTGTACACCCACAACCACGACGCGGCGTACGGCTTCCTGCTCGACGGGGGCCCGCTGGACGCCCAGGGCAACCCGACCCGCAGCTCCGGCATCCGCAAGCTGGAGTACTTCCTGAAGATCACCGACCCGAAGGTGGTCTGGCTGGAGATGGACATCTTCTGGGCGCACGTGGCCCAGTACAAGTTCCACACGTACACGGCCCACGACGGCTCCACCCGGGAGAAGGTGTTCGATCCCGCCGGGCTCGTCGTCCGCAACAACAAGCGCTACCCGCTCTTCCACGCCAAGGACGGCGTCGTCAACACGACGAACGGCATGGGCTACGACATGGTGCCGTTCGGCACCGGCGTCATCGACTACACCACGTTCTTCTCGCGCGTCGGCGCCCGGAACTACCACAACCCGATGGTCGAGCAGGACAACGCCCCGAGCGCCACGGACCCCGGGCAGTCACTCACGCACGCGAAGATCGGCTACGACAACCTCGCGGCCCTCCGCAAGCGGCGTCACTAGCGTCGCGACACTGCACATATACCGGGCGGCCCTCCCCACATCGTGCCACGTGGGGAGGGCCGCCCGATCTGCGCTCCGTGCTCTGTGCCGGTAGGAAAGCTGTCGATCCGTTGACCAGGAGACCTCTCAGCCCGCGGGCTGCGGCTGGGGAGTGCGCACCGCGCCCTCGCGCCCCGGCTGCTTCAGCAGCAACGCGATCGCCGCCGCCAGCATCGAGATACCGCCGGCCAGTGCGTAGGCGCCGTTGTAGCCCCAGGCCGCGACCACCATCGAGCCGAGACCGCCGCCGAACAGGCCGCTGATCAGCTTGCCGCTGTACACCAGGCCGTAGTTGGTGGCGTTGTAGTTCTCGCCGAAGTAGTCCGGGGTCAGGGCCGCGAACATCGGGTAGAACGCGCCGCCGCCGAACCCGGAGAGGAAGGCGAAGAACAGGAACAGCCACTCGCTCTTGATGTTCCCGGCCCAGATCACGCCGAACTGCGCGAGCCCCAGCACGACGATGACGAACACCAGGGTCAGCTTGCGGCCCCAGGTGTCGGACAGCCAGCCCACCACGGCCCGCCCGATCCCGTTGATGACGGCCATGATGCCCATCGAGGACGCCGCCACCAGCGGGCCGAAGCCCACTTCCTTGGCGAAGTCGACCTGGAAGGAGATCCCGAAGATCGACACGCCCGCGGTCATGACCAGCGTGATCCACATCAGGGGCAGCACACCCGTCCTGATGGCCTCCTTGGGTGTGTACTGCTTCACCGCGGGAGGGTTCTTGGCGAGGGCGGCGGAGGTCTTGCTGTTGCCGCCGTACGTCAGCGGGTCGATGTCCGCGGGCCACCAGTTCTTCGGCGGGTCCTTGAAGAAGAACGCGCAGGACAGCACGACGATCATCACGTAGCAGCCGATGAGGTCCAGGACACGGTGGTAGTTCCCGGTGTCGAACGCGTAGTTGAAGATGAAGATGAACGGCAGGGAGCCGTACGCGAATCCGCCGTTGACGAATCCGGTCCGCGCGCCCCGGCGCTCGGGGAACCACTTGCCGACCATGTTGATGCAGGTCGCGTACACCAGGCCGGAGCCGAGGCCGCCGATGACGCCGAAGCCCAGGATGGCCAGCAGCACGTTGCTCAGGTGCGAGAGGGCCAGGAAGCCGATCACACACATGACCGCGCCGATGTACATGGCCCTGCGGGCGGTGAGGATGCCCCGCTCCCGCAGCCAGCCCGCCGGGAAGGCTATGCCGGCCTGGAAGAACACCCAGACGCTCAATATCCAGAAGGTGTTGCTCTGCGTCCAGCCGTGGGCGTGGGACAAGGTGTCCTCGGCCGAGCCGTACGCGTATTCGAAGACGCTGATGGCCATCATGGCGATCCACGGCAGATACACCATGAACTTGCGGGAGTGGCCGAGGATGTCGCGGTCCGTCTCACCGATCCGGTAGACACGGCCCCGGGCGTCGGTGACTTCGCGGTACGAGCGGTTCGAGGCGCCGGCCGAGGCCGACGCGCCCTGGGTGGCGATGGGTTCTGTCGTCATGTCACGCCATCTCCTCGCCGAGCGGTTGCGGGTTGGGGACGATGCTCCGGGCCTTCGGGCGGCCCGGTGATTTGAGGAACAGCGCCAGCACGGCGGAGGCGAGGCCGATGGAGCCCGCGAGCACGAAGGCTCCGTGGTAGTCCCACGCGCCGACGACGACCGCGCCCAGGCCCGAGCCCACAAGGCCGGAGACCAGCTTCGAGCTGTAGACCATTCCGTAGTTGGACGCGTTGTTGTTCTCGCCGAAGTAGTCCGCCGTCATGGCCGCGAACAGCGGGAAGATCGCCCCGCCGCCGAATCCGGAGACCATGGAGCAGAACAGGAAGAACGGCATGCTGCCCATCTGGCCGGAGCCCAGCACCCCGAACTGGGCGGAGCCCAGCACCAGACAGACGATGATCAGTGTGTTGCGGCGTCCGAAGCGGTCGGAGATCCAGCCGATCACGCCGCGCCCCGTGCCGTTGACGATCGCCTTCAGGGACATCGCGGTGGCCACGATCCCGCCCGCGAATCCCATGTCCTTGCCGAACGGCACCTGGAAGGCGATGCCGAAGATGTTGATCCCGGCGGTGCACAGCAGACAGAACCACATCATCCACAGAACGGGCGTACGGGCGGCCTCCTTGGGGGTGTACTGCTTCACGGCGGGCGGGTTCTTCTCCAGCGCCCGGCGGATCCTCGGGTCGTCGGACACCTTCAGCGGGTCCACGTGCGGGGGCCACCACCCCTTGGGCGGGTCCTTGAAGAACCAGCCCGCGAAGGCGACCACGGCACAGCAGACCAGGCCAACCGTCACCAGGACGCCCTGGTAGTTGCCGAGGTCCATGTACGAGGTGAACAGGAAGACGAAGGGCACCGAGCCATAGGCGAAACCGCCGTTGACCAGGCCCGTCTTGCCGCCCTTGCGCTCCGGGTACCACTTGCCGACCATGTTCACGCAGGTCGCGTAGACCAGGCCGGCGCCGATACCGCTGAACATGCCGAAGCCGATGTACGCGACGATCACATGCGGTGCGAACGCCAGGGAGAGGTACCCCAGGACCGTGCCCAGCGCGCCGAGCATCATGGCGTACCGCGCGGGCAGCCGTCCGCTCTCCCGCAGTTGCCCGGCCGGGAAGGCGACGGCGGCCTGGAAGAAGATCCAGACGCCCATCAGCCAGAAGATGTGTCCACTGCCCCAGAGATGGGCGTCGTGCAGGGTGTCCTCGGCGGAGGTGAACGCGTACTCCGAGGAGCTGATGCCCAGCATCCCCATCCAGGGGAAGAGCACCATGGTCCAGCGTGGTCGCCCCATGATGTCCCGATCGGTCTCGCCGACGCGGTACAGGCGGCCGTTGCGATCCGTCACCTCCCTGTAGGGAACGGATGTCGATAGGTCGGTGGTTGTCATGTCGGTTCAGCACCCCTCGCGTCGAAAGATCTGGCCAGCGCCCCCTGTCCAAATGCCTTTCGTGTGCGCACGGGTCCTGGGGGCGGCCGACGCGCACCGTCGGCCGCCCCCGCCCTGGTTCACCTCATGAACCGCCCCCCAACAGGCCCGCCGCCCGCGCCCAGCGATACTTCGCGCCGAGCACGGCCACCGGCTTCTCCGTCGTGTACGGGTACGCCACGACCCCCCGCTCGTACAGGTACTGGCAGGCCTCCTCGACCTCGACATCACCCGCGAGCGACGCCACCACGGGCTTCTCGATGCCGCGCGCACGGAATTCGGCCACCACGCGCGCGGTGAGCTCGGCGAAGACCATGGGCGGGGTCACGATGGTGTGCCAGTAGCCGAGGACGAGCGCGTGGATGCGCGGGTCCTCCAGGCCAAGCCGGATCGTCGCCTCGTACGTCGACGGCGGCTCGCCCCCGGTGATGTCCACCGGGTTGCCCGCGGCCCCGAAGGGCGGGATGAAGGCCCTGAAGGACGCGTCCAGGTCCGGCGGGATCTCCATCAGGGACAGGCCGTTGTCCGTCACCGCGTCGGACAGGAGCACACCGCTGCCGCCCGCGCCCGTGATGATGACGATGTTGTCGCCCTTGGGGGTGGGAAGTACGGGCAACGCGCGTGCGTACTCCAGCATTTCGTTCAGCCCGGGAGCCCGGATGACGCCGGCCTGCTTCAGGATGTCCTCGTACACGGCGTCGTCGCCCGCGAGCGCGCCGGTGTGCGAGCCGGCGGCCTTCGCCCCGGCGGCCGTACGACCCGCCTTCAGGACGACGACCGGCTTCTTCGGGACCGTCGCGCGCGCCGCCGCCACGAAGGCACGGCCGTCCTTCAGGTCCTCCAGGTGCATCGCGATGCACTCGGTGTGCGGGTCCTCGCCGAACCAGGTGAGCAGGTCGTCCTCGTCGAGGTCCGACTTGTTCCCGAGCCCGACGATCGCGGAGACACCCGTCTTCGTAGTGCGGGCGAAGCCCAGGATGGCCATCCCTATGCCACCCGACTGTGAGGTGAGCGCGACGCCGCCCTTCACGTCGTACGGTGTGCAGAACGTGGCACACAGGTCCTGCCACGTCGAGTAGTAGCCGTAGATGTTGGGCCCGAGCAGCCGGATGCCGTGCCGCTCGGCGATGGCCACGATCTCGTCCTGGAGTTCGTGCTCGCCGGTCTCCGCGAACCCGGAGGGGATCAGCACGGCGTTGGGGATCCCCTTGCGTCCCACCTCCTCCAGGGCCGAGGCCACGAACTTGGCGGGGATCGCGAAGACCGCCACATCCACCTCACCGGGAACGTCGGTGACACTCTTGTACGCCTTGCGGCCCTGAATGTCATCGGCCCTGGGGTTCACCGGGTGGATCTCGCCGGAGAAGCCGCCGTCGACGAGGTTGCGCATGACCGAGTTCCCGATCTTGCCCTGCTCGTTGGAGGCACCGATCACCGCCACGGACGAGGGCTCCATCAGCCGGCGCATGGAGGTGAGGATCTCCTCGCGCGTGTACTTGCGCCGCTCCTTGGGGACCGAGTTTGCCAAGATCACGCGGATGTCCGCCGCGACCGCGCCCTCAGGGGTGGCGATCACCGGGTTGAGGTCCACCTCGGCGATCTCGGGGAAGTCCGCGACGAGTTCGGAGACCCGGCGGATCTGCTCGGCGATCGCCCACCGGTCCACCGGCGGGGCCCCGCGCACCCCGCGCAGGATCTCGGCCGCGCTGATCGAGTCCAGCATCGACAGCGCCTCGTCGGCGTCCACGGGGGCGAGCCGGAAGGTGACGTCCTTCAGGACCTCCACCAGCACCCCGCCGAGTCCGAAGGCGACGACCTTCCCGAAGGTCGGGTCGGTCACCGCGCCGACAATGACCTCCTGCCCCGAGGGGAGCAGTTCCTGGACCTGGACGCCCTCGATACGGGCCCGCGGGTCGTAGGCCCGCGCGTTCTCGACGATCTTGTGGAAGGCGGCGCGTACGTCCGCCGCGCCTTCCACGCCCACGATCACACCACCGGCATCGGTCTTGTGCAGGATGTCCGGCGAGACGATCTTCATCACGACGGGCCCGCCGAAGCGCGCCGCGTACGCCACCGCCTCGTCGACGTCCGTCGCGAGCTCCTCGCCCGGTACGGCGATCGCGTACGCGTCGGCGATCACCTTTCCCTCGGGCGCGGTGAGCGCGGTCCTCCCCTCGGCCCGCACGGAGTCGAGGAGCGCGCGCACCTTCAGCACCCGGTCTTCGGCCATCACTCAGATCACTCCGTTCGACTTGAGCAGGCGCAGCTCCTCGTCGCCGAGGCCGAGCTCGCCGATGTAGACCTCTGCGTTGTGCTCACCGAGCAGCGGCGAACTGGTCACGTCCACGGGGGAGTCGGAGAGCTTCAGCGGGCTGCCCACGGTCACGAACTCGCCCCGCTCGGGGTGGGGCACCGTCACGACCATCTCGTTGGCGACCAGTGACTCGTCCTCGATGATCTCCTTGGTGGACAGGATCGGGCCGCACGGGATGTTGTGGGCGTTGAGCCTCTCCAGCACCTCCCACTTGGGGAGCGTGGCCGACCATTCCTCGATGAGCTGGAACATCTTGGTGAGCTGGGGCAGCCGGGCCTCAGGGGTCGCCCAGTCGGGGTCGTCCGCCAGTTCCGGCCGCCCGATGAGCTCGGTGATCGGCTTCCAGCCCACGGGCTGCACGATGACGTACACGTAGTCGTTGGGGCCGCCCGGCGCGCACTTGACCGCCCAGCCCGGCTGGCCGCCGCCCGACGCGTTGCCGGAGCGGGGAACCTCGACGCCGAAGTCGTCGTTGGGATATTCAGCGAGTGGGCCATGTGTCAGTCGCTGCTGATCGCGCAACTTCACCCGGCAGAGGTTGAGCACGGCATGCTGCATGGCCACGTTGACCCGCTGCCCGCGCCCGGTGTTCTCCCGCTGGTACAGCGCCGCGAGAATCCCCGCCACGGCGTGGATACCCGTGCCCGAGTCCCCGATCTGGGCCCCCGTCGCCAGCGGCGGCCCGTCCTCGAAACCGGTGGTCGACATCGACCCGCCCATGGCCTGTGCGACGACCTCGTACGCCTTGAAGTTGGTGTACGGCCCGTCCCCGAACCCCTTGATGGAGGCATAGACGATTCGCGGATTGATCTCCTGGATGCGGTCCCAGGTGAAGCCCATGCGGTCGACCGCGCCCGGTCCGAAGTTCTCGACCATGACGTCGGAGCGCCGGATCAGCTCGGTGAGGATCTCCTTGCCGCGCTCGGTCTTGGTGTTGAGGGTGATGCTCCGCTTGTTGCAGTTGAGCATCGTGAAATAGAGGGAGTCGACGTCCGGGAGGTCGCGCAACTGCTTGCGGGTGATGTCACCGGTCGGCGCCTCCAGCTTGACGACGTCCGCGCCCAGCCAGGCCAGCAGTTGGGTCGCGGAGGGTCCGGACTGGACGTGCGTCATGTCGAGGACGCGGATGCCTTCGAGAGCCTTGGTCATGCCAGGGTCACCTCACTTGTACATCGTCTGGTTCATGGTTCCGGGGGCGTACGCGTCCGGGTCGACCCAGACGTTGATCAGCGACGGCTTGCCCGACTCCCGGGCGCGCCGCAGCGCCGGGCCGATGTCGGCGGGGTCGCGGACCTCCTCGCCGTAACCGCCCAGCATCTGCGCGAACTTGTCGTAGTGGACGTCACCGAGGGTGTTGCCGACCCGCTCGCGCTCCAGGCCGTACTTCTGGGCCTGGCCGTAACGGATCTGGTTCATGGAGGAGTTGTTGCCGACGATGCCGACGAAGGGGAGGTTGTAGCGGACGAGGGTCTCGAAGTCCCAGCCGGTCAGGGAGAACGCGCCGTCCCCGAAGAGGGCGACGACCTCCTTGTCGGGCCGTGCCTGCTTGGCCGCGAGGACGAACGGGATGCCGACACCGAGCGTGCCGAGCGGGCCCGGGTCCATCCAGTGCCCGGGTGACTTGGGCTGGACGACCTGCCCGGAGAAGGTGACGATGTCGCCGCCGTCCCCGATGTAGATCGAGTCCTCGGTGAGGAAGTCGTTGATCTCGCTGACCAGGCGGTACGGGTGGATCGGTGAGGCGTCCGACTTCAGGCTGGGCAGCCGCTTCTCGAGGGCCGTCTGCTCGGCGGCGCGCAGTTCGTCCAGCCACTCCTTGCGCTTCGACGCGCCTCCGTTGAGGCGCCCGGAGGCCGCCTCGGTGACCGACTTCAGGATCAGCCCCGCGTCGCCGACGATCCCGAGGTCGATGTCCCGGTTCTTGCCGACGGTCCGGTAGTCGAGGTCGATCTGTACGACGGTCGCGTCCGGGGAGAGCCGCTTGCCGTAGCCCATGCGGAAGTCGAAGGGCGTACCCACGATGACGATGACATCGGCGTTGGAGAAGGCGTACCGGCGCGAGAGCTGGAAGTGGTGCGGGTCCCCTGGCGGCAGGGTGCCGCGCCCGGCGCCGTTCATGTACGCCGGGATGTTGAGGGTGCGGACGAGCTCGATGGCGGACGCGGTGCCGCGCGTCGTCCACACCTGGCTGCCCAGCAGGATCGCGGGCTTCTCGGCGTGGACGAGGAGGTCGGCGAGCTTCTCGACCGCCTCGGGGTCACCGGCCGAGCGGGTCGAGGCCCGGTAGTGGCCGGCGGCCGGGATCCGGGCCTTCTCCACCGGGACCTTGGCGTCCAGGACATCGCGCGGGATCTCCAGGAAGGAGGGGCCGGGGGCGCCGTGGTAGCACTCCCGGAACGCCATCGACACCATGTCGGCGGCGCGCGCCGTGTCCGGCACGGTCGCCGCGAACTTGGTGATCGGGGTCATCATGTCGACGTGCGGCAGGTCCTGCAGGGACCCCATCTTGTGCTGGGTGTGCGCCCCCTGGCCGCCGATGAGCAGCATCGGGGACTCGGCGCGGAAGGCGTTCGCGACGCCGGTCACGGCGTCGGTCGTACCGGGCCCCGCCGTGACCACGGCGCATCCGGGCTTGCCGGTGATGCGTGCGTAGCCGTCGGCGGCGTGGGCGGCGACCTGCTCGTGTCGGACGTCGACGACCTCTATGCCTTCGTCGACGCAGCCGTCGTAGATGTCGATGATGTGGCCGCCGCACAGGGTGTAGATGACCTCCACACCTTCTGCTTTGAGTGCCTTGGCGACCAGATGCCCACCGGAGATGGAGTCCTGGCTGATGTCGTCGGGCATGGCGAAGTCCTGTCCCTTCGTAGGGGGTTGGAACGCTCTCGCGGTACATTGCATACAGTCGACGAATACTGTATGAAGCTTGTTATCCCGCATCCGGTGGGTGGTGTCCAGGGGGCGTGCGGCACTTTTCGGGGGGCCGGGCGTCGCTCCCCGGACAGACACAGCAGTCAGGAGCCGGTGATGGACCTGTACGAACACCAGGCAAGGGAACTCTTCGAGGAACACGGCATCTTGGTGCCGAGGGCCGAGGTCACGGACTCGCCCAAGGAAGCACGCGCGATCGCCCGTCGACTCGGCGGCCGAGTCGTCGTGAAAGCCCAGGTGAAGACCGGTGGACGCGGCAAGGCGGGCGGGGTCAAACTCGCCGCCGACCCGGCCGCCGCCGAACTCACGGCACGTCAGATCCTCGGCATGGACATCAAGGGCCACCCGGTCGGCAAGGTGATGCTGGCCCAACCGGTCGACATCGAGAGTGAGTTCTACGTCAGTTACGTCCTCGACCGCGCAGCCGGACGCTTCCTCGCGATCGCCTCGGCGGAGGGTGGCATGGAGATCGAGGAGGTGGCCGCGAACCGCCCGGAAGCGGTGGCGCGTGTTCCCGTCGACCCGGCCGAGGGTGTCACCTCGGCGAAGGCGACCGAGATCGCCGAGGCCGCGGGGCTGCCCCCGGAGACCGTCGACGTCCTCGTACGCCTCTGGGGAGTGCTGACCCGCGAGGACGCCGTGCTCGTCGAGGTGAACCCCCTCGTACGCACGGCCAGAGGGCAGATCATCGCCCTGGACGGCAAGGTCACCCTCGACGACAACGCTCGCTTCCGGCAAGCACGTTGGGGTGAACAGGAGGCCGCGCACGACGACCCGCTCGAGGCGGCGGCCGCGGCCAAGGGCCTCAACTACGTCAAACTGAACGGCGAGGTCGGCATCATCGGCAACGGCGCGGGCCTCGTCATGTCGACACTCGACGTGGTCGCGGGCTGCGGCGCCCGCCCCGCCAACTTCCTCGACATCGGCGGCGGGGCCTCCGCCCAGATCATGGCCGACGGCCTCTCCGTGATCCTCTCCGACCCGGCCGTGAAATCGGTCTTCGTCAACGTCTTCGGCGGCATCACGGCCTGCGACGCGGTCGCCGACGGCATCGTGCGGGCGCTGGAGACCGTCCGGCTGACCAAACCCCTCGTGGTCCGCCTCGACGGCAACAACGCCGTCCGTGGCCGCGCCATCCTCGACGGCCGCGCGCACCCCCTGGTCGAGCAGGCCACCACCATGGACGACGCCGCACGCCGCGCGGCCCGACTCGCCACCGCCGGCTGAAGGAGGAACAGGACATGGCCATCTTCCTCACCAAGGAGAGCAAGGTTCTCGTCCAGGGCATGACCGGCGGCGAGGGCATGAAGCACACCCGGCGGATGCTCGCCGCCGGCACGGACGTCGTCGGCGGGGTCAACCCGCGCAAGGCGGGACAGGCCGTCGACTTCGGCGACCGGGTGGTGCCCGTCTTCGGTTCGGTCCGCGAGGGAATGGCGGCGACCGGCGCCGACGTCACCGTCGTGTTCGTTCCACCCGCGTTCGCCAAGGCCGCGGTGATCGAGGCCGCCGACGCGGGCATCGGGCTCGCCGTCGTCATCACCGAGGGCATCCCCGTCCACGACTCCGTCGCCTTCCACGCGTACGCCGCCACGAAGGGCACCCGTGTCATCGGCCCCAACTGCCCGGGCCTGATCACTCCGGGGCAGTCGAACGCGGGCATCATCCCCGCCGACATCACCAAGCCGGGGCGCATCGGTCTGGTGTCCAAGTCGGGCACGCTGACGTACCAACTCATGTACGAGCTCCGCGACATCGGCTTCTCGACATGTGTGGGCATCGGCGGCGACCCCGTGGTCGGCACCACCCACATCGACTGCCTGGCCGCCTTCCAGGACGACCCCGATACCGAACTCGTCGTCCTCATCGGCGAGATAGGCGGCGATGCCGAGGAACGGGCGGCCGCGTACGTCCGCGATCACGTCACCAAGCCCGTCGTCGCCTACGTCGCCGGGTTCACCGCGCCCGAGGGCAGGACGATGGGCCACGCGGGCGCGATCGTCTCCGGCTCGGCGGGCACCGCACAGGCCAAGAAGGAGGCCCTCGAAGCGGCCGGCGTACGGGTGGGCGGCACACCGACCGAGACGGCCCGGCTGGTGCTGGCCCGGTTGGAAACGGAGCGTGTCGCCGCACAGGGGTGAGATGAGACGTCACTCATAGTTGATGTGAGGTGACTGTCACGAGCAGAGCCGCCTCAGTACCTTCCTCCCTGCGTACGCGACCACCTCCCCGCGTACGCACCCTTGCCTGCGTGCGGACGCGACCACCGTCCTCCTCCGCACGGATGCGACCACTCCTCGTCCGAGCCCGCGCACCGTGCGGCTCGGCAGGAGCCAGGCACCTCCCGCCCCCGACTGTGCACCGAGAGCGGAGACATCCGAATGGCATCCACCCTCAACACCCCCCTCGTCCTGAAGTCCGGTACGTCCTGGGCCGACGCCTGGCAGCGCTGCCTCGCCGTCGCCCCCGAGGCGTTCCAGGAGGACCGCGTCCTCAACCTCTGGGGCGCCTCCTGGCGGGCGGACGGCCGGGCACTGCCCGCCACCAGCCCTGTCGACCAGAGCCCCATCGCGGGCCCGCCCCGTCTGAACGCCGCAACCGCCCACCAGGCCGTACGCGCCTCACTCGACCAGCACCGGGCGTGGCGCCACGTCCCGCTCGCCGAACGACGGGCGCGCGTCGCGGCCACCCTCGACGCCCTGACCGAGCACCGCGAGCTGCTCGCCCTCCTCCTCGTCTGGGAGATCGGCAAGCCCTGGCGGCTCGCGCAGGCCGACGTGGACCGGGCGATCGACGGCGTGCGCTGGTACGTCGACGGCATCGAGCCCATGGTGGACGGCCGGGCTCCGCTCGAAGGGCCCGTGTCCAACATCGCGAGCTGGAACTACCCGATGAGCGTGCTCGTTCACGCAATGCTGGTACAGGCATTGGCAGGGAACGCGGTCATCGCCAAGACCCCGACCGACGGCGGCGTCGCCTGCCTCACCCTGGCCGGCGCGCTCGCCGCACGTGAAGGGATTCCCGTCACCCTCGTCAGCGGCAGCGGAGGCGAGCTGTCGGAGGCGCTGGTCCGCGCGCCCGAGATCGGCTGCGTTTCCTTCGTCGGCGGCCGTGACACGGGCGCCGCGGTGGCCACCGCCGTCGCCGACCTCGGTAAGCGGCACGTACTCGAACAGGAGGGACTCAACACCTGGGGCATCTGGAACCACACGGACTGGGACGCACTGACGGCCGTCATCCCCAAGCTCTTCGACTACGGCAAGCAGCGCTGCACCGCCTACCCGCGTTTCGTCGTCCAGCGCTCGCTGTTCGACGAGTTCCTCGCCGCCTACCTCCCCGCCGTCCGCACCCTGCGGGTCGGTCACCCACTGGCCGTCGAGCACCCCGAAGACCCCTACCCCGCACTGGACTTCGGGCCCGTCATCAACGCGGCCAAGGCGAAGGAGCTGCACGACCAGGTGGCGGAGGCCATCGACCGCGGCGCCGTCCCGCTGCACCGCGGCAAGCTGACCGACGCACGCTTCCTGCCCGGCCAGGACACGGCGGCGTACGTCCAACCGGTCACGCTCCTGAACCCGCCGCCGTCCTCACCGCTGCACCACGCGGAGCCCTTCGGCCCGGTCGACACCATCGTCCTGGTCGACACCGAGGCGGAGCTGCTCGCCGCGATGAACGCGTCGAACGGCGCGCTCGTCGCCACGCTGTCCACGGACGACGAGGCGACGTACGCCCGACTGGCGCCGCAGATCCGCGCGTTCAAGGTCGGCCGCGGCAAGCCCCGCTCCCGCGGCGACCGCGACGAGCTCTTCGGCGGCCTCGGCGCGTCCTGGCGCGGCGCCTTCGTCGGCGGCGAGCTGCTCGTGCGTGCCGTCACGCAGGGGCCGGCGGGGGAGCGGCTGCCGGGCAACTTCCCCGAGTACCAGCTCGTTCCGTGAGGTGGGGGTGGGCGGTACCCGCTTCAGGGTGCCGCCCACCCGCTCGGACTCCCGAGATGATCTCGTCCACCAGCCAGTGGGCGACACCCGGTGGGTAGGGCTGGGGCAGGCCGAGCACGACGTGGTTCACGCCGATACCGATGAGCTCGGCGACGGTGGCGCGGGTGGCGGCTGGATCGTCGTACGAGACGACGACCTGTACGGAACGGGTGATCTCGCGCGGATCCCGTCCGATGTCCGCGCAGTGCACGTCCAGCACCCGACCGCGCTCGGCGACGAACTCCACACCGTGGTGCGGCGGCCCGGGGATGTTCCAGATGTCGGCCCGCTCGGCGACGAGCCGCAACAGTCGAGTCCCCCAGCCGCCGATCAGCAGGGGTGGCCCGGGCCGCTGCACCGGCTTGGGCTCGTTGCGCGTGCCCCGTAGCCGGTAGTAGCGCCCCTCGAAGTCGAAGGGGTCGTCCTCCGTCCACATCCGGCGCAGGATCTCGACCGTTTCGCCGAGCCGGGCGACCCCTTCGCCCGGCGGGACGAGGGAGAGCCCGTACGCCTCGTACTCGGCGATCGCCGGATTCTCACCGGCGATCCCGCCCGCGCCGGGCGGCTGATGGGTGCCGCCGACGCCGATGCCCATGACCAGCCGACCGCCGGAGATCACGTCCACGGTCGAGGCGATCTTCCCGAGGACGGCGGGTGGGCGGATGCGGTTGCTGGTGACGAGGAGACCGAGCCGCAGCCGCTCGGTCTGGGCGGCCAGGGCGCTGAGCAGTGTCCAACTCTCATGGATCTGGCCGTCCTCGGGGCCGCGCAGCGGAAGCAGATGGTCCCAGAGCCAGGCGTCCTCGATCTCTGGCAGGGCGTCGGCCTCCTGCCAGACGCGGCGGATGTCGTCGTAGGAGACGTGCATGGGGGTGGTCTTGATACCGAAGCGCACACGCTGATCGCTCATATCGATCAGCATAGTGAATCATCAGCATGGCTGACAATCAGTCTTCGGTACAGTTCCGGCATGACTGGTGAGCAACCTCCTGTGCCGCTCGAGTCCCGGCTGGGCTATCTGCTCAAGCACGCCCAGCAGCGGCTGGCGCGGGCGTCCGCGGAGGCGCTGGCGCCCTTCGGGATCGACGGCCACGAGCTCGCGGTGCTGGCGGTACTCGCCGCCGAGTACCCGTTGTCGCAGGTCGAGGTGGCCGGACGGCTCGGTGTCGACCGCACCACGATGGTCGCGCTCGTCGACGGCCTGGAGGACCAGGGGCTGGTCGAGCGGCGCCGCAGTCCGCGGGACCGGCGCAAGAACATCGTGGAACTGACGCCCGCGGGCCGAGACTGCCTCGACCTGGCCGAGCGCGCACGCCGAGCGATGGAACGCCGCTTCCTCGCCCCGCTGGACGAGGAGGCGGCGGCCTCGCTCGTACGAGCCCTGCAGGTCCTGGTGATGGAGGAGCGTCGGGCCGCGGAGTGACGGCGCGGGTGGGGCACTCATCGGCTCGGCGGACCCGCCGGGGCGGGCTGGAGTGAGCTCTCGGTAGACCCTCGGTGATCGACGAGTCACTCACGGTGCGCTGTCGAGTGGCCCCTCGTTCGGCCTGGTGCGGCGACTCCTAGGGCCCGGATATGCAGGTGAAAGGCACTCCGAAACCTTGGTATTGTTGTCCATGTCGCCGCGGGGAACACCCCCGGCCGGGCGACAGACACCTAGTCCGGGTGGCGGAATGGCAGACGCGCTAGCTTGAGGTGCTAGTGCCCTTTATCGGGCGTGGGGGTTCAAGTCCCCCCTCGGACACCATCATTGACGATACGCAGACGAGGGCCTCGACCTAACGGTCGCGGTCCTCTTTTCGTGTTCGTAACTGACGGTGATGCCCAGGGCTTCGTACGGTGGGTCTTTCTTGTCGGCGTCGACTCCCCGGGGCGAGGGCTGTTCGGGCACCCTGACGCCGCAGGCGGCGGCCGACATGGTGTCGGCCGCCGCCTGGCGGAAGGGATTCAGGTTCATATGCGTGGAGTGACGTGGCGTCAGCTGGACGCGCTGCCCGAGACCCACTCGCTCCACGGCATGTTCCAGTCGCTGAGGCCGTTGTCCGGGGCCAACATGGTCTTGTCCTCGGAGTTCTTGACGATCACGACGTCACCGATCATCGAGTTGTCGAAGAACCACGCGGCGGGCCGCTTGCCGTCGCCGCCGCCCCTGACGTCCTTCAGGCCCACGCAGCCGTGGCTGGTGTTGACCTTGCCGAAGACCGAGTCGGCACCCCAGTAGTTGCCGTGGATGAACGTGCCCGAGGCGGTCAGGCGCATGGCGTGCGGTACGTTGCTGATGTCGTACGCGGGCTTGCCGTCCTTCTTCGTGAGGCCGACGCTCGCACCGTTCATACGGATGTGCCTGAACTTCTCGGAGATGACCATCTGACCGTTGTACGTCGGGTGCTCGGGGCTGCCGGACGAGATCGGGATGGTCTTGATCGTCTTGCCGTCCCGTACGACGGCCATCTGCTTCGTCTTGGCGTCGACGGTGCTGATCTGGCTCCGGCCGATCTTGAACGTGACCGTCTTCTGGATGCCGTGGAGGTTGAGGTTGACGGTGACGGTGGAGCCGGGCTCCCAGTAGTTCTCGGGGCGGAAGTCCAGACGGTTGTCGTTGAACCAGTGACCGACGACCTGCTGGCCGCTGCTGGAGCTGACCTGGATCTCCGACTCCACGGCGGTCTTGTCGCCGATCGCCTTGCCGAAGTTGACCGTCACCGGCATGCCCACACCGACGGTCGAGCCGTCCTGAGGGGAGACGTGCCCGATGAAGTCGTTGGCCGGGGAGACCGTGGTGATCGTGGCGTTCCCGCTGACGGAGCTGCCCTGGGCGTCCTCGGCCTCTGCGGCGACCTGATATCTGGTGGCCCGCTCCAGCGGGCCGTCCGGCTGCCAGGACGTGCCGTCCGCGGACAGGGTGCCCGGAACCTCGGTACCGGTCGCGACGGAGGTCATGGTCACCTTGGTGAGCTTGCCGTTGCTGACGGTGACCTTTACGGGGCCGTTGATCCCGACGTCGTAGGCGCCTTCCCCGGGCGTGATCTTTATCCGGGCGTCGGAAGCGTCCTGAGCGCCCGCCTTATGTACCTGCGCCTGCGATTTCGGGCGATTCCCGGTGTCGTTGCCGCTGGTGGCAGCGTTGCTGGTACCGCCGAGCGCCGTGAGTGCGAGTACGCCCCCGAGTACGCCGGCCGTAGCCATCAGCCCGGTGTGTCGCTTACGTGCCGTGATCAAACGCTTCTCCCGTGCCGCTGGTCGTTGAATCCCTGGAGCTGGTTACCGAAGGAGTGCAACCGGCCCTGAACAACTACTTTTATGCATTCATCCTCCCTGAAGGGGTGAATTGTGGCGAAGTCCACGCGTGATGAAAGCCTCGCCGAGGCTCTGCTCGACGGCCGGATGGCGCGGAGTCGATCTGCTCTCGCCGATCGGGGCAAGCCGTACAGCGATACGGAGGCGAGGAGCCTTGATGTGACCGGCGCCTGGCCCGCCACCGGGCCGCCTCGACGCCGGAGCCGACCCCGAACCGAGGTCGTGGCCCATTCGTGGTCGCGGAACCGGTGCGCATGATGCCCCGCACTGCGTGTGACCAGGTCTACCAGGTCCGCGAGTCTTCGACCCCAAGCCTTGCAGGTCACAGCCCCGACCACCCGCCGGCCGGCATCACGGTGACCGCGGGCTGCGGGCCGAGCCCGCCCTGCGGGGCGGTCGGGTGCCCGGACCTGCCTGCTGGTCGTCCGGCGGTCGGGCGGCTCCCTTCGGTCGCGGGCGGCAGACCAAAGGTTCTGACCAGCCGGCACTGATCAACTGGTCGTAGATCACGTCCGGGGGCGTCCGAACGAGAGCCGGCCTCCCTGGCCGGCCGGCGTCGGGCGGGGCAGCGTCGGGCGGGGCAGCGTCTGAGCGGCGTCCGCGTGGTCAGGGGTGGTGCGGCGGCGCTGCGGTCGACGCGCGGATCACCGGATCGACGGGCAGGAGTACCGTCTGGGGGCCGCGGTGCCGGGGCCCGTGTCTTTCTGTCTGGGGTGTGTCCGAGGTCAGGGTCCTGGCTGCGGGACCGTAGGTCAGGGAGATCTCCTGGCTGCTGAGGTGGGGGATCGCCGGGGCTGGTGTGGCCGACATCGGCGACAGCGCCAGCTGCTCGGCGAGCACGGGCTGGTGGGACGGAGACGCGAGCACGGCGGATTCGTCAGCGGCGGCTCGGACACTCCGCCCATGCGAGCTGAATACCCGGCGGCGTTTCGTCTCACCTGGACATGGCCTCACCTGTCGGAGATCTCGGAGAGCCATGCCGTGTCCTCCGGGCCAGGCGCTTCGAGGCAGGGTGCGGGCAGTCGGCGGACCTCGCCCGTGCGCAGGGCGATCGTGGCCCGTGGCCGCATCGGCCCGTGACCCCTGCGCGAGAGCAGGACGAGTTCCCAGACCGTCGCCGTCATGGCGTCGAGCCGGGTGGCGCAGTCGGCGCTGACACGCCGCGGATCCCGGGTCCGGCCCAGGGACAGATGTGGGGTGAAGTTCTTAGCGGGCCCATGACAGCGCGGGAACCGCTGCTGCAGTACGCGGTGCAGGTCCGCCCACGGTGCCTTGCCGGCCGCCGTCGGGTCGAGCCACACGGTGGAGTACGTCCCGTGCTGGAAGGTCCGCACCCCGTCCAGTCGGGCGGTGAAGACCGGCGTCCCGGTCGTCGCTGCGGCGAGCAGCGAGGCGGCCCGCTCGAAGTCGGACTCCGGCACGAAGGGGAAGAGCACATTGACGTGCGGCGGCCAGCGGTGGATCTGCGGATCGTAGTCCCGGCGGATGTCCTGGATCGGCGGCCACAGCTCCGCGGGCGGGATCCAGGACACTGCTGTGCGGGCCGTCGGGGACAAGCCGAGGACGCCGACGGGTTCTCCCAGGCCCAAGCTCGGGTCCACTTGCGGGTTCCGCACCCGGCCGGCGCCCGACGCGTCGATGCGGTCCACGCCTGTCGTCCGGTCCCAGAGCACCTCGCCGTCCGCCTCGATGAACACCACCCGGTGCCACGGGATGTCGCCCCCGGGCACGAAGGAAGGCAGCGCGATGCGTTTGAAGGCACCCCCGCGCTGGCTGATCCCCAGCACGAACCGGGCCGGGTCGAACCGTGGGTCCCAGCGGACCCGGTGATAGATCTCGTCGCTGGTTCGCATCACGCCTCCTTTCCCGCCGTCACACCTCCTCCTCCAGGGTGCCGCGTACCGTCTCTTGGACGGCCCTCCCTCACGCATCGCGACGCATCAGGTGTGGTGCGTGACGGAGCCGGCGCCGGCGTATGCCGAGGCGAGTCGTCTCGTCAGGATCGGCGATCGGTGCGGGCGACGGGTGCAGCGGGGCGACCGTTCGCGATGTCGTGCGCAGGGAGCGGACGCGTCTCCGTCCGGACAGCCGCATGTCCCCTACCGGCCGTGCCAGGGCGGGGCGCTGATGGGCGGGCCGCCACCGCCGATGCCACCGGGCTCTTCGGCGTCGACCTCACCCAAGTCGGTCCGGCGGCCGGGCATACACTCGATCCGCTATGCCTTGGGCCGGGCATGAAGCGGGGAGTTGATGTCCATGAGCGGGGATTGGACAGGGGCGGGGCTGCCCCCGGCGGCAGCCGCGCCCATCGCGGAGGTGCGGGGCAGCGGGACGTGGTCCTCGGCGCTGTCCACCGGCGAGTTCGCCGCACTGCGCGCCGTGGGGTTCGAGCCGGTGGGCCAGGTCATGGGCTCGGCCGTCCACCACGTGGGCCGCAGCGGCCGGTACTGGGGCTATCACGACTGTCTTTACGGGGGCATGCAGTAGGCCTTCAGCAGCGCCATCGCCTTGCTCACCTCCTGGAGCCGACGAGGTGCCCCGGCCGGCTCGTCGAGGGACGTGTCAGCGCCGCAGGTGCCCCAGCACGGATCGCACCGCGTGGTCCACGGCGTGGCGCGCCTGCTCGGTATGGTCGACCGTCTCGAAACCGTGGTGGCCGAGCGGTACGTCGATCACCTCGACGTCGGCGTCGCACTCCTTGGCGGCGGCCAGGAATTCCTCGACCGTCACCGCGATCTCCGCGCGCTCCAGCTCCACTCGGGTCAACACGATCGGCAACCGCCCCGCGGTACGCACCGCGTCCGCCGGGCGGAACCGGGAGTCGACAAGCCCCCAGTTCGGCAGCGGTGCGAGTATCGGATAGCTCGCCGCGACGCATCGTAGCCACGGCGGAGGCGCCGCGAGCCAGTCCGCCGACAACAGGCCGCCGCTGGAGAAGAACCACAGCGCCACGCGGTCCCCGTCGACGCGCGGATCAGCCCGTACGAGGTCGACCGCTTCGGCCAGGTCCTCGGCGGCCCGCGCGTAGTCGGCGAGATCGTGCAGCCGATGGTCCAGCGTCACACCGACGGCACCCCTGCCCGCCACGTAGCGGCCGTAGCCGACGAAGCCCGGCCAGTCCCGGGGCGTCGGCCGCACGTCGGGGTGGATCGGGCCGCCGTGGACGAACACCACCGCCGGCCGCGGGCGGTCGGCTTCAGTGAGGTCATCGGCGAGGTCATCGGGGAGGTGATCGGCGAGGTGATCGGGGAGGTCATCCGGGAGGTAGAGGTCGACCCGTCCCACCCGCTCGCGATGCCGCTCCGGTACGTCCATCAGGAAGGGGCGAAGGTGCGCCGGCTGCTCGTCCACCGTCGCGGCCACCCGGTGCCCTTCTCCCGCGGCGGCCCGGACCAGTATCTCGGCCACCTCGTCGGGGCAGGAGAGCATCGGCCAGTGCCCGGTGTCGAGTTCGAAGAAGCTCACCCGGGGATCGGTGAGCACCTGGAAGCGAGGGTCCCCCAGTCCCACCAGGGCCTGGACCATGGCGATGCTCGAACCGTTGGCGGTGCACAGGACGCCGGTCTTCGGCAGCTCGGAGACCGCTCCCGACAGGCGGAGCGGCTGGGTGAGCGTGCCCGCCGGCTGCGGTACGGCGTCTCCCGCCAGCCGGGCCAGCACGGCGGGCGTCAGCCCGGCGACGCTTCCCCAGCGCTGCCACTCCTCAAGTGGCGGCGGGGGGATCCGCCAGTCGGCCTCGCCCGGCCCGGCCCGGTGCAGCAGCCGGTCACGGACCGCCTGGTCGGGCACCAGGGTGAGGGCCTGGTCGCCGTGCTGAGGCATGCCCGCATCCATGTGGACGATCCGCGCGATCCGCTCCGGGCGCCGGTCGGCGGCGCCGAGCACCGGGTAGATGCCGTAGCAGTGACCGACCAGCACCACCTCCGCCGCGTCCACCCGGTCGATCAGCCGCAGCAGATCGTGGATGTGCGTCTCCAGGTCCGTGTCAGGTCCCGCCTCATGGCGGCGCTCACCCGTGCCGGTCAGCGTCACCGGATACGCCTGCTCCCCCGACTCCCGCAGCCGATCGGCCACCGCCTGCCATATCCAGCCGCCGGTGTGGGCTCCCGCCACCAGGATGAATGCCGTCATCGATATCTCCTCGCACGCCGTCGTCGCAGGGCCGCCCGTACCGGCCGTCCGCGCTCGTGGGTACGGTAGGAACTCCCCCTGAGGGAGGTTCAAGCCGTGCCCCCTGAGCGCACATGGAGCATCGGAGAGCTCGCCGAGCACGCGGGCGTCACCGTCAAGACCGTCCGCTTCTACTCGGACCGCGGTCTGCTGCCCGAAGCCGCCCGCAGCGCGGGCGGCCACCGCCGCTACGGCCCCGAGGCACTCGACCGGCTCCACCTGATCCGCTCCCTGCGCACCCTCGACCTGCCGGTCCCCGAAGTAGGCCGGATCCTCGACCAGGAGGACACGCTGGAGGACGTCGTCGCGGGGCAGCTGCGGCAGATCGGCTCGCGGCTGGCTGCCCTGCGCTGGCAGGAGGCGGCCCTCCAACTGCTCCAGGAGTGTGCCCCGGAGGAACGTGCCGAGCGGCTGCGGCTGATCGGCGCCGTGTCCGTCCCGCCCAGCACGGCCGCACTGGCACGCTTCTGGCGGCGCTGGCTGCCGCCGCGGCTCCCGGCCCGGCTGGTCTCCGTCATCGTCGACCACGCGGTTCCGCAGCTTCCCGAAGGTCCGACCCCGGCCCAGGTGCTGGCCTTCACCCGGCTGCACGCCCTCGTCTCCGCCCCCTGCCCCGGCACCGGTCACGGCCAGCCCGCGGCACACCGGCCCGACGGGGGCCGCCCGGCCGTGCTCTACGACGGCCTCGTCGAGGCGTACGCGCTGGCATCGCCGCAGCTGCGGGCGGAGCGGCCACCGCACGAGGGCGAGGCACTCGACTGCTTCGTGTCCGCCTACGCCCGCTCACGCGGCACGCGGGACACGCCCGCCTTCCGCCGCGGACTCGGCCGGCTGCTGGCCGCGGATCCCCGTATCGACCGCTACTGGGAACTCACCGCCGAGCTGTCCGACCCGTCGGAACCGACCGCCGGCGCCGCCCACGACTGGCTCTGCGCCGCGTTGGACACCCAGACCGCCCGGTCGGCGCACTGAACCGGGTGCCTTCACCCGGCGTCCGGGGAGCAGGGCGTTGCCCGTCCCAGGCGACAGTCGGCACTGGCGCCCTGCGGGACCCCGGCAACTGGTCCACGGTGAGGCGCTGGAGACACAACCAGGCCGTGGTTGTCCCAGGTGCGCGATTCCCAGGTGAAGCGCGCCCCCCTTCGCCCCCACAACAAGGCGACGCGGAGCCCTAGCCTCGACATATGGACACAGACAAGGACCCCGCCGCCGAGAACGCGTTGGGAGGTTTCCTCCGCGCACGGCGTGCCCAACTGCGTCCCGAAGCCACGGGACTTCCCACGTCCGGCCGCCGCAGGGTGCCCGGCCTGCGCCGCGAAGAGGTCGCCACGCTCGCCGGTGTGAGCACCGACTACTACATGCGCCTGGAACAGGGCCGCGAACGCCACCCGTCCCAGCAGGTACTCGAAGCCGTCGCACGCGCGCTGCAACTGGACGACGAGGCGGTGGCCCACCTGTACCGCGTGGCCACCCCGACCACCCGCCGTACGCGCCGCGCGCCCCGCGTCGAACGCGTCGGCCCGCACCTGCGGCGACTCCTCGACACCTGGAGCGACACACCCGCCTTCGTCCTGGGCAACGCCCTGGACGTCCTGGCCCGCAACCGGCTCGCAGGCGCCCTGTACGCGGGCTTCACCCACTCCGACAACCTGCTGCGCATGACGTTCCTGGATCCGGTCGCGCATCACTTCTACCGTGACTGGGACCGTGCGGCCGAATCGAGTGTGGCCACACTGCGCCGGGCGGCCGGCATCGATCCGGAGGACCCGCGGCTGCGGGAGCTCGTCGGCGAACTGTCCATGAAGAGCGCCGACTTCCGCGTCCTGTGGTCCCGCCATGACGTGCGCGGCAAGACCCGCGAGGCCAAGCTCTTCCACCACGCCCAGGTCGGCGACCTGGAGCTGCACTACGAGGCGTTCACCATCAATAGCGCCCCCACCCAGCAGCTCATCGTCTACCAGGCCGAACCGGGCAGCACGTCCGCCGACGCCCTCGCCCTGCTGGGCTCGCTGAGCGCCGTACCCGTACCCGCGCAGGACACCGCGACGGGCACCGACTGAGTACGTCCTCGCGGCCCGGCGTTTCCTGGGTGTGCCAGGGCCAGGATCACGGCTCCCCACCCGGGCTGAGGCGAAGGAGAATGACTTCATGAGCGACAGCACTCCGCTGGGAGAGTTCCTCCGCGCACGGCGTGAAGCACTCAAGCCGCAGGACGTGGGCCTGCCGGAGCACGGCCGCAGGCGGGTGCCGGGGCTGCGCCGCGAGGAGGTCGCCATGCTCGCGGGCGTGAGTTCCGACTACTACATGCGCCTGGAACAGGGCCGCGAGAGCAGCCCGTCGCCGCAGGTGATCGACGCCGTCGCCGCCGCCCTCCACCTCGACGACGAGGCACTCGACCACCTGCGCAGACTCGCCCGGGCGCCCCAGGAACGCCGCGGCGTCCCCGCCGGGCACGACCGGATCAGCCCCCAGCTCCTCCAACTGCTCGACAGCCGGCGCGACACCCCCGCCTTCGTCCTGGGACCTGCCCTGGACGTCCTGGCGCACAACGCGCTCGCCGCGGCCCTGCACAGCGGATTCCAGCGGTTCGACAACCTGGCCCGCATGGTCTTCCTCGACCCGGCCGGGCGCGGCTTCTACCGGGACTGGGACAAGGCCGCGAACTCCTGCGTCGCCGAAATCCGCGCGGCCTACGGATACGACCCCGAATCCCCGCGGATCACCGAGGTCGTCGACACGCTCAGCGCGAAGAGCCCGGAATTCGCCGCACTGTGGGCACGGCACGAGGTGAAGGGCAAGACCCAGCAGGCGAAGAACCTCGCACATCCCGAGGTCGGTGACCTGGAGATCCAGTTCTCGGCGTTCACGGTCAACGGTGCTCCGCATCAGCAACTGGTCGTCTACCAGGCCGAGCCCGCCAGTTCCACCGCGGCTGCCTTCGCGGAACTCCGTTCCCGGGCCGCCCGTGGGGAATCCGCACGGACTCATCAGCGGGAAGAAACCAGCCGGGCTCTCAGAGACACCTGAGACATCAGACTTTTCCTTGGCGTGCGTACGACGTGGCCGTGCCGGGGGGACACCCCTTGCACAGGGCAGCGGCCGACGCGGCGAGTCGTTGCTCGAACCGCGTCGGCCGCCGGTCAAGGGGTGAACAAGGCCGTTCGTGGTCAGGCTCGCCGCCGGGCGCGCTCGTCGCCCTCGCGGTAGAGCACCAGGTGCTCGTGGAAGAGAACGCCGTCGCGGACGTCGCCGGTGGCGGTGAAGCCGGTGTCGTCGACATAATCGAGGTGGTTGCCGGTGACGGTGTAGCTGCCGGTGTAGGCGCTCCGGCGGTTGCCGCGGGCCTCGTCGTAGCGGCCGTTCGGCAGCAGTTCCTGGCGGATGAAGCCGTCTGCGGTCACCCACATCCCGACGTACGGGTGCGGGTCGCGGGGCGTGTCGTTGCTGGTCATGGTTCTACGGTCCGCCCGGCGGCCGGTGACAACCAGGCCGCCGTCTCCCCAGGTGAGGGCTTCCTGGGTGCCGCGCACCCACCATCGCGAGCGGCTGGGCCCTTCGTGCGGTTCGGCGGCGGCGCGGGCCGTCCCTGACCGCTCCATGCCGCAGCGGCGCGGGCCGTCCGAGACCGCCCCTCGCCCCCTCCGCTGCACGCGGCGGGACGGATCGTGGGTGCACGACACCTGGGGACACGGCGGCCTGGTTCCGGCTCCACCGCGCGACGAACCTGGTGGTCAGGCAGCCGCTGTAGCTGCCGGACTTCCGTCTCGGACCTGCATCGGTGCTCACTTCGCGCATCGGGCAGACCGATGAGCCGACTCCGCCGAGGAGCATGCGATGAGCATCACCGACACCGACATCAACACCGACATCAACACTGGTACCGGCGCCGTGAGCTGGAACCCGAAGGCCTTCGACGAGATCCTCTCGAACGACGAGGGGCGTCCCGTCCTGTTCACCAACGCCCGCATCCTGACGATGGACCCGCTGATCGGGACCATGACCGGCGCCGACCTGCTGTTCGTCGGCTCCCTGGTCGTGGGGGTCGGCCCCGCCATCGTCACCGCGGCACAGGACGACAACGCCATCGTCGTCGACTGCACCGGCATGACCATCGCCCCCGCGGTCGTGGACACCGTCGCACTGGCCGGCGGCCGCGGCCACCGCTCGGAGTACGTCGCGACGCTGACTCCGGGCAACACCCCCGACTTCCTGGTGGTGCCCGACGAACTCGCCGCCGACGTGCCGAGCGCGGTGGCCACACTCATGACCCGGCCGGAGCAGGTCCGCGCGCTCGTCGCGGCCGGTCGGCCCGTCCTGTGGGCCGGCACCGACGCGCCCGGCCGGGCCACCGCCCCCGAGACGGGCATCCCGGCCTCTCCCGACCTGACCGGCAACCCGCGGGTCGGCGTCTGGATCGACCAGAAGGACTTCCTGCACCAGGAGCTCACCGCCGACGGCCGCTACGACGAGACCCGGGGCGGCCGCCCGCACGCCTACCAGGGCCGGTACTGGATCGACGGCGACCGCATCGACTACCTGGACGACCTCGGCTTCTGGGCCTACGGAGAGTTCCAGGACGACGAACTCCACCACGCGGGCTACGTCATGAAGCTGGGCTGACCTTCCCTCCGGGCCCAGCTCAGCTCAGTCCAGCCCTCTCCCGCGTACGGCCCACTTCCCACACCCTTCCGGCCCGCTCCCCCTTTCGGAAATAGGACCCTCATGAACGTCAACGACACCACCAGTGCCGCCGTGCTCGAAGAGCTCCGGCGTCGGCCCGCCGACCGGCGGCGCATCCTGTTCACCGGCGCGACCATCGTCACCATGGACCCCGACCTCGGCGTCATCGACCGCGGCGACCTCCTCGTCGAGGGTGACACCATCGCCGCCGTCGGACCCGACCTCAGTCCGGGTGACGCCGTGGTCGTCGACGCCACCGGCACGATCCTCACCCCCGGCTTCGTCGACACCCACCGGCACGCCTGGGAGGCCCAGCTGCGCCGGATCATGCCGGACGTGGACGACCTCGGCGGCTACGTCATGGCCACCCTGGCCGGCTACGCCACGGTCTACCGGCCCGAGGACATGTACATCGGCACCCGGCTGGCCGCCCTGACCGCGATCGACAGCGGCATCACGACCATGCTCGACTTCTCCCACAACTCCCGCACCCGCGAACACTCCGACGCCGCCGTCCAGGCCCTCCTCGACACCGGCATCCGCGGCGTCCACGCCTCCATGGGCCCGCACTTCGGCGAGTGGGACCGGCAGTGGCCCGGCGACCTGACCCGCATCAAGGACCAGTACTTCAGCAGCGACGACCAGCTGCTCACCCTGCGCCTGGCGACCCTGGCCACCGACGAGATCGCCGGCCCCGCCCTCGCCTACGGCCCCGAACTCGCCCGGGTCACCAAGGACTTGGGCATCGGAGTGAGCGTGGACGCCGTCTTCGGCACATCCTCCTCCGAGGCGGTGCTGCGCTGGGCCAAGGACGGCATCCTCAGCCCCGACGTCACCCTCATCCACTCCACCGGACTGACCCCCGAGGCATGGAAGGCGATGGGGGAGACCGGCACCACCGTGGCACTGGCCCCCACGTCCGACGCGCAGATCGGCCTGGAGACCGCGATCCCCGCCGTCGACGAGGCCCTGTCCGTCGGTATCCGTCCGGGTCTGAGCATCGACGTCGAAGTCGCCCTGGCCAGCGACATGTTCACGCAGATGCGGGCCCTGCACGCCATCCAGCGGATGCGCGCGGTCAACGCCGTCTACGGCACCGATCAGCAGCCCTCCCGCATCACCACCCACGACGTGCTGGACTTCGCCACCCTTCAGGGTGCCCGCACCAACGGCCTGGCCGGCGTCACCGGTTCACTCACCCCGGGCAAGAAGGCCGACCTGTTGGTCATCCAGGCCGAAGACCTCAACAACATGCCCCTCAACGACCCGACCGGCACCGTGGTGCTGGGCTCCGACGCCCGCAACATCAGCGCCGTCCTCATCAACGGCGAGCCCCGCAAGTGGCACGGCCAGGTCCTCGACGTCGACCTGCCCACCCTGCGCAGCCAGGTACACGCCTCCCGCGAGTACGTCCTGAACACCCCGGCCGTCTGAGCATCTCCCCGCCACCCCGCCCCTTCCCCCCATCGTCCCCCGGCCGTCCCTCCCACGGCCGGGGGCACCCACTGAGTCCCACTGAGTCCCGGTGGTGCCATCGGCCGATCGTGCCCGCGCGCGAACACGCGGGGCGGCGACCAGACGCCCCCTTCTGGAGTTCCCATGTCCCACCCCACTCCCACCACGTCTCCTCACTCCACTCCCACCACGTCCCCCGGGCCCGCGGCAACCGCGCCCAGCACCCCGGACCAGCCGCCGTCCTGGGCGCCCGCCGCCCCGACCATCGCCCTGCTGACGGCACTCGGTGTCCTGATGGTCGGCCAGATGTACACCGTCCTGGCCCTGCTGCACCCCATGGCCACCACGCTCGGCGCGGCAGCGGGGCAGGTCACCTGGACGGCGACGGCGTTCGGCTTCGCCTACGCCGTCGGATTCCTCCTTGCCGGTCCGCTGTCGGACCGCTACGGTTCGCGCGCCGTGATCACGGCCGGACTCGTGGCCGCCACGGTGGCCACCCTGGCGGTCAGCGCCGCCCCCAACCTCACCTGGGCCATCGCCCTGCGCACCCTGCAGGGACTCACCACCGCGACCTTCGCGCCCTCCGCGCTCTCCTACGTCGTCCACCACATCGCGCCACAGCGCCGCGGCACCGCCCTGACCTGCATCACCAGCGGCATGTTCGCCGCCGCCGTGCTCCTGCAGATCGGCGCCCAGGCCGTCGCGGCCGGGCTCGGCTGGCGTGCGGTCTTCTGGCTCAGCGCCGTCCTCATGGCCCTGAGCCTGATCCCGGTGCGCCGCGTCCTGCGGCCCACCCTCCGCCACCGCTCCGGCGGCGGGCTGCGCCAGGCGTTCGCGGCGATGCCGCGACTGCTGGGCCGACCGCGCAGGGTCGCCCTCTACCTGTCGACCGTGGCCCTGATGTCCTCCTTCGTCGCCGTCTACACGGCGGTCGCCATCGCCGGGCCCTCCAGCATCGCCGGGAACTCCTCCGCGATCCTCGCCCTGCGGGCCAGCGCACTGCCCGCCCTGGTCGCCGTCCCCGTACTCGCCCCCGTGCTCCAGCGCCTGGCCGCACCCCTGCGCGCGGTCCTCGCCTTCGCGCTGGCCGCCGCCGCCGTCGCGGCCGGCTCCTTCCTCGGCGCTCACACCGTGCCGCTGGCCCTCGCCCTGCTCCTGTTCGTGGCAGCCGTCGCGGCAGCCGCACCCGCCGTCGTCGAGACCATCAACGCGGGCGCCCCGCACGCACGAGGCGCGGCCGTAGCCCTCTACGGATGCAGCATGTTCATCGGCGCCAGCCTGGGCCCGCAACTCACCGGCGCTCTGACCGGCCTGGGCTTCGGCGGCATCCTGCGCGTCGTCGCCGCCGCGCTCGTCCTGGGTGTCCTCCTGGCCCTGCCCGCTCTCCGCCACCAGCACACCGAATGACCCCGCGCCCGGCGCCGGATCGCATGCGGCGAAGTGGATGTGATCTCCAGATGCGAGGATGGTGACGGGAACGCCTGGCAGGCCGTAGGGGAGATGGGACGGAATGATCGGGACCGTGTTCCGAACCGAGGACGTGCCTGCGGAAGACAGATTCGACTACTGGCGGGAACTGGTCGTCCGGACACGCTCGAGCGACCTGATCAGTGCCCACACCGCCGACTACTGGGCGGAGTACCGGCTGATGGAGCTGGGCCCGGTGACCGTATGGCCGTCGTCGTTCCTGCCGACCCGCTACCGGCGGAGCGGAAAAATGGTGCGACGGTCCGACCCCGAGTCGTATCACCTGACGCTGCTGCTCGAGGGAGGGCTGGCTCTCGAGCACGCCGGACGGACCGACACGTTCGGCCCACGTGATCTGCACATGGTCGACGGCTCGCGGCCGTACGACCTCCGGCCGGCGGACGACCGGGATCGCCGTGCCGTCAAGGGGGTGGGCGTGGACTTCCCCAAGGCGTTGCTGCCCCTGCCGCCGCACCTCGTCCGGGAGTTGCTGGGCCGGGGGCTGTCGGGACGGGAGGGTACCGGCGCCCTGCTGGCAGAGTTCCTCGTGGGCTTGGACCGGCAGGCCAACACCCTGCAGCCGTCCGACGCGCCACGCCTGGGTACGGTCGTACTCGACCTGGTGTCGGCCTGGTTCGCCCAGGTACTGGACGCGGAGGCCGCCCTTCCGCAGGAGTCGCGCCGGCGGGCCACAGCGCAACGCATCCAGGCGTTCATCCGGCAGAACCTCCACGACCCGGAGCTGACGCCGTCCGCGATCGCCGCCGCGCACCACATCTCCCGCAGCTACCTGTACCGGATCTTTCAACAGGAGTCGCAGGGCGAAACGGTCGCGGCCTGGATCCGCGGCCGGCGATTGGAAAGCGCCCGCCGTGACTTGGCCGACTCCTCACTGGGCAGCACGCCGATCCACGCCGTCGCCGCCCGCTGGGGCTTCCCCCGTGCCTCCGAATTCACCCGCGCCTTCCGCACCGCTTACGGGTGCTCCCCGAGGGAGTACCGGCTCCAGGCACTGTCCGAGCTCGAGGGTGCGAGACACCTGGCGCAGGAGGTCTTCCCGTCACGGTGCGGCGACGATCTGGACGCAGACGGGCAAGCCGGTGGCGGCGTCGTGGTGGACGGGGATCGAGATCGCCGGTTGGCCCGTCACGTTGAACACTGACGTGAACACCCCCATCGGGTAGCTGTTCGGTCGAACGGGCCGATCGGCGAGCGCATCACGAGCGGTCCCTTCTGAGGCCATGCGGGTACTGCGCCCGGGCGGGCAGTTGCTCGTCGCCGACTTCTGGCCCATGGCCAGGAAGTACGCCGAGCACATCGGCCAGGGCACGCTGCGCGGACTCGGCCCCGAGTACTGGTACAGCGGTCCGTGGCTCGGCATCACACTGCTGCGTGCAGTCAAGGAGCACTGAGCATGTCGCACGGCTCCTGAGCTGAGCATCTTTCCCTCCGCACGCGGAAGCGCGACAGATGAGCCGTCTACTATGGCGCTACGTACTCGGCGGCGAGAGGGAGTCGGGCCATGCGGCGGCTGGGGGACCTGGAGGCGGAGATCATGGATCGCCTCTGGACGTGGGACCGTCCGGCGACCGTGCGCGAGGTCGTCGACGACATCAACAAGACCCGCCCCCTCGCGTACACCACGGTGATGACCGTCACCAACATCCTCTACACGAAGGGCTGGCTGCTGCGGGGCAAGCAGGGCCGCGCCTGGCTGTACGCGCCGGTCCGCAGCCGGGAGGCCTACGCCGCCGCACTCATGGAGGACGGCCTGGGGGAGAGCAAGGACCGCTCGGCCGCGCTGCTCCAGTTCGTGGAGAACATGTCGGAGGAAGAAGTGGCCGCTCTGCGCAGGGTTCTGCGGAACGTGGGCCGACAGGCGAAGCGGTGAACGCCGCCCCCGTCCTGGTCGGCTGCACGGCGGCCGTGCTCAGGGGCTTCTCCACCGCCGACGGTCAAGGCTTCGCCATGTGGCACCGGTCGCTGAGCGGACGGGAGTTGTCCTACGTACTAAGGGAGTAAGTAGTACGACCGGCGAAGGGAAACTCCGTGATCCAGCGACGCATCGTCCTCCTCTCGGCCGCAGGGCTCGCCTCCGCGTTCCTTCTGGCGGCATGCGGCGGCTCGACGGAGAACACCTCCACCGGTACGGGCCCCGGCAGCGCCGTTCCGGTCGCCACGGCCGCGTCGGACTCCGCGTCCCCCGTACCGACCGCCCCGCAGTCCGTGACCTCCGCACCGGCCGGCAGCGGGGACACGGCCACGACCACCACGGTGGTGGCCAGGGCGGTCCAGGGCGTGGGCAGCGTGGTGACCGACGACAAGGGGATGACCCTCTACCGCTACGACAAGGACCAGGCGAACCCATCCAAGTGGACGTGCGCCGGTGAGTGTACGAAGACGTGGGTACCCGTCATAGTGCAGGACTCCGTGCAGACCACGGGGGTGGAGAAGAGCCTTCTCGGCACGGTCCACCGGAACGGCGAGACGCAGCTCACCCTTGGTGGCTGGCCGCTGTACCGATACGTGGGTGACACGCAGGCCGGACAGCTGAACGGCCAGGCCAAGGGCGGGATGTGGTACGCCGTCACGCCCTCCGGGGCGAAGTCCACCACGACGGGCTGAGCGCAGACGGGTCTCGGTGCGGCAGCCGGTCCTGAGTAGCCGAAGATCCCCAGGTGGGTCGGCTCTCCCTCGGTGGAGCCGGGATGAAGCACGCCGGGTGCGGTGTCACCTCCGTCACCGATGGTGGCGACGGGCGCCGCGGGGAGCGATGTCGGCACCCTAGGCTTCGACCCGGCACCGCCCTCGATCCCAGGAGCGCACACCATGTTCGACCCCGCACCGGAGTATCCGTACCCCGACGTCCATCGACCGGATGAAGCGCCCGCCCCGCACGCGCTTCTCGCACCGGTGATCGGACTCCTGGGTACCTGGCACGGGCGGGGTCACGGCGGGTATCCCACGCTCGCCGGGGATTTCGCGTACGCGCAGGAGGTCACCTTCAGCCACGACGGCCGCCCCTTCCTTCGCTACGAGGCCCGAGCCTGGTTGCTGGACGCCGACGACACACCACTGCGCCCGTCCGCTCGGGAGAGCGGCTGGTGGCGGCTGCAGCCCGAAGGACGGGTGGAGGCGCTGACCACCCAGCCCACCGGCATCGCCGAGATCGCCGTCGGCCGTGCGGCCGACAACACGGTCGAGCTCTCCACCCGCGAGGTGGCCCTTACGCCCACGGCCAAGGAGGTCAACGCCACCCGCCGGACCTACTCACTGATCGACGACACGCTCACGTTCGTCCACGACCTCGCGGCGATGGGGCAGCCGTTGCAGCACCACCTCTCCGCGACGCTGCGGCGCAGGGGGTAGGCCCGCACTCGCCGTCACGTGCATGGGGATGTCCGGTCGGGAAGCGGCGGGCGTGGCGGAGATGCGGGTCACTCGGGTGCGGCAGCTGCCAGACGGCCGCGCAGTACGGCCTCGATTTCCGTGGCGTCGCCGGTCGTCGGGAGGGGGCAGGGGGTCTCGGCGCCGTTTTCCATGACGAAACTGCCCAGGAAAACCACGCTGGTTGCCGAGGGCGCGCGCAGGGTTGAGGCCCGTTCGCCCCCGGGCTGCGGTCGGCCGACGCCGGGGCGCAGGGTATATGTGCGTGATCTGAGTCACGTCAGGTTCCCGTCAGTGAAGTGACCCGTAGCTGTCAGTCCGCTCCGATCTCATGGGGCCCAGAGCCCCTCTGAGACCCCGCTCCCCGATCCGAGGGAGCCCCCCCCCACCGAGGAGTGACATGGCTGAGACACTGACGGGAACCGCGAGCGACGCCGTCGAGGAGATCCCCGAGTTCGTGCCGCCCAGGGCGGCCGCCTGTCCGTTCGCGCCGCCGCCGGTCCTTGCGGAGATCCGCGAGGCGAAGCCGATCAGCAAGGTGCGGATCTGGGACCGCAGCACGCCCTGGCTCATCACCCGCCACGAGGATCTGCGGGCCGTCCTCGGCGACTCCCGCGTCAGCGTCGACGACAAGCGGCCCGGCTTTCCGTTCCCGAAGAAGGCCATGGCGGAGAACGCGCACCACCACCCCGACACGCTCTTCAACACGGACGCCCCTGTCCACACCCGGCTCCGCCGGATGCTGACCTCCTCCTTCACCGCCAAGCGGATGGCGGCCCTGCGCCCCGCCATCCAGAAGGTCACCGACGAGCACATCGACGCGATGCTGGCCGGACCGAAGCCGGCCGACCTGGTCCAGGCGCTGGGTCTGCCCATTCCGACGCTGATGATCTGCGAACTGCTCGGAGTCCCGTACGAGGACCACGAGTTCTTCCAGTACCACGCCACTGTCGCGGTCAGTCAGACGTCATCGGCCGAGCAGGACCGTGAGTCGAGCGTCGCGCTCGGCGAGTACCTGGCCCGGCAGATCCACGCCAAGACGGACAACCCCGCCGAGGACACGCTGTCCGACCTGGCGGCCCTGGTGAAGGCAGGCGAACTGACCATGGGCGAGGCGTCCCTCATGGCCGTCATCCTGCTCATCGCCGGGCACGAGACCAGCGCGAACATGATCGCGCTGGGCACCCTCGCCCTGCTGGAGCACCCGGAGCAGCTGGCCCTGTTGCGCGAGACGGACGATCCCAAGGTCGTGGCCGGAGCGGTGGAGGAACTGCTGCGTTATCTGACCATCGCCCACACCGGCCAGCGCCGGATCGCCTTGGCGGACATCGAGATCGGCGGTGAGGTCATCCGCGCCGGGGACGGCATCATCGTCTCCCTCCCCGCCGCCAACTGGGACCCGGAAGCCTTCCCGGAGCCCGACCGCCTCGACCTGCTCCGCGATGCCCGCCAGCACAACGCGTTCGCCTTCGGCGTCCATCAGTGCCTGGGCCAGCAGCTCGCGCGAGTGGAGCTCCAGGTCGTCTACGGCACGCTCTACCGGCGCGTGCCCACGCTGCGACTGGCCACCACGCTGGACGAGATCGACTTCAAGGAGGACGCGCTGGCGTACGGCGTCGCCGCGCTGCCGGTCACCTGGTAGCCCGCGGCTTTCCGGGCAGGCGGCATGCCTGGTGGTGTCACGCACCGCTCCGGCTGCGCTATGATTGATCTTGAGCAGCCCGCCGGAACATCTCGGCGGTAGGCCTCGCGTTGGTGGTCCAAGGAAAGACGCCCCGCTTCCTGCGGGGAGATGCAGGTGCAAGGCCTGCCCGGCGCTCCACAGCCCCGCCTCCTGTGTTCCGGAGGCGGGGCTTGTTTCATTTCGCCTCCGGCCCCTGGCCCCCTGTGCTCCTGCCTTTCACCCGCGGGAATGCGCCGACCATGTCCGCTGTTACAGCACACGTAGCTGACATGCGCGAGTCAAGATCGCGTCATGTGGGCGGAAGGAGGACCTCATGGCACGCAGCAGCGCGCGACCCGTCGTCACGCTGAGGTCGACAGCCGGGACCGGCGTCACCTACGTGACGCGGAAGAACCGCGCGAACGACCCCGACCGACTCGTCCTGCGTAAGTACGACCCGGTGGTCGGTGAGCACGTCCCGTTCCGGGAGGAGCGCTGAGCCGAGCCCGGCGTCACCGGGCGGAGCGTCACCGGACCGTCGACCGTCACAAGGGAGGAAACCTCATGAAGCCTCGCATCCACCCCGAATCCCGTCCCGTCGTCTTCCGTGACCGGGCCGCGGACGTCGCGTTTCTGACCCGATCGACCGCGCACTCGTCGAAGACGATCGAGTGGGAGGACGGGAGTGTCTACCCGCTGGTCGACGTCGAGATCTCGTCGGCGAGCCATCCGTTCTACACCGGGACCTCACGGGTCCTGGACACCGCCGGCCGTGTGGAGCGCTTCGAGCGCCGTTACGGCCGTACGGCCTCGCCGCGGCACTGACGGGGGCCGGTCCCCAGCGGGATGCTGTCGGCGAATCCGCCGCTGGGGACACCCTCCTCGGAAACCGTGAACACTTAAGCGGTTAAGTGTTCAGGGTTTCTGGCACGCATGGGGTGGGACCGACATCACCAAATGGATTCGCCCACGAGGAGGACAGATTCATGAAGGTGCGCAAGTCCTTGCGTTCACTGAAGTCCAAGCCGGGGGCTCAGGTGGTCCGTCGACGAGGCGTGGTCTTCGTCGTCAACAAGAAGAACCCGCGTTTCAAGGCCCGACAGGGCTGACGGGACCCGGGGGACGACCGGCACACACCACGCCCGTACCGCACGCCCGAAGTCGGCGTGCGGTACGGGCGTGAGCCTTGTCCCGACGTGTACGGTCCATAGCGTCGCGCTCAGTCCGCGTCGGTCGGGATGCGGAGCGTCACGCGGTAGCCGCCGTCGGGGGTGGGGCCGGACTCGAAGGTGCCGTCCAGGAGTTCGGCGCGCTCCCGGAGGCCGACGAGGCCGTGCTGGGAGCCGGGCAGGGGCAGGGAGGGCCGGGTGGGGGCGTTGTTGGTCACGGTGACGCCGAAGCGGTCGCCGGTGTGCCACAGGCGGACGTCGGCGGCCGCGCCGGGCGCGTGTTTGCGTACGTTGGTCAGGGATTCCTGCACGGTGCGGTAGAGGGCGCGTTGCGCGGGGGTGCCGATGGCGGAGGGGAGCTCGCCGGTCAGCGTCGTCTCGATGCCGCTGGTCGACACGAGCTTGTGCAGGTCGGCGAGTGTGGGCTGCGGACTGAGTTCGCCGAAGCGGCCCCCGGAGGCCCGCAACAGCGCGACCATGTGGCGCAGTTCGTCGAGTGTGTCGACGCTCAGCGAACGGATGGTGCGGGCACCCTCCTTGAAGTACGGGTCCTTGGCCGCGACCTGAAGAGCGCCCGCCTGTACGGCGATCAGGCTCACCTGGTGCGAGACGACGTCGTGCATCTCGCGGGCGAGCTGGGCGCGTTCCCGGGCCAGGACGGCCTGGGAGTGCATCAGCCGTTCGTGTTCGCGGGCCTTCTCGATCTCCGCGAGCCGGTCGGCCAAGTCCCGCCGGGCCTGGACGAGTTGGCCGAGCAGGACGGGGGCGGCGGCCGTGGCCAGGGTGTAGAGGAAGTAGATCAGCGTCCAGGCGCGTTCGTGTGAGCCGACGTTGCCCAGGGGCCAGGGCACGGCGGAGGCGCCGGCGAACAGAAAGGCGCCCGTCACCAGGAGCCGGCGGTCGCGGGAGCGCTCGGCGAGGGTGAACAGCGCGGCGAACGAGGCGAAGACGATGTCCACCATCAGGCTGGCCGGGAGGGTGAGCAGGAACACCGTGAGCGGAAAGCGGCGGCGGAGGGCGAGCGCGCCACAGGCGACCGCTGCCGCCGCCGTCGCGAGGCGGCTCGCGTTCCCCAGGTTGATCAAGACGTCCACGGCGGCCACGGCGACGACCACCGCGTCGACGACCGGATCCGGGATCCGCGCCCACCACGGCCTGCTCGCACTCATCGCCGGTCCTCCGACCCGTTCCGCCCGTCCAGCAGGCCCGCCCGCTGGGCGAGCAGCGCGGCCCGCACCCGGCTGTTCACGCGCAGCTTGGTGAGGATCGCGCTGACATGGTCCTTGACGGTGCCCGCGCTGAGGTGGACGCGACTGCCGATGTCCGCGTTGGACAGGCCCTCCGCGATGAGCACCAGCACTTCGCGCTCCCGCTCGGTGAGCCGTCCGACGCGGGCGGCCTCCTCGTCGTCCGCGGCGGTCGCGCCCGGGTGGCTCTGCCATACGGCACGGGACGCCTTCGGAGACATCACGACACCGCCGGCGCGCAAGGTTCGTACGAGTTGCGCGAGTTGGTCAGGCTCGGTGTCCTTGAGCAGAAAACCGGCCGCGCCGGAGCGCAGCGCGGTGAGGATGTACTCGTCGGCGTCGAACGTCGTCAGCATCGCCACCACGGGCGCGTCCGGCAGTGCCCGCAACTGCCGCAGTACGGTCAGACCGTCGACGTCCGGCATCCGGATGTCCAGCAGTACGACGTCCGGCCCCTCCCGCCGTACCGCGTCCACCGCCTCGGCGCCCGTCGTGGTCGCGACGACCTCGATGTCGTCGGCCGCACCGAGGATGAGCTCGAAGCCGGACCGCACCAGGGCCTCGTCGTCCACCACCACTACCCGGATCACGTACGTTCCGCCTCGTCATTGATGTCATTGATGTCGTCGATGTCGATTGTCGTCACTGCGACCGTAGAACGGGGAAAGCCCGGTGCGGCGCGCTGGCGGGACGGCCCAGCCACCTGGCGGGTAGGTTCCAGTCGTCCGGGGGGCGTTGACCGGACGCCTGCCGGATAGCGCGTGATCGGCGCCCTCTCCAGCCTGTGGGCCATGACGCTGAACGCAGACGACACGGCGCTCGTCGCACGGCCTCGACCGGAGGCATCCGGAACCACGCGACAACCTGATGCCCGGCCCGCGATGGGGCGCCTGATCGGAGTGGATCTCGCCCGGGGGCTCGCGGTCTTCGGGATGTACGCGGCGCACGTGGGCCCTGATCCCTCCGACGGCGGATCGACCGGCTTCTTCATGGAACTGGCTCACGGCCGGGCCTCCGCGCTCTTCGCCTTCCTGGCCGGCTTCTCGATCGCGCTGATCACCGGCCGCCGTACCCCCAAGACCGGCCGGGCGGGCCGCCAGGCGGTCGCCAAGGTGGTGATCCGCGCCTTCGTCCTGCTGGCCCTGGGCACCGCGCTCACCCTGACCGGCACCCCGGTCGAGGTGATCCTCGCTTTCTACGGCCTGTACTTCCTGCTGGTCCTGCCGCTGTACCGGCTCAGTGCCCGACCGTTGGCCGTCATCGCCGCGAGCGGTGCGCTGATCCTGCCTCAGGTCCTGTACGTGGCACAGCACATCCTCGATCCCGGCGGCGGCGAGGGTGGTGGTCCGGGCGGCATCTGGGCCTGGCCGGCCGACGCGGACGGCATCGTCTCGCTGCTCTTCACCGGCGGCTACCCGGCCCTGGCCTGGCTCCCGTTCGTCGTCGCGGGCATGGCAGTGGCCCGGCTGGACCTGGCCTCCACCGTCGTGCGGACACGCCTCGCGATCACCGGTGTCACGCTGGCCGTGCTCGGCTACGGCGGCTCGTTCCTGGCCCTGCACCTCGTTCCCGGTGCCGCCTCCGCCCTGAAGGTCGCCGGCGCGGGCGAGGGCGGTTCGGTCATGTCGGCTTGGTGGTCCGACACCGCGGGCTACCCGACCGGCACCACCCCGGCCTGGCTGCTGGCGGCCTCGCCGCACAGCGAGACGACTCTCTCGATCGTGGCCAACGCCGGTGTCGCCATCCTGGTCCTGGCCGCGTGCCTCGCCGCCACCGACGCCTTCCCGTACTTTCGCCGGCTGGCCGCTCCGGTCATCGCGGTGGGCACGATGTCCCTGACCGCGTACGTCTTCCACATCGTCGGCATCCACGTCCTGGGCATGGACGAACTACCCGGCGCCCCGCTGCACGTGCTGTTCGTCTTCCTCGTGGCCGTGACGGCGTTCGCGACCCTCTGGTCCCGCTTCTTCGCCCGCGGACCGCTGGAGTGGCTGCTCGGCCAGGCCACCAGGGTCGCGGAGCACGTCCGGTGAGGCCCCGTCGAACGGCCGTCAGGAGCCCTGGCCCCTGACGGCCGCCGCCTGGTGCTGAGCTTCCCGTGGGTTCCCGTCTTCACGGCCTTGACCGTGCTGTAGTGGGCGGCCCCGGCCTTCCTGAACTGGAGCTCGACCTGCCGCCCGGTGAAACCGTGGTAAGTGAGGTCCTCCCGGCGGACGCCGCGTTGGTCTCGGTCGGGGCATGCGCCCGGGGGCGCCCCTTCGTGGCGGGCTCTCAGAAGGGTTCCGGGAGAGGTACCCGGCCCGACCTGCTGCGTACCTGTTCGAGGAGCGCGGCGTACGCGGCGATCATCCGGGTGCGGCTGAACCGTTCGCGGCTGAGAGCCAGCGCCGGTGCGAACTCGGGGCCACGCGCAACCGCCTCGGACCAGGCCAGGGCGATCGCTTCGGGGTCGGGCGGGGTGAGGAAGCCGTGCCCGGTCACGATCGAGGCGCTGTCGCCGACGTCGGTGGCGACCGGCACGGCCCCGCACATCATGCCCTCGATCAGGCACAGCGGAGCCGCCTCGCCGCTGGAGGAGGTCAGCGACACCACGTCGGCGGCGGCGTAGACGGTCTCCATGTCGTGCCGCACGCCGAGCAGCGAGAGGCGGTCGGCGAGCGGGGCGTCGTCGCCGAACACGGTGGCGATGTCCGCACTCAGGCAGCCGTTGACCCGCGTCATGCCCGCGCCGCACATCAGGACATGGCCGTCGGGTTGTCGGCGCAGCCAGGCCCGGGCGGCACGGAGGAACAGCGGCACGTTCTTCATCGCGGCGTAGCGTGCCGCGAAGACGATCACGGGCGCACCCTCCGGGATGCCCAGGGACGTCCGCAGCAGGGCGCGTCTGAACGGGTCGGGGCGAAACCGCAGCAGATCCACGCCGTTCGGGATGACGTGCAGCAGTCCGGCCGGGATCCCGGCCGCGGCGTACGCCGCGCGCGTCGACTCCGCGCAGCAGATCCCGGCGGCGATCCGGCCGTCGGCGACCGCGGTCCGCAGCTCGTCCAGCGCCGCGCCCTGGTTCTCCGGGTCGGAGCGGTGCAGGCAGACCACGACGGGCCGGCGGGGCAGTCCGGCCTGGTTGAGCAGGCCGAGCGGTTGTTCCTTGAGGGACAGGATGACGTCCGCGGCCGCCACCGCCCGCGTGGTGGACGCCAGTTCCGGTCCGGTGAAGGTCTCCGGGGCGCCGGGAGTCCCGGGGGTGCGGTCCAGCGAGGTGACCGGCACGCCTGCCGCGGTCAGTGACCGGTAGCAGGCGTCGTCCTCCATCCGCTGCCGGGTCTCCTCCCGATACATTTCGCCATTCACGCTCAGCACCGCATGTCGCTGGCCACCCTCGTGGAGCCCCAGCACCACATCGCTGTGCACGATCCGGGCCCCGCCCGAGAAGAATCCTTCATAGATCGACAGCACACGCAGTTCGTCCATCACGCGCACCTCTTGGCCTGTCTCGCAGAAAGGGAGGAAACCTTTTCAACCCCTGTGATCTGCGGGTTCTCCGCTATGGACACAAGGGAAACTTGCGGGCTCGTGAACTCGTCGTTTCGAATTCGGACACGATTGGTTACGGCGTACCGTTCGGGTGATCAGCCGAATGGAGAGGCGGAGGTCGCGGGCCTGACGGCCGTTCTCACACCAACCGGACGGTAAAAAACAGGCCAGAATTTTCCTGTCCCGGGGTTGCGCGGCACGTACAATCCACCGGCCCCTCCGCCGGGCAGGCCGGCCGCGTGGTCAACGGCGTCGGAACGCGAGCTCGGCTGAAGCGGAAGGGTGAATGTCTGGGTATTTCCCGGTTCCGGCCGAGCGGTGCGTGCCACACTGACGCAGGGGGGAAGCGGCACCGGGGACGCGGGGCCACGCGTCTGATTCCCGTACCGCCGCGCACATGTGCTCGGGAGGATCGCAGAGGCATCCGCGGTGGCCCGGTTGCTCCGTGAGACGGCGTCCGGGCGCGGTGGCGCGCTGTTCGTCGTAGGAGAACCGGGGCTGGGACGGACCACCCTGCTCCGCAGGATCCTCACCCTCGACGACACCGTCCGGGCGGTGTACCTCGCGGGTGCCGCCGCCGAATCGGGACTGCCTTACGCGGGTCTGCACCAGGTCGTCCAGGCCTACCGCTGCGATCTGCCACGACTGCCCGCACCCCAGCGTGACCTGCTCGGTCATCTGCTGGCCACCGGACAGCAGCGGCCGGAGGACACCGGGCTCGCGGTCGGCGCGGCGACGCTCGGACTGCTCGGCGCCGCGGCCGCACGGCGTCCTCTCCTGCTCGCGATCGACGACGCGCATCTGCTCGACACGCCGTCGAGGGAAGCGCTGCTCTTCGTGGCCCGGCGCATCGCCGAAGAGCCGATCGCCCTGCTCCTCACGGCCGAACACCGCGGCGGTGCCGCCGGATCCGCCCTGCGCCCCGCCGTCACCGGCGTACCGGAACTGAGGCTGGGACCACTGGACCCGGCCGACGCCCGGACCCTGCTCCAGCGGTCGGCCCGGCACCCGCTGCGCCGCTTCGTCGCCGACCGGCTGCTCGCCGTCGCCGAGGGCAACCCGCTCGCCCTCACCGAACTGCCGGCCGTCCTCACCCCGGGCCAGTGCTCCGGACACCTGCCCCTCGACGACCCCCTCACCCCCGGCGAACGGCTGCGCGACGCCCATCTCCCGACGCTGGCCCGGCTCCCCGACTCCACCCGCGCCGCCCTGCTGGTGCCCGCCGCGGCCGGCGACGTCGCCGGCGGCGACCTGCAGCGCGCACTGGAACTGCTCGGACACGCGCCCGACGCCCTGCTGCCCGCGGAAGAAGAGGGCGTCGTCGAACTGCGCAGGGGCCGACTGGTCTTCGCCGACCGACGACTGCGGCTCGTCGCCTACCACGACGCCCCTACGTCGCGGCGGCGCAGCGTCCACCACGTGCTCGCGCAGGTTCTGCGCGGGCCCGTGGTCGGCCGCCACCTCGCCGCCGCGCACACCTGCCCGAGCCCGGACGTGGTGCGGGCCGTCGAGGAGGCGGCGGGCGCCACCGAGGAGACGGACCCGGACACGGGCGCCGAACTGTACGAGCGAGCCGCGGGGTTCGCCGACGACCATGACGAAACCGCCCGGCTGCTGTACCTGGCCGCGGTCTGCCGACAGCGGGCCGGAGCCGCCGAACACGTACAGACGCTGCTGGGCAGGGCGATGGCACTCGCCCGCGCGCCCGCGCTGCGCCGCGAACTGGCCGTTCTCCAGGCGCGCCAGCGCGGCGCGACCGGCCACCCCAGGACCGCGCACCGGGTGCTGCGCGACGCGGCAGGACGACTCACCGGGGAGCCCGACCGGGCCGCCCGACTCCTGCTCGAAGCGGTCGACTCCGCGGTCCACGCGGCCGACAGCAGGGCCGCGCTGGGCAGTGCGTGGCAGGCGTACCGGCTCACCCGGCTGTGCGGCGGGGACCTCGCGGAGGCGGCGGCCGTCCATCTCGCCCAGGTCCTGGCCCTGCGCGGCGAGCGCGGCCAGGCCCGCGAACTGCTGTTGGGGCAGACCGCGGGCGAGGCCGCGAGGGCGCTGGTGGGCCGGGCGGAAGTACTGGGCTGGCTGGAGGAGTACGAGGCCGCCTGCGTCCTGCTCGACCGTGTGCTCGGCGACCAGCCCGCTCCGCACGGCGGCTCGCAAGGCGGCGCGACGTCGGCCCAGCGGGCGGCCGCGCTCGGCTGCCGCGCCTGGATCCGGCTGTGGACCGGGGACTGGCACGGAGCCCGCGCGGACGCCACCGAAGCCGTCGGCTGCGCCGAACAACGGCGGGAGACCGCGTCCCTGGCCCAGGGGCTGGTCGCGCTCGCACGGCTCGAAGCCGCGCAGGGCCAGGTCGCCCAGTGCGGGGCGATACTGGCCCGCGCCGCCGGGGTCGCGCGAGCACACGGCCTTGAACTCGTCATGGGCCAGATCGCCGTGGCCGAGGGCCTGTTGGCCCTCGGAGCGGGCAAGTACGAAGAGGCGGTGGCCGGTTACGAACGGGCCGGTGCGCTGGCGCGCAGCGCGGGCATCGAGGACCCGTCGGTGGCCCCGTGGGCGGCCAACCTGATCGAGGCGTATCTACGCAGCGGACGGATCGGGGAAGCGGTGGACGAACACGGCCGCTTCGACGCGGAGATGCGGCGCTCGGGGCCGTCCTGGGCGCTCGCGGTGAGCGCCCGCTGCCGCGCCCTGCTGCTGGAGGCCGAAGGGAACGGCACGCCCGGCGCGGTCGACGCGGCCTTCCACGAGGCCCTGGAATGGCATGCGCGCGGCGCCGTCGTCTTCGAGCGCGCGCGGACCCTGCTCTGCCACGGGCAGTGGCTCCGGCGTACGGGGCGTACGCCACAGGCGCGGGACGCGTTGGAGGAGGCGCTGTCGGTCTTCTCCGTGCTCGGTGCGGTGCCGTGGGAGGAGGCGGTCCGCAGCGAGTTGCGCGCGGCAGGGGCGCGCAGCGGGCGTACGACCTGTGCGCGGCTCACCGAGCAGGAGGGGCGGATCGCCGCGTTGGTCGCCGGGGGCGCGACCAACAAGGAGACGGCGGCGGCGCTGTTCCTCAGCCCCAAGACGGTGGAGTTCCATCTGGGCAATGTGTACCGGAAGTTGGGGGTGCGGTCGCGGAGTGAGCTGGCGCGGCGGGGGCTGTGAGAGGTAAGCCGGTCAGGTGCGCCGCTTGAAGCGCATCCTGATCCTGGTTCCCCGCTTCAGGCCCACCATCGCCTTGTAGATACGGCTGCCGAAGATCCGGTTGATCGTCTTGTCCAGCATGCGCATCAGCGATGTCTTGTCCAGGCCGCCGAGTTGCAGCTCGACGGGATGATCGACGTCCTGGCCCTTGAGCCTCGCCAGCGCTCCCCTGCCCTCTGCCGCCTTCGCCTTGCCTGCCTCTTCGTTGCCCGCCTTCACCATCTCCTTGCCCTTTTGCACCACCGCCCGGTATTTCTTCTCCATCGACCTGCGGTACGCGCGGGTCCGGGACGGATGGCGTTTGGGTTTCGTCTTCTTGAGCTCGCCGCGCGCGCTGGCCTGCTGGAGCGCCCTGATCTTCGCGTCAAGGTCCTTGGGCGGGTCGGGGCAGAACCATGTCGCGGTGAGAGTCGCCGAATTCGTGCCCGTCCTCTTTCTCGTGATCGCGAGCTCGAACGCGACCTTCTTGTTCGACTTCCCCACGATTTTGGGGTTGATGACGCCGTGTACGTACCAGACGCCGTCCTTCGCGACCGGTTTCAGGGATGCCATGCGATAGCGCACCTGGACGGCGACCAGCACAGGGCGGATCACCTTCGCTCCGACGTCGCTCCCCGAAAGCGCGTTGACGGCGTTCGTCGCGACTTCGACGCCCTTCTCGGCGTCGCGTTTCTTCTCCGCGGGCGTACGCCGGTCCGCCTTGCCCACGAGCTTGCCGAGGGCCTTCTTGCCGCCCGTCATGAGCTTCCTGCCGTACGCGGCGGCCCTGGTGATCAGCCGGGAGATGAAACCACGGACGGGGGCGCCGACCTTTTCCAGGACGCTCTTGATCTTCGCGGGGATCGCGCCGAGCTTGAGGACGCGGGCGAGGAGGTCGATGGCGAGGGGGAGGGTCCGGGCCAGGGAGGACTCGATCTTGGTGGCGACCTTCTGGGACACGCCGTCGCAGATCTCCTCCAGCGTGTCGAGGATCGAGTTGACGAACTCGGCGAGGGCGCGGGCCTTTTCCACCAGGAAGGTGAGGAAGTCGTGGACGGCCATGACCGCCTTGACCAGAGCGCCGGCCGGAGTGATCAGGGACAGCAGCCAGGTGATGCCCGCCTTCAGGACGGTCTCCACGACGAAGCTCTTGATCATCTCGAAGGCCTGCTGTTTGAGGTCGCCGGCCTTCTCCTTGATCTCCTCCCACAGGCCCCCGACACCCTTGTCCCTGATCACCCCGATGACCCTGATCGCGCCGATCACCGTGTTCAGCACCGGCTCGGGCATGTGCTTGAGCAACTCGGCGCGGATGAACGCCCAACTGATCCCGAACAGCGACAGCACCGTCTTCACGATGCCGCGCAGATCCCACTGCTCGGGCAGCTCCACCCCGGCCGCGGCCAGATTGCCGAACAGCCAGTCCTTCAGGGCCGCCTTGAGATGGGTGACGATGTTCGACAGGAACCCGGTCAGCCCGGCCTTGACCGAGGCGCCGAGGTTCGAAAGGAATCGGAGGGGATTCCGTACGATCCGATCGGCCACTCCGGCCGCCCGTTTCACCACCCCGAGCAGCAGGTTCTTCAGGTCGATCAAGATCTTGACCGCGCCCACCACGGCGTCGCGGGCCCGGTCCCACAGGTTCCTGTTGCCCTGCTTCACCTCCGCGAGCGCCGCGTTCGTCGCCTCCTGCGCCTGCGCGTAGGACTCGGCGAGCAGGTCGACGATCGCGTCCGCCCTCTCGTCGACGGACGCCTCCAACGCGTCGTGCCGTGCGGCGAATCCGGCGGCCGCCTGTTCCCCGAACCCGCGCAGCGCGGGCTCCAGGCCCGCGACGTGGTCGGCCATCCGACGGCGGCCGTCCGCCGCCTTCTGCCGGGCGTCGTTGACGCGCTTCTCCACGACGGTGGCGATCTCGTCGACCACGCCCCGGATCTCGGCGGTGTAGACGGCCGCGTGCTTCTCGTAGTCGGGAGCACCGCTGAAGAAGTCCCACCAGCTCTTCCTGCACGCCGCGAGGAATCGGCTCCGGGCCTGCCCCGCCCGCTCGTCGAAGAGCGCGCGGACCGTGTCGTCGAGGCCGGCGAGCGCGGCCTCGACAGCCTGCTTGGTCTCCTCGTAGATCGTGGTCAGTGCGGCCGTGACCTCGGCGCGGCGGGCCTCCGTACGTGCCTGGGCCGCCTGTTTGCCGCTGCCCACCGACCTGCCCGCGGCGACCCGCAGACCCGCCATGGCGGCCATCGCCGTACCGCCCGCGGCGGCCGCCCGCTGCTCGGCCGCGGCCCGTTGCGCCGCTTCCTTGGCGCGGAAGGAATCCGGCGCCGCGGCGGAGTCCTTCTCCGCGGCCTTCTTCGACCGCGCGGCGGTCGAGAACGCCGGTTCGCCGGCGTCCGCCAGGGTCTCGTCGGTGAGACCCGCCCTGTCCATCGCGTCCGTCGTACCGCTCGCATGCGCGGAGAAGTCCACCGTGGCGGTCGGCACCGGCGCCGGTACGGCGTCCGCCGCGCGGGGCGGGGCCGGTACGGGCGGCGGCCGGTCGGGCGTCAGCGCCACCGCAGGTCGTTCGGGTACGCGCGTGGGGTCGGGCGGGGTCGCGGCGGTCGCCCGTACCTCACCCGACGAGGCCTCCGCGGCGGCGTGCGCCTCACCGGAGAGTTGCGGGGTGAGGGTGTCCGCACGGGCGGGGTCCGCGAACTCCTCGGCCTTTTCGCGGGTGGTGGGCTGCTGGTCCTTGATCCGCTTCTCGAACTTCGCGATGAACTCGGCCCGGGCGAACGGCTTGGCCTGCGCCGAGGCGATCGCCGCCGCCTGGTCCTGCCCGGCGAACGCGGCACGCTCGCCCGGGGGTGCCACGGCCGCGTGCTGGGCCGCCGCGGCCTCGGTGGCGGGCTCGGGGTGCCGCGTGAGGGCGCGTTTGCCCGCGGTGACCTGGGCGGCGATCCGGCGCAGCCCCGGCACGACGGCCTTCTTGCTGGCGACGGCCCGACCTGGGGCCTCGCCGCGGGCGGGACCGGCCGACGCCCCGGCATCGCGGGCGGCGAGCGCCACGGCGACGGCGTTGCCGACACCGGGGCCCGCCCGACCCGGACGCCGCGCGGGCGCGAGCGTGTGCGGCGCGGAGGCGGAGCCCTGCCCCCGCACCCGAGCGGCACTGGGCCCCGGCGCCGGCGCGAATCCATCCGCCGTACGTGTCCCACCCGTCGTGCGTGCCCTGTCCGTCGTACGCGCCCCATCCGTCGTACGCGCCCCACGCGCCGAACCCCTTGTCGGCGCAGGGCGCTTCCGTAGGGACTTGAGTTTGCCGGGGGACGGTCGGGCCGGTCCGGGGCCCGTGCCGGTCACCGGGGGTGGGGGCGTCGGTGCGCCGGGCGTGGGGGTGTTCATGCTCGGCCATGGGGGTCGTCGCGGTCGGCCCTGTCGGGGCCCGGTACCGGCGCCGGGCCGAGCGCCCGCTCCAGTTCGCCGGAGCGCAGCAGCCGTGACTCCTGACGGAACTGGCGCACGATCGCCTCGCAGAGGTGCTCGCGGCCGATGACCGCGCTGTCGTTCTCCGCCGCGAGCAGCGCGGCGGAGCGCGCGACGGCCATGACGCCCGCGCCGGTGAGATCGAGCCGGGCGAGTCCCGCCAGGCTCAGCCGCGCGTCCAGCGGGGCGCTCGGGGGGAACGCCATGCGCCACAGCCGGTTCCGCTCCCGTTCGCCGGGCCGGGTGAAGTGCACCACGAACTGGAAACGGCGGGTGAACGCCTCGTCCAGGTTGCCCTGCAGGTTGGTGGTGAGGACGACCAACGCGGGGCTGCGCTCCAGACGTTGCAGCAGATAGCCGACCTCGAGGTTGGCGTAGCGGTCGCTGCCGCGGTCGACCGTGCCCCGTTTGCCGAAGACGGCGTCCGCCTCGTCGAAGAGCAGCAGCGCGCCCGTCGCCTCCGCGTGCCCGAAGGCCTCGTCGAGGTTCTTCTCCGTCTCGCCGACCCACTTGGAGACGGTCTGCGCGAGGTCGACCCTGAGCAGGTCCACGCCGAGCGCTCCGGCGAGCACCTCCGCGGCGAGGCTCTTGCCCGTGCCTGGCTCGCCGGTGAACAGGGCCTTGAGTCCGGCCCCGCCGTGCTGCCCGCCGAAGCCCCACTCCTCGGCCACCTTGGGCCAGGCACGGAACGCCGCGGCGAGTTCGTCGATCTGCCGCTCCTGTTCCACGGGGAGCACGAGGTCCGAGGGGCCGCGGGTGGGCGTACGGACCTCGGCGAGCCGGGCCGGTCCCGCGGTCAGGACCCGGGGCACGGCCGACTCCAGCGCCATGCCGTCGGACTCGGCCAGCCCTACGGCCGACCGGAGTTGAGAGGGCGTCAACCGGAAGCGGGCGGCCAACTCGTCGAGGAGAGCGGGGTCCGGGCCCGGGTCCGTCCCAGTGGTGGCGGTGTTCCACAGCGCCCGGCGTTCCCGGTAGCCGGGCTCGTCCGCGGACTCCTCCGCGTACCGGCCCGAGGAGAGCAGAGCGAGCGGACGCCAAGGCGTCCGGCCGGTCAGTACGACCGGAACGCCCGCCCGGGTCAGCATGTCGACGGCCGCCTTCGCCGCCCACTGCGCGTCCGGGGCGTGGAAGTCGTCGGTGGGCAGCCACAGCCCGGTATCGAGCACGGCCGCCGCGGCCAGCGCCCGCCCCAGGGCGGCCCGTACGTCGTCGGGGTTGCGGCACAGCTCCAGGTCCGGGGTGCGGCGCAGCGCCAGCCCCGCCTGCCGCGCCACGGCGCATGCCGCGTCGCGCCGGCTGCCGTCGGGCAGGCCCCACAGCGCGGCGATCCCCGCCGGGCGGGAGACGAGGTGGGCGGCCAGCCGTGCCGCGCGGGCGCGGGTCCGCGTGTCGAGCAGCAGGGACCGCGGCGCGAGTACCCGGCCGGGGTCGTGCGCCAGCAGGCCCGGATCGCCGAGGCCGTGCAGCAGGAACGCGGGCAGTTCGGGGCGCACGTGCAGCGGGCGCAGCAGATCCGCGCCGGAGGGTTCCGGTCCGCCGTACGGGTCCGGGGCGCCGTCCTGGAGCAGGAGACCGAAGCGGCGCAGCCGTCCGTACGGGCCCAGCGCGGGCAGTCGGTCGAACCGTTCGGCCGGTGTGGGCGCCAGCACGGTGAGGATCAGCTCGGCGGTGGGACGGCGCTGGTCGAGGTCGTCGACGAGATAGCCGAACAGCGGGGCGTGTTCGGGCGCCAGCGCCGGGGCGAGGCACAACAGCAGCGCGTCGCACTCGAAGGAGTCCAGCTCCGCGGCGCGGGCCAGCGCGTCGAGCGGCAGCGCGGCACCGTCGGCGGCGGCCTGGCGGCGCAGTTCGCGCTCCGCGTCCGTCTGGTCGGCCGGAAGCTCGGCAGGACCCGACGCCGGATGGACGTCGGCGGGATCGGTGAGGTCCAGGAGCAGGCCGGCCTGCTGGTCGGTCACGCAGTACGGGGAGAGCTCCACCCCGGCGAGCAGCGCGGAACGCTTCGCACGGCGGGCCGCGGCCATCCGCAGCGCGCGATGGACGGCACCCTGACGCAAAGCCAAGTGGGCTGCTGTGAGGGCTGGTTGGGGCCGCACGGGTCGGTTCGGCATCTCACCCTCCTGTGAAGACGACGGTGCGGCCGCCGAACCACGGCACGTCCGGCACATCGGCCAGCAGCCGGTGCCGGTAGAGGTCGGCGTGACGTGCGCCCAGCGGCAGCCGTATCTCCACGGTGCTGTCGTGGAACATCACGCGGGCGCCCAGGTCGGCGAAGCGGTCGAGGGCGTCGACGGGATCGGTGGCCTCCCGCTGCGACCAGAGCGTCCAGGCGAGGTCGGCCAGCGCGACCCCGACGGCCAGCGTCGTCGAGCGTTCGACCGCCGGGGCCTGACCGGTGCGGACCGCCGGGCGCAGCTCGACCAGGGCCTCCACGAACCGGGCGGCGCGCGACGCCTCGTACGTCAGGCGCCGTGCCGCCCCGACGAGGGCGTCGTCGGGCGCGGTACGGGACGGGAGCGGCGCCCCGGTGTTGGTCCAGCAGCGACGCGGACCGGGCACCCGGCTGAGCCGCTCGCCACGCGCGGGCGGCAGATCGGTCACGAAGCCGATGCCCAGGGCGTCCAGAGCGTGCGTCAGCCCGGTGGCCTCGGAGGCGACGGACCGGGCGGGCAGGAGGACCAGGGGACGTCCGGCCAGTTCCCAGGGCCGCAGCAGTTCCGCGGGTCGCGCCGCCTCCCACACCGGGTACAGACCGTCGAGGTCCAGCAGGAGGAGCCGGTCCGGAGCCAGCGCGTGCAGCAGCAACGGGCTGGTGGCGGTGTGCCCTTGGGCGGCTTGCAGCCCGAGCCGGGCGTCGAGCAGGGGCAGCAGCGGGCCCAGCCGGCGTTCCAGATCCGATGCGGAGGCGTCGGGCATGCCGTGGGCGGGCGCCGTCGTCCCCGCGAAGACGGCGACCGCGTGCGTGTCCCGAGGTGCGCGCAGCCAGCCGTGCGCGGGCGGCGGCAGCACCTTGTGCGCGAGGCAGGCGGCGAAGGCCGCACCGTCGGCGTCCCGTGCGCCCCCTCCGGTGAGGACGGCGGTCAGCGCCTCCAGATAGCCGCGGTCGTGCAGCGGCGGGAGCAGCAGGAAGGGGAGTGCGCGGTCGATGTCGGTGATCGTGCCGGACATGGAACCGGACATGGAGCCGCAGTCGTGCCGTTCCCGCGTCTCGCCGGGGACGGATGCGGGGCGCGCGGGTGATGCGCCGTCGGCGCCCGGGGAGGGCTCGGGGCCGGTGGGGGTGACGGTGCGTGGGGTGTCGCGCCCGCCGGACGGCAGGGATCGCAGGGCCGACAGGAGGGCGGTGGTGAGGGCGTCCGGGTCGGGTGGCGCGGATGCGTCGACCGTTCCCGGGGCGCCTTCGGTGGCACCGGGGGCGGGAGCCGGCGGCACCGTCGGAGGGGGGCCGGGCGCGGGCGTCGTACGGCGTCCCGCCGCGTCGAGGGCGTTCAGCAGCAGCCGCAGCGCCTCCTCACCGAGCCGGGCCAGTACGGTGTCCAGCGCCCCACAGGCGGAGGCCTCGTGGAGGAGGCCGACCAGCACCCGGTCCCGGTCGAAGGGCGGCTCGGGCACCGGCCGACCCAGGCTCCGCACCGCGTCGGAGTCCACGGTCTCGTGGGCCTCGGCACTCGGCCCGGCACCGGTCGGCGATCCCGCGGCACGGAGGTGGGCGGGGGTATCTGGGGGCACCGATCCCGAGTTGCCGCGGTGGAGGGGCACCGCCACGTCGGGTCCTGACGAGGGGGACGCGTCGTCCGGGGCCTTCGCGCGGGTGGCCGCGGCCGAGAGCTCGTCGAGCGAGGCGTGGGCCCTGATGCGCACGGGGACGGTGACCTCCAGGTCCTGTGGTACGGGGCCGGAGCGCGGGGCGACGATCGAGGCGGGGAGCGGCAGGCCGGTGCGGTGGAGTGCGTCGGCGAGGTGGGTCCGCACAATGCGGGGGAGCAACGCGACCGCGCCCCGGGCCAGTTCGGACGGGTCGGGGCCCCAGCTCCAGCCGTCGGTCCTGACCACGCGCACCCGGCAGTCGAGCACGGTGCAGCCGCCGAGCGCGTCGAGGAGACCGTCGCCGCCGTCGGCCGTCGCATCCGTGGGGAACGTCGTCATACCCGTCGCCTCTCCGTCCTCATGTGATCCGCACGCGACCGTGTGTCAGTTGAGGAGCCCGGTGACGTACACGCTCACCGGTCGTCCTCGGACGAAAGCCAGGGCGTGGTCGTTCTCCCCGACGGCGCCGTCGCCCATGAGGACCGTCCCGCTTCCGTCGAGATGGGCTGTGAGCGTGATGACGGCGGCGGTGCCTGTGCCCCACTGGGCCGGTGGATGGACCAGGAGGAGGACGGGGGCGTTCTCGTCGTCGGGGGAGGTGATCCGCAGCGACCCGGCGTCGTACTCGACGGCCGGGATGTCACCGGAGACCTCCACGAGCCGCGGCGGCGCCGGGGCGACGGCCCGCGGGTCGCCGGTGTCCACGTACCAGTGCCAGGGCGCGGTCAGCAGCCCGGGCGGCGCCCCGGGTTCCTCGGCCGTCAGGAGGTCGGCAGGGACCAGGACCAGCCCGGTGGCGCCCGGGACGGCCAACGGGAGGGCGCCGCCCGTCAGTTGCCCGGCGACGGGCGGGGGAGCCGCGCCGGTTCGGGTGAGGGCGGCGACCACATGGCCGGTGTGCTTCAGGCGGACGACCGTGACGGTCGGCCCGGTTGTCTGCCCGGCCGCCGGGGCCGGTACCGCGATCGCCATGACTGACTCGCTCTCGTGACTGTCGTACGGACGGGTGGGGACGGACGTGAGGGATGGACATAAGGGGGCGGAGGCTCGGACGGATCAAGTAGGGGATCAAGTGGGGGATCAGGAGGTGGATCAGGTGGCGGGGCGGGCGGCGGTTCGGGTGGCCAGGACGACGTAGTCGGCGGTGCCCGGCAGGGTGGCGAAGTGGTTGAGCGCCCGGGCGGGGCCGAGCCCCGAGTACCAGGCGATCAGACAGCTCAGCCGGCGCTCGGAGTCCACCTCGCAGCGCAGCACCACGGGCAGGGCGCCGAAGCCGGACCCGTTGACGCCGCTCTCGGCAGGAGCGCCGTAGGTCTGGATCCGTGGCGTCACCTGGACGTGCAGGACGACCTCGCCCGACTCCACCTGATCCGCCGTCACCGGCGGGGGCAGCGGCAGGACCACACCGTGGGTCGCCGTGCCGGACTGGACGAGGACACCGCCGCTGACCAGCGGGCTGTCCACGGCGCCGCCGACGGTCAGCCCGCCGGAGACCCGCACATCGCCCAGGATGCGGGTGCTGCCGTCGCCGAGGACGCGCAGCGCCGGGGCGAGCGCGCCGGCCGCGTTGAACCGGCCGATGTCCAGGCTGCCGTCCGCACCGCCGATCCGGACCCCCACCTTGCCGGCCACCGGGCGGGGTTCGGCCGCCAGCTCCAGCGTGCCGCCGCGCGCGGACACCCGGTCGGCGAGAACGCCCGCGTACCGGCGGCCGACCCCGTTCGCCCGGGGCAGCACCGCGCTGAAGCCGCCGTCCTCGCCGTCGGTGGCCCAGGTGACGAAGGAGAGCAGCACCCGGCCCCGGTCGCCGCCGTCGAGACGGTCGGGACCCGCGTCGGGTGCGGGCGGCCGCTGCTCGCCGAGGTCGAGCTCGTCACCGGGGGCGCCGACCACCAGCAGGAAGCCCTCCGTGGTGCGCGGGGCGGCGCCGTTCGCGGAGCAGGCACCGGAGGACACCGGGGCGCCACCGGTGGCGGGCTCGTCGCTCCACATGAGCATGAGCGGACGGGGAGCGGTGTTGCCGGGGTCGACGATCGTGAACCCCTGGTCGGGTGTGGAGAGTTCGACCGGGGCCGGCACCACGATCTCGCGGCCGGACGGGTCGACGAGGGTGCCGCTGCCGACGACGACCGTCTTGTAGACGTCCGACCCGGCCCGCGCGCGGACCGTCACCTCCAGGCCCGAGGCGATTCCCCAGGTGTGCAGGTGCCGGTGGTGGCGTGCGGCGGCATCGCGGTCGTACCGCACCACGGCCGACAGGTCGTCGGCGGCCAGGGTCTGGCCCTCGTGGAACTCCGGGCGCAGAGGTGCCGGCATGGGCTGCTCCTTTCATGTCTCGGTGGTCGGCCGCGGCAGGCAGCCGGTGAGGTCGAGCAGGTCCAGCAGGAAGACCAGCAGCTCGGCTGTGGTGACGTCGTGTTCGAGGAGCCGGGCGAGCCCGCTGCGCCACCGCTGTGCGACCGGATCGGGCAGGTGGGCGTCACGCCGTCCGGCCGGCACGGCTCGTACGACGTCGCAGCCGTCCAGCGTCACCTCGGCGATCAGCACCTCGGGGACGCAGCCGCTCGGGCAGGGCACGACCACGAGCGAGCGGACGGCCGAGCGTAGATACGCCTCGAAGGCGCGCCAGGCGAACACCTTGCGCAGCCGGTTGTGCTGAACGTCGTTGCCGGGCGGTTTGGCCGGTACGTCGCACAGCAGCGTCAGCGGGGCGCGGTCGCACAGGTCGCCGTTGACGTCGAGACGGGCGGTGAGCCAGTCGGTGAGGTCGTCCGCCGAGGGCCGCGTCTTGTCGCTCTCGCAGGCGGCCAGGAACCCCCGGTCGTCACCGAACCGGCGCCGCAACAGCGCGCACAGCCGGTCCCGAGGCGGCTCGGGGACGCAGCCCACGGAGTATCGGTGGCCCTCGCGCACTCGCGTGGGCACGCACCCGGCCGTCGCGCAGCCGTCGCCGGGATCGTAGGGGGCGGCGGGCTCGGCGAACTCCTCCTCGTAGCGGAGGAAGAGGCCGTAGGTACGCTCGGGTCCCGGCGGGCACGGGTCGGGGCAGCCGCCGCCCGTGGCACGGAACTCCCGCACCAGGGCCACGACATCGACGTCCTCGGCGCACGGCACCGGGATGTCGTTGCCCGTGCCGTCCACCGCGTGGCCCTCCCCGACGCGCACCGTGCCGCGGGCGCGGGAGTCGCAGCCGACGGGCAGACCGCACAGGACCGCACCGTGTCCGTCGGCCGAGACGTACCGCAGCCGGTTGTGGGCGCGGACGCGGCCGGTGGTCCAGCCGGCGAGGCCGGACAGGTCGTCCTCGGTGAGGAGTTGGCCCGCGAAGAACACCGGGCGGACGGGACCGCCCGCGCGGAATCCGGCGGTGGGGGCGAGGGCGGCGGACGCCGTGGCGGTGGGGTCCGCGCCACATCCGCAGCCGCAGTCGCGAGGTCCGGTGGTGTGGGGTCCGGTGGTGTGGGTGCCGGTGGTGTGGGTGCCGGAGCCGGTCATGGCCGCTCCTCCGTGGTCGCGCTGTCGGTGCCGCCGTCCTCGGCCGGGGGTTCCGGCGCCGTACCGGCCCGGGTGTCCGTGCCGATGTCGGGGGAGGGCTCGTCCTCGGACCGCTGGTCAGGGTCGGGTCGTCGGTCGTTCTCGATGAAGATCCAGCTCTCGAAGACACCGGCCGCGCCCGCGGGCGTCCCGGACGTGCGGGGACCCGAGCCGTCGGGCGGCAGGAGCCCCGGCCGATACGCGGGCGGGCCACCCGGCCGCGGCACCAGGCCGCCGGTGTGGGTGCCGTCCACCGGGTCGCCGCAGACGTCCAGGACGAACGGGGTGCGCAGCACCAGATGGATCCGGTCGCCGTCGTTGAGGTACTCGCGGTCCGTCTGCCGGATCCTGATCGCTGTCGTGGTCTCACCGGTCTCGAGGGTCGTGCCGTCGGGCAACTCCCTGGTCTCGACGGTCGCGCCGTCCGGCGACTCCCTCTCGTCCCTCTTGAGGCGGCTTTCCAGGCGCATCACGGTGCCGCGGACGCCCCGGCCGCCGGTGATCAGGAACAGGTCCGCGACGCCCTCCTCGGCCAGCGTCGCGATGCGCACCGGTCGAGAGAACTCGATCCGCAGGCCGTCCTTGCCCAGGAGGGTGCGTGCCTGCTGGGTCGTGAGACGGCCGCCGTGCGGCCAGGAGACGCTGGTGACGACGGTCGCCGGACGCCGGGCGAGGGGGCGGCGGACCTCGGGGTGGATCTGCTCGGGGGTCAGGGCGCGATCGGGACGGACGCGGTGCACGCGGGCGAGCAGCAGGCCCGGTCCCACGGTCCTGCCGTCACCGCATCCGGGCGTGTGGGACGCGTCCTCGGCGGGTGGCGCGCAGGGACAGGGCGGATCGCAGGGATCGGGTCGCGGGCGCCGGGTCGTCGCCCGCAGGGTGAACCCTTCGCGGATATGGGCGTAAGCGGTGCGCGGGAGACCGTCGCAGGACTCGGTGTAGACGGCGCGCACGCTGTCGACCGGCTCCTCGCAGTGGTGGATGGTCAGATAGACGGTGACGCCGTCGCCGGCGGCGCCGGACCGGATGTCCTCCAGGGCGTGGCACCGTTCGTCCTCGTCGAGGAGCCGCCACAGGTCGTGCCGGGGCAGCACACCGCACGGCACGATCAGTTCGTCGCCGTTCCGGTCGACGGCCATTCCGTCGGTCACCTCGAACCAGGGCGCGGTGCGCCGCGGATCCGGGCAGCTGCCTTCGGGCGCCGGCACCGGGCGTGTCCACAGCCCGTGGGCCACGCCGTAGCCGTGCAGGGCCAGGTTGTGCAGGCGCAGCCGGGCGAGGAACTGCTCCTGCTCCTGCCGGAGGTCCTGGGCGGACAGCAACTGGCCGTGGAAGTACGTCAGCCGCCGCCGGCCGGTCGGTGGGGCGCCGTCACGCCCGGTCGGAGGAGCCGTCATGAGGTCCTGCCTTTCTTCTCGTCGGGGTGTCCGCCCGTCTTGTCGTCGGGGTGTCCGCCGGTCTGGTCGTCGGGGTGCCCGCCCGTCTTCTCGTCGAGGGGGCCGCCGGCGTGCGGGCCGGGGTGTCCGCCCGCGCCGCGCTCGTCCAGGGCCACCGTGCGCAGGCCCGCACCTGACGTGCCGTCCAGCCGGATGCCGCGCCGCCCCGAACGGTCCGCCCCGAGCACGCTGTCCGCGCCGAGGACGGCCGTGCCCGCCGGGGAGGCCGCCGGCGCGACCAGGAGGGTGTCCACGCCGACCGCGCTGCGCTCGCCGACGGTGAAGCCGTGCCCGCCGAGCGACACGGTGGCCGCGGTGTGCGCGGGGGCGAGCCGCTCGACCAGGTCCGCGGCGGCCTTGGCCGTGTCGTCGGCGGGCGACGTGGGACCCCGGGACCCGCAGGCAGGACGCGGCGGGAGCAGGACGCGGAAACGGAACGCGGTGTCGGTCAGCGGGTCGTCGTCCGGGTCGCCGAGCGAACGCAGCGGCGCGCCGCCCCGGCGGCCACCGGTCCCGGCCAGCCGTGAGCCGAGGACCGTGGGCCCGCCGAGCCGCACCCGTGACGCCGACCGTCCGAACAGCCGCACCTCGCCCAGGCGGGTGTCGCGGCCCACCGCGCCCCACGGCGCGCCCGCCGGTTCCAGGATCGCCGGACGCACCCCCAGCATGATCTCCAGCGCGAGGGCGAGCCCGCAGGGTGTCCCGCGCCGCCTGCGCAACTCGGGTGCCGCGGCGATGAGTCGGCGCAGCACGGCGGGCGGGAGCTGCGCGGTAGCGGCGTCGGGTGCGCCGGGGCGCGCGCCGCCGGCGGGTCCACCGCCCGAGCTCGCGCCCGGCGCCGGGTCGGGGTCGGGGCCCAGGTCGAGGCCGAGCAGGCCCGCGATCCACGGCAGCACGCCGTCGGGCACTCCGGCCGGGTCCAGCAGCGCGGGCGCGCGCTCCGTGGCCCGGTCGAGGGTCTCGACGACCGAGTCGAACAGGGCGAGGAACCGCTCGGTGAAGTCGTCGGCGGACGGATCCTCGCGGTAGACGGCCGGGAGGAGATCGGCGGAGGTGGTCCGGGGCAGATCGAGGCGCAGTTGCCGTACGGCGGGTCCGGGCGCGGCGGCGTCGGCGCGGCCCAGCAGCAGTCGTACGACGAGGAACCGGCCCGGCGGCTGGTCGACCAGGACGTCGTGGGCCTCTCCCGCGACCGACTGCCAGTCCTCGGGCCCCGGCATGCCCGCGGGATCGTCCCCGGTGGTGGCCAGTTGGACGACCAGCACGCTGCCCGAGGGCACGTCGGCGTCGATCCGGAGCCGGTGCCAGCGGCACCGGGAGATTCCGCTGTCGAGCGGGACGGTGACCAGGGCCGCCTCGGTCACGCCGGACGGCAGGACCAGCGCGTCGCCGTCCTGGACGGGCGCGGGCAGCGGAGCCGCCGCCGACTCGGCCGGGCACCAGCCGGAGGCGGTGTCCAGCAGCAGATGGGCGGGCGCGTCGGCGCGGATGTCCACGGTCACTCCCCTTTCCGGTCGGTGGCGGGGGCGACGACGGAGGCCGTCACCCGTCCGGCGCGCACCAGCGCGTGCGGCGGCAGCGGTGTGTCGGCGCAGGGCGGGACCGGCCGCCCGTCCACCGTGAGTGTCAGCAGCGGCACCGCCGTCACCGCGTCGTCGGTGAGCAGCCGGTGCAGCAACTCGGTGTGGACGAGGGGAGCGCCGAAGGGCCGTCCGTCGCCCCCGGCGCCCCCGTCGAGGGGATGGAGGAAGCGGCGCAGCCCGTCCTCGGCCCGGCGTACGGCCGCGGCCGGGTCGGCGCCCGGCGCGAGCGCCAGCACGATCCGGGCGTCGACCTGGACGTACCGGGGCGCGGCGGCCACGACGGTGATGCCGGTCGGAGCGAGGGCGCGGGTCAGGTGGTCGGCGACGGCTTCGAGGTCCCCGGCCGTGGGCAGTGGCGCCCCGGCGGTGGCGGGGTCCTCGTCGGGCGGCACCAGATAGACGCCGACGATGCCGGGCAGCCGGGCGCCGGGATGGTCCGGGTGATGCCCCGCTACGGCGTGGGCGCGGGCGACCCGGGCACCCGGGGCGCGCAGCGCCAGCAGGGCGTGGTCGGCCGGGGTGACGGCCCGCCCGGCGGTGCGGATCTCGGCGGCGCCGCGCCGGACGGTCGCGTCGAACCGCTCGGGGTCGGTGCCGCCGGTCCCGGGCAGCGGGTTGGTCACCGAGGCCACTCCGGGTACGGCGGTGCGCAGCGCGGTGGCCGCGTCCGCCGCGACGGCACCACGCCTGCCGCCTCCGGTGCGGTAGCCGACGGCCCGTACGTTTCCCGCTCCCGGTGGCAGGGCTACTCCGTGCACGCCGTCGCCGAAGGTGAGCACGCCGGTCTCGGCGTCGAGCGCGAACACCCGGTCGGCGGGGCCCGCGAGCGTCAGATCGGGCACCTCGCGCCACACGGGCCCCGGGTCCCGGTCGCTGTCGGCCGTCGTCTCTCCGACCGGGAAGAGCGGCGCGGCGGGGTCGTCGGCGACGGTGACGGTCAGCGAGCCCGGCACCACGGGCGGCGTCGCCACCCGCAGCCGTACGCCCGCCCCGCCGTCCCGGTCCCGGGGGTCCACCGGCACGGGGCTGAGCACCTCGTCGCGCACGGTCCGTACGGCCGTGGCGAGCACCGTGTGGGGCAGGACGGCGACGAGCCGCGGCGGCTCGGCGTACGCCCCTCCGGTGATCCGCACCCGCAGCCAGCGGGCCTCGGGCAGCTGCGGCCCGCCGGGCGGCCGCCCCGGCCGCCATCCCGTGGGCAGGCGCAGATGTACGGTCCCGGTGCCGGCCAGCGCCCCGGTGTGGTCCACCACGACATCGGCCGCCCGGAAGGTGTCGCCGTCCAGGACCGACCAGCGCAGCTGCGGCGGGGGTGCGTCGGGCGGGGTGGTGGTGCCACGGGCCGCGGCGGCGGGACCGCCCGGGCGCGGGGCGGCGACGAAGGCGAGGGAGAGCCCGCCCTCGACGGCCTCGGGGGCGGTGAACCCCAGCCACAGCGCCGAGCCGGCCGTGCCCAGGGCGCCGAACGGGAGGAAGCCGTCGGCGGCGGCCCCCTGACCCGGCAGCACCTCGTCCACGGGCCCCGGCAGCGTGCCCGTGGCGGGACGGCCCACGGCCAGGGAGGTCAGCTCGGCCGGGGACACCCACATGTCGTCCACGGTCTCCAGCACCACTTCGGTGCCGTCCTCGCCGGGAGCGCCGGCCTGGAAGTCGGCCGGCACCTGAACTCCCGTTCCGGCGGCGGCCGTTGCCGTGAGGCGCAGCAGGACCTGGGCGGGCGAGGCGGGCAGCGGCGAGACCCCGGCGATCCGCAGATGCTCCACGAGCAGCTTGGCGGGCAGCCGGTCGACGCGTCCGGCCACCGCCTCGGCCAGCAGTCCGAACAGCCGCAGCAGTGCCTCGCCCGCGTCGTCGGGGCCCGTACCGGTCCACTCGGGGGTGAAACCGCCGGCCCGGGCGCGCAGCGCGGCGACCAGGTCGTCCCGGGTGACACCCAGCGGTACCGGGCGGCCGTCCGCGTCGAGCAGCGCCGCCCGGGCGGCACCGGCGGACAGCGTCCACCACGGCTCGTCCACCGCGGGGGCGAGCCGGGCGGCGGGATCGACCGGGACGGGCGGGCCGGGGTCGTGGGCGGTCATGCGCGTACCTCCCGGGGGGCGGCGCCGGAGGGCGGGGTCGTGCGCACCAGGACCTCGACCGGGCCGGGCAGTTCGCCGGGGCGCAGCGGCACATCGCCGCAGGACTCGTACGGTCCCTCGTCCAGGGCCACCGCGACGGCCCGCACCGGCGTCCGGTCGCCCGCGGCCTCCAGTGCGCGTTCGGCCGTACGTTGCAGCGCCGAGGGGCGCAGGACGCCGCCGAACGGCCAGCCGGTGCCGTCGCCGCCGACGAGTGGGTCGAGGTGGCGGCGCAGTGCCGCGTCGAGGAGGTGCCGGCGGGCGGTGTCCGCGGCGAGGGTGACGCGGACGCGCACCGGGCGGTAGCGCGGGGGCGCGACGAACACCCCGGCGCCCAGCAGTCGCGCCGCCTCCAGCCGTGCCCGCACGGCGCTCAGCGCGCCGGGGTCGGGCACCGGCAGCGGTACGGCGTCGGGCGCGGCGCTGTCGCCGGGGGCGCGCGGCACCCGGGGGACGACGAGCGTGGTCACGGCGCCGGACACCCTCCGCCCGGGGTGCGCGGGGTGGACGCCGACCAGTGCGTGGGCGCGGGCGACGGCGACCCCGGGTGTGGAGAGGGCGAGTTCCTCGTGGTCGGCGGCGGTCACGGCACGGGTGACGGTGCCGAGCGCGGCGGCGGCCCGGCGGCGCGCGGCCGCCGGGGACTCGGGCTCGGCCCCGCCCACGGACGGCACCAGGGCGCGCGCGGTGCACGGCGCGCCGGCCGGCTCGGTGTCGGCGGGCTCGCCGGTGAACACCCAGTCCCCTGGCGCGGATTGATCCCCGGTGGCCCCGGCAACCGGTCGCGGACCGGCGAGCCCGGCCAGCGCGGGGAAGGCCAGCAGGGCCGCCGGTACGGCGGCGCTCACGGCCGGATCCGCGCCGCCGTTGCCGGACGGACCGCCGCCGAGCCGGTACTCCGCCCACAACACCGTCGCCGACCCGGTGCGGCCGACCCGGGGGATCCGTCCGGTCAGACCGTCGCCGAAGCGCAGTGCTCCCGAGGCCCGGTCCACGGTGAACACCCGGTCGAGCGGCCCGCTGAACGCCAGATCCGGTACGGCCGTCCAGTCGTAGGCGCGAGCGTTCCCGGAGTCGTCCGTCTCCCACAGCCTGAGCCCTACGACGTCGATGAGCCGCCCGGCGGAGTCCTCGGGCAAGGCGACCACCAGACCCGGAAGCCGCGGCCGGGCGAGGAACCGGGCCACCAAGGGCCCGTCCGGGCCCTCCTCCAGGCGGACGCGCCGCGCGTGGTGGGCGGGGACCGCGTTGGGGGACAGGCTCAGCAGCCGCGGCGGTGCGGCGAAGGTGGCCGCGGGCGTGTCCAGGAGCAGCTCGTGTTCGGTGCCGCCCGCCGTGGCCGGGAGTGTCAGCCGGACCAGCCCGGACCGGCGCAGCCCGCCGGTGCCGTCCACCACCGCACCGGCCGGCAGGGCGCGCACGTCGCCGCCCGGCCCGTACGACCATCGGAGTCGAGCCGGGGGCGGTACGCCGGGCACGGCCCGCGCGCTCCAGCCCTCGGGGGCCGGGCTTCCGGTCCACGGTCCCGCCGGTTCCTCCAGAGTGAGCAGCAGGGAGAGCGTTCCGCCGTCCGGGAAGCCGTCACCGGACACGGTCAGGCGCAGGCGGACCCGCGCGGGACGGCCAGGGGCGCCCGCCAGTGGTACCGGGCGTCCGGCGGCGAGATCGGCCGTGCGGTCGCGTTCGCCGCCGGACGCGTCCCGCACGCACAGCCCGCTCACCCGCACCGGCAGCACGTCCAGGTCCCCGTCCAGATGGAAGTCCGTACCGCGCCCCGGTTCCCGGCCGAACGAGGCACCCTCCCGGATCCGCAGCCGGGCGCCGGGCTCCTCCGGGACGACCTGAAGCACCGTCACCGCGGCGGTCGCCGGGGCGGGTCCTGGCACCCCCAGCAGTCGCAGCACCGCGTGCACGACCGCGTCCGGCACCTGGTCGAGCCGGTAGACCTGCTGCTCCAGCAGATAGGCCTGGAGGTCCAGCAGGGTCATGCCCGGGTCGACGGGGGCGTGCAGGGTCCAGCGGCCCGCGGACTCGGCGGGGATCCGCGAGCGGACCGCGTCCACCAGATCGGCCCAGGACAGATCGTCCAGCCGCAGCGGCGCCAGGGTCATGAGGGTTCACCCCCGCCCGCGCCCGACTCGAACGCGCCCGCGCCGTCCACCAGCCCCGCGCCGCCGTCGAGGTAGTAGGGGAAGACCAGCGTCTCGTGCCGGCCCGTCGCCCTGACCCGGTAGTCGACGGACACCGTCACCCGCCACTCCTCGCCCGGCTGCGCCTGCGCCCGTACGTCGTCCACGGCCGCCCGCGGCTCGAAGTCCCGGACGGCGAACCGCACCGAGTCCTCCAACTCGCGCAGCGCCCGCGCACTGCCGGGAGCGAAGACCAACTCAGGTGCGCGGGTGCCTAGTTCGGGGCGCATCACCCGCTCGCCGAGGCCGGTGCGCACCAGCACCAGCAGACAGTCGCGGACACTGTCCGCACCGGCCGCGTAGGCCAGCCGCCCCGAGGCGTCGGGCAGCAGCGGGAAGCGCCAGCCCCGCCCGACGAAGGCCTCCGCGCCGCCGGTCACAGGGCCACCCGCACGGTCGTCGACATCGGCGCGGGGGCCGTGGGAAGGGCCGTACCGGTCACCCCGGGCGGGCCGACGGTGTGGGTGTGCGCGAGGACCCAGTTCGCGAAGGTCGTTCCCGTGAGCGCGGGCTCCGAGGCGCCGCTGCCCAGCTTCACCTGCGGCGCGTCCAGCGTCACCGAGTCGGCGGTGACCGTCACGGAACCGCCGCTGACCGTCACCGGACCCGACCCGGCGGTGATCTCCACCGAGCCGTCCGCGGCCACCGTCACCTTGCCGCCGGAGGCGGTGCGCACCACCACCGAGTTGCCCGCGTCGTCGAGCTCGACGCGGTGCCCGGCGGAGGAGGTGAGCCGCACGGCCTGACGGCCCGTGCTGTCGTCCAGGGCCAGTTCATGGCCGTGCTTGGTCCGCAGCAGCTTCTCGTCCCGGCCGCCGGTGCGGTGCGTGGGCGGCTTGTCGACGCCGTTGTAGAGGCAGCCGATGACCACGGGGTAGCGCATGTCGCCCTGGTCGAAGGCGACGAGCACCTCGTCGCCCTGCTCCGGCACGAAACTCGCCCCGTACCCGTTGCCCGCGTACGGCTGCGCGACCCGGCACCACTCGCTGATCGTGGCGCCGTCGTACCACGGCAGCGTGAGCTGCACCCGGCACTCCTTCTCCGGGTCGTCCTCCACCCGTTGCACGATTCCGGTCGCCACACCGAAGTACTTCTTGTCCACGGTCAGTCCGGGCATGGCCGACATCACCCCGTCACCGCCCCTCGGACGTGCGCCGCGCCTCGAACGAGGTGAGGAAGCCGGAGGAGTTGAAGGAGTGCGTCACCTTGGTCGTGTAATAGGTGCCGCCGAACCGGCTCCCCACCCCGCCGATCCGCAGCGAGTCGCTCGGCACCAGATCGGGCAGTCCCGCCAACTGCCCCGCACAGGTGACGAATTCGTACGACTTCCCGCGCAGTACGCTCACCGCCAGCGCCCGCGCCTCCTGCTCGGAGCCGACCGGGCGGTCCACGATCACCTCTTCCCGGTCGCCCATCTCCTGTGCCGCCGCTGCGGGCCCGCTGCGTCCGGCGTCGCGCTCCGCCCGCAGGTCCGCCTGGGTGGCGACGCCGACGATCGCCTTCTTGGTCCGGGGGTCCCAGCCGCGCACCGTCACCTTGGCGACCTGCCCCGACAGGGTCACGGTCGGCCGGAACGAGATCAGATTGGGCTCGGAAGTCCCGGCCGGGGCCGGACCTTGCTCCGCCCGCTCCGAGCGGGCGCCGTCGGCCGGCACCGCGTACCAGAGGTCGAAGGTGTGCGGCTGCCGGGCCGTGGAGCCCGCCCGGCCGTCGGCGGGGGAGACGAAGTACAGCTTCTCCACCCCGGTCCGCGGACAGGGCGCCACATAGCACTCCCGGTCGATGCCCTTGGCGCGTTTGAGCAGGAAGGAGACGTCGTCGAGGTTGTCCTGGGTCACCAGCGGATGCACCACGCCCTCCTTCTCGGCCACCAGTTCCAGCTGGTGCCGCTCCGCGATCTTCTGCGCGATCTGCCAGTCCGCGAGGTTCAGGAACTTCTTCATGTCGTCCGGCCGTGGCTTGCGTTCCTTCATCCGCGTCGTGCGGTCCTGGCCGGTGATCTGCAGGGTCGGCGGCCCCGACGAGGGGAAGTCCGACTGGACCGTGGTGACCTGGCCCTTGGCCACCACGAGCGGCCGGCCGAGCGAGGTGTAGCCGAGCCGGATCTCCACCAACTGGCCGGGGGCGAAGTGCTTGGGGTCGTCGAAGCGCAGCCGGCGGGTCAGCTCGTCCCAGTTGCTCAGCGCCAGCGAGAACGTTCCGGTCTTGTCCAGCTCACGGACCACCTGGATGTCGAGCACGCAGTCGCGCATCTGGACGGCGATCTCGGAGCCGTTCAGCGCGACCTCGAAGCACGGGGCGTACGTGTCGGCCGGCAGCGGGGTCGCGAGCGCGTTGGACGGCGGTGCCATCGCCCCTCACCCCCGTTCCAGCGCGGGCACGACGAGCGCGGTGCCGGGAGCGAGCGCCCGCGGATCGGAGAGGCCGTTGGCGGCCGCCAGCTCCCGCCAGCGTCCGGAGTCCCGGTACACCGCGGCGGCGATGGAGGAGAGCGTGTCACCGCGCCGCACCGTCCAGACCTTCCGCACGGTCGGTGAACTCGTCGGCGTGGTCAGCTGTTGCTCCTTGGCCGTCCTGAACTCCTTGAGCGACAGCGACACCTTGGCCCGGGTCGGCGTACCGTCCCGGTCGAAGAGGACATAGGTGAAGGAGAGGCTGTCCACGACCCCGGTGAAGGGGGGATTGGCGCCCCAGGCGAAGGTCACCACCGGCGGCGCGTGCGTGATGCTCTGACGAATCGTCAGGTTCTGGAAGTCGTCGAGCCAGCGCCGCTGCACATCGCGGTCCCGGGGCTCCGGCTCCTCGGCGGCGTCGACCAGGGCGTCCAGCTTGAGGGTGCGCGCTCCACCCCGGACGAACTGCAGAGGCGGCGAGTCCAGGCCCGGGATGCCGATCTCGGCGAACGTCACCGCCTTGGAGACGGCGTACTCGGTCGGATTGACCGGCAGCGTCAGCAGCGGTTTCGCGGGCCCGGCCACGGAACCGGACGGCCGGACGACCAGGGTCGCCAGCGTCGGCGCGGCGTCCCGCCCCGTGGACAGACCGGGCACCGGAGCCATCAGGACCCCCCGAAGCAACCGGCGGCGGGCCCGCCGGAGGACTCACGGGCCGGGCCCTCACCGGTCAGCGACGCCTCCCGGGCCAGCAGCCGGCCGCGGGCCCTGACGTCGTCCTGCCGCTGCGACCACTCCCGGATGTGTTCCGCGAAGAGCCGGGCGAAGACCGCCGTGTCGTCGCCGCCGACCTCGAAGTCGACGGAAAGGTGATGAATCGTCAGCATTTTCTTCTCTCTCCCGAACCCCGTCACGTCGGCGGCCGTCCATGTCAGCCCAGCTCCGGTACCGCCTGCTCCACCGCCACCAGCCCCTCGTGCGCGATCTCCAGCTGCTCCAGGGCCACCTCGCTGCGCTCCCCGTGCAGATCGGGGCCCGTCCACTTCGAGGCCAGGCCGCCGCGGAAGGCCCACACCGCACCGGGCACCCCGGCCGCGTCCATCAGCAGCACCGCGCCGCTGCGCCGCGCGCCCAGCGGATTGCCGAGCCCGGCCCGGTACCAGGCCCACAGGCCAGGACCCCGGGCCACCCCGCGGTGCAGCACGATCCGGTTCCACGCGTGGCGCACCGGGAACTGCCGGAGCCGGTCGTTGACCCCGCCCTCCGGATACGCCGTGATCTCCAGCTGCGCTCCGAGCCCGGTGACCTGCTGGAAGGCGCCCTGGGCGGTGAGCGGCAGCAACGCGGCCTGCTCGGGCGGCAGATGGGCGGCCGCCGGGCCGAGCACCACCAGGAACCGGTACTTGGGCAGCGGCTCGGTGAAGAACTCCAGGGCCTGTTCGGTCATGCCTCCACCACCTCCAGCCGGTCCCGCCCGCCCATCAACAGGCGGACGGCGATGAACTCCATGGGCGCGGCCGGAGCCACCTCCACCTGGCAGACCAACTGCCCGAGCGCCACGAGTTCCGGCGGATTGAGCCCGTCGTCGCAGCGCACCCGGAAGGCCTCCGCGGGCCGCTCCCCGGCCAGCGCGCCCGCCTCGAACAGAGCGAGCAGCACCTCGGTCAGCCCCTGTACGAGCAGCAGCCGCAGACCGGGCGTGTCGGGCTCGAAGAGCAGCGGCTCGGTCACCGCGCGGGCCGCGCGCACCAGCCGGTGCAGCAGCCTGCGGTGGGCGATGAACCAGCCGTCGCCCACGCCCCCGGCCCGCGCCGGCGCCACCGCGGTCCGCCCGCCCCACACCAGCGGTCCCCGGCCGGGCGGGCAGCGCAGCAGATTGGCGCCCGAGGCGTACACGGCCGCCTCCTGCTCGGCGCGCAGGACGTGCGCGAGGTCGACGACGTCCTCCAGCGAGGCGTTGGCCGGGGTCGCGAACGCGCCCCGCTCACGGTCGAGCCGCGCCGTCGTTCCCGCGACATGGCCGGAGGCGGGCACGGTACGCAGCGCGGGCGGCACGGTGGCCAGGGGATCGGGCACCCGAAGCGGCGGCCAGTGCACCGCGCAGGCCTGCAGTCCCGCCGTGTCGTGCCGCTGCCGCAGGGCCTCCATCCACTCGGTGGCCCGCCGCGTCGCCGCCACCGGATCGGCGGCCGTGTCGGGCGAGTTCGGCGAGTGCGGCGGGTCGAGCAGGGCCAGCCGGTCGAGCGCCTGCGCGCAGCCCTCGACCAGCAGATCGGCCAGCTCCTCCCGGTGCCGTTCGCCGACCCCGCAGCGGTCCAGGTCGGGCAGGGCCAGCAGGGCGGGTTCCGGCAGTTGGGTCATGGCCCGTACGGCGTCGGCGTAGGCGTCGGCCAGGGTGCCGTCGTCGTCGGGGCCGCCCGGGAGGGGCGTCCCACCGGTCAGGGTGACCGCGTGGGTGCCGGCGTGGGCCGTGCCGGCCGGGGGCACGGGGGCCTGGCCGTCGGGAACCACCCGGACGAGCCGGGAGAGCGCGCTCACGGCGGCGGGAAGTGCGGCGGCCGGTAGCCAGCCGAACGACTCGGGGGACTCTCCGGGGGCGTCGACCCGCACCAGTACCTGGGCCTGTCCGGCGGTCCCGGCCGGGCGGTGCCGGACCGTCACCCGGGTGCCGTCGGCCCAGCCGCCCGGGGAGGCCGCCTCGATCCGGCAGCCCGCCGCGGGCGCGAACGGGGAGGGCGCCCCGGCCGGCCAGACCGCCGCGGCCGGGGTCGGTCCGGCCGGCTCCGTGCGCAGCACCCACAGCGCGGTGCCGCCGTTGGAGAAGAAGCCGCGCACCGCGTACGGCAGATCGAGTGCGGTGTCCAGGCCGCCGAAGACGGCGGTGTAGGCCGCCCAGTCGGTGACGCGCACGGGGGAGGCCAGGGGGCCGCGCCGGGTGCGCCCGGCGAAGCAGGCCACGTCGGTGCGCAGCGGTTGGACGGGTTCGGCCGCCGCGACCGCCGTCGCGGTCACGCCGGGCGGTGACGGCGGTGACGGCGGCGACGGGTAGGTGGGCGGCGGCGGTTCAAGGGCGGATGCGGGCACGATGTTCCCCCGATTGCGCGATGTTCTCCCGGTTACGCGGTGCAGAGCTCTTCGCCTGCGCGGTCCGGAGCTCTTTCGCCTACGCGGTCCAGAGGCCCTGGATCACGCGCTCTCGAGCCCCTGGATCACGCGATCTCGAGCTCTTCGACGCAGAGTTCGAGCGTCTCCATGGCGATCTCGTTCTTGGTCGCGCCGAGTGAGGGGCCGGTGTACTTCACCGGCCAGCCGCGGCGGAAGTTCCAGCGCATGACCGCGCTGCGGTTCTCGTCGAGGAGCGTGATGGCGCCCTCGGCGCGCTCGGTCCTGCCGTTCATCGACAACTTGACCCAGTTCCAGAACTCCGGATGGCCGGTGATGCCGCGCTTGAGGACCAGGTTGGACATCTTCGCGAGGCCCTGCTGCTTGGTCACATGGGGCTTCTTCGCGTTGCCGTCGCGGTATTCGATCGGCTGGATGTCCACGGTGAGTCCGGTGACCTCGGTGAAGGACGCTGTCACGTCATGGCCGTTGGGGGCGATGCCGATGACCTCCACGAGGAAGTTGTAGGCACCGTACGGATCGTCACGCTGAACGGGCGGCACGGCCGACCCCTCTCTTTCGGCTTCGGTACGGGGCAGGAGGTCGTCTCAGGAGGTCGTCGACTCACGGGTCGCCTGCTGGATCCGGACGACGACGAACTCGGCCGGGAAGACCGGGGCGATTCCGACCTCGCAGACCAGCCGGCCCTGGGCGAGGTCGTCCGGGGTCATCGTGGTCCGGTCGCAGACGACGTAGAACGCCTCCTCCGCGGTGGTGCCGGCCAGGGCGCCGCCGCGCCACACCCCGGTCAGGAAGGCGCCGATGGTCTGCCGGACCGAGGCCCACAGCTGCTCGGAGTTGGGCTCGAAGACCACCCACTGGAGGCCCTCGTCGAGCGACTCCTCGATGAAGAGGAAGAGCCGCCGGACGCTGACGTACTGCCACCGGGTGTCGTCGGCGAGTGTGCGCGCGCCCCATACCCGCTGGCCCAGGTTGGGGAAGGCGCGCAGCACGTTGATCCCGAAGGGGTTGAGGGTGTCCTGCTCGCGCTTGGTGACGTCCGAGGCCAGGCCGGCGCCGGGGACGATGCCGCGCAGCACGGTGTTGGCCGGGGCCTTGTGGACCCCGCGCCTGACGTCCGTGTCGGCGTAGACACCGATCATGTGCCCCGACGGGGGCGCGTCCGCGCTGCCGGTGCCCGCGGGATCGGGCACATGGAGCCAGGGGTGGTACAGGGCGGCCCGGTCGGTGGACAGCGCGGCCCGGAAGCCCCTGACGATCTCCAGGTCGGTCGTGGGGGGTCCGTCGAACACGGCGAACCGGTCACCGAGGATCTCGCAGTGTGTCTTCAGTCCGTCCAGGACGGTCGGCTCCCAGACGCCCGGCACGGCGCAGATCGCGACCTCGTCGATGTCCTCGAGCGCCTGGATGCCGGTCCGGTTCCCGCTGCCGCCGTCCACGCCGATGTAGTCGGCGGCGGTGAGTGCCGTGCCGCCGCTGTCGCCGTTCACGAGATCCAGGGTGGCGAGCGGCCGGCCAGGATCGGTCCTGGAGAGACGGGTGCTCAGATACGGCAGCGGACTCGCGCCGATGGTGAGGGTGAGCGGTGCGTCCGGGGCGGCGCCGACGTCCTGCGCGAGCGTGGCCAGATCGGCGGCGGACGCCTGCGACGTCGGGGGGATCGTCCGCGTGGACCGCGGGACGCCGGGCGGTGCGTCGACGATCTCCAGCCGGAACCCGGCCAGGACGAGGGCGTCGCCCGCGACCGCCGCCGCCCGGGGCGGGCGGTCGAGAGTGATGGTGACGTCGCTTCCGGCGGGCGCGTGGCTGACGACCGTGTGCAGACTGGGCTGTTTCGTACGGTCGGCGGGGACGAGGAGGACGGTGTCGCCGTCGTCGATCGCGCCCATGCGGGCGAGTGTCACGGTGGCCGGGGGGACGCCCGCGGGCGCCGTGGCGGGTGCGACGACGGGATAGCCGGCGGACCGCACGAGGCGCAGTACGGCGTGCAGGCCGTTGCCTCCCTCGCCCGCCTGTACCGCCTGTGCGGACAGGACGGTCGCGGGCGGGGTGGCGGTGTCGCTGAGCGTCGCGGCGGCCTGGGCGGCGGCGCCGGCCGGGGGGACGACCCTTTTGACGTACAGCCGTTGCCCGCCGTTGTCGAAGAACCCCTTCACCGCGAGGGGGAGCAGCCACCACCGGATGCCGTTCCCGTCGGCCGTGCGGACGTCGGCCTGGCTCGGCTCGGGCAGAAAGCCGCCGAAGAGCCGGTGGAACTGCAACAGGCTGGTCACCAGCTTGGGTTTGCCCGAGTCGGGGCCCCGGGCGGTCAGCCCGACCATGCCGGCGGTGCTGGTGGCCACCCCGGTGATCGGCCGCGGGCCGGTGGAGATCTCCTCGACATAGACGCCTGGGCTGAGGTATTCGGGCATCGGGGCTTCCTCCGCTACTCCGCTACGGGATCTCGATGAGCTGCTCGGTACCGCGGATGTCCTGCGCGGTCAGCTGGACGGACACCTCGGGGCCGCCGGCCCGGCCGGGCTCCGCGAGCGCCGTGACCGTGAACCACTCGGCGTCCGGTGCGGCGGGATCCGGCGGGGGCTGCTGCGGCTTGCTGCCGACCCGCCGCAACGGCAGCCGGAAGACGCCGTCCCCGGCCGTCGCCGCGACCTCCGTCCACGCGGCGATCCGCGGCAGATGGTCCGCGTCCGCGCGGGCCCGGCCGACGACCGCCGCTCCCGCCGCAGGGCGCCCGCCGTGCCGCACCCGTCCGAGCAGCAGCCGGGTGCCGGGCGGGAACGGATAGGCGGGCAGCGGGTGCAGCCGGATCCGGGTCACCGCGGGCGCCGCGTACGCCGGGGCGTCGAACTCCACGCCGGCCGGGTGCTCGGCGTCCAGCAGATACGGCGAGACGAGCCGGATCCGCAGCCGCTGTACGGCATTTGGCACGGGCGCCGGTCGCGCGCTCGCCAGGGACGGCAGCACGATCGCGCCGCTGGGGGTGGTCACGACCGGTACGTCGTTCTCGGCGGCCCACTGCCCGCCGGGCGTGCGGCGTTCGACCAGAGCGGTGACAGGCAGGACCGGGGCTCGTCCGGTGAAGGTGTCCCACGGCAGCAGACAGACAGGGCCCACCGCGATCCGTACGGTGTCCACCGCCGGGCCGCCGGCCGTCACGGGCGGACTCCCGCACTCGGTCCGACGCCGACGCCGACGCCGACGCCGCCACCGGTGACGGCCGATTCCCTGGTGATGTCCCGGGAGGCCAGATTGACCACCCGTACCTCGTAGTTGAGGGAGAGCCGGTACGGCTGCGAGATCGCCCACCACACCTTGGCCCGCTCGTCGAGCGACAGGGGGGCCAGCCGCAGTTTCAGCGACTCACCGGCGTCGGCCACGCTGTTGCTCTGCGCGGCCGGCACCAGCGACGGGCCCTGGAGGATCGCGTCGTCGTACAGCGCCCGCATCGCCCGGCCGAGGATGCGCTGCTGGGCGTCGGGAGTGCCGCCGGTGGGGATGAGCAGATAGCGCAGCAGCAGGGCCATGTCCGCCCTGCGCCGCTCCTGCCGGACGGCACCGGTGTCCGGATCCTCGACCACGGTGTGGCGGGAGGGGCGGTTGCGTGCGCTGGGGTCCTCGGCGACCTCGTACAGGAAGAGTTCCAGGCCGAGCCTTCCGTGGCCGCCGCCCCGGTGCTGCCCGACGAGCTCGACGAGGTGCACCCGGGCGTGAGCATCGGATTCGCGTACCGCGGCGGTCAGGACGTGCACCAGGATGTCGGACACATCGGCGATCACATCGGCACTGCCCACCACGACCACCCCCCTGAGTGTGCCCGGGGCTTCGTACACCGCCCAGGCCGATCACCTGCGAGGTTAGGGCGGCGGCACACCCCGGCTCTTCGGGGAAATCCCTGGGTCCCTCCCTAGGGCTGCCCTAGGGCCTGTCCTGGGCGACGAACAGGCGTGAGAGCAGGCCTTCGAGGGTGGCCCGTTCGGTGTCGCTGAGTGAGTCGAGGGCCTGGTGCGTGCCGTGCATGCCGTCACGGATGCTCGACACGGCGGCCGCCCCGTCCTCCGAGAGGACGACGTTCTTGACGCGGCGGTCGGTGGGGCTGGGCTCGCGGTAGACGAGGCCGCGTGCCTCCAGCCGATCGACGATCCCCGTTATGTTCGAGGCGTCGCAGCGCAGTATGCCCGCCAGGGCCCGCATCGGGGCCGGGCCCTGGCGCAGCACGTTGAGCGCCTTGGCCTGACTGTAGGTGAGGCCGTGTGCGGCGGCGGAGCTGGTGAGATCCGCGTAGAGGCTGACCATCGACGCCCACAGGGTGTCGAGGAGCATGACGTTGGAGACGGCGAGGGGGCCGGCGTCGGACGCCTCGGTGGAGCGGCTCGTTCCAGGTGTCGCGGACATGGAGCCAGCGTAACCCGAAACTTGACTACCTCAATCTTCGATGCTTACCTCTATCGAGTTACTTGAGGACCTCAAACTTCTATGCTCTACAGCTTTGCGACTTCAAGTTTCCGTCCAGTAGTCCATCGCCCTCGTTCGACCTACGGAAGAGACCGTGACACCCACTGATCGCGTGGCGCCCGGGCGCCCCACCGGCGACCTCTCGCTTGTCCTGGTTCTCGGCCTCGCGGCCATGATCGTCTCGATGATGCAGACCCTCGTCGTGCCGATCCTGAGCATCATCCAGAGCGACCTCGGTACCACCACCGCCAACGTCAGCTGGGTCACCACCGCGACCCTGCTGTCCGCCGCGGTCTTCACCCCGCTGCTCGGCCGGTTCGGCGACATGCACGGCAAGAAGCCCACGTTGATCGGGGTTCTGCTGCTGATGATCGCCGGTTCGGTCCTGGCGGCCACCACCACCTCGCTGCTGTGGCTGATCGTCGGCCGGGTGCTCCAGGGCGCGGCCACCGCGATCTTCCCGCTCGCCCTCTCGGTCCTGCGCGAGGAGATACCTCCGGCGAAGCTGCACGGCGCGATGGCGCTGGTGAGCGGCACGCTCGCGGTCGGCAGCGGACTCGCCCTGGTGGCGGCCGGACTGCTCACTCGGGGCTCGGACCCCGACTACCACCGGGTGTTCTGGCTCGCCGTGGTGCTCGCGACCCTCGCCCTGGTCGGCGTCGTCCTGCGCGTCCCCTCCGCACGCTCGACGACCGGCGGCCGTACCGACTGGCTCGGCGCGGGGACGCTCGCCGCGCTCCTCGTCCTGCTCCTGCTGCCGATCTCGCAGGGACACGAGTGGGGCTGGTCCTCCGCCCGCACCATCGGCCTGTTCGTCGCCGCGGTCGTCATGGCGGCCGTCTGGGTCCTGGTCGAGCGCAAGGTCCGCGCGCCGATGGTGGACATGGGGATGTTCGCCCACCGTCCGGTGCTCTTCACGAACCTCGCCGGCCTCTTCCTCGGCTTCGCGATGTTCTCCCAGTTCATCGGTGTCGCGTACCTGGCGCAGATGCCCAAGGGGCTCACCGGGTACGGATTCGGCGCCTCGGTGCTGCGCGCCTCCGTCGAGTACCTGCTGCCGACCACGCTGATCTCACTGCTCGCCGCACAGTTCGGCGGGATCCTCGTCGGGCGGATCGGGGCGCGGTTCACCCTCGCCGTGGGCGCGGCGTTCGGCGTCGCCGGCTTCGTGTGGCTGACCCTGGCGCACGACACCTCGGCGTCGGTCATCCTGGCGGGCCTGCTGATCGGCGTCGCCATCAGCTTCGGCTACGCCGCCATGCCCGCGCTCATCGTGGCGAGCGTGCCGCACCACCAGACCGGCATCGCCAACGGCCTCAACTCCATCTCCCGATCCGTCGGCAGCGCCATCGCCAGCGCCGTGATCACCTCGCTGCTCGCGTCCAAGTCCATCCAGCATCTGCCGGCCGGTGTGCCCGCGCTGCCCGCCGAGAGCCAGTTCACCCTGAGCTTCGCGATCGCCGGGGTCGCGTGCGTGCTGATCGTGGCCGTGGCGCTGGTCGGTCTGACCCGGGGTGCGGCGCAGGAGTACACGGTCGAGAAGAAGGCCGCCACCACCGACGATGCCGCCACCACCGGCGGCGCCGCGGCGGACGAGGCCGTCGTGGAGACGGCGGGCACCTCGTCCTGATCGGTGCGCGGGCAACGGCTCGCCCTTGGTACGCAGGTAACGGCTCGCCCCGTCCGTCGGGGCGAGCCGTTTTCGTGTCCGCTCCTTGGCCCGCCGTGCCCCGTCTCACCGCGCCCCCGCCTTGCCCTTGGAAACCGATCGGTTTACTCTTCGAATGAACGGAAACCGATCGGTTTCCTTTGGCTTCGGGAGTTCTCATGACATCCATCGAAGGTTCGGTCGCCCTGGTCACCGGCGGCAGCCGCGGTATCGGCCGGTCGCTGGTGCAGGCCCTCTACGAGCGCGGCGCGTCGAAGGTGTACGCCACCGCACGCGACCCCCGGACCGTCACGCACCCCGACGCGGTGCCGCTGGCGCTGGAAGTGAGCGACCCCGCGTCCGTCGCCGCGGCCGCCGAGCGCGCGCAGGACGTCACCGTCCTGATCAACAACGCGGGCGCGTCCGTGAACGCGAACTTCCTGGACTCGCCCGTCGAGGACGTCCGCCGTGAGTTCGAGACGAACTTCTTCGGCCCGCTCCTCGTCACGCGCGCCTTCGTGCCGATCATCGAGCGCAACGGCGGCGGCCACATCCTCAACGTCCACTCGGTGCTGTCGTGGATCGGGCTCCTGGGCTCCTACAGCGCCTCCAAGGCGGCCTTCTGGTCGCAGACCAACTCCCTGCGCCTCGATCTGAAGCCGCGCGGCATCGACGTCACCGGCCTGCATGTCGGCTACGTCGACACCGACATGGCCGCGCACGTGGACGGGCCGAAGTCGTCGCCCGAGAGCGTCGCGGCCCAGGCCCTCGACGGCATCCAGTCCGGTGCCTTCGAGGTGCTGGCCGACGACCTCTCCCGGCACGTCAAGGCCCAGCTGTCCGAGGACCTGGGCGCGATGTACCCGCAGCTGGTCGCGTAGGGGAGAAGGGGGAGGCGCGGAGACGGGGCGATGGGGCGATGGGGAGATCGCTCCCGTCACCCGGCGGTCAGACCGGCAGCAGGCGGCCGATCAGCTCGCTGAGCTGCCGTACGTTGCGGCACTCGTGCATCTCGACGAGCCCGGCGTACTCGGGCGCCGCCGAGTCGCCCGTGCCCCACTGGGAGAGCGGCTCGGGGTTCAGCCAGTACACACGGCGGGCCCGTTCGGACAACCGCCGGACGGCCGGCAGATTCGGGTCCCCCATGTTCGTACGGGCGTCGCCGAGGACGAACACGGTCGAGCGCGGCCCCACCGCGTCGACATACCGCTCGGCGAACTCGCCGAACGCGGCGCCGTAGTCGCTGCTGTCGTGCCAGCCCGTCAGCGTCGCCTCCGAGCGGATCCGGGCACCCAGCCCCTCCGGATCGGCCGCACCGTGCACGAGCAGCCCGGTCACCTCGTCGATCCGGTTGACGAAGGCGAACACCCGTACCTTGCTGAACTGGTCGTGCAGCGCCTGCACCAACAACATCGTGAAGTCGGAAAAGCCCGCCACCGAGCCCGACACATCGCACAGCAGCACCAGTTCGGGCCGGACGGGGCGGCGCCTGCGCAGTACCGGCCGCATCGGCACCCCGCCCGTGGACAGCGAGCCGCGCAGGGTCCGCCGCAGGTCGATGGTGCCGCGCGCGGCCCGGCGACGGCGTGCGGCGAGCCGGGTGGCCAGCTTGCGCGCGAGCGGCTGGACCGTCCTGCGCAGCTCGGCGAGCCGGTCCCGCCCGGCGAACAGGAAGTCGACCCGGTCGGCGGTCGGGGCCACCGCCCGCCGCGCCATCGCGTCCCGGCCGCGCCGCTCGGCGACCCGGCGCCGCGCCTCCGTGGCGACCAGCGCGCGGAACATCTCGATGTGCCGCCGGATCTCGTCCTCCAGCAACCGGTCGGCGAACCCCGCCGCTCCGTCCTGCCGCGCCCGGACGCTGTCACGGGCGCGCGCCATCAGCGTCTGCGGGCGGAGCCGGTCGAGTGTCTGGTAGGACGACCAGCCGTCCGACCCCGGCGAGGAGCCGTAGCCCCCGAAGCCGTCCACCGCCTCGATCGCCAGCCGCTCCAGCATCTCCCGGTCGCCCGCGGCGAGCGCGGCCGCGAGCCGGTCGCGCAGCTCCTCCCGGTCGGCGGCGGGAGCGTCGCTCTCCCGCCCGTCGGACCCCGGCGCCCCGACGAGACGCGGGAAGTACAGGTCGAAGACGGGGTCGAACACCCGGCGCTGCCCCGTGCTGTGCAGCAGCGTGGCGGCGAGGCCCTCGCGCAGCCGATCCCGGTCGGCCAGGCCGAGCGCCTCCACCGCCTGCGCGGCGTCCACCGTCTCACCGGTGCCGATCCGCACGCCGTGCGCGCGCAACGCGCCGACCAGTCCCGTCAGCCGCTCGGCGACGCCCGTCGGCGCGTTCACATGGCGTCCAGGTCGAGCTTGGCGGCCGCCTTGAGGATGTCGTCCTGGTGCTTGAGGAGGACACCGAGGCTGTCGCGCACGACGGCCGCGTCGAGGGTGTCGGCCCCGAGCGCGAGCAGGGTGCGGGCCCAGTCGATCGTCTCGGCGACGGAGGGGACCTTCCGCAGGTCCATCTCGCGCAGCGCGCCGACCACCCGCACCACCGACGCCGTCAGCGCCGCGTCCAGACCCGGCACCTTCAGCCGTACGATGCGACGCTCCAACTCCTCCTCCGGGAAGCCGATGTGGAGGAAGAGGCAGCGGCGGCGCAGTGCCTCGGACAGCTCACGGCTCGCGTTGGAGGTGAGGACCACGAACGGGCGGCTGGTCGCGGTGATCGTGCCGAGCTCCGGGACGGTGACCTGGAAGTCGCTCAGCACTTCCAGCAACAGCCCCTCCACCTCGACGTCGGCCTTGTCGGTCTCGTCGATCAGCAGCACCTTGGGATCGTCGCCGCGGATGGCGGTCAGCAGGGGGCGCGGCAGCAGGAACTCCTCGCTGAAGATGTCCGTGCGCGCCTCGTCCCACGTCTCGTCGCGGCCCGCGCTGATGCGCAGCAGCTGCTTGGCGTGGTTCCACTCGTAGAGCGCCCGGGACTCGTCCACGCCCTCGTAGCACTGCAGGCGGACCAGTCGCGCCCCGGCCACCTCGGCGACGGCCTTGGCGAGTTCGGTCTTGCCGACCCCGGCGGGGCCCTCCACCAGCAGCGGCTTGCCCAGGCGGTCGGCCAGGAAGACCGTGGTCGCGACCGCGGGCGAGGCCAGATAGCCGGTCTCGGCGAGACGCGCGGAGACATCGTCGACGGATGTGAACAGCAACGGGGCCTCCAGCGCGGCACGGCGGGGTGGGACACACGGTCCGAACGTCACTATCCAAGCGCTTGTTCAGTCGCTGTGTCACGTGTGATTGCGCCCACGCGGCCTGGGGAGACCGATCGGTTTCCTTGTCTCGTCCCGCGCGGTAACCTGCCCTCATGGCCACTACAGACAAGGCGTCCACGAGGGATCGGCTGCTGGACGCGGCGGCCGACCTCGTCTATCGCGAGGGCGTATCCGTCGGCATCGAGGCGCTGTGCCGGTCGGCCGGTGTCTCGAAGCGGTCGATGTACCAGCTCTTCGAGAGCAAGGACGAGGTCATCGCGGCGAGCCTGGAACGGCGGATTCCGCAGTACGAGAAGCAGCTCGCGCCGGATCCGGAGGATGCCGGGACGCCGCGCGAGCGCATCCTGGGAATCTTCGAGCGGGTGGAGGCGGCCTCGGTCCGGCCCGAGTACCGCGGCTGTCTGTTCCTCGCCGCGCTCGTCGAACTCAAGGACCCCGGGCACCCGGCGTCGGTGGTCGCGGGCGGCGCGAAGGACCGTATGAAAGAGGTGTTCCGAGCGCAGGCCGAGCTGGGTGGTGCGCGTGATCCCGAGTTTCTCGCCCGGCAGTTGATGTTGGTCTTCGACGGCGCGAGCGCCCGGGCCGGTGCCGGGATCGAGACGCTGGAAGGGCTGACCACGACGACGGTGACGGCGCTGCTGGATGCGGGCGGGGTGAAGTAGGCGGGACCCTCCGGGCGTCGGCTTCAGGCGCCGGGCGCGGTGCCGGGGAACGGCTGGCGGAGCCTGTGGACGACGTGGCCCATGAAGGCGGCGTTCGCGAGGGCGGCGAGGGCGATCCCCACGAGGTAGAGCGCGGTGAACAGGCCGGTGCTCGTGCCGGAGAGGGTGCCGTCGGGCAGGAGGGTGTACAGCAGGCTCAGCGGGGCGGTCAGCAGCCAGGGCACCACGGCGGCCATGGAGGCGTCGGGGTGGTCGACGAAGAGCGCGTCGAAGAGGAAGTAGCAGGTCGCGCCGGTGACGGCGGCCAGGTAGACACGGGAGAGCCAGTTGTCCGTGGCCCGGATGAGCGCGGTACGTATGCGGCGAGAGATGTTCATGACGTCCTCCGTCGGATGAAGCCGGTGGTGCGGTCCCCCTCTCCGCGAGACTGCCGGAGGGGCGTTGACATCACGATGGCGGCTGTGTCCGCGAGCGGGCATGAGTACGACTACTCATCCGATACGACTGATCCACTCAGGCGGCATATGGGTGTCACGGCTGCCGCCGGTTCTGACAGGGTACCGGCGAGGGAGCCGGGACCGCGGTCGGCCGGCGTGCGGCGGGGACCGGGAGGGGCCGGTGGACCGGCACCGCGGCAGGCCAGGACAGGGCGATGGAACCCCAGGTCAGGCCACCGCCGAAGGCGGTGAGCAGGCTGCGCTCGCCAGGTCGCACGAGGTCACGTGCGGCTGTGTCCGCGAGGGCGAGGGGGATGGAGGCGGCAGCGGTGTTGCCGACCTCCGCGATGTTCCCGAAGCGGTGCGGGGTGCCGATGCCCAGCCGGTCGCCGACGGCGTCGAGGATCCGCTGGTTGGCCTGGTGACCGACGAAGGCACGCACCGACTGGGGCGACCAGCCGGCCCGCTCCAGCACGAGCCGCGAGGAGGCGGTCATCCGGTGCACCGCGTGCCGGTACACCGTACGGCCCTGCATCCGGAAGTACCGTTGTGAGCGCGGGAGTTCGCCGTCGGCACGGGGGTGACGGGAGCCGCCCGCGGCCACCGTGATCAGCTCGCCGCCCGAGCCGTCACTGCCGAGGTCGACGGCGCGCAGCGCTCCCGGCTCCGTGGCCCCGCCCTCGCGCAGCAGGACCGCCCCGGCGCCGTCGCCGAAGATCACGGCGGTGTCCCGGTCCAGCGGGTCGATGATCGACGTGTACACCTCGGCACCGATCACGAGCGGGCGGGCGCAGGTCCCGGACGCCATCAGGGATCTCGCCACCGCGACCGCGTACACGAATCCCGAGCACACCGCCGACACGTCCATCGCCGGTACCTCGCCGAGCCCCAGGCGGTGTGCCACCTCGGGCGCGGTCGCCGGACAGGGGCGGTCCGGGGTCGTCGTCGCCAGCAGCACGAAGTCGGCGCCGTGCCCCGCGGAGTCCAGCGCGGCCCGGCCGGCGGCCACCGCGAGATCGCCTGTGCTGGTGCCCGGCTCCACGATCCGTCGCCGCGCGATGCCGGTCCGGGAACGGATCCAGAGGTCCGAGGTGTCCAGCCGGGCCGCCAGGTCGTCATTGCCGACGACACGCTCCGGCAGACACGTGCCGATCCCACAGACCACAGCAGCTGACATCACAACCACCTCTCCACGCGTCAACTGCCGGTCAGCAGCATGGTGTTCACCTAACCGGTTATGGATCAACAGGGACAAGTGCGCTCAGGGGGCGTGCGCTTCGGCGAAGAAGCACGCCGCCGTCGTGCCACGCATCCGATGGACGAAGTACGGAATGCCTCCCTCCGGGCGCCCGTCGCACACCACACGCGCCCACCGGACGAGGTGTTTGGCGGCGCCGCGCGGCGACCGCCGGGCGATGTCAGTGCCTCGGTCCATACTCGGCCCCGCGGAGTCACCTGGGCTGCGCGCCGACGGAGGGGGCCGACATGGCTGAAGTACTGCTGTTCCACCACGCGCAGGGACTGACGTCCGGTATGCACGCGTTCGCCGAGTCGCTCAGGGAAGCGGGGCACGCCGTCCACGTCCCGGATCTGTACGAAGGGCGGGTCTTCGAGAACCTGGAAGAGGGCGTCGCGCACGCCCAGGGCATCGGGTTCGGCACCCTCGTCGAGCGCGGACGGGCCGCCGCGGCCGAGCTGCCCGCCGAACTCGTGTACGCCGGGTTCTCGCTGGGCGTCCTGCCGGCGCAGGACCTCGCCCAGACCCGGGCCGGCGCGAAGGGCGCGCTGCTGTTCCACTCCTGCGTCCCGACCTCGGAGTTCGGCGGCGGCTGGCCGCAGGAGGTGCCGGTCCAGATCCACGGCATGGACGCGGACGAGTACTTCGTCGACGAGGGCGACCTCGACGCGGCCCGCGCCCTCGTCGAGTCGGCCCCCGACGCCGCCGAACTGTTCCTCTACCCCGGCAAGCAGCACCTGTTCGCCGACAACGGCCTGCCGTCGTACGACGAACACGCCGCCACCCTGCTCACCCGGCGCGTCCTCGGCTTCCTCGACGGCATCGAGTAGGGGCCGCACGGGCCGCCCATGGCGGCGACACAGCTCGGTCCACGGCTCGGCGTCCCCCGGACCGCGTCTGCGCGCGCGGACGCGGTGGCCCTCGGGGACGGCGAGCCCGAAGATCCCGGGCTTCTTCATCCGCTCGATCAGGGGGGAGGCGTCGGGCCGGGGGTTCAGACGACGCCGTCGGCCCGGAGGGCGTCGATGTCGGCCGCGCTGTGTCCCAGTGCGGTCAGGATCGCGTCGGTGTGCTCGCCCACGGCGGGAACGGCGTCCATACGGGGAGTGACCCCGGCCAGGTCGACGGGCGGCAGCAGCGCGGGCACGGGCCCCGCGCCGCCGGGCAGCCGTACGTCCTGCCAGCGGTCGCGCTGCTCGAGCACGGGGTGGGTGAGGAACTCCTCGACGGTGTTGACGCCGGAGTTGGCGATGCCCGCCGCGTCCAGCAGTCTCATCGCCTCCTGGCTGTCCAGCACGCGAAACCGCTCGGCCACGATCGCGTTCAGCTCCTCCCGGTGGGCCACGCGGTCCGAGCCGGTGGCGAAACGCGGGTCGTCGACGAGGTCCGGGCGCTCCAGGAACCGCTCGCACAGCGCGGCCCATTCGCGCTCGTTCTGGATGGAGAAGAGCACGTCCTTGCCGTCGGCCGCGGGGTAGGCACCGTAGGGGGCGATGGTGGCGTGCTGCGTGCCGAGCCGCGGCGGCTGGGTGCCGCCGTGACGCGTGTAGTACGCGGGCTGGCCCATCCACTCCGCCAGCGCCTCGAACAGCGACACCTCCACCGCGCGGGCGACTCCCGTGGTGGCGCGCGTGAACAGGGCGGTGAGGATCCCCGAGTAGGCGTACATCCCGGCCGCGATGTCGGCGACCGACACCCCGGCCCGGGCGGACCCGTGCTCGTTCCCCGTCAGGGAGACCAGTCCCGTCTGGCACTGCACGAGCAGGTCGTACGCCTTGCGGTCGGCCCAGGGCCCGCTGGTCCCGTATCCGGAGACGGTGCAGGGGATCAGGGACGGATACCGCCCCTGCAGCGCCGGGGCGTCCAGCCCGAGCCGGGTGGCCGCTCCCGGCGCGAGGTTCTGTACGAAGACGTCGGCACCGGCGAGCAGTTGCTCCAGGATGTCCCGGCCCCGGGCCGACTTCAGGTCCAGGGTCAGGGACTCCTTGGAGCGGTTGAGCCATACGAAGTAGCTGGACTCGCCGTGCACGGTGGTGTCGTAGCGACGGGCGAAGTCGCCGCCTCCCGGGCGTTCCACCTTGATCACCCGGGCGCCGAGGTCGGCCAGCTGACGGGTGGCGTAGGGCGCCGCCACCGCCTGCTCGACACTGACGACGGTGATGCCGGAGAGCGGAAGCACTTCGGAGAGCTCGGTCATGGGGCGACCTCCAGAGGCTGGCCGGGAGGCCGCGGCGACGCGGCCGTGATGCCATCATGGTCGCTCATGGAGACCTCGGCGGGCCTCCTGGAGAGCGCGACCGACCTGCTCGGAGCCGCTGCCGCCACCCCCTCGCCGAACGTCCGTCTCCTCGTCCGCGAGCGTGGCGCACGGCGCCTCTTCGGCGCCGGGTATCCCGATCAGGGTGTGGTTGGTCCTCGCGGGGGAGCCCAATACTCGGCGCATGGACGGAAAACGACAGCTGGGTGAGTTTCTGCGGGCGCGCCGCTCGCAGGTGCGGCCCGAAGACCTCGGCGTGGTGACGTACGGGGAACGCCGTCGCGTGCCGGGGCTGCGGCGCGAGGAACTGGCCCGGCTCGCCGGGGTGAGCGAGTCGTACTACGCGCGGCTGGAGCAGGGGCAGTCCCAGGCCTCCCCGGACGTCCTGGACGCGATCGCCCAGGCACTGCGGCTGAGCGAGGCCGAAGGGCGCCACCTGCGGGAGCTGTCCGCCGGAGCCCGGCGCCGGACCCGAACGCGCCGCCCGGCGCCGGAACGCGTCTCACCCGCGGTCGCCCAACTCCTGGGCGTGCTCTCGGAGGTGCCCGTGGTGGTGACGGGCCGGTACGGCGACGTACTGGCGTGGAACCGCGCCGGGCACGCGCTGTACGCCGGACACCTCGACCCGGACGCCCCGGACCGGCCGGGTGAACGACCCAACCTGGCCCGGCTGGTGTTCCTCGACGCCCACACACGCGATCTGTACGCGGACTGGCCGGCCAAGGCCAGAGCCGTCGTGGGCACGTTGCGCCTGGCGTCCGGCCAGTACCCCGACGATCCGGGACTCGCCTCGCTCGTCGGTGAACTGACCGTCAACAACGCCGAGTTCGCGGCGATGTGGGCCGACCACCGGGTCAAGACCAGTGACGTCGCGGTCCACAAGATGCGGCATCCGCTGGTGGGCGCCATGGACGTCACCCAGCAGACGCTGCACACCGAACAGGGGCAGAACGTCGTCGTCGCGACCACCGAGGCCGACTCACCGTCACGGGCCGCCATGACCCTCCTCACCCACAGCACGGCGGCGCCCGGACCGTCCGCCGGGCGCCGGAAGACCATCGCGAAGCAAACAGTGAAGGAAACGGCGAAGGACACATGAGAAAGAAACTGACCGCACTTGCCTACACGGTCACGGCCGCCGCGATGACGGCCGTGACCGCCCTCACCGCGTCCCCCGTGGTGGCGGCCACCGGGCCGCTCGCGAAGCCCCGTATCGCCGCTCACTTCGACCTGGCCCGGGGGCAGATGCCGGAGAACATCGCGCTGGAGCCCGACGGCACGGCCGACGTCACCTTCGCGGCCGCCCGGCAGGTGGCCTCCGTCAGCACGGCGGGCGTGACCCGTGTCCTGGCGACCCTGCCGGCGCCCGCCGACGGCGGGGTGCACACCCCGGTCCTCGGCTTCGCCCTGACCACCGGCATAGCCCGGGCCCACGACGGCACGCTGTACTTCCTCTACGCCACCGGCACTTCGGACCTGACCGGCCTGTGGCGGCTGCGCCCGGGCGGCACCCCACAGCGCATCGCCGCCCTGCCCGCGGACGGCCTGCCCAACGGACTGGTGCTGGACGAACACCGAGGCAGGCTCTACATCGCCGACTCCGTACTGGGAAAGATCTACACCGTCTCCACGAAGGGTTCCACCGGCGGCGAACCGGTCACCTGGTCCGCCGCCCCCGACCTCTCCTCGACCGGCTTCCTCGGCGTCAACGGTCTGAAGATCCACGACAACGCGCTGTGGGCGACCAACCTCGACCGGGGCACCGTGCTGCGTATCCCGTTCGGCCGCGACGGCGGGCCCGGGCCCGTCCGGATCCGGGCGACGGGTCTCACCGGTATAGACGACTTCGCCTTCACCGGCCGCGGCGACGAGATCCTGGCCGCGCTCAACGGCCCCGACACGGTCGTACGCATCCGGCGAGACGGCACCTCGTCGACGGTACTCACCGCCGCCGACGGCCTGCAGAACCCGACCTCGCTCGCGCTGCGCCGCGGCACGCTCTACGTCCTCAGCGCCGCCTACAGCACGGCCACCGACCCCAACCTCCTGCTGGCCCCCGCGTCGATCGGAAGGAGTCGGAGGTAGCCCGTCCGGTTCACCGGGCAACGCGCCCGCGCCCCGGGATCTTTGAGGGGCGCGGGGAACCGCGCGACCAGCCCCCACGCACCCGCACCCGACGGACCGACTACCGCTCGTCGTCGAAGGTCACGACCACCTTCTCCGCCGCACCCGGCGTCAACGCGAGCTCGAACGCGTGCTTGGCGTCATCGAAGGGAACACGGTGGCTGATGAGCTTGGCGAAGCGCTCGTGGTGCTCGATGAGTTCGGGGGTGACCTCGAAGATCTCGGTGGGGTAGCCCTGCGAGGCGATGAGGGTCAGCTCACTGCGGAGCATCCCGCCGAGATCGATCGCGTCGGACTTCTTCTGTACGGCCACCATGACCAGCCTGGCCCCCCACTTCGCCGACTCGACCGTGGTGTTGATGACGGCGGCGACACCGGCCGCGTCGATGTAGATGTCGGTGTCGGGACGGGGCTGGCCGAGCGCGTTCGCGGCCTGCCCGTGCAGCTCGGTCAGCCGCTCGGTCACGTTCTCCTCGGCGGAGTCGATGACTGCATCCGCACCGATGGCGAGCGCGGTCTCCAGGCGCTCGGGGATGACGTCGGCGACCGTGACGTGCCGCACGCCCCGCAGCTTCAGCCAGATCGCCGCGCCGAGCCCGATCGGCCCGGCGCCGAAGATCACGACCTTGTCGGTGGGCTTGGCCTCGGACCGGTTGACGCAGTGGCGGGCGACGGCCATGGGCTCGTTGAGGGCGGCGACGTCGAAGGGAACGGACCCGGGGAAGACGGCGACGCTCTTGCCGGCCTCGGCGTTCTCGATGAGGAGGTACTCACTGAGCCCGCCGAACCTGCCGCCGCAGCCGATGATGCCGGAGGGGGCGTCCTGGGGGTTGACCACCACTCGGTCACCCACCTTCAGGCCCTCGACCTCGGCGCCGACCTCGACGATCTCACCCGCGGGCTCGTGACCGAGGGGGATGGAGACCATGGAGCCGTCGGGGCCGAAAGGAGCGCCGCCGATGTGGAGGAAGAAGGTGTCGGTTCCACAGATGCCGCAGGCACGGATGCGCATGAGGATGTCCTTGGGACCGGGGACGGGGCGCTCGACCTCGACGACGTCGATGGCGTCGACGGGGCCGGTCTGTACGGACTTCATGGTGGCCATGGAGGGATTCACTTTCTCAATACGCTGCGGCGGTTGCTTGCTTCTGGCTCGGACGAGCCGTGGATGACGCCGAGCCCTTCAGGGCCGGTGCCGCTCAAGCCGTGCTCCTTCGCTCGGTACGCGCGGTGGACGGCCGACCTCGGTGGACAGGGGAGAGATGACGCGCGTCGGTGCCCTCGGGCCCGGCGGCGGACGGAGGGAGTGAACCGGCCGCCGGGCCCGGGACCGCGCCGTCCCCCGTCCCCACGGGTTCGGCGTGGCGAGGCCGCCTCCGCTCGAGGAGGCCCCGGTCTGTGTGCCGGCTACCGGCTTACTTGAGTCAGGCAAGCATATGTGAAGTACTTGAGTCAAGCAAGTGGTTGCTAAGTTACTTGACTCAGGCAATTAGATGCTAGACTTGGGCCATGCCCACACCGCCGCCCGCAGAGGTTCCCGTCTCGGCCGCCATGCAGGAGATCGAGCGCGCCCTGAGCCGCGTCACCTACCTGGCCAGAGGGATCCGCCAGCACGATCGGCTGATGGCGCTGGCCGGGGTGGCGCTGGACCGTGCCGCCACGGCGCTGCTGCGGCAGATCGCCGACTCCGAGCCCCTGCGCCCCGGTGAGCTCGCGGCCCGGCTGGCCGTGGAGGCTTCTCATGTCACCCGCCAGGTGCAGCAGTTGCAGAAGGCCGGCCTCGTGACCAGGGTGCCGGACCCCGACGACCGCCGTGCGCAGCGCATCCAGATCACCCCGGCGGGCGAGGAGGCGGTCGACCGCATTCGCGAGGCGAGCACGCGGGGTATGCAGATGGCTCTGGCGGACTGGTCGCCGCAGGAGCTGCAGCAGCTCGCCACCCTGTTCCACCGGATGGTGGACGACTTCCTCTCGTACGCCATCGAGGACGAGGAGACCGTTGCTAAAGACTGAGCGGGAGTGAGTCCTGTTGCCAGGACCCGTGCTCAGCCGAACGCCCCGAACGGTGCTGGGCGTTCTGGTCCCCCGCGTTCGCTCCGCGTCCGGCGCCGACGGATCGTGTCCGTGGTCCGGGGATGCGGGGGCGGGTTCCCTCACGCCTGGGGATGCCCGGTCGGGCCTGGACGGTCCGATGCCCCGCACGATCACTCTGGTCGTGCGGGGGCGGTGCCGTCCGTCGCCGGATCGGGTGTCCCTGGGCGCGCCTTCCGATCGCCACCGCTGCCGCGTCGTGGCGAGTCGTCTTACGGTTGCTGCTGGTGAGAGGTTTTTGCCAGTGCTGGGCGCCCCAGCGGCTGGTGTAGGCGGGGTCCACGGCGATGATGGCGATGCCCGTCTGGTCGGCCATCGAGGTCAGCCGGGCGCGGAGTCTGCCGGTGGGCATGCCGGAGATGACCTGCCGGAACCGCTTCCTGCGGCCGTGTTTCTCGCGGGTCTTGTCTGCGGTGAAGTCCAGGTCCTCGATGGCGATGGCCTTCACGCCGCAGGCCCGGGCCCAGTGCAGCAGCCGGGTGAGGGCGTGGCGGACCTGGGCGTCGCGGTGATCTCGCGAGCCGGTCAGGTCGTAGAAGAACCGGCGCGGGGCACCGATGGGGTTGCCGTGGACGTCCAGGCGCCAGGCGGCGAGGTGGTCGGCGTTCATGTCCACACCGATCACGCCGTCGACGAGCGCGGCACGGATGGGGATGGCCGGGGTGGGCGGGATCTGCCAGGAGGCGGTCAGATACCAGCGGTCCCGGCCCACGTCCAGGTGGATGCGGTAGGCGATCGCCCGGTTGGCCCCAACGCGGTCGGCCCACTCGGTGCCCCGGTGCCCGAACGTGGCGCGGCAGGCGAGGACGTACCGGCCGTGCCCGGCGTTCGCCAGATGCGCGAGCGGCGCGGGCAGCTTGATGCTGACCTCGCCGTCGGGGCTGACGCGGATGGTCTCGTTGCCGTAGCGCTTGCCGGACTCTCCGTCGGCGGCGAGGAACCAGCGCTCGGCCTCCCAGAGTTCACGCCACTGGGCCTCGGTGAGGTGGGCGGCGTCCAGGTGGTGCCGGGTGCGGGCCAGGCGCTTGCCGCCGCGCACGACACGCACGCGCCTCGCCTCACGGTCGGCCCGCTCGGCGGCCAGTCGGTCTTCCAGCACGTGCAGGCGACGCGCCTTGGCATGCCACTCCCGCCTCGAACGGTAACCGCCCGGCGTCTTTTTGGAGCCCTTCTGCCCGACGGGAAGGGACAGCCGGTGTGTGAGGGTCCTGATGCCCGCTTCCAGGTTCTGGACGTGCGCCAGCTGGCAGCGGCGGGCCAGCGCCCACTGGTCGTGCGACGCCTTCGTGATCGTCCCGGCCCAGCGTGACGACGAGAGGGGGGTCAGCTCGCGCTTGCGGGCCGCCCAGGTGTCGGCGGAATGCTCCGGACCGTCCCGGCAGCGCGCCGCAAGATCCTTCGCGGCGAGCGACCCCAGATGCGCACCGACCAGCCGCAGCACCTTCTCGTCCCCAGGGGCCAGGAGCTTGAGCCGGGTACGGACCGCCACACCGGTCGGACCGGACGCGACGAACGGCTCCGCCACTTCCCTCAGCTCGCCCACCCTCCACCCCCGCCCGTCCGCACCCGAAGATCCCAACACCGCATCCAACGAGCACCACCCGCAGAGGTCACGCATTCGGCACAAGAACACCAGTTCCCTTCAGGTACGTGGCACGACGCTTATCACCGGCACTCGCTCCCGCTCACCGTTACAACGTGCTCGAGCGCACTCCAGGAGCAGCAGCTCCCCCCCCCGGGAGCCGGCCGGGGCCGCCCACCCGGCCTGATCCAGCGGTGGGTCTGGTGTGGAACGGAGGACCCCCGGTCCGGGCGAAGGGGAGTCGCCTGCTCGGCTCGGCCATCTGCGCGGGCACGACGAGATCGTCGTGGTGGAGGGCGAGTTGAGCGAGCGTCGGTTCCTGGCCGTCTACCGCACCGGTGACCGGCTGGCCGGAGCCCTCGCGGTCGGGATGCCGCCGAAGGCCATGCGTCCCTGGCGGCAGGCCATCGCCACCGGCACCAGCTGGCACGAGGCGATACGGGCCTGGGCATGGGCGACGGACGCCGATGCCAAGGAGGCCGTCCACGGCGAACCGTCCTTCTGAGCACCGCGCGCGGAAGAACCCGCGTGGCGACGCGCGGGAAGATCGTGGACGGTCTGATCGACACCATGCCGGCCGGCCTCGCCCGCGACACACGCGTCCGGGAGACACGTCGTGAACAGGACCCGGCGTCCCTTCGTATCCCTTTTCGAGTACGCGCGAACCGCACCGGAGACGGAAAGAGACGACGTGCCCCAGCAGCGACGCCAAGGACGCCTCGGCCGCACCCCTTCCCCCACCCGCCTCGTCCGCCGGGCCGCGGTCGCCGGGGGTCTGGCTCTGCTCCCCCTTGCCGTGGGCTGCGACGCCGGAGGGGAGGAGGCGGCGGCCGAGCGCAAGGCCTCGAAGAAGGCCGGCGCCGTCGAGGTGGTGGCGCCCGCGGACGTCGAGGTGCTCGCGAACCTCACCGGATGCAAGGTCACGATCCGCATCGAGGCGAAGGAACTCCGCGAGGGTGCCTGCCACACGGAGACCGGCGACTACCTCATCACGACGTTCCCCGAAGAGCGGTACAAACTGACCTGGCTGGACAGTGCCGCGGTCTACGGCGGGACGTTTCTCGTCGGCCCGCGCTGGGCGATCAGCGCACAGCCGGAGGTCCTCGAACCGCTGCGTGCGAAGGTCGGCGGAACCGTCCGGCGCCTGCGGGACCCGAACGCCACGACCGGATCCTGACGAGGACTCGCCCCCCGTGCCGTCCCGCGGGATCAGGCGGGCTGAGGGGTGAAGCGGTGCAGGCCCTTGCGGTCGTAGTAACGGGTCATGGCGAGGCCGAAGAGGAGGCCGAGGGCGGCGCCGACGGCGATCATGATCCAGGCGCGGGTGAGGCCGGCGTCGCCGCGGGCGTCGAAGAAGAGGATGGCCCTGACACCCATGCTGAGTTGGTGCATCGGTTCGAAGGTGCTCAGGAAACGGTAGAAGCCGGGGACGGCTTCGAGGGGCACGGTGGATCCGGAGGACGGCAGGCCCAGGACGATGAACACGAACATCGAGACGAGCTGACCGATGCCCCCGAAGGCGGCGTTGATGGCCTGTACGCCCAGGCCGACGGCGAGTGACGCGCAGTAGGAGTAGACCCACAGCAGCGGCAGGTGCGAGGCGTCCATGCCGAGGATGCCGATGGTGGCGATCATGACCAGCGTGGTGCTGAGGACGATGATTCCCGCGGTCATGGCCATCTTCAGCAGCAGTGTCTGGGTGCGGCTGATGGGCACGGTGGGACGGCGGGTGTGCCAGGGGCCGATCTCGTTGTCGGCGTAGCCGAGGGCGGTGTCGACGCCGTTGTTGATGACGTTGCCGCCGAGGAATCCGGCGAGGACGAGGAGCAGGGTGTAGTAGAAGGCGCTCAGACCCAGGCCGCTGTGATCGCTGATGGGGTGGCCGACCTGGGTGGTGACGGCGACGGGGTCGGCCAGCACGAGGCGGGTGGTGGCGTCGGCCTGCGCGGTGGCGGCGGAATCCATCAGCTGCTTGCCGATGGCCAGGGAGGCCTGCTCGGCGGCCTGTTGGGTGATCCGGGCGGCGAGGGAGGAGCCGAGGCTGCCCATGCCGGGGTTGGTGAGCACCGTCAGGGTGGGCCGGGTGGTGGCGTTCGCCGTGGTGAGGGCGGCGGTGGTGGTGGTGAAGTCGGCGGGGACGACCAGGGCGCCGTAGATCTTGCCGGAGGCCAGTTTCTCCTCGGTCTGGGCGCGGGTGAGGGGCTGCCAGTCGGCCTTGCCGGAGGTGTCGGTGATGACGGAGCGGGTGATCTGTGTGCCGAGGTTCGTGGTCTGCCCGGGCAGGGGTCTGCCCTGGTCGGCGTTGACGATGCCGATGGGCAGGTGGTGCAGTTCCCCGTTCGGGTTGACGATGCCGCCCATGTAGAGCAGCGACAGCAGGAACGCCAGCAGCCCGCACAGCACGGTCGGCACCAGCCACAGTCTGGGGCGACACAGGAGCGCGGCGGCGCGTGCCCGGACGGGGGTGTCGTCGGCGGTGGACGTGCTGTCGGCGGCCATGGTTCTCCGTGGGTGGGGTGGCGGCGCGGGACCTGCGTGGGCGGGTACGGGCGCCCGCACCAGGCCAGGATGCGGGCTGCGGCGGTACGACGGTCAGCGACGCGCCGCGCGTGGAGCGCCACGGAGCGCCGCGCCCACGAGGACGCCCACGACGACGACCCGCACCGCCGGGTGTGCGGCGAGCAGCACCGCGCCACCTAGGAACGCCGGGAGAACGAGTCGACACGGGGCGGTCGCCGCTGACCGCCGGCCCGAAGGCGAACTCGGCCCCGAAGGGGCTACTTCCCCGGTTGCTCGGAGGCCTTGTCGTCCCCCTGGGCCGGCCCGGACTCCGCACCGGGATGGGGTGCGGGCGGCAACAGGTCGTGCAGTGCCTCGTACCGCTGCGCGCAGGCCGTCTGCGCGATGGCCTGCGAGACGGCTTCGGCCAGCGGCCCCGTGGACTCGCGCAGCAGCCGACGCGCCTTGTCCGTGAGGGCCACCTCGATACCGCGCCGGTCGCCGCACGCCGAGCGCCGTGTGATCAGTCCCGCGTGCTGCAGACAGGCCACCTGATAGGTCAGCCGTGTCTTGGGGCGGCCCAGTAGTTCGGCGATCTGGGTCATCCGCAGGCTGGACCCGGGCTGGTCGGCCAGCAGGCACAGCACCAGGAACTCGTCGTGCGAGACGTCGAGGGTGTCCTTGACGCGGGCACGCAGCTGCTGCTCGATCGCCCCGGCCGCCGCCAGTAGGCGCATCCAGGCCCGCAGCGGGGTGGGCAGCAGCTCACCGTCGCCCGACGGCTCATGTTCGGGCAGGTCAGTGGGGGCGGAAGGGTCGGCCATAGTGTCCAAGTCTACCGGTTGTCCAAATTTGAAGAAGCGGCTAGCGTGGAGTCATCCAAATTTGGATAACCACGTTGTCCCCACAGTCCCCGTGTGCCGCGCGCCCCTGTGTGTCGCGCGCCCCTGTGTGTCGCGCACCCCTGCGCACCGCCCGTAACCGTCTGGAGAACTCACATGACCGTCGCCGTCGAAACCGGCCTCTGGCAGCTCGACCCCGCCCGTACCGTCGTCGCCATCCAGCACAAGACGATGTGGGGCATGGTCAACGTGAAGGGCACCTTCACCGGAGTCGCCGGAGAGGGTGAGGTACAGCCCGACGGGACCGCCCGCGGCACCATCACCCTGGACGTCGCGTCCCTGGACACCAAGAACGCCAAGCGGGACAAGCACCTCCGCTCGGCCGACCTCTTCGACGCCGACCGCCACCCCGCGATCACCTTCGCCGTCCGCGACGCCACCCTCGGTCAGGACGACACGGTGGAGATCAATGGGCAGCTGACCGTGCGCGGCATCAGCCGGCCGCAGCCCGTCACCGGCCGGGTGACCGGGGCGAGCGCCGACACCGTCACGCTCACCGCGGAGTTCACCGTGGACCGCGACCAGTTCGACATGGGCTGGAACCAGATGGGCATGATCCGCGGCCTGACGACGGTCACCAGCACGCTCGTCTTCACCCGCGCCAAGGCCTGAGCCGACGCGGCGCCGGGGCCCTGCGGCCCTACCGGCCCCGGCGTACGCGCTCAGCGCACCTTGCCGTGAAAGGCCGGGTGGGCGTCGAGCCGATGTACGTAATCCCGGAGTCGACCGTACGGAGAGAGGGATTCCGTCGGGCCGAGCTGGGTCAGGGCCACCCAGAGGTCGACGTCCGCGGCCGTCAGCTTGTCGCCCAACACGTAGGCGCCCGCGACGAGTTGGCGGTCCAGTGCCTCGAGTGTCGTCGTGCGCGCCTGCGGTGGTGCGGTGGGGGTGACGTCCCGGTCGAGGAGTTCGCGCAAGGCGTCGATGTCCGCGACGAGGGCCGATGGGTGCAGCCGGGGGAGGCGGGCGTCGTCCCGGCAGGTCGGCAGTCCGGCGAGGTCGCGCAGGATGTCGGGCGTGTGGTTGCTCACGATCCGCCCGCTCCAACGGTCGCACAGCGCGGGCGCGATGAGCGGACCGTCGTAGTGGTGCCAGGTGGCCTCGTACGCGCCGCGCAGTGCGGCGAACGCGCCGGGTGTCTCGGCGGGAAGCGTCAGCAGCGTGGTGGCGACCGAGTCGTGGAGACCGAGCAGCTCCAGGGTGATCGAGATGCGCAGCGAACGCGGACAGCCCTCGCAGAGGTACAGCTGATAGCGGTGCGGCGCCGGGTAGAAACCGCCGGCCAGGCCCACGCCGATGCGGCTGTTGATGCGGTGGGGGCGAGGGGCCCCGAGCGAAGCTGTCTTGGGCATGACTCTCCAGGGAACGTCGAAGCCCCGCGGCCGGCAGGGCGGCGGTGGCGGAACGGAGTGACTGCGCTGACGTACGGACCGGTCCGGATCGTGGGACATGCCGGACTCGACGGACGGACCGTGTGGACTAGTAGGCGCTGGAGACCCGCTGCAGATCGATGTGCAGGCGCCTGGTCAGACCGTTCGTGCTCCTCCTGGCCATTCCCATCGCTCCCGTGTCCGGGGCTCGCGAGAGGCGAGACCACGCTTGTCCCGCCGCTCCGGCGGGACCCGGTCGTCACCCGGGGCACCCCGTCGCGGTGGAAGGGTTGCCTGTCAGCGGGCCGGGGCCGATAACCGCGTCGAACGGGAGAACCCCGCACGACGGGCGCTGACAATCGTGACCGTCCCTGTCAGTCTCGGTGTGGTCCGCGAAGCCGTCAAGAAGGCATATGCGCGGTCTCACGACGTGGTCATTCCGGCCGGTGCGCGTTGACATTCGTTTGGGGCCGTGTCTAACTTACGCCGCATCGGGCCGGATCGATTCCGGTACGTGTGAGGCCCAACGAGGCGGAATGGTGACGGTGAACGCGATGTACGCAGCTGACGGGACGACCGCTCCGCGGCGCCACGGCTGCTCCGCCGCCGCACTGTGTTGTACCGCCCGCGGCGCCCGCTGTCTCTGTCAGGGCTGACCGCTTCCGCCTTCCGCGGCGTTGAACGTCCGCATGGCTCAACCTCCCTCGCCCGCCGCCTTGTCGGCGCTCCGTCGGTGAGCCTCCCCCTCCGTACCCCCTGACATCCGTCTGCCCCCGCGCACCGCCGTCGTACGGGCCGCGGCGGCGGTGTGTCCGCATTCGTTGGAGCCCTCCATGAGTGAATCCCTGGGCTCCGCCGTGCCGTTGAGCACGACGGAGCCCCGCCTCACCGCGACCCAGCGCGTACTGCCCCTGCGCCACCCCGGCCGCTGGATCGCCTCGGCCATCGTGCTCGTCGTGGTCGCACAGATCGTCCACGGGCTGGCGACCAACCCCTTCTTCCAGTGGGACCGGTTCCAGTACTGGTTCCTGCGCCCCACGATCCTCGACGGTCTGCTCATCACCCTCGAAGTGACCGTCTACAGCGCCGTGTTGGGCCTGCTCGGCGGCATCCTGCTCGCACTGGCCAGACTCTCCAGGAGCCCCGTACTGCGCGCGGTGAGCTGGGTCTACATCTGGCTGTTCCGCTCGGTGCCGCTCATCGTCGTCCTGCTCTTCCTCTACAACTTCAGCGCGCTCTACAAGACGCTGAGCCTCGGCGTCCCCTTCGGCCCCGCCTTCCTCACCTTCGACGAGTCCCGGCTCGCCACCGACATGGTCGTCGCGGTCGTCGGACTGAGCCTCAACGAGGCGGCGTACGCGGCGGAAGTGGTCCGCGGCGGCATCCTCTCCGTCGACCAGGGCCAGCACGAAGCGGCCTCAGCACTCGGTCTGCCCAAGGGCTACCAGTTCACGAGGATCGTGTTCCCGCAGGCACTGCGCTCCATCACCCCCAACTACGTCAACTAGTTGATCGGCCTGATCAAGGGAACCTCGCTGGTTTTCTACGTCTCGCTGCTCGACCTCTTCGGCTCGGTGCAGAGCATGGGCTCCACCTACCCCGGCGACATCGTGCCGCTGCTGCTGGTCGCCACCGCCTGGTATCTGATCCTCACGAGCGTCGTGTCCGTCATCCAGTTCTACGTCGAGCGGTACTACTCGCGGGGCGCGCTGCGCTCCCTCCCGCCGACCCCGTTGCAGAAGGTCCGCACCGGTCTGCGTGACCTGCGGGCGCGGATCCGCAAGGAGGCGGCGATATGACCGACGAGACGCTCGCGATCCGGCCGGCCGCCGTCGAGGTGCGCGATGTGCACAAGTGGTACGGCACCCAACGCGTGCTGAACGGAGTGGAGTTGACCGTACCGCCGGGTGAGGTCACCGTGATCCTCGGCCCGTCCGGCTCCGGCAAGTCCACCCTCCTCAGGGTGATCAACCACCTGGAGAAGCCCGAGATCGGCCATGTCAGCCTGAACGGCGAGCTCATCGGCGTACGCAGGCACGGCGAGCGAAGCGAGATGGGGGTCCCCCCGGCCGAAGGCTGGGGGAGGCTGAAGGAGCTGACCGAGCGGGCGATCCTGGCCCAGCGCGGCCGGATCGGGTTCGTCTTCCAGAACTTCAACCTGTTCCCGCATCTGACGGTGCTGGACAACGTGGCGGCCGCGCCGGTGGCGACCCGACGGCTGAAGCGGCCCGAGGCCAGGGAGCTCGCACGCACCCTCCTCGACCGTGTGGGTCTGGCCGACAAGGCGGGCGCCTATCCACGCCAGTTGTCGGGCGGTCAGCAGCAGCGGGTCGCCATCGCCCGCGCCCTCGCGCTGCGGCCCGGGGTCATCCTCTTCGACGAACCCACCTCCGCCCTCGACCCCGAGCTGGTCGGCGAGGTGCTGGCCGTCATCAAGGACCTGGCGACCAGCGGCACCACTCTGGTCATCGTGACCCACGAGATCGGCTTCGCCCGTGAGGTGGCCGACCGGGTCGTCTTCCTCGACGAGGGCCGGGTGGTGGAACAGGGCTCGCCCACCGAGGTGCTGGACCACCCCGTACACGAGCGGACCAGGGACTTCCTGAGCAAGGTCCTCTGAACCTCCTGCACCCTCCGTGCCTTCGTCCCGCGCGCCTTCACCCACCTCACCTTCACCCACCTCACCTTCACCCACCTCACCTTCACTCACGAACATCGGACAAGGACAGCCATGCGCACCCTCACCCTCCGCAGCAGACTCCTCCGTGGCCTCACCGCCTCCACCGCCGTCGCCACCCTCGCCGCCGGTCTCGCCGCGTGCGGGGGTGAGAGCGACGCCGCCACCACCTCCGGCAGCGCGGCCTCCGGCACCGTCACCGTCGGCGCGCTCTCCAACGGCGCCGCACGGCAGACCGACCTCAAGGTGTCCGAGGTCAAGTCCATCAGCGCCGAACTGCCCAAGTCGGTCGCCAAGAGCGGCAAGCTGGTCATCGGCGTCGGCGCGCTGCCCGCCGGGTTCCCGCCGCTGGCGTACGTGGGCCAGGACCAGAAGACCCTCACCGGTGCCGAACCCGACCTCGGCCGACTGGTCGCCGCCGTCCTCGGACTGAAGCCGGAGGTGAAGAACTCGACCTGGGAGAACCTGTTCGTCGGCATCGACAGCGGCAAGGTCGACGTCGCTTTCACGAACGTCACGGACACCGAGGAACGCAAGAAGAAGTACGAGTTCGCCTCCTACCGGCAGGACAACCTCGCCTTCGAGGTGCCGAAGAAGAGCACCTGGAACTTCGCCGGCGACTACGAGAACCTGGCCGGCCGGACCGTCTCCGTGGGCGCCGGAACCAACCAGGAGAAGCTCCTGCTGGAGTGGAAGGCGAAGCTCGCGAAGGAGGGCAAGAAGCTCACCGTCAAGTACTTCCAGGACAACAACAGCGTCTATCTGGCGCTGTCCAGCGGGAAGATCGACGCCTACTTCGGACCCAACCCCGGTATCTCGTACCACATCACCCAGACGGCGAAGACGCCCAACCCGACCCGCAACGCGGGCAAGTTCTCCGGCGCGGGCGCGACGCTCCAGGGGCTGATCGCGGCCACCGCGAAGAAGGACAGCGGGCTGGCCAAGCCGGTCGCCGACGCGATCAACCACCTCATCAAGAACGGTCAGTACGCCAAGTGGCTCGCCGCCTGGAACCTCTCCAACGAGGCCGTCAGCACCTCGCAGATCAACCCGCCCGGCCTGCCGCTCGACAACTCCTGACCGCGCCCCGGAGGTCCGACACCACCATGTCCACCGTTGCCCGACCTGCTCCGCCGCAGAGCCCTGCGGCGCCCCACATCCTGGACAACGCCGCCTGGGCCGCGCTGACCGGCCCGCACGCCCACCTCGCCGAGCGCGTCGGCCGCGCCGCCCGCTACCCCCTGGACGTCTCCCCGTTCACCGCCCTCGCCGACCCGGCCGACCCACGCGCCTGGGACGACCTCGCCGCACTCGTCGGCCCCGGCACCGTCACCCCCGTGACCGGCGCGAAGTCGGTGCCCGAGGGCTGGGAGACGGTGCAGCACGGCCGGGGCGTACAACTGGTCGACACCGCGCTGCGCGCCGAGCCCGCCCCCGACGCGGTGCGGCTCGGGCCGGACGACGTGCCCGAGATCCTGGACCTGATCGCCCTGACCGAGCCGGGGCCCTTCCTGCCCCGCACGGTCGAACTCGGCACCTACCTCGGCATCCGGCACCGCGGCCGGCTCATCGCCCTGGCCGGCGAGCGAAGCGAGATGGGGGTCCCCCCGGCCGGAGGCTGGGGGAGGCTGCGCCCGCCCGGCTGGACCGAGATCAGCGCGGTCTGCACCGCCCCGGACCACCGCGGCAAGGGCCTGGCCACGCGACTGGTCCGCGCCGTCGCCGCAGGCATCAGGGAGCGCGGCGACACCCCCTTCCTGCACGCCTCCGCGACCAACACCGGCGCGATCCGGCTCTACGAGTCGATCGGCTTCACCCTGCGCCGCCGCTCGGAGTTCCTCCTCGTCCGAACTCCGGGCGCCGAGCAGGAACAGACGGCGTAGGCGGGCCGTTGTGTTGAAGGGATGCACGATGTCGGCGCGGCCACGGGCCCGCCGGGACGCAAGAGCGGAGGTGAGCGACGTGCGAGTCGGGTCCGATCTTCGCGTCATGGTGCTCACCCCGCGCCGCCGTGTACGTCTTTACTCCCGGCCGCACATCGATCTGCAGCGCGTGGCCGGCGCGCTCTGTCGTCCCTGACCTGTCACCCCGCCGCCCCGCCCTCCGCGTAGAGGGCCGCGCTCTCGTACGGTCGACCAGGAAGGCACCCCCTCCGTGTCCGCATCATCTTCGCTGCCCGATTCCTCCCCCTCGTCCCCCCTTCTTCACCTCGCCGTCGCGCTCGACGGCGCCGGCTGGCACCCGGCCGCCTGGCGCGAGCCGGTGGCCCGCCCTCACGAACTGCTCACCGCCGGGTACTGGACGGACCTGGTCACCGAGGCCGAGCGCGGTCTCCTCGACTTCGTGACCATCGAGGACGCCCTCGGGCTCCAGTCCTCGCGCCTCACCGAGCCCGACGACCGCACCGACCAGGTCCGCGGGCGCCTGGACGCCGTCCTGATCGCCGCCCGCGTCGCCCCGCTGACCAGCCACATAGGACTGGTCCCGACAGCCGTGGTCACCCACACCGAGCCCTTCCACCTCTCCAAGGCGATCGCCACGCTCGACTACGTGAGCACGGGGCGTGCGGGCGTACGGGTGCAGGTGTCGGCCCGCACCCACGAGGCCGCGTACTTCGGCCGCCGTACGTTCCCGCCGCTGCGCATCGAGGACTTCGACAGCCCGGCCGTACGGGAGCTGACGACCGACCTCTTCGACGAGGCCGCGGACTACGTGGAAGCGGTGCGCCGGCTCTGGGACAGCTGGGAGGACGACGCGGAGATCCGTGACGTCGCCACCGGCCGTTTCCTCGACCGCGACAAACTGCACTACATCGACTTCGAGGGCAAGCACTTCAGCGTCAAGGGCCCCTCGATCACCCCCCGCCCACCGCAGGGCCAGCCGATCGTCAGCGCCCTGGCCCACGCGACCATCCCCTACCGGCTGGTGGCCCGGGCCGTCGACCTCGGTTACGTGACCCCGCATGACACCGACCAGGCCCGTGCCGTAGTCGAGGAGATCCGCGGCGAGCGGGCGGCGGCCGGCCGCACCGGCGAACCCCTGCACCTCTTCGGCGACCTCGTGGTGTTCCTGGACGACGACCCGGCCGCCGCCGCGGCCCGCCGTGAGCGCCTCGACGCCCTCGCCGGCTACCCCTACACCAGCGACGCGCGGATCTTCACCGGCACGCCCGCGCAACTGGCCGATCTGCTCCAGGAGTTGGGGGATGCAGGGCTGTCGGGGTTCCGGTTGCGTCCCGCCGTCGTCGGCCACGACCTGCCCGCGATCACCCGGGGCCTCGTGCCCGAACTCCAGCGCCGGGGCGTCTTCCGGCAGTCCTACGAGGCCGACACCCTGCGCGGGCTGCTCGGGCTCTCCCGCCCCGCCAACCGCTACGCCGCCACCGCCTGAGCCGGAGGGACCCACTCATGAGCAGCACGTCACAGGACAAGCCCCGCAAGCAGATCCACCTCGCGGCGCACTTCCCCGGCGTCAACAACACCACCGTGTGGAGCGACCCCGAGGCCGGCAGCCACATCGAGTTCAGCTCCTTCGCCCACTTCGCGCGCACCGCCGAGCGCGCCAAGTTCGACTTCCTGTTCCTCGCCGAGGGACTGCGACTGCGCGAACAAGGCGGCAAGATCTACGACTTGGACGTCGTCGGCCGCCCCGACACCTTCACGATCCTCACCGCGCTCGCCGCCGTCACCGAACACCTCGGCCTGACCGGCACCATCAACTCCACCTTCAACGAGCCCTACGAAGTGGCCCGTCAGTTCGCCAGCCTCGACCACCTCTCCGACGGCCGCGCCGCCTGGAACGTGGTCACCTCCTGGGACGCCTTCACCGGCGAGAACTTCCGCCGCGGCGGCTTCCTCCCGCAGGAGGAGCGCTACTCCCGGGCCAAGGAGTTCCTGACCACGGCGAACGAGCTCTTCGACTCCTGGCACGGGGACGAGATCGTCGCCGACCAGCGGACCGGCACCTTCCTCCGCGACGCGAAGGCCGGAGCCTTCGTGCACCAGGGCCAACACTTCGACATCCAGGGACAGTTCAACGTCCCGCGCAGCCCGCAGGGACGCCCGGTCGCCTTCCAGGCCGGAGACTCCGAGGAGGGGCGCGAGTTCGCCGCCTCCGGCGCCGACGCGATCTTCAGCCGGTACGCCACCCTCAAGGAGGGCCAGGCGTTCTACAAGGACGTCAAGGGACGCCTCGCCCGCTACGGCCGTACGCGCGACCAACTGCTGATCCTGCCCGCCGCGACCTTCGTCCTCGGCGACACGGACGCCGAGGCGCAGGAGATCTCCCGCGAGGTGCGCCGCCAGCAGGTCAGCGGCGCCACCGCGATCAAGCACCTGGAGTTCGTCTGGAACCGCGACCTGTCCGCGTACGACCCGGACGGCCCGCTGCCCGACATCGACCCGGACCTCGGCGAGCACACCATCGCCCGGGGCCGCGCCCAGGTACGGATGTACCGGGACCCGCTGGCCACCGCCCGGGAGTGGCGCGAGCTCGCGGCCGCCAACAAGTGGTCCATCCGCGATCTGGTCATCGAGACCGGCAACCGGCAGACCTTCGTCGGCTCCCCGGCCACCGTCGCCGAGACCATCGACTCCTTCGTGCAGGCCGACGCCAGTGACGGCTTCATCCTCGTCCCGCACATCACCCCCGGCGGCCTCGACACCTTCGCCGACACGGTGGTCCCGCTGCTCCAGGAGCGCGGGGTGTACCGCACGGAGTACGAGGGCACGACCCTGCGCGACCACCTCGGCCTCGCCCACCCGGACACCGTGCGCGACGAGCGAGCGGCGTCATGAAATTCCTGGCCATCACCCTGATCGTGCACCGGCCCGACCCGATCACCGGGGTACGGAAGCCCACGCACGACCGCTTCCGCGAGGTCCTCGACAACGCGCAGCTCGCCGAGGAGTTGGGCTTCGACGGCTTCGGCGTGGGGGAGCGGCACGAGCGGCCGTTCATCTCCTCCTCACCGCCCGTCGTGCTCAGCCACGTCGCCGCGCTCACCAAGCGCATCCGCCTGTTCACGGCCGTGACGACGCTCAGCCTTCTCGACCCGGTACGCGCGTACGAGGACTACGCGACCCTCGACCACCTCTCCGACGGTCGCCTGGACCTGATCATCGGCAAGGGCAACGGGGCCGCCCAGCGCGACCTCTTCGACGTCACCCCCGAGGACCAGTGGGACCGCAACGCCGAGAGCTACGAGGTGTTCCGCACGATCTGGCGCCAGGACAAGGTGACCGCCGAGACCCGCTTCCGCCCGGGACTCAAGGACGCGGAGGTGTGGCCCCGGCCGTACCAGCAGCCGATCCGGGTCTGGCACGGCAGCGCGACCAGCAAGGAGTCGGTCGACCTGGCCGCCCGCTACGGCGACCCCCTCTTCTCCGCCAACGTCACCAACCCCATAGAGCCCTACGCCGAGTTGATCCGCTACTACCGCGAGCGCTGGGAGCACTACGGCCACGACCCGGCCGACATCGCGGTGGGCGCGGGCACGGCGGGCCTCTACGTGGCCCGTACGTCGCAGGAGGCGCTGACCGCGTACCGCCCGGTGTTCGAGGGGAACCTGGCCTTCCAGAAGAGCCTCGGCCTGGAGCCCGTCTTCCCCACCCTGGAGGACTTCGTCGAGCGCAGCTCGGCCCTCATCGGCAGCCCCCAGCAGATCATCGACAAGGTGCACCGCTACCACGAGCGGTTCGGGCACACGGTGCTGCATCTGCACGCGGACGCGAGCGGTCTCGGCGACGCCCAGCACCGCGACTCCCTTGAGCGTTTCCAGTCGGAGGTCGCACCGGTGCTGCGCCGCGAGATCCCCGATCCACCGTTTTCGTGGGGCCCGGTCCGCGCGGAGCCCGCGTCCGTCCCCGCCGACCGCTGAGGAGCCCCGCCCCATGTCCGACATCCCCCTGGGTGTCCTCGACCTCGTCCCGATCTCCTCGGGCTCCACCGCGACCGAGGCCCTGCGCAACTCCGTCGACCTGGCCCGGCAGGCGGAGCGGTTCGGGTACGCCCGCTACTGGTTCGCCGAGCACCACCTCAACCCGGGAGTCGCCGGCACCTCACCCGCGGTGGTCCTCGCCCTGACCGCCTCCGCCACCTCCACCATCAGGCTCGGTTCGGGCGCCGTACAGCTCGGGCACCGCACCGCGCTCTCCACGGTCGAGGAGTTCGGTCTGATCGACGCCCTGCACCCCGGCCGCCTCGACCTGGGCCTCGGCCGCTCCGGCGGGCGCCCGCCGGGAGGGCCCACCGCCCCGCTGCCGACCGCGACCCCCGTGGTCGACGGCCGCGCCCCGGGCGGTCTCCGCATCCCGCCCCGCTTCTCCTTCGAGTATCTGCTCGGCTCACCCCGCGTCGCCCTCCAGCGCAGGCTGCTCCAACAGCCGCACGCCCGGTCGCAGGACTACGGCGAGCAGATCGACGACATCCTCGCGCTGCTCGCGGGGACGTACCGGTCGGCGGACGGCGTCGAGGCGCATGTCGTCCCGGGCGAGGGCGCGGACGTACAGGTGTGGATCCTGGGCAGCAGCGGTGGGGAGAGCGCCACGGTCGCCGGCCGCAACGGGCTGCGGTTCGCGGCGAACTACCACGTCAGTCCGGCCACGGTGCTGGAGGCGGCGGAGGGCTACCGCGCCGCCTTCCAGCCGTCCGACGTCCTCGACAAGCCGTACGTCAGCGTGTCCGCGGACGTGGTCGTCGCCGAGGACGACGACACCGCGCGCGAACTCGCCACCGGCTACGGCCTCTGGGTCCGCAGCATCCGCACCGCCGAGGGCGCCATCGAGTTCCCGACGCCGAAGGAGGCCCGCGCCCATGTGTGGAGCGACGAGGACAGGGCGCTGGTCGCGGATCGCGTCGAGACCCAGTTCGTGGGCTCCCCGGGACACGTCGCCGACCAGTTGGAACAGCTCCAGGAGGCCACCGGGGCCGACGAGTTGCTGATCACGACCATCACCCACGGCCATGCGGACCGGGTGCGTTCGTACGAACTGCTGGCCGAGGAGTGGCGACGCAGGTGACCGCATCCGGGTGACGGGGGTGTCGCAGCCATCCGAGCCCACCGGCGGCTGCGGTGGGCTCGGACATGGCCGATGCGTGGGCGGTGCGCGGGCAGTGCCCGGATTCAGTTCAGGTGAAGTAGTAGTAATGGGGCGACAGTCGGATGCCGGAGCGGGTCGTCGCGTACACCGTGAGGTAGTGGTAGCCGTCCGCGGCCGGGGTCCGCGGCCGGGACACCTACGCCGTCAGCGCGCCGCTCGCGGTGGAAGCGGTCCACCGCGTCCTCACCGGCCGGACCCGCATGGTCGGAGTCGCCTCCGCCGGTGAAATCTTCGACGCGCCCGACTTCCTCCGCGCGCTGTCCCCGCACATCTCCTTCGAACTGCTCCGGCAGCGGACGGCCTCCTGACCGTCGGAGTGGGCGTTGGGGCCAACGCCCACGCACGCGCTGTCCTCGCTCCAAGGGTGAGGCCCGTGACACGGGCCGCCGCCCAGCTCATCGGGGAGCCGAGTCGTGGCCGTGCGGGCTTTCGGATCTCCCCCCATGCTGGAAGTGAGGGGGTGAGGCCACGGAGGAGGTGGTGAGGATGCAGACCGTTGTGGATCTCACGCGCTGCCAGGGTTATGCGCAGTGCGTGTTCCTCGCGCCGGAGGTGTTCGAGCTGCACGGCGAGGAGGGGCTGCTGTACGCCACCGCCGTCCCGGACGACCAGGTCGAGCGCGTGCGTCAGGCCGCGGCGGCATGCCCGGTCCAGGCCATCCTCCTCGGCGCGGAGGTGAGCGCCGGTGCCCGGTGATGTGCGCGACGGCCGCATCGTGATCGTCGGCGCGTCGCTGGCCGGGCTGAGGGCCGCGGAGACGCTGCGCGAGCAGGGCTTCACCGGCTCACTCACCGTGGTGGGGGACGAGCCCCATCCGCCCTACGACCGCCCACCCCTGTCCAAGCAGGTACTGCTCGGCAAGACGCCGGCAAACTCCACGGCGCTGCCGATGCGCCGGGACCCGGACGCCGACTGGCGGCTGGGTGTGGCCGCCACCGGTCTGGACCCCCTGGAGAAACGGGTGACGTTGGCCGATGGCGAGTCGCTGCCGTTCGACCGGTTGCTGATCGCCACCGGGACCCGGGCGCGCCCCTGGCCCAACCCGGACGAGGCCTCCCTGGACGGGGTGTTCACCCTGCGCACCAGTGTCGAGGCCGGGGAGCTGGCCGAGCGGCTGGGTGCCGGGCCGGGGCGGGTGCTGGTGATCGGTGCCGGTTTCACCGGTTCGGAGATCGCCTCCGCGTGCCGGGAGCGGGGAATCGAGGTCACGGTCGCGGAACGCGGCCCCGCACCCCTGGTGGGCGCGCTGGGCGGCACCCTGGCTCAACTCGCGGCGGCCATGCACCGCAATCACGGCGTGGACCTGCGCACCGGGGTGACGGTCACCGCTCTGCGCGGGGACGGGAACGGCCGGTTCATCGGTGCGGGCCTGTCCGACGGCAGTCGTGTCGAGGCGGATGTGTGCGTGGTGGCGTTGGGGGCGGTCCGCAACGTCGAGTGGCTGGCGGAGTCCGGGCTGGCGGCGGGTCCGCGCGGGATCGCCTGCGACGCCGGGTGCCGGGCCTTCAACATGTACGGCATCGTCACCGACGACGTCTTCGTGGCCGGTGACGTCTCCCGGTTCCCGCACCCGCTGTTCGGGTACCAGATGCTCTCGCTGGAGCACTGGGGCAACGCGGTCGCGCAGGCCGAGGTGGCGGCCCACAACATGGTCAGTCCGGGGCCCCTGAGGCGCCCGCACCTCGCCGTCCCGACGTTCTGGTCGACCCAGTTCGGGCTCAACATCAAGTCGGTGGGCGTGCCCACCTACTCCGACCATGTGGTCATCGCCCAGGGCTCTCTGGAGGCGCGCCGTCTGGCGGTGGTCTACGGCTACCGGGGACGGGTCACCGCCGCGGTCACCGTCGACATGGCCAAGTCGCTCGACTACTACAAGCACCTGATCGAGACGGCCGCTCCGTTCCCGCCCCCGCCCGGCGCGGCGGACCGCGCGATCGCGGCCGACGTCACGATTCCGTCCGACGTGCCCGACCCGAGCGTGCTGTCGCACGGCCCCACCGTGGCGCTCACCGGTTATCTGCCCGATCGACGACTGACGGTGGTGCAGCCCACGCGCTGACCCACGTCCCGCCCGACGACGAGGAGCCACCATGGCCTCCGAGACCTTGCTGGCACGGATCTCCGACTACGCGAACCGCCCCGACCCCTACCCGCTGTACGCGGAACTCCGCGAGGCCGGTCCCGTGGTGTGGCAGGCGGACGGCAGTTGTCTGATCGGCACCTACCACGAAATCGCCGCTCTGCTCCATGACCCGCGGATGAGCGCCGATCCGCGCAGCCGTACCAGCCCGGCGCCGTCCGAGGAGCCGGGGCGGCTGCCGTTCCTGCGGCTCGACGACCCCGAGCACCACAGACAGCGCACCCTGACCATGCGGCCGTTCGGGCCGCCGCACAGCCCCGGCCGGGTCGACGCCATGCGCGGCGAGATCGCCCGCATCACCGACGAACTGATCGAGGGGCTCCAGGACCGCGAGCAGATCGACATCGTCGACGACTTCGCCTACCCCCTGCCCATCACCGTCATCTGCCGGCTGATGGGCGTCCCGCGCGAGGACGAGTCTCTGTTCCAGGCATGGACCGACGCGATCGTCGCGTCCGCCGACATCGGGCCCGACGAGGACACCACCGAACGGGACAAGGCGGGCCTGCAGGCCCGCCAGGAGATGGGCCGCTACCTGGTCAACCTCGCCGAACAGCGCCGCGGCCGTCCCACCGGCGACATGCTCTCCGACCTCATCAACGAACCGGACCCCGCCCTGCGGCTCTCCGTCGAGGAACTGGCGGAGAACACCATCCTGTTGTTCATCGCCGGACACGAGACCACGGTCAACCTGATCACCAATGGCGTCCTCACCCTGCTGCGCCGCCCCGACGAGCTGGACCGGCTGCGCCGCGACCCCGGCCTGCTGCCGCGCGCGGTGGAGGAACTGCTGCGCTTCGAACCCCCGGTCCACATGCGCGAGAGGTCCCCTCTCGCCGACATCGACGTCGCCGGCACCACGATCCCCCAGGGCACCTCCGTCGTACTGGCGCTGGCCTCGGGCAGCCGCGACCCCAAGCGGTTCCACGAGCCCGACCGCTTCGACCCCACCCGCCCCGACAACGAGCACTTCGGCTTCGGCAGCGGTATCCATCTCTGCTACGGCGCACCACTCGCCCGCATCGAAGCGGAGACCGCGCTCGGCGCGCTGCTCCCCCGCCTCGCCACGGCCCGCCTGGTCCAGGACCCGCCCCCCTATCGGCAGAACGCGATGCTCCGCGGCCCCCGCCATCTGTCCGTCCAACTGCCGACGGGGTAGATGAGGTCAGCTGACGTCGAGGTAGTCCCGTAGGGACTGGGAGCGGGAGGGGTGGCGCAGCTTGGACATCGTCTTGGACTCGATCTGACGGATGCGCTCGCGTGTCACCCCGTACACCTGCCCGATCTCCTCCAGGGTCCTGGCCTGCCCGTCGATCAGGCCGTAGCGCAGCGAGATGATGCCGGCCTCGCGTGCGGTCATGTTCGCGAGGACGGCCTGGATGGCGTCCTTGAGGAGGAGGAAGGTGACCATGTCCGAGGGGGAGATGGTCTCACTGTCCTCCAGGATGTCACCGAGTTCCGTGCCACCGTCCTCGCCCAGCGGGGTGTGGAGCGAGACGGGCTGTTTGCTGTAGCCCTCGATCTCGGTGATCTTCTCGACGGAGACGTCCAGCTTGTCGGCGAGTTGTTCCGGTGTCGGCTCGGCGCCGGTGTCCTGGAGTATTTCCCGGCGGACCTTGGCCATGCGGTTGATGACCTCGACCATGTGGACGGGAATGCGGATGGTCCGGCTCTGGTCGGCCAGAGCCCGTGAGATCGCCTGCCGGATCCACCAGGTCGCATAGGTCGAGAACTTGAACCCTTTGGTGTAGTCGAATTTCTCCACCGCACGGATCAGTCCCGTGTTTCCCTCCTGGATCAGGTCCAGGAACAACATTCCGCGCCTGCTGTACCGCTTGGCGATGGAGACGACCAGGCGCAGGTTCGCCTCGACGAGATGGGATTTCGCCACGTGCCCGTCCGCTGCGAGGATCTCCAGTTCCTGTCGGAACTCCGGGCCGAGGCGCGGCTCCTCCGTGAGCCTCCGCTCGGCGAACAGACCCGCCTCTATCCGCTTCGCCAGCTCCACCTCCTTCTCGGCGTCGAGGAGGGAGACCCGGGCGATCTGCTTGAGGTAGTCACGTACTTGATCGACCGAGGCACCGCCGGAGGTGAGCCGGGGGCTGGGCGCGTCGTCGTCCTCTTCCATGGCGGCAACGGGCGGCTCCGCATCCCACGCCTGGGCATCCGTCTCCATGGCGCTCAACTCCTCTCCAGAAGCGGTCGGAGGAACTGCCCGGTGCGGGAAGGGTTCTACCTTTGGTGCGTTTCTGCAGTTCGGAGGCGAGCTTGACGCGTTGTGCCTCGCCGCCGGAGAGCGTCGTGGCGGGCCGGCCGAGTTTCACATGGTCCAGAACGCCTACGACGGACCTGTCCTTGAAGTGTACGTCCAGGGTCTCCCGGTTGTACTGCGCTCCGTGACAGACCTCACACGGCACGTAGACGTCAGGGGCCGCCCGGCGTCGTGCGCCGTGATCGCGGTGAAGTACTCGGCGCCGCGATGGAGGTCGACGCCGAACTCGGCGTGCCGGACGAGGAGAAGTCGCTGTCCGAGGGCGCCGTCGCGCCGGGGCAGGTCATCCGCTCCGGGAACCGCACCTCACGTTCCGGGCCGGAGGCGTCGAGAACCACGGAGTCGACGCAGACGGAATGCGATGCGGCGTAGCACCGCCGGCCTGTGCGGTTGCCGAGTCGTCATCAACTGTTCCTCGTCGGGCGCACCTGGCTCGAGCGGTATGCGGGGACCTCGTGCCGGGCGGGACCACCGGCGGGAACCCGCATGGGCGACGGGCACGGGCGACGGGCTGACGTGTCGGCGTCGCCGCCGCGGCATCACGCTTCGACGAGCTCGCGGACGCTGTCCTGCGCCTGCGCCTGCTCCGGGGCCTGCTCCTGCTCCTGCTCCTGCACGGGGTGGCGGTGGCGGTACAGCCAGGTGATGTCACGGCCGAACGACCAGACCAGCGAGGCGAGCGCGAGGAGCACCGCGGCGGCGTTGCCCTCCAGGGGCATGATCCCGGCGCCCGCGACGAGCAGCACGATCCCCTGCAGGGCCGCCACGGTCTTGCGCGCCATGCTGTGCGGCAGCGCGGCGTTCAGCCAGGGCAGCACCCGGGCCGCCGCCACGAACGCGTAGCGCATGGTGCCGATCAGCAGCACCCAGGGGCCGAGCGACATCGAGACGTACACGCTCAGCACCAGGATCAGGAACGCGTCGACCTCCATGTCGAAGCGGGCGCCCAGCGCGGTCGAGGTGCCGGTGCGGCGGGCGACCTTGCCGTCCACGCCGTCGAGGATCAGGGCGACCGCCGTGAGACCGACGAGCAGGCTGACCGGGGGCGAGCTCTCGAAGGAGTCCGCGACGAGGGCGGTGACCCCGCCGACGAGGATGGCCCGGCCGAGTGTCACCCGATTGGCCGGTCCGAAGGAGCGGGGCCGTGAGCGGCGCAGGGCGCGGGTCAGCACCGCCCAGGTGGCGATCGCGAAGGCCAGACCGGTCAGCCAGCCCGCGGGCCCCATCCCGATCGCCGTGCCCAGCAGAGCCAGCACCAGGAGCTGCAGACCCGCTCCCACCGTGGTCTCCTGCGCCAAGAGCCTCGCGTCGTACGTGTTGTTCAGGGCCACCGCACATCCTCCGGCCGTATGACAGAGTCGATCAACGCCGCGTACAGTGCGCGGCTTGTCACCGGTCCGTACGTGAAGATCTGCTGAATCGTTCAGGGGGATGCTCATGGAACTCACAGCTCGCGCCTTTTGGCTGAGCTCGCCCGGCCACGCCGAGATACGCGAGGTGGCCCTCCCTGCGCCGGCCGAGGGGGAGGTGCTGGTGCGCACGCTCTACTCGGGGGTGAGCCGGGGCACCGAGACCCTCGTCTTCCGTGGCGGCGTACCGGAAAGCCAGCATGCCTCGATGCGTGCACCGTTCCAGGACGGGGATTTCCCCGCGCCGGTGAAATACGGCTATTTGAGCGTCGGCCAGGTAGAGGAAGGCCCGGCGGGTCTGCGCGGCCGGACCGTCTTCTGCCTGTACCCGCACCAGACGCGGTACGTCGTCCCGGTGAGTGCCGTGACCGTAGTACCGGACTCCGTCCCCGCCCCGCGCGCCGTGCTCGCCGGGACCGTGGAGACAGCGGTGAACGCGCTGTGGGACGCGGCCCCGCTGGTCGGTGACCGGATCGCCGTGGTGGGCGGCGGCATGGTCGGCTGCTCCGTCGCCGCGCTCCTCGCCCGCTTCCCGGGCGTACGCGTCCAGCTCGTCGACGCCGACCCCGCGCGCGCCGACATCGCCCGCGCCCTGGGCGTCGATTTCGCACTCCCCGCGGACGCCGCCGACGAGTGCGACCTCGTCGTGCACGCCAGCGCCACCGAGGCCGGGCTCACCCGGTCGCTGGAGCTGCTCGCCCACGAGGGCACCGTCCTGGAGATGAGCTGGTACGGCGACCGGCGGGTCAGCCTGCCGCTGGGCGAGGCCTTCCACTCACGGCGCCTGGTCGTGCGCAGCAGCCAGGTCGGTTCCGTTTCTCCGGCGCGGCGCGCCAGTCGGACGTACGCCGATCGGCTGGCGCTCGCCCTGGAACTGCTCGCCGAGCCCGCCTTCGACGCGCTCGTCACCGGTGAGTGCGGCTTCGACGAACTGCCCGACGTGATGCCGAAGTTGGCCTCCGGATCGATACCCGGCATGTGCCATCGCGTTGTCTACGAAGGCGTTTGAGCACTGAACAACCTGCCTGACCTCCAAAGACTGCAAAGAAAGGGGAACGGGCGGCTGAACAAGGAGAACGGGGCAGCCGTACTACACGGCATGGTCCCGGCAGGGGACCAGACGTGCCGCACCTGGAGGGTCGTCCGTTGTTCAGCATCACCGTCCGCGATCACCTGATGATCGCCCACAGCTTCCGTGGCGAGGTCTTCGGGCCCGCGCAACGTCTGCACGGGGCGACGTTCCTGGTGGACGCCACGTTTCGCCGGGCCGAGCTGGACGACGACAACATCGTCGTCGACATCGGTCTGGCCACGCAGGAACTCGGCGCCGTCGTGAGCGCGCTGAACTACCGCAACCTCGACAACGAGCCGGACTTCAAGAACACCAACACCTCGACGGAGTTCCTGGCCAAGGTCATCGCCGACCGCCTCGCCGAGCGCGTGCACGCCGGGGGTCTGGGCGAGGGCGCCCACGGCCTCGCGGGCATCACGGTCACCCTGCACGAGTCGCACATCGCCTGGGCGAGTTACGAGCGTGCGCTGTGACCGACACGACCATGGACCAGACGTCCCCGAACAGCCACCAGGCTTCCCTGAACTACGTGCCCGTACAGCACACGGCTCTCAAGAACGCCGAGATCATCCCCATGTCCCTGCGCTCCGTGCACTTCGTGATGCCGGGCGGTGTCGACGACCCGTCCGCGCCCAGCGGCGGCAACGCCTACGACCGGCGGCTCTGCCTGGACCTGCCCGGCTTCGGCTGGCAGGTCCACAAGCACGCCGTGGCGGGCAGCTGGCCCCGGCCGTCGGCCTCCGCCCGTACGGAGCTGGCCCGCACGCTCAGTGAGTTCCCGGACGACACGGTCGTCCTGCTCGACGGACTCGTCGCCTGCGGCGTCCCCGAGATCATCGTCCCGGAGGCCGAACGGCTGCGTCTCGCCGTCCTGGTGCACCTGCCGCTCGGTGACGAGACGGGGCTCGCGCCCGCCGTGGCCGCCGAGCTGGACGCCAAGGAACGGGAGACGCTGCGGGCCGTGTCCGCCGTCGTCGCCACCAGCGACTGGGCCGTCCGCCGGCTGGTCGCCCACCACGGGCTCGCCCCCGAACGGGTGCACGTGGCCGCCCCCGGCGCCGACATCTCGCCCCTTGCCTCCGGCACGGACGGCGTCTCCCGGCTGCTGTGTGTCGCCGCGGTCACCCCGCGCAAGGGCCAGCACCGGCTGATCGAGGCCCTCGCCACCGTCACCGACCTGCCCTGGAGCTGCGTCTGCGTGGGCGGACTCACCCAGGACCCGGCGTACGTCGCCCAGCTGCGCGGCCTGATCGAGAAGTACGGGCTCGGCGACCGGCTGCACCTCGCCGGACCGCAGGCGGGCGCGGAACTCGACGCGAGCTACGCGGCGGCCGACCTCATGGTCCTCACCTCGTACGCCGAGACGTACGGCATGGCCGTCACCGAGGCGCTCGCGCGCGGGATCCCGGTGCTGGCGACCGATGTCGGCGGTCTGCCCGAAGCGGTCGGGCGCGCGCCCGACGGAGGCGTCCCCGGCATCCTCGTACCCCCGGAGAACCCGGCGGCGCTCGCCGTGGAACTGCGCGGCTGGTTCGGTGAGGCCGATGTGCGCCGTCGGCTGAAGGCGGCCGCGCGCGGCCGCCGGGCCGCGCTGGACGGCTGGGCGACCACCGCCCGCAGCCTGGCCGGTGTGCTGGGACGTCTTCCGCAGCGGCCTCGGAGGGCGGCATGAGCATGACTACGACTCCGTCGGGAGTTCCGGAACAGGGTGTGTCGGAGGTGGGCGTGCAGGGTGGTGTGTCCGGGGTTCCGGGGCAGCGTGTGAGTGCGCCCGACGACGACGTGCCCCGCTACGCCCCCCAGTGGCTTCAGCTGCGGGAGCCGGCGGACGCCGCCGCACGGGCGCCCGAACTGCTCGACCCGCTGCGCATCCGGCTGGCGAACCGGCCGGGCCGCGGCGGCGACCTGGTGATCCACGACCTCGGCTGCGGCACCGGCTCCATGGGCCGCTGGCTCGCCCCCCGGCTCGACGGTGCCCAGCACTGGGTCCTGCACGACCGGGACCCGTATCTGCTGCACTTCGCGACCGTGGGCGCGCCGAGCGCGGCCGCCGACGGCAGCCGGGTCACGGTCACCACCCAGCGCGGTGACATCGGCCGGCTGACCGCGGACGCGCTCACCGGGGCCTCACTGGTGACGGCCTCCGCCCTGCTCGACGTACTGACCCGCGAGGAGATCGACCGGCTCGCGGCGGCCTGCGCGGGCGCCGGAGTGCCGGCTCTGCTGACGCTCTCCGTCGTGGGGCGCGTCGAGTTCACGCCTGCCGATCCGCTGGACGCCGAGATCGCCGAGGCGTTCAACGCCCACCAGCGGCGCGGCGACCTGCTCGGACCTGACGCGATCACGGTGGCCTGCGAGGCCTTCGACCGGCACGGCGCGACGGTACGGGTGCATCCGAGCCCCTGGCGGCTCGGCGCCGACGAGGCCGAACTCACGGCGGAGTGGCTGCGCGGCTGGGTCGGCGCGGCCGTCGAGGAGCGGCCCGCGCTGGCGGCCCGAGCGGAGTCGTATCTGGAGTCCCGCCTGGCGGCCTGCGCCGCGGGTGAGCTGCGTGTACGGGTCCACCACAGCGACGTACTGGCGCTCCCGCACCCGACAGGTGGTGCGGTGTGAGTACCGGGGTGGAGACGGCGGAGCCGGTCGCCGTGGACGCGGCGGAGGCGGTGTCGGACCCGGGCATGCCGGAGCTCCACCGTTCCGGCCCCGCCGTGGAAGCCGACCCGACCACCACCCGACGCAAGGGGGGCTCCCTCCGCAAGCACATCGGGTCCGTCGCCGGTGTCCTCATCCTCGGTGTGCTGCTCTGGCGGCTCGGTACCGGTGTCTTCCTCGACGGGCTGCGGCGGGTCGACGGACCGACCCTGCTGGCGGGGCTGGGGCTGGGCCTGCTGACCACCGTGTTCAGCGCCTGGCGCTGGTGCCTGGTGGCGCGCGGGCTGCGCATCCGGCTGCCGCTGGGCGACGCCGTCGCGGACTACTACCGCGCGCTGTTCCTGAACGCGGCGCTGCCCGGCGGTGTCCTCGGCGACGTGCACCGCGCCGTACGGCACGGCCAGAGCGCCGGTGACGTCGGCCGCGGCGTACGCGCCGTGGTCCTCGAACGGACCGCGGGCCAGGCGGTCCTGGTGGCCGTCGGCGCGGTGGTCCTGCTCACCCTGCCGTCACCGGTCCTCGGGGACGCCCGCCAACTCGCCCTCGTCCTGGCGATCGTCTCGGTGTGCGGAGTCGTCACGGCGGCCGTGGTCCGCAAGGGCAGGGCGTCGTCCGGTCCGTCGCGGCGCTACGGAGCCGTCCGTGCCGCGCTGACCGAGGCGCGCGGCGCGCTGCTCGCCCGCGGCAACTGGCCGGGCGTGCTCATCTCGTCGGTCGTGGTGCTGGCGGGACATCTGGCGATGTTCCTGCTCGCCGCCCGCGTCGCCGGATCCCACGCCTCCGCCACCGTACTGCTGCCGCTCGCCCTGCTGGCCCTGCTCGCCATGGGCCTGCCGCTGAACATCGGCGGCTGGGGCCCCAGGGAAGGCGTCATGGCCTGGGCCTTCGGTGCCGCCGGGCTGGGCGCCGGCATGGGCCTGAGCGTCGCGGTGATCTACGGAGTGCTCAGCTTCGCCGCCGCCCTGCCCGGCGTCGCGGTCCTGGTCGTCCGGTGGGTCGCCGCGCTGCGGCGCCCCCGGGAGGAGAACGCAGGAGGGCACGATCTATGCCGAGCGTCAGAGACCGCCGAAGTTCACGCGCCGGAAGTCCCCTTGGCCGGGGTCGCGTCCGAGGCGGTGGGCAGCGTCTTCGCCGTCACCAAGGAGAAGTACGCCCCGAAGGCCTCGGTCAGCCCCGCCAGGAGCTCCTTCCCCTTTTCGGCGGACGCCTTCGAGGGACGGCCGATGACGCCGGACTCGGTATAGCCGGCCATTCCGAGGGTGAGCAGATGACGCCGGTCGTCCTCGACGAAGTCGGAGGTCTCGTAACCGGGCCGGACCAATTCAGGATGCGTGTGCAGAAGAATGGAGGTCTCGATTTCACCGGCGTGCATATCGGTGAGCAACGAGGTCTCCACACCTGCCCGTTCCAGCGCCGCCTCCCAGTCCTCCATGGCCGGGAAAAGCGCCATACGCGTACCGGTGCCGACGGATTCCTGAACCACATTGCCCAGCACGTAATTTCCGCCGTGCCCGTTGACCAGCACCAGGGTGTCGACGCCGGAATGCCGCAGCGACGCGGCTATGTCCCGCACCACCGCGTGCAGCGTGACGGCGGAAATGCTGACGGTACCCGGCCAGGCCGCGTGCTCGTGCGAGCAGGAGATCGTCACCGGAGGGAGGAGATGGACCGGATGAGCGGCGGCGATCCGTTCCGCGACGGCGCACGCGACCAGGGTGTCCGTCGCCAACGGAAGATAGGCACCGTGCTGTTCGAAACTCCCGACGGGAAGCACGGCGACCTCACGGGCGACACCGGCCCCCCGCTCGCGCACATCCTCCGTGGTGTCCGCCGGCAACAGACCGGATACCGCCGAGCGCGTTCCCGAACCACTCATGTTTCACGGCCTTTCGACTCTGCTTTCGACTCTGCTTAGGAACCAGATCATGACAGATAACTTTGGAGTACTCGCCGGGACCGCACGCCTCACAGGTGTCGAACGAGTCGTCAATGCCCCTTTGCCCACCGTGTACGGCGACTTCCAGGCGGTCGGGTTCCTGGACCACGATCGCGGAGAGGAGCAAGTGGCCCTGGTCTACGGCGAGGTCGGCAACCTCAGCAAGAGCGGGGAAGGCGCCACGAAGGATGGTGTCCTCACCCGGCTCCATTCGGAGTGCCTCACCGGGGACGCCTTCGGCTCCACCCACTGCGAGTGCGGCGACCAGCTCGCCGCCGCGCTGCGCGCCATCGTCGCGGAGGGCCGGGGCGTCCTCGTCTACCTCCGCGGCCACGAGGGCCGGGGCATCGGTCTGCTCGCCAAGCTGCAGGCGATGAAGCTCCAGTCGGAGGGCCTCGACACCGTCGAGGCGAACGTCGCCCTCGGACTCCCGGTCGACGCCCGTGACTACGGGGTCGCGGCGGACATCCTGCACGACCTCGGCGTCCGGTCCGTACGCCTCCTCTCGAACAACCCGCGCAAGCGGGAGTCGCTCCAGCGCAACGGCATCAAGGTCGCCGAGCAGGTCCCGCTGCTCATACCGCCGTGCCCGCAGAACATCACCTATCTGCGCACCAAGCGGGAGCGTCTCGACCACTTCCTGCCGCACCTGGACGTGGTGGTCTCCCACTCCTCCTGAGCGCGGGCGCCCGAGGACGTCACCCGGAGGCGTCGGCTGTGGTGAGAGAGGCGCGTGCGGGGAAAGGTACAAGGAATGACCGACGACGTCCTGTACCTCTCCCGGGAGCGGGTGACGGAGCTGTTGGACACCGATGCGGCGATCGCCTCGCAGCGCGCGGCGTTCACCGCGCTCGGTGACGGCACCGCCGAGCTCCCCGGCAAGATCATGCACGCCGGCCGATTCGACGACAGCGTCGTCTTCGCCTACCTCGCCCGGCTGTCCGCGGACACCGGGGCCGTCGCCAAGTTCGGCAGCGTCAACCCGGCCAACGCGGCGGCCGGGCTGCCGACGGTGCACGCCGTGATCAACGCGCTCGATCCGGTGACCGGGCAACTCGCCGCCGTCATGGACGGCACGGCGGTCACGGCCCTGCGCACCGCCGCGGCGAGCGCCGTCGCCCTCGACGCGCTGGCCACCGCCGACAGCGCGGAGCTGGGCCTTCTGGGCTCCGGCACCCAGGCCCTCGCCCACGCGCGGGCCGTCGCCCGGGTACGGGACCTCAGGTCCGTACGGGTGTGGAGCCCGAACCCGGCCCGACGGGCGCGGGCGGCGCGGCGCCTCGCGACGGAACTCGGCGTCGCGACCAAGGCCGTCGACACGGCCGAGGAAGCCGTCACGGGCCTGCCCATGGTCGCCGCCTGCACGCTCAGCAGCACACCCGTCGTACGGGGCGCATGGCTGACGCCCGGGTGCACGGTCGTCAGCGTCGGCTCCTTCGAGCCCACCCGGAGCGAGGTCGACAGAGAGGTCCTACGGCGGGCCGCGGCGGTCGTGGTCGACGACCCGGAGACGGCGGCGGAGCACGCCGGACCGATCGTGGACGCACTGCGGGACGGAGCACTCACCCGCTCCGACCTGATCCCGCTCGGCGGCGTCCTCACCGGCAGCCACCCGGCCCGCACCCACCCCGACGACATCGTCTTCTACAACAGCGTCGGGCTCGGCATCCAGGACGCCGCCGCGGCCTGGGCCGTGATCGAGGCCGCTCGCGCCCGGGAGGCGGGCCGATGACCGGGCGCGCACGGGTCGTCGTCATCGGCGGCGGGGTGATGGGCACGAGCGTCGCCTACCACCTGGCCCGGGCGGGCGTACCGGACGTGGTGCTCGTCGAGCGCGACGAACTCGCCTCCGGCTCCACCTCGCGGGCCGCGGGCGGAATCCGGGCGCAGTTCTCCGACGAGCTGAACATCCAGCTTGGCGCACGGAGTCTGGAGGCGTTCGCCCGTTTCGGTGAGGAACTCGGCCAGGACATCGGGCTGCACCGGGTCGGCTATCTGTTCCTGCTCTCCACGCCCGAGGAGGTCGCCGCCTTCGAGGACGGCGTACGGCTGCAGAACGCGCTCGGGGTGCCCAGCCGCCTGATCGACCCGGCCGAGGCACGGCGGCTGTCCCCGCTGATCACCACCGACGGGCTGCTGGCCGCGGCCTTCTCCCCGGACGACGGGCACTGCACGCCCGAGTCGGTCGTCCAGGGCTACGCGGCCGCGGCCCGCCGGCACGGCGCGACGGTGCTGCGGCACCGCGAGGTCACCGGCATCGAGACCCGCGGTGACGAGATCACCGCGGTCGTCACCAGCCAGGGACGGATCGCCACCGACACGGTCGTCTGCGCGGCCGGTGCCTGGTCGCGGGCGGTGGGCGCGATGGCGGGCGTGGACCTTCCGGTACAGCCGCTGCGCCGTCAGATCGCCGTCACCGAAGCCGTCCCGGGACTGCCGCCCGACCTCCCCATGACCATCGACTTCACCACCAGCCTCTACTTCCACACCGAGGGACCCGGCCTCCTGCTCGGCATGTCCGACCCCGACGAGATCCCCGGCTTCGCCACCAGTACCCACGACCGCTGGATCCCCCGCCTGTCCGAGGCGATGGAGCGCCGCGCCCCGGCCCTGCTCGACCTGCGCCGGACGGGCGGCTGGGCGGGCCTGTACGAGATCACCCCGGACCACAACGCGCTGATCGGCGAGGCGCGTTCGTGCTCACGCTTCCTGTACGCGACCGGTTTCTCCGGCCACGGCTTCCTCCAGGGACCGGCGGTCGGCGAGGTGGTCCGTGATCTGTATCTGGGCCGCGTACCCTTCGTCGACATCAGCCCCCTGAGCGTCGAGCGCTTCGCCGCCGACGCCCCGCGCCCGGAGGTCAACCTCGTATGACCGAACTCCACTTGTGGCTGCGCCACGAGACCCGTACGACCGAACGGCGCACCCCGATCGTGCCCGCGGACGCCCGACGGCTCGTCGAGAGCGGCGTGACGCTCACGGTCGAGGAGTCGCCGCAGCGGGTCTTCCCGATCGAGGCGTACGAGGAGGCCGGGTGCCGGGTCGCGAAGGCCGGCTCCTGGGTGTCGGCGCCGCCGGACGCGGTCGTCTTGGGACTGAAGGAACTCCCGGACGCGCCAGCAGAACTGACACACCGTCATCTCTTCTTCGGGCATGCCTACAAGCGGCAGCCGGGGGCCGCCGCCCTGCTCCGCAGGTTCCTCGCCGGGGGCGGGGCCCTGCTCGACCTCGAGTACCTGGTGGACGACGACGGGCGCAGGCTCGCCGCGTTCGGCTACTGGGCCGGATACCTGGGCGCGGCCCTGGCGGTGCTGCACCATCGGGGCAACCTCAAGGCCCCGTTGGTGCCCACGTCGAAGGAGGAGCTGGACGCCGAACTCGCGTCAGAGAAGGGGGAGCTGCGAGCCCTCGTCATCGGCGCGCTCGGCCGCAGTGGCCGGGGTGCCCGCGTGGCGCTGGGGGTGGCCGGGGTCGAGCCCACCTGCTGGGACCTCGCCGAGACCCGTGAGCTGGACCGACCGGCGCTGCTGGCGCACGAGTTGATGGTCAACACCGTGCTGACCACCCGGCCGATCCCGCCCTTCCTCACGGACCAGGACCTCGACGAGCCCGGCCGCCGGCTGCGCACCCTGTGCGACGTCACCTGCGACGTCGGCTCCCCTTTGAACGTGCTGCCGATCTACGACACCACGACGGACTGGACGCACCCCGCCCGCCGCATCCGCGAGCGGCCCGCCCTGGACCTGATCGCCATCGACAATCTGCCGTCGCTGCTGCCGCGGGAGGCGAGCGTCGACTTCTCGGCGGCGCTGGTGCCCCAGCTGCTGGAGTTCGGGGTCGGCGGTCCGTGGGGGCGCTGCCTGGACCGCTTCCACGAGGCGTGCCGCGCCCTCGAAGCCGAGGAAGCCGGGGAAGTAGTAGAGGAAGCCGAGAAAGCAGAGGAAGGGGAGTCCCGTGATGTCTGAGGTGACGGCCGCGAGCGGCACCGTCCACTGGATCGGCGCGGGCCTGTCCACCGGCAGTGGTCTCGCCGCGACCTGCGACGCAGCCGACCGCGTACGCCTGTGGCACCGCACCGAGGAGCGTGCCGCGCGCAGCCTTGAGGCGCTGGGACTGACCGGGCGGGCCGAGCCCCGTGCGTACACACGGGAGGCCCTCGCCGCCGAGCTCGCCCCGGGAGACGTCGTCGTCTCCATGCTGCCCGCGCCCGAACACGCCCCGCTGCTCGCCGTCTGTGTCGAGCGCGGCGCGCACTTCGCCTGCTCCAGCTATGTGTCGGACGCGGTCCTCGACCAGGTGCCCGCGGCCGAGGCGGCGGGAGTGGTGGTGCTGACCGAGTGCGGGCTCGACCCGGGCATCGACCACCTCTTCGCGCACAGTCTGATCGCCCGGGCCGAGGCCGCGATCGGCGCCGGGTCGGCCGCCTCGTACCGCCTCACCTCGTACTGCGGCGGCATCCCCGCCGTGCCCAACGACTTCAGGTACCGCTTCAGCTGGGCACCCGCGGGCGTGCTCAACGCCCTCCGCTCGCCCGCCCGTTACGTCGAGGACGGCGCCGAGACCACCGCCGACCGCCCCTGGGAGGCCACCCGCCCCCACGTCATCGACGGCGAGGCCTTCGAGGTCTACCCCAACCGCGACAGCGTGCCCTTCATCGAGCAGTACGGGCTTCCCGGCACCTGGAAGCCCGAGGCCTTCGTACGCGGCACGCTGCGCCTCGACGGCTGGCTGCGGGCCTGGGACGCCGTCTTCGAAGAGCTGAAGGCGGGCGACGACCGCCGGATCGCTGCCCTCGCCCAGGAGCTGGCGAAGACGTATCCGACCACCGACGCGGACCGTGACCGGGTCGTTCTCGCCGTCTCGCTGGATGTGCGCGGCGGCTCCGGCGCGACCTGGTCGGGCCGCTACCTCCTCGACCTCGTGGGAACCGCCGAGGAGAGCGCCATGGCCCGCTGTGTCTCCCGCACGCTCGCTCTCGGGGTCCGGCACATCCTGGACGGTTCGCTCCCGCCCGGCCTCGGGCGCGCCGCGGAGACGGCGGAACGCTCCGAGGCGTGGCTGGCCGAACTCGCCCGGGAGGGAGTGCCCTCCACCCTGCGGGCGGGGTAGTCGGGCTCAGTCGAGCACCGCCTCGTGCACGAGCCGCTTGAGCTCGGGATAGATCGAGTGGGACGACGTCGGGCGGACCTGGGTGTAGAACTGCACGGTCAGGTCATGGCGCGGGTCGACCCAGAAGGTCGTACTGGCCACCCCGCTCCAGCCGAACGCGCCCTCGCTGGACGGCGACCGGGTGATCTCGGGGTCCACCACGACGGAGACCCCGAGTCCGAAGCCGAGCCCCGCGTTGCCGGGTTCCCGGTGCAGCGCGCTGCCGAAGGTGCGGCGGTCGGCGCCGCCCGGGAGGTGGTTGGCGGCCATGGTGTCCACGGTCTCGGGCTTGAGCAGCCGGGCGCCGTCGAGTTCGCCGCGGCGGCGGAGCATCTCCATGAAGCGGTGGTAGTCGTGCGCGGAGGCCACCATGCCGCCGCTCCCGGAGAGGAAGCGGGGGCGGCCGTGCAGCGGGAGCCCGGCGATCGGGGTGATCCGGCCCTCGGGGTCCTCCCCGTAGAGCTCGGCGAGCCGCCCGGCCTGCTCGTCGGTGACACAGAACCCGGCGTCCGTCATCCCCAGCGGCCCGAAGATCCGCTCGGCGAGGAACACGTCGAGGTCCTGTCCCGACACCACTTCGATCAGGCGGCCGAGCACATTGGTGGAGACCGAGTAGTTCCACTCGGTGCCCGGCTCGAACTGCAGGGGCAGGCCCGCGTACACGTCGCAGGTCCCGGCCAGGTCCGCGCCCGGCGCCACCGAAGACTCCAGACCGGCGTCGCGGTAGAGCGCGTCGACGGGGTGGGAGTGGTAGAAGCCGAAGGTCAGACCCGAGGTGTGGGTCAACAGGTGCCGGATCAGGAGGGGTTGCTCGGCCGGGCGGGTCTTCATGTCGGCGCCGGACCCGCTGACGTACACCTGGGGATCGGCGAAGGCGGGAAGGAAGCGGGCGACGGGGTCGTCGAGCCGGAAGCGTCCCTCCTCCAGGAGCATCAGCGCGGCGACCGAGGTGACCGGCTTCGTCATCGAGTAGATCCGCCACAAGGTGTCGGTCTCGACGGGGAGCCGGGCCTCGCGGTCGCGGTGGCCGTACGTGGTGAGGTGTGCGACCTTGCCGTGCCGGGACACGGACACGAGGTAGCCGGGCAGCCGGAGGTCGTCGACCAGGTGGGAGAAGTGCTGGTCCAGGCGGGCCAGCGCCTTCGGATCAAGACCGGCCTCGCTCGGCTCGACCTCTTGTCGCAGATGTCCCATGGCTCTCCTCCGGACTGCGGCTCTCGGACTCGCTCGTCCTCATCGTCCCGCTCACCCTCATCGTCTCGTACGGACTTCACAGGGGGCGTCGGTGGGTGGGGGACCGGCGGGTCGGGGCTCGGTGCCCAGGGCATCGCCGCGGCCCGGGAGCCGTAGTGCCGACAGCGCGCCGATCGCCGTGACGGCCGCGAGGACGGTCAGCGCGGGGCCCATGTCGACGCCGGCCAGGCCGACCAGCGTGGTCGCGACAGCCACCCCCACCGTCGGTCCGATGTTCATCGCCGTCTGCTGGAGGCCGCCCGCGTCTCGTACGGACTTCACAGGGGGCGTCGGTGGGTGGGGGACCGGCGGGTCGGGGCTCGGTGCCCAGGGCATCGCCGCGGCCCGGGAGCCGTAGTGCCGACAGCGCGCCGATCGCCGTGACGGCCGCGAGGACGGTCAGCGCGGGGCCCATGTCGACGCCGGCCAGGCCGACCAGCGTGGTCGCGACAGCCACCCCCACCGTCGGTCCGATGTTCATCGCCGTCTGCTGGAGGCCGCCCGCCACCCCGGCCGACCCGGCGGGCGCGCAGCGCACCACGACGGCCGTCGCGCTCACCATCACCGCGACGAACCCCGCGCCCAGGAGCAGGAAACCGGTGCCGATGGCCAGGTCCGTCGAGGACCGGTCGAGCCGGGACAGCAGCAGGACACCGAGGAGGAGCAGCGTCATCGCGGTCCCGGTCGTGCGGCGCGGGCCGTGGCGGCGCAGCAGTACGGCGCAGAGCGGCGCGCCCAGCACCATCGTCACGGCCAGCGGGAGCGCGCGCAGACTGCTCTGGAGCGGGTCGAGGCCGCGGACGTCCTGAAGGTAGTAGGTGCTGACGAAGAGCGTGCCGAACAGTGCCGCGGAGGCGCACACGAGGGTGCCGAGCGCCGCGCCGACCGTGGGGGAGCCGAACAGGTCGGGCGGCACCAGAGGGCTCGCCGCGCGCCGTTCGCGCTGTACGAAGGCGGCTGCCGCGGCCGTCGCCACGACCGGCCCGAGCACGGTCGCCGTGGTCCAGCCGGTCCCCGGCAGCACGACGAGCGTGCGCACCAGGGCGACCAGGGCCACCGCGAGCAGTGCCGCGCCGGGCACGTCGAGTCCTGCCGCCGACACCCTGTCCCGGGGCGCGTCCCGGACGGTCAGGGCCAGGGCGGCCATGACGAGCGCGGGTACGACGTTCAGGAAGAAGACGGCTCGCCAGCCCAGCTGGGTGACCAGCGCCCCGCCGACGAGGGGACCCGCGGCGGCCGCGAGACCGATGGCGCTGGTGCGCAGCGCGATGGGCATACCGAGCCGGTCGGGCGGGTAGGCCGCGCGCAGCATCCCGAGCGTGGCGGGCTGCGACAGCGCGCCGAAGATTCCCTGGGCGACCCGCAGTCCGATCACCCAGCCGATGCCGGGCGCCAGGCCGATCCCCGCCGACGTCGCCCCGAACCCCGCCATCCCCACGGCGAAGACCAGTTGATGGCCGTACCGGTCACCGAGGCGCCCGGCGAACACCAACAGACTGGCCACCGCGATGAGATAGCCGGTACTGGTCCACTGCACCTGCGCGAACGACGCTCCCAGGTCGCGTCGCAGCGTGGGCTGAGCGACCGTGAGGACGGTGCCGTCGAGCGCGACGATCACGGCCCCGACGACGCTGTTGGCCAGCGTGAGACGGCGACGTACCGACGGATTCACCGTTCCTCCGGCCCGAGGTGCGCGTCGAGCGCGGTGTTCAACAGGGGTACGAAGTCGGTCGCTCCCGTGGCGAGTTGGAGGCTGCCCCAGCCCCACAGCTGGGCGATCCCGTGCAGGTTCGCCCACAGGGCGCTCGCGACGAGGGTGGCGTCGGCCTCCGGGCGCGCCCGACCGACCAGGTCCACGAGGACGCCGAACAGCGGAAGACTCGTCTCCCGCAGTCCCAGCCGCCCACTCTCCAGCAGATCGTGACGGAACATCAGCTCGTACATTCCGGGCTGGGTGAAGGCGAAGTCGAGGTAGACCCTCCCCAGGGTCGTGAGCTGGGCGCGAGGGCTCGCCCCGCCGTCGCCCAGTGCCGCCGCCGCCCGGGCCCCCAGGTCGGCGAAGCCCCGGTGCGCGATGGCGGACAGCAGCTCCAGGTGGGTCGGGAAGTAGCGGCGCGGGGCACCGTGGGAGACGCCCGCGCGACGGGCGATCTCCCGCAGGGTCAGAACCTGCGCGCCCTGAGTGGTCACCAGGTCCACGCCCACCTCGATCAACCGGGCTCGCAGCCCGGTTTCGCTTTCACTCATAGACACTGTCTACCAGTCTGCGTAGACAGTGTCTACGCGATGGGAATGGCCATGTGTTCCCCGGGGTTGAGCGATACATGACTCAGGACGCGACGCAGGACGCACTCCTCAAGCTGCTCTCCGAGTACGACGGCGGGGTACTGGTCACCCTCAAGAAGGACGGCCGGCCCCAGCTGTCCAACGTGAACCACGCCTACGATCCCGACGAGCGCATCGTCCGGGTCTCGATCACGGACGACCGCGCCAAGACCCGCAATCTGCGCCGGGACCCGCGGGCCTCCTACCATGTGACGGCCGAGGACCGCTGGGCGTACACGGTCGCCGAGGGCACCGCCGAACTGACCGCCGTCGCCCAGGACCCCCATGACGAGACCGTCGAGGAGCTCGTCGGGCTCTACCGGGACGTCCTGGGCGAGCACCCGGACTGGGACGACTTCCGGGCCGCGATGGTCCGCGACGGCCGGCTCGTCCTACGGCTCCATGTGGAGCGCGCGTACGGCATCCCCCGCGAGCGCTGAGCCCGCTCGAGCGACAGGATCTCCGCGCACACCGGCCGCCCCTGAACCCGGCCGGGGTGCGCGGAGTGGCTCTGTGTAATCGCGCTGTTTCTTTCCGCTTGTTCCGGCTGATCTTCTTGCCGAAAACGTCAGCTGTCAACCGTGCGCCGACCGTGCCGGCCCGAGAACCGCCAAGTCCCCGACAGCCTGGGGCTGCCGGGGACTTGAGCGACCGGAGTGAGGAGCGCGGTCAGGCGGTCACGGTCTCGCGCCTCGCGGCGTCCTGGGGCACCCGCTCGCCCAGATCCTCAGTCGGCACTTTGTGCGTCTCCCGGGCGGTGAGCGCGGCGAGCACCGGCGGGATGCACAGGGCCGCGGTGAACAGCGCCACGGACGACCAGTCGTTGCCGCCCGGACCCGCGATCTGCGCGGCGAAGGTGACCGCGAACCCGGCGACGGCGAAGCCGATCTGCGTGCCGATCGCCATACCGGAGAGCCGGACGCGGGTGGAGAACATCTCGCCGTAGAAGGACGGCCAGACACCGTTCGCCGCGCTGTACACGACGCCGAAGGCGAGGATGCCGAAGAGGAGGACGAGGGGGTACGAGCCGGTGGAGATGGCCCACAGGTAGGCGAACATCAGCACGGCGCTGCCCGCGGCGCCGATCAGGAAGACCGGACGGCGGCCGATGCGGTCGGAGAGCGTGGCCCAGGCGGGGATCGCGCCGAGGGCGACGACGTTGGCGAGCGCGCCCACCCACAGCATCTGTGTGCGCGACAGCCCGACCGAGTCGCTCGTCCCGTAGGCCAGCGCCCACACCGTGAAGATCGTGCTGACCGAGGCGATCAGGGCGCCCGCGACGACCCTCAGGACGTCCGCCCAGTGCTCGCGCAGGAGCACGACGAGGGGCAGTTCGGGAACGCCCTCACTCGCGGCCTGCTGGGTGAAGGCCGGGGTCTCCTGCAGGGTGCGGCGGATGACGTAGCCGGCCGCGGTGACCGCGACGCTCGCCCAGAACGGTACGCGCCAGCCCCAGGAGAGCAACTGGTCCTCGGGCAGCGCGGCGATCGGCAGGAACACCAGGGTCGCCAGGAGCTGGCCGCCCTGGGTGCCACTGAGGGTGAAACTGGTGAAGAAGCCCCGGCGGTTCGGCGGCGCGTGCTCCAGTGTCATGGAGTTGGCGCTCGCCTGCTCACCGGCCGCGGAGATGCCCTGCAGGACGCGGCAGAGCACGAGCAGGACCGGGGCGATACCGCCGACCTGGGCGCGGGTGGGCAGACAGCCGATGAGGAACGTCGACAGGCCCATCAGCATCAGTGTGAAGACCATGATCTTCTTGCGGCCGACCCGGTCGCCGAAGTGGCCGAGGAAGAGCGCGCCGATCGGGCGGGCCGCGTAGGCGACACCGAACGTGGCCAGCGAGAGGAGGGTCGCGGTGGCCGGGTCCGAATCGTCGAAGAAGACCTTCGGGAAGATCAGGGCGGCGGCACTGCCGTAGATGAAGAAGTCGTAGTACTCCAGGGCGCTGCCGATCCAGGCGGCCATGGCCGCCTTCCGGGGCTGGCCGGGTGGCGCGTCGAGCGGGGCGGCGGGGACGGACACGGCGTGCTCCTTCGAGGGAACTCCGGGGGAGGGAGTGACGGAGTGGCGGAGGGGAGAGGTGCCGGGGCCCTGGGATGTACGGGTCGGCCGTGCCGGATGCGACGAGTCTGCTCGACGGTGATAGGTCTGCTCAACGTTACGCGCCCGGCTAATTAACCCACTGGATAGTTAGTAGCGGATGGCTACGGATGTTGCGCCCACGTTTCCCAGGTGTCAAGAGGTTGCGCTGAAGGAGCTTTCCCCGCCGTGCCTCACGCCTGCCCCGGGAGCGTGGCAGGGGGCGCGGTCTCGGTCCTCCGCTACTCAGTCCTCCGTGCGGTCCGCCGTCAGATAGGCGATGACCATGTCGCCGAGCATGGTCCGGTAGTGCTCGCGCTGGTCGGGGGCGACCAGGTCACGGCCGAAGAGGGCGCCGAAGGTGTGCCGGTTGGAGACCCGGAAGAAGCAGAACGAGCTGATCATCGCGTGCAGGTCCACGGCGTCGACGTCGGCCGTGAACAGCCCCGACCTCCGGCCGGTCTCCAGGATCCGGCGGATCACCTCCAGCGCGGGGGAGCCGATCGTCCCGAGCTCCTCGGACGCGGCGATGTGCTCCGCCTCGTGGATGTTCTCGATGCTGACCAGCCGGATGAAGTCCGGATGCGCCTCGTGGTGGTCGAAGGTCAGCTCGGCGAGCCTGCGGATGGCCGCGACCGGGTCCAAGTGCTCGACGTCCAGCTCCTGTTCGGCCATCCGGATCTCGGAGTACGCACGCTCCAGAACGGCCGTGAACAGCTGCTCCTTGCCGCCGAAGTAGTAATAGATCATCCGCTTGGTGGTGCGGGTGCGGGCCGCGATCTCGTCGACGCGGGCACCGGCGAAGCCGGCGCGCGAGAACTCCTGCGTCGCCACGTCGAGAATCTCGGCCTTGGTCCGGGCGGCGTCGCGGGTGCGCCCGATGGGCCGTGCAGGTTCTTCGACGCTGGTCATCGGCTTCCTTCGGGCGAGGGGTCGGTGCCCGCGATTCTAGAAGCAGGGTCTGTCGCGGTGGTCCCGGGTTCCTGGGTGGGCCTTCCCGTGGGCGCGGGATGCTGATATAGCTAACGTACTAGTTCGTACATTAGTGAGTCGCTCAGGAGGTCCGCCGTGACCATGGATACCTATCTCGTCGGCCTCATCGGTTCCGGCATCGGCCCCTCGCTCAGCCCCGCGCTGCACGAGCGGGAGGCCGACCGGCAGGGACTGCGCTATCTGTACCGGCTGATCGACATCGACATGCTCGGCGTCGGACCGGAGGCGGTGGGCGACCTCGTACGTGCCGCGCGGGACCTCGGCTTCGACGGGCTGAACATCACGCACCCCTGCAAGCAGCTGGTCATCGACCACCTCGACGAGCTCGCTCCGCAGGCGGCGGCCCTCGGCGCGGTCAACACCGTGGTCTTCGAGGGCGGCCGTGCGATCGGGCACAACACCGATGTCACCGGGTTCGCGGCGTCCTTCGCGCGCGGGCTGCCCGATGTCTCGCTCGAGCGGGTCGTGCAGCTGGGCGCGGGCGGGGCGGGGGCGGCCGTCGCCCATGCCGTGCTGACGCTGGGCGCGGGGCACGTCACCGTCGTGGACGCGATGCCGGACCGGGCGGCGGATCTCGCCGCCGGGCTGAACCTGCACTTCGGCGCGGGGCGGGCACAGGCCGCGACGCCGGATGCGCTGGGGGAGCTTCTCGGTCGTGCCGACGGTGTGGTGCACGCGACGCCCACCGGGATGGCGGCCCATCCCGGGCTCCCCTTCCCGGCCGAGCTGCTGCATCCCGGTCTGTGGGTTGCCGAGGTGGTGTACCGGCCGCTCGAGACCGAGTTGCTGCGTACGGCCCGGGCGCTGGGGTGCGCGACGTTGGACGGTGGGGGCATGGCCGTGTTCCAGGCCGCGGACGCGTTTCGGCTGTTCACGGGGCGGGAGCCGGACGCGGTTCGGATGCTGGCGGACATCTCTGAGCTGGCGGGTGCGGCGGGTGTTCGTGGCTGAGGGCGCCTCATGGGTGGGGTGGCTTCGGTTGTGGAGCGATTGCTGAGGAGTATCGACGTGCGTACGTCCATTGCCACTGTCTCGCTCAGTGGGTCCCTGACCGAGAAGCTCACGGCCGCGGCGCGGGCGGGGTTCGACGGGGTGGAGATCTTCGAGAACGATCTGCTCGCGAGCCCCCTCACGCCCGAGGAGATCCGGGCCCGCACCGCCGACCTCGGTCTGAGCATCGACCTGTACCAGCCGATGCGGGACATCGAAGCGGTGCCCGAGGAGGAGTTCGCCCGCAATCTGCGCCGCGCCCGGCACAAGTTCGAACTCATGCGGCGCCTCGGGGCCGAGACGGTCCTGGTGTGCTCCAGCGTCTCCCCGCTCGCCGTGGACGACGACGCGCTCGCGGCCGACCAACTGCGCCGGCTCGCGGACCTCGCACAGGACTTCGGCATGCGCGTCGCCTACGAGGCGCTCGCGTGGGGCCGCCATGTGAGTACGTACGACCACGCCTGGAGCATCGTCGAGGCCGCGGACCACCCCGCCCTCGGCACCTGCCTGGACAGCTTCCACATCCTCGCCCGGGGCGGCGACCCCAAGGGCATCGAGGACATCCCCGGCGAGAAGATCTTCTTCCTGCAGTTGGCCGACGCCCCGCTGATGGCGATGGACGTCCTGCAGTGGAGCCGCCACTACCGTTGTTTCCCGGGCCAGGGCGGCTTCGACATCGCGGGGTTCCTCGGACACGTCCTGCGTGCCGGATACCGCGGACCGCTCTCCCTCGAGGTCTTCAACGACGTCTTCCGGCAGGCCGAGGCAGGCCCGACCGCCGTGGACGCGCGCCGTTCCCTTCTCGTCCTCCAGGAGGCGACGGGACTCGCGACCCCGCCCGCGCCCGTGGTGCCGACCGGTGTCGCCTTCGCCGAACTCGTCACCCCCGACGCCGAGCCCGTCACCGGGCTCCTCGGCGCCCTCGGTTTCACCCGCAGGGCCAGGCACCGCAGCAAGCCGGTGGACCTCTGGCAGCAGGGCGAGGCCCGCGTCCTGGTCAACACCGGTCCGGCCGCCCGGCGCGACGGCACCTCCCTCGCCGCCGTCGGCCTGGAGTCCCCGGACCCGGCCGCCGCGGCCCGGCGCGCCGAATCCCTCCTGGCCCCGGTCCTGCCCCGCCGCCGTGCCCCCGAGGACGCCCTGTTGGACGCGGTGGCCGCCCCCGACGGCACCGAACTCTTCTTCTGCGTCACGGATCACCCCGGGCGCCCCGAACCCACGAGCTGGACGGGCGACTTCGTGGCGGTCGTACACGAACGACTTCCGCAGCACGTGGCCCGCATCGACCACCTGGCCCTCACCCAGCCCTGGCACCAGTTCGACGAGGCGGCCCTCTTCCACCGCAGCGTGCTCGGCCTGAGCGCGCAGGACAGCGTCGATGTCGCCGACCCGTACGGACTGCACCGCAGCCGCGCGGTCACCAACGCCGACGGCAGCGTCCGGATCGCCCTCGGTGTCGGCCCCGCCCCCACCGACGAGGGCGCTCGCGCCCAGCACATCGCCCTCGCCACGGACGACGTGGTCGCCGCGGCCCGCCGCTTCCGCGAGGCCGGCGGTCGGCTGCTGCCGATACCCGCGAACTACTACGACGACCTGGCCGCCCGCTATGAGTTCGCCGACGGCGAGCTGGCGGCGTACCGGGAACTCGGCATCCTCTACGACCGCGACGCGGAGGGCGAGTTCCGCCACTGCTACACGGAGACGGTCGGCCGTGTCTTCTTCGAACTCGTCCAGCGGGACGGGGGTTACCGGGGTTACGGAGCGCAGAACGCCCCGGTGCGGCTGGCCGCGCAGCACGGGGTGCGCCGACCAGGGCGCTGACAGACTGCGCAGTCATGTCATGACGCCGCTCATCTGAGCCCCACGTGGCGCATATTACCCGTCAGTTGACATTGAAACAGCAATGACCACCGCTATCATCGCACCACCCGCGGAACACCTCTGCGGAGCGACCGCCGGCCGATCACAGCGGCAGCGCGGCATCGCCCCCAGTCTGCTGCCCAGGACGTGGAGCAATCGGCCTCCGGCTCCGAGGCCGGTTTCAGTGCTTCACGTTCTGAGAGGGAGTCCATGCCGGGAGACCGCTTCACCCCCGACTTCGACCCCGACTACGGGGACGCGCGCCTCACCACCGCACGCAAGGACATCGCCAACGGCCGTTGGCAGGGCCTGCGTGATCTGCTGCGGGTGACCGGCCCCGCGTGGTCCGTGCGCGGCCACCGGATCCGGCTGCTCGCGCCGGCGTGCGCGGGCAACTCGCTGGTCGAGTCCTGGCTCGCCGCGGAGCCCCGCAGCGCCGACGCGCTGGTCCTGCGGGCCGCGACCGAGGTGGCCAGGGCTTTCGGCCTCGCCGCCGCCACGGGCGGGCACGTACCCGTCGAACAGCGCCGCGTCGACCAGGCGGTGATGGCCTGTCTCCAGGGCGCCGAGGCCTGCCCCGAGGACCCCACACCCTGGATCTGCCTCATCTCCGTCGCCCGGCTCTACACCGCCGGGGTGCGCCGCCAGGAACTCGGCCGCTGGTGGGACGAGTTGCACGCCCGCGACCCCTACACGATGGAGGGCCACCTCCATGTGCTGCGCTACTACTCGGCGCGCTGGCACGGCACCCACGGCCTGATGTACGACTTCGCCCGTGACGCGGCGGCCGTCGCCCCGCCGGGCTGCGCGCTGCCGGTTCTGGTGCAGTTCGCCCGCGTCGAGGAGTACCGCTCCCTTCAGGACGGGGCGAACGGCCGGGGGGACGCGCCCGGCGATCTCGACCGGCACTGGAACCACGACGGAGCCGTCGACGACGTACGGCGCACCTGGCAGCGCTGGATCACCGAGCGCCCGGACGGCCAGCCCGCACCGGAGGAGGTGCGTGACCTCAACTACCTGGCGCACGCCGCCAGCTACGCGGGCCTGCCGGACATCGCGGCCCCGCTCTTCCGGATCCTCGGGGTGCGCGCCAGCCGGATGCCCTGGTCGTGCACCGGCGACCCGGAGGCGGAGTTCGTGAAGTGGCGCAGGCGCTCCTCGCACGGCGCCTGAGCCACCTCACGTGTCCCGGCCGCAAAGGTGGCACGGCCGGGACCGGTGGGGAACTACAGGTCGAACTCGTGCGGCGGCAGGTCGAGCGTGAAGCACGCCTCGCGCACGACGGCCTGCTCGGTCTTGTCGAAGTCGCCGTCGGCGCCGCCGATGACGATGCCGATCTGGATGACGGCGCGCGCCTCGGCCGGCTTCTTCTTCGCCTTGGCGATCTCCTGGAGGACGCTGACCTTGCCGAAGGCGAAGTCGGCGGTCAGCTTGTTCAGGTTGTCGTCGAAGCGGCGGCGCAGGTCGTCGGCGTCGAAGTTCTGCAACACCTCGTTCGTGGCGAGGAGCTGGGCGACACGCTGACGCTCGGAGGGATCAACCGTACCGTCCGCCGCGGCGACCAGCGCGCACATCGCCATGCTCGCGTCGCGGAAGGCACCGCTCTTCAGATCGTTCTTCTTCGCCACGAGCTGGGTCTGCATCGTCGACGCGGACTCCTTGATGCGGTCCCACAGGGCCATGAGAACTCCATACGTTGGGAGAGGCCCGGTCCGCCCCGGAGGGCGGACCACGACCTCTTCGATTTCTACAGCAATGTAGAAACTAGCGAACCGCCGCAGAAGTTCCGGTGGTGTTCCACTCGGCGATCACAGGATGCCCGTGCTCGGTGGACAACCGGCTGACGGTGCCCGTCGCGAGCTGGAACAGTCGCCCGTCCGTGGGGGACAGCCCGAGCCGACGGGCCGTCAGCATGCGCAGGAAGTGGCCGTGTGCCACGAGGATCACGTCGCCGTCGGCGAGCGCCGGCCCGACGCGGGACAGCACGCGGTCGGCGCGCTCTGCCACCTCCGCCGGTGACTCGCCGGGACGGCCGTCGGGGCCGGGCGGCACGCCGTCGTTCCACAGGAACCAGTCGGGCCGGGTGCGGTGTATCTCGACGGTCGTGATGCCTTCGTACGCGCCGTAGTCCCACTCGTGCAGATCGGGGTCGGCCACGGCCCCGTACACGCCCGCGAGTTCCGCCGTGCGTATCGCGCGGCGGAGCGGGCTGGTCAGGGCCAGGGCGAAGGTCCGGCCGGCGAGCAGCGGGGCGAGGGACTTGGCCTGTTCCTCGCCGTGCTGGGTGAGGGGCAGGTCGGTCCAGCTGGTGTGCTGGCCCGACACGCTCCACTCGGTCTCACCGTGACGGACCAACAGGAGGTCGCCCATGGTCGTTACTTCGCCGACTCGACGGCGTGTCCGCCGAACTGGTTGCGCAGCGCCGCGACCATCTTCATCTGCGGGGAGTCGTCCTGACGGGAGGCGAACCGCGCGAAGAGGGAGGCGGTGATGGCGGGCAGCGGGACGGCGTTGTCGATGGCGGCCTCGACGGTCCAGCGGCCCTCGCCGGAGTCGTCCGCGTAGCCGCGCAGCTTCTCCAGGTGCTCGTCGTCGTCCAGCGCGTTGACGGCGAGGTCGAGCAGCCAGGAGCGGATGACGGTGCCTTCCTGCCAGGAGCGGAAGACCTCGCGTACGTCGGTGACGGAGTGGACCTTCTCCAGGAGCTCCCAGCCCTCGGCGTAGGCCTGCATCATGGCGTACTCGATGCCGTTGTGGACCATCTTGGAGAAGTGGCCCGCGCCGACCTTGCCGGCGTGCACGAAGCCGGCGTCGCCCTCGGGCTTGAGGGCGTCGAAGACGGGCTGCACCTTCGCGATGTGCTCGGCGTCGCCGCCGACCATCAGCGCGTAGCCGTTCTTGAGGCCCCAGACGCCGCCGGAGACGCCCGCGTCGACGAAGCCGATGCCCTTGGCGGTCAGTTCCTCCGCGTGCTTCTCGTCGTCCGTCCAGCGGGAGTTGCCGCCGTCGACGACGGTGTCACCCGGCTCCAGCAGGTCGCCGAGCTCGTCGATGACCGACTGGGTCGGGGCGCCGGCGGGGACCATCACCCACACCACGCGCGGGCCTTCGAGCGCGCTCACGAGTTCGGTGAGGCTGCTCACGTCCGAGACCTCGGGGTTACGGTCGTAGCCGACGACCGTGTGGCCCGCGCGGCGGATCCGCTCGCGCATGTTGCCGCCCATCTTGCCGAGGCCGATGAGTCCGAGCTGCATGTTGTTCACTTTGCGGCGCTCCAGAGTGTGATGTAGATTACGTGCCTCAACATGCGAGAACTTGGCATGTTGCCGGGCAGGTTTCGACCCGGCTGGCGTTGATCGTGTAAGACCTGACGGAACGGTGTTCCGCTGGGCTGTGTGAGCCAGGAATCACCCTTGTTCGCAAGGGTGAGGATTCAATTCTTTCGGAGAGTGCGGTACGCGGCCACGAGGGCGGCGGTGGAGGGGTCGAGACCCCTCACGTCGGCGCCCTCGGTCAGCGCTGGTTCCACGCGCTTGGCTAGAACCTTGCCCAGCTCGACTCCCCACTGGTCGAAGGAGTCGATGTTCCAGATCGCGCCCTGGACGAACACCTTGTGCTCGTAGAGGGCGATGAGCTGGCCGAGGACCGACGGCGTCAGCTCGCTCGCGAGGATCGTGGTCGTCGGGTGGTCGCCCTTGAACGTCTTGTGCGGCACCAGTTCCTCGGGCACGCCCTCGGCGCGCACCTCGTCCGGCGTCTTGCCGAAGGCGAGGGCCTGGGTCTGCGCGAAGAAGTTCGCCATCAACAGGTCGTGCTGGGCGGCGAGTTCGGTCTCCAGCTCGTCGACCGGGTTGGCGAAGCCGATGAAGTCGGCCGGGATCAGCTTCGTGCCCTGGTGGATGAGCTGGTAGTACGCGTGCTGCCCGTTGGTGCCGGGCGTGCCCCACACCACCGGACCGGTCTGCCACTCCACCGGGTTGCCGTCGCGGTCCACCGACTTGCCGTTGGACTCCATGTCCAGCTGCTGCAGGTAGGCGGTGAACTTGGACAGGTAGTGCGAGTACGGCAGCACGGCGTGCGACTGGGCGTCGAAGAAGTTGCCGTACCAGACGCCCAACAGGCCCAGCAGCAAAGGCGCGTTGGCCTCGGCGGGAGCCGTACGGAAGTGCTCGTCGACGATCCTGAACCCGTCGAGCAGCTCACGGAAGCGGTCCGGGCCGATCGCGATCATCAACGACAGGCCGATCGCCGAGTCGAAGGAGTAGCGTCCGCCGACCCAGTCCCAGAACCCGAACATGTTGGCCGTGTCGATACCGAAGTCCGACACCTTGCCGGCGTTCGTCGACAGCGCCACGAAGTGCTTGGCGACCGCCTTCTCTCCCCCACTCTCGACTTCGCTCGAGCGGGAGGTGCCCCCATCTTCCAGCGCGGCGAGCAGCCAGGTCCGCGCCGAGGTCGCGTTGGTGATCGTCTCGATCGTGGTGAACGTCTTCGAGGCGATGATGAACAGCGTCTCGGCCGGGTCGAGGTCACGGACGGCCTCGTGCAGATCGGCGCCGTCCACGTTCGACACGAACCGCACGGTCAGCGAACGGTCCGTGAAGGCGCGCAGCGCCTCGTAGGCCATCGCCGGACCGAGGTCGGAGCCGCCGATACCGATGTTCACGACGTTCTTGATGCGCTTGCCGGTGTGGCCGGTCCACTCGCCGGCGCGGACCCGCTCGGCGAAGTCGGCCATCTTGTCGAGGACGGCGTGCACGCCAGGGACGACGTTCTCGCCGTCGACCTCGATCACCGCGTTCCGCGGGGCCCGCAGCGCGGTGTGCAGCGCCGCCCGGTCCTCGGTGACGTTGATCCTCTCGCCGCGGAACATCGCGTCGCGCAGCCCGAACACATCGGTGGCGGTGGCCAGTTCCTGGAGGAGGGCGAGGGTCTCGTCCGTGATCAGGTGCTTGGAGTAGTCGATCCGCAGATCGCCGACCCGCACGACATAGCGCTCCGCGCGGGCGGGATCGGCGGCGAACAGCTCACGCAGCCGCGGGTGGAGCAGACCGTCCGCGCGGTGGTCCTCCAGGGCCACCCACTCCGGACGCCGCGTGAGCTTGGGGGAGTCAGACATGACGGGGGGTCTCCTTGGCGCCCTCGCCCCGCAGGGCGACGGCGTACATCTCGTCCGCGTCGAGGCGGCGCAGCTCCTCGGCGATCAGCTCGGAAGTGCTGCGCACCTTCAGCGCGAGGGTGCGGGAGGGCTGCCCGGGCAGCGACAGCGTGGCCAGCGGGCCCTCGGGCCGGTCGATCACGATCTCGCCGTTCGCCGTGCCGAGCCGTACCGCGGTCACCACCGGACCGGCGGTGACGACCCGCTCGACCGGAACTTCGAGCCGGGCGCCCAGCCAGCGGGCGAGCAGCTCGGCGCTCGGGTTGTCGGCCTCGCTCTCGACGGCGGCCGAGATCACCTTCGTACGGGCCTGGTCGAGTGCGGCGGCCAGCATGGAGCGCCACGGTGTCAGCCTGGTCCAGGCCAGGTCGGTGTCGCCCGGCGCGTACGAGTGGACGCGGGCCTCCAGGGCCGTGAGCGGCGCCTCGACGGCGTACATGTCGGTGATCCTGCGCTGCGCGAGGGCGCCCAGCGGGTCCTTGGCGGGTACGTCGGGGGCGTTCACCGGCCACCAGACCACGACGGGCGCGTCCGGCAGCAGCAGCGGCAGGACCACGGAGTCGGCGTGGTCGGTCACCTCTCCGTAGGTCCGCAGCACGATGGTCTCACCGGCGCCGGAGTCGGTGCCCACCCGGACCTCGGCGTCGAGGCGCGAGGTGGTGCGGTCGCGCGGGGTGCGGGCGTGCCGCTTGATGACGACCAGGGTGCGCGAGGGGTGCTCGCGCGAGGCCTCCTCGGCGGCCTTGATCGAGTCGTACGCGTTCTCTTCGTCGGTGACGATGACCATCGTCAGGACCATGCCCACGGCGGGGGTGCCGATGGCACGGCGCCCCTGCACGAGCGCCTTGTTGATCTTGCTTGCCGTGGTGTCGGTCAGGTCGATCTTCATGGCCTGCGCCAGCTCCGTCCGTCTCGTGCGAGCATCTCGTCGGCTTCCTTCGGACCCCAGCTGCCCGAGGGGTACTGCGCGGGCTTGCCGTGGGTCTCCCAGAACTCCTCGATCGGGTCGAGGATCTTCCAGGACTCTTCCACCTCCTGGTGACGGGGGAAGAGGTTGGCGTCGCCGAGCAGGACATCCAGGATCAGGCGTTCGTACGCCTCCGGGCTGGACTCGGTGAACGACTCGCCGTAGGCGAAGTCCATCGTGACGTCCCGGATCTCCATCGACGTACCCGGGACCTTCGATCCGAAGCGCACCGTCATGCCCTCGTCGGGCTGGACGCGGATGACGATCGCGTTCTGGCCGAGCTCCTCGGTGGCGGTCGAGTCGAACGGGGAGTGCGGGGCGCGCTGGAAGACCACCGCGATCTCCGTCACCCGCCGGCCCAGGCGCTTGCCGGTGCGCAGATAGAAGGGGACGCCCGCCCAGCGGCGGTTGTCGACCTCCAGCTTGACGGCCGCGTAGGTGTCGGTCGTCGACCGGGGGTCGATGCCCTCCTCCTGCAGATAGCCGGGCACCTTCTCGCCGCCCTGCCAGCTCGCCGCGTACTGGCCGCGGACGGTGTGCTCGCCCAGGCTCTCCGGCAGCTTCACCGACTTGAGGACCTTGAGCTTCTCGGTCAGCAGCGACTCGGCGTCGAAGGCGATCGGCTCCTCCATGGCGGTCAGCGCCATCAGCTGGAGCAGGTGGTTCTGGATGACGTCTCGGGCCGAGCCGATGCCGTCGTAGTAGCCGGCCCGGCCGCCGATGCCGATGTCCTCGGCCATGGTGATCTGCACGTGGTCGACGTACGACCGGTTCCAGATCGGCTCGTACATCTGGTTGGCGAAGCGGAGCGCCAGGATGTTCTGGACGGTCTCCTTGCCGAGGTAGTGGTCGATGCGGAAGACCTGCTCCGGGTCGAACACGTCGTGCACCAGCGCGTTCAGCTCGCGCGCGCTCTCCAGGTCGTGGCCGAACGGCTTCTCGATGACCGCGCGCCGCCAGGAACCCTCCGGCGGGCTCGCGAGCCCGTGCTTCTTGAGCTGCCGGACGACCTTCGGGAAGAACTTCGGCGGTACGGAGAGGTAGAAGGCGTAGTTGCCGCTGGTGCCCCGGGCCGCGTCGAGCTCCTCGATGGCCGAGCGCAGCTGCTTGAACGCCGTGTCGTCGTCGAAGGTGCCCGGGACGAACCGCATGCCCTCGGCGAGCTGCTGCCAGACCTCCTCGCGGAACTCCGTCCGCGCGTGGTCACGGACCGAGTCGTGCACGATCTGGGCGAAGTCCTCGTCCTCCCAGTCGCGGCGGGCGAACCCGACGAGCGAGAAGCCCGGCGGCAGCAGACCGCGGTTGGCGAGGTCGTAGACGGCCGGCATCAGCTTCTTGCGGGACAGGTCGCCGGTGACACCGAAGATGACGAGTCCTGAGGGACCCGCGATCAGGGGGAGGCGGCGGTCACGGCGGTCACGGAGCGGGTTGTCCCATTCCGTCACCGGAACGGGTCCGTCGCCCTTGGCCCGAGCCTTCACACCGACCGGTTCCACGGTCGTGTCACCAGGTCCCTCCGGCGTGGCGGCCGCATCCTGCGGGATACCGTCGGGAAGCGATTCATGCTTGGTCATTCCCCTTCAACTCCCTTGCCGCTCAGCGAGGTCGCGACCGCGTCGAGCAGGTCGCCCCAGGCCGCCTCGAACTTCGAGACGCCCTCGTCCTCCAGGAGGCCGACCACCTCGTCGTAGGAGATTCCGAGCTTCTCCACGGCGGCCAGGTCGGCGCGCGCCTGGGCGTAGCCGCCGGTCACCGCGTCGCCGTGGATGTCACCGTGGTCGGCGGTGGCGTTGAGCGTCGCCTCCGGCATGGTGTTGACCGTGCCCGGCGCGACCAGCTCGTCGACGTACAGCGTGTCCTTGTACGAGGGGTCCTTGACGCCCGTCGAGGCCCACAGGGGGCGCTGCTTGTTGGCGCCGGCCGGAGCGAGCGCGGTCCAGCGGGCGGAGGCGAACACCTCTTCGTACGCCTCGTAGGCGAGCCGCGCGTTGGCGAGCGCCGCCCTGCCCTTGAGGGCGAGGGCCTCGTCGGTGCCGACCTTCGCCAGCCGCTTGTCGATCTCGCTGTCGACGCGGGAGACGAAGAAGGACGCGACGGAGTGGACGGTGGCGAGGTCGATGCCCGCCGCCTTGGCCTTCTCCAGGCCCGCCAGGTAGGCGTCCATCACCTCGCGGTAGCGCTCCAGGGAGAAGATCAGCGTGACGTTGACGCTGATGCCGAGGCCGATGACCTCGGTGATCGCCGGGAGGCCGGCCTTCGTCGCCGGAATCTTGATCATCACGTTCGGGCGGTCGACGAGCCAGGCGAGCTGCTTGGCCTCGGCGACGGTCGCGGTGGTGTGGTGGGCGAGGCGCGGGTCGACCTCGATGGAGACCCGGCCGTCACGGCCGGCGGTCGCGTCGTACACCGGGCGCAGGATGTCGGCCGCGGCGCGGACGTCGGCCGTGGTCATCATCCGGACGGCCTCGTCGACCGTCACGCCGCGCTCGGCCAGGTCGGCGAGCTGCTCCTCGTACCCCTCACCGGAGCCGATGGCGGCCTGGAAGATGGAGGGGTTGGTGGTGACGCCCACCACGTGCCTGGTCTCGACGAGTTCGGCGAGGTTGCCGGAGGCGATGCGCTTGCGGGAGAGGTCGTCCAGCCAGATGGAGACGCCTTCGTCGGAGAGGCGCTTGAGGGTTACCGCGGTCGCGGTTGCTTCGGTCACAGTGATCATCTTCCTTCGTGCGATCGGATCAACCGCGGGCGGCGGCGAGGGATTCCCGCGCGGCGGCGGCGACGTTCTCGGCGGTGAAACCGAACTCGGCGAACAGGGTGTTGGCGTCGGCGGAGGCGCCGAAGTGCTCGAGCGAAACGATGCGTCCTGCGTCACCGACGTACCGGTACCAGGTCAGGCCGATGCCCGCCTCGACCGCCACGCGGGCCTTCACGGACGGCGGAAGGACACTCGCCCGGTATTCCGGGGACTGCTCCTCGAACCACTCCACGGACGGCATCGACACGACCCGGGTGCCGATCCCCTCGGCCTCCAGCAGTTCGCGCGCCTCGACGGCGAGGTGCACCTCGGAGCCGGTGGCGATCAGGACCAGGTCGGGCGCCTGGGTGGAGGCGTCACGCAGGACGTAACCACCCTTGGCGGCCTCGGAGTTGGCCTCGTAGGTGGGCACGCCCTGGCGGGTCAGGGCCAGGCCGTGGGGGGCGGGGTTGGTGGCGTGCCGCTTGAGGATCTCGGCCCAGGCGATCGCGGTCTCGTTGGCGTCGGCCGGGCGGACGATGTTCAGGCCGGGGATAGCGCGCAGCGAGGCGAGGTGTTCGACCGGCTGGTGGGTGGGGCCGTCCTCGCCGAGACCGATGGAGTCGTGGGTCCAGACGTAGGTGACGGGGAGTTGCATCAGCGCGGACAGACGCACGGCGTTGCGCATGTAGTCGGAGAAGACCAGGAAGGTGCCGCCGTAGATACGGGTGTTGCCGTGCAGCGCGATGCCGTTCATCTCCGCGGCCATGGAGTGCTCGCGGATGCCGAAGTGGACGGTACGGCCGTACGGGTCGGCCTCCGGCAGCGGGTTGCCCTTCGGCAGGAAGGAGGACGTCTTGTCGATGGTGGTGTTGTTCGAGCCGGCGAGGTCGGCGGAGCCGCCCCACAGCTCGGGGATGACCGAGCCGAGCGCCTGCAGGACCTTGCCGGAGGCGGCGCGGGTCGCGACGGACGTGCCCGCCTCGAACGCCGGCAGCTTCTCCTCCCAGCCCTCGGGAAGCTGGCCGGCGACGATACGGTCGAACAGCGTGGCCCGTTCGGGCTGCGCGGTGCGCCACTCGGCGATCCGCTTGTCCCAGGCGGCGTGCGCCTCGGCACCCCGGTCCAGGGCCGCACGGGCGTGGGCGAGGACCTCGCCCGCGACCTCGAAGGTCTGCTCCGGGTCGAAGCCCAGGAGACGCTTGGTGGCGGCGACCTCGTCCGCGCCGAGCGCGGAGCCGTGCGAGGCCTCGGTGTTCCGGGCGTTCGGCGCGGGCCAGGCGATGATCGTGCGCATCGCGATGATCGAGGGCCGTTCGGTCTCGGCCTGCGCCGCCTTCAGCGCCGTGTACAGCGCGCGGACGTCGATGTCGCCGTCGGCCGAGGGCTCGATGCGCTGCACGTGCCAGCCGTAGGCCTCGTAGCGCTTCAGCACGTCCTCGGAGAAGGCGGTGGCGGTGTCGCCTTCGATGGAGATGTGGTTGTCGTCGTAGACGAAGACCAGGTTGCCCAGCTTCTGGTGGCCCGCGAGCGAGGAGGCCTCGGCGGAGATGCCCTCCTCCAGGTCGCCGTCCGAGACGATGCCCCAGATGGTGTGGTCGAAGGGCGACTCGCCCTCCGGCGTCTCGGGGTCGAACAGACCGCGCTCGTAGCGGGCGGCCATCGCCATGCCCACCGCGTTCGCGACACCCTGGCCGAGCGGGCCGGTCGTGGTCTCCACGCCCGCGGTGTGCCCGTACTCGGGGTGACCCGGCGTCTTCGAACCGTGCGTGCGAAACGCCTTCAGGTCGTCCAGTCCGAGCTCGTAGCCGGAGAGGAAGAGCTGGGTGTAAAGGGTCAGCGAGGTGTGGCCGGGGGACAGGACGAACCGGTCGCGGCCGGTCCACTCCGGGTCGGCGGGGTCGTGTCGCATCACCTTCTGAAAGATCGTGTACGCCGCCGGGGCCAGGCTCATCGCGGTGCCCGGGTGGCCGTTTCCGACCTTCTGCACGGCGTCAGCAGCCAGGATGCGGGCGGTGTCGACGGCTCGGCGGTCGAGTTCGGTCCATTCGAAGCCGTCGGGGCTCTGCGTACTCATCTTCAAGAAGTCCTCACTGGATCTGGAATCGCTGGTGGAACGCCTTCAAACCTAAAAGTCTGACTTTTGCCGGGGAAGGTGCCCGTGTGTCAGCCTTCGGTGAAAGTGGGACACGGAGTGCTGGAGCGAGTCGACGCGAGAGGGACATGACAGACAGAACCACCCAAGGCGGTGTCCAGGGCGAAGACGGCACCCAGGACGGGATCAGGACCTTCCCCTTCCCGGTCGATCTGAGCCTGTCCGGCGTCGGTATGCAGGTCGGCGAGATGGGGACCGGACGCGTCTGGCACGCGGACGCCCCGCTGGAACGGGTGCACCGCATCGACTTCCACGTCGTGATGCTGTTCCACGAGGGCCCGGTCAGACACATGATCGACTTCGCCGAGTACGACGTGTCCGCCGGCGACATCCTGTGGATCCGCCCCGGCCAAGTGCACCGCTTCTCCCGCACCGACCGCTACCGCGGCACCGTCCTGATCATGCAGCCAGGCTTCCTCCCCCGGGCCACCGTCGAGGCGACCGGTCTCTACCGCTACGACCAGCCCCCGCTGCTGCGCCCGGACGCCGCCCAGCTGGCCGCCCTGGAGCACTCGCTCGCCCAGTTGGAACGCGAGTACGTCGACACCACCACGCTGCCGCTCAGCCTGCACACCTCGGTGCTGCGGCACTCCCTCACCGCGTTCCTGCTGCGCCTCGCCCATCTCGCGGCCAGCTCGGCCGAGGCGGCCCGCGAGCAGACCGACACCACGTTCACGCGCTTCCGGGACGCGGTCGAGAAGGACTTCGCCACCAACCACAGCGTCAGCGCCTACGCCGACGCGCTCGGTTACTCCCGCCGCACCCTGGTGCGCGCGGTGCGCGCGGCCACCGGTGAGACCCCCAAGGGCTTCATCGACAAGCGGGTGGTCCTGGAGGCCAAGCGGCTGCTGGCCCACACGGAGATGCCCATCGGCCGCATCGGCGTCGCCGTGGGCTTCCCGGACTCGGCGAACTTCTCCAAGTTCTTCCACCAGCACACGGGGACGAGCCCGGTGGTGTTCCGGGCGGAGCTGCGCTGAGTCCGTACCGAGGAAAAGGGTCCGTACCGAAGAAAAGGGGCGGGCCCGCGGGCCCGCCCCTTCACTCCTCGTACCGCTTGCCGAGGAACCGCCTCGTCAGTGGCCGAAGTCGAACCAGTTGACGTTCACGAAGTCGGCCGGCTGGCCGCTGGTGAAGGTCAGATAGACGTCATGGGTGCCGGTGACGCCGCTGATGTTGGCCGGGACCGTCCGCCAGCTCTGCCAGCCGCCGGTGTTGCCCACCGCGAAACTGCCGATGGGCGTGCTCGTACGGCTGTCGAGACGCACCTCGACCAGGCCGCTGACCCCGCTCGCCGCACCGCTCGCCACGCGCCCGATGAACTGCGTGGCCGCCGTGGAGCCGAAATTGACGCCCTTGTACAGCGCCCAGTCCCCGTTGGCCAGTGAGCCGATGTCCTGGCCGCCGCCGGTGTCCGTGGTGGCCTCGGTGCTGGTGCCCGACTGGGTGTCGTACGACTCGGCCTGGATGGCGCTGTAGGCGTCACGGTTGCCGGTCGGGGGCGGTGTGGTACCGCTCCCACTGGCCTGCAGCACCTGGACGTAGTCCACGACCAGCGGGTGGCCGGGCTCGGTGCCGCTGTCCGGACCGCCGCCGAACGCGTCGGGGAAACCGCCGCCCATCGCCACGTTCAGGATGACGAAGTAGCCGTGGTTGGTGGCGTTCGCCCAGGTGGTCGCGTCGACCTGGTTCGCCTTGACCGTGTGGAAGTTGACGCCGTCGAGGTAGAAGCGGATCTCCTCGGGGCTCGTGGAGCGGTCCCACTCCATGGCGTACGTGTGGAAGCCGGCCTGACAGGTGGTGCCGGCGCACGGGGTGTTGCCGCCGATGCCGCTGGTCTCGTTGCACGGGCCGCCCGGGTTGGTGCCGCAGTGCATGGTGGCCCACTCGGTGTTGAGGCCCTGGACGTTCTCCATGATGTCCAGCTCGCCGACGCTCGGCCAGTTCTGGTAGTTGCCGCGGTAGGGCGCGCCCAGCGTCCAGAAGGCGGGCCAGTAGCCCTTGGCGGCGGCGCCGGTCACGTTCGGCATCTGCAGCCGCGCCTCGACGCGGAGTTTGCCGCCCGCGGGCGGCTGGAAGTCGGTGCGGGTGGTCTCGATACGGCCCGAGGTCCAGTTGCCGGAGGCGTCCCGGCGCGGGGTGATCAAAAGGTTGCCGTTGCCGTCGAGCGCCACGTTGTTGGTGCTGGAGGTCATCGTCTCGACCTCGCCGGTGCCCCAGTTGGCGGCGCCGCCCGGATAGCTGGTGCCCGTGTCGTACTGCCAGTTGGAGGTGTTGACGCCGGAGCCGGCCGCCCCGGTGAAGTCGTCGACGAAGACCTGGGACCAGCCGGCCGGGGGAGTGGGCGCGGACGCGTTCGCGGGGAGGGCCGCGGCCACGGCCAGGGACAGCGTGCCGACCGCGGCCAGGATGACGCGCCGCAGGGGGCCACGTCTGACAGGTGTGCCGGAGGGTTCACTCATGAATGCCTCTTCGGTACGGAGTGGGGGTGCGCGGGTACTGCTGAGAGCGCTCTCAAGCAAGGTGCGCGGCCAATGTGCTCTCTGCTACTCCGACCGTCAAGAGGTAAAGCCGAGAAACTCCTTTCCCTGTACGGGAGTTCAGGCATTGAAGCTGGGACGGGCGAGGCTGGGACAGGGCCTAGTGCCGCGGCAGGCAACGTTTGCCCGCCAAGGAGCGGCGTCCGGTGCGTGCTCTCGGCGTGCCGGCCGGAAGTCCCCGTCGACGGACCGGACGTACTTGGGCTTTCGGCCGGTGCGGCGAGAGGGCGTGCCGGGCGTCGCGACGGGGCGAACGTTGCCTGCCGCGGCACTAGAGGGCGCTCCCCGCCTTCCAGTCCGCCCAGGACAGGTTCCAGCCGTTGAGGCCGTTGGACGCCTCGACGGTCTTCTCGCCCGAGTTCTTGACGACGACGACATCGCCGAGCATCGAGGCGGCGTAGAACTTGTAGCCCGGTACGGAGCTGTCGTTCGCGCCCTTGGCGTCGTGCAGACCGACGCAGCCGTGGCTGGTGTTGGTGGAGCCGAAGACCGAGGTCGAGGCCCAGTAGTTGCCGTGGATGAAGGTGCCGGAGGTGGTCAGGCGCTGGGCGTGCGGAACATCCGAGATGTCGTACTCGTCGCCGAGCCCGACGGTCGAGGACTCCATCCGGGTCTGCTTGAAACGCTCGCTGATCACCATGATCCCGGACCAGGTGGTGTGGTCGGCGTCGCCGCCGCTCACCGGGTAGGAGGCGAGGGTGGAGCCGTCGCGCTCGACGGTCATGGTCTTCTTCGCCAGGTCGACCGTGCTGATCTGGCGGCGGCCGATGTGGAAGGTGACGTCCTTGGACTGGGTGCCGTAGACGCCGGTCGTGCCCTGGACGTCCTTCAGGCGCAGGCTCAGCGTGATCTTCGTGCCCGCGGCCCAGTACTCCTCGGGCCGGAAGTCGAGCCGTGTGTCGCTGAACCAGTGCCCGACCACCTCGACCGCGGGCTCCGCCGTCACCGTGATCGCCTTTTCCACGGCGGCCCGGTCCTTCACGGCCTCGGTGAAGTTGATCGAGACGGGCATACCGACACCGGAGGTCGAATTCGGCTCGGGCGTGAAATAGCCCACGAACGTGTCCGAGGGCTGCTTCGTGACGAAGCTCGCGCTCTGCGCGGCGGCGCCCTTCGGCGTGGCCGTGACCGTGTATTTGGTGCCCGAGTAAGGGTTTTTCGTGGACGTCCATTTCGTACGGGCGTCATTGAAGGATCCGGCCAGGGTGGAGCCGTCGTTTCCGCTGACCTCGACGCTCGCGAGCGTGCCGTCGCTGACGGTGACCTCGACCGGGCTCGTGAAACCGGCCTTCTTCGTGCCGTCGGCCGGGGTGACGGTCACGGTGGGCGACTTGACCTCGGCTTTCGTGCTCGCCCCCGCCGTCGCCCCCGCCTTGGCGTCCGTTCCCTCCGAGGCGTCCGCCGAGCCGCTGCAGCCCGCGAGGATGCCCACGGCCGGAACGGCGCCGAGGGCGGCCAGCACCCCGCGCCGCGACCAGGCCTGCCGCTCGGACCGGTTCGCCGTCCGCTGCTCGGACCGGTTCGAATTGTTTGCGAAGCCCACGGCACGCCTTTCCTGGATCACCACCACGACTTCTGGTGCATCCTGCGCCGCTTTCCTGGGGTGATTCTTTGAAACCCGGGGCCGCCGTCTGAGATTTACGTGAAGAGGGCCTGAGAATCGGCCTGAAGGAACGGCATACGGCATGTGCGAGGCCGAGCCGGCCCTTCGGCTTCGGCGGGCTCCTCGCGCTCGGCGCGTCCGCGTTCCCGGGAGCCTCAGGCGCCCGGCTCGGTCCGCGTCCCCGGCCGCCACCCCAGCGCCCGGGAGATCCCGCGCGCCGCCAGTCGTACGGCCGGGATCAACGCCGGTATCTGTGCGTCGTGTTCGGGGACCACGACGGAGATCGCGGCTGCCACCGTGCCGCCCGCGCCGCGCACCGGAGCGGCGACCGACAGGGCGTCGTCGGTGACCTGACGGCTGCTCACCGCGACGCCGGTGCGCCGGACTTCGGCGAGTGCGCGGCGCAGGCGGGCCCCGTCGGTGAGGGTGTGCGGGGTGAACGCGGCCAGCGGCCTCGAACAGTAGGCCTCTTGGAACGCCGGGTCACCGTGGGCCAGCAGCGCGAGGCCCACGCCCGTCGCGTGCAGCGGCCAGCGGGCGCCCACCTGGATGCGTACGCCGACCGCGGAGCGTCCGGAGATCCACTCGATGTAGACGACCTCGGAGCCGTCGCGGACCGCCATCTGCACGTTCTCGTGCGTGGCCTCGTACAGGTCCTCCAGGTACGGCAGCGCGATCTGACGGAGAGCGAGGCCGCGGGGTGCGAGGGCCGCGACCTCCCACAGACGCAGGCCCACGTGGTAGACGCCGTCGGCGTCCCGCTCCAGCGCACCCCAGTCGGTGAGGGCGCCCACCAGCCGGTGCGCGGTGGTGAGGGACAGCCCGGCCCGGCGGCTGATTCCCGTCAGGGAGAGTGCCGGGTGCTCGTGGTCGAAGGAGGCGAGCACCGCGAGCAGACGGTCGGGCGCGGACAGCGTGGTCATGAGTTCAGTTCGGCTTCCGCGACCCGTTGCAGGAGCGTGTGCAGGACGGCCCGCTCGGCGGGGTCGAGCGGCTGGAGGAGGTCGTTCGTGACACGCAGGCCCGCCTCGTCCGTGTCGCGCAGGAACGCCCGGCCGACCTCCGTGAGGACCACGATCCGGCTGCGCCGGTCGTCCGGCGACGGGCGGCGCTCGGCGAAACCGAGCTTCTCCAGGTCGTCGACGAGTCCGACGATCGCGCTCGGGTCGTAGCCGAGCCGCGAGCTCAACTCCCGCTGGAGCGCGCCCTCGGAGGTGGCCAGGAAGCGCAGCAGCGCGTAGTGGCGCAGCCGCAGCCCCGACTCCTGGAGGAAGGTGTTGAACAGCTGCCCGGAGCGAAGGCCCAGCCGGTACAGCAGATAGCCGGTGTCCGCGTGCAGTCCGCGCATCCACGGCTCCTGGGCGTCGATGGGGGCGGGACCGGTGGCCGGGCTGGTGGCGTGCTGCTGGCCTGCGATGACGGGCTCCCTGGGCCGGGCCCCGGGCGGGGCGGTTCTTTCGTGCCGGGTACGTGATGCCGTACCGCGTACAGCGGCACGTCGTACTCCGCACAGCATGCCGCACGGATGAGACGGCAACAACTATTGACGTCAACAATTATTGTCCTTAGCTTCGATCCCGTAGCCGCAGCCCGGCGTCGCACGCCGCGCTTTGGACCCTCAGCGTCGAAGGGACCTCTCGTGCCCAGCATCGATCTCACCGGCAAGGTGGCCGTCGTCACCGGCAGCGGCCGTGGCCTCGGCCTGGCCTACGCACACGCCCTCGCGGCCGTCGGTGCCCGCGTGGTCGTCAACGACGTCGACGAGGATGTGGCGGAGCAGGCCGTGAAGTCCATCACCGGGGCGGGCGGCAAGGCCGTGGCCGAGGTGGTCCCGGTGGGCACCGCGGAGGCGGCCGACCGGCTCGTCGCCCGCGCGATTCAGGAGTTCGGACGGCTCGACATCCTGGTCACCAACGCGGGCATCCTGCGCGACAAGGTGCTGTGGAAGATGACCGACGAGGACTTCGACGCGGTGATCACCACACATCTGAAGGGCACCTTCACCTGCGCCCGCGCCGCCGCCGTGCGCATGCGTGAGCAGGGCGAGGGCGGCAGCCTGATCCTGGTCGGCTCGCCGGCCGGACAGCGCGGCAACTTCGGCCAGACGAACTACGCCGCCGCGAAGGCGGGCATCGCCGCCATGGCCCGTACCTGGTCGATGGAGCTGGGCCGCGCGGGCATCACCGTCAACGCGATCGTGCCGGTCGCCGCCACCGCGATGACCGAGACCATCCCCGCCTTCGCCCCCTACGTCGAGGCCATGAGGAACGGCGAGCCGCTGCCCGACTTCCTGCGCAGGGGCGAGGGCTTCGGCTCCCCCGAGGACTGCGCCGCCCTCGTCCCCTTCCTCGCCTCCGACGCGGCCCGCGGGGTCACCGGCCAGGCCATCGGCATCGGCGGTGACAAGGTGACGCTCTGGTCGCACCCGCAGGAGATCAGGGCGGCGTACGCGGACGGCGGCTGGACCCCCGACACCCTGGCCGACGCCTGGGCCACGTCGGTCGGCGCCGAGCCGCAGACCGTCGGGATCCCCGCGCCGCACCTCCCGGAGGCGTGATGGACCTGAACGAGCTCGTCGCGATCGACGTCCACACCCACGCGGAGGTGTCCTCGCAGGGCCACGCCTCGCTCGACGACGATCTGCACGCGGCCTCCAGCGCCTACTTCAAGGTCGAGGGCAAGCGGAAACCCACCCTGGAGGAGACGGCCGCGTACTACCGCGAGCGCAGGATGGCCGCCGTGATCTTCACGGTGGACGCCGAGTCCGCCACCGGAACCGCGCCCGTCCCGAACGAGGAGGTCGCCGAGGCCGCCGCCGCCCACCCCGACGTGCTGATCCCCTTCGCCTCCATCGACCCCTTCCGCGGCAGAGCCGGCGTGAAGCGGGCCCGGCGGCTGGTCGAGGAGTACGGGGTCAAGGGCTTCAAGTTCCACCCCAGCATCCAGGGCTTCTTCCCCAACGACAGGTCGGTGGCGTACGAGCTGTACGAGGTGATCGAGGAGACCGGCACCATCGCCCTCTTCCACACCGGGCAGACGGGGATCGGGGCCGGGGTTCCGGGCGGCGGCGGTATCCGTCTGAAGTACTCCAACCCCCTGCACGTCGACGACGTCGCCGCCGACTTCCCGCACCTCAAGATCATCCTGGCGCACCCCTCCTTCCCCTGGCAGGACGAGGCGCTGGCCGTCGCCACCCACAAACCGGGTGTGCACATCGACCTGTCCGGCTGGTCACCCAAGTACTTCCCGCCCCAGCTCGTCCAGTACGCCAACACGCTGCTCAAGGACAAGGTGCTCTTCGGCTCCGACTACCCCGTGCTCACCCCCGACCGCTGGCTCGCCGACTTCGACAAGCTGACGATCAAGGACGAGGTCAAGCCGAAGATCCTCAAGGAGAACGCCGCCCGGCTGCTCGGGCTGACACCGTAAGGGGCCACAGATGCGCAACGAGGGACTGGGGTCGTGGCCCGCACGCCGGGCCCGCAAGACCCCGCACCGCACCGCCCTGATCCACGGCGACACCAGCGTCAGCTACGCCGAGCTGTACTCCCGCACCACCCGCCTCGCCCACGCGCTGCGCGCGCTCGGCCTGCGCCGCGGCGACCGCATCGCCTACCTCGGCCCCAACCATCCCTCCTACCTCGAAACCCTCTTCGCGGCGGGCACGCTCGGCGCGGTCTTCGTTCCGCTCAACCCCCGTCTCGCCGGACCCGAGATCGCCTACCAGCTCAGCGACTCCGGCGCCAAGGCCCTCGTGTACGCACCGTCGACGGCCGCGCTCGTGGCGGGGCTGCCGGGCAACGCGCACGTCCGGACGTTCGTCGAAATCGGCTCCTGGTACGAGGAGTTGATCGACGGGGCCGCCGAGGAACCGATCGACCAGCCCGTCACCGCCGACGACATGTGCATCATCATGTACACCTCGGGCACGACGGGCCGGCCCAAGGGCGCGATGCTCACCCACGCCAACGTGACCTGGAACGCGGTCAACGTCCTCGTCGACCACGACCTGACCGCCGACGAACGCGCCCTGGTCTCGGCCCCGTTGTTCCACACGGCCGGGCTGAACATGCTGACCCTGCCGGTGCTGCTCAAGGGCGGCACCTGCGTCCTGGTCGAGTCCTTCGACCCGGCGGCCACCCTCGACCTGATCGAACGGCACCGGATCACCTTCATGTTCGGGGTGCCGACCATGTTCGACCAGGTGGCCCGCCATCCCCGGTGGGCCGACGCCGACCTGTCCTCGCTGCGCATCCTCACCTGCGGCGGCTCACCCGTACCGACCTCGCTCATAGCCGCCTACCAGGAGCGCGGGCTCACCTTCCTCCAGGGCTACGGCATGACCGAGGCCTCGCCCGGCACCCTCTTCCTGGACGCGGAGCACGCGGTCGGCAAGGCGGGCTCGGCGGGCGTGCCGCACTTCTTCAGCGATGTACGGGTCGTACGCCCCGACTTCACGCCGGTCGACGTGGGGGAGACGGGCGAGGTGGTCGTCCGCGGGCCGCACGTCATGCCCGGGTACTGGGGGCTGCCCGACGAGACGGCCGCCGTGTTCGCCGACGGCTGGTTCCGCAGCGGGGACGCCGCCCGGGTCGACGAGGACGGCTATGTCTTCATCGTCGACCGCATCAAGGACATGATCATCTCGGGCGGCGAGAACATCTATCCCGCCGAGATCGAGGACCTGCTCCTCGGCCACCCAGGCATCGTCGAGTGCGCCGTCATAGGCGTCGCCGACGACAAGTGGGGCGAGGTGCCGCGCGCGGTCGTCGTCCCCCGGGAGGGCGTCGAGCTCGACCCCGACGAGGTCCTCGCCTCGCTCGCCGGACGCCTCGCCAAGTACAAGATCCCGAAGTCGGTGGTCGTCGTGGACGAACTCCCGCGCACCGCCTCCGGAAAGCTCCTCAAGGCCCGTGTCCGTACGCGGTACGGCACCACCGACTCGTAAGCAAGGAAGTACACATGAGCATCACCGTGAACGGTCTCGACGAACTGAAGAAGCTCGCCGGCGGCGACCTCGGCACCAGCGAGTGGATCGAGGTCACCCAGGAGCGGATCAACACCTTCGCCGACGCCACCGGTGACCACCAGTGGATCCATGTCGACCCTCGGAAGGCGGCCGAAGGCCCCTTCGGCGCGCCCATCGCGCACGGCTATCTGACCCTCTCCCTCTTCATCCCGCTCTTCACCGAGCTGCTGGAGGTCGAGGGTGTGTCGACGAAGGTCAACTACGGTCTGAACAAGGTGCGTTTCCCCGCCCCGGTGAAGGCCGGCTCGCGCATCCGGCTGGTCGCGCGGCTCGCCTCGGTCGAGGACGTGCCGGGCGGGGTGCAGATCGCCGTCGACGGGACGGTGGAGATCGACGGCGGCGGGAAGCCCGCCGCCGTCCTCCAGAGCCTGTCGCGCTTCTACGCCTGACGGTCCACGTCAGACGGCCGTTCTCCCTACCGGCCGCCCACCACGTCCACGAACACGGGGTTCGCGTAGAACCACGTGTCGACCCACGGGTCACCGTTTCCGGGCACGTGCGGAATCGGGCCGTGCGGGTCGATCGAGGCGCCCAGGTAGCCCGTGCCGTTGCGGTTGCCGTCGCTGCCGCGCAGCCGGACGTAGAAGGACTCGTCGCCGGCGACCAGCGGGATGCGCAGGGTGTACGTGCCCTTGCGGCCGCTCACGTCCACCGTGCGGACGACCTTGGTGTCGGGCGCGCGCCAGTCGTCGCGGTCGGCGGCAGGTCCGCGCACCGCGCCGCGGATCACGTCGACGTGCGCCAACTCCGGCAGGATTCCGTGGGGGTTGGCGCGCGAGGCGGTGGTCACGGTGACCGACAGGGTGAGCTTCTCGCCCTTGCGGACGCGGATCCGGCCGCCCATGGTGACCCCCGGGCCGTGGTCGCAGTCCCGCTTCACCCGGACGTCGAGCCCGTCGAGCAGATGCCCGTGGTCGAGCCAGACGCGGCCCGCGCGCAGGCCCGCCATCACGGCGCGGTAGCCGTAGCGGGTCACGCCCACGTGGGTGCGGCTGAACTGGCCGGGCCAGAAGTCGCCGCCCGGCTGCTGGGAGTCGGTGTTCACCGGGTCGGGGATGTGCCCGGTGTTGTCGAAGTTCTGTCCGGGTGCCCAGTCGCCGTTCTTCCAGGTGTCGAAGACGACGCGGTGCACATCGGAGTTGGTGGTGATGGTGAACAGCCTGCCCTCGGCGAGCATCGCGTCCCACATGCCGCCGACGGTCGCCGTCATCCAGTCGAAGCCGCCGTACAGGACGTACGCGTTCTCCGGGTAGCCGGCGAAGGAGTTCTCGGACGGCTTGTTGGTGTACTCGCCGCGCTGCTGGCCCGAGCCGACCCAGCCCGGGATGCCGCCGCCCTGGGCGCCGGGCGCGCCCTCCATGCCGATCATGATCTCGGGCGCCGCGTCCCGCCAGTTCCGTATCTCGTGCGGGGAGTCGATGCCCAGGCGGGTGGGGTGGTTGGCGAGGACGAGCACGTCGTCGACGTAACCGGTGCGGCGCTGCTCCGCGAGCCACTTGACGGCCTTGACCGCGTGGGCCTCGTTGCGGGCCGTGTCGGGGCTGGTCGGGGAGCCCGCCGTGTAGCCCAGCAGCTTGCCGTCGTAGGCGAGTTCGAACTTCGTGAGCAGATCCACCTCGTGGCGGCCGGGCGCCGCGAACACCGTGGCGTGCTCGGCGCCCGGGATGTACCACTCCAGACCCTGGAAGATCAGCTGACGCGGGTTCTCGGCGCGCGCCTTCAGGATCTCCTGGTGCTCCAACTGGGCGCCGTAGTTGGCGTGCCCGAAGTTGGAGTGCTCGTTGAAGACCATCCAGTCCAGGCCGTACTTGGCGCTCGCCTGGGCGAGCTGGGAGAACGTGTACTTCGCGTCGTGGCTGTACACGGAGTGGATGTGGTGGTCGCCGACGAGATAGGCGAGGCGCGGGTCGTCGCCGCCGAGGCGCCGGGAGTCGGCCACCGCGGGCGTGGCGAGGGAGCCCACCGCGAAGGCCGCCCCGAACAGACCGGCGCTGCGCAGCAGCCCGCGCCGTGACACGCCCTGCGGGTCCAGCGCGGCGGGGGAGACGGACGGATCGGCCCAGTCGGGCAGTTGCTGCTCGGACATGCGGGAGTTCTCCCTCGGGGAGTCGGAAGGTCTGGGGGCACCGGTGGCCGGGACGGCTCAGTGGTTCATGAACTGCGAGACGGACAGCGCCCGTTCGACGACGCGTACGTCGCCGAGCCGTCCGTGCAGGATCTGGTCGATCCGGCCCGCGTACTCGTAGCCGCCGAGCAGCCAGGGCAGCCCGAGCGAGGTGAGGCCGACCGCGACGGTGTGCGGATTGCGGGCGACCGGGCAGCCCTGGACGTACATCGTGGTGTGCGAGCCGTCGTTGACGACGGCGACATGCCACCACTGCTCGCGGGCCGTCTCGTCGCCCCAGTTGGTGACGATGCCCTGCTGGTTGAGCGGCCGGACGGCCCACTGCGGGCCGGGCCCGTCGGAGAGGGAGAGCGTGGCGAGCGGCTCGTCCGGGTCGTCGGCGGTCTTGCCCGCGCCACCGCCCGTACCGGTACGGCTGATCAGCGAGGCCCACGCGTGGTGCGAGGCGTCCCAGTCGGCGGGGACCTGGTAGAAGGCCTCGATGGTGTATCCGCGTTCGAAGGTGGCGGAGTTGAGGGGGGCGCCGTCGACCGTACGCAGATACGCGCCCTTCAGCGGGGGCTTGCCGCCATCGAAGACGAGGCTGCCGTGGCCGGGCTGGTCGGGGTGGTGGGCGGACGACCAGGTGAGTGCGCCGTCGCCGACCTTGACCACGGTCAGGTCGTTGCCGTGCCCGGACCGGTCACGGACCGTGCCCTCGACCGCCGTACCGTCCGCGTGCCCGTCGAAGCGCCAGTACGCGACCGTGCCCCGCACCAGCATCTCGGACACCGGCCGCGACGCGCGGGCGGGCACCGGAGCGAAGCCCGAGAAGCGCTTCTCGAAGTCGACGGCGACCGAGAACCGGTCGGCGTCGCCGCTGAGTTCGCTCTCCTGCCGCTCCAACTCGTTGAGTCCCTCGGCCGCCCGGCCCAGGATCCAGGGCGAGACGGTCTCGACGTCGATGGCGTCGCGGTCGAGGTCGAAGCGGTAGAGGCGGATCATCGCCGCGCCGCCGTAGTAACGGTTCTGATAGTTCGTCAGGTGCAGATGGACGTCGTTGCCGGCCGCGTTGGTGCGGGTGGCGCGGGCGGCGGGCCAGTAGTGCCCGTTCAGGGTCAGGAAGATCTGGTCGTGGTCGTGGATCAGCTGGTCCCAGAGCTGCTGCCCGTACGAGGACAGGGCGTCGTCCTCGACGACCAGCTCGTGCGTGGTGAGGATGACGGGCGTCTTCGGGTGCCGGGCGATGACGTCCTTCGCCCATGCGTAGCCCCGCGCCGACAGCCGCCAGTCCAGCGCGAGGACGAGCCACTGGATGCCCGCCGCCCGGAACAGGTGGAAGGTGTTGTAGCCGTCCGGCGAGGCGCCGCCGAAGGTGCGCTTGCTCTGGAAGCGCTGTGGGCCGAAGACGTCCAGGTATGGGCTCGCGCCCCGCTGGTCGTCCGTGGACGACCTGATGTCGTGGTTGCCCGCGAGCACGCTGTAGCCGACGCCGCGCCGGTCGAGCAGGTCGAACGCCTTGTCCGCCGCCTCGAATTCGGCCTGCGCGCCGTTCTGCGTGAGGTCGCCCAGGTGCGAGAGGAAGACGATGTTCTCGTCCTTGCCGTGCTCCAGGAGATAGCGCAGCGAGGCCTCGATCGGCGCGGGGTTGATGCTCGGTCCGTCGAAGAGGTACTGCGTGTCGGGCATGACGGCGAGCGTGAAGCGACGGCTGTCGGCGTCGGGCCGCCAGTTCGTCTCACGCGCCGCCGCCCGCGCCGTCACCGCGGGCAGGGCCACCGTGGTGGTGGCCGCCGCGCCGATCAGAGCCGTGGCCCGAAGGAAGTTGCGTCTTCCGGCGCCGGCCTGCTCGGCCTCCGTCGCCTGGTCATGCGAAGTACACACGTCTGCTCCATGAAGGTGCGCAAAGGTCAGTGAGGAGGTCGAGTCAGGTCGAGCGTCGAATCAGGTGGGACAGGTCGAACAAGTGGGACGGGACGAACAAGTGGGACGGGCGGGGCCGCGCGCGGGTCAGAGCACGCGCAGCGTCCAGGACCAGCGGTGGGTGCCGGCCGGGACGAGATAGCCGGGCGAGGTGTCGGGCCCGCACGAGGCCGTGCCCACCCCCCGGTGCGCGGCGTCGAGGTGCACCACGCAGCCGGGCCGCGCCACCAGCTCGTCGTGATGGGCGGCGGCCGCCAGGTCCCCGGCCCGGTAGCGGGTCACGGTCACCTGGCGCGGTTCGTCGAGCGCGACCGCGAGCCCCGTGGCGTCCGGCGCCGAGAGCGTGAAGCGGCGTACACCGTGCCGCCCACCGCTCTCCTGCGGACGCAGATAGGGGGTGAACAACTCGTCCACGGGAAGGGCGTGGTGGCCCACCGGCGCGCCTGCGCTGCGGTCCGGGTAGGACTCCCAGGGGCCCTGCCCGTACCACTCCAGGACATCGAGCCCGGCGACCGTCTCGAAGACCGAGCCCACCCGCGGTACGTCGTCGAGCGCGGCCGGCAGGTGTGCCGTCTCCTCGATCCGGACCCCGCCCTCGACACGGGTGAACACCTGCTCGTGGCGTACGGGGCCGGCCAGGGTCGCGTACTCGGCGACCACGGTGACCCTCCCCCAGCCTCCGGCCGGCGGGACCCCCATCTCGCTCCGCTCGCTCTCCCGGTGTACGTCCACGAGCTTGCGCTCCAGCGCGTCGAGCCCCCAGGCCCGCCAGCGTGCCGCCATGCCGCCGATCTCGTCGTTGTCGGTCGGCGTCCGCCACAGCGACAGCACGGGGGCCGCGGTGAGCAGCGGATGGACGAGCAGCCCGTCCTCGTCGACCTCGACGGGGGAGTCCGGCAGCGCGACGGGGACCACGGGGGTGGCCGCCCTGAGCCGCACCTGCGGCACACACACCTCCGTGCCGCGCGGCGCCCACGCCTCCTCGTCCGCCGTGGTCACCCGCAGCGTCAGCCAGGCCTCGCCGCCGTCCTCAGGCAGCGTGAACGGCATCGGCACGGCCACCGATTCGCCCGCTGTCACGTCGGGCAGCTGGGCCGGAGCCGTCAGCGTGCCGCCGTCCGCGAGCGACAGCTCCCACTCGGCGGCCAGCCACTCCAGGCCCCGGAAGTGCTGGTGGTTGGTGAGCCGCAGCTCGCCCCCGACATACGTGAGGCGCACCGGCGCCGCGATCTCCCGGTGCTCGTACATCACCGGCTTGGGCGTGCGGTCGGGGAAGACGACCCCGTCGGCGATGAAGGCGCCGTCGTGGATCGTCTCGCCGAAGTCACCGCCGTAGGCCCAGCGGTGGCCCGGCGCGGTGACACCGTTGTCATACAGCCCGGCGCCACCGCGTCCGGCCGGTCTTCCGTCGTTCACGCGTTGAAGGATGCCGTGGTCCCAGAACTCCCAGATGAAACCGCCCTGAAGTCCCGGGGTTGACTCGATGGCGGCCCAGTGGTCGGCCAGCGTGCCGTTGCTGTTGCCCATGGCGTGCGAGTACTCGCACTGGATGAGCGGCTTGGTCTGCTCACCGGAGAGGGCGTGCGCGACACAGTCCTCAAGGGGCGCGTACATGGGGCAGGCGATGTCGGAGGCGACCTTCGGGTCGGCCCAGCCGAGCTTGGCCGCGCCCTCGTACTGGAGCGGCCGGCTCGGGTCGTGACGGCGCACCCAGCCCGCGGCGGCGTCGTGGTTGGCGCCGTAGTCGGACTCGTTGCCCAGCGACCAGATGATCACCGAGGGGTGGTTCTTGTCGCGCAGGACCATACGGGAGACACGGTCCACGAAGGCGCCGAGGTAGCGCGGGTCGTCGGCGATCTCGTGCGCGTGGTCGTGCGACTCGATGTTCGCCTCGTCCACGACGTAGAAGCCGAGCTCGTCGGCGAGGTCGAGCAGGGAGGGGTCATTGGGATAGTGGGCGGCACGGATCGCGTTGAAGCCGAAGCGCTTCAGCGTCACCAGATCCGCGCGCATGTCGTCGTACGACACCGTCCGGCCCGTCAGCGGGTGGAAGTCGTGACGGTTGACGCCCCGGATGTAGACCCGCTCGCCGTTGAGGAGCAGGTCCCGGCCGCGGATCTCCACCTCGCGGAAGCCGACGCGGTGGTGCGAGGTGTCGGCGACCGAGCCGTCGCCGCGGTGCAGCCGTACGGTCAGGTCGTACAGCTCGGGCGTCTCGGCGGTCCAGGTACGGACTGCCTCGACGACCGTGGTCAGGCGGGCCTCGCCGAGGAAGTCGGAGACCCGCTCGTCCTCCTCCTTGAACCGCTCGAACTCGGCGTCCTGGGTGAGCAGGTGGCCGTCCAGTTCCCCGGTGACGTACCAGCCCTCAGGCAGCGCGCCCCCGGCGTCCCGCACCTGGCAGTCGATCCGCAGCCCGCCGTCGCACCGCGTGTGCACGCTCACGTCGGCCAGCCGCAGCGGATCGGTCGCGTACAGCAGCACCGAGCGGGTGATCCCGGCGTGCCACCACTGGTCCTGGTCCTCCAGGTGCGAGGCGTCCGACCACTTGACGACGGTGAGCCGCAGCGAGGCGCGCTCGCCGGGTCGTACGACGTCGGAGAGGTCGAACTCGGCCGCGAGGTGCGAGTCCTTGGACACGCCGACCGGCCGGCCGTCCACATGGACCAGCAGCACGCTCTCGGCGGCGCCGACCTGGAGCACGATCCGGCGGCCGGCCCACTCGGCGGGGACGTCGACCTCACGCTCGTACACGCCCGTCGGGTTCGCCGCGGGGGAGGTGGGCGGGAACTCGCCCCAGGGCATCGTGAAGTTGGTGTACTGCGGCAGGTCGTCGGTGTCCTGGGTGGTCCAGGAGCCGGGTACCTGGAGCGAGGACCAGGCGAGACCGGGGGTCGAGGTGGGCGTGGGCAGCAGCTGGAAGCGCCAGGAGCCGTCGAGCGAGAGGGCACCGGACCGGCGGTCGACGGCGTTCATGGGCAACCGCCCCCAGGAGGTCACCTCAGGTGACTCCCAGGGGCGGAGCGCGAGCAGGGGGTCCGTCATCAGCGGATGGCCCCCTTGCCGAGGTCCCCGATGATCTGCTTGGCGCCGATCGCGAAGACGATCAGCAGCGGTATGAGGGCGAGAAGTGCGCCGGTCATGACCATTCCGTAGTCGGTGGTGCCGTGGACACCGTTCAGTTGGGAGAGCGCGACCTGGAGGGTCACGTTGTGCGGGTTGGTGAGGGCGATCAGCGGCCAGGCGTAGTCGTTCCACTGGCCCATGAAGGTGAAGATGCCGAGGAAGGCGAGGCCCGGCCTGACCACCGGGAGCGCCACGTGCCAGTACTGGCGCAGGAAGCCGGCGCCGTCGAGCTTCGAGGCGTCGATCAGCTCGTCGTGGATCGCGCTCTTCATGTACTGGCGCATCCAGAAGATGCCGAACGCGTTGGCCGCCGCCGGAACGATCAGCGCGGTCATCGAGCCGATCCAGCCCAGCTTCGCCATGATCACGAACTGCGGGATCGCCTGGAGCTGGCCCGGGACCATGAAGATCCCCATCATCAGCGCGAACAGCAACCGGCGGCCCGGGAACTCGAACTTGGCGAACACGAACGCGGCCAGCGAGTCGAAGAACAGGACCAGGAAGGTCACCGAGCACGCGACCAGCAGCGAGTTGAACATCGACCCGAAGAAGTCGACGTTGTCGAAGAGATTCCGGACGTTCTCGAAGAAGTGCGAGCCGGGCAGCAGCTTCGGCGGGTAGGAGAAGATCTCGGTCGACGAGTGCGTCGACATGATCACGGCCCAGTAGAACGGGAAGACCGAGAGCAGCAGACCGAGGATCAGGGTGACGTGGAGGGCTATGCCCCGGCGCTGTGTCCCCTTGATGGACGACCTGCGCCGCGCCTGCTTCGTGGAGGCCGGTGAATCCTTGAGAATTGCCATGGTGGGGCCTCCTAGTCTTCGCCCCGGCGCTGCACCAGCCGCCAGTTGATGATCGAGAAGATGATGACGACGAGGAAGATGCCCCAGGCCACCGCGGCGCCGTAGCCGAAGTCGTTGTTGTCGAAGGTCTGCTGGAAGAAGTAGAGGACCATGGTCTGGCCGGAGTGGCCGGGACCGCCCGCGAACGACGAGTTGTTGTCCGTGGTCTGCAGCAGCACCTGCGGTTCGGAGAAGGTCTGCAGGCCCGTGACCGTCGAGATGATGAGCACGAACAGCAGCATCGGCCGCATCATCGGCAGCGTGATCCGGAAGAAGGTCTGGATGGGCCCGGCGCCGTCCATGCGCGCCGCCTCGTACAGCTCGCCGGGAATCGTCTGCAGGCCGGCGAGGAAGATGATCGCGTTGTAGCCGGTCCACTGCCAGGTCATCAGGACGGCGATGGCGACCTTGATGCCCCACGGTGTGTTCAGCCAGGCCACCTGGTCCAGGCCGATCGCCTGAAGGAAGGCGTTCGCCAGGCCGAAGTTGGTGGAGAAGACCGAGCCGAAGATGATCGCGACCGCGACGATCGAGGTGACGTTCGGCAGGAAGTAGGCGAAGCGGTAGATGTTCTTGAAGCGGACGGCCGAGTTGAGCATCACGGCCGTGACCATCGCCAGGAAGATCATCGGGAAGGTGGCCAGCGCCCAGATGATGAGCGTGTTCCCGATCGAGGTCCAGAACTGGGTGTCCGACAGCAGATAGCGGTACTGGGACAGTCCCGCGAACTCCATCGAGCCGAGGCCGTCCCAGCGGTGGAACGACAGATAGAGCGAGAAGCCGACGGGGATCAGACCGAAGGCGAGGAAGAGCAGATAGAAGGGGGAGATCGCGGCGTACAGCCGCCAGTAGCTGCGTATGCCCTTCTTGGGATGGGTCACGGGGGTCTCGGCGAGGGCCGCGGGGGGCGTGTCGACCACGGGTGCGGTAGCCATCAGTAACTCACCCCCAGGTGGTCCGCGATGCGCCGGCACTTGCTCATGGCATCCCTCCAGGCCTGCTTCTCGTCCTTGCCGAGGACGGAGAAGTTCCGCAGCTCGTCGTTGATCGGGGTGCTCAGCGCGATGTCGTACGGGCTGTTGAAGGCGACCGGGATCTTCTGCGCCGCCGGACCGAAGACGTCCATGGTGGTCTGGCCGCCGAAGAACTCGTCGGGTTCGCGCAGCTTCTTCATCGCGTAGGACGCCGGGGTCGACGGGAAGAGCGCCGAGTCGACGAAGCCCTGCGCCTGGTTGCCCGCGTCGAGCATCCAGGTGATCATCTCGAAGGCCTTCTCCGGCTCCCGGCACGCCTTGGTGATCGCGAGGAACGAACCGCCGATGTTCGAGGGCCCGCCCGGACAGGCGGCCACCCGCCACTTGCCCTTGGTCTTCGGCACGTTGAGCTTGATGTCGCCGGCCGCCCAGGAGGCGTTCAGCTGGCTGGGCAGCAGGCCCCGCTCGGTGGCGGAAGTGTTGTCCGCCGTGCCATTGATGATCTTCGAGACCAGGCCGCGGTGGGTGGCCTCGACGGCAAGGTCCCAGGCGGTGCGCACATGCTCCTGGTCGCCGATGAAGTGCCGGTCCTTGTCGACGAATCGTTTCGTCGTCTGGTTGACCGCGATACCGAAGACGCCGAGGGCGTCGGTCAGGATGAACGTGCCGGGGATGCGCTTCTTCAGCTGCTCGCCGGCCGTGAAGAACTGGTCCCAGGTGGCCAGCTCCTTGGAGACGTCCTCCGGCTCGTAGGGCAGTCCGGCCTTCTCGAAGACGGCGGGCTGGTAGTAGTGGGCGACCGGACCGCAGTCGATCGGGAAGCCCACCATCGAACCGTCGTCGGCGAGCCCCTGTTCCCACTTCCAGGGCAGGTACTGGTTCTTCAGTTTGTCGGCGCCGAGTGTGCGCAGGTCCACGAACTGGTCGGAGTTCGGCAGGTACGAGGCCATGTCCTCGCCCTTGAGCCCGGCGATGTCCGGGATGTGGGCGCGTCCGGTCATCGTGGTCAGCAGCTTCGAGCGGTAGTAGCCGCCGATCTGGATGGCCTGCAGGTTCACCGCGCTGTCGTAGCGGGTCTTGGCGTCCTGGACGACCTTCGGGCTCAGCCCGCCGCTCCAGTACCACAGGACCATGTTGCGCCCGGTCGAGCCGGTCGGAACGCCGCAGCCGGTCGCCAGGCCGCCCAGCGCCGTGGCGGCCGTACCGGCCAGGCCAGCGCGCAGCAGGCCCCTTCGTGAGAGCCGCACTGCTCTCACCGCCTTTCGGATCTTTTCGGTCTTCGCGTACGAGGGGTGTTACGTGGGGTCATGAAAGAGGTGTTACGTGGGGTGTAAGGGGTGTTACGTGGGGTCATCGGGGTGTGCCCGGCCGGCGACTGGCGTCGGGCGGGGTCACGGGGGCGGGGTGGACGGGCGGGCCCGGGTCCGCCGGGATGCGGTCGGCCAGGAAGCCGTACGCGCGCCGCAGTTCACGGTCCTCGAGCGACTGCCACCAGCGGTGGACGCCGTACCAGCCGGGCGCGGCAAGGGCGCCGCCGTGCTTCTGGACCGACAGGCCGGCGGCCAGCACCGCGAAGCGCAGCCGTTCCTCCAGCGGCCAGCCGCCGAGCGAGGCCGCGACGAAGCTCGCGCCGAAGACGTCTCCGGCGCCCGTCGCGTCGAGGACGTCGACGGGGAGGGCCGGGACCTCCGCGTACTCGCCCGTCGTCTGGTCCACCGCGACCGCCCCGTCGCCGCCCCGGGTGATCACGGCGACCGGCACCAGCTCGGTCAGCGTGCCCAGGGCCGCGACCGCGCTCTCGGTGCGCGTGTACGCCATCGCCTCGCCCTCGTTCGGGAGGAAGGCGTGGCACAGGGAGAGCTGGTCGAGGAGGTCCCGGGACCACCGTTGTGTGGGGTCCCAGCCGACGTCCGCGTAGATCTGGGTGCCGGCCGCGGCGGCCTTGGCGAGCCAGGCACGCGGTTCGGCCTCGATGTGCACCAGCGCCGTGCGCGCCTCGGGCGGGTCGCCCATCAGCTCGTCCTGCGAGTACGGCGGTTCCTGGCCGTGGGTGACCAACGCCCGGTCGTTGCCGTGGGCCAGTGAGACGGTGACGGGAGTGTGCCAGCCGTCCGCGGTGCGGGACAGGGAGAGGTCGATGCCCTCCTGGTCGGCGAGGACCTCACGGCAGTACGCGCCGTAGTGGTCGTCGCCGAAGACCGTGGCCAGGGAGGTGCGCAGGCCGAAGCGCGAGGCCGCGACCGCCAGGTTGGCGATGCCTCCGGGGCTCACGCCCATGCCCTCGGTCCAGATCTCCTCGCCGGCCGTCGGAGGCTTCCCCAGGCCGGTGAGGACGAGGTCGTAGAAGAGCAGCCCGGTCAGCAGTACATCGGGCCGTTCGTCACCCACGAGCGCATCCTCTCGTCAAAACTCTGCAAGCGGTGCACAGGATCGTGCGCGCATCCAACGAATTTGGCAAGAGTTGAGCAGAGCTGAGCATAGAAATGATTGGGAATGACGAGTACTGTTCACAGGGTGCTGGCAGAGCGACGACATCAACTCATCCTGCGGGCCCTGCGCTCCGGCGGGCCCGCAGCCGTGACCGATCTCTCCGAACAGCTGGGTGTGAGCCCCGCCACGGTCCGCCGTGACCTGCTGAAACTGGAGGAGGAAGGCCGGCTCACGCGGGTGCACGGCGGGGCGGTCGTGGAGGAGGGCGACCAGCCCTTCGCCGAGGTCGCCGAGGTCCGCGTGCTCGAGAAGGACGCCATCGCGGCGCGCGCCGCCTCGATGGTCCAGGACGGCCAGTCCGTCCTGCTGGACATCGGCACTACCGCCTACCGGTTGGCCCGGCAGCTGCACGGCCGCCGGATCACCGTGATCACCAGCAACCTGGTGGTCTACGAGGAGCTGGTGGACGACGAGGGCATAGAGCTGGTGCTGCTCGGCGGGATGGTCCGCCGCGAGTACCGCTCCCTGGTCGGCTTCCTCACCGAGGACAACCTGCGACAACTGCATGCCGACTGGCTGTTCCTCGGTACCAGCGGGGTGCGGCCCGGCGGGCAGGTGATGGACACCACCGTCGTCGAGGTGCCGGTCAAGCGGGCCATGATCAAGGCGGGCGACAAGGTCGTCCTGCTTGCCGACCGCGCGAAGTTCCCGGGTACGGGGATGGCGCGGGTCTGCGGTCCCGAGGAGCTGGACGTGGTGGTGACGAACGGTCCGCTGGACCCGGCGACGCGGTCGTCGTTGGAGGAAGCGGGCGTGCAAGTGGTCGTGACAGGAAAGGCGGAAACGGCGTGAAGCTGACGATTCTGGGTGGCGGCGGGTTCCGGGTGCCGCTCGTGTACGGGGCGCTCCTCGGGGACCGCGCCGAGGGCCGCGTCACCCATGTCGTGCTGCACGACGTGGACGCCGGCCGGCTGACGGCCGTCGCCCGGGTGCTGGCGGAGCAGGCGAAGGACCTGCCGGACGCCCCCGAGGTGTCCTTCACCACCGACCTCGACGACGCCCTGCGCGGCGCCGACTTCATCTTCTCCGCGATCCGCGTCGGCGGCCTGGAGGGACGGGCCGACGACGAGCGGGTGGCGCTCGCCGAGGGCGTCCTCGGCCAGGAGACGGTCGGCGCCGGCGGCATCGCGTACGGACTGCGCACGGTCCCGGTGGCCGTGGACATCGCCCAGCGGGTGGCCCGGCTGGCCCCCGACGCCTGGGTCATCAACTTCACCAACCCGGCCGGACTGGTCACCGAGGCCATGTCCCGCCACCTCGGCGACCGGGTGATCGGCATCTGCGACTCGCCGGTCGGCCTCGGCCGCCGGATCGCCACCGTGCTGGGCGCCGACCCCCGCGAGGCCTGGATCGACTACGTCGGCCTCAACCACCTCGGCTGGGTGCGCGGGCTGCGCGTCCAGGGCCGCGACGAGCTGCCGCGGCTGCTCGCCGACCCCGAACTGCTCGGCTCCTTCGAGGAGGGCAAGCTCTTCGGCGTCGACTGGCTGCAGTCCCTGGGCGCCGTCCCGAACGAGTACCTGCACTACTACTACTTCAACCGGGAGACCGTCCACGCCTACCAGCAGGCGGAGAAGACGCGCGGCGCGTTCCTGCGTGACCAGCAGGAGCAGTTCTACGCCGAGATGAAGCGCCCCGACACCGCCGCGCTGACCGCCTGGGACCGTACGCGGGCCGAGCGCGAGGCCACCTACATGGCGGAGAACCGGGACGCGGCGGGCGCGGGCGAGCGCGACGCCGACGACCTGTCCGGCGGCTACGAGAAGGTGGCGCTCGCCCTGATGCGGGCCATCGCCCGCGACGAGCGCACCACGCTCATCCTCAACGTCCGCAACCGCGGCACCCTGGGCGTGCTCGACACGGAGGCCGTCATCGAAGTGCCCTGCCTCGTCGACGCCAACGGCGCCCACCCGGTCGCCGTCGACCCGCTGCCCGACCACGCCAGCGGACTGGTCTGCGCGGTCAAGGCGGTGGAACGCGAGGTCCTGTCCGCCGCAGAGTCCGGCTCGCGCACGACCGCCGTCAAGGCCTTCGCCCTGCACCCGCTCGTCGACTCCGTGAACGTGGCCCGTCGTCTGGTCGAGGGGTACACGTCGGTCCATCCTGGCCTGGCGTACCTTAAGTAAGCGCTTTCCCCCTTTCTTGGCTTCTTGGCTCCTGGAGACCTCACATGCACGACGAACGCCGCCGGATCGAGGAGCGCGTCGCACGCGTCCACGACCAGCGCATCAAGCCCGCGATCCACGCCACCTCGGTGCCCTTCGAGGTCGAGGCCTGGCAGGCGCCCGGTGAGCCGGTCCCCTTCGAGGAGGCCGCCGCGGCGCCCTACAAGCCCTTCGTGATGGACACCCCCTGGGGTCCGCCGTGGGGCACCACCTGGTTCCGGATGCGCGGGTCGGTCCCCGCGGACTGGGCGGGCAAGCGGGTCGAGGCCGTCTTCGACCTCGGCTTCGTGGGCGACTGGCCCGGCAACCAGGCCGAGGCGCTCGTCCACCTCCCGGACGGGGTGCCGCTGAAGGCGGTCAACCCGCAGAACCAGTACGTGCCGATCGCCAACCCGGCCACGGGCGGCGAGGAGATCCACTACCTGGTCGAGGCGGCCTCGAACCCCGACATCCTCGCCAACGACTTCGCGGCCCCGACCCCGCTCGGTGACCGCCTCACCGCCGGCGACAAGCCGCTCTACACCTTCAAGCGCGCCGACATCGCCGTCCTCGACGAGAACGTCTGGCACCTCGACCTCGACATCCAGGTGCTGCGCGAGCTGATGCTGGAGCTCGGCGAGCTCGACCCGCGCCGCCACGAGATCATGATCGCGCTGGACCAGGCGATGGACGCTCTCGACCTGGACGACATCTCGGGGACGGCCGCCGCCGCCCGCGCGGTGCTGGCCCCCACCCTGGCCAAGCCCGCGCACGCCAGCGCCCACACCCTCTCCGCCGCCGGCCACGCGCACATCGACTCCGCGTGGCTGTGGCCGATCCGCGAGACCAAGCGCAAGACCTCCCGTACCTTCTCGAACGTCACCGCGCTCGCCGAGGAGTACGAGGAACTGGTCTTCGCCTGCTCGCAGGCCCAGCAGTACGAGTGGGTGCGCGACAACTACCCGCACGTCTGGGAGCGCATCAAGAAGGCCGTCGCCGACGGGAACTGGGCGCCGGTCGGCGGCATGTGGGTGGAGGCCGACGGCAACCTGCCCGGTGGCGAGGCGCTGGCCCGCCAGCTCATCCACGGCAAGCGGTTCTTCATCGAGCACTTCGGCATCGAGACCAAGGGTGTCTGGCTGCCGGACTCCTTCGGCTACAACGCGGCCTACCCGCAGCTCGCCAAGCTGGCCGGCAACGACTGGTTCCTGACGCAGAAGCTGTCCTGGAACCAGACCAACAAGCTGCCCCACCACAGCTTCTGGTGGGAGGGCCTCGACGGCACCCGCATCTTCACGCACTTCCCGCCCGTCGACACCTACAACGTCGAGTTCTCCGGCAAGGAGATGGCGCACGCCGTCCGCAACTACCAGGACAAGGGCCGCGGGACGACCTCGCTGGCGCCCTTCGGTCACGGTGACGGCGGTGGCGGCCCCACCCGCGAGATGATGGAGCGCGCCCGCCGGCTGGCGAACCTGGAGGGTTCGGCGAAGGTCCGTGTCGAGCACCCGGACGCGTTCTTCGCCACCGCCCGCGAGGAGATCCCGGCGGACCAGGTCTGGTCCGGTGAGCTGTACCTGGAGCTGCACCGCGCCACCTACACCTCGCAGGCCCGTACCAAGCAGGGCAACCGGCGCAGCGAACACCGCATGCGTGAGGCCGAGTTGTGGGCGACCACCGCCGCGCTGAACGCGCCGGGCTACTCCTACCCGTACGAGAAGCTCGACCGTCTGTGGAAGACGGTCCTGCTCCACCAGTTCCACGACATCCTGCCCGGTTCGTCCATCGCCTGGGTGCACCGGGAGGCCGAGGCGGAGTACGCGCGGGTGGCCAAGGAGGTCGAGGCGATCACGACCGAGGCCGTGGCCGCGCTGGGCACGGGCCGGACCCGGGTGTTCAACACCAGCCCGGTCGACCGCGCCGAGGTGGTCCGCACCTCCGTCGGCATCCCGATGTACGCCGAGGTCCCCGCGAACGGCAGCGCGTTGCTCGACGCGGCGGAGCCCCCGCGGCCGGTGACCGTCGAAGGCCGCGTCCTCGACAACGGTCTGGTCCGAGTCGAGCTGGCCGAGGACGGCACGCTGGCCTCCGTACGGGACCTGACGGCCGGCCGTGAGGTTCTCGCCGACAAGGGCAACCTGCTCCGTCTGCACAGCGACCTCCCGAACTACTGGGACGCCTGGGACATCGACAAGCACTACAAGAACCGCTACACCGACCTGCTCGACGCCGAGTCCGTCACGGTCGTCGAGGAGGGCCCGCTGCTCGGCGCGCTGAAGGTGGAGCGCGCCTTCGGCAAGGGCTCCAGGATCGTGCAGACGATCACCGTGCGGGCGGGCAGCCGCCGGATCGACGTCGAGACCGAGATCGACTGGCACGAGGCGGAGAAGATCCTCAAGGCGGCCTTCCCGGTCGACATCCGGGCCCCGCACTCCTCCGCGGAGATCCAGTTCGGGCATGTCCAGCGGCCCACGCACACCAACACCAGCTGGGAGTCGGCCCGTTTCGAGGTCTACGGCCACCGCTGGGTGCACATCGCCGAGCCCGGCTACGGCGTCGCGGTCATCAACGACTCGACGTACGGCCACGACGTCTCCCGCACGGTCCGCGAGGACGGCGGCACGACGACGACCGTCCGGCTGTCGCTGGTGCGCGCCCCGCGGGTGCCGGACCCCGAGGCCGACCAGGGCAAGCACCGCTTCACCTATGCGCTGCTGCCGGGGGCGAGCATCGAGGACGCGATCGCGGAGGGCTACGCGCTCAACCTGCCGCTGCGGGTGGCGGATTCGGCCGGTCCGGCCGAGCCCGTCGTCTCCGTCGACGGGGAGGGCGTGACCATCGAGGCGGTCAAGCTCGCCGACGACGCCTCGGGCGATGTCGTCGTACGCCTCTACGAGTCCCGCGGCGGCCGCGCCACCGGCACCCTGCGTACCGGCTTCCCGCTCGCGGGGGCCCAGGTGACCGACCTCCTGGAGCGTCCGCTGACGACGGCGGACACGGACGGGAACGCGGTCGCGGTGGCGCTGCGCCCCTTCGAGGTGCAGACGTTGAGGCTGGCCGTGGCGAAGGCGTGACCCCAGTTCCCATGAAGTATTAAGGAAACGGTAAAAGGCCTGGTCATGGCGGGTTTCGTGCCCGCCGTGACCACGGCGCTTCTTCTGCGTGACACCTGGAGTTCGCCCTTCCCCCTTGTGATGCGGGGACCTGCGAGAAAGAGGTGCCACGGTGCGAGATCCGCGTATGTCCGCGATCGGCAAGGGACTGAAGCGCCGGGGGAGGCTGATGGCCCAGGCGGTACGTCCGCCGCGGCGAACCCTCGACGGGATGCCGTCGCCCCGGAGTCCCGAGGGTCCCGACGCGGGGCCGTACGTCGCCCCGCCCGCCCACGGCTGGTGGACTCGCCCGTCTTCGTGCTCTCGTCCGTGCGCTCCGGCTCGACCCTGCTGCGGGTGCTGCTCAACAGTCACAGCCAGATCCGCGCCCCGCACGAGATGCATCTGCGCACCGTCCACGTGCACCTGTCCCGGGACTTCACCGCGGACGCCATGCGGGCCCTCGAACTCGACAAGGACGAGCTGGAGCACGCCCTGTGGGACCGGCTGCTGCACCTCGAACTCACCCGCAGCGGCAAGCGGATCATCGTCGACAAGACCCCGCCGAACACCCTCGTCTGGCCCCGCCTGCACCGATGTTGGCCCAGCGCCCGTTACATCGTGCTGCTGCGTCATCCCGCGGCGGTCATCGCCTCGCTGACGAACCGCCGCTCGGACCCCGACCTCGAGGCCATTCACGAGGAGGTGCTCGGCTACAGCGAGAAGCTGGAGGAGGCCCGGCAGAACCTCGACGCGCACGTGATCACGTACGAGGAACTCACCGCCGATCCCGAGCGGACCACCCGGGGCCTGTGCGACTACCTCGGTGTCCCCTGGGAGAGCGGCATGCTCGACTACGGCCGTCAGGACCACGGAGCCTTCCGTCCGCAGCTCGGCGACTGGAGCGACACCATCAGGTCGGGCCGTATCCAGCCCGCCAAGGTCGCCGGATCCACTGTCGAACTCCCGCCCAGGCTGGTCGAGTTGGCGCGAGTGTGGGGGTATCCGACCGTCTGACGGCCGGATACCCCCACGCCCGGTGGTGTCAGCCGGTGAACCCGGCCGTGATGGAGGTGAACTGCCAGTTGCTCTGGCTGATCCCGGAGCAGTTGCTCACCACGCCGCCGCCGGGGCAGGGCCGGTCACGGTTGACCGCCCAGTAGGCGAGGCGGGCGATGTGGTGCGAGTTCGCCCAGTCGCGGATCTGGGTCCAGATCGCCGGGGTGGTGTTCTCCTGCTGGTCGGACAGACCGTTCATGCCGGAGATGCCGATGTGGGAGTAGGCCGTGGCGTCGTCCCAGCCGAAGGTGGACTTCAGCTTGGCCTTCAGCCCCTCGGTGGCGTTGACGGTGTTGCCGTACATGTCGGAGCCGCCGCCGAAGTCGAAGGGCATGATGGTGAAGACGTCGATGCCCGCGTTCAGCGACTGCGCCTGCTCGATGAGCCGGTTGCCGTAGTAGGTCGGGCCGGTCGTCGAGGTGCCGAAGGTGACGATCGTCTTCAGGCCCGGGTTGTTGGCCTTGACGGTCTTCAGCGCGGTCAGGATCTTGGCCTGGACGGCCTCGTTCTCGAACTCGTCCGTGTTCTCGATGTCCATGTCGATCGCCTTGAGGCCATAGGCGTCGATGACCTTCTGCAGCGCACCGGCGAGCGCGCTCGCCGAGGAGCAGTTGGCGCCGAGCTTGCTGCCCTGCCAGCCGCCGAACGAGGGGACGATGTCACCGCCGGCCGAGCGGATCTGGTTGATGACGGTCTGGTCGTTGCCACCGGTGAGCGCCCTGCTGCCGTCCCAGGCGGGGTTGCAGCCGCCCGAGTCCAGCATGAACGCCATCGTGAACCACTTGACCCCGGTCGAGCTCATCACCGAGGTCGCGCTCGGCGGGTCGCCCCAGCCGAGGTAGAGGTACGGTGCCGCCTGCTTGAAGCCGGTGCCGCCGCCGCTGCCCGCGTCCGTGGTCACGGACACGGAGTTGGAGGCCCCGGAGGTGTTCCCGGCCGCGTCCCGCGCCTTCACCGTGAACGTGTAGGCGGTGCTCGACGAGAGACCGCTGACCGTCGCGCTCGTCCCCGACACGCTCAGCACCTGGTTCGAGCCGCTGTAGATGTCGTACGCGGCGACGCCCACGTTGTCGCTCGACGCGCCCCACGACAGCGACACGCTGGAGGAGGTCTTGCCGGTGGAGGTCAGGCTCGTCGGCGCGGTCGGCGCCTGGGTGTCGGAGCCGCCCCCGCCACCCGGACCGTCCAGGCTGACGTCGTCGGCGTAGTAGGTGCCCTGCGCGTACCAGCCGTGGACGTAGATCTTGGCGCTGGTCTGCGCGGCGCCGGTCGTGAAGGAGACGCTGAGCTGGCTGTACGCCGACGGGGACGTCGTCCACGTCGAGGCGCCGCCGTCCACGCCCAGGTAGACATAGCTGCCGCGCACCCAGCCCGAGAGGCTGTACGTGGTGTTCGGCTGGACCGAGACGGTCTGGCTGCACTGGGCGATGTCACTGGAACTCACCGCCCCCGCCAGGGCCTTGGAGCCGCCGTGCACGGGGCTGGAGACGACCGAGCCGAGGTTCCCGGTGCAGGACCAGGGGGAGAGGCTGCCCGACTCGAAGCCGGGGTTGGACAGGATGTTGGCCGCCTGGGCCGTGGTGGGCAGGGCGACCGCCCCGGCCAGGGCCAGGGCGGCGGTGCCGAGCAGCGCGAGGACGCGATGTCTGGAGCGCCTGAGGTCTGTTCTGAGGTCGGTGATGCGCACGCGATCTCCCTGAAGAAATGGGGGTGTTCGGGAGTGCTTCGGGAGTGCTGAGAGGTGCGCAACCAAGTTGGTATGGACCAATCCCGGTGTCAAGGCATTGCGCGGAATTGGTCCAGACCGGTGAGCGGATGGTGGGGGGGGTGACGTGAGGGGCGGGGCCGGGGGTGTGGGTGCGGGGATCAGGCGGGGGCGATGGCCGCCGTGGCCGCGCTCGAGGCCTTGGGCGCATGGGCGGGCGCGGGCTCCGATGCCGGGGCGGCCTCCGTGGCCGGGGCCGGGGCGGGCACGGCGGGCAGCGTGGACGCGGGAGTTTCGGTGCGCTGCTGCGGCAGCGAGAGCGGACGCACCGGACGCGGTCCCGCGAGCACGGTGTAGTCCTGCCCGAGCAGCGGCGGAACCATCTCGCCCGGCTCCTCGCCGAGCGCCAACTGCACCGCGGCCCACGGCGCGTTGATACCGCACTGCGAGAGCTGGTGCAGGCCGCCCGCCGGGCGGGTGTTGACGTCCATGAGGACCGGATCGTCACCGAACATACGGAACTGAATGTTCGTCAGATAGTGCAGTCCGAACGCCTCCGCGAGAAGCCGCGCGGGCTCGATGAACGAAGGGTGCAGCGTGAAACCGCGACGCCGTCCGTTCTTGGTGCGGCCCACCGCCATACGGACCCGTCCGTCCGGCGCCGTGAGGCAGTCGACGGACACCTCCGGCTGCCCCAGGAGCGGCATGACCAGCCAGTCGACGGCCTCGTCCGCCGTCCGCAGCGCCTCCACGACCAGATCGAGCGGCACGTACGGGCTCGGAAATCCGTTGAGGTGCGCGAGCGAGAAGGGGGCGCGCGTGATCACGCGGAAGCCCACACCACCCGCTCCCGCGGCCGGCTTGAAGCAGGCCTTGTGACCCTCGGCCTCCAGCGCCTCGACCGCGGCGACGAGCTCCTCCTCGGTGCGCACCCGCCACCACGGCGGCACCGGAACGCCGACCGCCTGCACCGCCTGGTACGCGGTGGCCTTGTCCTGGAAGACGGCCACGGCCTCGGAGGGCGGCGCCAGCAGGGCCGTACCGAGCGCCGTGAACTCGGCGCGGTGCGCCACGATCGCCGCCTGGTGCAGGACCGGCACGAACACGTCGAAGGAGTGGCGCGCGCACTGGTCGAGGGCGTACTCGACGTACGCGGCCGGGGAGAGACCCTCCGGCTCCATGGCGGCGGTGTCGGCGGCGGCCAGCACGGGGGAGTCGGGATCGCCGTGGGTGGCATGGATCTCGACCGGGCGCAGCTGCGGATTACTTCGCAGCTGGTCCATGAAGAACACGTTCTCCGCGTACGTGCGGTTGAGCCAGACGCGTACGCGAGAACCCATGCAGGCCGCCTTTCAGGGTTCCGGGCACGGCGGAGCAGGCCGTGCCCGGCCAGGGGAGAGGGAGGAACAGCAAACCGCCATACGCCGAGAAAGGTTCGTGGCGGTTGTGTTGGGGCGATCATAAGGGGCGCGAGGCCGGTGTGACGCTACGGGCGTGTTACGGATTCGCCGAGACCCCGAAAACACGCTCGACGCGCTGGGGCGCGGAGCCCGGCGCGCGGGCCGTCCTTGTCCCGCGGGGGCGAATGTGTTCTTGTGTTTCCAGTCCTTTTCTCGGAGGTGGCGAGGGTGCGGTCGACGGCCGGCGGACACGGAAACCTGCTGGCCATCAGCGACCTGCACATCGGGTACGAGGAGAACCGTGCCCTGGTCGAGAAGATGCGCCCCCACACCGACGACGACTGGCTCCTCGTGGCCGGTGACGTCTCGGAGACCGTGGACGACATCCGCTGGGCCCTCGAAACCCTCAGCGGACGCTTCCGCAAGGTCGTCTGGGCGCCCGGCAACCACGAGCTGTGGACCCATCCCAAGGACTCCGTGCAACTGCGCGGTGTCGCCCGCTACGAGCATCTCGTGTCCCTGTGCCGGGAATTGGGCGTCACGACCCCCGAGGACCCCTACCCCGTCTGGGACGGACCGGGCGGCCCCGCGGTCGTCGCACCGCTCTTCCTGCTCTACGACTACTCGTTCCTGCCGCCGGGCTGCGCGACCAAGGACGAGGGCATGGCGTACGCCGAGGGGACCGGGGTGATCTGCACCGACGAACACATCCTGCACCCCGACCCCTACCCGAGCCGCGAGGCCTGGTGCCGGGCCCGGGTCGCCGAGACCGAGCGCAGACTCGCCGAACTGCCCGAGGACCTGCCCACCGTCCTGGTCAACCACTACCCGCTGGACCGCCACCCGACCGACGTCCTGCACTACCCCGAGTTCGCCATGTGGTGCGGCACCCGGCTGACCGCGGACTGGCACCGCCGCTTCCGCGTCCAGGTCATGGTCTACGGTCATCTGCACATCCCGCGGACCACTCACCACGAGGGCGTCCGCTTCGAAGAGGTCTCGGTGGGATACCCCCGCGAGTGGCGCCCTCGCCCCGGCCCGCCGGACACCCTGCGCCGCATACTGCCGATGGAGGTCGGAACCGGTGATCGAGGAGCTGCTCCCGGATTCGGTCGTGACCGTGGAGACACACGGTGACGACCAGGACCGGGGCGCGCCGCTGTACCCCGGGGAGCAGCAGCTCGTGGCGAGGTCCGTGGAGAAGCGGCGCCATGAGTTCGCCGCCGTGCGCGCCTGCGCCCGCCGGGCCATGGAGAAGCTCGGCGTGCCCGCGCAGGCCGTCCTGCGCGGCGAACACGGGGCGCCCGTCTGGCCCGCCGGACTGATCGGCAGCATGACGCACTGCGAGGGCTACTGTGCCGCCTCCCTCGCCCGCGCCACCGACCTGGCCTCCCTGGGCATCGACGCCGAACCCCATGAGGAGCTCCCGGACGACGTCATCGTCTCCGTGGCCCTGCCCACGGAGCACGACCGGCTGCGCGAGCTGGCGGAACGGGACGCCTCCGTGCACTGGGACCGGCTGCTGTTCAGCGCCAAGGAGTCCGTCTACAAGGCGTGGTACCCCCTCACCGGAAAGTGGCTGGACTTCTTCGAGGCGGACATCGAACTCCGCGCGGACGGCGGCTCCGCGCGCTCCGGCGCTCTGCGCGCCGAACTCCTGGTGCCGGGACCACTGGTGAACGGGCGACGCATCCAGTCCTTCGAAGGACGCTGGACCGTGCGACGAGGCCTACTGGCCACGGCCGTCACCGTCCCGCACACCGAGGCCGACGGCGTCTAGTGCCGCGACAGGCGAAGTTCGCCCCGTCGCGACGCCCGGCACGCTCCCCCACTGCCTCAAGGGCGTGGGCGGTGCCCCCACTCGCCGCACCGGCCGAAAGCCCAAGTACGTCCGGTCCGTCGACGGGGCCTTCCGGCCGGCACTCCCCCAGCCTTCGGCCGGGGGGACCCCCAGAGCACGCACCGGACGCCGCTCCTTGACGGGCAAACGTTGCCTGCCGCGGCACTAGTAGACTGTCGCAGCTAATTCCTGGGATAGAGGTGGCGCAGTTTGATGCGTGCGTCGTGGGTGGTGAACTGCCAGTCCACCTGACGTTGGTCGGTGTTGGTGGCGTTCTGCCAGGCTGAGAGTTCGGTGTTGAGGGTGTCGAGGTCGCCGATCCGGCGGTCGAGACATTGCCTGGTCAGCGCGGAGAGTTCGATCTCGGCGATGTTGAGCCATGACCCGTGCTTGGGCGTGTGGTGGATCTCGAGGCGCTGAGCCAGGGCGAAGGCCTCTTCTGGTTCGAATGCCTCGTACAGTGAGGCGATGCCGTGGGTGTTGAGGTTGTCCATCACCAGCACAACCGTCTCGGCATCGGGGTAGTCCACGCTCAGCAGCTGCCTGACCTGGCCGGCCCAGTCGATCCGGGTCCTCTGGGACAGTGCCTGAACTCGACGCCACCCGCGCAGGGGTTCGACCCATACGAAGATCGAGCACGTGCCGCAGCGGATGTACTCGCTGTCCTGGCAGGCGTCGTGACCTGGGCGGGCCGGGAGCGGGTCGCGGACATGGCCGAGGAGCTGGTAGGGCTTCTCGTCCATGCACACGACCGGACGTGCCGGGTCATAGGGCCGGGCATAGACGGCCAGTACGTCTTCCATCCGGGCCGCGAACTCCGCGTTCGCCCGTGGTGGGATGGTCCAGCACTTCTTCAGGTGAGGACGCAGTTCCGTTTTTAAGACCCGGCCGATGGTGGAATGGTCCAGATCGGGGATGTCCTCGACCAGTGCGACGTGCTTCTCCAGCAGCCGCAGCGACCACCGGGTATAGCCCTGGGGTGGCTGTGAGCACGCCATCGCGATCAGCCGGGCTTCGACCTCACCGGTCACCGGTGAGGGCACCGGCGGGAGGTCGCGCTTCTTCCGCGCGATGGTGGCGTGAACATCGCCACCGGTTTCGGTGAAACGCTTGGCGACCAGCCGCAACGTCTCACCGGAGACGCCGAGCCGGGCCGCGATCACCTCCTGCGAGCCGATCCCGCCTGCAGAGGTGTCGAGTGCGAGCAGCACCCTCGCCCGCCTGATTACCGAGGCCGGATGAACCCCCGTCGTGGTCACCCGGACCAACTCCTCGCGGTCCTGCGCGGTCAGCACCACCGGCCTCTTCTTCTGCGAACCCATCGCACCAGTCCTGTCCGGCAGAGCGGGAGAGGAATCTGCCAGACGCAAGCCTCTCAATCAAACAGCCCATACCTAAGCAGCGACACGCTACTAGCCAAGTCGCCCTCTGGGCTCCGGGCACCAGCTGTGCAGGAGACGGAAGAACTCCTCCTCGTTGCCCGCGAGCCCGGCCGCCGCCAGCGCCTGTTCCGCCTCGGCGAGCGCGGAGGGCGGCACGACGGGTGGTCGACTCCCGTCCGGCGGACCGTCGAACGCCGCTCGAACGGTCTGCAGGAGACGCAGATAGGCCTGCACGGCGGCGCGTTCGCGGTCGGTCAGTACGGCGGTCGGCATCGGACGGCTCTCCCCGGGTCGGCTGGTTGAAGCGGTACATGGCGGTACGTGCCTCCAGCTTGCCAACCGCCACTGACAATCCGGTTTCGATGCGCGGAGGTTCGCCCGCTTAGCCGAGGCGAAACATCACGGAAATCCCTTGTGGGACAGGGGCCCTACGCTGGTGAGAAGAGCCGGGAAGCGCCTTCTCGGCGGCCCGGAACGGGAGGTGAGCCCATGGTCGACGTACCGCCTCGGCGTCCACGGCGCAACCTGCGGCTGCGCTCCGTCGGCGGCGCGGAGCCGCGCCTGCGGCACCGCGTCGTGCACGGCTACCGCCGTGCCTACCGCGTGGCCGGTGAGGGCCCCGCGCTCGTCCTGATCCACGGCATCGGCGACTCCTCGGCGACCTGGGCGGACCTGATCCCCGACCTCGCCCGCTCCCACACGGTGATCGCGCCCGACCTCCTGGGCCACGGCTCCTCCGACAAGCCGCGCGCCGACTACTCGGTGGCCGCGTACGCCAACGGGGTCCGCGATCTGCTCACCACGCTCGACATCGAGTCCGCCACCCTGGTCGGGCACTCGCTCGGCGGCGGTGTCGCCATGCAGTTCGCCTACCAGTTCCCGGAGCGCACCGAGCGGCTGATCCTGGTCAGCGCGGGCGGCGTCGGCGGCGAGGTCAACCCCGTACTGCGGGCCGTCTCGCTGCCGGGCGCCCACCTCATGCTCTCCATGCTGCGACTGCCCGGCATGCGGCTCCAAGTCGGCCTGTTCCTGCGCATGATGAGACTCCTGGACACCGATCTGGGACAGGACGCGCCGGAGTTGCTCAACCTCGTCGACGCACTGCCCGACGCGACCTCCCGCAGTGCGTTCATCCGCTCCCTGCGGGCGGTCGTCGACTGGCGCGGTCAGGCGGTGACCATGCTCGACCGCTGTTATCTGACCGAGGGCATGCCCACGATGCTGCTCTGGGGCGACCGGGACAGCGTGGTGCCGGTGCGGCACGCGTACGGCGCGCACCAGGCCATGCCGGGCAGCCGGCTGGAGATCTTCGAGGGCGCGGGCCACTTCCCCTTCCACAGCGACCCGGCCCGTTTCCTCGACCTCGTCGAGGAGTTCACCAGCACCACCAGCCCGGCCGACTGGAGCCGCGAGCACTGGCGCGAACTGCTGCGCGCGGGCCGCCCCGGGGCGACGGCCGGCCGGCCGGACACGGCCCACAGCCGGGCGGTGGAACGCGACCTGCGCGAGGCGAGCGAACGCAGCGCGACGTGACGCCTGCCGCCGACGCCGTCAGCCGCCGACGCCCGTCTCCACCGACGGTGCCCGGCGCCGCTCGACGCCCGCCTTCGGCTCAGCCGGGTGTCGGTGCTCCCGACGCCTGCGGGGCGCCCAGTACCGTCTCCCGTTCCTCGGCCGTGAGGGGCGGCGCGGTCAGGGGAGGGCGGCGCGGGCCGCGCAGCACGGCGACGACGATCTCCGGCCTGAGCAGCGTGGTCAGGGGCGCGGAGAGGGTGGCAGCGGCCAGGAACGCCTGGGCGACCAGGGGACGTCCCGCCGCCGTGCGCAGGAGCCGGTCGACATAGCGCCCCAGCAACTTCCTGGTGGCCCTGGGCTGCTCGCCGATCGCGCCCGGGTAGCGGATGTCCGTGCCCGCGGCCAGCTCCCAGGCGATGGTCACCGGAAGCGCCACCGCCCGCTGCACCCGCCGCGCGAGCCCCGGCGCCGCGATCCCGTGTTCGGCGAGCTGCCCGCGCAGCGCCAGCGCGCCCTGCGCGGCCACCGACATGCCGTGCCCGTAGACCGGGTTGTACGTGGCGACGGCGTCGCCGAGCGCGACGAACCCCTCCGGCCAGCCCTTGACCTTCTCGAAGAAGCGCCGCCGGTTGATCGTGCTGCGGCTGATGGCGACGTCCGTCAGCGGCTGCGCGTGCGCGATCAGCTCGCCCACCACGGGGTGGCGCAGGTCGCGCGCGAACGGCTCGAACTCCTCGGCGGAGTCCGTCGGCTGTCCCTCGCGGGTGCCCGACAGCGTCACCAGCCAGCGCCCGCCTTCCAGGGGCACGATCGTCGCGGACCGACCCGGCACGGGCTGCGCCGGGTCGGGCTGCACACCGACGACGGGATAGTTCTCGGTGCCCGCCGGCGCCCGGAAGACGCGGCTGGCGTAGGTGAGTCCGGAGTCGACCTCGTCCAGCGGCGCCGGTGCGACGCCCAGCGCGTCGAGCCAGACGGAGGATCGCGAGCCGCGCCCCGAGGCGTCCACCACCAGGTCGGCCGGCAGCACCCGCTGCTCGCCGTCGCGCGTCCGTACGCGCACGCCCGTCACCCGGGAGGCGTCGCCCTCCAGACCTAGCAGCTCGGTGCCGTCCACGACGGTCACCCGGTCCTTGCCGGCGACCTGGTCGCGCAGCACCGAGTCGAGAAGATCACGGCTGCACGAGATCATGAACTCCATCTCGGGCCAGCGTCGCAGCCAGCCCTGCGCCGTCAGTGAGACGAATCCGGTGGGCATCGGGATCCGGCGGGCGCCCGCGGCGAGCCAGGCGGCGGTGACCCCCGGCAGCAGCTCCTCCATCGCACGGGCGCCGCCGGACAGCAGCAGATGGGCGTGCCGGGCCTGCGGCAGACCCTTGCGCGGCACCGGCCCGTCCGGCAGGACGTCGCGTTCGACGACGGTGACCTCGGCGTACGGGTCCAGGGCGGCGGCGGCCAGCAGGCCGGCCGTCCCCGCGCCGATGACGACGGCCCGACGGGGGGTCGTACCTCTGTCGTCCGGTGCCGATCTAGCGGGATTGCTCATGGAAGTCGCTCTCTGACCTGGTCGCGGCCCGTCCTCGGACGGCCGCGACGACGGGTGACTGACGCAGGGCCATCGACATCCGTACGAGGTCGCGTGGACCCTCGGCGGAAGCGGTGCCGGCGGTGGCGGCCTCAGCGGCGCTGATGACCCTGCCCTCGGGATCGGCCGCCCTGGCCCGCACCGCCGCCGTCACCATCGCCGCGTCGGCCTCGGCCTGCGCCTGGGCGGGCTCGGAGCCGGCCGTCACGGCCGCGTCGTAGGCGAGGGAGCGTACCTCGGAGTCGAAGTAGGGGTACAGACTGAGCATGCCGTCGTGGATGTCGGACTCCCGCTGGGTGACCTGGAGTTCGGCGGAGGACCACCAGGAGATCCGCACCGCGTGGTCCGCGTGGGCCGAGACCGTCCTCAGCTCGCGCCACAGCGGTCCGAGCCGCCGGTAGGTCGACCAGGTGGTCCAACTGTCCCCGATACGCTGACCGGCCAGCGGGAGCAGGAAGCCGACCGCGCTGACCTGCGCTCCGACAGAGGCCAGGACGGGGGCCACGTCGGTGCTCAGACCGTCCAGGTTCGCGCCGTTCCAGCGGGCCGCCACGGCGATGAACTTGGCCGCCGCGTAGGGGACGTTGAAGAGGAAGCCGACCGCGATCGTCAGCAGCCCGGCGCGCAGCCAGCCGTCCACCTGCCGGGCCCAGCGCCAGCACATGACGTTCATCGCGACGCCCGCGACGGTCAGCGCGGCGAGGTAGAGGACGATCATCTCGCGGATGAACGGGGTGTTCGCGTAGTAGGTGTCGAGGTCCCGCAGGCGTTCCTCGGGGCAGTCCCCGAGCAGGTAGAGCACGACCAGCGCCACGCTGACGACGCCGTACCCGGTGATCCAGCGGCGGGAGAGCCGGCGGGTGACCTCGGGGGGGCCGCCGCGCCAGTGGATGATCAGCACCAGGCAGGACGCGCTGAAGACGCTCAGCAGGCAGTAGACCAGGGGCGCCGAGACGTTGGGGATACCGGTGAGGTCGTTGACCTCGGCGATGGTCGGCGGGGCCGCGAAGAGGAACACCAGGCTGGCCAGCGCCAGCAGGACGCCCACCGAGCGCAGCAGCGGGTCGCGCCAGCCGCGGATCAGGGTGGGCGCCTTGACGGCGAGGGCGGCGCCCATGGCGGCGGCCGGGACGTAGTAGCTGGGTCCGTCCATGTCCGGGAAGGCGCCTCAGCCCTGCGGTCCGCGGTACCCCAGGGACGCCTCGATGCGGCCGGCCAGACCGTCCCGGCTCACCGGCCCGCGCAGTGGCGAACCGGCCAGCCACGTACGGCACTTGCTGGCGAGCAGCAGACCGAAGCTCTCGGCCTCCTTCTCGTGTCCGAGGTCGAAGCGGGTGCGTGCGGCGACCCTCAGGACGGTCGCCTGCAGATCGGCGGTGTCGCTGAGTAAACGGGCCGCGACGGCCGCGCCCTCGACATGGTGACTGCAGTGCCCGGCCTTCATGTGCCACAGCTCATGGCCGAGGATCACCAACTGGTGGTCGGGGGCGGTGCGTTCCTCGATGACGACGAGGTCCTGGTCGGCCATGTCGAGCCACAGTCCGCTGGCGGTGCCGGGCGGGAAGGCGGCCGTACGGAACTGGACGGGACGGCCGCGGCGTCTGCTCATGGCGTCGCACAGGGCGGCGTACAGGGCGGTGGGTTCCGCCGGCGCCGGGAGCGACAGCTCCGCGACCAACTCGCCGCACAGGCGGCGCATGTCCTTTCCGATGCCCACAGTTCTCCCCCGGATCACGACTCGGGCCGCTTGACGCTCTCCAGGAGCATGTCCAGCCACTCGGCGACCTTGTCGCGGTGCTGGTCGGTGGGCAACTGCGCGGCACGCCAGGCGATTCCACGGACGCCGTGGTCCTGCAGCAGCCGCTCCAGCGGGTCGCCGGCGGCCGCGGCCGCCTCGCGCTCGCGGCCGGCGAGCTGTTGCAGCAGCTCCTGCTCCGAGCGCTGCAGGGCGCCCACGAGTGCCTCGGAGTCCTCGGCCGTCAGGAACCCGGCGTGCACCCGGAAGAAGCGCTGGATGGCGTCGCAGTGCTCCATGGTGGGGCGCCGGTCGCCGTTGATCAGGGCGCCCGCCTGTTGACGCGACATTCCGGCGCCGTCGGCGATCTCCTGTTGGGTGTATTTGCGCCCGTTGGGCTTGAGCCGGGTGCGGCGCAACAGATCCAGGCGCTGGAGGAAGCGGGCCTGCAGATCGGGTTCCCCGGCGGGGCGACCGCTCAGCAGGGCCCGCACCACGGGTTGGGGGACGCCGGACTCGGCCGACAGGCGCTGGACGTCGAAAACCTCGGACTGCTGCACATCGAGCCGGTCGGCGAGTGCGGTGACCCGGGCCACGACGGCCGGCAGTAGAACCGTCGCCGTGGCGCCCGGAACTTCGAAGCCATCCGTCACCGACTGATCTCCTACGTCTCTCTCAGTCTCGCTCAGGTCTCTCAGGTTTCTCAGGTCTCCCTCACAAGGCTCAGGGACCAACCGGAGAGTAGCCGCTCGTTCGAACTCACATCCAGCTGTCGCCACAACTGTGGCGCGAATCAGCCGTCAACAAGCGCCAAATGCCACGATAGTTGACATGGCTGAGCTCTGGGCAGCAGGATCGGGGCGCCGCGTGAAGGCCGCAGAGGCAAGAGGGGTGACCTCCCGATGGCGTACCAGGCAGGATGGCAGCGGTCCCAGCCGCGACCTGTCCCCGAGAGTCTCGAGGCTCAGGCGTATCTCCAGGACTACGCCGCTCTTCTGGAGGCCGTCGCGTTCCCGTCCGTCGTCTTCGACCACCGCTGGGACGTCGTGTTGTCCAACACCGCGTTCGAGACACTTTTCAGCGGGGTCGGCCCCCATCCGACCGCGATGCCGGGTGACAACTTCATCCGGTTCGTCCTGTTTCACCCGGACGCGGCCATGGTCCTCGGCGAGCACGAGTCGCGCTGGTGCCTGCCGATGCTGGCCCACTTCGCCGCGGCCATGGAGCGCCACGGCCAGGACCGCGGGCTGCAGTCGATCCGCCGGGACATCGCCCAGGATCCGATCATGGAAGCCGCCTACCGGCAGGGCCTGCCGCACTGGATCCGCGCCGTCGGCCCGGACGCCGTCGAGCACGACGGCGCCGTACGGCCGCTGGTGCATCCCGATCCCCGCTGGGGCCGAACGGACTGCCGGATCGTCGGCGAGACCCCCAAGACCCTTCAGGACATGGGCTATACGCGGATGACCCTGGTCCTGCGCGAGGCGCGGCACATGACGGCCGGACCGCGCAGGACACGCAACGGCGCGGCGGAGCTGCGCGTGGTGTGAGCCCGCTCGGCGGTCCAGGGTGCGGGCCCGCTCAGGGGTCCACCACAACGAGCACGAGGGGCACTCCGTCGCACGGGATCAGCCGCATCCCGTCGTGGCGCGCGGTCCGCGCCCCTGCCAGTACGGCCCCGAAGTCCGGGCCCTTGGTGAGCGATCCGGCCAGATGCGCGGGATCGGCGGACGCGGCCACCCGCCCGCGCCCGTTGACCAAGTGGGCGGCCCCGGGCAGCTGTTGGAGCAGCGGAACGACCGCCGCCTCGAAGTGCCGCAGATACACGTCGGCCGCGGCGACCCCCACGAAACGGCCCTCCACCTGCACGGGTGCGGACAGTGTCAGGCTGTACTCGTCGGAGCAGAGGTAGTCCACATAGGGCCCGGCGACCGCCCGCTGTCCGGTGTCACGGGGGAGGGCGAACCAGTCCCAGTGCGTGTAGTCGGAGTACGCGGAGTGCGTGGGGTCGAGGTCGAGCAGCAGCGGCCGTACGTCCCCGTCGCAGCCGGTCTGCCACCACTCCAGCCACGCCGGTACGTCACTCAGCAGTCCCGGCGCGGCGACGAACCCGACGCCCGACACCAACTCCTGGCGGGTGAGCCGGAGATGAAGCCCCGGGCGCAGCGCGGCCAGGTCGACGGTCGCGGGGCGACGGCCCTGCGCGGCGACCCCGGTGAGCCGGGCCGTGGTGTCGGCGCGGGTCTCGGCGACCGCCTCGAACACGGACTCGAGGGTGGAGCGGACCTGGGCGGCGACGGCCGCCTCCGGTGTCGCGTCAAGCGTCGCCGTGGCGCCGGCCGGACCGGGGCTCCTGCTCATGGGTGCCCTCCAGCGGACGGGGACCGGACGCGGCGCGCGGCATCGCGAGGCGGAGGGCGATGAGCCGTGCCGTCGAGGCCTGGACGCACCGCTCGGCCAGCGCTCTGGCCGATGCGTGGGCTCCATCTTGCACGGCCGAGATTACGGAGCGGTGACGGTCTGCGACTTCTTCACGATATGCGTCGTCCCCGAACACGAGGCACAACAGTGCCCCCACCTCTGTCTGGAGCGCGACCTGCTCGCGGGTCAGCCGGGCGGACTGGGCCGCCGCGGCGAGCTCGACATGGAACCGGCCGTAGATCCGGCTGCGCGCCGCGGCGTCCTCGGCGGACGCCAACTCATCCAGGGTGCGGCGCAATTGCCGTAGATCGCCCGGCTCCGTGCGCTCCGCGGCCAGCTGGGCGGCCGCACCCGACATGGCGGCCCAGTGGTCGCCCAGATCGCGCAGCTCCTCCGTGCTCCAGCCGGCCAGCCGCATCCTGAGCCGCTCCTCGCCGGGGACCTCGGGTAGGGAGACGAAGCTGCCGCCGCCGCGCCCCCTGCGGGTGGTGACCAGCCCTTGCTGGCGCAGCGCCATCAGCGCCTCGCGCAGGGTGACCGTGGACACGCCGAGCTGACCGGCCAGCTCCGTCTCGCCGGGCAGCTGCTCCCCGTCGGCGAGCAGGCCGAGCTCGATGGCGTCGCTGAGCCTGCGGATGACCGTGTCCACCCGGGCGCGGTTGTCCACGGGGGTGAAAACGGCTCTGCGGGCGCCCTCGGCGTTGTTGTTCACGTACTGCTTCACGGCCACCACCTTGTGCGTTGACTCAACCTTTACTCTAAGGGGGTCTTGAGCTTTGAACTATGACTTCATATCTTTCCGGTCAACGCGCCAGCGCACCAGAAAGGTTCCCGCCCATGGAGGCAGCAGCGATCCGGCTCCAGGGCCTGCGGAAGGCGTTCGGTGAGACGACCGCCGTGGCCGGAGTGGACCTGGACATCGCCGACGGTGAGTTCTTCTCGATGCTCGGCCCGTCGGGCTCGGGCAAGACGACCGTCCTGCGGATGATCGCCGGCTTCGAGAGCCCGACCGCGGGCCGGATCGAACTGGCGGGCCAGGAGGTCACCGGGCTGGCCCCCTTCGAGCGGGACGTGCACACCGTCTTCCAGGACTACGCGCTGTTCCCGCACATGACCGTCGAGCAGAACGTCGCGTACGGCCTCAAGGTCCGCAAGGTGCCCAAGGCCAAGCGGCTCCAACAGGCCCGCGAAGCGCTCGCGGACGTACGCCTCGAAGGCTTCGGGGCCCGCCGCCCCTCCCAGCTCTCCGGCGGCCAGCGTCAGCGCGTCGCACTCGCCCGCGCCCTCGTCGGGCGCCCCCGGGTGCTGCTGCTCGACGAGCCGCTCGGCGCCCTCGACCTCAAGCTGCGCGAGCAGATGCAGGTCGAACTCAAGGCGATCCAGCGCGAGGTCGGCATCACCTTCGTCTTCGTCACCCACGACCAGGAGGAGGCCCTGACGATGAGCGACCGCATCGCCGTCTTCAACCAGGGCCGTATCGAACAGGTCGGCACCCCGGCCGAGATCTACGAACGCCCGGCCACCCCCTTCGTCGCGGGCTTCGTCGGCACCTCCAACCTGCTCGAAGGGCACTCCGCGCAGCAGGTGGTGGGCGCCTCGGGCACGTACAGCATCAGGCCCGAGAAGATCCGGGTCCTCAAGGAGGCCGACGAGGCCGACGAGCCGGAGCACGCAACCGCCACGGGCACCGTCGTCGAGGTCGTCTATCTGGGCGATGCCACCCGTTTCCTGGTGGACCTCGACGCGGGCGGACGGCTGACCGCGCTCCAGCAGAACCTGGAGACCTCCTCCGAGGACGTCGCCGCCTATCGCGGCACCCGGGTCCGGCTCCAGTGGCACCACCGTCACACCTTCAAGGTCCCCGCCCCCCGCTGACGACCCCCACGCTCAGTCCCCCATCACGTATGGAGTACGTCGTGCGCCCCAACCGAACCCTCCAAGCCTCTCTTTTCGCGTTCACGGCCGTCGCGGTGCTCCTCGCCGCGACCGCCTGCGGATCGTCCGACTCGGCCTCCTCCTCGGCCACCGGCCTCAACCCCCCTGACATCAAGGCGCAGTCGAAGCTGGGCAAGACCGAGGGCCAGGTCAATCTGATCGCCTGGGCCGGGTATGTCGAGGACGGCTCCAACGACCCCAAGGTCGACTGGGTCAGCGACTTCGAGAAGCAGACCGGCTGTCAGGTCAACTCCAAGGTCGCCGCCAGCTCCGACGAGATGGTCAAGCTGATGAAGACCGGCCAGTACGACGCCGTCTCCGCGTCCGGCGACGCGTCCCTGCGCCTCATAGCCTCCGGCGACGCGGCCCCGGTCAACACCGGCCTCGTGCCGAACTACAAGGACGTCTTCAGCGGCCTGAAGAACGGGGCCTGGAACTCCGTCGACGGCAAGATGTACGGCGTCCCGCACGGCCGTGGCGCCAACCTGCTGATGTACAACACACAGAAGGTCACGCCCGCGCCCACCTCCTGGTCCGCGGTCTTCGACGACGCCTCGAAGTACAAGGGGCACGTGACGGCGTACGACTCGCCGATCTACATCGCCGACGCGGCGCTGTATCTGAAGGCGGCCAAGCCGGAGCTGAAGATCAAGGACCCCTACGCGCTGGACCAGAAGCAGTTCGACGCAGCCGTCGCGCTGCTGAAGAAGCAGAGCGGGAGCGTGGGGGAGTACTGGAGCGACTACCTCAAGGAGATCTCCGCCTTCAAGAGCGGTGACTCCGTGGTCGGCACCACCTGGCAGGTCATCGCCAACCTCGCGCAGGACGAGGGCGCCAAGGTGAAGGCATTCGTGCCCAAGGAAGGCTCCACGGGTTGGTCGGACACCTGGATGATCTCCGCAAAGGCCAAGCACCCCAACTGCGCCTACAAATGGATGGACTGGATCATCTCGCCGAAGGTGAACGCCCAGGTCGCCGAGTACTTCGGTGAGGCCCCGGCCAACTCCAAGGCGTGCACCGAGACCAGCGACAAGTCCTTCTGCGACACCTTCCACGCGGCCGACGAGAGCTACTGGAAGAACATCGCCTTCTGGAACACGCCCATCGAACAGTGCCTGGACGGCCGCACCGACGTGAAGTGCGTGCCGTACGCGAAGTGGGTCCAGGCCTGGACCGAGATCAAGGGCTGAGAGACAACCGATGACCTCCACCGCGCAGGCCGCCGGACGGTCCCCCGTCCGGCGGCTCGCCGGGACCCTGCACCGCCGGCCGCGGCTCAGGCTGTCCCTGCTGCTCACCGCACCGCTGCTGTGGCTGGCCGTGCTCTACCTCGGCTCGCTGGCCGTGCTGTTCGTCTCGGCGTTCTGGACGACCGACTCCTTCACCTCCGAGGTCGTGAAGGTCTGGTCGACCGACAACTTCCACACGCTGTTCACGACGCCTGTCTTCCGGCAGGTGATCCTGCGCAGCATCGGTGTGGCGCTCGCCGTCACCGCTCTGTGCGCGGTGATCGCCTTCCCGGTCGCCTTCTACACGGCCCGCATCGCCAAGCCCAAGTGGCGGCCGCTGCTCGTGGTCGCCATTCTCACGCCACTGTGGGCGAGTTACCTCGTCAAGGTGTACGCCTGGCGGCTGATTCTCTCTCAGGGGGGCCTCGCCGACTGCATGTTGAAGCCCTTCGGGCTCAGCGGACCCGGATTCGGACTGTTCGCGGCGATCATCGCGCTGACCTACCTCTGGCTGCCGTACATGATCCTGCCGATCCACACGGCCCTGGAGCAGCTGCCCGCCAACCTGCTCGACGCATCGGCGGACTTGGGCGCCCGCGCCGGACGCACCTTCCGCTCGGTCGTGGTCCCGATGGTGCTGCCGTCCGTGGCGGCCGGCTCGGTCTTCACCTTCTCGCTCAGCCTGGGGGACTACATCACCGTGCAGATCGTCGGCGGCAAGACCCAGCTGATCGGCAACCTCGTCTACTCCAACATCGAACTGAACCTGCCCATGGCCGCCGCGCTCGGCACGGTCCCCGTCGTCGTCATCGTGCTCTACCTGCTCGCGATGCGCCGCACGGGCGCCCTGAGCAGTCTCTGAGGAGCCCGCCGTGCAACTCTCCCGTTCCGCGCGCATCGCGCTCCGCGTCGCCGCCGGGGTCGGCTTCGCGTTCATCTACGTCCCGCTCGCGCTGGTCCTGGTCAACTCCTTCAACCCGGACCGCAGCGCGAGCTGGCCACCGTCCGGACTCACCTTCCGATGGTGGTCGGTCGCCTGGGAGAACGAGGGGGCCCGCACGGCGCTCTGGGTCTCGGTGAAGGCGGGCCTCGGCGCCACGGCCATCGCCCTGGTGCTGGGCACGCTGATCGCCTTCGCCGTGGCCCGGCACCGGTTCTTCGGCCGCGGCGCCATCTCGTTCGTGGTCGTCCTGCCGATCGCGCTGCCCGGCATCGTCACGGGCATCGCGCTCAACTCGGCGTTCAGTACGGTGCTTGAGCCACTCGGCGTCGGCCTCGGCCTGTTCACCGTGATCGTCGGCCACGCCACCTTCTGCATCGTGGTCGTCTTCAACAACGTCGTCGCGAGGCTTCGGCGTACCTCGGGCTCGTACGAGGAAGCGGCGATGGATCTGGGAGCGGACACCTTCCGGGCCTTCGCCGACGTCACCTTCCCGCTGGTGCGCTCGGCCCTGCTGGCGGGCGGACTGCTCGCCTTCGCGCTCTCCTTCGACGAGATCGTGGTGACGACGTTCACGGCCGGGCCCGGCATCGAGACCCTGCCGATCTGGATCTTCAACAACATGACACGGCCCCAGCAGGCACCGGTCGTGAACGTCGTGGCGGCGGTGCTCGTCCTGCTCTCCGTGCTCCCGATCTACGCGGCCCAGCGGCTGTCCGCCGACACGGCGTCCGGGAGCCGGGTGTGAACGCGAGCGGGATGCGGCGCGGGCCCGCCACCACCCGGCTGTCCCTGCCATGCTTCCCGAGGACAGAAGTGTGTGACATATTACTGATGTGAGCGTGCGGCTGACCTTTGATGTCGTGATCGTCGGAGCCGGGATGGTCGGCGCGGCCTGCGCGCTGTACACCGCCCGGGCGGGCCTCGACGTCGCTCTGCTGGACCGCGGTCCGGTGGCCGGCGGGACCACCGGCGCGGGTGAGGGCAATCTGCTCGTCTCCGACAAGGAACCCGGGCCCGAACTCGACCTCGCCCTGCTGTCGGGGCGCCTGTGGGCCGATCTCGCGGAGGAACTGGGCGAGGCCGTCGAGTACGAGGCCAAAGGGGGCGTCGTCGTGGCCGCCACGCCCGAGGGGCTCACCGCGCTGGAGACCTTCGCGGCGGGACAACGAGCCGTCGGGGTCGAGGCGGTGCCCGTCGCCGCCGATCAACTCCACTCGTTGGAGCCCCACTTGGCGCCCGGCCTCGCGGGCGCCGTGCACTACCCCCAGGACGCCCAGGTGATGCCGGCGCTCGCCGCCGCGCACCTGGTACGGGCCTCGGCGGCACGGCTGCTGACGGGGCGGACCGTGACCGAGGTGCTGCGCGGGGCGGACGGGGCGGTACGCGGCGTCCGGACCGACCGGGGCGACGTCCACGCCCCGGCGGTCGTCAACGCGGCCGGCACCTGGGGTGCCGCCGTGGCCGGCCTCGCGGGCGTCTTCCTGCCCGTGCTGCCCCGACGCGGCTTCGTGCTGGTGACCGAACCACTGCCGCGCCGGGTGCGGCACAAGGTGTACGCCGCGGACTACGTCGCCGACGTGGCCAGCGACTCGGCCGCGCTGCAGACGTCACCCGTCGTGGAGGGCACCGCGGCGGGGCCGATCCTGATCGGCGCGAGTCGGGAACGGGTCGGCTTCGACCGGTCGTTCTCACTGCCGGCCGTACGCGCGCTGGCGGCCGGGGCGACCCGGCTGTTCCCGTTCCTGGCCGACGTCCGGGCCCTGCGGACCTACCTGGGCTTTCGCCCGTACATGCCCGACCACCTGCCCGCGATCGGCCCCGACCCACGGGTGCCCGGGCTCTTCCACGCCTGTGGGCACGAGGGCGCGGGAATCGGCCTCGCCACCGGCACCGGGCGGCTGATCGCGCAGGTCGTCGCGGGCAGGACACCCGACCTGGACCTCACGCCGTTCCGACCCGACCGCTTCCCGAAGGAGGCCGGGTGAATCCCCTGGAGCTGGTCGGGGCCGAGCCGGGACCCGCGTTCGCCGTCACCCTGGACGGCCGCGAGATCACGGCCCTGCCCGGGCAGACCGTGGCCGCCGCGCTGTGGGCGGCGGGCATCACCTCCTGGCGCGCCACCCGTGGCGCGGGCCGTCCGCGCGGCGTCTTCTGCGGCATCGGCGTCTGCTTCGACTGCCTGGTGACCGTCAACGACCGCCCCAACCAGCGGGCTTGTCTGGTGCCGGTGCGACCGGGCGACACGATCCGTACACAGGAGGGGACGGGCCATGGCGACTGAGCGGCCGCATCTGGCGGTGATCGGCGCGGGGCCTGCTGGACTGGCCGCGTCCCTGGCCGCCGCGGCGCACGGTGTCCGGGTCACCCTGATCGACTCGGCGGCCGGAGCGGGCGGCCAGTTCTACCGGCGGCCCCCGGCGGGACTCGGGGCCCGGCGCCCGGAGGAGCTGCACCATCAGTGGCGGACCTGGCGGCGCCTTGAGGACGCTCTGGCCGCGCGGGTCGAGGCGGGCACGGTCAGGCATCTGGCGGACCATCACGTGTGGTGCGTCGTACCCCCCGGCCCCGTCGGGTTTGTCGTGCACGCGCTGCTCGGCCCCCTCCAGGAGGAGCCCGTCACCGTCCGCGCCGACGCCGTGCTCCTCGCCACCGGCGGGTACGAGAAGGTGTTGCCGTTCCCGGGCTGGACCCTTCCCGGGGTCGTCACCGCCGGTGGCGCGCAGGCCATGCTGAAGGGCGGGCTCGTCGTCCCCGGGCGGAGGGCGGTCGTGGCGGGGACCGGGCCCCTGCTGCTGCCCGTGGCGACCGGGCTCGCCGCGGCGGGGGTCGAGGTCGCAGCCCTCGTCGAGTCCGCCGACCCGAAGGCGTTGCTGCGGCGGCCCCTGGCACTGGCCGCGCAGCCCGGGAAGGTCGCCGAGGGCGTGCGGTACGGCGCCCGACTCCTGCGACACCATGTCAAGTTGCTCCCACGGCACACCGTCGTCGCGGCACACGGCGAGGAGCGGCTCGACGCCGTGACCGTCGCCGCGCTCGACACCCATGGACGGGTCAGGCCCGGCACCGAACGGCGTGTCCCGTGCGACACGCTCGCCGTGGGCCACGGCATGCTGCCGCACATCGACCTCGCCGAGTCGCTCGGCTGCCGTATCGAGGGCCTGAACGTCGCCGTGGACGACGAGCAGCGCACCGACGTGCCCGGCGTATGGGCCGCGGGCGAGACCACCGGCATCGGTGGCGCGGCGCTCTCGCTCGCCGAGGGCCACATCGCGGGACGCTCGGCCGCAGCCCGGCTGACGGGGACACGGCCCGACCCGCGCGCGTGGGCGCGAGCCGCCAAGTCCCGCACGAGGGCACGGGAGTTCTTCGCCGCGCTCGACACGGTCTGCGCGCCGCCCGCGCACTGGACGGAGCAGGTCACCGACGACACCGTCGTCTGCCGCTGCGAGGAGGTCACCGCCGGTGCGGTCAGGAACGCCGTCGACGGACTGGGCGCGGGCGACGTACGGACCGTGAAGCTGTTCACCCGCGCGGGGATGGGCTGGTGCCAGGGCCGGATGTGCGAGCCCGCCATCGCCGGACTCGCCGGATGCGAACAGACGCCCGCGCGGCGGCTGTTGGCACGCTCGGTACCGCTCGGGGTGCTGGCGAGGGCCGGGGACCCCGACGACGACTGACCACCTTCGTACTGCCCCGCCCCACCGCGACCGAACGTCAGTAAAATGTCACACACCATGGAGAGGGAACCGCTCATGACCGCCACCGAGAACCGTCCCTGGCGCGGCGTCCTCGTCGCCACCGCGCTCCCGCTGAACGACGACCTCTCCGTCGACTACGACCGATACGCGCAGCACTGCGCCTGGCTCGTCGAGAACGGCTGCGACGGGGTCGTACCGAACGGCTCGCTCGGCGAATACCAGGTGCTCACACCCGAGGAACGCGCGAAGGTCGTCGAGACGGCCGTGTCGGCGATCGGCGGCTCCCGCGTGATGCCCGGCGTCGCCGCCTACGGCTCCGCCGAGGCCCGCCGCTGGGCCGAACAGGCCCGCGACGCCGGCTGCCGGTCCGTGATGCTGCTGCCGCCGAACGCCTACCGCGCCGACGAACGTTCAGTCCTCGCCCACTACGAGGAGGTCGCCAAGGCGGGCGTCCCGATCGTCGCGTACAACAACCCCATCGACACCAAGGTCGACCTGGTGCCCGAACTGCTCGCGAAACTGCACGCGCAGGGGTACATCCACGGCGTCAAGGAGTTCTCCGGCGATGTGCGCCGCGCCTACCGGCTCGCCGAACTCGCGCCGGAGCTCGACCTGCTGATCGGCGCCGACGACGTCCTGCTGGAGCTCGCCGTCGCGGGCGCCAAGGGCTGGGTGGCCGGCTACCCGAACGCGCTGCCCGCCGCGAGCGTCGAGCTGTACCACGCCGCCGTCGAGGGCGATCTCGACACGGCACGGCTGCTCTACCGCCGACTGCACCCGCTGCTGCGCTGGGACTCCCAGGTCGAGTTCGTCCAGGCCATCAAGCTGTCCATGGACATCGTGGGCCGGCACGGCGGACGGGTGCGTCCACCGCGCGTCCCGCTGCTGCCCGAGCAGGAGGCCACGGTCCGCGCGGCCACCGAGAAGGCCCTCGCCGCCGGTCTCGCCTGAGCGCCGCTCCTTGAGCAAGCCAAGTGCCCCGCGAACAGCAGGAGTCAGGGAGATCCCATGCGCAGCAAACTCGTCCTGCACGCCGTCGACTCGCACACCGAGGGCATGCCCACCCGGGTGATCACCGGCGGCATCGGCACCATCCCCGGCGCGACCATGAACGAGCGGCGGCTGTACTTCCGTGAGCACCGCGACGACATCAAGCAGCTCCTGATGAACGAGCCGCGCGGCCACGCGGCGATGAGCGGCGCGATCCTCCAGCCGCCCACCCGCCCCGACTGCGACTACGGCGTCCTCTACATCGAGGTGTCGGGCTACCTCCCGATGTGCGGGCACGGCACCATCGGCGTGGCGACGGTCCTCGTGGAGACCGGCATGGTCGAGGTCGTCGAGCCGGTCACCACGATCCGGCTCGACACCCCGGCGGGCCTCGTCGTCGCCGAGGTCGAGGTGGAGGACGGCGCCGCCCGGGCGGTCACGCTCAAGAACGTGCCGTCCTTCTCGGTGGGCCTCGACCGCAAGGCCACCCTGTCCGACGGCCGGACGGTGACGTACGACCTCGCGTACGGGGGCAACTTCTACGCGATCCTGCCGCTGGAGCAGTTCGGCCTGCCCTTCGACCGTTCGCGCAAGGACGAGATCCTCGCCGCCGGACTGTCGCTGATGGAGGCCGTCAACGCCGAGCATGAGCCGGTCCACCCCGAGGACCCGTCCATCCGCGGCTGCCACCACGTCCACCTGTACGCGCCCGGCGCCACCGCCCGCCACTCGCGCCACGCCATGGCGATCCACCCCGGCTGGTTCGACCGCTCGCCCTGCGGTACGGGCACCAGCGCGCGCATGGCGCAACTGCACGCCCGGGGCGAGCTCCCCCTGCACACGGAGTTCGTGAACGAGTCCTTCATCGGGACGCGGTTCACCGGACGACTGCTCGGTATGACCGAGGTCGCCGGGATCCCGGCGGTGCTGCCCAGCTTCACCGGCCGCGCCTGGATCACCGGCACCGCCCAGTACCTGCTGGACCCGACCGACCCCTTCCCGTCGGGTTTCGTGCTCTAGGGATACTGGTACCGCATGACATTGCACCGGTGACCCATGCCGTACGAGGAGTGGACCCATGCCCGCCACGCGCAGCAGCGCACCCTCCGCCGCTCCCCCCGCCCTGCCCAGTCTCGGCGGCAAGAAGCGCAGCTACCGTGAGCGCGTCGCCGACGCCCTGCGGGCCGCGCTGATCGCGGGTGAGCTGCGGGCCGGCGAGGTGTACTCCGCGCCGACGCTCGCCGCCCGCTTCGGGGTCTCGGCGACACCGGTGCGCGAGGCCATGCTCGACCTCGCCAAGGAGGGCCTCGTCGACGCGGTGCCCAACAAGGGATTCCGGGTCACCGCCGTCTCCGAGAAGCAGCTCGACGAGTACACCCACATCCGCTCGCTGATCGAGATCCCCACCACCGTGCAGCTGGCCACCACCGCGGATCCGGTCTCCCTGGAGGCGCTGCGTCCGGCCGCCCGCGAGATCGTGACCGCGGCGGCGGCCGGCGACCTCATCGCCTACGTCGAGGCGGACATCCGCTTCCACCTCGGTCTGCTCGCCCTCGCGGGCAACGCGCACCTGGTCGAGGTGGTCGGCGACCTCCGCAAGCGCTCGCGCCTCTACGGCCTCAACGCCCTGCTCGAGGCGGGCCGGCTCCAGGACTCGGCCGAGGAGCACCTCGAACTCCTCGACGCCCTCATGGACCGCGACCCGGAGGCCGTACGCAGGGTCATGACCCGGCACCTGGGCCATGTCCGAGGTCTGTGGGCGGCCCACTAGATTCAACCGAGCCAAGTTGCTGTTACGCAAGCTGCTTGCATTTCTTGCGCTATTCTTGCGCGCATGACGCGACGACTTGCTCAGGTGGCGAAGAAGGTCGGGGTCAGTGAGGCCACGGTCAGCCGGGTGCTCAACGGAAAGCCCGGCGTCTCCGACTCCACCCGGCAGGCGGTGCTTTCCGCGCTGGACGTGCTCGGCTACGAGCGGCCCACCCAGCTGCGCGGTGAACGCGCGCGGCTCGTGGGGCTCGTCCTGCCCGAGCTGCAGAACCCGATCTTCCCGGCGTTCGCCGAAGTGATCGGCGGGGCGCTCGCACAGCTGGGGCTGACGCCGGTGCTCTGCACCCAGACCAAGGGCGGCGTCTCCGAGGCCGACTACGTGGAGCTGCTGCTCCAACAGCAGGTCTCCGGCGTGGTGTTCGCGGGCGGACTGTACGCGCAGGCCGACGCCCCGCACGAGCACTACCGGCAGCTCGCGGACCGCAACATCCCGGTGGTGCTGGTCAACGCCGCGATCGAGCACCTCGGGTTCCCGTGCGTCTCCTGCGACGACGCCGTGGCGGTCGAGCAGGCCTGGCGCCACCTCGTCTCGCTCGGTCACGAGCGCATCGGTCTGGTGCTCGGGCCCGCCGACCACATGCCCTCGGCGCGGAAGCTGGCGGCGGCCCGCGCACTCGCCCCCGAGCTGCCCCACGCGCACATCGCGCGGGCCATGTTCTCGATCGAGGGCGGCCACGCGGCGGCCGCCCGGCTCATCGACCGCGGGGTCACCGGCTTCATCTGTGCCAGTGACCCGCTCGCCCTCGGTGTCGTGCGCGCCGCCCGTCGCAAGGGACTCGGCGTGCCCTCGCAGGTGTCCGTCGTCGGCTACGACGACTCCGCGCTGATGAACTGCACCGAGCCGCCCCTGACCACCGTCCGTCAGCCCATCGAGTCGATGGGCCGGGCCGCCGTCGAGCTGTTGAACGCCCAGATCGGCGGGAGCAGCGTCACCGCCGAAGAGCTGTTGTTCGAGCCGGAGCTGGTGGTCCGGGGGTCCACCGCGCAAGCGCCCCGCGACTGAGACCACATGACTGTCAAATAATTACAGACTCTGCGCGACATCTTGCGGACCCTTGTCGGCGGTGCTTGAGTGTGCGGCGCCAGCACACGACGGTGCGCCAGATCGAGGTGGCGCGCTGCCGTGGGCCTTCCTCGCTCCTGCGCAAAGGGGTCCACCGATGAGAAGTACCGGGTTCCGCCGTACCTTCGTCGTGTTCACGGCGTCCGCCCTCGCCCTCACCGCCGCCGCCTGCGGTGGCAGCGACGACGGCTCCGCGGGTGGCAAGACCCGCATCACGGTCAACTGCATGCCTCCGAAGAGCGCCAAGGTCGACCGCTCGTTCTTCGAGGCCGACATCAAGGCGTTCGAGAAGCAGAACCCGGACATCGACGTCGTCGCGCACGACGCGTTCCCCTGTCAGGACCCCAAGACGTTCGACGCCAAGCTCGCCGGCGGCCAGATGGAGGACGTCTTCTACACGTACTTCACCGACTCCAAGCACGTAGTCGACATCAACCAGGCCGCCGACATCACGTCGTACGTCAAGGACCTCAAGAGCTACGGCACCATCCAGCAGCAACTGCGCGACATCTACACCGTCGACGGCAAGATCTACGGAGTGCCGCGCACCGGCTACTCGATGGGCCTCATCTACAACCGCGAGCTCTTCCAGAAGGCCGGTCTCGACCCCGACAAGCCCCCGGCGACCTGGGAGGAAGTGCGCGCGGACGCCAAGAAGATAGCGGCGCTCGGCGGCGGCACCGTCGGCTACGCCGACTACAGCGCCCAGAACCAGGGCGGCTGGCACTTCACCGCCGAGATGTACTCGCAGGGCGGCGACGTCGTCTCGTCGGACGGCAAGAAGGCCGCCGTCGACACCCCGGAGGGCAAGGCCGTCCTGCAGAACCTGCACGACATGCGCTGGACCGACAACTCCATGGGCAGCAAGCAGCTCCTCGTCATCAACGACGTCCAGCAGCTGATGGGCTCCGGCAAGCTCGGCATGTACCTCTCCGCGCCCGACAACATCCCGATCCTCGTCAAGGAGAAGGGCGGCAACTACAAGGACCTCGCCCTCGCGCCGATGCCCGGCGGCAAGGGGACGCTCATCGGCGGCGACGGCTACATGTTCAACAAGAAGGACAGCCCCGAGCAGATCAAGGCCGGCCTGAAGTGGCTGGACCACATGTTCCTCACGCCCGGCACGGGCTTCCTCGGCGACTACGCCCGCGCCAAGCAGAACGACGCCCCCGTCGGCCTGCCCGAGCCCCGGCTCTTCACGGGCGCCGCGGACGCCAAGGACCAACAGGTCAAGAAGGCCAACGCCAATGTGCCCGTGGAGAACTACCAGGCCTTCCTGGACGGCAACCAGAGCCTGCAGATGAAGATCGAGCCGCCCCAGGCCCAGCAGATCTACTCGGTCCTCGACGGCGCCGTCTCCGCGGTCCTCACCAAGAAGGACGCGGACATCGACCAGCTCCTCAAGGACGCCTCCGGGAAGATCGACTCCATCCTGGCCCGGGGCTGACCACGCGTATGAAGACCGCATCGAAGCCCGTGGTGCTTCCTCCGGCCGCCGTCGGCGCGCCGGAGGTACCGCGGTCGGCCGGGCGCCGGGCGAGGGGCCCGTGGCGCCGGCGCCTGGCCGACCAGTCCCGCGCGTACGCCTTCCTCGTCGGCGGCCTGCTCTGCTTCGCGCTGTTCTCCTGGTACCCCGCGATCCGCGCGGTCGTGATCGCCTTCCAGAAGTACACGCCGGGCTCACCGCCCCAGTGGGTCGGCACCGCCAACTTCACCCGTGTCTTCCACGACCCGGAGTTCACCGCGGCCTGGCGCAACACGTTCACCTTCACACTCCTCGCCCTGCTCATCGGCTTCGCCGTCCCGTTCGTGATGGCCCTGGTGCTCAACGAACTCCGGCACGCGAAGGCCTTCTTCAGGGTCGTGGTGTACCTGCCGGTGATGATCCCGCCGGTGGTCAGCGCCCTGCTGTGGAAGTGGTTCTACGATCCCGGAGCGGGCCTCGCCAACGAGGCGCTGCGCTTTCTGCACCTGCCCACCTCGAACTGGTCCAACGGCGCCGACACCGCGCTCGTCTCCCTGGTCATCGTGGCCACCTGGGCCAACATGGGCGGCACGGTCCTGATCTATCTGGCCGCGCTCCAGGGCATCCCGGGGGAGCTGTACGAGGCGGCGGAGCTGGACGGCGCGAACATCATCCAGCGCATCCGGTATGTGACGATCCCGCAGACCCGGTTCATCGTCCTCATGCTGATGCTCCTTCAGATCATCGCCACGATGCAGGTCTTCACCGAGCCGTTCGTCATCACCGGCGGCGGCCCCGAGAACGCCACGGTCACCGTCCTCTACCTCATCTACAAGTACGCGTTCCTCTACAACGACTTCGGCGGCGCGTGCGCGCTGAGCGTCATGCTCCTCGTGCTGCTCGGCCTCTTCTCCGCGGTCTATCTGCGGCTGACCCGCTCGTCGGGGGAGGAGTACTCATGAGCAGCGGCACCCGCACCCTGGTCTCCCCGCTCACCCTCGCCCGCCCCCGCGGCAAGGCCGTCTACTGGACCGTCTTCACGGCCGTCGTCCTGCTCTTCGCGCTCGCCTTCCTCTTCCCGGTCTACTGGATGGTCACCGGCGCGATGAAGTCCCCGGACGAGGTGACGCGGACCCCGCCGACCCTCGTGCCCAAGGCATGGCATCTCAGCGGCTACACCGACGCCTGGGACCTGATGGACCTGCCCACCCACCTGTGGAACACGGTGGTGCAGGCCGCCGGAGCCTGGCTGCTCCAGCTCGTGTTCTGCACGGCCGCCGCGTACGCCCTCTCCAAGCTGAAGCCCGCCTTCGGCAAGGTGATCCTCGGCGGCATCCTCGCCACCCTGATGGTCCCGGCGCAGGCGCTGGTCGTACCGAAGTACCTGACCGTCGCCGACCTTCCGCTGATCCACACCAGCCTGCTCAACGACCCGCTCGGCATCTGGCTGCCCGCCGTGGCCAACGCATTCAACCTCTATCTCCTCAAGCGCTTCTTCGACCAGATCCCCCGCGATGTCCTGGAGGCCGCCGAGATCGACGGCGCCGGACGGCTGCGCACCCTCTGGTCCATCGTGCTGCCCATGTCCCGCCCCGTCCTGGGCGTCGTGTCGATCTTCGCCCTGGTCGCCGTCTGGCAGGACTTCCTCTGGCCGTTGATGGTCTTCTCCGACACCGACAAGCAGCCGATCAGCGTGGCCCTCGTCCAGTTGTCGCAGAACATCCAGCTGACCGTGCTCATCGCCGCGATGGTGATCGCCAGCATCCCCATGGTCGTGATGTTCCTCGTGTTCCAGCGGCACATCATCGCCGGGATCAGCGCGGGCAGCACGAAGGGCTGACACCGACCCCGCAACCGAAAGGCAGGCACCGTGGGACAGCCCACCCATGCCCAGAACTGGTGGCGTTCCGCCGTCATCTACCAGGTGTACGTCCGCAGCTTCGCGGACGGCGACGGCGACGGCACCGGAGACCTCGCGGGCGTCCGCGCCAGACTCCCGTATCTCGCCGAACTCGGCGTGGACGCACTGTGGTTCAACCCCTGGTATCTGTCCCCGATGAAGGACGGCGGCTACGACGTCGCCGACTACCGGGTCATCGACCCGGCCTTCGGGACGCTCGCCGAGGCGGAGAAACTCATCGCCGAGGCGAAGGAGCTGGGCATCCGCACGCTCGTCGACATCGTGCCCAACCATGTCTCCGACCAGCACCCGTGGTTCCAGGCCGCCTTGGCCGGGGGGCCCGAGCGTGAACTCTTCCACTTCCGGCCCGGGCGCGGCGCACACGGCGAACTCCCGCCCAACGACTGGCCGTCCCAGTTCGCCGGCTCAGCCGAACCCGTCTGGACCCGGCTGCCCGACGGCACCTGGTACCTCCACCTGTTCACCCCCGAACAGCCCGACCTCAACTGGGCGCACCCCGCCGTCCGTCAGGAACACGAGGAGATCCTGCGGTTCTGGTTCGAGCGCGGCGTGGCGGGCGTCCGCATCGACTCGGCCGCCCTGCTCGCCAAGGACCCGGACCTCCCCGACTTCGTCGAGGGCCGCGACCCGTATCCGTACGTCGACCGCGACGAGCTCCATGACATCTACCGCTCCTGGCGCACGGTCGCCGACGCCTACGACGGCATCTTCGTCGGCGAGGTCTGGCTCCCCGACACCGAGCGTTTCGCCCGCTATCTGCGCCCCGACGAGCTGCACACCGCCTTCAACTTCTCCTTCCTGTCCTGCCCCTGGGACGCCGGACGCCTGCGGACGTCCATCGACGAGACCCTCGCCGAACACGCCCCGGTCGGCGCTCCCGCCACCTGGGTGCTGTGCAACCACGACGTGACCCGCACGGTCACCCGCTACGGTCGCACCGACACCGGCTTCGACTTCGCCACCAAGGCCTTCGGCACCCCGACCGACCTCGCTCTTGGCACCCGCCGGGCCCGCGCCGGGGCCCTGCTCTCGCTCGCGCTGCCCGGCGCCGTCTACCTCTACCAGGGCGAGGAGCTGGGTCTGCCCGAGGCCGAGATACCTCGCGACCGCATCCAGGACCCGATGCACTTCCGCTCCGGCGGCACCGACCCGGGCCGGGACGGCTGCCGGGTTCCGCTCCCGTGGACGGCCGACGCGCCGTACGCGGGCTTCGGCGGCGAGCCCTGGCTGCCGCAGCCGAGCGGCTGGTCCGCGTACGCCGCCGACCTCCAGGCCGCCGACCCCGGCTCTATGCTCTCCCTCTACCGCGCGGCCCTGAAGATCCGGCCGGAGTTCGGCGACGGCCCGCTCACCTGGCTGCCCGCGCCCGAGGGGGTACTCGCCTTCGCCCGGCCCGGGCAGGAGGGGCGGCTGCTGTGCGTCGTGAACCTCGCCGACACCCCCGCCGACCTCCCCGCCCACTCCGGACTCCTCCTCGGCAGCGGCCCCCTGGACCCACAGGGGCGACTGCCCAAGGACACGGCGGTCTGGCTGCGCGGCTGAGACCGCGTCGACAGCATCCCGCTCTAGGCAGTCGACTGAGGTGGAGGCGTAACTCAGGTGAGCGTCTTTTCGGGGGGACCGGTATCGGTTCCCCCGCGCTTCGCCGCCTGGATCTGCTCGTACACATGGGTCCGCAGCTCGGCGAAGCGCGGGGCGACCCGGGTGTGCAACTGGTCCCGCTCATCCGGGAGATCGACCTTCAGCTGCTCCTGTACGACGGTGGGGGAGGCGGAGAGGATCAGGACCCGCTCGCCGAGGTACACGGCCTCGTCGATGTCGTGGGTGACGAACAGGATCGTGATGCCGCGTTCCCGCCACAGGCCCCGCACCAGGTCCTCCAGATCGGCGCGGGTCTGCGCGTCGACCGCCGCGAACGGCTCGTCCATCAGCAGGACTTCGGGCTCGTACGCGAGCGCGCGGGCGATCGCGACACGCTGCTGCATCCCGCCGGACAGCTGCCACGGGTAGGCCCCGGCGGCATCCGTGAGCCCGACCGACTCCAGCGCGTCGGCCACCAGCTCCCGGCGTCGCTCCTTGCTCAACGGCTTCTGTTTCAAGGGAAGTTCGATGTTCTCCCGCACCCGCATCCAAGGGAACAGGCTGCGTCCGTACTCCTGGAACACGAACGCCATCCCCGGCGGCGGACCGCTCACCGGGCGGTCGCCCAGCCGTACTTCGCCCGCCGTCGGCGTCAGCAGCCCGCCCATGCACTTCAGAAGCGTGGTCTTGCCGCACCCCGACGGACCGACGAGACACACGAGTTCACCCGCCTCGACGGTGAAGGTGAGATCCCGCACCGCCTCCACCCGGCGGCCGGAACCCTCGTAGACCTTGTTCAGGCCGGATACGACAAGAGACGCGTGCATGGACCGCCCTTTCGCGAGCTTCACGGGGACCGCCGGGACACCGCGCGCAGACCGTGGTACCAGCCGAGCACCCGGCGCTCGACCACATGGAAGACGACCGAGAGAAGGAAACCGAGCAGACCCAGGACGAGGATTCCGGTCCACATGTCGGGGATCGCGAAGCTCCGCTGGAACTGGACGATGGTGAAACCGAGCCCGTTGCTGGCCGCGAACATCTCGCTGATGACCATCAGGATGATCCCGATGGACAGGGCCTGGCGCAGACCCGCGAAGATCTGCGGGCTCGCCGCGCGCAGCACCACGCCGCGCAGCCGGGCGAGGCCCGTGATGCCGTACGAGCGTGCCGTCTCCGCCATCACCGAGTCGACCGCCCGTACACCCTCGACCGTGTTGAGCAGGATCGGCCAGACACAGCCGCTCGCGATCACGGCGATCTTCATCGTGTCGCCGATGCCGGCGAACAGCATGATGACGGGGACCAGGACGGGCGGCGGCAGCGCGCGCAGGAACTCGAGGACCGGTTCGCACACGGCCCGCACCCGCCGGTACGAGCCGATGACCGTGCCCAGCGCCACGCCCACGACGGCCGCCGCCGCGTAACCGGCGAGCAGGCGCAGCACGCTGGGCACGAGGTCGGAGCGCAGCCGTTCGCTCGTCCAGACGTCCGGGAAGGTCCTGAGGATCGTGCGCAGCGGCGGCCAGTACACGTTCGTACTGCCGTCGGACGCCAGCCACCAGCCCGCGACGAGCAGCGCGGGCAACGCGAAGACGAAGAGCAGCCGCAACAGGAACAGCCTCACACCATCACCTCCCCGCGCACCGACTGGTGCCAGGCCAGCGCCCGGCGCTCCACCGTGCGGGCGCCCACGTTGATGACGAGGCCGAGCAGACCGGTGACCACCACCAGCGCGTACATGTCGGGGACCGCCTGCGAGGACTCGGCGACCGCGATCCGGGCGCCCAGCCCCGGGGCTCCGATGACGAGTTCGGCGGTCACGGCGAGGATGAGGGCCACCGCGGCGGCGAGCCGGACGCCCGTCATGACGTACGGCAGCGCCGTGGGCCACAGGACGTGCCGGACGCGTGCCCACGGGCCGAGACCGTACGAGCGTGCCGTCTCCTCGGCGACCGGGTCGACGTCCCGGACGCCGTACAGGACCTGGACGAGGACCTGCCAGAACGAGGCGTACACGACGAGGAGGAGGACGGAGCGCAGTTCGGTGCCGTAGAGCAGGACGGCGAGGGGGATCAGGGCGACGGAGGGGATCGGGCGCAGGAACTCGATCGTCGAGGCGGTGGCCTCGCGCAGATACGGCACGACCGAGACGACCAGCCCCACGACGACGCCCGCGCCGACCGCGATCGCCAGGCCCAGCGCCCAGCCGGTGAGGGTGTCGCCGAGCGCCGTCCAGAAGGCGCGGTCGGTGACCTCCTGGCCGAGCGCGTCGGCGATGCGGCTGGTCGGCGGGAGGTACGCCTCCTTGACGAGACCGAGCCGCGGCACCGCCTCGCCCAGCGCGAGGAAGGCCGCGAGCCCGGCGGCGCCCAGGGCGGCGTTCGCACCCCTCACGGCAGCAGCTTGTCGAGGTCGGGCGTGAACTTGAAGAGCCCGTCCTGCTCGCCCAGCTTCTCCAGCGCCTCGATCGACGCGCGGTTCGGCTCGGCGGGCCACTTCGGAAGGGTGACCTGGGCCAGTGTCGCCGCCGGGATCTTCGTGTACGTGGTGACGGCCTGGCGGACCTCGTCCGGGTGGGCGTCGGCGTAGGCGAGGGACTCCGCGGTCGCCTCCTGGAACTTCTTCACCACGTCGGGGTTCTTCTGCTCGTACTGCGTCGAGGTGAAGTACATCGCCACGGTGAGGTCCTTGGCGACGTCGACCAGGGACGAGGCGATCTCCGTGGCGCCCTGGCCCTTGACGGTGGCGAGCGCGGGCTCGACCACCATCGCGGCGTCGATCTGACCGTTGTCGAGGGCGGCGGGCATCTGGTCGAAGGCCAGCTCGACGAACTTCACCTCGGACGGGTCACCGCCCGCCTTGCGCACCGACTCGCGCACCGCCGTCTCGTTGATGTTCTTCAGCGTGTTGACCGCGACCTTCTTCCCCTCGAGTTCCTTGGGGGACTTGATCGGGCTGCCCTTCTTCACGGTGATGGCGCCGAAGTCCTTGCCCGCCACGCCCGTCGAGGCGACCCCGTTGACGACGGCCTTCACGGGCACGTTCTGGCTCTGGGCGATCATCAGCGAGGTCATGTTGCTGAACCCGAACTGGAACTGGCCGCTGACCACTCCCGGCACGATCGCCGCGCCGCCCTGCGCGGTCGTCATGGACAGCTTCAGGCCTCGTTTGCCGAAGAAGCCCTTCTGCTGGCCCAGATAGAGCGGCGCGACATCGACGATGGGGATGACCCCGACCTTGACCGTGGTGGTACCGCCGGACGACGCGTTCTTGTCCGAGGCGCCACCGCCGCCGGACGAACCGCAGGCCGACGCGGCGACCAGAAAGGATCCGACCGCGAGACCGGCGAGCAGACGACGCATGGCTCCTCCTGTGCAGACGACATTGTTCCGACAGGCTGTGCGCACACCGCGAATTGGTGTTCAGCGGGAAGGTAGAGCCCCCGTGCTGCGGGGGTCAATGCCTTTGGCTAACAATATTGTTGACAGTTGGTGCCCGGCCCTCGGGACCCCGCGGCTCACAAGTCCAGCACGAGCCGCTTCCCGAGGCACCGGGAGACGCAGATGAGCATGGTCTCGCCCGCCTCCCGCTCCTCGTCCGTGAGCACCGAGTCCCGGTGGTCCGGGGTCCCTTCGAGGACATCCGTCTCGCAGGTCCCGCAGGTGCCCTCGGTACAGGAGAAGAGCACCTCGACGCCCGCGCCCCGCACGGTGTCGAGCACGGAGACGCCCGCGGGAACGGTCAGCGTCCGGCCGCTACGCGCGAGCTCCACCTCGAACTCACCGTCACCGCCCCTCTCCTGGGCCTTCGGCTGGAAACGCTCGACGCGCAGCAGCCCGGCGGGGCAGCGTGCCTCCACCGCGTCCAGCAGCGGTCCGGGGCCGCAGCAGTAGACGAGCGTGCCCTCGGGGACCCCGGTCAGGACCGGGGCGAGGTCCAACAGCCCGCACTCGTCCTGGGGAGCGACCCTCACCCGATCCCCGTACCGCTCCAACTCCTTCGTGAACGCCATGGAGTCGCGTGTCCGTCCGCCGTACAGCAGCGTCCACTCGGCGCCCGCCGTCTGCGCCGCGGCGAGCATCGGCAGGATCGGGGTGATGCCGATGCCGCCCGCGACGAAGCGGTAGCGGGGGGCGGGTGCGAGGGCGAAGTGGTTGCGCGGGCCGCGCACCCGGACCTGGTCGCCCACGCCCAACTGCTCGTGAACGTAGGAGGATCCGCCACGCCCGTCCGGCTCCCGCAGCACCGCGATCCGCCACGTCCCGCGGTCCGCCGGATCCCCGCACAGCGAGTACTGCCGCTCGAGGCCGGCCCCGAGCACGACGTCGATGTGGGCGCCGGGCTCCCAGACGGGGAGTTCCTCGCCGAGCGGGTGGCGCAGAGTGAGGGCGAGCACGCCATCGGCGGCGAACTCCCGCCGCCCGACGACGAGTTCGGCTTCATGCGAGCTCATGATCCAAGTCCCCGTGACGTGTGTCCTGGTGGCTGGTGGCCTTGTGGTCGGTGTCCTTCGGGGTGGCCGAGCATCCACTCCCACATCGCGACCGGGTCCTGGGCGCTGTGCTCGGCCCCGCAGTGACAGGTGCCGTGCAGCACGTCGGTGCCCGGGATCCAGTCGACGCGGTAGATCTCGCGGGCCGCGAGGCGGGGAGGCGTGGTCACAGGACCTTCTCCCTCGGCTTGTCGCCCTCCTCGACCAGCCGGGCGAGGATGCGGCGGGCCGCGAGACCGCCGGTGTCGATGTTGATGCTCAGCTCCTGGTAGCCCGTCCGCTCGGTGCCGAGCGTCCTCTGCAGCAGGTTGAGCGCGTCGACGTCCTGCATCACGACGGTGTGGTTGAAGTCCCGCAGGAACGTGGTGACTTCCTCGTCCTGCTTCGCGAAGTCCCGGGAGACCGCCCAGAAGTCGTAGACATGGCCGTCGCTCGACGGGGTGATCGCGTAGGTGATCTCGGTGTGGAAACCGTTCGGATCGCTGCCGTCCGCCTCGGGCAGCACCCCGACCGGGGCGATCCTGCTGTGCAGCAGATACAGGCACGGGGCGTGGTACTCGATGTCCTGCCAGCGGGTGATCCGGCCCTCGATGCCGGTCGAACGGGCGTAGAACGGCGGACACTCGGCGTCGTCCATGTGCCGGCTGACCCGCACGATGCCCGCGCCCTCGTCGACCTCGGTGCTGATCGGCGTCTCGGCCACCTCGGGGGTGCCGATGTAGCCGCCGTGCAGATACGTCTCGTGCGAGAGGTCGAGCAGGTTGTCGACCAGCAGCCCGTAGTCGGCGTCGATGGGCTCCATGCCGCTGACGGTGGTCCAGTCCGGCGAGTCCATGTGCCGGGCGCGGGGGATGGTCCCCGGGTCGGCGAGCGCCGGGTCGCCGATCCAGACCCAGACGAAGGAGTCCCGCTCGACCACCGGGTACGAGGCGACCCGGGCCGTGCGCGGTATGCGTTTCTGCCCCGGCACGTACACGCAGCTGCCGGTCGTGTCGTACGTGAACCCGTGGTACCCGCACACGATCCTGTCGCCGTCGAGCCGGCTCTCCGAGAGTGGGAAGCGGCGGTGCACACAGCGGTCCGCCAGGGCCACGGCCGTCCCGTCGCCCTCGCTCCGGTAGAAGACGAGCGGTTCACCGAGGATCGTCCGCCCGAGCAGTTCACGCCCGACCTCGTGCGAGTAGGCGGCTACGTACCACTGGTTCCTGGCGAAGGCGGTCATGTGCGGCATGGATGCGGCTCCCGTCTCTGTGTCGTAGCGACATCGTTGGGACGGGCTCCACAGAGGCGCAATACGGCTTCCGTCTCACGGAAGGCCGGTTGTGAAGTACCTGTACGGAGAGACGCGGCGTATCACGTAGTACGGTCACGCGCGAAGGCGGACGCTGGAAGAGGAACCCCCCCCATGAACCGGAACTCAGGCGAGGCCGCGCGGGTCGAGGACGCGGTGCTCACGCGTGCCGCGCAGGCGGGTGAGGTCACTGCCCTGGGTCTGCTGCTGGAACGGCACCGGGCGGGTATGCGAGCGGTGGCGCTGAGCGTTCTGGGGCCGGGGCCCGACGTCGACGACGTGGTCCAGGACGCGGCCGTGACCGCGCTCCGGCGCGTGGGAGACGTCCGCGACCCGGCGGCCGTGGGCGCGTGGCTGCGGATGATCGTGCGCAACGCCAGCCGTTCCCTGGTGCGCGACTCCGTTGTCTTCCAGCCGATCGACGATCTGCACCTACCCTCCACGGACGCCGGTCCGGAGCGGTGGCTGGAGCACCACACGATGCGGAACTGGATCTGGGAGGCCGTGGAAGAGCTGTCCCCCGCACTGCGCCTGCCCCTGGTACTGCGTCACTTCAGCACCGGCGTCACCTCCTACGAGCAGATAGCCGACACCTGCGGGATCCCGGTCGGCACGGTCCGCAGCCGGCTCAGCCAGGGACGGGCCAAGCTCGCGACAGCCCTCGCCGCCACCGCGGACGCCCCGCACGGCGACACCGCGCAGCGCATCCGCGCCAGCCGAATCGAGGCACGCGAGACACTGGCCGCCGCCGAGAGCGGACACTTCGGCGCGCTGCTGACGGAGCGCTGGTCGCCCGAGATCACCCTGCTCAGGGGGAACGACCCGGTGGGTGACAGGAGCCTCCTCGTCCGCGGCATGGACGGTGACCTCGAGGCCGGTGTACGGCAGCGCCTGGTCCATGCCGTGGCCGGCCGGTCCCTCGTCGTCTGGGAGATGGCCCTCCTCAACCCCGCCGACAACCCCGACCACTGCCCGCCCTCGGTGGCCTGGGTGATGACGCTGGACGACGCCGGCCGTCCGCACCGGCTGCGCCTGCAGCACCCGAGGCCGGTGCGGGCCATCCAGTCACTCACCCCGATGTGACGGGCGTCACAGGGTCCGGGTCGAACTTCCCCCTCTCTCCGGCGTCCTGCTGGTGTCATACACACCTGCCGGACACGGAGTTCCCATGACCATCTCTGCGACCGATCCTCTGGCCGCCGGAACGCACACCGTCGAGATCGACGGAGTCGCGCAGCGCTATCACCTCCACGGCACGGGACCGGTGTGCGTCGCGCATTCCGGCGGACCGGGCATCGTCTGGGAGTACCTGCGCATGCCCGCGCTGGAGCGGCATCTGACGATCGTCTACCCGGAGCCGATCGGCAGCGGCGCCTCCGGCCGCCTGCCCTCCCACCCCCACGGCTACACCCGCCCCCGCTACAGCCGGTTCCTCGGGGCGCTGATCGAGCACCTCGGCGTTCCCGAGGTACACCTTCTGGGTCACTCGCACGGCGGCTTCGTCGCCCAGTACCACGCCCTGCACCACCCCGAACGCGTCGCCGGGGTGATCCTCTACGACAGCGCGCCGCTGACCGGTCCCGAACACGCCGCCGAGGCCATGCGCCTGGTCCAGCTGTTCGCCGCGCGGCACGCCGGCCATCCCGGACTCCCCGAGGTCCTGGCGGCCTTCCAGGCCATCCCCACCATCTCCGACGACCCGCAGACGACAGCCGTCGCCAGGGGGCTGCTCCCCTCGTACTTCGCCGACTACTGGGGCCGGGAGGAGGAGTTCGCGCCCTTGCGTGCCTCCGTGCGGGCCGCATACATCTCCGGGCTGGACGAGAACCTCTCCCCGGACGTCATCGACGACCGTGAGGCCCTCGGCTCGCTCACCGTGCCGACCCTCGTCGTCGTCGGCCGCCACGACGTCATCTGCGGAGTGCGCTGGGCCGAGGAACTGCACCGGCTGATCCCCGGATCGGAACTGCTGATCCTGGAGAACAGCGGGCACTTCGGTCACATCGAGGAGCCGGAGGCCTTCGCGCCGGCGGTGACACGCTTCGTGACGGCCACAGCGCGCAGCACGGCCTGACCTTCCCGGCGACCTGGTGCCGCGAACGTTGCCCGTCGCGGCACTGGCTCGCCGCACCACCAGGTCATGGGACCGAAGCCGGAACGCACGGTCCGACCTGGTGGCGGGGCGGGGAGCTCCTTGCGACTGCTCAGCCCGCGGCGGCGGTGAGCGCGCCGAGGGCGCTGGCCTGGGTGCGCCAGTCGGTCTGGTTGGGGCTGGTGCCGGCCCAGCGTTCACCGAGGGCGTTCAGGGAGGTGCGGTCCTGCGCCCACAGCGTGTCCGCCTGCTTCTGGACATAACTCTGGTAGGTGCTGGAACCGGTGGCCTTCACAAGGTCGGCGAAGTGCCGCATGAAGATGCCCTTGAACTGCTTCTGGTTGTCGTCGCAGGACGCCGAGCCGACGTCGCAGGACTCGGTGAGCACTCCGCTTCGGGTCAGGGCCGGGCTGCTGACGGCGGCGTCGGCCAGGGTGCGTGCGGTGGCCAGCAGCGAGCTGTCCCCGGTCGTCCTCCACAGCTCGGTGAAGGCGCCGATGGCCAGCCCCTGGTTGTAACTCCACACGGTGGAACCGTTGTTGGCGCAGGCCGAGGTCAGCCCGTCGTTCACGAGACCCGAGGAGTTGATCATCCCGCTGGCCTTGTACCAGGCGGCGGACGTCCTGGCCCGCTGCAGCCATACGGTGTCACCCGGGATGCGCTGGTGCAGCGCGGTGGTCAGCCAGAGGTACTGTCCGTTCGTCACGGCGTTCTTGTAGGTGCGCTCGCGGTCCCACCACACGCCGCCGCCGCAGGTACCGGTGTCCCAGTACCGCTGGACGTAGTCGGCGATGGTGACGGCCTCGTTGAGGTACCGGGAGTCGCCGGTGTAGTCGTACGCGTCGAGCCAGGCGATCGCCCACCAGCCCGAGTCGTCGATGGAACGGCTGATGAAGTCACCCTCGATCGCGTCCGAACTGCGCACGCCGGCGGCGAAGACACCCTTGTTCCGGTCGAAGGTGCGCGCGATGACCCAGTCGTAGCTGTGCGTGCCGGTGGTCTTCGCGAAGTCGATGAGGGAGGTGAGGGTGGCGGCGGAGTTCCACCAACTGCTGGGCCACCAGCCGTTGTACGGGTCGTACGAGGACATGAGCGCGTCCGCCGCGGCGCGCGCCCTGGTCGGCGCGGGCCTGACCCACGCGGTGCAGCTGCCCTCGTTGTGGGTGGCCTCCCGGCCGCAGGCGCGGACGGCGCCGCCGTAGAGGAGGCCGCGCGGGTCGCGGGTGGCGTACATCACGGTACGGGTGCCGGTGGCCCCGGACGGGGTGCTGGTGCGGCCGAGTGAGGAGCCGTCCGGCCAGGTCGAGCCGCCGTCCCAGGAGCGGTCGAGCCAGATCTCGTCACCGGCGCCACCGGTGTCGATGCTCGCCCAGGCCATGGAGTTCTTCTGATCGACGTGCAGCCGGATGGTGCGGCCGTAGAGGGTGGTCGACGGCACCGGCTGGTCGTCGTCGGCTGCCTGACCGGCACTGGTGCCGTCGCAGACGGTGTCGCAGACGGTGGGGTAGACCCAGTTCGTGCAGCCGACGCCGGCGGCGTCGCCGCAGGCCCGCACGAGCCCGCGTCGGTGGTCGCGTGGGTCGGTGATGTTGTACATCAGTGTCCTGGTGCCGGTCCAACTGCTCGGGATGCTCGCCTTGCCGAGCAGTCCTTCCCAGGTGGCGCCGCCGTCCCAGGAGCGGTCCAGCCACACCGAGTCGCCGGTCACGCCGCTGTCGATGCTGGCCCAGGCCATGTCGTCCGCGTCGGACACGTGCAGTTCCAGGCGACGGCCGTTGAGGTCCTTGTTCGGCACCGGGAAGCTCTCCTGCCGGGCCTGTGAGGGGTCGAGCGTGTCACAGGCCAGTGCGCACACCTGGGTGGCGGCGGCCGCGGGAGTGGCGGTCGGGACCAGTGTGGCGAACGCGAGAGCGGCGGTCAGCAGGAAGCTGAGAAGTCGTGGCCTGACAACGATGTCGGAGCTTTGTGAGGGCACCGGAACTCGCCTCGATTTCACGATGGGGGACGCCGGTCGACGGACGTGGCTGGGCCGACGGCTCGCGCCGAGCCGAGCTGGGCGTGAATGGATTCAGCATTGGATCAATGGTCCATACCTGTACCCGTCTTCGAGGCAGTGAACCGGCTTGGCGCGCCCCTGTCAATGGAGCAAGATGCGGTTTTTTCACAGGAGTTGATGGTTGACGGGATGGGTTGACACCCGCTTTTCGGGCGCCCATCATCGGTGCGAACTTCGGCGAGTCATCTCGCACACCCGTTGCCGTTTCGACCCCAGGCCCCCACAGTCGATCATTTTGAATCGATTCAAGCGACTGGTCGTCGAGTCGGGCAGCTGGTTCCCCACCGATCCGGGAGGTACTCATGCGCCGTCGTCGGCCATCGCTGAACCGAAAGCCCAGACCAGGGCGCCTAGTCGGGCTCACCATGGTGGTGGCCGCCGCGCTGGCCGTGACCCCCGCGCTGTCCGCCGTGGCGGCGCCGGTGACCGCGACGCCCGCACCCAGGGCGGCACTTGACGCCCTGAACTACTCGCCGACCTCCCGCACGCTCAAGCCGACCGCCGTCTACCGCACGTCCGGCAGCGTCGCGAACCCGCAGAATGTCCTCAGTGGGCAGTCGACGCGGATCTCCGGCTCGCAGTCGGCCATCACCCTTGACTTCGGGAAAGAAGTCGGTGGCGTGACAACGTTGTCCTTCGGCAGTACCAGCAGCAGCGGCCAACGGGTCGGCCTGGCCTTCAGCGAGTCGTCCCTGTACGTGGGCAACAACAGCGACCGCAGCAGCGGCCGCGACGGCGAGGACGGCGCCCTCTACGCCACGGCCTCCGCCAACGGCACCTACACGGTGCCCACCGCTCAACTGCGGGGCGGTTTCCGCTACTTGACCGTCTTCCTGGACAGCTCGGGCTGGGTGGACCTCAACGGCGTCAGCCTCAACTTCACCGCGGCACCGGGCAAGGCCAACCCGGCCGACTACGCCAACTACTTCTCCTCCAGCGACGACCTGCTCAACAGCATCTGGTACGCCGGGGCGTACACCGTGCAGCTCAACACGATCGCCTCCAACCAGGGCCGCGCCTGGCCCCCGCCCAGCTCGGCGTGGGACAACGGCGCCACCGTGGGCGTGGGTGACTCCGTCCTGGTCGACGGGGCCAAGCGCGACCGTACGGTGTGGCCCGGCGACCTGGGCATCGCCGTACCCACGCAGTACGCGTACTCGGGCGACCTCGCCTCGACCCGCAACGCGCTCACCACGATGTACAACGCGCAGTCGGCTGCGGGAGAAATCCCCTGGTCGGGCCCGCCGTTCAACCTCACCGGCTCGGACACCTACCACACCTGGACGCTGCTGGGCACGTCCACGTACTACACGTACTCGGCCGACCGGACGTGGCTGGACTCCGAATGGGCCAACTACAAGCGCGGGATGGCCTTCATCACCAACAAGATCGACGGCAACAACCTCCTCAATGTGACCCGCACCCAGGACTGGGCCCGGGTCGGCCAGGGCGGCGAGAACATCTCCGCCAACGCGCTGCTGTACGGCGCGCTCAAGGGCGGCGCCACCCTGGCCACGGTCGAGGGCGACAGTGCGCTCGCCGCGAGCTGGAACAGCAGGGCGGCCGCCATCAAGACCGCCGCCAACTCCCTGCTGTGGGACGCCTCGAAGGGCATGTACAAGGACAACCCCACCAGCGGTCTGTACCCGCAGGACGGCAACTCCCTTGCCGTCTGGTACGGGTTGACCGACTCCACGGCCAAGTCGAAGAGCATCGTCGCGGGACTCGGGAAGAACTGGGGCATCTACGGCCCCACCACCCCCGAGTGGGGCGGCAACGTCTCCCCCTTCGCCGGCGGCATGGAGCTGAACGCCCGCTTCACCGCCAATGACGACTACACCGCCCTGGACCAGATCCGCCGTACCTGGGGCCACATGCTGACCAGCGACATCGGCACCAAGAGCACCTTCTGGGAGGGCGTCAAGGCCGACGGCGGCCTCGCCTACGGCGGCTCGTTCATGAGCCTGGCCCATGGCTGGTCCACCGCGCCCACCTCCACACTCACCTTCGACGTGCTGGGCACCGCACCGGAGTCGTCGACCGGCGCGTACCGCTTCGTCCCGCACCCCGGCGACCTGACCAGCGCCGAGGGCCGCATCACCATGCCCCAGGGCGCCATCAACGCGTCCTGGTCGCGCGACCCCGCCGCCGGCACCTACTCGGCGCACCTGACCAGCCCGTCCGGCACCACCGGCCGCATCGGCGTCCCGAAGTTCGGCGGCGGCGACATCTCGGTCTCCGTGAACGGCACCGTCGTATGGCGGAACGGAACCTTCACGCCCACCTCCGGCATCACCGGCGCGAACCAGGACGACACCTACGTGTACCTCACCGGCGTCGCCCCGGGCAGCTACACCGTGACCGCCACCGGACTGGGCAATCCGGCGCCACCCGCCGACCCCGGAACCGGCGCCCTGCGACCGGGCTTCACCCGGTGCGCGGGGGAGGGCGGCACCTGCTCCTTCAGCGGCACCCGCTCGGTGGCCTACGGCGCCGGGACGTACACGTACAAGACGGTGACCGGCAGCACCGCCTGCACCAACGACTCCTTCGGCGGCGACCCGGCGTCCAATCTCGTCAAGTCCTGCTACGTCGCCGACGCGGGCGGCCCGCCCGGATACACCGCCTGCGCGGCCGAGAACGGCACCTGCGCCGTACCCGGCTACAACCGCGACGTCGCCTACGGCGCCAACGGCAACTTCGTCCACCAGGTCACCAACGGCTCCGTCGCCTGCACCAACGCCCACTTCGGCGATCCCATCGACGGCGTCGCCAAGTCCTGCTACCTGCCGCCCGACGGAGCCCCGGCCGGCGGCTGGACCAAGTGCGCGTCCCAGAACGGTACGTGCGCGGCCGCGGCGGGACAGCCGGTGATGTACGGCGCCTTCGGGGCGTTCACCACGGCCACCGCCACCGGCGACACCCCGTGCACCGACGCCACGTTCGGCGACCCGATCCCCGGCGAGTCGAAGGCCTGCTACACCGCGACCGGCGCCCCGGTCGGCTACGCCACCACCTGCTCCGCCGAAGGCGGCACCTGCTCCTTCAGCGGACAGCAGACCGTCGCCTACGGTGCCCGGGGCCGCTTCCTCTACAAGGCGTTCACCGGCGGCACCGGCTGCACGACGGCGGCGTTCGGCACCGATCCGCTGCCCGGCGTGAGCAAGTCCTGCTACCTCACGTCCTGAGCGGCGCGACGCCTCCGGCAGCCTCCGCCTCCCCGCGTGTCCGGGGGCTGCCGGATCACTCCGGATGCGCCACCGCCTCCTTCTGCAGTTGTACCGCCGCCAACAGGCTCAGCCTCGGTTCCGCCTGGCGCAGCGCCTTCACCGCCGCGACCGAGGTGATGTCCCCCGTGAAGCCGACGGCGGCCAGCCGGGAGCGGACCCAGCGGGCACGCAGCTGGGTCTCGGTGGCGGCGGCGGTGGACTCCACCAGCGCGACGGCGCGTTCCAGGCCGGGTCGCTCCTGGGGCGAGGCCCCGGCCAGTGCCTGGCGCAGGGCCGCTGCGACGAAGTCCGCGTCCCGGACGGCCAGCACGAAGTTGTTCTTCTTGCTCAGTCCCGTGATTCCTGTCATGCGGACCAGCCTGACGATCATGTTCGGCGCGCACCAAGCGACTTGAGGAGATTCAGAGGCTCGGCCTCTCGTCGAAGTCGGTCCAGGCTCCGGTCGGCGGGGCGGCCGCGCACCCGGTGCGTGTCTGCGCGCCGACGTGCGCGGTCGCCCTCGCCCCCGTCATCGGGCGAGGGGATCAGCCGCTGGGGACGGTGTCCTCGAACGTGGTGCCCGCGCCGCGGTACGCGGCCACCTTCGCGGCGACCTGTGCCGGGGTGAGGACCTGGTCCTTGACGTGCAGGACGTAGTCGACCTGCTCGTCGTACGCTCGCGCGGTGGTGCTGGTCTGGCCCGCGAGGTCGATCAGCCACTGGTTGAAGTTGATCGACATCGGCCGCTCCGGCAGATACGCGGAGTCATGGGTGCCGAAGAGCTGTCCGTCGATGTAGTACTTGATGCTGCTGTTGTCGATGGTCAGCACCAGGTCGTGCCAGCCGTTGTAGCTCTGCCGGCCTTCGGTGTGCTGGTTGACCGCCACCCACGGGTCGGCCTGGTAGGTCTCCCAGGACGTCGTGTAGAGGATGTTGGAGGGCTCGCCCCAGCCGCCGTTGGGCAGGTACTCGAAGTCGTACTCGGAGTAGTCGTCCGCCATCGGTGCCGTGAGGTCGTTGATGGTGAAGAACGTCTGGACGAGGTGGTCGCCGTCCGGGCCGGACTTGGGCGCGTCGTTGAACTTGACCCGGGCCGCGTAGGTGCCGTTCTTGAACTTCCGCGAGTTGGTGACGATCTCGGTCTGCTTGGTGCTCTCTCCGGTGCCGGCGGTCGAGGTCTCCAGGTTCATGATGGAGTTGCCGCTCGTGGTGGCGAAGGTGACCTTGTCGGGCGCCCAGGTGGCGCCGGGCACGCCGGGGCCGCCGGAGGTGGAGCGCACGCTCCAGCCGTGCGCCGAGACCTTCGGGTCGTTGTAGGCGCTGTAGTTGAAGTCGTCGAACAGCGTGGCGCCGGTGGCCGGAGGGTCGGTCGGCGGGTCGGTGGGCGGGTTCGTCGGGTCGTTGCCCGCGGGGGCCTGGCCCCACAGGGTGGTGCCGGCCAGCTGCGCCGTGACCTTGGACCAGTCTCCGTACGAGGTCCGGGAGGCGCCGAAGGAGTAGTCGTCGCTCTGGTTCAGCGACTGCCACGTCGACTGGTAGAAGCGCAGCTGCATGTCACCGGTGTCGGCGCCCGGGGTGAGCGAACCGGCACCGGAGGTGAAGCCGATCTCCAGGTAACGGTCCGCCGTGGCCGTGGGGTTGGCGAGCGTACCGAAGGTGCCCGTGACGTTGGCGCAGCCCTTGACGGCCCAGGAACAGGCGAAGCGATACGTCGCGCTCGCCGAGTCGGCCTTGAAGTAGTAGCGGATCTTGACGTTCGCCAGTTGCACGGTCGTGGTGCCGGTGTTCTTCACCTTGAACCAGGGCTCGGCCTGGTCGGCGCCGGCTCCGGTGGCGCTCGTACGGTACTGGACGCTCAGCCCGTCACCGGCCGCGCTCGCGGTGGCCGGGAGTGCGGTGAGCGCGGCGGCGCCCATGGCCACCGCGACGGCGGCGGACGCGGTGGCGCGCAGCCTGTTCTTGGCGAATCTCATCGTTGTTCCTTTCCAGAAAGGTGGGGTGATTCCCGGAACGGGACGGGTCAGGGGTGGCGCGGGACGCCGAGCGCGTCGAGCCGGGCCGTGTGCTCGTCGAGGCGGGAGCGGAAGTCGGCCCAGTCGCTCGCGCCGCTCCAGCCGCGGTCGGCGAGGGCGCACAGCCGCGGGTAGGTGAGGTATTCGAGGTGGGCGGGCGTCGTGACGAACTCGGTCCACAGCTGGGCCTGCGTGCCGAGCACCCGCCCCGCCGCCTGGGCGTCGGCGTCCTCGGGAACGGGGGCGTGGGCATGGACGGCGCGCAGATCGACGACGGCTCCGGGCTGGGCCGGCGGCTCGTGCGGATCGGCGGACTGGGCGTAGTCCAGGTAGGTGGCCCGGTGGTACGCGCTGACGACGGCGTGGCCGCGGCGGGCCGCCGTCAGGGTGTGGGACGGGTCGCGCCAGGTCATCACGGTGAAGTCCAGGGGAAGTTCGGCGCCGGTCTCGGCCCAGCCGACCGGGCGGCGTCCGTGACGGACGAGGAAGTCGCCGATCCGTCCGAGGAACCAGCCGTGCAGGGCCTCGGGGTTCGGCAGCCCCTGCGCCACCGCTCGTTCGCGTGCGGCGACACTGCGCGTCCACTCGGTGGTGGGGCACTCCTCGCCGCCGACGTGGATGTACGGCGAGGGGAAGACGTCCATGACCTCGTCGAGGACGGTGCGGCAGAAGTCGAGGGCCTCGTCGTGGACACCGAGGACGGTGTCGCACACGCCCCAGCGCGTCCAGACGTCGAGCGTGCGCTCCGGGTGGTTGCCCAGTGCGGGGTAGGCGGCGAGAGCCGCGCGTACATGTCCGGGCATCTCGATCTCGGGCATGACGGTGACACCGCGAGCGGCCGCGTACCGGACCAGGCCGGCGAGTTCGGCCCGTGTGTACGACCCGCCGTGCGGGATGCCGTCGTAGGTGTCGCTGCCGGCCGGGCCCTTCTGGGACTCGGCGCGGTGGCCGCCGATCTCGGTGAGCTTGGGCAGGGCGGCGACCGGCATGCGCCAGCCCTGGTCGTCGGTGAGATGCAGATGGAACACGCTGATCTTGTGCAGGGCCAGCAGGTCTACGTATCTGCGCAGGTAGGAGACGGGCTGGAAGTGGCGTGCCACATCCAGCATCGCGCCGCGCCAGGGGTGACGGGGGATGTCGGTGATGTCGGCGCACGGCAGCAGCCACCGCGTACCGCGTTGCGGGATGTCCGACAGGGCCTGAGGGGGCAGGAGCTGACGGACCGTCTGGATTCCGCGCAGCAGGCCGGTGGGGTGCGCGGCGCGCAGCAGCACGGCGTGCGGTTCGACGGCGAGTACGTACCCCTCTTCGCCCAGGTCGCCGAGGCCGGAGTCGAGGGCCAGCGTGAACCGACCGTCAGGGGACGGCCGCAGGGACAGTCCGGTGGCGGGGGCGAGCAGGGTGCGCAGCAGCTCCGCGGCAGGTTCGGCGCCCGTGCCGACGTGCAGCGCGGTGTCGGCGTCGAGCGTGAAGTGTCCCGACCGGAGCGCGGCCTTTGTGGGGAGGGGGACGAGGGTGAGCACAGATCGATGTGCGGGCATGGTTCGTCTCCGGAACGGGGTCGCGTGGGGGTGGGGTGTGAGATCAGCCCTTGACCGCGCCGGCCGCGAAGCCGGCGGTGACATGGCGCTGGAGCAGCAGGAACACCACGAGTGCCGGGGCGGCGAAGAGGGTCGAGGCGGCCATGGTGGCGCCCCAGTCGGTGCCGAAGACGTTCTGGAACGAGGACAGCCACACGGGCAGGGTGCGGTTGTCCTGGTGCTTGATGATCAGGAAGTTGGCGTACGTGAACTCGTTCCAGGCGGTGATGTAGCCGAACAGCGAGGTGGCCATCAGGCCCGGTGCCAGCAGGGGGAACGCCACGCGGCGGAACGCGCCGAGCCGGGTGCAGCCGTCTACCTGGGCGGACTCCTCCAGCTCCGGGGGGATCGTGCCGATGAAGCCGCGCAGGACGATGATGGTGAAGGGCAGCGTCATCATGAAGTAGACGAGGGTCAGGGTCGGCAGCCGGTCGAGCATGTCGGTGTCCCGGGAGATGATGTAGACCGGGATGATCAGTGACTCCCAGGGCGCCATCTGGGCGATGAAGACCATGAGCATGAACTGTCGGCGCCCCTTCCACTTCATCCGGGCGACCGCATAGGCGGCGCCGAGCGCGATGACGAGGGCGAGCAGGACGGCGCTCAGCGTGACGAGGATGCTGTTGCGCCAGAACAGGCCGAAACCGGCGGCGCCGACGGCGGTGCGGAAGTGGTCGAGTGTCCAGGTCTTCGGGAAGAACCGGGGGCTGTCGGACTGGATGTCGCGGGTCGGTGTGAACGCGGTGGCGACCATCCAGTAGACGGGGAACAGACAGACCGCGACCGTGACGACGGCGGCGGCGTTCAGGGGTATGCGGCGGATGCGGGGCCGGGTCGTGCTCATGCGAGCTCGTCCTCCTGGCGGAACATCTGGCGGAAGTAGAAGACGAGCACGCCCGACATCAGTACGACGGTGACCATGGAGGCCGCCGATCCGAGGTCGTAGCGCTGGCTCGACAGGGCGGTCTGCACCGCGTACACGGGCAGGATCGTGGTCGCGTCGCCGGGCCCGCCGTTGGTCATCACCCAGATCTGGACGAACGCCTTGAAGGTCCAGATCACTTCGAGCGAGAACACGAGCATGAAGATCGGCCGGACCATCGGGAAGGTGATGGAGCGGAATATCCGCGGCCCTGACGCTCCGTCGAGCCGCGCCGACTCGTACAGCTCGGTGGGGACGGTGGTGAGGGCCGAGTACAAGGTGATCGCCGCGAAGGGCACGGACTGCCACACGACGAGGGTGACCACGATGGCGAAGGCGGCCGGACCGTGCGCGAACCAGGGGTAGCGGTCGAACGACTCGAACCCCAGGCGTGTCAGGACCGCGTTGACGATGCCGAACTCCGAGTGGAACAGCCACTGGAAGACGGTGGCCGCCGAGATGACGGGCATCGCCCAGGACAGCACGAGCGCGCTGAGGACCGCGGTCCGCCCGAACCGGCCGAGCCGCTCGATCATGAGCGCGACCAGCGTGGACAGCGCCATGATGAGCACGACGTCGATCGTCATGAAGAGGAAGGTGCGGCGCACGACCTCCCAGAAGCGGCCGTCGCCCAGCAGCGTCCGGTAGTTCTCGAATCCGACGAAACGCGCGCCACCCAGGATGAGTTGGCGCAGGCCGAAGTCCTGCAGCGATATCACCACGGCGCGGACCAGGGGATAGACGAGCAGGTAGAGCGTGCCGAGGACGGCGGGCGCGATCAGGACGTACGGCCAGACCCCACGCTGGGTGGACTTCGACGGGCGGCGCGGTCCCGGTCCGGTGGAGCGCCGGGGTGGCCCGGTGCCGAGCGGGGGGCGGGGGGCGGTCTGCTCTCGGACGGCCGGCACGACGCTCCTCCTTCCGGTGCGTGGACGGTTCAGGAGCCGGAGTTCATCGCCGTGGTGATGGCGTCGGACGCGGTGGCGGCCTTCTTCTGGATGTCGCCTCCGGTGAGAACGGCCGTCATGTAGTCCTTGATCGGGTTCTTGGCCTCTACGGCGGCCCAGCCGGGGGTGTTGGGTGTGGCGTGGCCCTGGGCGGCGCCGACCGCCATGGCCGCGGCGCCCGGGTCGGAGGCGACCGCGCCGGCCAGGGTGGTTTTGTTCGGGACATAGCTCATGGCAACGGCGAGCTTCTTCTGCCAGGTGTCGCCGGTGAGTTCCTTGACGAAGGTGTAGGCCGCGTCCTGCTTGGTGGAAGCCGTGGGGATGACGAGGTCGGAGCCGCCGGTGAAGACCGCGCCGGGTGTGGCGGCGGTCTTTCCCGGGATCGGGAAGAAGCCGAGCTTGCCCTTCAGCGCGGGGTTGCTCTCGATGACCGCGTTGGCACCGCCGGGTGTCCAGATGATCTGGGCGACCTTGCCCTTGGCCATGACGTCCGCCTGCGGGGGGTTGGCCTCGTCTGAGTCCTTGGGGCCCTTGCCGAGGGCCTGGAGCTTCTCGTAGAACTCCATGCCGCGGATCGCCTCGGGGGTGTCCAGCGTGCCCTTCCACTTGCCGCCGGACTCGGTGGCGAGGTCGCCGCCCTCGTCCCAGACGAAGCCCGCGAGGGCGTACCAGCTCTGGCCAGGCAGATAGATGCCCTGTGTGCCACCGGTGTTGAGCTTCTTGGTGGCGGCGATCCACTGGTCGCGGGTCTTGATGGCGGTCGCGTCGACGCCCGCCTTCTTGAAGAGGTCGGTCCGGTAGATCACGACGCGGTTGGCGGCGTAGTACGGAATGCCGTACTGCTTGCCCTCGTAGACGCCCGGCTCGGCGAGGCCCTTGAGCCAGTTCTTTCCCCCGAGTTCGCCGACCTTGTCGCTGAGGTCGAGCAGGCCCCCGCTCTGCGCGAACTGGGCGACCTGGGTGTTGCCGGTCTCGATGACGTCCGGCGCGTCGTTGCTGGCGAGGGCCGCCGTGACCCTCTCACCGATCCCGTCCCACTCCTGGATCTGCACCTTGACCTTGATGTCCGGGTGAGCGGTCTCGAAGCCCTTGACGAAGTCCTTCTGGAACCGGTCCGAGACACTGTCGCGCATCAGCCAGACGTCGATGGTGGTGCTTTTGCCGGAGCTGTCGTCGGAGGCATCGGAGGAGCTACTGCAGGCACTCAGCCCGGCCGTCATCACGAGCACGGACACACCGGCAAACAAGCGGAGCTTCACGGTTCACCTCTGGAGGACATGACCTGACCACCTGACCAGTGAAGTCCACTGGACAGCTCACCTCTTGATGTGGGGACGAAGGTGGCATAGACCAATCGAGGCCGTCAACCCCCTCTACTTCAAAGGGTTTTGGGACGTGGGCCAGTCGAGACCTGGACGATCACCGCTCGGTGGCAGTTACATTTGCTTGGTCAAGGGGGCGGTGGCGGGTGACCACTGGTCAACTGGTTAACTGGATATTCAGCGCATGAGGGAGGGCACCATGAAGGCCGACGAACCAGGTGCGGTACTCAAACGGGAGCGAGTTCGCGACTTCATCCTCGACCTCGTCGAGTCACGCCGCCCGGGGGACGCGATCCCCTCCGAGCGTTCGCTGTGCGCCCGCCTGGGCGTGTCCCGCCCGACCCTGCGCGCGGCGGTCGACGAGCTCGTCGCCGCGGGTCTTCTGGTACGGGAACACGGTCGCGGCATGTTCGTGGCACCCGAGAAGATCACCCAGGAACTCGTCTCGGGTCAGCAGGCCATGACGGTGCCTCAGGCCTCCGGGGCCTGGTCGAGTCGCCTGCTGGAGTTCACCACCATCCCGGCGGGCGCGCGCGTGGGCCGCAAGCTGCGCATCTCGCCCGCCGTCGAGATCGTGTACGTGGCACGGCTGCGTCTGGTCGACGGTGCCCCGATGGCCATCGAGCATCTGCACATCAGGGCCGATCTGGTCCCCACCCTGTCCGCCCGGGAACTGGAAACCGGCGACCTGTACGAGCACCTGCGCGAACAGCACGGCGTGCATGTCCAGGAGGCCGTACAGGCGATCGAGCCGACCGTCGTCACCCGGGCGGAGGCCGAGCTGCTCGACGTGCCCGAGCTGTCCCCGGCGCTGCTCTTCGAGCGGCTCACCTCGGACACCACGGGGCAGCCCGTCGAATACGTCCACTCGATCTACCGCGGCGACCGCTACCGCATCGTCTCCCGGCTCACCCTCGGCCCCTCGGCCGCGGTGCCGCCGACGGCCCGGCTCGGACACCACCCCGGCATCCCCCCGGGCGACTTCGCCCACCGCGACACCATCGCGTCCTCCACGCGGGGGGACATCCAGTCGGCCCCCTGATTTCGTCGATCAATCAACAAAACATCATGGATGTTGTCATGTCGACCCATGCGCAGGGCGGGGGAGGAACAGCCGAGTGCTGTTCCTCCCCCGCCATGACGGGAGGGACTTCAGATGGCCTGGGCGGTGGGCATGATGGTGATCTCGGTGAGGTTGACGTGGCGGGGGACGGCGGCCATGAAGGCGATGGTTTCGGCGATGTCGGCGCTCTGGAGGCAGTCGATGTCGTGGATGAGGTCGGCCATCAGCTTGGAGGCGTCGGGGTCGGTGACGTGGTCGGGCAGTTCGGTGTCGACCATGCCGGGTTCGATGGTGGCGACGCGGACCATCTTGGGGCCGAGTTCGACGCGGAGGAGCCTGGTGAGGTGGCTGATGTAGGCCTTGGTGCCGGAGTAGATGGAGAACTTCGCGAGGATGCGGGTGGCCGCGATGGAGGAGGTGTTGATCAGGTCGGCGGGCTTGCCGTGGGCGGCGGAGTCGGTCAGGTGGGGGAGGAAGGCGGCGATGACGTTCATCAGGCCGCTGATGTTGAGGTCGATCTGGCGCTGCCAGTCGTCGACCTTGAGTTCCTCGATGCCGGAGATGAGCTGGACGCCGGCGTTGTTGAACACGAGGTCGGCCTTGCCGAAGCGTTCGGCTACCTGGTCGGCGGCGGTCTGGACGGCGGTGCGGTCGGTGACGTCGATGGCCAGGGCGAGGGCGGTTCCGCCGGAGGCCTCGATGCTCTTGACGACGTTCTCCAGTTTGTCCTTGCGCCGGGCGAGTACGACCACGGTGGCGCCGAGTTCGGCGAGTCGTTCGGCGGTGACGGCACCTATGCCGCTGGAGGCGCCGGAGACGACAGCGACACGGCCGGCCAAGGGGGTTCCGGTGAGGAGAGCAGCGGACATCACGAGACCTCAATCTCTTTGATCAGTTTGATCAGAAGGTTCGGAAGGCGGGGAGAGCCGGATCGGTGCGGTCCCCGGCCGGACTCCCTGGGAGTGCTGCAAGCGCCCGACTGCGATGACGCCCGGCGGTGGTCAGGCCGCGTCTTCGTGGGCGGTGGCGGCGGACTTCTCGCGCCAGGGGGCGAGGTCGTCCTGCACCTGCTGGTACTTGACGTCGAGACGCTCGAGGGTGTCGCGTCCGAGGTAGAGATGCGTGGGCAGCTTCTCGGTGGAAGCGACCTCGACGATGAGGCCGGCGCCCTTGACGGGGTCGCCGAGCTGGGCGTGGTTGGCCCGGTCGATCCAGTCCAGCGTCACGTGGGCGGGGGTGTCGTCGTAGTCGGCGATACGGTTCGCGGCGACCGACAGAGAACTGGCGTCGAGGAAGTCGGTGCGGAAGACTCCCGGCTCGACCACCATCGACTGGATCCCGAACGGCGCCATCTCGGCGGACAGCGCTTCGCTGATGCCGGCGACCGCGAACTTCGACGCGCAGTACAGGCTGACACCGGGCTCACCCTCGAAACCCGACCGTGAACCGATGTGCACGAGCCTGCCGGAACCCTGCTTGCGCATGACGGGCAGGATGGCGCGGGTGACGTTGATCAGGCCGAAGACATTCAGGTCGAACAGCGACCGGGCCTCCGCGTCGGTGATCTCCTCCAGCGCGCCCAGCAGGCCGCGGCCGGCGTTGTTCACCAGGACGTCGATGCCGCCGAACCGGTCCACGGCCGCCTCGACCGCCTGCGGGATGCTGTCGTTGTCCGTGACGTCCAGGGGGACGCCGAAGACCTTGTCGGAGTTCTTCAGATCGGCCGGCACGCGTTCCGGGTTTCGTACGGCGACCACGACATTGTTACCGCCTGCCAGAGCGGCGCGGGCAATTTCGGCACCGATTCCGCGGGAGGCGCCGGTGACAAACCACGTAGCCATGGGAAAAACCTCTTTCGTCGCTTCCCCCTGCCGGGGATTTCCTGTTGACGTATTCGAGTGTGCCCGTCGGCTGCGGTGCTATGAAGGCCGCGCTTTTCCTGGGAGTCCCACACCCAGGAAGGCGAGACGACCCCAGGAAACCAGCGACATGTCAACGACGACGCGACGGGCCCCACAGGCCCTGGACCGGCAGTCGCACCAGGACGCGGGCCTTACGGCGGCGCGCCACGCCCTCCCGGCGCCCTTGCCGGAGTCCGTCGACGGCGTGCTGCGGGGGAGGGAACTCGGAGCCGGGGTCGGCTGGGAACGCAGTCGACCGTCCCACCGGATCGGCCGCATGGAGAATCGAGGACTCGTCGCGCGCAAGGCCTGTGTCGATGATGTGCCGACGGCTCCATGCTACGCCTCACGGAAAAGGGCAGGGAGGCGATCTAGGCTGCCGCATCACTGCCGCATCAGTACATGCGGAAAACGTGCGGAAGCCGATTTATGATTCACTGAAACACGGCGAGGTGCATCTCTTCGGTGATTTCTCGGACCGAATTGCGGATACCGCCTACAGGAATGCGCGGCGGTAGCAGCACGGCTCAGGCGCCGCGTGCGGGATTCTGCTGGTGAGGAACTTCAGGCGCGTTGAGGGAGCCCAGCAGGGACAGTCGGTCGGCGGAGGGGGAGTCCGGCTCGGCCTGCAGGACGACGAGCTGCTGTCCTGGAGCACTGCGGATGTCGAGGGCCTCATACCGCAGCTCCAGGTCGCCCACGACGGAGTGGTACACCTGCTTGACGTCGTAGGGCGGGACCCGGGTGTACTCGCGGGCCCACAGGGAGCGGAACTCGCCGCTGCGCACCGACAGTTCCCCGACGAGCTCCAGGACGCGGGGATCCTCGGGGGTGCTCGCGGCGGTCTGCTGGAGGTCGGCGACCGCACGATGCCTGGCCTGCTCCGCGTTCCTGTAGAAGGTCTTCGCAGCGGGGTCCAGGAAGAGCATGCGCAGCACGTTGTCGTGCCGGGCGAAGTCGCGGTAGAGGGCGTCGGCCAAGGCGTTGGTGGCCAGCAGGTCCTGGGCCTGGCCGACGACGAAGGCCGGCGTCCTGGTCCAGCCGTCGATCAGTTGCCGCAGGTGCGGGCGGACCCGCTCGACCCGGAAGGGCGACTTCGTGCGGCGGGTTGTCGGCCGGGCGAGCCGGAAGAGTTCCCGCTTGTCCTCGTCCCCGAGTCGCAGCACCCGGGCCAGGGCCTCCAACACCCGGAGGGAGGGACTGAGTTCACGGCCCTGCTCGAGTCGGCTGTAGTAGCTCGGGCTGACACCTGCGAGCGTCGCGACCTCGTCGCGCCGCAAGCCGGGCACTCTTCGCCGGCCGGAGCTGGGCAGTCCCGCGTCCGCGGGGCTGAGGCATGCCCTGCGCGAGCGGAGGAACTGACCCAGCCCTTCAACCGGGTCAGGGCGGGTGTCGTTGTACATGCTGTCGAGGCTAGGCGGAAAACGCCCGGCAAAGTTCCGCCGACGGTGGGTGCATTACACCCAGGATTGCGGCTGTGCGGCTGTGCGGCTGTGCGGGTGGCGCGGAGGCCTGACGGCCGGCGAGAAGACTCCGGGGGCCCGGAAAGTCCCAGCGATCAAGAGGGTGAATTACTCTGAGTGAAAGGAGTGCCACTTGGTGCCATATTATGAAACCCGCGCTTCTCATAGGCCGGAAAGCATCTAGTCTTGCCGCATGAGCAATGGGACACCTTTGGGTGATTTCCTCAGAGCCCGTCGAGAGACCTTGAAGCCGCACGACGTCGGTCTGCCCGAACATGGGCGGCGTCGGGTGCCGGGACTGCGCAGAGAGGAAGTCGCGCTGCTCGCCGGAGTCAGTTCCGACTACTACGTCAGACTGGAACAAGGGCGCGAGAACAGTCCCTCCCCGCAGGTGCTCGAGGCCGTGGCGCAAGCGCTGAAACTGGATCCGGAGGCCATCGACCATCTCAACCGCCTCTGCCTCACCGCCTCGCAGCGCCCGCGCGACTGGGGCGTGGCGGACGTGAGTCAACAGTTGTTGCAGCTGATGGACGGATGGGAGCACACTCCGGCCTTCGTCATCGGCCCGGCCCTCGACATCATGGCGGGCAACTCCCTCGCCACGGCTCTCCACAGCGGGTTCGACCAGTTCGACAACCTCGCCCGCATGGTGTTCGTCGACCCGGCAGGACGCGAGTTCTACCAGGAATGGGAGCGAGCCGCGCACTCCTGTGTCGCCGAAATCAGGGCCGCCTACGGCCACGATCCCGAATCGGCGCGCATCGCCGAGGTCGTGGCGGAACTGTCTGCCCAGAGCGAGGATTTCGCCGAGATTTGGCAGATGCACGAGGTCAAGAGCAAATCCCAGGAAGGCAAGCATCTCAAGCACCCCCTGGTCGGGGATTTGCACATCAAGTTCGCGGCTTTCACGGTCAATGGGGCACCGCATCAGCAGCTGGTGGTCTATCAGGCCGAACCGGCCAGCCCGACGGCGGCCGCCTTCGAGACGCTGAGGGCCATGGCCACCGAGCCGAAGCAGGCCCACGCGGCTGCGCCCGTGGCCGACCTCGCCGGTAAGGAGCGGTAGCGGCGAACGTGGGCGTGTGATCCCTGGGTGTGGCGGCTGGTCCTGCCACACCCAGGGACCGGCGCGGCTTTCATGGCGGGCCTATCTGCCCTCCTGCAGGCGAGCGCGAACCGACCCGCGGTACACAAGACGGCATCGGTTGTTGGCGAGTCAACAAATACCTGGGGTTCTCGCGTCACGGCGGCCGGCGCGGAGCGGAGGTCACGCCCGCGGGGCGCCAAAGATCGCGCCGCCGCGCCCGGCACGGGCATACTCAGGCCCTGCGGGCGCATCGGCACCCGCGAGCAGCGGGAGGTGCGCGATGGTGTCGTCGTCGGGGACGGAACCCCGGAAGATCACGATCAATGACGTCGCCAGGTCCGCCGGGGTGTCTCGGCAGACCGTGTCGCGGGCGCTCAACGACAAGGACGAGATCGACGGCTCCACCAAGCAGCGTGTGCTCGACGCGGCCCGCGAGCTCGGCTATCGGCCGAGCCGGTTCGCCCGCGGTCTGGTCCGGCAGGACACCACCACCATCGGGCTGGTGATCCCGGACCTGCTCAACCCGTTCTTCACCGAGGTCGCCGCGTCCGCGCTGGAGGCGGCCAGGGCCCTCGGCTGGCATGTCGTCGTATACGACACCGCGGACAGGCCCGAGGAGGAACTCGGCACGCTGCAGGTGATCGCCTCGCAAGTCGACGCGGTCGTCGGCTACTTCAGCTGCTCCGAGGACGAACTCGAGCTGTTCACCCGTGGCCTCCCGGTGGTGCTCATCGGCCGCGAGCACCACAGCGCGCGGTTCAGCTCGATCCGGATCGACGGCGAGGAAGGCGTCCACGCCGCGGTCGCGCACCTGGTCGCCGCGGGCCACGAACGCATCGGCATGCTCGACCACGACCGCCGTGCCGAGCCGAGCATCCGGCGCGAGTGGTTCACGACGGCCGCGGCGGCGTGCGGGATCGACGCCGGCATGGTGGTCGGCGCGGGCCAGTCGGCCGACGGCGGGGGAGCGGCGCTCAAGACCTTGCTCGCCGCCCATCCCGATGTCACCGCGGTCTTCACCTTCAACGACATCATCGCGATCGGCGTCCTGCGCGAGGCGCGCCGGCTCGGCAGGAGCGTCCCGCGGGATCTCGCCGTGATCGGCTTCGACGGCCTGCAGTTCGGCACGCTCGTCGAGCCCCCGCTCACCAGCGTCGCCCTCGACACGCGAAAGCTCGGCGCGCTCGCCATCGACCAGGTCGCACGGCTGCTGACCGGGGCGAACCCGCTCGGGCCCGATGACCTCGTCGTCCGCGCCAAGCTGCGATCGGGCGGGTCCGCGTAACCTGCCGGACTCGTGCGAGACCCGAAAGTCTTGACACTCGACCGCACCGGAGCGCACACTTCCGAACAATTCGCAATGCCCCCATGAGCACTCCCGTGAGCGCTCCCGTGAACGTTCACGGGAGCGCTCACGGGAACGCTCACGGGAACAGGTTCGCAAGGTGGGCCAACCCCTGCCGCGGCGCTCGGTGCTTGCACCGACACCGCTGCGTCCTGTCCATTCCGACCAGAAGGCGTCCCGCCTGAGGTGTCAACGTCGACCCGTCCAGCGACGTCGCTGGACGTTCTCTGGCAAGGAAGATATGAGCCACACAGTCACGCGCATCCGCCTCGCCGTCATCGCCGCGGCAGCCGGCGTCGCCGTACTCGCCGGGTGCTCCTCGCCCGCTCCGTCGGGGAAGGCATCCGCAGCCTCCTGCGCACCGGCGAAGGGCAAAGTCACCCTCCAGTACTGGAACACCGTTCCGGGTATGGATCAGGTCGTCGCCCTGTGGAACAAGAAGAACCCGAACATCCAGGTGACGACGAAGAACATCTCCAACGACCAGTACGGCACCCTCGGCAACGCCCTCAAGGCGGGCAAGGCGCCGGCCCTCGCTCAGGTCGGTTACGACGAGCTCCCCAACCTGCGCACCCAGAACGCCTTCGTGGACGCCTCGGCCTGCTCCGCGGCCACCGCGGCCAAGTCGAAGTTCGCGCCGTGGACCTGGTCGCAGACCAGCTTCGCCGGCACCGGCGTGTTCGCCTTCCCGCAGGACACCGGCCCGATGGCCCTCTATGTGCGCAGCGACACCTTCAAGCAGCACGGCCTCAAGATCCCGACGACCTGGGACGAGTACGCGGCGGACGCGCAGAAGTTGCACGACGCGGACGCCAACCTCAGCATGACGTTCTTCGACCCGAACAACGCCGAGTGGTTCAACGGACTCCTCTGGCAGAACAACGCCGAGATGTACGGCTACTCCGGCGACAAGTGGCACGTCACCGTCGCATCCGACCAGAGCAAGCAGGTCGCCGAGTACTGGCAGAAGCTGATCACCGCCAAGCTCGTCCGCACCGACCTCGCCAACGGTTCGACCCAGATGTACGCCGCGTACCAGAAGAACCAGATCGCCAGCTACGTCGGCGCCGCCTGGGGTTACAGCATGTTCCGCGACAACCTGCCCAAGCAGGCAGGCAAGTGGACGATCGTCCCGATGCCGACATGGGGCTCGAACGCCGCCTCCGGCGACTGGGGCGGATCCACCGTCGCGTTCATGAAGGGCAACACGCACCTGTACGAGTCGGTCAAGTTCAACTCCTGGCTGAACACCGACCCGGAAGCCCTCGCGCTGGAGAACAAGCTGGGCGGCCTCTACCCGGCAGCCACCGCCGGTTCGGAGCTTCCCGCACTCTCGCAGGGCGTCCCCTACTACAACAACGAGAAGATCTTCGACGTCTTCGCCGACTCGTCCAAGAACATCGACACCAGTTTCTCCTGGGGGCCCACCCAGAAGACGGTGAACCTGGCGCTGCAGGACGCGATGGCCAAGGCGGCAGCCGGCAGCGGCACGCTCACCGACGCGCTCTCCGCCGCCCAGGCGGCCGCACTGAAGTCGATGAAGGAACAGGCGATCCCGGCTGTAGCGGGCAAGTGACCGCAGCATGACCGACATCGCAACCCGAGCAACCCGCGCGACCCGCGTGGCGCCGGCGACGGGAGGCCGCCGTCGACGCCACGGCGGCGGCCCCCGGGCGGGCACCATCGTCGCGTTCCTGATCCCGTTCTTCCTGCCGTTCGTGCTGTTCTACCTGGTGCCGGTCGGCTACGCGATCTGGCAGAGCTTCCTCGTCGTGCGCCGCACCGGCGGCCAGTACGGCACGTCGTACACGACCTTCGGGGGTTTCGAACAGTACGTGCAGGTGTTCCAGAACAACGAGTTCTGGAACAGCATCGGGCGCATCGCACTGTTCGGCATCGTGCAGGTGCCGGTCATGCTCTTCGTCGCGCTGATCATGGCGCTGCTGCTCGACACGTCCCTGCTGAAGGCCAAGTCGTTCTTCCGCGTCGCGGCGTTCATGCCGTATGCGGTGCCCGGCGTCATCGCCGCGATCATGTGGTCGTACCTCTACTCGCCGCAGCTCAGCCCTCTCGTCGACCTGCTGAAAAGCATCGGCCTCCAGCCCGACTTCCTCGGCCCGGGCGCCGTGCTGTGGTCGGCGGCGAACGTCTCCACCTGGCTCTGGACCGGCTACAACATGCTGATCATGTTCTCGGCACTGCAGTCGATCCCGCAGGAACTCTACGAAGCCGCCAAGCTCGACGGTGCGAGCAACTGGACCATCGCGTGGCAGATCAAGGTCCCGATCATCGCCCCGTCGATCATCCTCACGACGGTGTTCTCGATCATCGGCACGCTGCAGCTCTACGCCGAGCCGGCCGTGCTGCGCCAGATCTCCTCGAACATCTCGAGCACGTACACACCGAACATGCTCGCGTACGCGGTGGCCTCCGGAAACAACTACCAGCAGGCAGCGGCGATCTCCGTGGTCATCGCCGTCATCACCTTCGTCTTGAGCTTCGGGTTCATGCGACTGACCACGAAGAGGGCCGGACTGTGAGCAACCAGCCCCTGATCCGCGAAAGCCGCGTCAGCCGCACGGCCGCCATGGCTCTGATGCTCCTCCTGGCGATCTACTTCCTGCTGCCGATCTACTTCCTGATCGTCGCGGCGACGAAACCGCAGGGCGACCTCGCCTCCACCAACGGTCTGGCGGTCTCGCACTTCAACCTGTTCGACAACCTCGGCACCCTGTTCAGCCGCAGCGACGGCATCTTCGGGCGGTGGGCTCTGAACAGCGTGATCTACGCCGTGCTGGGCGCGGCCGTCGGAACCCTGATCTCCGCGCTGTGCGGCTACGCGCTCGCCAAGTTCCCTTTCCGGGGCCGCGAGTTCCTGTTCTCCGTCATCCTCGGCGGCGTCCTCGTTCCCACCACCGCGCTCGCGCTCCCGCTGTTCCTTCTGTTCTCGGCGACCGGGATCGTCAACACCTACCTCGCGGTGTTCCTCCCCAGCATCGTCAGCCCGTTCGGCGTCTACCTCGCCCGCATCTTCGCCTCCGCCGCCGTCCCCCAGGAGATCCTCGAGTCGGCGCGCCTGGACGGCGCCGGCGAGTTCCGCACGTTCTTCTCGGTGGCGTTCAGGCTGATGACGCCGTCGCTGGTGACCATCTTCCTCTTCCAGTTCGTCGCCATCTGGAACAACTTCTTCCTGCCGATGGTGATGCTGCAGAAGGAGTCGCTCTTCCCGATCACGCTCGGCCTCTACGAGTGGAACGGTCAGACCGCCCGCGCCCCGCTCCTTCAGGAATCCGTCATCACCGGCTCGCTGGTCTCGATCGTGCCCGTGATCATCGTGTTCATCCTCCTCCAGCGGTTCTGGCGCACCGGGCTCGCCTCCGGCTCCCTCAAGTGACTCCGTTCCCCCGCCGACAGAAGGTCGCTCTCCCGATGCAGAACTCCGCCGTCTTCGTACCCCATTTCCATTGGGACCGGGAATGGTACGAGCCTTTCCAGGTGTTCCGGCACCGCCTTGTCGCCGCTCTCGACACCGTGCTGGAGACGGCCGAGGCGAACCCGGACTTCCGGTTCACCGTCGACGGGCAGATGGCCGCGATCGAGGACTACCTGGAGATGCGACCGGAGAACCGCGATCGAGTCGTGGCCCTGGTCGCAGGCGGCCAACTCGCCATCGGCCCCTGGCTCATCCTGCTCGACGAGTTCCTCTGCTCCGGCGAGACCATCGTGCGCAACCTGCAGATGGGATGGGCGGCCGCGGCGGACCTCGGCGGCTCGATGCCCATCGGCTACCTGCCGGACATGTTCGGCCACGTCGCGCAGATGCCACAGATCCTGGCGCGCGCCGGAATCGAGCATGCGGCGCTGTGGCGCGGTGTTCCCGGCTCTGTCGACGGTCACGCCTTCCGCTGGCGCGCTCCCGACGGCTCCGAAGTGCGCACCGAGTTCCTCTTCGACGGCTACGACAACGGCCTCGACGTCCTGCTGGTACCCGACCAGATCGGGCGCGCGCTCGGCGAGTACGCGGAGATGACGGCCGAGCGGTGGGGTGAGGACCCGGTGCTCGCGATGGCCGGCACCGACCACAACGCACCCGACCCGCACCTCGCGACCTGGCTGCGGCGCGCCTCCAGCGACGAGCGCGCCATCACCATCGCGACGCTCGACGAGTACATCCGCGAGCACGTGCGCGACGAGGTCTCCGCCGTCGTCACCGGCGAGCTGCGCAGCCACGTGCGCGGCAACATCCTCCCGGGCGTGCTCTCCGTGCGGCTCGCGCTCAAGCAGCGGATGGCCGTCGCCGAGCGCACCATCGACCACGCCGAGCGCATGAACGCGCTGTGGTCCCGGCGCGACGACTCGCCGTTCCTCTCACTCGCGTGGCACAAGATCATCGAGTCTTCCGCGCACGACTCGGTCGTCGGCTCCGGCACCGACGAGACCTGCGATCAGGTCGAAGCGCGTCTCGCCGAAGCCGCGCACACCGCGCGGGCGGTTCGGGACGCGGCCCTCGCCGAGCCCGCCGCCCTGGTGCCGAGCGACGGCTACCTGGTCGCCAACCCGCTGCCGTTCCCGCGCACGGCACTGGTCGAGGTGGATGTGGCGGCCCCGCCCGAGGGAACCGCTCTGGTCGCGACCGCCGCCGACGGCTCGGTGCATGCCGTGCAGCTGATCTCCACGGCCCCGACCGTGCTCAGCGACGAGCGCATGGACGCCTCGCAGCTCGAACGTGTGCTGCGCCGCATCCACCGGCGCGAGCTCTTCGGCCGTCTGATCGACCACTACGAACTCACCCCCGGATCGCTGGTCTTCCACCTCGCCGAGGTGCCGGCCGACGGACCGTTCGACCTGCTGATCCTGCGCCGAGAGGTCGCTGCCGCGGCCGCCGCGCATCCCGGTGAGTGGAGGGTGCTGACGCTGGAGGAAGCCCGCGCGACCGCGCTGGTGGCCGTGGACGTCCCAGGCTCCGGGCTTGCGAGTTTCCGGGTCGAACCGAGCGACCGCCCCGCCGCGCCGTCGACGGCGTTCGCACCGGCGACGGCGACGGCCCGCGCGCTGTCCAACGGACTCGTCGAGGTCGCGATCGCCGCCGACGGCACCCTGGACGTGACCGGAGCCGACGGCACCGAACTGCACGGAGTCGGCCGACTCGTCGACGGTGGTGACCGCGGCGACAGTTACAACTACGCGCCGCCGGCGCGGGACGTGCTCGTGTCGGAGCCGACGGAGGTCGCCGTCGAACTCCTCGAGAACGGCCCGCTGCGTTCGAGGACGCGTGTCACCCGCGTCTACGAATGGCCCACCGCGCTCTCCTCCGAGCGCGACCTGCGCAGCGGCCGGACCGTGCCGACCCCGGTGGAGACACTCGTGGAGGTACGCGCAGGCGAGCCGATCGTGCGTATCTCCACGTCTTTCCTGAACCAGTCCGCCGACCACCGACTGCGCTTTCACGTGCCGCTGCCCGAGCCGGCCGCCGTGTCCGCGTCCGCCGGGCAGTTCGCCGTCACCGAGCGTGGGCTCACCGCCGAGGGCGGCTGGGGCGAATACCCGATCCCGACCTTCCCCGCGAGTTCGTTCGTGTCGGCCGGCGCCGCCAACGTCCTGCTCGACCACGCCACCGAGTACGAACTCGTCGGCGACGGCTCCGAACTCGCCCTCACTCTGCTGCGCGCGATCGGCTCGATCAGCGTCAACATCCATCCACTCCGCGACGAGCCCGCGGCGAGCGAGATCCCCACACCGGGCGCGCAGGATCTCGGTGTACGCATCGAGAACCGCTTCGCCGTCGTGCCCGCGGCGACCGGCTGGCAGGGTGCGCACGCGGTCGCTCTCGCCGAAGACTTCCGCAACGACGTACTGGTCACCCGCGGGACCGCGTCCGCCGCGGGTCAACTGCCCCCCGACACGACCGGCGTACAGGTCGAGGGTGCGGACATCCTCGTCTCGAGCATCCGCCGCGTCTCCGACGCCGATCGCGGTGCCGGCACCGAAGTGCGGTTGGCCGCGATGAGCGACACGGGATCGACCGCCCGCGTGACGGGCGCGTTCACAGAAGCCACCACGGTCGACCTGCTCGGCCGACCGCTCTCCACGGTGCCAGTCACGGACGGACTCGAACTCGCCCTCGGCCCGTGGGAGATCCGAACGTTCGTGGTCCGGTAGAGCGCCGATCGCTCGCGTCGGCGCATGCGGCCGGCTTTCGGATCCCCTTTGTCAGCAAGAAAGAGTTGTGACCTCGTGCCCTCCCCATCTTCCGCGTATGTCTCGGACCCCACACCGTGGCGTGGCGCGCTGCGCGCTGCGCGCTCGTGGCTGCACTCCGACGCCCCTTCTCTCTCGCTGAACGGGCTTTGGAGTTTCCGTCTGTCGCAAACGGCGTTCACGGCAGAGGATTTCGCGGCCGAAGGCTTCGACGACAGCGGCTGGGCCACCATCCCCGTGCCCTCCCACTGGGTGCTCCAGGACGACGGAGCCCACGGCCGGCCGATCTACACGAACGTGCAGTTCCCGTTCCCGATCGACCCACCCCATGTCCCGGACGAGAACCCCACCGGCGACTATCGCCGCCACTTCGACATGCCCGCCGACTGGTCGGAGGCCGACCGCGTCGTGCTGCGGTTCGACGGGGTCGAGTCGCTCTTCAGGCTGTGGGTGAACGGCGACGAGATCGGCAGCGCCAGTGGCAGCCGGCTCGCCCACGAATTCGACGTGACCTCGTCCGTACGCCCGGGCGACAACGTCATCGCTGTGCGAGTGCACCAGTGGTCGGCGGCCAGCTATCTCGAAGACCAGGACCAGTGGTGGCTGCCAGGCATCTTCCGCGATGTCACCGTGATCGCACGGCCGGCCGGAGGCATCGAGGACGTCTGGCTGCGCACCGGGTTCGACCATGGCCATGGACGGATCGAGCCGGAGGTCACCGCCGACGCGGCGGCATTCCCGGTCACCCTTCGCCTGCCTGAACTCGGCATCGAGCGGGTCTGGGCGACAGCGGCCGACGTGGCCCCGCTCGACGTCGACGGCGTGGAGCCCTGGTCGGCCGAGCAGCCGCGCCTGTACGACGCCACCGTGTCGACGGCCGCCGAGAGCATCGCCGTACGGGTGGGTTTCCGCACGGTCGAGATCCGCGGCGACCAGTTCCTGGTCAACGGCAGTCGTGTCGTGTTCCACGGGATGAATCGCCACGAGACCCACCCCGAGCGCGGCCGCGTCTTCGACGAGGAGCACGCCCGCGAGGACCTGGCCCGCATGAAGCGGTTCAACGTGAACGCGATCCGCACCAGCCACTACCCACCCCATCCGCGGCTGCTCGACCTTGCCGACGAACTCGGATTCTGGGTCATCCTCGAATGCGACCTCGAGACACACGGCTTCGACAAGATCGACTGGGTCGGCAATCCGAGCGACGACCCGACGTGGCGTGCGGCGTACCTCGACCGCATCCAGCGCACCGTCGAACGAGACAAGAACCATCCCAGTGTCGTGATCTGGTCGCTCGGCAACGAAGCGGGAACCGGCGGCAACCTCGCCGCGATGTCGGCGTGGGTCCACGCCCGCGACGCCGGACGACCTGTGCACTACGAAGGCGACCACGCCGGCGAATACACCGACATCTACTCGCGCATGTACTCGTCGGTGCTCGAGACCGAGCAGATCGGAACCGACGGCTCACGCTCGCCGCTGCTGAACTGCACTCCCGCGCAGGGCGCCCGGCAGCGCACCAAGCCGTTCCTGCTCTGCGAGTACGCCCACGCGATGGGCAACGGGCCGGGAGCGCTCGACCAGTACGAGGCGCTCGTGCACGAACATCCGCGGCTGCACGGCGGCTTCGTCTGGGAATGGCGCGATCACGGCATCCTGACGACGACCCCGGACGGTACGCCCTACTACGCGTACGGTGGTGACTTCGGGGAGGTCGTGCACGACGGAAATTTCGTGATGGACGGAATGCTGTTGAGCGACGACGTCCCGACTCCCAGCCTCCACGAGTACAAGGCGGTCGCGCAGCCGGTCCGTTTCACCTTCGACGGTGACGAACTCGCGATCACCAACCTGCGGCACTCGGCCGACACCTCCGACCTGCGCTTTTGCTGGCGCGTCGAGCACGACGGGACGCTCGCGGATTCCGGAGACCTGGAGGTCCCCGTCGTCGCGGCGGGCGCGTCGGAGCGAGTGCCGCTGCCACGGGTCCCGGTGTCGCGGGACTCGGAGACATGGCTCACCGTGGATGCCGTATTGGCTGCCGGGACCCCTTGGGCGCGCGAGGGGCATGTGATCGCGACCGCCCAGCTGGACCGTTCGACACGTCGTCCCGCGCCTGCTGTCCGACTCCGAACCGACTGGCGGCAGAGCGACGGAACGCTGACGCTCGGCATCGCCGAGTTCGTCGACGGGTCCCTCGCGCGCCTCGCCGGCCGCGCCGTGGCGGGCCCGCGGTTGGAACTGTTTCGTGCCCCGACCGACAACGACGAAGCCGCGTCCGAGGAAGTCGCGGAGAGCGACGCAGGCATCGCCGGGGTGTCCAACGCCGAACTGTGGCGTCGCGACGGTCTCGACCGGCTGACCGCGCGGCGAGTGTCCGTGGAGCGCACCGCGGAGGCCCTGCGCACGATCGACAAGGTCTCCGCGGCGAACTCCGCCGTGTCGGTGATGGTGGAGTCGATCTGGTCGATCGAGGGCGACCAGATCGAACTGCGTGTGGAGATCGAGCCCTCGCGCGGTTGGCTCACGGTGTGGCCGCGGATCGGGATTCGTTTCGATCTGCCCGATGGCGCGGCTCCCGTCGATGGCGCCGAGTGGTTCGGCCTCGGCCCGCTCGAGTCCTACCCCGACAGTCTCCGCGCGGCCCGCACCGGCCGTTTCTCCTCCACCGTCCGCGACCTCTCCGTCGACTACGCGCGCCCCCAGGAGACGGGGCACCGCTCCCAGCTGCGACAACTGGCGCTGACGAGTGCCGGCACCGAGGTGCTGCGCCTCGTGGCATTCCCGGACATCCGCGGACGGCGCCCCGGCTTCACGCTCAGCCGCCACACCCCACAGCAGATCGCGCGAGCCGGCCACCCCTTCGAGCTTCCGGATTCGACGACGAGTCACCTGATCGTCGACGCGGCCCAGCACGGGCTCGGCTCACGGTCCTGTGGGCCGGATGTGTGGCCCGAGTTCGCGCTTCGCCCTGAATCCCGCACGATCAGGCTTCGTATAGCGGCGGGCTAGGGCCGCGTCTTTGCCGTTGAGCGGCCGGACAGGTCTGAGGACCTGTCCGGACAGGCCCTAGTCCGAGACCACGGCGGTGTTCAGGCCCTTGTCGTAGTGGTTGCGCGCGATTCGGATGCCTGAACTGCCGTGGAGGACGAACAGCGGGGAGGTGTACGGCGGGTGGTCCGGCCCGTCGACGCCTATCTCGACTACATCGAGGCGCAGGAGCTGGGGCCGGAAGGGTCGCCCAACATCGAGTCGACGACGTACCTGCCCGACATGTTCTTCAAGAACAACCGCGCCGACACCGCCTGGCAGTGGATGAAGAAGATCTACGGAGAGCGCGAGCTCCAGCACGTCAACTCCAGCCAGGGCCCCGACGGTGACTACCCCGAGGTGTCGTTCACCCTGGTCAGCCAGACCGTCGAGGGCCTGATGGGTATCGCGCCGGACGCGGCGGACCACCGGGTGACCACGCAGTCGCGGCTGCCGTCCGGCATGAAGTGGCTCCAGGCCGCGGACGTACCCGTCGGCACGGGCACGATCACCGTGCGGCACGACGGCGCGACGAGGACCACGCTGACGAACAACGCTCGCGGTGGTGCCTACCAGTGGGAGGCCCGCTTCCCCGGGGTCCACAAGAAGATCAAGGTCAACGGTGTCCCGCAGCGCGTGCGCACCAAGACGGTCGGCGGCGTGACGTACACGTACGCGACGCCGACGGTGCGGGCGGGGGCGACGGCGGTGGTGCAGGTGGCGGACTGACGCGAGCGCCGCTTCCTCGTCAACCCCGGACCGTTCGCGGGCGTTGTGCGGGTTGTCGGAGCCCTTCGCGACGACTGGCTGATGATCCGTCCGTCACCGTTCGCCTCACGTACCGCCGACTTTCACATCGGCGTCACAGGACCCTTCCCTGAGGTTTGGTGCTCTTGGAACACTCCAAACGCGCACGTTCCATCAGCACCCGGCCATCTCTGGCCCGTCAGGACAAGAGGTCACTCACCCATGCCTCAAGTGAACCGACGCCGCTTCCTCCAACTCGCCGGCGGTACCGCGGCGTTCACCGCGCTGTCCGACAGCATCGCCAAGGCCGCCTCGATCCCCGCGGGGCATCGAAGCGGCACGATCGACGACGTCGAGCACATAGTCGTGCTGATGCAGGAGAACCGGTCCTTCGACCACTATTTCGGCTCACTCAGAGGCGTCCGCGGCTTCGGTGACCCCCGCCCCTCCACGCTGCCCAGCGGCAAGTCGGTCTGGCACCAGTCGGACGGCACCAAGGACGTGCTGCCCTTCCGGCCCACCGCCGACGACCTGGGCCTGCAGTTCATCCAGGACCTCCCGCACGGCTGGAGCGACGGGCACACCGCGTTCAACGCGGGTAAGTACGACAAGTGGGTGCCCGCCAAGTCGTCGACGACGATGGCGTACCTGACGCGTGAGGACATCCCGTTCCACTACGCGCTCGCCGACGCGTTCACCATCTGCGACGCGTACCACTGCTCGTTCATCGGCTCCACCGACCCGAACCGCTACTACATGTGGACGGGATACACGGGCAACGACGGCAAGGGCGGCGGCCCTGTCCTCGGCAACGACGAGGTGGGCTACGACTGGACGACGTACCCGGAGCGGCTGGAGGCGGCCGGGGTCTCCTGGAAGATCTACCAGGACGTCGGTGACGGCCTCGACGCGAACGGCTCCTGGGGCTGGATCCCGGACGGCTACCGCGGAAACTACGGGGACAACTCGCTGCTGTACTTCAACCAGTACCGCAATGCCAAGCCCGGCGACCCGCTCTACGACAAGGCCCGCACCGGCACCGACGCCCGCAAGGGCGAGGGCTTCTTCGACCAGCTGAAGGCCGACGTCAAGGGCAAGAAGCTGCCCAAGATCTCCTGGATCGTCGCACCCGAGGCGTTCACCGAGCACCCCAACTGGCCCGCGAACTACGGTGCTTGGTACATCGCTCAGGTCCTGGACGCGCTGACCTCCGACCCCGAGGTGTGGGCGAAGACGGCCCTGTTCATCACCTATGACGAGAACGACGGCTTCTTCGACCACCTCGTGCCGCCGTTCCCCCCGCAGTCCGCCGCGCAGGGCAAGTCCACCGTCGACGTCGGCCCGGACCTCTACAAGGGCGACGCGAGCCACGCCGCCGGCCCGTACGGGCTCGGCCAGCGGGTGCCGATGCTCGTCGTCTCGCCCTGGAGCAAGGGCGGTTTCGTCTGCTCCGAGACCCTCGATCACACCTCGATCGTCCGGTTCATGGAGCGCCGCTTCGGCGTGCACGAGCCCAACATCTCGCCCTGGCGGCGCGCGATCAGCGGCGACCTCACCGCCGCCTTCGACTTCTCGTGCAAGGACACCAAGCCGGTCGCGCTGCCGGACACCGACGGCTACCAGCCGCCGGACCACGACCGGCACCCCGACTATGTGCCGACCCCGCCGGCGAACCCCGTCCTGCCCCGGCAGGAGCGCGGCTCGCGCCCGGCCCGCCCGCTCAAGTACGCGCCCCTCGTGGACGGTTCGGCGGACGCGGCGGCCGGGAAGTTCACGCTCACCTTCGGGTCGGGTGCCCAGGCCGGTGCCGCCTTCTTCGTCACCTCCGGCAACCGCACCGACGGCCCCTGGACGTACACGACCGAGGCCGGCAAGACCGTCTCGGACACCTGGAACTCGGCGTACTCCAGCGGCTCGTACGACCTGACGGTGCACGGCCCCAATGGCTTCCTGCGCGTCTTCAAGGGCCCCGGCAAGACCGCCGGACCCGAGGTCACCGCGCGCCACGTCGGCGGGAACGTGGAGCTGACCTTCACCAACAAGGGCTCCGCCACCGTCGAGCTCAAACTCACCAACGGCTACGGAGGGCGGCCGAGTTCGTTCAAGGTGCGGGCCGGCGCGACCGTGCGGCACACGGTGGACCTGCGCGCGAGCCGGCGCTGGTACGACCTGACCGTCGTGTCCACCGCGGACGCGGGGTTCTTGCGGCGGTTCGCCGGACATGTCGAGAACGGCCGGCCGGGTGTGAGCGACCCGGCAATCGTCACCGTCTGATGGATATCTCGGCTCTGGTCAATTTCCAGCCAACTCACGGTAGTGTGCCCCGGTGACCACGCATTCGAACACTCCTGCAGGTTGGTACCCGGATCCGCACGGGGCGCCCCAGACGTTGCGTTACTGGGACGGCTCGCAGTGGACCGAGCACACCAACGGGGACCAGGCGGCCCCGGCAGGGCAGACGGTTCCGCAGCAGGGCCAGCAGCCGTACGGACAGCCGACGGCCGGTCCCGACCCTCGCGTGCAGAAGCAGGTGCAGCAGCAGGCGGGTGTCGCGGGTGGCGGCGCCGGTGGCGGAACCCTGTTCACCGAGCCGGTTTTGGTGGTGAACCAGAAGGCCAAGCTGATCGAGCTGACCAACGAGTACAAGGTCATGGACCAGCAGGGCAACCTGCTCGGCGCGGTCGTCGAGGTCGGTCAGAGTGGCCTGAAGAAGGTGCTCCGCTTCGTCTCCAGCCTCGACCAGTACATGACGCACAAGCTGGAGATCCGTGACGCCCACGGGCAGCCGGTACTGCGGCTCACTCGGCCCGCGAAGCTCATCAAGTCGCGGGTGATCGTGGAGCGTCCGGACGGACAGCTCGTCGGCGAGATCGTGCAGCAGAACATGATCGGGAAGATCAACTTCGCGATCAATGTCAACGGCCAGCAGGTCGGCGCGATCAAGGCGGAGAACTGGCGCGCCTGGAACTTCGCCATCGTCGACCACACGGACAACGAGGTCGCCCGGATCACCAAGACCTGGGAAGGTCTCGCCAAGACGATGTTCACCACGGCGGACAACTACGTCCTCCAGATCCACCACCAGCTCCCCGAGCCCCTTCTGAGTCTCGTCCTCGCGACGGCGCTCACCGTCGACACGGCGCTCAAGCAGGACGCCCGCGGGCTGGGCTGAACCGGCGCACAAAAAGGCTGAACCGCCGCAAGACAAGCAAGACAAGAAGGGCGGCCGCGGAGAGTTCCGCGGCCGCCCTTCTTGTCTTACGTCCTCCAGGAGACCTAGAGGGACGTGAGCTGACCCGAGCCGGACTGTTTCGGCAGCATCGACGGCTCGTACGCCGCCGATCCGGGCTCCAGCGCCAGCACCGCCGCGACGGGGTGCTCGTCCGTCGCGTCGACGTCGACCAGGGGTTCGGGCAGCGTCGGCTGAGGCGCCGAACGCGACAGCGTCACCACACCCCACGACGCCACGCCCGCACCCACGGCCGCCAGCAGCAGGCCCGCCGCGCCGCCCTGCAACTGCTCCCCGAGCAGGAAGAGGCCGATCGCCGCGGCGGCGACCGGATTGGCGAGCGTCACGACGGCGAGCGGGGCGCCCAGACCGCCCCGGTAGGCGGTCTGTGACAGGAGCAGTCCGCCCGTCGCGAAGGCGGCGACGAGCAGGGCCACCACGATCACCTGGGCGCTGAGCAGCGAGCCGGAGCGGTCCGTCACCGCCACCGTCACCGTCTGCGTGAGCGCGGAGGCGACACCCGAGGCGAACCCGGAGGCGGTCGCGTGCCGCAGTCCGGGCCGGGCGCCGGGCCGCGACAGCATGCCTATCAGGGCGGCCGTCGTGGCGGCCACGCCCAGCGCCTGCGGCACGCTCAGCACGGTGTCGGGCGCGGGCCCGGACGCCGTGACCAGTACCGCGGACAGTCCGATCAGGGTGAGCGCGGTACCGCGCCACTCGACCGCGCTGACCCGCCGTCCGGCGACCCGTGCGCCGAGCGGCACCGCGGCCACCAGCGTGAGCGCGCCGAGCGGCTGCACGAGCGTGAGCGTGCCGTACTTCAGCGCGGCGACGTGCAGCAGCGCGGCGGAGCAGTTCAGCACGACGGTCCACCACCAGGCCCCGCTGCTCAGCAGCCGCAGCGTGCCCGAGTCGGTGGTCCGGGAGGCCAGTCGCTCCTGGGCCACGGCCGCGGCGGCGTATGCCACGGCCGAGAAGAGCGAGAGGACCACCGCGGCGAGTGTGGCGTTCATCGTCCTGCCCCCACGAGCTCCGGTAGAGATTCCTTTTCACCAGCCCCGCCGGCCCCGCTGGAATTCCCGGTTTCTCCGCCGGCTTCCCCGGAAGCTTCATCGGCGGCGACGCGCCAGGGCGCCCAGGCCCCGTGCGGCAGGCGGATCACGGCCAGTGCGATGCCCAGCAGCGCGGTCGCCACGATCGCGTCGAGCCAGTAGTGGTTCGCCGTACCGACGATCACCAGCAGGGTGAGCAGCGGATGCAGCAGCCACAGCCAGCGCCCGCGGGAGCGGGTCGCGGCGATCAGGCCGATCGCCACCATCAGCGCCCAGCCGAAGTGCAGCGAGGGCATCGCCGCGAACTGGTTCGCCATCTTGTCGGTCGCCGGGTGTGCCCCGTACACGGTGGGCCCGTACACCTGTCCGGTGTCCACCAGGCCCGCGGCGGCCAGCAGCCGGGGCGGGGCGAGCGGGAAGGTGAGGTGCAGCGCGAGGGCGGCGGTGGTGACCGCGGCCAGGATCCGGCGGGCCCACACGTAGTGGACCGGGCGCCGCAGGTACATCCAGACCAGGAAGGCCACGGTGGCCGGGAAGTGCACGGTCGCGTAGTAGGTGTTCGCGAGGTGCACCAGGGTGTCGCTGTGCAGCAGTGTGTTCTGCACGGACCCTTCGCTCGGCAGGTGGAGCGTCCGCTCCCAGTCCCACACGTGGTTCGCGTTGCGGAAGGCCTCGGGGGTGTGGCCGTCGGCCAGTTGTCGGCCGACCTTGTATATGACGAAGAGCCCTACGACGAGCAGGAGCTCACGTATGAGAGGCGGCCGTGTCGCGGTGTTCGGCGGCGACGGCCGCCGTATGGCCGCGGCCGGATCTGGTTCTGCTTCGGCAGGCTCGGTTCGGGATTCCATCCCCCGGCCCCTTTACTGACGGTGTTGCTTGGGGTGGTGCGCGGTGAGCCCAGGACAGAATCCACTCGGTCGCTCGAGACTCACTCGAGAGCGGAGTGGGTCCTGTCCAAGGCTCATCGATACGGAAGTGTACCGATACGGAAGTGTACCGATACGACGGTGTGCCGATACGCCACTGTACCGATACGGCGGCGTACCGGTACAGTGGCGTATCGATTAGACTGTGTGAAGCGGAACACCGGGCGAGCCACCCACACGAGCGAGGAGATGAACCATGACGTCGCAGGCCGCGGACGAACCGGAGACGGTCGTCGCCTCGCGCCGCTCCAAGATCACGCCCCAGCGTGAGCAGGAGTTCTACGACGCCGTGCTCGAGCAGATCCGCCAGTGCGGTTATGACTCGCTCACCATGGAGGGTGTGGCCGCGAGCACCCGCTGCAGCAAGTCCACGCTGTATCGCCAGTGGAAGACGAAGCCGCAGTTCGTGGCGGCCGCGCTGCGCGCCAACAGCTGCCCGCGCTTCTCGGGCATCGACACCGGCACACTCGCGGGGGACCTGCGCGCGATGGCGCAGGCGGCGGGGGACTGGTCGGGTCGCGACAGTCAGCTGCACCAGGCGCTCGGACACGCCGTGTTCCAGGACAAGGAACTGCAGGAGGCGCTGCGCGACGCGCTCATCGAGCCCGAGATCGGCGCGGTCAAGGAGATCCTGGCCCGCGGGGTCGCCCGGGGCGAGGTCGCCGCCGACCACCCGGCGCTGGAGTTCATCCCGGCGCAGCTGTTCGGTGTGGTGCGGGTACGTCCCGTGATGGAAGGACGGAACGCCGATGCGGCGTATCTCACACAATTCATCGAGGCCATCGTGATTCCGGCCCTCGGCCTGACCTGAGACTCAGGTCGCCGTCCGCGGGATGACCGGACGACGGCCTGCTGGCGCCGCACCGTGGGGACGGGGGCGGCGCACACCCCCGGCCGGGTGGGGTTCCTCTTGAGCGGAGGGGCGCCCCACCCGGCCGCATTCGTGTCCGGGGCTGCGCGGCCCAGGGCCTCGCGTCTTCGGGATGATCCGCCGGACAGGCCCTAGACGTTCTGCCCGTTGCCGCTCAGGCCGGACGCCACCTTGATGCCCTTGGTGATGTCGTCGATCACGGACTCCTTGGGCGCCTTGGAGCTGATGTCGATGCCGAAGCGGACGACGATCAGTGACTTGGAGCCGGCGGGGGACGGGAAGACCAGAGACTCGACGTAGCCGTCGTCACCCTTGCTGGTGACGACCTTCCAGCGGACGAGATAGCCCTTCTCGCCCGCCACGGTGACCGCCTTGGAAGCGAGCTCCGTGTGCGAGGTGATCGTGCCGTAGCCCTTGCCGTACGACTCGGTGGCGTTCTTGGAGATGTCCTCCTTGGCCGCCGCCTCCGCCGTGGTGGACTTCAGTTTCTGTTCCGCGGCGGTTGCCGAGTACGCCCCGCCCCGCTGGCAGTCCTGCGCGGTGTCGCCGGGGCACTTGTAGGTGTCCTTGGTCGACAGCACGGCACCCGTCGTGGTGCTTCCGCCGGTCCAGTTGTCGGGCACCGGCATGCTGATGCCACTGATCAGGTCGGTGGCGTAGCCGTCCTCGAGCTGCGGCTGCGCGGACTGGCCCGGTGCCGGGGTCTGGCCCCCGGAACCGCCCGAGCCGCCGGAACCGCCGCCCGGTCCGCCCTCGAGGCCGCCGTTGCCGCCGCCCTGGCCGCCGAATCCGCCCTGGCCGCCGTTCTGTCCGCCGGGGCCCTGGGACGTGGCGCTGTTCCCGCCGTTGCCGTCGCTCTTGGTCAGGGCGTACACCCCGCCTCCGACACCCGCGAGGACCGCGATCGCGGCGGCGACGGCTATGCCGGTGCGCAGTCCGCGCCGCGGGGCGCCCGGAGCGAGCGCCGGATACGGGCCGGCGGCCGGCGGGTGCGTCGGGGGACCCCATGCGGCGGCGGACCCGACGGGGCGGGTCTGGTCCGTCCATGTCTTGCCGTCCCACCAGCGTTCGGTGGCGGGACTGTCACTTGTCTGCCCGGGGTCGGGATACCAGCCGGGAGGAGTCACCTGCGTCATGGACCTACCGTATGAGCCGTGGGTGAAAGGCGGATGAGAGGGATCCGGAAGATTCGTTTCAGGAACGCTCCAAAAGCGCCACCGAGTGTCATGTCACCACCAGCCGCACCGGCGCCGCCCCCGCTCTCGGCGGCAGCCGCAGCCCGCCACGTCCCGGCGTGATCGAGCCGAGCACACTCGGATGCCGGGCCCCGGTGCTCACCGGATCGGTGCCCGCGAGACCGTGCAGGGTCAGGAAACCCAGCACGGCGAAGGCGTACGCCTCCTTGGCGGCCGCGGGCAGGCCCAGGGCGTCGGAGGTGCGCAGGGCCACTCCCGGCAACTCCGCGTCCAGCATCGCCATCAGCGCCGGATTGCGGGTGCCGCCGCCGGACGCGATCACCTCCGTGGCACCCACCGAGCGCACCGCGTCGGCGACCGTACGGGCGGTGAGCCGGGTGAGGGTCGCGATGACCTCCTCGGCGGTGAGCGTGCCGAAGCCGGTCAGAGCGTCGCGCAGATGACCGAGGTGGAAGAGCTCCTTGCCGGTGGTCTTGGGCGCGGGCAGCGCGTAGTACGGCTCCGTGAGCAGGCGTTCCAGCAACGGCTCGTGCACGGTCCCGCTGACGGCGAGGGCGCCGTCCGCGTCATAGCGCAGACGGCCGCCGGTCAGCCCCTGCACGGCCGCGTCGACGAGGGCGCACCCGGGCCCGGTGTCGAAGGCGGTGCCGTCCGGCGCGGTGAGGTTGGCGATGCCGCCGAGGTTCAGCGCCACCGGCGTCCCCGCCCTGCCGCGCAGCCACAGCAGGTCGACCAGGCTCACCAGGGGCGCGCCCTGACCGCCGGCGGCGATGTCCCGGGGACGGAAGTCGGCGACCACCGGCAGCCCGGTCGCCTCGGCGATCCACGCGGGCTGCCCGAGCTGGAGCGTGCCGTGCACCCGGCCGTCCTCGGCCCAGTGGTAGACGGTCTGCCCGTGCGAGGCGACCAACTCGGCTCTGCCGTCGCACAGTTCACGGTCGGCCCGGACCGCGGTCGCCGCGAACGCCCGCCCGATCAGGGTGTCCAGGCGGCACACCTCGGCCAGTGAGGTGGCCGCCGGGGGCAGCGCCGCCGCGAGGGCCTCGCGAAGCTCGCCGTCGTACGCCTCGCCGACCAGCCCGAGCGGCCGCAGGGCGAGGTCCTCGCCCTCGAGGGTCAGCTCGGCCGCCGCCGCGTCGATCGCGTCGTACGACGTCCCGGACATCAGGCCGATCACCCGCACGTGCTCAACTCCCTCGGTTGTCGCGCAGCGTGGCCAGGGCGAGCGTACTGACGGCGCACGTCGCCGCCGCGTAGTACGCGGGGATGTCCACGCTTCCGGTCCGTTTCATCGTCTCGGTGATGATGAGCCCGGCGCAGCCCGAGAACACGGCATTGGACAGGGCGTAGGCGAGTCCCAGGCCGGAATGGCGGACGCTCGTGGGAAACATCTCGGAGAGCATGGCGGGCCCCGGCCCCGCCATCAGCCCGACGACGGCACCCGCCCCGAACACGGCGGCGCCCTTCACCGCGTTCGAACTACCCGTGTCCTGAAGAAGGTTGAACAGCGGAACGGCCAGGACCACGACCAGGCCCGCGCCGGTGAGCAGCACGGGGCGCCGCCCGATCCGGTCGCTGAGCAGACCCGCCGGGACGATCGTGGCCGCGAAGCCGAGGTCGGCGAGGACCGTGGCGAGCAGCGCCTGGCGGAAGCCCGTGTGCAGGGCGCTCTGGAGGTACGAGGGGAGCACGACCAGGAAGGTGTATCCGGCCGCCGACCAGCCCATCACGCGCCCCGCGCCGAGGACGACGGCCCGGGCGACCTCGCGTCCGGGCGGGCGCTCCCACGATCTCTCGTGCTGGAAGACCGGCGTCTCGTCCAGCCGCAGCCGCAACCACAGCGCGACCAGCCCCAGCGGCAGTGTCAGCAGGAACGGCAGCCGCCAGCCCCAGTCGCCCAACTGCCCCTCGCTCAGCACCGTCGCCGACAGCGCCGCGACACCCGCACCGCCGAGCAGCCCCAGAGCCACGGTGAACGACTGCCACGACCCGTACAGCCCCCGCCTGCCCGGTGGCGCGAACTCCGTCATGACCGAGACCGCGCCCCCGAACTCCCCACCCGCGGACAGACCTTGGACCGCCCGGAGGAAGGTCAGCAGCCACGGCGCGAGGGCGCCGGCCGTGGCGTAGGTCGGCAGCGCGCCGATGAGCGTCGTGGCGGCCGTCATCAGCGAGATCACCAGGATCAGCACCGGACGGCGCCCGATCCGGTCGCCCAGCCGTCCGAACAGCGCGGCGCCCACCGGCCGGAAGAAGAACGCCAGCGCGAAGGACGCGTACGTCCGCACCAGCCCCTCGGCCTCGCTGCCGCCCTCAGGGGTGAAGAACCGCGCCGCGATCACGGTCGCGAAGTAGCCGTAGACCCCGAACTCGTACCACTCGATCAAGTTGCCGACCGAGCCCGCCAGCAAGGCCCCACGCCCCGGGCGCGGCGGATGGGCGGTGCGCGGGACGGAGTCGTCGACGCGGGCACTCATGGGTTTCTCCTGCTCGCTCATCCTTGGAAAATTAGCGCCATTTTCATCGCTTTTGACTGTCCGAAACTTTCACCACGGCCGGTCGGCGCCCCACCGCGTCGCCCGCGCGCACCTTCCGTCACCCGTCCCGGCAACAGGTGAGCCGACCCGCCTCCGCATCGGCTTCCGGACGGCTAGGCTCGACGTCTGTACGTCGTACGGGCGACCTGGGGAGGTAGCGGCATGCCGGAGGCACGGCCGGGACCGGCCGCCTCGTCCTCCCTGTGGGAGCGCGACACGGAGATCGCCGATGTCGTGGAGGCCGTCAAGGCCCTGCGCGCGGACTCCTCGTCCTCCGGCAGCCTGCTGGTGTTCAGCGGCGAGGCCGGCATCGGCAAGACCGCGCTGCTCGCCGAGGCGCGCCGGATCGCGGAGGCCCACGGCTGCACGGTGTGGTCGGCCCGCGGCGGCGAGACCGTCACCTCCGTTCCCTTCCACGTCATACGGCAACTCCTGCAGCCCGCCATCGTCTCGCTGATGCCCGAAGAGGCCCGCGAATACCTGGGCGACTGGTACGACATCGCGGGACCCGCGCTCGGCATCGCCGAACCGGGCGACCGTCAGGCCGACCCGCAGGGCGTGTGCGACGGACTGGTCGCGGCGGTACGACGGCTGGCCAAGCGCGAGTGGCCCCTCGTCCTGATCGTCGACGACGCGCACTGGGCCGACCAGGAGACCCTGCAGTGGCTGGCCGCGTTCGCCGAGCGCCTGGATGACCTGCCCGTCCTCGTCGTGGTCGCCCGCAGGCCGGGTGATGTCAGCGGCGAGCGCGCCCGCCAGCTCGAGGCCGTCGCCGCCGCGGCCCGCCCGGTCGTCACACTCAGCGCGCTGACCCCCGATGCCACCGCCGGACTGACCCGCGCCACGCTCGGGGAGCACGCGGACGCCCCGTTCTGCCGCGAGGTGTGGGCGGTCACCGGCGGCAACCCGTACGAGACCGTCGAACTCCTCGCCAAGGTGCAGGACAGCGAGCTGGAACCGGTCGAGAACGCGGCCGCCGAGCTGCGCGCCCTGAACCGCTCGGCACGCGGCCGTGGACTCGTCGCCCGCCTCGAAGGGCTCGGCATCGACGCCACCCGCTTCGCCTGGGCGGCCGCGATCCTCGGCACCGGCATCGGCCTCGACCTCGCCGCCCAACTCGCGGGGATGCAGCACGACGAGGCCGTGCGCTGCGCCGAACTGCTCGGCGCGGCCCGCATCCTCACCACGACCGGACCAGTGAGCCGTGAACTGAGCGGCGGCGGGGACCTGGAGTTCGTACACCCCCTCATCGCCAGTGCCGTCTACCGCTCGATCCCCGACGCGCTGCGCACCGCGATGCACGGCCAGGCCGCCTGGGCGGTCACCGAATCGGGGCGCGGAGCCGCTGCCGCCTCCCGCCACCTCCTCGAAGTGCATCCGGACGACGACCCCGAACTCGTCGACCAGATGCGCGAGGCCGCCCGCGAACACCTCGCCGTCGGCGCGCCCGACGCGGCCAGGCGCTGTCTGGAGCGCGCCCTCGCGGAACCCCCGCTTCCGGAGGTCCACGCGCGTGTGCTCTACGAACTGGGCTGCGCCACCCTCCTGACCGCTCCCGCCACCACGATCAACCATCTGCGCACCGCGCTCGACCAGTCCGGCCTCGACGGCGATCTGCGCGTGGACGCCGTCTTCCGCCTCTCCCAGGCCCTGGTCCACAACGACCAGCTGGACGAGGCCGTCCGCACGGTCGACACCGAGGCCGCCCGCCTCGACCCGGGCCCCGCCCGGATGCGACTGCAGGCCGTCCACTACATGTGGGAGGGCATCCACGCGGGCGAGAACCACGTCCCGGGACGCTCCAGGAGCCTCGCCGAACTCGTCAAGACCTGTACCGGACGCGACAACTCCGAGCGCGCCCTGCTGATACTGCGCGGCTTCGACGCGATGACCCGGGGCGAGAGCGCCGAGGAGGTCGTGGAACTCTGCGACCGCGCCCTCGTCAACGGCCGCCTCGCGCCCGGACTCGGCTGGACCGACACCGAGTGGGGCATCGAACTCCTCATGATGCTGGGCAGTTCGTACGCCTACGCGGACCGGCTCGACCGGGCCGAGAGCCTCTTCTCCGAGGCGCTGCGCTCGTACACGAGCGCCGGATGGAGCGGCGGCCACCTCGCCCTGGCACACGCCTTCCTCGGTCTCGCCCACCGCAGGCGGGGCCGCCTCAGGGACGCCGAGACCGCCCTGCGCGAGTCGCTGCGCATCGCCGAGCGGGTCGGGCGCGGGCTGCCCCTGTACTGGTCGGCCACCTGCGGCCTCGTCGACACGCTGCTGGCCCGCGGCGATGTCCAGGAGGCCTGGGCGATCGCCGAACAGTACGACTTCGCACCGCCGTACCCGTCCACCATCGTGCTGCCCGACACCCGTTCCGTACGCGGCCGGCTGCTGCTCGCCGTCGGCCGCGTCAAGGACGGCATCAACGAACTCGAGGCCGCCGAGAAGGCCGCCGTCGCGCGCGGCCACCACAACACGGTGATGGCGCCCTGGGCGGTCGACCTCGCCCGCGCGCTCGCCTCGGACGACCCGGCCCGCGCCGCCGCACTGGCCACCGACGCCCGCCGCCAGGCCGAGCACTTCGGCACGGACACGGCGATCGGCGAGGCCCTGCGCTGCGCGGCGGCCCTCGAATCGGGCCAGCGCGCGGTGCGCCTGGCCGCCCAGGCCGTCACCTACCTGGAGGCCTCGCCCTGCCAGTACGAACACGCGGCGGCCCGCGTCGAGTACGGCATCGCGGCGCGCTCGGTCTCGGAGCTGGGCAAGGGCCTGACGCTGGCGCGCTCGTGCGGGGCGGACGGACTGGTGGCGAGGGCGGAGGAGGTCCTGGCGACGGGGAGAGGGCTGAGGTAGTCGCCAGGCCGTGCGCGAGGACGAGGTGTCCGCGGCGGACGGGCAGGCTCAGCCTGCGGCACCGTCGTCGCCGTCCTCCTCGGCGAGCACCCGCTGAGCCGTCGCGAACGCCGAGTTCGCCGCCGGGACACCGCAGTACACGGCCGTCTGCAGCAGTACGGCGCCGATCTCCTCCGGCGTCAGCCCGCCTCGCCGCGCTGCCCGGACGTGCATGGCCAGCTCGTCGTAGTGACCGTGCGCGACCAGCGCGGTCAGGGTGATCATGCTGCGCTCGCGGCGTGAGAGCGTCGGGTCGGTCCAGATCTCGCCCCAGGCGTAGCGCGAGATGAAGTCCTGGAAGCGGGCGGTGAAGGGGGTCTGCCGGGCCTGCGCCCGATCCACGTGGGCATCGCCCAGCACCTCGCGGCGCACTTCCATGCCCCGCTTGGCGCCCCCGCCGAAGTGGGCCCGCAGCGCGGTCAGGACCGCCGCCGGACACTGGGCGGGCGCGAGGTGCGAGGCTCCCGGGAGCTCGACGAGCGTGGCGCTCGCCACCGCGTCCGCGATCTCCCGCAGATGGGCGGGCGGCGTCGCCGGGTCCTGGCGGCCCGCGATCAGCAGGGTGGGCGCGGAGATCTCGGGGAGCCGGTAGCGGAGGTCGAAGGAGGCGAGCGCGTCACAGCAGGCGGCGTACGCCGCCGGGTCCGCGTTCCGGTGGTCCTCGACCAACCGCGGCACGGTGAAACCGGCCGTGAACCAACGGGAGTTCGCGTTCTCGGCGAGCGCGGTCAGCCCCTCCCGGCGTACCAGCTCCGCACGCTCCTGCCACGGCTTGGAGCCGTTGAAGTGCGCCGAGGAGCAGATCACGGCGAGGGACGACACACGCTCCGGGTGGTGGACGGCGAGGTGCAGACCGACCGCGCCGCCGAGCGAGACGCCCGCATAGGCGAAGCGGTCGATGCCGAGCGAGTCGGCGAGGTCGAGGACCAGGGCGGCGAGGTCGCCGACGGTGGCGTCCGGTCCGATCAGGTCCGGCGCCGACCCCCCGTGCCCGGGCAGATCCCAGCGAACCACCCGGTGGGTGACGGACAGCTCGGGCGCGACCTGGTCCCACAGGGCGTAGGACGTACCGAGCGAGGGTCCCAGGAGCAGGGCGGAAGCGGTCCCGGGGCCTTCGACGAGGTGGTTGAGCAGTTTGCGGGTCACGTTCGCTCCAGAGCACGGTCGGTGAGGGCTCCCGCGGAGCCCGTGTAGCGGGTGGGGTCGGTGAGGTCCACGAGGTCGAGATCCTTGAGCTCCGGCTCCTCGCCGAGTACGTCCACGAGGGGCCGGTTCCCGGTGACGGCCCGCTCGGCGGCCCGGGTCAGCAACTCCTTGGCGCGGGCCCGCCCGAGCACCGGAGCGAGTTCGACGGCCAGGCGCTCGGAGACGATCAACCCATGGGTGAGACCGAGGTGTTCGCGCATGGCGTCCGCGTTCACCCGGAGTCCTTCGACCAGCTCGACGGCGTGGTGGGCGGTGCCTCCGACCAGCCGCAGCAGCTCGCGCAACGGCTCCCACTCGGCGTGCCAGGCACCGGCCGGCCGCTCGTCCTCGGCGACCATCGACGCGTAGAGCGTGGCGGCCAGCCCCGGCGCGCGCCGCGCGGAGGCGGCGATCACGGTCGCCGCCACCGGGTTGGCCTTGTGCGGCATGGCGGACGACCCGCCACCGCTCCCCTCCGAGACCTCGGCGATCTCCGTGCGGGAGAGGGTGAGCACGTCGGCCGCCATCTTGCCGAGGGCCCCGGCCGTGAAGGTCAGTCCACCGGCCAGGTCGGCGATCGGTGTCCGCAGGGTGTGCCAGGGCAACATCGGTTCCGCGAGCCCGAGTTCACCGGCGTACGCCGCCACGAGCGTGCCCGGATCCTCGGCGCCGAACGCCGTGAAGGCGGCCAACGTCCCGGCCGCGCCGCCCAGTTGGGCGGGGAGGCGGAGAACGTCGAGCCGGTCCCGCGCGTCCAGCACGAGCGACCGCCACCCCGCCGCCTTCAGCCCGAAGGTCGTCGGCACGGCATGCTGCGTGAGGGTCCGGCCCGGCATCAGCGTGTCCCGGTGCGCGGCGGCGAGCCGGCCCAGCGCTCGCGCCGTCCGCTCCAGGTCCGCCAGGACCAGGTCCAGCGTGCGGCGGGCGACCAGCATCAGCGCCGTGTCCAGGATGTCCTGGCTGGTCGCGCCCCGGTGGACATACGGCCCGTACTCCTCGCCGACCGCCGCCGTCAGATCCGCGACCAGCGGAATCACCGGATTGCCGCCGCCTCGGGAGCGCAGCGCGATCGACCGGACGTCGAGGTCCGCCGCGGCGACGGCGGACACCGCCGACGCCGCCGCGGCCGGGGCGAGCCCGAGTCCCGCCTGAGCACGGGCCAGCGCCGCCTCGGCATCGAGGAGCGCCCCCAGAAACGCGCCGTCCGAGGTCGCCGACGCCGCGGGGGAGCCCACCCACCCGGGGGCGAGCAGCCCGGTGTCCGCGTCGGACTCGGGACGGACCGGGCCGGCAGCTGTCACTGGAACTCCAGGAAGACCGTTTCGCCTTCGCCCTGAAGGCGGATGTCGAAACGGTACGTCCGGTTCGCGCTCTCGGCCGCGATCAGCGTGGCGCGCCGGTCGGCCGGGAGCGAGTCGAGCAGCGGGTCGGCACCGTCGGTGAGGTACGCGCGGGTGAAGAGGTGATGCACCAGACCGCGCGCGAACACACACACGCTGATATAGGGAAGCCCGGCATTGCCCGGCGGCAGGGTGCGCAGCGCGTACTGGCCGTCGGCGTCCGTGGCGACCCGGCCGAAGCCCGTGAAGTCGACGCCGTTACGGCCGAGGAAACCGCCCGTCGACGGGTCGCGGCGCATCGAACCCGGGGCACCGTTGAGGGAGCCGTCGGGCGCCGCCTGCCAGAAGTCCAGGAGGGCGTCCGGGATCACGTTGCCCGCGCCGTCGAATACGTACCCGTGCAGGGTGATCGCCTCGGAGTGCCCCTGCGGCGCGACCTCGCCGCCGCCGGGAAAGGGCAGCGCGTGGCCGTAGAAGGGGCCGATGGTGTGGGAGGGGGTGGGGAGCAGTCGCTCGCTCATGCGGGGCGGCCTTCCTCGATCCAGGTGGCGGAGGGACCGTCGAGGACGATGTCCCACTCGTACCCCATGGAGAACTCGGGCTGGGAGAGATCGTGCTGGTAGGTGGCTATCAGACGGTCGCGGGCCGCCTGGTCCGTCACGGACTGCAGGATCGGGTCGTAGCGGAACAGCGGGTCGCTCGGGAAGTACATCTGTGTGATCAGCCGCTGGGTGAACGCCGTGCCGAAGACCGAGAAGTGGATGTGCGCGGGCCGCCACGCGTTCATGTGGTTGCCCCACGGGTACGGGCCCGGCTTGATCGTGGTGAACCTGTACCGGCCCTGATCATCCGTCAGAGTCCGCCCGACACCGGTGAAGTTGGGGTCCAGCGGCGCCGGATGCTGCTCGCGCAGATGGGCGTACCGACCGGCGGCGTTGGCCTGCCAGATCTCGATGAGCTGACCGCGTACGGGACGTCTGTCGCGGTCGAGCAGCCGGCCCGAGACGGTCATGCGTTCGCCGATCGGCTCGCCCCGGTGCTGGATGGTCAGGTCGCTGTCGTGCTCGGTGATGTCGGTGACGCCGAACACCGGACCCGACAGCTCGACCGTCTCCGGGTCGCCGCCGTCGACGGCGACCAGCGGCTGCTTGGGGTGGCGCAGCAGGGAGCTGCGATACGGGGGGTAGTCGCGTGACGGGTGGTTTCGAACCGGCGCTCCGCCGGCGACCGCCTTGTCGTACGCGTCCCGGAGATCCTTGATCTCGACGTCGATGTCCGACTGAGTGAGGGCCATGGTCGACTTCCTATCGTTCGAGGACGAGGGCGAGGCTCTGGCCGACGCCGATGCAGAGGGTGGCGATGCCGACTCCGCCGCCCTTGCGGGCGAGTTGGTGGGCGACGGTGCCGGCGAGGCGGGCGCCGGAGGCGCCCAGGGGGTGGCCGAGGGCGATCGCGCCGCCCTGCGGGTTGAGGATCGCGGGGTCGAACTCGGGCCACTCGGCCACACACCCGAGGACCTGCGCGGCGAAGGCCTCGTTCAGCTCCAGGACGGACAGGTCGTCGAAACTCTTGCCCGCCTTGGCGAGGGCCCGGTTGACGGCCTCCACGGGGGCGAGGCCGAAGTACTGCGGGTCGATCGCGGAGACACCGGTGGCCGAGACGCGGGCCAGCGGCTCGCGGCCGGTGGCCTTGAGGCCTTCCTCGTCGGTGAGGAGGAGCGCGGCGGCGCCGTCGTTCAACGGTGACGCGTTGCCTGCGGTCACGGTGCCGTTCTCGGTGCGGAAGGACGGCTTCAGCCTGGCCATCGCGGCCAGAGAGGCGTCCGGGCGGACGGACTCGTCGGCGGCGAAGAGGACCGGGTCGCCCTTGCGCTGCGGGATGGGCACGGGGGCGAGCTCGGGCTCGAACAGGCCGTCGTTGTGTGCCTTCGCGGCCTTTTGGTGGCTGCTGAGGGCGAACTCGTCCTGCTGTTCGCGGCTGATCTTGTGCTTGTCGGCGATGAGTTCGGCGGACTCGCCGAGCGGGATGGTCCACTGGGGGTCCATCTTCGGGTTGACCATGCGCCAGCCGAGGGTGGTGGAGTACAGCTCGGTGTGTCCGGCGGGGAAGGGCCGGTCGTTCTTGGGCAGGACGTAGGGGGCGCGGGTCATCGACTCCACGCCGCCGGCCAGGGCGATGTGGGCGTCGCCGACCGCGATGGCGCGGGCGGCCTGGATGACGGCTTCGAGTCCGGAGGCGCACAGCCGGTTGACGCTCACCCCGGGTACGGAGGTGGGCAGACCGGCGAGCAGGGCCGCCATGCGGCCGACATTGCGGTTCTCCTCACCGGCGCCGTTGGCATTGCCGAAGTAGACGTCCTCGATCCGGGCGGGGTCCAGGTCCGGAGTACGGGCGAGGAGTTCGCGGATGGCGTGTGCGGCGAGGTCGTCCGGGCGGACGGAGGCCAGCGCCCCGTTGTAGCGGCCGATCGGGGTGCGGACCGCATCGACGACATAGACGTCCTTCACGGCTGGATCTCCTCCGGGATGCGGATCTTGGCTGCGGTCTTGGCGACGATCTCCCCGACCGTGACGCCGGGCGCGCACTCGACCAGTTCCAGTCCGTCGTCGGTGATGTCCAGGACACCGAGGTCGGTGATGATCCGGTTGACGCACGCCTTGCCGGTGAGCGGCAGCGCGCACTCCTGGAGGATCTTCGCCGCGCCGTCCTTGGCGGTGTGGGTCATGACGACGATGACGGTGCGCGCGCCGTGCACGAGGTCCATCGCACCGCCGATCCCGGTGATCATCTTCCCGGGGATGGCCCAGTTGGCCAGGTCACCGCCCGCGGAGACCTGCATGGCGCCGAGCACGGCCACATCGATGTGCCCGCCGCGGATCATCGAGAACGACAGTGCCGAGTCGAAGAAGGAGGCGCCCGGCAGGACCGTCACGGTCTCCTTGCCGGCGTTGATGAGGTCCGGATCGACCTGCTCCTCGGTGGGATACGGGCCGGTGCCCAGGATCCCGTTCTCCGACTCCAGGACCACCTCCACGCCGGGCGGCAGGTAGTTGGGGATCAGGGTCGGCAGTCCGATGCCGAGATTGACGTACTGCCCGTCCTGGAGTTCGCGGGCCGCACGGGCCGCCATCTCCTCACGCGTCCACGCCATCAGCTGCTCACCGTCCGCTGCTCGATCCGCTTGTCGGCGGCCTGCTCGGGGGTGAGAGCCACCACCCGCTGTACGAAGATGCCCGGCAGATGCACCGCGTCCGGATCGATCGCGCCGGGCTCGACCAGCTCCTCCACCTCGGCGATCGTCACCCGCCCGGCCATCGCGGCGAGGGGGTTGAAGTTCCGGGCCGACTTGTTGAAGACGAGGTTGCCGTGCCGGTCGCCCTTCGCGGCCCGCACCAGCGCGAAGTCGGTGCGGATCCCGCGCTCCAGCACGTACTCGGTGCCGTCGAAGTCGCGTACCTCCTTCGGCGGTGACGCGAGCGCGACCCCGCCGGAGCCGTCGTAGCGCCAGGGCAGCCCGCCGTCCGCGACCTGGGTGCCCACCCCCGCCGGGGTGTAGAACGCCGGGATCCCCGCGCCGCCCGCCCGCAACCGCTCCGCGAGCGTGCCCTGCGGGATCAGCTCCACCTCCAGCTCACCGGCCAGGTACTGCCGCGCGAACTCCTTGTTCGCCCCGATGTAGGAGCCGGTCACCCGCGCGATCCGCCCGGCGGACAGCAGCACCGCCAGACCCGACTCCATCGCCCCGCAGTTGTTGGACACCACGCCCAGACCGCCGACCCCGCGCTCGTACAGCGCCTCGATCAGTACGTTCGGCACACCGCTCAGCCCGAAACCACCGACCGCGAGGGTCGCGCCGTCCGGCACATCGGCCACCGCCTCCAGGGCCGTGGCGACCACCTTGTCCATCCGTGAAGCCCCATCTCTTCCAAGCGTCCAGACCCTCAATTACTCAGGGCACAATTAGTCAGGGCACTGATTATTTCTGCGAGGTTTCCCTCACGCTGCCACCAGCGGCCCGGGGCGTCAAGCCCTCCGGTGAGTCCGCAGATGGGCGGCCTGGAGCGGATGGGTACGCATTCCGGCGCTGCGCGGTATCGTTCAGTGCACAAACGAAATGACGAACTCATCCAGGGGGAGCGCACATGGCCGCGGTGGACCTCACCACCCACCCCGGGCACCTCGCCCGGCGACTCCAGCAGGCGCACTATCTGCTGTGGAACACGATGGTCTCCGAGGAGATCACCTCGCCGCAGTTCGCGGTGCTGAACGCGCTGGTCGCGGAGCCGGGACTGGATCAGCGCACGGTGGGGGAGCGGGTGGGCCTGGACCGGTCGACCATCGCCGAGGTCATCAGCCGGCTCAGTCGCCGAGGCCTGCTCGACAAGGTGCGCGATCCGCAGGACGGCCGCCGCTTCCTGCTGCGCCTCACCGACGAGGGGATGCGTACGCACCGCAAGCTGACCGTGCGCACGGCGCGGATGAACCAGGTCTTCCTGGCCCCGCTCTCCGCCGAGGAGCAGACCGTCTTCTTCGACCTCATCCAGCGTGTCTCGGACGCCGCGGAGGGGCTGCGCAACCCGACGGAACCTCTCACCACGCAACGCCAGGCGTCCCTTCGGGAGACGACGCCAGGTGAAAACATCTGACAGATCACGGTCAGGAGCGCTAGGCTCCGCGCGATGATGACTCACTCTGTCGGCAGAATGGGGGTCCCGTCCGCGCAAGGTGAGTGCTGATGCTCACTCAGACCGCGAATGGGGATTCCCGCCTTTCCTTCTGGCTGCCCGTGCGAGAGTTCGCCGTGCCGCCCTCCATGATCGAGACTGCGACCGCCCGCCGCCTTGCCGGGGACTGGGCGGGGGCGTGCGCCGCCGCAGGCATCGACGTCGATCTCAACCTGCGTTCCGTGGCGCGTACTTACGGCCACGACCTCGCCGCTCGAGTCCGGGCCGATCTGCGCCAGCTGGCTCCCGACCTGTTGCGCTGGCACATGCCGAGGATCGCTCCGCACGGGCTGCTGCGCCCGGGGCTGACCATCGCCCTGGCTCGGTACGACGCCCAAGGGCGTGACGACGTAGGCCCGGTGCACCTCGTGGTCCGCACTCCTCCGGCCTGGGCGGACGGCGGCCAGCGGATCAGCCTCGCCCTGTGGGCCGGACCGCGCGACGGACCCCGCGACCGCTTTCACGACCCGTCCCCCTTCGGGGCCGGCGTCCGCGGGTATCCGCACCCCCGTCCCAGCCGTCGGTTCCGCCTCGACCTGCACCGCCATCTGTGGGACGCGCGCAGGACCGATGAGCTGCGGCCGCGGTCCGGGGGCGACTGGCTGCCCGTTGACGGCCGCCCCGAGCATGCGGATCCGCTGGGGATCGTGCCGCGGGGGCGCGGGTGTGCCGTTGACCGGTGGGCGGCCGAGGCGGGGATTCTGCTCCGCGCCGAGGGACGGACGACCGGTACCGTCGCCGTGCGGCTCGGGGCCCGGGACCGGCTGGTCCTGGACGTGGTCGTGGACAGGGACGGCGTCGGGCCACCGGGTGTGCGGATCGCGCCGGCGCCCACGGACGGCAGCGTCTCCGCGCTGCCCGTCCTGCCCGACGCGGCCACCTGGCGGCTGCCCGACCTGGAACTGATCCGCACCGGTTCGATCGAGGTCGATCGGCTGCATCCGCTGGTCGCCTCGGCGCTGGTGCCGGATCATTCGCCGACCACTTCCTCCCGGGGGCCGGAGCATGTCCCGACCGGTGCCTCCCGGACACCGGACCGGATCGGGCAGGCGCACCTCGTGGAATGCCGGGGAGCCCAGCACCGTATCGGCCTGGTCGACGGGGTACTGGCGCCGCTGGACCACGACCCGGCCGAGATCCACCGGGAGGAACTGCTGGTCGCACTGACCGGTACGCCGCTTCCCTGCCTGCGGGCCATCGATGAGGCCCACCGGCGTCCGGACTGCCTCACCGGTGTCCGCGAACGGCTGATCCACGGGGACACCGCCGGTGCGCTGGACGTCGTCGAGGGTCTGCTGGGCCCCGACGCGGTGCTGCGCGGCGGCCCTCTACGGGACGAACTGCAAGCGGCCGCGCTGCGGCGGATCACCTACGGACTGTTCAGGGCGGGCATGACCGGCCCAGGCCCACGATCCGGCCGACTGCGCCCAGGTACCGACCGCCCCCGAGAGCACCGCTCGCACCCGCGCCACACGACCGGCCGCTGACCCGGGGCCCTCCGACCCCCGCGCCCGCCCGGCCGTCATGCACCCATCAAGTACCCCTCAAACACCCACCAAGCCCTCACCCACTCGTTCCGCCACGACCCAAAGGTGATGAAACATGCCCACATGTACTCCGTTCGCCGTGACCGACACCCCTTCCGACCCGGCCCACGCCTCTCAGATGGACGTCGCCGGCGCGTTGCTGGCGCTGCTGCGTGACGCCACCACCGAACCGCGCCCCGACATCCAACTGGAGGCACTGACACTGGCCGTGGCCGCCGACCTGCCCGTGCTGCTGTGGGGTGAGCCGGGGATCGGCAAGACCGCGGCCCTGACACAGCTCGCCGCGGCCCTGGACCTTCCGCTGACCACCGTCATCGCCAGCGTGCACGAGCCGTCCGACTTCTCGGGACTGCCCATTGTCGGAGACGATCCCGCGCAGCAGGGCGTCCCGATGGCTCCGCCGGACTGGGCCGTGCGACTGGTACGGGCGGGCCGGGGGCTGCTGTTCCTGGACGAGCTGTCCACCGCGCCACCGGCCGTCCAGGCCGCCCTGCTCCGCCTCGTCCTGGAGCGGCGCATCGGCGCCCTGCGGCTGCCGCCCGAGGTCCGGATCGTGGCTGCCGCCAATCCGCGGTCCTCGGCCGCCGACGGCTGGGAGCTGAGCCCGCCGCTCGCCAACCGGTTCGTCCATCTTCAGTGGACCCACGACCACGAGGTCGTGGTACGCGGCCTGGGCGGGACCTGGCCGCGGGCGACACTGCCCCGGCTCGACCCGGAGCGGTTGCCACAGGCCGTGGACTTCGCCCGCCGCGCGGTGTGCGGGCTGCTCTCCGCCCGCCCTGGGCTCGTGCACCGGCTGCCCAGCAACGAGACGCGCCGGGGCGGCCCCTGGCCGTCGCCCCGAAGCTGGGAGATGACCCTGGGCCTGATCGCCTTCGCCACCGCGGCCGGCTCCTCCCGGGAAGTACTCTCCCTGCTGGTCAGGGGCACAGTGGGGGACGGTCCTGGGCTGGAACTGCTGGCAAGCCTGGACCGGATGGACCTCCCGGACCCCGAGACGCTGCTCGCCGACCCGGCGGGTGCCGACCTGCCCGAGCGCGGGGACCTCCGCCAAGCCGTGCTCGACGGTGTGGTGGCCGCGGTCCGCGGGCGCCCGGAGAAGTCCCGCTGGGACGCGGCATGGGCGCTCCTGGTGCGGGCGCTGGAGACCGGAGCCCCGGACCTGGTGGTCGTCCCCGCGACCACACTCGCCTCGCTGCGCCAGGAGGACTGGGACGTTCCGGCGGCGATCGAGCGACTCGCCGGAGCGGTGTCCCTGTCCCGGCGGGCGGACCAGGCGGCGGCTCGGACCGCGGCCGCGGTGAAGGCCGGCCGATGACGGCGCCTGCGTCCGCACCGAAGACGCTGGACCTCGACAAGCTCTTCGCCGCCCGACTGCACGCCGCCCGGGTCCGGCCCTACCTGGCCACGGCGCTGTTCGCCCTGCACACCGTGGAGTCGCGGCGCGTACCGACGATGGCCGTCGACCGGCACTGGCGCTGCTACGTCTCGCCGGCGTTCGTGGACCGGACGCCGGTGGAGGAACTGGCCGGGGTGTGGGTGCACGAGGTGTCGCACCTTCTGCGTGACCATCACGGGCGCGGGGACAGGGTCGCGCGGGAGCGCGGACTGACCGGCCCGGGGGAACGGCTGCGGATGAACATCGCCGCGGACTGCGAGATCAACGACGACGCGTTCGGCGACGGGCTGCTCCGGCCCGAAGGCGTCGTCACGCCAGAGTTCTTGAAGCTGCCGGAGGGACAGCTCATGGAGGACTACCTGCGCCTGTTCAGCCTCGGGGCGCTCACCCAGAGCCTGGCCTGGCTGGACTGCGGAAGCGGCGCCGACGGACTCGAACGCGAGTGGGACCTCGGCCCGGACGGCGCGCACGGCCTCAGCCCGCAGGAGCGGGACGCGGTCCGGTTCCGGGTGGCGCAGGGCATCACGGCCCGTCCGGGGGACACTCCGAACGGGTGGCGGCGGTGGGCGGAGGACGCGTTCCACCCGCCGCAGCCGTGGCGCGAGTTGCTGGGCGCGGCGGTCCGCTCGGCCGCCTCGGCCTCCGGCGTGGGGGAGGACTACACGTACGGCCGGCCGTCGCGGCGCTCGGCCGGGGTGCCCGGCGCCGTGCTGCCGAGCCTGCGGCGCAGGCCGCCGCGGGTCTGCGTGGTCATCGACACCTCCGGGTCGGTCAGTGACGCTGAACTGGGCAGCGCACTGCTCGAGGTCACCGCCATCTCCCGCGCCGTGGGCGGCCGCCGCGACCTGGTCACCGTGGTGCCCTGCGACGCGGCGGCCCCCATCGCGCACCCGCTGTGCCGTGCCGAGGGGATACCGCTGATGGGCGGTGGGGGTACGGATCTGCGCACGGGCTTCGCCAAGGCGCTCCGAGCGCAGCCCCGACCGGACGTCGTCGTGGTCCTGACGGACGGGCAGACGCCCTGGCCCGACCGACCACCGTGCCGGACGGTGGTCGGTCTGTTCCTCCGGGAGCGGGCGGCCGGGGCGCAGGACGAGGACGACCCCGACTACGTACCGGACTCGCCGCCCGCGTGGGCACGAGTGGTGGTCATCGGGTAGTCCCCGCCGCCCGATGAGCCCGACAGCTCCCGTTCGCCCGCCGCCGTCATGGCCTCGTCGTCACGGCTCCGTCGTCACGGTCACGTCGTCATGCCTTGGCGAAGACCACCCACACCTGTCCCTTCGCGAAGTTCATCGGCGAACCGTCGGCGGTCGTGAAGTCCGTGCCGTCGGTGGCGGTCGGGCGCTTCCAGTCGACGTCGAAGACCTTGCCGTCGCGCAGTACCTTCGCCGTCCCCGAGCCCACCGTCTCCGTGTACGGCGTGTTGTTGCCGAGGACGTCGTGGTACTTGGAGTCGCGCACCTTCACGTACTGCACGACGACGGTCGCGGGCGCCACCTGTTTCCCGTCCGTCGTCACCGTCGGCGTCCCGTCCATCGACACCAGCCAGCGGTGCTTGCTCGCCGACCAGGCGAAGGTGAAGCGGGCCGCGGGGAAGCGCACCGTGCGGGAGGTCTCCGGGCTGCCGCCCGCCGGGGCGGCACCGAAGTGGAACCCGGTGGTGAGGGCGGCGGCCCCCGGCGCGGAGCGCATGAGCTGCTTCGGGTGCAGAAAGAGGTTGTGGGGGGCGACCTTGGAGGCACTGCGGTAGTACGCGCTGGAGCCCTGATCGGCCGACACCGCGTGCAGGGGTGCCTTGTCGATGACCGGCAGCAGCTTGTGCTGGGCACCCGAGAAGGCGAGCGTCGGCTCGTCGAACTGGCGCAGCAGCTCCAGGTCCGACTCGCGCGCACTGCGCACCGGCCCGACGGCCTTGGGCAGCTCGCTCGCGTAGATGGCCATCAGTCGGCTCAGACCGCCCTCGACCTGCTCCGCGTAGACGACGTCCGCCGCGTCGAGACCCGTCTGAGGGCGCGCCGCACCCACGTTGTCGATCTTCACGGCAAGCACGGGACCGGCGTGGGCGGTACTGGAGGGGCTCTGGGTCGGACCCGTCTCCTTCACTTGGCCGCGGCTCGGCGCCGGGGGGCGTCCGTCGTCGCCGGCGCTCCTGCCCGAGGAGCAGCCCGTCATCAGAGAGCCCGCCGCGGCGACGGTCAGCAGCGCCGCCGTCATCGCGCCGCACCGCGTTCGCGCCATCTGTCGCATACTCAACGTGCCACCCTGTTCCGTGCCATCGATTGTGCGCTCATAGGTTCATCGGTGGCCATACCCGCCCACTTCTGTTCGCGCGCGTCCAGTTGGGCCGATCAGCCCACTTATTGGATCGATCGGACCGCGGGTCGGTTGTGCGGGTGACGGTGTCAGTTCTGCGGGCCGAGGATCTCCGCGAGGTCGTACCCGACGGGCTCGTCCAACTGGCTGTACGTACAGCTCTCCGCGGTCCGGTCCGGGCGCCAGCGCCGGAAGCGGGCCGTGTGACGGAACCGCACGCCGTTCTCCATGTGGTCGTACGCCACCTCCGCCACCCGCTCGGGCCGCAGGGGTACCCAGGAGAAGTCCTTCTTCGTCGACCACCGGCTGGGCGCTCCCGGCAGCCGCGCGGACTCGTGCGCCGACTCCTGCGACCAGGCCGCCCAGGGATGCCGCCCGACGTCCTCCAGGCGCAGCGGCTCCAACTCCTCCACCAGCTCCGCCCGCCGCTTCATCGGGAAGGCCGCGCTCACCCCCACGTGCTGGAGGGTGCCCCCGTCGTCGTACAGACCGAGCAGCAGGGAACCTACGACGGGCCCGCTCTTGTGGAGGCGGTACCCCGCGACGACGACGTCCGCGGTGCGCTCGTGCTTGATCTTGAACATGGCCCGTTCGTCCTGCCGGTAGCGCAGGTTGAGCGGCTTGGCGATGACCCCGTCGAGGCCGGCGCCCTCGTACTGCTCGAACCACCGCTCCGCCACCTCGCGGTCCGTGGTCGCCGGTGCCAGGTGAACCGGAGCCGTCACCTCGGACAGTGCCATCGTCAGCAGGGCGCGCCGGTCGCCGAGGGATACGTCGAGCAGCGACTCGTCGGCCAGCGCCAGCAGATCGAAGGCCACGAAGGAGGCGGGAGTCTTCTCCGCCAGCATCCGCACCCGGGAGTCCGCGGGGTGGATGCGCTCGGTGAGCGCGTCGAAGTCGAGCCGGCCCTCCCTGGCGATCACGATCTCGCCGTCCATCACACAGCGCTCCGGCAGCCGCTCCCGCAACGCCTCCACCAGCTCGGGGAAGTACCTGGTCAGCGTCTTGCCGGTACGACTGCCGAGCTCGACCTCGTCGCCGTCGCGGAACACGATCGCGCGGAACCCGTCCCACTTCGCCTCGTACTGCATGTCCGGCGGGATCTTCGCCACGGACTTGGCGAGCATCGGCTTCACGGGCGGCATCACCGGCAGATCCATGCTTCGATTCTGCGGCGACACGATGCCTTTCGCCCGGTGTGCGAGCTGTGCGCGCTGCGCCTACCGTGGCTCGCATGGCCGATGCGGTGGAACTCGACGCAGCCGGGAGGACCGTACGTCTGTCCAGCCCGGGCAAGATCTTCTTTCCGGAGCGCGGCTTCACGAAGCTGGACCTCGCCCAGTACTACCTGTCCGTCGGCGAGGGCGTCCTCCGTGCCCTGCGCAACCGCCCCACCACCCTGGAGCGGTACCCGGAGGGCGTCACGGGCGAGAGTTTCTTCCAGAAGCGGGCGCCCAAGAACATGCCCGACTGGATCCCGACCGCGCACATCACCTTCCCCAGCGGGCGCACGGCCGACGAGATGTGCCCCACCGAGGTCGCGGCCGTGCTGTGGGCCGCGCAGTTCGGCACCCTCACCTTCCACCCGTGGCCGGTGCGCCGCGACGACGTCGACCACCCCGACGAACTCCGCATCGACCTCGACCCACAGCCCGGCACGGACTACGCCGACGCGGTGCGCGCCGCCCATGAGCTGCGCGAGGTCCTGCACGAGTACGGCGATCTGCGCGGCTGGCCCAAGACCTCCGGCGGACGCGGGCTGCACGTCTTCGTCCCGATCGCGCCGCGCTGGACCTTCACCCAGGTCCGCCGGGCCGCGATCGCCGCCGGGCGCGAACTCGAACGCCGGATGCCCGACCAGGTGACCACCGCCTGGTGGAAGGAGGAACGCGGCGAGAAGATCTTCGTCGATTACAACCAGGCCGCGAGGGACCGCACGATCGCCTCCGCCTATTCGGTACGGCCCAGCCCGCACGCCCCCGTCTCCGCGCCCCTGCGCTGGGACGAGGTGGGCGAAGCACACCCCCGGGACTTCGACCTGGTGACCATGCCCAAGCGCTTCGCCGAACTCGGCGATGTGCACGCGGACATGGACGACCACGCCTTCTCGCTCGAAGCGCTCCTGGAGCTGGCCAGCCGCGACGAACACGACCACGGCCTCGGGGACCTGCCGTATCCCCCCGAGTACCCGAAGATGCCGGGCGAGCCCAAACGGGTACAGCCGAGCCGAGCCAAGCGCGAGGACGGCTAGGGCACGGCCAGGGCCTGTCCGCCGGATCGTCACCCGCCTCGGGGGCGGTCGGTGGCTGGGCGTGGTGGCGCCGTGTCACCCGTCGAGCGTCGCCACCAGCCGGCGACAGTCCCTCAGCAGGGCCTCGTCGGAGGAGACGTCGTAGCGCATGTTCCCTTGGGTGTTGTCGTTGCGGTGGCGGCGCGGTGATGCCAACTCCCGGCGTATGAGGGGCAGTGCCGGTGCCGCGGCCGGACCCATCTCGACCAGGCAGGCCGCCGTTTCCGGGCGGCCGGCAGGGGTCGCCGTCCATGCCTCGATCAACACCGGTAGCACTTCGTCGGCGTCGCCGGTCACTCTCCACAGGGCGACGGCCGCAGGGGCACCGCCGGCATCGGCTGTCATCAGCTTCCGCAAGCGCGGCGCCAGCGGGGCAGCCGCCGGGCCGAGCGCGGCAATGATCCGCAGCGCCGCGGACCTCCCGGACCACCAGTCCAGGTCGAGTCCCTCGCGTATGACGGGCAGCACGGGTCCGGATTCGCCGCTCACCGCCCAGAGCGCCTCCGCCGCGTCCAGCCGGGCGTCGGCCGAGAGGGCGGCGTCGGTCACCAACTCCCGTATGCGCGGAATCGCTCCGTCAGCCGACCGTCCGTACCGCGCGAGAACACGTAGAGCTCGCCAGTGTGTGGTGCGGCCCGACTCCTCTTCCAGCATTCCGAGGAAGAGCGGCAACGCCTCGGGCGGCGCGAGCACACGCAGCGCGTCGATCAGACGGTCCTTCTCACGGCTCCACTCACCGGGCGGCAGAGCGGACAGCCTGCGGTGCAGCACCGGCCCCAGTGCTGCCGCCGTGTCGGAACCGATCGCCTCGATCCATCCGGCCAGATACTCCGGGACGTCGCCGCCCTCCTCCAGCACCTCGACCAGCGCCGGGACGGCCCGCGCATCCCCCTGCCGGGCCAGTGCCTCGAGCGTCCTGCCGAAGAGCGTCCACTGCCACCCCACGGGCTCCCACTCGTCGGCCCACACCTCTGCGCACGCCGCGAGCATGTCCCCGACGACCTGGGCGATCGGCGCCACGTACCCCAGCTCGCTCAGCGCGCTCTTCGAGAGGCGGTCGTCCTCCTCGATGACCTGGCGCGCGAGCAGGAACACCGGAAGATCGTTCGGCGCGCGCCAGCCCGTCAGCAGCATTCCGCCCATCCGGACGGCCGCCATGCGCTGGCCCCAGTCCTGGCTGCACAACTGCTTGTTGAGCAGCTCGAAGCGTGGCTCCGTGCGGTCGCCGAGTGCCCGGTGCAGGTCCTCCAGGAGATCGTCGGCGACATCGGCGTCGATGCTCTCGCGATGCCCGGCCTCCAGCTCCCGCAGATACGACACCATCGTGTCCGTACGCGGCCGCTCCGGCTCCGCCTCCGTTTCCGCGTCCCCGTCGGGGCCGTGCTTGGCCTCGCAGGCCAGCCGCATCACCTCCAACGCCAGCTCCGTGGTGTTCCGCGGCAGCGAGTCCGGTGCGCAGAGCGCCAGTTGGGCCAAGGCGGTCATGCGCAGCTCGGGATCGGACGTGCGGTCCACGAGGTCCCGCAGCACGCGTCCCGCCTCGGCGCCGAGCGTCCTCGCGTGATCGACGGACAGTCTGCCGAGCGCGCGAGCCAGGCAGCGTGCGGCCTCGGGGTCCTCCTCGACGGGCAGCCGCCCGCGCAGCGCCGCGAACACCCGCACCGGGTCGGAGTGCAGATGCGCCAGCGCGCCCGGAAGCGCCGCACGCAACCGCGGATCGGGGTCGTCCAGCAGTTCGAGGAAGAAACCGGCGCGCCCGCGGATCAGCTCCGACGCCTCGATGAAGGGCCGGATCCACGCGGCGTCCTCCTCCTCGTCCTCGAAGACGCCGCCCAACTCCTGCGGGTCCGGCTCCTTCTCTCCCGCGATGCTGCGCAGCAGTCCGACGATCGAGCCCCGGTCGGCCACCGTCGGTGTGGCGACCAGCTCGAAGAGGAACGGCACGCACGCGACCGTGCTGTCGTACACATCCCCCTGGTGGTGCACCGCCCCGTACATCCCGTCCAGTGCGATGTCCCGCCGGGCAGGGTCGTCCGAGGCGAGACCCCACAGCAGCTCCGGGACGTCCGTCGCCGAGTCCGTATAGGCGTGTCCCATCGACGCCCAGTCGACATCCTCGATCCCCGTGAACACATGAACCTCCCCCGTGGGCAGTGGCGTACGGCTGCCACTGATCACAGCATGCCGCACGCCACTGACAACGGGTCCCGCGGAACCGGGAGGGCGCCTCAGATGACGCTGATGTCCAGCACCGCCCAGTCGCTGGAGGACTCGTTCCGCACGTAGAGACGCGGGCCCCGGCAGACGATCCGGTGGTGGCGGCCGAGGTCACCGCCGTCGGGGCGGAGCAGGCGGCCGTGTGCGACCTGTTCCACCGTCTTCTCGGTCAGACGGCAGTCGACGATCCGGTCGGGTTCGCCGTACGGGCCGAGGAACACCACGCGGTCGGCATGGACGGCGAACGCGTGCGCGCCCCGCACCGGGTTCGCGCGGGCGCGCACCACGTGGTTGTCGCGGATCTCCAGGAGAGGGAAGTCGGTGTAGGGACAGGCCCAGACGGCCCGGGTGCCGACGTTCAGGGCGTAGCAGTCGCAGATCTCGTCGTGGTCGGGACCGGGCTTGTACGCCCAGAGCGGTTCGCCGGCGCTGCTCCAGCGTCGCAGGCCCGGCCGGCTCAACTCGTCGTCACCGAAGACGCCTTCGTCGAAGTAGCCGACCCAGATGTCACCGGCCTCGTCGACCAGGAGATCCTCGATGGCGTCGCCCACGCGGAAGGTGTGCGAGGTGCGACCCAGGACGTCGAACACCTGGACATGCTCCTCACCGCGCCGACTGCGGGCGTTCGCGAGGACGAAGCCGCCGTCCGGCAGCGCGTCGAACCGGGCGAACCGTGCTCGTACCGCACTGAGTTGTGTCTCGTACGGTCGCCCGCCCTCCTCGACCGTGACGACGAGCGCGTCGTACGGATTCTCGCGGAGGGGGTCGGGCGGTCGCTCGGTGAGCAGCCAGTGGACGCGTCCGTAGGCGTCGACCGTGCTGTGCAGGACATGCCGGTCCCGGTGGACACGCGGGAGACGGGCGTACGGAGCCAGGCGGGTGGCCGGGCGGTCAGGCGACATGGGCCTTTCTCATGGTCATGGCGTGATCCTCGCCCGGGGGAACTGCCCGCGCAACGGACTTTCGGCGGAGTGGACGTCGGTCGGGGAGCGCTCTCATCGCGTGCTGCCCGGGGCTATCCTTCTCGGCAACCGCCGAGGAGGAGCCCTGAGGTGACCGAGACAGCGTCGCGCCCCACGCTGGAGGCCGTGGCCGCGCGGGCCGGGGTCTCACGGGCCACCGCCTCGCGCGTCGTCAACGGCGGCGACGGCGTGCGCGAACCGCTCGTCGAGCGGGTCAGACGGGCCGTCGAGGAGCTCGGTTACGTCCCCAACCAGGCCGCCCGCAGCCTGGTCACCCGCCGCCACGACGCCGTCGCCGTCGTCATCGCCGAACCGGAGACCAGGGTCTTCGCCGACCCCTTCTTCGCCCTCCAGCTCCGCGGCATCAGCAAGGAGCTGACCGCGCACGACTCGCAGCTCGTCCTGCTGCTCACCGAGGGCCGCGACGACCACACGCGCGTCGGCCGTTATCTGGCCGGCGGCCACGTCGACGGCGCGCTCGTCTTCTCGCTGCACCTCGACGACCCGCTGCCGGAGCTGATCCACGGCGCGGGCGTGCCGACCGTGTTCGGCGGGCGACCCGGCTGGGGCGACGGCGCGCGACCGGCCGTCTACGTCGACAGCGACAACCGGGGCGGTGCCCGCGAGGCCGTACGTCATCTCGTCGGACTCGGCCGTACGCGTATCGCGCACATCACCGGCGCCCTCGACCAGACGTCCGCGGTCGACCGGCTCGACGGCTTCCGGGACGTCATGGGCGAGGCCGATCCACGACTCGTCGTCGAGGGCGACTTCACGCCCGCGGGCGGCGAGCGCGCGATGAGGGAGCTGCTGGAGCGCTGCCCGGACGTCGACGCGGTGTTCGCGGCGAACGACCTGACGGCCTCGGGAGCCCTTCGGGTGCTGCGCGAGCGGGGGCGGCGGGTGCCGGACGACGTCGCCGTGATCGGGTTCGACGACATGCTTCCGGTCGCCGAACAGACCGACCCACCGCTCACGACGGTCCGTCAGGACATAGAGGAAATGGGCCGGTTGATGGCTCGTCTGCTGCTGCGGGACCTCGATCGCCGGACGGGCAAGCAAGGGCTGGACGGTGGCCCCGCCGGCGTCGTGCTGCCGACGACGTTGGTACGGCGGGCCTCCGCGTAGGACCACTGCCCTCGCGGCGCCCCGCTCGCGTCCGTTCGCGCCCGCTTGCTTCCGTCAGTCCCGGTGCGGTCCCAAGTTGCCCAGGAACGCTCCGAGTTGGATCGGCGTGAGCGACGGCTCGGGCAGCGGGGTGACGGTGGGGGAGGCGCGCAGGCCGCTCAGGAGAAGGGCGAGCGGGCGGCGCCAGGCGTCCGGGGCCGTGCTGGTGAGGGCCGGGACGGCGCGGCCGAGTACGGCCAGCGCGACGAGGAGGTCCTCGGTGGTGAGATCGTCGCGGATCGTGCCCTGTTCCCGGCCGCGGCGCAGGAGTACCTCCAGCGTCTCCCGGTTGTGGGCGTGCACGGAGTCGAGGGAGTGGACGCCCTCCAGGTGGGTGGTCATCAGATCGTTGGCACCGCGGTCCGCGGCGAGACCCTCGAAAACCTCTTCGACGTATCCCAGCAGACCCGCCCAGGCGTCCTCGGCGGTCCGGGCCCGGTCCCCGGCGGCCATGGTCTGCGTGAGCGAGTCGCGGAAGACCTCGTCGACCAGTGCGGCGCGGCTGGGGAAGTGCCGGTAGAGCGTGGCGTTTCCGACACCGGCGCGGCGTGCGATCACATCGAGCGGCGCGTCCAGGCCCTGCGCGGCGAAGACCTCGCGAGCCGCCTCGACCAACAGCTCGCGGTTGCGCCGCGCGTCGCGCCGCCGCACCGGATCGGGTCTGTTCACGTCGACCGTCATCATGTCGCCTCTCGGAAGTACCGGGGAGCACTCCCCGGAACTGATGATATCGTCGAATCGAGAACTGGGGAGTGTTCCCCGTTTTTCGGGGAGAGTCGGGAGGGACAGGGAGGCGGGGGTCCTCGGTATGGGGGCTGAGAGTGCTGTCCCGGACGGGGGACCCGGCGTCTCCGGTCATGAGGAGGTCGGTGGGGCCCATGTGCAGGGCCCCACCGAATCGGCCCGTATCTCAGCTCTGCGCCGTCTCTCAGCTCTGCGGCGTCGCGCTTTTGATCACCGCGAAGCGCGCCCCGTACGGGTCGGCGAGCTTCGCCATGCGGCCGACGCCCTCCAGGTCCGTGGCGGGCATGCGGACCGTGCCGCCCAACTCCTGGGCCTTGCTGACGGCGGCGTCCGTGTCGGTGACCTCGAAGTACGGCAGCCAGTACGCGCCCGACCGGGCCTCGGTCGGGTCGTCGGCCAGCGGGACGACGCCGCCGAACATGTCCGTCTCCTCCGCCCCGGCGGGGTTGATGCAGGTGTACGTGCCGCCGGGGAACGCGGCGGCCGAGGTCTCCCAGCCGAACACGGAGTTGTAGAACGCGGCGGCCGCAGGCTCGTCCGGGGTGTAGAGCTCGACCCAGCACAGCGAACCCGGGGCACCCGCCACGTCGATGCCCTTGGTCAGGGCCGGCTGCCAGATGCCGAAGGGCACACCCGCCTCGTCCCCGAGAATCGCCATGTGGCCCTGGCCCATGACATCCATGGGCTGGATGATCACACTGCCGCCGGCCTGCTCGGCCGCCTTGGCCGTGGCCTGCGCGTCGGGGCTCTGGAAGTACACCGTCCAGGAGGGTGGGCCCTGCTCCTCGGTGGTCTGCATACCGCCCGCGGCGGTCTTTCCGGCGAGCTGGAAGAAACCGTAGCCGCCGGCGTCGGGCCCTGCCGACTGGAACTGCCAGCCGAAGAGGCCGCCATAGAAGGATGTGGCGCCTTCGATGTCGGGGGTGCCGACATCGAGCCAGTTCGGAGCGCCCGTGACAAAGCGGGTGGTGAGCATGTTGTGCCCTCCTTTGAGGGGTCCCGTTGCCTGTACTGCCGAGTCTGGCACCGCCCACTGACAATCGCCGCCAGGACTCCCACCACGGGCAGGAGAGACCATGGTGATTACCCTGGGTGATCGGTTATGTTTGTTTTGTTTTCATACTTTGCGGCGAGCCGCCTGGCGCCTCGGAACGTGGCGTTGATCCCGCGTTGATCGAACGTTTTTCGCCGCGCGGCACGATCGTCGTCATGCACACCGACACCATCACCCCGGCCGACTCCGCCTGGCAGGAGCAGGCGTTGTGCGCGCAGACCGGGGCCGATTTCTTCTTTCCCGAGCCGGGCAGCTCGGTGCGTGAGGCAAAGCGCATCTGCGCGATGTGCGAGATGCGCTCCGTCTGCCTCGAGTACGCGCTGAACAACGACGAACGCTTCGGAGTCTGGGGCGGCCTGTCGGAGAAGGAACGGCTCAACCTCCGGCGCTCGGACCAGAACTGACACCTACGACGCCGAACTGCCCCCTACGGCACAGGGCCCCGCGCCGGACGCCGTGAACAGCCGCGTCCGGGCGGCACCTTGCCCCGGTCCGGTGCCCTGCCGTGATGCGGTGCCCTGCCGTAATTCGGTGGGGCGATCCGGCGTGCGGTGGTTAGGATCCCCGTGGCGCACCCGGGCGTAGAGCAGAGGCAGACTCGCCGCCCTCTCAAGGCGGATACGCCGGTTCGAATCCGGTCGTCCGGGCTGCGTCCGACCGGGGGGACCGGGACAGCAGGGTCCTGTGGAGCAGAGGCAGACTCACCGTCCAGCCAAGGCGGATACGCCGGTTCGAATCCGGTCAGGACCACGGCGGCGCACACGCGGGGCGGGGACACATGGGTGACGGCGGCGCGATCACGCAGGAAGACGCGATCACGCAGGACGAACTGGCGGCGTTCCACCGTACGGTCGGCAGGCTGCGGGCGCTGCCCGTCGACGACCCGGTGCGGCTGCGCGCCGAACAGGTCGCCGCGTCCTTCGCCCGGGACGGGCGGGTGCGCAGGCGCAAGGTGCGCGGCGCCGAACTCTCCGCCGCCGACGCGGCCGTGATGGCCGCGACCGCGACGGGAGCCCTCGACCGCCGGGAGGACGCGCCACTGGCCCGACCTGTGGCCGTAAGCGTCCTTGGAGCCGAGGGCGCCCCCGGAGCCGGTGCCATCGCCGCAGCCGGTGTGTTCATGAAGCCCCGCTCCTGCTATGTCTGCAAGACGCCCTATCGACAGGTCGACCCCTTCTATCACCGGCTGTGCCCGGGCTGCGCCGCCGACAACTCCGCCCGGCGTGCGCTCGCCACCGACCTGAGCGGGCGTCGCGCGCTGCTCACCGGAGGCCGGGTCAAGATCGGCTTCCAGCTGGCCCTGATGATGCTGCGCGACGGCGCCGAACTCCTGGTCACCAGCCGCTTCCCGCACGACACCATGCGCCGCTTCCGCGCCGAACCGGGCAGCGCGAAGTGGCTGGACCGGCTGACGGTGCTGGCGGTGGATCTCCGTGATCCGCGCCAGGTACTCGGGATCTGCGAGCAGTTGAGGCAGGAGGGCGAACCCCTCGACATCCTGGTCAACAACGCCGCGCAGACGGTACGGCGGCCCGCCGAGTCCTACGCGCTGCTGGCCGCCGGGGAGCGCGCCGGACTGCCCGAAGGGGCCCGGGAGGCACCGGGGTTCACACCGATGCGGGCCCTGGGGAGTGGCCCCCTGGCGCTACCCGCGGCCTTGCGGGAGGCCGACGAGGCGGGGCTGCTGCCCGACCCCTCCCCGGAGAACTCCTGGTCGGCCCGGCTGGGCGCACTCGACCCGGCCGAGGTCCTGGAGACCCAGTTGGTCAACGCGCTCGCCCCGGCGCTGCTCTGCGACCGGCTGCTGCCCCTGCTGCTCGCCTCGCCCCACCCGCGGCGCTATGTCGTCAACGTGACGGCCGTCGAGGGCCGCTTCGCCGTACGCAACAAGATGGCCGGCCATCCGCACACCAACATGGCCAAGGCCGCCCTCAACATGCTCACGCGCACCAGCGCCGCCGAACTCGCCGAGCAGGGCGTGCACATGTGCGCCGTCGACACCGGCTGGATCACCGACGAGAACCCCGCCCCGAAGAAGGAGCGGATGGCAGGTGCGGGGTTCCGCACCCCCCTCGACATCGTGGACGGGGCGGCCCGGGTGTACGACCCGATCGTGCGGGGCGAGGCGGGCGCGCCCGTGTCCGGGGTGTTCCTCAAGGACTACCAGGAGGCGCAATGGTGAGCGAGCCGGAGCGGGAGCCGGACCTGCCCCTCACGGGCGTACCGCCGGTCGTGCCGCGCCCCTTGGCCGAACTCGCCCCGCTGCTCGCCTGGTTGCGCGACGGCCGTCCGGCCGGTGAGCGGCTGGACTTCACGGCCGGTACGGCGCTGCCCGACGGGCGCCTCGACCTGTGCAAGCAGGGACTCGGCGCGCGGGGCGCGGCGCTGGTCGCCGAGGCCCTCTCCGAGGTGTCCGCCGTCTCGGACGGACCTTCTCCCGTACGGCATCTGCTGCTTGGCACCGACGGGCTCGGGGACGAGGGTGCCGCCGCGGTCACCGTGAGCGCCGAGGTCGAGACGCTGTACCTCGGCTGCAACGGGATCACCGCGGGCGGCGCCTGCCGCATCGCCGACAACCTGCGCGCCTCGCCTCGGGTCGTCACGGGCGTATGGCTCAAGCGCAACCCGCTCGGCAGCGCAGGAGGGCGGGCCGCCGCCGAACTCGTCGAGGCCGCACGGTCGTTGCGCACGCTCGACCTCGTGCAGACCGGGCTCGACGCGGCGGGCGTCGTCGTCCTCGCCGACGCCCTCCTCGCCGCGGCGGAGAACGGCCGCCGTATCGAGCGACTGTTCGTGGGCGGCAATCCGCTGGGCGAGGCGGGTACGGTGCCGTTGTCCGCGCTGATCGCCGAGGGCGCGGTCGACGAACTCTACGTATCCGCCGCAACGTTGGGCGACGCGGGCGCGCTGCGTCTCGCCCACGCGCTGGAGCGGGCGCCGCACGGACGGCTGGCCCGGCTTTCCGTCGCCAGCAACGGCATCGGTCCGAGCGCCGCCGCCCGCCTGGTGGCGGCCGCGACCGCGGCCGGGGTCACCCTGCTCGACCTCGGGCGGGTAAAGGCGGCCGGGGCGCTCGGCGCCGCAGACAACCGCGTCGACCTCACGGCTGCCACCGACATCGCGCACACCCTCGCGGGCGCCGAACACCGCCTCACCCACCTCGTCCTCACCCACACCGGCATGCGCAGCCGCGAGGCGCACCGTCTCCTCGACACCGCGCCGCGTGCCGCGACCGCGACCCGGTTCGTCCTGGGCCGGTCCATCGCGACCAGCGTGAAGCGACGCCTGGACGCGCTCAGCGCGCACGTCCCGATGCCGTCGGTCCCCGCCGACGTCGCCGCCGTACGCAGCGTCCACCGCACGGCGCCGCTACGCTAGGCCTCAAGGGCGGGGTCGTAGCGCAGAGGCAGGCGCGCCTGGTCTCCAAAACCGGAACACGCTGGTTCGAATCCAGCCGCTCCGCCCCCCTTCCCTTCAGGGGTTCGGACGATGGCCCCGGCCCGCCGGACCGCACCGGGAAATCGGTACGCCGCCCACGCTTCAGCAGGCACAATCCCCGCATGGATCGCACCCCGCAGCGGCACGCCGAAAGTCTGCTCAACGCCCTCGACCCGCTGCCCTTCCCTCAGCGCATGCGCGAACTCGCCGTGCAGGTGGGGGAGTTGGTCCCGCTGCGGCCGGTGCTGGAAGAACTCGAAACCCGCGGACCGTACGAACGGGGAATCGCCGTCATTTGGCGGACCAGGCCGAGCTGCCGCTCATGCGGTCGGCCGCCGTCGGGCAGGCCGCCCTCGTCCCGGGCCGTGGCGCCGATCTCGTACGCCACTGGACCGATTCCCCGGACGTGCGGCTCGCCGAAGCGGCGCTCGCCGCACTCGCCCGTACGGACCGGCCCGCCGACGCGCTGCCCGAACTGCTGGCGCACGCGGGGGGCGAGCGGGCACGGGTCGCGGTCTACGCGGCCACCCGGGCGTCCCGGTACGCGGCACCGTCGCTCCTGGCCGCACAGCTGCGTGCGGTGCTGTTCGCGCCGCGCGCCAAGGTGACGAGCCGCAAGGAGGCCGCCCGGCTCGCCGCCGTACGGCTCCCGATGCCACGGGCGGCCGCGCTGCTGGCCGAGGCGTACGCGGCGCCGGGCACCCATGCCGACGTCCGCGCCGCCATCGTGGCCTTCGCGGGCGGCCTGCTCGCCGAGGAACCGGTCTGGGGCCTGCTGCGCGACGCCGCCGGCGCCGAGCCGGTGCTCCGTACCGCCATCCTGCGCGTCACCCCGCTGGACCTGCCCGAGCCCCACCGTGAGCGGTACGCCGGGCTGGTCCGCGAGGTGTCGTCCACCGACGACCCCGAGACCGCGACCCTGGCCTTCGACGCCCTGGCTCGCTGGGCGCCCTGGTCCCCCGAGTCCCCGACGGTCCTCGCCGACGCCGTCGCCGATCTGACGGGGCGTATCGGCTGGCGCGCGGCGGCCAATGGTCTGGTGACCGCGGCGGCGGGCTCACCGCGCGGCGGTCGGGGTCTTGAGCGGGCGCTGCGGGCGTTGGCCGAGGCGGAGACCGCCGCCGCGACGCAGGACGTCGGCCGCGCCGATGCCGACGAACGGCGCGATCGGCCGGCCAGGAGGCGCGTCGACCACCTCGTCGTGCGCCTCGCCCAGCAGGCCAGGACGGCCCCGGGGCCCATCCGTCCCGCGGCCCTCGCCGCCGGCGAACTGCTCGCCGGGTACGACGCCTTCGTACCGCAGGCGGCCGCGATCACGGCGTTCCACCTGGACCTGGACGGGGAACCGGGGGACCTGGAGCGCCTGGCCGCCCTCACCGAGGGACGCCCGGCGCTGGCCGCACGGACGGCCCGGGAGCTCGGGGAGCGGCTGCGGCGGCAGGCGCACGAGGGGGATCCCGACGTCCTGCTGGCCGTGGTGCGGCGGCTGGGTGCGCACGGCGGACACGGCGAGGGACTGCTCGCGGCGGCCGTCACCGGGGCGATCGGCGCCCGCACGGGCTGGGCCGCGCCCTGGCGGGAGCGGCTGAGAGCACTGCGCCGCCACCCGGTGGCCGACGTGCGGGACGCGGCGCTGGACCAGGTGACGGCGTACGAGTGAAGCGACTTCGGCCGGAGAGGGTCAGCCGGCGGCGCGCGCGGCCATCCGCGCCTTGCGGGCCGCGAGCTTCTCGTCGAACTTCGAGGCCTCCGCGTCCAGGCCGCCCATGAAGAAGCCCAGCTCCTCCTGGGCCTGCAGGCCCTCGGGGCCGAGGCCGTCCATCTCCAGGACCTTCAGGTGGCGCAGCACCGGCTGCAGCACGTCGTCGTGGTGGATGCGCATGTTGTAGACCTCGCCGATGGCCATCTGCGCGGCGGCGCGCTCGAAGCCGGGCATACCGTGTCCGGGCATCCGGAAGTTGACGACGACGTCGCGCACGGACTGCATGGTCAGGTCGGGGGCCAGCTCGAACGCGGCCTTGAGCAGGTTCCGGTAGAAGACCATGTGCAGGTTCTCGTCGGTCGCGATGCGCGCCAGCATGCGGTCGCAGACCGGGTCGCCCGACTGGTGACCGGTGTTGCGGTGCGAGACGCGGGTCGCGAGCTCCTGGAAGGCGACGTAGGCGACCGTGTGCAGCATCGAGTGGCGGTTGTCCGACTCGAAGCCCTCGTTCATGTGCGCCATACGGAACGCCTCGAGCTTGTCGGGGTCGACGGCGCGCGAGGCGAGCAGGTAGTCGCGCATCACGATGCCGTGCCGGCCCTCCTCCGCGGTCCAGCGGTGCACCCAGGTGCCCCAGGCGCCGTCACGGCCGAAGAGCGCGGCGATCTCGTGGTGGTAGCTCGGCAGGTTGTCCTCGGTGAGCAGGTTGACGACCAGTGCGATCCGGCCGATCTCCGTGACCTTGGACTGCTCCTTGTCCCAGGCCTCGCCGTCCTCGAAGAAGCCGGGGAAGTTGCGGGCGTCGCTGAACGGCACGTACTCGTGCGGCATCCAGTCCTTGGCCACCTTGAGGTGGCGGTTGAGCTCGGTCTCGACCACTTCTTCCAGCGCGTAGAGCAGCCGAGCGTCGGTCCAGGCGGCGGACGGGCTGCCAAGGTGGGGAGAAGTGATCGTCACGGGTGCTCCAGGGGGACGTGAAAAGCGAGTTGCTGAGCGGGTGGCCGAGCGGGTTACTCGGCGGGTTTCCGAGCGGAATCGAAACCTACGGCATCGTAGGCTACGTATCCGTAGGTTACGAAACCGTAGGTTAAGTTCGCTGTAAAGAGTGCCTGATCAGTGGGGGTGTCGGCGGGGGAGCGGGCACATTCAGAGGTACAGCTCCCGGAGTCGTACCGAGAGGCAGGTCACGCAGCCCTCGAGTTTCTCGAACTCGCTGATGTCCACGAGAACGGGTTCGTGACCGAGGCCCGCGAGCAGCTCCGCCGTCTTCGGGGCGCTCGCCGCCATCAGCAGCTTTTCGCCGCCGAGCAGCACGACATGCGCCCCGGACTCCTCCGGCACCGGCAGGAAGCGCGGGAAGAGCGAGGTCGTGTCCACCAGTGGCTCATGGCCGATCACGGTTCCGTCGGGCAGCGCGGTGACCGCCGACTTCAGATGCAGCACCTTGCTCACGGGTACGGCCACGACCCGCGCCCCGAGCGGTTCGAGGGCCGCCCGTAGCTGCTGGACTCCGGCCGCGTTGGTGCGCCCGCCGCGGCCCACGTACACGGTGTCGCCGACCTTCAGGACGTCACCGCCGTCGAGGGTGCCCGGCTCCCAGATCCAGTTCACCGAGCAGCCCAGCCGGGCCACGGCCTCCTCGACCCCGGCGGTCTCGGCACGCCGGGACTCGGCGCCGGGGCGGGAGATCAGCGCGACATTGCGGAAGACGACCACGGCGTCCTCGACGAAGACGGAGTCGGGGCAGTCGTCGGCCGGATCGACCTCGACGGTCTCCCAGCCGTGTGTGCGCAGCGCCTCCGCGTACGCCTCCCACTGTTCTACGGCCAGGTCGACGTCCACCTTCTCGCGCTCGATGTGCGTCACCAGCCCCTCGGCGAGACGGGGACTGGGCCTGCGGATGAGGGCTTTCTGGCTGGGCACGGTGCGGTCTCCGAATCGGCAGGGTGCGTCGGCGCACATCATGCAGCGCCGTTCGCGCGCACAACAGCCCCCGAATCGGCGCGGGCGGCTCCCGGGCCTCGGCAGCGGAGGGCCGACGCCCGAGACGGACGGTGGACGGCTCCGTCCGGACGCGGGGTGGCCCCCGGACCGGACGGCGGGCGGACCCACGTCCGAACGTGACGCGGGGCGGTGCCCGAGAGCGACGTTAGTCAGCCTCCGGGACCGGCGCTATGTCGGATACCCGACAGGTTCCTGCGTCGTTTCTTTCAGTTCTCCTCCTTCCAGCAGCAGCCGGCGTGTGATTCCGATCGACTCCAGGAACGGCAGGTCATGGCTGGCGACGATCAGCGTGCCCTCGTAGGACTCGAGTGCCGTGGTGAGCTGGCGGACGCTCGCCAGGTCGAGGTTGTTCGTCGGCTCGTCGAGCATCAGAAGCTGCGGCGCGGGCTCGGCGAGCATCAGCGCGGCGAGCGCCGCCCGGAAGCGTTCGCCGCCGGAGAGCGTCGCCGCCCGCTGGTCGGCCTTCGCCCCCTTGAACAGGAAGCGGGCGAGTCGCGCCCGGATCCGGTTGTTGGTGGCGGAAGGCGCGAACCGGACCACGTTCTCGACCACGGTCCGCTCCCCGTCGAGCACATCGAGCCGCTGGGGCAGAAACCGCAGCGGCACATGGACCCGCGCCAGACCCGACACGGCCTCCAGCTCCCCGGCGATCGTCCGCAGCAGCGTCGTCTTGCCCGCGCCGTTGCGCCCGATCAGCGCGACCCGCTCGGGCCCGCGCAGATCGAACACACCGTCCACGCGCGTGCCGTACCGCAGCACCAGATTCTCCAGCGTGAGGACGGTACGGCCCGGCGGCACGGCCGTGTACGGCAGGTCGACACGGATCTCGTCGTCGTCCCGTACGGCCTCCACCGCGTCGTCGAGCCGTTCCTTCGCCTCGGCGAGCTTCTCCTCGTGCATGACGCGGTGCTTGCCCGCGGACTCCTGGGCGGCCCGTTTGCGCGCACCCATGACGATCTTCGGCTCGCGCTTCTGGTCGAACATCTTCTGGCCGTAGCGCCCTCGACGGGCGAGCTTGACCTGCGCGTCGACCAGTTCGCGCTTCTGCTTCTTCAGATCGGCCTCGGCGACGCGCACCATGCGTTCCGCCGCCTCCTGTTCGCCGGCGAGGACCTCCTCGTACGCGGAGAAGTTGCCCCCGTACCAGGTGACCTCTCCCGAGCGCAGATCGGCGATCTGGTCGACCAGGTCCAGCAGTTCACGGTCGTGGCTGACCACGACCATGACCCCGGACCAGGCCTCGACGGCCGCGTACAGCCGCCTGCGCGCGTACAGGTCGAGGTTGTTGGTGGGTTCGTCCAGCAGCAGGACGTCCGGACGGCGCAGCAGCAGCGCGGCCAGGCGCAGCAGTACCGACTCGCCGCCCGAGACCTCGCCGATGGTGCGGTCCAACTCGACGTGCCCGAGCCCGAGTTCACCGAGCATCGCGAGTGCCCGCTCCTCGACGTCCCAGTCGTCGCCGACGACCTCGAAGTGCTCCTCGGCCGCGTCGCCCGTCTCGATGGCGTGCAGCGCGGCACGCGTGGCGGCGATGCCGAGCGCCTCGTCGACCCGCAGGGCGGTGTCGAGCGTGACGTTCTGCGGCAGGTAGCCGACCTCGCCGTTGACGCGGATCGTGCCCTCGTCCGGGGTGAGTTCGCCCGCGATCAGCTTCAGCAGGGTCGACTTCCCTGATCCGTTGACGCCGACGAGCCCGGTCCTGCCGGGGCCGAAGGAGATCTGGAGGTCGTCGAAGACGGCGGTCCCGTCGGGCCAGGCGAAGGAGAGGGAGGTACAGGTGAGGGAGGTGGGGAAAGAAGACATGAAGGCCTCGCGGTTACTGGGTGCGGTCAGGGGCACGCGTTCGGGACACCGCGAGGTGACGACGATCCGGTCGGGAGGGCGGAAACAAGGCCCCGCACCGGAGGACGGCTCATACGCCGAGGTCGCACGCTACGCACACGGGGGTGGAAAGAACCCACCATGTGACGCGGTGTCTCAGACCTCAGACGAGCAACGTCCTTCTCCGATCGACGACAACAGGACCGCTGTACACCGTAGGAACGGCCCTGAACGCTGTCAACGCATTAACGTGGCCCCGACCTCGACCCCGCGTGGCCCCGGCCTCGACCCCGAAGGAGGCGCCCGTGCCCAACGGCTCGCTGTCGCTGCCCGCCCGGCTCTATCTGCTGGCCTGGGACACCACGAGGCTCAAGGTCACCGGCGCGACCCATCTCCACCACCTGGTGCGCGCCGGCGCCCTCACGGAGCTCGCCCAGCGAGGGCTGCTCGCCGACGTGGACGGCATCGCCACGCCGGTCGACGCCGACGCCCGTACGGGGGACCTCGTCCTCGACGGGCTGCTGGAACTGGTGGAGGAGTCCCGGCCCCGGAAGTGGAAGGCGTGGGTGACCCTGCGGGCGCGCGTCACCCTGGACGCGGTCCGCGCGCAGCTCGCCGCCGAGGGGTACCTGCGGGCCGAGAAGAAGCGGGTGCTCGGACTCTTCCCGTCCGTGGAGTACGAACTGGATCGGGTGTCCGCGGCGGAGGCGCTCCAGGAGGAGGCAAGGACCGTGCTGCAAGGGCCCCTGCCCGTCGTGGAAGTCTCCGACCGCGACGCGGCCCTCGTCGCTCTCGCCGCCGCGGCCGAGCTGCGCACCCTGGCGTCCGGGAAGGACCGCAAGCTGTACAAGCAGCGCATCGAGGAGCTGACCGACCGGAGCGGAGCGGCGGCCCCGGCGCTGAAGAAGGTCATCCAGGAGGTCCGCACCGCGATCGTCGTCGCCGCCACGGCGGCATCGACCTCGGGGGCGGCAACGGGGGGATGAAGCGTTCGGCAAGGGGCGCGGGGACCCGCGCGCCGGCCACCCCGGCGACGCTTCCCGGTACCGCACGCACATGTCGCATTCCTGCCAGCCTCCACCCCGCCCCCGGTGATGGGATCGTCCCCATGACGAACCAGAACCCCACCCACGAAGCCGCCCTCGCCTTCCGCGCCCTGCACACCCCCGGCCGCCCCCTGGTCCTCCCGAACGCCTGGGACACGGCGAGCGCGCTTCTGGTCGAGGAGGCGGGAGCGGCCGCCGTCGCGACGACCAGCGCGGGGCTCGCCTGGGACCTGGGAACGGCCGACGGGGACCGGCTGGATCGGGACCGGGCCCTCGGCGCGGTCGCACGCATCGCCGCCGCGGTCCGGGTCCCGGTGAGCGCGGACATCGAGAGCGGCTACGCGAAGGACGCCGCGGGCGTCGGGAACACGATCCGCGCGGCACTCGCGGCCGGCGCCGTGGGCGTGAACATCGAGGACGCGCTGTACGACGGCGAGGGTGACGGCGTCGGCGGCCGTGGCCCGCTGCGCCCGGTCGCCGAGCAGGCGGAACGTATCGCCGCGGCCCGCGCCGCAGCCGATGCGGCGGGTGTTCCGCTGTTCATCAACGCCCGCATCGACACTGTTCTGAGCGGCGCGGGAGGGGTCGAGGAGACCCTGGAGCGAGCCGCGGCCTTCCTCGCCGCCGGAGCTGACGGGATCTTCGTCCCCGGGGCCGTCGACCCGCAGACGGTGAAGTCGCTCGTGGCGGGTGTCGAGGGCCCGCTCAACGTGCTGGTCGGACCTGGTGCGCCGGCCGTCGCCGAGCTGGCCGCGCTCGGGGTCGCCCGGATCAGCGCGGGCTCGAGCATCGCGCAGGCCGCGCACGCCGTGGTCCGCCGTGCCGCGCGGGAGCTGCTGAGCGCGGGGACCTACGACTCGCTGACCGGTGGACTCGACTACGCCGAGCTCAACACCGTGCTGGGCGGCGGTCGCTGAGGACGGGGGCGCCGCTCAGCAGGTGCCCCGCATCAGCTCCGCCAGGTCGTGGTCCAGGTCGACCTGAAGATGCTCGAGCCCGACGGGCACCAGCTCGGTCGTGCGCTGCAGGAACGTCCGCATCTCGCCCGAGCGCACATGCACCACGGCGGTGCCCTCGGGGGCGTGGAACTCCAGAACGGTGCGGTCGTAGCCGTACGGCCGCACCCGTACGTCGCCGTACCCCACCGAGTCCTCCATGCCGGACGCGAGCAGCTCGCGCGCGAACGTCCAGCAGACCTCCACGCCTTCCAGCGTGGCCGGGGCGGGGAAGGTCATACGGACGGCGAAGGGGTCGCTCCGGTCGTAGTGGAGTGTGGCGGGAATGCTCGGCATCCGCGGGGCGGCGGCGACGAGACGGGCCTCTACGGGCTGCTCGATGACGGTGGACAACGCCTTGCTCCCTTGTGACGGCTGGACGAACTCCGGGCGGATGAGGCCAGGCAATGTAGGAGACGACGGAATGAGCCATTCAGTGCACCCGAAACCCAGTGACCTCTGTCACCGAGTTCATTCACCTCGGTGACACGTAGTGATCCATTTCTCGTTCCGACATGCCCGGGATACCGGAGAGGACACCAACCGCGGCCCCCGGGTTCCCGCCGAAGGCCATCTGGACGGCGCCGAGGGAGTGGGCTAGCTTCGCCCGCCATGAGGGGCTTGGGGAAGTCGAGACGTACGAGTCGGGCGGTCACCGTGGGATTGTGCGCGGCGGCGTTCGCCGCCGCGCTGACGGCGGCGCCCGCGCAGGCACACGAGGCGGGGAAGGCGGCCCACTGGGCGCTCAAGGACAGCGGGAGCGACGTACGCTTCCGCGGACTGTCGGCCGTCAGCCGGGACACCGCCTGGGTGGCGGGTTCCCAGGGCACCGTCCTGCGGACCACCGACGGGGGCGCGAAGTGGCGGAACGTGTCGCCGGCCGGCGCCGCCGACCTGGAGTTCCGCGACATCGAGGCGTTCGACGCGCGGCGCGCGGTGGTCCTCGCCATCGGTGAGGGCGAGGCCTCCCGGGTCTTCAGGACCGACGACGGCGGCGCGACCTGGACCGAGTCCTTCCGCAACACCGACGCGAAGGCCTTCTACGACTGCCTGACCTTCTTCGACCGGCGCCACGGCCTCGCGCTGAGCGACCCCGTGGACGGCAGGTTCCGCATCCTGTCCACCAGCGACGGCGGACGGTCCTGGAAGGTGCTGCCCAGCGACGGCATGCCTGCCGCGCAGGACGGCGAGGCGGGCTTCGCCGCCAGTGGACAGTGCCTCGTCAGCGCGGGATCGCACGATGCCTGGCTGGCCACCGGCGGGGGCGCACACGCACGTGTGCTGCACTCCACGGACCGGGGACTGACCTGGAAGGCGGCCGAGACGCCGATTCCGGCGGGCGACCCGGCGCGTGGCGTCTTCGCCCTCGCCTTCCGGGACCGCGCCCACGGCCTCGCGGTCGGCGGCGACTACCGCGCCGACCAGGCATCGCCCCAGGCGGCCGCCCTCACCCCCGACGGCGGGCGCACCTGGACCCCGGCCGTCCAGCCGCCGCCCGCCTACCGCTCCGGTGTCGCCTGGCTCCCGCACAGCCGCACCTCCGCGCTCGCGGTCGGCCCGACCGGCACCGATCTCACGACCGACGGCGGCCGCACCTGGCACGCCCTGGACACCGGCTCGTACGACACCGTGGACTGCACCCCCGACCTGGGCTGCTGGGCGTCCGGGGAGAAGGGCCGGGTGGCACGTCTGGAGCGGTGATCGCCGCGTGCCCCGCGACGAGCCGTCATGCCCCGTGGCTCCAGCCCCAAGCGCGAACGCCAGTACGAGCACATGCAAGGAGGAGCTGGGGCGGCGCCGGGCGGCAAGTGACCGGCCGCACGGCCTCCTCGGATGCTGTGGGCTTAGGCTCGCCAACACCATGAACACCACGTCGAACACCGTACCGATTCCCGCGGGTTGGCCCGTGACCGAGGAGCAGGCCCGCGCCGTGCAGGACGAGCTGCGGGGGCGTGTGGTCCTCGACGAGCCAGGGCCGCCGCCCGGCACCGGCAGGGTGACGGGCGTCGACGTGGCGTACGACGACGAGCGGGACGTCGTCGTGGCCGCGGCCGTCGTGCTCGACGCGGCGACCCTCGCCGTCGTCGCCGAGGCGACCGCCGTCGGACAGGTCTCCTTCCCCTACGTTCCCGGGCTGCTCGCCTTCCGCGAGATCCCGGCCGTGCTGGCCGTGCTCGACGCGCTGCCGTGCGCGCCGGGTCTCGTGGTCTGCGACGGCTACGGGCTCGCCCACCCCCGCCGTTTCGGCCTCGCAAGCCACCTCGGCGTACTCACCGGGCTCCCCACGATCGGGGTGGCCAAGAACCCGTTCACCTTCTCCTACGAGGAACCCGGCGCGCGGCGCGGCAGCGCCTCCCCGCTGCTCGCGGGCAAACCGACGGGCCCGGAGGAGGTCGGCCGCGCACTGCGCACCCAGGACGGCGTCAAGCCGGTCTTCGTCTCGGTCGGCCACCGCATGAGCCTCGACAACGCCTGCGCGCACACCCTCGCGCTCGCCCCGAAGTACCGCCTCCCGGAGACCACCCGAAGCGCGGACTCCCTGTGCCGGAGGGCCCTGAAGGAGACAACTCCCTCGGAAGCCTCATCCGTTGACTGAGTACGTGCCCTGAGTAGTTGTTCTGAGTACCTGTACGGATGCGGGGGCGCCCTCGTGATCGGCAGGCTGTTCCGCATGACGACGCACCGCTCCCCGAAGCCCGCCGCCGGCACCACCCAGCCCGTCGAGCGCACCGTGATGGCCGCGCTGGTCCTCTCCGTCCTCGCAGGGGTCGGCTGGATCGGCGGGATGATCTACACGGTGCTGGGATGGCCCCTCTAGGGACCCTCCGGACGGTCCTACCGGGTCGCGGCCACCCGGAAGGTGATGCCCGCCCCGCGCAGCCGGTCGATGAGCGCGTCGCCCATCGCCACCGCCGTCGTGACCTGTCCCGCCGTCTCGGGCAGGTCGTCGAAGGCGAGGGACAGCGCGGACTGAGCGAACATCTTGGCGGTCTCGCCATAGCCGGGGTCGCCGCCCGCGACCTCGGTGTACACGCGCCGCCCGCCGCCCTCGCCCACGAACCGCACCGAGAACCAGCTCTTCGCCCGCAGGGAGGCACTGGGGCCCTCGCCCGGCTTGATCCGGTTGGACAGCCAGCGTCGCGCGGGCGGCACCTGGGCCGCCGCGAACATCGCGCCGACGGCGGTGACCCCGCCCAGCGCGACCGGCAGCCGTTCGACGGCGGCGTAGTGGCGGTAGCGGAAGTCGGGCCCGTAGCGCTCCAGCGCCCGTGCCGAGCGCTGCACGATCTGGGCGTCGATCGTGGGCAGCGGCAGCGCCCACGCCCCGACCTCCTTGGCGAACCGCGGCGCGCTCAGCGGCGCGTACGCCCGCCGCCCCACCAGCCGCGGTTCGTGCCGCCCGCGATCCCGCGCCGCGGCCAGGATCTGCCGCCCGCGTGCGAACTGGGTGAGCGCGGAGGTGAAGGTGCCGCCCGAGAACATCGCCCGGGTGCGGACGAAACCGTCGACCCGCAGCGGCACACCCTCAGGCAGCTGCCGCACCGTGAAATAGGCGCCCAGGTCGTGCGGTATCGAGTCGAAACCGCAGGCGTGCACGAGGCGCGCCCCGGTCTCCCGCGCGCGTGCGTCGTGCCGGACGTACATCAGGTCCACGAATTCGGGCTCGCCGGTGAGGTCCAGATAGTCGGTGCCCGCGTCGGCGCAGGCGGCGACCAGTTCCTCGCCGTGCAGGACGTACGGCCCGACCGTACTGGCCACCACGCGCGCGCTGCGGGCGAGTTCGCGCAGTGACGCCGGATCGGCGACATCCGCCCGCAGCACGTCGGGGGCACCGGACAACCGCTCCCGCAGCCGCTCCAGCTTCTCCTTGCCGCGGCCCGCGATCGCCCAGCGCAGCCCTTCGGGCGCGTGCGCGGCGAGGTACTCCGCGGTGAGGGCCCCGACGAACCCGGTGGCTCCGAAGAGCACGATGTCGTACGTGCGAGCCGTCTCGTTCAGCCTGCTCATGACACCCCTCTGTCGTGCGCGAAGCGCCGTTGTCGGTGGCTGAGGCTAGCGTGAGGTACGAGCAGCCGAACGATTGAGGTCGACGTAGAGGTCGGAGGTGGCCATGGCCGTGCCGGGGAATGCCCTGAAAAAGCGGGAGAATACATGTGACCTCACCCTCGGCCCGAAGGCGATAGCCCCGGCCGGGCGAGGCGCGTCGGCCACGCGGTGGCACACCCGCTGACATACCCCGTTTCACCACCTTTCGTCATGATCCGCCACCCGGGATTTAACTAAGCGCTTGCTCGCTGGGGGCTTGCCCGGCGTGGAACACGTTCTTAACATCACTGATGTCACATCAGTGGTGTCACAGTGCTGGGGGTTCGATGGCAGTGGCAGGGACGCCGGCGCACGGCCCGCTGGCAGGAGTGCGGGTGGTCGAGCTGGCGGGCATCGGCCCCGGCCCGTTCGCCGCCATGCTCCTCGCCGACCTCGGCGCGGACGTGGTCCGCGTGGACCGGCCCGGCGGCACGGGGCTCGCCGTCAACCCGGAGTACGACATCACCAACCGCAACAAGCGGTCGGTCGTGATCGACCTGAAGGCCGAGGACGGCCCCGCGCGCGTCCTCGACCTGGTCGAACGCGCGGACATCCTCGTCGAGGGGTACCGCCCCGGCGTCGCCGAGCGTCTCGGCGTCGGCCCCGAGACCTGCCACGCCCGCAACCCCCGACTCGTCTACGGCAGGATGACCGGCTGGGGCCAGCAGGGCCCGCTCGCCCCGCGGGCCGGGCACGACATCGCGTACATCGCCCTCACCGGCACCCTCGGCCTGATCGGCAGGCCCGACGAGCCACCCGCGGTCCCCGCGAACCTCGTCGGCGACTACGCGGGCGGCTCGCTCTATCTCGTCGTCGGCGTCCTCGCCGCGCTCCACCACGCACGTGCCACCGGCGCCGGACAGGTCGTGGACACGGCGATCGTCGACGGCGCCGCGCACCTCGCCTCCATGATCCACGGCATGCTCGCCGCGGGCGGCTGGCAGGACCGGCGTGGCGCCAACCTCCTGGACGGCGGCTGCCCGTACTACGGGACGTACGAGACGGCCGACGGGAAGTACATGGCGGTGGGCGCCCTGGAGCAGCAGTTCTACGCCGAGTTCGTGGAACTGCTGGGCATCGGGGAGCACGCCGACTCCCGCAAGGACCTGGCCCGCTGGGGCGAGCTGCGCGAGGCGGTCGCCGCCCGCTTCAAGACCCGTACCAGGGACGAGTGGACCGCGGTGTTCGAGGGATCCGACGCCTGCGTGGCCCCCGTCCTGTCGCTGCGGGAGGCCCCGGCGCACCCCCACCTCGCCGCCCGCGGCACCTTCACCGACCACGGCGGCATCACCCAGCCCGCCCCCGCACCCCGCTTCTCCCTGACCCGCACCTCCGTCCGCACCGGCCCCGCCCTGCCGGGCGCCGACACCGCGGACGTGGCCTGTGACTGGGACGTACCACGGCTGACGCGGCACGACCTCGTGAAGGACGACACGATGAAGGACGGCGACTGATGGAGCTCTCCCTCCCGCTCGACTACGCGGGCGACCCCAGGCAGGCCGCTGACGAGGTCGCCGCCCTGGAGTCCGCTGGTCTGGACGCCGTCTGGGTCGCGGAGGCCTACGGCTTCGACGCGCCCACGATCATGGGCTATCTGGCCGCCCGCACCGAGCGCATGAAGATCGGCTCCGGGATCCTCAACGTCTACTCGCGCACGCCGGCGCTCCTCGCGCAGACCGCCGCCGGACTCGACGCGATCTCGGGCGGCCGCGCCATCCTGGGGCTGGGCGCCTCCGGCCCGCAGGTCGTCGAGGGCTGGCACGGGAAGGCGTACGACAAGCCGCTGGGCCGCACCCGCGAGGCCATCGAGCTGACCCGCCGCATCCTGCGCCGCGAGGTCATCGACCACCACGGCATCACCGACATGCCCCGCCCGGGCGGCCTGGGCAAGCCCCTGAAGCTCCTCACCAAGCCGGTGCGCCCCGAAGTCCCGCTGTACGTGGCCTCCCTGGGCCCCGCCAACGTCCGCATGACCGCCGAACTCGCCGACGGCTGGCTGCCCACCCTGTTCATCCCGGAGAAGGCCCACCAGGTGTGGGGCACAGCCCTCGCGGAGGGTGCCGCGCTGCGGGACCCGGCGCTCGGCCCCCTGCGGACCGTCGCGGGCGGCCTGCTCGCCATCGGCGAGGACGCCGCGGCCGTACGCGAGCTCGCGCGACCCAAGATCGCCCTCTACGTGGGCGGCATGGGCGCGCCCGGCAAGAACTTCTACAACGACCTCGCGGTGGCCTACGGCTACGAGAAGGAGGCCCGGCTCATCCAGGAGCTGTACCTCTCCGGTCGCAAGAAGGAGGCCGAGGCCGCCGTACCGGCCGAGTTCTGCGAGCTGACCTCGCTGTGCGGGCCGGAGAGCTATGTGCGCGAGCGGGTCGAGGCCTTCCGGGCGGCCGGGGTCGACATGCTCAACATCACTCCCGTGGGGCCCGAGCCGACCCGGCTGGTCGAGACCGTCAAGAGCTGGCTCCAGGAAGGCGACCGGGCATGAAGCGGCAGATTTTCGGCGCCGAGCACGACGCGTTCCGAGAGACCGTGCGCACCTTCCTCGCCAAGGAGGTGACGCCGTACTACGAACAGTGGGAGAAGGACGGCATCGTCTCGCGCGAGGCCTGGCGCGCGGCCGGCAGGCAGGGGCTGCTCGGCTTCGCCGTACCGGAGGAGTACGGGGGCGGCGGCAACGCCGACTTCCGGTACAGCGCCGTACTCGCCGAGGAGTTCACGCGCGCGGGGGCCGCGGGTCTCGCCCTCGGGCTGCACAACGACATCATCGGGCCGTATCTGACGGACCTGGCCACCGAGGAGCAGAAGCGGCGCTGGCTGCCCGGGTTCTGCGACGGCTCGGTCATCACGGCGATCGCGATGACCGAGCCCGGCGCCGGATCCGACCTCCAGGGCATCAGGACGCATGCCGAGGACCGGGGAGACCACTGGCTGCTCAACGGCTCCAAGACCTTCATCTCGAACGGGATCCTGGCCGACCTGGTGATCGTCGTCGCGAAGACGACCCCGGAAGGCGGCGCTCACGGTCTGTCTCTGCTCGTCGTGGAGCGCGGCATGGCAGGCTTCGAACGTGGCCGCAACCTCGACAAGATCGGTCAGAAGGCACAGGACACGGCCGAGCTGTTCTTCCACGACGTACGCGTCCCCAAGGAGAACCTGCTCGGGGAGCTCAACGGCGCCTTCGTGCACCTCATGACGAACCTCGCGCAGGAACGCATGGGCATCGCCGTCGCCGGGATCGCGGCGGCCGAGCACCTGCTGGAGATCACCACCCAGTACGTCAAGGAGCGCGAGGCCTTCGGACGGCCGCTCTCCAAGCTCCAGCACATCCGCTTCGAGATAGCCGAGATGGCGACCGAGTGCGCCGTCACCCGTACGTTCCTCGACCGCTGCGTCGTCGACCACACGAACGGGGAACTCGACGCCGTGCACGCCTCGATGGCCAAGTGGTGGGCCACCGAACTGCAGAAACGCGTCGCGGACCGCTGCCTCCAGTTGCACGGCGGCTACGGCTACATGGCGGAGTACCGCGTCGCCAGGGCCTTCACCGACGGCCGCATCCAGACCATCTACGGCGGGACCACAGAGATCATGAAGGAGATCATCGGCCGCTCCCTGCTCGGCTGATCCTCCGCACCCTCCCCGAAAGGCTTATCAGTGAGCACCGAAGCGTACGTGTACGACGCGATCCGCACCCCGCGCGGGCGCGGCAAGGCGAACGGCGCCCTGCACGGCACCAAGCCCATCGACCTGGTCGTCGGGCTCATCCACGAGATCCAGCGCCGCTTCCCGGGCCTGGACCCGGCCGCGATCGACGACATCGTGCTCGGTGTCGTGGGCCCGGTCGGCGACCAGGGCTCCGACATCGCGCGGATCGCCGCCATCGCCGCCGGACTGCCCGACACGGTCGCCGGAGTCCAGGAGAACCGCTTCTGCGCCTCGGGCCTGGAAGCCGTCAACCTGGCCGCGATGAAGGTCCGCTCCGGCTGGGAGGACCTGGTGCTCGCGGGCGGCGTCGAGTCGATGTCCCGCGTGCCCATGGCCTCGGACGGCGGCGCCTGGTTCGCCGACCCGATGACCAACATCGCCACCAACTTCGTGCCGCAGGGCATCGGCGCCGACCTCATCGCCACCATCGAGGGCTTCTCGCGGCGTGACGTCGACGAGTACGCGGCCCTCTCCCAGGAGCGCGCGGCCGCCGCCTGGAAGGACGGCCGCTTCGACCGGTCCGTCGTCCCCGTGAAGGACCGCAGCGGACTCGTCGTCCTCGACCACGACGAGCACATGCGCCCCGGCACCACCGCCGACTCGCTCGGCAAGCTGAAGGCCTCGTTCGCGGACATCGGCGAGCTGGGCGGCTTCGACGCCGTGGCGCTGCAGAAGTACCACTGGGTCGAGGAGATCGACCACGTCCACCACGCGGGCAACTCCTCCGGCATCGTCGACGGCGCCTCCCTGGTCGCCATCGGCTCCAAGGAGGTCGGCGAGCGCTACGGCCTCACTCCCCGCGCGCGGATCGTCGCCGCGGCCGTCTCCGGCTCCGAGCCCACCATCATGCTCACCGGCCCCGCGCCCGCGACCCGCAAGGCGCTCGCCAAGGCCGGACTGACCATCGACGACATCGACCTCGTGGAGATCAACGAGGCCTTCGCCGCCGTCGTCCTGCGCTACGCGCGGGACATGGGCCTGTCCCTGGACAAGGTCAACGTCAACGGTGGAGCGATCGCACTCGGCCACCCGCTGGGCGCCACCGGCGCGATGATCCTCGGCAGCCTCGTCGACGAACTGGAGCGCCAGGACAAGCGCTACGGCCTCGCCACGCTGTGCGTGGGCGGCGGCATGGGCATCGCGACCATCGTCGAGCGCCTGTAACCCCCCGGCGGACCCCCAGACTTCCACGGCTTAAACGGCTTCTACGGAGACCCTCCTCATGACCGAGAGCACCACCATCCGCTGGGAACAGGACGAGACCGGTGTCGTCACCCTCGTCCTCGACGACCCCAACCAGTCCGCCAACACGATGAACCAGGTCTTCAAGGACTCGATCGCGGCGATCGCCGCACGTGCCGAGACCGAGAAGGACTCCATCCGGGGCATCATCTACACCTCCGCCAAGAAGACCTTCTTCGCGGGCGGCGACCTCAAGGACATGATCAAGGCAGGTCCGGAGAACGCCCAGGACGCCTTCGACACCGGCATGGCCATCAAGTCCTCCCTGCGCCGCATCGAGACCCTGGGCAAGCCGGTCGTCGCCGCGATCAACGGCGCGGCCCTCGGCGGCGGCTACGAGATCGCCCTCGCCTCGCACCACCGCGTCGCGCTCGACGCCCCCGGCTCCAAGATCGGCCTGCCCGAGGTCACCCTCGGCCTGCTGCCCGCGGGCGGCGGCGTCACCCGCACCGTCCGCCTCATGGGCATCACCGACGCGCTGCTGAAGGTGCTCCTCCAGGGCACCCAGTACTCCCCGCAGCGGGCCCTGGAGAACGGGCTCGTCCACGAAGTGGCGGCCACCTCCGAGGAGATGCTCGCCAAGGCGCGCGCCTTCATCGACGCCAACCCCGAGTCGCGGCAGCCCTGGGACAAGCCGGGCTACAAGATCCCGGGCGGTACGCCGTCGAACCCGAAGTTCGCCGCCAACCTGCCCGCCTTCCCGGCCAACCTGAGGAAGCAGCTGAACGGCGCCCCCTACCCGGCCCCGCGCAACATCATGGCGGCCGCCGTCGAGGGCTCCCAGGTCGACTTCGAGACCGCGCAGGTCATCGAGGCCCGCTACTTCACCGAGCTGGTCACCGGGCAGACCTCGAAGAACATGATCCAGGCGTTCTTCTTCGACCTCCAGGCGGTCAACTCCGGCGCCAACCGCCCCCAGGGCATCGAGCCGCGCCCGGTCCGCAAGGTCGCCGTCCTCGGCGCCGGGATGATGGGCGCGGGCATCGCCTACTCCTGCGCCCGCGCGGGCATCGACGTCGTCCTGAAGGACGTGTCGGCGGACGCGGCGGCCAAGGGCAAGGCCTACTCCGAGAAGCTCTGCGCGAAGGCCGTATCCCGGGGCCGTACGACCCAGGCGAAGGCCGACGAACTGCTCGCCCGCATCACGCCCACCGCCGACCCGAACGACCTGGCCGGCTGCGACGCCGTGATCGAGGCCGTCTTCGAGGACACGTCCCTCAAGCACAAGGTGTTCCAGGAGATCCAGAACGTCGTCGAGCCCGACGCGCTGCTGTGCTCCAACACCTCGACCCTGCCGATCACCGTGCTCGCCGAGGGCGTGGAACGGCAGGACGACTTCATCGGACTGCACTTCTTCTCGCCCGTCGACAAGATGCCGCTCGTCGAGATCATCAAGGGCGAGCGGACCGGTGACGAGGCACTGGCGCGCGCCTTCGACCTCGTACGGCAGATCAAGAAGACCCCGATCGTCGTCAACGACTCGCGCGGCTTCTTCACCTCCCGTGTCATCGGCCACTTCATCAACGAGGGCGTCGCGATGGTCGGCGAGGGCATCGAGCCCGCCTCCGTCGAGCAGGCGGCGGCCCAGGCCGGCTATCCCGCCAAGGTCCTCTCCCTGATGGACGAGCTGACGCTCACCCTGCCCCGCAAGATTCGCAAGGAGTCCAAGCAGGCCGTCGAGGAGGCGGGCGGCACCTGGCAGACGCACCCGGCGGAGGCGGTCATCGACCGCATGGTCGACGAGTTCGGCCGCACCGGGCGCAGCGGCGGCGCGGGCTTCTACGAGTACGCCGAGGACGGCAAGCGCGGCAAGCTCTGGCCCGGGTTGCGCGAGCACTACACCAAGCCCGGCTACGAGATCCCGTTCGAGGACATGCAGGAGCGCATGCTCTTCTCCGAGGCGCTGGACACCGTCCGGCTCCTGGAGGAGGGCGTCCTGACGTCCGTCGCCGACGCCAACATCGGGTCCATCTTCGGGATCGGCTTCCCGGGCTGGACCGGCGGCGTGCTGCAGTACATCAACGGCTATGACGGCGGTCTGTCCGGATTCGTGGCGCGCGCGCGTGAACTCGCCGAGCGCTACGGGGAGCGGTTCACGCCGCCCGCGCTGCTCGTCGCGAAGGCGGAGAAGGGCGAGGGCGAGAGGTTCGGCGACAATTGACTTGCTCCTCGGGCTGAAGCCCGAGGATTCTGACCTTCCCGTCCGAACCCCGTGCCGCTACGCGGCACGGGGTTCGGACGGGAATCCGTGGCTTCCTGTTTCCTCGCGCTGTGCCGGGACGAGTCCTGGTCTTACCGGCGCTCCGCAGGCTGTCACCGCCAGTCCGGCGGCCGTTTTGACGTTCTTCGCGGCGTTGTGGTCCCGGTCGTGGAGGGTGCCGCAGGCGGTGCAGGTCCATTCCCGGACGTTCAGGGGTTTGGGTCCGCCTTTGATGCCGCAGGCCGAGCAGGTCTGGGAGGTCGGCTCGAACCGGCCGATCCTGACCAGGGTCCGGCCGTACCGGGCGGCCTTGTATTCCAGCATGTGGACGAATGCCGACCATCCGGCGTCGTGAACGCTCTTGGCCAGCCTGGTGCGCGCGAGTCCTTTGACCGCCAGGTCTTCCACGCCGATCGCTTGGTTGTCGCGGATCATCGTGGTGGAGAGTTGGTGGTGGAACTCACGGCGGGCGTCGGTCACCTTCGCTTGGGCGCGGGCGACCTTGAGGCGGGCCTTCTCCCGGTTCTTGGATCCCTTCTGCTTGCGGGAGAGCTCCCGCTGGGCCTTCTTCAGTTTCTTTTCCGCCCGGCGCAGAAACCGCGGCGAGTCGATCTTCGTCCCGTCGGAGAGGACCGCGAAATGGGAAAGGCCCAGGTCGATGCCGACCGTCTGGTCGGTGTCGGGCATACGGGCGGCGTCCGCGGCCGGGTCGGTGTCGACGACGAACGAGGCGAAGTACCGTCCGGCCGCGTCCTTGACCACGGTGACCGAGGAGGGCTGCGCGGGCAGGGTGCGGGACCACTTCACCTTCACCGCGCCGACCTTGGGAAGGTTCAGCCTCCCGGAACCGGTGACCGACCAGCGGGCATTGGCCGTGAACCGGATCGACTGCCTCTTGTCCTTGCGGGACTTGAAGCGGGGCGCACCGCTCTTCGCGCCCTTCCGCTCGCCCTTGAGGGAGGCGAAGAAGTTCCGGTACGCGGATTCCGCGTCGCGCAGGGACTGCTGGAGGACGACCGCGGAGACCTCGCCCAGCCAGGACCGCTCGGGTGTCCGCTTGGCCTGGGTGATCAGCTTCCGGGACAGCACACTTGCCGTAGGGAAGGGTTCGCCCGCCCTGCGGGCGTCCTCGCGCACGCGCACGGCATCGTTGTACACGACGCGGGCACACCCGAACGCCCTGGCCAGCGCGAGGCGTTGGCCCGGTTCCGGGTACAGCCTGAAGGCGTACCGAAGCTGCATGCGGTGATCGTACGAACGAGCGCCGCCCGCTACCAGAGGGAACGTATGAACGGTCGATACCCCCCTTGAACCGGGGAGCGGAACGGTTCGAACGGGGGAGGCGTTGCCCGGCTTCGTCGGACCGGGCCCCGTGACGCTCCGCGTCGGCCGTGGTGACGCCTGCGCCCCCCTGCTCCGCAGGACAGCATCCGTGACGCTCCGCGCCACCATGACAGATTCGCTTCACCACCGGCCTGAAGGCCGATGCACTGCGAATGAATCCCGGTAGCGCCGACACGTCAGTGAGCGGGGAGAGTGGCTCAGGACTCCTTGAGCCACTCCCGCAGCTCCTCCTTCAGGGAGCGCTGGAACGTGGTCAGCAGCGCCTGCACCACCAGCGGCTGCATGTGCGCCGACAGGGACTTCACCGCCGCCACCGACTCGTGCTCGCCCACCGCCTCGCGCAGCAGCGCGGACAGCTCGCGTGCCGCCGCGCGGGAGTGCTCCAGCAGGACGCCGCGCGCGGCGAGGATCGACTCGTGCGCGAGCGGGACGTCGAGGAGCTGGACGCCGAGGGCCAGCAGCGCCGGGTCCACTCGGAAGGAGACCGGTGAGCCCGGAGAGACCGAGGAGCCTGGGCAGTCCATGGAGCCCATCGTCTCCGGGGCGCCCTCGGCGCCGTCGATGACGTTCATCGCGACCAGCCGCTCCAGATCCTCCTCGCCCAGGGGGCGGCCGGCCCGCCGTTCCAGTTCCTCGCGTGTCACGTCCTCCGCGGCGTCCGGCGCCCAGGAGGCGACCACGGCGCGGTGGAGGGCGAGATCCTGGGCGCTCAGGTCGGCCGGCAGTTGCTGCAGATGGCGCTCGATCGCGGCCAGTGTCATGCCCTGGCGCTGCAGCTCCTCGATGAGTGCGAGCCGGGCCAGATGCTCCTGGCTGTAGTGCCCCACCCGGCGGGGTCCGATCACGGGCGGCGGGAGCAGCCCCTTGGAACTGTAGAAGCGGACGGTACGGACCGTGACGCCCGCGCGTGCGGCCAGCTCGTCGACGGTGAGCGTCGGCTCGTCGGTGTCCGTCGTCATGGCAGGTCCTTGCCTCTTCGATGGTGCGGTGATCGGGTGCAACAGTATTGCTGTCTCACCGGTCCTGTGAAAGTGCTGTCGAGGATTTATGCACTCTTTGATCACCATGTGAGATGTTTCGCGATACCCTGCTCCTCGTCCCGGTGATCGCCGCCCTGCTGATCGGTGGCTGGTTCGCGATCCGCCACCGGGTCTCCAAGACCACGGACCAGGAACTGAGCGAACTGACGAAGTAGCGGGCCGGACGCCGTTGTCAGTGGCGGCGCCTACGGTGGCGTCATGTCGGAGATCACGTATGTCCGGGGTGACGCCACCGCTCCGTCGGTCAAGGGCGTCAAGCTGATCGCCCATGTCTGCAATGACATCGGGGGGTGGGGGAAGGGCTTCGTCCTGGCGCTCTCCCGCCGCTGGCCCGAGCCCGAGGCGGCGTACCGGGCGTGGCACCGGGGCCGCGCGCACAACGACTTCGGGCTGGGCGCGGCCCAGTTCGTCCAGGTCGAGAAGTACGTGTGGGTGGCGAACCTGATAGGCCAGCGGGGCATACGGACGGGCAGCAAGGGGGTCCCCGTCCGCTACGAGGCGATCGACACGGGCCTCGCCCACCTCGCGACCAAGGCCGCCGAACTCGACGCGTCCGTCCACATGCCCCGGATCGGCTGCGGTCTGGCCGGCGGCAACTGGTCCCGTGTGGAGCCGCTCGTCACGCGACGGCTGGTGGAGCGGGGGGTGGCGGTGACGGTGTACGACCACGGGGAGTGAGCGGGGGGAGTGAGTGAGGGCCCGAAACCCGGGCGCGGGCTCGGCTGGAAGGGCTACTTTCGGTCAACTCTGGCGCAGATGCGCGTTGGTTCGCACGCATGAGCGGGTAAGTCACGGCCATGGAACTCATCCCCTACCCGATAGGTCCACTCAACCCGAAGGTTCAGGACGTCGGCTACGCCCTGGCGCTGTTCGCCTTCATCTATGTGTGCGTCACCCGCCTGCTCCCGCGGATGAACCGGGCGCTCGAACTGCGGGACGACGCGATCAACGGCACCAAGGAGCGTGCCGAAGCCGTGCGCGCCCGCGCCGAGAGCGAGCGTGCCGCGACCGAGGCCCTGTTGGCCGAGGCCCGCCACGACGCCGCCCGGATCCGCCAGCAGGCCCTCGAACAGGGCTCCGCCCTGATCGCCGAGGCCCGCGCGGACGGGCAGCGCGAACGTGACGCCGTCGTGGCCGACGGCCGCGCCCGCATCGAGTCCGAGTGTGCGGTGGCCGAGGTCGAACTCCGTATGTCCGTCTCAGAGTTGGCCTCGGAGCTGGCGAGCCGCATCGTGGGCGAGCGGATCGCGGCCCCGGTGGAGCAGGGCAACTGACGCCCGTATGTGAACGGCCCCCACTCGCCCGCCCCGAAAGCGAGAAGGGCGGGCGAGTGGGCGAAGGCCCGGCTCACGGGCCCGGGGTGGGTGCCGGTTCAGCCGGAGTGGACGGAGTCGGTCGCTGCGATCTTCTTCCATGACCTGGGTTGCGCCGGGGTACCCGCGGTGGCCGGAGCCACCGCGATCGACGCACCCCGCGCCGCGGGCGCCGCCGGCTTCGACGGTTCGAACAGCCAGGTGTCGAAGAGTGTGGCGAGCGACGTGCCGGACACCTTCTCCGCGTACTTCTGGAAGTCCCCGACCGACGCGTTCCCGTAGGCGTGCTCCTGGGGCCACCCCTTCAGGATGGCGAAGAACGTGTCGTCCCCGACCTCGTTGCGCAGTGCCTGGATCGCCAACGCGCCCCGGTCGTAGACCGCGATGTCGAACTGGTTGTCCGGACCGGGGTCACCGGGCGCGACCGTCCAGAAGGCGTCGCCCGCCGGGTGCGAGGCGTACACGTAGTCCGCGAGTTCCTGCGCCGTCCCCTCGCCCTCGTGCTCGGACCACAGCCACTGCGCGTAGCGCGCGAAGCCCTCGTTGATCCAGATGTCCTTCCAGCCCTTCAGGGACACGTCGTCGCCGTACCACTGGTGCGCCAACTCATGGACGACCACTGAGGTGTTGGCGCCGTTCGCGAACTGCCGGGGGCTGTAGTACACGCGGGTCTGGGTCTCCAGCGCGTACCCAGTGGTGGTGTTCGGCACGTATCCGCCCACCGAGCTGAAGGGGTAGGGGCCGAAGTAGCCGGTCAGCCAGTCGACGATCTCCCCGGTCCGCTCGACGCTCGCCCGCGCGGCCCCGTCGTTGTCGCCGAGGTCCTTGCTGTACGCGTTGACGACGGGGACGCCGTCGGACGTCTTCCCCGTCGTGATGTCGAACCTGCCGATGGCGAGCGTGGTGAGATAGGTCGCCTGTGGCCTGTTGGAGCGCCAGTTGTAGCGGGTCCAGCCCAGCTGTGAAGTCGTCGACTGGAGCGTGCCGTTGGAGATCGCCTGCGTACCGTTCGGCACGGCCACCGAGACGTCGTAGGTGGCCTTGTCGCTGGGGTGGTCGTTGCTGGGGAACCACCACCAGGCCGACTCGGGCTCGTCCGCCGCGACGGCCCCGTCCGGAGTGCGGTGCCAGGTCGAGAAGCCGTACGCGCTCTTCGTCGAGGGCACCCCGCTGTACCGGACGACGACCGTGACGGGTGTGCCCTTCGGCAGCGGGGTCGCCGGAGTGATCTCCAGCTCGTGCTGGCCCGAACGGGTGAAAGAGGCCTTCGCCCCGTTGACCCGCACCTCGCTCACATCGAGCAGGAAGTCCAGGTCGAACCGTGAGAGATCCTGCGTGGTGGTGGCCAGGAGGGTCGCCGTTCCCTGCAACTCGTCGGTCGCGGGCTGGTACTGGAGCCGCAGGTCGTAGTGCGAGACGTCGTATCCGCCGTTGCCGTAGGCCGGGTAGTAGGGGTCGCCGATACCGGGCGCCCCGGGGGTGTAGTCCGCCGCCGATGCCGGGATCGCCAGCAGCAGAGAGGCGGCGAGAGCGCCCGGGGCGATGAGTCTGCGGTGCACGGAGAGCTCCAAGTCATGGGGAACGAGGACGGTTCGGAGCCTATTGACTCCCTGTGCCGTCACCCTGCCCACCGCCCCTCCTGTCACACGATCGCCATTCGGCCGACATGACCCATTCGGGCCTGGCTGCCTCCACAGACCCTCTTTTGTACGGGAGTTGACCGGGGTACCTTCCGCGCATGCCGAAACCAGCGCGCCGTATGCGCTTCACGACCTGGAGATCGCTCGCGACGGCGGCCACCGCCGCCCTGATGGCCGTCTTCCTCGCCCCCGCCGCCGCACACGGCGCGCCCCGGGAGAGCACCCCGGTCTACTCGTACGAGAACGCGATCCGCGAATCCGTCTGGGTGGACACCGGCCTCGACGGCGACGGCGACGGGAAGACCGACCGCGTCGCCGTCGACATCGTCCGGCCCCGTGAACTCGCCCAGCAGGGCCGCAAGGTTCCCGTGATCATGGACGCCAGCCCGTACTATTCCTGCTGCGGGCGCGGCAACGAGAGCCAGCTCAAGACGTACGACGCGAACGGCAACGTCGTCCAGATGCCGCTGTTCTACGACAACTACTTCGTGCCGCGCGGCTACGCCTTCGTCGGCGTCGACCTGGCCGGAACCAATCGGTCCGACGGCTGTGTGGATGTCGGCGGCCGCTCCGACATCCAGTCCGCGAAGTCCGTGATCGACTGGCTCAACGGCCGGGCCAAGGGCTACACCACGCGCACCGGCGTGGACCGGGCCAAGGCGACCTGGACCAACGGCAGCACCGGCATGATCGGCAAGAGCTGGGACGGCACCATCGCCAACGGTGTCGCCGCGACCGGCGTCAAGGGCCTGAAGACCATCGTGCCGATCAGCGCCATCTCCTCCTGGTACGACTACTACTTCGCCAAGGGCGCCCCGCTGTACGACTCGGGCCCGGACTGGCTCTCCGGCTACGTCGACAGCCCCGAGGCCACCGCCAAGTGCGCCGCCGTGCAGCAGAAGCTCGTCGACGGGGCGCCGCGCACCGGTGACTGGACCAAGTTCTGGACCGAACGCGACTACGTGAAGGACGCGAGCAAGGTCAAGGCGAGCGTCTTCCTGGTGCACGGCATGCAGGACCTCAACGTGCGCACCAAGAACTTCGGCCAGTGGTGGAGCGCCCTCGCCAAGAACGGCGTCGAGCGCAAGATCTGGCTCTCCCAGACCGGCCATGTCGACCCCTTCGACTTCCGTCGCACCGCCTGGGTCGACACCCTGCACCGCTGGTTCGACCATGAACTCCTCGGCTACGACAACGGCATCGACGACGAGCCCATGGCCGACATCGAGCGCCACCCCGACCAGTGGGTCACCTCCAGCGTCTGGCCGCCCCGCGGGACGCAGACGACGACACTCCGTCCGGGCACGGGCACCCAGGCGGGCGTCGGCACCCTCGGCCTGCGTACCGGCTCCGGAACCGAGACCTTCACCGATGACCCGCGGCTGAGCGAGACCGACTGGGCCGCGGACATCGACCGGTCCACGCCCGGCAAGGCCGGGTTCGTCACCAAGGCGCTGACCAGGGACGTGCGGCTGTCCGGCTCCTCCAAGGTGACCGTCACCGCCACGCCGACCACCTCGACGGCCCACCTCTCCGCGGTCCTGGTCGACCTGGGACCGGACACCATCCGCGACTACGCCGACGGCGGCGAGGGCATCACCACCCTCACCGACCGCACCTGCTGGGGTGCGAGCACGACCGGCGACAGCTCCTGCTACAAGGTCACCCAGGCGAAGAAGACCGACGTCGGGGCCACGGTCTTCAGCCGCGGCTGGGCCGACCTCGGCAACTACGCCTCCGACCTCAAGGGCGCCCCGCTCACCCCGGGCAAGGCGTACACGATCACGCTCGACCTGGCCGCCACCGACCATGTCGTCCCGGCGGGCCACCGGCTCGCCCTGATCGTCGCGGGCACCGACAAGGACCTCATCGACCCGCCGTCGACCACTCCGACCCTCACCCTGGACCTGTCCCGTACGTCGGCCCGCGTGCCGTTCGTCGGCGGCGCCGAGGCCTTCACCAGGGCGACCGCGGGATCCGCCGCAGCCGCGACCACGGCCGGTCTCGACGGCGTACGTGATCCGAGCGGTGCCCGGCGGGTGCCGGGGGAGACCCGCTGATCCACTGACGCCCTCAGGGGTGCACGGCGGCCGGTTCCTCGCCCAGCGCGAGGCCGGCCGCCTCCCGCGCACAACCCCAGGCCACCGTGACGCCCGCCCCGCCATGGCCGTAGTGGTGCACCAACACCCGCCCGTCCGGCAGTACTTCGCGTTCCAGCCGGACCGTGTCGCGCACCGGCCGCAGCCCCACCCGATGGCCGAGCACGCGCGCTCCGGCGATCTCCGGCCGCAGCGCCGCACACCGTTCGACGATCGCCCCGGCCGCCACCGGATCCGGCGTGAGCGACCAGTCGTCCTCGTCGGTCGTGCCACCCAGCACGAGCCGGTCCGGGTGCGGGAAGACATAGGTGGTCGTCCCGGCGTCCGGGTCCGTCGACACGAGCCAGGTGCGGATCCCCGGGTTCTCCACGATCACGAGCTGCCCGCGCACGGGCCGTACGACCGCATCCGGTACGAGCGAGTGGGCGCCCAGCCCCGTGCAGTTGACGACGACCGGCGCCTCGACCTCCGCGAGATCCGTCACCGTCCGTATCTCGATGACCCCGCCCGCCTTCAGGAACCGCTCGCGCAGCCACCGCAGATGCACCGGCATGTCGATCAGCGGCAGCCGCGCCCACAGCCCCGTACCCGCGTACTCCTCGGCCGTCGCCGCCCGCAGCCCCGGCACCCGGGCGGCCCACGGCTCCAGCTCGTCCAGCCGTGTCTCACCCTGTACACCCTCGACCACGCGTACGCCCGTCTCCTCCGGCCGGGCCGCCAACTGCTCGTACACGGAGAGTGACTGGAGGGCCCATTCGCCCGCGCGTGCCTTCGGCCGGATGCGGTACGGCCACCACAGCGCGCCGGCAACGGCCGAGGTGGTCAGCTCGCCGGGCTCCCGCGTCCACACCCGTACCCGTCGGCCGCGCTCGGCCAGGGCCACGGCCGTCGTCAGCCCGACGACACCGCTTCCGACCACGATCACATCATCGCCGCGCCCGTTGTCCATGCCGGGACGTTAGCGGAATATGTCATGCCGTGCTCACATCACTCCCAGTCTGGGGATACTCACAGCATGTCTGCCGAGTACGCGACCTTCGGCCTGGCACCGGCGATGCGTGCCGGTGGAGTCCTCGCCAACGGTGACTACCAAGTGCACCGGGACTTCGTCGACTTCATCGTCGACGGCCGCCCGCTGCTGTACCAGCTCTCCGACCTCGACGCGGTGTCCCCGCTCGCCTCCGACGTACCCCCCGCCATCTTCACCGCCCAGGTCCGAAGCCTCCTCCTGGAGGCCGAGGCTCCGCTCGACGACGGCCGCTATGTGATCTACGGCTGTCCCGAGTGCCAGGGCATCGAATGCGGTGCCGTGACCGCCGTCATCGAGAAGGACGACCCCGCCGACGACTACGTGTGGCGCGACTTCGCCTGGCAGACCGGCGACCACGCCGATCTGGAGCTCAACGGCTACCACGGGATAGGGCCGTTCCGCTTCCACGGCGACGAGTACCGCAGCGCCCTGAACTCACTCCTCCTCAGCGACCCCGGGGCACGCCGCCGGGTCCTGCTCATCGGCGCCCGGGTCGCCGTGCTCGCCAAGCTCGCCGCCGCCCTGCGCGCCATCGGCATCGGCACCGACATCACCCGCGACGCCACCGACGTCCCGGCCGAGGAACTCCGCGAGTACGGCGCGGTGGCCTTCGGGCGCGCCGTCACCGAGCAGGAGCGCGCGGCCGTACGGCGGTCCTTCGAGCGGGCCGGGGTCGAGGTCGCCTACGTCGACGGACTGGCCCCGATCATCCCGCTCCTCGTCGCCCAGATCGAGCACGCCCTGGACCGGGGCCCGCACGAGCTGCGCCGCCTCACCCGCCTGGTCGCCGCAGACGGCGAGGCGGGCATCGAGGTCACCTCCACCTGCCGGGTCCAGATCACCGCGTACCGCCTCGATCGCCTGTACCGCACCCACACGCGGGAGGTCTTCGACGGGATCCTGGAGGCGGGCAGACACCGGATCGCGCTGGACGCCAAGGCCGTGAAGGGGGAGTCCTTCCTCGTGGCGCGGACCTCGGGGAGCGTGCTGGTGGAGGCGATGGCCCACTGAGCGGACCGCACAGGACAGGGGGTGTGGCCCCGCAGGGAAACGAGGGCGCAGCCTGGGCGGCCGGGCCGTTAGGATCGGCCTCCTGATGACTGCCACTCTCGTCGCCAAGAACCTCGCCGCCGGACACGGCGACCGCTCGCTCTTCTCCGGGCTCGACCTCGTGGTCGCGCCCGGCGATGTGATCGGACTCGTCGGCGCCAACGGCGCGGGCAAGTCCACCCTGCTGCGGATGCTCGCCGGACTGCTCACGCCGGAGGAGGGGGAGCTGCGGCTGTCCCCGCCGTCGGCGACCGTCGGCCATCTGCCGCAGGAGCCGGAGCGGCGGGAGGGCGAGAGCGTCCGGGAGTTCCTGGCCCGGCGCACCGGTGTGGCCGAGGCCCAGCGCGTGATGGACGAGGCGACGCAGGCACTCGTCGACGGCGCGCCGGGCGCGGACGACGCGTACGCGGAGAGCCTGGAGCGCTGGCTCGACCTGGGCGGCGCCGACCTCGACGAGCGCGCCGAGGAGGTCGCCGACACCCTCGGGCTCGGCGTCGACCTCGACCAGCCGATGACGTCGCTGTCCGGCGGCCAGGCGGCCCGCGCCGGACTCGCCTCGCTCCTCCTCTCCCGCTACGACGTCTTCCTCCTCGACGAGCCCACCAACGACCTGGACCTGGAGGGCCTGGAGCGGCTCGAACGCTTCGTCTCCGGGCTGCGCGCGGGCACCGTCGTCGTCAGCCACGACCGCGAGTTCCTGACCCGCACGGTCACCAAGGTGCTCGAACTCGACCTCGCCCAGCAGCAGATCACCCTGTACGGCGGCGGCTACGAGGCCTACCTGGAGGAGCGCGACACCGCCCGCCGGCACGCCCGCGACGACTACGAGGAGTACGCCGACAAGCGCTCCGCCCTCGAAGGCCGCGCCCAGATGCAGCGCTCCTGGATGGACAAGGGCGTCAAGAACGCCCGGCGCAAGGCGAACAACGACAACGACAAGATCGGCCGCAAGTTCCGCAGCGAGGCCAGCGAGAAGCAGGCGTCCAAGGCCCGCCAGACCCAGCGCATGATCGAGCGCCTGGACGTCGTCGACGAGCCGCGCAAGGAGTGGGAGCTGCGGATGGAGATCGCGGCCGCTCCGCGCTCCGGCGCCGTCGTCGCCACCCTGCGTGACGCCGAGGTACGGCGCGGCGACTTCACCTTCGGCCCCGCGACCCTCCAGATCGACTGGGCGGACCGGGTCGCCGTCACGGGCGCCAACGGCGCGGGCAAGTCGACCCTGCTCGGCGCCCTGCTCGGCAGGGTCCCGCTGGACGCCGGTCACGCGACCCTCGGTTCCGGGGTGGTCGTGGGCGAGGTCGACCAGGCCCGCAAGCTCTTCCACGGCTCCGAGTCCCTGCTCGACGCGTTCAGCGCCGCCGTCCCCGACACCGAACCGGCCGAGGTCCGCACCCTGCTGGCCAAGTTCGGCCTCAAAGCGGAACACGTCCTGCGCCCCGCGGCCACCCTCTCCCCGGGCGAGCGCACCCGCTCGGCCCTCGCCCTGCTCCAGGGCCGGGGCGTCAACCTCCTCGTCCTCGACGAGCCGACCAACCACCTCGACCTTCCCGCGATCGAACAGCTGGAGTCGGCGCTCGACTCGTACGAGGGCACCCTGCTGCTCGTGACCCACGACCGCCGGATGCTCGACGCGGTCCACACCACGCGCCGGCTGGAAGTGGCGGCGGGCAAGGTGACGGAACGCTGACGCTCGGGAAGGACACGCGAGCCGACCTTACGGTCGCTTCAGGAGTGTGGGCGCAGTGCCGCGCCCCTTCAGGGGCGCGGCACTGCGGGACCAGCCACGATTCACCCGCGGCTCAACGACGGCCCTTCTTCGGATCGACAAGCCCCGCGCGCCGCAAGGCGTCGGCCATCGCACTGTTGGCCGGCGGCGGAGCGGCCTGCCGCGAACCGCCGCCGCTCGCCCCGCTCCGCGGCTGACGCTGCTGCTGGCGCTGCTGCGGGGGCCGGCCACCCCGCTGCGGACGCCCACCCCCACCCTGCTGATCCGCCGGAGCCGCCTCGTCGTCGAGCCGCAGGGTGAGCGAGATCCGCTTGCGCGGGATGTCGATCTCGAGCACCTTCACCTTGACGATGTCGCCCGGCTTGACCACGTCGCGCGGGTCCTTCACGAAGGTCTTCGACATCGCCGAGACATGCACCAGACCGTCCTGGTGGACGCCGATGTCCACGAACGCCCCGAACGCGGCCACGTTGGTGACGACCCCTTCGAGCACCATCCCGGAGGCCAGGTCGGAGATCTTCTCGACGCCCTCCTTGAAGGTGGCCGTCTTGAAGGCGGGCCGCGGGTCGCGCCCGGGCTTCTCCAGTTCCTTCAGGATGTCCGTGACGGTCGGCAGACCGAACGTCTCGTCCACGAAGTCGGTCGGCCTGAGCGAGCGCAGCACACCGGTGTTGCCGATCAGGGAGGCGACCTCGTTGCCCGCCGTCTTCACCATCCGCCGCACCACGGGGTACGCCTCCGGGTGCACGCTGGACGCGTCCAACGGGTCGTCCCCGCCCTGGATGCGCAGGAAGCCCGCGCACTGCTCGTACGCCTTCGGGCCGAGCCGGGCCACCTTCTTGAGGGCGGTACGGGACGTGAAGGGGCCGTTGGTGTCGCGGTGCGCCACGATGTTCTCCGCGAGCCCGGAGGTGATGCCGGAGACGCGGGCGAGCAGCGGGGCGGACGCCGTGTTCACGTCCACGCCCACGCCGTTCACACAGTCCTCGACCACCGCGTCCAGGGACCGGGAGAGCTTCACCTCGGACAGGTCGTGCTGGTACTGCCCGACACCGATGGACTTCGGGTCGATCTTCACCAGCTCGGCCAGCGGGTCCTGGAGGCGGCGCGCGATGGAGACGGCGCCGCGCAGTGACACGTCCATGTCGGGCAGCTCCTGCGAGGCGAACGCGGACGCCGAGTACACCGACGCCCCCGCCTCGGACACCATCACCTTGGTGAGGTTCAACTCCGGGTGCTTGGTGATGAGTTCACCGGCGAGCTTGTCGGTCTCGCGGGACGCCGTGCCGTTGCCGATCGCGATCAGCTCGACCGCGTGCTCCTTGGCGAGACGGGCGATCTTGGCGATGGCCTCGTCCCACTTGTTGGCCGGGACGTGCGGGTAGATCACGTCCGTCGCGACGACCTTGCCGGTCGCGTCGACCACGGCGACCTTCACACCCGTACGGAAACCGGGGTCGAGTCCGAGCGTCGCGCGGGTGCCCGCCGGGGCGGCGAGCAGCAGGTCCCGCAGGTTCGCCGCGAAGACGTTCACCGCCTCGTCCTCGGCGGCCGTGCGCAGCCGAAGACGCAGGTCGATGCCGAGGTGCACCAGGATGCGGGTACGCCAGGCCCAGCGGACGGTGTCGGTGAGCCACTTGTCGGCGGGGCGGCCGCGGTCGGCGATCTGGAAGTGGTGGGCGACGATTCCCTCGTACGAGGAGGGACCGGGCTGCTCGGAGGGCTCCTCGGGTTCCAGGACGAGGTCGAGGACCTCCTCCTTCTCGCCGCGCAGCATGGCGAGGACGCGGTGCGAGGGCAGGTCCTTGAAGGGCTCGGCGAAGTCGAAGTAGTCGGCGAACTTGGCGCCCGCCTCCTCCTTGCCGTCCCGCACCTTGGCGGCCAGGCGGCCGCGCACCCACATGCGCTCGCGCAGCTCGCCGATCAGGTCGGCGTCCTCCGAGAACCGCTCCGTGAGGATCGACCGGGCGCCGTCCAGCGCGGCCTGCGGGTCGGCGACGCCCTTGTCGGCGTCGACGAAGGCCGCCGCGGCGGCGAGCGGGTCGACCGACGCGTCGCCCAGCAGGCCCTCGGCCAGCGGCTCCAGGCCCGCCTCTCGCGCGATCTGCGCCTTCGTGCGCCGCTTCGGCTTGAACGGCAGATAGATGTCCTCGAGCCGCGCCTTCGTCTCGGCGCCCCGGATCTGCGCCTCGACCTCCTCGGTGAGCTTGCCCTGCTCGCGCACCGATTCGAGGATCGCCGTGCGCCGCTCCTCCAGCTCCCGCAGATAGCGCAGCCGCTCCTCGAGGGTGCGCAGCTGCGCATCGTCGAGCATCTCGGTCGCTTCCTTGCGGTAGCGGGCGATGAAGGGCACCGTCGACCCGCCGTCGAGCAAGTCGACGGCGGCCTTGACCTGCCGCTCCCGTACGCCGAGCTCCTCGGCGATCCTGCCTTCGATGGACCCTACGAGGGGTGTCGTCACGATCCCGTACCGCCTTCTCCACTGAGGTTGCGCGGCAATTGTGGCAGGTGACACCGACAACGGGGGATCAGGGCGCCGATCGGCGCTGTCAGCCCTTGCCGGTCATGCCCTCGGGGAACGCGCCGGCGGCCAGCGCCCGCATCAGGACGCCCCGTGCCAACTCGGTCAGACGTTCCACGCCCGCGGCGCCGAGATGCTCGTACGGGGCACGGTCCAGCCGGTCCGTGCGGTTCTCGATCTCCTGGCGCAGGGCCACCCCCGCCTCGGTCAACTCGCCCTCCGCGTCGAGCAGTCCGCGCTCGCGCAGCCGCCGGGCCGCCGCGTCCCAGTGCGTGCGCGACCAGCCGCGCGTGCCCAGAGCCCACTTCGGGGCCATGCCCTTGCCGGTCGCGGTGTGGCTCACCAGGGCCTCGACGGGGTCGAGCTCCGCGTCGAGCAGCGCCGCGAGATGACCGTCGCCCCGGTGCTCGCGCAGCAGCGTGGCGCCGTGCCAGAAGGCGAGGTGCGGCGCGTCGGGCACCGGCAGGTCGGCGTGCGCCGCGTACAGCGGCCGGGCGGTCCTCGTGCAGGCCTCCGCGGCCCGCAGGGCGAGCTCCGCCGCCTCGGCGACCTCCTTGGAGGCGAGGACGTCCTCGCCGAGGAGCCGGCGCCAGGTCGTGTCGACGGCACGCGCGCGTGCCGCGAGGACGGTCTCCGGGGAGGCCTTCTTCCACACCTCGGGCACATGCCGGGCCACCAGCTCGTGGCGGAAGTTGTAGAACGTCGCCGTCACCGTGCCGGGACCCACCGGCCCCATGGCGGCGGCCCGCACGGCGAAGTAGGCGCCGTTGCTGTCCTCGATCCCGACGTCGGCCATCTCCCGTCCCAGATCCGGCGAGAAGTAGTGCGTCGAGTGCAGCGGGTTGAGGACGTTGTGGCAGCGCCGCCCGGCGCGCTCCGGCAGAGGTGTGGTCATGGCCGAATGTTACCGACTGGTCGGTACGTAGGGAAGGCGGGAGGGGTGATGGCAGGAAAGGTGGGGTACTCGTCATTGCGGCCATCGCCTCGTCCGCCAAGAATCGATTCCATGCGAACCGTCCTGGTCGTCCTCTTCGACGACGTGCAGAGCCTCGACGTCACGGGCCCCGTGGAGGTCTTCGCGGGCGCCGAGACCCTCCGGGGCGGCTCGTACCGCATCCACACCGCCTCCCTGGACGGCGCACCCGTGCGCACGACCAGCGGCCTGACCCTCGTCCCGGACCACGCCCTCGCCGACGCGCCCGCCGCGCACACCCTGCTCGTCCCGGGCGGCCTGGGCACCCGGCGCCCCGACCCCCGACTGACCGACTGGCTGCGCGCGCACGGGCCGCGCGCCGAGCGCCTGGTCTCCGTCTGCACCGGCGCCATCCCGCTCGCCGAGGCGGGCCTTCTGGACGGTCGCCGTGCGACGACCCACTGGGCGTACTGCGACGCACTCGCCCGCGACCACCCGGCCGTCGAGGTCGACCCCGACCCCATCTATGTGCGGGACGGACAGGTGTCCACCTCGGCCGGTGTCACCTCCGGCATCGACCTCGCCCTCGCGCTCGTGGAGGAGGACCTCGGCCGCGAGGCCGCCCTGACGGTCGCCCGCCACCTCGTCGTCTTCCTGCGCCGCCCGGGCAACCAGGCCCAGTTCAGCGCGCAGCTGGCCGCGCAGACGGCGCAGCGCGAACCGCTCCGCGAGGTACAGCAATGGATCACCGAGCACCCCGGCGGCGACCTGTCCGTCGAGTCGCTCGCCGCCCGCGCCCGGCTCTCGTCCCGGCACTTCGCCCGCGCCTTCCAGACCGAGACGGGCATGACCCCGGGCCGGTACGTCGACCAGGTGCGCCTCGAACACGCCCGGCGCCTCCTGGAGGACACGGCCGACGGCGTGGAGGAGATCTCCCGCGCCTGCGGCTACGGCACCCCCGAGGCGATGCGCCGCGCCTTCATGAAGGCGCTCGGCACGGCACCGGCGGAGTACCGGCGCCGCTTCCGCCCCGCCCCCACGCGTTGACCGGCCCTCACCTGACGCCCCTGCCCCACCCACCCGTGGAAAGGAACCCGATGCAGATCGCCATCGTCCTCTTCGACCGCTTCACCGCCCTGGACGCCGTGGGACCCTACGAGACCCTCGGCCGCCTGCCCGACGCGGAGACCGTCTTCGTCGCGGAGCACACCGGCCCCGTCCGCAACGACAGCGGCAATCTGGCTCTGACCGCGGACAAGACCCTGGCCGAGGTGCCGAATCCGGACATCGTCGTGGTCCCCGGCGGACCGGGCCAGACCCCGCAGATGGAGAACCGGGTCCTGCTGGACTGGCTGCGCGCCGCCGACGCCACGAGCACCTGGACGACCTCCGTGTGCACCGGCTCCCTGCTGCTGGCCGCCGCAGGGCTGCTCGAGGGCCGCCGGGCCACCTCGCACTGGCTGGCCCTGGACCACCTCAAGCGGTTCGGTGCCGAGCCGACCGGGGAGCGGGTCGTGTTCGACGGGAAGTACGTCACCGCGGCCGGCGTGTCGTCCGGTATCGACATGGGGCTCGGCCTGCTCGGACGGATCGCGGGCGACGAACACGCACAGGCCGTACAGCTGCTGACGGAATACGATCCGCAGCCGCCCTACGACGCCGGGTCACCCGAGAAGGCTCCCGCACATCTCGTGGAGGAGTTCCGGGCGAAGAGCCGCTTCATCATGGAGTAGTTGCGGAGGGCGACGGAGTGGTCGCGGTGGACGGCTGACTGGTCGCGGTGGACGCCGGCGTGGTCCAGGTGAAGCGCGGTGGCCGGCGCTCCAGGAACGCGGCGACGCCCTCCGCGGTGTCGTCGCTTCCGCGCGCCTGCTCGGCCCAGTACGCGTCCCGGTCGGTCCGCCCATTGGCGAATTCCTTGGCGGACGCCTGCGTCAGCAGCGACCGCGCGGCCAGGACACGGGTGAACTCGCCGACCCGCTTGCCGAGTTCGCCCTCGGGCAGTACCTCGTCCACCAGCCCCGTGCGCAGCGCCCGTTCGGCGTCGATCAGCTCGCCCGAGAACAACAGGTACTTGGCCGTCGCCGGACCCACCAGCGACACCAGCCGCCGGGTGGCCGAGGCCGCGTAGACGATCCCCAGCTTCGCCGGCGTCACTCCGAACCCCGCCCCCTCCTCCGCGAAGCGCAAGTCGCAGGCCGCCGCGAGCTGGGACCCGCCGCCGACGCAGTACCCGCGGATCGCCGCGAGCGTCGGCTTGGGAAACGCGGCGAGCGCCTCCTCGGCGCGCACGGCGAGCCCCTGCGCCTCGTCCGAGGAGCCCCGCAGCGTCGAGATGTCGGCCCCCGCGCAGAAGGTGCCGCCCTCGCCGGTGAGGACGAGTACACGGACGTCCGGGTCGGCGGCGAGCCCGTCGAGCAGGGGTGGCAGCGCTCTCCACATGGCGGCCGTCATGGCGTTGCGCTTGGCCGGGTGGTGGATGACGACGGTGGCGACCCCGTCGCCAACGCTGTGCAGCAGCTGCGGCTCCATACGCCGGATGCTATCCGCAACCCTCGAACGTACGATCAAGAAGGGGCCGGGCGCGAGGAGGCGCTGATGGCCGGAACGAAGGACAGGGCGTCGACCGCCGCGACCTCGAAACTGAACCGCGACTTCAGCTGGACCGCCGCGTTCGGAGTGATCCTGGTGATCGCGGGGCTCGTCGGGCTCGTCTACACCGGCGTCGCCACCCTGACCTCGATGATCCTGTTCGGCTGGCTGCTGCTGATCGGCGGCGCGGTCGGACTGTTCCACGCGATCCAGGCCCGTGGCACCAACTTCTTCTGGCTCGGGGTGGTGGTCGCGGCCCTGAACATCGCGGCCGGTGTGGTGGTGATCCGCCGCCCGGACGCCGCGGCCGAGGCGCTCACCATGTTCGCCGCCCTGCTGTTCCTCACCGGTGGGGTGTTCCGCCTGGTCGGCAGCCTCGTGGTGCGGGGTCCGCAGTTCGGCTGGACCCTCCTGCAGGGCGTCTTAGGCCTGCTCCTCGGCATCCTGGTGCTGGACAACTGGCCGAGCAGCAGCAAGTACGTGATCGGCTGCTTCTTCTCGCTCGCGCTGCTCTTCGACGGGCTGGGCCTGATCGCCACCGGCTTCGGCGGGCGGCGCATCGTGCATCTGGTCTCGGGGCGCGGCCGTTGACGGACGAATCGGGCGAGCCCGGCGCCCAACCCGTACAACCCGAATAGTTCTCGAAGCAGACACCACACAGGCAGGAGTGGTCGCACGGCCGACTGTGACATGCGTCAACGGTCAGAAGCCGTCGATAATCGCCGACTTCCGTTCAGCGATGCGGTCCGGACCAGCGCGTTACCAACACTCGACGTGTGGTGACAATCGAGCGCAAGGGTGGCGACCGGACGATGGAGAACCACGGGCGGGGGTTCGACTCCCGCTCTGAAGGCGCCGGGGACGTGTCTCCCGATCGGAGACCGCCGGGTCCGCTGCCGTACGAGGGGGTGTGGCGGTTCACCGCTCCCGCCATCGACGCCTCGGTTCCGCAGGCGCGACACGCTGTTCGTGACCTGCTCTTCCGTCAGCAAGTGCCCGTCTCGGACGACCTCGCCCACGGGCTTTTGCTGATCGTCTCCGAACTGGTCACGAACGCCGTACGGCACGCGGCACTGCTGTCCCCGATGCTCGCCGTCGAGGTGGCCGTCGGCGCCGAGTGGGTGCGGGTCTCGGTGGAGGACAACCACCCCTATCGCCCGACCGCCCTGGAGGCCGACCACGGTCAGACCGGCGGCCGTGGGCTGCTGCTGGTGCGGGAGGTCGCCAGGGAGTCGGGCGGGGTGTGCGACGTCGAGCACACGGCGAGTGGCGGCAAGGTGATCTGGGCAGCCCTGCCGCTCACTGCGAGCATCCTCTAGAGCCCTCGGGAGAACCTTACGAGGACGGGGCCGTCACCAGCCGGCGGACGGACCCGTCAGCTCCCTGATCGCCGGACGGGCCGCGTCCAGGACCGTCATGAACCACGCCGAGAAGGGGTCCTTCGCGTGCCGCTCCATGAGCTCGGCGGCGGTCACGAACGCGGTGTCCCCGACCTCCTCCGGATCGGGGTGCAGCGACGCCTGCACCATACCGACGAAGAGGTGGTTGTACTCCTGTTCCACCAGGCCCGACTCCGGGTCCGGGTGGTTGTAGCGGACCGTGCCCGCCTCCGCGAGCAGGGAGGGCGAGACACCGAGCTCCTCGTACGTCCGCCGGGCCGCCGCCGCGAAGGGCGCCTCGGCGGGGTAGGGGTGACCGCAGCAGGTGTTGGACCAGACACCGGGGGAGTGGTACTTGCCCAGGGCGCGCTGCTGGAGCAGCAGCCGACCGTGCTCGTCGAAGAGGAACACGGAGAAGGCCCGGTGCAGCTGTCCGGGTGGCTGATGGGCGGCGAGCTTCTCCGCCGTGCCGATCGTGTTGCCGTCCTCGTCGACCAACTCGAGCAAGATCGCTTCAACGGTGCCGTTCGACGAACTGTGCGTCGCGGTGGCAGGTGTGATCGGCATACCCATCCTTCGCATCGGTCTTCGAGCCCCAAGTCTGCCGTACGAATCCGGCACTCCCGGCACTTCGCGGCTCCCCGCATGTCCCGCTCCGGGAGCCCGGAGCGGGACACGCGGCCGACGTGTGTCAGTCACCGAAAGCGGCCGGACACTTGATCGTGCCCGGTGCCACGGACGGGGAATCGTCCAGGACAGGGGCCATCAGGTGTTCGCCCGGCCCGTTGGCCCCGATGTCCGGCCGGCCCGTCGGACCCGGGCCGGATGCCGTAGTGCGCGGCGGGTTCACCGCGGTGCGCGGCGCACCCGTCGTACGGCGACGGACGCAGGCGTCGCCGCGGGTCGCGGGCGGGCGGGACGGGTCAGGCGCCCATGGCGACCGGACGCAGGACATAGCCCACGTAGCCGTACTCCCTCCCGTGCTCGCGGCGCATGGCGATCTCCGCGCGGGCGCCCGCCACCGCCTCGGCCATACCGGGCCGGGTGACATCGGCCACGTCGGCGTGAATGGCGAGCGCGTCGTAGTACTCGTCCCAGTCGGACTCCGGCTGGAGGTACTCACCCAGTACGGAGTACCCGGCGTCGCGCGCGACGCGGGTGTCCTCGTCGGTCGAGCGCAACGAATCGTCCCGCCAGAACGCGCGGGCCTGGTCGGACGGCGTGTCGGTGGTCCACACACAGTGGGTGAGGACCAGCGTGCCGCCGGGGGCGAGCAGTCGGCGCCAATCGCGCAGGGCGGTGTCGAAACCGATGAGATAGGCCGAACCCTCGGCCCAGATCAGGTCGAACGAGCCGTCGGGGTGGGCGAGCTCACCCATGTCCCCGTGGACGATGTCGATCGACGCGGCAAGACCCCGGGCCTCGGCGGCCGTCCGCAGCTCGTCGAGGAACGGTTCGTGCAGATCGACGGCCGTCACCTCGGCCGCGGCCTCGGCGGCCAGGAGCAGCGCCGAGCGGCCGGGGCCGCAGCCCAGGTCGAGCGCGCGGGGACGGGCGGGCAGCGGGCCCGCCAGGGAGAGCAGGTGACGGGTGGTGGCGTCGGAGCCGGGGCTCTGCCGGGGCAGTCGGTGGCGCAGGGTGAAGAAGGCCTCGTGGAGGGCGCTGTGGTCGGACGAGTCGTGATGCTCTGACAACGTGGGAAACCTTTGGATGCGGGGGCCCGGGCCGCCGCGCACGCCGCTCGGCGTGGGTCAGCCGTGGACCCGGAGGACGGGGACGCACCTGTCGCCGCGTACAGCGGCACCGAACGCGACAGTCATCAACCCACCTCTTCCTCGTGTCTTCGGTCACGCTAGCAGCGGAGGTGTCGGCCACGCCCGCGAATTAAGAGCCTGCCGGGTCGGGAGCTTCCCGGCGGATTCGCTCAGTGGCAGAGCTTCGCCTCGTGCTCCGCGTGCCCGCTCGGTTCCAGCTGGAAGGTGCAGTGCTCCACGTCGAAGTGGTGGCCCAGGCAGCCCTGGAGCTCGTGGAGCATCTTCTCGTGGCCGATGGCGTTCAGGACGTCGGAGCTGACGACGACATGGGCGGAGAGGACCGGCATGCCCGAGGTGATGGTCCAGGCGTGCAGGTCATGGACGTCCTCGACGCCGGGCAGGGCCACGATGTGGGCGCGCACCTCCGCCATGTCGACGTTCTTGGGCGCCGCCTCCAGGAGCACGTCGAGCGTCTCGTGGAGCAGCTTCCAGGTGCGCGGGACGATCATGACGCTGATGAGGATCGAGGCGATCGGGTCGGCCGCCTGCCAACCTGTGCTCATGATCACCACGGCGGAGATGATCACCGCCACCGAGCCCAGCGCGTCCGCCACCACTTCCAGGAAGGCGCCGCGCACGTTGAGGCTGTCCTTCTGGCCGCGCAGCAGCAGGGTGAGGGAGATCGTGTTGGCGACCAGACCGATCAGACCGAAGACGATGGTCAGACCGCCCTCGGTGTCCGTGGGCGTCACGAAGCGGTGGATCGCCTCGTACAGGACGTAGCCGCCGACGCCGAGCAGCAACAGACAGTTGGCGAGGGCGGCGAGGATCTCGGCCCGCGCGTAGCCGAAGGTGCGGTTGTCGCTGGGCGGGCGGTTGGCGAAGTGGATCGCGAGCAGCGCCATGCCGAGCCCCACCGCGTCCGTCGCCATGTGCGCCGCGTCCGCGACGAGCGCGAGCGAATCCGCCATGAGGCCGCCGACGATCTCGACCACCATCACCGTGAGCGTGATCGACAGCGCGACCCGCAGTCTCCCGCGGTACGCGGCTGCCGCCGTACCGCTGGTGGGCGCGCCGTGGGCGTGCCCGTGATCGTGTCCAGCCCCCATGGAAGCCGCCTCCTGTGCGCTGCGCGGGATCACAGTGAACTACGGGTGGGGGGTATCGGGCAACGCCGCACTGAACATCGTTGTCATATGCTCTGACCTGCGGAAACGATCCGCAGGTCAGAGCATGGTCAAGATCGTCAACCCTGTGTCCGGGGGTGATGCAGCAGCCACCCCTGCCACGCCGAGTCCACCATCTCCCGCACCCCGCGCCGTGCGCTCCAGTCGAGTTCCCGCGCGGCCAGCCCGGCCGAGGCGACCGCGCGCGGCGCGTCCCCCGGGCGGCGCGGCTCCACGACCGGCCGCCGGGTGTCCCCGCTGACCTCCCCGATCAGCGTGAGCAGTTCGTGTACCGAAACCCCTTCCTCGCGGCCGATGTTCACCGTGAGGTCGCCCGTCGCACCGCCGGCCAGCCGCCGGGCCGCCGCGAGGTGTGCCTCGGCGAGGTCGGCGACGTGGATGTAGTCACGGACGCAGGTGCCGTCCGGTGTCGGATAGTCGTCACCGAAGATCCGCGGGGCCTCGTCGCGGGTGAGGCGGTCGAAGACCATCGGGATCACGTTGAACACACCGGTGTCGGCCAGCTCGGGTGTGGCCGCGCCCGCCACGTTGAAGTAGCGCAGGCACACGGTCGCGATGCCGTGCGCCCGGCCCGCCGCGCGGACCAGCCACTCCCCGGCGAGCTTCGTCTCGCCATACGGGCTCATCGGTGCACAAGGAGTGTCCTCCGTGATGAGGTCCACATCCGGGTTGCCGTAGACGGCCGCGGACGAGGAGAAGAGGAAGCGCTTGACGCCCGCCCCGGCGACCGCCTCCAGCAGCGTCGCGAGTCCGCCCACGTTCTCCTGGTAGTAGCGCGTCGGCTCGGCCACGGACTCGCCGACCTGCTTGCGCGCGGCGAGATGCACCACACCCGTCACCGCGTGCTCGGCGAGGACGCGCTTGAGCAGATCCCCGTCCAGTGACGAGCCCTGCACCAGCGGGATGCTCTCCGGAAGCCGGTTCGCGACCCCGGCCGAGAGGTCGTCGAGGGCGACGACGCGCTCCCCGGCCTCCGCCATCGCCCGCGCCACGTGTGCCCCGATGTATCCGGCCCCGCCTGTGATCAGCCATGTCATGGACGACCACCCTATGCCGGTGCGCCGCCGGCGGCGCCGGTGCCGGCTCCCGATCCGACCGTCCTGCCCCACTACGGGAGGGTGCGTAGGGTGTCGTGATCAATGGCGCGAATAGTGCGTTCTGTACGTGCGGGTTTGTGGCACGGCCCTCGGATCACCGATGATGATCGCGGCGGAGGCGGTACGCAGATGTGGTTGATCGCGCAGTGAACGGGCGGTGAACGCCCGCTTCTCATCATCCGATAGCCTCTGCCGACATGCCGCCCAGCGGCCTGAGCCCTCCGCGGGCCCGGGGCCGGGGCCTTCCCACCACGTACATGCCCGGCGCGAGGCCGCGCCGGCACTCAGGGAGTGAGTTCGCTGTCGACCGCCATCCTCACCGGCCAGCCGGTCCCCGGATCGTCGCTCGAGAGCGATCTGCGGTCGCTCGGCTTCGACGTGCGGCTCGCCGACGAAGCCGGTGACGCCGAGACGCTGCTGGCCGCCGTACCGGCGGACCAGCGGGTCGCCGTCGTCGACGCCCGCTTCGTGGGGCACCTGCACGCACTGCGCCTCGGCCTCACGGACCCACGGTTCGCGGCCTCCGCGCTGCCCGGCGCCGTATCGGTGCAGCCCGAGGCGCGCCGGGCGCTGACCCGGGCCGTGGCCCGTGAGAGCTCCGCCCCCGGCGGTCTCGCCGTCGCCACCGACAACCTCGCCGAGCGCCTCACGACGGCCCTCGACGCGGACGGCGTCGCCGTGTTCCGCCCCGAGCTCGGCACCCTCGTCGCAGCGGTTCCCGCCGACCCGCAGGAGCGCAACGAGGTCCGGCAGGCCGTCTCCGCCGTGGACGACGAGGCCGTACGCCTGCGCAGCGCCGTGAAGGCCCGCGACGGCTTCTTCACCACGTACTGCATCAGCCCGTACTCGCGCTACATCGCCCGCTGGTGCGCCCGCCGCGGCCTGACCCCGAACCAGGTCACCACCGCCTCGCTGATCACCGCGCTGATCGCCGCGGGCTGCGCCGCCACCGGCACCCGCGCCGGATTCGTCGCGGCCGGGCTGCTGCTCCTGTTCTCCTTCGTCCTGGACTGCACCGACGGGCAGCTCGCCCGCTACTCGCTGCAGTACTCGACGCTCGGCGCCTGGCTGGACGCGACCTTCGACCGCGCCAAGGAGTACGCCTACTACGCGGGCCTCGCCCTCGGAGCGGCCCGCGGCGGCGACGACGTATGGGCCCTCGCGCTCGGCGCGATGATCCTGCAGACCTGCCGGCACGTCGTGGACTTCTCCTTCAACGAGGCGAACCACGACGCCACCGCCAACACCAGCCCCACCGCCGCCCTCTCGGACAAGCTCGACAGCGTCGGCTGGACGGTCTGGGTGCGCCGGATGATAGTCCTGCCCATCGGCGAACGATGGGCGATGATCGCCGTCCTCACGGCGCTGACGACCCCCCGCATCACCTTCTACGCGCTGCTCGTCGGTTGCGCGTTCGCCGCGACGTACACCACGGCGGGCCGCGTACTGCGCTCGCTCACCCGCAAGGCCCGGCGCACGGACCGGGCGGCGCAGGCGCTGGCGGACCTCGCGGACAATGGCCCGCTCGCCTCGCTCGTGGCGCGTGCCACACGTGTCCGCCTCGGCGCCCCGCTGCTGGTGGCCCTGGGCGGTACGGCCGTCCTCGCCGTCTCCCTCTTCTCCGGGGTGACCTGGGCGCCCGTCGCCGGTGCCGTCGTCTACACCGTCACCTCCGGGCAGGCGCTGTACCGGCCCCTCAAGGGCGCCCTCGACTGGCTGGTCCCGCCGCTGTTCCGCGCCGCCGAATACCTCACCGTTCTGGTACTGGCGGCCAAAGCCGATGTGAACGGAGCACTTCCCGCGGCCTTCGGCCTGGTGGCGGCCGTCGCCTACCATCACTACGACACGGTGTACCGCATCCGCGGCAACGCCGGAGCTCCCCCGCACTGGCTGGTGCGGGCGATCGGCGGGCACGAAGGCAGGACGCTGTTGGTCACCGTCCTGGCCGCACTGCTCACCGCCGCACAGTTCAAGGTCGCGCTCACGGCGCTCGCCGTGGCCGTGGCGCTGCTGGTGCTCGTCGAGAGCATCCGCTTCTGGGTGTCCTCCGGGGCCCCCGCCGTACACGATGAAGGAGAACCCGCATGATCGGCCTCGTGCTGGCGGCCGGCGCCGGACGGCGTCTGCGTCCCTACACCGACAGCCTCCCCAAGGCTCTCGTGCCGGTGGGCCCCGCGGGCATAGAGGACAGCATCACGGTCCTGGACCTGACGCTCGGCAACTTCGCCGAGATCGGTCTGACCGAGGTCGGGATCATCGTCGGCTACCGCAAGGAAGCCGTGTACGACCGCAAGGACGCCCTGGAGGCCAAGTACGGCCTCAAGATCACCCTCATCGACAACGACAAGGCCGAGGAGTGGAACAACGCCTACTCCCTGTGGTGCGGGCGTGACGCCCTCAAGGACGGTGTCATCCTCGCCAACGGCGACACCGTGCACCCCGTCTCCGTCGAGAAGACGCTGCTGGCCGCGCGCGGCGACGGCAAGAGGATCATCCTCGCCCTCGACACGGTGAAGAAGCTCGCCGACGAGGAGATGAAGGTCGTCGTGCACCCCGACAAGGGTGTCCAGAAGATCACCAAGCTGATGGAGCCCGCCGAGGCGACCGGCGAGTACATCGGTGTCACCCTCATCGAGGGTGACGCCGCCGCCGACCTGGCCGACGCCCTGAAGACGGTGTGGGAGACGGACCCGCAGCAGTTCTACGAGCACGGCTACCAGGAGCTCGTCAACCGCGGCTTCAAGATCGACGTGGCGCCGATCGGTGAGGTCAAGTGGGTCGAGATCGACAACCACGACGACCTCGCCAAGGGACGGGAGATCGCGTGCCAGTACTGACGAGGCTCATTCCCTCGCCGGTCGTCGTCGACATCCGCCCGGGTGCCCTGGACGACCTGGCGAGCGTGCTCTCCGACGAGCGGATCTCGCACTCCGGGAAGCTGGCCGTCGCCGTGAGCAACGGCTCCGGCGCGAGACTGCGCGAGCGGATCGCCCCGGCCCTGCCCGGCGCCACCTGGTACGAGGTCGGCGGCGGCACCCTCGACGACGCGATCCAGCTGGCCGGTGCCATAAAGGCGGGCCACTACGACGCGGTCGTGGGCCTGGGCGGCGGCAAGATCATCGACTGCGCCAAGTTCGCCGCGGCGCGGGTCGGGCTTCCGCTGGTCGCCGTGCCGACCAACCTCGCGCACGACGGCCTGTGCTCGCCCGTCGCGACCCTCGACAACGACGCGGGCCGCGGCTCCTACGGCGTGCCGAACCCGATCGCGGTCGTCATCGACCTCGATGTGATCCGTGAGGCACCGGCGCGCTTCGTGCGAGCCGGCATCGGCGACGCGATCTCCAACATCAACTCGATCGCGGACTGGGAACTCTCCAACCGCGTCAACGGCGAAAAGATCGACGGCCTCGCCTCCGCGATGGCCCGCCAGGCCGGCGAGGCGGTGCTCCGGCACCCGGGCGGCATCGGGGACAACGACTTCCTCCAGGTGCTGGCCGAGGCGCTGGTCCTCACGGGCATCGCGATGTCGATCTCGGGCGACTCACGGCCCGCCTCGGGCTCCTGCCACGAGATCAACCACGCCTTCGACCTCCTCTTCCCCAAGCGCGCGGCGAGCCACGGTGAGCAGTGCGGCCTGGGCGCGGCCTTCGCGATGTACCTGCGGGGGGCGCACGAGGAGTCGGCGTACACGGCCGAGGTGCTGCGCCGGCACGGGCTGCCGGTACTGCCCGAGGAGATCGGGTTCACCGTGGACGAGTTCGTGCAGGTCGTGGAGTTCGCTCCGCAGACCCGGCCGGGCCGTTACACGATCCTCGAACACCTCGACCTGAAACCCAACCAGATCAAGGACATCTACTCCGACTATGCCAAGGCCATCAGTAGCTGAACTCCGCCCCGTCGTTCATCCCGCAGGGGTGAAGGACCGGCGCAGCGGTGAGCATTGGGCGGGACGCCTCTACATGCGAGAGATCTCGCTGCGCTGCGACCGCTACCTGGTGAACACCAGGATCACGCCCAACCAGCTCACGTACCTGATGACTGTCTTCGGCGTGCTCGCTGCCCCGGCCCTGCTGGTGCCGGGGATCCCGGGCGCCGTGCTCGGCGTGATCATGGTCCAGCTCTATCTGCTGCTCGACTGCGTCGACGGCGAGATAGCGCGCTGGAAGAAGCAGTTCTCGCTCGGCGGGGTCTACCTGGACCGGGTCGGTGCCTATCTGACGGACGCCGCGGTGCTCGTCGGCTTCGGCCTGCGTGCCGCCGATCCGTGGGGTTCCGGGCGGATCGACTGGCTCTGGGCCTTCCTCGGCACCCTGGCGGCCCTCGGCGCGATCCTGATCAAGGCCGAGACCGACCTCGTCGGCGTCGCCCGTCACCAGGGCGGGCTGCCTCCGGTCAAGGAGTCGGCGTCCGAGCCGCGCTCGTCGGGCATGGCGCTGGCCCGCAAGGCCGCCGCGGCGCTGAAGTTCCACCGGCTGGTGCTCGGCATCGAGGCGTCCCTGCTGATCCTGGTGCTGGCGATCGTGGACTCGGTGCGCGGAGACCTGTTCTTCACCCGCCTCGGCGTCGCGGTCCTGGCCGGCATCGCGCTCCTGCAGACCGTGCTGCACCTCGTGTCCATCCTCGTCTCCAGCAGGCTGAAGTGAGTACGGCGATGAAGGTCGGCGCGGTCATCATCACCATGGGCAACCGCCCCGACGAACTCCGAGCCCTGCTGGACTCCGTCGCCAAGCAGGACGGCGACCGGGTCGAGGTGGTCGTGGTCGGCAACGGCTCGCCCGTCCCGGACGTCCCCGACGGCATACGCACCGTCGAGCTGCCCGAGAACCTCGGCATTCCCGGCGGCCGCAACGTCGGCATCGAGGCCTTCGGCCCCGGCGGCACGGACGTCGACATCCTGCTCTTCCTCGACGACGACGGCCTCCTCGCCACCCACGACACCGCCGAGCTGTGCCGCCGGGCCTTCACCTCCGACCCCGATCTCGGCATCATCAGCTTCCGGATCGCGGACCCCGAGACCAAGGAGACCCAGCGCCGCCACGTACCGCGGCTGCGCGCCTCCGACCCGATGCGCTCCTCGCGCGTGACCACCTTCCTCGGCGGCGCCAACGCGGTCCGTACGAAGGTCTTCGCCGAGGTCGGCGGACTTCCGGACGAGTTCTTCTACGCCCACGAGGAAACCGACCTGGCATGGCGGGCCCTCGACTCGGGCTGGATGATCGACTACCGGTCCGACATGGTGCTGTACCACCCCACGACCGCCCCTTCGCGGCACGCGGTCTACCACCGCATGGTGGCCCGCAACCGCGTCTGGCTCGCGCGCCGAAACCTTCCCGCGCCGCTCGTCCCCGTGTACCTCGGCGTCTGGATGCTCCTCACCTTGGCCCGCCGTCCCTCGGGACCTGCCCTGAAGGCGTGGTTCGGCGGTTTCAAGGAGGGCTGGACCAGTCCCTGCGGCCCTCGGCGCCCCATGAGGTGGCGTACGGTGTGGCGGCTTACCCGCCTCGGCCGTCCTCCCGTCATCTGACAAGCTCCCACGCCATCTGACAAGCTCGGTACCGGGAGCACGTTCGCCGTACCGCGATCCGTGCCCCCAGCCTCTGCCCGACCAGGCCGTGCGCATCATGAAGACGAAAGTTTCCATTTGTGAGTGAGACAACGCATGACGGAGCTGTCGCGGTGAGCGATCGTCCGTCCCCCGATGACGGGCTCTCCGCGGCCGACGTGGCCGCCAAGTACGGGCTCGCGGTCAGCGGTGCCCGGCCCGGGCTCGCCGAGTACGTGCGTCAGCTGTGGGGGCGACGGCACTTCATCCTCGCCTTCTCGCAGGCGAAGCTCACCGCCCAGTACAGCCAGGCCAAGCTCGGCCAGCTGTGGCAGGTGGCGACGCCGCTGCTGAACGCGGCCGTGTACTACTTCATCTTCGGCGTGATCCTCAAGGCCAGCCGAGGCATGTCCCACGACACCTACATCCCGTTCCTGGTGACCGGTGTCTTCGTCTTCACCTTCACGCAGAGCTCGATCATGGCGGGCGTCCGCGCGATCTCGGGCAACCTCGGGCTGGTGCGCGCGCTGCACTTCCCACGCGCCTCGCTGCCCATCTCCTTCGCGCTCCAGCAGCTCCAGCAACTGCTCTTCTCGATGCTCGTGCTGTTTGTCGTGGTGATCGGCTTCGGCGGCGTCCCGGGTCTGTCCTGGCTGCTGATCGTCCCGGTGCTGGTGCTGCAGTTCCTCTTCAACACCGGCCTCGCGCTGATCGTCGCGCGCATGGGCGCCAAGACGCCGGACCTCGCCCAGCTGATGCCGTTCATCGTGCGCACCTGGATGTACACCTCGGGCGTCATGTTCTCCATCAGCAACATGCTGGTCGGGCGGCCGGAGTGGTTCATCCGCGCGCTCCAGGTGAACCCGGCCGCGATCTACATGGACCTGATGCGCTTCGCTCTCATCGACGGCTACGGCGCCTCCAACCTGCCGCCCCATGTGTGGGCCATCGCCGCCTTCTGGGCCGTGGTCGTCGCCGGCGGCGGGTTCGTGTACTTCTGGAAGGCGGAAGAGAGGTACGGCCGTGGCTGAGCAGACATCCCACATCCCGACCGTCATCGCGGACGAGCTGCACATCGTCTACCGCGTGAACGGCGCCAAGACCGGAAAGGGCAGCGCCACCTCCGCCCTCAGCCGCATCATCAAGCGCGGCGAGGAGCGGGGCGTGCGCAAGGTGCACGCCGTCAGGGGCGTCTCCTTCACGGCCTACCGCGGCGAGGCCATCGGCCTGATCGGCTCCAACGGCTCCGGTAAGTCCACGCTCCTGCGGGCCATCGCCGGACTGCTGCCCGCCGAGAAGGGCAAGGTCTACACCGACGGTCAGCCCTCGCTGCTCGGCGTGAACGCGGCCCTGATGAACGACCTCACGGGCGAACGGAACGTCATATTGGGCGGCCTCGCGATGGGCATGTCCCGCGAGCAGATCAGGGAGCGCTACCAGGAGATCGTCGACTTCTCGGGCATCAACGAGAAGGGCGACTTCATCACCCTCCCGATGCGGACGTACTCTTCCGGGATGGCGGCGCGGCTGCGGTTCTCCATCGCGGCCGCCAAGGACCACGACGTGTTGATGATCGACGAGGCCCTGGCCACCGGAGACCGCTCCTTCCAGAAGCGCTCGGAGGCCCGCATCCGCGAGCTGCGCAAGAGCGCGGGCACGGTGTTTCTGGTCAGCCACAACAACAAGTCGATCCGCGACACCTGCGACCGCGTGCTCTGGCTGGAGCGCGGTGAGCTGCGGATGGACGGTCCGACCGAAGAGGTCCTCAAGGAGTACGAGAAGTTCACGGGCAAGTAGCCCGCAACGCCCAGGGCCCCGCCGCAACGATTCGGCGGGGCCCTGCGTCTGCAAAGGAAACGCCAACTCCTGCTGGCCTTAGGAATCTTGACACCAATCGGTGTGTTGTTGTGATGTGCAGGACACCCCGACGAACCTCGCTGCGTTGTACAACGTAAGCTGTACCGGTGCTGAATCGCGGCAAGTGGGGCGATACCGCGCGACATCCGGCACCGGCGCGCCGCGCGGAATCCCGGGCGGCGTGTCCGAAATGGGCACTATTGGGTCGGCAGTGTAGAACGGGAGATGTGACGGCAATGGCTACGGAAACTCTCCAGCTCCGCGACGCGTGTGCCGTCCCCGCGCCGGGCGGCGAGCGGTGACCCAAGCCGGTACGGCGCGCACTGGTGAGACGGAGCGCGGAACGCTCGACAAGGCCGCGGGCGAGAACTTCCCGGTGGCTCCCTTCTTCCTGCCCCGGGCCTGGCGCGACGACCTGATGGCCGTCTACGGCTTCGCGCGCCTCGTCGACGACATCGGCGACGGCGACCTCGCCCCGGGCGGCGCGGACGCCAGGCTGCTCGGCGTGTCGCCCGAAGAGGCCGAGGACCGCCTCGTACTCCTGGACGCTTTCGAGGCCGATCTGCACCGAGTGTTCGACTCGACGCCGGGGCATCCGCTGCTGCGGCGCCTGCAGCCCACGGTCCGCCGCGCGGGCCTCACCCCCGAACCCTTCCTCGGCCTGATCGCGGCCAACCGCCAGGACCAGCTGATCAAGCGCTACGAGACCTACGACGATCTCGTGGCCTACTGCGAGCTGTCCGCCAACCCCGTCGGCCGCCTGGTGCTGTCCGTCACCGGCACCTCGACGCCCGAGCGGATCCGCCGCTCGGACGCGGTGTGCACGGCGCTGCAGATCGTCGAGCACCTCCAGGACGTCGCCGAGGATCTCGGCCGCGACCGCGTCTACCTGCCGGCCGAGGACATGAAGCGCTTCCATGTCCAGGAGACGGATCTCGCCACGGCCACAGCGGGCGCATCGGTGCGCGCGCTGGTTGCCTACGAATCAGAACGCGCGCTCCACCTCCTGAATGAAGGCACCCCCCTCGTGGGTAGCGTCCACGGCAGGTTGAAGCTGCTGCTCGCGGGGTTCGTGGCAGGGGGAAGGGCGGCGATCCGTGCGATCACCGCCGCCGAATACGACGTACTTCCCGGCCCGCCCAAGCCCGGCAAGCTCCAGTTGCTGCGCGAGGTGGGAGTGACTCTGCGAGGAAAGGGGTGATCCGGACCGTGGAGTCGGAACAACACGTGTCCGCACCGGTACTCGCCGCTTACAGCTACTGCGAGGCAGTGACCGGTCAGCAGGCCCGTAATTTCGCCTATGGCATCAGACTTCTCCCGACGCCCAAGCGTCGCGCGATGTCGGCGCTCTACGCGTTCTCGCGCCGTGTCGACGACATCGGCGACGGCACGCTGGCACCGGCTGTGAAGGCGGCGCGGCTCGAGGACACCCGGGCGCTGCTCGCCCGGGTCCGCGAGGGCGGGGTCGACGAGGACGACACCGACCCGGTCGCGGTCGCCCTCAGCCACACCGCCGCGTACTTCCCGGTGCCGCTGGGCGGCCTCGATGAACTCATCGACGGCGTCCTGATGGACGTACACGGTGAGACGTACGAGACCTGGGACGACCTGAAGGTGTACTGCCGGTGCGTGGCCGGGGCGATCGGGCGGCTCTCGCTCGGCGTGTTCGGTACGGAACCGGGGGCGCGTGGCGCCGAGCGCGCGCCGGAGTATGCGGACACGCTCGGGCTCGCGCTTCAGCTCACCAACATCCTGCGGGACGTACTGGAGGACGCCGCCGGCGGGCGCACCTATCTGCCCGCGGACGACCTCGCGAAGTTCGGCTGCTCGGCCGGGTTCAACGGCCCGACTCCACCCGAGGGCTCCGACTTCGCGGGCCTCGTCCACTTCGAAGTGCGACGGGCCCGCACTCTTTTCGCCGAGGGCTACCGACTGCTGCCCATGCTCGACCGGCGCAGCGGCGCCTGTGTCGCGGCCATGGCCGGCATCTACCGGCGGCTCCTCGACCGCATCGAGCGCGAGCCGGAGGCCGTGCTGCGCGGCCGCGTCTCGTTGCCGGGGCGTGAGAAGGCGTACGTCGCCGTGCGCGGCCTCTCCGGTCTGGACGCCCGGCATGTCGCCCGGCGCACTGTCAGGAGGCGCACCTGATGGACAATATGGGCCAAGGTGATTCCACCGGCGAAAAGCGGCACGCAACCCTCCGGGACCGGGCGGCGTCCCTGACTGCGATGGCCTGCCGTGCACCGTTCAATCACCGCGGCACGGCCGCTGGGGAGGGTGCACGATGAGCGAGGAGACGCAGCCCGCGCAGACCGCGGGCAGCCCGGAAGGGGCCGACGCCGTAGTGGTCGGCGGCGGGCTGGCCGGAATCACGGCCGCGCTTGCACTGGCGGACGCCGGGGTGCGGGTCACCCTGCTCGAAGGCCGACCGCGGCTCGGCGGGCTCGCCTTCTCCTTCCAGCGCGGCGAGCTCACCGTGGACAACGGACAGCATGTGTATCTGCGCTGCTGCACCGCATACCGCTGGTTCCTCGACCGCGTCGACGGGGCCTCGCTCGCGCCACTGCAGGATCGTCTCGACGTGCCCGTTCTCGACGCCGAGGCGAAACCCGGGCGGCGCCTCGGCAGAATCGGCCGCAGCGCGCTGCCCGTTCCCCTGCATCTCGCGCGCAGCCTGGCGACGTATCAGCATCTGTCGCTCGCGGAGCGCGCCAAGGTCGGACGTGCCGCACTGGCGCTCAAAGCGCTCGATCTCGACGATCCAGCCCTCGACGACCAGAACTTCGGCCAATGGCTCGCCGAACACGGTCAGTCGGAGCGTGCCGTCGAGGCGCTGTGGGACCTGGTGGGGGTCGCCACCCTCAACGCGGTGGCCGGCGATTCCTCGCTCGGGCTCGCCGCGATGGTGTTCAAGACCGGTCTGCTGTCCGACCCGGGCGCGGCCGACATCGGCTGGGCACGCGTCCCGCTGGGCGAACTGCATGACACGCTGGCCCGCAAGGCGCTCGACTCCGCGGGCGTGCGTACCGAAGTCCGTACACGCGTCACCTCCATCTCCCTTAACGAGAACGGGCGTTGGAGCGTTCAGGTTCCCGGTGAAACGCTGGACGCCGACACCGTCGTCCTCGCCGTACCCCAGCGCGAGGCCCACGAGCTGCTGCCCGAGGGAGCGCTCGACGCCCCCGAGCGGCTCCTGGAGATCGGCACCGCGCCGATCCTCAACGTCCATGTCGTCTACGACCGGAAGGTGCTGGCGCGACCGTTCTTCGCGGCGCTCGGCTCCCCGGTGCAGTGGGTCTTCGACCGCACCGACGCGTCCGGACTGCGCGAAGGGCAGTACCTCGCCCTCTCGCAGTCGGCCGCCCAGGACGAGATCGACGAGCCCGTCGCCGTGCTGCGCGAGCGCTATCTGCCGGAGCTGGAGCGGCTGCTGCCCGCCGCGCGCGGCGCGCAGGTGAAGGACTTCTTCGTGACCAGGGAGCGCACGGCGACGTTCGCCCCCACCCCAGGCGTCGGGCGGCTGCGGCCCGGCGCTCGCACCAGAGCCCCCGGCCTGTATCTGGCCGGCGCGTGGACCGCCACAGGGTGGCCCGCGACCATGGAGAGTGCGGTCCGCAGCGGTGTCGGTGCGGCGCGAGCCGCACTGAGCGCCCTGGGTCGGCCCCGCGACCACCTCCTCGCGTTCGAGGAGGCGGCCTGATGCTCGACGAGCGCGCGGCGGACCCCCGCACCCCCGGTACCGCAACAAGAGGAGAGACTGTGCCCACTGTGCCCCCGGCCGACAAGGCTGCCGACGCGGTGGACGTGACCGCGCTCCTGGAGCGCGGCCGGACCCTGGCCACACCGGTGCTGAAGGCGGCCGTCGACCGCCTGGCGTCGCCCATGGACACCGTCGCCGCCTACCACTTCGGCTGGATCGACGCCCAGGGCAACCCCGCGGACGGCGACGGCGGCAAGGCCGTGCGCCCCGCGCTGGCCGTGCTCTCCGCGCAGGTCGCGGGTGCCGCCCCCGAGGTCGGCGTCCCCGGTGCGGTCGCGGTCGAGCTGGTGCACAACTTCTCCCTGCTGCACGACGACCTGATGGACGGCGACGAGCAGCGCCGCCACCGCGACACCGTCTGGAAGGTGCACGGTCCCGCCCAGGCGATCCTCGTCGGCGACGCCCTGTTCGCGCTGGGCAACGAGATCCTCCTCGAACTCGGCACCGTCGAGGCCGGCCGCGCCACCCGCAGGCTGACCACCGCCACCCGCGCCCTCATCGACGGCCAGGCCCAGGACATCTCCTACGAGCACCGCGACCGCGTCAGCGTCGAGGAGTGCCTGGAGATGGAGGGCAACAAGACGGGCGCCCTGCTCGCCTGCGCCTGCTCCATCGGCGCGGTCCTCGGCGGCGCGGACGACCGCACCGCCGACACGCTGGAGAAGTACGGCTACCACCTCGGCCTGGCCTTCCAGGCCGTCGACGACCTCCTCGGCATCTGGGGCGACCCGGAGGCCACCGGCAAGCAGACCTGGAGCGACCTGCGCCAGCGCAAGAAGTCCCTGCCGGTCGTGGCCGCGCTCGCCGCGGGCGGGCCCGCCTCCGAGCGGCTCGGGGAACTGCTCGCCGAGGACGCCAAGGCCAGCGACTTCGAGAACTTCTCCGAGGAGGAGTTCGCCGCGCGCGCCGCGCTCATCGAGGAGGCGGGCGGCCGCGAGTGGACCGCCCAGGAGGCACGCCGCCAGCACACCATCGCCATCGAGGCCCTGAACGCCGTCGACATGCCCGACCAGGTGCGGGCCCAGCTCGTGGCGCTCGCCGACTTCGTCGTCGTACGGAAGAGATGATCACTATCGGTCGAATAAACCTCGCGTAGTCGCCGGCCGGTGCCGCGGGACAACGACGCACCGGCCGACGGCGGACCCAGCAGAGACGTACCACTGCACGAAGGGGAAGCCATGACAGCGACGACCGACGGAAGCACCGGGGCTCTGCCGCCCCGGGCTGCCGCGGCCAGCGAAATCCAGGATCAGACGACTCCCGTGGCGGCCGGGACAGTCGAGACCCGAGACGTCGCCACGCACGCCATACAGCGCGCCACCGATTTCCTGCTCTCGCGGCAGGACGCGGAGGGCTGGTGGAAGGGCGACCTCGAGACGAACGTCACGATGGACGCCGAGGATCTGCTCCTCCGTCAGTTCCTGGGAATCCGCGACGAGACGACCACACGCGCCGCCGGACTGTTCATCCGCGGCGAGCAGCGCGAGGACGGCACCTGGGCCACCTTCTACGGCGGCCCCGGCGAACTCTCCGCCACCATCGAGGCGTACGTCGCCCTGCGACTGGCCGGGGACGGCCCGGACGAGCCGCACATGGCGAGGGCGGCCGCCTGGATCCGCGAGCGGGGCGGCATCGCCTCGGCCCGTGTCTTCACCCGGATCTGGCTCGCCCTGTTCGGCTGGTGGAAGTGGGACGACCTGCCCGAACTCCCGCCGGAACTCATCTACTTCCCGAAGTGGATGCCGCTCAACATCTACGACTTCGGCTGCTGGGCGCGGCAGACGATCGTGCCGCTGACCGTCGTCTCGGCGAAGCGCCCGGTGCGGCCCGCGCCGTTCCCGCTCGACGAGCTGCACGTCGACGCCCGGGACCCCAACCCGGTCAAACCCCTCGCCCCCGCGGCGAGTTGGGACGGGGTCTTCCAGCGTCTGGACAAGGTCCTGCACCAGTACCGCAAGGTCGCGCCGCGCAGGCTGCGCCGGTCCGCGATGAACGCGGCGGCACGCTGGATCATCGAACGGCAGGAGAACGACGGCTGCTGGGGCGGCATCCAGCCGCCCGCGGTGTACTCGGTCATCGCGCTGCACCTGCTCGGCTACGACCTCCAACACCCCGTGATGCGCGAGGGGCTGGCGTCACTGGACCGGTTCGCCGTCTGGCGCGAGGACGGCGCCCGGATGATCGAGGCCTGCCAGTCGCCCGTCTGGGACACCTGCCTCGCCACCATCGCGCTCGCCGACGCGGGCCTGCCCGCCGACCATCCACAGCTGGTGAAGGCCGCGGACTGGATGCTCGGCGAGGAGATCGTGCGGCCCGGGGACTGGGCGGTGAAGCGGCCCCACCTTCCGCCCGGGGGTTGGGCCTTCGAGTTCCACAACGACAACTACCCCGACATCGACGACACCGCCGAGGTCGCCCTCGCGCTGCGCCGCGTCCGCCACCACGACCCGGAGCGAGTCGAGCACGCCATCGGGCGCGGGGTGCGCTGGAACCTCGGTATGCAGTCCAAGGACGGCGGTTGGGGCGCCTTCGACGTCGACAACACCAGTGCCTTCCCCAACCGGCTCCCGTTCTGCGACTTCGGGGAGGTCATCGACCCGCCGTCCGCCGACGTCACCGCCCATGTGGTGGAGATGCTCGCGGTCGAGGGGCTCTCGCACGACCCGCGCACCCGCCGGGGCATCGAGTGGCTGCTCGCCCACCAGGAGCCGGACGGCTCGTGGTTCGGCCGCTGGGGCGTCAACTACGTCTACGGAACGGGCTCGGTGGTCCCGGCGCTCATGGCCGCCGGACTGCCCGCCTCCCACCCGGCGATCCGCCGGGCCGTCGCCTGGCTGGAGACCGTCCAGAACGACGACGGCGGCTGGGGCGAGGACCTGCGCTCCTACCACGAGGTCGCCGAGTGGAGCGGACGCGGCGCCTCGACCGCCTCCCAGACCGGCTGGGCACTGCTCGCCCTGCTGGCCGCGGGGGAGCGGGAGTCCAAGGCGGTGGAGCGCGGGATCGCCTGGCTCGCGGAGACCCAGCTGGCGGACGGCTCCTGGGACGAGCCGTACTTCACCGGCACCGGGTTCCCGTGGGACTTCTCGATCAACTACCACCTCTACCGGCAGGTCTTCCCGCTCACCGCGCTCGGCCGCTATGTCCACGGAGAGCCGAGTTTCGTCCATGGCGAGTCGTTCGCCGAGGTCAAGGGGGGTTGATGAGCACGAAGCCCGATCGGGCCCCGCTGCTGATCGCCTGCGCGCTCGGCATCGAGCACCTCGCCCTGCGCATCGGCGACCGTACCGGGGCCGACGGGCCCGTCACCGTCCTGCGCACCGGCATGGGTCCCAAGGCCGCCGAGCGCTCGCTCACCCGGATCCTCGCCGACCCGGCGCTGAGCCAGGCCGCCGTCCTGGCCACGGGTTTCTGCGCGGGGCTCGCCCCGGGCATGCACCCCGGTGACCTCGTGGTCGCCGAGGAGACCCGGGACCCGCGCGGCAGCACCCCGTGCGTGGGCACCGAACTGCTCGTCAAGGAACTCGTGCGTACCGTGCCCGGGCGCACCGTCCACACCGGGCCGCTCACCGGCTCCGACCACGTCGTGCGCGGTCACGAACGGTCGGATCTGTTCGCGACCGGCTCGATCGCGGTCGACATGGAATCCGCGGCCACGCTCCACAGCGCCGTGCGAGCGGGCGCGCGCCCGGTTGCGGCCGTGCGGGTGGTCGTGGACGCTCCTGAACATGAGCTCGTCCGAATCGGCACAGTGCACGGTGGAATATCAGCTTTCCGTGTTCTTCGTGCCGTTCTTCCCGCTTTCTTTGAATGGCACCGTTCTTTGTTGCTCCCTCGGAGGTGAGCCAGATGGCTATGCCGCTTCGGCAGTCCATGAAGGTCGCTGCGTACCTGTTTGAACAGAAGCTCAGGAAGCGGGACAAATTCGCGCTGCTGGTCGAGTTGGAACCCCTCTTCGCCTGCAATCTCAAGTGCGAGGGCTGCGGCAAGATCCAGCACCCGGCGGGGGTGCTCAAGCAGCGCATGCCGGTGGCCCAGGCCGTGGGAGCGGTCCTCGAATCCGGCGCGCCGATGGTGTCCATCGCCGGCGGCGAGCCGCTGATGCACCCGCAGATCGACGAGATCGTGCGGCAGTTGGTGGCCAAGAAGAAATTCGTCTTCCTGTGCACGAACGCGCTGTTGATGCGCAAGAAGATGGACAAGTTCAAGCCCTCGCCGTATTTCGCCTGGGCCGTGCACATCGACGGGCTGCGCGAGCGGCACGACGAGTCGGTGGCCAAGGAGGGCACCTTCGACGAGGCGGTCGCGGCCATCAAGGAGGCCAAGCGGCGCGGCTTCCGGGTCACCACCAACTCGACCTTCTTCAACACCGACACCCCGCAGACCGTCATCGAGGTCCTCAACTTCCTCAATGACGACCTGAAGGTGGACGAGATGATGCTCTCGCCCGCCTACGCCTACGAGAAGGCGCCCGACCAGGAGCACTTCCTCGGCGTCCAGCAGACCCGGGAGCTGTTCAAGAAGGCCTTCTCGGGCGGCAACCGGCGCCGCTGGCGGCTCAACCAGAGCCCGCTCTTCCTGGACTTCCTGGAAGGCAAGGTCGACTTCCCGTGCACCGCGTGGGCGATCCCCAGCTACTCGCTCTTCGGCTGGCAGCGGCCCTGCTACCTGATGAGCGACGGGTACGTGCAGACGTACCGGCAGCTCCTGGAGGAGACCGACTGGGACTCCTACGGGCGCGGCAAGGACGAGCGGTGCGCGAACTGCATGGCGCACTGCGGCTACGAGCCGACCGCCGTCCTCGCCACCATGGGCTCCCTCAAGGAGTCGCTGCGCGCCGCCCGCGAGACCTTCACGGAAAGCCGCGGGTGACGACATGACCGCCGTTTCCTTGGGCCTCCCCGAGGTGCCGGTCCGACCGATCGCCGAGCGACGTGTGTCGCGGCGGATCCAGGTCGGAGCGGTGGCGGTCGGGGGCGGAGCACCCGTTTCGGTGCAGTCGATGACGACGACGCGTACGTCGGACATCGGTGCCACCCTGCAGCAGATCGCCGAACTCACCGCGTCCGGCTGCCAGATCGTCCGCGTCGCCTGCCCCACGCAGGACGACGCGGACGCCCTCGCGACCATCGCCCGCAAGTCCCAGATCCCGGTGATCGCGGACATCCACTTCCAGCCCAAGTACGTGTTCGCCGCCATCGACGCGGGCTGTGCGGCGGTGCGGGTGAACCCGGGCAACATCAAGCAGTTCGACGACAAGGTCCGCGAGATCGCGCGGGCCGCCTCGGACGCCGGGACCCCGATCCGGATCGGGGTCAACGCCGGGTCGCTCGACCGGAGGCTGCTGCAGAAGTACGGCAAGGCGACGCCGGAGGCGCTGGTCGAGTCGGCGTTGTGGGAGGCGTCCCTCTTCGAGGAGCACGGGTTCCGGGACATCAAGATCTCGGTGAAGCACAACGACCCGGTGGTGATGGTCAACGCCTACCGGCAGCTCGCCGCCCAGTGCGACTACCCGCTGCACCTCGGCGTGACGGAGGCCGGCCCGGCCTTCCAGGGCACGATCAAGTCCGCCGTCGCCTTCGGGGCGCTGCTCAGCGAGGGCATCGGGGACACCATCCGGGTCTCCCTCAGCGCCCCGCCCGCCGAGGAGGTCAAGGTCGGCCTCCAGATCCTGGAGTCGCTGAACCTGAAGCAGCGCCGCCTGGAGATCGTCTCGTGTCCGTCCTGCGGGCGCGCCCAGGTCGACGTCTACAAGCTGGCCGACGAGGTCACGGCCGGTCTGGAGGGGATGGAGGTCCCGTTGCGCGTCGCGGTCATGGGCTGTGTCGTCAACGGCCCCGGCGAGGCGCGGGAGGCGGACCTGGGGGTCGCCTCCGGCAACGGCAAGGGGCAGATCTTCGTCAAGGGCGAGGTCATCAAGACCGTGCCCGAGTCGAAGATCGTCGAGACCCTCATCGAGGAAGCGATGAAGATCGCCGAGCAGATGGAGAAGGACGGCGTCGCCTCCGGCGAACCCGCCGTCACCGTGAGCTGATCAGCACGGACCGAGAGGGGGCCCGAGCGTGACGATTCTGGAGAGCATCCGGGGACCACGCGACCTGAAGGCGCTGTCCGAGGCGGACGTCGGTGTACTGGCGGATGAGATCAGGGAGTTCTTGGTGCACGCGGTCGCCAGGACCGGCGGTCACCTCGGGCCCAATCTGGGGGTGGTGGAACTCTCCATCGCGCTCCACCGGGTCTTCGAGTCACCCGTCGACCGCATCCTGTGGGACACCGGCCACCAGAGTTACGTACACAAGCTGCTGACCGGACGCCAGGACTTCTCCAAGCTGCGGGGAAAGGGCGGCCTGTCCGGCTATCCCTCGCGCGAGGAGTCCGAGCACGACATCATCGAGAACAGCCACGCCTCCACGGCGCTCGGCTGGGCGGACGGGCTCGCCAAGGCCCGTCAGGTGCAGGGCGAGAAGGGCCATGTCGTCGCGGTCATCGGCGACGGCGCGCTGACCGGCGGCATGGCGTGGGAGGCGCTCAACAACATCGCCGCCGCCAAGGACCGCCCGCTGATCATCGTCGTCAACGACAACGAACGCTCGTACGCGCCGACCATAGGTGGCCTCGCCAACCATCTCGCGACCCTGCGGACGACCGACGGTTACGAGAAGGTCCTCGCCTGGGGCAAGGACGTACTGCTGCGCACGCCCGTCGTCGGACACACGATCTACGAGTCGCTGCACGGCGCGAAGAAGGGGTTCAAGGACGCCTTCGCACCGCAGGGCATGTTCGAGGACCTGGGGCTCAAGTACGTCGGGCCGATCGACGGGCACGACGTCGGGGCCATGGAGTCCGCGCTGCGCCGCGCGAAACGTTTCCACGGGCCGGTGCTGGTGCACTGCCTGACCGAGAAGGGGCGCGGTTACGAGCCCGCGCTCGCCCACGAAGAGGACCACTTCCACACGGTCGGTGTGATGGACCCGCTGACGTGCGAGCCGCTGGCGCCCTCGGGCGGGCCGTCCTGGACCTCGGTGTTCGGCGACGAGATCGTCCGGATCGGTGAGGAACGGGACGACGTCGTGGCGATCACGGCGGCCATGCTGCATCCGGTGGGGCTCGGGAAGTTCGCCGAACGGTTCCCCGACCGGGTGTGGGACGTCGGGATCGCCGAACAGCACGCCACGGTGTCGGCGGCCGGGCTCGCCACCGGCGGTCTGCACCCCGTCGTCGCCGTCTACGCCACGTTCCTCAACCGGGCCTTCGACCAGCTCCTCATGGACGTCGCCCTGCACCGCTGCGGAGTGACCTTCGTGCTGGACCGGGCGGGGGTCACCGGCGTCGACGGTGCCTCGCACAACGGCATGTGGGACATGTCGGTCCTCCAGGTCGTGCCGGGCCTCAGGATCGCCGCGCCGCGCGACGCCGACCAGTTGCGGGCCCAGCTGCGGGAGGCGGTCGCCGTCGACGACGCGCCGACGCTGATCCGCTTCCCGAAGGAGTCGGTGGGCCCCGAGATCGAGGCGGTCGACCATCTGGGCGGACTCGACGTCCTGCACCGCTCCGACGACACCCCGCAGGTCCTCCTGGTCGCCGTCGGCGTCATGGCGCCGGTCTGCCTCCAGGCAGCCGAGCTGCTGGAGGCCCGTGGGGTCGGCTGCACGGTCGTCGACCCGCGCTGGGTCAAACCCGTCGACCCGGCGCTGCCCGGCCTCGCCGCCGAGCACCGGCTCGTCGCGGTCGTCGAGGACAACAGCCGGGCGGCCGGCGTCGGTGCGGCGGTCGCGCTGGCGCTCGGGGACGCCGAGGTCGACGTGCCCGTACGGCGCTTCGGCATCCCGGAGCAGTTCCTCGCGCACGCCAAGCGCGGGGAGGTGCTGGCCGACATAGGTCTCACGCCCGTCGAGATCGCCGGGCGGATCAGCGCCGGTCTGGCCGTCAAGGACGCGCTGTCGAAGGACGTGCCGTTCGAGGATGAGTTGTCCAAGGAGAAACAGGAATGACCGACCCTGTGGAGAAGGGGGAGTTCGACCTCGGCGCGCTCCTCGCCGAGCGCGGAGCCGAGCGCTACGAGCTGCACACCAAGTACCTGAACCACCAGCTTCCGCGCATGCTGCACACCATCGGCTTCGACAAGGTGTACGAGAAGGCCGAGGGGGCGCACTTCTGGGACGCGGACGGCAACGACTACCTGGACATGCTCGCCGGGTTCGGGGTGATGGGCCTGGGCCGCCACCACCCCGTCGTCCGCAAGGCGCTGCACGACGTCCTGGACGCCTCGCTCGCCGACCTCACCCGCTTCGACTGCCAGCCCCTGCCGGGGCTCCTCGCGGAGAGGCTGCTCACCCACAGTCCGCACCTGGACCGGGTGTTCTTCGGCAACAGCGGTACCGAGGCGGTGGAGACCGCGCTCAAGTTCGCCCGGTACGCCACCGGGAGGCCGAGGATCCTCTACTGCTCCCACGCCTTCCACGGGCTGACCACCGGCTCGCTGTCCGTGAACGGCGAGGACGGCTTCCGCGACGGCTTCGCCCCGCTGCTGCCCGACACCGCCGTTCCGCTCGGCGATCTCGACGCTCTGGCCCGGGAACTGAAGAAGGGCGATGTCGCCGGGCTGATCGTCGAGCCCATCCAGGGCAAGGGCGTGCACGAGGCCCCGCCCGGATATCTGCGTGCCGCGCAGGAGCTGCTGCACCGGCACAAGGCGCTGCTCATCGCGGACGAGGTGCAGACGGGCCTCGGGCGGACCGGGGACTTCTACGCCTACCAGCACGAGGAGGGTGTCGAACCGGACCTGGTGTGCGTGGCGAAGGCGCTGTCCGGCGGCTATGTGCCGGTCGGCGCGACACTCGGCAAGGACTGGATCTTCAAGAAGGTCTACTCGTCCATGGACCGGGTCCTCGTCCACTCGGCGAGCTTCGGCTCGAACGCGCAGGCCATGGCGGCGGGCCTCGCCGTGCTCTCCGTGATGGAGAACGAACAGATCGTGGCGAACGCCCGGGCCACGGGAGAACAACTCAGGTCCCGGCTCACGGCACTCATCGACAAGTACGAACTGCTGAGCGACGTACGCGGCCGGGGCCTGATGATCGGCATCGAGTTCGGGCGGCCCAGGTCGCTCAAGCTGCGCAGCCGATGGACCATGCTGCAGGCCGCGCGCAAGGGCCTGTTCGCGCAGATGGTCGTCGTCCCCCTGCTTCAGCGGCACCGGATCCTCACCCAGGTCTCCGGCGACCACCTGGAGGTGATCAAGCTGATCCCGCCGCTGATCATCGGTGAGGCCGACGTGGACCGGTTCCTGGAGGCCTTCACCGCGGTGATGGACGACGCGCACAGCGGCGGCGGCCTGATGTGGGACTTCGGAAAGACACTGGTCAAGCAGGCGGTGGCCAACCGCTAGGGCCTGTCCGGCGGACAGGCCCTAGACCGCCCTGGACCCACGGCACGAAGGGGCGGGGCGGGCTCGGAGCACGGGCCCGCCCTCGTCGTGGCCGAGGGATTTTGCCTCTGTGGCAAGAAATTTGCCCGAGAGGCAAGGATGCGGCTCAATGGAGTACATGAGCCCTGTCGAGCCGGGGGCGGCCGCCACGCCGCCCGAGTCCGCAGCAGCCGAAGCGCTGCCCGCCGTCGCACCGCAACTGCGTGCGCTGCGCCGCCGCGCCTCGCTCACCCTGGAGGCCGCGGCCCGCGCCGCGGGTCTCTCGGCCGCCCACCTCTCCCGACTGGAGACGGGGCAGCGCCAGCCCTCGCTGCCGATGCTGCTCGCACTCGCTCGCATCTACGGTACGACGGTCTCGGAACTGCTGGGCGAGACGGTCGCCGAACGGGACGCGATCGTCCGGGCCGCCGACATGGAGCCGACGCAGGCGGGCGGCTGGACCTACTGGCAGTCCGGTGCCCCGGGCCGCGGGATGCAGGCCCTTCGGGTGCACGTCCCGTACGGCTCCCAGGGCGACATCGTGCGCGTCCACCCCGGCGAGGAGTGGCTCTACGTCCTCCAGGGGCGGCTGCGGCTGCGCCTCGGGGACACGACCCAGGTGCTCGCGCCCGGGGACAGCGCGCACTTCGACTCGCTGACCCCGCACCGCATCGCGGCCGCCGATCAGTCGGGGGCCGAACTCCTCTTCGTACACACCCTGCTGCAGAGCCCCACCGCCGCGCTGTGCCTCGGCCCGGCGGCAGGGCACCCGACGACCGGAGAGCTGTCATGACGGAATCCACGCGATCCACCGAATCCACGGAGCCCACCGAGTCCACGGAGCCCACCGAATCCGGTGCACCCGCCACTGCGCGGCGCATGGTCGAGAAGTTCCCCCGCGCCCTGTGGGTACGCCTCATCATCTACATCGCGGTCGGCCACCTCTTCGCGGCCTTCATCTTTCTGCTGTTCGAACTGGGCGCGAAGCACCAGTAGCCCAGGGGTCCGTCCCCCAGGGTCCGTCCCCCGGGAATCAGTCCAGCAGGCGCTCGCGCAGCCGCTCCCGCTGCTCGGGTGTGACCCCCAGCCCCTGCTCCAGGTAGGCGTCGACGCCGCCCCAGGTCTCCTCGATCGTCTCGAAGGCCGCGGTCAGATACTCGGCGCGGGCGTCGAACAGGGGGCTCAGCAGCTCCATGACCTCGGGGGAGCGGGCCTCTTCCGAGGAGCCGTTGCGACGCACCTTGTAGCGACGGTGCGTCGCGTTCGACTCCAGGTAGTCGGCCACGATCGCGTCGCGCTCGACATCGAGGGCGAGGAGCGTCACGGCTATGGAAAGGCCCGCGCGGTCCTTGCCGGCCGCGCAGTGCATCAGCGCGGGCACGCTGTCCTCGGCCAGGGCGTGCAGCACGTGCGCGTGCTCGGCCGTGCGGTCCCTGACGATCGTGCGGTAGGAATTGATCATCCGGTTCACGGCCTTGCCGTCGCCGAGGTGTCCGCGCAACTGGTCGACGTCGCCGTCGCGGACCATCTTCCAGAACTCGCTGCCGTCGGCAGGGTCGGTGAGCGGAAGGTTCACGTTCCGTACACCCGGCAGCTCGACGTCAGGCCCCTCCAGCTTCTGGTCCGCGGCATTGCGGAAGTCGAAGATCGTGTGCAGCCCGAGCGAGGAGAGGAACGCCGCGTCCTCCTCCGTGGCGTGCGCGAGATGGCCACTGCGGAACAGCCGTCCGTGGCGCACCCGCCGGCCGTCCACGGTGGGCAGGCCGCCCACGTCTCGGAAGTTGCGCACTCCGGCCAGCTCCGGCTCGGTCGACGGGACCTGCTGCGTCACGGGGGCTCCTCCCATTGGACCGTCGGCGCTGCTCGGCGCCGCTCGCCGACGGGAATCGCGGTTTCGACGATACGACATGGGTTCCTCAGGCAATGAAGTTGTCCACAGCCGTTGCCTCCCGGGTGAGACACCGTTGAGGATGTTGGTGATTGAGTGCGGCTGTTTGAATCTGTGAGGGTTTGATGATCGAAATCGGCGGAGATGGTCGTACGTGGCTTCTTTCGGGCCCCACGAGCGGCTACGCCCTACGGCTGACCGACCTCGACGAACTGCTCCATCTCCACTGGGGGCCACGGATCACCCTCGCCGACGCCGAGTCACTGGCCGCCCTGCCCGGCCCGCCGTACCGGCCCTTCGAGTCCCGGCTCGACGGGCGCGAGGAGTATCCCGTCGAGGGCGGCCCCCGCTTCGTACGCCCGGCGCTGTCCGTCCGGACACAGGAGCGGCGCGGCACCGAATGGCGCTTCGAGGCGTACGAGGCGGACGGCGACGAACTGCGGCTGCGTTTCGAGGACGACGGGCTCGGCATCACCCTCCACTACCGGATGCGCGGCGACGTCGTCGAGCGCTGGGTGACCCTGGCCAACGCGGGACGCTCCCTGGAGCTGCTGCGCGCGGACTCCGCGACCTGGACCCTGCCCGAGCGCGACGGCTGGCGCCTCTCCCAGCTGCACGGACGGTGGGCGGCCGAGTTCCGGCTCGCGCGCTCCCCCCTCACCTACGGTGAGAAGGTCATCGGCAGCCGCCGTGGGCACACCGGGCACCAGCACCTGCCATGGGTCGCGCTCGACAGCGGGGCGGGTGAGGAGAGCGGCGAGGTCTACGGGTGCGCGCTCGGCTGGTCGGGCTCGTGGCGGATCTGCGTGGCCGAACTCCCCGACGCGCGTGTGCAGATCTCCGGCGGCGCCGGGTACGACGACTCCGGGCTGTTGCGCCTGGAGCCGGGGGAGTCGTTCACCACCCCCGTCTTCGCGGGGCTGTGGAGCGACGGCGGCTTCGGTGCGGCGAGCCGGACGTGGCACGCGTACCAGCGGTCGTACGTGATCCCGGACGCGGAGCAGGACCGGCCGGTGCTGTTCAACTCCTGGGAGGCCACCCACTTCGACATCTCCGAGGAGCGGCAGCGGGAGCTGGCCCGGCGCGCCGCGGCGATGGGCGTCGAGCTGTTCGTCGTCGACGACGGCTGGTTCGGGGCGCGGACGAGCGACCGTGCCGGGCTCGGTGACTGGACCCCCAACCCGGACCGCTTCCCGCAGGGGTTGAAGCCGCTCGCCGACGACGTGCACGCGCTCGGCATGCAGTTCGGGATCTGGGTCGAGCCGGAGATGGTCAATCCGGACAGCGAGCTGTACCGCGCACACCCCGACTGGGTGCAGTTCCAGCCGGGGCGGACCAGGACGGAGTTCCGCAACCAGCTCGTACTCAACCTCGCCCGCCCGGACGTACAGGAGTACCTGTGGGAGCAGCTCGACAGTCTGCTCTCGAGCGCCCCGATCGACTATGTGAAGTGGGACTTCAACCGCTGCTTCACGGACGCCGGTTGGCCCGGTGAGCCGTACCCGCAGAAGCTGTGGGTCGAGCACGTGGAGGCTCTGTACGGGCTCCTGGACCGGCTGCGGGCCGAGCACCCGGGGGTCGCCTTCGAGTCCTGCTCGGGCGGTGGCGGCCGGATCGACCTCGGCGTCATGGCGCGTACGGACCAGGTGTGGACCTCCGACAACACCGACCCGCTCGACCGGCTCGCCATCCAGCACGGCTTCAGCCAGATTCACCCGGCCCGGATCATGGCCGCCTGGGTCACGGACAGTCCGAACGCGCAGCTCAATCATCGGATCAGCTCGCTGCGCTTCCGGTTCGTGAGCGCCATGGCCGGGGTGCTCGGGGTCGGCGGTGACCTGGCCGACTGGAGCGAGGCGGAGCTCGTCGAGGCGCGGGAGTGGGTGGACCTCTACAAGGAGATCCGGCCGGTCGTGCAGCGCGGCGACCTCTACCGGCTGCGGCCTCCGGAGGGCGGGCTGAGTGCGGTGCAGTACGTCCGTGGCGACGAGACCGTCGTCCTCGCGCTGCTCCAGGCCCAGCACCACGGCGAGCCGGTCGCCCCGCTCCGGCTGCGTGGGCTCGATCCGAGCGCCGCGTACCAATGCCGCGTAACGGGCGAAGTGCACCGGGGTGCGGTGCTGCTGCATCACGGATTGCGGACGGGGCTGCGCGGGGACTTCGATGCGACAGTTATCCGACTACGTCGCATGTGAGTCTTTTGTCCGGTATTAGCACCTTCGTTCCAACTGACCCTGGAATGAAGTGCCGTGGTGTGGCGTGCGTGAGCAGCGTCATATTCGTGACGATGCGTTGCGGGCCCGCTTTCTCAATCCGCCCGAATTTCCGGGCGGATTGGAGGGCGGGCGAGATCGTTTTCCACGGAGGGTGACCGGAATTCCGGCATGGATCAAGAAAGGCACGCGCACAGAAAAGCCGCATGGTTGGCGATGTGCCCCCGTCTCGCTTACGTTCGCCCTCAATCCGGACGGACGCCCAATCCTGCCGCCGCCCGGTATCCGCACACTCACCCGTACCTGGCAGGAGCGGGGGACCCACAGGTACCGCGCCTGTTCCGGTCTCCGGAACGGCTAGGGGTATAGCCGCGCAGCCGCGTGGCCGGGCATCTCCAGCCCGCACCCGACAGCTCACCTCGCAGGCGCCGGAGAGGAATTCGTCATGCCCGCGAAGGGTAAGCACCGCCGTCCCAAGACCAAGCGTTTCACCCGCTCGATCGCCGTGGCCGGAACCGGCGGCGCCGCGCTCGCGCTGCCGCTGATGGGGGCCACCGGCGCCCACGCCGTGACGCCGAAGGCCGCGGTTTCGTCCACTCCCGAAAAGACCGCGACGATTTTCGGCGCGACGGTTTCCGAAAAGTCCGCGGCGGTTTCGGAAAAGACCACGACGATCTCCACGGTCTCGACGAAGACCTATTCGGTGAAGGCCGGCGACTGGCTCGCCAAGATCGCCGAGCGGCAGCACGTCAGCGGCGGCTGGCAGAAGCTCTACTCCGACAACCGCCAGGTCATCGGCGGCGACCCCTCGCTGATCCACCCGGGTCTGAAGCTCACGATCGGTGAGAAGGTCGCGTCGACCGCCGACAGCAAGCCTTCGGCCGAGCCGTCGGCGCAGCCGTCCACGCGGTCCTCCGCCAAGCCGTCCACGCGGTCGTCGGCGCAGCCGGGCGCCGGGTCGTCCAGCGCGGCAGCCGCGCCCAAGCCCCAGGCCGCGGCCCCCACCAATGACACCGGCTACGCCCTGCCGGTCACGGGCGCCACCATCGGCACCGGCTACAAGGTCGCCGGCAGCATGTGGTCCAGCGGCTACCACACCGGCGTGGACTTCGTGATCCCGACCGGCACCACCATCAAGGCCATCGCCGCGGGCACCGTCGTCTCGGCCGGCTGGGGCGGCGCCTACGGCAACCAGGTCGTCATCCAGCACGCCGACGGCCAGTACTCGCAGTACGCCCACATGTCCGTCCTCTCCGTCTCGGCGGGGCAGACCGTGACCGAGGGTCAGCAGATCGGCCTCTCCGGCGCGACCGGCAACGTCACCGGTCCGCACCTGCACTTCGAGATCCGCACCACCCCGAACTACGGCTCGGACGTGGACCCGGTCGCGTACCTGCGCTCGCACGGGGTCGCCGTCGGCTGACGCCCGCCGCACCTCTCACGTCTCCGAGGGCCGGACCTCCGCAATCGCGGGGGTCCGGCCCTCGGCGTTTTCCGCGCGTCCCAGCGTGGTCATTTCATGATCGGCACATTGCGGTCCTGTGGCACCGGTGCACGAGGTATCGACACCGGGCGCGTGTGGCTGCACAGTGATCTCCGCAAGCGCTTTCTACTCTTTCGGCGGCAGCACGGGGCCGTCGTCGTCACCGCAGGGAGCACGCGATCGCGTTCAACGTGTACAAGGACGGACGGCGGCTCGACCACACGCCGGTCACCTGCTCGACCGCATGCCGGGACGACCGCCGGGGTACCGGCACGTGCACCGTGCGCGCCGTCGTCAACGGCCATGAGCGGAAGCCGAGTTCGGTGGCGCTCGACTTCGCGAAGAGCTACGCCGAGATGCCGACGCCCGCCATCACCACCACCGCTCACACGGAAGGAACCTCATGACCACCCGCAGAGCCTTCGCGACCCTCGCCGCCGGTGCCGCCCTGGCCACGCTCGCCCCGGCCACCACCGCGAGCGCCTCGCCGCGCCAGCGTCGCGGCCGACTCATCGCCCGCGACGGCTTCCGCCGCGGCCTCGGCCAGTGGGCCACCGAACTGCAGGACGGCGGCACGGTCACCGCCTCGCGCGGCGTCCTGGAGATCGACGTACCGAGCGGCGCGACGGTCTGGTTCAAGAAGAGGCTCGAGGGGCCCTACGTCATCGAGTACACCGCCACACCCGTCTTTGCGGGCGGCGTCAACGACCGCGTCTCCGACCTCAACAACTTCTGGAACGCCGTCGACGTCCGCTCCCCTGACGACCTCTTCGCCACGCCGCGCGGCGGCGCCCTCGACGAATACGACTACCTGAAGACGTACTACGTCGGATACGGCGCCAACACCAACACGACCACGCGGCTGCGCCGGTACGTCGGACAGCCGGGCGTCCGCCCGCTCGTCTACGACTACACGGAGCCGCTGCTCACGGCCAACGAGCCCAACCGTGTGCGGATCGTCTCGGACGGCTCCACGGTCCGTTGGTGGAACAACGGACGGCTGGTCTTCGACTACAGCGACCCGCAGCCGTACACGAGCGGGCACTTCGCGTTCCGGACCACATGGAGCCACTTCCGGATCGAGGACTTCCAGGTGTGGCGGCTGTTCAACCACTTCTGACAGGGCCTTATTCCGGGTTCACCCACACTTTACGAGTGGCTTATCTCACCACCCGTCAACCCTTTCCTACGGTCGCGTAGCTCACATCGAAAGGTGAATGATGGGCCGACGTGGCAGACGATTCGAAGAGTGACAACAGATCAGTGATCGGGTCGTACGTGGCGGTGGGGGACAGCTTCACCGAAGGCGTCGGCGACCCCGGCCCCGACGGGGCCTTCGTCGGGTGGGCCGACCGGTTCGCGGTGCTCCTGGCGGACCGGCGGCCCGAGGGCGACTTCACCTACACCAACCTCGCCGTACGCGGAAAACTGCTCGACCAGATCGTCGAAGACCAGCTCCGGAGCGCCAAGGAACTCGCCCCCGACCTGGTCTCCTTCTGCGCGGGCGGCAACGACATCATCCGGCCCGGCACCGACCCCGACGAGGTCGCCGAGCGCTTCGAGCGCGCGGTCGCCGACCTCACCTCCGCCGTCGGCAGCGTCCTGGTGACGACCGGCTTCGACACCCGCACCGTCCCGGTGCTGAAGCATCTGCGCGGCAAGATCGCCACGTACAACGGGCACGTACGGGCCATCGCGGACCGGTACGGCTGTCCCGTCCTCGATCTGTGGTCCCTGAAGACGATCCAGGACCGCCGTGCCTGGGACGGCGACCGGCTGCACCTCTCGCCCGAGGGTCACACCCGGGTCGCGCTGCGCGCCGGACAGGTCCTCGGCCTCGAAGTGCCCGCCGACCCCGACCAGCCCTGGCCTCCGCTGCCGCCCCGCGGCACGCTCGAGGTCCGGCGCGACGACATCCATTGGGCGCGCGAGTACCTCGTCCCATGGATCGGGCGCCGGCTGCGTGGGGAGTCCTCCGGCGACCACGTGGCAGCCAAGGGCAGCCTCTCACCGGACGACATCAAGATGCGGATCGATTGGGTGGCCTGAACCACGGGCGTCCGACGCGCCGTTGGCCTGGACGGGGCGTCCCCCGTCACCGAGACCGCCTCGGCGGCGTGCCCGGGAGCCGCGGGCCGAACCGGCCGCCGCGCCTGTGGGCACCGCCGGGCGGCGGCGTGGTGCGGTGCGTGGCAGTGAGCCGGCGGCCGCCGAGGTGCCCGGCCCGGCGGTGGTCCGGCAGTCGCCGCGCCGACCCGCTCGGTGGGCGGTGGGGTGAGTGCGAGCCGAACCGTCCGGCTGCGTGCCCAGGCGTGCGCCTCAGCGCACGGCCGCCGCCAACGCCTCGCGTGCGAGCCCCAGTTCCCGGGCGAGCGCCTCGTCCACCCACTCCTGGGCGCGTGCCCGTGACACCGCACCCGTATAGGCGGTCATCTGCACGGCCAGCCCGTCGAGGAGCGCCGTCAGCCGCAGGGCGGCCCCCGTGGGATCCGGGCACTCGAACTCGCCGCCGGCCACTCCCTCCGCGATCACCTCGGTGATCGCGGCCTTCCACTGTCTGTCGAGACCACGGGTGACCTCCTGCAGCGCGGGTTCACGCAGCGCGGCCGCCCAGCCCTCGATCCACAGCCGCCAGCCCTTGGCCTGGCCGGTCGGCGCGTACCAGCGCACGGCGGCGCGCAGCCTGCGCAGCGCCGACGTACGACGGCCGAGGAGCTTGCGCAGACGGGCGAGGTCGTCCTCGGCCGCGTACGTGAACGCGGCGGCGACCAGCTTCTCCTTGGTCGAGAAGTGGTACAGCACCAACGCGTTGCTCACGCCGAGCGCCGAGGCCACGTCGGAGATCCGAACCGCCGCCACGCCCCGCGCCTCGATCTGCTCGATGGCGGCGCGCAGCAACTCCTCGCGCCGTTCCGCCACGCTCAACCGCACCCTTGCCACGCGGTAACCCTAATGCTCGCCGAGGTCGGTCGACGAACTGGTGGTCAAACAGGATGCGGGAGACGGATCTCAAAGGAGGGCCGAGCGGTGGGTGCCCGTCAGCGATACCAGCCGAACCGCTCCGCGATCACCGGCAGCCGGTCGGCGACGATGGCGTGCGCCGCGGCCCGCGGCGTGGTCCCGTCGGCCTCCGCGCGGGCCAGCATCCGGTCGATCAGGTCGCGCATGGAGCGCCGGGTGTACGCGAACGCCTCCTCCGCGTCCGCGCCGATGTCGCCGAAGAGCGTCCACCACCACCAGGCGTTCGTCCCGGAGTTGACCACGACGTCCGGCAGCACGACGACCCCGCGCGCGGCGAGCAGCTCCTCCGCCTCGGGCAGTACGGGCATGTTGGCCGCCTCGACGATCCAGCGGGCGCCGATCTGCCGCTGGTTCTCGGTGTCGATGGCGTACGAGACCGCCGCCGGAACCAGCACCTCCGCGTCCATGGACAGCCAGGCGTCGCCCGGAAGTTCCTGGTCGGCCGGGCGCAGCGCCCCTCGGTCGACCGTCCCGTAGGTGTCCCGCGCCGCGAGGAGCGCGTCGACGTCGAGTCCGTCCGGGTTCGCGATCGTGCCCTTGACGTCCGCGACGGCGACGATGGCGAGGCCCGCGCGGGAGAGGAAGCGGGCCGTGGCTCCGCCCATGGTGCCCAGGCCCTGCACGGCCACGCGCGTCCCCGCGTGCGTCACCCCGGCGCGGTCCAGGGCCGCGAGCACCGACTCGGCGACACCGCAGCCGCCGACCAGTTCGTCGAGCCCGATCCCGTCCACGTCGACCGCGAAGGCGTCCGCGAGCCGCCGACGGGCCGTCGTCTCGTCGTCGAGCAGCGGGTACACGGCCTGGATGGACGAGACGAGCCCCGCCTCCTCGGCGGCCCGGTCGACCAGGTCCTGGGTGAGCCCGAGGTCCTCACCCGTGGTCCAGAAACTCTCGATGTAGGGGCGCATGGCGCGCAGATACCGCACCAGCAGGCCGTACGCCGCCGGGTCCTGGGGATCGCAGTCGATGCCGCCCTTGGCGCCGCCCAGCGGGATGTAGCGGCCCTCGGGGTTGTAGTGCAGGGCCTCCTTCATCGTCATCCCGCGGGCGAGCCCGGCGACCTCGTCCAGGGTGCAGCCTTCACGCATCCGCAGCCCGCCGCTGGAGACCCCGCGGACGAGCCGGTCGACCACCAGATAGCCGGGTCTGCCCGTGACATGGTCGGTCCAGGTGAGCGTGATCAGGGGCGTGGCCGAAGACGCGGTGAGCGGCGTGGCCGGCGGGGTGGTCAAGGGCGTGGTCATCAAGACTCCTCGGGGACGGCGATCAGGGTGGGACCGGGCGTGCGCAGCGCCTCGGTGAGGGCGAGGGCCAGCTCGTCGGGGTGGCACACGCGTGTGCCCTGTCCTCCGTAGGCGCGGGCCAGGGCGGGCAGGTCGACCGGAGCGAGGTCCACCGCGGTGGGGCGGTCGCCGCGGGCGGCCATCTCGTCGCGGATCTCTCCGTAGCCTCCGTTGTCGAACACCACGACGGGCAGCGGGAGTCGCAGCTGCGCGGCGGTCGCCAGCTCCTGCACCGTGAACTGGAGGCCGCCGTCCCCGCTCAGCGCCACCACCTGGCGCTCCGGGCACGCCACCTTGGCACCGATCGCCGCGGGCAGTGCGTAGCCGAGGGTGCCGAAGCCGGTCGGGTGAAGATAGCGCCCCGCCGGGCCCAGCGGGAGGTGCGGGAGCGCGCCGTAGTAGCAGCACTGGGCGCTGTCCGAGGTGAGGACCGCGTCGTCGGCCAGGACGCCGCGGATCGCCCGCAGGTACGGGATCCAGCGCGCGTCGCGCGCGGCACTCCCGGCGTACCGCGCGTCCCGCACCGCGGCGACCTCGTCGACGTCGACTCCGCCTCGTGGGTCGGGGACGTCGTGCCGCACACGCGCGTGGAGGCCCATTTCCGACAACAGCCCCTCCAGGGAGGCCCGCGCGTCGCCGACGAGCGCGATGTCCGTGGGCAGCCCGGAGTGCATCTGGTCCGGGTCGAGATCGGCTCGGACGAGCGTGCCCCCGAGGGCGGTCGGCGGCGACCAGAAATCGGACTCGGCCAGCTCCGTGCCCACGGCGAGGACGACATCGCGACCCGCCAGCCACTTCTGCACCGCCTCAGTGTGCAGCGAGACGCCGAGGGAGAGCGGATGCCGCTCGGGAACGATCCCCTTGCCGTTGGCGGTCGTCACGACAGGCGCGCCGCAGGCCTCCGCGAGGGCGAGACAGGAGGCCGCGGCGCCACGCGCGCCACCGCCGAGCACCAGCGCGGGCCGCCGGGCCTCCCCCAGGGTGCGCGCGGCCCGTCGTAGGGCCTCGGCGTCCGGCACCGGCCCCGCGGTGGCGGCAGGGGCGAGCCGCACCGGCCCCGCGGTCTCGGCCGCCGTCAGCAGATCCAGCGGCACCTCAAGGTGCACCGGCCGTGGCCGCCGCGTACGGAAGAGCGTGAACGCGCGCGCCACGGCGGCGCCGATCTCGGCCACCGAGGACACCCGGTGGCTGAACGCCGCGACGCCCCGCAGCGCCTCGGTCTGGCTGCGCATCTCGTGCAGCAGCCCGGTCGCCAGCCGGGGATGGCGCAGCGGCATCCCCGGGGAGACGACCAGCAGGGGCACGCTGTCCGAGTAGGCCTGCCCGACGGCGGCCGTGACGTTGAGGAGCGCGGGACCGGTGGTCGTGATCACGACACCGGGGCGGCCCGTCACGCGCGCGTACCCGTCGGCGGCGTACCCGGCGCCCTGTTCGTGGCGCGGGGTCGTGTGCCGGACGCCGTACGCCGCCAGGTGCCGGTAGATCTCCAGGTTGTGCGTGCCGGGGATGCCGAACGCCTGTGTCACGTCATGCGCGGCGAGCGCCCTGACGAGCGCCTCGCCACCCGTGCACACATTGCCACGCGGGTCGGCCTCCATGGTGCCTCCAAGTGCGGAACCATCGGCGCGACCGAAGACCCACCGGAACCTTTACTGAATCGCCAGTCAGTATCGGGAGCGGCTCGGGAGTCTGTCAATTTACTGAACGGATCTTCAGTAGTGGGCCCCTGGTACGCCGCCCGTCCGGCCCGTCGAACCCGCCCCACATGATGTCGTACGGCGGTTTCCGGCTGACTCTGGCCGTGCATCCGCAGTCCGGGCTCGGCGAGGGCTTCGCGATGGGTCCGCTGGTCGGCACGATCATCGTGTGCGTCGAGCCGCGCGACGCCGGGAGGAGGCGCCCTCCGGCTACGTCGACTTCCTGCGCACGGTGGGCGAGGCCGTGGGGAACGCGGTGCGGGAGCGGCGGGGGCCCGCCTGGCCCGGGCTGGACGGGCCAGGGCCGGTCAGGGCTGAGGCCGGCTTCCCTGGGCCCCGCGGGTGTCCGCTACTTCGGCGCAGGCGCCTGGTGCGCGGCGGCCGGCAGGTCGCACGAGTCCTTGAAGCCCTGACTGGTCAGCCCCAGTGCCGAGTTGATGCGCGAGCGCAGGTTCTCCACCGCCACCATGGCCGTCAGTTCGACGAAGGCGGGCTCGCCCAGGCGGTCGCGCAGCCGCTCGGCCAACTCGTCCCGCACGGCGGGCGGGGTGGCCGTCATGGCCTCCGCGTACTCCAGGACGTCCCGCTCCAGCGGCGTGTACACCTCGCTCTCGCGCCAGCACGGTACGTCCAGCAGCTTCTCGCGGGCCATGCCGCGCTCCCGGCCGACCCAGTAGCCGAAGTCCATGCACCAGGAGCACCCGATCGACGCGGACGCCGCCATCTCCGCGAGTGCCTTGAGACCGGGGTCCAGCGCGTTCCACTTCGCGACCGAGCGCTCGAAGGCCAGGTCGGACCGCAGAACGCGGGGATTGTGTGCGAGGGCCCTGCCGGGGTCGAGGACCTTCCCGTAGGTGCGCTTCGAGTACCACTCCATGACGCGGAAGAAGAGCGTGCGCCGCGGGGTTAGGGAAATGCGGGCCATGGGGCCACCTCCGGTTGTCCGGCCGGGGCGCCAGGTCTCGGCGCCCTCGCCGATACGACGGACCGGCACCCGCGGATGTGACATCGGCCCGCCGTGGGGGCACACCGGGGCGCCGGGCCTCGCGGTGTGTACCGGGGACATCGCACTGTGACACCGTCGACCCGGCGCTGTCAGAGGGGCCGACGATAATGGAAAGCCTGACCGACTCCACTTGGAGGTACCGTGACCGGATTCCGTACGTTGAGCTCCGGGCTCCGCGCGTTGCAGCCCGCCGCCTTCGGCGCGGACCCCGGCGGTGAGCGCATGGAGCGCATTCGCAGATCGCCGAATTTCGCGGACGGTGTCTTCCAGAACCCGGTGAGCGCCCGTACCAGCCCCGACGGCTCCATGCTCGAGTTCGCGAAGGTCTTCTTCCGCAAGGAGGAGCGCGTCCACCGCGCCCCCGCAGGCACGGTGCCGGTGTACCCCACCACGCTCGCCGACCTTGCCAAGCCCGCGGCGAGCGGGCTGCGGATCACCTGGATGGGGCACTCCAGCGTGCTCGCCGAGATAGACGGGCACCGGGTGCTGTTCGACCCCGTCTGGGGCGAGCGCTGTTCCCCCTTCAACTTCGTCGGGCCCAAGCGGCTGCACCCGGTGCCCCTGCCGCTGGCCGCGCTCGGCCCGGTCGACGTCGTCGTCATCTCGCACGACCACTACGACCACCTCGACCTGCCCACCATCAAGGCACTGGCCGGCACGGACACGGTCTTCGCGGTGCCGCTCGGCGTCGGCGCCCACCTGGAGCACTGGGGCGTCTCGCCCGACCGGCTGCGTGAACTGGACTGGAACGAGACCACCAAGGTCGGCGGCATCTCCCTGACCGCGACACCCGCCCGGCACTTCTGCGGCCGGGGCCTGCGCAACACCCAGCACACGCTGTGGGCCTCCTGGGTGGTGGCGGGCGACGAGCACCGGATCTACCACAGCGGGGACACCGGCTATTTCGAGGGCTTCAAGGACATCGGCGCCGAGCACGGCCCGTTCGACATCACGATGATCCAGGTCGGGGCGTACAGCGAGTTCTGGCCCGACATCCACATGACGCCAGAGGAGGGCATGCGCACCCACCTGGACCTCCAGGGCGGGCGGCCCACCGGCGTGACGCTGCCCATCCACTGGGCCACCTTCAACCTGGCGACGCACCCCTGGGTGGAGCCCGGTGAGGGCATGATGGCCGCCGCACACACGGTGGGCGCCCGCGTCGCGCTGCCCCGCCCCGGCCAGCCCTTCGAACCCACCTCCGAGGCCGTCCCGGTCGAGCCCTGGTGGCGCGGTGTGGCCGTGTCGCCGAAGGGCGGCTGGCCCGCCATCGAGAGGACCGGAGCGGAGATCTCCGCTTCCAGTACTCCGGGTGACGTCGTGGGCGAAGCTTCGGAGGGCACCGGAGAGCCGGAGACGGTGTCCGCGAGCTGAATTTCCTGAATGTCCGATCGACGGCGAGGGTCGGGGAGCGAACTGCTCCCCGACCCTCGCCGTGTGTTCTCGACCGGTTCTGACCAGCTCTGATCGGATCGGTGACGCAGGGGAACGTGCGTCCGAGGGGGATATCGGTCTGCCGTGCGAGGCCTCATACCAGAGCGGGACGCCTTCCGGGGGAGTTTGTCAACTGCCCACCGCACATGATGGCTTGCCGACTACTGTCAGTTGCCGTCGGGCGACGCAGGGCCGAATTCTTCGGCTCTCTCGACCGGCATCGCGATGGCGCACGCCCGAGTCGCGCAGACCCGCGGGAGCCCCCGTGGCCCCCGACGCACCAGTACGAGGACGCAGATGTCTCACCTCCGCGCACCGGCCGCACGCGCAGACCGCCGTGAGGGCGGGCGGCACGGGCGGCCGGTCGCCCGCACGGTCACCCCGCAGCCCGAGACCCACCTACGGCCCCAGCTGCTGCGCCTGGCGGTCCTGCCGCCGATCGCGGTGGCGCTCAGCGCGTGCGCGGCCGTGCTGTTCACCGTCCGCTCCACCGGCGCGCGCCCCGGCGTCATCCTGTGGTCGGTGCTCGCCGGCGCCGGGTGCGTCGCTCTCGCGGGCATCCTGATCGCGGCCGTCGGCGCCGACCGGGCCGCCACGTCCGTACGGGAACGCATCGGTGCCCTGCGCCGCGGCAGCGCCCGCACCGAAGCCGACCTGCGCGCCGTCGTCGAGGGACTGCGCCGGGGCGAGAGCCCGCCCGCGCCCAAGCAGCGCCGCCGGCCGGGGCCGGACGCCGACGACTTCGAGCTGCTCGCCGCCGACCTCTCCCGCGCGCACGACGGCGCCGTCACCGCCGTCGTGCAGGCCGCCCAACTCTCCAGCCAGGCGGGCAGCGAACAGAAGGTCGAGGTCTTCGTCAACCTCGCGCGACGGCTTCAGTCCCTCGTGCACCGCGAGATCTCGATCCTCGACGAGCTGGAGAACGAGATCGAGGACCCGGACCTGCTCAAGGGCCTCTTCCACGTCGACCACCTCGCCACCCGCATCCGACGGCACGCCGAGAACCTCGCCGTGCTCGGCGGCGCCGTCTCGCGCCGCCAGTGGAGCAACCCCGTCTCCATGACCGAGGTGCTGCGGTCGGCGATCGCCGAGGTCGAGCAGTACTCGCGGGTCAAGCTGGTGCCCCCGATCGACGGCACCCTGCGCGGGCACGCCGTCGCCGACGTCATCCACCTACTGGCCGAACTCGTCGAGAACGCGACGGTGTTCTCCGCCCCGCACACCCAAGTGCTGCTGCGCGTCAACCTCGTCACGTCCGGCCTCGCCGTCGAGGTCGAGGACCGGGGCCTGGGCATGCCCCTGGGCGAGCAGAGCAAGATGAACACGCTGCTCACCGACCCCGATCAGGTGAATGTCGCAAGCCTCCTCCAGGACGGCCGGATCGGCCTGTTCGTGGTGTCGCAGCTCGCCCGGCGGCACGGCATCCACGTACGGCTCCAGACCAACATCTACGGCGGTGTCCAGGCCGTACTGGTCGTACCGCAGGCGCTGTTGGGCGCGGCGCCGGGCGCCCCCGGGGACGTATCGCAGGCACAGGCCCAGCAGGCCCAGCAGTCCAAGGCCGGCGGCGCGCGTCCGCCTGCCGGAGCTCAGGCCGGGCCGACCGCGCCCGTGCCCTCCGCCGACGCCACGGCGTCCTCCGCGCCGCGGCAGCGGGACCAAGTGCCGCCCGCCGCGCCGGGCACGGGCGGCAGCGGCCCGGCGCCGCTCCCCGTGCGCGGCGCCCGCGCGGAGCGGCCCAACCCGGCCGAGGCCCTGCCCGGCATCCGCCCCGACGACCGGCCCGTGGTGGCGGAGAACGCGGCCATGCCGCCCACCCCGCGCAACGGCGCGGTGCGCGGCACCATGGGCAAGCCCCAGCTGCCCAAGAGACGCGCCCAGGAGCACATCGCACCCCAACTGCGAGACGGACCCGTGCCCCGTCAGGACCCGGAGCACGTCGTCGGCCACGACCCCGGCCTGATGGCGGCGTTCCAGCGGGGGATCGGGCTCGCCGAGGCCCAGCACGCCGAGGAGCGGCGCGTGGAGCCACCGCACACCGGAGAACCGCACATGGAGCGGCCGCACTTCGATCTGCCGCACTCGGACTTGCCGCACCCGGACCTGCCGCACTCCGATCTGCCGTACCCGGACCTGCGGCACCTGGATCCGTTGCCGCCGCTCGACGTGATCCGTGTCGACCAGACGTCCACGGGCGCGCCCCCCATAGCCGACACCCACCCGGCGCACGCGCCCGCCCCGCACGAGACGCACGGGACCCGCGACACAACCGCACCCGCGCCCGGACACGACCTCACGGCCCGGCACGACGGGAGCACAACGGCCGGATGACCACCCCCCTGACACCCCCCACCCACACCCCCACACCCTCCGCTCCGGCAGACCTTCGTACCTCAAGGAGTCGATCCACCATGGCGAGCGACGCGCCGACCGCCCATGTATCCGATCTCGACTGGCTGATGAGCGGCCTCGTACAGCGCGTACCGCACACCACCAGCGCGGTACTCCTCTCCTGCGACGGACTCGTGAAGTCGGTCCACGGCCTCGACCCGGACAGCGCCGACCACATGGCGGCGCTCGCCTCCGGTCTCTACTCGCTCGGCCGCAGCGCGGGCGTGCGCTTCGGCGACGGCGGAGAGGTGCGCCAGGTCGTCGTGGAACTCGACTCGACCCTGCTGTTCGTCTCCACCGCGGGCTCCGGCACCTGTCTCGCGGTGCTCGCCGGCCGCGAGGCCGACGCGGCGGTGCTCGGCTACGAGATGGCGATGCTGGTCAAGAGCGTCCGTCCGTATCTGATGACCGCGCCCCGGCAGGGCGCCGTGGAACCGCCGGCGATGAGGCCTTGAGGGTGGCCGCGGCCGGCGACGGGCCCTGGCTCGACGACGCGGCCGGACGGCTGGTGCGCCCCTACACGGTCAGCAACGGCCGGACCCGGCCGACCACCGCCCTCGACCTGCTGTCGCAGGTGATGGCGACCGGGGCCACACCTCTGGGCTACCTCGGCCCCGAGCACACCCAGGCACTCGAACTGTGCCGGGCGCCCGTCTCGGTCGCGGAGATCGCCGCACACCTGAAGCTGCCCGCGGCGGTCACCAAGGTGCTGCTCTCCGACCTCGTCGACTGCGGGGCACTGACCACCAAGCCGCCCGAGTTCCACCACAACCCCACTGACCGGTCTCTTCTGGAGGCAGTGCTCGATGGACTACGACGACAGCTCTGATCCCTTCCCCACCGCGCTGAAGATCCTGGTGGCGGGAGGGTTCGGGGTCGGCAAGACGACCTTCGTGGGCGCGGTGAGCGAGATCGCGCCGCTCAGCACGGAGGAGCTGCTCACCACGGTCAGCGCCGCGACCGACAATCTCGACGGCATCGAGAACAAGGTCGAGACCACCGTGGCGATGGACTTCGGCCGCATCACCCTCGATCCGGAACACGTCCTGTACCTGTTCGGCACCCCCGGGCAGCAGCGGTTCTGGTTCATGTGGGACGAGCTGTCCGAGGGCGCGCTCGGTGCGGTGATCCTCGCCGACACCCGCCGCCTGGAGGACTGTTTCGCGGCCGTCGACTTCTTCGAGCAGCGCGGTCTCGGCTTCATCGTCGCCGTCAACGAGTTCGACGGTGCCTACCGCTACGACCCCGAGGAGGTGCGCGCGGCCATCGACCTCGACCCCGAGATCCCCATCGTGCGCTGTGACGCCCGGATCTCCAGTTCGGGCGTGCAGACCCTGCTCACCCTGGTCCGCCACCTTCTCGCCCACGCACCGACGCACGCCCCCAGCCGCTGAGCCCGCACCTGGTGCACCCTTCCAGTCGCTGAGCCCGCACCCGACCCACGTCCCCGCCACGGAGCCCACACACCATGACGCCCGCCCCACACCAGGGAGCCCGTAGATGAGTTACGACCCGCCGCGCCCGGCCGGTCGTCTGCTGCTGACCCCGGAGGACAAGGACGCCCCCGCCCGGGTCCGCCGACTGCGCCGACTGGGCCTGGGAGAACGCACGGAACCCGCCTTCGACGCCTTCGCGGACCGGCTCGCCGAAGTCGCCGCGGTGCCGTACTCGATGGTCAACTTCATCGACGAGAACCGGCAGTTCTTCGCGGGCCTGCACACCCCGGACGGCAACGTGTCGGTCGCCCGGCTGCTCCCGGCCGCCTCGGACGGCACCGGCACCGGCAAGGGCATCGGGCGCTACCTGACCCGCGACTACGGGTTCTGCCCCCATGTGGTCGTCCGCCGCAAGGCGCTGGTCCTGGAAGACGTCTGCGACTACCCGCGTTTCGCCGGCAACCCGGTCGTCGACGAGATCGGCGTCCGCTCCTACCTGGGCGCCCCGCTGATCGACCGCACCGGCATCGCCCTCGGCACGATCTGCGTCGTCGACCTCGAACCGCGCCCGTGGGGGAAAGCGGGCCTGGAGACCATCAAGTCGTTGGCGGCGGAACTGGTCGAGCAGTTGGAGCGCCGCGAGGACACCGGGGGGATCTGACGCCCGCGGCCGGAGGCGTGAAGGAAAGCTGCGGCCGCGCTTAAGAAATCCTCGATGGACCAACGGCGCCCCCGTGCGGCAGATTTCTCCGGGAAATCACCCCTCTCCCCGGTACGGGCTCCTTCGGCGTGCCCTGCTCCGGGACCTCACCACGGGAGCCACAGCTTGAAGGCGCTGGTCAAGGAGAAGGCGGAGCCCGGGCTCTGGCTCACGGACGTCCCGGAACCGGAGATCGGCCCCGGCGACGTACTGATCAAGGTCCTCAGGACCGGGATCTGCGGTACCGACCTGCACATCCGCACCTGGGACGGGTGGGCGCGGCAGGCCATCCGCACGCCGCTCGTCCTCGGCCACGAGTTCGTCGGAGAGGTCGTGGAGACCGGCCGCGACGTCGTCGACATCAAGGCGGGCGACCGGGTCAGCGGCGAGGGCCACCTGGTGTGCGGCAAGTGCCGCAACTGCCTGGCCGGCCGCCGCCACCTGTGCCGGGCCACGGTCGGCCTCGGCGTCGGCCGCGACGGCGCGTTCGCCGAGTACGTGGCCCTGCCCGCCGCCAACGTGTGGGTGCACCGCGTCCCCGTCGACCTCGACGTCGCCGCGATCTTCGACCCGTTCGGCAACGCCGTGCACACGGCGCTGTCCTTCCCCCTGGTCGGCGAGGACGTCCTCATCACGGGCGCGGGCCCGATCGGTCTGATGGCCGCGGCCGTGGCCCGGCACGCGGGCGCCCGCAACGTCGTCATCACCGACGTCAGCGAGGAGCGCCTCGACCTCGCCCGCAAGATCGGCGTCAGCCTCGCGCTGAACGTCGCGGAGTCGACCATCGGCGACGGCCAGCGCGCCCTCGGCCTGCGCGAGGGCTTCGACATCGGCCTGGAGATGTCCGGCCGCCCCGAGGCGATGCGCGACATGATCGCCAACATGACGCACGGCGGCCGGATCGCGATGCTCGGCCTGCCCGCCGAGGAGTTCCCGGTCGACTGGTCCCGGATCGTCACCTCCATGATCACGATCAAGGGCATCTACGGTCGTGAGATGTTCGAGACCTGGTACGCGATGTCCGTCCTCCTCGAAGGCGGCCTCGACCTGGCACCGGTCATCACCGGCCGCTACGACTACCGCGACTACGAGGCCGCCTTCGCGGACGCCGCGAGCGGCCGTGGCGGCAAGATCATCCTCGACTGGAGCGCGTGAGCGTCCGCACGAACCCCTCCGAACCGCGTAATCCCCTAGGAGCCCTTTCCATGTTCGACTCCGTGCGCGACGACCTCCGCACCACCCTCGACGAGATCCGTGCCGCCGGTCTCCACAAGCCCGAGCGCGTCATCGGCACCCCGCAGTCCGCGACCGTGACCGTCACCGCGGGCGGCCGCCCCGGCGAGGTCCTCAACTTCTGCGCGAACAACTACCTCGGCCTCGCCGACCACCCCGAGGTCGTCGCCGCCGCCCACGAGGCCCTCGACCGCTGGGGCTATGGCATGGCGTCCGTGCGCTTCATCTGCGGTACGCAGGAGGTGCACAAGGAGCTGGAGGCGCGCCTGTCCGCGTTCCTCGGCCAGGAGGACACGATCCTCTACTCCTCCTGCTTCGACGCCAACGGCGGCGTCTTCGAGACCCTCCTCGGCGCCGAGGACGCGGTCATCTCCGACGCCCTCAACCACGCCTCGATCATCGACGGCATCCGTCTGTCCAAGGCGCGCCGCTTCCGCTACGCCAACCGTGACATGGCCGACCTGGAGGCCCAGCTCAAGGAGGCGTCCGACGCGCGCCGCCGTCTGATCGTCACCGACGGCGTCTTCTCGATGGACGGCTATGTCGCGCCCCTCAAGGAGATCTGCGACCTGGCCGACCGCTACGACGCCATGGTCATGGTCGACGACTCGCACGCCGTCGGCTTCGTCGGCCCCGGCGGCCGCGGCACCCCCGAGCTGCACGGCGTCATGGACCGCGTCGACATCATCACCGGCACCCTCGGCAAGGCGCTCGGCGGCGCCTCCGGCGGTTATGTCGCCGCCCGCGCCGAGATCGTCGCCCTGCTGCGCCAGCGCTCCCGCCCGTACCTCTTCTCGAACACGCTCGCGCCGGTGATCGCGGCGGCCTCCCTGAAGGTGCTCGACCTGCTGGAGTCGGCCGACGACCTGCGCATCCGACTCGCACAGAACACCGCGCTGTTCCGTTCCCGGATGACCGCGGAGGGCTTCGACATCCTCCCCGGAGACCACGCGATCGCCCCCGTCATGATCGGCGACGCGACCGTCGCCGGACGCATGGCGGAGCTGCTCCTGGAGCGCGGCGTGTACGTGATCGGCTTCTCGTACCCGGTCGTCCCGCAGGGCCAGGCACGGATCCGGGTGCAGCTGTCCGCCGCGCATTCCACGGACGACGTGAACCGGGCGGTCGACGCGTTCGTGTCCGCCCGCGCGGAGCTCGAGGGCTGAAAGACGCCTGTGACCTGAGAGAATCGGTCGCATGATCGAAGCGCGGCGGCTCCACATCCTCCGTGCGGTGGCCGACCACCGCACGGTCACGGCGGCGGCCGCCGCGCTCTATCTCACCCCCTCCGCGGTCTCCCAGCAGCTGACCGCGCTGGAGCAGGAGACCGGCCACCGGCTCGTCGAGCGCGGCGCCAAGGGCGTCCGGCTGACTCCGGCCGGCGAGATCCTGCTCAGCCACACCAACGAGGTCCTGGCCCAACTGGAGCGCGCCGAGGCGGAGTTGGCCGCGTACAGCGGGGGCTCGGCGGGCACGGTCACCGTCGCCGCCTTCGCGACCGGTATCGGCCTGGTCGTGGCCCCCGCGCTGGCCCGCCTCGCCCGCACGGCCCCCGGTATCCATGTCCGCGTCCAGGACGCCGAGGGTGACGCCAGTCTGCCGATGGTGCTCGACCGGCTGGTCGACATCGCGGTCGCCGTCGAGTACCGGGGCGCCCCCGACGCGGACGACCCGCGGCTGACCCCCGTACCTCTGTACGCCGAGCCCTTCGACGCGGTCGTCCCACTCGGCCACCGGCTCGCCGACGCCGCCGAGGTCCCGCTCGCCGAGCTGGCCAAGGATCCGTGGATCGGTCCGTACCCGGGCAACCCCTGCCATGACGTGGTCGTCCTGGCCTGCGAGAACGCCGGATTCCAACCTCGTCTCGAACACTCCTCCGACGACTTCCGTGCCGTCGTCGCCCTCGCCTCGGCCGACGCGGGCGTCGCCCTGGTGCCCCGCTCGGCCCTGCGTGGCATGGACCTCACGGGAGTGCTGGTCCGCCCGGTCGACGGTGTCGCGCCCACGCGCCGGGTCTTCGCGGCCGTACGCCGGGGCGCGGAGGGGCATCCGCTGATCCGTCCGGTGCTGGAGGCGCTGGCCCAGGCCGCGACGGTCGACTGAGGGGAGTGCTCGGAGGGACTCCTGCCGTCCGTTTCACCTCTGGGATGTCCCACATCTGGGATAACATCCCGAATATGAGAAACGATGGGGAGCTTGACCTCGTGGATGTCCGGCTCGGGGCCCGGCTGGCCGAGCTGCGGTCCGAACGCGGCTGGTCCCTGGGGGAGTTGGCGGAGCGCAGTGGGGTCAGTCGCTCCACGCTGTCCCGCGCCGAGCGGGCCGAGATCAGCCCCACGGCCTCGCTCCTGAACCGGTTGTGCGCCGTGTACGGACGCACCATGTCGCAGCTGCTCAGCGAGGTCGAGGTGGAACCCGTCCCGGTGATGCGGGCGGCCGACCAGACGGTCTGGACCGACGAAGCCTCCGGATTCGTACGACGATCGGTGTCCCCGCCGCACGCGGGGCTGCGCGGCGAACTGGTCGAGGGGCGCCTCGGGTCGGGGGCCGACATCGCCTACGACCGGCCTCCCGTGCCCGGCCTGGAGCAGCACATCTGGGTCCTCGACGGAACGCTGGAGGTGACCGCGCAGAACGTCGAACACCGGCTCGACGCCGGGGACTGTCTGCGGCTGCGGGTCTGGGGGCCCACACGCTTCCGGTGTCCCGGCCCCGTGGACGTACGGTACGCGCTGGTGGTGGTGCTGCCGTGATCACCGTCTCCCGGCTGGACGCCGAGCGCCTTCGCGCCTCGGCGGGGGAGTTGGCCGAGCTGCTGGCCGACACCGTGGAGGGCGGGGCCTCGATCGGGTTCCTCGCCCCGTTGGAGCGGGCGGCGGCCGTCGCCTGGTGGGAGGAGCGCGTGGACGCGGTGTCGGCAGGGCGCCTCGCCGTGTGGGTGGCGCACACCGCCGACCGGATCCTGGGCACCGTGAGCCTCGCCTTCCCGGACAGACCCAACAGCCGCCACCGCGCCGAGCTGGTGAAGCTGATGGTGCACCGCGACGGCCGCGGGCAGGGCCTCGGCCGGGAACTCCTGACCGCCGCCGAGCACGCCGCCGCCACCGCCGGAATCACCCTCCTGCACCTGGACACCGAGACCGACAGCCCCGCCGAGTCCCTCTACCGCTCCGCGGGCTGGACCCGGCTCGGGGCGATCCCCGACTACGCGGCGACGCCGGCGGGCGAGCCGCGCCCGACGACGATCTTCTACAAGCGGCTGGGAGCGCGGACCCCCGGAGGCGAGTGACTGTCAGTGCCATTGGCTACGGTGCGACTCATGCCGGATGCCGAAGCCGTACGTCGTATCGCCCTCTCCCTGCCGGACACCACGGAGAAGATCGCCTGGAGCATGCCCACCTTCCGGGTCGCGGGGAAGATGTTCGCCACGCTGCCCGAAGAGGAGACCTCCATCGCGGTGCGCTGCCCCAAGGAGGAGCGCGACGAACTCGTCCTGGCCGAGCCCGGGAAGTTCTGGATCGCCGACCACGAGGCGGGTTTCGCCTGGGTCCGGGTCCGGCTCGCCGCCCTGGAGGACGGCGACGAGCTCCGCGACATCCTGGCCGACTCCTGGCGCCAGGCGGCTCCGCCCCGGCTGCTGGACGCCTACCCGGAGCTGGGACTTCCGACGGCCGGCTGACACGCGTGTCCGCGCGAGGGAGCGCGGGGGAGCGCGGGGGCGGATTCAGGGGCGCGGCCGGCCCGAAGCGCTCAGGAAGCCGCCGATCCGCTCCCGCAGGGACGCCGCGTCGAGGCCGTGCGCCGCCAGGTGTTCGTCGATGGTTCCGTACCGGCGCAGCTCACGCCGGCCGACGCCGAGGCCGAGGACACGGTGGGACACCTCGGCGAGCGCGTCGCCCGCGACGGCCGTGGACGTACCGGCCAGATACGGCTCGACGAGGACGACGTCGGTGCCTGCCGCCGCTGTGGCACGGCGCAGGGCCGCCCCGTCGAAGGGCCGCACGGTGGTCGCGTACAGGACGGTGACGTCGAGCCCCTCCGTGGCGGCGACCACGGAGTCGAGCATCGGTCCGACGGCGACGACGACCCCTGCGCGCCCTTCGCGCACGGTACGGAAGCGGGCCCCGTCGACCGGCAGGCCCTGCGCGTTGGACTGCACGGACAACCGCACGTACACCTTGTCCTCCCCGGCGGCGACCGCGTGCCGCAGCAGCTTCTCGGCCTCGTCCGGATGGCCGGGAACATGCACGGTCCAGCCGTCCAGCGTGTCGAGCAGGGCCACGTCACCGGGTGCCATGTGGGTGAAGCCTCCGGCGGGCCAGTCGAAGGACGCGGCCGCGCTCACCAGCACCGCGCCCACGTCCTGATGTCCGAGGTCCAGCTTGACCTGCTCGAACGGCCGCTCGACGAGGAAGCTGGCGAAGGTGTGCACGACGGGCCGCAGGCCGGTCAGGGCCAGGCCCGCGCCCGCCCCGACCAGGAGCTGCTCGCGGATCCCGACGTTGATCACCCGATCCGGATGCCTGCGCCGGGCGTCCGTGAAGCCGTCCTTGCCGATCTCGGCGAGAACGACCGCGACCCGCGGGTCCTCGTCGAGCAGCCGCGTCACGACAGGGGCGAAACGATCACGCATCGTGTCCATGGAAGGGGGTCCTTTCAGGGGGCGTACGGGACGAGAGCGAGAGAAGGGGGGAGCGTCGAGTAGCGCAGGTGCCTCGCACGGCACAGGCGCCTCATGCGCCTCGGGTGCCTCAGGCGGACTTCGGCTCGACCCGGGCGACGACCACGTGCGGGCGACCCGGGTGGGGTGCGGTGAAGGCGGCGTACAGCGCCTCGTGGTCACGGCCGTCGACGGTCAGGGCGGACCAGCCCGCGGCCTCGAACCGGGCGGCGATACCGCCGGGCCTGGCATGACTGGCGGAGGAGTTGTCGATCACTACGGTGTGCAGCCGGTCGAGACGGGCCGGCCCGGCGTACGCGATCGCCTCGTGGTTGCTGCCCTCGTCCAGCTCCGCGTCGCCGATCAGCACCCACACGCGCGGCTCGTCCAGCCCCTGTGCGCGCAGGCCCAGCGCGGTGCCGACCGCGATCGGCAGCCCGTGCCCCAGTGAGCCGCTGCCGATCTCGGCGCCGGGTACCAGCACCCGGTCCGGGTGGTGCCCGAGCGGTGAGTCGTACGAGCCGAAGTCCGGCAGCCACTCCAAGGGCACGAAGCCCTTGGCCGCCAGCACCGCGTAGTACGCCATCGGCCCGTGCCCCTTGGAGAGCAGGAACCGGTCGCGCTCCGGATCGTCCACCCGCTCGGGCCCGACCCGTAGCACCCGGTCGTAGAGCACCCACAGGGCGTCCAGCGTGGACGTCGCCGCGGGGCCGTGCTTCTCGTCGCCGGTCATCAGCCCCATCAGGTGGGGCAGGTCCTGGTACCGGTGGTGTCGTGCCGCCTCGATGATCGTCATGCCGACGATCGTGCAACCTCAAGCAAGCTTCAGGTCAAGCATCGGCTCCGGGCCTTCCCTTGCGGCCCCCGGCTCCCGTCGGCCCCGGATAAACCGATGCGCGACCATCGGCTCGAGTGCGGTATTGTTTCCGTGCACGTTCGGCCAGGGGAAACCCCAGGTCAGGCGGGCAACGGGACGTGGCGCAGCTTGGTAGCGCACTTGACTGGGGGTCAAGGGGTCGCAGGTTCAAATCCTGTCGTCCCGACCAGCTTCACAGCAGGTCGGAGGCCGTCTTCTCGGTGACGAGGAGACGGCCTTTTTCGTGTCCTGGGAACAGCGTCCTGAACACGACATGGTGCGCCGCGCGAGCGCGCGGAAACAGGGACTCGGGCGCATCGAGGGCACGCCTGTTCGGCCAGGTCGCGCAGGCGTGCGACGTGCACCGTTGGCCGAGAAAAACGCTTGGACTGCGCGGGCGGCGTCGCGGGACACTGCGATTCCTGGCCCGCCGTACTCGCGCATGGGTGTCGCCGCGGCCGCGCGGGGCCCGTCGTCGTACCCCGGCTGCCGGAGGACGACCCGAGCGAGCGCACTCACCCGAAACCGAAGCTCCACACGGCCACCGAGGCAACGGAATCTCCCCGGAGAAGCACGCGGCAGGCTGCCGCACGACAACACAGGGTTGGGATGGGAACGCCTGAATCGCGCGAGGGCACACCGGGCAAAGGCTCGGTACTCCTCGCCCTTCGTTATTACGGACGGGAGTTGGCCCGGCTCCGACGGCTGACGGCCCCCGCGATGCTGCTGCCGGCGCTCGGCAACATCGGCATCAACTACATCGCGCCGCTGATCGTCGCGAAGCTCGTCGGCCGGATCGCCGGTGACGCCGGCATCTCCATCGGCTCGACGCTGCCGTACGTCCTCGGCTTCGCCGGTGTCCTGCTGCTCGCGGAGATACTGTGGCGCCTCGGCCTGCACTGCCTGAACCGCCTCGACGCCCTCGGCATCGAGCAGTTGTACGTCATCGGCATGGACGAACTGTTCGCCAAGGACGCCGCGTTCTTCCACGACAACTTCGCCGGGTCACTGACGAAGCGGGTGCTGAGCTTCGCCTCCCGCTTCGAGGAGTTCGTCGACACGATGACGTTCCAGGTCATGGGCAGCTTCGTGCCGCTGGTGTTCGGGGCGGTGGTGCTGTGGCGCTACGAACCGCTGCTCGTCGTCGGACTCCTGGCGATGATCGCGCTGACGGCGCTGTGCGTGCTGCCCCTCATCCGCCGCCGCCAGGCGCTCGTCGATCAGCGCGAGGAGGCGATCGCCCGGGTGTCGGGCCATGTCGCCGACAGCCTGATGAACATGGACACGGTCCGGGCGTTCGCCGCCGAGGAGCGCGAGGCCGCCGAGCACCGGTCCCGTGTCGCGGTCTCGCGGCGGCTCATGCTGAGGTCGTGGGACTACGGCAACCTGCGCATCGACACCCTGGTCGCACCGATGTCCGTGCTGACCAACGCGCTGGGCCTGCTGCTCGCGGTCGCGCTCGGCGGCGGCAGTCACGGCGTCGAGGCGGTCGTGGTCGCCTTCACGTACTACAGCAACGCGACGCGGATCATGTTCGAGTTCAACCAGATCTACCGTCGTCTGGAGAGCTCGCTGACGGAGGCCGCGCAGTTCACCGAACTGCTGCTGAAGCCGCCGACCGTGCTCGACCCGAAGGTGCCGGAGTCGCTGCTGTCCCGGGCCGCCGACGTCCGTTTCGAGCAGGTGACGTTCGCCCACGCGGGCGCGCAGCCGCTCTTCGAGGGACTCGACCTGGCGGTGCCCAGCGGGGCGAAGATCGGTCTCGTCGGCCGGTCCGGCGGGGGCAAGACCACGCTCGCCCGGCTGCTGCTGCGGATGACGGACATCGACTCGGGCCGCATCCTGATCGGAGGGCAGGACATCAGCAGACTGCGCCAGGCCGACCTGCGCAGCCAGATGGCCTACGTACCGCAGGACCCGGCGATGTTCCACCGCACGCTGCGGGACAACATCGCCTTCGCCCGGCCGGAGGCCACCGAGGCGGAGATCCGCCGCGCGGCCGAGGCGGCGCATGTCACGGAGTTCGCCGACGCGCTGCCGGACGGCTTCGACACCATGGTGGGCGAGCGCGGGGTCAAACTGTCCGGTGGCCAGCGCCAGCGGGTCGCACTCGCCAGGGCGATCCTGCGCGACGCACCGATCCTGCTGCTCGACGAGGCGACCAGCGCGCTGGACTCCGAGAGCGAGATCCTCGTCCAGGAGGCGCTGTGGCGACTCATGGAGGGGCGGACGGCGCTCGTCGTGGCGCACCGACTGAGCACGGTCGCCACCATGGACCGGCTCGTCGTCCTCGACCGCGGACGGATCCTCGAGCAGGGCACGCATCAGGAACTGCTCGCGGCGGAGGGCGCCTACGCGAAGCTGTGGCAACACCAGTCCGGCGGTTTCCTCGACGACAGCCAGGAGCCGGCCGACCTGCGCTGAACGCGAGCCCGGTGGGCGCGGGTTACCCCGCGCCCACTCGGCGGGGCCCGCTGCCCGATGACCACTCCGGGCACTGATTGACGAAAGCCGCAGAGCCCCCTTATCGGATATCGCCTCAGGGGAACTGGCGGGAACTGTCCACTGTTGAACTGACCACCCGTCAATGTTCGCAAGTACTCCTCATATTGACGGTCCGTCATGACTTGGGGCGATGATACGATCGCCGCACTTGCCGAGCGGGCTACGGGCACAAAACCACTCTTCTGGCCAACTGTGCGGCCCGGACGGTAAACCCTGCGCAGTGGGCTGTCGGCCCGCCGCGCTGACGGAATTCAGTAGCTGGCTGTCATTCGCTTGAAGAGAGTCTTATGACGCAATACATGCAGGACCCGGCTCTCTGGGCTCTTATCGCTGGTACTCCGCTTGCAGCTACCGCCATTATTCGTGGGAAGCGGTCTGCGCGGAGTTTAAGGCAGGAAAATCAAGGGCTCAGAGATCACTACGCTGAGCTTGAGAATCAATATTCGGCCTCGGTGAAGAAAGCTCAGGAGCAAGCCGAAGAAGCAACGAGAACCGCGCTCAAATCGGCGATGCGGACGCTTCAGGGTCTCGCCGCCGAACAGCAGCTGGCCATTTCCAAACTGCAGAGCAAGTATGGCGAGTCGGTGATTCTCCAGGATCTCCTGGAGATCGACCACATGAACTCGCAGTTCGGGCGGCGCGCCCAGTCCATCGCGGTGCTCTGCGAAGGCTGGCTCGGACGGCAGCGTGACGTCGCGTCGGTCTACGACGTGGTCCGCAGCGCGCAGGGCAGGATCCGGCATTTCCAGCGCGTCGAGATTCTTTCGCAGGTCGATTTCGCGGTCACCAACCGGGCCGTCGAACCGGTGGCGCTGGCCCTTGCCGAACTGCTCGACAACGCCACCAGTTACTCGGCACCGGAAACCAGTGTCGAGATCAATGTCCGTGCCGTGCCCAAGGGCATCTGCATCGTCGTCGACGATGCCGGTGTCGGCATGAACGAGGAGGAAAAAGCCCGAGCGGCGAAACTCCTTTCGAGTGAGCGGGCCTCGGGTGTCTCGGGGCTCGGTAATCCTCCGCAGTTCGGCTTCGCGGTGATCGGTGTGCTCTGTGAGCGCTACGGCTTCACGGTGTCCGTCGACTCGACCTCTCCCTACGGGGGTGTGCGAGCGGTGGTGCTGCTGCCGGACGAGCTGCTCACCAGCATGCCGGAACCAAAGGAGCGAGCACAGACTGTGAGCACTGTTCCCTCGCTGAACCCGAGCGGCCCGGAACCCACAGCGGCCGTGTCCACGACCGCCGACGGTCTTCCGAAGCGCCGCCGCAGGCGGGCCATGGCCATCGTGCCGCCGAGTTCCGAAACCACGGGCACCCCCATGACCACGGGCACCCCCATGACCACGGGTACCCCGACGCGCTCCGAAGAGGAGACCGCCTCGATCATGGGTGCCTTCCAGCGCGGCACGCAGTCCGGTCGAGCCGCGCACCCGGAGCCCGCGGGCCGCACGAGCAACGCACATGACGCAAGCAGCGAAGGGCATGAGGTTTCGTGAACAACGATCTGTCATGGATGCTTGACGGCGTCCTGGAGATTCCCGGGGCTCTGCACGCGGTCCTGGTCTCCGCCGACGGGCTCTTGATGGCCTCCTCGAAGGGGGTCGGCAGGGACCACGCGGACACCGTCGCCGCCGCGATGAGCGGTGTGCAGTCGCTGAGCCGCTCGATCGGGTTCTTCTGCGACGGGTCCGATCTGAAGTGGCGGCAGACGCTCGTCGAGTTCGACGGTGGCTGGGTCTTCCTGATCTCCGCCGGTGACGGCGCGTACCTCGCGGTCTCGGCCTCTCCCAACGTCGAGATGGGGGAGATCACCTTCCGCATGCAGCAGCTCGTCGGCCAGCTCGGCAAGGCGCTGACGACTCCGCCGCGCGAGAACATCGGCGCACGCCAGTGACCGATTCCGAGCGGCAGGAGCCCGAGGCCGCGGAGTTAGTGCGGCCGTACGTCATCACCAATGGCCGCGACCTTCCCGACGGGGACCAGTTCTCCCTGATCACGCTGGTCACGGCGGCGGCCGACCACCAGCAGCGGCCGGCCCGGCTCTCCCCCGAGGAGCAGAGCCTGCTGGAGATGTGCTCCGGCGGCTACCTCTCGGTCGCCGAGATCGCGGGACACCTGCGCCTGCCCATGGGTGTGGTGAAGATCCTTCTCAATGCCCTCGCCGAAGGCGGATACCTCATCACGCGCGCACCGGTCGCGCGCGCCCGCCTGGTCGACGAGCAGATTCTTCAGGAGGTGCTGGATGGTCTCCGGGCCCGTTTTGGATGAGAAGGCCTACGTCCGCGGCGGAGCGGCACAGACCGCCGTGAAGATCCTGATCGTCGGGCACTTCGCGGTGGGCAAGACCACCTTCGTCGGGACCATGTCCGAGATTCCTCCGCTGACCACGGAGGAGACGATGACGCAGGCCGGCGAGGACATCGACGACCTCAAGGGCGTCCGCGGCAAGACCACCACCACGGTGGCCATGGACTTCGGGCGCCTCACGATCAGTGATCACGTCGTGCTGTACCTGTTCGGTACGCCGGGCCAGCAGCGGTTCGTGCAGATGTGGGAGGACATGGCGCGCGGCGCTCTCGGGGCGCTCGTGCTGGTCGACCCCGAGCGGCTGGCGGACTCCTTCGCCGTCATCGACCTGATCGAGCAGTACGGACTCGCCTACGCCATTGCCGTGAACCACTTCGACGGTACGCCGCTTCGTGGCGAAGAGGCGCTGCGCGAGGCGCTGGATCTGCTCCCCGACACTCCGGTCGTCACCTGCGACGCTCGCGACGAGAATTCATCAGCAAGCGCCCTGATCACCCTCGTTCACTATTTGCAGGACCGTGCCCGCTAGGAGCAAGCATGAACACTGAATCCACCGTCCCTGTGCCACCACCCGGCTGCCCGGCTCATGCCACGGGTGAGCCGGTGCCGTTGCACGGGTCGGAGTTCGCGGCCGATCCGCAAGCCTATTACGAGTACATGCGTCACTACGGGCCGACCGCTCCGGTGGAACTCGCCCCCGGCGTCGAGGCGACCCTGGTCACGGATTACTCGGTGGCGCTCCAGTTGCTCCAGAACGCGGGTGCCTTCCGGAAGGACTCGCGCCGCTGGCGGGATTTCAACGAAGGTGTGATCAGTCCGGACAGTCCGGTGCTTCCGCTTCTGGCGTACCGGCCCAACGCCATGTTCAGTGACGGGGCCGACCACATGCGGCTGCGGCAGGCGATCACGGACAGTTTCGCGCGGGTCGATTCGCATTGGCTGAGCCAGAGTGCCGAGCGGGTCTCCAATTACCTCATCGCCCAGTTCCACACCCGTGGTTCGGCCGATCTGCTCAACGACTACGCCAAGCTGCTGCCGCTTTTCGTGTTCAACGAACTCTTCGGCTGCCCCGCGGAGATCGGCGACCGGGTCCTCTTCGGTATATCCGGCATTTTCGACGGTGTGAACGCCGAGAAGGCGAACGAGGTGCTCGGTCAGGCCGTGGGCGAGCTGGTGGCCCTCAAGCGGACCCGGCCCGGCGACGACGTCACCTCCTGGCTGATGCAGCATCAGGCGCGCCTGACCAACGAGGAGATGGCTCACCAACTCGTCCTGCTCCTGGGCGCGGGCGCGGAGCCGCTGCGCAACCTCATCTCCAACACCCTGCACCTGCTGCTGACCAACGACCGTTACGCGGCGGGCGGGTTGATCGACGAGGCCATCGACACCACGCTGTGGAAGAACCCGCCCATGGCGAACTACGCGCCGCACTACCCGGCGGCCGACATGGAGTTCGGGGGACAGAAGCTGGCTGCGGGCGACCTGGTGCTGGTCAGTTTCGCGGCCGCCAACACCGACCCGGCGCTCGCGGCGTCCCGTCATGCCTCCAGCAACCGCTCCCACCTGGCGTGGAGCGCGGGACCGCATGCCTGCCCGGCCAAGGACCCCGCCCGGCTCATCACCGTGACGGCCATCGAGAACCTCTTCAACCGGCTGCCCGATGTCGAACTGGCGGTGCCCGAGGACAGTCTGACCTGGCGTCCCGGCCCCTTCAACCGGGCGCTGGCCGCGCTTCCGGCCCGCTTCACCCCCGTACGGGCCACCCGGCAGCCCGACTCGCAGCAGCGTCCGGAGACCTCGGCGCGCGGCGACCAAGGAGGCGCGCAGGGCCGGCACGATCGTGGCGGGCTGTGGAGTTCGTTCCTGTCCTGGTGGAAAGCGTGAGCTACGCAACAGCCACCAACATTCTTGCACTGCATCAATATTCAACCGGAGGGGTAGGGAAGAGCGCGGCAATCGTGTTGATCACAAGTTAAGGAGGTGTCGTGGAGCCCTCGACCACTGACGCCACTTCAGCACAGCACTTCGCAGCCACGCTCCGTCCCCGACGACAGACCTACCGGGGGCGCTTCGACCTCCGCGTCATACCCGTCGCACCACCCACGCCGGATGGCGAGATACCCGCCCGTACGGGCGGGTATCTTTTTGCCCTCCTCCCCGGGCCCACCCGCGCGGTGGGCCGATGATCACCTCCCGCACAGGGGGTGGACCGGTCTCGGCGACGCAACCGCTCGGCGGTTACGTGTCCGACCAGTTACTCCGGCTGTGCCAAGCCATGGGTCTCGAACCGTCCGACAGCGAGATCTACGCGCGTGTCCTGACCGACTGTCTCGGTCCCGTGGCGGAGCGTCCGTTGGGCGAACCGCCGTCCTACCCGAGTTTCCTGTCCGACGACCACACGCCGGTGGAGTACTCCCTCGCCTTCGTGCCGGACGCGCCCCCGACCCTGCGCGTGCTGCTGGAACCGGGGTACGGCGCCGAAGGCCTGGCGGAGAACGGCCGCGCCGGACTGCGTGTGGTCCGGGACATGGCGGAGCGCTGGGGCTTCGCCACCGACCAACTCGACCGGCTGGAGGACCTGTTCTTCCCACCGGTCCCCGAGGGCCCGCTGGCGCTCTGGCTGGCCCTGGAGTTGCGGCCCGGCGGAGTCCCCAAGGTCAAGGTCTATCTCAACCCGGCGGCGTCCGGGGCGGATCGGGCCGCCGAGACGGTCCGTGAGGCACTGGACAGGCTCGGCCACCGGCAGGCGTTCGCCGCACTGCCCCGGGCCGACGGCTATCCGTTCCTCGCCCTCGACCTCGGGGACTGGGAGACACCCCGGGTCAAGGTCTACGTCACCCATCGCAACCTGGCCGCCGCCGACGCCGGTGAGCTGTCCCGCACGGACCCCGGCCCCCGGCCCGAGACCGTACGGGAGTTCCTGCGGGTCGCGGCGGGGCTAGACAGCTCGGCGCAACACCCCGGTGCCGCGGAAGGCGTACGGCTGGAGGGGCGCCCCGTGCTCTCCTGCCACTCCTTCACGGAGTCAGTGACCGGTCTGCCGAGCGGCTTCACCCTCCACGTGCCGGTCAGGGACTATGTCCGGCACGACGGGGAGGCCTACGCGCGAGCGGTGGCCGTGCTGCGCCGACACGGCATGGACACCACGGCGCTCGACCGGTCGCTGGCCACCGTCACCTCGCGACTGCTGCACGACGGCGTGGGGCTCATCGCCTATCTGGCGCTGGTCCACGAGCATGGCCGACCGCCGCGCGTGACCGCGTACATCTCCTCGGAGGCGTACCAGGTACGACCGCCGGTGCGGGCCCAGTCGCCCCATCAGACGTTCTTCCCCCATCGCACGGCGGGCACCGAGCCGCGCGAGACCCTCCACTCAGTAGGAAACGGAAAGGCAGGCGCAGAAATCAGGATGGAGCCGTACCGGATCAAGGTCGTCGAACCTATCCCGCTCACCACCCCCCAGCAGCGCAAGGCGGCAGTCGAACGAGTCCACTACAACCTGTTCGATCTGCGTGCGGAAGAGGTGACCATCGATCTGCTGAGCGACTCGGGGACCGGTGCGCTGTCCGCGGCGCAGCTCGCCGTGGGCATGGCCGGTGACGAGTCCTACGCGGGCTCGCGCTCCTTCTACCGATTCCGCGACACGGTGACGGAACTGACCGGCTACAGCCACATCCTGCCGGCCCACCAAGGGCGCGCGGCGGAGCGACTTCTGTTCTCCAACCTCCTCAAGCCCGGCGACACCGTCCTGTCCAACACGCACTTCGACACCACCCGTGCCAACGTGGAGCTGGCGGGCTGTGTGGCCCGCGACCTGCCCTGCGCCGAGGCACGGGACCTGGACAGCCTGGAACCCTTCAAGGGGAACATCGACCTCGAGGCCCTGGAGCGGGGGCTGACCGAGACGACCGGCTCGCGGGTCGCCGCGGTGGTCATGACCATCACCAACAACGGCGGCGGCGGTCAGCCCGTCTCCATGGAGAACCTGAAGCGGACCTCCGAACTCTGCCGTCGGCACGGCGTCCCCCTGATCCTGGACGCCGCCCGGTTCGCCGAGAACGCCTGGCTGGTCACCCGGCACGAGGCGGCGTACAAGGACCGCACCCCGCGTCAGGTCGCCGAAGAGGCGTTCCGTCTGGCCGACGGCTGTGTGATGAGCGCCAAGAAGGACGGCATCGTCCACATCGGCGGCTTCATCGGACTGAACGATCCGGAACTCGCCCAGAAGTGCCAACTCCTCCTCATCGCCACCGAGGGGTTCCCCACCTACGGGGGTCTGGCCGGACGCGACCTCGACATGATCGCCCAGGGTCTGCAGGAGGTGACCGAACCTTCCTACCTCGCGGAGCGGGCGGAGATCGCCGACCACCTGGCCCAGCGGGTCCGCGCCGCCGGCGTGGACATCCTCGAGCCACCCGGTCTGCACGCCATCTACCTCAACGCCGGCCGGCTGCTGCCCCACATACCGCCCCACCAGTACCCCGGCCACGCCCTCGCCTGCCGGCTCTACCTGGAGGGCGGCATCCGGTCGGCCGAACTGGGCTCGCTGTACCTCGGTGAGGAGGACGAGGACGGGAACCCGGTGAAGAGTCCCCCGTACGAGCTGGTGAGGCTGGCGCTGCCGCGTCGCGTCTACACCCGCAGCCACTACGACCACGTCGGCAGAACCCTGGAGACCATCGCCAAGAACGCGGACTCCGTGCACGGCTACCGGATCGTGGAACAGTCCCCGATCCTGCGGCACTTCAGCGCCAAGCTCCAGCCGGTGACCGTCTAGCGGGCGGGGGCGACAGCGCTCCGAGGCCGATGCCGGGTCACGTCGTCGACGTGACCCGGCATCGGCTCGTCCGCGGCCGCTACCCGAAGTGGCTGTCGGTGATCTCCCCGTCCTCCGTGGCCGCGTGGGCGACACAGCGGAAGACCCGGAGTCCGTCGGCCCACTGCTGGGCGGTCGGCGGCAGGATGTCCGTGCTCCACCGGCTTGTGACGGCCCGTCCGGTGGCCGTCCTGGACTTCAGCATGACCTTGCGTGAGCACAGCGCCTGGACGGTGGGGTGCTTGATCAGGTCCCGGGCGTTGTTCGTCGTGCCGTCCTTGGGAAGCGGGGCGATGGCGAAGGTCTCCCACACGTGCTTCACGCGGCAGTCCGCGAGGCTGACGGTGATCGTGCCCGAGACGTCGGTGATGCCGCTCCAGCACTCGGGGGTCGCGACGCACCGGCCGTCCGCGCCGTCGACCGCGACGGCGGGGCAGTCCCGGGTGGTGGTCGACACCCCGCCGAACCCCGCGGTCACGGCGGACGGGGTGACGGACGGTCGGGACGCGGTCGAGGGGGACTTGGGGATGTCGGACCCTCGGTCCTGGTAGGTGATCAGGGTGACCGACACGCTCACCGAGACCGCCACCGCGGCCACCGCGGCGATCAGTTGGCGCCGCCGCCCCTTCCTCTTCGGATCCGGCGGCCTCGGCACGGTGGTCGTGCCCGGCGGACCGGGTTCGGGCGGCGGTGGGGTGTCCCGGTGCGCGGGCACGGTGGTGGTCCGGCCGGGTACGGGGCCGAAGCCGACCCGGTCCGGGCTGTCCACGTCGACGGCGGCGAGCGCGTCACGCAGTGCCCCGGCATCGGACAGCCGGCGCGCCGGGTCCGCCACCAGGGCCTGCCCGAGCGCCTCGTTGAGGGCCGTCGGTACTCCGGGCAGGTCGGGGTAGGGCCAGGTGTGCCGCACGATGAGTTCCGCGAGACTGAGCTGGGTGCCGTCCTCGGGGAAGTGCGGCGGGCGGCCCCGCAGCAGGGCGTAGACCGTGGCGGCGAGCGAGTACACATCGCCCGCCGGGGTCGGTTCGGCCAGATGGAAGGCCTCGGGCGGGGCGTACGCCGGGGTCAACGCCTCCCGGGTGACCGACAGTTCCCGGTCCGGCCGGGGCATGGCCGCCAGGCCGAAGTCGGCGAGGGCGACACCGCCGTACCGGTTGATCATGATGTTGCCGGGTTTGATGTCCCGGTGCAGCACCCCGGCGGAGTGCGCCGCGGCCACCGCGTCGGCTATGCCCACGCCGATGTCGCGGGCCTCCTTGACGGACAGGGGGCCCTGGAGGTGCAGACGATCACCCAAGGAGCCGCCCGGGCACAGTTCGAGCACCATGTACGGGCGGTTGTCGCCGAGTACCCCGGCGTCGTACACCGGGACCACGTGCGGATGCCCGGACAACTGCCCGGCGGCGGTGACCTCGCGCATGAACCGCTGCCGGTCGCGGGGCGATTCGAGCACCCTGCTGTCCACCTTGAGAGCCACCTCGCGGCCCACGGCCAGCTGCCGCGCCCGGTACACCGTGGCGAACCCGCCCCGGCCCAGGACCTCCTGGACCTCGTACCCGGCCAGCCGCACTCGCTCGAACCGCATCGTGCCCGTCATCCCCCAGCGCAGGACCGCCCCGCGACAGCCCGTCTGACGGGGGACCGCGCCGACTCTAGCGGAGGCCTGAGGTCAGGACAGCCGGCCCACATGGGCCAGGGCCTGCTTGAGAAGGGCTCCGTGGCCGCCCGGCATCTCGTCCAGGACCGCGGGTGACGAGGCCTCCTCAGGGGTGAACCAGACCAGGTCGAGGGCGTCCTGCCGGGGGCGGCAGTCACCGGTCACCGGGACGATGTAGGCGAGGGAGACCGCGTGCTGGCGGGGGTCGTGGAACGGTGTGACGCCCACCGTGGGGAAGTACTCGGCGACGGTGAAGGGCTGTAGGGAGGTCGGGATGCGGGGGAGCGCCACCGGGCCGAGGTCCTTCTCCAGATGACGCAGGAGGGCGTCCCTGACCCGCTCGTGGTGCAGTACCCGGCCCGAGACGACGGTGCGGCTGACCGTCCCGTCCGGCCCTATGCGCAGCAGCAGTCCGATGCTGGTGACTTCGCCGTTGTCGTCGACGCGGACCGGCACGGCCTCGACGTACAGGATCGGCATGCGTGCGCGCGCGCTTTCGAGTTCGTCGGGCGTCAGCCAGCCCGGCGTGGTCTCGGTCATGTCAGACATTGGGTGATCATACTTTCAACCCTTCCGGATCCGCGCGCGGTGTTCGCCGTGGTGTCTGGTGGCCATTGTCATCACCCACAACGTGCGCGCGGCGGAACGGATACGCCGGCCGACGGGATCAGTGGGGCAGCCGTCGTATCAGTAGGGCAGCAGGCGACCCGACGGTGTCCTGCGGTCGATCGTCACGTCGCGCTCGGTGGTGGGGCGGCGGCTGGGGCGAATGCGGATCTGGCGGTTCATGGTGGCCTCCTCGGATTCGTACGACCAGCTTCCACGCCGCCGCGCTCACGCGCGTCGTGCTCACGGGGCACCCGCCCCTCTCCCTGAGGAGCAGGCGTGAGACCCGGTCGTACTACCAGGGAGGGATGCCGACCCCGGGGGCACGGTTCGGCGCGATGCCGTGCTCTTTGGGGTTATCCCCGTTCCGCCTTCGCGTACTCCGCCGCCATGCCTCCGGTGAGATCGAGGCCGGTGAGGTGGACGACCCAGAGGTGGCCGCGCGGGAAATCGCGCCGCTCTTCAGGCTTTTCGGCCGTCTTGACCTCCATCCTGACGGCTCACTCCCATCCGGCCGCGCACGCCCCCTCCACCCCATCCTGTGCCTGTCCACCGGGTGCCGCCATTCGAGTGACACCACTTCGCCCGCGCCCCGCGTGAACGTCGTACGCGCGCCCCACGTGTACGTCGTCGAGGGTTAACCCTCGATTGCCCCCGGTCTGCATGACATGTCTTGGTCAAGCTGCCATTCTTCTTCCTCACCTGCCGGACAGGCCTCACACGGTCTGCGCAGGGGCCCCGCACCGCACTGCTCAGCTCGTCCCGGTCAGCACATCCCGTCTGCCCGGGTCTGTCACCGGCCGTCGACGCGCGGCCGCAGCAGTAGGAGTACGAGTGAGACGAATTCCCCGTCAGGCGGCCGCAGCCGGAGCGCTGGCGGTCACCGCCGCGTTCCTGGCCGTCGGCATACAGACGGTCCCCGCCGCCGCCAAGCCTGCCGCCCCCCACCCCAGTCCGCTGCGCACCGGAGGCCTGGAGGCCAAGCTCACCCCGGCCCAGCACTCGGCACTGCTGAAGAGCGCGGCGCAGCAGACCACGGCGACCGCCGGCACCCTGGGCCTCGGGGCCAAGGAGAAGCTGGTCGTCAAGGACGTCGTCAAGGACCAGGACGGCACGCTCCACACCCGCTACGAGCGCACCTACGCCGGCCTGCCGGTGCTGGGCGGCGACGTGATCATCCACACCCCGCCGGCCTCTCTCGCCGCCGGCACGGTGAGCAGCACCTTCAACAACAAGCGGACCATCAAGGTCGCCTCCACCACCGCGACCTTCACCAAGTCCGCCGCCGCGAGCAAGGCGCTGAAGGCAGCCAAGTCCCTGGCCGCCGAGAAGCCCACCACGGACAGCGCCCGCAAGGTGATCTGGGCCGGCAGCGGCACCCCGAAACTTGCCTGGGAGACCGTGATCGGCGGCCTCCAGGACGACGGCACCCCGAGCCAGCTGCACGTCATCACCGACGCCACCAGCGGCCAGGAGCTCTACCGCTACCAGGGCATCAAGACCGGCACGGGCAACACCCAGTACAGCGGCACGGTCACGCTGAACACCACGCTGTCCGGTTCGACGTACCAGCTGTACGACACCACGCGCGGCGGTCACAAGACGTACAGCCTCAACAACGGCACGTCGGGCACGGGTACGTTGATGACCGACGCCGACGACACGTGGGGCACCGGATCCGGCTCGAACACCCAGACCGCCGGCGCGGACGCCGCCTACGGCGCCCAGGAGACCTGGGACTTCTACAAGAACACCTTCGGCCGCAGCGGCATCAAGAACGACGGCGTCGCCGCCTACTCGCGCGTCCACTACAGCACGGCGTACGTCAACGCCTTCTGGGACGACGACTGCTTCTGCATGACCTATGGCGACGGCTCGGGCAGCACTCACGCGCTCACCTCGCTCGACGTCGCGGGCCACGAGATGAGCCACGGCGTCACCTCCAACACCGCGGGCCTGGACTACACCGGTGAGTCCGGCGGCCTCAACGAGGCCACGTCCGACATCTTCGGCACCGGCGTGGAGTTCTACGCGGGCAACTCCAGCGACGTCGGCGACTACCTCATCGGCGAGAAGATCGACATCAACGGCGACGGCACGCCGCTGCGTTACATGGACGAGCCCGACAAGGACGGCGGCTCCGCCGACAGTTGGTACTCCGGTGTCGGCAACCTGGACGTGCACTACTCCTCGGGCCCGGCGAACCACATGTTCTACCTGCTCTCCGAGGGCAGCGGTACCAAGACCATCAACGGCGTCACGTACAACAGCCCGACCTCCGACGGGGTCGCCGTCGCGGGCATCGGCCGGGCCGCCGCCCTGCAGATCTGGTACAAGGCGCTGACGACGTACATGACGTCCAGCACCAACTACGCCGGGGCCCGCACCGCCGCCCTGAACGCGGCCACCGCCCTGTACGGCGCGAGCTCCACCCAGTACGCGGGTGTGGCGAACGCCTTCGCGGGCATCAACGTCGGCAGCCATGTCACGCCGCCGTCGAGCGGGGTGACCGTCACCAACCCGGGCAGCCAGTCCTCCACCGTCGGCACCGCGGTGAGCCTGCAGATCTCGGCCAGCAGCACCAACACCGGCTCCCTGAGCTACGCCGCGACCGGGCTGCCCACCGGCCTGTCGATCAGCAGCTCCACGGGAGCGATCACCGGGACGCCGACCACCGCCGGGACGTACAGCAGCACGGTCACCGTCACGGACAGCACCGGGGCCACCGGAACGGCGTCCTTCACCTGGACCGTCAGCTCCTCCGGAGGCGGCGGCACCTGCACCTCGACCCAGCTGCTCGGCAACCCCGGCTTCGAGTCGGGCAACACCACCTGGACCGCGACCAGCGGTGTCATCACCAACTCCAGCAGCCAGGCGGCGCACGCCGGTTCGTACAAGGCCTGGCTGGACGGCTACGGCTCGACGCACACCGACACGCTCTCCCAGTCGGTGACGATCCCGTCAGGCTGCAAGGCCAGCTTCACCTTCTACCTGCACATCGACAGCGCCGAGACGACCACCAGCACCGCGTACGACAAGCTGACGGTCACCGCCGGCACCACCACGCTGGCGACGTACTCCAACCTCAACAAGGCCACGGGGTACACACAGAAGACCTTCGACCTGTCCTCGTTCGCCGGTACCACCGTCGCCCTGAAGTTCAGCGGCGTCGAGGACTCCTCGCTCCAGACCAGCTTCGTCGTCGACGACACCGCCGTCACGACCAGCTGACCGATCCGATCGACACCGTCTGACGCCTCCCCGGCAACAGCAGCGACGTGGGTCACCCGCCGGGTGACCCACGTCGCTGCGGTATGTCGTCGGACCGTCCCGGATCAGGCGAGGGCGAGGAAGAGCTTCTCGAGTTCGGCCTCGGACATCGGGGGTGTCTCGCCGTCGGCCGCCGCCATGCACTGGCGCATCCCGCTGGCGACGATCTTGAATCCGGCGCGGTCGAGGGCGCGGGAGACGGCGGCGAGCTGGGTGACCACGTCCTTGCAGTCGCGGCCCGCCTCGATCATGGCGATGACACCGGCGAGCTGCCCCTGGGCGCGGCGCAGGCGGTTGAGGATCGCGGTACTGGCTTCCTCGTCGACGGACATGGCCATGGGGTGGGTCCTCCTCGGGTCGTGCTGCTCAGTTTACCCCCTGGGGTATCAATGATCCGGGGTTGTCCCGGGGCCACCGATACCGGGGGTGTCCCGGGGTCACCGATACCAGGGCGGTCCGATGACCTTCTTTATCGCGGGATCGTCAACCGGGTTCGGTCCACCTGGCTGCCCCTTGGCGGGAGGTCGCCGAGGGGCGAGGGTGTCGGGCCCGGCGGCGAGAACGAGCCAGACTACCGCGACGACTCCGGGGGTGGCGGCGGCCCCTCGGGGCGGCCTGGCCCGTCCCCAGGCCCTCACCGTGGTTCGGGGCCGGCCTTCGGGTGTCCGTCCGCGGCCGGGGATTTTGGCGCGATCGCCCCGCGCGCCGCTGAGGCGGATGTGATTTCGGCGCCCTTTTGGTGCGGCCCCGCTTATGGCGTGACGTTTCCGCAGGCGTGAGGTGCCGCAGGTGTATGTGTGAAATGTGTAGCACGGTACGGGGTGCGCCGGAACATGATCCTCCGTTTTCCATGCGGATGAGTGGTACACATTCTCTTTGGTTTGTTGGTGTGTTGACTCGGAAAAGAACCTTCGCGACGGGTGGGGGATAGGCCGTGCGAATATTTCGATTCGCACCAAGAAATCAATCTCGGGGTCATGGATCACAGGGAATTGCTAGACCACTTAGATGAGCGCGGAATCGTCGATCGACCGAATGATCGAGCAAGCCACGAACCCCAGGAAGAGGTGCGGCGGGAGTTCTCCTGGGATGTGATCGCCAGTCACCGGGAGCGCCTGATGAGGCTGGTCCGCCGCCGGCTGCCGAATGCTCAGGACGCGGAGGACTGCGTTCAGGAAGCGATGCTCAGAGCGGCCGCCCACGGCAACCTCGACCGGGACCGGATCGGTCCCTTTCTGACCTCGGTCGCCCTGCGTCTTTGCGTGGACCACTACCGCGAACTGGAGCGGAGGCGGCGGCTGTTGCGCCGAGCGGCGGACGTGGGCGGGCCCGAGCTGCCGGATGAAGGCGTGTGCGACCAGGACTTCGGGCGCTGGCTGCTCGGTCAGGTCCACCTCCTGCGGGGCCGGGAGCGGCAGGTGGTCCTCGCCCGCGCCCATGGGATCTCCACGCTGGAATTCGCCCGCATGCACCAGATCTCGGTCAAGGCGGCCGAAGGCGCGTTCACCCGGGGGCGGGCTCGGTTGCGGCTGCTCTGCGCCAGGGCGCTCGACGGCGCAGCGGCATAACGGATTTCCGCCTTCCTTCCGTGCCCGGCGCACGCCGGGCGCGGGGACGAAAACGGCTCCCGAATTCCGGGAGTGCGGATGAGATGGAAAGGGTAGTGACCGTGAGCAAGAATAACACCCAGGACACCATCAAGGATTTCATCGGCGATATCGCCGACAGCACCAAGAAGGCATTCGACGAAATTCTCGACCGGAAGGGTGATGATTCGCATTCCACGGACTGGCTCACCCCGGGAAATCCGTATCAGGCGCTGAACGGACTCCCCGGCGATGTGCTGCGGACGGTCAGCGCGCTGTCCGCCCTCGGCGGCGTGGCCAACCCCGTGGCCGCACTCGCCAACGCGGCCAACGCCGCGGCCGGCATCGGCGCCGCCAACCCGCTGGCCGCACTGGCCGGCGGAGCGCCCAATCCGCTCGCGGCCCTCGCGGGCGGCGGCGCGAACCCGCTCGGTGCCCTCGGCGGTGCCAATCCGCTGGGCGCCCTCGGACACGTCGCCGGCGGGGCGGCCTCGGCCGTCTCGGGAGCGGCCGACATGGCGGAGGGCCTGGCCGCGCTGCCCCGGCAGATCGCCCAGCTCTCCGAGCTCGTCGCCTCCCTGGTGAACGTGCTGGAGGGCGTCCAGGGGGTGGCCGGCGCCATGACGGGCGCTGGGCGGGCACCGGCGGCGAGGAAGAGCGGCTGAGCCGCCACTGATCCGGGGCTCACCGGGCGCGTACCGCCTCACCCCGGGTGAGTGATCGCGCCGCATGACCCACGTGCGTGGGCGATCGCACGGATGACCGACGGAACTCGTCAGGCACAGGAGGTTGTGACACATGGGTGCCATGCTCGGCAGTCGGCTCCGGCTGGTTGTGAAGGTGCTGGGAAGCCTCGTCGCCGACGAGGTCGGCCAGGTGACGCGGGAGCGCCGGCGGTCCCGGCAGGATCCGAACTCCCCGGCGGAAGCCGAGGCCTCCGCCGGGGACGGGACCACCTCCGTGGACGGGGCACGCCGTGCGAAGGCGGTGCGGCACGCCCTGGAGAGCCTCGGCCCGTTCTACGTCAAGCTCGGCCAGATCCTCTCCACCCGGCCCGACATGGTGCCCGCCGCCATGATCGGCGAACTGCAGAACCTCCACGACCAGGTCGACGTCCAGCCCTTCGCCCTCTTCGAGCCCGTGCTCCAGGAGGAGTTGGGAACGGACTGGAAACGCCGCTTCGACGACATCGAGACGGTCCGCCCGCTCGGGGCGGCCTCGCTGGCCCAGGTCTACCGGGTGACCCTGCCCGGCGGCCGGCCCGCCGTGGTGAAGATCCAGCGGCCCGGCATCCGGGACACCGTCCGCGCGGACATGGCCCTGATGCGCAAGGCGTCCCGGATCGTCGCCCGCACCGCACCCCGCTTCAACGAGGTCATCGACGTCGAGGCGATGCTCGGCTCCATCTTCGACGCGATGGAACCCGAGCTGGACTTCACCGGCGAGGCCCGCAACATGGACGAGGCCCGCGAGAACATCCGCCGCTATCCGTCACTGTCCGTGCCCCGGGTCGTCCACGCCACCCCCAAGGTGCTGATCCAGTCGCTGGCGCCCGGCACCTCCGTACGCCATCTCGACCGCCGCTCGTTCAGCGACCGCGAGCGCACGGACATCGGCAAGGACCTGCTGCGGTTCATGTACCGCGGGTACTTCGTCGACCGGATGTTCCACGCCGACCCGCACGCGGGCAACGTCTTCGCGCTGCCCGGCGGCCCGGCCACCCTCATCGACTGGGGCATGGTCGGCCGCCTCGACCGGCGCACCAGCCTCCAACTGCTTCCGCTGCTCATGGCCATCGCCCAGAACGACGGCCACGGCCTCGCCCACGCGTGGGCGGACATGGGCCGGGTCACCGCCTGGTCGAACCTGCCCGCGTTCGCCGCCGACATGGCCGCGCTGGTCCCCAAGGTCGCCACCGCCTCCCTGGAGGACATCAACTTCGGGGTGTCCCTGACCACCGTCCTGGAGAAGGCGACCCGGCGGGGCATCGGCTCGGCGCCCGCCATCTCCCTGCTCGGCAAGTCCTTCGCGAACCTGGAGGGTTCTGTGCGCTGCCTCGCGCCGGACATCGCTCTCGCGGAGGTCTTCAAGGCGGAGGCGCGCGGGATCATCCTGGCCCTGATCCGCGAGTACTTCTCCGTGGACCAGGTCGCCCGCAACACGATGGACCTGCTCTCGGCCGCCGCGTCCGCCCCCGAACAGTGGCGCGGGCTGCTCTCCGACGCGGCCAACCGTCAGTTCGCGCTCCAGCTCCACGAGCCGCACACGCCCTCCTCCATGGGCGGACAGCGGCCCTGGTCACCCTCGCGCGGCCTGATGGCGCTGGGCGCCGCGGCCCTGTTCCTCGACCGCCGCCGCGCACCCCGCTGACCCACCCCCGCCCCCCGATCCACCGTCGGCGGCCCCACATCCACAGCCCATGTCAACCGTACGCACAAAGGAATCACCCATGCCCATGCAGCAACACGACGCTCAGCGCGAAGCGGCTCCCGGCGCCCTGGACGGGGTCTCGGAGACGGCCCTGTGGACCGTCCGCATGCGGGCCCAGGAGTCCGCGCGGACGGACGCCCTCTTCGACGACCGGCTCGCGGGCGAGTTCCTGGACGCGGCCGGGGCGGCCGGCGCCCCGCCGGGAGCCGGCGTTCTGCAGCGGGTGCTGCCCGACTGGCTGGCCGTGCGCACCCGCTTCTTCGACGACCATCTGCTCGCCACGACCCGGGAGGGGCGCGCGCAGGTCGTCCTGCTGGGAGCGGGGCTCGACACCCGGGCCTTCCGGCTCGACTGGCCCGCCGGAACCCATGTCTTCGAGGTCGATCTGCCGGCCGTACAGACCTTCAAGGAACGGGTCGTCGAGGGACGTACGCCGGACTCCGCCCGGCGCACCACGGTCGCCGCCGACCTGCTCGGCGACTGGCGCGGCGCGCTGCTCGCCGCAGGGTTCGACCCCGGCCGGCCGGCCGCCTGGCTGTGCGAGGGGCTGCTCTTCTACCTGGCCCCGGAGGCGGTGGAGCGCCTGATCGGCACGGTGAGCGCGCTCTCCGCGCCGGGCAGCAGCCTCGGCGCCGAGTGCCTCAACGCGGACACCGCCGACTCGCCCTTCGTGAAGCCCTGGCTGGAAGCCCTGTCCGGCTCGGGGACCCCGTGGGTGTGGCACCTCGCGGACGCGGAGCGCTGGTGGGGCGGCTACGGCTGGCAGGTGCGGGTCGCGGACCTGCTGGCCCTGCCGTACGCCGTCGAGCGGTTCGCCCCGCATCTGGCCGCGTTCTCGGGGGTCGAGACGGACAGCATGATCCTGGTCACCGCGACGATTCCGGACAGCGGGGCGACCTCGGACGACGGGACGAGCCCGGCCGGCGGGCGGTGACCGTGGACGGCCACAACCTCTGCCAGACCCCCACCACCTACCGGCTGCTGCGCCTCGAATACCTGCTCGGACTCCTGGTGGCGGCAGGATTCTTCCTCGCGCACCTGGCCGAGGTGCGCTGGTGGGTCGCCGCCGTCCTGTTCGCCTACGTCGACGTCATCGGCTATCTGCCGGGCGCGCTCGCCTACCACCGCAGCCCCGACCAGCGGGTCTCCCGCGTCTACTACGTGCTCTACAACACCATGCACAGCCTGAGCGTGCAGGGCGCGGTCCTCGGCGCCTGGGTCCTGGCGTACGGCTGGGAGTGGGCGCTGCTGGTGCTGCCCATCCATCTCTTCGGGGACCGGGCGCTGTTCGGGAACTTCGCCAAGTCGTTCACCGTGTCCTTCGAGCCGGTTCCGCACCCCGCCGTCCAGGGCCCGCTGCGGGACTTCGCCACCGTCCCCTGGCACGAGGCGGCGGTGCGGTGAGCGCCGCGCAGGCTCCGGCCGACACGGAGGCGTACGAGATGCTGCGCAGGTACGGCAGCCACAGCAGCGCCTTCCTCGCGATGAACAGCGGCAACCACCGCTTCCGTACGGACGGTGTCGACGGATTCGTCCCGTACCGGGAAGCCGGCCGACGGCATCTGTTCCAACTGGGCGGACCGGTATGCGCGGTGCGGGACCAGTCGAGCCTGCTGATCGCGCTGCTCGCCCGGGCCGGCAGCGAGCGACGCCGGGTCGCCGCCGTCCAGCTCTCCCGCCCGCAGGCCGAACTGCACGCCGGACACGGCTTCGTCGTCAACCAGTTCGGCGCCTCCTTCAGTATCGCGCTCGACGGGTACAGCCTCGGCGGCCAGCGCATGGTCAAGGTGCGCAACATGGTCAACCGGGCCCGCAGAGAAGGGGTTTCGGTCGCCGAGGTGCCCGCCGGGGAGCGGGACGGCGAGGACGTCACCGCGGCCCTCGACGCGGTGGACGCCGCCTGGCTGCGCGCCAAGGGCCGGCACGTCAAGGAGCTCGAGTTCCTGATCGGCGAGCGCGGCGGCCCCGGCGCACCGCACCGGCGCCTGTTCACCGCCGTCCACGAGGGACGGACGGTCGGCTATGTGTCGTACTCACCGGTCTTCGGCGAACACGCCGGCTGGCTGTACGACCTCACGCGGCGGCTTCCGGACGCGCCGCCCGGCACGGTGGAGCTGCTGTTCGCCACCGCTCTGCGCCAGTTCCAGGACGAGGGCTGCGGCTGGCTGCACCTCGGCTTCACCCCGTTCGTCCAGCTCGGTCCGGACACGGCCGCGCCCGGCCCGACCAGCACCTTCCTGCACCGCTGCGTGGAGGTGCTGGCGGCCAAGGGGCGCGCCGTCTATCCGGCGGCCGCCCAGGAGTCCTTCAAGCTCAAATGGCGCCCGCAGCTCATCGAACCGGAGTACCTGGCCTTCCAGGGCCGGGTGAGCCCCGGCGCCGTCTGGCAGCTGATGCGCCTCACCAAGTCGGTCTGACCCGCTCCCGGGCCCCGGCCGTCCTTCCGTGATTCAGAAAGGCTGAAATGACCACATCCATCGAGAAGTTCCCGGCGGAGGCCGACCGGCACCGCGCCCCAGGTCTCCTGGAAGGCGCGCTGCGCACCGAGCTGACACCGGAGGGCTGCGACCTCGGCTACTGGTTCCGGGCCGTGCCGGAAGGCACCCTCGGCGGCGATCCCCTGGGCCGCTCCCCGGACGTACCGGTGCCGGCCCACATGATGGTGGACGGGCCGCTGCGCCAGGCCGTCATGCAGGAGCTCGCCTTCCGCTCGATGGCGGAGGAGAAGGCGGCCCGCGCCATCGCCTTCCTCGTCGCGTACGCCCCCGACCTCGCCGGGATGGACTTCTACACCTCCCAGCTGATGGACGAGGCCCGCCATGCCTACGCGTTCCGCGGCCACCTGCTCGAACTGGGCGTACCACTGCACGAGTTGGAAGCCACCATGGAGTCGCTCGCCGGGGTCCACCGGGACGCCGTCCTGAATCCCCTGGAGGAGTTCGGGCTGGCCGTCATGGAGAAGGAACGCGACTACATCGGCGGCGTGATCACCCTCACCGTCCTGGTCGAAGGAGTCCTCGCGCCCACCGCCGAGCTGAGCGAGCGCAAATGGCGGCCCTTCGACCCGCCCGCCGCCGAGATCGAACGCGCCGCGGGCATCGACGAGATCCGGCATCTGTCCGTGGGCACCACGATCGTCCGCCGCCATGTCCGGCAGCACCCCGAGGATCTGGAGCGGATCGGTGAACTGGTCCGGCGCGGGATGCGGTTGTGGTCCGAGCTCCCGGTGCAGCAGATGACCTTCCGCCGCGAACAGCTCTACCAGCAGGGGCTGGACCAGCACCGCGACATCCCCGGCGACTACGAGCTGTGGCCGGGGCGCCGCCTGGTCGACACCACCCCCGAGGAACGGATGCTCGCCGCCGCGGAATGGTCGCGTGTCACCCAGGAAGCGCGCCTCGCCGACATGGGCCTGACTTCGTGAACAGGCCGCGCACACCCGCCCGCATCGCCGACGTCCAACAACGAAAGGGTCGGTGGCACACCGATGACCGACAGCCCGGCACTCAACTCCTCACCGCATGAGCCGGCCTCGGACGAGGACTTCCGCGAACTGACCCGGCGCGTCCAGGCCGCCGGGCTCATGCGGCCCCGCACGGGCCAGTACGTGACCGGGATCGCGGTGGTCTGGCTGATGAACGCCCTCGGCTGGGCCGCGCTGGCCTTCTCCGGCGGCACCTGGTGGAAGGTGGTCCTGGCCGCGCTCTGGCTCGCCGTCTGGCACGAGCAGCTCGCCTTCCTCGTGCACGACGCGGGACACCGTCAGATCACCCGGTCCCGGAAGTTCATCCAGGCCCTCGGCCTGGTCCACGGCAACCTGATGCTCGGGGTCTGCTTCGGCTGGTGGGTGCAGCACCACAACCGGCACCACAACCACCCCAACCACCTGGAACTCGACCCCGACATCCTGCGCCGCGTGGCCATCTTCGCGCCCGAACAAGCCCAGGACCGCAAGGGATTCGCCCGTTTCCTCGCCGCCAACCAGCGCTACCTGTTCTTCCCACTGCTGGGCCTGGAGGCCCTGGTGCTGCGTATCGCCGGCGTCATCGCCCTGCGCCGCAGGGCCCTGCGCAAGCCCCTCCTCGAGGGCGGTCTGATGGTGCTGCACGCGGTGCTGTTCTTCGGCGCGCTCTTCGTGCTCCTGCCCTGGCCGTCCGTCCTGCTCTTCCTGGCCGTCCACCAGGTCCTCCTCGGCTATCTGCTCGGCCTCGCCTTCGCCGTCAACCACAAGGGCCTGCCGACCCGGGTGGGCAAGGAGTGGAGCTGGCTGGAGCGCCAGGTCCTCACCTCGCGCACCCTGCCCACCGGCTACATCGGCGACTTCTTCTACGGCGGCCTCAACTACCAGATCGAGCACCACCTCTTCCCCGGCATGCCCAGGGCGGCGCTGCGCCGCGCCTATCCCCTCGTCAAGCAGTTCTGCGTCGAGCGGGAGATCCCGTACGTCGAGACGGGCGTCCTGGAGTCGTACCGCGACCTCGCCGAGCATCTCGGCTCCGCGAGCGAAGTTCTCCGTGGCACCACGGCCACGGCGTGAAGGAAAGGAACCAGACACCATGACGTTCTCAGTGAAGGCGAAAGCGAAGGTGTCCCGGCTGTCCCGGCTCGGCCGGAGGCCGGTGCTGGCCGCCGCGCTCCTCGCGGGGACGGCCCTGGCCGCCCCCGCGGCCCAGGCCGAACCGGCCGGGGTACGGGCCGCACCGGTCCCCGACCTCGTGTGCCGCCTCGACGCCGAGGTGAACTTCAGTCCGCCGCTCAGTGTGCGGGTCAAGGAGGCCGAGGTGACCGGGCACATCGGGTACCTGGACTGCCGCTCGCCCAGCGGGGCGGCGCCGCAGCTGACCGACATCGTCTTCGGCGTCAACGGCACCGGAAGATTCGGTGTGTTCCCGCCGACCTTCTCCGTGGAGGGCAACGGCGTGGGCACCTGGAACACGGGTGAGGTCGGCAGCCTCTACTTCAAGGGTGACCTCAAGCAGGGCAGCCCCGTGCCCGAGCGCACCGTGACGAGCGGGCCGCTGGCCGGCGACGGGATCAACGGACTGCAGATCCCCACACCCCGATTCGACAAGATCACCCCGGACGGCGTCGCGGGCTTCGGCGTCATCGGCCAGGTCTGCTTCTGGCCCGGTGAGAAGGGCCGCTGCACGGCGTTCTGAGCCGACCACGAAGGAGGGGGTGGTGCGGGCCGACCGGGGCCCGCACCACCCCCTCCCTTTCGTCCGCTGTGCCGTCGTACGGGTTCTTCGTCGTTCGGGACTCAGTCGGCCAGCGCCTTGAGCGTCTCCCGCACCACGATCGGGTCGTACGGCATGGCCAGGTGGGTGGTCCGGTTCTGCGGGGCGAGGAGTTGGAGGCAGGTGTTGGTGACCGGGTGTTCCGGCCTGGCGGGCTTCAGCTGTTGGGCCTCGGGAGGCTGGACCAGCTCGTCCCGGGTCGACCAGATGACGGTGTAGTCGACCCCGTCCACCGTGTCGCCCGGAGCCACCAGCTCACCCACGAACTCCGAGTCGTGCAGCAGCTGGGTGAAGGCCGGGCTGATCCGGAAGAGCACCTTGTCCTCCACGACGGCCTGAACGCCCGGGACCTGGCGGACCAGCTTCGTCAGGCCCGCCACCTCGACCCCGTGGTTGCTGGGCGCGATACCGACGACCCGGCGCACCTTCCCGGCCCCGCCGAGGTACTTGAGGTAGTAGTGCGGGAGCATCCCGCCCTGCGAGTGGCCCACGAGGTCCACCTTCGACGCCTTGGTGTCCACCAGCACCCGGTCCACGAAGTCCGCGAGCTCCTTGGAGGACTTGCGCATGTCACCGAGACCGTACAGACGGGGGAGCGTGGGCAGTTCACCGTAGTTGAGGCGGAAGATGCGGTGCCCGGCCGTGCGCAGCGCGGGCGCGAGCTTGCGCCAGACGGACTCCCGGTCGCCCAGCGTGCCGTGCACGAGGACGACCGGGTGCGGACGCTCCGGCGTCGGGGGCAGGCCCCAGTCGTCCGTCTCGGGGTCGCCGTCGAGTCCGGCGACCAGCCGGTGCGCGGCGGACTGGGCGTTGCCGGCCAGCCGCTCGGGCGTCCTGAGCAGTTCGGTCGCGGCGCTCTCGGAGTTCACGCCGGGAATGCGGGGCAGGGACATGGGGCCTCCTTGGCCTCGGTGCTGAGTGCGGAATGGTCGTGAACACGGGGAGGCCCGGCCGGGGAAAAGCCCCGGCCGAGCCTCCGTCCTGACTTCTGGTGGGCTCAGTCGGTGGTTGCCGCGGGCAGCGCGTGGAACGCTCGGTCGTGCCAGAGCAGCGGCCGTCCGCCGTTCACCTCCACCGCCATCACCCGTCCGACGACGGCGTGGTGATCCCCGTACGGTCGTACGTCCTCGACCAGGCACACCGACCACGCGAGCGCTTCGACGAGTACCGGCAGGCCGAGCACCCGGCGCACCGGGCTGCCGTCGAACCGCCTGGCGGGCGGCACGGAGGAGTCGGCGAAGAGTTCGGCGACCGATCTCTGATCATCCGTCAACACATTGACAGCAAAGGCGCCTTGCTCACGCAGGGTGGTCAACGTGCGGGAACTGCCCCGCAGACACGCGAGGACCAGCGGCGGCCGCGCCGACAGGGAGGTCAGCGCGGAGACCGTCATCCCGGTCGGGCCCGCCCCGTCCAGCGCCGTGACGACCGTGACGCCGGCCGTCAGCTTGGCGTAGAGACCGAGACAGCGGACCGTGTCGGGGCCGGGCTCGTCCCGCAGGGTGTCCCAGCCGGCGGCGGACGGGCCGTAGGGACGGGGCCGAGGGGGCACGAGAGTGACGTCAGCCATGCGCGGAGGCGACGCTGTCGGCGAGTTGGGCCGGGGTGGTGGGGGTGACCCTGCCGAGCAGCCCGCGCAGGATCCGCTCGATATTGCTGCGCAGCGTCGAGTCGGCGACCGGGTCGAGGAGTTCCGCCAGGGTCGGGATGCCCAGGTCGAAGACGGCGTCGAAGGTTACCGCCGTACCGTCCTCGCCCGACGCGCACCGCCATGTGCCCTCGAACAGCTCGAAGTCGCCCGTGAGCTGGGTGAAACCGATGGTCCGTGTCTTCGGGAAGAACGCGTCCCGCTCCGACCAGCGCATCAGACCGTTCCTGAAGCGCACGGTCCAGTCCGACACCACCGTGCCGTCGTCATGGGGCGGATGGACCACGACCTCGCGGACGGTCTCGGTGACTTCGGGATACCGGCGGAAGTCACTGATCCGCTGGTAGGCGGTCTCGGGGTCGACGTCGTGGGCGGTCAGCCGTACGGTCACGTGACGCATGGGAGGTGTTGCCTTTCCACGGTAGGGACGGGTCGGCGATAGCGGACGGGTCAGCCGATGCGGGGCGCGACGACGCGCAACGCCTCGGTCAGCGCGGTGAGGAACAGCCGCACCTCCTCCTCGCCGACGATCGCGGGCGGCGTCAGCCGCAGCACCCGGGTGGCGTTGAGGGAGTGGTTCACGAGGACGCCGCGCCCGACCAGTTCGAGGATCAGTTCGCCGACGGCCTGCTCCTCGGCGAACTCCAGGCCGATCAGCAGCCCCCGCCCACGGACCTCGCGCACCAGGCCACCGGTGTACGGGGCGCAGGCGGCCCGGACGTCCGCGAGCAGCCGCTCGCCCAGGGCCCTGGCGCGCGGGACGACCTCCTCACTCTCCAGGGCCTCGACCGCGGCGAGCGCGGCGGCGCAGGCGATCGGGGAGGCCGCGAAGGTGGAGGTGTGCAGATAGGGGTCGCGGGAGAACGGCGCGTAGGCCGCCGGGGTCGCGACCATCGCGGCGACGGGCACGACACCGCCGCTGAGACCCTTGCCGACGAGCAGTACGTCGGGCTGCGGGGGCGAGCCGCCCTCGGCGTCCATGCCCCACCACGAGCCCAGCCGCCCCAGGCCCGTCTGGATCTCGTCGAGGATCAGGAAGGCCCCGTACGTCCGGCACAGCCGGCTCACCTCCGCCAGATAGTCCGGCGGTGGAATCCGTACGCCGCCCTCGCCCTGCACCGGCTCGACGATCACGCAGGCCCGGCGGCCGAGTTCGGCGAGCGTGGCGTCCAGCGCGGCGGCGTCCCCGTACGGGACGGCCGTGCTGTCGGGCAGCAGCGGCCGGAAGGGCTGCTGGTACTTCGGGTTGGCGGTGGCGGTCAGCGCGCCCAGGGTCTTGCCGTGGTACCCGCCGAGGGTGGAGACGAGGGCGGTGTGGCCGTGCGCCCGGGCCAGTTTCAGACCGGCCTCGGTGGCCTCCGCGCCGGAGTTCACGAAGTGGACGTGGTCGAGGCCCGGTGGGGTCCGTGCGGCCAGTGCCTCGGCGGCGAGGGCCGCGACGGGCTCCAGGAAGACCCGCCCGGCCAGCGGATGGGTGTCCACCTGGCGGTGCACGGCCGCGGTCACGTGAGGGTGCCGGTGGCCGAGGATGAAGACCCCGTAACCGCCGAAGTCGAGGTAGCGGCGGCCGTCCTCGGTGAACACCCACGCGCCGTCGGACGCCGTCTCCAGCATGCCGCCGAGCACCGTGCCGAGGACCGAGCGGCCGGAGGAGAGGTGCTCGCGGTAGAGCCGGGCGATGTGCGCACGGTCCGTGGCGGGATCGGTGACCGGGGACATGGATCCGGTGACCGGAGCCACGGATCCGGTGACCGGCGCCACGGCGGGGGCCGCGGTCATGACGCCAGTTCCTGGGTGTGCGTGGCCTGCGAGGGCTGGCTCCTCGCCGCCGTGTCCTGCGCGGGCCCCGGACGCAGGCGGGTGCGCATGCCGCCACGCCCGGTGGACCAGGCGGCCAGATTGCGGACCAGGGCCCGCCGGAGGTCGTCCTTCGAGAGGGCCGTGCCGCAGTGCGGCGACCCCAGCGACGATTCGAAGGGGAGGGCCCGCTGGAAGACCAGCAGCAGTTCCGCGTACGTCTGGAAGCGGCGGCGCAGCGACTCCGGGAACGTGGGGCCCTCGATCAGCGGCAGCAGCAGCCGGTGCACCGACTCCAGCGGGATGAGCCGGGGCGGATGCGGACGCGGTCCCCACTGGTCGGCGAACTCCAGGCAGGTGTCGACCACTTCACGCTGCAGCAACGCCTCCGTGCCGGCCGTCAGCCAGTACTCGCCGCCCGTGACACCGGCCCGCACCAGATCGCCCACGGCACGCGCGACGATGTCCTGGGGCACCATGTCGATCCGTGCGTCCGGCGCTCCCGGCAGCACCGGCACCTGCCCCTTCACGATGGCGCCCAGCGCCCGGGTCAGCCCCTGCATCCCGGCGATCCGACCGGTGACGGAGTCACCCATGACCACCGACGGGCGCATGATCACGCCGGGCACCGGGGCGTCGCGCACGACCTGTTCGGCCGCCGTCTTGGAGGCGAGGTACGCGGCGGCGCCGGGGAAGCGCTCCTGCTCCTCCGGAGCCAGCGGGTTGGCGACGAAGGCCGTGCTCATGTGGAAGAACGGGGCCTCGGCGCGAGCGGCGAGGTCGAGCATCGCGATCGTGCCGTCGAGGTTGGCCCGCCGGATCTGGTCCGGCTCCGCCTTCCAGTTGGTCGCGGCGGCGGAGTGCACCACCAGGTCCACTTCGGCGATGAGCTGGGTGAAGTCCGCCCGGGTCAGGCCGAGTCCGGGTTCCAGCAGATCGGCGCGGACCTCGCGGACCCGGTGGTCGTTCACCGGCGTGCGATGGCGCAGGCAGACGATTCTGAAGTCCGGCGACAGCTCCTCGATCAGGGCTCTGCCGAGTACTCCGGCGCCGCCGGTGAGCAGAATCGTGGGGCGTTTCGCGGGCGATTGCGGGCTGGGCGGAGCGCTGGGCCGGGGCCGGGACAGAGGCATGGCGGTGATCCCCTCGGTCGAGTGAGCGTAGGTCCTGCCGGACGGGCGGGCGGGTGTCCGGGCGGGTGGGTGTTCGGGTGCTGGGGTTGTGGGCGTGCGGGGCGCCTATGAGCTCGGTTCTTGTTGTTCGGCGGCGACTGCGGGTGGTCTGTGGCTGGTCGCGCCGTTCCACGCGCCCCCTTCGGGGCGCTCGCGCCGGCTGGGGTTACGCGATGGTCAGCGGCTCGTTGGCGAGGTACGCGGACAGTGGGCCGGTCATCCGCGAGCGCGACGGGGGGTGCAGGGCGAGGCCGTTGGTACAGGCGGCGAGATATCCGACCTCGTCCGAGGTCATGAAGTTGAGCCCGCCGAGCAGTTCGACGGACCGGGGCACGATCCGGGCGAGGGCGTCCTGCACGGTGTAGCGCGCGTAGAGCGAGTCGGCGAGCGCGGACTCGTCGGGCATGTCCGCGTCCACCCGGCGGGCGAGGCCCTCGACGGCCGCCGTCGCGCCCTCGATCTCCACCAGCAGCCGGACCCGCTCGGTGTCGGGCACCCGGTCGTTGAGCAGCACCCGTTCGACGAGGGCGCTCGCGGCGCCGAGGTAGCTGCCGGTCATCAGCAGCTCGAACCAGACCAGACCGGCGGTCTGTACCGCGTCCAGACGGGCCCCGGCGGGCGAGGCCGTGCGCACCAGGAGCTCCGGCGCGACCAGGACGTTGTCCAGCGTCACCTGGTCGCTCTCGGCGCCCGCCAGGAAGGTGCTCGACCAGAAGCCGCTGACGCTCAGCCCCTCGCTCTCGGCGGGAACCAGCGCCACGGCCAGTTCCTCTCCCTCGCCCTCCTCGCACGGCACCATCACGCTCGCGGTGAGCAGATCCATGGAACGGGCGAGGCTGCACGGCCGTTTCACGCCGGTGATCCGCACCCCTTCGGGCGTCACCGTGGCGGACATGGAGGGCGACAGGATGCCGGCGCCGCTGCGTCCTTCGGCGAAGCCGGACGCCATCAGCTGGTTCTCGGACGCGACGCCCTGGACGAGCATCCACTCCAGCCCCTCGCCGGAGTCGCTCAGCCCGACCAGCGTGGCCATCGAGAAGTGGTGCATCGTCGTCGCCACCGCGAGCGAGGGCGAACGACTGCCGAGCGCGCGCTGCACCCGCAGGGTCTCCAGCGCGGTGGCGCCCCGGCCCTGGAGGGCGGTCGGGGCCAGCAGACCCGGCCCGCCCGCCTCCCGGAACAGCCCGATGCCGGGGCTTTTCGGCCCCTCAAGTGTCATCAGCGGTACGGTCCTCAGACTCTCGTCGAGGCCGGGCAGCAGTTTGGCGAGGGCCGCGCGCTCACGCTCCAGGAATCTCATGTCGTCCCCTGCTCCTTGATTCTCAGGTGTCGCCGGCAGCGTCGTTTCTGTTTACGCGCGAACCGGCGGAACCCCTCGGGGCAAAAGGGATGTTGGAGCGTTCGGCGGTCAGTGGTTCGGCTGCCGGGCAGGGTCCCGTACGACGACGAGGCGGGTGGGTCTGGCCTGGGTCAGTTCCACCCGGCGGGCGAGCTCGTGCTCGTGCGAACCGCTGCGCGTCGCCCGCGCCACGACGGTCGCCGCAGTGTCGTCGGCGCGGCCGTCGCGGGTCAGGAGACTGAGCGGCCAGGTGGGTTCCGACGGCTCCTGACCGTCGAACGGGTGCCAGTCCCATGGCGCGTCGAACCGCCAGGCGCGCCCCGCGGCATCCGCGACCTCGTCACCTGCCACAAGGCAGGCGTACGGACGGAACAGCAGGTCCAGGGCGATCGGGATCCCGTCGTCGGGAGCGATCTCGTAGCCCTGCCACTCCAGGTCGGGATCGTGCGACTGTCCCGCGCGCAGCACCATGACCTGCGTTCCCAGGCGAGGGAGACGTCCTGTCTCCAGCGGTGGATCCATCCGTTCGACGCTCATCACATGCACCACCGTGGGAGGGATGCCGACCTGGCACACCGCGCCGACCTCGAGGTGCGGCGGCGGCGGGTCGGTGCGGAACAGCTCCAAGTCCCAGTCGTACGAGGCCGGATCGCCGGCCAGGGCCACCTGGCCGTTCCACTCGATCCAGTCGCACTCCGGGTCCACCTCCCACCACGGCCACTCGACGACCACTTCCCGCCGGGTGAGACGGGTGACCCGTGCGTCCGTGTACGGGCACGAGACCAACAGGACATCCCCCACACGGTGATCCGCTCCCACAGCCGCCTCCCGCTACCCCGGTCGCCACCGCCCGCACGGTACAAGCTGAAGGTCATCGCCGGTTTACCGGGAGGTGCGGGCTCGTTGGCTGAGGGGGCGGCCGCTGCTCCAACTCGTCGGCGAGGACCTGGACTTGATCCAGGACCTCGCCGAGCGGGCTACGCCGAACGGGACCTCGGCGCGACGGCCGAGTTCCTCAGGAGCGAGGGGACTTGAAACCGACCGCGCCGTACAGCGGGACCGGCGCGTCGCCGACCTCGTCCTTGTTCAGCGCGAGTTCGGGATGCCACTCCGACACCGACACCACTCCGGGGTCGACGAGCTCGAGCCCCCGGAAGAAGCGGCCGACCTCGGTGTGCGAGCGGGCCACCAGCGTCACACCGCCCGCCGCGTACGCCGCTATACCGGTCGCGACCTTCACCGGGTCGTAGTCGCCGGTCAGCGCGGACAGGACCAGGCAACTGCCCGGCGCCAGCGCGTCGACCAGGGTGTCCACCAGGTCGTACGCGCCGTCCTCCTCGGCGATGAAGTGCATCAGGGCGATGAGCGACAGCGCGACGGGCTGGTCGAAGTCGAGAACGCGGGCGGCCTGCTCGAGTATCTTCTCCGGTTCCCGCGCGTCGGCCTGGACGTACTCCGTCACGCCCTCGGGGGTGCCGCGCAGCAGGGCCTCGGCGTGAGCGAGGACGATCGGGTCGTTGTCCACGTAGACGACCCGCGCCTCCGGGACGGCGGCCTGGGCGATCTGGTGGAGGTTCGGCTCGGTGGGGATGCCGGTGCCGATGTCGAGGAACTGGCGGACGCCCGTCTCCCGGACCAGCCAGCGGGTGGCGCGCTGCATGAACCAGCGGTTGCTGCGGGCCGAGAGGGGGGCACTCGGGTCCGTGGCCATGATTCTTCGCCCGAGCTCCTCGTCGACCGGATAGTTGTCCTTTCCGCCGAGGAACCAGTCGTACATCCGTGCCGGGTGCGGCCTGCTGGTGTCGATCCGCTGGGCGGAAGGCCCGGTCGCGGTCATGCGGCACTCCTCTGCTCACGCTCGTGTCGATGTTCGAGCAGTCTGCCACGGGAGTTGGGCGGTGCGGGGGCATTCTCCGGGCCCCGCACCCCCGTCGACCGGCCCGATCCCACCAGCGGCGCCGGCGCCCTCGCCGCCAGTCGTGTCGGCGCCGGACACGGCGGCTCGCGGCGCGGGCCGAACACTCCTGACCCACGGGTTCACCCGCCGTGCAGGGGTCACCTGGCGAGACGGTCCTTACGTGAGGAGATGCGTGCGCCTAGCATCGGTTCCCGCATGAACACAATGACGCTCTGGCACATATCCATCTGGGAGTTCGCCGCGCTCGCCGCCGCGGCCCTGCTCGTCGGCTTCTCGAAGACCGCCGTGAGCGGCGCCAACACGGTCAGCCTGGCGATCTTCGCCGCCGTGCTGCCCGCCCGCGCCTCGACCGGCGTACTCCTGCCCCTCCTCATCGTCGGGGACGTGCTCGCCGTGCTCACCTACCGGCGGCACGCGCACTGGCCCACGCTGTGGCGGCTGTTCCCGGCGGTCGCCGCGGGCGTCGTGTTCGGCACGCTGTTCCTGGTGTGGGCCGACGACGCGATCGTACGGACCTCCATCGGCGCGATCCTGCTGCTGATGGCGGCGGTGACGATGTGGCGCCGCCGGGCCGCCGCCCAGGACGAGGAGCCCGACTCGGTGTCGACCCGGGCCGGCCGGGTCAAGGCCGGCTCGTACGGCGTCCTCGGCGGCTTCACCACGATGGTCGCCAACGCGGGCGGCCCGGTGATGTCGATGTACCTCCTGTCGGCCGGCTTCCGCAAACTCGGCTTCCTGGGCACCTCGGCCTTCTTCTTCCTGATCGTGAACGTCTCCAAGGTGCCCTTCAGCGTCGGCCTCGGTCTCATCGACTGGCATTCGCTGCTCCTGGACGCGGCGCTCGCGATCTTCGTCGTGCCGGGGGCGTTCCTCGGCAAATGGGCCGTGCACCGCATCAACCAGCTCCTGTTCGAGCGGCTGGTCATCGCGGCGACGGTGGTGGGCGGGGCGCAGCTCCTGCTGCGCTGACCACCTCGTAGGCTCGACGGCATGCCCTCCCACGTCCTGGTCCTCGGCGGCACCACCGAGGCACGCCGACTCGCCGCCGAACTGGCGGCGCGCCCCGGTGTCCGCGTGACGACGTCCCTGGCGGGGCGTGTCTCCCGGCCGGGGACGCTCGACGGGGACGTCCGCATCGGGGGCTTCGGCGGGGCGGACGGGCTGACGCGGTGGCTGCGCGAGCACCACGTGGACGCCGTGGTCGACGCCACGCACCCCTTCGCCGCGGCCATCACGGCGAACGCGGCGCGCGCCGCCGCGGCCACCGGAGTCCCGGCCGTGGTGCTGCGCCGTCCCGGCTGGACCCCCGGCCCCGACGACCGCTGGCACTGGGCCGCCTCCCTCCCCGAAGCCGCCGCGCTCCTCCCGTCCCTGGGCCGTCGTGTCTTCCTCACCACGGGCCGCCTGGGTCTCGCGGCCTTCGCCCACCTCCCCGAGCTCCACTTCCTCGTGCGTACGGTGGAGCCCCCCGAGCCGCCGATGCCCCAGGACATGGAAGTACTGCTGACCCGGGGCCCCTTCACACCGGACGACGAGAAGTCCCTGCTGCGCGCGCACCGCATCGACGTGCTGGTGACCAAGGACAGCGGCGCAGAGGCGACAGCAGCCAAACTGACGGCCGCACGCGATCTCGCTCTCCCCGTGGTGGTCGTACGCCGCCCTCCGCTCCCGGCGGACGTGACCACCGCGCCGGACGTGCCGTCGGCCCTGGCCCTGCTGGATCTCGGCCCTGGATGACGGAACACGGCGCGCCGGCGCACTCTGTTGGCGTATGGAGCGACCCGTCCGGCCGATCCCCCTACCCGCGCGGGTGCCTGCGCAGCAGATATGTGTCCATGATCCAGCCCTTGCGTTCGCGCGCCTCGGCCCGCAGCCGCTCGATGCGTGGGGCCGTCTCGGCTATCGGACCGGAGGCCAGGATCTCGTCCGGCGTACCGATGTAGGCGCCCCAGTAGATGTCGATGTCCTCGTCGGCGTACTGCCGGAAGGTCTGGTGGGCGTCGAGCATGACGACCACGTCGTCGACACCCTCCGGGAACCCCTCCGCGAGCCGTCGTCCCGTGGTGATCTGAACGGGACGGGCCACCCGGTTCAGCCCGGTCCGGTGCCGGGCGACGAGCGCGGAGACGCTGCTGATGCCGGGCACGACCTCGTACGTGAACGCCACCGCGCCCCGCTCCAGGATCTCCTCCAGGATCCCGAGCGTGCTGTCGTACAGCGCGGGATCCCCCCACACCAGGAACGCGCCGCTCTCGTCCTCGCCCAGCTCCTCGGCGATCAGCCGCTGGTAGATGTCGGCGCGGGCACTGCGCCAGTCCCCGACGGCGGGGGAGTAGGCGGCGCCCCCGGCGGCCCGGTCGCGATCCGGGTCGCGCGCCTCGACCAGGCGGTAGGACCCCTGCGGTATGTGTGCGTCGAGGATGTCACGGCGCAGCCGGACGAGGTCCGACTTCACCTCGCCCTTGTCCAGGATGAAGAACACGTCCGTGCTCCTCAGCGCCTTGACCGCCTGCAAGGTGAGCTGGTCGGGGTCGCCCGCGCCGATGCCGATGACATGAATCTTTCGCACACCCCGAGTCTGCCGCACGCCACTGACAGCGCACGCACCGCACCCGGGTGACGCCGCACGCACCGCGCGCCGATCGGCGGCACCGCACCTGTCAGTCCCGGCGCCCCCGCAGCCGTCAGTCCCGGCGCCCCCGCAGCCGGGGTGCCCACGCCACCGCGCTGATCGCGGCGCCCTCACGCTCCACGACCGTCGCCAGCTCCCGTGCCCAGGAGGCGAGTTCAACGAGGTCCAGCTCATGCGGACGGTCCCGCCCGCCCGCCCCCGCCGCCCACTCCTCGACCGCCCCGGCCCCGCGCCGCAACAGCCGGGCACCGCCCGTCGTGTTCCCACGGGCCGCGTGCGTGAGCCCCACCGCGAGCTGCGCCAGCCCCCGCCAGAGCGTGCGCTCACCCTCGGGGCCCGACTTCCAGGCGTCCTCGAAGACCTCGTGGGCATGGAACGGCTTTCCCGCGTCCAACAGCGCCTGCGCCTCCGTGACCGTCTCCTCCGGGCTGCGGACGACCCCTTCCGGCTGCCGCTCCACGCCATCGGTGCCGTAGGGCAGCGGCCGCCCCAGCCCGTCCCGCGGCCGGGCGTTCCGCGCCCGCCCCGCCGTGTCCCGATCCCGCCCGTCGTCCCGCCGACCTCCGGATGCTGCGCTCATGCCCCTATTGTCTCGCGCCCCGCGCCCCCTCCGGAGCAGCCTCCGACGTGGGGTAAAGTTCTGTTCGCACGATCACGCGGAACACCGCGGGTGAACGCATCGGGACGTGGCGCAGCTTGGTAGCGCACTTGACTGGGGGTCAAGGGGTCGCAGGTTCAAATCCTGTCGTCCCGACTCGAACGAGTCGCAGGTCAGGGGCGGTTTCGGAGTAATCCGGAACCGCCCTTCGATCATTCCTGGGGGCCAGTCGGCGGCCAGTCGGGGACCAATGCGTTACCGGTCTCCGGTGACCTGACCGTCGGTACCGTCCCCGACAGCGGGGCACCGGCGTCGGCAGCCCCGGTCCTTCCCTCGGTGACGGCGCGTCGGAATTTCCGTGCACTTCACGAGACCCAATGGAATGTCCCGAATTCCCCTGTCCCGCAATTGTCCTTCGCGAAGATACCTTGCGCCGTACGCCGCCCCGGGATAATTTGATGCGCCGTCACACGGATCGCGAATGACCTGATGGCCCAGGAGAGATTCCTTTTCTTTGTGTTTCTTGAGGAGTTGGTATGCGCGGTACGCAGACACCGGCCACGAATTCCGGAGAAGCGGACTCCCGTCCGAAGCGTCCGAGCAGGACGCGCCGGTCCGCTCTCCTGGGCGCGCTCGGTGCGCTGACACTGGTCATGGCACTCCCCGCCGAGGCGAACGCCGACGTTCTGCAGCTCTTGCCGCAGAACGCCGACGGCCTTGAGCAGACCTTCTCGCCCGCCTACGACTACGACACGGACGGCTGCTACGCCACGGCGGCCATCGGCGCCGACGGCACCATCAACCCCGGGCTGCGGCTGGGCGGTGACGTCAACGGCCATTGCCACGACAGCGCGCAACTGGCAAACGCCAACACGTATTCACGCGAGAAGTGCAACAACGGCTGGTGCGCCGTCGTGTACGCCAGCTACTTCGAGAAGGACCAGGCCACGCTCGGGCCCGCGGCCATCGGGCACACCCACGACTGGGAGCACGTCGTGGTGTGGATCAACAACAACCAGGTCCAGTACGTCTCGGTGTCCCAGCACTCCAGTTACCAGGTGGCGTCCAGTTCGTCGGTGCGCTTCGACGGCACCCATCCCAAGATCGTGTATCACAAGGACGGCGTTTCCACTCATGACTTCCGGTTCGCCAACACCAACGACGAGCCTCCGGAGAACGCCACTGGCGGCTGGTTCTTTCCTCGCCTCGTCGGGTGGAACGGATATCCCGACGGTTTCCGGGACAAACTCATGAACGCGGATTTCGGCGAAGCCACGATCAAGATCAAGGACGGGGATTTCGAGTACGCCCTCGCCCATTCCATGCCCGCGGGAATCTCGTTCGACCCCAATGCCTGAGAGGTATGCGGCAAAGGCGCTGACGGGCGCATGCCCGGCACTGATGTCGCCCGGCTCCTTGTGAAGTCGCGAGTCAGAGGCTGTATCGGACATACCGATACAGCCTCTTGACCGTTCTCGGGGGTCGTCCCGGGCTCAGCGGTAGTACGAGGCGACGGCCGGCTGACCGGTGTAGTTGGGGCCGGCGTGCGGGTCGGCGCCGAGGTAGGCGAAGGGCAGGGTGACGGGGCGGCCGCCCCGCAGACTGAGGCGGTGATGGCGGGCCGAGTAGTGGAAGCCGGCGGCCCGCAGCGCTGTCAGGACCGGGCGGGAGGCGTCGCTTCCGTCGGGGCGCCGCAGCGTCGAGGGATCGAGATGGGCGACCAGCAGACCGGTGCCGGTGAGCCAGGAGGCGGCCCGCTCCAGCAGGGCGAGCCGGTCGCCGATGTAGTGCAGCCCGTGGACGCAGGTGATGAGGTCGTAGCGGCGGTCCGGCGACCACCGGCCGAGGTCGGCGGTGATGAGTTCGAGGCCGTCGGGCAGCGCGGTCCGCCGCAGCGGGCCGACCAGGTCCACGCCCGTGATGACGGCCCGGGGCAGTTGCCGCGCGGCCTCGCGGAGGGCGAGTCCCTCTCCGCTGCACAGGTCCAGCCACGACGGGGCGGGGCCGTGTTCGTTCAGGAACTCGGCGGGGGAGAAGCCGAGTTCGCGGGCGTAGCTGTCGCCTGCCAGGACCCGTTCGCGGTTCTTGGTGCTGTTGGCCACCACGGAATGGCCGGCCAGCTCGTCGTCCTCGATCAACCCGGGTGGAGGTGGGGCTGCTGTCGGCGAAGTACCGTCGATCATCGCCCCATTGTGCGGCAGGACCGTCGAGAGCATCCGGTGGCCGTCGGTGTTCACGCGTTCATCGACATACCAGGACCGCTTGGACGTTTCGAGTGTCGTCGAAAGATGTTCCGCCCCGGGCGTCGGGCCTGCATGGTGGGCCTGGGAGTGACCGAGTCGGGCCGCACGGTCCGGCCCGGGAACACACCCGGACTCCACCACGGGGAAGGACAGCATGACCATGAGGATGAGGACCAAGGCGTTCGCCACGGCGGGGGTCGCCGCGCTGGCCACCGGACTGCTGCTGACCGGCGCGGCCGGGGCGCAGGCCGCGGCGGCGGGACTGCCCTACGCCGTCACACCGTACGTGAACGTCAACGTCCGCTACGGGCCCTCGACCACCACCGGCATCGCCGGGCACGTCACCGCCGGGCAGCCGCGCGGCGCCTCCTGCTGGACCCACGGCGAGACCATCCGCGACAACGGTTACGTCAACGACGTCTGGGTGCGATTGGCCGAGGGCTATGTGAGCGCCGTCTACCTCAAGGGCGACCAGTACGGCGGCCTGCCGGCCTCGGCCACCTGCTGACCGACCACTCGCGGTGCCCGACCCCGACCCGGGGTCGGGCACCGTACTGCGTCCAGGAGCCGTCAGCGAGCCCCCCGCACAGCGCGCCAGTCCAGGTTCTGCCGGGCCCGGGTCACGGGCCGCCACACCGTCGACCGCTCAAGGGGCCGAAGGATCTCGCACCGGGTGGAGATCGTGTGGGGCCTCGGATCCGGAAGACGATCCGCGCGGGCTGGGTGTCGCACGAGAAGTCGAGCGGGATGTCCAGGTCGTGACCCCGGTCTGGGGCCTCACCGAGCATGGCGCCAAGCGCACCGGACGCGACCCCGTCGTCCAGCCCCGCAGCGTCGTCTACGACCCCGAGCTCACCGTGGACGGTGTGCCGGCGCTGCTGACGGCGGCCTACGAGGGCGTGGAGCCGAGCGCCGGCGCGTAGGGCGCGGGGCCGTACGGGCAGCGCGGACCCCTCCCCACTGCGGCGTACGCGTCGCCCGGGCTATCCTGACCGCCGAACCGGACACGGGGTGCCCCGCACGAGGGCTGAGATCACACCCGTCGAACCTGAACCAGTTAGGACTGGCGGAGGGATGTCTCATGTCGTTGCCGTATGCCCGTAACGCTCGCGGCGAGGTGGCCGTCGGAGGCCCGCAGGGCGTTTTCGACGGGCGGATGCCCACCGCCCCCGGGGATCTGCATGTCGAGGCGCGCGGAATCGCCCCGGTCCCGGAGGACCACCGCTACGGCGGCCCGGGCCGTCTGTTCACCGTGTGGTTCGCCCCCAACCTGACCATGACCGGCGTGTTCACCGGCACCGTCGGCATCGCGCTCGGCCTGGACTTCTCCACCGCGCTCGCCGCCGTCGTGCTGGGCACCCTCCTGGGGGCGGTACCGACCGCGTACCTCGGCACCTGGGGGAGCCGGACCGGCGCCGGACAGCTGCCGCTCGCCCGGCTCGCGTTCGGCCGGGCCGTGGTCGTCCCCGGTGCCCTGCAGTGGCTGTCGTCCATCGCCTGGGACGCGTTGATCGGCCTCTTCGGCGGGGACGCGCTGGCCCAGTTGTGCGGCTGGCCGTTCTGGCTGGGCGTGCTCGTCATGATGGCGGTGCAGGGGGCGCTCGGCGTCCTCGGCTACGAGGTGATCCACCGGCTCCAGACCGTGATGACCTTCGCCCTCGGCGCCGCGTTCGTGGCCCTGACCGTGAAGCTCCTGAGCGGCGCCCACACCGCCCCCACCGCCACCGCGCACGGCGCCGACCAGGCCGGTGCCTTCGTCCTGACCTGCACGATCGCCCTCAGCCTGGCACTGTCGTGGGCGCCGTACGCGAGCGACTTCAGCCGCTACCTGCCGCCCACGGCGTCCCGCCCGCGCATGTTCTGGTACACCCTGGCCGGCATCAGCGTGTCCTTCGTGGCCGTCCAGGCGCTGGGACTGTGGGGCGCGGCCGTCTTCACCGACCAGACCGCCCGCGGCGTCGACACCCTGCTCGGCGGCGGCGCCCTCGGCGCGTTCGGTCTGCTCGCCGTGGCGCTCGCCGCGCTGAGCAGCAACGCCATGAACGACTACAGCGGCTCCCTCGCCCTGCAGACCATGGGCGTACGGCTGCCGCGCCCGGCCGCCGCCGCGCTGGCCGCCGTCCTCGGCTTCCCGCTCGTGCTGTGGATGCACGCGGCCGACACCACGGCCCGCTTCCAGAACGTCCTGCTGTTCGTCGGCTACTGGATTCCCGGGTTCGTCGCGATCGTCGCCGTCGACTGGCGCGCCCGGGCCAGGGCCCGCGGCCGTGGCCCCGTGGACCTGGCCGTCGAGAGCGCCCGCCCGCAGCCGTGGTGGCCCGCGCTCGTGGCGTTCGCCGCCGCCTTCGCCGCGGCGGTGCCGTTCATGAGCACCAGCCTGTACGTCGGCCCGGTCGCGCATGCCCTGCACGGCGCCGACCTCGCCTACGGGGTGGCGTTCGTCGCGGCCCTGCTGGTCTACGCCCCCCTGCGCCTGCGCCGCTGACCCCGCCCCCTCTCACCCCCTTCGTACGGAGTGACACCCACCATGCTCGCGAACACGCCCACCGCCCCTCCCCGGGTCCTGACCATCGCCGGATCGGACTCCGGGGGCGGCGCCGGCATCCAGGCCGACCTGAAGACCATGCTCGCGCTGGGCGCGCACGGGATGAGCGTGCTCACCGCCGTCACCGCGCAGAACTCCCTCGGCGTACAAGGAGCCTGGGAGCTTCCCGCCGAGGCGGTGCGCGCGCAGTACCGCAGCGTCGTGGACGACATCGGTGTACAGGCCGTGAAGACCGGCATGCTCGCCTCCCCGCTGCTCGTCGAGACCGTGGCCGAACTGCTCTCGGACGTCGGCGCGCCCGTGGTGGTGGATCCGGTGAGCGTCTCCAAGCACGGCGACCGGCTGCTGGCGGACGACGCGCTGGACGCCGTACGGACCGCCCTGCTGCCGCTGGCGACGGTGGCCACCCCGAATCTCGACGAGACCGCCGAGCTGACCGGGATCAAGGCCACCGGTGAGCAGGACATGTCCCGGGCCGCGGAGCAACTGCTGTCGTACGGGCCCCGCTGGGTCCTGGTGAAGGGCGGCCACCTGCCCGGCGAGGCCGTCGACCTGCTGACCGACGGCACCGAACAGCACTGGTTCCGGGCCCCGCGCCACGACAACCGCCATACGCACGGCACCGGCTGCACCCTGGCCTCGGCCATCGCGGTGGGCCTGGCGCAGGGGCGGGCGGTGCCGGAGGCGGTACGGCTGGCGAAGGAGTACGTCACGGGCGCGATCGCGGCGGGATTCGCCCTGGGCTCGGGCCTGGGACCGGTCGACCACGGCTGGCGTACGCGCGCCTGACGCCGTGAGTCCGGCCGCGGGTCCGGCCGCGGGGCGGCGCTACCGGGCGGGGGCGGTCATGCCCATGCGGAATCGGGTATGACGACCCACCGCGTCCGAGTACGCGTACTCATGATCGATTCCCTCGCCTCGCGCAGGCTGGTCCCACAAGCCGTCCAGAGGGAGTCAGCCGTGCGTATGACAAGCCGAGTTCACCGCCCGTCGTCCGTGGTCAACAGGGGCCCGGTGCGGTCCGTCCTGAGCCTTGCGCTGGCCTGCGCGACCGTCGCGATACTGACCGGCTGCTCCTCCGAGGATGCGAGTTGCGGCGGTGGCCAGTACCCGGTCATGGCCGTGGGGAGCACCGGCAGCGACTGCGTGTCCAACGGTGAGGAGCCACCGAAGGGGTACGTCCGCTATCCCGAAGGAAAGGTCCCCCAGCATGTCGGCGACAAGTGGGACACCTACTGGAGCACCCACACGATCGACGAGAACGGCAAGATCATCAAGGCTCCCGACGCCCAGTGACGGGTGGCCGTGCGCCGGAAATCGAACACGTGATTGAATTCGGGTATGACGTACCCACATTCCCAGGGCCGGGATGCAGGCCGGGACCGGAGAGGCGAGGCTGGATCCATGTCCGAACCGTTGCCTGTCATCGTGGCTCCGCCGAGTGACACCGGTGGCCGCCGAGTCCGAGTGCACGGCGAGAACCTCGGGTTGGCCTACAACCTGGAGGACCTTTCCGAATTCCTGCGTCGCGCGGGTCTCGATGTGGACCCCGTGACCGCGGCCGTGTCCCCCCTCATCGACTGGCGGGGGGTCGGCCCGGAGTACTGGGGCCCCGAGACCCGCGGATGAGGGCGCCCGTGTGGCCACCCTGCGGAGGCGGCCGCTCGCGCGGTCGCCGCACTTCCGCATCGACCACATGTCCGCCCGGGCGGCCTGCCTCTGATCCGTGAGGTTCCTGTGCTTCTGGCCGTGCTGCCGGTCGTGCCGCTGATCGTGCGTCTTGTCGTGCCCGATCGGTGACCGGCAGGACGGGAGGGTGGCCGCCCCATCCGCGCCACCCCTGGGGTGGGGTCCGCGGTCGCCGCGTCGGAGAGAGTCCGGTGGACCAAGGAGTCGGCCGGAGGCTTCTTCGCGACCGCCGCGGCCTTCGCGGCCTTCGCGATCGTGCGGGCCCTGGTCCTCGAACCCGCCAGTCAGTGGCTTCCCGACCACGAGCACAGCGTCACCGCCCTGGCGGGAATCCTGGCCGCGACGCTCGCCTGCCCACTCGCCACGCGCCGGCTCAAGCGCCTGCCCTCGTCGGCTCCGAAGAAGTGAACTCGGGGGCGCGACGGCGCTCGGCGTGTGGGTGACCCGGACGTCCGGGTCGTAGCCGTAGTCGCGGGTCACCGCCGAGGAACACCCGCTGGGTGAGGCCGACTTGGGCGGGAAGCGCAGCTCAACGGCCGGATTCGCGAGGGGGCCAGGTGGCGGGACAGGGTTTCGAAGCGTAGTCACAACGGATGCCGCGGCCGAAGAGGTGCTCGCCCGGGGGTACTTGCCGGGCCCTGAGATCCCGTGCGGCAGTCGCCGGGAGGCCGTCGGACAGTCGCCGGATGACGGCGTCGTACACGCGACACGACTTCTGCACTTCCGCACTTCCGCGCCCCGTGCCTCCGCTCCTCCGCGCCTCCGCGCCTCCGCTCCTCCGCGCCCCCGCACCTCCGCGCACCGGCGGCGGGGCGGGGAGTCGCGCCCAACTCCGCCTCCATATCAGTTGGTTGGCCCTTCATCATTCCGACACCACCTGACGCTTGCGTTGTCGTCGAGAGGGGGAATGGTGATCTGGGCATGCCAATTCGACCGGGGTGTGCCCGACCTGCCCCCACATCACGGTCGATCAGGAGGACGCAGTGAAGAGAAGCTCGCGCATCCGCAGGATCTCGCTCATCCTCGGCAGCGCGGTCGCCCTGGTCGTAGCCTTCCCCGGCAGCGCCCTCGCCGCCCCGCCCCAGGCCCTGCCCGCCAACGCGGACGGACTGGAGCAGACGTTCCAGCCGGCCTTCGACTACGACACGGACGGCTGCTACCCCACCCCCGCCATCGGTCCCGACGGGACGATCAACCCCGGCCTCAACCCGTCCGGCGCACTCAACGGCCAGTGCCACGACGCCTCGGATCTCGACAACACCAACGGCTATTCGCGCGAGAAGTGCAACAACGGCTGGTGCGCCATCATGTACGGCCTCTACTTCGAGAAGGACCAGGCCGTGCTCGGCAGCGGTCTCGGCGGGCACCGCAACGACTGGGAGCATGTCGTCGTGTGGGTGCAGAACAACCAGGCCCAGTACGTCTCCACCTCCGCCCACGGCAACTTCAACATCTACGGCCGTGACCAGATCCGTTGGGACGGCACGCACCCCAAGGTCGTTTACCACAAGGACGGTCTGAGCACGCACTGCCTCCGTCCCGCGAACAGCAACGACGAGCCGCCGGAGAACCACTACCACGGGTGGCAGTTCCCCGACCTGGTCGGCTGGGAGGGCTACCCCGCCGGTCTGCGCGACAAGCTGAGCGCCTACGACTTCGGCAGCGCCGTCTTCGGCCTCAAGGACGGCAACTTCAACTACCACCTGGAGAAGGCGAAGCCGGCCGGCATCCCGTTCGACCCCAACGCGTGATGATGCGTCAAGTGGAGTGCCACGCGGGTGAGTTGGTGGGGTTATTGGCCGCTCTCGACGCGTGATCGTGGCACACATCACCCTGGAGGGGGTGGAGAGGTGAAGCGGGCTTCACGTCTTCATGGCATGCTCGCATCTAGTTACTCGCTGGTAATCCCATGCCACCCCCACCCCCCTCAGGACTGATCTTGCGCATCCGCAAGCGGCCCTCGCGTGCCCTCGTGCCCGCGCTCGCCGCCTCCGCCCTCTTCCTGGCCGCCGGCTGCTCCGCAGACCCCGGCCAGAGCTCCGCCGCCGAACGGACCCCGGACGCCGGCGCGTCCGCGACGGCTGCCGCGAACAGCGGCCAACCGCTCGCCGTCGCCGCAGCCCCCGCCGCGGCGGCCACCTCGACCGCCGTCGCCCGGCCCGGTACGGCCGGCGGTAAGGCCCACAAGACCTCGCTCAAGGTGAAGTCGTACGACAGACACACCCGACGGGCCGTCATATCAAGTGTCAGCAAAGAGACTTCGTCGCCGTCCCCGGACGGCACCCCGACCCCCGGAGGCAGCGCGACGCCGGGCCGCACCGCCGTCGGGGACGTCATCGCCAGTGCCCCCGCGCCCGGCGCCCCGGACGGACTCCTCGCCAAGGTCACCAAGGTGATCGGTGAGACGGCCGACGGCACCGAGGTCCAGACCGCGCCGACGACCCTGGACACGCTGCTGGGCGACGACGACGCGAAGGGCACCGTCCCGGTCGACCCCGCCTCCTTCGACGTCGAGCGACTGCTGCCCGACGTGAAGGTCTCCTGGGCGAAGGCGGGAGACATCCACTCCGGTCCCGAGGGGACGAAGGTCCCGCTCGGCAGCCTGCGGGTCGATGTCGCGACGAAGGTCGCCACTGCGGAGGGCGCACCGGCCTCGGCGGCGGCGTCCGTGTCCGGCTTCGTCCAGGTCAAGCCCGAGGTGGACTTCTCCTACGGGGGCGGCGCCCCAGCCGGTTCCACGGCTTCCACCGCTTCCACCGCTTCCGGTCCGGGGATGGCCCACCTCGGCGTCTCCGGCGACTGGACCTCGCAGTGGGCGCTCAAGGGGCGCGCCGCGGCCTCCGCCAAGCCGGTCCGGCTGCCGTTCGCGAAGCTGCACGCCGACCCCGTCCTCCAGGTCGGCCCCATCCCCGTCGTCGTGAACCTCGACCTGACCTGCTACTTCGAGATCAGCGGCGACGGCAGCGTCACCGTCGACGTCGAGCAGGACCTCAAGGGTGACTTCAAGGTGGGCGGCACCTTCGGTACGGCGGCCGGCTGGACGCCGGTCAACGAATCCCACATGGAAAGCTCTCCGGTCCGTACGTCCGTCACGACCGGCGGAAGCGTGAAGGCGGCCCTCGGCGCACAGGCCACCGTCGGTCTGTACGGCACGGTGGGCGTCACCGCCGACCTGGCCCCGTACCTGCGCGGTGAGGCCGCGGGCACGGTCACCGCGACCACCCCGGTCGCCTCCGACGCGAGGTCCGACGTCGCGGCGAGTGGTTCCTGGGCCCTCTACGGCGGCCTCGACCTGAGTGGCACCCTGCAGATCCAGCTGGCCGTCTTCGGCACCCCCGTCATCCAGCACCCCATCCCCCTGGGCACACTGCACCGGGAGTGGAAGCTCGCCGACGGCAAGATGTAGCCGACCGGCCGCTCTCCGAGCGGCCGGTCCCATCGGCGTCACCGTGAGGGGCCGCCCCCAGCGCGTGTGCGGGCCCGCCCCCTCACGTGCGGTAGGGTTTACCTGCACGATCACGCGGAACACCGCGGGTGAACGCATCGGGACGTGGCGCAGCTTGGTAGCGCACTTGACTGGGGGTCAAGGGGTCGCAGGTTCAAATCCTGTCGTCCCGACTGGAGACAGTCGCAGGTCAGGGCCGGTTTCGGAGGTATCCGAAACCGGCCCTTGACCGTTCTTGGGAACAGTTGGGGACCGGCGCACCGATTCGTCAGGACGAACTCAAGACGCTGCTGGTTGAGGTCGAGGCGATGGAGTCCATTGGTGAGCCCGACCCCAGGATGCGGCGCATGCCCCGGGACTGGCTGGAGGCCGCCGAGCCCGCGCAGGCCGTGGTGCGGCAGCTCTCGGATCAGCTGCGACGGTTCCTCGACGACCAGGTGCGCGCGGAGGACCGCCGCGTCCTGGAGTTCGTGCGCATGCCGGGTCAGGGCACTTCAGTACCGCCGTGGATTTCTGGCCGCCCGCCGCGGGACCGCTGGGTCCCCGCAGTGATCGCGCGCCCCGGTGTCCGCCGGTTACCGGCCACTGGGGTCCTGTCGTAGGGACATGGGCAGCCGCGCGGGGTAGGGCGCGGTCACGGTACGGCCCGGCTGTCGAGGACGATATCTCCGCCGCCCGCGCGCATCCGCAGGCTGTCGTGCGCCTCAGAGCCCCGGGGCCGGGAGGAAGCTCGGCCACCATGGGGGTACGCCGCTGGGGCAGTCGTAGGTGGTGCCGCTCCAGAAGAGCGAGAGGGCGCACCAGGAAACGGCGAGGAGCGTCACCGCGAGGGCGAGGGCGTGGAGAAGAGGGCGGTTCCCGAGGAGGGCCCCCACCACCACCCAGCCCATGAGCAGGACGGCCCATAGGCATGGGGTGAAGAGGAAGAGCAGGAAGGTGCTGTTGGCCGCGTTGCTCACTCCCGCGTCGCAGGCGCTCAACGCCCTGCCCAGAAGCGTGGCCGTGAGCGCCGCGAGAGCCAGCCCCATCAGGATGCCGAGACATCCATGCAGCCGTCGGTTCCCCATACGTCCCTTCAACCGTCGTCGGCTCGGTCACACACCTCGGCCGCACGGTTCGTCACTGTATCCACCTACTCAGCAAGTCCTGACCAGCAGGGATCGGCCCGGCCCTAGACGGACGGGCCGGGCCGATCCCCTGGTGACTTCTTCACCTGGTTTGATCCCTTCGCGTACATCTGCTCGATCGTGTTGATCACCGCGGCGTGGAACTGTTCCCTGGTCAGGTCGAGGCCGTGCTGCTCGAAGAGGTCGATTCCGGCCCGCATCGTCATGTCGTCCCCAGCGTCGTCCTGTCCGACGAGGATGGGGTCGAAGACGGAGGCCCCTTTGATGAGCGTCCTGGCGTCGAAGCCGGCGACCCGGCCGACGTAGCCGTAGTGGACGTTCGACCACATGTCGTAGAAGACCTTGTAGTCAGTGCCCGGATCGTCGATGAAGTAGCTCTCCTTGGAGAGGTTGAACTCATTGTCCAGCTTGGGCTTGTGGTCCCGCTCGCAGACCTTGGGACAGACCTTGGAGCCCCACAGGGACAGGGCTTCGAACATGTCGCGCCCCCGGTCGCAGCAGCCCTTGGATCGTCTTCACCTCGTCGGACCGTGCGTTGTGTGTCAGTTCGTCGTACATGAAGCTCTCCATCTCGGAGAACAGGTCCTTCCCCTTCTTCAGGTCGGGCTTGGGCTCGGGGCCCTTCTTGTAGGTGACCATGTGAGAGATCTTCCCGCCATCGTTCTTGACGGTGATGGTGAAGACCCCGCTGACGGGGCGGAAGCCGCCGAGGTACACGGGCACCGTGTAGGTCTTCGTGTACGACCAGTCCCAGCCGTTCCTGCTCTTGGTCCAGGTCTCGGTACCACCGTTGCAGGAACTCGAGGCACCGCCACACATGCCGTCGGGGCGGAGTCCGGTGGGGTCGGCCAGGGGGACGGGGGTGTTGTTGGCGTAGGCGTAGCCGTGTTGAGGGACTCGTGGTCGTCGGGGGCGAGGACGGGGCCGACGGAGAGAAAGCGTCCGGTGGCCGGGTCGTACTCGCGGGCGCCGATGTGGGTGAGGCCGGTGTCGGCGTCGGTGGGTTTGCCGAGGAAGCCCTTGTCGTCGGGCCAGGCCGGAGGCGTCGCGCCGCGGTTTCGCCGAAGGGCTTCGTGTAGCGACGGGTGATGGCCTGGGTGGTGGCGTCGACGGCCATCGAAGCTGTTCCGTGGTGGTCGTCGACCATCCAGCTCAGGCCGGACTCGGTGCGCACCGCCGTGACGTCACCGGCCGAGTAGTAGCGCTCGGCGGTGAACTTCTTGGCGGTGGTGTCGTAGCGGAGTTCCTGGCCGGCCAGGTAGAGGACGGTCTGGTCGGGGCCGCGGCGGATCAGGAGGTCGCCGCCTGCGTCGTAGAGGTAGTCGGTGGTCTTGGTGTCTTCGGTGAGGCGGGTGAGTTCTCCTTCGATGTCCCAGCTGAGGCTCTGCGCGGTGCCGGTGGGGTCGTAGCGCTTGGTGGTGTTGCCCTGCTCGTCGTGCGAAAGGGTCCCAACTTGGCCAGATCTCCGACATCACCTACGAAACCGAGCATGAACTCCTTCTGTGTCCACATCCGGCCTCGCTCCTGCGCATCCAGATCGTCGTAAAGATCATGTATACGCATTGCGTGCTGAGGTGTCAGCGGATTCAGGGCTGACGCGCCGCCTCGTGCAGTCGGTCACGTGCGGCTCTCAGCAAGCCCTGCGACCACTCCGCACGGGTGACTCCCTCGGGCAGTCTGGTCAACTCGGCGTGGCTGGCGCCCAGCGCGCGGGCGATCGCCTCCACCGCGAGACCCTGCATAAGATCGTCGTTGTACTCACCGCGGCCTTCCGCAGCGAGCTTCAGCAGGGCGCGGAGAAGTTCGGCGTCGAACCCGTCGTGCAGGATCCACCCAGCCCCCGAGACCGCGGCCATGAACACGTCGTCATCCAGGTCCCACTCGGGGGATCCCAGCAACTCGAGGATCTGCTTCCTGTACTTCGCTCCCACTCTCCAGTGCGCTGTGAGCACCTGCACGGCGAGCGCCGAGACCTCGGGATCCTGGGGGTAGATCAGATACGTGGCGATCAGCGGCTCGTAGGCCGGGCCGCCCGCACGGGCCACCGCGTACAGCCGCTGGTAGAGCTCCCGGCCGGCCTGGCACTCGGTGACGGCTTGGGCGATCTGCTTCACCTCCTGCGGCGGGATGGTGCCGTCCTTCGCCCGTGCGATCAGCTGCCGCACGTATGCATCATGCGCCACTACAATGGTCCACTCACTTGATTCTGGGGACGAACTGCTCGGAGAAGTCCAGCATTCTTCTGGCCCGCCCCAGGTCGGCGACCGAGAAGGTCTCGCGTGACGCCACTCGTCCCAGGATGGACCAGCTTCCTGTTGATGGCTGCGAATTGATTGGGTAGGCCACCTTGGGCGTTGCGAACCTCGTCGACATGATCCCAGGGGGACACCGCTCGGTGGCGGCTGTCGCTAGGGCGTGTTTCGAAAGTCCCGTCTGGCCCGCGACGCCTGGCACGGCGCCTCGCCGCGTTGTCGGGATCGCCCGCGTACGCCCAGTACGCGGACGACCCTCCGCCTTGCGATGCACCGCACCAGACGCCGCGGGCCCCGCCCTCCGGGCGGACGACGCTACTTTCGAAACACGCCCTAGTCGCGTGTTCGTCGCCAGCGAAGGTGGTCGTAGGACAGGGCTGTTGCTGCCATGGTGTGCCGATGAATACGACACCGGATGGACGGACTATCCCACCCGCGCATGCTGACGAGCGCGCCATGCTGGAGGCATGGCTGGACTTTCACCGTGCAACTCTTGCCTTGAAGTGTTCGGGCCTCAGGGATGATCAATTACGGCTTGCCGCAGTGTCACCCTCGTCGATGACGCTGCTCGGTCTCGTTCAGCACGTGGCTGAGGTGGAACGCAACTGGTTCCAGCGTGTATTCGCAGGTCAGGATGTGCCGCCAGTCTTCGGGGAGAACAACGTCGACGGCTATGCGCTCCGGCCGGACCGAGGGCTCGACGAGGCGAGGGCTGCCTGGCAAGCAGAGGTCGCCCGAGGCCGTGAGCTGATCGCCGACGCATCGCTGGACGGTTCCGGTCGCCTGTCCGAACAGGAAGCGGGTCTCGTCGGCGATCAGGGGGTCTCCCTGCGCTGGATCATGGTGCACATGATCGAGGAATACGCACGTCACAACGGTCATGCTGATCTCATTCGCGAGCAGATCGACGGAGTAACCGGCGCATGAGATGTGCCTGGGCGGTCGCAAGTACCGCGCAGGCACCCGGCTCCGGCTCTCAGCCGGCGACGGTCTGCTCGGCCAGGGCCTTGGTGCGGGCGAGGTGCCAGTTCTCGAGGGTTTCGCCCAGGAGCGGTCGGTCATCGGCGCATGGGGTGAGGAAGCCGCGCAGTCGTGTGTGGACGTCGAGGCAGAGGCGGTAGATGTCCAGGTCCTGGCGGATGGAGAAGATCTGGGCGTAGTGCTGGTCGTCCAGGAGCAGGGCGTCGGAGTGGCGTAGCGCGGTGTGTGGTTCTCGCAGGGCGAAGGCGGTGAACTCTTTTGCCATGCGGGCCATGCTGACGACCCGGTCGAGCGGGAAGCCGAGGTTGCGGTAGTAACCAGCGCGGCGTTCGTAGTAGCCGCCGGCGTGGGTGAGGCTCTCCTCGATGTCCTTCTGGATGGATTCGGTGGCCCGTAGCGCACCGGCCGGCAGCTGGGTCTGGCTGTTGGTGGCCCGGATGATGCGATCGCGGGCAGTCCCGGATTCAGGCGCGACCACGATCTTGACCAGGAGCGAGCGGTCGCGGTGCCGGCCGCCGTTTTGGATGTAGCTGTAGATCTCGTGGCTGGTCTGCAGTCCGTTGACGATCTGCGGTTCCTTGATGACGATCTTCTTGCTGGCGATCTGGGCGGCATCGGCGACGACGGTGACGCCGTTGTTGAATCACCAGAAGTCCTCCCCGGTACCGGACTTGAGGGTCTGGCCGATGGCGTTGTTCACCGCGGTCGACCCCGCGTGGTCGCGCACGTTCGACTCGAACAGCTCGAGTCGCAGCGCCTGGTTGCCGGAGGTGATGAAGCGGTAGTACTCGTCCAGCCGTACCAGGCACACGTAGCCCACGCCGAGCGAGGTGCTCATCAGGGTTTCGGTGAACACCAGCTGCGCGACAGCCTTGGCGCCCCGGGCGGTCCGTTCACGCAGATCGGCGGCGTTGAGGTACTCGAGGTCCCGGTCCCGACGCACATCCAGACCATAAGACGCCGAAATCGGACAAGCGGGGACGGACCTCGCGCATCTCCTCAGATGTCACACCTGATACAGGATCACACGCTGCCCGACAGGGGGAAGTTGGGGTACCCGGCGAGGCCCTGCTGGTAACTCCTAATTTAGGAATTATTATTGACGCCCGTCGGTAACCGCTGCAAGATCCTGGAAACAAACAGCAGGCGCACAGGCATTGCCTGGTCCGAAGACCGACCGCCGCACCCTCCGCGAGGGAGCGGCGCCTCGGACTCACGACCAGGACGGGTCGGCACGCCTGATCGATCGGACAGCGAAGGTCCCGATGTGAAACGACATCTCACCGTCCTCCTCGCCCTCCTGACCGGCTTGCTGGTCGTGCCGGCACAAGCCCACGCCGGCCCGGCGGCCGGCACTGGCGCCGTCACGGCGCCGGCACCTCAGCAGGCGCTGAGCCCGACGCCGTACATGGGCTGGAACACCTACTACGCGCTGGGTGGCGATCCGACCGAGGCCGAGGTCAAGTCAGTAGCCGACTACCTGGTCAGCAGCGGCCTGCGCGACGCCGGCTACCAGTACGTCTGGATCGACGGCAACTGGGCGGCGCCGACCCCGCGCAGCTCGGCCGGCGACCTGGTGCCCAACCCCGACCAGTTTCCGAACGGGCTGAAGCCGCTGGTCGACTACATCCACTCCAAGGGCCTGAAGGCCGGCATCTACACCGACGCCGGCCCGTACATCCCGGGCAAGTGCGGCCTCGGCAGCCACGGCTACTACCAGCGCGACGCGGACCAGTTCGCCGCCTGGAAGTTCGACGCGGTCAAGGCGGACTACCTCTGCGGGATCGCCGCGAACCTCGACCCGAAGACCGTCTACACCGAGTTCGCGCAGGCGTTGCGGAACAACGCCAGCAAGCGCCCCATGATCTTCAACCTCTGCAACCCGGTGACCTCCCCGGACTGGGGCAACTACCCCGAGGAGCAGCAGTCGACGCACTCCTGGACCTATGCACCGGCGATCGCGCAGTCATGGCGGACGTACACGGATGTGGGTTTCGTCGGCGAGATCAAGTACAAGGACGTGCTGCGGAACTACGACGCGAACGCGCGGCACCCCGAGGCCGCCGGACCGGGGCACTTCAACGACCCGGACTACCTCGGACCTGAGCTGGGGATGACCGACGAGGAGTTCCGTACCCAGATGACGCTCTGGTCGGTGGCGGCCGCGCCGCTGATGATCGGCAGCGACATCCGCAAGCTCAGCAAGACCTCGCTCGACATTCTCGAGGACCGCGACGTCGTCGCGATCAACCAGGACTCCGCCGGTGTCCAGGCCGTCCGCGTCGGGCCCGCCGGTACGACGGAGACCTGGGTGAAGCGTCTTGCCAACGGTGACCGTGCCGTGGTGCTGCTGAACCGGGGCGACAGCCCGGCGACCCTCACCACGAAGGCGTCGTCGGTCGGGCTGTCAGGCCACCGGTTCACCCTGAAGAACGCCTGGACCGACCAGGTCACCGAGAGCGCCGGCACCATCAGTGCCGCCGTCCCCGCCCACGGCGCGGCCCTGTTCCGGGTCCGACCGGCAACGGGCAAGCCCGGTGTTCCGCACGTCGTCGCCGGCCTGCCGCAGGTGACGCAGGTCGGCGGCGACGCGGTGCCGGCCGGCACCGCCCCGCTCGTCGCCGGCGGCGACCAGGCCCGGGTCGAGGTCACCGTCCGTAACGACGGTGCGCAGCCGGTCTTCGCGCCGCGGGTCGAGTTGACGGTGCCCGACGGCTGGACGGCCCGTCCGCTCGGCAAGGCGCCGAAGCTGCTGGGCTCCAACCGCTCGGTGACCTTGGCCTTCACGGTGGCCCTGCCGGCCACTGCCGCGCCGGGAAGCGCCGCGCTGACCGCCAGCACGTCGTACGAGGTGATCGGCAAGAGACGGCTGCGGCAGGAGACGACCACGGCGGTAGTTGTCGCACCGGCGGCGCCGGACGGCGACGTCGTACTGTCGCACCACAAGTGGATCAGCGCCACCAGCGGGTGGATGAGCCCGACGGTCGACCAGAGCGTCGGTGGCTGGTCGCCGATCAGCATGCTCGGCCAGGTCTACCCGACCGGTATCGGGGTCGCCTCGCCCTCCACGATCCGCTACTACCTCGGCGACCAGTGCAGCCGGCTGACCGCGACCGTCGGCATCGACGATGCGGTGCGCAACGTCGGCCCGGAGGGCGGCACGTCGGCCTTCCAGGTGATCGGTGACGGCCGGGTGCTGTTCGACAGCGGTGTGCTGACCCGCGACGACATCCGTCAGGTCGACATCGATCTGACGGGCGTCCGGGTGCTCGACCTGGTGGTCGGCGACGCCGGCGACGGCGGCTACAACGACCGCGCCAACTGGGCCGGTCTGAACGCCACCTGCTGATTCGGCTCGGCCGCACCCAGGTGACACCTCACCTGAGTGCGGCCGACTGGCCGCCTCCGTACGTTGCTCCGGGGTCCAGTGCCGGATGTCGGCGCCGATGCCGAGCACTCCGGCCATCGCGAGGACGTACCGGAACGCCAGTGACCGCGGGCGCGGAGCAGATGAGCGCGCCGGTCGCCGCCCTGCTGGTTCTACCTCCTGCCAGGTCACCTCCCGCCATGAGGTGATCGCGTGTGGTGTGAGGTCTCAAGACTCAGTTGACGTTTCTGACTCATCAGATCCTTGACAGGCTCAAGACTTACTGGACATGGCCGGGCAGTCGAGGTCCGAAGTCGGTCGGCCGAGCTGGTGGCAGCCTGCGCTGTGGTGGACGAGATCAGGGTCCGTCTGGGTCGTCCGCGTTCGAATCGACGTTCCATCGCCGGGGTAGGTCTGCGTCGCAGAAGACGCAGACGAAGTGGCCTTCTCGCACGATGTTGTGCTCCTGGCAGGTGGGACACCGGCGGAAGACCACTGAGTGTGTGAAGCAGTCCGGGTGGTCGAGGCCGGCTTGATCCAGTGCCTGTGCGACAGCCGACCATGAGGCAACATCCGGGCAGTAGCCGGTCGACTGGTTGCTGATCTCGTTCACCGTCCAGCGTCCGGCCTCGGTGTAGAAGCTGATTTCGCCAGCGCTTAGCACCCGATCGCCGCTCGCGCAGGCGACGTGTTCGCTGCGGCGTGGGGCTAGCCGCAGAGGGCCGTCCGTGCCGACGACGAAGGTGAAGGGCTCGTCCAGTTCCTCGGCGGTCCGGGCTGCCACCCAGTCCGCGAAGTCCGCGGCTGTGCGGATCGTGGTACCACTGTCCGCTGACTGGACGGCAGCGATCACATGGTGTGGCCCGACATAGCGATAGGCCCGGCCCAAGGCGCTCATGTCGGTCAACGTAGAACACGCCGTCTTGGCACGCTCAGAGTTTTGGCGCGTGGATCTTGGCTTTCCAACCAGTCGCCCTGCTGCTGGCTCTCCGCCTCCAGAGTCACACGCGAAGCATCTGAAACCCCATCAGAATCCGCTAAGGGTGTCCCGAGAACATCACGTCAACTATGTCCTGAGCCCTCACACGACAGCAGGTGGGAATGGGCGTGGCGGAGCCACCTGGCCTCAGAGGTGTGAAGCCGAGCATGGCCTGCAACATCGCCAGTGTGACCAGTTCGGCGTCGGTGAGCTGCGGGGCGATCCCCACGGCAGGCCGCCATGGCGCGAGATGTGGAGACGCCTTCAGCAGATCGTCGGTCTTCACATGGAGTGCGGTCGCGAGGGTGTCCAACTCTGTCTTCACGCGCAGTTGCCGGGTCCGTGCGTCGTTGGCGTTCTGCACGAACTCGGAGAGCACCTGCAGGGGGTCGGACGATAGCGACTCGGCGCCCTGCTGCGCGCCCGCCGCCATGCTGCGGTAGGCGCCCAACCCGCCACGCAGTCCTCGGTCGAGGAGACGGACCGCGTCTGCGGCCTGCTCGACGCCTGAGACCTCCAACTCTGGATCCGCAGGCGGTTCGTCCAGCAGCCTCCGCACCGCCGAAGTGAGCGCCTCACTGTCCACGCTGGTCTCCCTTCACACGGTGGGACAGACCGCAAGCGTCGCGGGTGTCGTGACGGCCGGGTCACCACCCTTCGTGATCAAGTCAATCTCCTGGGGCCCGATCGGGGCGTGCCTGCCCGCCTGCAGGGCTTGGTATCCAGACAGAGAGTCCGAGCATCTCTCGCCATCGTCCGTCGAACGCGGCGGAACTTAGTGGTCGGCTCCGGAAATCCTTCGGGGGTTGATCATGCGGCCGGGGCGACGGAGGATTCTTGTTGGTCGGCGAGTGTGTGCCGATCTAGTCTGGCCAGCAGACCGTCCAGGTCGGTGGTGGTGAACTTCCACTGGAACGGCTGTGCCGTGGCGTTGTAGCGGTCTTCGAACGCTCGGAGCCGGTTCCTGACCTGATCAAGGTCAGTGAAGTCGTTCGGTGTGACGACCTTGCGTTGTACGACGGAGAAGAAGATCTCTATCTGGTTCGTCCAGGAGACGTGGACGGGGGTGTGGACCATGACGGCGTTGGGAAATCGGGCGGCGAGCCGGTCGGAGGCCTTCTTGCCGCGGTGCGAGGAACCGTTGTCGACGACCCAGAAGACGCGTCTTGCGCTGGCGTAGGGCTCTTGGGTCATGACCCGCTCGACCAGGGTCATGGAGGGCACGATGCCGGTCTTGGGCTCGCAGCGGCCGATGATCTTCGCTCGGTGGACGTCATAGGCGGCCAGGTAGGCCAGGGCTCCGCCGCGGCCGTACTCGTGGTTGACGCGCATCGCCCGGGCCCGGCCCGGGGGCAGGGTGGGATGGCAACGGCAGCGGGCCTGGACAGAGGTCTTCTCATCGCTGGAGACGACGTACTCGTCCTCACCCAGCGCGACGCCCTCGAAGGTGCGGGCGTACAGGTCCAGGACGCGTTGTGTCTTGGCGCGGAAGTCCGGGTCTCGGATGAAGATCCAGGACCGGTACTGCCAGGGCTTGATCGCGTCCTCGCGCAGCCAGCGGCGCACCGTGGAAGCGGAGATGCTGTCGGTGATCCCGCGCGCGGTCAGCTCGGCGGCTAGTGCCGCGACAGGCAACGTTCGCCCCGTCGCGACGCCCGGCACGCCCTCTCGCCGCACCGGCCGAAAGCCCAAGTACGTCCAGTACGAGGACTTCCGGCCGGCACGCCGAGAGCACGCACCGGACGCCGCTCCTTGACGGGCGAACGTTGCCTGCCGCGGCACTTGTGTGATGCGCCAGAAATTTCGGGGCTAAGTCGTTAGCCTGTTTTCATGTCACCGGGTCCTCGTGCTGTTGAAGTCACTCTGTCCGCTGAGGAGCGCGCGGAGTTGTCCCGTTGGGTAAGTGGGGTGGTGGCGCCGCGTTTTGTGGAGCGGGCGCGCATCGTTCTGGCGTGCGCGGGTGGTGCGCCGAATGCGCGTGTGGCGGCAGAGGTCGGCGTGACGGTGTCGACGGTGAGGAAGTGGCGCGGGAAGTTCGCTGCTGAGCGGCTGGCCGGGCTTGAGGATGCGGCTCGTATCGGTCGGCCGAAGGCTGACCTGGTCCTGAGTGAGGCTGAGCGGGATCAGCTCACCCGGTGGGTGAGGCGGGCGAAGACCGCCCAGTATCTGGCGTTGCGCGCAAGGATCGTGCTGCGCTGCGCGGAGGGCGGAACGAACCGGCAGGCCGCGATCGACCTCGGTGTTGACGAGTCGACGGTGGAACGCTGGCGGGCCCGGTTTATCGCCAAACGCCTCGACGGCCTGTCCGACGAGCCCCGGGTGGGCCGGCCGCCCTCAATCCTGCTCGATCAGGTCGAGGACGTCATCGTGGCGACCTTGGAGTCCACTCCGGGCAAGGACACGCACTGGTCACGGGCCTCGATGGCCCAGCGCACGGGCCTGTCGAAATCCACCATCGGACGGATCTGGAAGCGGTTCGACCTCAAGCCGCACCTCCAGGACTCCTTCAAGCTTTCCACCGACCCGCAGTTCGTCGCGAAGGTCGTCGACGTCGTCGGCCTGTACCACCACCCGCCCGAGAAGGCGGTGGTGCTGTGCGTGGATGAGAAGTCGCAGATCGTGTGCCACGAACGCTGAAGGAGGCGTTGATGTAACAGCTTCTGGAAGCGGTGCTGTGCAGGAGATGGAGGTAGGTCCTCCGGAGTCGCCCTACAGGGGGAGGTTCCAAACCACCGCAGGCTGCGTCGGTTAAGTGCCGGTCGTGGTGAGCGCTGCGGAAAAGGCGCGGCAGTGATCGCGTCAGGTATGGGTCAGGAAGGCGAGCGTGAGCGAACCGCTGATGACGTGTCGTAATCTTTCTCATTGGCGTCGAAACCGGGGCATGATCTGGGCTCCGGGACAAGTCTGGGGGAAGCCTGTTGACTGCCCGGACGGCGTCCGGCATGGAGGCGGCGCGAGCCTGGCCCGGGCTCTTGCGCGGAACGTGGGAACCTGTCGCCCCGATATTGCAGTCGGCCCGGTGGGCCGGCGGCGAGAGGGAGAACTCCAAGCGGACAAAACCGCGAGGGGCCGAGTACCGATGCGGGGCACGGGGGCGGACCGTCTCGTAGTAGCGGCGAAGTCCGGTAATGCGGATGGAGCGAAGGGGACGGATCGTCCGGGTCTGCTTGGTGGCCAACCGGAGTGCCCGGGATGAGCCAGACGAGCGGATCGAAGTCGTTTGAGATCTCGAAACACCTGGTGTTCGAGGCGTACTTGAGGGTCAAGGCCAACAAGGGTGCGGCGGGCGTCGACGGCGAGTCGATCGAGCAGTTCGAGGCAGACCTGAAGGGCAACCTCTACAAGCTGTGGAATCGCATGTCGTCGGGCTGCTACTTCCCGCCGCCGGTCAAGATGGTGGAGATCGACAAGCCAGGAGGACGCGGAGTCAGGGTCCTCGGCGTGCCCACGGTCGCGGACAGAATCGCGCAGACGGTGGTGGCCATGGTGCTGGAGCCACTGGTGGAACCTGGGTTCCACCCGGACTCCTACGGCTACCGGCCCCGCCGCAGTGCGCTGGATGCGGTCGCGGCATGCCGGGAACGGTGTTGGAGGACGGACTGGGTGATCGATCTGGACATCCGGGGCTTCTTCGACAACCTCGATCATGATCTCGTCCTCAAGGCGGTCGCGCACCACACCGACTTGCGGTGGGTCCTGCTGTATGTGGAGCGATGGCTCAAAGCCCCGCTGCAGAGGCCGGACGGCAGCCTGCAAGCCCGGGACCGCGGCAGCCCACAGGGCTCGGCGGTTTCACCCGTGTTGTCCAACCTCTTCATGCACTACGCGTTCGATACGTGGATGGCCCGGGAGTACCCCGGCGTCCGGTTCGAGCGGTACTGCGACGACGTGGTGGTCCACTGCCGCAACGAGGCCCAGGCGCACCAGGTGCGTCAGGCCATCGGCGGGCGGCTGGCCGAGTGCGGTGGTCTGGAGTTGCATCCGGACAAGACCCGCATCGTGTACTGCAAGGACAGGAACAGGCGTGGCTCGGCCGAGCACACCTCGTTCACGTTCCTGGGGTACGGGTTTCGCGTGCGACGGCTCCGGACGAAGCGCGGAGATTACTTCTTCGGCTTCAATCCGGCCGTCAGCGACGAGGCCGCCAAGCAAATCCGGATGCAGATTCGCCATTGGCGGCTGCACCTGCGTAGTGACACGACCCTGGAGGAGCTCGCCCGGGAGATCAACCCGGTCGTGCGGGGCTGGATCAACTACTTTGGGCGATTTCACCCGTCTGCGTTGCTCTCCACCCTCAACCGCATCAACGACTATCTGGTGCGGTGGCTCGTCCGCAAGTACAAGCGGTTCAAGCGGAAGCGAGCGAGAGCGCGAGAGGCCCTGAGCCGTCATGCCAGGCGGTTCCCCGGGCTCTTCGTTCACTGGAAACTCGTCAAGCCGTGACCGTGTACGACTGGATGATGGGAGCCGTGTAAGCCGAGAGGTTTACGCACGGTTCTGAGAGAGCCGGGGAGTGAAATCCTCCCCGGCTACTCACCCAGGCCCTGGACCGGTCCCAGCCCGTGCTGCCGATGATGCCGGGCATGCCCGAGCGGCGTACTCATGACTACTACCGGCATGGCATTACCAGCCTGTTCGCGGCTTTCAACATCGCCGACGGCACCGTCATATCGGAGCTGCACCGCCGCCACCGGGCCATCGAGTTCAAGAAGTTCCTGGTCACGATCGACAAGGCCGTGCCCCCTGGACTCGATGTCCATCTGGTCTGTGACAACTACGCCACCCACAACACCGCCGAGATCAAGACGTGGCTGGGCAAGCACCCCCGCTTCCATGTCCACTTCACCCCGACCGGCTCCTCCTGGATGAACCAGGTCGAGCGGTGGTTCGGCCTGTTGACCGACAAGCTCATCCGCCGGGGCGTCCACACCTCCGTGAAGGCCCTGGAGGACGACATCGCCGCATGGATCGACACCTGGAACGAGAACCCGCGGCCCTTCACCTGGACCAAGACCGCCGACGAAATCCTCAACTCCCTCGCCGGCTACCTCACCAAGGTCGGAACCAACAACCAGGAAACAAAGGAGAACTAACCCTCAGCATTTCTGGCGCATCACACTAGTGCCGGACACGACCAGCGCGACAGCGGTATGCCGGTCTCGGCGGGAAGATGGCAGGCCAGCGCCTTGGCCTCGGCGACCTGCACGGGAGTGAACAGGGCGGGACGTCCGGAGCGTTTGCGGTCGGCCAGGGCCCGCAGCCCGCCGCGGGCGAAGCGGCCGCGCCAGACGCGGACCGTGTCCAAGTGCAGGCCCGTCTCGTGGGCGATGCGCGCGTTGGATCGTCCCTGTGCCGCAGGCAGGATGACCTGTGCGCGTTTCCGCAGCCGGTGCTCAATCTTGTGCCCGTAAGCCATCCTCTTCAACCGCTCACGTTCGGTGGCGGTCAGGACTATCGGGCAGGCCGGGGCAACGGGCATGGCAGACGGGCCGATCGGGAGAAGCGGATCACGACGGGCCGCAGCCCGCCGAAATCCGTGCCAGGATCCAACAGAACTCAGCGTTCCGCGACCGCCGACTCGAGCAGGGACAGGATCCGGTTGTCCGCGTCCACGTCCGCGCGGACGCCGAGGGGCAGCGGCAGGTTCGGCGAGGTGTGGCCGAAGTCGACCTGGGCGAGGACGGGGATGTCACGCTGCGCCAGGACGTCGAGCACAACGTCGCGCAGACCGACCTGGTCTCCGCCGCCCTCGTAGGGCGTGACCTCACTCGGGATGCCGACCACCATGCCCGCGATCCGGTCCAGCACACCGGACAACCGCAAGGTATGCAGGTCGCACCAGATCCGCGTGACCGGCCGCCGTACCTCTTCCCAGAACAAGACGGCGCCGTCGAACCGTTCGGCGGCCAGTGCGAATGGTGTCGCCTGCAACTGGACCAGGCGGTTCAGCAAGCCGCCGACCAGTGGTCCCTGCGCGCGGCCCGGCTGCCAGGTTTCCCAAGTCCCCCTTGCCGGCAGCACGCCCGGCGCCTCGGCCTTGGTAAGCACACGGGCGTAGAGGTCGACGAGTTCGGACCGACGGGCCTCGTCGCCCAATGTGTACCAATCGCTGCCGAAACCGTGGGTGGCGATGTCGGCGTGGAAGCCGACGAGGCCGGTCTTGGCGTACAACGCCATGTGCAGCAGCGAGATGTCGCTGTAGCCGAGGATCGGCTTCGGGTCGGCCCGGACCGCATCCAGATCGATCAAATCGAGATAACCAATGGTCGCCTGGCCACCGGTGTGCGCGACGATGGCCCGCACCTCCGGATCCCGGAGCAGCGCATTGAGCTCGGCAGCCTGCTCCGCCGGAGCGCCCGCCGCCCACCAGCGGCTCCGCGCGGGGTCGACCATCGGGCTGACCCGCACGCGGAAACCCATCCGCTCCAATATCGCCACACCGCGAGCGAGCAGCGGCTCCTCACCGGGCTCAAGCCGGCCCGAGGGCGCGGTGACGACCACGAGATCGCCGGAACGCAGCACACGGGGACGACGGATGGTAGGCATAGGGCCTCCTTGTTGATCGACAACGGCGGACAGCCAAGCAGCGTACCGCTGGTATTCCGCCACCTTGACGCGATCAAGCCAGGCCCCGGAATCTCGACAGGAGGCCAACGGTCGCCGACCACCTCCACGCTGACATGACGGTGACCCGGGGATGGCTGGTGCCGAGGAACGTTCACCGGTACCCCGAGGACGCCTCGACGGTGCCTGCCAGCCCGACCTCGCCGCCCCAGACCTCTAACGAACCGACACAGAATCGGGCCTCGAAGTCAACCCCCGAAGGATTTCCGGAGCCGACCACTTAGCGGCCGTCCCAACCGATTGTCAGACACGGCTGCTGACGCGCTCTCGCGGATCAGCCGGTGCCCCCACCTGTTCGCCTTGCTTGCGGCGGCCGTCGCCCTCGCTGTCTTCTTACGAGTACGGCTCCCTGATGGCAGAACAGCACTCCTTTGGCGGGGACCAGTTGGGGACCACACGGTGTGCGCGATGGCGTACGACGGAGGCTACTGCGAATCCGTGTTCTTGCAGCACGGATTCGACTACCTGCTCAGCCGCCACGATCCGGCCTACGCGGTCCGTGTACGGCCGAACGCCTCCCGCTGTTCGGCGAAGAGCCGGAGTGTCGCGCTGTCCTGGCGCACCGGGGTCCGCTGAGCGGGACGAGTGGCTTCGCCCTCCGTTTCCGAATGGGCAAGGTACCGCTCACTATCCGCCGTACTCAGTACGTGTCCCGAGCGGGACCGCACTCAGTACCCATCCCGACGGGAGGCCCTGGGATGCAGCATGTTTCCGGGCTGGGCCCGCCCAGTCGGCCCCTGGTGGCCGCGGGCCTGGTGAGGTGGGCGACGAGCCTGCCGCCGCTGATACCCTTCCTCGCTCGACGGGTCCTTCGTGGGCTGGCCGTCCTGTTCGTGTTGTCGGTCGTCGCCTTCGGACTCGTCCGGCTGCTTCCGGGCAATCCGGCGGAGGTCTTGGCCGGGCCGTACTCCGACGCGGCGACCCGGGCACGGCTGGCGGAGGATCTCGGACTGAACCATCCGGTGACCGAGCAGTACCTGCTGTGGCTCGGCAGGCTGCTCCACGGTGACTTCGGACTGTCGGTCTACAACGGTCTGCCGGTCATCGAGCTCATCAAGGAACGACTGCCGAACACCCTGGAGCTCGCTCTGGCCGCCACGGTGGTGTCGGTCCTGTGGGGCGTGCCGGCCGGCGCGTTCGCGGCCCTTCGACAGGGCCGGCTCTTCGATCGGCTGGCCCGTGGGTCGGCCTTTCTCGGACTGGCGACTCCCGTGTTCGTCTTCGGTCTCTGCCTGGTACTGCTGGCGTCGTTCGTCGCCCCGAGGTGGCCGGCCGTCGGGTTCGTGACCATCTCCGACGATCCGGTGCGGAACCTGCAAAGTGTGGTGCTGCCCGCGCTCGCTCTGGGACTGCCGCTCGGATCGACCCTGTGCCGGTTCATGCGCACCTCGATGATCGAGGTCTACGAACAGGACTACATGCGTACCGCTCTGGCGACCGGGGCGACGCGATGGGAGTCGACGCTCCGGCACGGACTGCGGAACGCGTCGGGTCCGGTGGTCACGGTGGCCGGGCTCCAACTGGCGGGCCTGGTCGGCAACTCCCTCCTGATCGAGAACGTCTTCGCGATCCCGGGCATCGGCCAGCTCACCGTGAACTCGCTGCTGCAGAAGGACTACGCGGTGACACAGGCGTGCATCCTGCTGCTCGGACTGACCTACATCGTGATGAACCTCGTGGTGGACCTGCTCCACCGGATGATCGATCCCAAGGTGGGTGACGCGCGATGAGTCAGTCACCGGTTCTCTCGGACGCGCCTGCCGACCCGAGCCCAAAGGAATCCACGGCCGACGGATCCGCACCTCGCTCCAGGCTGCGGCGCTACTGGCCGGGCGTCGGGGTCGCTTTCGGTCTCGGCATCCTGGTCGCGCTGTTCGCCATGGCGTACGTGGCGCCCCTGATCCGGCCGTTCTCCGCGAACGAGGTGGCCGGAGCGCCCTTCTCCCCTCCTGACGGGACCCACTGGCTCGGCACGGACGATCTGGGGCGGGACTATTTCGTCCGGCTGTGCGTCGCCGGGCGCACCTCGCTGTCGATCGCGCTGGCGGGTTCGCTGCTGGCACTGGTGGCCGGTTCGGCCGTCGGGTTCGCGGCCGGTGTGGGCGGTCGATGGCTGGACACCCTGCTGATGGGCGGGGTCGACCTGCTGCTGTCGTTTCCGTCGCTGCTGCTCGGACTCGCGGCGGTGACCGTCTTCTCGCCCTCGATGACGACCCTGATCGCGGTGCTCTCGTTGGTGTCGCTACCGCACTTCGCACGCATAGTCCGGGCGCGGTGCCTCGAGGTCCGGGAGCTGGAATTCGTGCTCTCCGCGCGGATCTCCGGAGTCCGGTCCTCCGTGATCGTCCTGAAGCATCTGCTCCCCAACGTCCTCCCTCTGATGATGGTTCAGCTCGCCAACTCGGCGGCCATCGTCATCCTGCTGGAGTCGGCGCTCAGTTACCTCGGCCTGGGAGTTCAGCCGCCGACCCCCAGTTGGGGCCGGATGGTCGCCGAGGCGCAGAACTACCTGACGGACTCCCCGTGGCTCGTCCTCGGCGCCGGCGGGGCCCTGCTGTTGTCCTCCGTCGGATGGGGACTCATAGGCGAGGGCTTCGCGGTTTCACGCCGTTCCGTCGTCTGACCCGTGCCGTAAACAGCGGCAGCGATCAACTGTTCCTTCTCCAGGGCACGGAAAGAAAGAGGCCTCACCATGACATCACTCAAGCCGGTCGGGAGACTGGCGTTCACTGTGGCGGCGATCACCGCCGCGTCGATGGCGCTCACGGGTTGCGGAGGCGGCGGCCAAGCGCAGTCCGGTACGGGAGGCGGCGCGCCGCACCGCGGCGGCACCCTCGTCGTCGGTGACGAGAGTCAGCCACTGAGCGGGCTCGACCCCGCCCTGGCCCAGGCGCTCGACGCGAAGCGCATGGCCGCACAGTTCTACGAGGGCCTCCTCTCCCTCGGAAGCGACGGCAGTTCCCTGCGGCCGGCACTGGCGACCTCGTGGAAGCAGACGGCGCCGACGAGCTACGAGTTCACGCTGCGCCACAATGTCACGTTCCACGACGGGCGGGTGCTGAAGGCCAGTGACGTGGCGTTCAGCCTCAAACGGATCGTCGATCCCGCGGTGCACTCGCCGTACGCGTCGCTCTACAAGTTCAAGGACGTGACCGCTCCGAGCGACGACAAGGTCGTGGTGAAGCTGGCCCAGCCGCAGTCGTCCCTGCTGCACCTGCTCGCCCAACCCTGGAGCGCCGGCATCGTCAGCGAGCAGTGGGTGCGGTCCCACCCGGCCAACGACCTCAAGACGAAGGAGAACGGGACGGGGCCGTACAAGCTGTCACAGTTCCGGGAAGGCTCCCTCATCAAGACCGTTCGGTTCGGCGGTTACTGGGACAAGTCGAAGCCGTACATCAATGAGATCGACTACCGGGTCATACCCGATGAGTCCACCAGGGTGCAGGCCCTGCAGTCGGGGACCGTCGACACCATCCAGGTCGGCCTGCCCAAGAACGCGGCCTCGCTCAAACAGCGCAAGTTCACCGTGGGCGACGAATACGACGTCGGCGCCTACTGGCTGGGCCTGAACACCCTGGACGGGCCGCTGGCGAACGAGAAGGTGCGGCAGGCGATCAGTCTCGGCATCGACAGGAAGCAGCTGATCAGCATCGGGTCACAGGGGGCCGGTGTCGCCTCCGGGATCATCCCGCCAGGGGACCCGGTGCTGTCCGGCCAGAAGGGTGACCTGCCCAACACCGAGTACGACCCGGCCAAGGCGAAGCAGCTCCTTGCCCAGTCGGGGGCGAAAGCCGTGAAACTCAAGCTGGCGATACGGTCCAACCGGCCGGACAAGCTCGCCACCGCACAGCTCATCAAGGAGCAGCTGTCGAAGATCGGCGTGACGGTGGACATCGCCCAGGTCCCCTTCGAGCAACTGATCAGCAACCTGCTGTCCGGCGACTGGAACGCCGACATGATCCAGCTGACGTCCTCCCTCAACGCCGACGCCAGTCAGTACCTGAGCCTGTGGTTCGAGAAGAAGGCGAAGTCGACGAAGGTCGACGACCCGGAGCTGTGGCAGCGGATGTCGGACGCCATCGAGAAGGCGGGCAGCGACCAGGACCGCAGCCGGATGTACCAGGAACTGAACAAGTACGTGGCACAGCGGGCGTACATCCTCGTCCCCTATGCCGCACCCACCGAGTACGACGTGTGGTCCAGCAAGGTCGCGGGGTTCAGGACCGAAGCGTCCGGTACCCGGATGTTCCTCAAGAACGCCTGGATCGCGACGGAGCGGTGATGAACGTCGCTGCCGTGGATGGCACGGGGAAAACACAGAAGGACGACGAGCGGCGCGCGGAAGCCGTACTGCGATTTCGTGATTTCAGCGTCCGGTTCGGCATGGCGCCGCCCAGCGTCCGTGGGATCGACCTGACGGTCCGGGCCGGGGAGATCGTCGGTCTGATCGGAGAGAGCGGGAGCGGGAAGACCTCCGTGGCGATGGCCTGCCTCGGACTGTTGCCGAAACAGGCGCGGGTGTCCGCCGATCTGTTCGAGGTGTGCGGCACCGACCTGGCGGCCGCGGACGACAAGGCGCTCACGCGCTTGCGCGGTGGCGACGTCGCGATGGTCTTCCAGGACGCGATGGGAGCGCTGGACCCGAGCATGCGGATCGGCCGGCAGATCGGTGAGGTGGTGACACGGCACCGTGGTCTGAAGGGTGAGGCGCGGCAGCGGGCGGTGCTCGATCTGCTGAGCCGGGTGCGCGTGCCGGATCCGGAACGCAGGGTACGCCAGTACCCGCACCAGCTCTCCGGTGGACTGCGGCAGCGTGTGGCGATGGCGCTCGCGCTGGCGGGCGAACCACGGCTGCTCCTGGCCGACGAACCGACGACGGCGCTGGACGTCACGGTGCAGGCGGAGATCCTGCGGCTGCTCAGGACGATCCGCGACGAGTTCGGTGTCGCGATCCTGCTGATCTCGCACGACATCGGGGTGATCGCACAGACCGCGGACCGGGTCGCGGTCATGCGGGACGGCGAGATCGTCGAGACCGGCGCCGCGGAGGAGGTGCTTCTGCGTCCGGCCTCGCAGTACACGAAGATGCTGCTCGGCGCGGTGCCCAAGGTGGGCAGTCGCATCCGGCACCGACCGGCGGACGCGCCGGAGGGGGAAGCCGGTCCGGACGGGAAAGCCGGTCCGGACGGGAAAGCCGGTCCGGACGGGAAAGCCGGTCCGGGCAGGAGAGCCGGTGCCGATGGGAACGCCGGTCCGGACGGCTCCGCGCTTTTCGCGGTGGACGGGTTGAGCCGCAGTTTCCGCTCACGGGGCCATGCCGTGCACGCGGTCCGGGACGTCTCCTTGCGCGTCAACAGGGGAGAGGTGCTGGGTGTCGTCGGCGAGTCCGGTTCGGGCAAGAGCACCCTCGCCAAGATGCTGGTCCGGCTGGACCGGCCCACCTCGGGCCGGCTGGAGATGGACGGAGCCGACTACGGCAAGCTCCGGGGCAAGCGGTTGAAGTCCTTCCGGCGGGCCATACAGATGGTGTTCCAGCACCCGGCGGGTTCGCTCAACCCGAAGCTGCGGGTGGCGACTTCGGTGCGCGAGCCACTGGCCACGAGCGGCGTGACCGGTGACGAGGCGCGTCAGCGGATCGACGAGGTACTGGCGGAGGTCGGCCTGCCGCCGGAAGCCGCGGGTCGGCTGCCGCACGAATTCTCCGGCGGCCAGAAGCAGCGCATCGCCATCGCACGCGCGATCGCGGCGCGGCCCGAGGTCGTGGTCCTGGACGAGCCCACCTCGGCGCTGGACGTCTCCGTGCAGGCACAGGTACTGGATCTGCTGCTCGGGATCCAGCGGGCGGAGGAGTTGACCTACGTCTTCATCTCCCATGACCTCGCGGTGGTCCAGGCCATCTCTGATCGGGTCGTGGTGATGTACGCGGGCCGTGTCGTGGAGATCGCGGAGGCGGAAGCACTGTTCGCCTCGCCGGCGCACTGGTACACCAGGGCGCTGCTCGAAGCCGTTCCGTCGCCCGATCCACGTGACCGGCCCGAAGCGGGCGCGGTGCGCCAGGCGGACGAGGCATCGCGCGACCAGCAGGCACAAGGCCAGGGGTGCGCGTTCGCGGCACGGTGTCCCAAGGCCGAAACCCGTTGCCGGGTGGAGACTCCGGGACTGTCCACCGTGCGGGCGGGACATGCCGTGGCCTGTCACTTCCCCGCAGACGAGGAGACGCGCGTATGAGGGTGCCGGTCACCATGGACGCGGTGGCCCAGGCGGAACTGGTCCGGCGGGGTGAGGCGTCACCGCGAGAGCTGGTCGAGGCCGCCATCGAGCGCATCGAAGCGACCGATCCGCGGATCCACGCCATCACCCACCGGCGGTACGAACAGGCGCTCGACGAGGCGGGGCGGATCCGCGGGGACGCCCCCTTCGCGGGAGTGCCCACGCTGGTGAAAGCGCTCAACGACAGCAAGGGCGACCCGTCGAACCTCGGGTCCGCGTGGGTGGCCAGGCACGGCCGCGTCGCCAGGGAGGATGCCGTCGTCATCCGACGGCTCAGGCAGGCCGGCTTCGTTGTCGTCGGCCAGACCTCGACTCCGGAGTTCGGCCTGCTCTCGGTCAGTGAGAGCAGCGTCCACGGGGTCACTCGCAATCCCTGGCGCACGGATGTGACGTCCGGTGGTTCGTCGGGCGGCGCGTCGGCTTCGGTCGCCGCGGGCATGGTGCCCGTGGCGCAGGGGGGCGACGGTGGCGGTTCGATCCGGATGCCGGCCGCGTTCTGTCACCTGGTCGGCCTGAAACCGAGCCTGGGGCGGATCAGCGCGGGCCCGGGCAGGCCCAGCAGATGGGGACACAGTGTCCCCGCGGTGGTCACCCGGACGGTACGCGACACCGCCGCGGTGCTCGACGCGGTGAGCGGTGGCGCGCCGGGAGACCGGGGCGGGCCCGCCCCCCTTCCGGCGGGTGGCCTGGCCGCTCTGGTCGGTCGTGATCCGGGACGGCTCCGGATCGGTGTCCTCGCCCATGCCCCCGCCCATGCGCCGCAGGTCACGCCCTGCGTACGGGAGGCCGTGCTGGACACCGCCCGGATACTCGAGCGGCTCGGACACGAGGTCGAGCATGCCCATCCCGAGCCGATGCTGGACCCCATGTGCCTGAAGGCGTTCTTCGACGCACTCAGTGTCACGGTGGTGCAGACCGTCGAGGCGTTGAGCGCGGAACTGGGTGAGCGGCCGGGTCCTGACGACCTCGACGTCGTCACCCGGTTCTGGCTGCGGCGCGGGCGGGAGATCACCGGGCTGGAGCTCGCCGACGCCTTTGCCTGGCAGGAGAGGCTACGCGCCGGCATGGCCGACTGGTGGCGGGAATTCGACCTGCTGCTGAGCCCGGTGTTCGCCACCCCGCCGAAACCGGTGGGCTGGCCGTGGCAGGAAGCCGACGGCCCGCAGAGGTCGGTGGACGTTCTCACCTTCACCGCGCCGTTCAACACGACCGGTCAGCCCGCCATCGCGGTTCCCGCCACCCTGACCGAGTCCGGCGAGCCCATCGGGATCCAGCTGGCGGCGGCCTACGGGCGGGAGGACCTGCTGGTCTCCGTGGCGGCACAACTGGAGGCAGAGCGCCCCTGGGCCGCGCTTCGGCCTCCGGTCTTCGCGGGCGAGGCGGAGGACGGCGGCCGATGAGGCATCCCTCGAAGAAGTCCTTCGAGAGACCGGCTGTTCGCCCAGGGCGGCCTGAACGCGTGATCCGACTCGTCGGACAGGAAATTCTGATGCCGCGCCTCTCGCGGGACAGGAGTGGGAAATGACCGAGAATCTCGCACATCGACCGCCGGGCCCCACCGTGTTCACCAACGCTCGCCTGATCGACGGAACCGGTGCCGCCCCCGTCGAGTCGGTGGCCGTGGTGGTGGAGGACGGCACGTTCACCTATGTCGGTCCGGAGTGCTCCAAGCCGGAGGTCGACGCCGCGACGGTCATCGATCTCGGTGGACGCACGCTGCTGCCGGGTTTCTTCGACTGCCACGTGCATTTCCTCATGGACAGCAACGCCGATTTCAGGGGGAGACTGCTGACCAACCGGCCGACGGTCACCGTCTTCGAACGGGCGCGGCGCATGCGCGAGACGTTGCATGCCGGGATCACGACGGCGCGGGACCTCGGCGGCATCGATGCCGGCTACCGGGACGCGGTGGCGCAGGGCCTGATCGAGGGGCCCCGACTGCACGTCGCGGTGAGGCTGATGAGTCACACCGGCGGACACGCCGACTTCAGCCTGCCGAGCGGGTTCGACCCCTCGGCCGCCCTTCCTGAACCCTTCGGCGAACTGGCGGACGACCCCGTCCAGGTTCGGCTGGCGACGAGGCGGTTGCTCCACGACGGTGCCGACGTCATCAAGATCTGCGCGACCGGGGGCGTGAACAGCCCGAGCGACCAGCCCGAGGACGAGGGCCTGACCGTCGAGGAGATCGCGGCGGTCGTGGACGAGACACGTCGCCATCGCGGTCGGCCGGTCGCCGCGCACGCACAGGGCGCGCAGGGCATCAAGAACGCGCTGCGCGGCGGCGTGTCCAGCATCGAACACGGCTATCTCGTCGACGACGAGGGCATCGATCTCATGCTGGAGAAGGGCGCGTTCGTGGTGCCGACTCTGTCGACCTTCCATATGGGGCGGGATCGCTACACCGCCGCGGCCTACGAGAAGAAGATGCGGATGGCCGATGCCGCCATGGAGCGGCTGAGCGAGGCGGTCCGGCGCGGAGTGAAAGTGGCCCTCGGTACCGACGCGGGGGCCGTCCCGCACGCCCAGAACCTCCAAGAACTCGGCCACATGGTGAAACTGGGCCTGTCACCGCTGGACGTCATACGCGCCGGGACGCTGAACGCCGCTCAGCTGCTGGGGCTCGACGAGACCCTCGGTACCGTTGAGCCCGGAAAGACCGCCGACCTCATCGTGTGCGACGGTGATCCGCTCGCCGACATCGATGTTCTCGGCGACCCGGCGAACGTGGTGCTGGTGATGCAGGAAGGCCGCCTGGCCAAGCACACGCTGTCGGGGGCCGTCCGGTAGAGAGACGCACGTCATGGAAGCGGTGTGCGCGGACCGTATCGCCCGTGTCCGCGCACACCGCGACTGTCCTGCGGGGGCTCGCGTCAGCAGTACAGGTTGGCGCCGGGGCTGACGCCGAGAAGGGCGGTGAAACGCTGGTAGGCGTCGACGCGGCTCTGCACCTGGGCCGGGTTCCTTCCGTCGCATTCCAGGGAGCCGTTGATGGAGCGGATGGTCTGCCCGAAGCCGGCGCTGTTGACCATGGCGTTGTGGGGGGTCATGGTTCCGGGGCCGGTCTGGGTGTTCCAGTACCACAGGCCTGTCTTCCAGGCCACGGACGCGTCGTTCTGCACCAGCCACGGGTTGTCGAGCAGGTCGATGCCGAGCGCGTCGCCGGCGGCCTTGTAGTTGAAGTTCCAGCTGAGCTGGATGGGCCCGCGACCGTAGTAGGCGGACTGGCCCGCCGGGCAGCCGTAGGGCCGGCTCCAGTCGCAGTAGGTCGGGTAGTTGGCGGTGTTCTGCTCGACGACGTACACCAGTCCACCGGTCTCGTGGCTGACGTTGGCGAGGAAGGCGGCGGCCTCCTGCTTCTTCACGGTGTCGCTGCCGGTGTTCGCGAAACCGGGGTAGGCGCTGAGGGCCGCGGTGAGCCCGCTGTAGGTGTAGAAGGAATTCCGGTTCGGGAACATCTGGTTGAACTGCGCCTCGGTCACCACGAAGCCCGACGGGGAACTGCCACCGCCGCCGGCGGGAGCGTTCCATTTCTGGTTCGCGGTGCCGGCGCAGGTCCATATCTGCAGGCGCGTGCCGTTGGCGCTGTTGTTGTCACGCACGTCCAGGCACTTGTTCGCGGCCGGGTTGACGATGTCGTGGGCCGCGGTGACCACCCACTGCTGGTTGGCGCTGCCGGCGCAGTCCCACAGCTGGACCGCCGCGCCGTCGGCGGTGCCGCGGTCGACGATGTCGAGGCACTTGCCGAGCGCGCGCAGGGTTCCGTCACCAGGGTTGGACCATGTCTGGGCGTTGGTGCCGTTGCAGTCGTAGAGCTGAACGGCGGTGCCGTTGGCGCTGCTCGCCCCCGCCACGTCGACGCACTTTCCGGCCAAACCGGTGATCTGGCCGTCCGCTGCCTGGGCGGGTGCGACGGTGAACAGCGTGGCGACGACAGCGGCCAGGACGGTGCCGACCGTGAGGCGGGCGCGGACGAGGTGTCTGGGGGAGAACGGTCTGAGGTGGGGGATGGACATCGTGGACGTCACTCCTTTGATCCGGCGTGAACGCGGGGAAGGTTCGTCGTCGCCCGCGGTCGGAGCCGCCGTGCCTCGGAGCGAAGCGGCGGACTCGGTACAGGCCCTCACGGCAGCGGCGGTTGCCATCGCTGTCCGGCCCGGCTGTGTCGCTCTGTCGGCCGGAGAAGCGCCGAACACTCCCCACAGTGCTAGGTCTAGACCATCCCAGTCAGGCCTGGTGTCGTCAACATCCTTGAATCTTCCGGTAGTTGATGGCCGGAATGGAGCGTCACAGCCGCTCGGCGCTGCGGTCCCACGTGCCCGGGGTGACGCCCCGTTCCCGCAGCTCCGCCTTGCGTACCTTGCCCGTCTCGGTGAGCGGCAGGGCGAGGACGGTCTCGATGTACCGGGGCACGGCGAAGGGCGGGAGCTCACGCGCGCAGTGCCGGGCGAGGTCGGCCGCGTCCAGCGCTCTGCCGGGCCGGACGACGACCGCGACCATGACCTCGTCCTCGGCCAACTCCGAGGCCACCGGGAACGCGGCGGCCTGAAAGACCGCCGGGTGGGAGCGAACGGCCGACTCCACCTCGTACGAGGAGATGTTCTCGCCGCGACGACGGATGACGTCCTTGATGCGGTCGACGAAGCGGAACCAGCCGTCGGGTTCGCGGACCACGCGGTCGCCGGTCCGGCGCCAGGAGTCGGGCGCGGATTCGGGATCTCCCAGGTAGCCGGTGCAGAAGGCGTACTCCTGGTGGCTGCGTACGACGAGTTCGCCGGGCGTTCCGTCGGCGACGGGATCGAGGGCTTCGTCGACCACCCGCGCGCAGAAGCCCGCGCGTACGGTGCCGATGTAGCCGGGCCGGTACTCCTCGGGTGTCGCGCCGATGACGAGGTTGGTCTCCGTGGAGCCGAACCCGTCGACGAGGGTGACCCCGAAGCGCTCCCGGAAAGGCTTCCACATCGGCTCCGGGGTCGCCGGAGACAGGCCGCGCCATGCCCGGTGTGCCCGGTCCTGCGGGCCGGGCGGCTGCGCGAGCAGCATGGGGATCATCGCGCCCAGCAGATAGACGGCCGTGGCACGGGCATCGGCGACCTGCGACCAGTAGTGCGAGGCGGAGAACCGCCCGCCCACGACACAGCTCGCGCCCACCGTCATGGCATGCGCGAGCGTGTTGAGAGCGTTGGTGTGGAACAGTGGGAGGCAGGTGAACAGCACGTCGTCGGGGGTGAGGCGCAGAGCGTCCGACACGTTGCGGCCCCACCGGACGAACTGGGCCTGAGGGCAGCGCACACCGCGCGCCGCCCCCGTGGTGCCCGAGGTGAAGAGGACGGCGGCCGTGTCCTGCGGTCGGACCGGGGCGGGGCCGATCGCCTCGGCCCTGCCCGGCAGCGGAGCGTGCTGCCCGCCCACCTCCCAGACCACCCCACGATGTCCGGCCGCGACGGCGTGCTTCGCCAACTCCGGCTCGGCGTACAGGAACTTGGGCCCGGCCGTCTGCAGCACGTGCCGCAGCGACCGGCCGCGCAGCGCGGTGTTCAACGGCACGACCACCGCACCGAGCCAGGCGCAGCCGAGGATCAGGTCGACGAGTTCGATCCGGTTGGACATCAGCGCCGCGATCCGGTCGCCCGGCCGGCAGCCGAGTGCGGCCAGCGCTCCGGCCATGGTGGCCGCGGCCTCGCGGGTCTGCGCGTAGGTCCGCGTGGTGTCTCCTGCGCGCAGGAAGATCCGGTCACCGAACTTCTCACCCGCGGCCTCGACCAGTGCCGGCACGGTCAAGCCGTTCAACGCAGCACTCCGCCCTCGTGCAGGCGCCGCAGCCGGTCAGGGGTGAAGCCCGCCACCTCACGCAGCACCTCGTCGGTGTCGGCACCGAGCACGGGCGCGGGCCCGCGGACGGAACCTGGTGTGCCGGTGAGCCGGATGGGCACGCCCTCGTGCAGGAAGGCACCCGCGACCGGGTGCTCCCGGCGGACGTAGAATCCCCGTGCCCTCAACTGCGGTTCGTGTTCGACCAGATCGCGACCGTCCTGTACCGCCCCCGCCGGAATCCCCCGTGCCTGAAGCAGCTCGGCGGCCATGTCGGCGGGGAGGCTCCGTGCCCACTCGCCGAGCACACCGTCGACCAGGGTTCTCTGCCGCCTGCGGCCGTCCGCCGTGCGCAGCCGGTTGTCCACGCCCAGTTCGGGACGCCCGATCACGTCGCACAAGGCGGTCCACTCCTCGTCCGAGCGGACGCTGACGGCCAGCCAGCGGTCCGCGCCGAGGCACCGGTACACCCCCTGCGGACTCCATCGGGGGTGCGTGTTGCCGATCGGCGACCGTGACGACGTCAGCAGACTCGTCCCCATGTGGGCCGTGATCGCCTCGAGTTGGGACAGGTCGATGTGCTGTCCGCGGCCGGTCTCCGTGCGGTGTTCGAGTGCGGCGACCGTGGCCAGCGCCGCCTGAAGTCCCGCGACGATGTCCCCGTGACCGTAGATCACGCCCACCACGTCGTCCGGTCCCCAGCCGGTCAGCCCGGTCAGTCCCGAACTGGCCGAGACAGTGTCCGCGTACGACACCCAGCCGGCCCGCGGGCCGGTGTGGCCCATGCCCGACATGCTCACGTAGACGAGGCCCGGGTTGATCTCGCGCAGCTCGTCGTAGCCGAGGCCGAGCTTGGTCATGACCGTGGCGCTGAAGTTCTCCACGAGGACGTCGCAGGAGGCGATCAGCTCGCGGAGCACCGCGACGCCCTCCTCGGTCCGTGTGTCGAGGGCGATGCCGCGCTTGTTGCGGTTGACCTCGTTGAAGTAGCCGTTGGTGTTCGGGTCGGTGTGGTCGCCCCGGGAGAGGTGCATGAAGGGCGCGAACCGGGTGGGATCGGGGCGCCGGACGGACTCGACCTTGATGACGTCCGCGCCGTGGTCGGCCAGGACCTTCGTGCAGTAGGGGCCCGCCAGCACCCACGTCAGGTCCAGCACGCGTACGCCGTCCAGGGCGGGCAGACCGGGTGAGCCGCCGTCACCCACAGGGGGCGCCGGGCGCCGCTCGTCGAGCAGGGCCTGGTCGGCACCGCGCCCGGGCACGGTGAGCGAGGCGACCCTGCGGCCCTCGGGGAACGCGAAGGGGAAGCCGAGGTCGGTCCGGTCCCCGGCCTTCGTGAAGAACTTCCGCGCGGCGAGCTGCGGATTGTCCGGCAGCTCGGGCGGCAGGTCGACGGCCGCCCAGGGCAGTTTCCTCGCCTGGGCCCGCTCGGCGAACTCGGCCTTGGGCCAGGTGCCCACGAAGTCCTGGACGACCTTGAACACATGGTCCTGGTGCTTCTTGCGCTCGACCGGGTCCTGCCACCTGGGCTCCGCCAGGTCCGCCTGCGCTCCCTCCTCGCACAGCCAGGCCAGCAACGCGTCCCACATACGGGGGCTGCCTCCGAGCCCGCCGCCCACGTATCCGTCGGCGGCGCGGAACAGCCCGTGCGGGACCAGCGGGTGCACCCGCCCCGGCCGCGGCGGTACCCGGTCCTCGTGCAGGTGGGCGAGGGCGCCCGCCTCCAGGGCCGCCGCGACGCAGGCCTGGGCGGAGACGTCGATGAGCTGCCCCGGCCCCCGGCGCCGCGCCCTGAGACCGAGCAGGACGGCGATCGCCGCGTTGACGCCCGCGAGATGCTCCGCCTGGTCCTGTGGCAGGTGCAGCGGTGGGCCGTCGGGGTCGCCCACCTGCGCGAGCATCCCGCCCAGCGCGGCGACCACCAGATCGGTGCCCTGCCAGCCGCTTCGAGGACCGACCAGCCCGAAGGGGGTGACACGTACGTGGACGAGGTGGTCGAGGCCCCCGGCGACCGCCTCCATGCCGTCAGGGGTGCCGTCGAGAAGGACGTCGGCGCCCGACAGCAGGCGGCGCAGCCCGGCGGGCGACGCCGCCGGATCGAGGGTCACCGAGCGCTTCCCCGCGTGCCAGTGGGCGAAGGCGTCGCCCTCGAGCTCGCGTCGGGTCTCATCGCCTTCCGGGGGTTCCACCAGCACCACCTCGTGGCCGAGCCCGACCAGCAAGCGGCCGGCGAATCGGGTGAAGGGGCTGGTCAGCTCGACGACGCGCGGGATCGATGCGGTCACGTGTCCTCCGTTGTCCGTCAGCCGTGGAGCTGGTTCAGGAAGCCCGTGGCGATGGTGTAGTAGTCGTGCGGCCGTTCTTCCTGGGGGTGATGGGAGACCTGACTCATCACGTGCAGACTGCCGTTGGGGATCATGCGGGCGAGCATCAGGGGATAGTCCGGGGTCAGGAAGGCGTCGTACATCCCCCACAGGAAGAGCGTGGGGGCTTCGATCCGGCCGAGGTCGGCGGAGAGGTCCTGCCAGTCCCCGCGCGGGTTGTCCGACGCGCCGGCGAGCGCGGTCTCCTCCGGGTCGAGACTCTGCTCGTAGCGCAGCGTCACGGTGCCCTCGGGCACGGCCTCCGGGTCGTACCACTCCAGGCGTGCCATCAGATCCCGCATCTTCTGCCAGGACGGGCCGTCACCGCCGTAGTACACGTCGCGGGCGTTGCGTCCACGACGGCCGCCCTCCGGCAGCGGGGCGAGCGGGCCGTGGAAGACCGGCATGCTGCCCGTGATGATCAACGACCGTACGCGCTCGGGGTACTTGGCGGCCAGGTTGAGCGCGATCGTCCCGCCCCACGAGTTGCAGACGAAGTCGGCGCGCTCGATGCCGAGGGAGTCCATCAGCGCCACGGTCTTGGCCGCGTGGTAGTCCCACATCGGGCCCTTGATCACGGGCTTCGCCGACCTGCCGTACTGCAGGATGTCGACCAGGAAGCAGCGGCGGTCCGCGGCGAACAGCGGAGCCACCTGCCCGAAGTCCGACCAGCCGGTGCATCCGGGGCCGCCCCCGTGCAGGAAGATCGTGGGGCTGCCCTCGCCCATCTCGACGAAGTGGTACTCGACGCCGTCCGCCTGCGCGTAGGCGCCTTGCGGGGGCGTCTGAATGTCCATGAGATCCATGGGCGGATGGTGTCCGGCCGCCGGCCGCCGGTCCAAGCGGTGCGGTCCGCTCAGCGGGCCGTACCGGGTCAGTGGCGAGGCCGTGGTCGTCCTCGGCCGATCCCGCTCAGGAGAAGTCGAGCACCACCCTCCCGACCGCTTCCCCGGTCCGCAGCCGCTCCGTCGCCTCGGGCAGCCGGTCGGGCCCGTAGCCTTCGATCGGCAGGTTCAGCTCGCCCGCCGCCAGCTCCGCCAGCAGCCGCTCAGCGTCCGCGGCGACCTCCTTGCCCCGCGTCATCAGGTTCACGGGCAGCAACGCCACGTCGGCCAGCAGGAAGTCCGCCAGATCCACGCTGAACTCACGTCCCGCGGTGTAGCCGACCAGGGCGACACGCCCCCGCGGGCGTACCAGACCGAGGGCGTCCCGCAGTACCGGGCCGCCCACGGTGTCGACGACCGCGTCGACCGGCCCTCCCACGGCCTCGGCGGACAACTCGGTCGCCAGGACCGCTTTCGCGACAGCGGGAACGTGGTCCAGCTTGGCCTGGCGGCCGACGACGCCGATCACCTCGGCTCCGGCCCGCGCGGCGACCTGCACCGTCAGGGACCCGACCGCGCCCGCCGCGCCGGTGACCAGGACCCGCTCGCCCGGTCGCACGGCCGCGACCGAGTGGACCGCCGCCCAGGCCGTGCCGGCCGGTGAGAAGAAGCTGCACGCCAGGGCGGGATCCGTACCGTCCGCAACGGCGATCACGGCGGCGTCGGGCACCACCGCGTGGTCGGCCCAGCAGCCGTCCCGGCGCAGTCCCAGCCCCTTGCCGTTGATCCTGACCAGGCGGCCCTCCGGATGGCTGTCCGAGGCCAGCACGATTCCGCAGCCCGTGGTGCCGGGCACCGCCGGGAGGTCCGGGAGGATCCCGAACGCGCCGTCGACGACGTTGAGATCGAGGTGACCCACCTGCGCCGCCAGCATCCGTACGAGGGTGTGGCCGGGGCGAGGCTCCGGCAAGGGCCGTGTCACCAGCCGGGGCAGCGTGCCGAAACTCTCCAGCACCAGCGCACGTGATGTCTCACCACTCACGATTCCACTCCATTCCCACTGCTCATCGCCCGTTGCTCACGGCTGGATTCCCGGCTCGCCCGTGACCGCCGCTCCGCGCAGGTCATCGGCATGGCGCGGACCCCTGGAACGGCGTGAAGCGGTGGCGGGAAGGTGCGCACCCTAGAACACGGCGGAACGGACGCGCACGGGCGGCGATCCGCTCAGCGGGACACCCCACCGACGGCCCCTCGCCCCGCTCCTTTCTCACGAACCCGGCTGTGCGCCTGCTCTCGCACCGGTGCCGGGCGACCGGTCTGTTCAGCGGAACGGTTCCGTAGGCCGACGCGGCACGCGACCCGATGCTCAAGGCCATGCACCGACGGCAGCAGGAGGTCAGGCACGATGACGACGGGTGAAGATTCGCTCGCCACCACGAGGGGGAAGCGGTCCGAGCGCGGTCAGGCGGGGCAGCCCGGTCGGCAGGACTGGGCGTCGTGGCCCCACTACGACGCGGCGGGCGCCGGATTCCGCGGGTACTGGTACCCGGTCACCTGGTCCAGCCAGATCACCGGCGCACCGCTCCCGTTCACGATCTGTGGCGAGAAGATCACGTTGATCCGCGACAGCGGCAAGGTGTACGCCCTGCACAACCGCTGCCCGCACCGCGGGGTGCCGTTGTCCGAGGGCAACCAGCAGTTCCCCGGCACGGTCAGCTGCCCGTACCACGGCTGGACGTTCGACCTGCCCACCGGCAATCTGTCCGCGGTCATCACCGACGGGCCCGGTTGCCGGCTGACCGGCAAGGTCCAGGTGCGGACGTACGCGGTCGAGGAGCGCCTCGGCATGGTGTGGGTGTACATCCCCCTCGCCGACGAGGAACCCCACCCCATCGACTCGCAGCTTCCCGAGGAACTCGTCGACAACGCCTTCGTGATGGGCGGCCGGATCGAGCCGCGCGGCGGCAACTGGCGCTTCGCCTGCGAGAACGGCTTCGACGAGGGCCACGCCAAGTACCTGCACCGCACGGCGCTGTGGCGGCTGTTCAAGCCGATGCCGACCTGGAACATCACCCGGATCGTGCCCAAGGGCCGCTGGATCTTCCGGGTGCAGGACGAGGTGCACTGGGAGGCCGACTTCCCCGGCGTCGGCCACTGGTCGAACAAGCGCTGGTGGAAGATGCAGCCGCCGAAGGAGACCTTCAACATCGGCAACACCGGCAAGGCCGACAAGATCAACCCGACGATCGAGGCCCAGGAGTTCCCCGGCTTCGCGTCCTTGTCCATGCCGGGCGTGCTGCGCATCGCCTACCCCAACTTCATCCACTACGAGTTCTACGTTCCGGTCGACGATGACAGTCACCGTTATGTCGGCGTCATGGTCAACTTCACCGAGGGTTGGAAAACGCTCGGTTTCTACGCCAAGTACCTGGGCGCCATCCGCTGGTTGTTCCACGGGCAGTTCTCCGGCCAGGACGCCTGGATGGTCGATGTCACCGACGCGCCCCCGGAGAAGCTCTACCGCCCCGACGTCTCGCTGACCGCCTGGCGGAACCTCAGCGAGGAGGAGTACGCCAAGAAGCTGGCCGCGGTCGGCGTCGAATCCACCAGCAAGAAGGAGGTATGACCATGCGCCGCACGCTGCTCGCCATGTTGGCAGGGGCAGCCCTCGCCGTGGGGCTGCCCCTGGCCAAGAAGCGCTTCGAGCGCACCACTATGACGCAGGTCCACAGGATCAACCATTGAATCCTCCCCCTCCTGGAAGGAGCGGGATTCCTGGTTCACGCCGCCCGAACAGGCAGCGCCCGGTCAGGTCTTCCGCGATCAACACCAGCCGGGTTGAAACCAGCCCGGTTGACATGAAGTCAAGGAGGTTGTACGTGCTTGGTTCTCGCAGCGCACAGGGATCAGGCCACCCGACCGGCCTGGACGGCCTGGACGAACGGCGGAGCGCCTGGGTTGCCGAAGCCTGGCGGCACGTCACCGCTGACCGCCTGCGGGAGCTGATCATCGGTCTCGTGGACATCCCGAGCCCGACCGGTGACGAGGCACCGCTCGCCACCCACATCGCGGACACCCTGCGGGCCTCGGGATGCCGCGCCGCCGTCCAGCCGCTCGACGACCGGCAGGCCAACGCCTGGGCCCGGCTCGACGGCGACGGCAGCGGCCCCGACCTCATGCTCTACGCGCCGATCGACACCCTGACCGTGGGCGAGGAGAGCGAGGATCTTCCTTGGATCGGCGCCGAGTTGAGGGACGACATGCGTCCGCGGGCCACCGTCTACGACGATCTGGTCGTAGGCCTCGGGGCGTCGAACCCGAAGGGCCACGCCGCATGCGTGATGATGGCCGTGGAGGCCATCGCCCAGGCCGGCATCCCGCTCGCCGGCGACCTGGTCGCGGCGTTCGGCGCGGGCGGCATGCCCACCAACGCCCGGCCGGGCGGCGTGCGCCGCAACACCGGTCAGGGCGTCGGGTGCTCGTTCCTCCTCGAACAGGGCGTGTGGACGGACTACGCGGTCATCGCCAAGCCCGGCTGGACGGTCTCCTGGGACGAGGTCGGCCTTGTCTGGTTCGAGGTCACCGTCCACGGCAGGCACACCTACGTCGGCTCCCGTCACCGGCTGCCGTACGACAACGCCATCGCCCGCGCCGGTGAGCTCGCCCGGCACCTGGAGGAGTGGTTCGTCGAGTACGCCGAGCGCCACACCAGGGGGACCGTGGCACCGCAGGGCATCGTGTCCTCCGTACGCGGCGGCTGGCCGCGCATGGCGGCCGTCACCCCGGCCGCCTGCACCCTCAGGGTGGACCTGCGCATCAGCCCCGACACGACGCCGATGCAGGCCAAGCGTGAGTTCACCGCGGCCCTGGAGGGCCTGCGGGACAAACTCCCCGGCCTCGACGTCGACGTCGAGATGATCCTGGCCATCCCGGGGACGCGGACCGACCCGGACAGCTGGATCTTCCGCAGCGCGGCGGCCGGCTGGGAGGCCTTCGAGGGCCGCGAGCACGAGGCCGTCCGGGGCAACAGCGGCGCAACGGACGCGAACATCCTGCGCGGGCGTGGCATCCCCACCGTGCGGGTCGGCATGCCGAAGGTCGGCGAGGCCGAGGCGCCCTTCGAGATCGACTTCGCCCGGGGGATGAACACCGTCTCCGTACGGGCCATGGAGAAGCTGACGCGCCATCTGATTCGTACGGCCGTCGACACCGTCACCCGCGCACACGCGGAGCCCGCGGAGTCGGCGGCGCCGGAAGGGGAGCCCGTATGACCGAGATCGTCCTGGGCGTGGGCGCGTCGCACAGCACGCTGATGAACACCCACTGGCAGGAGACCTTCCACAAGGACCGTGCCGAACGGTTCCGCGACGCGCTGCGCTCCGCACGCGACGAACTCGCCGCCGCCCGCCCCGACACGGTGATCCTCGTCGGCTCCAACCACTTCAGAGGCTTCTGGCTGGATCTGATCCCCAGCTTCACGATCGGTGTGGGCGAGTGCGTCGCCAGCGGCGAGTCCGGGACCCCCGAGGGGCCGCAGCCGGTCGACGTGCCACTCGCCCGACACATCGCGAACTCCCTGGTGGAGAGCGGATGTTTCGATGCGGCGTTCTCGGCCCGACTGCAGATCGACCACGGCCAGTCGCACGCGATCCAGTACCTGCTGGACGGGCTGGACGTGGAGATCGTGCCGCTCGTCGTGAACGTCTTCGCGCCGCCCCTGCCGAACCTGGAGCGCTGCCTGGACCTGGGCCGCGCCATTCGCGAGACGGTGCTGGCGTTTCCCGGAGACCGCCGCGTCGCCGTCATCGGCTCCGGCGGGCTTTCCCACCGCCTGCCCTGGCCGGACTGGCGTGATCCGCACGGCGACGACGAGGAGTTCATCGTCGACGCCTGGCTCAACGGCCGGGAGAACTGGCAGGACTACGACGCCCGCCGCCGCGAGATCATCCGTGCCGCCGAGGCCGCGATCAACCCCGAGTTCGACCATGAGTTCCTGTCCCTGCTGGAACGCGGACAGGCGCACCGCATCACCGAGTTCACCACCGAAGAACTGGAGAAGACGGCGGGCAACGGAGCACAGGAACTGCGCACCTGGCTGCTCATGGCGGCCCTGCTCGACCACACACCCGCACGCCGACTGGCGTACGAGTCCATGCCCGAGTGGCTCACCGGCATGGCCGTCGCCGTACTCGACCCCGCACACCCTCAGGAGAGGCAGCCATGAGCATCTGGACCGAACTGTCGGGCATCGACTACCGGCACGCCTACGTCGAAACCGGGGACTTCACCACCCGCGCCCTGCAAGCCGGCCCCGAGGACGGCGAGCACGTGGTGTTCCTGCACGGTACGACCGGCCACCTGGAGGCGTTCGTCCGGAACATCCCGGCGCACGCCGAGCGCTACCGTTGCCACGCCATCGACATGCTCGGTCACGGTTACACGGGCAAGCCCGACCGCCCCGGCGAGATTCCCGCCTACGTCGAGCACCTGATGGCGTACCTCGACGCGGTGGGCGCCGAGCGGGCGCACCTGGTCGGTGAGTCGCTGGGCGGCTGGGTGTCGTCCTGGGCGGCAAGCCAGTACCCGGACCGGGTCGCCTCGCTCCAACTGCTGTGCATGGGCGGTACGAAGGTCAACCCCAAGGTGATGGAGCGGCTGAAGACCTCCACCCGTGACGCCGCCCTCAAGGACGACATCTCCTACACCCGGGAGCGGCTGCGCCTGCTGTGGGCCGAGTGGGACGAGGAGCTCGGCGAGGAGCTGACGCAGGTCCGCTACGAGATCTACCACCGCCCCGATTTCCAGCGGAACCTGCGCAACCTGCTGGCCCTGCAGGAGGTCGAGGCCCGCGAACGGAACCTGCTGCGGCCGGACCGTATGGCCAGGATCAAGGCCCCGACCCTGGTGGTCTGGGGCAACAAGAACCCGCTCGGGGACGTTCCGGAGGCCGAGGCCATCGCCGCCGCGATCCCCGGAGCGCGCCTGGAGGTCTTCAACGAGTGCGGGCACTGGCCGCAGCACGAGAAGGCAGACCTGTACAACCCGCTGAGCCTGGCGTTCCTGGCCGAGGCTTCCTGAACCCGCCGCGGTCCCGGGTGGCGGTCATCCGGAATTTACACCTCCATCTATGGCCTGATCGAGGCACTCATGGTTCCTTTGGGGGACCAAAATCAGCCAAGAACCGAGTTCTGTTGAAGGCAACGGATTGACCGGGAGGTTCTTCTCATGACCGTCACCACGGTCGGCCGTGTCGGCACCGAGGCCGTCGCGCCCGTCGCGTCCACGCACATCGCGTCCACGCACATCGCGTCCACGCACATCGCGTCCGCGCCCCGGAACGCGGCCGCCGTTCCCGACCCGATGAACTCGGTGCTGGGCAAGGTCAGGCCCATCCTGGAGGCGTTCGGTGCGGAGGACGCCACGCTCTCCCTGGCCGAACTCGTGCGCCGGACGGGGGTGGCCAAGGCCACGGTGCACCGGCTCGCCCAGGAGCTCGTCGTCTGGGGGCTCCTGGAACGAGCGGGTTGCGACTACCGTCTTGGACTGCGCATGTTCGAGATCGGCCAGCGCGTGCACCGGCAGCGGATCCTGCGCGAGGTGGCCCAGCCGTACATGGAGGACCTGCTGCTGGCCACGCAGGAAACCATCCACTTCGCCATCCACGACAGTCTCGACGTCGTGTACCTGGAGAAGATCCTCCCGCACCGCGGCCTCAACGAGGAGACCAGGGTGGCGGGGCGGCGGCCGCTGTACTGCACGGCCACCGGCAAGGCGATCCTGGCCTTCTCCCCGGACACCCTCTTCACCGAGGTGGTCAGGAACGGACTGAAGCCCTTCACCCGGCACACGGTCACCTCACCGGGGCGGCTGCGGGCCCAGTTGGAGAGAATCCGGGAAGAGGGGGTCGCGGTCGAGGTCGAGGAGATCCGCCTCGGGTACGCGAGTACGGCCGTGCCGGTCCTCGGCGCCCAGGGCAGCCTCGTGGGCGCGCTCTCCATCACCGCGCCCACGTATCGGATGAATCCCTCCAAACACGGCGTCGCCCTGCGCGCCGCGGCCCTCGGAATCGGCAGGTCACTGCGGTGAGCGTGGTCCTTCAGGAGGTGCTCTCCCGGGCGCGGGAGCTGATCGGGCGGTCGGAGAGCGAGGACTGCGGAGTACTCGGCGTGAAGGACTTCTGCCGGTACGCCGCCGCCCTCAACGACGTCGACTTCATCCGCACCGCCCGCGCCCAGGAGGCGGCGGGGGAGGCCGTGGTCGCCCCCGCCCTGTTCCTCGCCGGAACGCTCAGCTGGGAGGACGGCCCGGCGGAGGACGGACTGCGCCCGGACGGGCTGGCCACCCGCGAGTCGCCGTGCACCCAGGGCCTGGCGGTGCGCCAGGTGCACGGCGGCCAGTCGGTCAGGCTGGGCAGGGCCCCGGTCGCCGGCACCCGGGTCACCGCCACCCGTACGGTGACCTCGGCCGACCACCGCGGCGGCAGGTCGGGCGAGTTCGTGCTGCTCGGCGTCACCACCCGCTTCACCTCCCAGGACGGAGCCGAACTGATGGCGGTGGACGAGACGATCGTCGTCCTCGACGTCCTGGACGTACTCGACGGCGTCGCGGACGAACACGGCGACAAGCGGGACGAGCGGGACGAGCAGAGGGGGGCCGTCGCATGACGGTGGTCCCCGTCGCCGGGCAGGTCTGCCCCCCGCACGCGTACGCACACAGCAGGGTGCAGCTCTTCCGGTTCAGCGCCGTGTCGTGGAACTCCCACCGCATCCACTACGACGCCCAGTTCGCCGCGTCGGAGGGCTTCCCGGACGTGGTCGTGCATTCCACCCTGCACGGCGAGACGCTCAGCCGGTACGCGCTTCGGTGGGCGGGGCCCGGGGCGGTCCTCGAGTCGGTGAGCTGGCGCAACCGGGCGACCGCCGTGGCCGGGGAGAAGCTCACCTGGACCGCTACCGTGCGCACGACCGAGCCCTGCGACGCGGGTGTGCGGGTGGCGCTCGACGTCGCGGTGCTCAAGGACAACGGCTCCCCCTGCGTGACAGGGCAGGTCGAGCTCACCTGGTGTGCTCCTGGTACCAGCCCTTCAGCAGAGTGGTCCCCGGGTCCGGCGACTTCTTGATCGGTTTCTGGTCGAGGTAGAAGAGCTGGAAGTCGACGACCCTCGGCGACACGGCGACACGGCGACACGGTGACATCCGTGTCGCCGATTTCGTGGACATCGGTACCGCTGTGCCGCGGGAACTGGTGTGTCGCGTACCGGCCGGCACCGCCCGGGACGCCGACGTTCCCGGCACCCGGACGAGTGAGCGAGGTGTCCTGCTCACCGGAACGAAACCATGTGGTGGAACCGCGGGCCGCTCCTACGCTCGCCGACCATGAGTGTTCTTTCCGACGTGCCGACGAGCACGGACGAGTCGGGTGCGATCGAGACGGACATCCTGATCATCGGCGCCGGTCCCGCCGGCCTCTACGGCACCTACTACGCCGGATTCCGCGGGCTGAGCGTCGCGGTCATGGACGTCCTGCCGCAGTGCGGCGGCCAGATCAGTGCGATGTACCCCGAGAAGCCCATCTTCGACATCGCCGGGTTCCCGGCGGTACGCGGCCGCGACCTGGTCGCCGGCCTGGTCGCCCAGGCGGAGCCGTACGGCCCCCGCTACCTCCTCGGCCACCGGGCGGTCGAACTGTCCCACGGACCCGACGGCCGGCCGGTGGTCCGCAGCGACCAGGGGGTCACGGTCCGGGCCGGAGCGGTGGTGATCACCGGCGGGGTGGGGACGTTCACGCCCCGGCCGCTCCCGGCGGGTGAGGAGTACCTCGGCCGCGGCCAGGTGTACTTCGTCCCCGACCCCGCCGACCACACCGACCACGACGTCATGGTCGTCGGCGGCGGCGACAGCGCCTTCGACTGGGCCGCCACCCTCGCCCCGGTCGCCCGGTCCGTCAAGCTCGTCCACCGCACCGACCGGTTCCGGGCCCACCAAGCGAGCGTGGAGAAGGTCCGCGCCCTCGGCATCGAGATCATCACCGGCGCCGAGGTGAGCGCGCTGCACGGCGCCGCGCACCTCGAACAGGTGGAGGTCCTCCACCGCACCACGAAGGCCACCCGACTGCTCCCGGCACAAACGGTGGTCGCCGCTCTCGGCTTCATGGCCGACCTCGGCCCGCTCCAGAACTGGGGCCTGGCACTCACGGCACGACGGATCGCCGTGGACACCCACATGGCCACCAACCTGCCCCGCGTCTTCGCCGCCGGGGACATCACCGACTACCCGGGCAAGGTGCGCCTGATCTCCGTCGGCTTCGGAGAGGCCGCCACCGCCGTGAACAACGCGGCCACTGTCATCGACCCGGACGCCGCGCTGTTCCCCGGGCATTCCACAGAGAAGGAGAACTGACATGGCCTACGTCATCGGTGCGACTTGTGTCGACATCATGGACCGTTCCTGCGTCGAGGAATGCCCGGTCGACTGCATCTACGAGGGCGAGCGCAAGCTCTACATCAACCCGGCCGAATGCATCGACTGCGGCGCCTGCGAGACGGCCTGCCCCGAGCAGGCGATCACCGTGGACCGGCTCGCCGCCCCCGAGTTCCGCACCGACAACAAGCGGTTCTTCGAGGAGACCCTGCCCGGCCGTACGGAGCCGCTGGGCACCCCGGGCGGAGCGACCGGCCTCGGGCCGGTGGGCGTCGACGCCCCACTGGTGAGCGCCCGATGACCGCTCCCGAGGTGCTCAAGGCGGCCGAGGTGCTCCATGCGGCCGTACGGACGAACTCCCCGTGCCCGCCGGTGCGTTCTCTCCTCGCCGAAGGCGACATACGGTCGGCGTACGCGGTGCAGCGGACGAACGTCGAGCGCGGCGTGGCCGCCGGGCAGCGGATCGTCGGCCGCAAGATCGGCCTGACCTCGCCCGCCGTGCAGACCCAGCTCGGCGTCGACCAGCCGGACTTCGGCACGCTGTTCGCGGACATGACGGTCCCCGACGGCGGCCGGGTGGCGGCCGGGCGACTGCTGCAGCCCAAGGTGGAGGCCGAGGTCGCCCTCGTCCTCGGAGCCGAACTGCCGCACCGCGACTGCACGGTGGTGGACGTGCTGCGGGCCACCGACTTCGCGCTGCCCGCGCTGGAGATCGTGGACAGCCGTATCGCCGACTGGGACATCACCATCGTCGACACCGTCGCCGACAACGCCTCCAGCGGCCTGTTCGTCCTCGGCTCCACCCCCGTACCGCTGATGGGCCTGGACCTGCGCGGCGTTCGGATGACGATGACCCGGGACGGCGAGCCGGTTTCCGAGGGAACCGGCGCCGACTGCCTGGGCGGCCCGCTCAACGCCGCGGCCTGGCTCGCCTCGACGCTCGCCGCGATGGGCGATCCGCTGCGGGCCGGGGACGTCGTACTGACCGGGGCGCTGGGACCGATGGCGGTGGCTGCCCCCGGGGACAGGTTCGAGGCACGCATCAGCCAACTGGGCCGCGTCACGGTCGAGTTCGCGAAGCAGACGAAGGGAGACAGGCCGTGAACGACACCACCCGAACCAAGGTCGCCGTCATCGGCTCCGGCAACATCGGCACCGATCTCATGATCAAGGTGCTGCGGTTGTCCGAAAGCCTGGAGATGGCCGCGATGGCCGGTATCGATCCGGACTCCGACGGCCTGGCACGCGCCCGCCGCATGAAGATCGCCACCACCCACGAAGGCGTCGACGGCCTGGTCGCACTGGACGAGTTCGCCGACGTACGGATCGTCTTCGACGCCACGTCCGCGGGGGCCCACCGCCGCCACGACGAGGTGCTGCGCGCCCTCGGACGCACCGTGGTCGACCTCACCCCGGCGGCCATCGGCCCCTATGTCGTCCCGCCGGTCAACCTCGACGCCCACCTCGACAGCCCGAACCTCAACATGGTGACCTGCGGCGGACAGGCCACGATCCCGATCGTCTCCGCCGTATCGGCCGTGACCCCCGTGCACTACGGGGAGATCGTCGCCTCCATCGCCTCCCGCTCGGCCGGACCCGGCACCCGGGCCAACATCGACGAGTTCACCGAGACCACCGCGTCGGCCATCGAGAAGGTCGGCGGCGCGAGGCGGGGCAAGGCGATCATCGTCCTCAACCCCGCCGAACCGCCGCTGATCATGCGGGACACCGTGCACTGCCTGGTGTCGGAGTGCGACGAGGAAGCCGTCACCGCGTCCATCGAGGCCATGGTGGGCCGCGTTCAGGCGTATGTGCCGGGCTATCGCCTCAAGCAGAAGGTGCAGTTCGACCGGATCGCCGCCGACGATCCCCTGCGCGCACTGGTGCCTGCCGGCTCCGCACCCGTGAAGGTGTCGGTGTTCCTGGAGGTCGAGGGCGCCGCCCACTACCTCCCGGCCTACGCGGGCAACCTCGACATCATGACCTCGGCCGCGCTGCGCACCGCGGAACGCCTGGCCGCCCACCACATCACGGAGGCAGCCAAGTGACCCCCTTGTACGTCCAGGACGTCACCCTGCGGGACGGCATGCACGCCGTCCGGCACCGCTACACCGTCGAACAGGCCCGCACCATCGCCGGCGCCCTCGACACGGCCGGCGTGCGGGCCATCGAGGTCGCGCACGGCGACGGCCTGTCCGGCTCCAGCATCACCTACGGCGTCGGCGCCCACACCGACTGGGAGTGGATCGAGGCGGTCACCGACGCCGTACACCAGGCCATCCCCACCACCCTGCTGCTCCCCGGCATCGGCACGCTGCACGACCTCGAGCAGGCCCACGCGCTGGGCATCCGCTCCGTGCGCATCGCCACCCACTGCACCGAGGCCGACATCTCCGGCCAGCACATCGCCGCCGCCCGCGAACTGGGCATGGACGTCGCCGGATTCCTGATGATGTCCCACATGGCGGAACCCGCCGAACTCGCCCGCCAGGCCAAGCTCATGGAGTCCTACGGCGCCCACTGCGTCTACGTCACCGACTCCGGCGGCCGCCTCACCATGGACGGCGTACGCGACCGCGTCCGCGCCTACCGCGACATCCTCGACCCGGCCACCGAACTGGGCATCCACGCCCACCACAACCTCGGCCTCGGCATCGCCAACAGCGTGGTCGCCGTCGAGAACGGCGTCACCCGCGTCGACGCGTCGCTGGCCGGACAAGGCGCGGGCGCCGGCAACTGCCCCCTCGAAGCCTTCGTCGCCGTCGCCGACCTGATGGGCTGGGAACACGGCTGCGACCTGTTCCCACTCATGGACGCCGCCGACGACCTGGTCCGACCGCTCCAGGACCGGCCGGTGCGGGTCGACCGCGAGACCCTGACGCTCGGCTACGCGGGCGTGTACTCCAGCTTCCTGCGCCACGCCGAGGCCGCGGCGGCCCGCCACGGCCTCGACACGCGCACCATCCTCGTCGAGGTCGGCCGGCGCGGCATGGTCGGCGGCCAGGAGGATCTCATCACGGACGTCGCCCTGGACCTGGCAGGGGAGACACGGGCGTGAGCGCGCGACGGACCCCGCTGCGGGTCGGCGTCCGCGTTCCGCCCTGTGACCGGGCGGACCACCTCGTCGAGACCGTACGGCGAGCGGAGCGCCTCGGCTTCGACGACGTCTGGTTCCCCGACTCCCAGTTGCTGTGGCGGGACGTGTTCACCACGCTGACGGCCGCCGCCCTGGGCACCGAGCGGATCGGCCTCGGCACGGCGGTCACCAACCTGGCGACCCGGCACCCGGCCGTGGTCGCCTCCGCCGCGCGCAGCGTCGCCGAACTCGCACCTGGCCGTTTCACCCTCGGACTCGGCGTGGGCAACAGCTCCGTCGGCCCCATCGGGCTGCGCCAGACCACCTCGGCGGCGATGCGCGAGGGCCTCGGCATGCTGCGGGCCCTGCTCGACGGCGAGGAATGGGACTTCGACGGCCACGAGGGCAAGGTCCGCTCCCGACTGCGTGACCCCCGGCCGGAAGTGCCCCTGCATCTGGCCGCGAGCGGGCCGAAGAACCTCCGGCTCGCCGGGGAGATCGCCGACGGTGTGATCCTCCTCAGCGGGGTCTCGCCGAGGACCCTTCAGGGTGCGACCGCTCGCGTACGCGAAGGCGCCGAAGCGGCGGGCCGGGACGCCGACCGCATACCGCTGACCGTCTCCGCGTTCTGCGCGGTGACCGACGACGTCGAGGCCGAGGCCCGGCGGATCAAGCCCATCTGCGCGTCGATCGCGCAGAACGGCGGCGCGTCCTTCCTCGCCCTCGCGGGCATCGACGTCCAGGTTCCCGCCGCGGTCCCGGGCGTCTACCCCGACCTCGTGCACGCGGAGGACTGGGACGCGGCGGTCGAGATCTGCTCGGCCTGGATCAGTGACGAGGCGGCCCTGCGGTTCGCCGAGGAGTTCTGCCTGTTCGGCACCGCGGAGCGGATCGCCGAACGGCTGAGCGCGCTCCACGCCTTGGGGGTCACCGGGGTGTTCCTGCAGCATGTCGGCTCCTACGACCCGCCCACCCAACTGATCGAGGCCATCGGTTCCTCCGTGCTCCCGGCCCTCTCCCTCCCCACCGAAGCGAAGGCAGGCCACTGATGACGGACCCTCTGCGCAAGGGCTATGTGTCCAGCCCCTTCGGGCAGTTGCACTACGTCGAATGCGGCACGGGCGAGCCCGTACTGATGCTCCACCAGACCCCACGTTCCTGGACCGAGTACCTCGACGTGCTGCCGCTGGTCGGTGCGGAGCACCGGGCGATCGCCATGGACACCCTGGGTTTCGGCGCCTCCGCGAAGCCCGCGGGGCCCCATTCCATCGAGCGCTTCGCCGACGCCGCCGGCGCGCTGATCGAGGAGCTGGAACTCGAGCGCTTCCACCTCGTCGGGCACCACACGGGCGGCGTGATCGCGGTGGAGCTCGCGGCCCGCTATCAGGACCGCGTGGCGAGCCTCCTGCTCTCCGCCACGCCCTTCATCGACGACGAGAAGCGGCGTACGGCGGGCGAGCGCGAGCCCGTCGACCACGTCGTTCCCCAGCCCGACGGCTCGCACCTGCTTCACCTGTGGAACCGGCGCCGCGGCTTCTACGAGAAGGGCGAGGAGGCGGCTCTCAACCGGTTCATGGTCGACGCGCTGACCGTGCTGGACCGGGTGGAGGAGGGGCACGAGGCGGTGCGGCGCTCCCTGATGGACCAGCGACTGCCCCTCGTCACGGCGCGCACGCTCGCGGTCTGCGCGGCCGGGGACCACTACGCCATGCCCGCCCTGGAGGAAATCGCCGCGGCGCTCGGTTGTGAGACGCGCGTCCTGTCCGGCGGTCACGTCCCTGTCCCCGAGCAACTGCCCCTGGAGTTCTCGAAGGTCGTCCTGGACTGGGTGGCACGAGGCTGACGTACCGGGGACACCGTGGTCTGCGGGCATGGCTGGACGGCGGTCAGAAGGTCCGGCCGTCGGGTACCCGTTCCGAGTGAGACCCTCGGCTCACCCGGAACGGGCACCGGCTCGCCGACGCGGACGTCGGGGTCACGGTGTGAACGGAGTCGTCAGCTCCGGTCCAGGATCGCCGTGAGGGCCTCCCTCAGTGCCGTTTCGGGGCTCGCGGACGGACCTTCGGAGCGCCAGGCGACGAAACCGTCGGGGCGGACCAGCACCGCTCCGTCGTCGGTGACGCCGTGCACCTCCGCCCAGTCCGTGTCGCTGGCGGGAGAGAGTTCCGCGTCGGGGCCGCTGCCGATCCGGTACGCGTCGAGCGGGACGGACAGAAGCTTGGCGACGGCCTTGGCCGCGCTGTGCCACTTGTCCGCCGAGGTCAGGAGCACCATGGACCGCTCGTACAGGTCGAGGGTGGAGACCCGGGTGCCGGAGCGGGTCAGCCACATGTGCGGCGCCCGGCTGCCGGGCTCGCCCGTCAGGCGCAGGCCGTCGGGGACGATCGGCGCCGACTGGTCGGCGCCCAGGACCGCGCCGCGCGGATAGCGATAGGCCAGCGCCACGTTGAGGATGCCGCCCTTCTTGCCGCCGGGGCCGGCGGCGCCCGGGGCGGGGATGTACCCGGGGTGGCTGTGCTCGACCGAACGCGACGAGGCACGGGCGCTGGTCGCCTCCGCGACCGGGCGGCGCTCGGCGTCGTAGGACTTCAGCAGTCCCGGCCCGGCCCAGCCGCCCAGCACCGCGGCCAGTTTCCAGGCGAGGTTGTGCGCGTCCTGGATACCGGTGTTGGAGCCGAACGCGCCGGTGGGGGACATCTCGTGGGCCGAGTCGCCGGCCAGGAACACCCTGCCGTCCGAGTAGCGCTCGGCGACCCGCTCGGCGGCGTGCCAGGCGGCCCTGCCGGTGATCCGCACATCGAGATCGGGTACGCCCACGGCGCGTCGGATGTGGTCCGCGCACCGTTCGTCGGTGAACTCCTCCAGGGTTTCGCCGTGTTCGGGGTGCCAGGGCGCGTGGAAGACCCAGTGCTCCTCGTTGTCGACCGGCAGGAGCGCCCCGTCGGCCTCCGGGTTGGTCAGGTAGCAGACGATGAAGCGCCGGTCACCGACGATGTCCGCGAGAGCCCGGGAGGTGAACGTGACGCTCACGTTGTGGAACAGGTCGCCCGGCCCGCTCTGCCCGATGGCGAGCCGCTCGCGGATCGGGCTGCGCGGACCGTCCGCCGCGACCAGGTAGTCCGCGCGGACGGTGCTGTGTTCTCCCGTCTCCCGGCTCTTGAGCCGCGCCGTGATCCCCTGGGCATCCTGCTCGAACGACATCAGCTCGGTGGAGAAACGCAGGTCTCCGCCGAGTTCCCGGGCGCTCTTCAGCAGCACCGGCTCCAGGTCGTTCTGGCTGCACAGGCACCACGCACTGGGGCTGAAGCGGGCCAGTCCGCCGCCCGGGTCGATCTCCTTGAACAGCCATTCACCGGCGTCGCCCACCAGTGTCGGGGTCTGCATGATGCCGTGGTTGTCCGCCAGGACCGAAGCGGCCTCCTCGATGCGTCGCTGCACTTCGGCGACTCGGAACAGCTCCATCGTGCGCACGTTGTTGCCACGCCCACGCGGATGGATCGAGGTGCCCGAGTGGCGTTCGACGAGCAGGTGCGGCACTCCGAGCCGGCCCAGGAACAGCGAGGTGGACAGGCCCACCAGGGAGCCGCCGACGATGAGCACCGGTGTGTGCTGACCGACCTCGCCGGCCTCTTCCGATCGGTTCATTGATTGCCTCCAGCGTCACCTGCGAGGTGAGTCAGGGATGGGATGCCGACCGCCTTGAACGGCCATCAGTTTCCATGCCCTGTGCGGAGAGGATCGCGCGCTCCGGACACCCGGATGGCACACAGTTCACTCGTCCGCACCGGCGGGCTCGCGCGCCTCGGGGGGCGAGTCAACGATCGGCTCATGGCGACCCCGGCCTTTGGGACACGGCGGTCGTTCCTGACCTTCCGTGAAGAAGAGAAGAGGTGTGCCGGATGACAACTTCGGGACGTATATCGCAATCGGCGTTCGACGGCTCCAGGCTTCGGGTGATCCTGCTGCTCGACCTGTTCGAGGGAGCACAGGAGCAGTTCCTCGACGCGTACGAGCACATGCGCAATCAGGTCGCGTCCGTCCCCGGACATCTCAGTGACCAACTCTGCCAGTCGATCGAGAACCCCTCGCAGTGGCTCATCACCAGCGAATGGGAGAGCGCCCCGCCCTTCCTCGCCTGGGTGAACAGCGAGGAGCACGTCCAGACGGTCCGGCCGATGCACAACTGCGTCCGGGACACCCGTTCGATGCGCTACAGCATCCTTCGGGAGACAACCCCGGATCAGCCGCTCGGCAACGAGGCGTCGACGACGGATCTGCAGGTCGAGGCCCGAGTGGGCGAAGGTGTGGCACGCCATGCCCTTACCTTCACCGTGAAGCCGGGTTCCGAGTCGAAGGTCGCGGAGATCCTCGCCGGGTACGAGTCCCCCCAGCCCCAGGTCGACGACACCACGCGGCTGCGGCGTACCTCACTCTTCATGCACGGCAACCGTGTCGTGCGTGCGGTGGAGGTGGAGGGCGACCTCATGGCGGCACTGCGTCACGTCGCCCGCCAGCCCGAGGTACGGGCGGTCGAGGAGGCCATCAACCCGTACCTGGAGCAGGACCGGGACCTGAGGGACCCCGACTCGGCGCGGGTCTTCTTCACCCGGGCCGCGCTGCCGTCCGTGCATCACGTGGCGTCCGGCAGCAAGGCACCCGAGGACCTGCGCCGCCACGCGCTCTACTACCCGGCCAAGCCAGGCTGCGGGATGGAGCTGGCCAGGTTGCTCGCCCACCAGGACGAGGCCGCGGCGGAGGACCCGAAGAGCCCGGTGTACCGGAGCACGGTCTTCCAGCGTGACGACATCGTGGTGCGTCTCATCGACGTGACGGGCGAGCTGGACGCGGACCCCGTCGCCGCGCTCGGTGTCAAGGGCGCGAAGAAGGCCGCGGAGCTGGAGCGCCTCATCGACGGTGCCGCGATCGGCGTCGAGGGCTCCCTGGAGACGGAACGCAACATCAACCGCCTCCTTTCGCACGTCGACATGATGCCCGTCACCGACCGCTCGGCGGATTCCTGACGGAGGGCCGCGGCTCCGTCCGCGGCCCTCCCTCCCCGGACGTCACTGCCCCACCCGGAGGTATCAAGCATGTTCAAGAAGCATCCACGCATCGTGGACCTGAGCGAGACGGAACCCAACCGCAGGCGCGGAGGCGACATCCGGGCCATGCTCACGCCCGCCACGGCGGGATCCACCAGCGGCTTCATGGGCCTGGCCATCATCCAGCCCGGCGAGCGCATCGGCGAGCACTACCACCCGTACTCCGAGGAGTTCGTGTTCGTCGTCAACGGCGCACTCGAGGTGGACCTGGACGGCGAATCGCACGCCCTGCAGCCCGATCAGGGTCTGCTGATCCCGATCAACATGCGGCACCGCTTCCGCAACGTCGGCGACACGGAAGCCCGCATGGTCTTCCACCTGGGCCCGCTCGCCCCGCGTCCGAGCCTCGGCCACGTCGACACGGAGGTGACCGACGACACCGCGCCCGGCCCCGAGTTCGCCACTGCCGGAGCGGACTTGTCCGCGCCGGACCACGGACGGCCGTCCGAGCGAAGTGGGGCCATAAAGTGACCCGGCGGGTGGCCGTCACCGGTATCGGTGTGGTCGCTCCGGGCGGCACCGGGGCGACGGCGTTCTGGGACCTCCTGTCCAATGGCCGCACCGCGACCCGCGGCATCTCGCTGTTCGACCCGGCGGGTCTGCGCTCCCGGATAGCCGCCGAATGTGACTTCGACCCGCTCACACACGGCCTCGACCCGGAGCTGAGCGAACACGCCGACCGGTACATCCAGTTCGCCGTGGTCGCGGCCGGAGAAGCCGTACGCGACTCCGGACTCGACACCGGCAGGGAGGACCCCTGGCGGGTCGCGGTCTCCCTGGGCAGCGCCGTCGGCGGCACCACCCGCCTGGAACACGACTACGTCCAGGTCAGCGAAGGAGGCCGGCGGTGGGACGTGGACCACCGCGCGGCCGACCCGCAGCTGCACCTGGCGTTCGCGCCCAGCACGCTGGCCTCGGTCGTCGCAGAGCAGTTCGGTGCCCAGGGACCGGTGCAGACCGTCTCCACCGGCTGCACCTCCGGACTCGACGCGGTGGGCTACGCCTTCCACACCATCGAGGAGGGCCGGGCGGACGTCTGCATAGCCGGGGCGTCGGACTCGCCGATATCCCCGATCACCATGGCCTGCTTCGACGCCATCAAGGCCACCTCACCCAACAACGACGACCCCGAGCACGCCTCCCGGCCCTTCGACGCCAACCGCAACGGATTCGTCATGGGCGAGGGCGCCGCGGTATTGGTCCTGGAGGAGTACGAGCACGCCCGAGCCCGCGGCGCGCACATCTACTGCGAGATCAGCGGCTACGCCACCTACGGCAACGCCTACCACATGACCGGTCTGACCAGTGAGGGGCTGGAGATGGCCCGGGCGATCGACACCGCGCTCGGCCAGGCCCGCCTCGACCCCACCCTGATCGACTACGTCAACGCGCACGGCTCGGGCACCCGGCAGAACGACCGGCACGAGACCGCCGCGGTCAAGCGGTCCCTGGGCGAGCACGCCTACAAGACGCCCATGAGCTCCATCAAATCCATGGTGGGGCACTCCCTGGGCGCGATCGGTGCGATAGAGGTCGTCGCCTGCGTCCTCGCCCTGAAGCACCAAGTCGTGCCGCCCACGGCGAACTACGAAACTCCCGACCCCGAGTGCGACCTGGACTACGTGCCGTGCACCGCACGCCCGCGGAAGCTGAACAACGTGCTCTCCGTGGGCAGCGGATTCGGCGGATTCCAGTCCGCGGTGCTCCTGACCGGGCCGGGTGGGAGGAACCGATGACCACTCAGCGCACTCAGCGTCCCCGGCGTGCGGCCATCACCGGCATCGGTGTGATCGCGCCCAACGGACTGCGCGCCGACGCGTACTGGAAGTCCGTCAGGGAAGGCCTCGTCGTCCTGGACCGGATCACCCGCGAGGGATGCGAGCACCTGCCGCTCCGTATCGCGGGCGAGGTCCGGTCCTTCGACGCCGCGGCCCTCATCGAGGAGCGATTCCTCGTCCAGACGGACCGCTTCAGCCACTTCGCGATGGCCGCGACCGTACTCGCCCTCGACGACGCCGGCCTCGGCCAAGGTGACCCCGCGGACCCGTACGACATCGGCGTGATCACCGCCGCCGGATCCGGCGGCGGCGAGTTCGGGCAGCGGGAGCTCCAGAAGCTGTGGGGCCAGGGATCCCGGTACGTGGGCCCGTACCAGTCCATCGCCTGGTTCTACGCCGCCAGCACCGGCCAGATCTCCATCCGCGGCGGCTTCAAGGGGCCCTGTGGAGTGGTCGCGAGCGACGAGGCGGGTGGCCTGGACGCCATCGCGCTCGCCGCCCGGGGTGTACGACGCGGCACCGGCGCGGTGATCGTCGGATCCGCGGAGGCGCCCCTCGCCCCGTACTCGATGGTGTGCCAGCTCGGATACCCCGAGATCAGCACAGCCGAGGAACCCGGTCGCGCCTATCGGCCCTTCACCGCGGGAGCGTGCGGCTTCGCTCCCGCGGAGGGGGGCGCCATGCTCGTCGTCGAGGACGAGGCCCGCGCCCGCGAGCGTGGGGCGGCCGTCCGGGCCACCGTGGCCGGTCACGGGGCCACGTTCACCGGCGCCTCCCGCTGGGAGCGGTCCAGAGAGGGGCTCGCCCACGCGATCCGTGGCGCCCTCGACGAGGCCGGCTGCGCTCCGGAGGAGATCGACGTCGTGTTCGCCGACGCCCTGGGTGTTCCGGAGGCGGACCGCGCCGAAGCCCTGGCCATCGCCGACGCCCTGGGGGCGCACGGCACCCGCGTCCCCGTCACGGCACCCAAGACGGGCATCGGGCGGGCCTACTGCGGGGCACCCGTGCTGGACACCGCGGCCGCGGTGCTCGCCATGGAGAGCGGCCAGGTACCCCCCACCCCCAACGTGTTCGACATCTGCCACGACCTCGACCTGGTGATGTCGAGCGCTCGCCCCGCCGAGCTGCACACGGCCCTGGTCCTCAGCAGGGGACTGATGGGCTCCAACGCGGCGCTGGTAGTGCGCCGCGGCGGCGACTCCGCCCGATAGGACCGGGCGGGAAGGAGAACAGACCCATGATCACCACCGAAGTGACCCTCATCGAACTGGCCTCCCTGATGAAGAAGGCGGCCGGAATCACCGTCGAACCCGAGGACCTCGAGAAGTCGTCGGACGCCCCGTTCGGCGTCCTCGGCCTCGACTCCCTCGGCCTGCTGGGCATCGTCGGTGAGCTGGAGAACCGTTACAGCCAGCCGCTGCCCCCCGACGCCGAGCGCTGCAAAACCCCCCGTGAGTTCCTCGACCTCGTCAACAACACCCTCAAGTCTGGAGCCTGAAAGTGGCAGGACACACCGAGAACAGCATCACCATCGACGCCCCTCTCGACCTCGTCTGGGACATGACCAACGACATCGAGAACTGGCCGCAGCTCTTCAGCGAGTACGCGTCCCTGGAGGTGCTCTCCCGGGACGGCGACACGACGAAGTTCCGCCTGACCATGCACCCGGACGAGAACGGCAAGGTCTGGAGCTGGGTCTCGGAGCGGACCGTGGACCGTGCCAAGCGGACCGTCCGCGCCCGCCGCGTCGAGACGGGCCCCTTCGACCACATGAACATCCGGTGGGAGTACAAGGAGACCCCTCAGGGCACCCACATGCACTGGGTGCAGGACTTCGCGATGAAGCCCGAGGCTCCGGTCGACGACGCCTGGATGACGGACAACATCAACCGCAACTCCCGCGTCCAGATGGAGCTCATCCGGGACCGGATCGAGAAGGTCGCCCGCGACCGTCAGAACGCGCCGATGCCCGGCTGACCGCCGGAGCACAGGAAGGACAACCGATGCACCACGCCCTGATCGTCGCGCGCATGGCGCCCGACTCGGCCCCGGCGATCGCCGATGTGTTCGCCGCCTCCGACCGCGGTGAACTCCCGCACCTGATCGGCGTCAAGCGCCGCAGCCTCTTCCAGTTCGGTGATGTGTACATGCACCTCATCGAAGCCGACCAGGACCCGTCACCCGCCATCGCGAAGGTGGTCGGGCACCCCGAGTTCCGCAGCGTCAGCGAGCAGCTGTCGGCGTACGTCAGCGCCTACGACCCGAAGACGTGGCGCAGCCCCAAGGACGCCATGGCCCAGTGCTTCTACCGCTGGGAGCGGGACGCCGGCTCCTGAGGCGAGCGCCCGGACACAACCCGAGGCCGCCGACCCCGCGACAGACGCGGAGCCGGCGGCCTCGGGTTTTTCCCGGTGGACCGGGAGGGGCCGGATCAGCCCGGGATCGTGCACTCGAAGGCGTGCAGATACGGGTTGACCGGACGGAACTCGTCGATGACGAGCCCCGCGGCGGTCAGCCGGTCGACCATGCTCTGCCGGGTGTGCTTCGCACCGCCGACATTGAGGAGCAGCAGCAGGTCCATGGCCGTGGTGAACCGCATCGACGGGGTGTCGTCCACGAGGTTCTCGATGACGACGACGCGGGCACCGGGCCGCGCCGCCTTGCGGACGTTCGCCAGCGCCCTGCGGGTGCTGTCGTCGTCCCACTCCAGGATGTTCTTGATGATGTACACGTCCGCCTGGACCGGGATGTCCTCACGGCAGTCCCCGGGCACCACGCGCACCCGTTCGGCCAGTGAACCGCCTTCGCGCAGCCGGGGATCGGCGTTCCTCACCACTCCCGGCAGGTCGAGCAGCGTGCCGTGCATCGCGGGGTGCTTCTCCAGCAGGCTGACCAGGACCTGGCCCTGACCGCCGCCGATGTCCGCGACCGAGGACACACCGCGCAGATCGAGAAGGTTCGCCACGTCCCGCGCCGACTGCTCGCTGGACGTCGTCATGGCCCGGTTGAACACGTACGCCGACTCCGGGGCCTCTTCGTTGAGGTAGTCGAAGAACTCCCGCTCGTACACGTCCTCGAAGACGTTCCGGCCGGAGCGCACCGCCTCGTCGAGCTTCGGCCAGACGTTCCACGTCCACGGCTCGGTGCACCACAGGGCGATGTAGCGGAGGCTGTGCGGGTCGTCCTCGCGCAGCAGCCGGGACATCTCCGTGTGCGTGAAGGTACCGTCCGGGAGTTCGGTGAAGACCCCCTGGCAGGACAGCGCGCGCAGCAGCCGGCGCAGGGTCTTCGGCTGGGTCTTCACCGCCGCCGCCAGGTCCTCCACGCTCGTGGGCGTGTCGCCCAGGGCGTCCGCCACGCCGAGGCGGGCGGCCGCGCGTACGGCGGCGGCGCAGGCCGCTCCGAAGACGAGCTCCCGCAGCCGCATGGGCGGTGGGGGAGCCGGATCGACCGTGGCCGGGGGGGCCGGATCAACAGTGGTCATTGTCGTGCCTCGCTTCTGGGGTCGTGCTGGTGGGGGGAGGAGGGGTCAGCACAGTCCGGCGGGCTCGGAGTGCGCGCAGGTGTTGTCGTGGAAGGTGTTGCGCTTGCCCTTGGCGCGGTCGCGGTTGGCGAGGTCGGCCTTGCCGTTGCGCTGCGCCACGTTGTTGCGGATCTCGTTGTGCTCGTTGACGGCGCCCACGAAGCTCTTGTACAGAACGATGCCGCCGGACAGCGGGGATTTGCCCACGTTGTCCTCGACCCTGTTCTCCGCCACCAGCGTCTTCTCGGCGCCGGTGAGGACGATTCCGGAGCCCTGCAGGAAGGGCAGCCGGGGGGTCTTGGGACAGAACTTGTTGTTGGCGTGGATGTAGTTGCGGACCACGCTCAGCGCCCCGACATGCGGCTTGTTCTCGTCGCCCACGACGAACACCGCGGCGCAGTTGCCGGTCGCCTCGTTGTGATCGACGGTCAGGTTCCGCAGCCGTCGGACCGTGACGCCGATCCGGTTACCGGCCAGAAGGTTGTGACTGACGACCGTCCCCAGGGAGTCCCGGGCGCCCTCCTCGGTGCTGACCGTGTTGGACAGGAACAGTCCGGCGTCGCCGTTCTTCTGGGCGAGGTTGTAGCGGAACACCCCGCGTACGGAGCGCTCCTGGGCGATGCCCCACTGGCCGTTCTTCTCGGCGACCACTCCCTGGACCGTCAGCCGGTCGGTGCCCGACGCCCACAGGCCGTGCTTGGCGAAGCCTCTGAGGGTCAGTGAGCTGACGGTGACGCCCTTGACGCGCTTCTTGTCCGTTCCGGTGACGCAGATCCCGTTGCCTGCCTTGGCGCAGCTGCCGGAGGCCTTGCCCGGCACGATGACGGTGGAGCGGGCACCGTAGCCGCGCAGCGTCAGGTTCGACACCGTGACGCGGACGCTCTCGTGGTACGTGCCGGGGGAGAGGAGGACGGTGTCCCCCGAGTGTGCGGAATTCACGGCCTGCTGGATCGACCCGCCGGGTTTGACCCAGTGCACCGTCCGGTGCTCGGCCGACGGGGCGGCACCCAGCACCGACGCCGTGACGGCTGCGGTGCAGGCGAGGTAGGCCATCTGTCGTTTCGTCATAGGCCGAAGCTAAGAGCGGGTGTTCCGGCCCGCCACCGCTGATCACCCAGGTGGACCGCCGGTGTCACCTGCCTGCGCGCGAACGGGTGAGCCGTCGAAGGCGTCGGAGGCGGCGGCGGACATGCGACCGCCCCGGCCGGAGAGCCCGGCCGGGGCGGTGCGGTGGCGACGCGTGGGCGCCGACGGTGTGTCAGGCGAGGGTCGCGAGCGTCTCGTTCCAGGTGGCCGAGGGGCGCATGACGGTCGCGGCCTTGGCCGGGTCGGGCTGGTAGTAGCCGCCGATGTCGGCGGGCTTGCCCTGGACCGCGAGCAGCTCGTCGACGATCGTCCGCTCCTGCGCGGTCAGCGTCTCGGCGAGCGGGGCGAACGCCTTGGCGAGGTCCGCGTCGTCGGTCTGCTTGGCCAACTCCTGCGCCCAGTACAGGCCCAGGTAGAAGTGGCTGCCGCGGTTGTCGATGCCGCCGACACGACGGGTCGGCGACTTGTCCTCGTTGAGGAAGGTCGCCGTCGCGCGGTCGAGGGTGTCGGCGAGCACCTGGGCGCGCGCGTTGCCCGTGGTCTGCGCGAGGTGCTCGAAGCTCGCCGCGAGGGCGAAGAACTCGCCGAGGCTGTCCCAGCGCAGGTAGTTCTCCTTGACCAGCTGCTGGACGTGCTTCGGGGCGGAGCCGCCGGCACCCGTCTCGAAGAGGCCGCCGCCCGCCATCAGCGGAACGACGGAGAGCATCTTGGCGCTGGTGCCCAGCTCCAGGATCGGGAACAGGTCGGTCAGGTAGTCACGCAGGACGTTGCCGGTGACCGAGATCGTGTTCAGGCCCTTGCGGATGCGCTCCAGGGAGAACTTCGTCGCCTCGACCGGGGAGAGGATCTTGATGTCCAGGCCCTCGGTGTCGTGCTCCGGCAGGTACGCGTTGATCTTCTCGATCAGCTGCGCGTCGTGGGCGCGGGTCTCGTCCAGCCAGAACACCGCCGGGTCGCCGGTGGCGCGGGCGCGGGTGACGGCCAGCTTCACCCAGTCCTTGATCGGGTCGTCCTTGGTCTGGCAGGCGCGGAAGATGTCGCCCGCGCCGACGGCCTGCTCCAGGACCACGTTGCCGGCCTGGTCGACGAGGCGGACCGTGCCGGTGGTGGGGATCTCGAAGGTCTTGTCGTGGCTGCCGTACTCCTCGGCCTTCTGCGCCATCAGACCGACGTTCGGCACCGAGCCCATGGTGGACGGGTCGAAGGCGCCGTGGGCGCGGCAGTCGTCGATGACGACCTGGTAGACGCCGGAGTAGCTGCTGTCCGGGAGGACGGCGAGGGTGTCGGCCTCCTGGCCGTCCGGGCCCCACATGTGGCCGGAGGTGCGGATCATCGCCGGCATGGAGGCGTCGACGATCACGTCGGAGGGGACGTGCAGGTTGGTGATGCCCTTGTCCGAGTCGACCATCGCGAGGGCCGGGCCCTCGGCGAGCTCGGCGTCGAAGGACGCCTTGATCTCGGCGCCCTCGGGCAGCGCCTCGAGGCCCTTGAAGATGCCGCCCAGACCGTCGTTCGGGGTCAGCCCGGCGGTGGCGAACGTCTCGCCGTACTTCGCGAACGTCTTGGGGAAGAAGGCGCGTACGACGTGGCCGAAGACGATCGGGTCGGAGACCTTCATCATCGTGGCCTTGAGGTGCACGGAGAACAGCACGTCCTCGGCCTTGGCCCGGGCGATCTGCGCCGTGAGGAACTCGCGCAGCGGCGCGACGTGCATGACGGACGCGTCGACGACCTCGCCCGCGAGGACGGGTACGGACTCGCGCAGCACGGTGGTGGAGCCGTCGTCGCCCGTCAGCTCGATGCGGAGCGAGCCCGCCTCGGAGATCACCGCGGACTTCTCGGTGGAGCGGAAGTCGTCGGCGCCCATGGTGGCGACGTTGGTCTTGGACTCGGGGGTCCAGGCGCCCATGCGGTGCGGGTGGGTCTTGGCGTAGTTCTTGACCGACGCGGGGGCGCGGCGGTCGGAGTTGCCCTCGCGCAGGACCGGGTTCACGGCGGAGCCCTTGACCTTGTCGTAACGGGCGCGGATGTCGCGCTCCTCGTCCGACTTCGGGTCGTCCGGGTAGGCCGGAAGCGCGTAGCCCTGCTCCTGGAGCTCGGCGACCGCGGCCTTCAGCTGCGGGATCGAGGCCGAGACGTTCGGCAGCTTGATGATGTTGGCCTCGGGCGTCTTGGCCAGGTCACCGAGCTCGGCGAGGGCGTCGGGAACGCGCTGGCCCTCCTCGAGGAACTCGGGGAAGAGCGCGAGGATGCGCCCGGCCAGCGAGATGTCACGGGTCTCCACAGTGACACCCGCCTGCGAGGCGTATGCCTGGACCACCGGCAGGAACGAATACGTCGCCAGGGCCGGGGCCTCGTCAGTGTGCGTGTAAATGATGGTCGAGTCAGTCACCGGGTGCTCCGCTCCACGTCTGCAACATTGCTCGACATCAAGATATCTCGTGAGCGACCCCGACTCGACAGGGGTCTGTCCGCCATCGCCGTGAACAAGAAGTGGCGCGCCGCAGGCAACCGCCTTCCGGGCTCTCGCACTCCTGCTGGACGAACGCCCACCTGGACCAGCTCGTCCTCGCGAACGAAAGCGAACCATGAGATATCGCACGAGAGTGACGGCCCCCGCGGCCGCCCTGACCGGAACGGCCGCGGTGCTCACCGCGGGGACCTCGGCGGCCTCCGCCCAGACCCCGGCCTTACGGGGTGGGGGCACCCCCGGCGCGGAGACCCTGCCCGAGCCCGACGCCGTGTTCCCGGCCCTCGGCAACGACGGCTACCGCGTCACCGCGTACCACCTCGACTTCTCGTACGACGCGACGAACCGCCTGGTCGACGCCATCGCGACCCTGACTCTGTGCGCGACCCAGGACCTCTCCCGCTTCTCGCTCGACGCGCTCGGTCTGGACATCCGTTCCGTGCGGGTCGGCGGCCGCACGGCCACATTCGAACAGATAGGCGAAAAATTGCGGGTCACCCCGGCGTGCCCCCTGCCGGAGCGCGCCCGGGTGACCGTCCGCATCGAGTACTCCGCCGACCCGAGCCGCACGCTCGCGCACACCGGCTGGGTCGTCACCCCCGACGGATTCGCGGTCTGCGCCCAGCCGAACTCGGCGCACACCGTCTTCCCCTGCAACGACCACCCCACGGACAAGGCGGCCTTCAGCTTCCGCGTCACCGTCCCGCGCGGTCTGCGCGGCGTCGCGAACGGCACCCTGGTCCGCGCCGAGAACCTGGATGGCGACCGGACCGCGTACACCTACCGTTCGCGGCACCCCATGGCCACGGAGCTGGTGCAGATCACGGTCGGTGACTACACGGTGAAGGACCGGCGGGGGCCGCACGGGCTGCCCCTTCGGGACGTCGTCCCGACCGCGCGGGCCGCCGCCCTCGAACCCGCGCTCAGCCTCACTCCCGGCCTGGTCGAGTGGGTGGAGCGGCGGCTCGGGGTGTTCCCCTTCGAGACGTACGGTCTGCTGCCGTGCAACTCCGACGATCCGAAGGCCTTCGACTTCACGGGCCTGGAGACCCAGACCCTCACGCTCTACAAGCCGGCCTTCCTGCTCCAGGAGGAGCAGAAGATCGGCGCGCACCTGATGCACGAACTGGTCCACTCCTGGTTCGGCAACAGCGTCAGTCCCGCCGGCTGGGCGGACCTGTGGCTGAACGAGGGGCACGCCGACTTCTACGGGTTGCTGTACCGCTTCGAGCGCGGCTGGCCCGACTCGCTCGGCCTGACCAGCATGGAAGCCCGGATGAAGGACACGTACGCCAGGGGCGACCTGTGGCGGCGGACCTCGGGGCCGGTCGCGGCGCCGAACGCCGTGAACCTCTTCGACAACCAGCGCTACCTGGGTGGCGTCCTGGTGCTGTACGCGCTGCGCGAGCTGGTCGGCGAGGACGTGTTCCGTCGCATCGAGCGCACCTTCCTGGAGTGCCACCGGGGCTCCTCCGCGAGCACCGAGGACTACATCGCCATCGCCTCCGAGGTCTCGGGGCAGGACCTGTCCGGCTTCCTGCGGGACTGGCTGTACGGCACGAAGACGCCTCGTATGCCGGGCCACCCCGACTGGACGGTCGTCCCGGTGCCCCCGGGCCTTCTCACGCCCCGTAACCGCGAGCCCGGCCACTACCCCGACTCGACCGCCACCCTCTGACGTACGGCAGGGGAGCCGGGCGGACTCGCTTCGCCCGGTTCTACCTCCCCGACGTGGCCTCGCGCTGGTGCGGGATGCCCGCCTCCAGCAGCTCCGCCCCGCCCGGCTGCAGCGCCACCGTCCGGGTGGGCGCCGGAATCCGGATGCCCTCGTCCCGGTACCGCTTGTGCAGGCGTTTGATGAACTCGTGCTTGATCCGGTACTGGTCGCTGAACTCGCCCACGCCGAGGATGACGCTGAAGCTGATGCGGGAGTCGCCGAAGGTGTGGAAGCGTACGGCGGGCTCGTGGTCCGGGACGGCGCCGGTGATCCCGGTCATCGTCTCGGTGACGACCTCGGTGGTCACACGCTCGACATGGTCCAGGTCGCTGTCGTAGCCGACACCGACCTGGACGATGAGGGTCATCTGCTGCTCGGGGCGGTTGAAGTTGGTCATGTTGGTGCCCGCGAGCTGGGCGTTGGGGATGATGACCAGGTTGTTGGAGAGCTGACGGACCGTCGTGTTGCGCCAGTTGATGTCCACGACGTAGCCCTCCTCACCGCTGCTGAGGCGGATGTAGTCGCCGGGCTGGACCGTCTTCGAGGCGAGGATGTGGACGCCCGCGAAGAGGTTGGCGAGGGTGTCCTGCAGGGCGAGCGCCACCGCCAGACCGCCCACACCCAGGGCCGTGAGCAGCGGGGCTATGGAGATGCCCAGCGTCTGCAGCATGACGAGGAAGCCCATCGCCAGCACCACGACCCGGGTGATGTTGACGAAGATGGTGGCCGAACCCGCCACCCCGGACCGGGACTGGGCCAGCGAGCGGACGAGGCCGGTGATGACCCGGGCCGCGGTCAGCGTCGCGACGAAGATGAGGACGACGGTCAGGACCTTGTTGACGTTGCGTCCGACCGGAGCCGTCAGCGGAAGCACCGCGCCCGCCGCCGAGACACCGGCGGCGATCGCGCCCCAGGGGACGAGTGTGCGCAGCGCGTCGACGATGAAGTCGTCACCGCTCCACCGGGTGCGCGAGGCGTGCTTGCCGAGCCAGCGCAGCAGGATGCGCAGCAGGAACGCCGCCAGCAGACCCGCCACCACGGGAATCCCGGCCATCATCAGGTCGTCCAGTGTGAGGGAGTGTTTCACCGGCCGCCTCCCGTGCGGCGGAGGGGAAGGCCCGCGGGCCGGATGTGCTGTGTCGTCACTTGCCACCTGCTCGAATCCGGGAATGCACGATCACGCCCGGACGTGTGTTCGTCGTCCGGGGTGAGGCCTCATCCTGCCGTACTCACAGGTACGTCCGTTACCGGGCCCGCACGATTCAGGCACACCTGTCGACCCGTCACCAGGGTCTCGGCCGAGGCCGATCCGGTCGCGCCGAGGAGCCGCGACACCGCACAGGCCGTCGCTCCCTACTGCGCCGTGAACGAGCCGTGCCGCCCGGCTCCCGAGGCGAAGCGAGCGGCGCCCTCCATGCCCTCGGCCAACACGTCCATGCCGTAACGGAGTTCGACGCGCATCGCCGCCTCTTCGACCAGCCCCTCCTGGTCGAGGACCGACGCGCGGTCGCTGCGCAGGCAGGACTGGGGGAAATCGGCGATCGCCGCGGCGAGTTCCTCGGCCTCGGCACGGGCGCGGCCGGTCGGGACCAGCCGGTTGGCGAGGCCCATCTCGTACGCCTCGGTCGCCGGCACCGCGCGGCCGGTGAGGATCAGGTCCATCGCGCGACCGGTGCCGATGAGGCGGGGGAGCCGAACGGTGCCGCCGTCGATGAGCGGGACGCCCCAGCGGCGGCAGAAGACGCCGAAGACGGCGTCCTCCTCGGCGACCCGCAGATCGCACCAGAGCGCCAGTTCCAGGCCGCCCGCGACGGCGTGCCCCGCGACCGCCGCGATGACGGGCTTGGACAGCCGCAGCCGGGTGGGACCCATCGGCCCGTCACCGTCCCGCTCGACCCGGTTGCCGTACTCGGTGCCGATCGCCTTGAGGTCCGCGCCGGCGCAGAACGTGCCGCCCTCGCCCCAGAGCACCGCCACCCGGGCCGTCTCGTCCGCCTCGAACTCCCGGAAGGCGTCGGCGAGTTCGGTGGCGGTCGGCCCGTCCACGGCGTTGCGGGCGGCGGGACGGGAGAGGACGACCGTGGTGACGTAACCCTGACGTTCGATCCGGACCGACATCGTGCTGTCCCCTTCTCCCGACCGTGTACGCCTTCTCGTGACCGGCGTACGGCGAGGCTACTCCGGGGTGTCGCGGCCTTCGGCGATGCGGGTGGCGGAGCCCGCACCGCGTCACGCCGGGCGCAGCGCGCTGTGGATCGCTTTCTGTCCGGCGAAGAAGATCGACTCTTCGCGTATCGAGGCACCCGGGCTGGGGGCGTGGATCATCATGCCGTTGCCGGTGTAGAAGCCGACGTGGCTGACGTTGTCGTGGAAGAAGATCAGGTCGCCGAACTGGATGTCGGTCAGGGGAATCGCCGTGCCGGCGGTCGCCTGCCCGTGCACGGTGCGCGGGAGCGAGACCCCGGCGGCCCTCCAGGCGGCCTGGGTGAGGCTGGAGGAGTCGTACGAGTCCGGTCCGGTCGCGCCCCAGACACACGGCTTGCCGATCTGCGCGCGAGCGAAGGCGAGGGCCTTGGCGGCCTTTCCGCCATACCCCGACTCCGAGGCGCCGACCATGCCGACGGGGCCGGCCATGTCGACCGCGCCGATGGAAGCACCGGTGCTTACGGCCATGCCCGCGCCCAGGGGTACGCCTGTGCCGAGGGACATGTCCGCGGCCAAGGGCATCCCCGTGCCGAGGGGCATCCCTGTGCCGGGGGGCATGCCTGCGGCGATGGACATGTCTGCGCCGGGAGGCATGCCTGCGGCGAAGGGCATGTCCGTGCCGGGAGGCATGCTTGCGGCCATGGGTATACCCGCGGTCAGGGGTACGCCTGCGCCGGGGGACATCTCTCGGACGGGAGGCATCTCCGCCCCCATGGGCATCCCTGCGGCGAGGGGCATGCCTGCGCCGATGGACGTGTCCGGGCGGGGAGGCATGCCCGCGGTCAGGGGCGTGTTCGCGCCGGGGGACATCGTCCGGACGGGAGGCATGCCCGCCCCCATGGACATGTCGGTGGCCAGGGGTGTGCCCGCGCCGATGGACATGTCCGGGCCGAGTGAGGCCGGCTGCTGATGCCGCCACTCCTCGGCGGCCTGGTCCTGCGGGGCGGGCCAGGCCACCTCGGCCGGACGCGACTCGATCGCCGCGGGCCCCGGGTTCCACTGTGCGGCGTGCTTGGACACCACCTCACGGGCCAGCGCCAGTTTCCGCTGGATCTTCTCCTTGGACGTCTTCAACGAGGACTGCCCGGGCCCGGCGGGCAACGCGGGCAGCAGGGCCGCGGCGGCCTGCTGCACAGGCTGTGGCGCGGGCGGCAGCGCGGCGACGGCTCTGGCCGTCAACTCGGCCACGGGACCGGCGGCCGCCTCGGCGGCAGGTCCGGCGGTCAGCTCCAGGACGGGGCGGGCGGTCAACTCCCGCCCACCGTTGGTGACCCCGTCCTCCGGACGCCTCGCCGGGCTCGCGGGCCGCGCGGCCGGGGGGGCCGGCATCCGGTCGGCCGGCAGCCTGGCCGGCGCGGACGGACCCAGCCGTGTGCGCGCCGCGTCGAACCAGGTCTTGGTGATGTCGTCGAGGGCGGGGTCGCTGCGCCTACGCGCGGTTTCCGGCGCCGGGTTGCCGCGGCCTCGGCTCCCCGTGGTCATCGCGCGGGTCCCGTTGACGAACCCGACGGCGTTCTCGGCCTGGTCGTAGAGGGAGCTGATGCGCTGCTGCACCTCTTCGCGACTCGGACCGTCCGCGCCGTCGAGGGCCGCCGCGCGTGCGGAGTCGGGCATGCCAGGGAGGCTGGTGCCTCCAGGGCGCGGCGTTCGTTCCGGCGCCATGGGAGCCGTACTCCTTCCGTACTCCGCCTACCGAGTCGGCTGTCGGGTTCGGGCGCAAGATTCCGGAAGGCCAGCCCTACGGCCCTTGCCCGGTCGGGCGGTTGGGCCGATTCACCCCAAGGTCGGTTGGGTCCCCGGTTCCGGTTGCCACGGGGGCACCGGATTCGGCGGAGGTCGCGCGACCCGGCGAGGTTCGCCGGAGGGAGTCGTGCGTCCTGCCGCCAACTTAGCCAATTTGTGTGCCTGGTGTGAAGATTGCAGCTCGAACTGTCCGATATGTAATTGTGACCTTCGTCTACGTGTCCCCGGCGCGACCAGGATGTCGTACCACCGCCGTTCGCCCCATGGTCGCCGCGAGCGTGCCCAACCGGCGCCAGTCCAAGGGGGGTTGGGCCTCGGGCACACCAGGCCGCTCCTTGGGGACGCGGACGCGCAGGGCGCCGGGTTCGACACGGCAGTGAACCGGTACCGGCAGAACCAGGGCCTCACCGTCGATGCCGGCCTCGATCTCCGCGCGGTCGGCGTCGATGACCACCTCACGGGTGGTCAGGACCGCGAGCCCGTCCGGCGCGGGGTCCAGTACGAGCGCGGCGGCCTCGGCCGCGCTGTCCACCGTGACGCCGAGGACGCCCAGGAGCCCGGAGTCGAGCCGTTCGCGGCGGCCGAGGCCCGCCGGATCGTTGGTGCGGTACGGGTTGTTGCTCACCAGTACGGCCTGCGGGGCCTCGAGCGTCGTGTCGGCGGCGCGGGCGGTCAGTCGCGGCCCGCGCTGACGGGTGAGCAGGTCGGGCAGGAGGTCCAGGATGGTGCCGATCTTGTCGTCGCGGTACGCGGGGCTCTGGACGACCGCCGCGTACGCGCCGAAGGAGGCGTTGTTGACGAACGGATGCCCGCCGGCGAACCCCAGGTCCACGCGGAGTTCCACGCCGTCGGTGAGAGCGTCCAGGCAGGTCGCCGGGTCGTCGCGGTCGAGGCCGAGATCCATCGCGAAGTGATTACGGGTGCCGGCGGAGACCACCAGGAACGGCAGACCGTGCTCGGCGGCGACGGCCGCGACCAGCGCCTGGGTCCCGTCACCCCCGGCGACGCCCAGCAGGTCCGCGCCGTCCGCGACGGCGGCCCGGGCCAGCGCGGTGACGTCCTGGTGCTTCTCGGGGTCGAGGAGCACGACCCGCGCGCCGAGCCGCTCCGCCTTCTCCCGCAGTCCGAACTTCGCCACCTTGCCGCCGCCGGAGTGCGGGTTCATGAGGAGGAAGGGGCGCCGCGGTGGCGGTGCCCTGCGTTCCTTCGGGCGCGGGGCGCGTGTCCGGTCGCTCCGCAGGGCGTACCGGCCGCTCCAGACGGCCATGGCCCACAGCGCCAGGGACACGGGAACGGCCCAGAGCAGCCCGGCCACGGCGAACAGGGTGAGCACGGCGCAGGGCGCGACCGCCGCCAGCACGGCCGCCACCCAGCGGAGCGGGCCGCGCCGGGTCAGCGCCCACCACAGCGCCGCCGCCGTGACCGCCACGCCGAGGAGCGCGGCAAAGAGCAGCAGTACGCCGTCCACGCCTCCGTAACCGAGCGGCAGCAGCACCGCCAGCGCCGCCGCGAGCAGCGCGGCCCTGGCCGCCCACCGTTTCCCGTGGCCGACCTGTCCGCTCGCGTCCACACCCATCGCTCCTCCACGGACGTCATAGAAGTCCGGCCCTGGTGGCGGCGGCCACACGGTGACGAGGGCCCGCGAACGGCGGCACCGTCCGGGGAGGGGGCCTGATTCGACGGGCCGTCGCTGTGCGCGGCGTCGGGCATCGACGACACAGTCGTATGCAACCGCCGGGTCGCACCCCGCGCAACCGCCACGTTCCACCAGGGCGCACGCCGGGCGGACGGCCCGGCTCCGGCCTCGGACCGACCCTGGTCGCCATGGCCCGGGAGTGAGGTCAGCGGTCCGTCGACGGGGGCGTTCCACGGGGGTGGAGCCGGTGGTGGCCGTCGACGGGGCGGGTGGTGATGTGCGGTCGATGCGGGTGGGGGGAGGCGGTGCGTTCGATGATCAGGAGGGCGGCGTCGTCGCCGGGGTGGCCGCCGACGTGTGCGAGGAGGTCGGCGTGGATGTGGCGCAGCAGGGCGTCGGGGCTGGAGGCCGGGAAGGAGGCGACCCGATCGAGGAGCGGGTAGAAGGCGCCCGACGGTGAGCGGGCTTCGATGACGCCGTCGGTGTAGAGCAGCAGGATGTCACCGGTTTCGAAGGTGAGCGGGTCGGGAGGGTGGCTCGCGCCGGGCAGCCCGCACATGCCGAGCGGGGGGACGGGGTGGCGCGCGTGCAGGACCGTGACCTCGTGGTCGCGCAGAAGCAGAGGAGGTGGATGACCGTGGTTGATCATCCAGCCCTGTGCGCCCTCGTCGGGGATGTCGAGCACGAGCGCGGTGACGAAGTGCTCGCCCGGGTCGTGCTTCGTGTCGGCCACGTCCTCCAGGTCGCGGCACACGCTGACCTCCAGCGCCGTCGCCAGCTCGGGGAGCGTGGCGTACCGGTGGGCACCCTCGCGGAACGCGCCCAGCACCACCGAGGCCTCGCCGATGGAGGCCAGGCCCTTGCCGCGTACGTCACCGATGATCACCCGGGTCGAGGACTGGGCGGCGCGGGAGACCGCGAACAGGTCGCCGCCGATCTGGGTCTCGTCCTCGGCGGCCAGATACAGCCAGGCCACGCGCAAGGGCCCGATCCGGCGGGGCGGCGGTCTGAGCAGAACCCGCTGCGCCGTCTCGGCCACCGACCGTGCCCGGCTCAGCTCCCGGTCGCGCCGCTCCCGTACATGGCAGACGAAGACCACCAGCGCCGAGAGCACGGTCAGGGCGATGATCTGCGCGACGTGGTTGGCGGTGGTCAGCCCGCCGTGGAACATCGCGATGAAGACCTGGGCGGCCACGGCCAGCACCCCGACCAGCGCGGTCAGCCGCGGCCCGGCCAGGGAGGCGGTGAGGGCGGGGGCGATGACCAGCAACGGACCCAGGTGGACATCGGTGGGGGAGTGGAGGTCCACCACAGTGATCACTACGATCAGCGCGAGTGGGATTGCCACCAGTCCGCGGCCCGACGGCTGCTCCACGAGGCGGTCCACTGACACACGCCGGACACCCACGTGTCCCATTTTGCCCCAGATCGCGAGGCGTCTGCCGTTCGGCGACCGACTCATAAGATCGGTTTATGGGGTCATAGATCCAGCCCGGCTACTGACTAAGGTTTGCCTTAGTTTAGGCTTCCCGACGAGCCACCCTGCCACCGTTCGAAGGGAACCTGATCATGCCTCGCCCTCTGCGGGTAGCCATTGTCGGAGCCGGCCCCGCCGGGATCTACGCTGCCGACGCGCTGCTGAAGTCCGCAGTGGCGGTCGAGCCCGGTGTGTCCATCGACCTCTTCGAGCGGATGCCGGCCCCCTTCGGGCTGATCCGCTACGGCGTGGCCCCCGACCACCCGCGGATCAAGGGCATCATCACGGCCCTGCACCAGGTGCTCGACAAGCCTCAGATACGTCTCTTCGGCAACGTCGACTACCCGGGGGACATCAACCTCGACGACCTGCGCACCTTCTATGACGCGGTGATCTTCTCCACGGGGGCGACGGCCGACCGGGCCCTCGACATACCCGGCATCGGCCTCGACGGCTCGTACGGCGCGGCGGACTTCGTCTCCTGGTACGACGGCCACCCGGACGTGGAGCGGACCTGGCCGCTCGAAGCGGAGAAGGTCGCCGTCCTCGGTGTCGGCAATGTCGCCCTCGACGTCGCGCGCATCCTCGCCAAGACCGCCGACGAACTGCTGCCGACCGAGATCCCGCAGAACGTCTACGACGGCCTCAAGGCCAACAAGGCCCTGGAGGTCCACGTCTTCGGCCGCCGCGGTCCGGCGCAGGCGAAGTTCAGCCCGATGGAGCTGCGGGAGCTGGACCACTCCCCGAACATCGAGGTCATCGTCGACCCCGAGGACATCGACTACGACGAGGGCTCGATCGCGACCCGGCGCGGCAACAAGCAGGCCGACATGGTCGCCAAGACCCTGGAGAACTGGGCCATCCGCGACGCCGGTGACCGCCCGCACAAGCTCTTCCTGCACTTCTTCGAGTCCCCGACCGAGATCCTCGGCGAGAACGGCCAGGTCGTCGGCCTGCGCACCGAGCGCACCGCCCTCGACGGCACCGGCAACGTCAAGGGAACCGGCGAGTTCAAGGACTGGGACCTCGGTGCGGTCTACCGCGCCGTGGGCTATCTGTCCGACGAACTGCCCAAGCTCCCCTGGGACGCCGATTCGGGCACGGTTCCGGACCAGGGCGGCCGGGTGATCGAGGAGACCGGCGAGCACCTGCAGTCGACGTACGTCACCGGCTGGATCCGGCGCGGCCCCGTGGGTCTGATCGGCCACACCAAGGGCGACGCCAACGAGACCGTCGCCAGCCTGCTCGACGACCACACGAACGGACGTCTGCACACGCCCGCCTCGCCCGACCCGGAGGCCGTGGACGCGTTCCTCGGCGAGCGGGACGTCCGCTTCACCACCTGGGAGGGCTGGTACCGCCTGGACGCCGCGGAGAAGGCGCTGGGCGAACCGCAGGGCCGGGAACGCGTGAAGATCGTCGAGCGCGAGGACATGCTCGACGCGAGCGGCGCGTAGACCTCGGCGTGCGGTCGCCCTCGACGGCGACCGCACGCTGTCACGTCACGCCGGCGTTGGCGTTGGCGTCGGCCGTCAAGGGTCAGTCGACGTAGTCGGCGACCAGGACCGCGAACTCGTCGGGGGTGGCCAGCCGGATGCCGAGGTCCTCGGCCTTGGCGCGCTTGGATCCGGCGCCCTCGCCGGCGACGACCAGCGTGGTCTTCTTGGAGACGCTGGACGAGGAGCGGCCGCCGGCGCGTTCGATGAGTTCGTTCATCTGGTTGCGGCTGAGCTTCTCCAACGGGCCCGTCATGGCCCCGGTGACGACGACCGCCATCCCGGTCAGCGGCCCGCCCGTCGGCTCCGCGCCCTGGGCGGCGCCGTCGGTGTCGTCGGTGGCGACGGGCGGGGTGGCGCCGGGTTCGGTCATGTTGACCCCGGCCGCGGCGAGCTTGTCGATGAGCGGAGCCAGTTCGGCGAGTTCGGCGACGATGGACGGGGCCTTCTCCGTGCCGATGCCCTCGACCCGCTGCATCGCTTCGGCGTCGGCGGCGCGGATGTGCTCCATCGCGGCGAAGTACCGGGCGATACGACGGGACATGGAGCGGCCCGTACCGCGGACGCCGAGCGCGCACAGTACCCGCGACAACGGCTGCCCCTTGGCCGCGTCGATCGCCGCGAGGAGATTGTCGGTGCTGGTCTCACCCATCCGTTCCAGGGCGAGGAGCTGGTCGCGGGTGAGGGCGAACACGTCGGCCAGATCGGCGACCAGGCCGGCCTCGACGAGCTGGACGACACGAGTGTGGCCCAGCCCCTCGATGTCGAGCTGGTCACGGCCCGCGGCGTACGAGAGGGCGGCGACCAGGTGACAGTTGCGGCCGTTCGCGCAGCGCCAGCGCTGCTCGCTGGTGTCGATGGCGGAGCCGCACCGCGGGCACACCTCGGGGAAGACGATCGGCCGCTCCTCGCCGGTGCGCAGATGGGCGACGGGGGCCTCGACGCGGGGAATGACGTCCCCGGCGCGGTGGACCATGACGTGGTCGCCCAGCCGCAGGTCGCGGCGGGTGATGTCGGCCGGGTTGTGGAGGGTGGCGTAGGTGATGGTGGAGCCGTCGATCTCGACCGGTTCGAGGACCGCGCGCGGAGCGATGATGCCGGTGCGGCCCACGTTCCACTCCACCTCCAGGAGCCGGGTGATCTTCTCCACGGGGGGCATTCTTTGTCGAGTGACTGTTGTTGTTCAGCTTCGTTGAAGCGGGTGTGACAGAGGAATTGGACATCCCGAGGTACTGGCAACTGCACCGGCTTGATCTGAAACGCGATCTTGGAGAGCTGGAGCCGTTCCTTGTCGGGGGTGTTGAGGATCTAGCACAGCGGGCACGGCTGCGCGGGGCTCGTCACGGGCAGGGGTTCGTGCTGGGCCCGGACGGACGACCTGATCCGCGAGTCAATGCCTGCCTGACCTCGGCGAAGTGGCGCAATCTGGGTAGGGAGACGGAGAAGGATTACTCCTACTCTCTAGTGGTGTGGCTCAACTTCCTGCACATCCTCGGCGCGCAGTGGTGGGAGGCCACCGAGGATCACGCGGAAGAGTTCCTGTTCTGGCGTGTCACGGACCCGGCGAACGGTGAGCGGATCCAGACGAGCTCCTTCTCCCGGGACCTCGCCGGCTTGAAGAAGTTCTACAGGTGGGTCGGCCGAAAGTACGGGATTGCCAACCCGTTCGAGGACTTCGATGCGCCCCCGATCGCACGGAGGTCGAACGTCAAGTGGTTCGATCCTGCAGGCTTCGCCCGCTGGCTTGACCTTGGCATTCGCGGCATGGACCTGGACGGGCGTCCCGACCAGTGGTGGCGGGGCCGCAACGAACAGCGCGACACCGCGTTCTGCCAGGGCCTCTATGGCAACGGGCTGCGAGTCGCCGAGTGGGCGAGCGTCGTGATTCCGGAGCTTCCGCACTACGACCGACGGCGGCACTACTACGCCTGCCACCTCGCCGATGCCTGCGCGAAAAAGGGCTACGGACACCCGTACTGGACACCGCAGAGCGCGATAAAGGGTGTCTTGTCCTACATGGAGGGGCCCCGGGCGGCCGCGGTTCGGAGGGCCCAACAGGCGGGACGCTATGAGTGCGTCCAGGACAAGCGCACGGTGCTTGCCACCCACGGTACCGACGCGGTCACCTTGGAGCGCCCGGACGGTGGCAGTGAGAAGTGGCTGTGGAACGACGTTGGGAAGCTGACCCGGCTGCGGCTGTTTCGCCGGACCGAGCAGGGGCTGGAGCCGGTCGCCTTGTGGTTGAACGAGGACGGACTGCCTCGGGTCTGGACCGGCTGGGAGCACACGTTCAAGGCCGCGAACGAGCGGATCGAAGGGCTGGGGTTGGAAGGCTTCGTCTGCAGCGCCCACATGCTTCGTCACTCCTGCGCCTTGAAGTGGTATTCGATCGGCAAGCTCGTGCGGGCGGCCCAGTTGGGGCACCTAGACGAGGAAGAACGGGCCGACTTCCGCGAGGAGTTCGGCAGCACATGGCACCTGGTCCAGACGATGCTGGGGCACCGCAGCGTCGAGACCACGAAAGAGGTCTACCTCGAACCGTTCAGGATCCTGGACGTCGAGGTGCTGCTGGCGCACGCTGAGGGCTTTCCCGTTGCTGCCTTCATGTCCGAGGTGTTCGCCAACCACCCGCGTGTCCGCACGGATCCGCTGGCGGTGATCCGGTGACCGGTCGGAGGGCCTCCCTACCCCTGGGCGGGCCGAGGACCAGACGGGGTCGCCTCGATGCCGGCCCGGACCGGATCGTGGTGCGGTGTTTCAGCGCGGACGGTTCCGAGTCCGAGGACTACGACTTCACGCCGCTGACCATGCCGGCAGAGCTGCGGGACGAACTGGTTGCTGCGTTCACCAAGCGCACCGCCCCCGGCGCCGGGCTGACGTCGCTCCACTCGACCAACCAGGTCTTCAAGACCGTGCGGAACCTCGACCGCTACCTGGCGACGCTCCCCTGGCCGCCCCGGCAGCTGGCCCAGCTGACGGTCGAGCAGTTCGACGGATTCCTCGCCTTTCGTTCGACCGAGACGACCAACGCCGCAGACGAACTAGGGCAGTTGAAGCTGCTGTTGTTGCATGGCGGGGGAGTATCGGACACGCTCGCGGCCCGCTTGGCCTCACAGCTTCCGACACGGGACAGGACCAGGTCCGAGGAGAGTACGCCGAGCAAGCAGAGCTACAGCCGGACGGAGTTCCAGCGGATCACGGCCGCCGCGCGGGCCGAGCTGCGGGTGGCCGCATGCCGGATCAGGGCGAACCGGGACCTGCTGGAGCAGGCGAGGCGGGGCGAGGCGGCGGCCAGCACAGGTCCGCTGGCCACCAGGATCCGGCTGCTGGAATTCGTTGACCGCTACGGCGACGTTCCCCGAGAGCCTCGCCCAGTCGGCATCCACAAGGGGAAGTTGTTCCCGGCGAGGTGGGTCCAGAAGATCGGCTCGGTCAAGGAGATCGTCTCCTGGCTCCATCTGACGATCGAAGAGGTGGGGGCCGGGGCGGTGCTGCTGGCGGCGATGACCGGAGAGAACCCGCAAGTGATCTTCAAGGTCCCGGCGGCCCACCATCGCGCGGACGGCTACACCGGGCAGACCGGCACGGCGATTGTCGACCTACTCAAACCCAGACGCCAGCGCCGCGCCCACATGACCCTCGCGCTGAGCGACGTCCCAGACTGGATCAGCGTCCCGGACAAGCCCGAGGACCTCACCACCCGCGATGAACTGCACACGTCCTTTGGGCTCTACGTCCTGCTGCACGAACTGACGGCTCGGTCCCGGGCACTGGCCGGTGGAAGTCGGCTCCTGATCGGCTATGCCGGCGGCAGTAGCAACGGCGTCGGGCCCGGTCTGCGACCCTTGAACCACAGCTCGTACATCAAAGCTCGGGGCGAAGCGTGGGGCCTGGTCGCGGACCAGCACGGCAAAGACGGAAAGACGGTTCCGTTGCCGCTGCGGCTCGATCTCCTGAGGCTCACACACATCGAGCTCTACCAGCGGCCGGTCGCACACACCGAGAAAACCGCAACGACCTACATGCTCCGCAACCGCGGCAATGTCAACGAGTACCGGCAGGTCGTGGCGAAGGCCCTGACCGAGGAGGTCGACAAGGCCCGCACACGGGGACGGGTGGCCACCCTGTCCGCCGAGGACGTCGCCAGGGCCGAGGCCGACCCCGAGCGGATGGCCGCCGAACTCGGCCTGACGGCACAGACGCTCAAGCACATGATCGCCGGGGAGCTCGACACCGTGATGGCGGCCTGCAGCGACAACCTCGGCGGCCGGCACGGGTCGTCCGGGGAGCCCTGCCGGGCCTCCTTCATGCTCTGCCTGAGCTGCGAGTGCGCCAGGGCGCTGCCGCGGCACCTGCCGGTCCAGGTCCTGGTCCACGACCGGCTGGTGGAGCGTCGCGAGCAGATCGACGCGTTGCGCTGGGCCAGCCGGTTCGCGAGCCCGCACGCTCAGCTGGCCGACCTGCTGGCCGAGCACGACGAGAGTGCCGTCGCCGACGCCCGCGAGGGCGCCACCGAAGCCGACCACGCGCTGGTCGACCGATTCCTGAACAGGGAGCTCGACCTACGATGACGACGCCCGCCTCCGACCTCGATTGGGGAGAGGTCCCTGCCGGGACCTTCTGGCCCCAACCCGACACGTTCGTCCTGCTCAAGCGGGATCTGCGGCCGGACGCCGACCGGACGAAGCTGTCCTGCTTCGCCGACACTGTCTGGGACCTCAATGCGGCCATCTTCGAGGACCACTACCGGGCCACCTCGCTCAACTTCGACCTGATCCCCGCAGCCCTGCGGCTGGCCACCAAGCACTACTGCTGGCAGTTGCTCAACCATGGACGGCTCTGGGCCCCACCCGGCGCGAAGCGAACCCGGATCAGCGTCACGACCGTGCACCTGCTGTTCGTCAACGAGCTGCAGTTCATCATCGACTGGCTTGCCCAGCGGGGAATCACAGCCTTCTGCCAGGTCACCAACGAACTCCTGGACGCCTTCGTCGACGCGATCTTGGACGAGGAGGACCCACTGACGGGCACCTCTCGCACGCTCACGGAGATCCGCCGGCTCTGGGGTCACCGCGAGATCCTCCCACCAGCGATGCGGCTGCCCCAGGCCCCGCCCTGGGCCGGCGAGGACACCGCCGAGATTCTCGGGACTGGCTCGACCGCCCGCAGAGAGAACCGCACCCCTCGCATCGCTGAGCCCACCATGCAGATGCTGCTGAGCTGGGCGGTCCGCTTCCTGGAGGTCTTCGCAGACCCCATCCTGGCCGCCCGCGACGAGCACGCCGAGCTATACCGGCGGACACCGGAAGGACGCCGCTTCACCGCGACCCAGAACCCGAACCGGAATAGACCCGGCGACCTACTGCCGAAGGTCCACGCGTACCTCGACAACCTCCGCCAGCAGGGAGGATCGCTACCCGGTTCCCAGACCCCGGACGGTCGAAGGGTGATCCGCTGGCGCTACATCGCCCTGATCCTCGACTGCGCAGACTCCATCAAGGACACCGGGACCGGCCGCCTGATCGCCGAGTCGGGGCTCCCCATCGGCGACCAAGCCCTGCTGAACACCAAGTTCACCCTGCCATGCGGCGATGGCCCCTGGCACCAGGACATCACCTACGACGAGGTGCCGGAGCTGGCCCGCTTGCTGAGCACAGCCTGCTTCGTGATCGTGGCCTACCTCTCGGGCGCCCGCGCCGGGGAGGTGCTCAACCTGCGACGTGGCTGCGTGACCCGGGACGCCGACACCGGGCTGTGGTTGATGCGGGGCCTCTACTTTAAGGGCACCCTCGACCGAGACGGCAACAAGATCCCCGAGGGGACCGTCCGACCCGACCCCTGGGTCGTCATCGAGCTCGTTGCGAGCGCCGTCGCGGTGCTGGAGCGTCTCCACCCCAGCCCGCTTCTCTTCCCAACCCGCCTCGAGCCGTTCCATAAACGATGGGCAAACGAACGACGGCTCGGTGACGCCCGATCGGACGCCTCCATCGCCGGTGACCTGGGCGACTTCGTCCAATGGGTGAACGAGCAATGCGCTAGCCTCGGCCGCTCCGACCCCATCCCCGACGACGACCGCGGCCCGCTGAAAGCGAGCCGGTTCCGCCGCACGCTGGCCTGGTTCATCCGACGCCGACCCCGAGGCCTGATCGCCGCCTCGATCCAATACGGTCATGCCCACGTTCGCATGCTAGAAGGCTACGCAGGCACCTACGAGTCCGGCTTCCCGGACGAGTACGCCTTCCAGGACTGGCTCTACCGGCTCGAATGCTTCGCCGAGGACGAAGCCGCTCTTGCCGCGGGCGAGCACGTCAGCGGGCCGGCAGCCGACACCTACCGCACACGAGTCGCCGCAGCGAACCGAGAGTTCGCAGGCCGCGTGCTCAAGAACGAACGGCAGGCCCTGGACCTGATCGGCAACCCGCTCCTGCAGATCCACCACGGCGAGGGCATGACCTGCGTCCTCAACCCGGCCACGGCAGCCTGCCAGCTACGGGGCGACGCCAACGACCCACTGGTCACCCCGGACACCGACGACTGCAGGCCCAAGTGCCCGAACCTCGCACGAACCGACCGCGACATCGGATACGTCCGGAAGAAGATCGTCGACCTCGCCGAAATCATCGCTGATCCACTCGCGCCACCCATTCGACACCAGCGCGACTGCCACGAGCTCGACCGCCTGCAGGCCGTCCTCCGCGACCACGAGGAAGGAGCTACCCGTTCATGACTGCGACCCCGCTCAACGGCGAGACCGACGCGACCCGACGGGCGATCATCGCTGCCATGAACCGGCTCCTCGCTGGCACCCCCAAGCGATCGACCGGGCGCCTCAACGTCTCACAGCTGGCCATTGAAGCCGACGTCCAGCGCTGGCACCTGACTCACCAACACCAAGATCTCAAGGATCTCTTCCAGGCCCGAGTGGCAGCCGACGAAGCCAAACGCGTGACCCACGTCCGCGAGCAGGACTCCTACCAGGAACTCAAGAAGAAGCACGCTGACCTGCAGAAACACGCACGACTCCTCGAAGAGCGTCTGCAGCTATACGCCACGGCCGTCAACCTTCTCAGCCGCGAACTCCAGGCCGTCACCGAGCGCACCGAAGACACAGCCAAGGTCCGGTTCATGCCCCGTCGGCCCCGACAGCTGCCCTGACGAAGAGCAGGCCCACTGGGGAACCGACGGAACTCTTAGAAATTCCCCGCTGGTACTCCAGCCGTAGATGTGGATCTTTATGGCTGAAGGGCGACTTGGCAGCGGTAGTGGCTGCGGCGGGCGCGGGCTTGGTGGCCTCGGCACCAGGTGGACCAGCGCCATCGGTGCGCGAGGTCGTGGACAGGCCGAACGAGTAGAGCGAAGAACAGGCGCTGGATCTCGTTGCAGGTGAGCGGGATCAATTCGTCAAGGCTGGTCCCGTCATCGGCCGAGGCATGACTGGCCCGTCTCGGCAAAGACATGGCCGTAGTTCGGGCCCAGCTGGAAGAGGAAAACGTCTGCGGAGGCAAGTGCTTCCAAGCGCGACTGCCGACTTCGGCGTGCTCTGAGCCCGATTAACGTTCGATTTGATAACGGCTTTGAGAGACAACGGCCTGGCGGAGTTTGGCGGCGAATTCAGGTGCGCGGGCGATACGGTCGACACCGCCGGCTTTGCTTTGACGCAGGGCGCTCTTGAAATTCTGTTCCAGTGTGCCCGTCATGCGGGACATGAGGTCGTCGCTGAGATGGGCTAGATCGATGTTGAGCAAGTCCCGCGGGGTGGGCTGCCTCAGTCGAGTGAGTGTGTGGGCGGACATGGCTGCCAGGGGGTAGAGCCAGTTCTCCAGGGTTTCGCCCAGTAGCGGCCGGTCTTCGGCGTACCGGGTGAGGAAAGCTCGTAGCCGGGTGTGAACGTCGAGGCAGAGGCGGTAGATGTCCAGGTCGTGGCGGGAGGAGAAGATCTGGGTGTAGTGCTGGTCGTCCAAGAGCAGTGCGTCCGAGTGCCGCAGAGCGACGTGTGGTTCACGCTGGACGAAGGCCGTGAACTCCCGGGCCAGGCGGGTCATGCTGATGACCCGGTCGAGAGGGAAGCCGAGGTTGCGGTAGTAGCTGGCGCGGCGTTCGTAGTAGTAACCGCCGGCGTGGCCCAGGCTCTCCTCGATGTCTTTCTGGATGGCTTCGGTGGCTCGCAAGGCGCCTGCAGGGAGTTGCGTCTGGCTATTCGTGGCTCGGATGATGCGGTCGCGAGCGGTGCCGGACTCGGGTGCGACCACGATCTTGACCAGAAGGGAGCGGTCGCGGTGCTGGCCGCCATTCTGGAAGTAGCTGTAGATCTCATGGCTGGTCTGCAGCCCGTTGACGATCTGCGGCTCTTTGACAACGATCCGTTTGCCTGCGATCTGGGCAGCGTCCGCGACCACGGTGACACCGTTGTTGAACCACCAGAAATCCTCGCCCGTGCCGGACTTGAGTGTCTCGCCGATGGCGTTGTTCACCGCAGTGGACCCGGCGTAGTCACGCACGTTCGATTCGAATAGCTCCAATCGCAAAGCTTCGTTGTCGGAGGTGATGAAGCGGTAGTACTCGTCCAGGCGGGCCAGGCACACGTACCCTTCACCGAGTGAGGTGCTCATCGGGGTTTCGGTGAATACCAACTGTGCGACCGCCTTGGCTCCTCGGGCGGTACGTTCACGTAGATCAGCAGCGTTCAGATACTCTAGATCTGCCTTGGTGTCCGAAGTGATCTTCGCGAGCTCTCGTCGCAGCCGGTCTCCCTTGGCCTTCACGTTGGGGTGCGGCGTCTCGGCGGCCTTGTTGGCGTAGATCACCTTGATGCGGACCTGCGGGAACGACGACGCCAGCTCCTCGAGGATGTGCAGGAAGCGCCGTGTTCGGTCCAGGAGCTTGGCATTCGTGTGCGGGGCCAAGTCCTCTTCGTCCCGGCTCATGTCCAGCAGTGTCGGCAGATGGAAGTGCAGCTTCTCGACCACCGTCTCCTGGTAGCCCGCTGAGGTCTTGGCCTGCAGGATCACCAACTCGATCTTGCCGGCGCGCGCGGGCAGGAATTGATGGGCATCAGCGGTGACGTAGCGCTCGTCGACGAAGGTCCAGATGCCGTCGATGCCGCAGTCGTGAGCCCCGTCCACGATGCCGTCCATGATTTCGTCGTTGTCGAGGTCCCAGTCCTGCAGGGCCTTGTCGGCAGCGAAGAACGTGAAGAAGTCATCCCGGCTCTTGTCCGGCGCCAACTTCCGGTGCTGGTCCTCCAGGATGCGATCGAGTAGCCGCTGGTCGTTGTTCTGCGCGGACGTCATACAGCACCACCCCCCACCAAGGTGTCAAACCCGGACAACGATGCTGGCAGGCTCGTGATGCTGTGAACACCCCGCGTACTGAGGAGAATTGCGGAAAGACGCTGGTGCATCGAGTCGGTGACGCTCCCTGAGGCGGCGAGCGCGGCCGGGGGATGGTCAATCAGGTGCCCAGGTGGCCATCGATCCAGGACAGTCCGCCAAGGTCGAGCCGGCGACGCGCCCGGGTGACCGCGACGTAAGCTAGCCGGGCGTCGGTGTCGTTGACGGGTTCTGGGATGAGACGGCCCTCGGCGTCCTGCTCATCGGTGTTTTTGGGCGGTGGGAAGTCGTCCGCGATCCGCACGGAGGGCCATTCGCGACCCTTGGCCTTGTGAGTCGTGGATACGGTGACGTCGGCGCGGTCCTCGTCTGTGAGTTCGTCCACCGCGGCGAGGATGGCATCAGGGCCGTGTGTGTCGACAAGGTCGACGAAAGGCTGAAGATCGCGGCCAGCGGGGTCGTACACCGCATAGTCCTGTACCTCGCCCCAGGAGGCGAAAAGGACGAGCTCGGGGTGGCTGGTGCGCCGGCCTTCTTTGAGATCCCGAGCAGCGAGCGCCAGTGCCGCCAGGGTGCTTCCTCCGCGGGCCAGCGCTACGCGGCGGCCCGTGGCAAGGAGACGCATGACCTCGGCCATGGCGCCGACGTTGGTTCGGCACAGCACCGCGTCGGGGGTAGCGATGGCTCCAACCTCGGTGGGAATTGAAGCGCCCCGGTTCGAATGGAGACTCGATTTCGTGAAAGGATCGAGTCATGGCACGACCTTCCCGTTACCCGCTTGAGCTCCGCCGTCGTGCGGTGCGCATGGTCGCCGAGGTAGGCGACGACTACCCGAACGAGACGGCCGCCCTGCAGGCGGTGGCCGAGAAGCTCGGCATCGGCTCGCGCGAGACGCTGCGGAACTGGGTGAAGCAGCACGCGATCGACGCGGGGACACGTCCGGGGACGACGACGGAGGAGTCCGCCCAGCTCAAGGCGTTGAAGAAGGAGAACGCCGAACTCAAGCGGGCCAACGAGATCCTGAAGGCCGCGGCGAGTTTCTTCGCGGCCGAGCTGTGCGCCACGAGGCGCGATGTTGATCGAGAGGTGGTGAAAGGCCACTTCCGTCAGGTCGTCGTAGCGGCCTGATCGAAGCTTGGGGGCAGCCTGATCCGGGGAACGCCGGTGAGGGTGGCAAGCGGCCCCGACGAAGGCGGGACGTGCCGGAACTACCAGACGGTGCGGGTCTGTTCAGCGAGGTCAGAAGGTGTAGCGAGAGCGAACCAGTGGTTGAAGCTCCGTAACAGCGAAGCCGGGTCAAATCTGGTGGATATGGGCCGGTGTGCAGTGCGTGGAACTCTGCTTTGCGGCGGGGGCCCAACTCCGAAGCCGTGTAGCTCTGACGGTGGGGAGGCCACGTTGAAGGTCTGCGGCGTAAGCGTGGCGATGCTGCCGGAGTAGAGCTGGGCGCCTCCCTGACCGATCGATCACATGGTGAACGTGGGAACCATCCGCGGTCGCCCTCCCGCCGGGCAGCCGGTCCGGTGGTGGGCAGGTCCGTTGCCGATTGAGGGCCGTGGGATGGGGCGGAGGCCCCGTAGTAGTCGCGGGCGTGACGACCCGCCGTGGAGGCCGTGAAAGACGGCCGCAGGGCGAAGGGGGCCAGCAAGTCAGCAGTTGAGGTTGCTGGAAGGCCGGGAGGTTTTCGCTGGTGAATACCGACGAACTGGAGCGCGCCTTATTTATGGCGGAGCGACGGGTACTGAATATCCAGACCAAGCTGCACCGTTGGGCCCGTGATGATTCTCATCGCAGGTTCGACGACCTCTACAACCTTGTTGCCGATCCCGGTTTCCTTCTGGTGGCCTGGGATCGGGTGCGGGGTAACAAGGGTGCCCGCACGGCCGGAGTGGACGGTCGCACGGCCCGTTCCGTCGAGGCCGGGCAGGGCGTCGAGGAGTTTCTCGACGAACTGCGGTCGCATGTGAAGGACCGTAGTTTCCGCCCGCTTCCAGTGCTGGAACGCATGATCCCGAAGGCCGGCGGGAAACTGCGCCGCTTGGGGATCGCGACCATCACCGACCGGGTGGTCCAGGCATCCTTGAAGCTGGTGTTGGAGCCAATTTTCGAGGCGGATTTCCTCTCGTGCTCCTACGGGTTTCGCCCGAATCGCCGGGCTCATGACGCGGTAGCCGAGGTGCACTATCTAGCTTCGCGGCCACGCAACTATGAGTGGATCGTGGAGGGTGACATCACGGCCTGCTTCGACGAAATTTCACATTCGGCCCTGATGGACCGGGTGCGGCGTCGAGTCGGAGACAAACGCGTCCTGGATCTGGTTAAGGCTTTCCTCAAGGCGGGCATCCTCGGTGAGGATCGTCTGCTGCGGGAGACGACTGCCGGAACCCCACAAGGGTCGATTCTCTCGCCCTTGCTCAGCAATGTGGCTCTTTCAGTCCTGGACGAGTACATCGCTCAGGCGCCGGGAGGCCCTGCTGCTGGGCAGCGGGAACGGAACAGACGGCACCGTCACGGTCTTCCCACCTATCGCCTTGTGCGGTATGCGGACGACTGGTGCCTGATGGTGTTCGGCTCCCGAACGGATGCCGAAGTTCTGCGTGAGGAGATCACAGAGGTCTTGTCCTTGATGGGCTTGCGCCTGTCTCCGGAGAAGACCCTGATCACCCATATCGAGGAAGGGCTGGATTTTCTCGGGTGGCACCTCCAGCGCCACCGCAAGAGAGGCACCAGCCAGCGCTACGTCTATACCTATCCCGCGAAGAGGGCCGTTCAGGCTGTGAAGCGGAAGGTCAAGATGCTGTGCCGAGAGGTCGAAGTGAACCAGCCGCTGGACGACCTGCTGCGTCGGATGAATATGGCGTTGCGGGGCTGGTGTGCTTACTTCCGGCCCGGGGTGTCCTCCGCGACTTTCGCCTATCTGAGCTACTACACGTGGCAGACGGTATGGCGATGGATGCGGCGCAAACATCGCCGGTCCACCTGGAAGGATCTCCGCAACCGCTATTGCGGCGGCGGATGGTGGCCCGCCAGTGAGAACAGAGAGCTGTTCGACCCCGAGAAGGTAGGAACGACCCGCTACCGATATCGAGGTTCTATTATTCCAGCTCCCTGGCCCATCGCGGGATGAGGATGTCCAACACGCGGTCCATTTCGGGGCTTGTGGAGAGCCCGGTGCATTGAGAGGTGCCCGCCGGGTTCGGGAAGCGGTCCGGGGAAACGGTCCGGTCGAAAGGCCGGAACCGCGCCCCGGGCCGACTTTCACCGACCGGCCACACACACGCTCGTAGCGTTCATCGACGAGCACCGGGACCGCTTCGGCGGCGTCGAGCCGATCTGCAGGACGCTCACCGAGCACGACTGCAGGATCGCCCCTTCTACCTACTACGCCCACCACAAACGTCGGAGCACGCCCTCGGCCAGGACCGTGCGGGATGTCGAACTGAAGAAACAGATCAGCCAGGTCTTCGAGGCCAACTACCACGTCTACGGGGCGAGGAAGATCTGGCGTGAGCTGAACCGGCAGGGCCGCCGCGTGGCCCGCTGCACCGTCGAACGCCTGATGCGCGAACTCGGCATCGCTGGGGCGGTCCGTGGTAAACGCGTAATCACCACGCTGCCCGGCGGGCAGGCCGAACGGGCGCCGGACCTGCTGGACCGCGACTTCGTCGCTGCCGCCCCGAACCGCTGCTGGGTCGCGGACTTCACCCACGTGAAGACCTGGGCCGGTGTCGTCTACGTCGCCTTCGTCGTGGACACGTTCTCCCGCCGGATCGTCGGCTGGTCCGCGGCCACCGTGAAGGAAACGGTCTTCGTCCTGGACGCCCTTGAGATGGCCGTGTGGCAACGTGACCGCGACCAACACCCAGTTCAGCCAGGCGAGTTGATCCACCACTCGGATGCCGGGTCGCAATATACGAGTTTCCGGCTCGCCGAGCATCTGGACGCCGCCGGCATCGCCGCCTCGATCGGATCGGTCGGCGACGCCTACGACAATGCCCTGATGGAGAGCACGATCGGCCTGTACAAGACCGAGCTGATCAAGCCCCAACGGCCCTGGAAGTCGCTCTCCCAGGTCGAGTTGGCCACCGCAGAGTGGGTCGACTGGTACAACCACCGCCGACTCCACGGTGAGATAGGGCACGTTCCGCCCGTTGAGTACGAAGCCAACCACTACATGGAATCCACGAAACCCCAGGTCACAACCATAATCTGAGATCTCTATCGAACCCGGGGCGATTCAAATCGTCTCGCTTCCGGTAAGACGGATGGGTGCCTCGGCAAGTTCGAGCCAGCGGTTGGCCTGTTCGGCGAGGAGAGGACCGAAGCGGAAGGAGCGGGTGAGAGTGAGAGCGGGGGCGTCGAAGTCGGTCATCACATCGCGGGCGCCGCGCCACCCGTAGATGGCCTGGGCGGAGTCGCCGACCATGACGAGTTGGGCGTGGTCGCGCTGGGCTTTGAAGACCTGTTCCAGGACGGGGTTGGTGTCCTGGGCCTCGTCGAGGAAGAGGAAGTCTGCTTCGATCTTGGGCTGGGTCAGAGCCCACATCTTCAGGTAGTGATCGTGCTCGAAGCGGACCACACCGTGGTCGGGGTTTTGCAGGTCCGCCCAGGCCTTGACTGCGAACGGCATTACGGCGTCGGCTAGTTGGGCGTGCTCAGCCGGTTTTGTGAGGAGGCGAAGACGCGGCACATGGTGGCAGGCCAGGGTGCGATCGGCGGAGTAGCAGAAGCGGGTAACGGCACGGAGCGCTGTGTGGGAGAGCGTCCTGTGGCTGATGTCGTGGTCGCCGATGCGAATGGGCCGGGTGATACCGAGGGCCTGGCCGGTCTTCCAGGCCGGTTGCCGGGGGCTGTTGAGCCGTCCGGCGTAGCGGCGGCCGAGTGCCGCGTACGCGGTGGCGTGTGCCGTCTTGCACGTGACCGTGCGGGGGAAGCGTGTGACGGCGTCGCTGGCGATGTCCTTGTTGAAGGCGATATATCGGCCACGTCGGTTGGTGCTGGCGGCGAGCATCGCAAGTGTCGTGGTCTTGCCGGTGCCGGCTCCCGCTTGCAGGACGAGGTGGTGTCCTGCTCGGAAGGCGTCGGCGGCCTGAACTTGCTCGGCGGTCGGGGCGGGCACGAAGGCTCCTCAGGAAGCAGTGGAGGAGGACTCGCCGCCCGGCAAGCGGCGATGTTGGCTGATAGCGCTCGCCGCACAGAGCAGCAGTTCTTCCGGGGTACGTTGCATCAGCAGCTCTTCCAGTCGGGTCGTCAGGTGGTGGGCTTGCTCCTGTTGGTGCTGGGTGACGGCAGCGGTCACGGTGTGACGGACGAAGTCCCGGGGGCGCTGTCCGCGGACGGCCGCGGCCTGTCGGATGGCCGTATGGGCGGTCTGGCCGAGAGCGAAGTTCAGCAGGACGCAGCCCTGCTGATCCGGGTAGTGGCTGGTGAGGACATCGATGGGCAGCACCTCGTCGAGCCGGTGCCGAAGTACGCGCAGTGCGCGTCCGGGATTCTTCGCGCGCTGCAGAGTCAGCAGTCGGGTCTGGCCGACGTTGCTGGCCAGTGGCAGTACTCGGCCTGCGCGGCGCAGCTCACCGTGGGTGGCGGGCCGGGTCAGGATGATTTCTACCGCGTGGTGCGGGGACATGACTGCGTCGCCTTCCTGTTCAGGTTGGCCTGCCCCTGGCGCCGGGTGAGTGCCGGGAGACGGGTGTGGATGTGCTCGTGGTGGATGAGCGGATCGAAAGGCTCCCACTCGGTCACGGCCACATCGGCCGCCGTGGAACTGGCGGCATGATCCGGACAGCGTTGAGCTCTCCAACGCAGCTGTTCTGCGTAAGGCAGATGGGTAAGCCCGTAGACGGCCATGACCGCGCCAGGCAAAGAGAGCTGGCCACGCGTTGCGCTGGCGGGAAGAAGAGTCCAGATGCCTGCCGGGGTTTCAGGGGTGAGCAGCGGACTTGTACAGCGGTTGCGGCGTCGGGTTTGGGCGACGCACTGGATCTCTTCCACCGTGCGGCAGGCGAGGTAGCGGATGTAGAGGAGTTGCACGACAGGACGGGCCGGCCGACAAGTAGTCGGCGGTGAGGCTTCGGCGTTCGGCAGAGCGGCGGGAGGGACGAACGCCCCGCTGTCGATCAGGCGGCGGGTGTTGACCGCCAGAGCCCGGCGCAGTGCTTTGAGTTCGGGTGCGGCTGGAAGGGCGTCGCGGGCAGGGCACAGCACGGTATGCGGCAGGCGGCACCAGGCTCTGCCGTCACCCGCTGGATGAGCGACACCGCCGCTGACGTGCCACTGACATGTAGCGGGCACCGACTCCGTCGGCAGTTCTTGAGGATGCAGGCGGACGGGTCGCTCCCCCATGCGCTGGTACCACTCGATTCGATTGCCGCAATCCCGGCAGCGGTCATTCTGACCGCATCGCAACAGACGACTGGCGCTGTCGCTGCTTACGCGCAGGGAACGCCTTGCAGGGACGTGGGCGAGACTGCCGTCCCAACGTCGTGGAGAAGTGGGTGTGGAACACATGAGGGCGAACCTGCCAGGCAACACGCCGCTGAACCGGCGTCACGACCGAAGGTGTCCTCCGGACTGCCGTATCTGGTCAGACTGATTTGCGAGAGTGCGATCATGGGTTCGCGTCGGGTCACCGTTTCGGGCGGTTGGTGAAGCCGTCCAGGATCGGTCAGTCGCCGGCTTTTTCAGGCGGCTCATGTCCGTTGCACAAGGTGGCGAAGAGCTCGTCGAGCGGGGTACTCAAAGCGTGCGCGAGGGCGTGCCAGGTCTTCAGAGTCCCGATCGTGCGGCCCTGCTCGATCTCGATGAGAGTCCGCCTGCCGAGGCCGCTGCGGGCAGCCAGCTGGTCATAACTCCATCCGCGGGCCGCCCGCAGGCGCGTGAGCTCCAGGCGAAGTGCCTCGAAGTCCGGATCGGGCGGAAAGATCGTCACTCGACCATCCGACGGTGCAGAGCCCTGCCCTGTCAGTGCAGACCTCTGCCCTATTTCCCCAGGTGGTGGCGCGAGCGTGAGGGCAGAGGTCTGCACTACCGTGTGCCGCCGCCGCTCTCTGGCGGGCAGACGACGACGCGGGTTGAACGGGAGGAGCTCGCCCTATGAGGCTTTGCACAACGCGCCCGACAGCGCGACGCGCCTGGACTGTGGAGCTGAGGCCCGGTTCTGGCGGGCCTCAGCTGGTGTGTCAGCAGTGCGACTACCGGGACGCGCTGCTCGCTGCCGTGTCCGCGCGCGCTGCGGCACTCGGGCATCTGGCTGGACATGCCCGACGCGACATCCTGCCGCCGTACATGCGCACCTGCCAGTGCCACGAGCGAGGCTGCCGTTGGCATCCGCGTCACCGGGGCTGCGCAGGTCCTATCCGGCTACTTCTTGCCCGCGAGCAGGGCGGACGGCGCTGGCGCCTTGCGGATGCATGCGCCGCCTGCGCATCGGCCACCGCGCAGGCCGCCGTGGTCCCGGAAACCTTCCTGCGTACGGACGTGACGCTGCCGGGCGGTACCGCATGTCGCCGCGGACGGCGCCCCAAAGGGCCCGGCAGTCAGATTCGGGTGCGGGAGATGCTCAGCTACCTGGCTGCAGCCCTCCCGAGTCACGCCGGCGCCGAAGCCCGGCTGCTCGCTGTGCAGTGCGCACTGCGCATGGACTCCGAGGGGCAGGTCCGCTTGCCGGCTGGGCTCCTTCGCGGCCTTCGCCTTGCTCGCGATCCGCTCCCGTGGAACGAACTGGAACAGGCGCGGTGGATCCGCCGAACGTCGACCGCCTCCGCTTCTGCCGACGGGGTGACGGTCGCTCGGATCCTCGACGCCACGGCATTTGCTCAGTGCCCGGCGCGTCCGGACCGCAGAAGCGCTGCTGACTGGGCGCTGCGCACGGCGTGTGCGGGTGCCGGCGATCCGTCTCTGCGGCTCGCCTTCCTCTGCCTCGCGGCACACGCGGATTCTTCGACCGGTCGCGGGTGTGTCGAGACGGACCGGATCGCGCATGAGTGCGGGCTTGCTCCGGCGGCGCTTGTCTCCATGCTCGACCGGCTGGAGACATCGCTCTCGTCGTGGAGCGTGGGTCTTGCCTCAGGGGATCTGCACTGGGAGATGCAGTCGAAGAGGGGTCAGGCCGACGGCCGAGCCGGCGTCATCTCGCGGTGTGGCTGACGCGACGAATCCCGAGGTCAGCCTCGTCGCGAGACGTATCAGGCTGGTGGCCAACTGTTGCTCCTCTGCCTGCTGCGAGCCGCTGAAGAGCGGCGGTTCAATGCGGGTTGCGAGGGTCGTGTCTCCCAACTTCGCTGCCCAGCAGGGGAAGCGGAGTTGGGGTGCCTTGCAGCCGCCGTTCGCCTAGCCGAAGAATCGCTGCTGTGCTCGAATCTGAGTCGCCGACCAGGGTTCATGGGGTTAGAGTAATCGAACGCAGGTTTGATGAACGTATCGGATGTCATCGAACTGATGTCTGGTATCACGCTCCATGTCCAGGCTGTTCCGCCCGATGCCGTCCAGCTCGATCTGACGTCGGCGCTCCGGTACTTCGACCTGTCTCCCTATGACGTCGTGCAGTTGGCGAAGATGCGGCTGAAGGTGCTGTACGGCATCGACAGCAGTGCCGGGCTCGCGGGCAACCGCATGCTGGCGGCGATGGCGGCCGACGCGTCGGCACCGGGGGACACCACCCGGGTTCCCCTCGGACAAGCGGCCGACTGGCTGTATCCGCGGCCGGTCACCGCGCTGCCCGGGATCGGCCACGCCGCGGCGGAAACGCTCCGCAGGTACGGGCTGCACATCATCGGCCGGGTCGTCGACCTGCCCGCCGGGACCCCGCAGCGCCTTCTCGGGGCGGGTCCCGCCCGGCTGCTGGCCGAGCGCGCCCGCGGGCCCGATCCCCGCCCTGTCGCCCCGGCGGAACCGGCGGCGCACATGGCCGCCGACCTCGTCCTGGAGCGGGACTGCCTCGACCCGGCGCAGCAGCACCGGGCCGTCCTCGGGCTTGCCGACCGGCTCGGCCAACGCCTGCGTGTCGAACAGCGGATCGCCGGCCGGATCACCCTCACGGTGAGATACGCCGACCGCAGCTCCGCCACGCGTACGCGCACACTGCCGGGAGTCCACCGACCACTCACCCGCCCTCGCCGCGGCCGCCCTGGGCCTGCTGGCCGTCCTCGGCCTGCAGCGCGCGAGAGTCCGCGCCTTCGTGGTCCACGCCGACGACCTGCTGTCGGCCGACCGTGCCCCTCGCCAGCTCTCCCTGGATCCCGGCGACGCCCGGGCCCGCGCCGCCGAAGCAGCCGCCGACCGTGCCCGTCGACGCTTCGGGACGGAAGCCGCACGCCCAGCCGCTCAGGCCGACTGATCGCTGCTGCCGAGAACCACGAGTACACGGTCTGATTCCCTGTTGACTGTATTTACGCAGGTCAGGCCCGGTATTCGAAAGTCGGTAGGTGCGTGGGGTCGAATCGGGGGCGAATCAATATTGCGGATTACTCGGCAGATTGTGCCGCCGGTACGCGCTTTTCGGTTGAGCAAGGGGTCATGCCAGGGGCGGGGTGCCAGCCTGCCAGCAGGTTCTTGGTCTGCTGGTGGTACCGCGGGGTTGTGCCCTATAGCCTGCACGGACAATGTGCGTGGGGGCTCTTCATAACGCCCTGGCCCGTGACTGGTCCGGATCTTGGACTCGGCATGACTGTGGAGGGATACCGGCGAAGCCGAGGTCGTCAGGAGCCACGCAGCGGTGCCAGGGCAACCTCGCCGAACGTCCGTTGGCCATGAATGGTCAGGGGCCCCAGGCAGGAGGGGCGCATCAGAGTCAAGAGCTCCCCGTTGCGGAGCCCCTCACGGCGTGTTCGGTAGCTTCGCCTGGCGCGGCCAACCGATGCCGCTGGTCATCGGACGCACCCTCTCGTGAGTACCAGCGCCTTCGGCTGTCGTTATGGAGAGCGCCCCACAAGCCCCCACTGTGCTGTCGCAATCACCTTGGCGGGATGCGAACTCCTGGCACAGGCTACGACGAAGGGTGCGGTGGCAGCCCACCCCGTTCGCGGCCGCCGCCAGCAATGCTGCCTGCCGATGAAGGTCCGGACGGTCGGCGGGCCGCGCAGATGGTCTCGACGAAATGGTCCACCTGTGCCTCGGGCAGGTGACGTGCGAGGTTCGCCTCGCTAATCATGTCGGCGAGGCGATGGCCGTCGATCAGCCCCGTTTTCGAAGCCCGGGTCACAACTGACGGATCCGGAGGTAGCGCGGGGCCCGGCAGGTCCGTCCGCGCGGATCAACTCTCCGCCAGCGCGAGCGTGCACGTCTCCCCAGGCGCGATGGTTACGGCGCGGTCGGCCAGCACCACGCGGATCGGTTTCTCCTCCGAGTCGGGCACATCGATCTCCAACTGCCCGCCACGACGCCGTACGCCGACACCCCAGTGACCGCGGTAGCGCAGCGAGAACCCGTACTCGGAGAGCGAGGGAAGAGGCACCGGGTCCAGCCACAGGGCGTCCTCGCGCGTCTCCAGTCCCGTCAGGCCGCGCTGGACCAGGTCGAGGGTCCCGGCCATGGCCCCGAGATGGATGCCTTCGCCGGTCGTTCCGCCCTGGATATCGGCTATGTCCCCTTCCAGGGCCTCCTGGACGTACTGCCATGCCTCGGCTCGTCTGGCCCTGGCGAGGACCAGGCCGTGGACGAGTCCGCTGAGAGTGGAGCCGTGGCTGGTGCGCTGCAGGTAGTAGTCGACGGTTCTGCGCCAGACCTCGTCGTCCAGGTCGTACCCGAGACGCAGGAACAGCTGCCGCAGCTCGGTGGGCGAGAAGAGGTAGTCGAGCATGAGGACATCGGCTTGCTTGGACGCTTTGTAGCGATTGACCGTGTCGCCCTCGGCCTCGAGGATCCGGTCCAGCCGCCGAATGCTGCCGTAGCGCGTGCGGTAGGCGTCCCAGTCGAGCTCGGCAAGGTCGTCGTAGCCCTCGAACTGGCTGATGACGCCCTGGTGGAACGGCACCCGCAACCGACGGGAGATCTCGTCCCACTTGGTGAGCTCGCTGCCATCCAGCCGGACGCGTTCGAACAGTTCCTCGCGGCGCCACGCGGGAAGGCGCCGCAGCAGGTCCAAGGTGCGGGTGAGGACCCAGGCGGCGGTCACGTTGGTGTACGCGTTGTCGTCCAGCCCCGGCAGGGTGGCACCCGGGTAGCTGTCGTGGTACTCGTCGGGGCCGACGACACCGCGGATCCGGTAGCGTCCGAGGTCGGGGGCGAAGACGGCGAGGTCCGTCCAGAAGCGGGCGATCTGCACCAGCATCTCCGCGCCCTTGGTGTGCAGGTACTCCGTGTCGCCGGTGGCCTCGCAGTACTGCCACACGTTGTAGGCGATCGCCGAGCCCACGTGGTGCTGGAGCCGGGAGTGGTCGGGCAGCCAGTGCCCCGAGTGGGGGTTGAGATGCCACTCCTGGGTCTCCTCGCGGCCGTCGCTGCCGCTCTGCCAGGGGTACATCGCCCCGGCCCGGCCGATCGCGGCTGCTGCCCGGCAGGCCCGCGGGAGGCGCCGGTAGCGGTAGTTCAGCAACCCAAGGGAGACCTCCGGGAAGTGCAGGTTGAGATACGGCAGGACGAAGAGCTCGTCCCAGAAGACATGACCGCGATACGCCTCGCCGTGCAGCCCCCGCGCGGGGACGCCCACGTCCAGGTCCGCGGTGTGTGGTGACAGCGTCTGCAGGACGTGGAAGAGGTGGAAGCGCAGGATGCGACCGGCTTCGCCGGGTACCTGGATGTCCGCGCGCCGCCACAACCGCTCCCACGCGGCGACATGAGAGTCCAGCAGGCCGGGAAAGTCCGCCGCTGTGGACAGCCGGTCGACTGCTTCGCCGAGCGGGTCGCTGATTGCGGTGTCCCGCGAGGTGTGCAGCGCCACCGTCTTCTCCACAGTGACGGGCTGACGGGGAGCGATCGGGACCACCAGGCGGTGGACGGCGCGGTGGCGGCCCGGACGAAGCTCCGATGAGACCGGGGCCAGGTCGGCTACGACCGTCGTTCGGGCGGCCATGGCGACAGCAATGTCCGACGTGCTGGTCCGGCAGCTCAGCCAGACCGTGTGGGGCTCGTCTGCCCCAGTCCGCACCTGGGTCACATGGCGGCGATTGAGGGCGCGGTAACGGTGCACATTGCCGTTGATCACCTCTCCGTCGAGACAGGACTCGATCTCGACCTCTCCCGACCAGTCATCGGCAGTGAAGACCGTCCGCAGCGCGGCCAGGTGAGGATCCCCCATGTGCACCAGGCGGGTCTGCTCGACGCCGAGCATGCCTGCCTCGTCGCCCCGGTGGTGGAAGGCACGGGTGAGCGTGGCGCGGCGCAGATCCAGGGTGTGCTGGTGGTCCAGGAGAGTGTGTACGTCCGGGGAGAACCACGGGCCCCACGCTCCCTCGGTGCGGCGCAGACGGAACCGGAGAAGCAGCCAGTTCGGGAGGTTGACCAGGTCCTCGTTCACCACCTGCCGCCCCGCCACAGCCGCCTCCAGGCGGTTGTAGCACCCGGCCACGTAGGTTCCCGGGCAGTGGACCAGGCCCGCCCGGCACTCGGGCACCGCGCCCCGCGTGGCGAAGTAGCCGTTTCCGAGCGTGCACAGCGATTCACGCAACCGTTCGGCGGCGGGGTCGTAGCCCGTCCACTCCCATGTCCACTCCGACATCCGTCGCCCTCATCTCTCCTCCGGGGCCGCTGCAGGCCCAGGCCCGCAGCCCGGGCCTCAGACCGGCTGGGGGACGACGGCGACCGGGCACTCAGAGTGATGCAGCAGGGCGTGGGCGGTCCTGCCGAGCTGCAGCCCGAAGTGGCCGTGTCGGCGCACAGCGCCGACGACGATCAGGTCGGCCTGGGCGGATGCCTCCAACAGGACGCGGTGGGCGGGGCCTTCGACCGACTGGCGATGGACATCGACCTGGGGGTGTTCCCGCATGGTCTCGCGTAGTGCGTCGTCGAGGCTGGTCGAGGCCCGTTGCTCGCGCAACCGGGCGGCGTCGTCCGCGATCAGCATGTGGTCCACGGGCTCGTGGGACGGGCTGCGCCAGGCCCGCACGGCCATCAGGGCGCAGCCGCGCACCTCGGCCTCGCGGACGGCGAATCGTACGGCGCCCGCGCCGCCGGTCGGGTCTCCGACCCCCACCACGATCCGGCCAGGGGCTCCCTGGCGGTTGCGCTCCGCGCCACGGACCACGATGACCGGGCAGGCGGCGCGCGCCGCCACTGCGAGGCTGACCGACCCCAGGAGCAGTCCGGCGACCTCGCCACGCCCACGAGAGCCGGTGACCAGAGCGAACGCCTCGGGACCCGCACGTAGCAATACGGACACGGCATCGTCAGGGAATATCTCGCCCGATGTCTTCACCTCGGGATTGCGAAGCCGGGCTCGTTCCACGCAGGAAGCGATGATGTGCTGCGCCATGACCATTTCAGCAGGACGGTCAGTGGTGAAGGACGGTTGGGCTCCTTCGTAACGTTCCCAGAGGGAGGCGCGCAACAGACGCAGTGGCAGCCTGTGCCGAGCCGCTTCGTCCACCGCCCAGTCGACTGCCAGCAGACTGGAGTCCGATCCGTCGACGCCCACGACCAGCGGGAGTTCCATCGCCGTCACCGCCTTCTTCGTCCGGCTGCCGAAAGGCCCACCTGTGAATACCGTCGCACCGTCCGAGAGCCGCCGCGACATACCAACCAGGCCCGGAGCGGGCAGGCAGTCTTGGGCCGGATTGCGGCACGCCAGGCTGCGGCAATGCTGGAGGCGTACGGCCGAACCAACTCTCCGCCTCGCCCTTCAAGGACTCAGGACATGTCTGACGCTCCGCACATCGTGAGCGATGTGATGACCCTGCCGGTGGTGGCCGTCGGGCGCGACGCGCGGTTCAAGGAGATCGTGCGGGCCATGGAGCAGCGGCAGATCAGTGCCGTGCCGGTCGTGGAGGGCGAGGGGCGGGTGGTCGGCGTCGTCTCCGAGGCCGACTTGCTGCCCAAGGAGGAGTTCCGGGAATGCGGACTCACCCGCCACGATCGGATCCGTCGTCGGTCCGCCCTGGCCAAGGCTGAGGCGCTGACCGCTGAGGAGCTCATGAGCACGCCCGCTGCCACGGTTCGCCCCGACGTCACCTTGGCCCAGGCCGCCCAGATCATGGCCAAGAAGCACGTCAAGCGACTGCCCGTGGTCGATGACGAGGACAGGCTTTGCGGCATCGTCAGCCGAGGCGACCTGTTGAGGGTTTTCCTGCGCCCGGACGCGGACATCGAGGAGGAAGTTCGCCGCACCGTGGTGTCCTACCTGTTCCCCACGGTCAGTCACGCCATCCACGTGTCCGTGCGGGACGGGATCGTCACACTCCGCGGACGCGTCCACGACGCCTCGCTCATCTGGGTTGCCGAGCGCCTCGTCCGCGCTCTGGAGGGTGTGGTGGGCGTCGAGTCCCGGCTCAGCGGCGAGGATGCGCCCCGAATGGACCCGAGACCACGCAGTGAGTAGCGGCTCCTGTGCCGCTGGTGGATCACCGGATACAGCGCGTCGAGAGCGCTGTCGACGTTGTGTCGCCGATTAACCGCTCGCTCGCGAGCAGTGCCTGGCCAGCAGGGCCGAGCAGCGGCCGGGATTCCGGGTGCCGGCCTTCGTGGACCACGGCGACCCTCAGGTTCAACGGGGGTTGCCGTCGAGGTGAAGGCTGCGGATGTTGGGGTCGGAATGCGGTAGGGCGCGCTCGAAGTCAGCGTGTCGGCTTACCGGAGCCTCCCCTCTAGGGTCGGTGGAGGGGCCAGTACTTCACCAGCGCATCGGCGTCTACTGATCGGCCGGAGTGATGCGACGGCCCGTGAGGCTCGTGGGGCGGATCGAGACCCACATCTCGCGTTCGCCGCCGGGCCATGGCGTGGTGTGGGCGCGTTGGGTGAGACGGCGCACGGCGTCGGGCTCCGTCACGACGCTCGCGGGGCCGACGGCGAGCACGCTCCAGCCCTGGCTCAGAGCCTCGTCCACGTGGTCGACCTCGAAGGCGACTTCCGCTTCCACGGCAGCTGCGGCAACGGAGTCGGGCGCGGTCCGGAAAACGATGGCTTCATCGACGACCTCGTAGTTGACCGGTACGACCGCCGGGCGGCCGTCGGACGCCGATACTGCGACGCGCCCGACGCCGTGCGTGGAGAGCAGACTGCGGCATTCGTCCGGGCTGAGGTCCAGCAGCTGAGGGTTCAGCAGTGCGTGGCCTTGTCCGGGCGGGAGATCGATGCCTCCGCCGAGCAGAGCGGTGACCGTGGTACCCAGCGCGGCGGCCAGCCTGATGAGAGCCGCCATCGTGGGGTTGGCGGGCCGCTCCTCCAGGTATGCCAGGTAGTGGGGCGACATTCGGGCGCGGCGGGCTGTTTCCTCCCGGCTGAGCCCCTGTCTCCGGCGTTCGACGCCCACACGCCGGCCGATGTCGCCAGGACGGGCTGCATCGGTTGGTGGGGCAACCGCGGGCAGGGCCTCCGCCTCACCCGTGCCCTGCCGCGACTCGTGGGTGGTCCCGGGCTGTTCGTGCTCGAGATGGCGGATGTGCGCATCGGGCCCGGGGAAGACGAGCGTCACTTCGTCCGTGTCCGACCAGTGCACGTCGTAGGGAGGTGTTCCGTCCTCGTGGTGGAGCCCGACGATCTCGCCGTCACGCCTGGCGCCGCCCGTGGTCGGACTTTCGACGACGAGTTGGTCGCCGAGGTGAGCTCGCATGATCGCCGCCCTCTGCTCAGAATGGTGCTGTATCCAACCTGCCACGCGGGACACGCCGCCGCATGGGACGAGAGCCCCTGCTGTCCGCGAGGTGGGCGGCCCATATCCGGGAGGCGACATGCACCACCGAACGGTCGAAGAGCTCATGACCCGGGGCGTCGTCCGGGCCCGGCGTGACACGCCGTTCAAAGAGCTCGTCAAGCTGCTGGCGGAGAACGACGTCACCGCGGTGCCCGTGGTGGACGATCTGAACCGCCCCATGGGTCTGGTGTCCGAGGCCGACCTGCTGCGCAAGAGCGCAGACCAGGCCGATCCGTCAGGCAGGATCCCCGTTCCGCACCTGGAGGCCTGGGAGCGGGCCAAGGCCGAGGGTTCCCGCGCCGAGGAACTGATGTCGGCTCCCGCGGTCTGCGCACGTCCGGAGTGGAGCGTGGTCGAGGCTGCGCGCCTCATGGAGGCCCAGCACGTCAAGCGGCTGCCTGTGGTGGACGAGGCGGACCGGCTCCTGGGCATCGTCAGTCGTGGTGATCTGCTGCGGATCTTCCTGCGCCGTGACGACGCCATCCGCGACGAGATCGCCGCGGACGTGCTGCGCCGCACGATGAGACTCGGTCCCTCGGAGGTGACGGTCGAGGTGCGCGACGGGAGGGTCACCCTCGGCGGGTCCGTGGAGTTCCGGAGTCTGATCCCTGTCATCGAGCAGCTGTGCCGCGGCGTCGACGGCGTTGTCTCGGTCGCCGGCCACATCGCGTACCGGACGGATGACGCCAGCCCTTCCCCCACCGGCGCCTGACGAGGGCCGGCGGGCACGGGGGCCGGCAGTCGGCCTCCGACGTTGTACACGGGATCTGTCATGGATGATCCCTCTGGAATCCGCCGGGTTTCACATGGGCCATCCAGCGGGCTGACGGGTGCTCACCGGGGCCGCCCCCATGCCTTGGATGTCGTGCCCGGCGGCGTTCGGCGGGAGATCCTGCGCAGAAATCATCGACCGCAGTTCCTCGGCACCCCGTCCGGTCGTGCGCGTCACCGGCGGAAGCGCTCGGACCACAGCGGCTCCACCAGGTCCCATTCGACGTCCCACTGCGCGTACCTTTTCCGGTCCAACGCGAGGCGCATGGCTGCTCGTGCCGCGTAGAACCCGGCGACCGCACAGAGTGCCGCCATGCCACCCACGAACCAGCCGTTGCCCTTTGCGGTGACCGCGTTCATTGGTGCACCGGTGATGGCTCCGTCCCGGTCCACCCACACCCGCATGGTGGCGCCCTTGAGTGTTCCCGGTCCCACGAGGGTGCTTCCCGTGCGCACGATGCCGTTCCGCTCGGTCCAGCGGATCTGCGCCCGTTGCTTCGACACACGGTCGTCGCCTGGCACGTTCGACGTCACTCGGGCGGTGACCTCGTGTCGTTCCGCAGCCTGGGCCTGCACGGTGCGCATGGATGACTCGTACGCCGTCAGCCCCGCGCTGAGCGCGGCCACCGGCAGTCCGAGGGCGAGGAGGAGCATCAGTACACGGCGGAACCAGGATTCGAACCTGTCGGACGTACGCCTCAGAGGGTTCGCCCCACGTGGAGTGTTGCCTTTGCGCGGCCGGGGCGGACCGGATGCGGACGGCGAACCTTGTGCGCTCATGATGCGGCCTCCAGCACGTTGCTGGTCCGTTCCCCCCTCGTCCCACAATCGGCCGACAGTGGGCTTCGGTCACGGGGCCGAAAGTCCCTTCGGAAACGGCGTCCGGCCCCGAAGAGTCGGCCGTCGGCACGGTCCATCTCAGCCGGTGACGGTCATATTTGTGGTACGACCGCAGTGGGACACGGCGCGTGATGCAGTACCGCATGATTGATCAGACCCAGTTGCAGGCCCCGATGCACCAGCCGAGGGCGGGCGCCGACGATCAAAAGGTCCGCTCCTGACGCCGCTTCCAGCAGCGCCTGGCGTGCCGGTGCCTCGATCAGCCGCCGCTCGACCAGGACGTCGCGGTGCCGCTCCGCCGACCCGCGCAGGGCGTCGTCGAGCACCTGCGCCGGCGAGCGGAGGTGCGCCTCCAGGGGCCACGACGGGGCCTGAGGTGTGCTGAAATCACCAACCGGTGCGCTCCAGGCGTGCACTGCCACCAGCCGACAGCGCCGCACCTGGGCCTCGCGGAAAGCGAACCCCAGGGCCGTGCCGCTGCTCTTTTCGTCCTCGACTCCGACGACGACGCTTCCGAACCGGGCCTCCCGGTGCGTCACTGCGCCGCGGACCACGACGACCGGGCAGTCGGCTCGCGCAGCCACGGCGAGGCTGACCGACCCCAGGAGCAGTTCGTCGAGGTCTCCAAGCCCTCTGGACCCGAGAACCAATGCGAAGGCGTTGCGCCCCATGTCGATCAGGGCGGAGGCCGCGTCCTCATACGACACCTCGCTCGACAGCCGCACCGTGGGAGTGGCCTGCCTGGCCCGTTCCGAGGCAGTGGTGATCAGGCCCGACGCTTCGTGGCCCCCAGTCGCAGCGTGCAGGATGTGGAGCGGCACCCCGTGCCGGACCGCCTCGTCGGCGGCCCAGTCCACCGCCTCCAGGCTCGCCTCGGATCCGTCGACGCCGACCACCACGGGAATCGTCACCGCCCCTGTCTCCTCTCGTGCCGGATTCCACGCGTCCGGCCCCTCCTCCGCAGCTCCACATGCGCCGAGGAAGGGTTCGGGGTGATCCTCGAATGAGAGAACGCACCGCTCTCGGTATACAGGCGAGGTCCGGACCCTCCACCCGATCGGACTCGTCCACGGTCATTTCCAGCTTCTTACCAGACGGAGGCCGCCGCCATGCAACCAGCCGTCACCGTGGGCCTCGACGGCTCGCCCGAGAGCCTTGCCGCTGCCCGCTGGGCCGCCGACGAGGCCGAGAAGCGCAAGCTCACCCTGCGCCTGCTGCACGCGTGGCCGCTGCTGGCGCCGGAACCGAGCCGCGTCCCTGCGGAAGTCGATCAGAACTACTGGGCGAAGCGTCTCGTCCGCACCGCGCGGGCGGAGCTCCAGGCGCGCCATCCGGGCCTGTCCATCGTCGGGAACCTGGTTGCCGACGACGCTCAGAACGCCCTGCTCCAAGCGGCGTCGGAGTCGGAGATGACGGTGCTGGGTTCGCGTGGTCTGGATCCTGTCGAGAGCTACTTCCTGGGTGACGTCAGCATGCCCGTCGTAGCACGGGCCGAGCGGCCGGTGGTGCTGGTCCGCGCCGAACCCAGGGAGCAGGGACCGCCCCCGGCACCCGCCAGCCGTGTGGTCGTGGCCCTGAAACTGCACGGAACCTCCGATGCCCTGCTCGACTTCGCCTTCCACACCGCTGCGGCCAGGGGCGTTGCTCTCCTGGCCGTGCACGGCCGAAGCGTGCCGCTCCATGCCCGGGTGCCCTGGGGCGTGGACCACACCGTCACGGAAGAGATGACGCGGGATGCGCACAGGCAACTGAGGGAGGCGCTCCACCTGTGGCGAGAGAAGTACCCGCGGGTGGACGTGGCCGACAGCATCCGTCTCGAAAGCCCCGCCAAGGCGGTCGTACAGGCCGCCGAAGGTGCCGCACTGCTGGTCGTGGGCCGTCGCCGACACCGTGCTGGTCTGGCGCCCCACCTGGGTCCCGTGGCGCAGGCAGCCATCCATCACGGGCGCTGCCCCGTCGCCGTCGTTCCTCATGACTGAGTCCGGCCTCCGGGGGACACCGGGGCGTTCGATGCCTATGGCCGACGCGTCCGCGTTCCGGTCCAGTGTTCGGCACAACGGCGATCCGCTGCCGCGCGCAGGGGTGTGCGAGACCCACACCGCGATCTTGTTCTTCGTAGGCGACCGCGCCTACAAGCTCAAGAAACCGGTTGATCTGGAGTTCCTGGACTACACCACGGTGACAGCTCGCCAGGCCGCGTGCGAGCGCGAAGTCTCCCTCAACCGCCGGTTCGCCCCCGACGTCTATCTCGGGCTGGGCGAGTTCCGCAGTCCTGAGGCGGAGGCGCCTGAACCACTCGTGGTGATGCGCCGCATGCCGGATGACCGGCGCCTCTCCCACCTCGTACGAGAAGGGGCCGCCATCGACGACGTCCTGCGAGCCGTCGCCCGGCACCTCGCTGCCTGGCACGCGGACGCACCCCGCGGCCGCGACGTGGACGAGCAGGGCACCCGGGACGCCCTGTCATCGCGTTGGGAGGCCAGCTTCGTGCAGGTCCGAGCGCTGGCCGCCAACGGCTTCGTGCCCGACGGAGTGTCGGAGGTCGAGAGTCTCGCGCGCCGCTACCTCGCCGGTCGCAAGCGGTTGTTCGACTCCCGCATCGAGCAGGGGCGGGTGGTCGACGGCCACGGCGACCTGCTCGCCGAGGACATCTTCTGCCTCGAGGACGGTCCCCGCGTCCTGGACTGCCTGGAGTTCGACGATCAGCTCCGCTACGTCGACGGCCTGGACGACGCCGCCTTCCTTGCCATGGACCTGGAACAGCTGGGCGCCCCGCAGGCCGCAGCGTACTTCCTCGCCCAGTACGGCGAGTACTCCGGCGACCCCGCGCCCCCGTCCTTGTGGCACCACTACGTCGCCTACCGCGCGTTCGTGCGCGCCAAGGTCTCCTTGATCCAGGCCCGGCAGGGCGCCCCCGCTGCCGAGGCGGCGTCGCGGCGGCTGGCCTCGACGGCGCTGCGCCATCTGCGCACCTCCGCCGTGTGCCTCACCCTCGTCGGCGGACTGCCGGGCAGCGGGAAGTCCACCCTCTCCGGAGCGCTGGCCGACCGGCTGGGGGTCACACTGCTCAGCAGCGACCGCGTCCGCAAGGAGCTGGCCGGTATCCCCGCGGAGCAGTCCGCGGCGGCCGGCTACGGCGAGGGCCTGTACACGTCCGAGTGGAGGGCCAGGACCTATGCCGCCCTGCTCGATCGCACAGCCGCCTTGCTGTCCTCCGGCGAGTCCGTCGTCCTGGACGCCACATGGTCCGACGCGGCACAGCGCGAAGCGGCCCTGCGCATGACCGAACGCACCAGCGCCGACCTGGTCGCCCTGCACTGCCACGTGCCTGACGACGTGTCGGCGGCCCGCCTGAGCACGCGCGCCGCCGGCACATCCGACGCCAGCCCCGACATCGCCGCCGCCATGGCGACCAGAGAAGCGCCATGGCCCGAAGCCGTCCCGGTCGACACCAGTGGCCCGTTGGATTCCGCGGTCGCGCAGGCGCTGACGGCTGTACGCCCGTGGGGCACCGGCCAGGCCGCGGTCTTCCGCCGCCCCTACATGGAGCCGGACTGACGCGCACAGGTGGCCCTGTTGCCCGGCAGTCCTGCGGGGGTGACCGTGAAGGTGGGGGAGCGAGGAAGTGAGTACCGTGCGAGCGCTCGTCTACCACGGCCCGGCACATACCTCCTGGGACACCGTGCCGGACCCTGCGATCGAGGAGGCGACCGACGCGATCGTGCGCGTCGACGCCACCACCGTCTGCGGCACTGATCTGCACATCCTGCGGGGAGACCTCCCCGAGGTGAAGCCGGGGACCGTCCTCGGCCACGAGGCCGTCGGCGAGGTCCTGGAGGTCGGTGACGAAGTCCACCTCCTGCGCCCCGGCGATCAGGTGATCGTGTCGTCCGTCTCGGCATGCGGCCAATGCAGGGCGTGCCGTGACGCCATGTACGGACAGTGCGGCGGGGGTGGCGGATGGATCCTCGGGAGCCTGATCAACGGGACCCAGGCCGAGTTGGTACGGGTCCCCTTCGCCGACCACTCCACCATCCGACGCCCCTCCGACCTCCCGCTCAACGACGCGGTCCTCCTCGCCGAGTTTCTCCCGACCGCCTACGAGGTCGGGGTCCGGAACGGACATGTGGGCCCGGGAGACACGGTCGTCGTGGTGGGCGCGGGTCCCGTCGGCCTTGCCACGGTGGTTGTCGCTCGGCTCTATTCGCCCCGCCGGATCATTGTGGCGGACCTGGCCGGCGCCCGGCTGGAGACCGCCGCCCGGGTGGGGGCGGATCTCGCCGAATCGCCAGGGAAGATGATCGCCGACCTGTCCGAGGGACCGGGCGCCGACGTGGTTGTCGAGGCGTCGGGGGATCCGGACGGCTTCGTACTGTGCACGCGTGCTGTCCGCGCGGGAGGGCACATCGCCAACATCGGCGCGCACGGCCAACCGGTCACGCTGCATCTCGAATCCCTGTGGCGCAAGAACGTGACGATCAGCACCGGCCAGGTGGACACGTCCTCCACACCGTGGCTGCTCGATCTGATGAGGTTCGGACGCCTGCCCGTCTCTCCGCTGGTCACCCACACCTTCGGTCTCGACCGGATGGAAGAGGCCTACGAGGTGTTCGCACGAGGGCCTGCCACGGGAGCCCTCAAAGTCGTGCTGCGCCGTGAGTGAACCCGCCCGATCGACAGGAGTCCGAACGGGTCTGCCCGGTGCCGGGGCTCACGAGGCCGGGCTGGTCCCGTTCTTCGACCTGCCGACCAGGAACCGTGTCGTGTCGGACAGCGTGGTCAGTTCGGGGTAGTCCTCCTCATCGATACGGATTCCCGTACGCTCGGACAACAGTTCCACCAGGCTGAGGAAGTCGAGTGAATCGAGTTCGAGCACGTCACGGAACTTGTCGTCCGGTCCGACCAGTGTGAAGTCCGCGTCGGGGATGATCCGGGTGATCGACTCCTTGATCACCGACATGGCCTCCGCGTCGTCCAGGGGCTTCATCTGACTCACAACTCCTCCGGTTTCTGCAGCAGTCGGTCGACCGCCGTCAGGTAGCGCGCCCCTACGGCACCGTCCGTGGCCCGGTGGTCGGCCGCCAGGGTCGCGGTCACCACCGGACGCACACCGAGCATGCCGCCCGTGGCCCAGGGCCGCTCGACGACCGCGCCGAAGCCGACCAGGGCCACCTGGGGCGGATGGATGACACCGAACACGGTCTCCACGCCCTGGTCGCCCAGATTGGTGACGGTCAGGGTGGCACCGGACATCTCGCTGCCGCGCAGCCGTCCCCGGCGGGCGCGCTCGACCAGGCCCTTGAGGCTGGCCATGAGGGCGTCGGGTGGCAGTGTGTCGGCGCCGTGGATGACCGGCGCGAGCAGTCCGCCCTGCCGGAGCGACACCGCGACACCCAGGTTGACCGCGGAGCCGGGCACGAACTCGTCGTTCTGCCAGTAGCCGTTGAGGCTCGGCACCTCACGTGCCGCTGCGGCAGCGGCCTTCAAAAGGAGGGCCGCGGGAACGAGGCGGTCGGTGGGCGGACGGCCGCGGTTGATCCGGCGCAGCCATTCCTCGGCCGCCGTGAAGTCGATCGTGGTGGACAGGTAGTAGTGCGGGATCTCCCGCTTGGAGCGGCTCATGAGGTCGGCGATGGCACGGCGCATGGCGTCCGTACGGTGTTCCGTGCGGCTGTCGGTCGGCACAGCTGCGTGCCTGTGCTCCTCGCCGTCCTGCCGGCGCGCGGTCGGCCGCTCCGGTTCGTGCCGTCCGGTGCGTGCACGCACGGCCGCGTGCACGTCTGCCGCGCGCACGGCTCCGCCGTCCCCGGTGCCCCCGACGGCCGTCAGGTCGATGCCGAGGTCCCGGGCGAGCCGCCGGGCGTACGGGGTGGCCCGCACTCTTGGCACAGGGGTGGGCGCAGCGCGCTCCACGTCGGCACGCGTGATTCGTCCCCCGCGTCCGGTGCCGTGCACGGCGGTCAGATCGACGCCCCGCCGTAGTGCGAGGTGCCGTACCAACGGTCCCGCCCCGATGGCCGATGTGGCCTCGGCATACAGCTTCGGCGGCAGTTGTGCGGTGGTGCCCGATGTACGCACGGTCTGCCTGGCGGGCTTGTTCCGGGGTCCCGTGCCTATACGCTTTTGGTCGGGCTTCGGCTCGCGGAGCACCTTACGCCGAGGCTTCGGGCGTTCGCGCTGCGCGGTCGGTTCCCGCTCGGCCTTCGCGCGCGAGGGACCCCGGGCCCTCTCCCGCGGCACAGCCTCGGCGTCCGGCTCGGCTGTCACCGGGGAATCTGCCTGCGCGCCGGCCCTCACCGACTCCTCAGCTACGCCCGCCCGCACGCTGGGCGCGCCCCTGCCCTCGATCATCGCGAGTGGTGTCCCGACCGGCACCCGAGTCCCCGGCTGGACCAGCAGCCGTCCCACGGTGCCGGACTCGAAGCACTCGACCTCGATGGCCGCCTTGTCGGTTTCCACGACGGCGATGACGTCGCCCTTGTGCACCCGGTCCCCCGGACCCACGAGCCACTCCTGCAGCAGGCCCTCGTCCATGTCCGCGCCCAGCGAGGGCATGGTGAACTCGGCCATCTCAGCTCGACCCCCCGGCGACCGCACCCGATTCGTCCGCACTGACCGGCACGGGCTCGCCGACCACGCGGCGTGCGGCCGCGACGATTCCGGCGGGCTGCGGCAGCGCGGCCTCCTCCAGTCGGCGCGCGTAGGGAATGGGGACTTCGGCACTGCACACCCGTTCGACGGGGGCGTCGAGGTCGTAGAAGTGCTGTTCGGTGAGGCGCGCGGAGATCTCCGCGGCGAGACTGCCGGTGCGCCAGCCCTCGTCGACGACGACGGCGCGGTGCGTGCGCGCGACCGAGTCGCCGATGGTGGCGTCGTCCAGGGGGCGCAGGGTGCGCAGGTCCACGACCTCCGCGCTGATGCCAACCCTCGCCAGGTCGTCGGCGGCGGCCAGCGCTTTGGGCAGCGAGCCGCCGTAGGTGATCACCGAGACGTCGTTGCCGGGTCGGCGAATGGCGGCGTGGTCGATGTCGACCGGGCCCGTCTCGATGGGCAGCTTGCCGGAGGCGTTGTACAGGCTGCCGTGCTCGAAGATCAGCACGGGGTCGGGGTCGGCCAGTGCCGGGGCGAGCATGTGGCGAGCGTCCGTGATCGTCGCCGGGGCGAGCACGCGCAGGCCCGGGATGTGCGCGTACCAGCCCTCCAAGCTGTGCGAGTGCTGGGCGGCCAGCTGCCGTCCGGCGCCCGTGGTCATCCGGATCACGATCGGGACCGGCAGCTGGCCACCCGACATGTGCAGCAGGGTCGCCGCGTTGTTGAGGATCTGGTCCAGGGCCAGCAGGCTGAAGTTGACCGTCATGATCTCGACGATCGGCCGCATGCCCGCCAGGGCCGCGCCGATGCCGGCGCCGACGAAGGCCGACTCCGACAACGGGGCGTCGCGGATCCGTTCCGGGCCGAACTCCTCCAGCAGACCGAGGCTGACACCGAAGCAGCCGCCGTACCGGCCCACGTCCTCACCCATCAGGAACACCCGCTCGTCGGTGCGCAGCGCCTCCCGCAGGGCTTCGCGCATCGCCTCCCGATAGGTCGTCTTCTGGTCGGAGGCCGTGGGGGGTCCGGTGGTACGAGTGTGGGTCGCTGTCATGGCCGGCTCGCCTCCACCGGGCTGGTGACGTACTTGAGCAGATCTTCGACGGGCTCCTCGGGAGCCTGGTCGGCAGCTTCGACGGCGTCGTCGAGCTCGGCTGACAGACGGTCCTCCAGGGCGGTGCGGGCCTTGTCCGTCAGCTCCTTCGCTTCCCGCATCCGCCGGGCGAGCCCTTCGACCGGGTCGCGTTCCCTCCAGTGTTCGATCTCGGCCTTGTCGCGGTAACGGTCGGGGTCGTACATGGAGTGGGCGCGGAAGCGGTAGGTGCGCATCTCCAGGAAGTGCGGACCGGACCCGGCGCGCACTCCTTCGGCGGCCCGCCGGGCAGCGTCCTCGACTGCAAGGACGTCCATGCCGTCGACGGCCCAGGAGACCATGCCGTACGCGGCGGCGCGCAGCGCGAGGTCGGTCTGGGCCTGGTGGCGGGCCAGGGCCGTGCCCATCGCGTACAGGTTGTTCTCGCAGACCAGCAGCAGGGGCAGTTCCCAGAGCGCCGCGAGGTTGGCCGTCTCGTGGAACTCGCCCTCGGCGAAGGCGCCATCGCCGAAGAAGCAACAGGTGAGCCGGTTACGGCCGGTCATACGGTCGGCGAGGGCGAGGCCGGCCGCGAGGGGCAGCCCGCCGCCGACGATCGCGTTGCCGCCGTAGAAGCGGCGGCCGACGTCGAAGAGGTGCATGGAGCCGCCACGGCCATGGCTGCAGCCGGTGGCCTTGCCGAACATCTCCGCCATGATCGCCTCGGCCGGAACCCCGCGGGCGAGCGCATGCCCGTGTTCGCGATACGTCGACACGACCGCGTCGTCGTCCGTGAGGGCCTCGTTGACACCGACCGCCACGGCTTCCTCACCGATGTAGAGGTGCATGAAACCGCGGATGCGCGCCGCGCTGTACAGCTCCACGCAGCGTTCCTCGAACCGGCGGACGCGCAGCATGGACTCCAGCAGGGCCAAGCGGTGCGCCGACTGACGGTTCGACCGGGCCGCGGGCCGGGGTTTGCGTGGGCTGCGGGTGGTGCTCATGAGGGCGCCTCCGTCATCTCCTGCGGGGAGGCGTCCTTCTCCAAAGTGGAGATGTCGCCCTCGGGCAGGCCCAGTTCACGCGCTCGCAGCAAGCGGCGCATGACCTTTCCACTGCGGGTGTGGGGCAGGTGCTGGTCGAAGGCGATCTCTCGTGGTGCCACGGCCGGGCCGAGTCGGCGCCTGGCGAATGCCAGCAGCTCCTGCCGGGTTCGAGCGGTCGCGTCGAAGCCCGGCCGCAATGTGACGAACGCCTTGACGATGTTCCCGGCGACGGGATCGGGCCGGCCGATCACCCCGGCCTCGGCGACCGCCGGGTGCTCCATCAGCGCGCTCTCGACCTCGAACGGCCCGACGAGGTGACCTGCCGACTTGATGACGTCGTCGGCGCGCCCGACGAACCAGAACCAGCCGTCCGCGTCGCGTCGTACCAGGTCACCGGTGAGGTACCAGCCGTCCGCGAAGGCCGCCGCAGTGCGTTGATCGTCGTGCAGATAGCCGCGGAACATGGACGGCCAGCCGGGCCGGAGTGCCAGCTCGCCCTCCACGCCGGGCTCCTCCAGCACGGTGACGCGACCTTCGGTCCTCTCCGCCCGGCCGTCCTCGCCGCGCCGCAGCACCGCCGCCTCCACCCCGGGCAGCGGACGCCCCATCGACCCAGGGCGGATATCGCAGGCGGCGAAGTTCGCGATCATGATGGCGCCGGTCTCGGTCTGCCACCAGTTGTCGTGCACCGGCAGCCCGAGGACGTCCTTTCCCCAGACCACGGCCTCCGGATTGAGCGGCTCACCGACCGATGCGATGAAGCGCAATGCGCTGAGGTCGAACGAGCGGGGCAGATCGTACGGTCCCGACCGCGGCGTCGTCCGCATCAGCATCCGCAGCGCCGTCGGCGCCGTGTACCAGACACTGACCCGCTGGTCAGCGAGGATCCGGTACCAGCGGCGGGCGTCGTAGTCGCCCGCGTCCACCACGACCGTGACACCGTGTATGAGCGGCGCGACGATCCCGTAGGACATACCGGTGACCCAGCCCGGATCGGCCGTGCACCAGAACACATCGTTCTCGTGGAGGTCCAGGGCGTACAGCGCGGTCACGTAGTGGGCGACGGCCGCCTCGTGCACGTGCACGGCGCCTTTGGGGGTGCCCGTTGTACCGCTTGTGAAGTGCAGCAGAGCCATGTCGTGGGGCGAGGTCGGCGGAATCGTGAAGGTGTCGGCCGCCTCGGTCATCAGCGCGGTGAGGGAAACGGTGCCGGGCAGCTCATCCGCGCCCTGGCCGACGATCAGCACGTGGCGCAGGGCGGCAAGTCTCTCGCGTTGCCCAGCGACCTTCCTGCGGTACAGATCCGCCGTGGTGACCAGTACCTGCGCGTCGCTCAGCGTCACTCGCTGGGCGACCGGATCCGGCCCGAAGGCGGAGAACAGCGGGCACAGGACGCTGGTGTTCTTGAGCGTGCCGAGGACCACGGTGTACAGCTCGGGGCAACGGCCCAACAGCGTCACCACCCGGTCGCCGTGACCGATGCCGAGGGTCCGGAGCACGTTGGCGAACCGTGCCGTGGAACGGGCCAGCTCCCCGTACGTCACACAGCTCACGGAATCGTCCCGCCCGACACAGCGCAGCGCGACCGCCGCAACGCGGTCCGACGCCGCATGCCGGTCCACGGCCTCGTGCGCGATGTTCAGACCCCGTCCGCCGGGCAGCCCCTGCAGGCGGGCGCGCGCCTCCGACCAGGTGAAGCTCGCGCATACCTGCTCGTAGTCGCCCAGATTTGGCTCGATGCGAGACGGAGTGTCCTTCCGGATCGTTTCCCACCGCATTGCGGCCCCCTTTCTGCGGGCCCTCTTCGACCATCTGTCCGCGCCGTCCGGTACGCACTGGGCCGAACGGCCCTGGTGCATGGCCGTCGAGCCCTATGACGACCGCTCCGACCGCGGATGCAGGAGAGTGAGCGGGCGGCCCGACGGAGACCGAAGACGAACGGCCCCCTACCCATGGCCCGCATGGCCCTACCCGAGTGGTGGCGGACCGGAAATCCTGCGTTCGTGGACTGTGTGAGGCACCCGCGATGTCCCACTTGCCAGACGCGGTGCTGAAGGAGAACGGCCATGACTACGGACCCCGACGTGAACGCCTGCCCCCCTCCTGCGTCCGGCGGGTCGACTATGGGGAAGGAGGGCATGGTCGCGCTGGTGGAGGTGTTGACCGGGCGCGGTTTCACCGTGATCGGGCCCACCGTACGGGACGGTGCGATCGTGCTGGCCGAGCTGGAGTCGGCCGACGAGCTGCCGTACGGGTGGGGTGTGGAACTCGAAGCCGGGCGGTACCGGCTTCGGGAGCGGGCCGACGGTGCCGCCTTCGCGAACGCGGCGGGCCCCCAGTCGTGGAAGCAGTTCCTGCATCCGGCGAAGGTGCGACAGTGGCGTGCCGACCGGGTGGGCGAGGAGATCGTGTTCACGGCCGAGGAGCCCGCGGCACCGCGGTACGCCTTCCTCGGGGTGCGTCCCTGTGACGCACGGGCCATCGCCATCCAGGACCGGGTACTCACCGGTGGGACCCACCGCGACCCTGTCTACGAGGGGCGGCGCGCAGGAGCGCTGCTCATCGCGGTCGAGTGCACGGAGCCCGGCGGCACCTGCTTCTGTGTCTCGATGGGCACGGGACCTGCGGCCCCTCCCGGCTGTGACCTGGTGATCACCGAGGTGGTCGATGACGACGGCCACCGCTTCTGGATCCGCGGCGGCAGCCGGGAAGGCGACGAGATCCTGGCCGAACTGCCCGTCCGCCCGGCCGACCCCGCCACCCGTGAGAGGGCCCGTGAGGGCGTCGCCGCCGCCGCGGACCGAATGGGACGGACCATGCCCGAGGCAGACCTGCGGGAGCTGATGGCCGGCACGCTCGACGCCCCCCGCTGGGACGACGTTGCCGGGCGCTGCCTGACGTGCGGCAACTGCACCATGGTCTGTCCCACCTGCTTCTGCACCACCACCGAGGACGTCACCGACCTCACCGGTGACCACGCGGAGCGGTGGCGGCTGTGGGACTCCTGCTTCGACCTGGACTTCTCCCAATTGCACGGAGGCCCCGTCCGTACGTCCACGCGCAGTCGCTACCGGCAGTGGATGACCCACAAACTCGGCACCTGGTACGACCAGTTCGGCTCCTCCGGCTGTGTGGGCTGTGGCCGATGCATCGTGTGGTGCCCGGTGGGCATCGACATCACCGAGGAGGCCGCCGCCCTGCACGACTGGACGCGGTCCGAAGCATCGGAGCAGGCACCGTGACCGAGCTGCCGCCGCCCCTGGACTTCCTCCCACTCGCACAGCGCGAGCGGCTGCTGGCTGTCGGGCTCGACGTGGCGTTTCCGGCCGGTGCGCGCCTGTTCGACGAGGGTGGGGAAGCCGACCGCTTCTGGCTGCTGCGCGGCGGCAGGGTCGCCCTCGACATCTGCGTTCCCGGCAGGCAACCGGAGGCCTTGGTGGAAACGCTCGGTGCGGGTCAGCTGCTGGGCTGGTCGTGGATCTGCCCGCCGTACCGCTGGCACTTGGGTGCACGGGCGGTGATCGAGGTGGAAGCCACGGAGTTCCCCGCCACCGACGTCCTCGCCCTCTGTGCCGCCGACCCAGAACTCGGCTACGCCCTGATGCGCCGCTTCACCGAGGTGGTCGCAGAGCGCCTGCAGGCCACCCGCATCAGGCTGCTGGACCTGTACGCACCCCACGGAAGCGGCCCGCCATGAGCACCGTGACGCCGCCGCTGCCGTACCGGGTCGCCGAAACCCGGGCGGAGACCGCCGACACCCGTTCGGTGGAACTGGTTCCTGCCGACAGGGAACTCCCGCCCTTCTCACCGGGCCAGTTCGCGATGATCTACGCGTTCGGGGTCGGTGAGGTGCCGATCTCGGTCAGCGCCCTGCGCGGCTCGCACGGGGGCCTCGTGCACACCGTACGCGCGGTGGGCGCGGTCTCGACCGCCCTCTACGACCTGCGCCCGGGGGACACCGTCGGACTGCGCGGGCCGTTCGGCACCCGCTGGGACCTGGACGCGGCAGCCGGCCAGGACGTGCTGGTGATCGCCGGCGGCATCGGGCTGGCGCCACTGCGACCGGTGGTGCACGCGGTCCTGGACCGGCCGGCCGCCTACGGTCGGCTGGGGATCCTGGTGGGTACCCGTACCCCTGGCGATCTGATCTACCCGGAGGACATCGAAAGCTGGCGCGGCAGGGCCGAGTTGGCGGTGACCGTCGACCGCCCCGGCCCGGGCTGGCAAGGCTCGGTGGGGGTCGTCACCACCCTCCTCGACGCGTTCGCACTCCGACCGGACCGGACCCACGCGCTGGTGTGCGGGCCCGAGGTGATGCTGCGCCACACCGCGCGAGCCCTGATGGGCCGAGGCCTCGCCGCGCACCGTGTTCAGGTGTCGCTGGAACGCAACATGCGCTGCGCCACCGGCCACTGCGGCCACTGCCAGCTCGGCCCGCTCCTGCTGTGCCGGGACGGACCTGTGGTCGGCTACGACCGCGTGGAACGCCTGCTGTCCGTACGGGAGCTGTGAGATGGAAACCGACCGAGGACTGTCGGGCGCCCCAGGACGGTCCACCGCCCGAGCGGCGGACACCGATCCGGGACACGCCGCCCGCCTGCGAGCGAACCCGGACCCCCGGCCCACGCTCGCCGTATGGAAGTTCGCCTCCTGCGACGGCTGCCAGCTGACCCTGCTCGACTGCGAGGACGAACTGCTCGGCCTCACCGAGCAGGTACGCATCGAGCACTTCCTGGAGATGTCCGCCGCCGAGGGCCCCGGCGGAGGGCGCGCGGAGCTGGCCGGACGGGGCCCGTACGACCTCTCCCTGGTCGAGGGCTCGATCACCACGGCTGAGGACGCCGAGCGAATCCAACACATCCGGCGCATCTCCCGGCGCCTGGTGACCATCGGAGCCTGCGCCACCGCGGGCGGCATCCAGGCACTGCGCAACTTCGGGGACGTCGACGCATTCCGCGCGGCGGTCTATGCCCGCCCGGACTACATCGCCACCCTGGAGACCTCGACCCCGATCTCGGCACACGTACCGGTCGACTTCGAACTCCGGGGCTGCCCCATCGACCGCCGCCAGCTCCTCGAAGTCATCACCGCCCACCTGGCCGGACGCAAACCCCAGATCCCCAACCACAGCGTCTGCTTCGAGTGCAAGAGGCGCGGCACCACCTGCGTCACGGTGGCCCACGGCACCCCCTGCCTGGGTCCGGTCACCCACGCCGGGTGCGGTGCCATCTGCCCCGCCTACGGACGCGGGTGCTACGGCTGCTTCGGACCGGCCGAGCGGCCCAACCTGCGCTCCATGGTCGCGCAGCTGCGCCGCGACGGAATGAGCGAGGCGGACATCCTGCGTGTCTTCCGCACCTTTAACGCCGCGTCGCCGGAATATGCCCACGTAGCCGATCTCGCCGCCGAGGAGCACGACATCCCTCGGGCAGGAACAGAAACCGACCCGGAAAGGCCCGCATGAGCCATCGCGGAACCCGCGTCCTGCGGCTGGACGCACTGGCCCGGGTGGAAGGCGAAGCCGCCCTGCACCTGCGCGTACAGGAGGAGACGGTCACCGAGGCGCGGTTGCGCATCTACGAACCACCCCGGTTCTTCGAGGCCTTTCTGATCGGCCGGGGCCACACCGAGCCGCCGGACATCACCGCTCGCATCTGCGGAATCTGCCCGGTCGCCTACCAGATGAGCGCCTGCCAGGCGATCGAGAACGCCTGCGGTGTCACCGTGGACGGGCCTCTCGCGGAGCTGCGCCGCCTGCTGTACTGCGGTGAATGGATCGAGAGCCACTCCCTGCACATCTACCTGCTGCACGCCCCCGACTTCCTCGGCCGGGCCGATGCCGTCGAACTCGCCCGCGACCAGCGGGCGGCCGTCGAGCGCGGCCTGCGGATCAAACAGACCGGCAACGCGATCCTCGAACAGCTTGGTGGACGCCCCATCCACCCGGTCAACGTCCGCGTCGGCGGGTTCTACCGGACACCGGCGCCCGAGGAACTCCGTCCGTTGGCCGAACGGCTGCGGCGGGCCCGCGACGACGCGCTGGAGACCGTCCGCTGGGTGGCGGAATTCGACTTCCCCGACGCGGCCGGCGAGCATGACCTGCTCGCACTGCGCGACCCGGGCCGCTACGCCATCGACTCCGGCACACCGACGGCCATCGCCGCCCACGGCCGACCCCCTTTGCTGCGTGATTTTCCCGTGTCCGACTTCGAACAGCACGTTCAGGAAGAGCAGGTGCCGCACAGCACCGCTCTGACCGCCGCGCTCGACGGCCGCCGCTACCTGACCGGCCCACTGGCCCGCTACGCGATCAACGGCCGGTGGCTCCACCCGGTTGCGGCCGAGGCCGCCAGGGAGGCAGGGCTGGGCGATCCCGTGGCCGGGGACATCTGTGACAACCCCTTCCGAAGCATCGTCGTACGCGCCGTGGAGGTGGTGCAGGCCGTCGAGGAAGCCCTGAGGATCATCGAGGGCTACGAACAACCCTCGCGGTCGGCTCTCGACGTCCTCCCGCGGAAGGCGGTGGGCGCCGGAGCGACCGAGGCACCCCGCGGACTGCTGTACCACCGCTACGCCCTCGCAGAGGACGGCACCCTCACCGCGGCCCGCATCATCCCGCCCACAGCACAGAACCAGACGGCCATCGAGGAGGACGTACGCCAGGCCGTCCAGGCACGCCTGGACCGGCCCGGAGCCGCGGCCGACGACGAGGAGCTCACCCGCTTGTGCGAGCGGGCCATCCGCAATCACGACCCCTGCATCTCCTGCGCCACCCACTTCCTCGATCTGACCGTGGAACGCGCATGACCGGCCGGGTCGTGGTGATCGGCGTGGGCAACCCCCTCCGCGGTGACGACGGGGCGGGGCCGGCGGTGGTGGAGGCCTTGCCAGGCAGGGTCCCCGAGGACATCGTGCTGGCGGTCAGCGACGGCGAACCCGGCCGGATGCTCGAACTGTGGCGCGGAGCGGACACCGCGATCGTGGTGGAAGCCCTCCGCCTGCGTCCGGCCAGGCCGGGCGAGCTGCACACCCTGACAGCGACGGAGGCGGCCGCCCGTGGGACGGGCACGGCGAGCACACACGCCCTGGGGCTGGGAGAGTGCCTCGCCCTGGCGGAAGCCCTCGACCTGCTCCCGCGGAAGGTCGTCGTGCACGCCGTGGAGGTGGCCGATGTCGAACTCGGCACGGGACTGAGCGACCCGGTGCGGTCGGCCCTCCCCGAATTGATCGAGCGCACCTCCGCCTCCGTACGTCAGGCCCGCGAAGGGAACCACCAGCGGCAGACGTCTGGCGGCGAGCCTCTACCGTGAGCGGCCGCGGCGGGGATGGACGAGCCATGGACCTATGGCCCCCGGAAGGGGCCGAAGGGCCCCTCGTGCCCCGGCGAGAGAGGGTGCAACGGTTGAAGTCGGTCCCATGCGCTGCAAGCCCCAAGAAAGGCGGTGGGGACGATGACACTCCCTCTGGTTGTAGGCATCGACGGATCGGACTCGAGTCTGCTTGCCCTCGACTGGGCCGTGGACGAGGCAGTCCGCCACGGTGTTCCCCTCAGGCTCGTCTACGCCTCCCTCTGGGAGCGATACGAGGGTGCCCTGCCGTCCATCGGCCTGACGCGCCCCTCCGAGCAGGTGCTGGCGGAGCACATCGTGGCTTCCGGGGCGGAGCGCGCCGAGCGGCGCAACCCTGACGTGAAGGTCACCACCGACATCCTCGCGGAGGAGGCCGCAGCCGCCCTCGTGCGCGAGGGTGATGGCGCGTCCGCGCTGGTGACAGGGTCGCGCGGTCGCGGTCAGCTCAAAGGAATGCTTCTCGGGTCGGTCGGTCTGGCCGTGGCGGGCAGGGCCCGTTGTCCGGTGATAGTGGTCCGAGGCGATCGAGCGGGCGTGGCCGGAACGCATGAGCGGATACTCCTTGGCCTGGGGGACGCCGACACCACCGCCGGGACCGTGCGGTTCGCCTTCCGCGAGGCCGAGGTGCGCGGTTGCATCCTGGACGTGGTCCGGGCCTGGCGCAGTCCCGCCCACCCGAGTCGTCCTCCCGAGGAAGCGGCGAACACTCCCGAGGAGGAGGCCTCCGCGCTGCTCGACGCCGTGCTCGCAGAAGCGATCGCCGAGCATCCCCGGGTACGGACGCACCGTACGACGATCGAGGGGCCGGCCGGCAAGATCCTCGTGGACCGATCGGCAGCCGCTGACCTCGTGGTCATCGGGGCCCGGCCCAGGACAGGCCACTTCGGGCTCCAGCTCGGACGCGTCAGTCACACACTTCTGCACCACGCCCAGTGCCCGGTCGCGGTCGTGCCGCAGAGGTCGTGACGGTGGTGAGGCTCCCTGCGGGGAGGCGAGCGGGGACACCGAGTTCCACAGAGACCTCTTCCAACTCGACTTATGGATGGGGTTTGTTCCTGTCCGTTGTCCACGGCTCGTTGGTGTCAAGGGGCCCTACGTTGTTGATGGGTCGGCCGAGGCCAGTCGGGCGGGGCCGGGCGGAGCATGGGGCTCTGTTCGATGCCCATGCCGAGGTCGAGGTCGAGGAAGGCTATGAGGATGCCTCCGAGGCGCCCGAAGAGGGGGCCGACCGGGACGCCGCTGAGGGCGTAGGTCAGGACGATGAGGATGCTGGCGGCGATGTGGCGGGGTCAGTTAGGGGTATCGCGTATTCAACTGGAGCCAGTTCCCCGAGGAGCCCAGCCCGCTGGTGACCGTGCGTGGCCCCCGGGGGCGCATCGACTCCAGGTTCCGCATCAGGGCCGTCACCCAGAAGGCGGACCGCGCAACCCCCGGTTTGTCCTGGCGCAGGTATGCCGAGTGACTTGGGAAAACAGCTCGATCGGGGCCATGGGTGAGCTGCATCCGGGTGATCGGAGCGGATCAGTGCGCGTCGCGATACACGTCAGTACGACGCTTTGATCTGTATATGTCGGATCCCCCTAACGCGGTCACCGAGGCCGCGGCCGGCTGAGGAGAGAACCATGCGCCCTCGTCGCATAGCCGCCGCTGCCCTTACCGCCGCCACGATCTCCCTGACCGTTCTCGCCGCGCCGGCGAACGCGAGGCCTGGCCCGACGGGCGCATCCAGCATGTCACCGAGCTGCACCATGCAGCGGTCCTCCGCCACCACGATGTCGATGACTTGCACCATGACGATGCCGCCCGGCATGGCGATGCCGTCCCACATGACGATGACTTGCACCATGACGATGCCGCCCGGCATGACGATGACTTGCCCCATGACGATGCCGTCCGGCATGGCGACGACGCAGGTTTCGTCCACCCCTCATCCGATGGTCAGTGGGGCCCTCAGGACCGGCGCAGGTGGCAGCGTCAGGAGCTTGGAGCCCATGCAGATCGCGGCCGGGGCCATGTTGGTGGCCCTCGCGGGCAGCGGTAGTGCGTTCGTGATGATGCGCCGCCGCAGTAGTCGGAAGGTCTGACCACATCGAGGGATCACAGGGAGCGTGGCGGACCGACACCCCGCAGCCTCGCTGGCGGTACGACCTCCGGTGTTCCTTGGCGAGTGAGGGCTTGTGTCACCCTGTGTGGTCGCCGGGGGCGTAGTGGCGCCAGGTCGCACTGGTTTCAGCGGCGCCCCGGTCCTGGAGCGGGACATCCTCGTGATGCAGGGCCTGGCGCAGCAGCGCGAGGCGCTGGTGCTGGGCGATTGGAGCAGGGTTGCTCGCATCGCGGTGCGGGATGACGAGGGGCGGGTGCGTGCTTGGAGCGCAACGCCCGTCGGCAACCGCCGGTGGTCGGTATCGCCGATGGCGGGAAGTTTCTCGGCGAGCCAACGCTGGAAGAGCAGCAGCTGCCGGTCGGCCGGGGGCAGGACGCTGGTCTGCATCAACAGGTCGCGCAGGTAGGCGACCGAGCGCCAGGGGTGAGCCGGCTCAGTCCGTAGTGGGTGAGCGGACTCGCCGCGGGCCGGGCCCCGCCGTCGTGGGTGCGGCAGGTGCTTCCGGCGGGGGACTTCACAGGTGGGGCAGTCGAACTGTTCGACGGCTGCGGCTCGTTCAGCGAGCTCTGGTATGCCGCAGAACTTATGGCGAGGGGCATTGTGCGAAAGCTGTTTTGCGAGAGGTTGCGAGAACGTGTTGATCGAAGTCAGTCGTCGCTCATGTCAACGAAGTCTCCGTGCCAGCTGTGGTACCAGACCTGGCCGGTGGTGGCGTTGACCGACAGCATCCCGGTGATCTTCCCGCCCTTGAGGGTGTGCAGGGTGTAGTAGCCGGGGAACTCCTCGGCCTTGCCCGAGGACTGGCCCGCGCGGTGGTCGCCGAGCCACTGCCGGGCGATCTGCCGGGCTTCGTCGGCGGAGACGAGGGCCTTCGTGCCGGATGCCGGGTGCATGCCGTAGTCGGTATTCCACATCATCGCCGGGCCGTACTCCATCCACACGGCGCCGTTGCCGGGGTCGATGAGGACTTCGGTGGCGCCCCGCCCGTCGGCCGTGGTCAGCTCGGCGTAGAAGTTGCAGGTGAACTGCATGACCTCGCCCACGCGCAGATCGAGCCGGTCAGCGTACGTCTGCGCCCGGGCCTTCGCCGCCGCGAGTGAACTCACGGGCTTCCCGTTGCCGGCCAGGCCGTACGGGCTGTCGCCCATCATTCCCGGGCCAGGACCGCCCATCATGCCCATGCCCCAGTCCGACGGCCCATAGCTGCCGCACCGGCCATCGCCCGGTGGACGGGTGGCAGAGGGGCCGTAGGCGGTGCGGGACGTGCTCATGCTGCCGTCGCTGCCCGCCCCTCCCGTCTGCGTCGCCGCCCACACCCCGGTGCCAGTGCCAGCCAGCGCCACCGCGGCTGCGGCGGCCACTGCGGCGCGCCTGCTGTTCTTAGTCATCGCTCTCACCACCGTCAAGCGTGCGGCACACGGCCGCCGGGGGTTTTCCTACCTCCCACTGTTCCGCCGCCGCCGAGCACTGGACAAGGGCCGACCGGCCCCGGGGAGTGGACATCCGGCCCGCCGCCGTCTTGCGCGTACGGCGGCGCCGAGGACGTAGTCGCCTCGGATGCCGGTGAAGCCCGCGTATGGTTCGTCCAGTAGCAGCACCTCGGGGTCGGCCAGCAGGGCCACGCTCAGGTTGAGCTGCGACAGCGTGCTGGCGGAGAGACGGTCGGCGCGGGTGGTGGCGTAGCGTTCGAAGCCGAGCTGGCCGTAGATGCGGGCGCGGGAGTCGCGTTCGGTCTGCTCGTCCAGGCCGTAAGCGCGGCTGAACAGCTCGAAGTGCTCCTCGCAGGTGAGACGTTCATACACGACCGGCTCTTGTGGGTAGTAGCCGATCCCTCCGCTGCGGGTGACGGTTGCGGTGTCGGCGCATTGGTCCCCTCCATCCGCGGGTCACGGTCCTGCTACGCCCAGCATCGCTTCCGAACTGTTCCGCGCAGTGAGGCCGAACGGCACTCATGAGGACCGTCGGTCCCATACCAGGCCGCTCTGTGGCGCGGGAGGGTGGAACGGTATCTGAAGAGACGCCCCCAGAGCGGAGGACCGTGCCATGCGGACACCGCATCTCCCAGGTCGCCGAACCGCCTTTGGCGCGCACGAAAGGCGGGCCCCGCGTGGACCTCACGGAGCCCGGAACCTTCTGGAGCGGCCGGTGGACCGGCTGGAGCGGATACTTCGCACCCTCCTTACGGTCGTCGCCGTCGTGGCGCTGCCTCTAGCGGCGGTGAGTGCAGAGTACGCGGGCGTACAGCCACTACGCACATGCGCGGCAGGCGCAGGTGGCGCGGCTGCATCCAGTCACCGCACGCCTGCTGTCGGACGCGAAGTCGGACCGTGACCGCCTCGGTGCCCAGTCTGGATTCCACGCACTCGTCCGGTGGAGCGATCAACAGGGCGGCCACACCAGCGTCGCGCTGGTGCGGGCCCAGCTGTATCGAAGCGCCACGGCGACCGTGTGGCTGGAAGCCCGCGTGCCATCTCCGCGTGGTGGGCGGTCGGCAGGTCCCTCGCCGCCTCGACCAGTGGACCCGCGCAGGGGGGGCGAGTGGAACCCGACTGGACAGCGCGCCACGAGGGCTGACCGCAGCGCCGTTCGTCATGCGCCCGGAGCTGCATCTCTCGCGGTGTGGTGATGCCTCGCGCAGCGTGGAGGCGAAGGTACTACCGGTCGGGCGGCGTGAGGGCCGTAGGAGAGGTGGGACAGATGGGCACGGATGTCTCCGGGCCGAAGATCGTGGTCGGTGTCGACGGGTCGACGTCTTCGTACGCGGCCCTGCGATGGGCCGTTCGCTACGCGGGCCTTGTGGGCGGCACCGTGGACGCGGTCGCTGTGTGGGAGCTGCCGGGGCTGTACGGCTGGTCGGCGCCCGCCGTGGACGTGGACGTCGACGAGGACGATGCCCGGCAGCGGATGCGGCAAGAGCTCATCGACGTGCTGGGCGCGGACACAGCCGGGTCGATCAGGACACACGTGGTGCACGGCAATGCCACCGATGTCCTGCTGCGGTCCGCCGAGGGAGCTGAGGTCCTGGTGGTGGGCAGCCGCGGGAGGGGCGGGTTCGCCCGCGCTCTGCTCGGTTCCGTCAGCCAGCATGTGTCGCAGCACGCGAGCTGCCCGGTCGTGATCGTGCGTTCCGAGACGTCGTGACCCGAGCCGGGGTGCGGGACGGCCCGGGCCGGTCACTGGAAGGACGCGTGGATCTCCTGCTCGGTGGCCTCGTGCGAGACGAGCAGGAGTTCGTCCCCCGGCAGGAGCCGCACCTCGGGGCTCGGCACTGTCGGATGCCCGTCGCGGACGACGGTGGCGACGACGGTGCCGGCCGGCAGCGTGATCTCGCCCAGCATGTGCCCCGCGGCGCGGGACTCCTGGGTGATCGCTGTCTCGATGACTTCGACGCCCGCCTTGCTCAGCCGCAGCAGCGCCACCGTGTCCGTGGCACCGGTGGCCTCCTCGATGAGGGAGATCAGCGGGGTGGCCGCAGGCACGGCAACGTCCACGCCCCACTGCAGGTCGAAGAGCCAGGCGTTCTCCGCGTCGTTGACACGCGCGGCCACTCGTCCCACGCCGAACCGGCGCTTGGCAAGCAGGCTGATGACGAGGTTGTCCTCGTCCCGGCCGGTGACGGCGACGACGAGGTCGCAGGTCAGCGCACCCCCGCGCTCCAGGAGTGCGGGCTCGCAGGCGTCCCCGGCCACCAGGTTTACGTACGGCATGCCTTCGAGTTCGGTGAAGCGGTCCTCGTCGCGTTCGACAAGGGTGACGTCGTTGCGTGCGGCGGAGAGCACCTGGGCGATCTGAGTGCCGAGGCGGCCCGCGCCCGCGATCAGGACCTTCACGTTCCCAGCTCCTTGTCGAGGAAGCCGCGCAGACGGCCCAGTGCGGTTGCTGCGACGGCGAAGGTGACCAGGTCGCCGGGTTCGGCGAGGACACCATGGGCGGGCAGCAGCGAGCGTCCGGCGCGGGTGATCTCCACGACACGGATCTCCCCGTCGACATCGAACGCGGTCAGCTGCCGTCCGGTGAGGTAGGCGGGCAGTTGGGAGCGGATCAGGAGTGTCTCGCCGTTGCCGAAGGAGAGTTCCGGGGTGAGGTGGCGGTGCAGCAGCATCTGGTGGATGCGGCTGACGGCCCAGCGGACGCTGGAGATCGTCGGGATGCCCAGGTCCCGGTAGATGTCGGCGCGGCTCGGGTCGTGGATGCGGGCGAGGACGACCGGAACCCGGTACGTCTCCTTGGCCGTCCGGGCGCTCACGATGTTGCTGTTGTCTCCCGACGTGACCGCGACGCACGCGTCCGCGTGGACGATCCCGGCCGCTTCCAGCGCGGGGCGGCTGAAGCCGTTGCCCACGTGGAAGGTGCCGGGGAAGGCCGGCGGCAGACGCCTGCGTGCCTTGGGCTGCCGGTCGACGATACGTACGTCGTGGCCTTCGGTCACAAGCTGCGCCGCGAGGGTGGAACCGACCCGGCCGCAGCCCACGATGATCACTCTCATCATGTTCCTTCTTTCGGGGCCCCGCTCCGGTGCCGCAGTACCCACTTACGGGCTTCCTCGGCGGCCAGCAACAATGCCCCGAACCCGGCGAGAACCGCCCAGTCGGCGGGAGCCAGCGGCGCGGTGTTGAAGATCGCCTGGAGCGGAGGCGCGTAACTGATGGCCGCCATCAGTGCGATGCCGACGCAACCGGCGCCGATCAGCCAGGGGTTGGACAGCAGACCTGCCCGGAAGACGCTCTGCCGGTCGGTGCGCACCGCGAGGGCGTTGAAGAACTGGCTGACGACGATGCCGGCCTGGACCATGGTGATCGCCTCCCGGTAGACGGGATCGTCCCTGGTGAAGTCCGCGTACGGGATGCCGGAGGCGTGGATCTGCCAGAAGAAGACGGCACACACGCCGAGGGCCTGGATACCGCCGAGGAAGAGGATCCGGCCCATGACTGCGGTCGAGAACAGCCGTTCCCGGCGCGGTCGCGGCGGGCTGTCCATGACGTCGGCCTCCATCGGTTCGGCGCCGAGCGCGAGCGCGGGCAGTACGTCGGAGCCCAGGTCGATGGCGAGAATCTGTACGGCCGTGATCGGCACCAGCGGGAACCCGGCGAAGGTGGCCGCCAGGATCGGCACCAGTTCGGCGATGTTGTGGCTGAACAGATAGATCAGGAACTTGCGGATGTTGCGGTAGACCGAACGACCCAGCCCCACCGCGGTGGAGATGGAGGCGAAGGAGTCATCGAGCAGCACCATCACCGCTGCCTCACGGGCGACGTCCGTCCCGGAGGCCCCCATGGCGACACCGATGTCCGCGTGTTTCAGGGCGGGCGCGTCGTTGGCGCCGTCCCCGGTGACGGCGACGACCTCACCGCGCCGCTGCAACGCGGTGACCACCCGCATCTTGTGCTCGGGACTGACCCGGCACAGCAGCAGCTCGGCGGAGCCCGCCAGTAGCGCGTCCACGCCGTCGTCGTTCAGTGCGTCCAGCTGCGCACCCGTCACGACGGACGGGGCCGGTCCCCGTACGATGCCGACGCGGCGGGCGACGGCCTCCGCAGTCAGGGGATGGTCGCCGGTGACCATGACGATGCGGATCCCGGCCCGTCGGCACGCCCCCACCGCGTCCCGCACCTCCGGTCGGGGCGGGTCGTACATCCCGGAGAGGCCCAGCAGAGTCAGCTCCGACTCGACGTCCCCGAGCGCCGGGCGAGGACCCGGTACCCGCCGCCGGGCCACCGCCAGGACGCGCAGGCCCTGCCCGGCCATGTCGTCCGCGGCCGCGACCACCTCGGCGCGGGAGGCTTCCGTGAGCGGCGTCCGCGTGCCCTCCCGGTCGATGGCGTCGCAGCGGGCGAGCAGCTCCAGCGGCGCGCCCTTGACGCACGCGCGATACGTACCGTCCGCATCACGGTGCACGGTGCTCATCAACTTGCGGACGGAGTCGAAGGGATACTCCGCCACCCGTGGCGAGCGGGCCTCCTCCACCGACGGATCCAGGCCGGCCTTCATGGCGGCCACCAGGAGTGCGCCCTCGGTGGTGTCGCCGAGCACCCGCCACCCGTCCCGGCTCGTCGGCGGAACCAGCCGGGCGTTGCTGCACAGAGCCGCCGTCCTCAACAGCTCCCGCACGGATCCGGCCTCGACGACCTCACCGACAGGCGCGTATCCCACCCCCGCCACGGCGTGCGACACGCCGTTCGCCCACACCCGCACAACGGTCATCTCGGCCTGTGTGAGCGTCCCCGTCTTGTCGGTGCACACCACGCTGGTCGAGCCGAGCGCCTCCACCGCCAGCAGCTGCTTGACCAGCGCGTGCCGACGCGCCATGCGGCGCACACCGATCGCCAGCGACACGGAGAGCGTCGCCGGCAGGCCTTCCGGAACGAGTGCGACCATCACCCCGAGGGAGAAGACGAACGTGTCGACGAACGGCTGCTCATTGGGCACCCGCACCGCGAACAGGACGGCTCCGGTCGCCAGCGCGACGCCCGCCACACGGCGGGCCATGGCCGCGACCTGGAGCTGTAGTGGGGTCTTCTGCCGGGGTGCCGCAGCGGTGAGCCGGAAGATCCTCCCGAACTCGGTGGCCGTCCCGGTGGCGGACACGACCGCCTTGCCCGTGCCCGCGACCACGTCGGTGCCCATGAACACGCAGTTGCGTGCCTCCAGCGTCGGCACCGCCGGAATCGGTCCGGCGACCCGCGGGACGGCGTCACTCTCGCCCGTGAGTGCCGCGTTGTTGACGGCGACTTCGTGTGCCTCGACCAGCCGGCAGTCGGCCGACACCGCGTCCCCGGCCTCCAGAAGCACGACATCGCCGGGAACCAGATCCCGAGCGGGCAGTTCCCGCGGTTCACCGTCCCGCAGCACCCGGCAGGTGTGCGGCACCATCGCCTGCAGGGACTCCGCCGTGCGCTCGGCGGAGTACTCCTGCGCGAAACCGATGCCCGCGTTCAGGAGGACCACGCCGAGAATCGCCAGGGCCAGTTGGAGTGTTGCCGGATCTCGGGGCTGCTCCAGGGCGTACGCGAGGAAGGTGATCGCCGAGGAGACGAGCAGCACCACCGCGAACAGGTCGGTGAACTGCGCGATCAGCCGCATCCACACATGCCCGCGGCTCACGCCGGGCAGCTCGTTGGGGCCGTAGCGGGCCTGCCGTGCGGCGGCCTCGGCCGGCGTGAGACCGCGCGGGGAAGCGTCCAGGGCGGTGAAGACGTCCGAGACGGCCAGGGACGGGATGCACGGGCGGGGGGCGCCGGGCTGGTCCCGTGGCGGGCCGGTGGTCGAGGCCATGACATCAGTCGGTGGCCCGCCGTTACACAACTCGGTCGGCCGGGGCGCGTGATGGGAGATCGCTCCCCGCTCGGCCGGTTCAGGGCTCATACCGGGCTCCAGCCGCCGAGGGCCGCCCGGGCGGCTCCTGGAGCATGCTCCAGGCGATGGGTCCGAGGAGGTCGGCCAGCCGACGGAAGACGTCCAGGAACAGGTCGTCGATCGTCAGCACCCCCACCACGCGGCCACCGTCGAGGACCGGAAGGCGGCGCACGCCGGTGCGGCGGAACGTCCGGTAGGCCACCTGGAGGTCGTCGCCCGCGTCGACGGTGACCACCCGGGCCGACATCACCGCGTCCACTCGCGTCTCCCGGTCCAGGCCTCCGCCCACGCCGCGTATGGCGAGGTCGCGGTCGGTGACGATGCCGCGCAGCGCTCCGTCCTCGACGACGAGGACGGAGCCGACGGCGGACTCGGTCATCCGCCGGGTCACCTCGAGCAGGGAGACGTGAGGCGCGACGGATATCGGCGGAGCGGTCATCGCCTCGGACACCTTCATGCGACTACTCCTCGCAGCCGGGTTGTGGCCGTGCGCGGATTCGGATTCGCTGCGACGCGAGTGCCGGGATGGTGTCCCATGGCCGGTTCTCCCTCCGCGCTTCCTTCATGCCATGCGGAGCCACCGACACGCCCTGCCTCAGACGATGTCGAGCAGCTCGGCCGCCGGTCGCCGCGGGCTCGGGTGGCCTTCGGGGCCGTAGCCGAGCCGGAGCACCATCTGCACGTGGGCCATGCCCGAGAGGGGGTCGCGAGCCGTCCACCGGAGTTCCGGCCATTCCAGGGGCTGGGAGGTCACCGACGCGACCAGCCCGTCCGTGGTGGCTTGGAGCAGGACCCGCTCCAGTGCCTGACCTGCGCGCAGCCAGTCCGCGGGCCCGTCGCGGGCCGTGCCCAGCAGAGCGATGTGAGGGTTCTTCTCGAAGGACGCACAGCCACGCCCCGGCATCGGACGGCCGGCGGCGAAGTCGCGCACGGGGGCTGCGGTAGCGCGTTGGCGAGGGCCGAACGCCTCGGCGGGGATGCCATCGGGTGTTCCCACGGTGCCCGACGGTTCCGTCCGTGCCCAGCGCGCCGTCTCAGCGAGGACGCCTGAGTTCAGCGCCTCCCGGCCCTCAGCGTCCTGCACCAGTTCCAAAATCGACTTCACGTGCCAGGCGCCGGGGAACAACAGCTGGGCGCCCTCGGCCTGGGCCGTGTCGCACAGCCGTTCCGCCACGGCGACCGGGATCTCCTCGTCGCGGAAGGGGAGACGGCTGGAGTGACGGCGGGAAATCGCCGGGTGCAGTCGGGTGAGCGCTTTGTCGGGTGGCGCGGAGCCGCGCAGGCCCATCTCGGCGAGCAACTTCGCATCGCCGGGGTCGGGCAGCAGCCGCACGACTGGCGCCAGCCCCGTGGCAGCGGCGGCCACGCGCAGGTTGAAGAGCGCGGCGCCGCAGCCGAGATGCAGGCCTCGCTTGTCCGGGTCGGTGCGCGGCAGGGATCGCTCCAGGTCGGCGTACAGGCGTAGGACGGCGCTGTCGCGCAGGAAGCGGAATCTCCAGGGCTGCGCGTTGTGCAGCGAGGGCGCCGCCGCGGCCTCCGCCACGAGCGCGGAGACGGTGTTCACGTTTAGGGGTTGTGCAGTCACGGTGGCTTCCCTTCGCGGCAGGGTGTGCCGACCTCGGCCAGGGGGACCCGCCCTTGCTCGGACGACAGGCCGAGGACTCCTCCTCGAATCCCGTTTCCAGGATGTGCGCGCGGACCGTCGCGGGGCAGGGGCCGTCTGGACCCTGAGTGGGGCCGAGTGGACTTCCCGCGTTCCCGCGCCTCCTGCCCGCCGCCCGCTCGGGACTTCTCACTCCGGTCTCGACGGAACGGCGATGACAGGGCAGCGGGCATGGTGCAGCACGCCCTGGCTGACCGAGCCCAGCAGCATGCCGGTGAATCCTCCGTGACCCCGGGTTCCCACCACCAGGCCCAGCGCGTGGGCCGAGGCGTCGGTGAGCACCTGCACGGGATGCCCGACGACCAGTTCGTGGCGCAGGTCCACCTCTGGGTAGCGGACCTGGCGGCCGGCCACGGTCTCGGAGAGCAACCGGCGGGCCTCCTGCTGCGGGGCGTACTCGTCGAAGATCCTGAGCGGACCTGGCTCCCAGACGTACAGGGCCCGCACCTCGGCGCCGCGCAGGGACGCCTCCTCGAATGCCACGTCGACGGCGGCGGCCGAGTGTTCGCTGCCGTCGACGCCGACGACGTAGTACGCGGGCTCCTGGGTGATGTGCTCCGGCTCGGGCACGACGACCACGGGGCAGTGCGCGTGGGCCATGACCGGCAGGGCGACCGAGGCGGAGCCGAACACCTCCTGGGTCCGGCTCAGATGTTGGGAGCCCAGTACGACGGCCGTGGCGTCGCGGCTCTGCTCACGCAGCACCCACACGGGGTCGCCCTCCGAGAGCACAGTGTCCACCTCGACCTGCGGGTGCCGTGCCGTGACGAAGTCCGCGGCTTCTTCGAGTACCTGCTTCCCGGCCCTGTGCAGAGCCTCGTTCCATTCTTCCCAGGACGGCGGGATCTCTTGCCCCCGATAGCCCCTGGTCGGCACGCCCTCGACGTGAACCGGACGCAACGGCACCCGACGGCGGGCGGCCTCGTCGGCTGCCCAGGCCAGCGCCATCCGTCGGCTGGGGTCGGGATCGACGCCCACCACGATCGGCCGACGGTCACCGGGCCGGGACATGACCGCCTCCAGCCACCGGTTCGTCGGAGGCCGGCGAGGTGTGTGCGGAGGCGCGTGCCGGGTGCGGCGAGGGCGTCAGATGCCTGATGAAGGCGTCGGGCCCGGGGAAGTACAAGGTCACCCGTCCGTCCTCGGCCCAGCGCACGTCGTACGGCGGGCTGCCGTCGGGATGGCAGAGCCCCACGACCTCGCCGTCCCGGGCCACGACCTCGGCGGTGGTGCCGCGTACGACGATCTCGTCGCCCACGCGGGCGCGCATCGAGGCGCCGGTCGCCTCGGGTCCGGTACTCGGCACGGCCCGTTCCTTCCTTGTTGGTGCGGGAGCGGACATCTCGCTCGCCTCCTCCCTGTGGTGGCGCGGAGCAGCGCCGCCGATCTCATGGAAGACGTGGCGCGGTCAGGGTTCCAGGGGCCGTTGGTCCTTGCCTCGTCCCCGTCGGCCCCACCGTCGGGCCCCTCATGGTGCGTCGGCTGACAACGTCGAGGAGTGGGAGGCAGCCGTGCCGGAGGGAGCGGCGAGGTGGTCCGGGCGGAACCGTGCTTCGATGCTCGCACGTACCGTGGCTGTCAGCTTCTGCAGAGCCCGGGACCAAACCGGTCGGACCGGTTCGGGGTTCTCGATCCGGAGCGTCGGGCCGGGCAGATCGGCGATGTCCCCGCGGAACCGGTCGCGGGCGTCCTGCCAGCGGTCCGGCGGCCCCGTCCGACGGCCGCCGCGCATCACCGTGCGCAGCAGCGGCCGTGCCGAGTCCGGCGGTTCCTCTCCCCGCAGGGCGATGACGTCGGGCTGCCCGGCGCGCCGGAAGACCTGCTTGCCGCCCGGGGCCGTGACCTTCGCTGAGGACAGCTTCATGACCGGGCGGCCGTCGTACTCGACGAGCTTGTACGCGGCGTCCAGATACGGGGCGTCCGCGGCCACACCCACACGCGTGCCCACGGCGTACACGTCGACCGGGGCACCGGCGCGTACCAGCCGGGCGACGCCGTACTCGTCGAGTCCGCCGCTGGCCACGATCCGTACGTCGGCCAGCCCCGCGGCGTCCAGGATGGCGCGTGCCCGGCGCGAGAGTGCGTCGAGGTCTCCGCTGTCCAGCCGGATCGCGCAGCCGGGACCGCGCCCCAGGTCTCTCAGCACCCGCGCCGCGATCCGCACGCCTTCCTCGGTGTCGTAGGTGTCGACGAGGAAGGTGACCGGGCCGGGGTGACTGCGTGCGAAGGCGTGGAACGCTTCCTTCTCGCCGGGGAACGCCTCGATGTACGAATGGGCCATGGTGCCCGAGGCCGGGATGGCCAGCGTGGTCGCGGCGGCGACGTTGCTGGTACCGGCGAAGCCGACCAGGGCGCCCAGCCGGGCCGCTTGGTATCCGGCCTCGGGGCCGTGGGTGCGGCGCAGCGAGAAGTCCACCACGGGCCGCCCGGCGGCGGCCAGGACGCAGCGTGCCGCCTTGGACGCCACCACCGTCTGGTGGCAGACCTGGTTCAGCAGGTACGTCTCGACCAGCTGAGCCTGCGGCAGCGGGGCGGTCACCTCCAGCAACGGCTCTCCGGCGAACACCGTGCGGCCCTCCGGCACGGCGCGCACCTCGCCTTCGAAGGCGAGGCCGAGGAGCGGTTCGAGGTCCCGTACCGGACGGTGCAGCGCGGCCGCGAACTCCTCGACGTCCTCCCGCTCCACGCGGTAGTCGGCCAGAAAGTCCAGGGCGGGCTCCAGTCCTGCGGCGACCAGGAAGCCCCGGCCGGGCGGGAGGTCGCGGACGAAGAGGCTGAAGGTGGCCGGGGCCCACATGTCCTCCCGGAGATAGGACAGGGCCATGGTCACTTCGTAGAGATCGGTGGTCGTGACGTCGGACATGATGATCGCCGCCGAATGTGGTCGTCCCTTCTTCACCAGTCTGACCGCGCACCCGCAGGAGGAAAGGGACTTCTGGGACCCCTGGTATGGGCTGTTCGGCCTTAGCGGTACAAGCCCGTGCGCGCTGGACTGGAAGTGTCGGCAGGCTGGACAACAGCGGAGGAGGCACCGCGATGGCCACACTGACACGCAGGCAGAGGTTCGCGTTCCCGGAGGTGCCGGACTGGTTCGAGAACCTTCCGGCCCGGTTCGCGATGCCCACGATGGGTGACCTGTACACGGTCCGCGTCGAGGACTACATGGAGGGCGGCCGCTACGTGATGCGAGCGGAGCTTCCGGGCATGTCCCACGAGGACATCGACGTTTTCATCAGTGACGGGGTGCTGACCGTCCAGGCCGAACGCACCGAGAAGGACGTCACGAAGACTCACAGCGAGATCCGGTACGGCGCGATGAGCCGCAGCGTGACGCTGCCGCCGGGCGCCGACGAGGACGACGTCACGGCCGACTACACCGACGGCATGCTCACCGTCAGCGTCGGCCTGGGCGCCGAGAAGGCGGAGGCCAAGCACGTCGAGATCCAGCACGGCAGCTGACGGCAGCTGACGGCATTTGGCGGGTCCCGCGTGGGCCCGCCAACGCTGTGCCCTTTTCGTGGCGCCATCACCGGACCCCCTGCGAGGCGGCCCAGCGGCGTCGCACCGCTTCCTCGTGTTCGGCCTCCTCCAACGCCAGCTCCACCGCGGACAGTTCACGTTGCAACCGGGGGATCCAGTGTCGGTGCAGGGCGCGGGCTCGCCGCCGCGTCCGTTCGGCTTCGGCGGCGAGCAGTTCGGCCGCTGTCCGGTGGGCGGCGTGTTCCGCCGCCGCGCGGACCGCCGCGCGGTAGGCCGTCTCGGCGTGCGCCAGCGCGGTGTTGGGCGGCATCTGTTCCGCGGGGGAGCGGACGGGGGCGGTCCAGGCCACGGCCGCGGGATGGCGTACGCCCATCAGCGCTGCCCACTCGACGTCGATGCGGGCTCGGTCCACGGGCACCGCCTGCGTCAGTGCTCGTTCGCCGCCGAGCAGCACCCCGCGCAGCAGCCAGGTGTCGGCGGCGGCCAGTTCTTCCCGCCACACCGAACCCGCATCCTCCGCAGCCCGTCGTTGCACACGCTCCCGGTCCAGCAGGAGCCGGAGTTTGCGTTCCAGCAGGTCGGCTCCGCGCTGCGCGGTGGCCAGGTTGCGGCGAAGCCGCAACCGCCCGGCCCGTCCCACCGGCACCCGGCGCCCGTGCGTACTCACGGCGACCCCTCGTCCTGCGGCGGGGCATGGGCGTCGAGCAGGTCCGCCGGGATCATGCCGAGCTGGCTGCGCGGCAGGGTCAGCAGAACCTCCCAGGCCCGGTCCAGGGACTCGTCCAATGACCGGTTCTCGTTCGTTCCCTGGGCCAGGAACCGGTGCCGGACGGCGTTCTCCAGGTCGAGGTGGCGCAGGTCGGTCGGGCTGAGTGCCGACCGTCCGATCAGGTCGGCGAGTTCCCGCACCTGCCGGGACCGGGCCAGCGCGGCGATCAGCTGCGCGGCGACGGCCGGATGGTCCGCGCGGGTCCGTCCCGCTCCGGTTCCCTTGCGCATCAGGCGCGACAGCGAGGCCAGCGGATCCACGGGCGGATACGTGCCGGCCGCGTGCACCTCGGCGGACAGCACGATCTGACCCTCCGTGATGTAGCCGGTGAGGTCCGGAACGGGGTGGGTGATGTCGCCCGCCGGCATGGTGAGCACCGGCAGGACGGTCACCGACCCCGGGCGGCCCCTGATCCTGCCGCAGCGTTCGTAAAGGGACGCGAGGTCGCTGTAGAGGTAGCCCGGGTACGCCCGGCGGGCCGGTATCTCGCCCCGCGCGGCGGACACCTCGCGCAGGGCCTCCGAATAGGCCGTTATATCCGTCATCACCACCAGGACGTGACGGCCCTCGGTGAACGCCAGGTGCTCGGCGACGGTCAGCGCGAGGCGCGGCGTCAGCAGCCGTTCGATCACCGGGTCGTCCGCGGTGTTGAGGAACAGGACCAGTTCTCGTGCGGCGGAGCGGGCGGCCAGTCCGTCACGGACGAACGCCGTGTCCGCGTGGGTGAGCCCCATACCGGCGAACACGACGGCGAACGCCTCGCCGCCGCACGTCGCCTGGGCCGCGATCTGCACCGCCAGTTCCAGGTGTGGCAGCCCGGCCACCGAGAACACCGGCAGTTTCTGTCCCCGCACCAGCGTGGTGAGCACGTCCACGGCGCCTACGCCGGTCAGCACCGGCTCGTTCGGGGGTTCCCGCCGTACCGGATTGATCGGCGTGCCGCCCACCGGCACGGACGCGCTGCCCAGCACCGGCGGCCCGCCGTCGGCCGGTTCGCCCCGCCCGTTGCACACCCTCCCCAGCCATCCGCTTCCGGCCGGGATCCGCAGTGGCGTGCCCGAGAACGCGACGCGGGTGCCTGCGCGGTTCATGCCGGCCGTGTCCTCCAGGACCTGCACCACCGCAAGGTCGCGGTCCACCTCCAGGACCAGTCCGTGCCGTCGTTCTCCGAAGTCGAGGACGATCGTGGCGAACTCGTCCCAGCCCACCCCGCTCACGCCTTCGACGACCACGAGCGGGCCGCGCAGTTCCCGCACGCCGGTGTACTCGATGTCCGCGCTGTTCATGCCGCGTCCTTGAGCCGGGCCAGCACGGTGTCGCGGGCCGCCGCCACGGGAGCGGTCTCCGCGGGGCCCGCGGTCTCACGGGCCCGCAGCAGCGGGGTGAAGTCGACCGCCTCGACTGCGTCCGCCGGGGCACCGGAGTCCACCAGCTCCAGACAGCGGTCGATCACTGCCAGCACGGCCTCCACGAGGGCCGCGGTCTTCTCGGGGGCGCTGTAGGCGTCCGCCGGCGACAGTGCGCTCTGCTGGATCACGGCTTCGCGCAGCAGCCGTCCCGCGAGCACGCTGATCCGCTCCCGCGGCGGCAGGGCCGTGATGCCGACCAGTTCGACAAGATCGGCCAGCCGGTCGGCCTCGGCCAGCAGCCGCGTCACTCGCCCGTGCCTCTCGGTCCACTCGGGGTCGCCGGCCCGCGCGTGCGCGGCGGCCAGCGCGGCGGTGTCCCGCGAGAAGGAGTCCGCCCAGGAGACGGCCGGATAGTGCCGTGCGTAGGCGAGGTCGCGGTCCAGGCTCCACAGGCACCGCACGAACCGTTCGGTGTGCGCGGTGACCGGCTCGGTGCGGTCGCCACCCGGCGGGGACACGGCGCCGATCACCGTGACGGAGCCACGGGCGTTGCCGAGGGTGCGCACCGCGGCGGCCCGTTCATAGAACGCGGCCAGTTGGGAGGCGAGCCCCGCCGGATAGCCTTCCTCGGCAGGGAGTTCGCCCATGCGGGAGGCGAACTCGCGCAGTGCTTCCGCCCAGCGGGAGGTCGAGTCGGCGATCAGGACGACGTCGAGGCCCATGTCGCGGAAGTACTCGGCGACCGTCGCACCCGTGTGCACGCTCGATTCGCGGGCCATCATCGGCATGTTGGAGGTGTTCGCGATCGTCACGGTCCGATCCGCCAGACGGCCTCCGGTACGGGGATCAGTCAGCTCTGACAGCTCCTCGATGACGTCCGCCATCTCGTTGCCGCGCTCGCCGCAGCCGACGTAGACGATCACGTCGGTGTCGCACCACTTGGCGATCTGTTGCAGCAGCATGGTCTTGCCGGTCCCGAAGCCGCCCGGTACGGCGACCGTGCTGCCGCGGGCCACCGGGAAGAGCAGGTCGACGGCCCGCTGCCCGGTGTTCAGTGGCATGTCGGCCGGCAGCCGCCGCGCGACCGGTCGCGGCCTGCGCACGGGCCAGGACTGCGCCATCCGCACCTCGTGTCCGCCCACCACGGAGAGCACGGCGTCGGCGGAGTACTCGCCCGCCGCTGCGACCCGGGTCACCTCGCCCGAGCGGTCCGGAGGCACCAGGAGCCGCATGGGCACGCTCGCAGCGATCTCCCCGAGGACGTCCCCGCCCGCGATCCGCGCTCCCTCGGCCACCCCTGGTGTGAACGACCAGCTGCGCGCTTCCGGTGCCTTGCTCGGCTCGCCTGTCGTGAGATGGGCGCCGGCGCCGACCAGGGGGCGCAGCAGACCGTCGTACACGCCGCCGAGCAGATCCGGGGCCAGGCGTACCGACAGCGGTCGGCCTTGGGGCTCCGCCGGATGTCCCGGGCTCAGTCCACCTGTGTACTCGTACGCCTGGACGGTGGCCGTGTCGCCGTGGATGGCGACCACCTCGCCCGGCAGCCGGGCGGCGCCGAGCACGACCATGTCGTGCATGGCGACCGAGGGGGGGCAGACGATCTCCACCAGGGGGCCGGTGACCCGGAGAATCCGTGAGCGGGACGCGTCGTCAGCCTGGGGGCCTGCCGGACCGGCGCACGTGGCCTGCCGGCCTGCTCCCGAACTGCTGGGTGTGGTCACTGCGGCCTCCACAGCGTCTCGGCCTGCGCACCCAGCCGCTCCAGGGCACGGTCGGCGAGGGCGTCAGCCGACAGATCGACCCGTCGGCCGGGCACCTCGGCCATCACTCCACCCTCCGCTGCAGCGGTGACCCGCGCCTGTGTTCCCAGCAGCGCCCGTGCCGCCTCGGCGAGTCGGGCCTGCGGTACGGCACCCTCCGCCATCGCTCTGCGCACGCCTGTGCGGACTGCGGCCCTGAGTTCGGCGTAGACCTCGGAGCGAGCCGCGAGTTCCGCCGCCCAGGCGTCCTGCACCGCTCGCACTCGTTCCCGGGCCGCCTCGGCGGCGCCGTCGGCCTCGCCGAGCTCCCGGGCTTGCGCGAGCACCTCGTCAGCAGTACCGCGTGCCGCGTGCAGGCTTTCCTCCGCGTCGGCCCGCGCTCGTTCCCGGACGGCGTCGGCCGATGCCCGTGCCGCGCGCAGCAACTCGGCGCGCACGGGGTCCAGTGCGTCCGTGGACGCGGTCATGAGGGCATCACCACGGTCAGCGGCCGGGAAGGGCCGGGCGCGATTGCCTCGGCTCCCAGCGCTTGGGCGGCCTCGGCCGTGAGGATCACGAGGCCGACCGTGCCCGGGAGCGTCCGCCAGGTGTGGCGGACGGCGTCCGGATCGTCCGCGACACGCACGTCGACCCCTGCCAGGGCCAGACCGCACACGCTGGTCCGTGCCCCGATGGCGGCCACGGTGCCCCTCGTCATGCCTTTCCGATCAGCAGGATCGCTACTACCAGCCCGTACACGGCGATGCCCTCCGCCAGACCGACGATCACCATCGCCCGGCCGAACATCTCGGGTCGCTCGCTCAGTGCTGCCAGCGCTGCGGCGCCGGTGTAGGCGACGGCGATCGCTGCCCCGATCGAGGCTCCCGCCACCGCGATGGCGGCCCCGATCAGAGCAGATCCGTTGACTCCGCCGGACGTGGCGGGTGCCGACGCCTGTGCGGGGCCCGCGAGTGCCGTGGCCAGTACCACACAGGCGCCGCCGAGGAGGGCCAGGTTCGTGGCCAGGAGCCAGCGGAAGGCGTGTCTGGCCCGGCGCCGCCGCAGCAGCCGCACGGCGCCGAGCACCGCGGCCAGGACCGGCAGGATGATCAGCCAGGTGAGCATGGGATCACCTTCGTAGTGCTGTCGGCAGGTTCCGCCGAGGGAACGTGCCACGGGCGGAACGGACGGCCCTCCGCCTCGAAGAGCCGGGAGAACAGTTCGTAGAACTCCAGCCGTAGGGCCTGCACACCGGCCACCAGGGCCTCCAGGCCGAACGAGAGGGCCGTGCCCGCGGCGAACAGCAGCACTGCCCCCGCGACTCCGGCGCCACCGTGCCCGGCCAGGCCGGTGGTGCCGCGCCACACCAGGTCGGCGAGCGCGGCGTGGGTAAGGCCGAAGGCCGCGAGCCGGGCGAACGACAGGGTGTTGGTGCCCGTGCGCACGACTACGTCGAACAGCTGTACGGCCGTCTCGGCGCATCCGGCACCGCCGCCCGCCGTGGCCCGGAACATGGCGAGGGCCACCAGCGTCAGCCCGACGACGGCGAGCGTGGCCCCGGCGACGGCCGCGGGCGGCCGGTGCAGGAGCAGGCCCGCCACTGCCAGAGCGAGCCCCAGGTAGAACATCAGCCCGGCACAGCCCGACGCCGCGTACAGCGCCGTGCCCCAGCCGCCCTCACGAACGCGGTTGACTGCGCCGGCGGCGTGCGCGACGGCCAGCAGTCCCGCCCCGAAGACCACGGCGGCGGCCAGCAGGCGGGCAGGACTGTCCAATGGGCTCAGCCACAGCACCGGCAGCAGCCCGGTGGGGCCGAAGAACTCCCCGTAGGCGGCGCCCGCGAGCATGGAGGCGACTCCCGCGCCCGCCAGGAAGGGCCACAGCCGGCCCAACCGGGCGAATCGGCGGGGCCACCCGAGGCGGAGCGCGAGCGCTCCGAGCACCAGCAGCGCCCCGTGCCCCACGTCACCGAACATGATCCCGAACATCGCTACGTAGGCGAGGCCCGCCGGCCACGAGGGGTCGAGGTCCGCATAGGCCGGTGTGCCGTACGTCGTCACCAGCGGCGCGAAGGAGACGGCCCCGCCCGGCCGCAGCAGCGTCGGTGGATCGGTGCCGCGCGGGGACGGCAGTGGCACCAGTGCGCCGCCTGCGGCGGCCAGCCGGCCCGCGACGCGAGGCATCTCGGCGGCCGGGCACCACCCGGCCAGCGCGGCCACCTCTCCATGCCGTACGGCGCCCTCCGCGCGCTCCTGCAACTGAGCCTCGCCCGCCAACAATTCGACATCGCGACGCTCTTCGAGCAGGTCGAGGTCGGGTGCGGCGATGGCCAGGACGGCCGAAGTGGTGCTCTCGGGCCCGGCCGTCGTGACACGCCCCTGCAGCCGCCGCAGCCGCACCGCCGCCGCGCCCGGAGCCGCCTCCTCGGCACGGTCCAGCTCCACGCACCCCTCCTCGGCGATCCGTACCAGAGCGTCCCGCAGGGCCACCTGCGGCACGATCACCGCCACCCGGCGCATCCGGACCGGCGTCCATGCCTCAGACCAGGACATCGAACACCTCCCCGGACCGTCCGCCACGCGCCGCCGACTCCAGCGCCGCCCGCACTCGCCAGGCGTCCACGGACAGCACCGCGACCGCACCCACGACCACCCGGGGCCCGTACCGGCCCTCGCGCAGCATCGCCGCGCCGTCGGCCTGAACCGTCCGCCACCAGCGGGCCTCGGCCTTCCACAGCGCGCCCGCTTCCTCGATGTCCGCCAGGACCCAACCGGCCGCCGCGGGAAGACGCTCGCGAAACTCCTGGTACGAGGTGGCGGCCGACGCCCGCGCCCCGAGCAGTCGTGCCGCGTCACGCCGCGCGGGCCCCTGCAGAGGGCGCTGGTACACGAACAGTTCACGAGCCGTCAGCAGGACGGCGCGTCCCTGGGCCCAGCGACGCGCGGGCGGTACGGCGACGGCGGTGCGGCGTGCGGCGGCCATCCTCATGCCCGTGATCAGGGCCCACGGCGTGTTGCCACCCGGATCGCCCCAGGGCGAGGCGATGAGCGCCGCCCGCACTTCCGCAGGTGTCCCGGCACGCTCCAGCGTCCGCCAGGCAGTCTCCAGCGCGCCGAGCCGGTACGGTTCCGGGGCCTCCGCGCGGCGACCGTCCGGCGCGCGCAGCCGAGAGGCCACGTTGGCGATCTCGAACCCCGCAACCAGCGGAACGAGCAAGCGGGCACCACCCCGGGGCAGCCAGCCGGCCAGCACCCGCAGATGCCACAGCAGCGTGGCGGTCACCGCCCGCTGAGCCTCGGGCAGACCGACCGCCGTCCGTGCATATCTCGAGTACGGGGTCGCAGCCAGGCAGCGCAGGGCGTCGTCCAACGTGCCACACCCGGCGATCTCCCGCGCCCCACTGGCACCCGGGTAGCGGCCGACGAGGGCCTTGGCCCGTACCGCCCCGGCGACCCAACCGGCACTCATGGCGCTTCGCCTTCGCCGGGGCCCCCTGCCAGGCGCAGCGCGTCGGTCACCGCTCGGTCCACCAGATCCGGCAAGCGCTCCGCGGCCCGCTCCCGGACGGCCGAAGCGGTACGGCCCCCGGCGAGGCGCAGGGCCTCCGCCTCCCGCCGCGCCTCCCGGAGGACGGGTTCCGCGGCCTGTCGGCGGATCTCGGGAGCACGCTCGCGGGCGGCCGCCACGAGCTCTGTCGCCTGCCGCACGGCGTCCTGCCGCACGGCGGCGGCCGCCTCGTCCGCCGCCGCCCGGATCCGTTCCGCCTCCTGCTGCACATCCGTCAGCTGTGCGAGGGCGGGCTCCAGTTCCGCGGCCCGTTCTGCCGTACGGTCGGCGGGCACGCCAGTGGCGGACGCTCCAGGCGTCCCCACCGGACGGAACCGCTCCAGGAAGTCCCGCAGGCTCATCGGCGGCCTCCTGCCGGTCGGCTGCTCTCTCAGTCTCACCGTTCTCCTTCCGCCCCGCACCGGATAGGGCCGTAACGCCGTCGATCAGGGCCGTTCGGCTCTTGGCGACGGCGGCCCGAGCGAAAGACTGGGACGGTAGGCAACTCGACGGAGTCCGGAGGCGGCCGTGAACGACCACGAGAACTTCTCCGCGGAGGCCGAGGCCCGGCAGGACCTGCCCTCCCAACCCTGGAGCCCCGGCGAGGCGGGCCGACAGGACATGCTGATTCGCTACCTGGGAGCCGTGGCCACCGCCGCGGCCGAACACGCACATGCCGAAGCGCAGGCCCCTGCACGCGGCACCGCCCGCCCGGCGACGCCGGCCGCCTCGCCCTCGCGACAACCTTCGCCGCCAGAGGCCGGGGTCCCGCTGGTGAGGGACGTGATGGACGTACCCGCTGCCTCCCTGCGCGACGACCTGCCGTACCGCGACATCGCCCGTCTGCTGGCGCGTGAGCAGGTCGGCGCCCTCCCGGTCGTGGACGGCGAGGGCCACGTGGTCGGCGTCGTCTCGGAGTCCGACCTGCTGGCGAAGGTGGCCTTCGAGGCTTCAGGCCATCGGCCCGGACGCATCGGAAGGCTGCGCGAGCGACGGATCTACAGCAAGGCCCGCGGTGAGACGGCCGCCGACCTGATGACGAGCCCCGCGGTCACGGTGCTCCCGGGCGCGACCGTCGCCGAGGCCGCCTGGCTGGCCGCACTCTCCCGGCTCAAGCGGCTGCCGGTCACCGATGGCTTGGGCCGCCTGGTCGGAGTCGTGCCCCGCGACGCGCTGCTCCAGGCCCTCATCAGGGACGACGCAGGGATACGGGCAGAGGTCGAGGCCAGGATGGAGGCCTGTTGCCCGCCGGAAGACCGAGCCACGGTGGAGGTGGCCGTCCACGACGGCATCGTGGAGCTGACGGGACGGATGCCGTCGGCCACCACGGCCCGGCTGGTGGCGGAGGTGGAAGACATCGCCGATGTCGTCGAGGTGAAGAACCTCCTCACCGCCGCCTGACCCAGGGTTCTTGATCGCGATCAATGCCCTGAGTGGTCCCCGGCCTCCTGCTGGTCGATGTGGGAGCGAGAACCGCGGCCTGGACCCGGCGCTGGACGCCCAGCTCGGCCAGCAGCCGGGAGATGTGGTTCTTGACGGTCTTCTCCGACAGGTACAGCTTCCTGCCGACCTCGCGGTTGGTCAGGCCGTCGCCGATCAGGGCGAGGATGTCCCGTTCCCGGGGCGACAGACTCGTCAGCTCGGGCGGCAGCGACGGTGTCCCGGCCGGCTCTGCACGCAGCGACCGCATGAGTTGACCTGTTGTGACCGGGTCGAGCATCGATTGTCGGCGTGTTCGGCGGTGTCGGCGTCGCCGACGACGGAGATGTCCGGTTCGGCGTTGAGTAGGTCGGTCAGGCCGCGTCGTACGACCTCGTGGTCGTCGAGCAGGAACACCCGGATCGGGTTCTGTTCCGTGAAGGCGCCTGTCTCGGTCATGATCACCCCTCGGTCCCCGGGCAAGGACAGACTGCGAGCTGTCCATGAAGGCGATCGTCACCCGCAGTTGCCGAACGCACTAGGGCAGTCTGGGCCTCACTCACCCGGTGACGGGCCTCCTAGGATGAGTGCGCACCGCCTACCGCACAGCGGCTCCCCGAGTGAGGTCGCACTCCACGTTCACCACTCCTTCTACGGCCCGCACCAGGCGAGCGGCCACGGGGATCAGGGCGGAGTCGCGGACCTTGCCTGTCAGGGTGGCCACTCCGTCGTGCACCTCCACCTGGATGACTGAGGACGACAGGGGGAAGAGGTTCGCCACAATGTCGCGCCGGACCTCCTCGGCGATGTCCTCGTCGTCGCGCAGGAAGACCTTGAGCAGGTCGGCGCGGCTGATCACGCCCTCCAGCAGACCGGACTCGTCGACCACGGGCAGCCGCTTGACCCTTTCGCGAGCCATGATTCGCGCGGCCTCGGCCAGGATGGCGTTCGCCCGGACGGTGATTGCGGGCGAGGACATCAGATCCCCCGCGGTCAGTGCGCCGACCTTCGCCACGTCGGCGGGGCGGCGCAGCAGTACGTAGCCCTCCTCGGGGCTGTCCCGGAGTTCCTCCGTGGGCAGCAGGTCGGCTTCCGAGACGACGCCGACGACCCGGCCCTCGCCTTCGAGCACGGGCAAGGCGCTGACCTGCCAGTCCTGCATCATCCCGACGATCACCTTGAACGAGGCCCACCGGCCGACGGAGGCGACCGTGTGGGTCATGACATCGCTGACGATGTGCGGGGTGCCGTACATGATGACTCCCTATGGTCGTCGGTGAGCGGTCCTGCCGCTTCCAGCCTGCGCCGGTACGAAAGGGTGGGAAAGGGGCCCCTCGGCCCTCGGACGAGCCGTTCGGCCTCCCGTCGGCCCGGCACGAGAATTCACCGGTCGCGGCACCAGGCCCGGTACGCGGCCACCACGGTGGGCAGCGTCGGGAAGATGCGGTCGGCGCCGACGGAGCCCGCGAGGCCGTACGCCCGCAGGTTGTCCTGCAAATCCTGCTTGACCCGAGCCGGGGCGAACACGATGCCGCGGGACGTCAGCTCCCGGCGAAGGTCGTCCACGGCGTCCAGGGCGGTGATGTCGACCTCCACGTTGGCCTCGGTATTCAGAACGAACCAGCGAACCGGCTTCGTCTGTTCGTCGACCGCGGCCAGTGCCCGGCGCCGGAAGTCCTCCGCGTTGGCGAAGAACAGGGGCGAGTCGTAGCGGTACACGAGCAGACCGGGGACGGTGCGCGCCTGCGGGTAGTCGTCGACGTCGTGCATGCCCGCGAGCGCCGGAAGAATCGCCCAGAGTCCGGCGACCGGCGGCAGACCGGCCACACCCGCGTACGCCATGACCTGCGGCACGAGGTACGCGGCCACCGTGACCGCGCGGGAGGGCGCGGCGGCGCCGACCATCGGTGGCCTGAGCGGCGATGTCGGCGCGAAGACCGGGGATCTTGCTTGGAACGGTTCGCGTCCGCCCTTAGCTGCGGAAGACCTTGCCCTCGACCTGAAGGGTGTGGCGGCGATCGCGGTGACCATCGCCGCCCGCCGCGCCCAGCAGCGGGGCTGGACGATCGGCTTCGCGGTCGTTCCCAGAGGCACTGCGCAGACTGCACCCGCGAGTCCTGGTCAGGAACCTGGTGCCATCAGGGTGAAGACGATCACCATGGGGCGGACGGCGCGCGAGGCCGAACCCGACCGCTCCCGCCGCCCAAAGGTCGACGTCGGGCGGCGTACGTCTCGACGGTCTTCTCCGCCGTCGCGCGCTCCCCCGCGCAACGTCATGGGCCTGCACAGCCCGACGTCCGCGAGACGATCCCCGCGATCGACAGGTGGCTCGGGGCCACGCCGCGGAGCCCGCTAACGATCAGCTTCTGGCCGTCTCCTGTTGAGCTGCCCTCGCCGACCTGCACCACGGCACCCGCGTCACCCTCGATGGCGTCCTGGCCCAGGTCGTCCTTTGCCTCCAGGAAGGTCTGTGGGGCCGGTCCACGCCCGCGATCGTGGGGCCGAGTGGATCGGCCCCACGCCCACCGACAGCGCGGCGGTCGCCGCGGCCAGTGCCGCCGTGGGGTGCTATCGCCGTATGCATGGCGTTCCTTCCCGGTGGTGCGCCCAGCGGCGGACCGACGTCGCCCTGCACCGGCCGCGCACCGCCGAGGAACTCACCGACACCGTGCACGCCGTCGGCACCGAGGCGGCATCGCCCCGCGCATCGTGATCGCCGCCGTCCAGCGCGGCCACCGCGACGAGGCACTGCGCGACTCCTCGCCTGACGAGCGCCATGGTGAGGGCGACGGTCAGCATCAGGCGTGCGACGACCGGCAGGCCAGCTGGTCGAGCATGCGGTTGAGGGTGTGCCCGAGGCGGGCTGCTGGTGCGCGGTCAGGTCCTCGTCCAGCTGACCGTCCAGGGCGGTTTCGACCCGCAAGTGGGACATCACTCAACCTCTCGGAAAGTTCTGCCGGTTGTCCGAACTCGTCGGCTCAGCTGATGACGACGGTCAGTCCGGCGTCCGCGGCGGCATCGAAGCCGTCGTCGATGGCCACGACGTCGCGCCCTGCGGCGTCCAGCAACGAGGCAGCGATTCCGGCCCGCATCCCGCCGGCGCAGTGCACCCAGACGGTGCCCGCCGGCACCTCGCCGAGCCGTTTGTGCAGCCGGTGGATCGGGGTGTGGACGGAGCTCTCGATGTAGCCGGTGGCTCGTTCGGAGTCGCGCCGTACGTCCAGGACGACGATGTCGTCCGTGCCGTGTTCGGCCAGGCCCGCGAACGTGGAGCGCGGGAAGGATGCGGGGCTGTCACCCTCGGGCACCCATTCCTGCGGTGTGCCGGTCGCGGCGGCGGGCCGGTCGATGCCGACCCGGACGAGTTCGCGCTGGGCGGCGGCCAGTTGCTCGTGGGACTCGGCGAGCAAGGTCACGGGCTTGCCCCACGGGATCATCCACGCGAGGTACGTGGCGATCTTGCCGTCGGTCTCGAAGTTGAAGGACCCCGCGACGTGGCCCTCGGCGAACGCGACCCGGTTGCGCAGGTCCACGACCCACTCGCCGGCCGCGAGGCGGGCGGCGATCTCGTCGGCGTCCGCTACAGCCGGCGGGGTCAGGTCCAGCGGAGCCGGGCCCGCGGCATTGGCCGGACCCATGTGCGTGTAGTACGCGGGGATGTCGTCGAGCTCGGCGAGCAGCCGCGCGACGAAGGAGTCCACGTCGGTGGTCAGCGCCGTGTTGGCGGACTTCTCCTTGCCGATGGTGGTGGCGTCCCCCTCGGCCTGCGCCGAGGAGCAGAAGCTGCCGAAGCCGTGCGTGGGCAGCACGGACGTCTCGTCCGGCAGCTCGGAAGCCAGGCGGTGCGCGGTGGCGTGCTGAGCGCGGGCCAGCTCCTCGGTCAGCCGCGGCTCGACCAGGTCCGGCCTGCCCACCGTGCCGATCAGCAGCGATCCGCCGGTGAACGCCGCCACCGGCTGCCCCTGCTTCTGCAGGACGTAGGAGGTGTGGTGCGGGGTGTGGCCGGGTGTGGCAACGGCACGCACCTCCAGCCCGCTGTCGATGGTGACAATGTCGCCGTCGGCCACCGGCACCCGCGCGAACGAAACCCGCGCCGTTGCCGGGACGAGGTAGGCGGCTCCGGTCACCCGGGCCAGCTCCAGACCACCGGTGACGTAGTCGTTGTGGACGTGGGTCTCCACCACATGCGAGATCCGCACCCCGCGACGCGCGGCCACCGCCAGTACTTGGTCGAAGTCGCGCGGCGGATCGACGGCCACGGCCGTTTGCCGGCCGCCGGCAAGGTAGCTGCGGTTGCCGAGGCCCTCGAGGTCAATGGTGTCGATGAAGAACACGACGTTTCCTTCCCGTCGGAATTACCCCCTGGGGTATGCATGGACCATGACATGAATACCCCAGGGGGTATTCCAGGTGCCTGACTCCGCGGCGGGCTTCGGCTGCCGTTCGCAGTGGTGCGCCTCGCCGCGTGTGCCGGGCGTGTGGCAGACCGGCCCGGGTCGGGGGGAAGTCCGGGCCGGTCGATCAAGGGCGGCCGGTCAGAGGCGGCCGGTCGGCATCGCGCCGTTCCTTGAAGGTGTCGATCAGCGGGAAGGTGGGCGAGGGCTTCGGCTCGTAGTCGAACTCGGCCAGGAGCATTCGGTCGCGGGCGGTCACCAGCGGGCATGAGGTGTAGCCGTCGTACCGGCGCGTCGGGTTCTTCCCGTTCATCACGTCGAGCGGATTGGCGGCCGCCGGAGCTTGAGGCCGTGAGGCGGATGGTTGCGTCCTTACGCCGGTGCCTGTGTTGCCGGTGCGAACCGGTCTTGGCGGGGGTGCATCGAAGAGTCGCGCCGGTGCGCGCCGGGTGCTTCTCGGTGTGGGTCACAGCTTTGGGCGGGCCGCTCCGCGCGCAGGTGGCCGACTGCTCATATACCCCCAGGGGTTTAGCGTCGGCGAGGCTATGACGGCCTGGAGGGTGGCAGTCGAATACCCCTACTGGTACTTGCCTGTCAGGCAACTCCTCTGCCGCGGCCGAGGCCGATACGGCCTCGGCCGGGCCGCTCGCCCGCACGGCTGTTGGCCGGCATGTGCGGGTCGGTGGTGGCCGACGGGGGGCTGTACCCGTGCTCGCCGGGCGATCTGCGGAGGCGAGAAAAGAGCGGTAGACAGGAGGCAGGACTGTGAGGGTGGGGTATCCATAACCGGACCGTGGAGGGCTGATCGTGTCCACGCCTATGGAGCATCCGTCTCGGCGCGTGGGGGACGCCATGGTGGAGGAGGCGTTCACGCAATGCCATGTGCCGGTGGCGATCTGTGACGCCGAGCTGCGGATCCTCCGGGCAAGCAGCGGTATGACCCATGAGGCCGGCCTGACCGAAGACCAGATGCGCGGTCGGCGGTTCACGCAGTTCATGCCCGGCACCGCCTACGAAGAGGTGGAAGGCGGGATATGCCGGGTGTTCAAAACGGGCGTAGCCGAGCACCTGGAGGTGTACGCCGACGCCAGGGCCGAGCCTGGTGAGCAGGTCTGGTCGGTGACTCTGTCCCCGCTGAGGAACGCGGCCGGCCAGGTGCATCGCGTGCAGTTCACCGCGGTGGACACCACCGCGGAGTACGGGGCCCGGGAACGCCTCGCCCTGCTGAACGAGGTCAGCGCCCGGGTGGGCAGCACACTGGATGTGGCGCAGACCGCTCAGGAGATGGTCGATGCGGTGGCAGGCCGGCTGGCCGACTTCGTCACCGTCGACCTGCTGGACTCGCTTTTCCGCGGCGTGGAGCCCAGGCCGTCCGGCGAGGGCGTGGCTCTTCTCCGCGCTGCACACCAGTCGGTCCTGCCGGGCGTCCCCGAGTCGGTGATCAGGGTCGGCGAGGTGGACTACTACCCGCAGTCCTCGCCGCCCGCCCGCGTCATGGCCACCGGCCGGTCCTCTCTCCACCGCACCTTGGACCGGGCGATCGAACGATGGGCGACGGGCGACCCGCAGCGGGCCCGGGTGGTCCACGCCCACGGGGTCCACTCCGTGATGGTGGTGCCGCTCAGTGCCCGCGACATCACCCTGGGTGTGGCCGTGCTTGTCCGCCATCAGCGCCGGGCGCCCTTCACGGAGGACGACCTGCTCCTCGCCGAGGAAATCGCGGCACGCGCCGCGGTGGCCGTCGACAACGCCCGCCGCTACACCCGTGAGCGCACCACCGCCGAGGCCCTGCAACGGAGCCTGCTTCCACAGCAGTTGGCGGAGCAAGAGGCGGTGCAGGTGGCTTGCCGCTACCTTCCCGCCCGCTCCCGTGCCGGGGTGGGCGGTGACTGGTTCGACGTGATTCCGCTGTCCGGCGCCCGGGTGGCCCTGGTCGTCGGAGATGTGGTGGGCCACGGGCTGCGTGCGTCCGCCACCATGGGGCGGCTACGGACCGCGGTGCGCACGCTGGCCGATGTCGACCTGCCCCCCGACGAACTCCTTGTTCACCTGGACGACCTGGTCACCCACCTCACGGCGGAGGAGGACACGGCCATCGATCCGGGACTGGAGACCGTCACCGATCTCGTCGCCACATGTGTGTACGTGGTCTATGACCCGATCTCGCACCGCTGCACCGTCGCCAGCGCCGGACATCCCCCGCCCGCAGTGGTCACGCCGGACGGCACCGTCGACTTCCTCGACGTCCCGCCCGGTCCCCCGCTGGGAGTGGGCGGGCTGCCTTTCGAGGTCACTGAGCGGGAGCTGCCCGAAGGCAGTCTGCTCGCGCTGTACACCGACGGCCTGGCAGAAGCCTGCGGCCGAGACATCGATGCGGGACTCGAACAGTTGCGAAGGGCCTTGACCGGCCCTGCCGACCAGCCGGAGGAGGTGTGCGAAGCCGTTCTGGACAGTCTGCTCCACGGCCAGCCCACGGACGACATCGCCCTGCTCATCGCCCGCACCCGCGCTCTGGACTCCAGGCAGGTTGCCACCTGGGACCTGGCCGGCGACCCTGCGGCCGTGGCCGGTACCCGTGCCGAGGTCGCTCGCCGGCTTGCCGCCTGGGGGCTGGAAGAGATCGCCTTCACCGTCGAGCTGGTGGTCAGCGAGCTGGTCACCAACGCCATTCGCTACGGAGGCCCGCCTATCCAGCTGCGCGTCATCCGCGACACCGCGGTCATCTGCGAGGTGTCCGACAGCAGCAGTGCCGCCCCCCATCTGCGGCGGGCCCGGATCTTCGACGAGGGCGGGCGTGGTCTGCTGCTGGTCGCCCAGCTCGCCCGGCGTTGGGGGACCCGTCACAAGGCCGCCGGCAAGACCATCTGGGCGGAAGTCGCCCTTCCCGAAGGGCAGCCGTAACAGCGCGGAGACGGTTGTTCGCCCGCTACGTGCTCGCCTGCACCACCGGCCCGGGCCTGGATCGAGACGCTGCGCATCGACCACGCCAACCACTTCCTCAGTTTGCGGCTGAACGACCGCATCTCCCCGGTCCTGTTCACCGCGCGAGCACCTGATCGCCAGCCACCTGCCGCGCAGCAGCGACGACGACAAGAACACGCTGACCCACATCGGGACCGGCGCCACCAGTCAGGGGCGCGCGTGACGATCGAGCGGACGAACAACCACGCCGCCGACAGCGCGGGTTGGCTGATCGCGGAGATGAACCACTACTACCTACTGATCTGGCTCGACGTCCGTCGCCCCGGCCGCTAGCGCTCGGTGCGCACCGCCCTGTACCCGGCCATCCTTCCTGCTGTCCGGCTTCGCCTTCTGCACCACCGCCCCGCCCCGCCTCCGGGCCGGTCAGGGCTTCGTCGACACCGTGGTCGTCCACCACACATGGGAGTCCCGGGCCCCGGTGACGTGGCGTCACTGTCCGACCATTACGCCGCCACGCCCTTGGTGCACATCATCTGGTCCGGCCTGACCCTGGCCTTCCTGGCCCGCCGCATCCGGGTACGCGTATTGGCCATCTGCCACGTGCTCACCACCTTCACGGTCGTCCTGGCCACCGCCAACCACGTCGCCACCGACGCGGCCGCGGGCGCTGCCACCCTCGCGATCGGCTCCCTTGTCCAGCAACTGCTCACCGGGTGACCGGCCTGCCGTCACGGAATCGGGCGTCGTGGGGTCAGTCGGCCCCGACGCCGTTGGGTGACTGAGGGCCGCTCGCCTGCCCGGGCCCGCCCGGGTGAGAGAGGTCAGGGCGGCGTCGATACGGCGCCTGGCTTTCTCGGCGACCGGGCGCAGGGCATCGAGTTCGGCCAACGCGACCGTCGCGCCCGGGGGCAAGGGCCTGCAGGGCGGTGTGGTCGCCGTCCCCGCGGACGACCACGGTGCAGGGCAGCAGCAGGCCGACGGTGCGGTCGGCGCCTCCAGAGTGCGGTGGGCGAGGGGCGGGTTGCACGCGCCGAGGACGACGTAGTCCTCCATGCCGTGATCCAGCTCGGCCTTGAGCGTCGCAGAACCGAGAGACGACGGTGGCGAAGTCGGCGTCGGGGTGCGCACAGCGGGAGCAACTCGCCCTTGCACCCCATGTCTCTCACCCCCAAGATCCCCGGGTACCTGTGCCGCCGCCGTGACCATCTGTCATCCCGAGCGTTCAAACCTTGTTTGTCTCGGTCCACGGGTGGCAGCCCGGCGGATGGGTCGGATCACACGTCGGCAACCAGAGCGCCGCAACTCGATGACTACCAGGCCCTGTTCCAGCGTGCTCTACGGCGCTTGCCTGCGCGACGGTCTCAGGTCGCAGCCTGGAATCACCCGACTTAGCTTGTAAGGGAGGCTTTCGTGCGCCATAACAGTGCTGCCAGCCGGCGCAGAAGCCTCGAAGTTGGGCCCGCCCTTTACCGTATGGGTCCAGTCAAGCAACGGGAACGAGGTCACCCGGCTGAGCCGGTGACTGCTTGTGACTGGAGTCCTGCTTCCCGGCCGAGGAGGAAACCATGCATGCGAAGCGACTGGGTGTTGTCCTCACAACCGCGGTGGCCGCCACCGCACTCCTGCTCCCGCTCTCCGTGAACGCACAGGCATTCGCCTCATGCACCACGCTCACCTCGTGACCACCACCGGCGACTCGCATCGCCTCGCCGAGGCCCTCGCCGGGAAGGGAGTGGTCCCCTTGAACTGACCCCACCCCAGGAACACCACTGGCCACACGCCTGGGTTTCTGCTGGCCACCAGCCTCGACATCCAACGGCCACCCACCTGGGCATCTCAATGACCGTTGACAGGTGTTCTCGTTGGTGCCACGTTGCCAGGGGCTACGCGGGGCTGCGAAGAACACGTCGACACCGGTGTCGGCGGTGAACCGCTTGTGGGCTGCCAGTTCCATGCCGCGATCCCAGGTCAGCGTGCTGCGTAGTCGGGGGTCCATGCGTTCGTAGGTCTCGGCCAGAGCGGGAACGACCACGGTGGTGTGGCGGCTGGCGAGTTTCACGACCGTGAGGAACCGTGACTTCCGGTCGACCAGTGTGGCGACCTGGCTGTTGTTCGACCCGATCAGCAGATCGCTTTCCAGATGCCCGAACTCGCTGCGGTCCTCCGCCGCCTGGGGCCGCTCCTCGATTGGTCGGGCATCGGTGATCTGTGAGCGCCACTGTCCGTTCGGTAGATCGTCTCGTGGCTGATCTCAGTCGTCGAGGCCGAGGACGGCGGCGACCTCCTGGGCGGGTTCGGCGCGGTCGCCGGTGAGCATCATCAGCCGTTCGATGCCCGCCGCTCGCAGGTGGCGCAGGGTGCGGGGCGCGTCGGGCCGGACGGGGTCGCGCAGGAGGACGGCGCCGGCCGGCTGTCCGTCGACGGTCAGCCAGGCGACGGCCGCGCCGTCGAGGAGGGCGCGATTGTCGACGGCGCGGCTCCAGGAAGGCTGTACGTCCGAGAGGTTGAGACGGCCGATGTAGACCCGGTGCCCGTCCACCGTGCCCGAGGCACCGCGTCCGGGCTCCTCCGTGACGTCCGCCGGAACCGACAGCTCCAGCTTGCGTTCACGGGCCGTGTCGACGATGGCGTGGGCGAGAACGTGCGGCGAGTACTGGTCGAGGGATGCTGCCAGGCGGAGCACCTCCGTGGGCTTACGGCCGGGAGCGGCGGTCACGTCCAGGACGCGGGGGCGGCCGCCGGTGAGCGTCCCGGTTTTGTCCAGCAGCAGGGTGCGGGCACGACCGAGGTTCTCCAGTGCTCCACTGTCGCGGATGACCACGCCGAGGCGGGAGGCCCGGGACAGGCCGGACACGATCGCGACGGGCGCGGCCAGCAGCAGGGGGCAGGGGGTGGCGACCACCAGGACCGCGACCGCCCGTACCGCGGATCCGCTGAGTAGCCAGGCCAGTCTCGCCACCACGAGGGACAGGGGAAGGAACCAGGCCGCGTAGCGGTCGGCGAGCCGCACCACGGGCGCGGACTCCGCCCCGGGCTGCCGGGCCAGCCGCATGATGCCCGCGTAGGTGCTGTCCTGCTCGGTTGCGATCGCCCGAAGCTGGAAGGCGCCGCCCGCGTTGACCACACCGCTGCGGACCGTCTCGCCCTGCGGCCGTTCGACCTTGAGGGGCTCACCGGTGAGCACCGATTCGTCGAGGACGGCGGTGGTGCTCTCCACCCGTCCGCCCACGGGGACCACTTCGCCGGGACCTACGACGAGCAGGTCGCCGACACCGACCTCGGTCAGCGGCACCGTGTCCACCCCGGTGTCCGTAAGGCGGCGCGCCGAGCGCGGTGCGTGTTCGAGCAGGGCGCGCAGGTCGTGGGAGGCACGCCGCTGGGCGGCGGCCTCTAGGGTGCGGCCGGTGGCGAGCATCAGCGCGATCAGGGCCCCGGCCAGGTACTCGCCCACGGCCAGGGTGCCGCCCAGGGCCAGCACGGCGATCAGGTCAACGCCCGCGCGCCCGTGCCGCAGCGCGTCCCGCACCCACCCCACCGCGGGTACGACGGCGGATATCGTGCCCAGGCCCCAGAACAGGTCCGCGAGGCCGCCGGCGCCGACGAGCCAGGCGATGCCACCGGCCGTCAGAGCCGCCGCCGTGACGGCCAGGAGTGCGGGTTCCAGCCGTGGGGAGACGATCGCGCCGGTCAGGCGGCGCAGCCGTGCCGTGACGGTGATTCTGGTGGTGTTGTCCATGGCGCACCTCGGTCCGTCCGATGCGGCAACCTTCGTTTCGGTCACCGTCCAGCACACCGCGCCGTCCAGCACCCGCGCGGGGACGAACGGCCCCGCTGCCTGGGCCGTACCCCGGCGTCGACGCCTGCTGGTCAGGTCCGGTCGTCGTCGGTGTGCAGGGCGAGGACGGGGCAGGCGGCGACGGCTCGGCGGGCGTGGGCACGCAGTCGGTCGGGGACGGCCCCGTCCTTGAGGACGGGGTATCACCGTTCGTCGAGGTCGATCAGCTCTGGGAGGAGCTCGGCGCACAGGCCCTGCTCCGTGCAGGCGATGCAGTCGATGCGCAGAGTGAGGCTGCAGCTCATCGCCGGCTCTCCGGGGCTGTGGCGGGTGGCACGGGGAGCCGGGGCGGCTGATAGGCGGTGGGGCGCGAAGGGCGCCGCGGCCGCGGAGGTCATCGCCCGCCCCTGGGAAAAGGCCACCGTCGAGGCGGCGCGCCGGGACCAGCCGGGCTGCGGCGGCCTGGTGGCGAGGAACGCCGTGAGCACCACCGGGTACGGCGGTCGCGGCGCCGGCGGCCGTCAGGCGCCCGGCGACCCGCCCCGGGGCGGCCTTCACCAGCCGCCACCACACGGCTGCGACCACCGCAGGATGAGGTACAGGTCCGCGGCGCGGCGCGGAAGAGGGCGCTGGCGGCGCCGCGTTAGCCGAGGCTCAGCACAGTCAGTCACACAACCGCAGAAGAAGACTGATCAGGCAGACAGCGTGACGCGGCGGAGGTGGGCGGTGCAGCGGTCGGGGACGGCGTCGTAGGTGGCGTGGGCGCCCTCAGGCTGGGCGGTTGCACATCAGCTGCACCACAGAGCGCTCGACGGCGAGGAGGGCCCAACCGCTTCTCGCGGATCCGGATTGCGCGGTGCGCAGCTTTCGGCTGCTCCTCCGCGTCGGTGAGGGCCCTCCCCGCCACCTCCAGAGCACCAAGAGTACCTCTGTGAGCGCAGGGGTCCCTCGGCCCTCCGCCCAGGGCCGGACGGGTCGCCGTCCGGCCCCGCCACGGCCTCGTGCCGAAGCGCCGTGATCCCGCGCTGTCGCCGTCGCGAGGGAGGGCTGGTCGGCCTTGGTAGGGGCCGTCATGCCCCATGGCAGCGGGGCGTGACCGGGGTGAGGCTGGAGGTGGAAGGCAAGGGCATCCGGGACATGGGAGGCACGATGAGTGGTCTGGTGGTCGTGGGTGTGGACGGGTCGGCGTCGGGTCTTGCCGCGGTAGAGGTAGCGGCGCGGGAGGCGCGTCTGCGCGGGGCGGGGCTGCGGGTGGTGCATGCGTTCATCTGGCCCGCGATGCACGTGCCTTTGGGGCCGTCGCCGCTGGGCCCGTCCGAGGGCGGGGTCCGGAACATGGTGGAACGTCTTCTGACGGAGGCGGTGGAGCGGGCGCGTGCGGCGGCTCCGGAGGTTGATGTCAGTCAGGCCTCGGTGACCGGTGAGCCGCTGACGGTCCTGGATGCGCAGTCGCGTTCCGCCGAACTGGTGGTGGTCGGATCCCGGGGCATGGGCGGGTTCGTCGGGCTACTGGTGGGGTCGACGGCGGTGCATCTGGCGGCGCACGGCCAGTGTCCGGTGCTGGTGGTGCGTGACCAGCCCGGTGTCGACGGTCCGATCGTGCTGGGCGTCGACGGTTCGGTCGCGGGAGAGCGGGCGGTGGATTTCGCCTTCGCCGAGGCCGCGCTGCGGAACGCCCCCTTGCTGGCGCTGCACGCCTGGACCACGTGGAACGCGCCGCTGCCTCCACCGCAGGATGCGTCGACACCGTACGCGAACCCTCCGAGCGCGCTCGGGGCGGAGGAGGAGCGCCTGCTGTACGAGGCCCTCGCCGGCCACCGGGAGAAGTACCCGGATGTGGTGGTGGAGCACAGGGTGGTGCACGGCAGGACGCGGGAGGCGTTGATCGAGGCGAGCCGGTCCGCTCAGCTGGTGGTGGTCGGTGCCCGCGGGCGCGGCGGTTTCGCCGGGCTGCTGCTCGGGTCGGTCAGTCACGCCCTGCTGCACCACGCCCACTGCCCGGTCGCGGTGGTGCGGGGAGCGGACATGCATCACTGACCTCGTCCGGCGGCTGGGTTCACGCTGTGGACGGGCGGGGGACCGGGTGCCGGGTGCGCGCGAAGCGAGTGAGGACGGGGCCGCATGCCGCGAGGAGCATCACGTAGGTGGTCACCAGGACCGCCAGGCGGCCCTGCGCGGGGCGGCCAGGCCGATGATGACGACGGAGAACTCGCCGCGGGCGGTGAGCGCCGTTCCGGCCCGCGGCCGGCCGTGGCGACCCGCGCTCTCGCGGCCGGCGGCATACCACCCGGAGGCCAGCTTGGCGGCCGCCGTGAACACGGCCAGTGCCGAGGCTGCGGGCGGCATCGGCAACAGGTCACCCGGATCGACGGACAGGCCGAGGGCCAGGAAGAACACGGCGGCGAACAGGTCGCGCAGCGGGCTGAGCACGACGCGAGCCCGGCCGGCGGCGGCCCCGGTCAGTGCGAGTCCGATCAGGAAGGCGCCGACGGCGGCGGAGACATGGATGGTCTCGGCCAGCGCAGCCACGATCAGGGTGATGCCGAGGACCCGCAGCGGCACCAGCTCGGCGTCGGGGTGCCACAGGACCCGGCCGACATGATGGCCCAGCGTCAGGATGCGGTGATCGCCGCGGCGACGGCCGCCATGGCCGCCACGACCGCGAGCAGCGCCTGCCACCAGGTGCCTCCGGAAGTGACGACGGCGAGCAGGGGCAGGTAGCGGCCATGGCGAAGTCCTCCACCACCAGCACGGACAGCACCGCCGGGGTCTCCCGGTTGCCCAGCCGACGCAGGTCGCCGAGCGGGCGGGCGCGGGCGGGCGGTGATGCCGGAGCCCGGCCGGTATGGGGTGATGGCCGGTGTCCCGACCACTCGGGGCGTATCGGCAGGGCCGAGCGGTCCCTCGTGCGGCCGGATGGCCCCTGGCTGCAGCGGGCGGCTGCCCTGAGGCTGGGAACTCAGGAAGAGCCGCGCGTCGGCGGCGTACCGGGATGGGAGAGCGCTGTGAGTGATCCGGTGATCGTGGGTGTGGACGGTTCCGCGTCCAGCCTCGACGCGGTCGACGTCGCGGCTCGTGAGGCGCACCTGCGCGGGGCGGCACTGCGGATCGTGCACGCCTTCGGCCATGCGTCCGGACACCTGCCGACCGGCGCGCCGCCGTGGAGCCCGGCCGGCCACGGTCTGGAGCCGATGGCGCATGGGGCGCTGGCCCGCGCCGAGGAACGGGCACACGCGGTTGCGCCGGGCATCGAGATCACCCGGTCCGTGATGGCCGGTGAGGCGCTTGAGGCCCTGGAGATCGAGTCGCGCTCGGCAGCGCTGGTCGTGGTCGGCAGCCGCGGTCTGGGCAGTTTCACCGGGCTGCTGCTGGGTTCGACGGCGGTGCAGCTGGCCGCACATGGTCACTGCCCGTTGATGGTGGTGCGCGGCCGCCCCGATCCGGCCGGTGCGGTGCTGCTGGCGGTGGACGGATCCGAAGCCGGCGAGGCGGCGGTGGAGTTCGCGTTCGCCGAGGCCGCTCTGCGCAAGGCACCGCTGGTGGCCGTGCACGTGTGGAACACCTGGAGCGAGCGGGCCTATGAAGGGCCCGGCGACCCCCTGACCGCCGTGGTGGCGGACCTCGACCATCTCCGCGAGGCCGAGCAGCATGTGCTGGACGAGGCGGTGGCTTCCTGGCAGGAGGTCTTTCCGCAGGTTGCGGTGGAGCGGCGCCTGACGCGCTCCCGGATCCGCCCGGCACTGATCGACGCCAGCCTGGAGGGCCAGCTGGTCGTGGTCGGCGCCCGGGGCCGGGGCGGCTTCACCGGCCTGCTGCTCGGCTCGGTCAGCCAGGCCCTGCTGCACCACGCGCACTGCCCCGTCACCGTCGTCCGTGGCAAGGAGTGACCGTGCCTCAGCAGACCCCCATCACGGCCGGACCCCACGCCCCGCCCGCGCAGACACCCCCGCAGCTGGTGGCGGACACCTACGAGCGAGATGCGGCCGAGGTGGCGGATCTGCTCGGCGTGGCCCCGGCCACGGGCCTGACCACGGCGGACGCCGAGCAGCGGGCCGGTATCTGGGGAGCCAACGAACTGGCCGAACCGGCCCGTCGGCCGCAGTGGCTGCGCCTGCTGGACCAGTTCCGCAGCTGGCTGATCGGCATCCTGCTCGCCGCCGCCGTCGTCGCCGGAATCATCGGCGACATCAAGGACGCCCTCGTGATCGCCGCCGTCCTCCTCATCAACGCCACCATCGGCTACGTTCAAGAACGCCGCGCCGAGCACAGCCTGGAAGCGCTGCGCCAGATGCTGGTACCCACCACGCGCGTGCGTCGCGACGGTCAAGTGAAGGTGATCTCCGCCGGCACACTGGTGCCCGGCGACGTCGTTCTTCTGGAAGCAGGCGACCGTGTCCCGGCCGACGGGCGCCTGGCGGTCGCCGCCTCGGTCGAGGCCGCCGAAGCCGCGCTCACCGGAGAGTCGCATCCCGTCGCCAAGACAACATCGCCCACCGCGGCCGCCGGTGACGACCCCGTACCCGTCGCCGAGCGCACCGGCATGCTCTTCATGAACACCGCGCTGACCCGCGGCCGCGCCGAGATGGTCGTCACGGCCACCGGCATGCGCACCGAGGTCGGGGCGATCGCCGAGGCGCTGCGCACCGGCGCGGAACCGCCCAGCCCGCTCCAGGTCCAGATGGACAGCCTGGGCCGACGCCTGGCCCTGGTCAGCGGCATCGCCGTGGCCGCCTACGCACTCGTGGCCCTCCTGCGCGGCGAAGACCTGGCCGATCTCGCGCTGCGGGCGGTGGCCCTGGCAGTCGCCGCGATCCCCGAGGGGCTACCCGCCGTTCTCGCGCTCACCCTGGCCCTGGGCGTCTACCGCATGGCCCGCCGCGGCGCCATCGTCAAGCGCCTGGCCTCCGTCGAGGCACTCGGCTCCACGACCGTGGTGTGCAGCGACAAGACCGGCACCCTGACCCTGAACGAGATGACCACCCGCGCCCTGTGGGCCGCCGGGCGCAGCTACGACGTGACCGGCGAGGGCTACGACACCGCAGGCACCGTGCGCCCCGCAGACGGGCAGCACTCGGTGGACCTGTACGACACGGTGCTGCATGACGCGGTGCTGCCGTTCGCGCTGTGCAACGACGCCCGCCTCACCTTGGACGGCATCATCGGAGACCCCACCGAGGCCGCCTTGCTGGTGCTCGCTGCCAAAGCGGGTCTTCACCCCGAACTGCGCGCCCACACGCCGCGTATCGGTGAGATCCCCTTCGATCCGGCCGCCAAGTACATGGCCACCTTCCACACCGACGCCGATGGTTGCACCCGCATCCACGCCAAAGGAGGCGTCGACGTCCTCCTGGACCGCTGCACCCACGTCCTGACCGAACACGGACCCGCGCCCCTCGACGCCGAGCGCCGCCGTGCGGTCACCGACGCCGCCCAGCAGATGGCCGGCCTGGGCCTGCGTGTCCTCGGGGCGGCCAACGCCGTCACCGACCAGCCGAACCCGCGAGAGGTGGCGGGGCTGACCCTGACCGCGGTCGCCGGGATCGCCGACCCGCCCCGCCCTCAGGCCCGCGACGCCGTCGCCCTCGCCCACGCCGCCGGCGTCTCCGTCAAAATGGTCACCGGTGACCATGCCGACACCGCTGCGGCCATCGCCCGTGAACTCGGAATCACCGGCGAGGTCGTCACCGGCACCGAACTGGCTCGGATGAGCGAACAGGACCTCGCGGACCGCATCGAGAGCGTCGGTGTCTTTGCACGTGTCGCCCCCGAACACAAGGTGACGATCGTCCGCGCGCTCTCCCGGAAGGGCCACATCGTGGCCATGACCGGAGACGGCGTCAACGACGCCGCAGCCCTGCGCGCCGCCCACATCGGCGTCGCCATGGGCATCACCGGCACCGACGTCGCCAAAGAAGCCGCCGACATGGTCCTCACCGACGACGACTTCTCCACCATCGTCCGCGCCGTCCGCGAAGGCCGCTCCATCTACGACAACATCGTCACCTTCGTCCGCTTCCAGCTGTCGACCAACATCGGCGCGATCCTCACCCTGCTCGCCACCGTGCTGGCCGGACTACCAGCTCCCATGTCCGCCGTCCAGCTCCTGTGGGTCAACATCATCATGGATGGGCCGCCCGCCATGGCCCTGGGCATCGACCCCCCGCGGAGCAACGTGATGCACCGCCCGCCCCGCCCGCCCGGCGAACGCATCCTGAACGCCCGCCGCCTGACCGCCATCACCCGCTCCGGCGCAGTCATGGCCATGGGCACCGTGGCCGTCTTCGCCACCGCCCGTCACTTCACCGACACCGCAACCGTAAACACCATGTCCTTCACCACGTTCGTCCTCTTCCAGCTTTTCAACGCCCTGGCCGCGCGCAGCGAGGACGGCCCCGTCCTCGGCCGCCACCAGCTGCACAACCGCACCCTGTGGATCTGCCTGGCCGCCGTCCTCACCCTCCAGGTCATCGTCGTACAGGTGCCGTTCGCCCAGGGTGTCTTCGACACCGTCCCCCTCAGCCCCGTTCAGTGGACGATCTGCCTCGCCACCGCCTCCACCGTGCTCCTGACCGAGCACGCCTGGCGCGCCGGGCGGGCACGGTTCAGCCGGAGGACGGCGTGAGACACAGGGACTGAACGCCTGTGGCACCACCACGCGCCCATCCGCAGGACCGCACGGCGAGCGGATGACACCGTCGGCCCATGGACGGCTACTGGTTGGACCTCGCGCTCATCGCCGTGCTGATCGTGCTCAACGCGCTGTTCGCCGGCAGCGAGATCGCGCCGATCTCCCTCGCCGCCGCGGGTGCCGAGCCGGAAAAGCCCCTGCCTTCAGCCCTTCCTGCGGTCACCCGTGCACGCGGAAGCGCCGATTGGTGGCCGGTCCCCAGGTGTGGATCTCCGCCAACTGTTTGCCCTGTGCGGCGAGATCGGACATGGGCCGGTTCTCCGGCTCAGGTGTCGGGCAGAGCGGGACGGGGGTGGGTTTCGTACATGCGGACTGCGACGAGCAGGCCGGAGGCGGCAGTGAGGGCGGCGACGGCCCAGATCGCGGTGGTGAGGCCGTAGGCGTCGGCGAGGATTCCGGCGAGGAGGGCGCCGACGGCGAAGCCGCCGTCGCGCCACAGGCGGTAGACGCCGACGGCGCGGGCGCGCCAGGCGGGGTGGGCGACGTCGCCGATGACGGCGAGCAGGGTCGGGTAGACGAGTGCGGTGCCGATGCCGAGGAGTGTCTGGGCGATCGCCCAGACTCCGAAGGTGGTGCCGGTTGCGACGACTGCGATGGCTGCGGCCTGGAGCAGCATGCCGGTGGTGATGAGGTGTTTGCGTCCGACGCGGTCGGACCACCAGCCGGTGACGAGTTGCCCGGCGCCCCAGACGGCCGGGTACAGGGCGGCGAGGATGCCGATCTGTCCGATGGTCAGGCCGTGGGCGGCGAAGAGCAGGGGGAAGATCCCCCAGGCGAGGGCGTCGTTGAGGTTGTTGACCAGACCGGCCTGGCTGGCGGCGGACAGGGCGCGGTCGGTGAAGCTGGTGCGACGGGCGATCTGTCCGGTGGTCAACTCGCGTTCGGCTGGTGCCTGTACGGGGTGGAGCTCGGTCTCGGCGCGGGCGTGGTCGCGGGTCTCGCGTACGGCGAGGGTGGACAGGCCGAGGCCCAGTGCGGCGTAGGCGGCGCCGAGGAGGAAGGGTTCGGGGCGCAGGCCGGCGTGGTCGGCGATGGCGCCGGTGGCCATGGCGGTGACCGCGACGGCCATGTATCCGGCGGCCTCGTTCAGTCCCATCGCCAGGCCGCGGCGTGCGGGTCCGGCGAGGTCGATCTTCATGATGACGGTGGTCGACCAGGTCAGGCCCTGGGAGGCGCCGAGCAGGACGTTCGCGGCCACGATCCATGCCCAGCTCGGTCCCCAGGCCAGCATCGCAGGCACGGGGAGGGCGACCAGCCAGCCGGCGACGAGGACGGGCTTGCGGCCGTGGGCGTCGGAGAGGGCGCCGGCGAAGAAGTTGGCGACGGCCTTGGTGGCGCCGAAAGCCACGATGTAGGTGAGCGCGGCGGTGTAGGCGTTCAGGCCGAAGATCTGCTCGGCGAGCGGCGACAGGACGGTGCGTTCCTGCCCGAGCATGCCGCCGACCAGGGCGTTGACTGTGACGAGCAGGGTGAACTGGGCGAGGTTGGCGCGCAGCCCGAGCCGCACGCGTGCCGGGACGGTCGTGGTCATGTTTCCTCCGCCGGGGCCTGCCCTGTGGCCTTGGTCCAGTCGCCGGGTCGGCCCGCGAGGATTGCGAACCCTTGATGTCCGGTGTGCCGGAGGGGGGCGACGCCGGTCATGGACTGACGTGGGAGGCGTGCGTACCCCGGTAGCCGATGGATGCGATTTCTCGGGGTGACGTCAGCTGTCGGCATCGGCCGCAGTGAGGGAGGCGAGGGCGGCGTCGAGGCGGCGGGTGGCCTCCTCGGCGACCGGGCGCAGGGCGTCGAGTCCGGTGAGGGTGACCATGGTGCCGGGGTCGAGGGCCTGTACGGCGGTTCGGTCGCCGTCGCGGCGGACGACGACGTTGCAGGGCAGCAGCAGGCCGATGGTGCGGTCGGTCTCCAGGGCGCGGTGGGCCAGGGGCGGGTTGCAGGCGCCGAGGATGACGTAGTCCTCCATGTCGTGGTCGAGCTTCTCCTTGAGCGTGGCGGTGACGTCGATCTCGGTGAGGATGCCGAAGCCCTGGGCGGCGAGGGCGTCGCGGACCCGGCCCACGGTGGTGGCGAAGTCGGTGTCGAGGTGCACGGTGCGGTCGTAGCGCATGGCAGTGGTCCTTCTGGTCGGCTCGCGCGGCGCGGACCGGATGTCCGGCCGTGTGCGAGGTACTCGTGAAGCGTTTCCGAGGGCTTTCCCTGCCCTTGAAAATACCCCCTGGGGTACTCGTGCTACGGTCGTAAGCATACCCCCTGGGGTAATTCTTCGTTGGAAGGGAGTCCCTCGTGTTCTTCGTCGACACGATCGAGGTGGCCGGGCTCGGCAACCGCAGTTACCTGGCGGGCGGCGAGCGGACGGCGGTGGCGGTCGACCCGCCCCGTGACGTGGACCAGGTGATCGCGGCGGCGGCCCGGCGCGGGGTGCGGATCTCGCACGTCGTCGAGACGCACGTCCACAACGACTACGTCACCGGCGGCCTGGAGCTCGCCCGGCTCACCGGCGCCGCCTACCTTGTTCCCGCCGGGGCCCGCGTCTCCTTCGAGCGCGTACCGGTGCACGACGGCGACCGTACGGAATTCGACGCCGCTGCCGGGCTGACCTTGCGCGCGCTCGCGACGCCCGGCCACACCCCGCACCACACCTCCTATGCGCTGGAGGAGAACGGCGTGGCGGTTGCGGTGTTCACCGGTGGTTCGCTACTGATCGGCACGGTTGGCCGTCCCGACCTCGTGGAGCCGCGGCTGACCGAGCGGCTCGCCCGGGCCCAGCACGCCTCCGCACACCGGCTGGCCGCCGAACTGCCCGACGACACGGCCGTGTTGCCCACGCACGGCTTCGGCAGTTTCTGCTCGTCCTCCCAGGCGGAGGGCAGTGACACGACCATCGGCAAGGAGAAGACGTCCAACGAAGCCCTCACCCGGAACGTGGACGACTTCGTCGCCGACCTGCTGGCCGGCCTGGACGACATTCCCGCGTACTACACGCACATGGGGCCGGTCAACGCGGCCGGACCCGCGCCCCTCGACCTGACCCCGCCGGTCGTCGCCGACGCCGAGGAAATCGCCGCCCGGCTGGCGGCGGGGGAGTGGGTGGTGGACCTGCGCAACCGTGTCGCGTTCGCCGCGGGGCATGTGTCCGGCTCGTTCAACTTCGAGGTCGAGGGGCAGCTCGCCACGTATCTCGCCTGGCTGATCCCGTGGGGCAAGCCGGTGACGCTGCTCGCCGAATCGCCCGAGCAGCTCGCCGCCGCCCAGCGCGAGATGGTCCGCGTGGGCATCGACCGCCCCGCCGCGGCGGCCACCGGCGACCCCGGCGGCTGGGTGTGTGAGGGGGAGACACCTGTTTCCTTCCCGCGCGCCACGTTCGCAGATCTCGCCGGCCGGCACCCTGCGGAGGGCCTCGTCGTGCTCGATGTCCGGCGTGCCTCGGAGCGGACGGGCGGCTACATCGAGGGCTCGGTCCACATCCCCGTCCACCTTCTGCACCGCCGCCTCGACGAGCTCCCCGCCGGTGAGGTGTGGGTGCACTGCGCGGGCGGAATGCGAGCCGCGATCGCCGCCTCCCTGCTGGACGCGGCCGGCCGTGACGTCGTCGCCGTGGACGACTCCTTCGACGCGGCCGAGAAGGCCGGACTCGCCGTACGGAACAGCTGACGGCAGCGGGTGCCGCAGAGGCGCCCATCAACCTTCGTACCGATACGGGAAACAGGGGCCAGATACCGAAATGAACATCTTCCGACGAGACCGGGGCGGCCCGGGCCGTGTGACCGTGCAGGAGGCGGCCGCGCGCACCGGCCACGGGAAGAACGGGAACGCCGCTGAAAGCGGTGCCCGCGCCGTGTTGCTCGACGTCCGCGAACCCTACGAATGGCAGGCGGGGCACGCCCCCGGAGCCGTACACCTGTCCCTCTCGGCGCTCGCTGCCGGGGCCAGGCTGCCCGCTGAGGCGCAGGCACGGCCCCTGGTCGCGATCTGCCGCTCGGGCAACCGCTCCCGGCGAGCCGCCGAACTGCTGGCCGCCCAGGGCGCGGAGGCCGTGGACGTGATCGGCGGCATGCGGGACTGGGCCGCGGCGGGGCTGCCGGTGGTGGACCCGCGCGGCGGGAACGGCACCGTCGCGTGAGCACTCTCATACTCGCCCTGGCCGCCGGTGCGGTCATCGGTATTGCGCTCGGCGCACTCGGGGGCGGCGGCAGCGTGCTGGCCGTCCCCGCCCTGATCTACCTGCTCGGTTTCACCCCCGTCGCGGCCACCACCGCGAGCCTGGTTATCGTCGCGGTCACCTCGGCCACCGCACTGTCCGCGCACGCCCGCGACGGGAACGTCCGCTGGCGTACGGGGCTGCTGTTCGCGGCGGCCGGCATCGGCCCGGCGATGCTGGGCGGTGCGCTCGCCGGACGTATCCCGGAGGCCGCGCTGACGGCGGCCTTCGCGGTGGTGGCGGGAGCGGCCGCACTCCGCATGCTGCGGAGCCGCCCGCCGGCGGACACCAGCGTTCCGGTACGGCCGGGCCGGGCCGCTGCCGCGGGAGCCGGGCTGGGCGCGGTCACCGGCGTTCTCGGCGTCGGCGGCGGCTTCCTCGCCGTACCGGCGCTGGTGAGTGTGCTCGGCATGCGGATGCGGAACGCGGTGGGCACCAGCCTGCTGGTCATCACCGTCAACTCCCTGGCCGCGCTGGCGACGCGCGCCGGCACGGCCGACGGACTGGACTGGGCGGTCATCGGCCCCTTCGCCGGGGCCGCGATCCTCGGCGCATGGGACGGGAAACGCCTGGCCGCGAAGATCTCCGGGCACACACTGCAGCGGATCTTCGCCCTGGTGCTGCTGGCCGTGGCCGCCTTCATGCTGATCGACGCGGTGGTGTGATGCGCCGCAGCGGACAGGCCCGGGCGGGTCCTATGCCAGGGACAGGAACAGCTTCTCCAGGCGGGCGCGCATCTGCTGGGCGTCCTCGCCGTTCTTGCGGCCGGATTCGATGTCCGTCATGCACTGCTGCATGCCGGTCGCGATGATCGCGAAACCGGCACGGTCGAGCGCGCGTGAAGCGGCGGCGAGCTGCGTGACGACGTCCTCGCAGTCGCGCCCCTCCTCGATCATCCGGATCACGCCGGAGATCTGACCCTGCGCGCGGCGCAGCCGGTTCAGCACGGCCTTCAGGTCCGCACCCTCAAGCTCCAGTTCCACGATCACTCCTCTATGAATACCCCTAGGGGTACTGTACGTCCCGGTTCGGGACGGCGTCGACGATTAAGGATCACATCTGCCATGACCAGCTCTCCCACCCCCGTCACCCTTGCCACCGACCAGGCCCGCACCCGGCTCCACGAGCTCACCGTCATCGACGTGCGCACGCCCGCCGAGTACGCCTCCGGCCATCTGCCCGGCGCCCTGAACATCCCCCTGGACCGCATCCGGCGGGCGCTGCCGGAGATACGGCACGCCGCCCAACGCGGTGACGTGCTCGTCGTGTGCGCGTCCGGCGCCCGTTCCGAGAACGCCTGCAAGCAACTGGCCGAGCAGGGCATACCGACCGCCACCCTCGCCGGTGGCACCGGCGCCTGGGCCGCCGACGGCCACGACCTGCACCGTCCCGCCGCCTGCGACACCCGGGCAGGCTGGAGCATGGAGCGGCAGGTGCGCTTCACCGCCGGGGCAGTGGTGCTCCTGGGGCTCGTCCTCGGTCTGCTCGTGCACCCCGCCTTCCAGCTCCTCGCCGCGGGCATCGCGGGCGGGCTGGTCTTCTCCGCGGTCACCGACACGTGCGGCATGGCGGCCCTCCTGGGTAAGCTGCCCCACAACCGCCCCCGCGCGGCCGATCTCGACGCCACGCTCGCCGCCCTGCGCAGCCGCTGACCCCCGCGTGCCAGGGCGCCCACACGGACGCTGTGCGCCCTGGACGTGTGCCGAAGCGTCAGCTCCGCTCCTTCGCGCCCGCTGCGGCCTGCCGGCGTACGTCGTCCATGTCGACGGCCCGGATCTTGGTGATGAGCTCCTCCAGGGCCTGCGGCGGCAGGGCGCCCGGCTGGGAGTGCAGGGCGGTCCGGTCGCGGACGGCCATCAGGGTGGGGATGGAGGAGATCCGGAAGCCCGCGGCGAGTTCGGGCTGGGCCTCGGTGCCGACCTTGCCGAAGACGATGTCCGGATGCCGCTCGGCCGCCTTGTCGTAGACGGGGGCGAAACTGCGGCACGGTCCGCACCAGGCGGCCGAGAAGTCGATCAGGACGATCTCCGAGCCGGTGACGGTCTCCTCGAAGTTGTCCTTGATCAGTTCGATGGTCGGCATGGTGTTCCGGTCTCCTCTTGTATACCCGGTGGGGTATTCGACTCAGCCGGTGCCGGGCCGGGTTTGTTCCAGGCAGACGGGCGGCAGCGGGAACCAGCGCATCCGCTCGAAGTCGGCCGGCAGCCCGGTAGGTCCGTCGTCGAGGAGGTCGGAACAATGGGCGAACACCTCGCGGGCACGGTCGAGTTGGCCCGACAGCGCCTCCTCGCCCGGCCGGCGGTGGCCAACCGCCGGTGCGGTGATCTGTCCCTCGACGGTGAAGCGCACGTCGGTCAGCCGTAGCGGGGGAGAGGCCGGGCCGTAGACGAGGCGTCGGGGGCCGTAGGGGCCCTCCAGTACCTCATCGTCGCCGATGAGGCCGCGGCGGATGCGGTCCAGGAGAGGGGGCGCGGGTGGCGCCAAGGGCGTCCTCATGACTCCAGCTCGATGCCGATCTCGGGCGGCTGGTGCAGTGTGTTGTGGACCGTGCAGCGCGAGGCGACGGCGAGCAGGGCCGCGCGGCGCTGCTCGGTCAGTCCGGGCGGCGGGGTGACCGTGACGTGCACGGAGGCCACGCGGGCGGGCCGGTCGGTGGCCATGGTGAATTCCGTACGGACGCGCAGTCCGGCCTGGTCCAGGCCGTGGCGGTGGAGGAAACGGCCCGCGTAGAAGGCGACGCAGGTCGCCAGGGACGCGGCGAACAGCTCGGTGGGGGTGGGCGCGGTGTCCGTGCCGCCCGCCTCGACGGGCTGGTCCACCTGGATGCGGTGGCCGCGGATGTCCACGCTGTAGACGTCGTGGTCGACGTGGGTCACCTCGAAGCGGTGCACCTCCGCGTCCTGCGGCTGGTTCGTGCTGACGGTCTGTGGTGCGGTGCCGGTCATGGCCGGGCCCTACTTTCTCTCTCGTCGGCGTCTACTGCTGCCTGGTTCCAGTCGACCGCGGACGGCGTGGCGGATCGAGAGGTCGATGGGGTACGGCGGGGGCCGTTCGGCCCTCGTACGAGCTGCCGCGGCGGTAAACCCTGGCGGGTATTTTCTCAGGGGATTAGCGGCGGGCGGGTGGAGTGCGAGGGCCGGTGGGCGGGCCGAAGGTATACCCGGGTGGGTACCGGGTGGGGACCAGTGGCCCATGTCCGGGCCTCGTCTCTCGCACAACAGTGGGGGCATGGGCAAACACATCGTGATACTCGGAGGCGGCACCGCCGGCACGCTGACGGCCAACCGGCTGCGGCGCATGTACGACGAGGGCGAATGCCGGATCACCGTGGTCGACCAGGACGGCGACCATGTCTACCAGCCCGGCCTGCTGTTCGTCCCCTTCGGGATGGCCGAGCCGCACCACCTCGTCCGGTCCCGCCCGCAGCAGATGCACGCTGCCGTCGACTACAAGCAGGCACGGATCGAGCGGGTCGACCTGGACGCACGGACGGTGTACCTCGGCGGTGGCATCCGGCTGGCCTACGACCTCCTCGTGGTCGCCACCGGAGCCGCGCTGCTGCCGCAGGAGACCGAGGGGCTGACCGGTGCCGGCTGGGGAGAGAAAGTCTTCACCTTCTACGACCTGCCCGGCGCGGTGGGTCTGCGCGACGCCCTGGAGCACTTCGAGGGTGGGCGCGTCGTGGTGAACGTGGCCGATCTGCCGGTCAAGTGCCCGGTCGCGCCACTGGAGTTCGCGTTCCTCGCCGACTGGTACTTCCAGCGGCGCGGCATCCGCGACAAGGTCCAACTGGCCTACGCCACCCCGCTGGACGGCGCCTTCACCAAGCCGGTCGCTGCGAAGGCGCTCGGCGGGTTGCTGGCGGCGAAGGGCATCGAGCTGGTCACCGAGTTCACGCTCGGCGAGGTCGACGGCACGGGCGGCCGACTGGTGTCGTACGACGAGCGCGAGGTGCCCTTCGACCTGGCGGTGGTCGTGCCACTGCACGGCGGCGCCGAGTACGTCGGCCGCTCCCCGGGCCTCGGCGACGAACTGGGCTTCATCCCCGTCGACCAGCACACCCTCCAGCACCCCGAGCATCCCGAGGTGTTCGCGATCGGGGACGCGGCCGGGCTGCCGGCGTCCAAGGCCGGCTCGGTGGCGCACTTCGCGGGGGAGACGCTCACGCACAACATCGGCCGCTTCCTGGCCGGGCAGCCGCTGGACGCCACCTTCGACGGGCACACGAACTGCTTCGTCGAGACCGGCTTCCACAAGGCGCTGCTGATCGACTTCAACTACGACACCGAACCGCTGCCGGGTCACTTCCCGGCCTCTGTCGGCCTGCCGCTCTTGAAGGAGTCGCACGCCAACCACCTCGGCAAGCTCGCCTTCGAGTGGCTGTACTGGCACAGCCTGCTGCCCGGCCGGGAACTGCCCGGCATCGGCTCGGCGATGCCCGAGCACGGCAAGAACCACGTCCACGCCTGAATGAGGAGAACCGTCATGCCCACCGCCACCTACGGCGACACGGCCGTCCCCGTCGACGACGAGGGCTTCTTCACCGACCCCGGCCGGTGGACCGAGCCCATGGCCGAGCAGATCGCCCGTGAGTCCGGCATCGAGGCGCTCACCGACCGGCACTGGACTGTCATCCGCTTCATGCGCGCCGAATACGCCGCCAAGGGCACCGGCCCCACCGTGCGGGTGCTCGGCAAGACGTCCGGCGTGAGCGTCAAGGAGCTGTACCAGCTCTTCCCGAAGGGCCCCGCCAAGACCGCCGCGAAGATCGCCGGAATCCCCAAGCCACGCGGCTGCATCTGACATCTCTGCCATCGAGGAGCGTGCCGCCATGGCCGACACCGCCACGATCGAGAAGGTCTCGATCATCGTCTCCAAAGGATCCCTGGAAGGGATCTACCCGGCCCTGATCATGGCCAACGGCGCCCGCGCCGAGGGCATCGAGGCCGACCTGTTCTTCACCTTCTTCGGCCTCGACGCCATCACGAAGAAGCGCTGGGAGCACATCAAGCTGGCCACCGTCGGCAACCCCGGCCTGCACCTGCCCACCCTCCTGGGCGGCATGCCGGGCGTCCCCGACCTGGTCACCCGGTACATGGAACGCAAGATGGACAAGCTCGACATCCCGCCGATCCCCGAGTTCATCGAGATGATCGCCGATACGGGCGCCGGCATCTACGCCTGCAAGGCGTCCGTCGACCTCTTCGAACTCGACAAGGAGGACCTCGTCGACCAGGTCCAGGGGATCATCACGGTCGGCGAGTTCTACGAGCACGCGGGCGGCGGCCAGATCATCTACACCTGAGAAGACCGGTACCGGGCACGGCCTGCCGGACGGAGTGCGGCGCGTGCCGGCGGTGGTCGCCCTTCCCGACGACGAGTGCTCCGGGCTGGGCAGCCTGCTGGTCCTGCTGTGCGACGGCCGCGTACCCACGACGGCGCTCTGCTTCACCCGACGGTGAGGCGTCCACCCTGCACGGCAGGCCCGGCGACCAGCACACGGTCCGGGCGGAGGAACTCGCCTGCGCCGCACGGGAACTGGGCGTCCATCGCGTGGAAGGGGTCGAGTAGGAACCATGCAGAGAGTACAGTTTGCTGTCACATGATTTGACACCCTGACTGAACTGGCTGTTCGCTGTGCCGCGTGGATGAGATGAGTGACCCGCGGGTGGGGTTCCTGCGCTCGGATGTGGAGCGGTTCTGCCAGCAGCTGGACGTGCTGGCCACGCTCTGCGACATCCTCCACTGCACTCCGGCAGACCTGATCGCCACCTCGGCTCAGAACCTCCCAGCTCGCCGCGCGGTCGGTGAGGAAGCACCGATTGACCTGACTGCCCGTCGGCCCTAGCGGGTCCGCCTCACCCCTGAATCATGAGCCCGGCACACGACAGGGGTGTGAGTCCTCTTCCTGCGGCATCGCGTTGGATCTGGTCAGCCAGACGCCGGGCGAGCCGGTCGGCGAGGGCCTGCGGCGCATCCGTACAACCGGCGAACCCGATCACCCGCCCCAGCTCGCTGCGGGCCGCGGCTTCCACCAGGCGGCGGTCGACCCGGTCCAGGCTCGCCCGCACCGGGTCGACCGGGGCCAGAACGGCCCGCAGATCCTCCGGCGGCAGCGGCACCCTCCCCCGCTGCTGCCAGCCCTGACCCGCACCGGCCCCGCGGTCCGCTTCATGCGTCACCGACTGACCGACAGGCGGGCAGTAGGTGACAGGGGATCACCACCGCTGGTGCTCGCTGCCGAGAACCGGTACGAGCGCGTCGGCCAACCCTGGCTGTGCCGCCCGATGGCGCGACGCGGTCACTGCAGCGCGCCGCCAGCCACTACCAGACCCTGCCCGCTGACCCAGCCGGCCAGGTCCGAGGCCAGGTACTCGGCTGCGTCGGCGACGTCGTCCACGGTCCCCATCCGTCGGCCGATGCGCCCGGGCTGGCTGGTGACGAACTGCCGGATCGGGTGATTCGGGTCGGCCGCGGTGAAGACGCCCGCGCCGTCGATCGCCGTCGGCATGATGGTGTTGACGGTGACGCCCCGGTCCGCGAGCTCCTGCGCCAGCACCCGCACGACGTAATGCGGCGCCACCTTGCTCGAGCCGTACAGCGCCTCACCGGCGAACGGAAGAGCCGCCGTGCTCGAACTGATGTAGATGATCCTGCCGTTGTCGACGACGTGACGGGCCGCTGCCTGAAGGGTGAAGAAAGTGCCCTTGGTGTTGATGGCGAACTGACGGTCGAACTGTTCCTCGGTGATCTCGACGAAGGGAATGCTGATCAGTTCGATGCCGGCGTTCGCGACGGCGATGTCGATCTGCCCGAATTGCTCAAGGGCCTGGGCGAAGAGCTGCTCGATGTCGGACACCTTGGTCATGTCGGCCTGTAGGGAGAGCGCTTTGACGCCCAGCTGCTCGATCTCCGCGACCGTGGCGTCCGCTGCCTCCCGGTTGGCGGCGTAGTTTACGACGATGTTGGCACCGCGGGTCGCGTAACGCAGCGCGATCGCTTTGCCGAGACCTCGCGCAGAGCCTGTGATCAGGGCTGTCTTGCCTGTCAGATCGGTCATTTCTCGCTCATTTCAGCTCGGTTCGAACGTGTCGCTCCCAGTGCCGGGAGGGGCACTAGATCAAGGACTCGGATACGGCCCAAAGACGCGCGGCGTTGTCGCGGTCGAGGGCGTAGGGGGCGACACCGGCGATGGCTCCGGCGCGCTCGGTGACGGGTTTGGCCTCGGCGCAGTCCTCGTAGTAGCGGCCGGTGACGCCGGCCACCGCCGGGGAAGCGGCCATCAGGACGGAGGTCGCGGCGCCCTGCTGGACGGTCTTGCCCGGCGGCAGGGCGAGTTCGCCCGCGGCCATCATCCCGGCCACCGCCTCCATGTCGGTGTTGCGGGCCAGGCCGGTGTCGCCGACGTTGCCCGGCATCACGGCGTTGACGCTGATCCCGTCGTCGGCCCAGCGTTCGGCGGCGGCCACGGCGAAGTGGACGACAGCCGTCTTGGACTGCCCGTAGGAGGTCCACGGGTCGTAGGGGCGATAGCGGTAGTCGAGGTCGTCGAAGACGACCGGGGAGAAGAGGTGCCCGATGGAGCTCACCGCGACGACCCGGGCGCCGTCCGCCGCCGCGAGCGCCGGGTGAAGGCCGGCGGTGAGGGCGAAGTGGCCCAGGTGGTTGACACCGAACTGCCATTCCCGGCCGTCAGTTGTGCGGGCGATCTGGGGTGGCGCCATCACTCCGGCGTTGTTGACGAGGATGTCCAGAGGACCGTCCCAGGCCGCCACGAACGCAGCCACCGTCGACCGGTCGGACAGATCGAGCCGGCCAACCGACAACTTTCCCGAGCCGGACGGAAGTCCCGCCTCCAGGCGCGCCGCCACCTGCGCGCCCGCGTCGGTGTTCCGGACGGCCAAGGTGACGTCGGCGCCTGCCGCAGCGAGTGCGCGGACAGTCTCCACCCCGATCCCGGAACTGGCTCCGGTGACCACGGCGCGGCGGCCGTGCAGGTCGACGCCGTCGATCACTTCGGCGGCGGTGGTGGTCGCACTGAACGTGCGGGGAGTCTGAGGTACGGGCATGAACTGTGTCTCCTGATGTGTGAGAAGCCGAGGACCACGTCACGTGTGGTCACTGTCGAACGAGTCCGACACTCGGCAAGGGTTGGCCGCCAGGCCCAGGGGGTGGGAGGGGTTCCTGCGTGGCCGGGCTGTGACGGGTTGGTCAGCCCTGCGCGATCCGGGAGACGTGCTGCCAGTCGGCCCAGGTCTTGAGTCGCTCGGCGTAGAGCGGCTCGATGATCTCGATGGGCTCGGTCCCGAACATCACGCGCAGCGGCGGGTTCTCCGCGTCGACGATCTGCAGCAGGGCGGCGCCGGCGTTGGCCGGTTCGCTGTAGCGGGCCTCGCCCATACGGGCCGCCATGGCCTCACGGACCGCGTCGTAGGCGGGGTTCAGCACGGCGTGCGTAGCCGAGGAACCGGCCCAGTCGGTGCTGAAGCCGCCCGGCTCGACGATGGTGACCTTGATCCCCGCGCCGGCGACCTCCTGGGAGAGGGAGTCACTGAAGCCCTCCAGCGCCCACTTGGATGCCTGGTACGCGCCCAGCGACGGGAAGGCGGCGACGCCGCCGACGGACGAGACCTGCACGATGTGGCCGCTGCCCTGCGCGCGCAGGATCGGCAGCACGGCCTGGGTTACCCAGAACGCGCCGAAGAAGTTCGTCTCCATCTGGTCGCGCACCTGCTGCTCGGTGACCTCTTCGACCATGCCGAACAGTCCGTAGCCGGCGTTGTTGACCACGACATCGAGGCGGCCGAACTTCTCGTGCGCCGCGGCCACCGTGGCGGCGACGGCCGCCTTGTCGGTGACGTCGAGTGCCAGTGGCAGGACCGCGTCGTCGCCGTACTTGGTGACCAGATCCTCCAGCGTCGCCGCGTTCCTCGCGGTCGCGGCGACCTTGTCCCCGCGCTCCAGCGCGGACTCGGCGAAGGCGCGGCCGATGCCGCGTGATGTGCCGGTGATGAACCAGACCTTGCTCATTGCTTCTCCTTGAGGGATGGCCTCCCGGGGCTGCTGCCCCCGGCGACGGTTTCACCATAACCCAGAAAGTTAGACGAGTCCAAAGATAGCCTCATCCAGAAATACATCCGTCTAGAAATCGCACGTAGTATGGGCTCATGGGAGGAACCACATGAACCTGCGCGAGCGCAAAAAACTGGCGACCTGGCGTGCCATCCAGACCGCCGCGCTGCGACTCTTCGACGAGCAGGGCTACGAGGCCACGACGGTCGAGCAGATCGCGGAGGCGGCGAATGTCTCGCGCGCCACCTTCTTCAACTACTTCGCCGGCAAAGATGCCGCGGTCCTGGACCAGGATCCTGAGGAGCGGCTCGACTGGCAGGCCCTGATGGATGAGCGTCCTGCGGACGAACCGCTCTGGGACTCGCTCACCGCGATCCTGACGGGTTTCTGCGAGAGTCTGCGCGACCGCATGCCGCTGCAACGCCGTCTCAAGGCGCAATCACCCGCCTTCGCGCAGTCGGCCCAGCGCTTCGGCGAGCAGTTCTTCAACGACCTGAGGCGCTGGGCGGAGTCCCGCAGCACCGGCGCCGACGAATTGACTCCCATCCTCCAGCTGAACCTCGCGGTAGCCGCCACGATCACCGCCTACGAGACCTGGCCTGCGGAAGAGTCTTTCAACGGGTATCTGCGACGCCTGGAACGCTGCCTGCGGCAAGCCGGCCCCGGCACGCCCGTCGAGTGACCGGTGGGGGAAAGCTTCTGCCTGTGGCGGAGGTAGGCCGGTGGCCGAGTGGGGTTCCCCGCCCTGGGTGAGCACTACTGCCCGGCCCTTGGGCGCGCTCGGTCAGGACACGCCGCAGGGCGGCGGCCTCGGGTCGCCGCGGACCGGCATCCCCCGGCCGACCCCGGCGCGTCGCGCGCCGTGCAGCGCGGAAGCGAGTTCCGCGAGGTGCGCGGCGGGCTCCGCCTCCAGGCCGAGCGCCGTCAGCACGGTGGGCTGGGCGGACTCCCAGCGGTCCCCGGCCAGGAGTTCGGCCCGCGGATCGCCCCACCGGTCCCCGCCACGGGCGCACACGTCCCGGCGGCGCAGGGCGCGGTGGAGATGCTCCAGCACACAGAACGAGTACGCCGCCTTGTCCGCGAGCCCCGGCTCGGCTCCGGGGGCGGCGAACACCAGCCGCCGCCACGACCCGGTCACCAGCTCCCGCTCGACCTCGGCGGCCGCGAGTGCTCACCGGTAACCGGCTGAGCCAGCAGGCGTGGGCGCTGGCCCCGAAATTGCTTGAGGCTCGAGCATGCTGGCTGGCCGACGAGCGGGTCCATGAGGTGCACCCCGAGGTGTCCTTCTGCGCCTTGGCCGACGGGGTGCCGCTGGCTTACGCCAAGAAGACCTGGCGGGGCCAGCACCTGCGCCGCTCTCTGTTGGCCCAGGCCGGGATCGTGCTCCCGGAATTGCTCGGTGAGGCGGATCGCATTCCCGCGGACGACGTACTCGACGCTGCCGTCGCGGCCTGGTCGGCACACCGGATCGCACTGGGGACCGCGGACCGGGTTCCCGAGGTGTCTGAACTCGACGCGGAAGGCCGCGCCGTCGAGATTCGGTTCTGACCAGCCGCCGGATGTCGGGTCTCCTCGCAGGATCCTCAGTATGCCAAGGGAGTTGAACGAACCGTTCGCCCTGCTTGCGATGGGAGTCGCCCGCGCCGATCGCGTTCGGCGTCGGTGGGGGTGACGGACGAAGCGCGACGGTCTGCTGGATTGACGCCCGCTTGACGAGACCGTGGTGATCATCTGCCCGATCGGTCCGGGGACGGTGCCCGACGCCGGCGACATCGCTGACACGACGGTGAGCGGGCGTGACCCCCGCCACTTCGTACAGGTCGATGCGTAGGAGACCGCCGTACCTGCGCGCGGACTCGCTCGGCGGCCCGACCTGCGACGACGGTACGACGAGACGTACCGTATGCCGGGCGCTTCGCTCGTTCTGCGGCGCAGGAGCCAGCCGTAGGCGGTGTCGGCCTCGATGCCGCCGATCGTTCCCGCATATGGCCAGCGGTCCGTGGAGGACCGATCCTGGCCCCTCTCCGCGCATTTCGAGAGCGCTGAAGTCGGCCGATCTCCCAGAAGGACTCAAGACGACTGAGGCATGACACGGGTGAGCCATGATGTGGAAGCTGCGCGCTGGGGGTGGCGGCGCCTGTTGGGGGTGGAGAGGTGCAAGAACTGGGGAAGAACGATCCGCGTGACTGCGGCGGCTTCCGATTGCTCGGCCGGTTGGCCTTTGGAGGCCCGGCAGCAGGGGCGTGCCAGTCAGCGGGGTCCGAATCCGCAGTGGGTCCGGTGGACGGAGTGGTAGGCCGCGATGATGCCAGCGACATAGCCACGGTTGTACTCAGCGGACGCCCCGGGCTTACCGCTCCGTCCACGGGAGTCGCCGCGGACACAGTCCCGGGCGTATACCAGGCCGTCCCGGTATCCGTCCTTGTAGCCCTGGTCGTAGGGAGCGATCCTCAGGGAGCCGGGCTGCACAACCGCCGCCGGGGCAGACGGTGCCGCGAATGCCTGCGTGTTTGCGGACAGCGGGAGCAGAAGTGCTGTGGCAGCCACCGGGCTTGCCAGAAGGATGCTGAGTCGCTTCGCATGCATGGCTTTCTCCTTGGCCCGTAGCAGATCACTGGTCACAAGCCGTCACCGACTCAGCCGAGTGACTCCACTTCTCGTTGCTTAACCAGGACGCATGTGGTCGGGGCGGGCTTCTGTCCGCGTTTGAGGCATTTGTCGCAGTCGACAGTACTGTTACTCATGATCTTTGCGTGGTGTCGTCGGACTAGTCAGAGAGAACCTGGCTCAGGGCCGATGCGGCCGCGCGGCACGTGGCGCACGAAAGCCTCCCTGACAGACTAGGCCGGGTGGTCCCGGGCCGCGACCTGAGACTGTCGCGCAGGTAGGCGGCGTTGAACATCCCGGTAGCAGGCCAGGCATAGTGCCTCAGGGTCATGGAGTTGTGGACGCTCTGTGATCAACGGGGGGGGGCGTGCCCGTCATGGCTGACTGAAGTTTCCCCGTGATCGTTGATCTTGGAGACTTGATCTCTATGTCGCGAGGGCGTGTTGGTGCCGCTGCCTGGTCTCAGCTGGGGTGAGGTAGCCGAAGACCTTGTGCTGGCGGCGGCGGTTATAGAACGTCTCGATGAAGGCGAAGACCTCTGTGCGGGCGGTGGCCCGGTCCGGCCATGCACGGGTTCAGATCTCTTCTTTGGGGAGGGTCCAGAAGCTCTCCGCGGCGGCGCTGTCGAAGCGTGATCCGGTGCGGCCGCAGCTTTGCCGGAGGTTCAACTTGCCTATCAATCATTGGAATTGACCGGACGTTGTATTCGCTGCCGCGGTCCGAATGCGCTATGCGGGCGGGCTGGAGCCGGCCGCGTCCCGCGGCCATCAGCGGCGCGTCGATGACGCGAGTGCCGCCTGCGGCGATGGGCGCCCTGGATGCCCCGCTCGCACATGACTCGGGCGACCCGCTTGCTGTTCACGCGCCGTGCCAGACGCCGCAGTTCGGCATGGATGCGCGGGACGCCTTAGGTCTGGCGGGAGGCGACGTGGATGACGGTGATCTCGTGGGTGAGGGCCTCGTCGGCGGTCTGCCGGGCGGCTCGGGTCTTCGCCGAGGCGAGCCAGGCGGAGAAGGAGGAGCGGGCCACCTTCAGCAGCCGGCACAGGAAAGCGACACTATGGGTGGTCTTCATCGCCTCGATGAACGCGTATGTCTCGTTCACCGATCGACGGCGTCGGTCTTGCCGTGCTTGCGGCGCAGGACGCGGTCGGGCTGATTGACCTCGACAACGTGGATGGTCTCCCGGCTCAAGAAGCGCGCCAGGGCCGGGGTCGCCCCCGCGGGTGTACACGTAGATCACCTGTAGATTGTGCACCACTCAACAAAAATGTGGCGGCCCTGTGAGGATTCGCGGCCGGAATTGAGGGGGGGTATGGGTCGTGGCGGAGGTTGTGCACATCGCCCTGGTTGGTGACGCCGTCGCGATGTGCGACGCACCCCTGGGGCGTGGGGTGTCCCGGGCGGACGAGCCCGAGCAGGCGACCTGCCAGGAGTGCATCGACACGTACATCGAGGGCTGGGCGGCAGCGCGGGAGGGCCTGCCAAAGAGGGTTCCGTCCATGCCCGCGTACCCGCCGTCATCCCGCCGCCCCACGGCCGTGCGGTACGTGGTGATGGGTGCTGCTGCCGGACTGGCCGTGGCGGGGACCGTCTACTGGACTACCTCCGGCGACGGCGGGAACAGCAACATCGCCGTCACCGTGGTCGATTGCTCGCGGTCGGAACTCTACTATGACGGCGGTCCGATGCTGCCCGCCAGGGTTGCGCAGATCCAGTTCGTGAACGAGGCGGACCACACGGAGAGCTTCGCAGCCCAGGTTGACGGTGTGACGCTGCAGGGCCAGGACGGCAATCCGGCGCGATACACCCTCGCACCCCATGACTCAAAGGTCATCAGCTTCCCGATGAACCCGACCAAGTACGGCAACAGCGAGGGAGCCTGCTACGCGCTGAACGTCCGGGCAGCCGCGGAGGCTCAGCCCGGCGCCAACAACGCCGCCGACGCCCCTTCCGCCGGATCGCCAGCAGGCGACACATCAGACCCGGCGGCTGGCCCGGACCCTACACCCACGCCCGAGGACACTGCCGCGGAGGCTGAAGCATCCCAGTCCGCTGCCGCCAAGGCGTCGGCCTCGGCCAGTGCGGCTCTCGCTGCTCTCCAGCACCGGGCCCTGGCCCGCACCTACACGCTCGGCGACTACACGGTGAACCTCACCAACGCCGACCCCTCCGGGTATGACATCAACGACCAGCAGATCTACATCGCCGGCACGGTGACCTCCCACTCCTCCGACACCGGCACCATGAAGCAGTTCGGCGTCGTCGTCACCCTGCTGCGCGCGAACGGTTCGGTCGACACCAGCGGGACACTGTGTGTCGAGCTCATGGGCGGCACCTCCGACGCGGTCGACACCACTACAGACGGCGGCACGCCGGACTGGACCTCGATCCGCATCACGCGCAGCCCCACGACGCCATGCTGAACGTGTCAGACGGCCTCGCCGAGCGAGGCTGTCGTCCGGTTCGGACCAACGCTGTGCAAGTGTGCGAGATCCCGTGGGTTCGTTCCCGCTTCCGTCCCTCGTTGTACGGAGAAGAGTTCGCCGACGTCCGTGTCATGCTGAGGAAGCAGCGTCGAATTCACGGCTTGTCGAAACCGTAAGCATGCTCAAAGCACATCGGGCACAGATCGCGGCGGCCGTCTTTGGTGGGCACCACCACACTTCCGCAGCCGTACTCGCATGCGACCAGCTCCTCGTAGCTGTTGCCGCAGGAGAAGCACAAGGGACTGGGTCTGTCCGGGGCGGCGGCGGTGCGCGCCTCTAGGACCTCGTGGGCCCCTTCGTCGGGGCCGCGATCCTCGGCGCCTGGGACGGCAAGCGGCTGTCCGCGAAGATCTCCGGGCACACTCTTCAGCGGATCTTCGCCCTGGTGCTGCTGGCCGTCGCCGCCTTCATGCTCGTCGACGCGGTGGTATGAGGCATACCGTGACGCATGATCACGCCAGGGACAGGAACAGTTTCTCCAGCCGGGCCCGCATCGCCTCCGGGTCCTCGCCGTTCTTACGGCCGGACTCCATGTCCGTCACGCACTGCTGAAGGCCCGTCGCGATGATCGCGAAACCGGCACGGTCCAGCGCGCGCGAGGCTGCGGCGAGCTGTGTGACGACCTCCTCGCAGTCCCGCCCCTCCTCGATCATCCGGATCACACCGGAGATCTGACCTTGTGCCCGGCGCAGCCGGTTCAGTACGGCCTTCAGCTCCGCACCCGCAAGATCCAGTTCCACGACCACTCCTCGAAAAATACCCCTAGGGGTACTGTACGTCCCGGTTCGGGACGGCATCGACCACCAAGGATCACACCTGTCATGACCCATTACCCCGCTCCCGTCGCCCTCGGTACCGACCAGGCCCGCATCCGGCTGCACGAGCTGACCGTCATCGACGTGCGCACGCCCGCCGAGTACGCCTCCGGGCATCTGCCCGGCGCCCTGAACATTCCCCTCGACCACATCCGGCGGGCGCTGCCGGAGATACGGCAGGCCGCCGAGCGCGGTGACGTCCTCGTCGTCTGCGCCTCGGGCGCCCGTTCCGAGAACGCCTGCAAGCTCCTGGCCGAGCAGGGCATCACCACGGCGACCCTCGCCGGCGGCACCGGCGCCTGGGCCGCCGAGGGACACGAACTGCACACTCCGGCGGCCTGCGACACCCGGGCCGGCTGGAGTATGGAACGCCAGGTGCGCTTCACCGCCGGCGCCCTGGTCCTGCTCGGCGTCGCCCTCGGGGCGTTCGTGCACCCGGCCCTCCTGCTGATCTCGGCCGGTGTCGCCGGCGGCCTGGTCTTCTCCGCCCTCACGAACACCTGCGGCATGGCGGCCGTGCTCGGCAAGCTGCCGCACAACCGGCCGCGCGCGGCCGACCTGAACGCCGCGCTCGCCGCCCTCCGCAGTCGCTGAACACTGCGCTCCAGGGGCACCCGTGAAGACTCCGTGGGTGCCCCGAGCGTCAGTTCGCTCCCGCTGAGCCCGATGCCTTCCGGCGCACGTCCGTCATGTCGACGGCCCGGATCCTGCCGATGAACTGCTCCAGCGCCGGCGGCGGCAGCGCGCCCGGTTGCGCATACAGGACGGTCCGGTCGCGGACGGCGACGAGTGTGGGGATGGACGAGATCCGGAAGGCCCCCGTGACTGTGGGCTGCGCCTCGGTGTCGACCTTGCCGAAGACGATGTCCGGGTGACGCTCGGCGGCCTCCTCGTAGACGGGGCTGAACATCCGGCACGGTCCGCACCAGGCCGCCCAGAAGTCGATCAGCACGATTCCCGAGCCTGTGACGGTCTCCTCGAAGTTGTCCCTGGTCAGTTCGACGGTCGCCATGGGTCCCCTCTCCTCCCTTATACCCGGTGGGGTATCTGAATCCACTCGGTTCAACCGCTGCCGGGTCGGTTTTGTTCCACGCAGGCGGGCGGCAACGGGAACCAGCGCATGCGCTCGAAGTTGGCCGGCAGCCCGGTTGGGCCGTCGTCCAGGTGGTCGGAACGGGCGGCCAACACGGTACGGGCGCGGGCGAGTTGACCGGTAAGTGCTTCCTCGCCCAGCCGGCGGTGGCGGGGCGCTGGGGCGATCAGCCGGCCGTCGGCGGTGTAGCGCACATCGGTCAGCCGCAGCGCCGGTCCGGCGGGGCCGTCGCGGTGGCGCCACTGCCCGGTGTGCGGGTCGAAGCGGTAGTCGGGCAGCAGCCGGTGGCCGTGCGTGGCGATCAGGTCGACCGCGTCGATGAGGTAGTCGCGGACGGTGTCGCTGATGAAGTAGTTGAAGTTGACGCGGGTCCAGCCGGGCTTGATGCCGTCGCAGCCGTGCTCGACCTCGTCGAGCAGGGCGTGGGAGGTGGCCGCGGCGATGGCGAGCAGGCGGTGGCCGTACGGTCCGGCGCACGAGCAGCCGCCGCGGGCCTGGATGCCGAAGAGGTCGTTGAGCAGGGCGACGACGTAGTTGTGGTGCAGATAGGAACCCTCGCCGAGGCGGATGCGGAGCGAGATGATGGAAAGCCGTCGGGCGTGGTGGTTGCCGAGGATCTGGATGCCGGGGTTGCGGTCCCAGCGTGCGAGCGCACGTTTCCAGTGCCGCTCCTCGGCGGCCTGGATGGTGTCGGTCCCGACGGCCTGCTTGAGGGCGAAGACCAGCCCGGCGCGGATGGACTCCACGATCGCCGGGGTGCCGCCCTCCTCGCGAGCGACCGGGTCGTCGAGGTAGCGGTGACCGAGCGGGTCGACAAAGGCGACGGTGCCGCCGCCGGGCGCGGTGGGCACAGGGTTGCGGACCAGCTCACGGCGTACGACGAGGACCCCTGGGGTCTGCGGGCCGCCGACGAACTTGTGCGGGGACAGGGAGAGCGCGTCCTTGTGGTCGCCCGCGCCGGGAGGGCTCTCCCTCATCCGGATCGGGACGTACGGGGCGGCGGCAGCGTAGTCCCAGAAGGAGAGGGCGCCGTACGCGTGCAGCAGCCGTGCGACGCGATCGGCGTCGGTGAGGATGCCGGTCACGTTGGAGGCGGCGGAGAAGCTGCCGATGCGCAGCGGCCGTACGGCGTACCTGCGCAGGCCCGCTTCGAGCCGGGCGAGATCGACGTGTCCGTCCGGGTCCTCGCCGACGACCACGACGTCGGCGACCGACTCACGCCAGGGCAGTTCGTTGGAGTGGTGCTCGTACGGCCCGACGAAGACCACCGGGCGCTCGGCCGCGGGCGGCTTCTCGGGGCGGCGCAGTTCCAGGATGCCGACCAGCTTGTTCACCGCGGCGGTGGCGCCCGAACCGCAGAAGACCACCAGGTCGTCCTCGATGCCTCCCACCGCGTCGCGGACGATCCGGCGGGCGTCCTCGCGCAGCCGGGTCGTCTGCAACCCGGTGCTGGAGCTCTCCGTGTGCGTGTTGCCGTAGCGCGGCAGCACCCGCTCGCGGACGAAGTCCTCGATGAAGTCCAGCGAGCGGCCGGAGGCGGTGTAGTCGGCGTAGACGATCCGCTTCGGGCCGAAGGGGCCGTCGAGCACCTCATCGTCGCCGATGAGGCCGGCCCGGATGCGGGCCGGCCATGCCGACGGCACATCCGGTGTCGAGGACGTGCTCACGACTCCAGCTCTATGTCGACCTCGGGCGGCTGGTGAAGGGTGTTGTGGACCGTGCAGTGCGAGGCCACGGCCAGCAGGCCCGCACGGCGCTGCTCGGGGAGATCCGGCGGCGGGGCGATCACGAGGCGCAGGGAACTGACGCGCGCCGGGCGGTCGGCGGCCATGGTGAACTCCGCGCGGACGCGCAGCCCGGCGCGGGGCAGGCCGTGCCGCTGGAGGTAGCGGCCCGCGTAGAACGCCACGCAGGCTGCCAGGGAGGCCGCGAAGAGCTCGGTCGGGGTGGGTGCGGTGTCCGTGCCGCCCGCCTCCAGAGGCTGGTCGACCCGGAGGCGGTGCCCGCGGATGTCCACCGTGTAGGCGTCCTGCTCGGCGTGGATGACCTCCAGGCGATGGTCGTCCACGGGCTGCGGACGGCTCGTGCTGAGGGACTGGGGTGTGCTGCCGGTCATGGCCGGGCCCTTCTCGCTGGTGTCGGCTGCTCCGGATTCCAGTCGACCGCTGAGCACGGGGGCGGGGCGAGGGGCCGACGGGGTGCGCCGAGGACCGTTCGGCCCTCGTGCCCGCTGTCGCGCTGGTATACCCTGCCGGGAATTTTCCAGTGGGTTCGCGCGGCTAAGCGGCCCCTGGGGCGTGTCGGGCGCCGCCGAAGGCATACCCGGGTGGGTACCCGACTGGGTCCGAGTGGCCCATGCCCCGCTGTTATCTCCCGCACGACAGTGGAGACATGGGCAAACACATCGTGATTCTCGGCGGCGGCACCGCCGGCACCATGACGGCCAACCGCCTGTGCCGCACGTACGACGAGAGCGGATACCGGATCACGGTCGTCGACCAGGACGACGACCACGTCTACCAGCCCGGCCTGCTGTTCGTCCCCTTCGGCCTGGCGGAGCCGCACCACCTCGTGCGGTCCCGCCCCCGGCAGCTGCATGTCGGCGTCGACTACAAGCAGGCGCGGATCGAGCGGGTCGACCTGCCGGCGCGGACGGTGCACCTCGCCGGAGGTATCCGGCTGGACTACAACGTGCTGGTCATCGCCACCGGGGCCGCGCTGCTTCCGGAGAAGACCGAGGGGCTGACCGGCGCGGGCTGGGGCGAGAAGGTCTTCACCTTCTACGACCAGCCCGGCGCGATCGGCCTGCACCACGTCCTGGAGCGCTTCGACGGCGGCCGCGTCGTGATCGACGTCGCGGACCTGCCGCTCAAGTGCCCCGTCGCGCCCCTGGAGTTCGCGTTCCTCGCCGACTGGTACTTCCAGCGGCGTGGCATCCGCGACCGCGTCCAGCTGATCTACGCCACCCCGCTCGACGGCGCTTTCACCAAGCCGGTCGCAGCGAAGGCGCTGGGCGGGCTGCTGGCGGAGAAGGGCATCGAGCTGGTCTCCGAATTCACGCTCGGCGAGGTCGACGGCGCCGGCGGCCGACTGGTGTCCTACGACGAACGCGAGATCCCCTTCGACCTGGCGGTCGTCGTGCCGCTGCACGGCGGGGCCGGCTACGTCGGACGCTCGGCGGGGCTGGGTGACGAGCTGGACTTCGTCCCCGTCGACCCGCACACCCTCCAGCACCCCGACCGGCCAGAGGTGTTCGCGATCGGGGACGCGGCGGGACTGCCGGCATCCAAGGCGGGATCGGTGGCGCACTTCGAGGGGGAGGTATTGGTGCACAACATCGGCCGGTTCCTGGCCGGGCGGCCGCTGGACGCCTCCTTCGACGGGCACGCCAACTGTTTCGTGGAGACCGGCTTCCACAAGGCCCTGCTGATCGACTTCAACTACGACACCGAACCGCTGCCCGGCCATTTCCCGGGTCCGGTCGGGCTGCCGCTGCTGAAGGAGTCGCACGCCAACCACCTCGGCAAGCTCGCCTTCGAGTGGCTGTACTGGCACAACCTGCTGCCCGGCCGGGAGCTGCCCGGCCTCGGCTCGGCCATGCCCGAGCAGGGCAAACACCGCACCCACGCCTGAACCAGAGGAGCACCGCCATGCCCACCGCCACCTACGACGGCACCCCCGTCCCGGTCGACGACGAAGGCTTCTTCACCGACCCCGGCCGGTGGACCGAGCCGATGGCCGAGCAGATCGCCAAGGAAGCCGGCATTGACACACTGACCGACCGGCACTGGACGGTCATCCGCTTCATGCGCACCCAGTACGCGGAGAAGGGCACCGGACCCACCGTCCGTGTCCTGGGCAAGACCTCCGGCGTGAGCGTCAAGGAGCTCTACCTGCTCTTCCCCAAGGGACCGGCGAAGACCGCCGCGAAGATCGCCGGTATCCCCAAGCCCCGCGGCTGCATCTGAGGAGCGCGAGCTGTCATGGCCGACACCGCAACGATCGAGAAGGTCTCGATCATCGTCTCCAAGGGGTCCCTGGAAGGGATCTACCCGGCTCTGATCATGGCCAACGGCGCCCGCGCCGAAGGCATCGAGGCCGACCTGTTCTTCACCTTCTTCGGCCTGGACGCGATCACGAAGAAGCGCTGGGAGCACATCAAGTTGGCCACCGTCGGCAACCCCGGCCTGCACCTGCCGACCCTGCTGGGTGGCATGCCAGGGGTCCCGGACCTGGTCACCCGGTACATGGAACGCAAGATGGATAAGCTAGACATCCCGCCGATCCCCGAGTTCATCGAGATGATCGCCGATACGGGCGCCGGCATCTACGCCTGCAAGGCGTCCGTCGACCTCTTCGAACTCGGCAAGGACGACCTGGTCGAGCAGGTCCAGGGCATCATCACCGTCGGCGAGTTCTACGAGCACGCGGCCAGCGGCCAGATCATCTACACCTGAGATGGCCGGCACAGGCACGGGATACGGTCTGCCGGACGGAATACGGCGTGTGCTCGTGGTGGTCGCCCATCCCGACGACGAGTCGTTCGGCCTGGGCGGCCTCCTGGCCCTGCTGTCCGACAGCGGCGTGCCCACGGCAGTCCTCTGCTTCACCCACGGCGAGGCGTCCACCCTGCACGGCAGGCCCGGCGACCTGCACACCGTACGTGCGGACGAACTCGCCCGCGCCGCAGGTGAACTGGGCATAGCACGCGTGGAACTGACCGGACATCCGGACGGAGCTCTGGACGACATCCCGGTGCCCCGCCTCGCCGCGGACGTGACCCGCCTCATCGGCGAGCAGCACCCCAGCCATCTGCTGGTGTTCGACACGGGGGTGTCACCGGCCACCCGGACGACCGACAGGCCACGAGCGCCGCGCTGTTCGCCGCCCGCCGGGCCGGTGTCACCGTGCTGTGCCGGCCCTGCCGCAGGACGTGGCGGACCGGTGGAACGCCGAGTTCGGCACGTCCTTCACCGGGCGGGACCCGGCCGGGTGCCGTGTCGTCGAACCGGTGCCGCGGCAACGCCAAAGCCGTGCCATCACCTTCCCCCAGTCTCGGCTTCGCTCGACCGGGAGGGACCCCCATCGCCAGCCAGTCCTCCGACCACCCCGTGCTCTGGCGCCGCCTGGAACTCCTGCGCGACCGGGAGTATCTGAAGGCTCTGGAGTGATCCGGTGAGACGCCTGGTCAGGGCGAGAGGGAGTGCCCGCGCGTCGGAACGACGGGCTCGGTGCCGCGCTCGGCCAAGCCGGCGTGCAGAAGGAGCAGACGGGCCAGGTCACGCGCCTCGTCGGAGGTGAGCGCCGCCCACACACCCGGTTCGCCGCCCTGGTCCCTGCCCACGTCCAGGGTGACCCGGCTGATGGGCCGGTCCGCGGGCGCGAGCCGCAGGCGCCGTACGGCGATCCTGCGCCCGCAGGTGGTCACGATGCAGCCGTCCTCGCTCGTAGGGGGACGGTCGTGTCCTGCCGTAGCCATTGCTCTCACGCTCCTTCGCCGGGTCGGTGACGGTTCCCGGCGGGTGTCGTGTCGGCTGCGACTCAGATACCTGGCGGGGTATCAGTGTCAGCGTCGTGTGAGGCAGCGTTGTTCCCTGCACGCGGCCGTCATCTGCGTATGGCGCGGACGAGCGCGTCGAGGGCCGTGCGGTCGACGCCCTCGGCGTCCGTCACCGGGCGGGTGACCGTCTCGGCCCGCAGGATGTCGGCGTACGGTCGCCACAGGTCGGCGACCTGCTCGGCGGTGTACAGCACGCGTGGGTCCTGCGGGCCGCCGTGACCGTGCTCGGGATTGGCCGCGTCGTGGCCGACGAGCAGCAGGGTTCCGCCCTCGCGTACGGCACTGGCGGCCCTGGGCAGTACCTGGGCCATGTCCGGCCACGGCAGGTGAAGATACGCGAACAGTGCCAGGTCGTACGTCGCCTCGCGGGGAGCCCAGGCCATGAGATCGGCGCGGACGGTATGCAGCCGCACACCCCGGTCGACGGCCAGCCACTCGGCCTTCTCCAGCGCTACGGCGGAGAAGTCGACGGCATCCACGTCCCAGCCCCGTTCCGCGAGCCAGACGGCGTTGCGTCCCTCGCCCGCGGCGATGTCCACCGCCCGCCCGGACGGCTCCAGACCGGCCAGCTCCTCCTCGACGAACCGGTTGGGCCCGGCCTTCCACACCAGCTCGCTGCCGCGATACCGCTCGTCCCAGTCCGCTGCGTCCATCGTGTGCACCTTATTCCTCCGGGTGAGTGGAATGCTCGCCTGTACCGATACGGTCGTCCGGGTCCTCCGCGTCGTCCCCGGCGAGCAGATACGGGTAAGGACAGCTGCTGGGGTCCGGGGCGATGCAGGCGTTGCAGGGACGAGATCGGTCGAGAACGCACTTCGGGGCCGGTCTCATGCCGCACCGCCTGCATCGCCCCGGGTGTCGAAGCCGGCGGACTACTGCCGCGAGGCGCGCTTGAAGGCCATAACGGGAACGTAGTGCCGAACGCGCGCGTCCGCGAAGTGCGTGAACGCCTCTGCCGCTGCCGTCGCCGGTGTATCGGACGGGACCTCCGGGAATCGGCTCATGAGTCGGGCCTGGACGTGTTGGCGGGCGCGCGGGTCTGCCGCTGGTGTCGATGGACCGGCCGGGCGGGTGCCGGGGCAGCGGCCGCCCGGCCCGATGGCCGACCCGGTGATGACGGGGGGGAGCCCCCTGAGATATGGCGCCCGGGATCACGCGAGAGCCAGGAACAGTTTCTCCAGTTCGGCCTCGGTCAGCGGAGGGATGTGTCCCTGCTGCCGTTCGGTCAGGCACTGGCGCATGCCACCCGCCACTATCTTGAAGCCGGCCCGGTTCAGGGCGTGGGAGACCGCGGCCAGCTGGGTGACGACGTCCTTGCGGTCGCGTCCCGCCTGGATCATGGCGATGACCGCGGCCAGCTGTCCCTGCGCCCGACGCAGCCGGTTGAGCACTTCGGCCCGCGAGTCGTCTTCCTCGTTCACGACTGCCGTGTCCTTCACGGGACATCTCCTTGGGGCGTGTTCGTCGGAGGCGGGGATGCGCTGCTATGTGTCGAGCGGCGAACGGGTGGCGTGGCTGGACGTCGTGTCCTGGCGTGAGGGACGCAGGTCCGTCCGTCCGTCTCCCCCGCCCGCAGGGCCTGAGGCTTCGTCGTCCCGGTCCGGCGTTCGCCCGGAGCGGCGCAGCACGTACCAGCTGAACAGGGCCCCGGCGGTCGCGGCCGTCGTGGACCAGGCCCATGGACTCGTCACGAGGGTGTGGCGCACACCCGGGGGGATCTGCTGGGCCAGCACGAAGACGCCCATGGCTGCGACGAACCAGCCGAAGGCCCTGCGCAGCGCGTCCTGCGGGATGCGCCCGGCGAGACGGCCGCCGATCAGGCTGCCGACGACCGCTGTCGACGTGACGACGGCCGCCAGCGTCCAGTCGATGTGCACGCCGGAGAGATGCCCGGCGAACCCCGCGAACGACTGGAGGGCGATCACCTGCAACGACGTGGCGGCGGCGACGGGCATCGGCAACCCGCCGAACAGGGCCAGCGCGGGGACGATGAGGAAGCCGCCGCCGGCACCGACGAGCCCGGTGACGAGGCCGACGGCGATGCCGTTCCACAGGACGGGTCCTATGGGAAGTTCGTGGCGGATCTGCTGCGGCTTCCGTCGGCCGCGGATCATGACGGCGGCGGTGGCGATCATCATGAGGGCGAACAGGAGGAGCAGCACGGTGCCGGGGACGAACGCCGCCAGCCGGCCGCCCGCGTACGCGCCGCTCATGCCGGCCACGCCGAACAACAGCCCGGTGCGCCACCGCACCCGTCCGGCGCGGGCATGCGGGACGACTCCGGCGGCGCTGGTCACGCCGACGACGAACAACGAGGTGGCGATGGCCTCCTTGGTCCCCATCCCGGCGAGGTAGACGAGGACCGGCACGGTCAGGATGGACCCGCCCCCGCCCAGGACGCCCAAGCCGGCCCCGATCAGCAGGGACGCGGCGACGACCAGGGCGATCACGACGGTCCTCGCAGGACGGCGACAACCGTGTCGATGTCAGTGCGCGGGCCGCGGTTGTAGGGGAGCTTCGACAGCAGCATGCCCAGCGCGCAGGTGTTGGTGAGCGCGGCGACCGTCAGCCCGGCCCCGACGGCCGTGCCGATCAGGTGCAGTCCGGGCAGGAACAGGCCCGCGATGCCGGTGACCACCACGATGGTTCCGGCGACCAGGCGCACCTGGCGTTCCAGGTCCCAGCGTGCCGGGCCCCGGGTGAGCGGGCCTCCGGCGGTCTCCCACGCCATGACGCCGCCGTCGAGGACGCGCAGGTTGGGCAGTCCGGCTTCGGCCAGCGCCTGTTCGGCCTGGGCGGCGCGAGCGCCGGAGCGGCAGATGAGTATGACGTCCTCGTCGAGGTGGTGCAGCAGTTCACCGCGGTGCTCGCGCAGGGTGTCGAGGGGCACGTTGTAGGAGCCGGGGATGTGAGCGGTGCGGAACTCGCCGGGCGTACGCACGTCCAGCAGGCGCGGGCCTTCGCCGTCCTGCGTCAGGTCGCGCAGGGTTGCGGGATCGAGCCGGGGTTTGTCGGCACTGGTGGTCATCGAGGGTTCCTTGCTGTCGCTGAAGCGGCTGGCGGGGTAGGCGGCGGCCGATGGTTTCGGCCGCCGCCCGGCGTGCGGTGGATCAGACGTCGGCCGATGCGGGCAGGGCGAGCCAGGCACCGTAGCCGCCGAGAAGGTCAGAGACGTCGGCGCGGCCCTGGTGGCGCAGCAGGCTGGCGGCGATGGAGGAGCGGTGGCCGCCCGCACAGTGGACGACCAGGGGCCGGTCGGCCGGGATCTCGTCGGTGCGGCGGGCGAGTTCGGCCAGGGGGATGTGCAGGGAGCCCTCGATGAAGCCTTCTTCGCGCTCGGCGGCGTTGCGCACGTCCAGGACCAGCGGACGTTCGTCGCTGTCGAGCAGGCGGCGCAGTTCGTCGGCAGTCAGGCGGCTCGCCTGTTCGATCTCGTCGGCCAGGGCGGGGAAGGCGCCCTCGGGTTCGCGCAGGTAGCCGCCGACCTTGTCGAAGCCGATCCGGGCGAGCCGGGTGACGACCTCCTCCTCGCGGTCTTGCGGCGCGATGACGACGACGTCCTGCTCGGGGGCGACGATCATGCCGGCCTGCTCGGCGAAGCGGCCGTCCGCGGGCACGTTGACCGAGCCGCGCAGATACCCTGGGGCGAAGTCCTGCGGCGAGCGGGCGTCGACCACGACCGCTCCTGCCGCGCGCCGCTGCATGAACTCCTCGACGGAGAGCGGGCGGGGCGCGGAGGCCGCGTCGAACAGGCCATGCTCCTTGCGGTTGAGGATGGCGTCGTAGACGAAGTACGCGGGCGCGGACGGCTGTCCCTCGGTCACCAGCTCCACGAACCTCTTCTCGCTCATCGGGCGGCAGGCGTAGTTGGTGGCGCGCTGTTCGCCGATGGTGGACTGGCGCTGGGTGGAGAGGTTCTTGCCGCAGGCGGATCCGGCGCCGTGCGCGGGGAAGACCCGGACGGCGTCGGGCAGGGCCATGAGCTTGTTCTGGATGGTGTCGTAGAGCATGCGGCCGAGTTCGTCGGCGGTCACGCCGATCGAGGCCAGCAGGTCGGGCCGCCCGACGTCGCCGATGAACAGCGCGTCCCCGGTGAGGACGCCGTAGGGGACGGCGTCGGCGGCGTGCTCGTACACCAGGACGCTGATCGACTCCGGCGTGTGGCCGGGGGTTTCGAGGATCTGCAGGTGCACGTCGCCGAGGCTGATGCGCTCGCTGTCGGTCAGCTTGCGGATCGGGTACTCGGCCTCGGCGCGCTGCCCGTAGCCGATCCAGGCGCCGGTGCGGTCGGCCAGCTCCAGGTGGCCGGCGAGGAAGTCGGCGTGGAAGTGGGTGTTGACAACGGCCTCGATGGTGAAACCGTGCTCGGCGGCGTCGGTGAGGTATTCGGAGACGTCGCGGCGGGGGTCGACAACGACGGCCCGGCCGGTGGTCTCGTCGGCGATCATGTACGACGCCTGGGAGAGGCAGTCGAGGTAGTACTGAGCGAAGAACATCTTAGGGTGACCTCCGTGTCGGAAGAACGGGATTGTTCATACCCCTGGGGGTATACGAGAGGGTCTTGTACGCCCTTGATTCGAGGGCGTGGTGACCGGCCCGGGGCGGGGGATGTCCCGGGCCGGCCGGTCAGAGGCGGCCGGTGAGCATGCCGTGCCAGTACACCGGCGGCAGGCCGTACCGCTTGAACACCCACATCGTGCGCCGCTCCTTGAAGGGGTTGATCAGCGGGAAGCTGGGTGTGGGGTTCAGGTCGTAGTCGAACTCGGCGAGCAGCATCCGGTCGCGGGCTGTCACCAGGGGGCAGGACGTGTAGCCGTCGTACCGGTGCGACGGAGCCCGGCCGTTCATCACGTCGAGCAGATTGGCGGCCACGACCGGCGCCTGCTTGCGCACGGCCGCACCGGTCTTGGACGTGGGCAGGTTCGCCACGTCACCGAGGGCGAAGATATTGTCGTAGGAAGGGTGTTGGAGCGTGTGCTTGTCCGCGGCGACGAACCCCTGGGGACTCGCCGGGTCGGCGAGCGGGCCCGTCTTGATCCAGTCGGGTGCGCTCTGCGGCGGCACGGCGTGCAGGAGGTCGTAGCCGATGGTCTCCTTCGTGCCGTTCGCGTGGTCGGTGACGGTGATCTCGCGGGCGTCGCCGTCGACGGCGGTCATCTCGGAGCGCAGCCGCACCTCGATCCCGTACCGGGCGGCCACCTTCTCCAGGACCTGTGACCAGGCGGGCACCTTGAACATCGCCGGATCGGGGAGGACGAGGATGATCCGGATGCGGTCAAGCACTTTCTGCTTGCGCCAGTAGTCCGCCGCCAGGTAGGCGATCTTCTGCGGTGCGCCGCCGCACTTCAGGGGCGTCGCCGGGTGCGTGAAGACCGCGGTGCCCGAGCGCATCTGCTTGATCAGCTCCCAGGTGCGCGGGGCGTACTCGGGCGCGTAGTTGCTGCTCACCCGGTCGTGGCCGACGGCCTTGGCGAGGCCGGGCACGCCGTCCCAGTCGAGTTGGAGGCCGGGCGCAGGCACCAGGTACTCGTAAGTGAGTTCGGCGCCGCCGGAGAGCGTCACCGTGCGGGCGTCGGGGTCGACGGCCTGGGCGCGCCGGCGGATCCAGCGCACTCCGTCGGGTATGACGGATCCTTCGGGGCGGCGGGTGGCGCGCAGGGGGGCCTGGCCGCCGCCGACCAGGGTCCACAGCGGCTGGTACCAGTGGGTGTCGGACGGTTCGATCAGGGTGATGTCACTGACGCCGGCGCGGCGCAGGCGGGCGGCGACGCTGATGCCGGCGCTGCCGCCGCCGATGACGGCGACGCGGTGGCGGCCGGAGATCGGCTCGCCGATGGGTGAGGGGGTGGCGGTCAAGGCGGAGCTCCTTCTCTTCTGGCCCGGGTGTCAGGCGTCAGGTGTCGGTGTGGGGTCAGGCCGCGTGCTAGACGGGTCCTGCCGCGACCGGGCGTCCGTCGCGGGCCCAGGCGGGCGCGGTGCGCAGTGGCATCAGCCGCGCGCCAGGCACATGCCCGGCCGCGTACTCGTCCGCCTCCCGTACGTCGACCACGAGCCCACCGTCGCACCAGGCCGCCGCGAACGTCTCCTGCGTCACTTCGCGAGCCACTTCGTTGCCTCCTTAAATACCCCCGGGGGTTTACTGCTGTCGAGAGTACGGCGGCTTCGAGAAAGGCGTCAAATACCCCTAGGGGTATTTGCCCGTGAGGCAACATCCGGCGTTGCGCGCGATTCAAGGGCAGACCCGGAGCGCCGTGCGCCGGCCCTGGGCAGGCGGAGGGTCATCCGGGTCCCGCCGCTTGGTGAGGAGTCCGCGGTGACCGTGCCGCCGTGGGCGGTGACCAGCTCTTTGACGACGGCCAGGCCGATGCCGCTGCCGCCGGTCGCGCGGCCACGGGTGCCGCGCCAGAGGCGGTCGAAGACATGGGGCAGTTCGTCGGCGGGGATGCCGGGACCGGTGTCGGCCACCTCGACGAATGCCTCGGCAGCGGTGGAGGAGGTGGTGACGGTGACCGTGTCGCCTGGACGGCAGTGGCGTGCTGCGTTGCTCAGCAGGTTACCGAGGGCCTGGTGCAGGCGGTCCGCGTCGGCGTGCACCGGCAAGGGGGCAGCGCCCGTGCGGGTGTGCACGGTCAGTCCGGCGGCGCGCAGTTCGGCATCGCGGTCGGCCACGGCGGCACGGACCAGGGTGCTCAGGTCCACCTCGGTCAGGTGGAGGGACAGCCGTGCCGACTCGGCCTCCGCCAGCTCCCCGAGGTCACCGACGACCCGGCCAAGTCTCAGGGTCTGGTCGTGGAGAGCGGCCAGCCGATCCGGGGCAGGGTCGGCGTAGCCGTCGCGCAGCTCTTCGAGCCCTGCCTGCAACGCCGCGAGCGGGGTGCGCAGTTCGTGGGCGATGTCGGCCGCCAGCCGGTGGCGGGCCTGCTCGGTGCGGGTCACGTCGTCGGCCATGGCGTCGAAGGCGCGGGCGAGGTCGCCCAGTTCACCCGGGGCGTCGATCCGGGCGCGGGCGCTGCGGTCTCCGGCGGCGAGCGCTCGGGCGGTGGCCGCGACCCTGACCACGGGAGTGGTCAGGCGCCGGGTGACGAACCAGGTGACGGCCAGCGCGAGGGCGAGAGCGCCGAGAGCGGCGACGGACACCCAGCCCCAGGCCACGGACAGTCCCGCCGAAGCTGCCCCGGCCGGGAAGCGCAGCTGTATCGAGCCGGCCGTGCTCCCGTCCACCACGACAGATGCGCTCGCGGTGGGCCCGGAGGCGTTGCCGCGCGTGTGTGGGCCGTGTTCCTGGCCGGGCATGCCGTGGTCGGTTCCGGAGCCGTTGGTGCCGAGGACGGCATGGCCGTTCGCATCCCGTACGGTCAGTGTCGCTCCGCCGCCGTCGGACAGCGTCTGGGCAGCGGAGAGGTCGGCCGCCGTCCAGCCGTCCGCTGCCCGGTAGGCGTCCGCCGCGGCCGCGGCCACTCGGGAGGCGGTGTGTTGGCGATCGGCCTGGTGGGCACTGCTCAGCCCGCGGCCGGTGCCGACGAGTGCCGCGGCCGTCAGCAGGGCCACGGACGCCAGTGCGACCAGGGCGAACGCGGCGAACAGCCGTCGGCCCAACGGGCCCAGTCCGCCCGTCGGTTGAGCGGGCGGGACCTGTGCTGCGGGGTGCTGTGAAGGCTCAGGGGTCACGGGACCACCCCAGGCGGTAGCCCACACCCAACACCGTCTCCACAAGGGTCGATCCGGCGGACCCGAGTTTGTGCCGGAGGTTCTTCACATGCGAGTCGACGGTCCGCTCGTAGCCGGCGAACTCGTAGCCGCGCACCCGGTTGACCAGCTCATAGCGCGAGTACACCCGTCCGGGCACCGATGCCAGCGCGGTGAGCAGTCCCCACTCGGTGGGCGTCAGTTCCAGCGCCGCGCCGTCCAGCACCACTTCGTGCCGGGCCTCGTCGACACGCAGTCGTCCTCCGCCGTACGACGAGACCGGCGCCGCATCCGTTGCCGTACCCCGGGCGCGCTGCAGGACCGCGCCCACCCTGAGTACCACCTCGGTGGGGCTGAACGGCTTGGTCACATAGTCGTCGGCGCCCAGTCGCAGCCCGTGGATGCGGTCCTCGACGGTGGTGCGCGCCGTGAGCACGACCACCGGCACGCGGCCCCGTTCACGGGCCTCGCGCAGGACCTCGTCACCGTCCACGTCCGGCAGCCCGAGATCGAGTAGCGTCAGGTCGATCCCTCGCTCACCGAGCAGTCGTACGGCCTCCGCGCCCGACCCGGTCGTCAGCACCCCGTATCCGGCGCGCTCCAGGTAGCGGCGCAGCAGATCGCGGATCTCCCTCTCGTCCTCGACGACGAGCACCGTGGTGGACATGTCCCACACCTACGCGCCCGGGCGGTCCGCCGGCGAGGGCCGAACGGCCCAACCCGCCCGGCCGGACGGTCTCCATCCCGTCTCCACACACACGGCACACCGACTGCAGCATCCGCCGCGACGGTGATGGTGCGGGAACGGACCAGGTCCCCGCGGACCGAAGGAGGAATCATGAAGCGCAACGTCAAGGTGGCCACGACCATCACCGCGGGCGCCCTCGCCATCGCCGGCGTCCTGGCGGTGGGCCCGGTGACCGCGGACACGGGCGGCGGGCGGCCGACGCCGGACCGGACCGTCGCGCAGAGCCTGACGGCGGACGGCGGACAGTACGCGCACCGTCACGGTGACGGTATGCCGGACGGCCGAGGAGACGGAACCTGCATCCGGTCCGGCCTCGTCGAGCAAGGCACCCTGACCGCCGACCAGAAGGCCACGCTCGCGAGCATGGCCGAGGAGGAGAAGCTGGCGCACGACCTGTACACGGCGTTCACGGACCGCTACGACGTGCGGATCTTCGAGCGGATCGCGGCAGCCGAGACCAACCACCTGACCGCAGTCCGCACCCTGCTGGACCGCTACGTCGTCACCGACCCGACCGCGGGCAAGGCGACCGGAGTCTTCACCGACCCCACTGTCCGGGCCACCTACGACCGGCTGCTGAAGCAGGGTGAAGTCAGCCTGAACGAGGCCCTGAAGGCGGGACACACGGTCGAGACCGACGACATCGCCGCGCTGACCAAGGCGCTGTCCGGACTCACGGCCCCGGACGCGCGCCAGGTGTACACCAACCTGCTCGCCGCCTCGGAGCGGCACCAGGCGGCCTTCGAGCGCTGGATTTTCAGCGAGTAGACGAATGGCGGGCAGGGGGTGGTTGCTGATCGCGGCCTGCCCGTCCCGAGAAGTGGTTCTGGCGGAGTCATCCGGGTGACTTCGCCTCGCCGCGCTCTCCGCCCACCGATGGAAGGCCCTTCCGTAGGTGCCGGCGGTCGTCTCCTGGACGACCCGTTCGACGGCCGCACGCCGGGCCGCGTCGTCGGTCAGGGCCAGGGCCCGCTCAAGGTCCTGCCGTAGCCGTTGCGGCATGTCGCCTTCCGGATCGGCAGCGGTGCGGTGCCGTGGCTGCCATCCGGGCAGACCCTTCATCGTGTCGCTTCTTCCCCTGTGTCACCGCGGGCACGAGCGTGACCGGGTGAGGCGACGATCGCGTCAGCGCGGTGTTCGGGGCGTGTAAGGGCCGTCGGAATCGATGTCCGGGGTGGCGGTGCCGGGCCGGGGCGGCAGTTGGACGGCGAAGCAGGCGCCGCCCTCGGGAGCCTTCCCGTGGGTGGTGATGGCGCCGCCGAGGCGGGTGGTCAGGCGACGGGCGATGGCCAAGCCGAGGCCGCCGCCGACGGGGCGGACTCCGCGGTAGTGGTCGGAGAGGGCGCCGGATTCGGTCGGGCGAGGGCGGTGCTTACTGAAACCCTCCCGATTGATCCTTGGCCCACCACAGGAACGCTGCGGAGTGCTGCTGGTTGGCGAAGCCTTCGCCGACGAGGGTGTGCAGGAGGTCGTTGCTCCAGAGGATGAGCCGCCCGAGGGTCCAGTTCACCGACTCGGGCGCCGGCAGCTCCAGCCCGTAGACCAACCGCGCGATCTCACGCTTGCCACCCGCCTCCGTCGTGTACTTGAGGATCGACAGGAACCGGTCGGGCTGCATCACGCAGAGAACTCTCGTGAGGAGGGCTTCCTTGAATCCGGTCATGGCGAACGGCTTGGTGCCGTCCAGCAGTTGCTGCAGCCGGTCCTCAAGCGGCACGTCGGCAGGCCCGTACAGCAGGTACTCGATCGTCTCGCGGGTCGTTTCCCCTGCCGCGGCGTCGCCCATGGCGTTCCAGGCGGAGTTGAAGGTGGCCTGGTTGCCAGGGCGGGCTCCGACCTCGGAGTTGGCGAAGTCCTTCAGAAGCCTCGGGGGGTAGGTCCGCAGCCCGTCGGGCGAGAAGATCTTCTGGTACTTCGCCCAGTAGGCCGCTACCGCGGGGTCGAAGTCCGGTTTGGTTGCGAGGTACTGCGCCTTGAGCCGGGCCGCGCGTTCCAGCCACTTGGGCTCGACGTCCTCGGCTTTCGGGAAACGGGCCCTGAGGTCGTTGAAGGAGTAGGACGGCATCTTCTTCGGGGCAGCGGGCTCACCATGCTGCCATTCGTAGCCGCACCGGTGCTTCACGACCCGACGTCCGTCATCGAGCGTGCGGACCACCTCGATGTCCTCGTCGTCGCTGCACAGCGGACACATGACCAGCCCCATGGCGACCCCCGTTCGAACGGTGGTCGTACCCCACCGTGAGCCAGTGCGCTCTTCACCCAAGGCCCGCATTCTTGCACCTGGCCTGGCCTGGGCCGGGCGAGGGCGGGTACCACTCAGCCGACGCGGGCCGATCTTGCCGCCGTGCTCGGTGGCGATCGCACCCAGGGGGGATTGGCGGCGCTCGGGTCATCGCTGATCGCCGGCTCTGCCGCAGCAGGAGCCCCGTCGCGTCACTCTCCTTGGCCGGAGTGCTCCTTGAGGATGCGGCGGGCCTTGCGCTCGATGAGGACGGGCACGTGCGTGCGAATCGGCAGGGTGCTCAAGGACTCGCGGGCTTCGGCGACAGCGGCCTCAATCTCATCGGGAGTGCGGCGGTCGCTGAAGGCTGTCTTGAGCTGCTCGGTCACCCGCTGGATGGCGGCTTCTTCGTTCAGGTCAATCGACACGGCTCCCCCTGGCGTCAGGGCTCTTCGTCTTCCTGAGAGGCCCGCGGCAGCGCCATGGACATTCCACGCTTCGTCATCTGGGCGGAGCGGGTGGCGCCGCCGCGGGACCCGAGATGGAACGATAGCAAAATATTTCGGGGACCGATATATCGTGGGGAGTGTGGCCACTCGAATGAGTCCCCGCCCCTCCAGAAGGCGCTGGTCCGCCGTGCTCACCGAGGAGCGGGCCCGCGGCCTGGACGTCCTGGTCACGGCTGTCGCGGTGACTGGCGCGATGGTGTTGCAGGCGCGCTGGCTGGCCGTTGTGGCCGGAGTGTGGTCGGTGGTGGCGCTACGTCAGGGCTGGGTGGCGGTCAGGTCGTTCCGGCGCGGGAGGTAGGCCAGACGTCCCGTGAGCAGCCGCTGGACGAGGAAGCCGATCGCCAGGGCGGCGACCCCGGCGGCCGCGTCGGCGACGAAGTGGTTGGCGGTGGCCAGGATGACGGTGAACGTCGCCAACGGATAACAAAAGCCGAGCACTCGCACCCACGTGCGGTGAGCCAGGAAGGCCAGGGCGAGACCGGACCAGGTCGACCAGATGATGTGCACCGAGGGCATGGCGGCGTACTGGTTGGAGAGAGAGGCCACATCGCCCGACGCCCACGATCCCCAGGTGTGGTGGACCACCACGGTGTCGATGAAGCCCTGCCCGGCCAGGAAGCGCGGCGGGGCGGTGGCGTAGAAGTCGAAGCCGGCCAGCGCGAGCAGGGTGGCCGTGTACAGGGCGGTGCGCACCGCCCTGTAGCGGTCTGGGTGGCGGACGTACAGCCACACCAACACGCCGATGGTGACGATGAAGTGCAGGGTGGCGTAGTAGTAGTTCATCCCCACGATCAGCCAGCCCACCCGGTCGGCCGCGTGGTTGACCGTGAGCTCGACGTCCACGTGCAGCAGCCGTTCGGCGTGCAGGATGGTGTGCGCGCGGTGCAGGGCGGCCGTTCGGTGGGCGGGTACGGCGTTGCGGGTGAGGGTGTAGGCCCAGTAGAGCAGCGCGGTGCAGGTCAGCTCCACCGACAGCCGGGGCCGGTCCAGCGGGCGCAGCCGGGCCGGCAGCAGCGGGCCGGGGCGCCACCGCCGAGGGCTCTGGTCGGCGACGGCCGCAGATGCGGAGGTATCCGGTGCCGCCGTCACACCCGCTCCCGGCCGGACGTGTCGGTCGCGACCGACGTCAGCACCTTCTCTTCACCCTTCCCAGGCGGGTACGGGCCGTCGTCGCCCGGACGAGGGCGGCGGCTGGCGACCAGGTAGAGCAGCGCGCCGGTGAACAGGACGAGGGAGACGTAGTCGTTCAGGCGCAGTCCCAGGAAGTGGTTGGCGTGATCGATCCGCAGCGCCTCGATCCAGGCCCGTCCGGTGGTGTACGCCAGCACGTAGCAGGCGAACAGGCGGCCGCGCCGTAGCCGGTCGTGGTGGCGGGCGTCGAGCAAAAGCAGCAGGGCCATGACGCCGAGGTCCCACAGCGACTCGTACAGGAAGGTCGGTTGGTAGTAGGCGACGGTGGGGCTGTCGGCGGGCCGGTGGGCCGGGTCGATGTACAGCGCCCACGGCACATGCGCGGGGCGGCCGAAGAGCTCCTGGTTGAAGTAGTTGCCCCAGCGGCCGATCGCCTGGGCCAGCACCAGCCCAGGTGCGACGGCGTCGGCGAAGTCGGACAGCTTGATGCCCCGGCGGCGGCAGCCCAGCCAGGCGCCGACCGCGCCGAGGGCCACCGCACCGGGGATGCCGAGGCCGCCGTCCCAGATGTACAAGGCGCGGATCGGCTGCTTGCCGGCGGCGAAGTACAGCTCAGGGTCGGTGATCACGTGGTAGATGCGGCCGCCGGCGATTCCGAAAGGCACCGCCCAGATCGCGATGTCGGCGATGTCCTCGCGGCGTCCGCCCCGGGCCTGCCAACGGCGGCCGGTGAGCCACACGGCGGTGAAGATGCCGGACAGGATGCACAGCGCGTACGCGCGGATCGGCAGCGGTCCGAGATGCCACACCCCCTGCGACGGGCTGGGGAGGTACGCCAGGTTCATGGGATCGACCGTTCTCACGCGCACGGGGACCCGACTCGGGGGGCGGGGACGACCCACCCGACGATACATCGGACACCGAAGCTTTTGGAACGAGTGCCGGACGGAGGCGGCCGTCCGAGCTGCGGACGGCCGGGACACGCCCGTGTGCGGCCCGGCTACCCTTGCCCCATGTCTGCGCAGCCCCGCTCCGAGGTCTCCCCGCCCCCTCCCGCCGGGCAGGCGCCGGACGCCCGCCTGCTCACCGAGGCCGTCACCCGGCTGCGCCGCGCGCTGCGCGCCTCGATCCGCACCGACTACCCGTGGGAGACCCTCCCCATGGCGCAGGTCGAGCTGCTGCAGGTGCTGGGCGAACACTCGCCCGCCCGGATCAGCGACCTCGCCGCCCGCCAGCGCCTCGCGCCCAGCACGGTCAGCGGACTGATCGGCCAGATGATCACCGCGGGGCTGGTCGCCCGGGAGGTCGATCCTGTCGATCGCCGCGCCTCCGTGGTCACCCTCACCGACGCCGGGCGCGACCAGCTCGCCGCGTGGACCACCGCCCACGAACGCCGCATGGACGCCGCGCTCGCCGCCCTCGACGACACCGAGCGCGCGGCCATCGCGAACGCGCTGCCCGCGCTCTTCCAACTGGCCGAACACCTCGGCGGGCCGGCCGACGGCGCGCCGGAGCAGTGATCAGCGCACGGGTGTGCCTTCAGAGGCTCCCGCGACGCGGTTGAGTACGCGTACGGATGGTGCCGTGCGGCGGCTTCCGCGCAGGGTGCCCGCGTGACGGATTCCTCTGACGCGACGTCCGCGCGGCAACGGCGCAGGGTCATCGCGCTCCTCGTGGTGACGGCCGTGCTCCTGCTCCCGCTCCTGGGCGGGTTGTGGTACGCCGCCAACGACGCGCTCCAGCACCGGAGCACGACCGACTGGCGTGGCAACCACAAGGTCAAGCAGTCGCTTGAGTATGCCGTCGCGCTGATCGTCGGTGCGCCCTGCTTCGGGGCTCTCCTCGCCGGGATGGTTGCCGCCATGGCGGGACGCCGCGCTGGGATCCCCGCGGCCACGGGCGCCCTGGTCGGCACACTGGCCCTGTGGATCGCCGGCATCGTCGCGATCTACGTCGCCCTCAGCAATGCCACGTTCGTCTTCTGAGGAAGCCGGACCGGTCACCTTGCGCGGAGGCCATCAAGAAGGCGAGTCCGGGCATATCGACGAGGTGGAGGCCGGCTCGGTGCCGGCCTCATACAGCCGACGTCGTTCCCGCCTGAAGTCGATCTTCGTTGAGGTCGTCATCCCAGTGTCCGGGTGCCCGGGGAGGGGCGGTGCCGGCGGATCGCCACGGTGCCGGCCAAGAGTGCCAGGGTGGCCGTGAGCGGGGTGACGGCCGTCCACCAGGTGATCACCGCGTAGGGCAGTGCCCCGAGCAGCGAGGCCGCGACCGCGGCGGGTACGGAGCGGCCCGCGATCCATGGTGCGACCGCCACGGCGAGTCCACCGGCCAGTCCCGTCCACAGCAACAGCGGTGTGTCGGCGGTTGCTGCGACGAGCATCAGGCAGGCGCCCAGTGCGCCGGTCAGGATGGCCGGTCGGGCGTGGCGGACGGCGCGGGGGGAGATCCCGTCCCGTTGTTCGAGTTCGTGCTTCCTCCGCGTGCTGCCAAGGCTGCCGTGCCGGTACTCGCTGTGGTCACCGTGTGTGGTCTGATGGCTCTTGTCGTTCGCCGCCCTTTACCGGACAGCGAGCGACATCCGCACGCAGCGAGAGCGGGGCTCACCTCCCGTGGGAGAACGTGGTGAGTGCTGCCGATCCGACGGAGCGGACGCGGCGCGGCCCAGGAGGACCGCGCCGCGCTGATCATGCAGGTTGCGTCACGTGGTCGCGCGCTGCTTGCGGCGCAGGGTGAGGTACGTGCCCGTGGCGCCGGCGGCCAGCAGGGCGCCAACGCCGAGGCCCACCGGGACGGTGGGGAACGACGAGGTGTCGGTGGTCGCGGCGGTGTTCTGCATCGCCGGGCCCGGGGTGATGCTTGTCGCGACCGGCGCGACGTGGTGGATGGGGCCGACGGACTTGACCGAGCCGTCCGAGTTGAGCAGCACCTGCTTGTTGTTGGGGTGCCTGAAGTCGAACATGCTGGTCAACGAGCCCGCGGTGGCGTCGAAGGAGTGGTCGCCGATCCGGCCGGTGTGCCAGTTGTCCTCGATGAACTTGATAACCGAGGACTGGTCGGTCAGCGCGTGGGAGACCTTGTTGACCTTGCTGTACGGGGAGACCACGAGGAGAGGCTGGCGGGTGCCGGGGCCGCAGCGGTCGGCGTAGCCGCCGGACGCCTTGGGGCCGGTCTGGCAGGCGGCGCTGTCGGTGGCCTTGCCGTTGGAGCCGAGGGTGGTGTCCGTGGAGCCGTTGCGCGGGGCGACGTAGGCGTGGTCGTACCAGCCGTCGGAGTCGTCGTAGGCGATGACGATCGCGGTGGACTTCCACTGCGGCGAGGACTGTACGGCGTTGATCTGGTCGACGAGGAAGTGCTGTTCGTCGATCGGGTCGGAGTAGGCGGCGTGGCCGTCCTGGTACTCGGGGGCCTTGACGAAGCTGACGGCCGGGAGCTTGCCCGCCTTCGCCGCGGCACCGAAGTCGGTCAGGTCGTAGTTGTGGTTGGCCTGGCCGGCGTGGCCGATCTCGTCGACGCTCTTGGGCGGCAGGTGGTGCGGGTTGGACGTCGACTTGTAGTACTCGAACGGTGAGTGGTGCGGGCTGTAGTCGACGACTGCGGCGCCGCCGACGTTGGTGTGTGTGGTGTCGCACTTGGCGTAGTCGCCCTGCTTGCCGTCCCACGCGGTGGACGGCCGGAAGCCGCCCTGGAACCAACCCCAGCTGACGTTCTTGGAGTTGAGGGCGTCACCGATGTTCTTGCCCTGCATCGCGGCGAGCGCGTTGGTGCTGGTGTGGTCCTTGCCGGAGCAGTCGTCGTAGGCCGGGTCGGGGTCGTTGATGACCGTGCCGACGCCCTTCGCGTCGGGCGACTTCACCGTGTACGCGTCGGGCGTCGAGGTCTGCTTCGGGTTCTCGGTGCCGGAGGTGGGGTCTGTCGAGATGACGCCGTGCGTCTGGCCGGAGACCAGGTTGAGGGCGCCGGGCGTGGAGGGGCCGTAGACCGAGCTGTAGGAACGGTCGTTCATGGCGTACTGCTGTGCGTAGTTCCACAGCGCGGTGACGGTGTTGCCGTCGTAGTAGTCCATGACCAGGCCCGGCTCGCCGAAGAGGCCGCCGCTGCACTTGTTGACCTCGGTGTTCTGCACGTACTGGTCGGCCTTGCCGCCGTTCGCGGCGTACTGCTCGGCCCCGTAGTTGTGGTTCTGGTCGCAGGTCATGGCCTGCGCCGGGGTGAGCCGCTTCGGCGCGTACTGGTTGGGGTTCTTCGTCAGCAGCCCGGCGTGCGCGAGGGTGTCGATGTTCTTCGGGGTCTTCCTGGACGCCGTGAACTTCGTGCCGTCGGTGTTCGCGGCCTTCGGGTAGGTCGCGAAGTAGTGGTCGAACGAGACGTTCTCGTCGAAGAGGACGACCACGTGCTTGATGGGCGTGGCCGTCGAGGAGTGGCCGTGGTGCCCGTCCGCCGTGGCCGCCCACGTCGGTGCGCCGCCCAGAACGGTGAGCGTGGCAGCGCCCGCGAGCGCCCCCAGACTCCGAATCGTTGCTCGTCTTCCCCTGCTGGCCATGCTGCTTCACCCTCCGGACACCGATGCGATTGTGCTGTACGGATCGCGATGCTGTGCCCGGCGGTCGGCCGCCCGGCGGAGTCATCATGGCGCCGGAGTGAACACCGAGTCAGGGAAACCAGGCCAAGGATTGACCGTGTATTGACCAACTGAGCCGGTCGAGTTGTCCGGACAGGTTCAGTGGAGGAGGGCGCGCCCGTACCAGTCCGCCTCGTCCCGTACGCCGGGCAGCGCGAAGAAGTAGCCGCCGCCGAACGGCTTGATGTAGTCGGTGAGTGGCTCGCCCGCCAGACGATTCTGCACGGTCTCGAACTGCCGGACCAGGTCCTGCTGGTAGCAGCAGAACAGCAGGCCCATGTCGAGGTTGCCGTTGCTGTCCGTGCCTCGGTCGTAGTTGTAGGCGCGGCGCAGGATCCGCTGGCCGGCGGTCTGTGCGGTGCGCGGATTGGCGAGGCGGATGTGCGCGTCCAGCGGGATGACGTCGCCCTTGGGATCGGACGGGTAGTCCGGCGTGTCGTGTTCGGCGTTGCCGTCCAGGGGTGCGCCGGACTCGCGGGCCCGGCCGAACATCCGCTCCTGCTCGCTGAGGGAGACCCGGTCCCAGAACTCCACCAACATGCGGATCAGCCGTACGACCTGATAGCTACCACCGACCGCCCAGTCGGGTTCGCCGCTGCCCCGTCCCACCCATACCAGGCGGTTCATCTGCTGGGCGTCGGTCGCCTCCGGGTTGGCCGTGCCGTCCTTGAAACCCAGCAGATTGCGCGGGGTTCCGGACGGGCGTGGCGGGCTGCTGAAGCCATCGAGGCGCCAGCGGACCTGAAGGCCGCCGCGGGTGTGCCGGGCGATGTCGCGCAGGGCGTGCAGGACGGTGTCCGTGTCGTCGGCGTGCAGTTGCAGGCTCAGGTCGCCGTGGCACCAGTCGGACTGGAGGTCGTCGTCGGGGAACACGGGCATGGTGGTCAGGCGCCGAGGGCGCTGCGCGCCCAGGCCGTATCGGTCGTCGAAGAGGGCGGATCCGACCCCGACGGTCACCGCCAGGGCGCCGGAGGGCAGTCGCTCGCCCAGGATGCCCGAGTCGGTGGGCGGCCCGGTGATGCCGACCGGCTGGGGCGTGCCGCCAGAGGTGAGGAAACGGGCGCGCTCGGTGAGAGTGCGCAGTAGGTCGGTCAACTCGGCGCGGTTCTCGGCGGTCACGTCGAAGGCGGTGAAAGCGGTGACCCGGCGGGGCGTGGCGAGCACCGACTCCTGGTGCGGGCCGTGGAACGGGGCGACCGACGGCGCACCGGCGGAGGTGCTTGGGGCCGCCGCCCCGCCGGCGGCGAGCCCGGCGCCCGCGAGGGCCGCGCCGCGCAGGAAACCGCGCCTGCCGACACCGCTTTTGCCTGGGGACGCATCCTTCGACGTGCTCACGCCGTCCTCCGCGGGTCGCACAGGGTGGCCACCGATGCGAGCCGCTCGGCCAGATCGTCGAGGACCGCGTCGGTCTTCTCCCGCTGGGCCCGGCTCAGGTGGTCCAGCGCGGTCCACGCGCCCCCGTGGCGGAAACCGTCGAGGACGTGCTGGGCACGCTCCAACGCCCGGTCCAGGCCCGGCAGATCGGCGTACCGGGTGGTGAGCAGGGGGCGCAGCCGGGACAGGACGGCGCGGGTGCCGTCGAGGTTGGCGCGGGCGGTCGCGAGGTTGCTGCCGCTGCCGTAGTCGGTCCGACCGGTCAGCTCGAACTGCACGGTGTTCTCCAGGATCTCGTGCGCCCGCAGGCCGAGTTGGGCCGGGTCCATGCGGGTCTGCGACCAGTCGTCGCGCAGCGCGGTGACGGCGTTGACGAGGGCGGCGGCCGGGGCGCGCAGGGCGGGGGCGGACTCGCCGTGCCACAGCCCGTACTCGATGCGATGGAAGCCGGTGAAGTGCTGGTCGTGCACCCCTGCGTGCAGTCCCGCGTCCGTCCCGTTGATCTGCCCGTCCGCATCGCCGAAGGCGTCGTACGCCGCGCCGAGCCGCTCATACTGCAGATGCGCCGGCAGCCAGGCCGTACGGGCATCGGCGAGATCGCCGCGGTCGATCGCGTCCCGCAGTTTCCCGGTCAGCGTCACCACGTAGTCGAGCCCGGAACCGACCCACTTCTGGTAGCCGATCGACGGTGGGATCAGGTCGTGCTCAGTGACCGGCGCCGCCGCTGGACCGCTGCGCCCCTCGGTGATACGGACCGTGGGGCCCGTGACCGCGTCGGCGTCGTCCGGCAGGCATTTGAAGGCGTACGAACCCATTCCCAGCCGCACGGTCAACTCCCGAGTCGTACCGGGAGCAAGGCCCTCCACCTCGCCGTACACCGCGTGGCTCGCGGGGTCTTCGAGGTACACCTCGGCGGCCCCGGAGGAGGGGTTGTGCAGATCGAAGACCTGCAGGCCGGGCCGAGGCTCGTGCCAGCCGCGGCCACAGCCGCTCGGCGACACCTCCACGGCGGTGTGCGGCAGTCCGTCGGCGGTGACGTGCGCCTGGCTCGGCCCGCGCCGGAGGAAGAGGACTCCCACCAGGACGAGCACAAGCACAAGGCCGACGGCGCCCCACAGACGCAGCGGCCTCCGCTTGAGGCCGGACAACAGCATCCGGGCCTCCCGGTGTCGTGCCGAACGTGATCACCCCATGCTAGGTAGTGGCCTTGGCTCGAACAGCCGTCCAAAGAGACCCGTGACCAAGAGTTCCCTCCCGGTTCACCGGACGGCCTCCAGAGCTGGCACCCGGCCCGCCTATCGCGTCTCAGTAGCTGAAGGGCGGCTTGCGGGCTCCGATCGCCGCTCCGCCGTGACCACCCGCCACCGAGCCGGCTCCCGCCTACGGGATCCGGACACACGCGCGAGACCACCGAAGCGCGCCCGGCGGCCGTGCGGGCGGGCGCTCGTCCGCCGGCGTCGGGCGAGCAGCCCTGGTCCGCCGTGCCGCTTTTCCCCTTCAGTGACGCCACGACCTCTTCTGCCAGCTTCTTGGCGCTCGTGGCCCCGTTGTTGATGCCGTCGGTGGACAGCACGCTGATGACGGCCGTGCCCGCACGGGTGGCGATCGTCGTGGTGCCGCTCTCCCAGGCGCTGTCGGTACGGGTGATGGTGTATGCCTCGTCGCAGAGTCCGGCCGAGGTGGCGCCGGTGAGCGTCACCGTGCTGTGGGTGTCGGAGTCCGTGAAGCTCAGGCAGGCGGCGCCGACCTTGGCCCGTCGTCGAAGGCGAGCGCGACCCCCGTGCAAGCGAGGATCACCGTGGGCGGCATCAGCGCGTACACCACGACCCACCGCATCTCCCGGAACACGATCCGCTTGCGCAGGTACTCGGGAGTGCCGCCGACCATCAGACCGCCGATGAAGACGGCCACCACGACCACCATGATCAGGCCGCACAGTCCGCTGCCGGTGCCGCCGGGTGCGATCTCGCCGAGCATCATCGAGGACAGCAGTACACCGCCGCCGAGGCTGGAGAAGCTGTCGTACGAGGGCTTTGAAGGCCCACGCGGACGCGTTCGGCGGAGTCCTCCGTACAGATGTCTGACCATGGTCGGCGACTGGTCGGGCGCAGTCGCGGTAGGCTGCGCTCCTTGCGCGAGGGTGGGGTGCGATGGACGTCCTGGGAGTCGATGCCTGCGGTAAGCAGGGCTGGGTCGGGATCAGTCTCACGGACGGCACGTACGCCGGCAGCTTGGTGGATGCCCGGCTCGCTACGCTGATCGAGGGTGCCGCCGGAGCGCAGGTGATCGCGGTGGACATGCTGCTCGGCCTTGTCGAGAAGGGCTGGCGTGCCGCGGATCTTGCGGCCAAGACGCTTCTCGGCGCGCGGCGCAGCAGTGTTTTCCTCATAGCGCCTAGGTCGGCGTGGCAGGAGCGGGAGTACGCGGCGGCCGCGGACCGGTGCCAGGAGTTGACCGGTAATCGGCTGAGCCAGCAGGCATGGGCGCTGGCGCCGAAACTGCTTGCGGCTCGGGCGTGCTGGCTGGCCGATGAGCGGGTCCACGAGGTGCACCCTGAGGTGTCCTTCTACGCCTTGGCCGGCGGGGTTCCGCTGGCTTACGCGAAGAAGACCTGGCGGGGCCAGCACCTGCGCCGCTCTCTGCTGGCCGAGGCCGGGATCATGGTCCCGGACGCGCTCGGTGAGGCGGATCGCATTCCCGCCGACGACGTTCTCGACGCCGCTGTCGCGGCTTGGTCGGCGCACCGGATCGCACTGGGGATCGCGGACCGGGTTCCCGCGGTTCCTGAACTCGACGCGGAAGGCCGCGTCGTCGAGATTCGGTTCTGACCAACCGCCGGATATCAGGTCTCCTCGCAGGGGCCTCAGGGGGCAAGGGAGTTCAACGCCCGTCGGCATGTTCCGTTCGCTCCTACAGTAAGGTCCCGTGAAGCCGTTCTGGTGGACGAGGTCGCGCCGCTGATCGACGCGATGCTGCGTGCCGAGAACCCGGTCGAGAACCCGCTCGAGACCGGCTGCACCGCGAACCTGCGCTTGCGTCAAGGCGTTGGTACCGGCTCTGGTCTTCGCCTACTGTGGTGAGCTGGCTGCGGAGGAACGCATTTCAGTGGTCCGATGCTCGCGCGACGCAGGAGGCTCGGATGGGCGACATTCCGCGGAGAATTCGAATCGGTGGTTTGACGCGGCTTGAGCAGCGCGAGTTGACAGACGCGCTACCTCCGGAGCAGGTGGATACGGCCCAGGAGGACATCGGGCTCGGTGGGTTGCACGGCGATCTGGCCACCTGGCAGGTTGTTGTCGAGGCGTACGTTCCGACACTGCCCCTGCTCGCGGCATGGCTGCTGAAGCGGCGCAAGAAGTCCGTTGTCGAAGTCGAGGTCGAGATTCGGTCCTCCGACGGGACGGGGTGGGAGCGCCGCTCGGTGCGGATCGAGAGTTCGGAGCAGTCCGCTCCTGAGGCAGAAGTCCTGCGTCAGCTCACAGCGCTGATGCAGCCACCCCAGGCGGTTGACGGAGCAACAGGCGAGTCGCGGTAAGCGGCAGCAGTATGCGCCATTTCACCGACGCGTTCACCAACCAGGCGATTCTCTCACCCGAGCAGGTTTGCCAGTGGCTGCCGGAGTTGGTGCGGGCAGACGGGAAACCGCCAGCTGACTTCATGCCCGCGTTTCTCCACGAGGCAACGCATCACCGGTGTTTCTCCTCGCCGGTGCACACGGTGGTCACACTGCTCGGGATGCGCAGCCGCGTCGAGGCGTTCCTCGCTCTGGAGGCGTCGACCCCGGCGCGGCGGGCGCACTGGGAAGCGCGGTCCGCCGAGGATCTCTTGCGCGCCGAGACCGTCACGGACGTTTACCGTCCGCTCGCCGAGGGACTTGCGACCTTCGCCGAATTCGACCTGCTACCGGCGCAGTGGAACCGTTTGCTTCCCGCGCCGCTGCGCTGGGCGGTGAAGTTTCACGGAGCACGAACCGTGGTCGACCTCGCTCAGGTCAGACTCGGCGACGAGGTACGCCGCCGGAAGGAATCCCTGCTCGCCCAGCCGTTGTCGTGCCAGGACAGCAGCGGCTACCTCGCCGGCTATCTGACCGTCAAAATGCTGCAGAACCGTTGGTCTCTCGACCACCCGGAACCCGGGCTCTGGACCTCCGACCAATTCCTTGAGATGGCCTACCACTGGTTCTACGAGGACGAGGACCTGCTCGCACTCCTCCTTGAGCCCGGGCAGCGCGCTCCCGCGTCCGTGAACACGCTCGTCGAGTACCTGGCCCAACGCATCCAGGGCAGTTTCATGGGTATCGCGGCCCGACTGGCTGACGAACACCGAGCCAGGGTCGAGGCGGTGTGAACTTCGGGCCCGGTCCGCTACGCGGCGCCACGGGTCTCCCACGACGTCGGCCCCGGTGTTCGCGGATCTTCCGATAGACATGAACTCAGCTGGCCTCGAGTCCAGCCAACTCGCGCGCCACTTCTCGCTGATCCTGCACAGCCGCGATTTGATGCTGATCGGAAAGCTGCCGTGCAGCATCGACGTCCACGACGGACAGGCACACGTGTTCGCCGACGGCCGTGAAGTGGCGAGAATACCGACGGGGAAGTCGCGCGAGGGTCGGCACGCCCCGTCCTTTCTCTACGTGTACCTCATGACCGGCGGCGGGCAGCGGGTGGTGGCCGTCACTTCAACCGAGCCGGGCTTCAGCCTGCTGTGCTCGTCGGATCCCCCGTGGTCCGCAGGTCCAGTGTGGTCCAGCAACCCCGAGGTCGCAGGTGACAGCGTGTTCGCACTGGAGGGGCTCGTTCTCGGCAGACTCGCCCATTCCCTGGCTCAGGAGCTCATCTCTTCACGCGCTGAAGATTTCGGTCAGTTTCCGGGGCTGCGTCGCATGGGTGGCTATCGCAGGCAGACCCGAGGATTCCTCGACCCGATCTACCGGCTGGGCGGGGCGCTCGACGTGCCCGAGGACCAATTGGACCCCGTCTGGGCCCTCATGCGCGATGAGAGTTTCTACGGCCTGTTCGACCGTGACGCCGACTTGGTTCAAGCCCTTGCCACAGCCGGACTTGTCAGTTCTGCCGGTCTCGTTGGAAACCTTGAATGGGCGTTCGAGAGGATCGACACGACCGGCGATGTGGCTGTCGCATCCCTGCGAAGGTTCGCGGACCGATTCGGAATGTTCCGCATTGTCGACGGACGCGACGAGCCTTTCGGGCGACTGTTCTGTTCGGTGTGACAGGCGGTCATGCTCCTACTTGCGACCCTGGGCCACTGGAAAATCGGTGCTGCACGTCGCGCCGTGTGTCTGCACTCGCGATTGAGACTGTGTCCTATGTGGCGATGGCTCGTTGAGTGCCGAGCGGTGGACCTTGGGGGTGAGGGCTGCGGGATCAGCGGGTATTCGGGGATGCCGGCCGGCCGGCGGTGCCGGGGTCGGTCGGCTCGGCTGCGTCGGAGTTGGGGCTACCCGTGCTTGTAGCGGGCGGCGTGTTCGAGGGGCTGGGGCTGACGTCGAACACGCCGCCCAGACCCCGGACGGTACGAAGACGGGTCCGCAGGGCGGGATCGGCGGCGGCGAGGTGTTCGCGTACGCGTTTGATGTGAACGTCGAGTGTCTTGGTGCCGTCGGGGTGTCCGGGTGCCCAGCAGGTGTCCAGGAGCTGGCGGCGGGTCAGGACACGTCCGGCGTTGTCCATGAGAGCTGCCAGCAGCAGGAATTCCTTGAGCGGGATCTGCATGACTGTGCCGGCGATGCTCAGTTGCTTGCCGTCGAGGTCGAGTTCCACGGGGCCGACGGTGAGCAGGCGCAGTCGCCCCTGGGTGCTGGGAGGGACGACGATGTAGGTGCCGCGGCCTGTGGGGGCGTTGGGGCCGCTGCTGGTCGGGGCCATACGAGCCTCCTGTGTCGATTCGGCGGAAAGGGCGCGGTCTCAGGCGCGACCGGGTCTCTTCCACCAGGCGATCAGGCGGGCGACGAGGTTGAGCAGCATGATGATCAGGATGAGGGTCAGGGCGCCGGCCCAGGCCCGGTCGATGGCGGGGGCGTAGGGCTGGGTGGCCTCGTTGTAGATGAACGCGGGCAGGGAGCCCTGGGCGCCGCTGAAGGGGTTGAAGTTGATGGAGGAGGTGAAGCCGACGACAAGCAGAACGGGGGCGGTCTCGCCCATGACGCGGGCGATGCCGAGCATGATGCCGGTGACCATGCCGGGCAGTGCGGTGGGCACGACCACGCGCAGGATCGTCTGCCACCGGGGCGCTCCGAGGGCGTAGGCGGCTTCGCGGAGGGAGTCGGGGACGAGTTTGAGCATCTCCTCGCATGAGCGGATGACCATGGGCAGCATGAGGATGACCAGGGCGAGGGATCCGGCGAAGCCGGAGTCCTGGAAGCCGAAGGTCAGGATCCACAGGGAGAGGATGAACAGGCCCGCGACGATCGAGGGCAGGCCCATCATGACGTCCACCGTGAAGGTGACCATCGGGGCCAGCACGCCGCGGCCGTATTCGACGAGGTAGATCGCGACGAAGGTGCCGAGGGGTAGGGCGATCAGGGTGGCGATGCCGGCTTGTTCCAGTGTGCCGAGGATGGCATGGTAGGCGCCGCCGCCCTGGTCGGATTCGGCGATGTTGCGCATGGAGTTGTTCAGCAACACACTGTCGAACCGCTTGGCTCCCTTGCCGATCACCAACCACAGGATGGACGCCAGGGGCAGAACGGCGGCAGCGAAGGCGAGTGCGGCCAGCAATTGGGGAGCACCGTCGCGTATCCGCCGTCCGATCGTGGTGCCCTCTACCGGGATGAGCGCGACACTCGGGCGGTCGTCCGGGTTCCGGGTGCCGTGGGGTGCGGAGTCCAGCAGGTGGCGGAGTTCGTCGGCAGGTGCGTCGGCAGCGATGGCTTCGGCTTGCGGTGCCGGGGCGTCGGTGTGGGGGTGCTGGGTCGTGGTGCCACGGCGGGCGATCCAGCGGGCGAGGTAGTTCATCAGCAACGTCATGACGAACAGCACCAGGCCCGAGGCAATCAGGGCGCCGCGGCCGATGCCGAAGGCGTTCTTGAACTGGATGGCGATGTTGGCGGCGATGGTGTTGCCGCCGGGCTCGAGGAAGTGGCTGAAGAAGGTCTGGGTCTGCGACAGCACCATCGCCACGGCGATCGTCTCGCCCAGCGCACGGCCGAAGCCGAGGACGACGGCGCTGATGACGCCGGATCGCGCGTGGGGCAGCACGGCCAGACGGATCATCTCCCAGCGGGTGGCGCCCAGGGCATAGGCGGCCTCCTGAGTCTCGTGGGGGGTCTGCAGGAACACCTCCCGCGACAGGGCCGCGATGATCGGCAGGATCATGATTGCCAGCACGATGCCGGCAGCGAACACCGAGCGGGGGGCGGGCGAGCCGTCGTAGGAGAGGATCGGGATCCAGCCCAGGACATCGTCCACGAGTTTCGAGACGCCGCCCATGTGCGGGACGAGGAAGATGATCCCCCACAGGCCGTAGACCACCGACGGCACAGCCGCCAGCAGGTCGACGATGTAGCCGAGGACCTGGGCGAGGCGCCTGGGGGCGTACTGGGTGATGAACAAGGCGGCGCCGATCGCGACCGGCGCCCCGATGACCAGTCCGAACAGGGAAGTCACCAGGGTGCCCCAGGCCACCAGCGCGACCCCCCACACCGAGGGATCCTCATCGGGGCTCCACTCGAACGCGGTGAGGAAGTTCACGTGGTCGGCGGTGATGGCGTGCAGGGCTTGAGTGACCAGGAACGCGGCGATCGCGCCCATCAGCGCCAGCAGGAACACCGCTGCCCCAACGGCCGTCCCGCGGAAGGCCGCGTCACCGCGCTGGGCGCCACGCCGCCGCGTCAACAGCCCGGAGGAGGTGGGCCCTGCGGGACGGGTGCGTCCTTGTGCCGCGCCGGACGGATCGGCCGCGGTCGGCGACGTGCCGCTCATAGTTCTCCGGTCAGTGCGGGGGCAGGTGTTCGTTGGGGGCAGTCCGGCTGCCGCCCAAGGCAGTGGGGCGGCAGCCGGAGTCATGGGGCCTGTCAGCTCAGGGACTTCACCGAGGACTGCACAAGCGCCTGGATGTTCTTCGGCAGCTGGACGTAACCGGCATCCGGCAGTTCGCCCTGCGCGGTGTCACCGGCGCCGTAGTTCAAGAAGCCCTTGATCAGCGGAAGTTGGGATGAGGAGTTGCCCGAGGCGCACGCAATCTCGTACGTCACGAGGACCGCCGGGTAGGCGTTGGTGTCGGAGTAGCTGTAGTCAAAGGCCAGTTGCAGGTCCGCACCCTTCTGCTGGGTCTTGGCCTTGGAGATGAACGCCGAGGCGTTCTGCGTGGTGGCCTCGACGAACTGTCCCTTGGCGTTGCCCACCTTCGCCGTGGGCAGGCTGTTGGCCTGGGCGTAGGAGATCTCGGCGTAGCCGATGCCGCCCGCGGTGGTCTTGACCACCTGAGCGACACCAGAGCTGCCGTTCTGCCCCTGACCGCCGCTGCCCGGCCACTGCTGTTGGCCTTGGAGGGGAAGTCGGCCGGGTCGGTCTGGTTCAGGTAGTTGGAGAAGTTGTACGAGGTACCGGACTTGTCCGCCCGGTGGAACGTGGTGATCTTCGTACCGGGCAGGTTCACGCCGGGGTTGTCCTTCTTGATCGCCGCGTCGTTCCAGCTGGTGATCTTCCCGTTGAAGATCTTCGCGAGGGTCTGCGCCGACAGGTTCAACGGGGCGCTGACGCCGGAGACGTCGTACATCACGGCGATCGCGCCCGGCACCAGAGGAATGTTGATCGCCTTGTTGCCGCTGCCGCAACGCGCGTCAGCCTTGGGCTGGTCGGCCGCCGACAGTGGGAAGTCGGAACCGGCGAAGTCCACCTGCTTCTGCTCGAACGCCGTGACGCCCGCGCCGGAGCCGCTGTGGTTGTAGTTGACCGTCGCCCCGGAGCAGGCGCCCTGGTAGTCCTTGGTCCACTTCGATATCGCGTTGGCCTGCGCGCTGGACCCGGCCGGCGTCAGCGTGCCCGAACCGCACGAGACCCCCGATGCGGACGAGCCCGACGACCCGCTTGCGCTGGACGAGGTCGACGAACTGGCGTTGTTGTTGTCATTCCCGCACGCAGAGAGCGTGGCCGTCGCGAGCAGACCGACACCCGCCACAAGCGCAAACCGCTGGAGCTTCGCCGCAACTGTCCTTTCCTGGGCAAACCGGTTCCCCTGGGGGTCAGGTCCCGCCGCCGGATTCGTGAGCCTGTCGAGTTCAGGCACCGGCGAAGCTAGGAGCGGGCGGTGAAACACAAGGCGAACGCGAGTGAACCTGCCGTGTACCGACGGCCAATCTATTCGGTTACCGATATATTTGGTGAACGATATGTTCGGATAGCTACTTGTTCGGTGTCCGTATCACTCTCGGTGAGGCCGGAACAGGTACGGCACACGCCATGACCGTCGGCCCGCGGCCGTCGGAGAACCCGGAGACACATCAGGATGACGATCACCGTCGCCCCGACGCATCGCGATCGCCTTCGCTGGCGGACCGAACTGCCCCTCATAGCCGTCGTCTACGCCCTGTACTCCGGGGTTCGTCTACTGATCAGGGGCAAGGCGAGCGACGCCGTGAGGCACGGTGCCGACATCCTGCACTACGAGCAACTGATACCCCTGGACCCGGAGCACTGGCTCAACCGACTCTTGGCGAAGCATGCCTTCCTGGGCGTGCCCGCCGACTTCGCGTACGCCTCGCTGCACTACCTCGTGACGCCCGCCGTCCTGGTCTGGCTGTGGCGCCACCGCCCGATGCACTACCGGATGGCCCGCACCTGGCTGATGATCTCCACCCTGATCGGCCTCGTCGGCTTCACCGTGCTGCCCACCGCCCCACCCCGGCTGCTGACCGGCGGTTACGGCTTCATCGACACCATGGCGCAGTACAGCTCCTACGGCTGGTGGGGCACCGACGCGAGCGCACCGCGCGGCATGGGGCAGCTCACCAACCAGTACGCGGCCATGCCGAGCCTGCATGTCGGCTGGGCACTGTGGTGCGGACTCCTACTCTTCCGCTTCGGACGGCACTGGTCGGTGCGCACCCTCGGAGCGATCTACCCGGTGGTTACCGTCCTGGTGGTGCTGGGCACCGCCAACCACTACTTGATGGATGTCGCCGCCGGTGTCCTGGTGATGGGAATCGGCCTCGCGCTTGCCAAGCCCGCGCTACGTGTCGTCGAGGTGCTGCTCGTCCGCTGGCGCGCACGCAGGCAGGCAGCGGCTGTCTCGGCCTCGACAACGATTGCGTCCTCGGAGCCCAGCCCAGCGACCACGGACGCAGGTACCAAGGCGGCCTCGGCCGGGACCGAGCCACACGGCGACACCTCGGCGACGACGACTCCTGAGGTGTCTGCTCCCTTTGCCGGGGGCGCGGGAGTCATCGTCTGCGTACCGCGGCAGATATCGGCGCCCGTTTCCGAGCGAGGCGTCTCCCCGGCGGCCGAGGCATCGGCTCCCGCCGGCGATCGGGCGCGGGGTTGACGCGACAGGTGCTGCCCCAAAACGCCCTCGGCGGGCCACGGGCCGACCGTGGTACCCCACCCGAACCGCTCGCAGGCCGACCAGGCATCCCAGGCGCATGGCCCGGCCGAGTAGCGCGGCCACCGCAAGGCCCACGGCAGTGGTCACGTCGGCGACGGTAAGCCGGTCGTCCTCGTCGTCTTGCGCGAACCCTGCCTCACTGCCGCACCTCGCGTTCCCCGGCCGTCCCTGCCCCCTTCCGATCCGGCCGTCGACACCAACCGCGCTACTCGGTGACCATGCCGTTCGAGGCCGTCCGCCGCGGGCTGAGCCAGGCCGCCAGCAGCATCACGCCGGCAGCGGCCAGCAGCACCTTCACGGCGCCGTGGGCCGCCGGTGTCACGCTCCCGACCGGAGTGAGATGCAGGGCCAGGGTGACCAGCGCGACACCCAGCGCCGTGCCCAGACCCCTGGTCATGTTCACCAGCCCGCCACCCGTGCCGGACGCGGCCACCGGGAAAGCGCGCATGATCAGCGTGTTGTTCGCGGGAGTGAACACACCAAGCCCCACGCCCAGCAGCGCCAGCAGCAGCGCCGTCCACCCGGCCGCCACGGGCACCACCAACATGCACACCAGCGCACCACCGGCAACGACCGCACCCAGCAGGCACCTGCCACGATCGGTCGCTGAACGCGGCAGCACCCGCTCCGCGCCGGTGGCGGCCAGAGCGAATCCGGCCGGCAGCGCGCTGACCACCACACCGGTCAGCACCTCCGAGCAGCCCGCACGCACCAGCACGATCGGCACCAGGACCAACGGGCCGAAGAGCACCAGATAGCCGCTCAGCGCGCCCGCCAGCCCGGGCGAGACCGCTGGAAGGCGCAACAGCCCCAGATCCAGCAGCGGTACCGGCGCCCGGCGCTGCCGCAGGACGAAAGCAACGCCTGCCGCCACGGCCGCGGCGAACAACCCAGCCACCACCCAGGGCGGAAGCGGCAGCCCGGACGCCGCCGATACACCCAGCAGCAGCGACGTCGTCGCGGTCGCCAGCCACGCCAGCCCCCGCCAGTCGAACGCGGGCACCGGATTGCGGCTGCGGGTGCGCGGCAGCAGGAAATGCCCGGCCACCACCGCGACCACACCGATCGGCACGTTGATGCCGAACACCCACCGCCAGCCCACCGTGGCCACCAATGCCGCGCCCACTGTGGGCCCGATCGCCAGTCCCAGAGCCTGGGCCGCAGCCTGCACCCCCAGCGCCGTCCGCATCTTCTCCGGGGGCGCACTCGTGGCCACCAGCGCCACGCTGTTCGCCTGGAGCATCGCCGCACCGGCGGCCTGCACCACCCGGAAGGCGATCAGGGCGCCCAACGACGGAGCCAGGCCGCAGGCCGCCGAGGCGGCGGTGAAGACCACGAACCCGTAGAGGTAGAACAGCTTGCGTCCGCGGGCATCTGCCAGCCGCCCGACCGGCACCAGTAGCGCCACCAGCGTCAGCAGATACGCCAGCGACACCCACTCCACACCGGCCAGCGGAGCGTGGAACTGCATGCGCAGGCTGTGGTAAGTGAGCGTGACGATGCTGGCGTCAAGCTGGCCCATGAACGCGCCGAAGCACACCGTGGCGACCGCAAGCCACCAGGCGTTGGGGTGGTTACGTATGGCATTTGGACGAGGACGTTCCCGTACCAACACCGCCGACCACCCCGCCTCTGCTTTCTCCGTCCTGGTGCGCGTAGCGCGCCCGCTCACAGACCCTCCTCAGTGACGCGACGGCGGCAGGCAGGTGATGCGCCGCTCCGAATTCCCTCCAGATTACATCGGCAACAGAAATATTCTGTGACCGGAGGGAAAAGACTGTGCGTACTGTCCGCCCGAGTCCTCTCCTTCCCGCCTGACTGCTCCCAAGGTCCCAGTGGAGCTGAGCGGACCCCGTAGTCGTGGCCGGTGCAACGCCGGAGTGGAGCGGACCGGTCTGGAACCAGTCGGGGCCCGGGCATCCGTCACCCCGGGCGAACGATTGCATTACTCCGGCATCCGAAAGGTTCGGTATCCGATGTAGTGTCGTGCCGACCAGTTCGGCGGCCGGGGGAGGGCGCATGCGGAAAGCGGCGAAGATCGCAGTTGTCGGCGGTGCGGTGTCGGTGGCTGTCGCTGGGGTGGCCTTCGCCCACCACAACTCACGGCAGCAGGGGTCGCAGGTCACGACATGGCCTCGACGCGCTCCGGCGCGGCGAAGTCGGTGAACACCAGCCCGCCGTCACCGCACGAAGTACTCGCCACGGCCCAGGCGTTCCTCTCCGCCTGGCGGTCCGAAAACACCGCGAAAGCAGCGGCGCTCACCGACGACGTCACACGGGCGGGCACACAACTGGCCTCCTTCAAAAGCGGTTTGCACGCCACGGCATTGACGCTCGACTGCAAGCAGCCGGCCGGCTTCCAGGTCCGCTTCTCCGTACGTACCCAGCTGGACTACGCCGGGCAGAATCCGACGTGGGCCTACGACTCGTCGCTGACCGTGGTGCGCGGCACAGACGGTCAAGCAGTGGTCAAGTGGATGTCGTCGGTCCTCTATCCGAAGCTCACACCGGGCCAGTCGGTCGCGGTCACGCCGGTCGGCGCCCCGCCGGTCAAGGCCGTGGAACCGCCATGGCGAAGAGCTGACGGCCGCGCAGTACCCGTCGCTGGCCGGGATCCTCAGTCAGCTTCAGGCCCGGTGCGGGGCCAAGATGCAGGGCAAGCCCGGTACCGAGATCCGCGTCAGGAACGCCGACGGCAGCGCGGGACGGGTGATCAGGGTGCTCTCGCAGGGCAGGCCGGGCAAGCCGCTGCCCACCACGATCGACGCGAACCTGCAGGCCGAGGCGGAAAAGGACGTCAAGAAGCAGGGCCCGGACGCGTCGGTGGTCGCCGTCCAGCCCAGCACCGGTGACGTGCTGGCGGTGGCCATGACCCCGGCGAAGGGCTTCGACAAGGCGTTCCAGGGCACCTACGCGCCGGGATCCACCTTCAAGGTGATCACCGCCTCGACGCTGCTGGAGAGCGGCAAGTTCACCCCGAGTACGCCGCTGAACTGTCCGCAGTACTTTTCGTACGGCGGTCTCACCTTCCACAACGTGGACAAGACGAAGATCGACCACGCCACGTTTGCAGCGGACTTCGAGGCGTCCTGCAACACCGCCTTCATGTCGACGGTCCAGGTGCTGCCGGACGGCGCGGTGGAGGACGAAGCGCGCGACGTGTTCGGTCTCGGCCTGAACTGGAACACCGGCGTGCCCAGTTTCGACGGCAGTGTGCCGACGACTGGTGGCGCGTCGAAGGCGATGACGTACATCGGACAGGGCAAGGTCATCGTCAGCCCGATCGACATGGCGTCGGTGGTCGCAACCGCCAAGGCGGGAGTGTTCCGCCAGCCGGTGATCGTGCCGGCCTCCGTGGACGGCCGTCAGATTGCCCAGGCGCCTCGGCGATTGAGTGCCTCGGCCGATGCGGCCCTGCGAAACCTGATGAAGTTCACGCCCGCGATCAGGTCGCCCCGAAGCCACTCCCGTGGGCGGACGAACAGGGCGCCGAGCCCGGGCATGAGGAACGACCTCCCTGACGTCCGCCTGCCCGAGCCTTGGGCCATGAGCTCGTCCTCCGCCGTCCGCTCTCAGGATCCACCGTCGTGCAGACCGCGCAAGCCGCTCACCTCCTCCGCACCCGCACTGCCCGCCCACCGCCCCGCACGGCAGGGCCGCTCGGGGTCACGGAGACAGGCCTCCGATATCCGGCACGCCCGGTACCTGCGGTACGACCAGCGGGTGAAGGACACCGCGGCCCCGTGCACCCCGGGCCACCGCCGCTCCTGTGGGCCGGTTGGCCCCGCTCAGGGACGTGTGGCCCCTGACCTCAGCCGCGACCGCGTCATCACGCTGGAATCGAACCCTCACCCGGGAGGTGGAGACCATGTCCCGAACCGTCACCGTAGGCCTCGACGGATCGCCCGAGAGCCGGACTGCCGCCGAGTGGGCGGCACGTGAAGCCCTGCTGCGCGCCCTACCGCTGAAGATCGTCCACGTCTGGGAGCCGGTGCCCGAGTACACGGCTCACCTTCTGCACGGTTCCGAGACCGACCAGCACTGGATCGAGCAGATGACGTGCGGGTCCGCCGAGGGCCTGCGCTCGCGTTACCCCGGTCTCGAGGTGATCAGCGAGCAGCTCACGGGGACCGTGGCCGACCTCCTGTGCGAGGCGGCGGGCTTGGCAGAGCTGTTGGCGCTGGGCTCGCGGGGCTTCGGTGGGATCGGCGGGTTCATGTTCGGCTCGGTGAGTCTGTCCGTCGTCGCCCGCGTCGAGCGGCCGGTGGTACTCGTGCGGGCGGAGGAGCAGGCCGCGGACGAGCACAAGATGGACCCGACGGGTGTGCCCTCCGCTGCGGCACCCTTCCGACCCGTCGTGCTCGGCCTCGACACCGATGCTCCGGACGACACCCTGCTGGAGTTCGCCTTCGACGCCGCCGCGCGCCGGGAAGCGTCCCTGCGCGTCGTGCACGCCTGGCCCGAGCCGCCCACCTCCTTCTACCGTTTCTCCGGCGACGCCGAACTCTACGACTCTCTCGAGCGTCAGCAGGCCGCTGCTCTGACCGAGGTCCTGCGTCCCTGGCGACAGAAGTTCCCGGGCGTCGAAGTGATCGAGGCGAGCCGGTGCGGCAGCGCCGGACAGGTCCTCGTCAGCGCCTCTCACGACGCATCACTGGCTGTCGTCGGCCGGCGCATCCGCACCAGCCCCCTCGGTGTGCACATCGGCCACGTCACGCACGCGGCTCTGCACCACATCACCGCTCCGGTCGCCGTCGTGGCGCACGGCTGACCCGGCATCTGAGCGGGAGAACCCACTACGGCAGCGCTCGGCATGACGATCACGGGTGCCGGCAGCCGGCGGAACAACGAACTGCGCCCCGCCCGTGCGGTGCTGCCCCTTCACCACGAGCAGCGCGGTACTCACCGGACGATACGGCGATGCCGAGGCGAGTGCCGAACGCCACCGCGGCAGGGCGTGGCCAGGGCACTTCACCGGGTCCATTGAAGAGGCAGGTCACCTGAACTCGACCCGAATCTCGGGCGGTTGCCGCAGCGTGTTGTGCACTGTGCAGTGGTCGATCACCGCACGCAGCGCCTCGAGCCTGGTCCTGCTCAGCTCGTGTGGCAACAGGACCCGCAGGCGCACGGAGGCGACACGGGCCGGTCGGTCGTCGGCCATGGTGAAGTCCGCCAGCACACGGAGGCGTTCGCGGTCGAGGTGGTGGCGTTCCAGGAAGCGCCCCGCGTAGTAGGCGACACAAGAGGCGAGCGACACGACGAGCACTTCGACGGGCGTCGGGCCATGGTCGTCACCACCCGCATCGACGGGCTGATCGGTGATGAGGGTGTGGCCGCGCACCCTGACCGCGAAGGCCTGGCCTTCAAGTTGGCTCACCTGCACTTGGCCCGGAAGCACCGGGGTGGCGGGCGGGCTGTTGTCTGTCATCACGTCTCCTTCGGTTGTGCGGGTGGGCCGTGGTGGGGCCCGTCAGGGCCGGGCGCGCCCGGCCAGGCCAGGGCACGGGTGACGTCGGCGATGGTGAGGATGCCGACGAGGCGGCCCTCGTCGAGGATCAGCGCCCGGCGCACCGGGCTCGCCTGCAGGCGGGGGAGCAGGTCGAGCACGGGTTCCTCGGGGGCGGCCGTGACGATGTCGCCGAGGGGACGCATCACCTCGTGGACCATCGTGCTCGCCCGGACCTGGGGCGGGGTCGCGTCGATGCGCCGAAGGGTGATCACACCGGTCACCGAGCCATCGGCGGCAAGCACCGGGAACGCGGAGTGGCGGTACTGGCCGAAGGGCCCCTCGGCAAGGAGGTCGGCGAGGGTCGCCGTGGCCGGCACGGTCACCGGGTCCGGAGTCATGACCCGGCTGACCGGGACACCGCCCAGCAGGCTGCGCATCTCGGCCTGACGAGCCTCGGCGGTGGCCGCACCTATGAGGAACCAGCCGATCAGCGCGGCCCACAGACCAGACAGGTCACGCCCGTGCAGCACGGCCACGAATCCGGTCACCACCATGAACCAGCCCAGTGCCCGGCCCGCTGCCGAGGCACCTCGAGTGGCTCGCGCACGGTCGCCGGTGCGGTGCCACAAGTACGCGCGCAGCAGCCGCCCCCCGTCCAACGGCGCGGCGGGCAGCGCGTTGAAGACAGCCAGCAGAACGTTGATCGCGGCCAGCCAGGCGAACGCCTCGACCACCAGCCCGGACGCGTGGAGCGCGTCCAGCCCTGCGGCGACGCCCGCGAGCACGCCACCGGCCAGCAGGCTCGTGAGCGGACCCACACCCGCTATGCGCAGTTCCGCGGCCGGAGTCGGCGCCTCGTCATGCAGGCGGGCGGCACCACCCAGCATCCACAGGGTGATGCCGTCCACCTGGACGCGGTTGCGGCGGGCGACCACGGCGTGTGCCAGTTCGTGCGTCAGCAGGGAGCCGAGGAAGACGACCGCGGTCAGCAGGGCGAGTGCCCAGTACGCGATGGCGGAATGGCCCGGGTGGGCATCGGGAAACCGGCCGCGCGCCAGCGCGACCGTCACCAGGGCGACGATGACCAGGACACTCCAGTGCAGGCCGACCCGCACGCCGGCGATCCGGCCGAGGGACAACGTCTCGTTCACGAAATCTCGCCTCACCCTCCGACTGGCGCCTCGGCCGTCACGCGGGCGGACGGCGCCGATCTCCCTAAGCCGGGAGCAGGTCCGCAGCACCTTCATCGTCCGGCGGCGGTTGTCTCGCGGGGAGGGGCCGATCAGCTCACACCAGGGACGACCGGCCCGGGCGCTGCCGCGGCTCCTCTCCAGGGAGCGGACCACCCGTCGTGCCAGGGGTAGCACGCAGTGGCTGTGCACCCCGAGGCGCTCACCAATATCGCCCGGCGCGCCCCAGGCCGACCGGGCCACGTGGCCCTGACAACAGATGGCAACGAGGTGTTGCTGACGGTATCGGACAACGGCGTGGGCATCCCACCCGATGGCCACGCAGTGGGCTGCGCAACATGGCCGAGCGGGCGGAGCATTTGGAGGTCGACTCAAGGTGAGCAGCCCCGACGGCCGTGGCACGATGTTGGCCTGGCGGGTCCCGCTGCCCGCGATCCAGGCGCCGGGGAGGCTGAAGGCGAGCAACAATCCAGGTCGATCCCGCACAGGGACCGAGGGACGGGCCACTCGGCCCATGCCTTGAACGGGTTCGGGGCCGCAGGCTGAAGGTGTCGTAGACGGCATCCGAGCCTTCTGGAGGACTCCATGGACGGCAATCCGACCGTCGTGAACGACGTGATGACCCACAGGGTCGTCGCCCTGCGCACGGGAGCGGCCTTCAAGGACATCGTGAAGACCATGCGGGAGTGGCGGGTCAGCGCCCTCCCCGTGCTGGATGACGCCGGACACGTGCTCGGCGTCGTCTCCGAGGCCGACATGCTGCCGAAGGAGGAGTACCGCCGAGGCGACCTCGACCGGGCCGGGCAAGTGCAGCGTCCCGCCGACGTGCACAAGGCGGGCGCGGTGACAGCCGGCGACCTGATGACCGCCCCGGCCATCACCTTGACATCCGACGCCACTCTCGCGCACGCCGCACGCGTCATGGCGCGCAACAGGGTCAAGAGGCTGCCGGTTGTTGACCCTGACGGTGCCCTCAAGGGCATCGTGAGCCGCTCCGACCTGCTGAAGGTGTTCCTGCGGGACGACGCGGACATTGCCGAGGAGGTCCAGCGTGAGATCGTTCTAGGCCTCTTCGGTACACATGCCGAAGCGGTCCGGGTCGAGGTGCACGACGGTGTTGTGACATTCGGTGGCCGGGTGCACGACACCGCGCTCGTCCCGCTCGCCGCCCTGCTGGCGCGGGCGGTGGAAGGCGTGGTGGACGTGCAGTGCGTGCTGACCGGTCCGCCGCGACATCCGGACCTCGATCCTGACCTGCCGGACCCACAGCGAGCGGCCCCCGCCTGACGACGGGCGGCGCCCGGCGAGAGGAGGTGGCGACCATGATGCGGACACCTCCCACGACGGTGAGGCGCGCACGGCTGTGGCGCTGGCGGCGGAACCCGCTCCGTCGGCACAGTGATGTCGTCGAGGCCTGGATCGTGCTCGCCGCCTGGATCTGCTCCCTCCTCCTCACCGACGACGCGCCGAGAGACCCGCTCGGAGGGACTGGATACGACGACGGCCGGGTGTGGGCCCCGTGCGTTGGAAGGCAACGAACGGAGACGTGCACACCGACCTGGCGAAGGTGTTTCCGGGCGCCCCGGTGGGCACCCGGATCACGGTTTGGACGGACACCTCCGGCCGGATGGTGTCCGCACCCGTCACGGGGACCGCCGCAGCGCTGCAGGCAGGCCCGACCGGCGCGCTCGTCGCCCCGGCGACCGGTGCTGCTGTCTGGGCAGCAGGGTGGGTGGTCCGCACCCGGCTCATCCGGCAGCGTATGGCCGAATGGGGCCAGGAATGGAAGCAGGTCGGACCTCAGTGGGGGAACCTGAGCGCTTGAGCGGGGGTAGGCAGACGCTGAACAGCGGGCTCTTCCACACGGCATGCTGTCTGTCAACGCTCGCAGGAGCCGGGCCAGTTGTTCTCATGGCGAGGGCCACTACTCATCGGCCGCGGTGAGTCGGCAGTCCACGTCCACCACGCCCTCGACGCCCCGCACGAGGCGGACGGCGAGAGGAATCCGGGTGGCGTCCGGCACTCGTCCGGTCAGCGTCGCGACGCCCTCGGTGACCATGATGTGCACGGGTTCGACCGGAGCGGCGAAGAGGAGGTCGACCACGTCGCGGCGAATCTCGTTGGCAAGATCATTGTCCCGGCGCAGGAACACCTTGAGCAGGTCCCCGCGGCTGACGACGCCCTCAAGCAGACCCTCGGCGTTCACGACGGGCAGTCGCTTGACGTGGCGCAGGGCCATGATGCGGGCTGCTTCGGGGAGCGTCGCGTCGGCGTGGACGGTGACGGCCGGGGTGCTCATGAGCTCCTCCGCGTTCATCGCCCCGGCCTTGGCCAGGTCGGGCAGCCGGCGCAGCTGGGTGAACCGGTCCGGATCGCTGTCCCGGAACTCCTCCTTGGGCAGCAGATCGGCCTCCGACACCACCCCGATCACCCGGCCGTCGCCCTCCAGCACGGGAAGGGCACTGACCTTCCACTGCTCCATGCGCTCGACGATGTCCTTGAACAGAGCCTCGCGGCCCACCGCCACGACGGCCCCCGTCATCACGTCACTCACTCGATGCGGGCTACTGTGCATGCTGTCCTCCTCGCAGGGCCGGGTGGTCACGTCAGGCCACCGCTGCCGTACGGGGCGTAAAGGTCGAGCAGCCGGATCCGGGAGGCGTGCAGCCGCTGGGCGACCACGCGCCCGACCCAGACTGCGATCGCCCGGCCGAACTCGGGGTCCTCGGCGCACATCGCCCGGACCGCCTCGGCGTCGAACTCCCAAGCCCTCACCGGGCTCATCGCTTCGGCGCCCAGGTGCCAGGTGTACGGCGGGAAGTGCCAGGACCAGCCGACCAGTTCGCCGTGACCGAGCGATTCGATCACGGCGGGGTGGCGGCCGGGCACGTGCAGGTCCAGGGCGACGGTCCCGGTACGGACGATCCAGAAGCGGTCGGCGCGCCGACCCTCCTCGAACAGGCGGGCCCCGGCCTCGAAGGAGACTTCGCGGGCGAGGCGTAGCAGCCGTTCGCGGTACTCGGCCGGCAAGGCCGTGCCCATGGTGGTCGCGGAGGTCATCGAACCGGCTCCCTTCATGGTTGCTGATGGTTCCTGCTTTCAGCGTGGGCGCGTCCGTGCCCCGCCGCCACGGGGCGCTCGGATCCGACCAGGGCCTTTCGGCCCATGGGACCCGGTGTTCGGCGACCCGCACGCCGGAAACACCCGCTGTGGAGGGAGAGCCACCATGAACGTCTCCACGCGTATCGCGTTCGTCGCCGTCGGCAACCTGTCCCGGCACGACCAAGGTGGGCGGCGGTGCTGGCCCGCCTGCGCGAGAGGGCGCTGGAGGGGCCCTTCCCGCCCGGCACCGGCCTCTCGGAATGTGACCTTGATCCAGAGCGGCTGATCAGGTCGTGGGACCACACGGAGCCGACTGTGATCCTGCATGCGGTGCACACCCGGCCGAGCCACCCGGGCCGGATCCATCGCCTCGCGCCGGGCGCCCGCCGACCGGCCCGGTCAGGGCGCTCGGCCCGCGCGGACTCGGTGAACCCGTCGAGGCGGCGTGGGGAGCTGAACCGGCTTCCCGGGCACCTCGTGGCGTACGCCGTCGAGACCGCCGACACGTCACTCGGATCGGGATTTTCCCCATCTGTGGCCGTCGCCGCCGTCGACATCCTCGTCACGACGCGAATCGAGGACGAGAACGTCCGGCACCGGATCGCCGCTGCTTGAGGAGCCGCCGACCCGGTCACGGCAATGAAGGACGGGAAGGGCCATCCACTTCTCGCGGATCCGGATTGCGCGGTGCGCGGCTGCCGGCCGCTTCCCCGCGTCTCCAACGGGTCCCTCCCGCCACTACCAGCACACCACGGGAACCGCCGGTCCGCCAGGGCCGACCGGCCCCAATCCAGTGACATGGGTGAGGAGTCGAGAACATGACCACCGCGATTCCCGGGCCTGCAGCCCGGTCGTTCGGCGGGCCACTGCCCGTGCTGCTCACGTTCCTCGGCGGTGTAGGCGGTGTAGGCACGGTCACACCGATGACCTTGTTGTCCTCGTCGGTCATGACGGCACCGATCTTCGTTGGCATCATGGCTGGTCTCCTTGAGCTGTGCGGACCGGGTCAGCGCAGCCGGCGCAAGTACGGGTCGTGGGCGTGGCGCGGAACGAGCCGCACGCGGGCATCGAGCGTCGTGATCCCGTGCGGCCCGGCGAGCACCGGGTTGAGATCGGCCTCTGCCAGCTGCGGCAGCTCCGAGGCCATCCGCGACAGCCGGTGCAACAGCTGCTCCAGAGCACCCAGGTCGGTGGCGGGGCTGCCGGCGTAGCCGAACAGCAGCGGGGAGCAGCGGGGTGAGGTGAGCAGGTCGTGAGCGTCGAGGTCGGTGAGTGGGGCGAGCCTGGCCGCGTGATCGGCGAGCAGCTCCGTGGCCGTACCGCCGAGGCCGAACACTACGAGTGGTCCGAAGACCTCGTCCTGGACGACTCCGGCGAACAGTTCGGTACCGCGTTCTGCGAGCGGCTGGACGACCACTCCGGTCATCCGGTCGCCGAACCGGGTGACGAGGTCCCGGTGGGCGGCCCTGACCTGGGAGGCGTTCTGCAGGTCGAGGTGGAGGGCGTGCTGCTCGCTCTTGTGCAGCAATCCCGGCCAGTGGGCCTTCATGACGACTCGTCCGTCCGGCCCCGCGAGCCGTTCGGCCGCGACGACGGCCTCCTCCTCGTCCCGGGCCCATGCCCAGGTAATCTGCGGGATGCCGTAGCAGGCGAGGAGCGCCGCGGTCGCCTGCGGATCGAGCCAGCCACTCTCCGGACTGCCGTCCAGATACGCGGCGACGAGGTCGCGAGCACGGCCTGTCTCCACCCCCGGCAACTCCGGTACTGAGCCCGGCAGTCGGGAGAGCCAGTCTGCGCGGGTGGCGGCGTGGGCCAGAGCGCGGGCGGCATCCTCTGCGTCCGAGTACGCGGGGACGGCGGTCTCGTCTGCGGCCGGCAGCAGTTCGACGCGGGCCGCCTGGGCGGGCAGGACCGTGACGACCGGGCGGGCGAGCGGGCCAGGGGGCGAGGTCAGGGCGCCTACCAGGTCTTCGCCGGTGGCTGCCGCGACCGCTGTGGGGACCAGGCTCACGAGAACGGCGTCGACTGCGCCGTGCCGGGCCAAAAGGCCGATGCACGCCCGCAGTTGCTCCTCGCTGGCGGCCGCCGTGACGTCCACGGGGTTGGTCGCGGTGGCGCTGTCCGGGAGCAGGGCGAGGAGTTCGTCCACCAGATCGGCGGCGAGCGGCGGGATAGCGAGTCCGGCTTCCGCGCACGCGTCGGCGGCCAGTACGCCGGCCCCGCCCGCGTTGCTGACGACAGCGACATTCGGACCGTGGGGCAGCGGCTGGGCGTGCAAGAGGGCGGCGGTGTCGAGGAGTTCACCGATGGTGCGGGTGGCAGTGACACCGGCCTGGGTGAACAGGGCCTGTCGGGTCATGGTCGGGGTGGCCGCCGCCGCGGTGTGCGAGGCGGCGGCGCGCCGCCCGGCCTCCGACCGGCCGGCGTCCACGGTGAGCACCGGCATCGAGCGGGCCACCCGTCGGGCGGTGCGGGAGAAGGCGCGGGGATTGCCGAAGGACTCCAGGTGCAGCAGTGCCAGGTCGGTGTGCCCGTCGCTCTCCCACCACTGGAGCATGTCGTTGCCGCTGACGTCGTACTTGTCGCCGAGCGAGACGAAGGTCGACACCCCGATGCCGAGCCGAGCCAGGCCGTCCAGCAGTGCGATGCCGACACCACCGGACTGCACGGCGACTCCGGCGGTGCCTGGTCCGGGATGGCGGGCGGCGAAGGTCGCGTCCAGGCATACGCCGTCCTCCGTGTTGGCCAGCCCCAGGCAGTTGGGACCGGCCAGCCGCATGCCGTAGCGCCGGCACGCGCTCATCAGGCCCCCGGACTGGTGCGCGTCCAGGTCCGCGGACACCACGAGCAGGGCGCCCACGCCCGCTTTCCCGCACTCCTCAGCCACTTCGGCAACGGCCGCGGCCGGTACGGCGATCACGGCCAGGTCGGGTGCCTGCGGCAGGTCGGCGACGGACCGGTAGGCATGCACGCCGGCGATGGCTCCGGCCTCGGGGTGTACGGCGAAAACCAGCCCGGTATAGGAGCCGGTGCGGATGTTACGCAGGATCGCCCGCCCTACGGAGCCAGGCCTACGGCCCGCACCGATCACGACGACGGCCCTTGGCTGCAGCAGCGGCTGCAGGCTGACGACGTCGGCGACTCGCCCCCGGGCCTCGACGGCGCTCAAGTAGGTGTCGTCCTCGGTGAGCTCGACCGTGCAGTGCACCTCGGGGCCGTCGAAGTGGCGGGTGATGCGCAGTCCGAGGTCGTGGAAGACCTTCAGCACGTCACGGTTCTCGGACAGGGCGTCTGCGCTGAACGCTGTCACGCCTGCGGTACGGGCCGCGTCCGCCAAGTGCTCCAGCAGGAGGGTGGCCACACCGCGGTGATGCCAGTCGTCGGCGACGGCCACTGAGATCTCGGCGGTACTGTCTGGCGGCAGGACCTCGTATTCGGCCAGGCCCACCAAGTGTCCCTCGCACTCGGCGGCCAGCGCGCGGTAGCCGGGCCTTTCGCCCGCGGCCACCCGGTCGGCGGCCTGCCGAGGGGAGGCCGGGCTGACGTAGAAGAACCGCAGCCGCAGATTCTCCGGCGACATCTTCTGGTACAGCCGGAGCACCTCTTCACGATCCGCCGGACCTGCCTGCCGTATGCGAACGGTGGTGCCGTCGGCCAGCAGGGCATGCACCGGGACTTCCTGGATGCCAGTCATGACGAACTCTCCCTCCGGCGATTCCGCCTTCAGCGTCCTCCGGGAGGTTCCGGCCAAACAGGGGCCGACCGGGCACTGCGCCGGACCGAGTGGCCCTCCTGAGAGAGGTTCTGTCACAGCACGCTGTGGCGCCATCGGTGCCGACGTGGCTCCGGCGGGAGGCTGTGGGCTGCGGTGTCTTTACTGGGCCAGCGGGAAGTGGTTTTCCTCCTCCTGTGTGAAGTGAAGACGCAGGACGGTGTGCAGTCCGTACAGACAGGAACGCAGGTCGTCGAGCCGGCCGGGGGACAAGCCGCCTTCGGCGTGAGCCAGCCGCAGGTGGATGGCGATGCGGCGGGAGAGGCGTTCGATCTCGGTGTGGGCACGGCTCATGGTGGCTGTCGCCTCCGGCCCGCCCAGGGCGGGCGCGAGCGCGGGGTAGAGCTGGTGCTCCTCGGCGTGCTCGTGGGGCAGCGGCCGTTCGGACGGCACGGGACGGTGAGGCTGTGTCCGGCCGCCCTGGAGTCCCCAGCGGACTCGGCGGCTCCCTTCCCCGCTCGCGGACGGGAGCGCATCGGTGATCACGCCTTGAGTTACCGGCGGTGCATGGTCTCCAGCGCGGCGGTCAGTACGTGGGGGTCGTGGTGGCCCTTGTAGACCTCCGGGGGGCGCTTGTCCAGGTTCAGGAGCTGCGCCACCGCCGTCCAGGCGGTTCGCACGGAGTACTCGACGGTGAAGACGACATCGTCGGGCACCTCGGCGAACTGCCCGATGAAGGCGAGGTTCACCGATGCCTCGGGTACCACCTGGGGCCGGTCGGTGCGGCGACGAACCAGGAACTGGCTGGTGATGTACGGCATCACACAGGGCACGACGGTGGAGGTGTCCAGGACTCGGGCCGCTGTCTGCTCGTCGAACGGGAGGTGGTGCAGGACCTCTTCGAGGATCTCACGGCCGGAGCACATGGTCATCGGCTTGGGCGTGTGGTTGCCCGCACGGCCGGGGAACAGGCCGTAGCCCCACCAGACGGAGACGTCCTCGGGCTGGTCCCGGTAGACGGGCTGTCGGTTGGCGACGATGGTGAGCAGCCAGTTGGAGTCGGTGAAGGTCATCAGGCCGCCCTTGCCGGCCGGACGGCCGCTGAACTCCTCGAGAGCCTTCAGAAAGGCGGGGTCCTTCGCGGTGACCGTGAACGACTCCCAGCGGGACGCCTTCACGTCCTTGTCGAAGACGGCCGGGTCGCCGAAGTCGTCGCGTCCGCGGGCCAGCCGGTGCCACAGCAGCCAGGCGTCCGAGCGATGCGGAGCCGACGGGGGCGCGGAGGTGTGCGAGCCGAGGCTGGAGGCATCGGTCATGGACCCGTTGGTGACGAGGACGAGGTCCTCGGGCGCGACGGCGATCTTCTCGTCGTGGCCGTCCCGGCTCAGGTAGAGAATCTCGACCGTGCCACTCTCGACTCCCGGGGTGAACCCGAGGTCGATGACACGGTAGCCGGTGTGGACGGTGACACCGCGCTCGCGGAGCCAGGTCGTCAGCGGCCGCACGATGGAGTCGTACTGGTGGTAGCGGGTCCGGTGGATGCCCGACATCGTGGCGAACTCGGGGAAGAGGTGGATGAAGCGCCTCAGGTAGCGGCGGAACTCGATCGCGCTGTGCCAGGGCTGGAAGGCGAACGTGGTGCACCACATGAACCAGAAGTTGGTGGTGAAGAAGTGTTCGCCGAAGCAGTCGGTGATCCGCCTGCCGTCCAGGCGCCCCTCGGGGGTGGCCAGGCAGCGGACCAGCTCCAGCCGGTCGCGCTCGGAGAATCCCATCGAGGTGGTGTCGAGGATCTTGCCGTCCCCGTCGACGAGACGGGCGATGTCGTCCCAGGCGAACTCCTCGTGTCCGGCCAGGATCTCCTCGGTCACGGAGACGGAGGGATCGTCGAGGGTGGGGATGCCGGACAGCAGGTCGTACGTGCAGCGGAACTCGGCCTCGAACATCCGCCCACCGCGCATGGTGTAGCCGGTGTCCGGCGTGCCGGCCGCGTCCAGGCTGCCGCCGATGGTCCGCTGTTCCTCGAAGAGGTGGATGTCGGATCCCTGGAATCCGCCGTCGCGGATCAGGAACGTGGCAGCGGCCAGTGCCGCGATCCCGCTGCCCACCAGATATGCCTTGGCCATCACACAACTCCTCGTCCTCACAGGTCGGTCGGGAACCACTCGTCCCACGGTCTCCCTCGGACAGGGCTTCCGCAGTGGGCCGTTGGTCACCTCATTTGGTCCGGACGGCCCTCGAAGTGGGATTCGGCGGTGTCCGCCCACGGGCGGAGGACAGGACGGCGGCCAGGTCGGTGGACCGTCACTGACCGGGCTTGTCCTCACCGCGGATTCATGCCGTGCGGGAGTCCTCCTCCGCGCTGCCGGACTCCGTGGCGGGACGCGACTGTCGGCTTCCGCCGCGCCACGGCGGGGCCGTCGTCCGGTGGCCGTTCTCCCAGGCCTGGGCGGCCTTGTCGGTCTGGCGGCGCAGCCGGTCCTGGAGCCGGTCGACGACCTCCGTACCCGAAGCGTCCTCGGCCACGGCGACCACCTGGTGACCGCCGACATACAGGTCGGCCGTGGCCGACCACGGGCGGTCGGCGTGGTGGGTGGCTGCCCGCACGATGCGCACCTCGCCGGTGACGGCGGGCAGGCCCGGCCTGCTCACGACGGCGTCGATCTTCGTACGGGCGTACGCCAGGGTCTCCTCGTCCACGGCGCCATCGGAGCGCACCCGAATCATGGGCGTCGCCTGGGTGTTGTCTGTGGTCATGCGGGGTTCCTCCTTGGGGACATCAGAACGTTCGGTGCGGTTCAGGCCGCGGTGCCGGGCAGCCACAGGTCAGGCCCGAAGACCTCGTAGCGGATGCGCCGTGCGGGAACCCCGGCGCCCAGCAGTTGTCCGCGTACCTCGCGCATGAAGGGGAGCGGGCCGCACAGGAACACCGTCGCGTCGTCGGGGAGTTGGGTCTCTCTCAGGTCCATCAGGCCGATGCGGGCATCGGTTTCTCCCGGTCCGGATCGCTCGTACCAGAAGAGGGCGCGGGATCCCGGCAGTTGGCCGAGGAGGTCACGTGTCTCGGCGTGCAGGGCGTGGTCGGCGGGGGAGTGATCGGCGTGCAGGACCAGTACCGGGCGGGCCGAGCCGTGAGCGGCGAGGTGTGCCAGGATGCCGGTCATGGGAGTGCAGCCGATTCCCGCGGAGACCAGGACGAGTGGGGTGGTGGCGTCGGCCGGCTCGTCGAGGAAGACGTCGCCGAACGGCGTGGACAGCGTCAGCACGTCCCCCTCACGGATGTGGTCGTGCAGCAGGTTGGAGACCTCGCCGTCCGGCCCGCCGGCGTCACCCGTGACACGCTTCACGGTGATCCGCCGCAGTTCTCCGTCCGGGTCCGAGGACAGGCTGTACTGACGCAACTGGTGGATTCCGTCGGTCATGCGCACGCGTACGCTCACGTACTGTCCCGCCCGAGCCCGCGGCGCCGGCTCGCCGTCCGCCGGGCGGAGCAGGAAGGACACGACGTCCGCGGTCTCGGTGCGGCGTTCGACGACCGTCCACTGCCGCCAGATCTTGCCGGGCTGCACCCCGGCGGCCTGGTAGAGGCGGGCTTCCTGGCTGATCAGGGCGCCGGCCATCAGCCAGTAGACCTCGTCCCAGGCGGCCGCCACCTCGGGTGTGACCGCGTCGCCGAGGACCTCGGCCATCGCGCCGAACAGGTATTTGTGCACGATCGTGTACTGGTCCTCGGTGACGCCGACGGCCGTGTGCTTGTGCGCGATCCGGGCCAGCAGTGTGTCCGGGCGGGTGTCCGGATTGTCGAGCAGGGCAGTTGCGAAGGCGGCGATCGAGCCGGCCAGGGCGCGGCGCTGGGCGCCGCTGGCCTGGTTGCCGCGGTTGAACATCCCGTCGAGCAGTTCGGGCCGGTCGTGGAACATCGTGTCGTAGAAGCGGGTGGTGATCTCGTCGAGCGCCCCAGCCACGGTGGGCAGGGTGGCCCGTACGAGAGCGGCGGATTCTGTGGACAGCATGGAACCTCCCGGAAAGGGCGGATGAAGGGGAAAGGAGCCGCATCGCGTCGGGGCGGCGGTCTTCTGTGCAGCAGGCACTCGGAGCGCGTTTCGGCGGCGCTTGGCGGCAGTGGGTGAAGAGGGGCCGAAGGGCCCATCACCTCGGGCGCATCGGCCCCACCGGGTCTGTGTGGCCGGGGTCGGATGGCGCTGTGGCGCTGCCTCCTCGGCCCCCGCCACGAGGCCCGCCCGCACGGTCGCTTGAACACGCCGGGCCTGGTCGGTTCATCGGAGCGGCGGCCGCGATGCGCACGCTACGGTCGTTCTGCCCGCTCGTCGTCCGGAGGGCCCTGCTCACGGCCGTAGTAGGCCGTACGCATGAGTTCCTGCATGTCCTCGAGCATGGGCATTCGAGGGTTGGCGGGGGCGCACTGGTCCTCGTAGGCGTTGAGGGCCTGCTGGGGCAGTGTGTCCAGGAAGGACCGCTCGTCGACGCCGAGAGACTGGAACGTCGCCTCGATGCCCACGGCGTCGCGGAGGCGTTCCCCGCCTGAGGCGAGCGACTTGACGCCCTCGGCCGGGGTGGTGGCGGGCAGGCCGAGGGTGCGGGCGATGTCCTGGAAGCGTTCGGGGGCGCGGTAGTCCTCGTACTTGGGCCAGCCGGTGAGCTTCGTGGGGACGGTGCCGTTGTAGCGGATGACGTGCGGAAGCAGAACGGCGTTGGTGCGGCCGTGCGCGAGGTGGAAGGTGGCGCCGAGGGTGTGGGACATGGCGTGGACGATGCCGAGGAAGGCGTTGCCGAAGGCCATGCCCGCGATGGTGCCCGCGTTGTGCATCTTCTCCCGGGCTTCCGGCCGGCCCGCGCGGTCGTTCACGGCTGCCTCGATGTTGTCGAAGACCATCCTGATCGCGTGCAGGGCGAGGCCGTCGGTGAAGTCGTTGGCGTAGACCGACACGTACGCCTCGATGGCGTGCGTGAGGGCGTCGAAGCCGCTGTCGGCGGCCAGCGCCCGGGGCAGCTCGGTGGTGAGCAGCGGGTCGACGATCGCCACGCTGGGGGTGAGCGCGTAGTCGGCCAGCGGGTACTTTTTGCCCGTGGCGGGGTCGGAGATGACGGCGAACGGGGTCACCTCGGCGCCGGTGCCGGAGGTGGTGGGGATGCACACCAGGCGGGCGAGCCTGCCGAGCGTCGGGAAGCGGAAGGCGCGTTTGCGGATGTCGGAGAACTTGTGCCGCATGTCGGCGAAGTCGACGTCCTCGCCCTCGGCCTGCTGCTCGTACAGCAGCCACATCACCTTGGCCGCGTCCATGGGAGAGCCGCCGCCGAGCGCGATGATGGTGTCCGGGCGGAAGTCGCCCATCAGCCGGGCGCCGCGCCGGACGGAGTCGATGCTGGGCTCGGGCTCGACGTTGTCGATGACCTGGATGGTGACCGGCTCGCGGCGTCGCCGCAGCACACGCTCGACGCGGTCGACGAGGCCCAGGCGGGTCATCGTCGCGTCGGTGACGACGGTGACGCGGTGGACGTCCGGCATCGAGGCGAGGTAGCGGATGGCCTGCGGCTCGAAGTAGATCTTCGGCGGGACCTTGAACCACTGGAGGTTGTTGCGGCGGGTCGAGACGCGCTTGACGTTCAGCAGCTGCGCGGCGGAGACGTTGTTCGACACCGAGGTGCTGCCCCACGAGCCGCAGCCCAGGGTCAGGGACGGCAGCAGGCTGTTGTACATGCCGCCGATCGCGCCCTGCGAGGACGGGGCGTTGACGATGATCCGCACGGTCTTCATGCGCCTTCCGTACGCCTCGGCCAGTGCGGGGTCCTCGGTGTGGATGACGGCGCTGTGTCCCTGCCCGTGGAAGGCCACCATGTCGGCGGCCAGGTCGAAGCCTTGCTGTTCGGAGCCGGCGCGGAGCACGGCGAGGACCGGGCAGAGCTTTTCCCGGGTGAGCGGTTCGTCCGCGCCGACCCGGTCGGCCTCGACCAGGATGAGCGACGTGTCGTCAGGCACGGAGAATCCGGCCTGCTCGGCGATCCAGGCCGGACTCTGCCCCACGGCCGCGGAGTTGACCTTCGGCTCGCAGCCCGCACCGGCCGCGCCCACGGGGAACAGGAACGTCTCCAGCTTCGCCTTCTCCTCCGCGGTGGCCAAGTGGGCGTGCAGGGTGTGGAATTCGGCGAGGGCCGCGTCATAGATCGCCTCGTCCAGGATGACGGCCTGCTCGGAGGCGCAGATCATGCCGTTGTCGAACGACTTGGACAGCACCAGGTCGTTGACGGCCCGACGCAGCTTGGCGCTCCTGTGGACATAGGCGGGGACGTTTCCGGCGCCTACTCCCAGAGCGGGCTTGCCCGCCGAATAGGCGGCCTTGACCATGGCGTTGCCGCCGGTGGCGAGGATCAGCGAGATACCAGGGTGTCGCATCAAGGCGCCAGTCGCCTCCAGGGACGGGCTCTCGATCCACTGCACGCAGTGCTCGGGCGCACCCGCTGCGACCGCCGCGTCGCGCACGATGCGGGCCGCCCGCGCGCTGCAGCGCTGAGCGGAGGGGTGGAAGGCGAACACGATCGGGTTGCGTGTCTTCAGCGCCATCAGCGCCTTGAAGATCGTGGTGGAGGTCGGGTTGGTTACGGGCGTGATCGCGCACACCACGCCTACGGGCTCGGCCACCTCGATCATGTCCTCGATGTCGTCGCGGGCGATGACATCGACCGTCTTCATCGGGCCCATGCTGTGCGTGACGTGCTCGCAGGCGAACAAGTTCTTCGCGGCTTTGTCCTCGAAGACGCCGCGCCCGGTCTCGTCCACCGCGAGCCGCGCGAGAGCGGTGTGTTGGTCCAGGGCGGCGACCGACGCCTTCTTCACGATGTGGTCGACCTGCTCTTGATCGAGCGCCTCATAGTCGAAGAGTGCCTTGAGCCCGCTTGTCACCAGCCGGTCCACCGCGATGGTGATGTCGGACGGCGCGGCGGCGGGGTCGGCGGGCCCGGTGGTCGCGTTCGGATCGTCGTGGCGGGTCATGGGGGCGGGCCTCCGTCATCGAAGGGGCGCCGTCGCAGGGGCGGCAGCGCGGGGAGAGAACGCGCGGGGGAGAGCGGTGCCGCGAGGGAGGTCGGCGCCGCTCTCACCAGCAGCGTCTCTCGTCAGCGCCTCTCGTCCCCAGGCCCCGTTGGTCCCTTTGCGGGGCCACCCGGCCCCGCAGCCGCCGGGCCGGGTGGCCCGCTCCGGCACGGCCGGTCGTGCCGGAGAACGGGGGCCGGTTGGTTCTCGGACGGGCGGTCGTCGGCGGCGCCGAAGGTCAGGCTGTTGACGACGCCGATCACTCCTTCCACCCGGTACGTCAGCCGGATCGCGAGTGGAATGTCGCTCCGGTGCTCCAGGGCCCCTTCCAGCGTGACCATGCCGTCGTGGACCGAGACGACCACGTGGTGGGCCGGCAGGCCCAGGGCGCCGGTCACCACCTCGTCGTGGACCTCCTGGCGGAGCTCGTCGTCCGTGCGTAGGAAGACCCGCAGCAGGTCGCGCCGGGTGGCGATGCCGATCAGCCGGTCCTCCTCGTCCACGACCGGGAGACGCTCGACGCCGTGACGCTCCATCACGCGCGCGACGTCCGCAATGCGCTGTTCCGGATGCACGGTGATCGCGGGCGTCGACATCAGCTCCGCCGCATTGGCGGCGCGGGCGACGGCGTCGGTCCGACGGGGAGAGCGGCCCAGCGGGCGCATCCTGAACCGCCGTGCCCGGCCGTCCGCCGACCAGGCCGCCTGGCGGTGGATCAGATCGGTCTCGGAGATCACGCCGACGACCTTGTCGTCGTGATCCACGACGGGCAGTCCGCTGATCCGATGCTGCTCCAGCAGCCGGACCACGTCCTTGAACGGCGTGTCCCGGTGCGCCTCCACGACATCGTGGGTCATCACCTCACCGACGATGCGGGCCATCTCACTCACTTCCTTCCTCATGTCGAGCCCGGCTCTGTCACCTGCTGTCGCTCGTCCCCGTCTCGGGGAGCGCGGCCCGTCCGGCCTCCAGGCGTGCGACCGGGACGCGGAACGGCGAGCAGGAGACGTAGTCCAGCCCTGCGGCGTGGAAGAAATGGACGGAGTCCGGGTCCCCGCCGTGCTCCCCGCAGACGCCGATCTTCAGGTCGGGCCGGGCGGCCCGGCCTTCGGCGACCGCGATGTGGACCAGACGGCCCACGCCCATGCGGTCGAGCGTCTCGAAGGGGGAGGTGGCGAAGATGCCCTTGTCGAGGTAGGCGGAGAAGAACGCCGCCTCGACGTCGTCGCGGGAGAAGCCCCAGGTGGTCTGGGTGAGGTCGTTGGTGCCGAAGGAGAAGAACTCGGCTTCCTCGGCGATCCGGCCGGCGGTGAGCGCGGCGCGGGGCAGCTCGATCATGGTGCCGACCGGGCAGTGCACGGGGACGCCGGACGCTTCGGAGACCTCGGCCAGGACGCGTTCCACCTCCTCGCGTTCGATGCGGAGCTCCTCGACGGCGCCCACCAGCGGCACCATGATCTCCGCCACGGGGGAGCCCCCGGCCCTCGTGCGTTCCACGACCGCTTCGGCGATCGCCCGCACCTGCATGGCGACCAGCCCCGGCACGACCAGACCCAGGCGGACACCGCGCAGGCCGAGCATCGGGTTTTCCTCGTGCATGCGGCTGACCGCGTCGAGCAACTCGGTGTCGTGAGGGTCGGGCACGGCACCCTGGGCCTTGGCGGTGGCGACGCGGACGGCGAGGTCGGTACGGTCGGGCAGGAACTCGTGCAGGGGCGGGTCGATGAGCCGGATGGTGACCGGCAGGCCGTCCATCGCCTCCAGGATGCCGATGAAGTCCTGCCGCTGGAGCGGCAGGAGCGCGCTCAGCGTGTCCTCGCGCTTGGTCTCGTCGCGGGCCAGGATCATCGCCTCGACGAGCTTGCGGCGTTCGCCGAGGAACATGTGCTCGGTGCGGCACAGCCCGACACCCTGCGCGCCGAACCGCCGGGCCCGTGCGGCGTCCTCGGGGGTGTCGGCGTTGGCCCGCACCTCCAGCCGCCGGACACTGTCTGCCTTCTCCATGGCGCCGGCCACAGCCTCGACGAGCCCGGCCGAGCGTTCGCCCGTCTCGAAGTACCGCATCACCGCGGAGTCGACCAGCGGAGCGGCGCCCAGGTACACGGCGCCCTCGGAGCCGTCGACGGAGACGACCGTGCCTTCCTCGACGACCGTGTCACCCACGGTGAAGCGACGCGCTGCGGTGTCCACGCCGATTGCCTCGGCGCCGCACACGCACACCGTGCCCATGCCACGGGCGACCACGGCCGCGTGGCTGGTCTTGCCGCCGCGGCTGGTCAGCACCGCCTGTGCGGCGATCATGCCCGGCAGGTCGTCGGGGGTGGTCTCCTGACGGACGAGGACGACTTTCTGACCCGTGGCAGCCCGGCGGACGGCTTCGGCCGAGTCGAACACCGCGGCACCCACGGCCGCGCCCGGGGAGGCCGGGAGGCCGTACGCGAGCGCCTCGCCGACGGCAGAGGTGTCGAACCGGGGGAACATCAGCCGGGCGAGGCCGTCCCCGCTGACGCGGGCCAGGCCCTCGTCGGGGGTGATCAGGTCCTCGTCTGCCAGCTCTGCGGCGATGGCGAAGGCAGCCTCGGCGGTGCGCTTGCCCACCCGGGTCTGCAGCATCCACAGTCGGCCGCGCTCGATGGTGAACTCGATGTCGCACAGATCCCGGTAGTGGTTCTCCAACGCCCGCAGGTGGCTGCGCAGTTGTGCGTACGAGTCCGGGTCCAGCTCTTCCAGGGCGGTCAGCGGGACCGTGTTGCGGATGCCGGCGACGACATCCTCGCCCTGCGCGTCGGCCAGGTAGTCGCCATACAGGCCGGGCCGTCCCGTGGCCGGGTCGCGGGTGAAGGCGACGCCGCTGCCGGAGTCGGGGCCGAGGTTGCCGAAGACCATGGTCTGCACGGTGACCGCGGTGCCCAGGTCGTCGGAGATGTGCTCGCGGCGGCGGTACAGCCGGGCGCGCTCGCCCTTCCAGGACTCGAAGACGGCGAGGACCGCCCGGCGCAGCTGCACGTCCGGGGACTGCGGGAAGTACTCGCCGCTCTCCCGGTGGATCAGGTCCTTGTACGTCTCGACGAGCCCGGCCAGGTCTGCCGCGTTCAGGCCCAGGTCGTTCGCCGCGCCCCGGATGCGCTTGAGTTCGGACATGGCGTTCTCGAAGAGGGAGCCGTCGACGCCCATGACGGTGCTGCCGAACATCTGCACGAGACGGCGGTAGGAGTCCCAGGCGAAGCGTTCGTTACCGGAGACCTTCGCCAGGCCGAGGACGGAAGCGTCGTTGAGGCCGACGTCGAGGATGGTCTCCATCATGCCGGGCATGGAGAACCGTGCCCCGGAGCGGACGGACAGCAGCAGCGGGTCGTCGGGCAGGCCCAGCCGCCGTCCGGCGGTCCGCTCCAGGGCGCTCAGGTGCTCGGTGATCTCGCGGTCCAGGTCGGCCGGCTCGGAGCCGGTGGCGAGGAAGGCGCGGCAGGCCTCGGTGGTCACGGTGAAACCCGGCGGGACAGGCAGCCCCAGCCGGGTCATCTCGGCCAGGTTCGCGCCCTTGCCGCCGAGCAGGTCGGCCATGTCACGGCCGCCCTCTGAGAAGTCGTACACGTAACGGACCATGACGCCGGTCTCCTCCGTCGGTCTGCGGGCTGGGTACAGCTCCAGCGTCGGACGGTCGGTACCGGAACGGCAGGTGCTGTCGGTCCCCGGCACTGGGCCGACCGGCCCAGGCGGGGAACCCCGGGCACTCGGCCCGATCGGCTGTCGCCCCCTCCGGCCAGGCACTACCGTGGCACACGACCGGACTGGTGGGGGTCCGTGCCGCGAGGGGACCTGGAGGAGTACCGGTGGGAAACCCCGAGGAGGCCCGGGTACGGCTGCCGCAGCTGAGGCTGGACGAGTTGCTGGAGGAGCTCCAGGCGCGCCTGGACGCGGCCCGCGGCACCCGCGACCGCGTGCACAACCTGCTGGAGGCGGTGCTTTCGGTCGGGCGGGAACTGGACCTGGAGCAGGCGCTGTACAGCATCGTGGAGGCCGCCGCGGTGCTGGTCGACGCGGAGTACGCGGCGCTCGGTGTGATCGGTCCCGACGGCAAGAGCCTGTCCGCCTTCCACACGGTCGGGGTCACCGAGGAGCAGATCGCCAGGATCGGACCGTATCCGGAGGGCCACGGCATCCTGGGAGAGCTGATCCGCCACCCCGAGCCGCTGCACCTGGCGAAGATCTCCGCGCACCCGGCGTCGTACGGCTTTCCGCCCCAACACCCGCCGATGAACACCTTCCTTGGCGTCCCGATCAGGGTGCGGGACCAGGTCTTCGGAAACCTGTACCTGACCGAGAAGCGGGGCGGCGCCCAGTTCGACGAGGACGACGTCTCGGTCACGCTCACGCTCGCCGTGGCGGCCGGAGTCGCGATCGACAACGCCCGGCTGTACGCCGACTCCCGGCTGCGCGAGCGCTGGCTGCAGGCGAACGCGGAGATCACCCACAGCTTGATGTCCGGCGGTGCGGGAACCGAGGTCCTCGGCCTCATCGCCGAGAGGGCCGGCGAGATCACCGAGTCGTCCCTGACGGCGGTGGCGCTGCCCATGGCGGAGACAAGGTCGCTCGCCGTGGAGATCGCTGTCGGAATGGACGCCGAGGCGCACCGGGGGCTCGTACTGCCGATGGACACGAGCCTGATGGGACTGGCGTTTTCCGGCGCGGTTCCGGTCACCAGCGAGGACGTCACCCACGACGAACGGATCTCCCTGGAGCCTCCGCGCTTCGGTGGACTCGGCCCCGCCGTGGCCGTGCCCATCGGCACGGGCGAGGCGGGTGTGCGAGGCGTGGTGCTGCTGGCGCGGGAAGCCGGTCGGCCGGTGTTCACGATGACGGAGACCGAGACCTTGCAGGCATTCGCCGCGCAGGCTGCCGTCGCGATGGAGCTGGCGGAGCGCCGCCAGGACGCCGAGCAGATCGCCGTGCTTGAGGACCGTGACCGTATCGCCCGTGACCTGCACGACCTGGCGATCCAGCGGCTCTTCGCCACGGGTATGACCCTGCAGAGCGCGGGCCGCTTCATCGAGCACGCGGAAGCCTCCGAACGCGTGGTGCGGGCGGTGGACGACCTCGACGAGACCATCAAGATCATCAGGTCGACGATCTTCGGCCTGCGCACCCGCGACGGCGCCGGGGAGGCGGGTCTGCGGGCTCGCGCCATACGGGTGGTCGGGGAGGCGGCACCGGTGCTGGGCTTCGCCCCCAGCGTCCGGATGGAAGGCCTGCTCGACACCGATGTGCCCAAGGAGATCTCCGACCACGTGATGGCGGTGCTCTCCGAGGCCCTCACCAATATCGCCCGGCACGCCCGTGCGGACCGGACCGAGGTGGTCCTGACCACGGACGGGCGGGAGGTGCGGTTGTCGGTCACCGACAACGGTGTGGGCATCCCCTCCGACGGCCGCCGCCGCGGGCTGCGCAACATGGCGGAACGGGCTGAGCAACTGGGCGGCCGACTGGAGTTGGGGGAACCTGAGGGTGGCGGCACCGCGCTGGTGTGGCGGGTGCCCTTGCGGAATCCGTAGGACACCACAACCGGATGGCAGGAACGGGCGGTGGTGCGGGTTCGCCGACGCCCCAAAGGGGCGCGGCGAACTACGTGACCAGCCATGACGGACCCGCAGGCGACGTACCGGATGTCCGGCGGAGTACTCGGTGCTGCGTGGTGACCACCGTCCGGTGGGACACGGCCCCGCGCACCCCGTGCCGGTGAAGAACAGGGCCCCCGTCGCCACCACGGCCAAGGGGAGCAGGCCCAGTGCGTACGAGCCGTAGGCGCCGTACAGGGAGCTCGTGATCAACGGCGGTAGGACGCCGCCCAGGCCGCCCGCCGCGCCGACGACGCCGGTGACCGAGCCGGTGCGGCTCGACGGAGCCAGAAGGGCCACCAAGGCGAAGGCCGCTCCGCTGCCGGCGCCCAGTGCGGCGGCCATGGTGAGGAACACGCTCGTGCCCATTGGTGTGAGAGTCGGCGTGAAGGACTGCACGAGCGCGTTCGCGACGATCGCGGCCAGCGCTCCGGTCAGGACCCGCACCGGGCCGACGCGGTTCGACAGCCGGCCGCCGACCGGCCGCATGGCCACGGCGAGCAGCACGAACCCCGGCCTACGGTGGCCGCGTCGGCCTGCGTGAGGCCGTAGCCGGTCTTCGGGTAGTCGGATAGGTGGGGAGACAGACGGAGAAGGCGACGTAATCGCCGAAGGCCACCGCGTACAGGACTGCGCCCACGCTCATGCCGAAGACGTGGATGGCCAGCCCGCGCCGCTCGGGCGGGAACCAGGCGCTGACGAAGAGTATGCCCACCGCGAACGCGGTGCCGCCGATGCCGAGGAAGGAAGTCACCCAGAGCAGTGCCGTGAGCGAGGAGTGGCCGACCAGGCCGACGTAGAGCACCGGTACGACCGTGGCGGCCGACACGACGGGGAACATGACCCGCCCGCGAACCGGTCGGAGAGCGCCCCGACGGGGATCCGTCCCAGTGAGCCGACCACGACCGGGACCGCCACCGGCGGTGACTGCTGGAACGAGGTGAGCCGGAGGGAGCTCTTGAAGCGACCCGGCGTGGGAGGGCTTCTACCGGGGCCGGTGGGCGCACGAAACCTCAGCGGGGAAAGGGATGTCGGACGGCCGGTGCCGACCGGATCCGCCACCGCGTCATCTAGGGTGCCCTCCGGTACTGCCGGAGGGCCATGGCGGGAAAGAGCGGGAAGGACACCACCCGCTTCTCGCGGATCCTGATCGCGCGGTGCGCGACCGCCTCCGGCCGCTTCCCCGCGCCTCTGTCGGGTCCTTCCCGTCATCTCCAGCACATCATGGGGACGGCATGGCCGCCAGGGCCGACCAGCCCTGATCCCGGGGTGCTCCGAACCGTGCGGTGACGACCGAGTCCGCCGCCCGGCCCAAGGAGATCGTCCCGCGCCGTCGCGCTACGACGACTCCGAGGCCGACCGTGCCCGGTCCGGCCGAGGTCCAGGGGAACCCGTTTCTCGACCGCCGGTTTCCGTACCCGTTTGCGGACCGGCCAGGTCCCTCGGGCACGGCGCGCACAGGGCCCTTCCGGACCTCTGTCCGGCCCCTTCGGCCCATGCGCCCACGCCTGCCGCGGAGTTGGCTGGAAGAAAGAGAACGACACCTACCAGGGAGGGCGAGGACAGTGGGAACCAGCCTCACACCGGAGTTCTGGGAGCGGTTCGCGATGCTGCTCGTGCTGGCGGCGGGTCTGACGTATGTCCTTGCCGCGGCTTTCGACGACCTCGTCGTCCGGCTCCTGCGTCGTCGGGCACACAGGACGCCGCCCCGGACGCCGCAACCGCCGGTCGTCCGCAGGGAGCACCGCACGTCGGTGCACGTCTGACGCGCGAATCGAGCGACGCTTCGGAGGGCCGGGGACGTGGTCCCCGGCCCTCGCCGCTGCGAACACCGCATCGCTCGCACCGCTCCCGAGGAGCCGGGCGGGCCGTTCGGAGCCTTCACGGGACCCAACGGCCCACGCTCGTACCGCGGGGCGGTGACCAACATGGCCTCAGACGCCGAGAGAGGGGCCCGATCATGACCGTCATCCGCGCCGACCGGTGCCGCGCGTCCACCTATGTGGTCCGCGCCGCCGTCACCGCTCCGTCTCTGTACAACACCCAGCCCTGGATCTTCGTCGCCGTTGACCAGGACAGGACCATTGAGGTGCACGCCGACGCCGCCCGGCGACTTCCCGACACGGACCCAAAGGGCCGGGAGACAGTGATCAGCTGTGGGGCCGCCCTGTTCAACATCCGGCTCGCCATGTGCCACCTCGGCTTCAACCCCGTCGTCGAGTCCTTCCCGCGTCCGGCGGATCCGGCGTTCCTCGCCCGGGTGACGTGGGGTACCCATCGCCACCTCGTTCCCGACGACGAGCGCCTGTTCGCGGCCCTGCGACGCCGCCACACGGTGCGCGGACCGCTCCTGGCGGAGCCGTTCCCCTCCTCGTTGGCCGACGTGCTGCGCGAGAACGCACGCGGTGAGGGCGCCATGCTGGACTTCATCACCGGCCGGGCGGGCGGACGACACCTGGCCGAACTCGTCCGGATCGCCGAGGACATGCGCAGGGCCCGGCCGGAGTGCGCCGTCGAGCAGACCCGGTCAACCTGGCGGCACGTCGAGCCGCGGTCCGACGGGATCCCGGCCGACGTGCACGTGACGCACCCGGACAGCTCGTCCTTCGCCGGACGGGACTACGCCGGCCTCGCCCGGAGCTTCCCCACGCCCCGGCAGCACTGGCAGTCGCGGACCGGCCAGGTGGCGATCCTCAGCACGGACCGGGACGACCCGAGGGCGTGGCTGCGGGCCGGTGAGGCCCTCCAGCGGGTCCTGCTCGAAGCGGCGGACCAAGGGGTCATGGCGGCCTTCCACACTCAGCCCTTGGAAGTCCCGTTCCTGAGAGCGCGGATCCGGCAGGCGCTCAGCGGCGGCGCGTTCCCGCAGATGATCCTCCGTCTCGGGTACGCGTCGCGCGTGCGGCCTCTGCCCCGGCGCCCGGTGGCCGAGGTACTCAGGGCGCCCCGAACCGCTGACTCCTGAGCCGCAGGCCGGCCCTGTGGCAACGCGGTCACTGTGCCGCGGCCGAGAGTTCCCGGCGCCGGGGCCGTCCGGCTCCTACGGCCCGCGCCGTCGCACGGACGAGGGTGATGGGACCGGTTCGGCACGAAGGTTCGCAGGAGGTGCCATGGACGCTTCCAGCGCCCGTCGGTTTCCGCGTCGCGCGCCGCCCACGAGCAGTCCCTGACCTCGTCCGACCAAGAGCGGGACGTGCGGGGTCTCGTGGCCGACTCCTGGCGACGCTGCCGGGTGTCTGACGTACGTACCGACGGCAGCCGTCCGCCACCGCCGCGCTGGGCGGCCGAGGAGCTGAACGTCCGTCGCCGCGCCCACCCCCTCGCTGCCGTACTACCCCTGTTGTGCGAACTGTTGGGCTCTGGTGACTCCGACGACGGGCATGTGTTCGCGGTCGCCGATGCCGACGGCACCCCTGCTCCGGGTCGAAGGGGACCCGGGAGCCATGAGACGGGCCGAGCGCATGCACTTCGCCGAGGGAGCGTCTGGACAGAGGGACAGGCCGGCACCAACGCCTACGGCACCGCAATGGAGTTGGGAAACCCCGTCCAGATCGTGGCGGGTGAGTACTGCAGCGCCGCCGTGCACGACTGGTCTGCACCGCCGCCCCGGTGCGTGACCCCGCCACTGGGCGTGTGTTCGGTGTCGTCGACCTGTCTGGCGGCGCTGTGATCTCCACGCCGCCGGCCCTGGCCGCGGTGCGCGCCGCCGCGTGGCGGCCGGGGCGCGGCTCGCAGGTATGCCGTCCGTGCCTCTCCTCGGACCGGACGGGCAGGTGTGCGGCGGCGAGAACGCGCCTCAGGCCGAGGTCCGCCTGTGGGCGTTGGGCCGGGACGGCGCCCTGCTGGAGCACGTCGGCGAGGTGCGCTACCTCAGTCCGCGGCACAGCGAGGTCGTGTTGGCGCTCGCCCTGGCCGGCCGGGGCGTGGCCGGGTACCGGCTCGCCGTGGATCTCCCGGAACGCGCGAGGTGCCCTCCTCGACGCTGCGCGCCGAGATGACGCGGCTGCGCGCCGTGCTGGGACGCGACCTGTTCGGCTCCCGTCCCTATGCCCTGCCACACCCAGTGAGGACCGACTTCGACGACGTGTCCCACCTGCCGGCCGAAGGCCGGGTCGGCGAGGCACGCGCCCGCTGCTGCCGCGTTCCCAGGCGCCGCTCGTCGTGGTGCCCAGAGGCTCCCTGGAACAGCAGCTGCGCGGGGCCGTCCTCGGCAGCGGGGATGCCGCACTGCTGCGCCGCTGGGGCGAGGCGGGCCGGGGCGTCGAACGGCAAAGCGTCCAAGCAGGCCGACGTGCTGATGCTCGGCTACCTCTTCTCATCGGCCGAACTCCGTGATCTCTTCGGCAGGCCGGGCCATCGGCTCGACGACGACTCCTGGCGGCGCATCGTCGACCACTACCTCTATGGCGCCGGCCACGGTTCCACCCACAGCGGCCTGGTTCACGGCTGGGGTCGTGGTCCGGGCCCGCCGGCGAAGGTATGGACGCACTGCCAGGAAGCCTGCGCGGCGACATCGCCGACCTGCAGGGCTGCACCACGGGCGAGGGTATCCACCGGGGCGGCACCCGGGCGCCATGGCCGGCACGCCCGACCTCGTCCAGCGCGGACCGACCGGACTGGAGACCCGCGCCGCCGCGGCTCCGGCTCGGTTCCGTGTCGGCGCCGGAGCTGTCGGCCTACGGGTTCTCCCTCCACTACCAGGAGCACTGGGGAGGTTGGCTGCGCCTGGAGCACGGTCGGCTGGAGATGACCGTGCCGCCGGGGGACACGCGCCGTCTCCCCCGGCCGGACTGACCGCGGGCGGGGCCGAGAGGGGCCGGACGGCCCCCGGAGAGGACCCGTCGGCACCTGCTCCCGCGTGGAGCACGGCGTGATGCTGGTACAGGAAGACAGACCTAGCGCAGGAGGTGCCGAGATGCTGCCACCCGTTGTCGCCGGAGTGGACGGATCCGCCGAGAGCCTGGCCGCCGCCACATGGGCGGCCCGCGAGGCCCAACGGCGGGACCGAACGCTGCACCTGGTGCACGCCTGGAACTGGCACCCCCGCCAGCAGGAGGGCGAGATCGCGAACGCCGCTCAGCGGCACCTGGCCCGGCGCTCACTACGACAGGCGGAGGAACGCGTCCGCGCCGAGTGTCCGGGTGTCCGCCTCTCCGACGAGCAGATGGAAGGCCCGGCCGTCGCCGCCCTGCTGAAGGCGGCGGACCAGGCCGACGTGATGGTCCTGGGCTCGCGCGGACTGAGCGGCTTCACCGGATTCCTCGTGGGCTCCGTCGCGCTCGGTGTGGTCGCGAAGGCCACACGTCCCGTCGTCCTCGTACGGGCGGACGAGGAGGCGGCGGACGAGCACATGCCGACGGGCGATTCGAGCCCCTCGACGGACACCGGTTACCAGGACGTGGTGCTGGCCATCGACCTGGACGACGCCTGTGATGAGGTCATCGAGTTCGCCTTTGAGGCGGCCCGGCTCCGGCACGCGCGGCTGCGGGCCGTGCACGCCTGGCACGCGCCCGGCTCGATCGGCCTCGGATCGGGCGACATCGGCCTGGTGAACGACCGCTGGCGGGGCGAGGAGTGGCTTGGCTTCCTCAAGGCCGTGCTCCAGGTGTGGCGCGACAAGTACCCCGACGTGGAGGTCCTGGAGACGGTGGTGGAGGACAAGGCCTCGACCACACTCGTTCGGGCCTCGACCGGAGCGAGCCTTCTCGTCGTCGGACACCGGCTCGCCGAACGGCCGGTCGGCCCTCGCACCGGACCCGTCACCCACGCCGCGATCCACCACGTCGGCTGCCCCGTGGCCGTCGTGCCTCATCTGTAGGAGTTCCTGGACCGTGCTGAGCGACGCGCTCATGGACACGGAGGGAGACGAAGGAGGCGACAGCCATGACGAGGCCAGTCGTGGCCGGTCTGGACGGTTCGAGCGAGAGCCTCGCCGCAGCCGACTGGGCGGCCAGGGAAGCCCTGCGCCGAGAGCTCCCGCTCCGTCTGGTGCACGCCTGGGAGGGCCTGCCCGACGACGACACCGACGCGGACCTGCCAGAGATCCGGGCACCGCAGTACCACGCGCGCCGGATCCTGCGCGGTGCCCTCGAGCGGCTGAACGAGCACTATCCGCAGCTGTACATCGCCGCCGAGCAGATTCGCCGGCAGCCCGGGCCCGCGCTCCTCGCCGAGGCGGAGAACGCGGAACTGCTGGTCATCGGCAGCCGCGGGATGAGCGGCGTCGGCGGGTTCATGTCGGGGTCCGTCGCCATGGCCACCGTGGCCCACGCCGACCGGCCGGTCGTGCTCGTACGGGCGGGCGAGACGACGGCCGACGAACATCTCCCCGACGACTCGGGAACGGCTTTGGCCCGTACGCCCTACCGGGATGTCGCGGTCGCCGTCGACAGCGGCGGGCCCTGCGACGACGTCCTGGACTTCGCGTTCCGCGCTGCCGAACTCCGGCAGGCGCCGCTGCGCGCCGTGCACGCCTGGCACGTGCCGCTCACCGGGGCCATCCCCGGCGTCGAGGAGCGCACGCGCATCAGAGAGGAGGCAGAGCACGAGCTCACGGAGCTGCTCGAACCATGGCGTGCGAAGTACCCCGATGTGGTCGTCCGCGAGAACCTCCACGAGGGCCGCGCGGCTCATGTCCTCGTACGCGCCGCGGGCGGAGCCGGACTGCTGGTGGTGGGCCACCGGAGGCGGCGTGCCGCGGTCGGCTCGCACACCGGGCCAGTGGCCCATGCGCTGATCCACCACGTGAACCGGCCGGTCGTGCTGGTCCCGCACGACTGACGACGGCGGGTTGCGTCCGGCGACCCGCGCAGCCCACCTGGGAGGAACTGACACCATGTACTGGAACTGGAACTCGAACCACATGAACGGCTGGGGCTGGCTCGCCATGTCGCTGAGCATGGTCCTCTTCTGGGCACTGCTGATCGCCGTCGGCGTTCTGCTCTTCCGGGCTCTGAGCCGCGGCAGTGCGGATACGCATACGCGTGCCTCTCGGACCACCCCGGAGCAGTTGCTGGCCGAACGGTTCGCGCGGGGGGAGCTCGACGAGGACGAGTACCGGCGCCGACTGGCCGTCCTGCGGTCGGACAGTCCCGACCGGACCAAGTACTCGCCCTGATCTTCACGGAACCCTGAACTCCGAGGGTGAGGTACTCCAGGCCCCGGCCGGCGGCGAGTTCGTCACCGATGCGGCCCTGCGAGGCAGCGCAGTCAGGCCCGCCGATGCTGAGCGGGTTCATCACGTGCCGGGAGTCAACTGCGATGAGCGTGCGATGCTGGACCCCACTGAGCGCGCCCGGTCTTTGGACCCGCGTCCTCACCGGGCGTGACAGCCTCAGGGCGGCGATGTGCGTGACCGAGCAGCAGTGCCGAGATCGTGAGACCGAACGGTGCCCCGCACCGAGGGCCGGTACCTCCGCCTCCGTGGGCGGGGCGGGATGAGCGTCTTCGCTCCGGCGCAGCCGCCCGTGCTCTCGCCCGGCGTGGTGTCGGCGGCGGCCCTGTCGAGGGACGACGTCATGCGTGAACTCGGCGTCGTCGCCTCCGAGGGGCTGAGCGGCGAGGAAGTCCTGCGACGCCAGGCACAGTTCGGCCCCAACGCGGTCGCCACACACCGTGCCCGGATGTTCCCTGTGCTGTGGCATCAGCTCCGCTCGCCGCTGCTCGGGCTGCTGCTGGTGGCGGCCGCTGTCGCGTCCTTCCTGGTCGGGGAGCGTAACGATGCGGTGATCATCGGGCTGATCGTGAGTGCGTCCGTGGGACTGGGCTTCGTCAACGAGTACCGGGCCGAGAAGGCGGCCGAAGCATTGCACTCCCAGATCCACCACCAGACCGTGGCGCTGCGCGACGGCCGGGCCACGTTGGTGGATGTCACGGCGCTGGTTCCCGGTGATCTGGTGGAACTGCGCCTGGGCGACATCGTGCCGGCGGACCTGCGGCTGGTGGAGGCCGCCGGTTTGGCGTGCGACGAGTCGGTGCTGACCGGCGAGTCGCTGCCGGTGGACAAGAACCTCGCCGCCGTCGCGGCCGGGACCCCGTTGGCCGAATTGTCCGGGTGCGCTCTGATGGGTACGGTCGTCCGGGCCGGCGCTGCCCGAGGGGTGGTGGTGGCCACCGGGGCGCACACCGAGTTCGGCAAGATCGCCGCCGGGCTCGACACCCACCCGCTCGACACCGAGTTCCAGGTCGGCCTGCGGCGCTTCTCTCTGCTACTGGTCTACGTCGCGGGTGCATTGACGACCTCGATCTTCGTGATCAACGTAGCCCTGCACAAGCCGATCATCGACGCGCTGCTGTTCTCACTGGCCATCGCGGTCGGTATCACCCCGCAACTGCTGCCCGCTGTCGTTTCGACCAGCCTTGCCGCCGGGTCGCGCCGGATGAGCTGGCGCAAGGTGCTGGTCAAGCGGCTGGTGTGCATCGAGGACCTGGGCGACGTCGATGTCCTGTTCACCGACAAGACCGGCACGCTCACCATGGGCCGCATCGAGTACATGCGCGCCGTTCCGGCCGACGGCCAGGGCCCCGACGCTGTGGTGCGGTGGGGACTGCTCAGTACCGAGAACGCGGCGAGGGATGCGCAGGACGTCGGCGGGAACCCGCTGGACCAGGCCCTGTGGAGGTCTCCTGCCACCGTCGGCGAGCGGGCCGCGCTGGACGGGTACACACAGGTCGCGGTGCTGCCCTTCGATCACGAACGGCGCATGGTCTCGGTCCTCGTGCGGGACAGCAACGGCCACACGAGCCTGGCCACCAAGGGCGCCCCGGAAGCGGTCCTGGACCGCTGTGTCGACGTCCCATCCGGAGTCCATGACGCCCTGGCGGCGGAGTTCGCCGCAGGCAACCGGGTGGTCGCTGTCGCCACCCGGCCCGTCGCCGCTGCGACGCAGGGCGTCGGGCCCGAGGACGAGCGGGGGCTGCGCCTGGCCGGGCTGCTGGTGTTCCTCGACCCGCCCAAGCCGGACGCCGCCACAGCGCTGCGCAGACTCTCCGGCCTCGGCATCGCGGTGAAGGTCGTCACCGGCGACAACGCCGCAGTCGCCGCAAAGGTCTGCCATGACCTGGGGCTCACCGATGCGGGCGCGATGACCGGTAGCGAGGTCGATGCACTGGACGACGCACAACTGGCCGAGGCGATCACGACGACCACCGTCTTCGCGCGAGTGAGTCCCGAGGCCAAGGCACGTATCGTGCACGCGCAACGGCGCAGCCGCGGCGGTGTGGCGTTCCTGGGCGACGGAGTCAATGACGCACTGGCTCTGCACGCGGCCGACGTGGGCATCTCCGTCGACTCGGCCACCGATGTCGCCAAGGACGCGGCGGACGTCATCCTGCTGGAGAAAGACCTCAATGTCCTCGCGGACGGTGTGGGCGAGGGCCGCAGGATCTTCGCCAACACCATCAAGTACGTGTTGATGGGCACCTCGAGCAACTTCGGCAACATGGCTTCCGCCGCGGGCGCCTCGCTGTTCCTGTCCTTCCTGCCGATGCTCCCCTCACAGATCCTGCTGAACAACCTTCTCTACGACAGCAGTCAGCTGGCCATCCCGACGGACAACGTGGACGAGGAGCAGCTGCGGAAGCCCTCGCACTGGGACATCGCCTTCATCCGCCGATTCATGATGTCCTTCGGACCGCTCAGCTCGGTGTTCGACTTCGTCACCTTCGGCGTCATGCTCTGGGTCTTCCACTCGGGGCCCGCCCAGTTCCGCTCCGGCTGGTTCGTCGAATCGCTGGCCACCCAGACCCTGGTCATCTTCGCCATCCGCACCCGGCGTATCCCGTTCTTCCGCAGCCACCCCAGCCTGCCGCTGACACTCGCCGCGCTCGGTGTCGTCATGGTCGGCGCAGTGCTGCCGGCCACACCACTCGCCCACACGCTGGGCTTCCAACCACTTCCCGGGGCGTTCTTCGCCACGTTGGTCGGCATGATCCTCGCCTACCTGGCCCTCATCGAGATCGGCAAACGGCTCTTCTACGGAGCTGCAGCCACGGCACCTCCGGTTTTCAGCCACTACGCCGGCCGCCGCCATCTGAGGCGCCGTGCCGCCCACTTCAGCACCGCGAAGCCCCGCCCCACGCCGGTCGGCGGCCCGCCCTGATGCGAACCGTCGGCCTCGCCGCGAGTGGGGGGTGGGAGCAGGGACGCGGACCACGATGCGGTGACCCGGCCGGCGGATGTGCGCCGTGGGCCACCGCAAGCCTCGCGCTGCCAGGGACACTCACAGGGTCTCGGTCACCCCGTACGGTGCCGGCACCCGAGCGGACTTGGTCAGGCCGGGAGCTGGTAGGGGCGTGGGGGACGGCGGCACCGTGGTGGCGGCGGCCGCCGTCGTTTCGCGGGCGAGGAAGGCGCCGAGTTCTCCGATGGTGCTCATCAGCGGTGCCGGGAAGACGACGGTGGTGTTCTTGTCCACGCCGATCTCGACCAGGCTCTGCAGGTTACGCAGTTGCAGGGCGAGCGGGTGGGCCATCATCGTGTCGGAGGCCTCGCCCAGAGCGGCAGCGGCCAAGGACTCACCCTCGGCATTGATGATCTTGGCGCGCTTCTCCCGTTCGGCCTCGGCCTGCCTGGCCATCGCGCGCTTCATGGACTCGGGCAGCTGGATGTCCTTGAGTTCGACCAGGGTGACCTGCACGCCCCACTCAGCGGTGGTGACGTCGAGGATCTGACGGATGTCCAGGTTGATGCGGTCGGTCTCGGACAGGGTCTCGTCCAGGGTGTGCTGGCCGACGACCTTCCGCAGGGTGGTCTGGGCGATCTGGTTGATCGCCGAGTTCACGTTCTCGATCGCGATGACCGACTTGACCGCGTCGACCACGCGGAAGTAGGCCACGGCGGAGACATCGACGCTGACGTTGTCGCGGGTGATGATGCCCTGGGACTGGATCGGCATGGTGACGATGCGCAGCGAGACGCGGTGCAGGACGTCGACGAAGGGGACGATGAACCGCAGCCCGGGCTCGCGTGGGCCGACCAGCCGGCCGAACCGGAACAGGACGCCCTGCTCGTACTGCCGGACGATACGGATCGCCATCGCCAGCCCGATCAGGACCAGGACGACCAGCACCATCACGAGGATGATCAAGGTGGCCATGTTTCGCTCCTTCGGAGGATGAACCGCGGTGACGGGTCACCGGGTGCGGGAAGGCGTCGCCGCAGCGGGGCACCGGACGCGCGAGACCGCTTCTGGGTCTCGCTGCGAGCCTGCTCCGCCCACGCTGCGGGCAGTAGGGCCGACAGGCCCTGGGTTCTCCACGACCGGCCCTTGTACCTGCCCGCTGGCCGTCGAGGTCGCTCCCGATCCCACAAGGGGCGATCCGGCCTTGAGGTCGTGGCCTCCGTCACGGGGCACAGAGCAGTACCGAGGGCAGTGGAGCGTCGCCGCACTGCCGAGGCAATGCGATCACGCACGGCGGACGCCACGATGGCGGAGTTGACCGCGGCCGTCGATGAAATCCTGCTCAGCCTCGGGGACGGCGTTACCCAGGTCCAGCGCAAGACGTACTGCGCGTACCGGCGGCTGCGGAACTTCGCCTGCGTCTGGCGCAGCAGACCAAGCTCCTCGTCTACCTCAAGGCCGATCCGAAGAACGTGGACCTTGTTCCCGGCTTCACCCGCGACGTGACGGAACTCGGTCACCACGGCACAGGTGACCTGGAGGTACAGCTGCGCGTACGGAGCGGGATCTGGAGCGTGCCCGGGAGCTGTTCCACCTCAGTACGCCGCGACCCAGGCCGACCTGCCCCGAACGTCGTGCCGTACTCGGGTCGGTCTCACTCGGGAAGGCGCCAATCCGGCTGCCCGTCAAGGCGCCAGTTGGGCGCGGCGTGGTGAGGCGGTGTCCGGGCTTTCGGAGGTGTCGTCCGTCCGATGGTTCAGCTGCGCGGTGACGTCCACGACTCCGTCCACGCCTTGGCACAGCCGCACGGCGACGGGGATGAGGGATTTCCGTTCGACGGTTCCACTCAGGGTGACCCGGCCGTCCACGACGTGCACGGTCACCGAGTCGGGCGCGATGCCCAGCGTGCGGACCAGTACGTCCCCGGAGATCTCCTCGCGGATGGCACTGTCACCGCGCAGGAACACCCGCAGCAGGTCGGCGCGGCTGATCAGGCCGACAAGGCGGTCGGCTTCGTCCACCACCGGCAGCCGCTTGATGCGGTAGCGCTCCATCACCTGGGCGGCCTCCACCACCGTCCAATGCGGCCTGGCCGTGATGGACGGGCTGTTCATCAGGCCTTCAGCGGTGGTCGCCTCCTGCTTGGCCCGGTCGACGGGGCGCGGGTGCAGGACCGGCAGCAGCCCCGAGGGGTCCAGCTGGCCCGCCTCCTTGCGCAGCAGATCCGCCTCGGAGACCACGCCCACGGGCCGGTCGTCGTCGTCCACGACCGGTACTGCCGTGATGTCGTACTCGGCGAGTAGCTTGGCGATCTCCTTGAAGCCGGTGTTCTTCTGTACCCGTACGACCGATGTCGTCATCAGGTCGCTCACCATTCGGTGCTGCATGACTCCCGCCTCCTTCGTCACGTCTGTTCCTTTCCACTGTGCGGCGCACTGGGCCGTCGCCCCATGGGCCGGTCGGCCCCGGGCACGGCCGACCGGCCCGGTGGGCGCGAGACGGCGATGCGGAGGAGCACGCGTGCAGGAACAGCACTGCGAGCCATGCTTTCAAGGTCGGCCGGACGAAGGTCATCTACATGCTCCAGCCAGTTTGCAGGGATACATGCCGGCGGTCCCCAGCTACACGGTCGAATGAGAAGCGACGAGACCGTTCCGCCCTTGCGCCCGCAGTGCTTCCGCCGCCTGCTCGGTCAGTGCTGATCCGCTTGAGGGCCAGTGCCGCCGTGGTCGAGGAAGAGATGTGGTGTGCGGCGCGGAGTGGGAGGCCCTTCCGGGCCGTAGCCGAGTCGTACGAGCATCTGGACGTGGTCGAACGGAGACGTCACGGAACGCAGCTCGTCACGGAGGTCGGCCCACTCAAGTGCCTGGTGCAGAAGTGAGGTGCGCACTCCGTGGGTTGTTGCGACGAGCAGGGCGCGCTCAAGTGCCTGTCCGGCCCGGAGCCAGTCGGCGCGCCGGTCGTGGCTGGTGCTGAGCGACATGAGCGTAGGAGCACGTTCGAATGGCCGGGCCGGCAGCTGCTCCAGGGATCGCCGCGCGCTGAAATCACGCAGCGGAAGCTGCTCGAAGGTGTCCTGGGGCCCGAGCGCCGTGGACGGGATGCCTGTGTCCGCGGCCCTGTCCCGGTTCGACCAGCGGCGGCTTTCGGTGCTGCGTGCCGGGTCGGCGTGGTTGCGGTGCTCCGCTTCGGCGGTGACCCGTAGCAGCCGCGCCGTCTCGCGCGGTCCGGTGACGGCGAGCGTCGAGCCCTCGGAGTGGGCGGCTTCGGCAAGTTCGTGGAGCACGGTCCCGGGAACAGGTTGGTTGGCGAAGGGGAATCGGCTGCTGTGCCGGTGCCAGATCGCCTCGTACAGGTCGTCGCCGTGGAGGGTGCGCGGGTTGGTGCGCATGGTGATGTGCGCCGAGGCGAGCAGACCGGGGTGGCGGGGATCCGGGAGCAGCCGAGTGACCGGCTTCCAGCCGAAGTGGCTCACCGCGACCCGCAGGTTGAAGAGGGCCGCGCCGGCGGAGATGTGTAGGGCCCGGCCGTGCCGGTCCTCGTGTGGAAGTCCCCGCTCGGCGTCGGCATGGATCTCCATGGTGGTCGAGTCGGCGTCGAGGCGGAAACGCCAGGGCTGCGTGTTGTGCATCGAGGGCGCGGCGACGGCCGCCGAGATCAGCTTCTCCAACGCTGACGAGTCGAGATATGTGGCAGACATGAGGGCCTCCTCTCGGGCGAGGCGAGCTGCAAGGCGTGCGATGCCCTGAGCCTGCTGCCGTGAGAGGAGCGGGGCGGAGGGGCCGTCCGGCCCCAACCTGAGGCTGGGTGGGTAACCGAGGGTGGGCGGCAGTGCCGAGTGGCCCCTCCTGGTCTGCCGTCTGGCCTGCTCGTCCCTGCGGGAGGGTCCGGTCGGTCCCTCCCGCGCGGTGGGCGTCAGTGGGACGTTCCTGGCAGCAACTGACGGGGAGTGCTGTCAGTACTCGGGAGGGGGTGTCCACTGATGGCGAACACATGTCGTACGAGGGCGGCGAAGGTGTGGTTGTGGCGCTGGCGGCGTAATCCACTGCGGCGTCACAGCGATCGCCTGGAGGCTTGGGTCGTGCTCGTCACCTGGGCATTCGCGCTGGTGGTCGGGGTGCTCGCGGGCCTCGCGACCGCAGCGTCGGTGGAACACGGCCTCGCCGAAGAACGTGCCGGACTGCGCGCGATCCCGGCTGCGCTGACTGAGGCCGCGGCAGAGACCGCGCTCACTACGACGTCCGGTTTCCGCGGCGACGACAAGGTATGGGGGGCGGTTCGCTGGACTGCCGCAGACGGTTCGGCGCACAGGGGGCGGACAAGAGTTGAGCCAGGTAGCGCCGCAGGCGCCACGGTCACTGTGTGGACGAACGACAAGGGCAGGTTGGTGGCGAAGCCCGCCACCGCATCTCAGGTGCGACTGCGGGCGGTCTTCACTGGCGTGCCGGCCGACCTGAGCGGCGGCGTCGCGGTGCTGGTCTGCGGACGGCTCGTACGCGTTGGTCTGGACCGGCGCCGTATGGAGCAGTGGGACGTGGAGTGGGAGCGGATCGGACCGAAGTGGCGCAGGATGACGGGATGAAAGGTGCCGCCGAGCGGGGACTTTGCGGTGCCGGTCGGCCCACCCGTGACCCGGTCTGGGCGCGCCACGCTGGAAGGATCCCCGTACATCACGTTTGAGTGTGGGTTCGCCGTGCGCGGTCCGGGAGATTTCTGCCGGCCGCGCACACGTCTGTCCACCGTTCGCCAGGTCCTTGCCAGTTCATGAGCTGTGCTCGCGGCCCGCGCGAGCGGGATGCCGTTCGCACCCGGCCGGCGTCACCCCGCCCGTGACGCTCTCCGCGCGGGTCAACACGCGGGAGGGTGGACATGCACTGGGCAGGTGGCGAAATGGGGGGGCGGACTGCCCGCACCTTGCAGCACGTCCGCGGGTGGCAGTTCGTCGATGCCCTGTGAATCAGGGTAGGGGTCGGGCCGCTGCAGACGTCCGTGGTCCGCATAGGGGACCGGGGGCGGCTCGTCGCGGAGTTGTCGTGTCTGCCGAGCCGGCGCAGTGTCGCATGACGACCACGCCCTCGACGGCCCGCACCAAGGGGCGGCAACGGGTGTCAGCGAGGGGTCCTCGATCTTCCCGGTGAGTGTCACGATGCCGTCATTCACCTGCATCCGTACGCATGATGCGGGCAGGCTCGATGAGAGTGGCGTCGGCGTGGACGGTGAGGGCAGGGGCAGCCATCAGCTCTGCTGCGGTCACGGCTCCCGCCTTCGCGAGGTCGGTCGGGAGACTGAGTCGGGTGGCGGGGCCCTGCGTCAGGAATTCGAACCGCGTCATATCGTCTTCGCGCTCGCCCGCGTCAAGCAGGACCTGCGCGACGACCTCGACGCCTTCGGGCCGACCGAGGCCATCGACACCGCCTGATTTTCCCGACCCTGCCCGCGGCCATGTCCGCCTACCGGGAGTGGCTGGGACGCGGGGGCGGTCAAGGGGCGAGCGAGAAGTAGTTCTCCTCCTCCTGGGTGAAGTGCAGGCGCAGGACGCTGTGCAGGCCGTACAGACAGGCGCGCAGGTCGTCGAGTTGTTCGGGGCGAGGTGTGCCGTCGGTCCCGCTGAGGGCGAGGTGTGTGGCTATGCGTCCGGCCAGGCGCTCGATCTCGGCGTGGGCGCGGCTCATGGTGGCGGTAGTCTCGGGGCCGCCGAGCGAGGAGGCAAGGGCCGGGTAGAGCTGGTGCTCTTCGGCGTACTCGTGAGGCAGCAGCCGCTCGGTGAGCAGGCGGTGCACCTCGCGTACCGATGCGAGGGCCGCGGGCCCTGGAGTGTTCGAGAGCTGGTCGGCGGCGCCGCGTACGGCTTCGAGGACCTCCTGCAGGTCGTCGTGCTCGGCGGCGAAGCGGTGGATGAGGGCCTCGGTGGTGGGTTCCAGGGCCGGCTGGCTCTTCCGGTCGGCGCGCAGGGCGCGCAGAGCGTTGAGGATGACGGCGACGTCGATGCCCTCCTGGAGCAGGGCACCAGGGGCCGGCGGCAGCATGCCGAAGGCGGCCACGGCCATCGCGGCGAGCGACATCAGCATGCCGCCGAGCGCGCTCTGCACCGCGATGCGCCGGGCCCGTACGGCGATGGTGACGGCGTCGGCGAGGCGGTCCACCCGGTCGGTGGTCAGCACGATGTCCGCGGCCTGGGAGGAGGCGCTGGAGCCGCGGGCCCCCATGGCGACGCCGACGTCCGCGGCGGCGAGGGCGGGGGCGTCGTTGACGCCGTCACCGACCATGACGGTCACGGCGCGGGCGCGTTCGGCGCGTACGGCGGCGACCTTGTCGGCGGGGGTGAGGTGGGCGTGGACGGCGTCGAGGCCGAGCACCGTGGCCACCTCGCGGGCGGGTTCCGTGCGGTCGCCGGTGAGCATCACCAGTCGTCGGATGCCCGCCGCGCGCAGTCGGCGCAGGGTCCGGGGAGCGTCGGGGCGCAGTGGGTCGCGCAGCAGTACGGCGCCGGCGAGGCGGCCGTCGGCGGTCAGCCAGGCGACGGCCGCGCCGTCGAGCACGGCACGGTTGTCGACGGCGCGTGCCCACGTCGGGTCCCCTGCGCCTACGCCGTGGCGGCCGACGGCGAGGTGGTGGCCCTCGACGGTGCCGGTGGCCCCCAGGCCGGGCTCCTCGGCGACGTCCGCGGGCATGGAGAGTTCCAGATTCCGTGCCTGGGCGGCGTCGACCAGGGCATGAGCCAGGACGTGCGGTGACAGCTGGTCGAGCGAGGCCGCCAACCGTAGGACCTCCGTCGGCTCCCGGCCCGGTGCGGCGACCACGTCGAGCACCCGTGGGCGGCCGGACGTCAGGGTGCCGGTCTTGTCCAGCAGCAGGGTGTGGGCCCGGCCGAGGTTCTCCAGGGCGCCGCCGTCGCGGACGACCACGCCGTAGCGGGAGGCCCGGGACAGGCCGGAGACGATCGCCACGGGCGCGGCGAGCAGCAGGGGACACGGGGTGGCGACCACCAGGACCGCGACGGCCCGCACCGCGGAACCGCTGACCCACCAGGCCAGCCCCGCTACAGCCACGGACAGCGGCAGGAACCAGGCGGCGTACCGGTCCGCGAGCCGGACCACGGGGGCGGACTCGGCACCGGCCTGCCGCGCCAGCCGGACGATCTCCGCATAGGTGCTGTCCTGCTCGGTGGCGGTGGCCCGCAGCTCGAACGCGCCGCCCGCGTTGACCACACCGCTGCGCACCCGCTCGCCGTCGGCGCGCTCGACCTGCTGGGACTCCCCGGTGAGCACCGACTCGTCGAGCACGGCCGTGGCGCCGACGACCCGACCGTCGACCGGGACCACCTCGCCCGGACCGACGACGACCAGGTCACCGACCGCGACCTCGGCGAGTGACACCTCCCTGACCACGTCGAGGGTCCGGACGCGGGCGGAGCGCGGCGCGTGTTCCAGCAGCGCCCGCAGATCGTGCGAGGCGCGCCGCTGGGCCGCGGCCTCCAGAGTCCGTCCGGAGGCCAGCATGAGCGCGATCAGCGCCCCGGCCAGGTACTCCCGCACCGCCAGGGTCCCGCCGAGCGCCAGGACCGCGATGAGATCCACGCCCGCGTGTCCCCGTTGCAGCGCGGCCAGTACCCAGACGACGGCGGGCACGACGGCGATCACGGTGCCCAGACCCCAGCACAGGTCGGCGATGTCGGGTGCACCGGCGAGCCAGGCGATGCCACCGGCGGTCAGGGCGCCGGCGGTGGCCGCCAGCAGCAGTGGTTCGAAGCGTCGGCCGGAGAGCAGGGTGGCGGAGCGGCGGAACAGTTCCCACGGGATGCGCCGGTCCATGGTGTGCCCTCGAATCTGGCGGCGGCGGGTCTTCCTGATGCCCTCCCTCCCATCAGACCGCTGAGGCCCCACCTTCGGCAGGGGACGAACGGCCCCTGTCACTGGAATTGTGCGGATGGGTGAGGCCGGGGCGGAGACGGGCGCCCCGGGTGGACACCTCTGGCTCAGTGGCAGGGACACGCCGGACGCCAAGTCCGACAGGCCTTACAGATAGGGCCGTTCAGCCCCACGGTCGCGGCCCTTCGGCACCCGGTGCCGCCCGTCCCGCGCCACCAGAGTGGTCGCTGTCGGGCACCGGTCCGACACTCTCCGATTCCCCGAAGGGATCACCACCATGGCCGTGCACGAGCACCCTCACCGGAGCCCGGGGTTCCACCTGCCGTCCTTCCGCAGGAACCGGGCCGCGTCCACCTCTGAGTCCGCCGTGTCGGCGAGCACCGACACGCACACCCTGCGGGCCTACTCCTTCGCCTCGCTGCGTCTGCTGACCGGATTCGTCTTCCTGTGGGCCTTCCTCGACAAGACCTTCGGGTTCGGCTACGCCACCCCCTCCGGCAAGGGCTGGATCGACGGCGGCTCGCCCACCAAGGGCTTCCTCAGCGGCGTCGCCGCAGGGCCGATGGAGTCCACCTTCCACTCCTGGGCGGGCGACACCTGGGCGGACTGGCTGTTCATGGCCGGACTGCTCGGCATCGGGCTCGCCCTGATCGGCGGGATCGCGCTGCGCCTGGCCGCCGTGGCGGGCACCGCGATGATGGCGCTGATGTGGGTCGCCGAGTGGCCGCCCGCCAGGCACCTGTCCGACGGCACGGCGAGCATGTCCACCAACCCGTTCGCGGACTACCACCTCGTCTACGCCGTCGTCCTCATCGCACTGGCACTGGCCGCCGCCGGCGACACCCTGGGCGTCGGCAAGCTCTGGGCCAAGCTGCCGATCGTCCGTGACCACGGCTGGCTGCGCTGACCGCGGAGGGGAGGGCGGCTCCCGGAAAGGGCTGCCCTCCCACGCTCGCCCCGCGGGTCCATAGGGCCGATCGGCCCCTTCCGGGGACCTGCGGCCCCTGCACCGTGAACCCCCCACGACACGACGCTGGAACCGGGATCTCGCGATCCTGGTTCAGGAGGTGGAGATCATGCCCCGCACCGTCACCGTAGGCCTCGACGGCTCGCCCGAGAGTCGTGCCGCCGCCGACTGGGCGGCCCGTGAGGCGAAGCTCCGAGGGCTGCCGTTGAAGCTGGTCAACGTCTGGGAGCCCGCCCCGGAACCCATCGCCCAGGCACTGCTGCCCGGCCCCGAGACCCATCAGCAATGGAGCGAACGGATACTGCGTGAAGCGGCCGACGGACTGCGGGCGGCCCACCCGGGGGTCGACGTGCTCGTCGAGCACGTCACCGGCCGGCTGGCCCAGGTGCTGACCGATGGCGCGAAGGACGGCGAACTGCTGGTGCTCGGATCCCGTGGCTTGAGCGGGGTGGGCGGTTTCGTGGTCGGCTCCGTCGGCCTGGCCGTCGTGGCACACGCCGAGCGTCCGGTCGTTCTCGTGCGGGCCCAAGGAGACACCTCGGGCACCGACTCCGGCGTTGCGGCCCCGCGACCCGTCGTGCTCGGGCTCGACACCACGGCCCCCGACGACACCCTGATCGGCTTCGCCTTCGAGGCGGCCCTTCTGCGCGGCGCCTCCCTGCGTGTCGTCCATGCCTGGAACGAGCCGCCCTACATCGCGTACGGCATGGCCCCGGACTTCGAACTGAACGCCCAGATCGCCGGGGAGCAGGCCGCCGCCCTGACCGAGGCCGTGCGTCCTTGGCGGCAGAAGTTCCCGGCCCTGGACGTCGTCGAGGACTCGCTGTCCGGGAAGGCGGCCGATCACCTGGTGGACGCCTCCGCGGAGGCGTCCCTGGTCGTCGTCGGCCGCCGTATCCGCCGTTCCCCGCTCGGCGCCCACATCGGGCCCATCACCCACGCAGTACCGCACCACGCCACCGCCCCCGTCGCCGTGGTCCCGCACGACTGACGCCCGGCACGACCGACCACCCGGCACGACTCACCACCAGACGCGCCTCACCATCCGAGGAGAGACCCCCATGAAAGCGGCAGTCGTACGAGCGTTCGGCGAACCCCTGGTCATAGAGGAGCGCCCCGACCCCGAGCCCGGCCCCGGCCAGGTCCGCGTCAGGGTGGAGGCTTCCGGGCTGTGCCACACCGATATCCACGCCGCGCACGGCGACTGGCCGGTGAAGCCGAACCCGCCCTTCGTCCCCGGTCACGAGGGCGTCGGGCTGGTCGAGGCGCTCGGCGACGGCGTCACGCATCTCGCGCTCGGGCAGCGCGTCGCGGTGCCCTGGCTCGGCTCGGCCTGCGGACGGTGCGAGCACTGCCTGTCCGGCTGGGAGACGCTCTGCGAGCAGCAGGTCAACACCGGATACGGGTGCGACGGCGGCTACGCCGAGAAGATGCTCGCGCGCGCCGACTTCGCCCAGCCGGTGCCCGACGGGATCTCCCCGCTCGACGCCGCCCCGCTCACCTGCGCCGGGGTCACGACGTACAAGGCGCTCAAGGTCGCCGGTGTCGGCCCCGCCCAGCTGGTGGCCATCTCGGGCGTCGGCGGACTGGGGCATCTGGCGGTCCAGTACGCGAAGATCGCCGGGGCGACGGTGGCGGCGATCGACGTCACCGACGAGAAGCTCGAACTCGCCTCGGAACTCGGCGCCGACCTCGTCATCGACGCCCGCACACACGACCCGGCCGAGGTGCTCAAGAGGTTCGGCGGCGCGCACGCGGCGATCGCGCTCGCGGTGAATGAGGCCGCGTTCGCCGCCGTGTACGGAGGACTCCGGCGCGGTGGGAAGCTCGTGATGGTGGCATTGCCCGCGCACGGGACCATCCAGGTCCCGATCTTCGACACCGTACTGAACGGCACGTCGGTGATCGGCTCGATCGTGGGCACCCGGCAGGACCTGGCCGAGGTCTTCGAGCTGCACGCGGCGGGCCGCACCCGGGTCATCCGTGAGTCCCGGCCCCTCGTCTCCGTCAACGAGTCCATCGACGCGGTGCTGCGCGGTCAGGTCAAGGCCCGGATCGTCTTCGACTTCGCTGAAGGACGGTGAGGACCGTGGTGCTGCCCTTGGTCGTGGGCGTCGACGGCTCGGAGTCCAGCCTGCGTGCCGTGGACTGGGCGACGGACGAGGCCGCGCTGCGCGACGTGCCTCTGCGCCTGGTGTACGCGTCGCTGTGGGAGCGCTACGAGGGCGCCGCGCTCGCCGAGGGCCTCGGCAGGTCCTCGGAGCAGGTGATGGCCGACGACATCGTCGAGGCCGCCGCACGGCGCGCTCACCGCCGCGCCCCGGACGTGAAGGTCACCACCGATGTCCTGCCCGACGACGCTGTGAGCGTGCTGTCGAACGAGGCGCACACCGCCGCCGCGCTGGTCGTCGGATCGCGCGGCCGCGGCGGCCTGGCCGAACTGCTCCTGGGCTCGGTCAGCCTCGCGATCGCCGGCCGCGCCGCCTGCCCGGTGATCGTGCTGCGCGGCAGCCACGACAACCAGGCAAGGGCCGGGAGGCACCGGCGCGTGGTCCTCGGAGTCGGCGAGGGGCCGCACGGCACGGCGGCCACCCGGTTCGCCTTCGAGGAGGCCGAGGTCCGCAAGGCCACCCTGGACGCCGTACGGGCCTGGCGCTGCCCGGCATACGAGAGCACCGACCACCCCCTGCTCACGGGTGAACCGGCCCGTTTGCACGAGCAGCGGGCCGTCGAGATCCTGGAGTCGGCGTTGAGCACGGCCGCGGCCGAGCATCCTGCCGTAGACCTGCGCCGCAGGACCGCCGAGGGCAGCGCTCGCCGGGTCCTGCTGGACGCCTCGGACGAGGCCGACCTGCTCGTCGTCGGAGTCCAGCGGCACCACGGACACAGTGGACACGTCGGATTCCAGCTCGGCCGGGTCGCCCACACGGTCCTGCACCACTCAGCCTGCCCGGTCGCCGTCGTACCACAACGCGGATGAGCGGCTCAGAAGCTTGCCGCCCGTCAAGATGCTCCGACACCCGTTTGATCGTGCCGCCCTTGCCCGCCGCGTCCCGGCCCTCGAAGATCACCACGAGCCGGGCGCCCTCGGTGCGCACCCACTCCTGGAGCTTCACCAGCTCCGTCTGGAGGTGCAGCAGCTCCCGCTCGCATGCCTCGCGCGGCAACGCCGCCGCCTTCTCCGCTCGATCACGCACACCGATGCACGCCCCGCGAAACGCCCTGCGACACACCTCGTGACGCACCTCGATGACTTACGGAGTCACCATGCCCAAGGTCGAACCGCCCAAGGTCGAACACCAGGACAGCACCGTACTGACCGACGACGAACTGCGCACCCTGGACGCCCACTGGCGCGCCGCCAACTACCTTGCCGTGGGCCAGATCTACCTGCTCGCCAACCCGCTGCTGACCGAACCCCTGACCCCCGCGCACATCAAGCCGCGGCTGCTCGGCCACTGGGGCACCTCACCCGGCCTCAACCTGGTGCACACGCACCTCAACCGGGTGATCAAGACCCGTGCTCTGGACGCGCTGTGCGTGTGGGGGCCAGGACACGGCGGGCCCGCGGTCCTCGCCAACTCCTGGCTGGAGGGGACCTACAGCGAGACGTATCCGAGCGTCTCGCGGGACGAGGCCGGCATGGAGCGGCTGTTCCGGCAGTTCTCGTTCCCCGGCGGGGTGCCCAGCCATGTCGCGCCCGAGACCCCGGGCTCGATCCACGAGGGCGGTGAGCTCGGCTACTCGCTGGCGCACGCCTACGGGGCCGCCTTCGACAACCCGGACCTGCTGGTCGCCTGCGTCATCGGTGACGGCGAGGCGGAGACGGGGCCGCTGGCCGCGTCCTGGCACTCCAACAAGTTCCTCGACCCGGTCCACGACGGCGCCGTGCTGCCGATCCTGCACCTCAACGGCTACAAGATCGCCAACCCGACCGTCCTGTCCCGGATCCCGGAGGCCGAACTCGACGAGCTGCTGCGCGGCTACGGCCACGACCCGATCCACGTCGCCGGCGACGACCCGCACGAGGTCCACCGCGCGCTGGCGGGCGCCTTCGACCGGGCCCTGGACAGTATCGCGCTGATGCAGCGCACCGCCCGCGAGGACGGCGTGCCCGAGCGGGTGCGCTGGCCCATGATCGTGCTGCGCACCCCGAAGGGCTGGACGGGACCGGCGGAGGTCGACGGTGTGCCCGTCGAGGGCACCTGGCGCGCCCACCAGGTACCGCTGGCCGCGGTCCGCGAAAACCCGGAACACCTGGGGCAGTTGGAGACCTGGCTGCGCTCGTACCGTCCCGAGGAACTCTTCGACGCCGAGGGGCGCCCCGTCGCCGACGTCCTCGCCTGCGTACCCGACGGCTCGAAGCGACTCGGCGGCACCCCGCACGCCAACGGCGGCCTGCTCGTCCGTGATCTGCCCGTCCCGTCCCTCGACCGCTACGCCGTCCCCGTCGACAAACCGGGCGCCACCCTGCACGAGCCCACCCGGGTCCTCGGCGACCTCCTCGAACAGGTCATGAAGGACACCTCCCAACGCCGGGACTTCCGCCTGGTGGGCCCCGACGAGACCGCCTCCAACCGGCTGGGAGCCGTCTTCGGCGCCAGCGGCAAGGCCTGGCAGGCCCAGACCCTCCAGGTGGACGAGCACCTGGACCGGCACGGCCGAGTGATGGAGATCCTCTCCGAACACCTCTGCCAGGGCTGGCTGGAGGGCTACACGCTGACCGGCCGGCACGGGCTGTTCTCCTGCTACGAGGCGTTCGTGCACATCGTCGACTCGATGGTCAACCAGCACATCAAGTGGCTCAAGACGTCGAGGGAGCTGGCGTGGCGCGCTCCGGTCGCCTCCCTCAACTACCTGCTCACCTCGCACGTCTGGCGCCAGGACCACAACGGCTTCTCGCACCAGGACCCCGGCTTCGTCGACCACGTCCTCAACAAGAGCCCCGAGGTCGTACGGGTCTATCTGCCGCCGGACGCCAACACCCTGCTGTCGGTGGCGGACCACGTGCTGCGCAGCCGCGACTACGTCAACGTCGTCGTCGCGGGCAAGCAGCCCTGCTTCGACTGGCTCTCCATGGACCAGGCCCGCGACCACTGCGCCCGCGGTGCCGGGATCTGGGAGTGGGCGGGCTCGGCGAACGGGGACCGCGAACCGGATGTCGTCCTCGCCTGCGCGGGTGACGTCCCCACCCTGGAGATCCTGGCCGCCTCCGACCTGCTCCGCCGCCATCTGCCCGAATTGGCCGTCCGCGTCGTCAACGTCGTCGACATGACCCGGTTGCTGCCGCGCGAGGAACACCCGCACGGGATGGGCGACTTCGAGTACGACGGGCTGTTCACCACCGACAAGCCGGTGATCTTCGCCTACCACGGCTACCCCTGGCTGATCCACCGGCTCGCCTACCGCCGCGCCGGCCACGCCAACCTCCACGTACGCGGCTACAAGGAGATGGGCACCACCACGACCCCGTTCGACATGGTCGTCCGCAACGACATGGACCGCTACCGCCTCGTCATGGACGTGATCGACCGAGTCCCCGGCCTCGGCGTCCGCGCCGCCGCCGTCCGCCAGCAGATGGCCGACGTCCGCACCCGCCACCACGCCTGGATCCGCGCACACGGCACCGACCTGCCCGAGGTCGCCGACTGGACCTGGAGCGGCTGAGCCCCACCCCGCACCGGCCGAAATCCCACACCCCGCAAGGGAGTTCAATGCCATGACCGTACGCGTCGGCATCAACGGCTTCGGCCGCATCGGCCGCACCTATCTGCGCGCGGCACTCGACCGGGAGCAGGCGGGCACCCAGGACGTCGAGGTGGTCGCCGTCAACGACATCGCGCCGCCCGCCACCCTGGCCCACCTGCTGGAGTACGACTCGACGTTCGGGCACATCGGGCGGGAGGTCCTGCACGACGACAGCTCGATCACCGTCGACGGCCGGCGCATCTCCGTCTCCGCCGAGCGCGACCCGGCGGCCCTCCAGTGGTCCGACCACGGCGCCGACATCGTCATCGAGTCCACCGGCCGCTTCCGCGACCGCGACGCCGCGGCCCTGCACCTGAAGGGCGGCGCCCACACGGTGCTGCTCTCGGCGCCCGGCAAGAACGCGGACGCCACCATCGTCATGGGGGTCAACGACGACACCTACGACTCGCACAACGACCGGATCGTGTCCGCCGCCTCCTGCACCACCAACTGCGTCGCGCCCATGGTCAAGGTGCTCCACGAGGCCTTCGGCATCGAGTGCGGCGTGATGACCACCATCCACGGCTACACCAACGATCAGTCCCTGCTGGACGGCCCGCACAAGGACCTGCGCCGGGCCCGGTCGGCGGCTCTGAGCATCATCCCGACCAGCACGGGAGCCGCCCGCGCCGTCGGGCTGGTGATACCGGAACTGGCCGGTGCCCTGGACGGCATCGCGGTGCGCGTGCCCGTCGAGGACGGCTCGCTCACCGACCTCGCGGTGGTGCTGCGGACGGCGGCGACGGCAGAGGAGATCAACAGCGCCTTCGCCGAGGCATCGGAGGGACCGCTGAACGGGATCCTCCGCGTCTCGAAGGCGCCGATCGTCTCCCGGGACGTCATCGGCGATCCGGCTTCCTGCGTCTTCGACCCGGCCCTGACCCAGGCCAACGGCACCCTGGTGAAGGTCTTCGGCTGGTACGACAACGAGTGGGGCTACACCAACCGGCTCCTCGACCTCACCGCACTGGTGGCCGACGACCGATGAGCGCGGAGCGGCATGGCCCGCGTACCCCGTGCGCTGCGGGGGACGCGGGCCGTGGTCCTCGACACCGACGGCGTCATCACGGACTCCGCGCGGCTGCACGCCGCCGCGTGGAAGACGGCCTTCGACGCCTTCCTACGCCCACGCGGCAAGCGCCCCTTCGACCCGCGCGAGGACTGTGTGCGCTACGTCGAGGGCAGATCGCACCTCGACTCCGGACCTCGCGAGCCTGCTCCCACCGCACGGCTTGGCAACAGCTGTGGTTCAACGCCGAGCTGGAGGTGCCCAACAGCCCGGGTCCGGTGCTGCGGCTGCACTTCTTCCACCCGCTCCAGAGGCTCTCTGCCTGACCGGTTTGGAGACGCGGGGCGACACGCTTTGGCTCGATCCGGTGCCGCTGCCAGAGGTGCCCGAGTATGGCTTTACATTCCGCTACCGCAGTCATCGTGGCGTGCGACTGCGTCTGTCCGCAGGCCAGTTGATGGTGGCCGTGCCCGCGTCCGGCCCGATCGACGTCGCCCTCGCGGCCGTACCGTGTCCGTGGCGCCCGGCGAATCCCGCACCCTCACCCTGCCGGACCGGTGACCGGTGCCTCGTCAGTGGGGAACCACGGTCACCGGGCATCCGGTCTGCTCCAGCACCGCGTTCAGCGTGGGGCCGAGCGTCCGGCCCGCGCGGCCGACCACCAGGAGCTCCGCCGAGGCCGACGCCTGGACCAGGGCGGCCGACGGGCTCTGCAGGCGGACGTCCTCATAGACGTCCACCCGCGGATACTTCTCCCGCCACGGCCGCAGCGCGTCCGACAGCAGCTGCACCTCCTGGTCCTCCCATGCGCCCCGGTCCTCCTCCGGCAGCGCGTACGGCATCCACCGCTCGGCGCGGGAGGGCAGCCGCCAGGCGTGCACGGCGTGCAGCCGGGCACCGCGGCGCCGGGCGGCATCGAACGCGAAGTCCACGACGGCGCTCACCGGGTCGCGGGCATCCACGCCCAGAACCACCTGGCCCGTACGCCACTCGCCGCCCGTACGGCCGTGGCCGCCGCCCGGCACCAGCACCACCGGTAGGTCTGAGCGGGCCGCCACCTCATGGGCCACGGAACCCACGGCCGGCCCCGGGACGCCGTCCTTGCCGCGCAGCCCGAGAACGGTGCACGAGGCCCGCGAGCCCAGGGAGAGCAGCGCCGCGGCGATCTCTCCGGCCGGTTCGGCCCCGTCGATGTGCACGACCCGCAACGGCAGTCCGCGCAGCCGCGCGTCCCCCGCCGCCCATTCGGCCGCCGCCCTGCTGGGCGCGGAGGCGTCGACCCCGACAACGATCGGCTCGGTCATGGCAGTTCGTCCCTCCATGCGTAGGGGTTTCCAGGGTGTCCACCCTCCGCCGTGGACCGGCCCACGAGACAGGGGCCGACCGGCCCATGCGGCGCACCCGACCAGCCCCTGGGGCGGGCCCGCGCACTGCTGGATGCTCGAAGGGTCGAGAGGTTTTGAGGAGGCCCGAGATGACGGACGACGAGCGCGACCGCCCCACCGTGCACGCTCTGCTCGCGGACGGCACCACCGTGTGCATACGGTCCGTGCGGCCCGGTGACCATGAGCAGCTGCGAGGGCTTTACGAGGAGATGTCACCGGAGAACCTCCGGCTGCGGTTCTTCGCCGCCAGCCGCCGCTCCGCCGACCTGGCCGCCGATCGGGCCGCGGCGCCGGCCCGCCCCGGCTATCGGGCGCTGCTCGCCGAGACGCAGGGCCGGGTGATCGGCCTGGCCGAGTATGAGACCGTCGACGACCCCGAGACGGCCGAGATGTCGATCGCCGTGGCCGACGGGCTGCACCACCGGGGTGTCGGCACCCTCCTGGTCGAACACCTCGTCTCCGCCGCGCGTGCGGACGGTGTCACCACGTTCACCGCCGACGCGCTCAGCGAGAACTACGAGGTGCTGCGGCTCTTCACCGACCTGGGCCTGCGCGCCGGACGCCGGTTCGAGGGTCCGGAGGTGCGCTGCACCATCGCGCTCGACGAGGACGACACCTACCTCGCGGCCGTCGAGGCCCGTGGCCGGGCCGCCGACGTCGCCAGTCTGGAACCGCTGCTGCGCCCCGACGCGGTCGCCGTGGTCGGCGCCGGACGCAGGCCCGGATCGGTGGGGCGGGCTCTCCTGCATCATCTGCACGCGGGGGGCTTCACCCGACGGCTCTTCGCGGTGAACCCCCACGTCTCCTCGATCCTCGGCGTGCCCTCCTACCCGTCGGTCAGCTCGCTGCCCAAGGTCCCTGATCTCGCGGTCCTCGCGATACCCGCGGACGCTCTGCCCGCCGCGGCCGAGGAGTGCGGCAAGGCCGGCGTACGGGCGCTGCTCGTGGTGACGGCCGGGCTCGACCCCGACCAGGCGGAAGCGCTCATGACCGCGTGCCGTACCTACGGCATGCGGCTGGTCGGCCCCAACTGTCTCGGCATCTCCAACACCGACCCGAGGCTCCGCCTCGACGCCACCTTCGCGGCCGATCACCCGCGCCCCGGCACGGCGGGCGTCGCCGTACAGTCGGGCGGCGTGGGCATCGCCCTGCTCGACGGGCTGTCCCGGCTCGGCATCGGTGTCTCGTCCTTCGTGTCGCTCGGCGACAAGTACGACGTCAGCGGCAATGACATGCTCCAGTGGTGGGAGAGCGACGGCCGCACCGACCTGGCCCTGCTGCACCTGGAGTCCTTCGGCAACCCGAGGGCGTTCTCCCGCACCGCCCGGCGTGTGACCCGCCGGATGCCTGTTCTGACGGTCGACGCGGGCCGTACCGAGGCCGGTCGCCGTGCCGCCGCCTCGCACACCGCGGCCGCCGCGACCCGGACCATGACCCGGCAGGCGCTGTTCACCCAGGCGGGCATCACCGCAACCCGGTCGGTCGGCGAACTCCTCGAAACCGCCGCGCTGTTGCACGCCCAGCCGCTCCCGACCGGGACCCGCGTGGCGATCGTCACCAACGCGGGCGGCGCGGGTGTCCTCGCGGCGGACGCCTGCGCCGAAGCCGGACTGTCCCTGCCCGCCCCCACCCCCGAGCTGATCGACGACCTGCTCGCCGTGCTGCCCGAAGGGGCGGCCGTGGGCAATCCTGTCGACGCCACGGCGGCCGTCACGGAGGACGAGCTCAGGGACTGTGTGGACCGGCTTCTGCGGTACCCGGGCATCGACGCCGTGCTCGTGGCCCTCGTCCCCACCGCGGTCGCCGTGGCGACCGGCGACGACCTCGTGCGCGCCCTCACCGATGGCCCCGGACGGCGGGAACGGGCCGTCTCCGTCGTACGCCTGGAGCAGGACCTGCCGGTCAAGCTGCTGCCCGCGCGGGAGGGCGGCGCCGTTCCCTCGTACGCCGAACCGGTCGCGGCGGCACGTGCCCTGGCGCACGCCGCCCGTCGCACGACCTGGCTCAACCGGCCCGTGGGCACGATCCCGGAGCTGGTGGAGGTCGACACGGCCTCGGCGCACACGGTCGTCGAGACCTACCTCGCCGCCCATCAGGACGGCGGCTGGCTCGACCCGCGCACCTGCGCCGAACTCCTCGCCTGCTACGGCATTCCGCAACTCCCGTGGGCCTGGGCCGAGACCGAGGACGACGCCGTCATCGCCGCCGAACGGCTGCGCGGTGCCGACGGCCGCGTGGTCATGAAGGCCCAGTGGCCCGGCATGGTCCACAAGACCGAACAGCACGCGGTCCATCTCGACCTCCAGGGCGACGCCCAAGTACGCGCCGCCTTCCGGGACTTCGAGACCCGGTTCGCCGGACTCATGACCGGAGTCGTCGTCCAGCCGCTGGCGGCGCGCGGCACCGAGCTGTTCGCGGGCGTGGCGCAGGACGACGTCTTCGGCCCCCTCGTGTTGTTCGGGCTCGGCGGCGCGGCGACCGAGGTACTGGCCGACCACGCCGCCCGCCTCGCCCCGCTGACCGACCACGACGTACACGATCTGATCACCGCGCCGCGCTGCGCGCCCCTGCTGCTGGGCGCGCACGGCAGCAGGCCGGCTGATCTCCAAGGCCTCGAACAGCTCCTGCTGCGGCTGTCCCGCATGGCGGGCGACCTGCCGCAGCTCGCCGAGGCCGACTTCAACCCCGTCCTGGCGACACCCGCCGCGGTCACCGTGCTCGACGCACGCGTCCGCCTGCTGCCGCGCCGCGCCCAGGACCCCTATCTGCGCCGACTGCGCTGAGGAGGAACAGAGATGAGGCAGAACAAGGTCGGATCGGTGATGGCCACGGAGGTCGTCACGGCCCGGTACGGCACCCCCTTCAAGGAAGTGGCACGGCTGCTCACCGAGCACCGCATCAGCGGGCTGCCGGTGATCGACGAGGACGACAAGGTCCTCGGTGTGATCTCCGAGACCGACCTCATGGTCCGGCAGGCGGGCGTCCCTGAGCCCTACGAGACGCCGCGTCGCTTCCGGTTCACCGGGCTGACCCGCGGAGCCCGACGGGAGGCCGCGAAGGGGCACGCACGTACCGCCGGACAGCTGATGTCCGTGCCACCGGTCACCGTGCACGCCGACGAAACCATCGCCGAGGCCGCCCGGACCATGGCGCGCGGCCGCGTGGAGCGGCTGCCGGTGGTGGACGACGAGGACCGGGTCGTCGGCATCGTCACCCGCCGCGATCTGATCCAGGTCTTCCTGCAGCCGGACGACGTGATCCGCCGCGAGGTGATCGACGAGGTGCTGGTCCGCACGCTGTGGCTGCCCCCCTCGACCGTCGAGGTCGGCGTGCACGAGGGCGTCGTCACCCTCGACGGCCACGTGGAGCGCCGGAGCGAGGCGGAGATCGCCGTCTCCATGACCGACCGGATCGATGGCGTGGTCGCGGTGGTCGACAAGCTGACCTACCGGATGGACGACTCGCACCTGCGGCCGGACGAGCCGGCCCTGCACGGTGTCACCGAGGAATGGCTGCGCAAGCTGTGAAGCAGGGCGAGAGGAGGGGTACCGCCATGCCGGCCAAGGTGCTCGTCGCCTACGGGACGACGAACGGATCGACCGCGCGGATCGCGGAGACCATCGCGGAAGTCCTGCGCAAGGGGGGCGTGCCCGCCGAGGCGGTGCCCGCTCGCTCGGTGACGGGCGTCGAGTCGTACGACGCCGTGGTCGTGGGCGGTGGACTGTACGCGGGGCGCTGGCACAAGGACGCCCGCCGCTTCGTCCGTCGGCACGGCCGAGTGCTGGCCGGGCGTCCGCTGTGGTTCTTCAGCAGCGGTCCGCTCGACGCCTCGGCCACGGAGAAGGATATCCCGCCCGTCCCCGGTGTGCGGCGGGCCATGACCCGGCTCGGTGTCCGTGCGCACGCCACGTTCGGGGGCTGCCTGGAGGAAGGGGCCAAGGGATTCGTCGCCCGGAAGATCGTTTCCTCCGGGAAGGGCGGGGACTTCCGTGACTTCGGGCAGATCGAGGTGTGGGCCACGGACATCGGAACCGAACTGGTGTCCGGGATGCGGGCGGGTTGAACCCCGCGCCGCTTCGGGACCGGGCGCAACCGGAACCTTTCCGGTTGCGCCCTCACGCCGACCTGAAGCGTGATGCGACCGGACGGCAACCGACGACGGTCCGATGGCCTGAACTGTGTTCAGAATTCCCGACGTCGAAGCAGCGCGTGGTGCTGCCGAGGCCTCCCAGGCAGTACCGTGAGGGCAGGCGAACTGGTGCGCGGCCTTGTCCGCTTGATGGGCCGGAGGAAGCGATGGGCGCGGACACGCGTGGAGGATCCGAGCAGCATCTGCCCAAGCTTCGCCTCGATGAGCTGCTGGGCGAGCTGCAGGTGCGCATCGACGCCGTCCGTGGCACTCGGGACCGCCTGCACAGCCTGCTGGAGGCCGTCCTGTCGGTCGGACGGGAGCTGGACCTGCCGCAGGTGCTGCGCAGTATCGTCGAGGCCGCCGTGGTTCTGGTGGATGCCGAGTACGGGGCGCTGGGTGTGATCGGTGGTGACCGGAAGCTGTCCGCGTTCATCACCGTCGGCATCGGCGAGGAGCGGCGGTCTGAGATCGGGGCGCTGCCCAGCGGGCACGGGCTCCTTGGCGAGCTGATCCGGCATCCGGTGCCTCTGAGGCTGCCGGAGCTCTCCGAGCATCCCGAGTCGTACGGCTTCCCCGCCCACCACCCGCCGATGCACTCCTTCCTCGGTGTACCGATCCGGGTGCGGGACGAGGTGTTCGGGAACCTGTACCTCACCGAGAAGCGCAATGAGCGGGAGTTCGACGCGGAGGACGAGTCCGTCCTGGCGACGCTGGCCGTGGCCGCCGGCGTGGCCATCGAGAACGCGCGGCTGTACGAGGAGACCAGGCTCCGCGAACGCTGGCAGCGGGCCAGCGGGAAGGTCACCAGCGTCCTGCTGACCGGCGCGCCGAGCGCGGAGGTGCTGGAGCTGATCGTCGATGAGGCACGGAAGATCGTCTCCGCGGACATGGGAATGATCGCGGAGGGCGTACCGGGCGAGGAGGCGCTGCGGCCGGCGCTGGCCGTCGGGCTCGGCGCGGAGGAGTGCGGTGGCCTGGTGATGTCGGCCAGGGACGGTTTCGTCGGAGCCGCGCTGAGCTCTGCGGAGCCGGTGGTCAGCGCGGACATCGCACACGATGCGCGCGTGGGCGAGGGCGAGGCTCAGTGGGCCGGGCTCGGACCCGTCGTGGCGGTGCCGCTCGGTACCAGCGGGAAGGCGCGGGGTGTGCTGCTGCTGGGGCGGGTCCAGGGCGGCGCGCCTTTCGGGGATGCGGACACCGGGCCGCTGCTCGGGTTCGCGGATCAGGCGGCGCTGGCGCTGGAGCTGGCCGAGCGACGGCGGGACGCGGAACAGATCGCACTGCTCCAGGACCGTGACCGTATCGCCCGGGATCTGCACGATCTCGCCATCCAGCGGCTCTTCGCGGCCGGCATGACGCTGCAGAGCGCCCAGCGTTTCATGGAGCATGCCGAGGGCATGGAGCGACTGACTCGGACCGTCGACGACCTCGACGACACCATCAAGATCATCCGGTCCACGATCTTCGGCCTGCGAACGCACGGCGGGGCGGGCCGGGAGGGCAACGGTCTGCGCGGCCGGGTCTCCGAGGCGGTCACGGCCTCGACCACGTCGTTCGGGTTTGCGCCCGCGCTGCGGATCGAGGGGCTCGTCGAGACCGAGGTCCCCGGCGACATCGCCGACCACGCCGTCGCGGTCCTCGGCGAAGCGCTGAGCAACGCGGCCCGGCACTCCGGAGCACATGCCGTGGACGTCCGGCTCCAGTGCGCCGGTGGTGAGTTGACGCTCACCGTGACGGACGACGGCTGCGGGGTGCCGGCTGACGTGCGGCGCAGCGGGCTGAAGAACATGGAGGAGCGGGCCATCGCCCTCGGGGGCGTACTGACGCTCGGCGAGCGGCCCGGGGGCGGTGGCACGCGGCTGGTGTGGCGGGTGCCGGTGAGCGCACCCGGCGCGGGCCCGGGGGGCGGTCCGGCGCACGGCTGAGACTGCCGGTGACCTCTGCGTCCGGTGTCCGCCGGCTGCGGGTGGCGGGGGCTGGTCGCGCAGGTCACCGCGCCCCTGAAAGGGCACTCCCGGGGTCAGCGAGTCTGGTGGTCGGCGGTGTCGGGGTGCTCCAACTGGCTGGCCAGGACCGCCGCCTGGACCCTGCGCTGGACGCCTAGTTTGGCCAGCAGCCGGGAGATGTGGTTCTTCACCGTCTTCTCGGACAGATAGAGCCTCTTGCCGATCTCCCGGTTGGTGAGCCCGTCCCCGATCAGCGCGAGGATGTCGCGCTCGCGGGGCGAGAGGCCGGCGAGTTCGGGAGCGAGTGTCGGGGCCTCGGTGGGGTCCGCGCGCAGGGACCGCATCAGCCGGGCCGTCGTCGTGGGGTCCAGCATCGACTGGCCGGAAGCCACGGTGCGTACCGCGGAGACCAGATCCGAGCCCTTGATCTGCTTGAGCACGTAACCCGAGGCTCCGGCCATGATGGCGTCGAGCAGGGCCTCCTCGTCGTCGAACGACGTCAGCATCAGACAGGCCAGCTCCGGCATCTGGCTGCGCAGCTCCCGGCAGACGCTGATCCCGTCGCCGTCCGGCAGGCGTACGTCCAGGACGGCCACGTCCGGCCGCAGCGCCGGGCCGCGCACCAGCGCGTGCTCGACGCTGCCCGCGTCGCCGACCACCGAGATGTCCGGCTCGGCGTCCAGGAGATCGGTCAGACCGCGGCGCACAACCTCGTGGTCGTCCAGCAGGAAGACCCGGATGGGGTTCTGTTCCGTGAAGGTGCGCGCCTCGGCCATGACGACCCCTTGTTCAGTTTCAGTGGTGGACTGCGGACCACGAGCGGGTTGTGACGACGATCATCACGCTCCGGGGCCGAACGCACTAGGGCCGACCGGCCCAACTTGAGCGCTGTCCTGGAATCGACCGCCGGTCACCGCTCCGGCTGCCCGGACGGCCCCGTGAGCTCGAACTCGATGTCCACCACACCTTCGACGGTCCGCACCAGGCGCGCGGCCACGGGCACCAATGAGGTGTCCCGGACGCGCCCGGCGAGAGTGACGACCCCGTCGTGCACCTGTACCCGCACGGGTGACGACGGCGCACGGAACAGATACGACACCACTTCGCGGCGCACCTCCTCGGCGATGTCCTCGTCCTCCCGAAGGAACACCTTCAGAAGGTCGCCGCGGCTGACGACGCCTTCGAGCAGGCCCACGTCGTCGACGACGGGCAGCCGCTTGACCTTGGCGTGCGCCATGGTCCGTGCGGCCTGAGCGAGAGTCGCGTTCGCCCGGACGGTGAAGGCCGGGGCCGTCATGAGGTCCTCGGCGGTCACGGCGCCGGCCTTGGCGAGATCGGAGAGCCGCCGCAACTGCGTGTACCGGTCCGGATCGCTGTCGCGGAACTCCTCCTTGGGGAGCAGATCGGCCTCGGAGACCACGCCGATCACCCGGCCCTCGCCCTCCAGGACGGGCAGGGCACTGACCTTCCACTGCTCCATCAACTGCACGATCTCCTTGAAGTTCGCCCTGCGGCCGATGGCGGCGACGGTGTGGGTCATCACGTCGCTGACGATGTGCGGGTGCCGTGCACGGTGACTCCTCGGTGGATGACAACTCGGTGGATGGCGACGTGGTCAGCTGAGGCTTCCGCTGCCGTAGGGCGCGTACATGTCCAACAGCCGGGTCCTGGCCGACCGCAGCCGGCGGGCGACCGTGTCTCCCACCCACTGACCCACGGCCATTCCCAGCGCCGGATCGGCCTGACACATATCGCGAACGGCTTCGGCGTCGAACTCGTAGGCGCGCACCGGACTCGTGGCCTCGGCGCCCAGATGCCAGGTGTGCGGTCCGAACAGCCAGGACCAGCCGACGAGTTCGTTGTGCCCGAGGGTCTCGATCACGGCCGCGCGGCGGCCGGGCACGCGCATGTCGAGAGCCACCGTGCCGGTTCGGATGATCCAGAACCGGTCCGCTCGCCGGCCCTCCTCGAACAGACGCGTTCCCAGCGGGAACGACACTTCCCGGGCGCTGTGCATCAGCCGCTCGCCGTGCTCGGCGGGCAATGCCCTCAGGATGCTGGAAGTGGGGGAAGCGTTCATGATGGTGTCCTCTTCCTCGAGCTCCTCTTCCAGGAGCGCGACCCTGCCACCTCCAATCTCTTTCCCCTGGCCCCCTTCCAACATGGGCCGATCGGCCCCGAGTCCGGGCCGTATGGCATCGGCCAGTACATACGGTCCGGCGCCTTCCCGTGCCCCACGCGAGCGAGGCTGCCCGGGCGTGGAGGGGCGGGACAACACTGGGGCCGAAGGGCCCTTCGGAAGGGCCTGCCCGGCCCCTGCACCCGGGCACGGCCCGGTATCAGGCTCGATGGGAGAAGAGAAATCCACCGGCATGCACGCAGGAGGTGCGGACCATGCCTCGACACGTCGCCGCGGGAATCGACGGTTCTCCCGAAGGCCTGGCCGCCGCGCACTGGGCGGCCAGAGAAGCCCTGCGCCGAGGCACGGCGCTGCGCCTGGTGCACGCCTGGAAGTGGCAGCCACGGCCGGCCCCGACCGTGCCCGCGGACCACTCGCGGTCGACTGCCCCATCGGCACGATGATCGAACTGTCCCGTGCCGCGCTGACCGCCGGCCGGATCGCCGAGGCCGCCGAGTTCTTCTCCTTCGGCACAAACGACCTGACGCAGACGGCGTGGGGACTGTCCCGCGACGACGTCGAGGCGTCGTTCTTCCCCGCCTACCCCGCCCAGGGCATTTTCGCCACCTCGCCCTTCGAGACCTTCGACCGGGACGGCGTGGGCCGACTGGTCCGGATCGCCGTCGAGGAGGGCCGCGCGGTGAACCCGGCCTTGAAGATCGGTGTCTGCGGCGAACACGGCGGCGACCCGGACTCCATCCATTTCTTCCACGACACCGGCCTCGACTACGTCTCCTGCTCGCCGTTCCGTGTTCCCGCCGCCCGCCTGGAAGCGGGCTGCGCGGCGCTGGCGAGCCGGGCCGACGGGGCGTCCGTGGCCACCTGGACAACACCGACCAAGGGGAGGGCAAGACATGACCACCCGTCATGTAACCGTCGGCGTGGACGGCACGCTCATCGCCGTACGGGCGCTGGACCGGGCCGCCGAGGAAGCGGTGCTGCGCGGCGCCCTGCTGGACATCGTGTACGCCGTGCCCGACCTCGACGAGGCCGGCCCGGTGCTGGCGTCCGCGGCTGCCCGGGTACGTGAGCGGCACCCCGGTCTGCCCGTCACCGCCTCCGCCTTCGAGGGCGGACCGGTCCAGGCGCTGGCCGAGCACGGTCGGGACGCCGAGCTCACCGTGGTCGGCACCCGAGGGCTCGGCGGAATCGCCGGCTTACTGTTCGGCTCGGTGAGCCTGCGGCTGGTCGCGCGGACGCGCGGACCGCTGCTCGTCGTGAGAGGGAACCACCAATCCGCTGGGCGCGGCGAGGTGTTGCTCGGCCTGGAAAGCGACGCCGACGCGGATGCCGCGGCGTTCGCCTTCGCGGAGGCGGAGCGCCGCGGGGGCCGGCTGCGTGTGCTGCGCTCTGCGAGTCATCGGAGCCGGACGCCCGCACCACCGGCTCCCCTCCCTGCGGATCGGGTGCGGGACGATGCTGTCGTGCACGCACTGACCGAACAGGCCATACCACGCCGCGCGGTTGCCGGGCTGCGGCAGCGCTATCCCCAGGTCGAGGTGGCGGTCCGCACGTTCGACTCCGGCCGGGTGCACTCGCTGCTGGAGGCGACCCGCGAAGCCGCCGTCGTGGTCGTCGGTGCCCACGGCCACCCCCACCGCATCGGCCCGCAACCGGGCCAGGTCACCGCCGCCCTGCTGCACCACTCCCACTGCCCGGTCGCGATCGTGTGAAGCGACCCCCGCGGGAGAACGGGACACCTGCCGGATGGGCCGTTCGGCCCCGCGCCGGGACCTGCGGCCCCTCCTGACGTGGGCCTGCCACCCGAAGACTGAGTCACAACCCCTTGAGGAGGTCCGCACATGTCCCGCAACATCACCGTCGGTCTGGACGGTTCGCCCGAGAGCATCGCCGCCGCAGACTGGGCCGCCCACGAGGCGCTGCTGCGCGACGCGCCCCTGCGCCTCGTACATGCCTGGCAGTGGCAGCCGTACACGTACTCCCCGCTCGCGGGCGCCTCTGTACCGCCCATGGACGACCCGCGGAGCGAGTGGGCCGAGCGCCTGCCGCGGGAGACCGCCGCCCGGCTCGCCGAACGCCACCCCAGCCTGCACATCACCGCCGAGCGGATCCCGGAGCAGCCCGTCACCGCGCTGCTGGCCGTCGCCGAGGAGGCCGATCTCCTGGTACTCGGGTCCCGGGGCCTGGGCGGAGTCCACGGCTTCCTCGTCGGCTCCGTGGCACTCGCCGTCGTGGCCAGGACCGAGCGGCCCGTCGTCCTCGTACGAGCCGTCGAACGTGTCGCAGACGAACACCTGAAGGACGGTGTCGTGCTCGGCCTCGACCTGGAGCATCCGGACGGTTCCGTGATCGGTTTCGCGTTCGAGGCCGCTTCCAGGCGCGGGGGGAACCTTCGTGTCGTCCACGGGTGGAGTCTGCCGTCCTCCTACGGCTACGGCGGCGCCTTCGACCTCGACCTCAACGCGGAACTGCGCGCGCAGATGCGGCACAACATGATCGAGGTACTGCGGCCGTGGCGGGAGAAGTTCCCCGGCGTCGACGTGAACGAGCAGGCGGTGGTCGGCAGCGCGGGCTCCCACCTGATCGACGCCTCCCGGGACGCCGCACTGGTGGTGGTCGGGCGTCGCAACCGGCGTACGCCGGTCGGAGCGCACATCGGACCGGTGACGCAAGCGGTCCTGCACCATGCCACCGCCCCGGTCGCGGTGGTCCCGCACGACTGACCGAGCGCACGGCGGCGGTCAGGAGTGAGTGAGCCTGCGCGCGTTGTACGCCGCCCACACCGGGAGGGCCTCAAACCGCGGCGGATCGGTCAGTGTGCGGGGGTGTCGCGCCGCGGCGGGCGACCGCTGCCGCGTGCGGTGCGGGCGGTTTCGCGGGTCCGGCGCTGCGGACGCAGCCGTTGATTTCTGACTTCACCCTCAACACCAGCCGCCCGCGCATACCGGCCGGTGGCCGGGCCCAGCGTTCGGGCCCGGCCGCTGTCACTCACCCTGCGGCACGATCGCCACCGGGCAGTCCGCGTGATGCAGCAGGGTGTGGCCGACCCGGCCGAGCCGAAGGCCGAAGTGGCCGTGCCTGTGCCGGGCGCCGCCGACGACGAGGTCCGCGGTCGCGGAGCGGTGCAGGAGCACCTTGCGGGCGGTCCCTTCGACCGTCGCCCGGTGTACCGAGAGAGTCCGAGAGGCCGGCGCCGAGCAATCAGGATCCGTAAGAAGCGGGTAGGGCCCCTCCCGCCTCGTCGAATTGGTCCACCTGGAAGGCGATGTCGGTTCCGACCGCGGCACCGCCCGTACGAGCCCTCAGCTCGCGACGGTGTCCACGCGGACGTTCCGAAGCCCTGGAACACAAGTGCTCTCATGACGACCTCTTCCGGGGCCTGGCGGACGCCGGTCGTGGGAGACGGCAGCGAGTGTGCGACCCCGCGCTCGGCCGAGGTGACCCGCACGCGGACCAGGGCCGAACGGCCCGCTGCCGAACGTGAGTGAGCGCCGAACGGCCCCGCGACGCTGCCTCGTCGGCCTATGCCGCCACTCGCACTCCGGTGTCACCTTCTTGTTTGTGAGGACGAGGAGGTGCGGTCCGATGCGCAAGACATGGACGAAGCGTGCGAGGCAGCCGCTGTGGCGGTGGCGAAGCAATCCCTTGCGACGGCACTACGACATCCTCGAGGCCTGGATCGTGCTGGTCGTGTGGACGGCGATCGCACTGGGCGGGATCCTGATCGGGGCTGTGACGGCCCATGCCGCCGAGGAATCCCTCACGCAACTGCGGCAGGAACGGCACTCGGTCCACGCCGTCCTGCTCGAGAGCACGACGCCGGCATTGTCGACAGGTGAGGGGGCGGCCTACGGCGAGGTCCGGGCGGGGGTCCGATGGACGGCGTCGGACGGTTCCCTCCGTACCGGCCGCACGTTGGTGGAGTCCGGGCGGAAGGCCGGATCGAAGGTCGTGGTTTGGATGAACGACAAGGGACAGCTCACCACGGAGCCGACGTCCGCCTCGGCGGCCGCAGCCGAGGCGGCCATGTTCGGCGCCGCGGCCGCGCTCGCCTTCGGCGGTCTGGTCTTCGCTGCCGGACGTGTCGTGCAGTGGAGACTCGACCAGCGGCGCTACGAGCTGTGGGACCAGGAGTGGGACCAAATCGGACCGCGGTGGGGACACCGGACCACCTGATCCAAGGGGGTTGGGCCAAGGCCGGAACGAAGGAGCTGATCGCCATGGCGACCCTGGTGGGACTCTCGGACAGCCAGGTCCAACTGGACGCCACCGAGCGCTGTCCTCGCGCGACGTTCGACTTCGATCTGGGGGTGCTGTGCCGGACCTGGCGGGCCGCCTATTACTCGTACGGTGTCCAGGACACCGGTCGGCACCTGTCCATCCACCTGGACACGGGCGGCTCCGAGCCGGAATCCAAGGAGGACCGGTCATGATCGGTGTGCTGGTGGCAGGGTTCCTGATCGCGCACGGCCTGCTGCACCCTGGCATCTGGGCGGCACCCGTGCCCGCCGACAGGTTTCGCTTCGACCCCGGACGGTCCTGGGCCCTCACGGCGGTCCACGCCTCCGCCGCGCCCGCCAGGGCCGCAGCGCTGGCACTCGCCTGGTACACCGCGCTGCTGTACGTGGTCGCTGGAGCCGGTGCCGCCGTGAGCAGTGGCTGGTGGCCGGGCGTCGCGATCGTGGCGGCTTCCAGCGGGCTAGCTCTCAAGGCGATCTGGTTCCACCCGTGGCTCGCCGTCGGGGTCCTGCTCGACGTGGGAGTCGTCGTCGCCGTGATCTGCTCATGGCCCGGATCTCTCCGCTGAAGAAGTCGGCCGTCACTGGAAGGCGGCGTGGATCTCCTGTTCGATGGCGGCGTGGGAGACGACGAGGCGTTCGTCGCCCGGCTGGAGCCGCGTCTCGGGGGCGGGGACGTCGGGCTGGCCGTCGCGGACGACCGTGGCGATGACGGCGCCCGCGGGGAGCGTGATCTCGGCGAGCGTGCGGCCCGCGGCGAGGGATCGCGGTGTGATGGCGGTTTCGATGACGTCGACACCCGCTTTGCGCAGTCTCAGCAGGGCAACGGTGTCCGTGGCCGTTGACGCGCGCGGCGACGCGGGGCACGGCGTACTGCCGTTTTGCGAGGAGACTGACGACGAGGTTGTCCTCGTCGTTACCTGTGGCGGCGATGACGAGGTCGGAGGTGTGTGCGTTCGCGTGTTCGAGGATGGTGGGGTCGCAGGTTTCTCCGGCGACGAGGCGTACGGGAAGGCGGTCTTCCAGTTCGGCGATGCGGACCTCGTCGACATCGATGAGGGTGACGTCGTTGCGGGCGGCTGCAGGTACCTGGGCGATCTGCGTACCCAGGCGTCCCGCACCTCTCATCGCTCTCCTTCCTTCTGGCTCCCGGGCCGGTGGCGCCGCAGCGACCACCTGCGGGTTTCCTCGGCGGCCAGCAGCAGCGCCCCGAATCCGGCGAGCACGACCCAGTCGGCGGCCCGCAGCGGCGCGGTGTTGAAGACGAGCTGCGACCTCACCTCCCTCTACGAGCGCTGCGGCCGCATCCGCGGCCGGCCCGGCTCCGTCAACGTCCTTCCGGTGCTCACCATGCCCGCCGGTGACATCACCCATCCGGTCCCCGACCTCACCGGTTACATCACGGAGGGGCAGATCGTGCTGTCCCGCCAGACGCACGCACAGGGCGCCTATCCACCGTGGACGCCCTGTCCTGGCTCTCCCGCCTGATGCGCAAGGGCGCCGGTCCCGGCCGTACCCGGCCCGACCACCTCGATGTCGCTGCGCAGATGCTCGCGGCCCTGGCGCGCGCCCGGCAGGTACGTGAGTTCGCCGACCTGGTCGGGCAGACCGCGTTGAGCCCGGCCGACCGCCGGTACCTCGACTGCGACGAGGCCTTCCTGCGGCCCTTCGTGGACCAGCGGCGCGACGAACTGCGGGCCCTCGACGAGACGTTGGAAAGCGCCTGGCGGGTGCTGCTCATCCTGCCCCGCGGTCAGCTCGCCATGCTGCCGTCCGCGCTGCTGGACGCGCACGGCGCGGAGCGGGGGTGAACGCGATGGCCCCCATCTGTCCCCCCCCGGGCGTGCCGGGCGGCAGCACCTGCTGCACCGCCTGGCCGTCGCCGCGCGCGGAGCCGACCTCCTGGAGAGGAAGCTGCGCATCCTGCGCACGGAACACCAGCGTCTCCTACAGGCCGAGGAGGCCTGCTCCGCCGCCTGGCGGGAGCGGCTGAGGGAGGCCGATACCTGGCTGTCGCGCGGGCTCGTCCTGAGCGGGGAGCACACGCCCTGTACTCGGCGGCGGCCGGTCCCGCTCCGGCGGACGTCACCATCGGCTGGACCGCGTCCATGGGGGTGCGCCGCCCCTCGGGGGATCTCGTGCACGGTACCCGCACGCGCGCCCAGCGCCGCCACACTGGGCAATGCCGCCCTGGTCCACGCCGAGGCCGCCTACCGGCAAGCGGTGCGGGCCGCCGCCGACCACGCCTGCGCCGGGGCTGCCGCCCGCATCGTCGGCGCGGAGGAGGCGAGCACGAGCCGACGGGTCCGCGCGCTCCGGCGGCGGTGGGCCGCTCAGGTCCTGAAAGGCGTGGAACGGCCGGCGAGCGGGACGGGCCGGCCACAGACCGAAGTGCCCGGCGCTGAACGCCACGTGCCTCGTCCACGCCCTGGAGCGTGTCGTGGACGTCGAATGCCACCTTTCAGGGCTCGATGTCGAGTACCTCCGGTACTGGGCGGCGTGGTGTGCCGGGGCCCTTGGGCCCGTAGCCGAGGCGAAGCACCATCTGCACATGGGCGGAGCCCGACAACGGGTCTCGCAGTGGCCAGCGCAGGTCCGGCCACTCCAGGGCCTGGGTGACGAACGAGCTGGACAGACCTTCGAGGGTGGCCAGCAGCAGCACGTGCTCCATGGCCTGACCGGCGCGCAGCCAGTCCTCCGGGCGATCGCGAGAGGTGCTGAGGAGGGCGAGTTGGGGGGAGCGTTCGAACGCTGTCGCGGTGCGGCCCGCCACTGACCTGGCGCCCGCGAAGTCGCGCACCGGACCCTTGCCGCCGCGCTTGCGCGGCCCGAAGGCGTACTCCGGGACCCCGTCAGGGGCCGACGTCACCGATGATGGGGTGCCGATGCGGGTCCAGGTGGCCAGGTCCTCGTCGCTGCCCCGGTCGGTCCGATTGCGTGCCTCGGCCTCCTCGACGAGTTCCAGCACCTCCTCCAGATGCCATGCGGTGGCGAAGGACAGTGACGCCCCCTCCAGACGGGCGGCGTCGCTCAGCGCCGTCCGCACGGCCTCGGGTATCTCCGTCTCCTCGAACGGGAAACGACTGCTGTGCCGTTGGTGAATCGCCGGATACAGCGCGGCGAGGTCGCTCTCGCCGCTTCCGAACCCGGTCAGTTGTACGGTCGCGAGCAGAGTGGGGTCGGTGAGGTCGGGCAGCAGTTGCGTCGCCGGGTACCAGCCCCCGTGGGTGACCGCGACCCGCAGGTTGAGCAGGGCGGCGCCGCAGCCGAGGTGGAGGGCGCGGGTGTCGGGGTCGGCGTGCGGTATGACTCGGCCGATATCGGCGCGCACATGGAATGTGCGGCTGCCCTGGAAGTAGCGGAAGCGCCATGGCTGCGCGTTGTGCATCGACGGCGCGGCCGTGGCGTCGTGGACCAGGCTCGCCACATGCTCCGGGGGGAGTGCTCGTTGGCTCACCGGTGGCTCCCTTCACGAGTCGGCGAACCCTTGGACGGAGCCCGCTTCTCGGTTGTCGCGGATCCTCGCGGTGGAATGCCCGCCGGGCAGCGCAGTCAGTGCCCGCTGGGATCGGGCGGACTGATACGACGGCCCGTGAGCTGGGTGGGGCTGATCGACACCCACAGCTCGCGTGCGCCGCCCGCCCATGGCTTGCTGTGGGCGCGATCGGTCAACCGCCGCACCGCGTCGGGCTCGGTGACCGCCCGGGCGGGGCCGACGGCCAGCACACTCCAGCCCTGACTCATGGCCTCGTCCACATGGTCGACCTCGAAGGCGACGTCCGTTCCCACAGCCGCCGCCGGGGCTGAGTCCGGCGCGGTCCGGAAGACGATCGCGTCGTCGACGACTTCGTAGTTCACCGGAACGACCGCCGGTCCGCCCGGGGTCGACACCGCGACCCGCCCCAGACCGTGCGTGGAGAGCCGGGCGCGACATTCCTCCGGGCTGAGGTCCTGCAGCTGGGGATCGAGGAGCGCCTGGCCCTGGCCGGGCGGGAGATCGATTCCGCCCCCGCGCAGGGCGGCGACGGAGGTGCCGAGCGCGGCGGCCAGCCTGATGAGAGTCGCCAGGCTCGGGTCGGCCGACCGCTCTTCGAGGTAGGCCAGGTACTGCGGCGCCATCTTGGCGCGCCGGGCTGTCTCCGCGCGGGTCAGTCCCTGCCGCCGGCGTTCGGCAGCCACGCGGCGGCCGATGTCACCAGGGTGGGACGCCCTGTCCGGTGGTGGTGTGTCGGACCCGGCCCCCGTCTGCTGACGTGCCTCGTCCGTCCTCGGCGGGGAAACCAGGTCAGGGCTCTCTCCTGACCCTGGTTCGAGGTGATGGATGTGCGCGTCGGGCCCGGGGAACACGAGCGTCACCTCGTCTGTATCCGACCAGTGCACGTCGTAGGGAGGGGTTCCGTCCTCGTGATGGAGCCCCACGATTTCGCCGTCGCGCCTGGTGACGCCGGTGGCCGGGCTTTCGACAACGAGTTGATCGCCGAGGTGAGCTCGCATGGTCGCCGCCCCTTCCTCAGAATGGTGCTGTACCCAACGTGCCACGTGTGCAGCGCCGCCGCATGGGCCGGGCAGCCCGACCAGGAGTGCCGAACGGACCGTTCTCCGGCCGACCTGCCCCTCAACAGGTGCCGCGGGCACCGCAACCGGTAGTGGCCGGCTTCTGGCACAGCTGCCGCGCGACCACGCCTGACCGCCATGGCCCGGCAGCCTGACCACCATGGTTCGGACGGGATGGGCGACATGCACCACCGTACGGTCGAGGAGCTCATGACCCGGGAGGTCGTCCGGGCGCCGCGCGACATGCCGTTCAAGGAGATCGTCGGACTGTTGGCCGAGAACGATGCCACCGCCGTACCCGTGGTCGACGAACTGGACCGCTCCATGGGTGTCGTGTCGGAGGCCGATCTGCTGCGCAAGGCCTCCACCCAGGCCGATCCCCCGGGCCGGATCCCGCTTCCGCACGCGGAGGCGTGGGAGCGGGTCAAGGCCGAAGGGGCCAGGGCCGAGGAGCTGATGTCGGCTCCCGCGGTGTGCGCCCGTCCGGAGTGGACGGTGGTCGAGGCGGCCCGTCTCATGGCGGTTCAGAACGTGAGGCGACGGCCCGTAGTGGACGAGAGGGGCTGGCTCCGGGGCATTGTCAACCGCGGCGACCTGCTACGGATCTTCCTACGGCGCGACGACGCCATCTGTGAGGAGATCACCGGGGACGTGCTGCGGCGGACGCTGGGCCCCGCCTCGTCGGAGGTGACGGTCGAGGCGCGTGAGGGGGCAGGTGGGCCCTGGGCGGATCCGTCGAGGTCAAGGGCCTGATCCCCGTCATCGAGCGGCTGTGCCGGAGCGTTGACGGCGTGGTCTCGGTGTCCGAGCACACTGCTTGCCGAACCGACGGCTCCCGCACCTCGGACACATGAGATCCGGGGCGGATGTCCGACATCGCCGGGCACTGGGCGTGCGTGCGGCCGGAGTCGATGCGAGGCTGCCGCGCAGGCGTCCGTCACATGGGCCATCCGGCCACCGGGCGAGGACTCCGTCCGGTGGCGGGCATGTCCAGGCCCTCGATGTCGCGCTCGGCGGTGTTGACCAGTTGCTGGGCGAGGTCGTGCATGGCCCTGCCCGCCGCGAGTTCGTCACCGATCTCGGGCACATCGGCATCCGCGGGGTTGCAGTGCGCGTCCCCGTGGCCGGTGAGGGTCGTGGTTCCGGTGTTCACCACCACACGTGCCCTGGTCGTTCCCTCGTCCTCGGAGAGGTAGAGGCGAACCTTCCACTCCACCGTATGCGGCATCACTTTCTCCTCACCTTCGTACCGACCGGTGTGATCCGGACGGAGCCCGCCCGGAGCGCCGACGGTCACCTGCCGGCGCGGGCGTTCTTCCTCGATGCGGTGCCGTCCGGTCGGTGAGCGCGCGGTCAGCCGCGCAGACGCGATGGCCGTGGCGCGACCGGAGCTCGGATGCGGACGGCAACTCCGCGCAGCCGGTTGGGGGCTTCGCCCAGGCACTGGCGCGGGCGCGCGGATCGCTCGCGTTTCGCCCTTGAGCGGGCCCGGTTTCACGCGGGCGGTTTCGCTCCCGTTCCTCACCCCACGGTCGAACGGTGCCGAATCCCGGTCATAGGGCCGAAGGTCCTCGGCGGGAGGCCATCCGGGCCAGGCATCACAGAGGCCCGCACTTACGGCCTGCCGCACCGGAGTCCACATGCGCCGCGAGCAGATTTCGGGTAAGCCTCGGATGAAAGGCAACCGTGTTCGGTGCGTCGGCGCAGGCGATCGAGCAGCGAGCAAGCGGACCCGCTCACCGTCATTCCGGCTTCTTTCAAGACGAAGGTAGTCGCTATGGAGCCAGTGGCCACCGTGGGCCTCGACGGCTCACCCGAGAGCCTTGCCGCCGCCCATTGGGCGGCCGACGAAGCCGAGCGGCGCAGGCTCATGCTGCGTCTGCTGCACGCGTGGCCCCTGCTGGCGCCGGAGCCGACCCGTGCCCCCGCGGAGGTGGATCAGAACTACTGTGGGAGACGCCGAGTTGGGCTCAGCGCCAGCTTGGCCGTTTCCCGAACGCCCCGCGAGGGCCGTGTGGGCCCGTACGAAAGGCCTGTCAGCCCATGCGTCCGCCGGGTTCGGCGGACGCTCGCACGACGACGGGGCGACCATGTCGTGGTCGCCCCGCACACGTGTCTCCACCCGGGGCTGGCCCCTTCGTACCGGGTTCCACCTCACGTGGTCTTGCGCCGCCACCGCGGCCCGACCTGGTCCCACTCTCGCCCCCACTGGTCGTAGCGCCGCTGGTCGAGCCGCCACTGCGCGACGCGCCCGGCGGCGAAGGCCAGGCCGCCGAAGGCAAGTGCGGCTCCGGCGCCGAACACGCCCGCCTCGACGCCGGCCGCTGACGCGGACGTCGGCTCCGTGGTGGGCTGCTCCTTGCTGTTCAGCCAGACGACGACCTTCGATCCCGCCTGATGCCCGGTGTCCACAAGGGCCCGGCCGGTGTGCGTGGAGCCGTCCGTCGCCGTCCAGCGGACCGTCGCCCGGACACGGTCGTAGGGCGTACCCGCCTCGATCGCCACGGTCTGGGCCGTGCTTTCGACGAGGACGGCCTGGACCGGGTGCCGCTCGCGGCGAAGCTGCGCGAAGGACGCGTCGGCGGCATGGGCCGTCAGCAGGCCGGTCAGGGTGCCGCCGATCGCGATGACCGCCCAGACGGCCAGCACGATCCAGGCCTCGACGACGTCGTCGTGTCGTCGCAGGGGATTGCTCCGCCACCGCCACAGCAGTTGCCTCACATGCTTGGTCCTGTGCATCTGACTGCACCTCCTCGTCGTCTCGTCGTAGACAGGACGGTGGCAGCGGGGACTGTGCGAGGGCAGGGGCCGACCAGGCGGCATCGCGGGGCCGTCCGGTACTCCCCGGCGTCCGCTGGCGGGCCGTTCGGCCCTTGTCCGAGAGCGAGGGCGACACCGTGCTCGTACGCGAGGCCGTCGGCCGGCCCGAACGGCCCCGCCAGGTCCCTCAATGGGGACCGACCGGCCCAAGCGGACAGCGAGCGTCACACTCAGGCTGGACATACAAGGTCAATCCACGCGCGACGAGGCCGTCGAAGGGCGTTCCACCATCGTCAGAGCCGGTGATTCCCACGAGAAGGGGTGTCGTGCGCAAGGGGGCGCTCGCACGCCGTCACCCCCGCCACCTGCATCCACCAGGCCCAGGAAGGGATCGTCATGAAAGCACTCGTGTTCCATGGTTCCGGAGAGTCCGCGTGGGAGGAGGTCGCGGATCCCGGTATCCAGGATGCCACCGACGCGATCGTCCGGGTCGACGCCGTCACGATCTGCGGGACCGACCTGCACATCCTCAAGGGTGACGTACCGGAGGTGCGCCCGGGAACGGTGCTCGGACACGAGGCCGTCGGGGAGATCGTCGACGTGGGCGGTGAGGTCCGCACGGTCCGTCCCGGTGACCGTGTTCTGGTCTCGTGCATCACGGCGTGTGGCCGGTGCCGCTACTGCCGGGAAGGGATGTACGGGCAGTGCCGTGCGGGCGGGGGGTGGATTCTCGGCCACTTGATCGACGGCACGCAGGCCGAGTACGTCCGCGTACCGCATGCGGACCTGTCGACGTATGTGCTGCCGGGGGCGGTGGACAGCAAGGACGCCGTGCTGCTGGCCGATATCTTCCCCACCGCCTACGAGGTGGGCGTGCTGAACGGGCGGGTACGGCCCGGGGACACCCTCGTCGTGGTCGGAGCGGGGCCGATCGGGCTTGCCGCGATCGCCACGGCCCGGCTGTACACCCCGGGGAAGATCATCGCGGTGGATCTGGCCCCGGCCCGGCTGGACGCCGCCAAGCGCCTCGGCGCCGACGCGGTGGCCGTGGCGGGGGAGGAGGCGGAGCAGTTGGTCGCCGACCTCACCGAGGGCCTGGGGGCCGATGTGGTCATCGAGGCGGTGGGGGTGCCCGCGAGCTTCGAGGCGTGTACGCGCATGGTGCGGCCCGGCGGGCACGTGGCCAACGTCGGCGTGCACGGCAAGCCCGTGACACTCCACCTCGAGGACCTGTGGAGCAAGAACGTGACGATCACCACCGGCCTGGTCGACACGTACTCCACGTCCACCCTGCTGCGTATGACGGCCGCCGGGCAACTGCCTACGTCGTCCCTGGTCACCCACACCTTCCCGTTGGACGCGATGGAGGAGGCGTACGACGTCTTCTCGCGGGCCGCCGACACAGGCGCGCTCAAGGTCGTCCTCGGCGCACCGCAGCACGACGCCCTGACGGTCAGGACGCCCTGAAGCCTGACGGTCAGGACGCCCTGACAGGAGGAAGTGAACGGCCATGAGTGAACAGACATCGTCGAACGCCGTGTCGGACAGCGCGGCCACCGCGGACAGCACGGACAGCGCGCGGGGCGACATCGGTCGCCGCATCGCTCAGCGGCGCGAGGAACTCGGGCTGACCCGGGAGGAGGCGGCGTCCCGGGCGGGCACGGCTCCCGGCTACGTCCAGTACCTGGAGGAACAGTCGACCGCGATGCCGGGCACTGCCGTCCTCATCCGGCTCGCGGACGCGTTGCAGACGAGCGTGGCGGCCCTGCGCGGAGGCGACGCCGATCTTCCACCCGGTGTCGGTCGGGCCGCCCGCCACCCCGAGCTGGTCGAGCTCAGTGCAGAGGAGTGCTGGATCAGGCTTTCCAGGCACGGCGTCGGAAGGCTGGCGATCGACACGCCGGAGGGGCCGACCATCGTTCCCCTGAACTACACCGTGATCGACGGGGCGGTCATGTTCCGGACGGCATCTGACGCCGTGCCCGCCACAGCTGTCGGGGCGCATGTGGCCTTCGAGGTCGACCACATCGACGAGGCGCTCAGCCAGGGCTGGAGCGTGCTCATCCGTGGCTTCGCCCGGGCCGTGACGGACCCCGACGCAGTGCGTCGGCTGACGGAACTCGCGTACAGCGGTCCATGGGCGGGCGGCGAGCGCGACGTATGGGTACACCTCGAACCCGTCGACACCAGTGGGCGCCGGATCACGGTGCGCTGACCGCCTGGCAAGGGGCGGTTTTCGAAGGGCGGCCGTTCTCCGGCCGTTTCTGGACCGACAGGCCCTCGCCCCGTCCCTCGCCGCCCCACAGGATAAAACGTGTACCGCTGTACCCCGTGAAAGTTGAACCCGGTGATGAATCCCAACGACGGCTTCCGTGAACTCGACCGCGAGGAGTGCCTGCGTCTGCTGGAGCGGGCACCGATCGGCCGCGTCGTCCACACGCGCCACGCCCTGCCCGCCGTCCTGCCGGTCAACTTCTCCTTGGACACCGATTCGGCGGTGCTGATGCGCACTTCGGCCGACTCGGAGCTGGCCGCAGCGATCGACGGCGTGGTGATCGCCTTCGAAGCGGACGAGGTGGATGCGACGGCGCACTCCGGCTGGAGTGTCCTGGTCACCGGCCGCGCGACGGTGGTGACCGATCCCGCCGAGCACGGCCGCCTTGCCCGGACCGGCCCGCGCTCATGGGTGGCCTCACCCAAGGAGGTCTTCATCCGTATCGAGCCCGAGTTGGTGACCGGCCGTCAACTCGTGGGAGGCCACACGATCTATGGGGTGGACCTGTCCTCCTCCTGACCAGACCTGCGCCACGCCAGCGGCCCCGTGTTCCGCCTCCCCGCCCATCGGGGAGGCGGAACACGGGGCCGTTCGGGACCTCCCTAATGGGATCAATGGCCCCGGTGGGGGACGGGTGGCCACTGACCACGATTGCGGCTGCCGAGCAGGATCGTGCACGGATCAAGTCATCCGCAGCCCGTCCCCAGCGACCCGCGCAAGGAGCACAGCCATGTCCAGCACCCAAAGAAGCGACGAAAGGCCGACCCCCAGGGCGGCCCTCGGCCTTCCCTCGGCGACCGCGCTCGTGATCGGCAGCATCATCGGCACCGGAGTCTTCGCTCTCCCCTCGGCCCTGGCGCCCTACGGACCTGTCTCGCTCGTGGCGTTCGGCGCCGTCACGCTCGGCGCACTCGCGCTGGCGGTGACCTTCGGGGCGCTGTCGAAGCGCGTCCCGGCGAGCGGCGGCCCGTACGTCTACGCCCGTGAGGCCTTCGGCGAGTTCGCCGGGTTCCTCAACGCCTGGTCTTACTGGATCACCGCGTGGGCCGGGAACGCCGCCATCGTGGTTGCCTGGGTCGGTTACGTCGAGGTGTTCGTGAACACCGGCCACCGCACGGCGATGTCGGTGCTCATCGCGCTGGTCGGGCTGTGGATCCCGGCCGCGATCAACCTCACCGGCGTACGGAACATCGGCGCCTTCCAAGTGGTCACCACCGTACTGAAGTTCATCCCGCTGGTCTTCATGGCCACCATCGGCCTGCTGTTCATCGACCCGCACAACTTCGGTTCCTTCAACGCCAGTGGCCAGTCGGCGATGGGCGCGATCTCGGCAGCCGCGGCCATCGCCCTGTTCAGCTACCTCGGCCTGGAGGCCGCCTCCGTGGTCGCCGGCCGGGTCCGCGAGCCCGGCCGCAACGTGCCCCGCGCCACCGTGTACGGCACCCTCGCCTGCGCCGTCATCTACATCCTCGGCACCCTCGCCGTCTTCGGTACCGTCTCGCACGGCGAACTCGGCGCCTCCACCGCGCCGTTCACCGACGCCGCCAACAACATCTTCGGCGGCACCTGGGCCGGCGACACGGTCGCGGTGGCCGCCATCATTTCCGGTATCGGCGCCCTCAACGGCTGGACCATGCTCTGCGCCGAAATGCCGTACGCCGCCGCCCGTGACGGACTCTTCCCCGGGGCCTTCGCGAAGCTGCGCGGTGAGAAGGGCGTCCCGGTCTTCGGCATCGTCGCCTCCACCGTCCTCGCCTCGCTGATCACCGTGTTCAGCTACACCCGCTTTGACAACGTCTTCACCAAGATCGTGCTGCTGAGCGTGCTGACCGCCGTGATCCCGTACCTCTTCTCCGCCGCCGCCCAGCTGTACTGGCTGCTGGTCCGCGGCCGCGAGAACCTCAGCCCCCGGCGGCTGGCCCGTGACGTCACCGTCTCCGCGCTGGCGATGGCCTTCTCGTACTGGTCGATCCAGGGCAGCGGCTATCAGACCGTCTACTACGGGCTGTTCGTCCTGCTGCTCGGACTGCCGGTGTACGTGTGGCTGAAGCGGGGCCAAGGGGTGTACGGCGAGGAGTCGACGGCTCCCGAGTCTGTCTCCGAGGGCAGGGCTCCCGAGACCGCCGTCCCGCCGGCCAAGCGGATCTCCCGTGCAGTGCCCACGAGCCGCACCGGTGTCCTCCGGAGGAACCGCCTCCGCAACCGTGATTGACCACGCCCCGAGCCAACCCCCGCACCCGTACGACCACAGGAGCAGCCCTGCCATGAACGCCACCACCTTCCACGTCGACTCCGAAGTCGGCCGCCTCCGCCAGGTGATCCTGCACCGCCCCGGCCTGGAACTCTCCCGGCTGACCCCGCGCAACGTCGACGCCCTGCTCTTCGACGACATCCTCTGGGCCAAGCGCGCCCGCGAGGAGCACGACGCCTTCGCCCAGGTGCTGCGCGACCACGGGGCCCGGGTGCACTACTTCGCCGACCTGCTGGCCCAGACATTGGACGTCCCGGAGGGCCGCGACTGGCTCCTGGACCGGGTCGTCACCCCCGCGACCGTCGGCCCCGCCCTGCTGGACGCGGTGCGCGAGCGGTGCGCCGAGCTGGACGGCGAGACCCTCGCCGGCTATCTGATCGGCGGCATGCTCAAGAGCGACCTGCCGCTCGCCACCCCGCACAGCCTGGTCTGGAACGCGCTCGACGCCGAGGCCTTCGCGCTCGCCCCGCTGCCCAACCACCTCTTCCCGCGCGACAACTCCTGCTGGATGTACGACCGGTTGTCGGTCAACCCGATGGCCAAGCAGGCCCGGCGGCGCGAGAGTCTGCACGCCGAGGCCATCTACCGGTTCCACCCGATGTTCGCCTCCGCCGCGCCCGAGCCGATCCTTGACGGCCCTGTGGGGACGCTCGAAGGCGGCGACGTGCACGTCCTCGGCAACGGCGCCGTCATGGTCGGCATGGGGGAGCGGACCACCGCCCAGGCCGTGGAGAACCTGGCCGCCCGGCTCTTCGCCGCAGGCACGGCCACCCGGCTGATCGCCGTCCAACTCCCGGCCACCCGGGCGTACATGCACCTCGACACCGTGCTGACCATGCTCGACGGCGACGCCTTCGCCGTCTATCCCGGCCTTGCCGACTCCCTTCGCTCGTGGACCCTGCGGCCCAGCGACGCGTACGCGACCGGATTCGATGTCACCCCCAATTCCGAACTGGCGACAGCGCTCGCCGAGGCACTCGACCTGGACAAGGTCCGCATGCTGTCCGCGCCGCAGGACCTCGCGGGCGCCGAGCGCGAGCAGTGGGACGACGGCAGCAACTTCCTCGCCCTCGCGCCCGGGGTCGTCGTCGGCTACGAGCGCAACGTCACCACCAACACCTATCTGCGCAAGCAGGGCATCGAGATCGTCACCATCGCCGGCGCCGAACTCGGCCGCGGCCGGGGCGGCCCGCGCTGCATGAGCTGCCCGATCGAACGCGACCCGGCCAACTGAGGGCTGTCGCCGCCGAGACGGCCGTACGCCTCCACGACACCCCAGCCCCTGCCCTTACCCACCGCACCAGCGAGGAACCCATGACCACGGACCTGCGAGGCCGCTCCTACCTGAGCGAACTCGACTTCACCGCCGCCGAGATCCACCACCTCCTCGACCTGGCCGCCGATCTCAAGGCGGCCAAGTGCTCCGGCACCGAACAGCCCCGGCTGACCGGCAAGCACCTCGCTCTGATCTTCGAGAAGACCTCCACCCGCACCCGCTGCGCCTTCGAGGTCGCCGCCGCCGACCAGGGCGCCGCCACCACCTACCTCGGCCCCGGCGACACCCACGTCGGCAGCAAGGAGTCCATCGCCGACACCGCCCGCGTCCTCGGCCGGATGTTCGACGGTATCGAGTACCGCGGCTCCGCCCAGTCAATCGTCACCGAACTCGCCGCCCGCTCCGGCGTCCCCGTCTACAACGGCCTCACCGACACCGCACACCCCACCCAGAGCCTGTGCGACGTCCTCACCATGCAGGAGCACAGCCCCCAGCCACTGCCGGAAATCAGCTACGCCTACCTGGGCGACGCCCGCAACAACATGGGCAACTCGCTGCTGTCGATGGGCGCCCTGCTCGGCATGGACGTACGGATCGCAGCGCCCAAGGCGCTCTGGCCGCAGCCGGAGCTGGTCGCCGCCTGCCGCGCGCTCGGGGCGGACAGCGGGGCCCGGATCACCCTCACCGAGGACGTCGAGACCGCCGTACGCGGCGCGGACTTCCTGCACACCGACGTCTGGGTTTCCATGGGCGAACCCGCCGCCACCTGGCGCGAGCGCATCGAACTGCTGCTGCCCTACCAGGTCAACGACAAGATCCTCGCCCTCACCGGCAACCCGGACGTGAAGTTCATGCACTGCCTGCCCGCCCTGCACGACCACCACACCCACCTCGGCCGCGAACTGCTCGACACCTACGGTCTGGACGGCCTCGAAGTCACCGACGAGGTCTTCTCCTCGTCCGCCTCCGTCGTCTTCGACCAGGCGGAGAACCGGCTGCACACCATCAAGGCCGTACTCGTCGCCACGCTGGAGGACTGAGCCATGCGCATCGTCATCGCTCTCGGAGGCAATGCCCTGCTGCACCGCGGCGAACGTCCCGACGCGGCCGTCCAGGAGGCGAACGTCGACCGGGTGACCACCGCGATAGCCGCCCTCGCCCAGGAACACGAGATCGTCATCACCCACGGCAACGGCCCCCAGATCGGTCTGCTCGCCGTCGAGAGCGCCGCCGACCCCGCCCTGAGCACCCCCTACCCACTGGACCTGCTCGGCGCCCAGACCCAGGGCATGATCGGCTCCCTGCTGGCCCGCACCCTGCACGACGCCCTGCCCGGACGGCGGATCGCCGCGCTGGTCACCCACACCCTCGTCCGGGCCGACGACCCGGCCTTCGAGCACCCCACGAAGTTCGTGGGTCAGGTGTACCCCTACGAGGTCGCGTCCACGCTCGCGCGCAAACGCGGCTGGCACATCGCCGCCGACACCACCGGCTGGCGCCGCGTCGTCCCCTCTCCGGCGCCCGAACGCATCCTGGAGACCGACACCGTCCACGAACTCCTGAACAGTGGCACGCTCGTCATCTGCGCCGGCGGCGGAGGCGTCCCGGTCACCGCCGACCCCGACACCGGCGCACTCACCGGGGCCGAGGCCGTCATCGACAAGGACCTCACCGCGGCGCTGCTCGCCGAGGACCTGAAGGCCGACTTCCTGCTCATCCTCACCGACGTGCCCTGCGTCTACGCCGGCTACGGCACCCCCGACCAGCGGCCCGTCCTCGGCGCCACCCCCGCCGAACTGCGCCGCGGCGGCTTCCCAGACGGCTCGATGGGTCCCAAGACCGAGGCCGCCGCCCGATTCGTCGAACGCACCGGGGGACTGGCCGCGATCGGATCCCTGGACGCCGCGTACGAGATCGTCCACGGCAGCTCGGGCACCCTCGTCCGACCGGATCTGCCTGCCGCGTGAGTGCCCGTGACAAGGGGGCCGAACGGCCTCCGCCGGGGGTCGGACGGCGGGGGCGTGGGCCCTGCCCGGCCCTCCCGGCGACGATCGCGTCGCGCGAGTATCGAAAGCGAGACATTCCAGTGCGGAACAAAGGAGAGAACCGGCGATGACAGCGACAGTGACAGCCGGGACACGCGCCCCCGAGGCATTGCGCGGCTTCGCCGGGACACGATGGCGCGAGCACGTCGACGTACGCGACTTCATCCAGGCCAACTACACACCGTACGAGGGCGACGCGGCCTTCCTGACCGGTCCGACGGACCGCACCCGCACCGTGTGGGAGAAGGTCAGCGCCCTGTTCCCGGAGGAACGGCGCAGGGGCATCCTGGACGTCGACACCAAGACCCCGTCGACGATCACCTCGCACGCGCCCGGGTACATCGACCGTGAGCGGGAGCTGATCGTCGGCCTCCAGACCGACGCCCCGCTGAAGCGCGCGATCATGCCGAACAGCGGTCTGCGGATGGTCGAGAACAGCCTGAAGGCGTACGGCTACGAGCCAGACCCCTTCGTCACCCGCGTCTTCGGCACCTACCGCAAGACCCACAACGACGGTGTCTTCGACGCCTACACACCCGAGATGCGCGCCGCCCGCAAGGCCGGGATCATCACCGGACTGCCCGACGCCTACGGCCGCGGCCGGATCATCGGCGACTACCGGCGCGTGGCGCTGTACGGCACCGCCCGACTGATCGAGGCCAAGCGCGCGGAGCGCGCAATGCTGGACGCCGAGCCGTCCACGTCCGACGTCATCCGAGACCGAGAGGATCTGGCGGAGCAGACCAGGGCGCTGGACGAGTTGACGCGGATGGCGTCCACGTACGGCTGCGACGTCTCCCGCCCCGCCGCCACCGCCCACGAGGCCGTGCAGTGGCTCCACCTTGGCTATCTCGCCGCCGTGAAGGAACAGAACGGCGCCGCGATGTCGCTCGGCCGCACCTCCACCTTCCTGGACGTGTACCTGCAACGGGACCTGGCAGAGGGGATCCTCGACGAGATCGGCGCCCAGGAGCTGATCGACGATTTCGTGATCAAGCTGCGGATCGTACGGTTCCTGCGCACCCCCGAGTACGACGCGCTGTTCTCCGGCGATCCGACCTGGGTGACGGAGTCCATCGGCGGTATCGGTACGGACGGCCGTCCGCTGGTCACCCGCACCTCCTTCCGCTTCCTGCAGACTCTCTACAACCTCGGCCCGGCCCCTGAACCCAACCTGACCGTGCTCTGGTCGCCCCGACTTCCCGCCGGCTTCAAGGAGTTCTGCGCCCAGGTCTCCATCGACACCAGCGCCGTCCAGTACGAGTCCGACGAGCTGACGCGCCCGCGCACCGGGGACGACACCGCGATCGCCTGCTGTGTGTCGGCGATGGCGGTCGGCAGGCAGATGCAGTTCTTCGGGGCACGGGTCAACCTCGCCAAGGCCCTGCTGTACGCGATCAACGGCGGTCGGGACGAGCTGACCGGCGAGCAGATCGCGCCCCAGGTACCCGCGCTGACCGGGGAGTACCTGGACTACGAGGAGTTGTCGACCGCGTACGACCGCATGCTGGACTGGCTGGCGGGGACGTACGTCAACACGCTCAACGTCATCCACTTCATGCACGACAAGTACGCCTACGAGCGCATCGAGATGGCGCTGCACGACCACCCGGTCCACCGCTTCATGGCCTGTGGCATCGCGGGTCTGTCGGTCGCCGCCGACAGCCTGTCCGCCGTCAAGCACGCGCGGGTGAAGGTGATCCGGGACGACACCGGGCTGGCCGTCGACTTCGAGACCGAGGGCGACTGGCCGGCGTACGGGAACAACGACGACCGCGCCGACGCCCTCGCGGTCGGCCTGGTCGAGTCCTTCATGGCCAAGGTGCGCAGGCACCCGACCTACCGGAACGCCGAGCACACCCAGTCCGTACTGACGATCACCTCGAACGTCGTCTACGGCAAACACACCGGCAACACCCCGGACGGCCGGCGCGCCGGACAGCCCTTCGCACCCGGGGCCAACCCCATGAACGGACGTGACCGGCACGGCGTGGGCGCCTCCGCGCTGTCGGTCGCCAAACTGCCCTACGAGCAGGCCCGCGACGGCATCTCGCTGACGACGACGATCACCCCGGAGGGCCTGGGACACGCGCCCGGCGAGCGGGCCGGGAACCTGGTCGGCATCCTCGACGCGTACACGGCCTCCGGCGGCTTCCACATGAACGTCAACGTCCTGGACCGGACCACGCTCGAGGACGCGATGGAACACCCGGAGAAGTACCCGGAGTTGACCATCCGCGTCTCCGGCTACGCCGTCAACTTCGTCCGTCTGACCCGTGAGCAGCAGCTCGACGTGATCAGCCGCACCTTCCACGGCTCGCTGTGAGTGCGATGAAGGTCGTGACGACGGGCCGGATCCACTCCTGGGACCTGTCCACCGGCGTGGACGGTCCCGGGACCCGGTTCGTCCTCTTCACCAGCGGTTGCCCACTGCGGTGCCTGTACTGCGCCAACCCCGACACCTGGCACATGCGGGACGGCCGCGACGCCACGGTCGACGAGGTGATGGCGGAGATCGAGAAGTACCGGGGCTTCGTCACCACGGCCGGGGGAGGAGTGACGATCACGGGAGGCGAGCCATTGCTTCAGCCCGCCTTCACCGCCGAACTCCTCCGTCGCTGCAAGGAGGCGGGGCTGCACACCGCACTCGACACCTCCGGCTTCCTCGGCGAGCGCGCCACCGACGGACTCCTCGCCGACACCGACCTGGTACTCCTGGACATCAAGTCCTTCGACATTCGCACGTACCGGAAACTGACCGGCGGGGAACTGGCCCCCACGCTCAACTTCGCCACCCGCCTGGACAGCCTCGGCACCGCGGTGTGGATCCGCTACGTCCTGGTCCCCGGCTGGACCGACGACCCGGAGGCCGTGAGCGGGCTCGCCCGCTTCGTCGCCGGTCTCGGCAATGTCGACCGCGTGGACGTCCTCCCGTTCCACAAGCTGGGCGCCTCGAAGTACGAGGCTCTTGGGGTCCCTTTCCCACTGCGGGACAACCCGGTTCCCGAACCGGCGCTGACGGAGCGCGTCCGTGAGCAGTTCAGGGAGCACGGGCTCACGGCTTACTGAGGCTCAGAACGCGGGTCCGAAGCGGGAGCGCGAACCGGACTGGCACTGATCATGTTCCTGGGCGAGCGTCGCATCGGTCACCGGAAGCAAGTTCCTCGTCGAAGCGACTGTGCCCGTGGACTGGTTGTCTGCGGGTTCTTCCGCGACAGCGACCGCACGTGGTCAGGTGCCGTCACGATCGCTCGTTAAGGAATGACGATCTCAGCCCAGATCGACTTCCCCGTGGCCAGGTGGCGCGTGCCCCAACGTTCGGCGAACTGGGCGACGAGCAACAGGCCGCGCCCGCCTTCGTCGAAGATGCGGGCTCGCCGCATGTGCGGGGCGGTGCTGCTGGCATCAAAGACCTCGCAGATGAGCACGGTGTCGCGGATCAGGCGCAGCTGGATGGGAGGGTTGCCGTAGCGGATCGCGTTGGTGACGAGCTCGCTCACCACCAGCTCGGTGGTGAAGGAGACGTCGTCCAGTCCCCAGTCCGCCAGGCGACGGGAGACCTCGCCACGCGCACCCGCCACGGCAGCCGGGTCGGAAGGCAGATCCCAGGTGGCGACCCGGCCCGTGTCGAGGGCTTGGGTGCGCGCGATGAGAAGGGCGACGTCGTCCGAGGGCTGTACGGGAAGCAGGGTCTGGATCAGGTCGTCGCAGGTGGCCTCCAGCGAGGGAGCGGGCCGCTCCAGGCGTTGGAGCAGTAGCGCCATGCCCTTGTCGAGGTCGTGTTCGAGGGATTCGACCAGGCCGTCCGTGTACAGCGCGAGCAGGCTGCCACGGGGCACCTCCCATTCGACGGCTTCGAAAGGCAGCCCGCCCACTCCGAGCGGAGGGCCGACCGGCAGGTCGATGAACTCCGCCGTGCCGTCGGGCGTGACCACGGCGGGTGGGGGATGGCCCGCTCCGGCGGCGGTGCAGCGGCGCGAGACCGGGTCGTAGACCAGGTACAGACAGGTGGCGATGAGATCGGTGACGATCTCGAGCTCCGAATCTGTGGCAGTGCCCTCCTCCCTCCTGAGGTGGGTGACCAGGTCATCGAGGTGGACGAGGAGCTCCTCGGGAGGCAGGTCGACGTCCGCGAGAGTACGTACCGCGGTCCGTAGCCGCCCCATGGTGGCTGAGGCGCGCAGACCGTGGCCCACCACGTCTCCGACGACCAGGGCGACCCGGGCTCCCGACAGGGGGATCACATCGAACCAGTCGCCGCCCAGTCCGGCCTGGGCGCGAGCCGGCAGGTAGCGGTGGGCCACCTCCACGGCGTCCTGAGCGGCGAGCCGCTGCGGAAGCAGACTTCGCTGCAGGGCCAGGGCGGTGGTCCGCTCGCGGGTGAAGCGGCGGGCGTTGTCCACAGCCACGGCGGCGCGTGCGGCGATCTCCTCCGCGAGGAGCAGATCGTCCTCGTTGAAGGGGTCCCGGCGCCGGTGGCGGACGAGCACGGCTACCCCGAGCGTGATGCCTCGGGCGCTCAACGGGATCACCATGAGCGAGTGCATTCCGAAGGCGTGGACCTTCACTGCGCGCGCGGGGTCGGCCGTCCGCCAGCTCTCTACGGCTTCGTCCAGGGTGCGGTGCAGCGAGGAATGCCCCGTGAGAAGGCAGTGGGCAGGCGGCGAGGAATCCGGGTAGTAGTCCACATCTCCCGGCCGGATCACCGACTCGGGTACACCGGGAAGGACGGACTGCTGGGCGACGCGGCGCAGACCGATGGAGCCCTCGTCGGACGGCCTGGGCTCGAAGCCGCGCAACAGGGATTCCAGCAAGTCGATACTGATGAAGTCCGCGAGTCGACCCACCGCCACATCGGCCATCTCCTGTGCCGTGCGCGTCACGTCGAGGGTGCTGCCCACCTGCGTGCTGACGTCGTTCAGCAGGGCGAGCCGCTCTCGGGCCCGGTGCAGTTCGGTGACGTCGAGCGCGATGAGCTGCACGTGGCGCACCTCCCCTGCCGGGTTCCTGACGGGGGACACGGTGACGGCCCAGAAGCTTCCGTGGGCACTGGGGCGCGGTCGGCCGTGCACATGAAAAAATTCTGGTTCTCCCGTCTCGAAAACCCTGCGCATCCCCTCTTCGACCGTGGTGCAGATATGGGGAGGCATGATGTCGGTGACGCGTCGGCCACGCATCTGCCGCTCCGAGAGGCCCAGCGCGCGGACCGCGCCGGCGCTCCCCCGCAGGGCCCGCAACTCGGTGTCGTAGATCATCACCGGCAGGTGGGACTGTGCGAAGGCTTCCTCTGCCGTCGCCTCGCCCTCATACGGATAAGGCTCCTGACGCGGACGCGTCTGCTGTGGCGGAGTGGCCACGATGAGCCACTGTGCGTTGCCCTCCCTGTCGAGTGACGCGTACGCCTGAAGCTCGGCTTCCATGTCGTGGCCGTCCCGGTGTCGCAGCGGGGTCGTTGCGTTCCACCCCTCGAGAACCGCGGAGAAGTCCACCGGGGCGTGGGCGTTCCGGCCGAGCAGACGCGCCGCTGGACGCCCGACAACGTCCTCGTACGGGTACCCGAGCAACCGCTGTGCGCCGGTACTCCACCCCGTCACGTTCCCCAGTGCGTCAACGACTGCCGTGGCCGAGGTCATCGGACTCGGAGGCGGACCGAGGCCGTTTCCGAGGGGGCCGGCATTCTCCATGTCCATTCATCGCCCATCCTGCCCCCCAGGCTTGCGGGTCCTGGCGTGGCAGAGGCCGCAGGTCGGCGAAACGTCGCTTCCCGTCGCGACGGCTCCTTATCTTCACTTGTATCTCTCCTTGAGCGCGCACGCAGGTCGACGAACGACGCGGAGGGGGACTCCGCACCGATATCGCCGCGCGCCTCGGCCATGTCGGCCAACGCGCGGGTGTGTGTGCTCGACCCCCGTCTCCAGCCGGTGCCCGTCGACATGGCCGGAGAGCCCTACATCGCGGGAGCGGGCGTCACCCGCGGCTACCTCGACCGCCCGGGGCTAACGGTGGAGCGGGTTCGCGGCCTGCCCGTACGGCGGGCCGGGCGAGCGCATGTACCGCACGGGGGACTGTGTGCGCTGGCGGGAGAACGGACACCTGGAGTACCTCGGACGCCTCGACGACCAAGTGAAGATCCGGGGCTTCCGGGTGGAGCTGGGCGAGCTGGAGGCGGCTCTGCTCCGGCACGTGGGCGTGGCGCAGGCGGCAGCCGCCGTACACAAGGACCGGACGGGCGACGCCCGCCTTGTGCTGTACGCCGTTCGACAGGGGGAACAGCCGCGCCGGGCCCGGAGGCCAGCGGTCCCGTTGCGGAACCGCGAAGAAGATAACGGGGGATCGGCCGGCCGCAGGAGGTGCGCGGTGATCCCGGGTCCCGTCTGTTCGTACGCCCGCGCCGGTCGCGGTGTTCGGGCTGCGGGATCCGCACGTGCTGCTGCCGGAGGCCATCTGGCCGCGGTGGGCGGATGCGGCCGAGGTGATAAGGGGCTGGCCTGGAGATGTCCCCGGGGTTTGGGGACACCGCCAGGCCGCCGCGCATCTGGACCGGGCCGAGCGCATGGTCCGACGCTGGATCCGCCGCTTCCGCGGGCAGCCGGAGGCCGATCGCCGATACTTCACGGTCGCGCCGGTCGCGGTCGCTGATGACCCGGTGATGCCCGACCCGTCCCGGACTCCGCTGACGGACGCTGTCTCGGCCACCCCGGCCGCCCATCGGGCGCCCGGGGTGAACTGGGGCCGCATGAACACGGTGTCGCGGTGGGAGTTCGCTGGCCGGTCGGCCATACTCCGCTGTTCCCCGATGGCACCGGCGGCCTGATCCACCTCGCCAGTCACGGCCTGCCCCGCTCGGTCAACCACATCGCCTTGTAGGCGCTGATCGCTGCGTTCGCTGACGAGAGGAGCATCGTGGACGACTCTTCCTCCCGCCTCTCCATCACCAAGACATATGTGACAGCGCGGACCACGAAGGCGGCACTGGGACCACGAAGGCTGCGGCGGTCTGGCGGCCGCCGGGGCCTTCTCGTCCTGTCGGGACGGAGGGCGAGGCCGGATACGCTGGCGGGGTGATGGAGAATCTTCCTCCCTGTCCGAAGTGCTCGTGTGAGTACACCTACGAGATGAACGCCCTGGTGGTGTGCCCGGAGTGCGGCCATGAATGGGTGCCCGCCGAGGGCGGCACGGATTCTGGCGCCCCCACGGAGCGGGTCGTCAAGGATGCCGTCGGCAATGTGCTGCAGGACGGCGATTCCGTCGTCGTGGTGAAGGCGCTCAAGGTCAAGGGCAGCCCTTCGGGGATCAAGGCCGGCACGAAGGTGCGCAGCATCCGACTGGTCGACGGAGTCGATGGACACGACATCGACTGCAAGTTCGACGGTTTCGGGGCGATGCTGCTGAAGTCGAGCGTGGTCAAGAAGGGCTGACCGGCCCGCCCCGTTCGCCGGGGCGACCCGGCAGCAGTCTGATGCTGAATTGCAAAATTTCGCAATTGGTTAGATGCTGTCATGGCTATGCCTGCAGGTAGTCGCGGGCGCAGCCTTCGCTTGCCCCGGGTGGGGCGCTGCCGGGGAAAGAGGGTCCCGTCGTGTCCGTTCCGCTGTACCAGGCCAAGGCCGAGTTCTTCCGGATGCTGGGGCACCCCGTACGGATACGGGTGCTGGAGCTGCTGCAGGACGGGCCGATGCCGGTACGTGATCTGCTGGCCGCGATCGAGGTGGAGCCCGCCAACCTGTCGCAGCAGCTGGCGGTGTTGCGCCGCTCGGGCATCGTCACCTCCCAGCGGGAGGGCTCGACGGTGGTCTACGCGCTCGCCAGCGGGGATGTCGCCGACCTGATGGGGGCCGCGCGCCGCATTCTGACCGAGCTGCTGGCAGGGAAGAACGCGCTGCTGGCAGAGCTGCTGGAAACCCAGGTCGCCGCGCGATGAGGATCTCGTTCGGCCGGGTCGGCGCCCGGCTCACCGCGCTGCTGCCGGGCCGTACGGATCTGGCGGAGATACGCCGCAACCCGCGCCGGGACCTGCTGGCCGGCCTCACGGTGGCGATCGTCGCGCTGCCGCTCGCGCTCGGTTTCGGCGTCTCCTCCGGGCTCGGCGCGGAGGCGGGCCTGGCGACCGCGGTCATCGCCGGCGCGCTGGCCGCGGTATTCGGCGGTTCGAATCTGCAGGTGTCCGGACCGACGGGCGCGATGACGGTCGTACTGGTGCCGATCGTCGCCGAGCACGGGCCGTCCGGGGTGCTCACCGTCGGGCTGATGGCGGGCGTGATGCTCGTCGCGCTCGCCCTGCTCCGGGCCGGGAAGTACATGCAATACGTGCCCGCGCCCGTCGTGGAGGGCTTCACCCTCGGCATCGCCTGCGTGATCGGACTGCAGCAGATCCCGAATGCCCTCGGGGTGCCCAAGCCGGAAGGCGACCGCGTCCTCGTGGTGACCTGGCGCGCCCTGGAGGCGTTCACGAAGAACCCGAACTGGACCGCCGTAGCTTTCGCCCTGGCGGTCGCGGCCGTCATGCTCGTCGGGGCTCGCTGGCGGCCCACGGTGCCCTTCTCCATCCTCGCGGTGATCGCGGCCACCGTCGTCGCCCAGGTAGCCGGTCTGGACGCGGCGAAGCCGATCGGTGACTTGCCGTCCGGCTTGCCCGCCCCCTCGCTGGCCTTCCTCGACGTCGGCGCACTCGGCTCACTGCTCGCCCCAGCGGCCGCTGTGGCGGCGCTGGCCGCCCTGGAGTCGCTGCTGTCGGCCTCGGTGGCCGATGGCATGACGGTCGGCCAGAAGCACGACCCGGACCGCGAGCTGTTCGGCCAGGGCCTGGCCAACATCGCCGCCCCGCTCTTCGGCGGGGTGCCCGCGACCGGCGCGATCGCGCGGACCGCGGTAAACGTCCGGACCGGGGCGGGGTCCCGGCTGGCGGCCCTCACCCACGCCGCGATCCTCGCCGTGATCGTCTTCGCTGCCGCGCCCCTCGTCTCCAGGATCCCGCTCGCCGCGCTCGCCGGCGTGCTGCTGGCCACCGCGATCCGCATGGTCGAGGTCGGCTCGCTCAAGGCGATGGCGAAGGCCACCCGCTCCGACGCCCTGATCCTCGTATTGACCGCCCTGGCCACCCTCGCCCTCGACCTCGTCTACGCCGTGATCCTCGGCCTTATGGTCGCGGGCACGCTCGCCCTGCGTGCCGTGGCCAAACAGGCGCGCCTTGACCAGGTACCACTCGACCAGGGCGACCACAGTGCTGAGGAACATGCCTTGCTCGCCGAGCACATCGTCGCGTACCGGATCGACGGGCCGCTGTTCTTCGCAGCCGCCCACCGCTTCCTGCTGGAGTTGGCCGAGGTCGCCGACGTACGCGTCGTCATCCTGCGCATGTCCCGCGTGACCACCATCGACGCCACCGGCGCCCTGGTCCTCAAGGACGCGGTGGAGAAACTCAACCGGCGCGGCATCGCTGTTTTGACCTCCGGAATACGCCCCAGCCAGCGCCAGGTCCTGGACTCCGTGGGTGCATTGGAGCTGCTGCGTCTGGAGGGACGCGAGTACGCCACCACGCCGGAGGCGATCCAGGGTGCGCGCAGCTACCTGGAATCCGCCGGTGTCATGCCGCCCCACCCTGCCCAGATGTCCCGGCCCATCAGCGAGGAAACAGAGGAAACCGTCGGATGAGCACTGCCCCTGCATCCCTGCGCATGGTCGAGGTCTCGGGTGCCGAGGCGCTGTGGCTGCTGGAGGGCAGTGCGCTGGGACGGCTGGTGTACGCGCAGCGGGACCTGACCGTCCTGCGCCCGGGCCGGCACACCTGGGAGTACGGCCGCCTGGTGGTGCGCACCCCGGCACCTGCCGCTGCGCTCCCCGCCACGGCGACCTACCACGTGGACGAGGTCCGCGCGGCGACCGGTACCGGCTGGAGCGTCACGGTCGCCGGGCCGGTCGACGTGATCACCGAGCCTGACGAGGCCGCCCACTACCAGCGCACCCTCGACGGCTGGAGCCACGGCCCGCACGACACCCTGCTGCGCCTGCACCCCAAGACGGTGACCGGTTTCCGCCTCGCCCGCGCGGAGGCGTGATGAGCACTCAGCTCGAAACCCTGCCCTACCGGCATGTCCTCACGCTGCCGACGATGCCGTCCGCGGTCCGCATGGCCCGGGAAACCGCCGAGCAGGCGCTGGCCGAGTGGGGTATCAGCCTGCGTCACCCCAGCGTCGATCCGGCCCTGCTGATCCTCGGTGAACTGGTCACCAACACCGTCCGGCATGCCGCCGACCGCTCCCCGCAGCTGACCGTCATCTACGCGGCGGGCAAGGACTGTCTGGCCTTCGCCGTCCATGACCGTCACCCCTACCAGCCGGCGTTGTACGGCGCGGTCACCCAAACCGGTGTCGGTGGTCTGGGCACGGTCATGGAGCTCACCCTCGGCCTGGGCGGCACGGCCGTCGTACGGGGTGATGCCGACGGCCAGGGCAAAAGCATCTGGATCACCCTCCCCCTCTGAATCACCGGGCTGACCGCGCAAGGAAGTTGACGAACATGACCATCGAGTGGCGCTACACCGTCGAGCAGGACCTCGGCATCCTGTCCGTCTCCGGTTACCTGGGCCCGGATGCCGTCTTCCGCTTCACCGGTGCCGTTGGTTGGGCGATGGTCCGCGGGACCGGTCCGGTCATTGTCGATCTCACCGGACTGCGCGGCTGGTCGGCCGAGGGGCAGTTGGCGATCACCGAGGCCGCGCGCCGTCTCGCTGCAGCGGGCCGCAGCCTGGAACTGGCCGCGATCCCCGCCGACGGATCCCTCGTCCCCGGCGGAGACTGCCCGCTCATCCCCGTGCACGCCGACCTGGCCGGCGCGCTCGCCGCACACAGCACACGGCACGACGAGCCGCCGCAGGGCCGCCCCGAGTGGCAGACGACAGGGCGCCCGACGGGAGACCAGCAGCGGGCCTGATCCCGCCGGGCTCAGCCGGGGGAGAAGGCTCCGTCCCCGTCCCGTACGGGCACGGCAGCGCAGATGTCCCCTTCCGTGGCGATGGCCACGTCCTGGACGAAGCCCCTTGCTGCCAGCTCCCGCCCGGAGACACCGGCGGCGACCGCGCGGGTGAGGTCGGCGGTGCCCTTGTAGGCCGCTCTCGCGGCGGCTGCCTCGGCGGACAGCGGTCCCGCGCCCTGGGCGTGCAGGTCGGAGATGAGGCCGCCGGCGCCCAGCAGGTCCTCCAGCGCGGGGCGCAGGCGGCCGTCCGGCCATTGCTCGCCCGCTGCGATCACGGCGACCGGATGCGCGGGCGAGCCGTAGCCGCGGGCGGTGAGCCAGCTGCCGACCGCGGTGATGTTGCGCAGACAGGCGGCGACCACCCGCACGTGAGGCGGTGCGGCCGCGGCGATGGCCGCGCCGTTCGGGGACGGCAGCACCAAGCGCGCGACGAACGGGGCGCGGCGCATGTGGGCCGGTGAGAGGGACCAGGGACTGTCGAGCGTCACGGCGTGGCGGGCGACGGCCAGCCGTGCTCCGGATTGCCGCGCGTAGGCGGCGGCAGCCTTCTCTGATGCGGCCCGCTCGGCCGTGGTGGCGGGGCCGTCCGGCAGCCAGAACGGGAGAACCCGGATGCCCTTCTCGGCGGCGACGCTCACCGCCGTGGTGAAGGACAGCACGTCAACGACGATCAGACAGGCAGCCTCTCCGGTGAGGCGCTCCGCGCCGGCGGGTCCCCTCGAAGCGGATCTCGGTGCCGGACTGTACCGTCCAGTCACCCATGGTCCATCCCCCCGTTGCGGAGCCGCGTGCGGGTCAGCTCCGGTCGCCGTCCGATGCGGTAGTCCGGTCGCCGAAGGACAGCTTCAGCATGCGGGCCTCGCCGCACCGCGGGCACTGCCCGTCCGGGCCGACGGCGGTGGGCCGGCACTTGAGGCGGCAGGAGGGGCACTTGAACCAGGCGACGCCCGCGCCACGCAGCGGAATGATTCTCACGCAAGCCTCCCTCACATCACGTATGGAGTTGCTAATCTTAGCAATTGCTGAGGTCGTCACTGCTGGTTTCGGGCGGCTCGGTTCTCGTGCGCGGATTCGGCTGGGCCGCTGCCGCACGCGAGGATGGGCCACATGTGTTTGACAAGTGGGTTGATGCGATGCGACGGCCTGGTGCGGCCGTGTTGCCGTACCGGGGAGGCGACGACACGGTGAGTACGCCGCTGTACCAACTGAAGGCCGAGTTCTTCAAGACGCTCGGCCACCCGGCGCGCATCCGGGTCCTGGAGCTGCTGAGCGAGCGCGAGCACGCGGTCGCGGAGATGCTCCCGGAGGTAGGGATCGAAGCAGCGCATCTGTCGCAGCAGCTCGCGGTGCTGCGCCGGGCGAACCTGGTGGTGACCCGTAAAGAGGGATCGACGGTGTATTACTCGCTGACCAGCCCGTATATCGCCGAACTGCTCAGGGTCGCCCGCACCATCCTGTCCGGCGTGCTCTCCGGACAAGCCGAACTCCTCGCCGATCTGCAGGCCGCCCAGACCCAGGCGAAACCGCCGTCGTAACGGCGGCCCTCAACCGGCGGCCGCTTCCCGCGACTGACAGCGCTCTGTGGTACCGGGAGGCGGCCGCTTCACCCCCGAGTCACGTAACTCCGGTCGCAGGTGGCCTGTCGAGCACCTGCCGACAAGTCCTCACCGTGCCAGGGAGGGTTCATGGGCCTGCTGCGCAAGATCCGGGACACCGGACGGGTGGCCGAGCCCGCTCCACCACGCCCGGCGGGCGTCCTGCCGCAGGCGCGGGAGTTCGGCGGCTCGGTGCAGGTGAGGTGCGTCGACGCCGGTTCCTGCAACGGGTGCGAGATCGAGATCGCGGCGGCCTTCAACCCGGTGTACGACGCGGAACGGTACGGCGCCCGGCTGGTGGCCTCGCCCCGGCACGCGGACGTGGCGCTGGTGACCGGGCCGGTGACGCGGAACATGGCCGAGCCGCTGCGCCGCACGGTCGCCGCGATGCCCGAGCCGCGACTGGTGGTGGCGGTCGGCGCCTGCGCGATCAACTGCGGTGAGTTCGCGGGCGGGTACGGCGCCGGACTTCCCGCTGACCAACAAGAGCTTCAATCTCTCCTACGCCGGCAACGACCTCTGACCGGTCAGGAACCCGACTCTCCGCCCACCAGCCGGTACCTGGTCACGATGTCGGCCCTGATCCGTACCACGTGCTCCATCTCCGTGCCGACCCAGGGCGTGAGCACCGTCAGGTAGCGGGTGAGGTCACTGGGGTCCGATACGGGGCTGGCCGGTCCGGTGACGACCACACTCCAGCCGGTCCGGGTGCGCGGGTCGAGGTCGTCGGCCTCGTAGGCCACCACCTCCGACAGCGCCGCACGGCCCAGCAACGCGGCCCCGGTGTGCGTACGGATGACGATGTATCCGTTCGCCTCCACGAGGATCGCGGGCAGCGCCTGGTGGGAGAACACCACCCGTCCCAGCGGCGCCTGCGCCAGCAGCTTCAGCGCCTCGTCCCGCCCCAGCCCGACCATGCAAACCCGCGGCGCCGTACCAGCCGTCATGACGACTCCTCCCCGAGCCCCTGCACACGCTCGGCACCGTCCGGCCACAACACCTCGACGCCGACGCCGTGGCTGCGCGCGTAGGCCACCAAATGAGCAGTGGCGTCATGGCCATTGGACGCGGTGCCGTCCCAGATCGCCACCACCCGGGCACAGGAACGCAACAGCCGCTCGTCCGCGCGGACGCAGGCATCCCGGTCCGCCGGGTCGTACTCCAGCAGACGCACCTGCTGCGACAACAGCAGCAACTCCCCGGCCGCCAGCCAATCCCGCTCCCGCAGCAGCGCGGGCACCCGGTTCAGCCTGGGCACCACGGCCACCAGCGCCAACCCAGCCTTCTTCGCGGCCCGCCCGAACGCCACCGGCAGCCCATGCCCGACCCGGAGGCCGGGCCTGCCACCGGCGAGGCGAACGGCGTTGCCCACCGCCGCGACACCCTCCTCGACCGCCTGAACGATCCCCGCCTGACCGGGCTGGGCGCCAGCGAATTCGACGCCCTATGCGCCGAGTTGGCTCCACTGCAGCGGGCCCGGGCCCAGGAACGCTACAGCGAGCAACGCGGCGGCCGTCAACGCCGAGCCACCGGCAAACTCCGCGGCAGCAAGCCGCTCTTCGACGATGCGGCCCGCGTCCTGCTCACCCTCCTCTACCAGCGGCAGGTCTGCTCGATGAAACTGCTGGCCGACATGCTCGAGACCACCCCCACCTGCATCGGCCACCTCGTTCACGAGACCCGCCGCGTTCTGGAGGACCACGGCCACCAGCCGGGATACGCCCCCACCCGCTTCACCACGGCGGAGGCGCTGATGGTCTTCCTCGACACGGCCCAGGCCCCGTCCCGCACCGGGATCATGTCCGATCTCTCCCACCCGAATCTGACCGGTATGTCATGCGACGATCTGGAGGACCTCATCCGGGGCCTTGCCCCGCGACAGGCGGCACAGATCGAAAGACTCTCCCACCAGCGCCGGGGCGCAGACCGCCAGTCCGGCAGCCGCGGCGGTGTCTTCCCTCAGAAGATCGGAAACCGTGAGCGCGTCGTTCTTACCGTCCTCTACCTGCGGAAACTGTGCACCCTGGACATCCTGGCCGATGCGCTGGGCGATGTGAGCAGGTCTTTGATCGGCAACGTCATCCGCGAAACCCGCCCCTTGATCGAGGTAGACGGGCGCCTCCCTGCCCCATCTGCCACCCGCTATCGCACCGCCGCCGACCTCCTCGCATCCGCCCACCCCAACAACCCCAACAACCCCGACACGCCGACAAGTTGATTCCTTACGGCCTCACAGAGGCGCTAATCAGCGGCCGAGTCGTCGTGAGACACCGGGCGGCCAGGTGAGTGGAACCATCGTGGGCAACCGCATAGAAGCCATACCCAGTGTCTCTGGGTCTCCGGACCTTACGATGGCCCGTCCAACCCACGAACAAGGTAGGACCGCATAGCCTCAAAACGAGATCACCGAGTGGCCGTCGATACACCACTCCGGCGGACGTGACCCTAGCCAACCGAAGAGGTCTTCAGCTGTGTTTCAGGGCAGTGAGCCGGGTGGGAGGTGGGGATGGCCGCGCGAGAGAAGAACGGCTGCCCGCCAGCTCCTTCGATCCACAGCTTCACTGCTGCACCGGTGTTCCCATAGGGTCGACCGGCCCCAAGGCGAGGCCGGTCGGCCCTGGTCCGTGGGGAACGCGGCCTCTCTGATTCCTGGTTACTTGTGCGCGTGCTCGCCCAGGTAGAAGAGCAGCCACACGAACCCGGCGAACAGATGGGTGCCGAAGATGTAGAAGCCCGCCCGGATCGCGACACCGCGCTCGATCTGCCACTCCCTGTTCTTGGCCTTCCGCTCGCGCCGCTTGCTCTTCGGCTGCTCGGTCGCCTCAGCTCCATCACCCACAGTGTCGTCTCCCTGCTTCCCGCGATCTTCACGTTGATACGGCCTACGACGGCATGCGGAACCGGACGAGGATCACCTTGCCGCCATGGTCGGCGGCCGGTTCCGCGCTGACGTCGCCGTCGTACTCGGCGGCCAGCTCGGCCACCAGCTGCAGTCCCGCCCCCGTCGCGCCCGGTTCGAGCTCGGGTAGACGCGGCTCGGCGTCGGCGACACTGACGACCAGCCGCCCCGCCCCGACCGTTATGCCCACGTCCGCGACCGGGGACCGTGGCGCATGCCGCAGCACGTTCACAATCAGCTCACTGACCACCAGCACCACCGCGTCGGCGAACGCGGAGCCCGGCGCGACGCCGACCTCGCCGAAACGCCCGGTCACCGCCTCACGGGCCTGCCGCACCGCATCCGGCCCGACCGGTACCGAGACAAAGTGGCGTCGCACCTGCGCCGGCACACGCGCTACCGCTGCTGCGGGCCGGCCCCGGCGCCACGGCCGGAACGAGCGTCCACCCATCACCGCGCCGACTCCGCGACACGCAGCTCATCCAGCAGCTCCCGACGGCCCGCCGCCAGAACGGACAGGATCCGGCGCGCCGCGGCCAGCAGCTCGGCCACGTCCCCGCCCGCCAGCTCATACACCACGGTGGAACCGGTACGGGTGGCGGTGACGATCCCCGAGCGGCGCAGCACCGCCAGCTGCTGCGAGAGGTTCGACGGCTCGACCTCGATCGCCGTCAGCAGGTCACGCACCGGCTTCGGCCCGTCCTGCAGCAGCTCCAGCACCCTTATCCGCACCGGATGCCCGAGCATCCGAAAGAACTCCGCCTTCGCTTCGTACAGCGGCACCTGCATGCCCATCACTCCTCGTCTGCCCCTGCGGCCTCGACGTCGAGCCCGAGCCCGCGGGCCAGCCGCACCGCGTCGTCCAGCTCGTCCTGCGCCACCGCCACGGCGTACACGTCCTCGGCCGCCACGGCATCCGCCAGCTCGGCCCGGGCCGCCCGCACCCGCGCCAACAGCGCCTCGGTGACTGTGTCCACCCCGACCTCCACATCCTGCAACTAACGAATTGAAGAACTCTTCAATTGTAGATCCTGCGAAGCACGAAACTCGCGCCGTCCCGCCCTGGCCGGTAGCCGGGTCTGAGCGTGTTAAGGGGAAGGAGTGAGCGGGCGCAAAACCGTGCCCAGCGGCGTGTCCGCCGACCGGTGGGCGCTGATCGAGCCGGTGGTCGTGGCGTGGAAGGCGGCGCACCGAAGATCAGCGGCGCAGAGCCCTCACCGTCTGGAACATCCACTACAACTATCACCGGCCCCACAGTGGAGCAGCGAGTGAGCCGCCGGCCACTCGGTTGCGCGAGGGCGTCACCAACGTCCTGCCCTCATGCAACCAGAGGGTGGGGTGCGACCCGCACCCCGCAAGACGGTGTTGGCAGAGCTGGCGGGAGCAGAGCTCCACAACAAGTGAGTCTCTGAATACCAGTCAGGATGCATCTCACATGATCGCCCGGACAGCTCCTAGTCGGATAGTTATTCGCTTAGTCGGTTATTGGGCAATAGTCGGCCGGGTGGACGCCGATCTGTGGGTGGTCCACCCGGCCGTGCGGAGGAGACGGGGGTTCAGAAGCCTCGGGTGGTCAGCCACTCGTCCATCGCGACGGCGACGATGTCGCCGATGGGCAGGTGGTCGAGTTCGTTGTCCAGGGCGAAGCGCTTGATCCGCCGCTTGAGCTTGAGCGCGGCTGGCACGGATGAGTCGAAACTCTCCCTGGTGATGACGCGCTGGTTGCGAAGTACGGCGACGTCGGGGATGTCTCCGGGACGGCCGGGGCCCTGCGCCCACGGTGCGCCCTCACTGGGCGATTCGCTCGATGCCGAGCGTGGAGGTGTAGAAGCGCTTGAGGTGATGGAGGCGGGTCCGGATGGGGAGGTCGGCCAGGAGAATCGCCTGCCTCCACTTCCGGTTGAAGTCCCTGCTCCGAACGGGGCGGCCGTAATGGTACGTCACGATCAGCTCCTCACGGACCGGTTGGTGCTGTTCGCGAGCACCGCAGGCGGGAGCGATGACGTGGGGAGTCTGCCGGGGCGCGCGGAAGCGCCTCATGTGCGCTTGGAGCTGCTCGATCAGGAAGTGGTCAACGGGCAATGTCGCGTAGCTGGCCCTTGTCCAGAAGCCAGCCGCCCAGTAGGCCTTCTGGATGGTGAGCCGCGACGCAGCAGCGATCATATGGTGGGGCTTGCTGCCAGGCCGACTCAGGCCAGGTGTGCGGGACCCAGACGCGTTGGCGACAGCCCGAACGCCGCCATGCCCCAGAGCACGCGCCTCCGCGGCCATCAGCAGCCGCCGCTGCCGCTCGTCCAAATGCGGCAACAACACCGCGAGCTTCACAGCGAGTTGGTCACATGTCTCGTCCGGGATGCGCATACCACACCAACGATCCCCAGAACGGGAAGCAACACCTTGATTCCCCGCAAACCCTTAGCTCGGAACAGGTAGTACTTGAGCTGGAAGATCCGGACCCGAACCCTGTGGGGGCAACCTCTGCTGCCCCAGCTCCAGCAGGAGATCCAGACCGCAGTCGGCGCGAGCAGAAAACCACCAGTGGCGCCGACGCTACGCCATCCGCGCCGGCTGCGAGGCTACCGTCTCCGAAACGGTCCATGCCCACGGCCTGCGGCACCGCCGCTACTGCGGCATCGCCGAGACCCATGTTCAACACGTGCTGACCGCTGCCGGAGCAAACATCATCCGGCTCAGCGAGTGCTTCCCTCCCGGCACCACACCAGACCGACCACCACGGCCGTCCAGTCAATTCCGATGGCTCTGCCGGAAGTTGACTAGTTAGAGATCACCAACAGCATCCGGAACTGCAGCCAGAACCGCTTTCAACGAGTGCGATCAGCATTTCGTGGATTGCCCCCACTGCCCGAGAAGTGCAACAGAACTGTTGCTGCTACCTGCGGAACTGATGCCCCCCTGACCTGGGCCATCATGGTGAGCTCGACGGAGCGCATCAGCTCTGAATTTGCGGCAGAACCGGCAGCTTGTAGGCGATCGCCCAGCGAGGGGCACGCGAACCGGATCCGGCGACGGCCTGATCGGCGGCCAGGTCGGCCTTGATGACGATCCCGTCGATTCCGAACGGCAACTCCGCCCGCAGTGCGGCGATCTCCTTCACCCGGTCCAGGACCTGCTCGGCGGTCTCCGCCGTGGTGCCGGGCACGGCGGTGGAGGCGGTGGTGTTCACACCGAGCTCGCCGCACCGCGCCATCAGCTCGCTGTGCGCGGCTTCGCCCAGCCGCGCCGCGAGGGCCTCCTGTGTACCGGGCAGCGCCAGCACGCCGTAGCCGAAGAAGGTCATCGGCACGGTGTAGGCGCGGTCCTTGGCGCGCAGCGTGCCCGCCGCGGCGTTGCGCGGGTTCGCGAACGGCTGCCCGCCGTGCGCGGTGCGCACCTCGTTGGCGTGCTCGAACTGGGCGGTGGTCATCAGGACTTCGCCGCGTACCTCCACCGTGACCGGTTCGGCGAGTTCGGCCGGGAGTCCTTCGACGGTGCCGATGGCGTGCGAGACGTCCTCCCCGGCCGTCCCGTCGCCACGGGTGATCAGCCGGGTGAGGCGGCCATGGGTGTAACGGGCGGCGATCGCGAGCCCGTCGAGCTTGGGCTCGACGCTGAACCGCGCGACGTCATGGCCGATTCGCCGGGCCAGCGACGTGGTCCAGGCAGTGAACTCCTCCGGCGAGAACACGTTGTCCAGGCTCAGCATGGGCACCGTGTGCGGGACATCGCCCTCCACGGCACCACCGGCGACCTTCCCGGTCGGTGAGTCGGGCAGCGCCTCGCCGGGATGAGCGGCCTCCCACACCGCGATGCCCCGTACCAGCCGGTCGTAGGTGTCGTCGTCCAGCACGGACGTGCCGCCCGCGTAGTAGGCGGCCGAAGCCTTCACGGCGTCCTTGACCGCCTGCGCGTAGGCGGCGGCATCCACGATCACTGCAGCTGGTGTTGTCATGCTCGTCATCCTGCACGCCACCACTGACAACGCCCCGGTACGCGTCTGCCGCACGCCGAAATCCAGATGACCGCGACGGCGGCCACCACTATGGTGGACCTCGTTCAGGTGCGAAGGTTTCGGCTACTTCTCCTGTCAAGAGAGAGACGCGGGTTCGAATCCCGTCGCCCGCCTCGGCGGGTGTCGTCCAGCGGCCCAGGACACTTACGTCGCCGACACCGATCCCGACCTCTGAACACCGCGACACGAGCCGTCAGCCACGGGGGAGTCACAGGCGGACGGCTTTGTCGCGCGCGTTCGAGGCGGCGGGCGGGCCGGGATGTGCGCATCGGCCGCGACGCGCGCCCGCTCGGTGCGCCGCTGACCGCGGCCCGTCGGCCGCGGCTCGGCTCACTCCCGCGGTGCGGCAGCCGGCGCGCCCACCCGTAGGCCGTCCATGACGAAGTCCAGAAGGCGGGTGGCGCGCGGCTGCCAGTCCCCGCCCGCGTCGATCTGCCAGAGACCGGCGATGACGAGGAAGAAGTCCTCGGGGGTCACCCCGGGGCGGATGGTGCCGGCCTGGTCGTTCGCCGTCAGGAGCAGTGCGGCGGCCGAGGACATCGCGCCGTGTCCCAGTCTGGTCAGGGTGCCGTGCGCGAGGGTGGTCGCGCGCAGCGCCTCGGCCAGGCCGACCTTGGTCATGGCGAACTGGGCGAGGCGGTCCATCCACTCCCGCAGGGCCCGGTCCGGCGCGCGGGTCTCCAGCAACTGGGCCGCGGTGTCCGCGACCTGCTGCACCTCGTGGCGGTAGATCTCCAGGAGAAGGGCCTCGCGGTTCGGGAAGTTGCGGTAGAACGTCCCCTGCCCGACCCCCGCCTTCTTGGCGATCGCGCTGAGCGGGGTGTCCGCCGAACGCGTCAGCTCGGCCAGGGCCACTTCGAGGATGCGCTCGCGATTGCGTTGCGCGTCGGAGCGCAGTGGCGTCGCCTTCTTCTCCTGCACTCGGGCCTCCTTCGTCCTCCACGGCCTGCCGGGTGAACGCCTTGCTAACCGGACAGCTGTCCGGTAGGTTCAGGATTAACGGACAGCTGTCCGCTTAGGGCTCCACCATACCGTCGGATTCGGCCAGTGTGGACTGTCGGAGTCCCCCTTTTACCGGCCCTCTAGCGACTTCCTTCCCCCTCAGACAGGCGAAAGAAGGCTGATCATGGCCCCTACGACGTCCAGCGGTACGACCTCGACGTCCAGCGCCATCACCCTGCACATCAACGGCGAGAAGTACACGCTGCCCGTCGACCATCGCACCACCCTGCTCGACGCGCTGCGTGAGCGTCTCGATCTCACCGGTACCAAGAAAGGCTGTGATCAGGGCCAGTGCGGCGCCTGCACGGTGCTGGTCGACGGACGACGGGCCGTTTCCTGTCTGCAACTCGCCGTCGCCGCCGAGGGGCGCGAGATCACCACCATCGAAGGGGTGGCGGACGGTGATCGGCTGCATCCCGTACAGCAGGCCTTCCTCGACCTCGACGGCTACCAGTGCGGCTACTGCACGCCCGGTCAGATCTGCTCGGCCCTCGCGGTGATCGAGGAGCACGCGGCGGGCTGGCCGAGCGCCGTGACCGCCGACATACGGCCCGAAGCGGGGGTTTCGCAGCTCACGCCCGAGGAGATCCGCGAGCGGATGAGCGGCAACCTGTGCCGGTGCGGCGCGTATGTGTCGATCGTGGAGGCCGTGGCGCGGGCGGCGCGGGAACGGGTGCCCGACGCGTACGTGGCCGATGCGCGGTCGGCGGATACGCGGTCGTCCGATACACGGTCGTCCGAGACCAAGGAGGCGGCGGCATGAGGGAGTTCGGGTATGAGCGCGCCTTCGACGTCTCAGGTGCGGTCGCTCTGCTGGGCGCCGATCCCGACGCGCGCTATCTCGGCGGCGGCACCAATCTCGTCGACCTGATGAAGAGCGGGGTGGAGCGGCCCGCGCGTCTCGTCGACGTACGTGAACTCCCCCTTGACCGAGTCGAGTTCGCGAACAGCGGCGAGCTGCGGATCGGCGCGACCGTGACCAACAGCGACCTCGCCGCCCATCCCGACGTGCGGCGTCACTACCCGGCGTTGGCCCAGGCCGTCCTGGCGGGCGCCTCCGGCCAGTTGCGCAACATGGCCACGGTCGGCGGAAACCTGCTCCAGCGCACTCGCTGCGGCTACTTCACCGACCTGGCGAAGCCCTGCAACAAGCGTGTCCCCGGCAGCGGTTGCCCCGCCGTCGAGGGCGAGCACCACAACCACGCGATCCTCGGCGCATCCACGCGGTGCGTGGCCACGCATCCTTCGGACATGGCCGTGGCCCTCACCGCCTTCGACGCCGTCGTCTCGTACGAAACGGCGGACGGGTCGGGGGAGTTGCCCCTCGCGGAGTTCTATCTGCCGGTGGGTGACACCCCGCACCTGGAGACCGCCCTGCCGCCCGGCGCGCTGATCACCGGCGTCACCCTGCCGGCCGCGCCGGTCGCCGCCCGCTCCCGCTACCGCAAGGTGCGCGAGCGCGCCTCGTACGCGTTCGCGATCGGCTCGATCGCCGCCGCGCTCGACGTCCGCGACGGTGTCGTACGCGAAGTGCGCCTGGCCTTCGGTGCGGTGGCCTCCCGGCCGTGGCGGGCCCGGGCGGCCGAGCGGGCGCTGACCGGGGGACCGGCGAGCGCCGAGGCCTTCGCGGCCGCCGCCGACGCCGAGTTGGCGGCGGCCCGGCCGCTGCCCCACAACGGATACAAGGTGCCCCTGATGCGCAATCTCGTCGTGGCGATGCTGACCGAACTCACCGAGGAGGCGGCCCGATGACCAGCACGACCACGACCACGACCACGACCACGGCGGCGGCGACCGCGACGTCCGGTGCCGTCGGCGTCGCGCACACCCGCGTGGAGGGCGTGGCCAAGGTCACCGGGGCGGCGCGCTACGCGGGTGAGGTCCCGTATCCCGAACTCGCCCACGGCTGGCTGGTGTTGTCCACCGTGGCACGTGGCCGGATCCGAGCGGTGGAGTCCGCGCCCGTCCTCGCGATGCCGGGCGTCCTCGCCGTCCTGCACCACGAGAACGCCCCGCGCCTCAACGGCGACTACACGAACGCCTTCGGGCTGCCCGACCCGATCGCCCAGATCTTCCAGCACGACCGGGTCCCGTTCGCCGGCTGGCCGGTGGCGCTGGTCGTGGCCGAGACGCCCGAGCAGGCCAGGGAGGCCGCCGAGGCCCTTGTCGTCGAGTACGACGAGGAGCCGCACGACGTCGTGTTCGCCGCCGGGCTTCCCGGTGTGTACGCGCCGGAAAGTGCCCCCGCCGCGCAGAAGGGCGATCTGGAGGCCGAACTCGCCGCGTCCGCCGTCGTCGTGGACGCCGAGTACAGCACTCCGGAGGAACACCACAGCCCCATGGAGCCGCACGCGGCGATCGCGCGCTGGGACGGTGGCCGGCTCGAGGTCGTCGACTCCAACCAGGGCAGCAGGTTCGTGGCGGACGAGCTGGCGAAGCTGTTCTCCCTCGACCCCCAGTCGGTCCGGGTGCGCTCGGAACACGTCGGTGGCGGCTTCGGCTCCAAGGGCACCCGCCCGCACTCGGTCGCCGCCACGATGGCCGCGACCGTCCTGCACCGCCCCGTCCGCGTCGTACTGACCCGCCGCCAGATGTTCTCGCTGGTCGGCTACCGCAGTCCCACGGCCCAGCGGATCAGGCTCGGCGCCGACGCGGACGGCCGGCTGCGCGCGTTCGACCACCGGGCCGAGTGCCTCACCTCGACCGTGTACGAGTTCGTCGAGCGGGCCTCCGAGTTCGGGCGCGCGATGTACGACTCCGACGCGCACTACTCGCAGACCCGTGTCGTACCGCTCGACGTGCCGACCCCGAGCTGGATGCGGGCCCCGGGCGAGGCGCCGGGCTCGTTCGCGCTGGAGTCCGCGCTCGACGAACTCGCCGAGCGGTGCGGGCTCGACCCGATCGCGCTGCGCGCCCGCAACGAACCGGCCGTCGGCCCCGTCTCCGGGCTGCCGTTCAGCGGCCGCAATCTGCTCGCGTGCTTCGAGGAGGGGGCCCGCCGGTTCGGCTGGGCCGACCGCGACCCGCGTCCCGGCATCCGCCGTGAGGGCCGCTGGCTGCTCGGGACCGGCACGGCCGCGTCCACGTTCCCCGTGCTGTCCGCCCCGTCCACGGCGGCCGTGACGGCCGAGCCGGACGGCACCTTCACCGTACGGATCACCGCGTCCGACATCGGGACCGGGGCACGGACCGCGCTCACCCTGATCGCCGCCGACGCGCTGGAGGTCCAGCCGGAACGCATCCGGATGCGGATCGCGGACAGCGACTTCGGCTTCGCGATGATCGCCGGCGGTTCGATGGGCACCCGCTCCTGGGCCTGGGCGATCCGGGTCGCGGCGGGTGAACTGCGCGAGCGACTCGCCCTGGGCGGTGGCATTCCGCCGGAGGGGATCACGGCACGCTCGGACACTTCCCAGGCGGTCGGCGCGCTGGAGAAGAAGGAACGGCACTCGTTCGGGGCACAGTTCGCCGAGGTCGCCGTCGACGTCACCAGCGGAGAGGTGCGGGTGCGGCGGATGCTCGGCATCTTCGCCGCCGGCCGGATCGTCAACCCGCTGACCGCGCGCGGTCAGTTCATCGGAGGCATGATCTGGGGCCTGTCCATGGCCCTGCACGAGGAGGCTCACCGGGACCGGGCCAGTGGCGGCCATGTCGGCGCCGACCTCGCGGGCTATCACTTCTCCGCGCACGCCGACGTGCCCCACATCGAGGCGGACTGGGTGGACGACCCCGACCCCGGGGACCCGGTCGGCATCAAGGGCATCGGAGAGATCGGGGTCGTCGGCGCGGCGGCGGCGATCGCCAACGGGGTCTGGCACGCGACGGGTGTACGGCACCGGAATCTGCCGATCCGCCCGGACCGGGTGCTGCTGGCCGGCGCGCGAGGGGACCAGGATGCTTGACATCGCCGACGAGCTGAACCGGTGGGCCGAGGAGGGCCGGGACTTCGCCGTCGCCACCGTGGTGAGCGTCGGCGGCAGCGCCCCGCGCGGCCCCGGTGCCGCCCTCGCGGTCGACAGCGGCGGCACGGCCGTCGGCTCGGTCTCCGGCGGCTGCGTGGAAGGCGCCGTGTACGACCTGTGCGTCCAGGCGCTCCAGGACGGCCACACGGTGCTGGAGCGGTTCGGCTACAGCGACGAGGACGCCTTCGCGGTGGGGCTGACCTGCGGCGGGGTCATCGAGGTCCTGGTCACGCCGGTGCGCGCGGACGCGCCGGACCGGGCGGTGTACGCGGCGGCGCTGGCGGCCGCGGCCCGGGGCGAGGCGGCGGCCGTCGCCCGGGTCGTCCGGGGGCCGGTGGAACTGCTGGGGCGGACGCTGCTCGTCCGCCCCGACGGCTCGTCCGACACCTGCCGGGGGAGCCTCGGGGGTCGTCCGGAGCTGGACCGCACCGCGGTGGGCGAGGCGCGCGCCCTGCTGGCGGCGGGCCGCACCGGCACTCTCGAACTCTCCGAGGACGGTGCGCGCTGCCCCGGCGGTGTGACCCTGCTCGTCGAGTCGAGCGTGCCGCCGCCCCGCATGATCGTCTTCGGCGCCGTGGACTTCGCGACGGCGCTGGTGCGGGTGGGCAAGTTCCTCGGCTACCACGTGACCGTGTGCGACGCCCGCCCGGTCTTCGCCACCCGGGTCCGCTTCCCCGACGCGGACGACATCGTGGTCGACTGGCCGCACCGCTATCTCCGGCGCACCGTGACCGACGGCCGCACGGTCCTGTGTGTGCTCACCCACGACGCCAAGTTCGACGTACCGCTGCTGGAGGCGGCGCTGCGGATGCCGGTGGCGTTCGTCGGCGCCATGGGCTCGCGCCGCACCCACGAGGACCGTGAGCGGCGGTTGCGCGAAGTCGGTCTCGGTGAGCGGGAGTTGGCCCGACTGAGGTCACCGATCGGACTCGACCTCGGGGCCCGTACGCCCGAGGAGACCGCGCTGTCCATCGCGGCGGAGATCGTCGCGGCACGGGAGGGCGGGACGGGCGCTCCGCTGACCGGCTCCAGGACACCGATCCACCGTGACGGGGGCGGGCGGGGGACCGGTGCGGTGGCGGCGCGGGAGGCTGCCTGAGTCAGGCGCATGAAGTCGAATGACTCAAGCGCGAGGTGCCCGGGGCGGCCACTCTGGAGGTATCGCCGGTTCCCGGCCGGCGCGACCTGGGAGGTTGGAATGGACACCATGCAGGCGGTACGCGGCCACCGACGGGGCGGCCCGGAGCGGCTGACGTACGAGATCGCCCCGCGCCCGGTGCCCGGCCCGGGCGAGGTCCTGGTCGGGGTGCGGTCCGCGTCCATCACGCCGGGCGAACTCGACTGGGACGCGACCTGGACCGACAGCTTCGACGGCAGCGGCGGCGAGCGGGTGCCCATCGTGCCGTCCAAGGAGGTGTCGGGTGTGGTCGTCGAGCTCGGCGACGAGGTGTCGGACTGGAAGGTCGGCGACGAGGTGTACGGGTTGATCCCGTTCACCCGGGACGGGGCCGCGGCGGAGTTCGTCGCCGTGCCCGCAGCCGTGCTCGCCGCCAAGCCGGCCCGGCTCGACCACGACCACGCGGCGGCGCTGCCGCTGGCCGGGCTGACGGCCTGGCAGGGCCTGGTCCTGCACGGCGGCCTGCGCCCCGGTGCCCGGGTGCTGGTGCAGGGAGGCGCGGGCGGGGTCGGCTCCTTCGCGGTGCAGGTCGCGGCCGCGCTCGGCGCCTCCGTCACCGCGACGGCCGACGCCGCGGCCGCCGATTTCGTACGCGAGCTGGGCGCCGAGCACGTCATCGACTACCGGAGCGAGCGCTTCGAGGACCAGGTCAAGGACGTCGACCTGGTCTTCGACACGGTCGGCGGCGACACCCAGGAGCGCTCCTGGCAGGTGCTGCGTCCCGGGGGCCGACTGGTGAGCATCGTCGCCCCGCCCGACGTCACGAGGGAGGGCGGCAGGTTCTTCGTCGTGGAACCGGACCGCTCCGGACTGGAGGAGCTGTCCCGCCTGGTCGCGGACGGCGAACTGGCTCCGCCCGTCGACCGCGTGTTCCCCCTCGCCGAGACCGCGCGGGCGTACGCGGCACTGGAGCAGGGCCATCGCCGGGGCAAGACCGTGCTGCACGTCTCCTGACCCGACGCGGTCGGGGCGACGGTCGTGGTCCGCGAAGGCGTCGAGGCACGGCCGCGGTCGAGGGAGACATCGAGGGACGGCTGTGGCTCAGGAAGCCGAGGCCGAGCGTGCGAGCCAGTCGTAGGTGGCCTGCGCGGTGAACTCGCCCTGTCCGCCGCGCAGCAGCAGCCCCGCCGTGGCGAACGCCGGGTCGTCGGCCTGCGCGGCGACATACGGGATCGCGACGCAGCGCATCCCGGCCGCGTGCGCGGCGGCGGCGCCCGGAGCGGCGTCCTCCAGGACCACGCAGTCCGCCGGTTCGGCCGCGAGGCGGCGCGCCGCTTCGAGGAACACGTCCGGGGCGGGCTTGCCGTGCGCGACCTCGTCGGCCGAGACGACGGTCGTCAGGTGGGCGGCCAGGCCGGTGCCCGTGAGGATCGCCTCGATGGCGGCGGGTGAGGAGCCCGAGGCCACGGCCATCGGAACACCCTCGGCGGCCAGCAGTTCCACGAACTTCCGCATCTCCGGGTACACGTGCGTGGAGGCGCGGGCCAGCGCCAGATAGCGGCGGTTCTTGTCGGCGAGCAGGACGTCGAGCGGGGGCCGCAGGCCGTAGCGCTCCTTCCAGAGCGCCAGCGTCTCCCGGGTGCTGATGCCGACGTACCGCTCGTGCTCGGCCCAGGTGAAGTCGGTGACGCCCTGCTCGGCGAGCGTCTGGCGGCCGGCTTCGAAATAGTTCGGCTCGCTGTCCACGAGTGTGCCGTCGAGATCGAAGACGACCGAAGTGCGGCCCAGAGCGCTCATGGGGTCCAGGATGCCAAGCGAGGGCCGGGTGCGGTCGATCGCCCCTGTGCCGCCGGTGAGCCCCTGAGTGGACACCCGTCAGCTTCTGGCCGCTCGCCCGATCGACTCCACCAACGGCAGCACCCGGTGCGCGACCCGCTCGCGCAGCGCCACCTCCGTGCGGGTGCGGACGACGCCGGGCATGCTGATGAGCGCCTGGATCACGTCCTCCAGGTGCGCGTTGTCACGTGCCACGACCCGGGTGAGCAGATCGCCGCCGCCCGTGATCGAGAACGCCTCGATGATCTCAGGTACGGCGGCCAGCGCGTCGCCGACCTCGTCGAGATGGCCCTGCGTGACCTCGATGTGCACGAAGGCGAGGACGGGGTGGCCGAGTGCTGCGGGGGACAGTGAGGGGCCCGTACCGGTGATCACCCCGTCCCGTTCCAGTCGGTCGAGGCGGGCCTGGAGCGTGCCGCGGGCGACACCGAGCATGCGGGCGTACTCGCGCACGCTGGTGCGCGGCTGCTCCAGCAGCAGCCGCAGGATGCGGGTGTCGAGTTCGTCCACGGCCATGATCCACCGGCCTCCTCGCCGCCTTGGATGATCTTCGTCGACCGTACCAATGGCTCGGCCCGCCGTGAGACCGGTGGGCCGGTTCCCCCTCCCCGCTCACCTGGTCCGCCGCGCCGCGTTTGCCGGTGCGGCGCCCACCGCGTTACCTGGATGGGTGGCGCAATGATCGAGGAGCGGCGAGGAGCGACGATGATCACGCAGGAGCAGGTCGACCGAATTCTCCGGCTCGGCGGGAACGGGCTCCCGTTGGTCTCCCTCTATCTCCCGGTGGACCCGGACCACTCCGGCCGTCGTACGTACCGGTCCCGACTGGACAGTCTGCTGGATCGCATACGGCCGCTCGCGGACGACGACTCGCTGGAGCACCCCGTACGGCTCTCGCTCCGCGACGACCTCGCGAAGATCGAGCGGAGGCTCGGCGAGGAACCCCGGCGGGCCGGGACCGTCGCCGTCTTCTCCTGCAGCGGCGACGGCGTCTACGAGGAGGTGTGGCTGCCGCGCGGCACCCACGAGCGCGTCGTGGTGGACGCGGACCCCTACGTCCGTCCGATGCTGGCGGTGCTCGACGAGTCCTACCGCACCTGCGCGGTCGTCGTGGACAAGGGCACCGCCCAGATCTGGGAGTACCACCTCGACGAGGTCCGGGAGCTGGAGGCGGTCCGCGACCGTGTGCTGCGCAGGCCCGACCACGCCGCGGGGCCCGCCGAGGACCGGGTCCGCGACAAGGCCGACGAGGTGAGCAAACGGCACTACCGGCGGCTCGTCGGCGAGCTCAAGCGGCTCTTCCGGGAGGGGGGCTTCGACCTGCTGGCCATCGGCGGGCACCCGCACGAGGTGCCGGCCTTCATCGACTTCCTCACCCGTGACCTGCACGACCGGCTCGTCGGTCGCTTCACCGTCGACCGCGACACCGTGACCGCCACCGACATCCGGGACAGGGTGCGGGGCCTCGTCGCCGACCGCGCGTACCAGGAGCAGGAGCGGCTGGTCGGCGAGATCCTCGAGGCCGTGGCGACCAAGCATCACGCGACGGTCGGGCTCGACGACACCCTGTGGGCGGGGTCGCTGGCCGCGATCCGGACGCTGGCCGTGGACACGGACGCGGTGGCCCCGGGAGTCGTCTGCGACCGCGACGGGCTGCTCGCCGCCGCAGGGGTGTCCTGTCCGCTCTGCTCAGACGCCCTGCGCGAGGTCCCCGACGTCATCGACGAACTGGTGAAGACCGTCATCGAGGACGGCGGCGAGGTCCGCCACATCGAGGTGGAGTCGGACCTGCGTACGCATCTGACCGGGGCCCTGCTGCGCTTCGAACTCCCCCCGCACCCGATCGGCATGGAGTGATGCCAATGGCATCCACATGGCTCGCCCATCCGCTCGGTGACTGTGCCAATGGCTCAGTGTTCCGGGAGCCACTTGAGCCAACAGCTCCGATGATGCTGTGATGGGCGGGTCGATGGCGCTGCGGGACCCCCGCGGCGCCTTTTGCGTGCCTGAGGCACAGGCTGAGCTCAAGGGGCGGGGAAACAGTGCTGAAGAGGGTGTTCGTGGCGCCGGACCCGGGCCGGCTGCGGCTGCGCGGCGCCACCCGGGCCGTCCTCGGTATCGGCCTGGCGGTGGCCCTGTGCGGCGCCATCGGTGCCTCCCTCGCGGGTGCGGTCGCGGGAGGTCTCGCGGCGCTGCTCGCCCTCTTCACGGTCACCGACGCCACCGTGCGCGGACAGCTGGCGACGACGGCGGCGCTGCCCGTGGTGGGCCTTCCGGTACTGGCTCTCGCGGCCGTCCTGCACGACCACCCGGCGGCGAGGGACGCGGCCTTCCTCGCCCTCGTCGGTGCGGGTGTGTACGCCCGGCGCTGGGGGCCGCGCGGCCATGCCCTCGGCGTCTTCGGGTTCATGGCGTTCTTCATGGCGCAGTTCCTGCACACCGAGCCGGCCGAACTGCCCGAGGTGTACGCCGCGGTACTGCTCGCCCTTCTCGCGTCCTCGGCCGTCCGATTCGGACTGTGGTGCTACGAGCGCCGGATGCCGCCCGCCGGCGCCATCGCCCCTTCGCCGGGCCGGGGCCTCGCCCGTCCCACCACCCGCCAGGCGGTCCAGGCCGTCGTGGCCGCCGCCTTCGCCCTGGGCGTGGGAAGCCTGCTGTCCCAGGAGCGGTGGTACTGGGCCGTCGGCGCCACCTGGTGGATCTTCGTCAACACCACCTCGCGCGGCGAGACCCTGATCCGTGGCTACCGCCGGGTCCTCGGAACGGTGATCGGCATCGTCCTCGGGGTGTCGGTCGTCGTCCCGCTGCACGGCGCGCCCGTACCGACCGCGGCCCTGCTCGCCGTGTGTGTGTTCGTCATCTTCTACAGTGCGGCGGTCTCCTACACCTGGATGATGCTCGCGGTGACGGTGATGGCCGAGCTGCTCTACGGGATGTTCGGCGTGCTGGACCGGCATCTGGTCGTCCTGCGGCTGGCGGAGACCGGCATCGGGGCGGTCGGCGCCGCGCTGGCGGTGCTGTTCGTGCTGCCGATCACCACGCACGCCACGACGGACGCCTGGATCGTACGGGCGATCCAGTGCGTCCACGCCTGCACGACCGAGGCCGCCGCCCGCCTGAACGGCTCCGCCGACGCCGACCCCGCGGCCCGCGTCGCGGAGCTGGAGACGCTGCTGAACAAGGTGCGACTCTCGCTCACGCCCCTTCTGCACCCCCTCAACCCCCTGCGTGCCCGCGGCCGCAGGGCGCGCCAGGTACTCGCGTCCCTGAACACCTGCGCGCGGGAGGTACGGGGGCTCGCCGTCATCGCGTCGGACCCCGTGGCCTCCTACGACGCCCGCCTCATCGTCGCGTGCGAGCGTGTGGAGCGGGCCGTCGAGGCGCTGACCTCTCCCGGACCGTGGCGGATCGAGGTCCAGGCCGACGCACCTCCCCTGGAAGAGCCGGCCCTCGCGCACCTGTACGGGCTCGAGCGGGCGCTCGCCGAACTCTCCGCGCCCCTCCTGCACCCCCGTGCTTCGAGTCCCGTGAGCGTCTGACGTCCGCGAGCCACGTGCAAGGACCACGCGGAGGGTGGATCACCGCCCGGGCGGGGTAACCCCGCGGCTATCAGACGCACGGAGCCCGCGGACCGTGCGGGAGCGGCCCGCGGGCGGAGCCGCTTGGGGGTGGCACCATGCGGGACTTCCCGCGAGGAACCGGACGGACAGAACGATTCGGGGACGACGGGAGCGCGCGGTGTCCGGCACCGTGGGCCGAGGGGCCGGGCGGCTGGCTGGACCGTGTTCCGGCAGGTCGCGGGGCGCAGGGAGCGGCCCCGACCACACTGCCGTACGACATCGGTTCCCGGCAGGCGGAGCTGTCCGTCCCGGGCCTCGGGGGACACCTGATACCCGTGGCGGACGGTCCCGCCGCCCCGACGCCGCGCGACGAGTCCACGCCGTACGAACTCCTGGGCGCCGCCGCCGAGTTCCTCACCCTCCACCACACCGAGCGGCGCCTCGGCGACCCGGCCCGGCGTATCGCCGCCGCGCGGGCCGAGATCGCGGAGACCGGCACGTACCGCCACACCACCGAGGAACTCGCCTTCGGCGCCCGCGTCGCCTGGCGCAACGCCAACCGGTGCATCGGGCGCCTGTACTGGCACTCCCTGTCCGTCCGTGACCGCAGGGACGTGCGGACGGCCGAAGAAGTCGCCGAGGCGTCGGCGGACCATCTGCGGGAGGCCACCCGCGAGGGCCGGATCAGGGCGCTCGTCACCGTCTTCGCGCCCGACCGGCCGGGCCGCCCCGGCCCACGGATCTGGAACGAACAGCTCATCCGGTACGCCGGCTACACGCGTCCGGACGGCGGTGTGACCGGCGACCCGCGCAACGTGGGGCTCACCGCGCTGGCCCGGCGGCTCGGCTGGCCCGGCGGCCCCGGCACCCCGTTCGACGTCCTGCCGCTGGTGATCCAGGGAGCCGACGACAAGCCCCACGACGAGCCCCGCTGGTTCGCGCTGCCGGACGACACGGTGCTCGAAGTGGAGCTCGCCCACCCCGAGTACACCTGGTGGCGCTCGCTCGGGCTGCGCTGGCACGCCGTACCCGCGCTCGCCAACATGTGCCTGGAGATCGGCGGCGTCTGCTACCCGGCGGCCCCGTTCAACGGCTGGTACATGGGCACCGAGATAGGCGCCCGCAACCTCGCCGACACCGACCGCTACAACCTTCTGCCGTATCTCGCGGACCGCCTCGGCCTCGACACCCGCACCGACCGCTCGCTGTGGAAGGACCGCGCGCTCGTCGAACTCAACCGTTCCGTCCTGCACTCCTTCGACCGCGCGGGCGTCACCGTCACCGACCACCACACCGAGTCCCGGCGCTTCCTCACCCACCTCGGCCGCGAGGAGCGCAAGGGCCGCCGGGTCGGCGCGGACTGGTCGTGGATCGTGCCGCCGATCTCCGGCAGCGCCACGCCCGTCTTCCACCGCACCTACGAGGCCGTGGAACGGCGTCCCGCGTACGTCCACCACCCCGACGCACGCGCACGGGCGCTCGGGGAGACCGGCGGGACCTTGGTCTAGACCGATGGCCGTCGACTGCTACCGTCGGCCCCGGACAGCGCGGGACCGAGAGGGGAACGGCAGTGGCAGACGGCGGCAGGCGGGAACAGCGGGCGTTCATCGGCTCGTTCACGGCGGCGGGAGGCCCGGGCGTCCTCACCGCGGCCATGGACCGCGGCAGCGGCGCGCTCACCCTCCTGAGCGTGGTCGACGGGGTACCCGATCCCTCGTACCTCGCCCTGTCGCCCGCCCGCGACATGCTCTACGCGGTCAGCGAGACGGCCGACGGCGCGGTGGTCGCGTACCGCGTGGACGGCGACCGGCCGGAGCCCGCCGGGCCCCTGGTCTCCGTCGGAGGCAGCGGCCCCACCCACCTCAGCGTGTTCGCGGGACACGTCCTGACCGCGAACTACGGCTCCGGCAGTGTCACCGCCCTGCCCGTGCACGACGACGGCGCCCTCGTCGGCGCCGCCTCCAGCGTGTTCCAGCACAAGGGTTCCGGCCCCCACACCCGGCGCCAGCAGAGCCCACACGCCCACCAGGTGCAGCCCGACCCGAGCGGGCGCTGGGCTGTCAGCGTCGACCTCGGCACGGACTCCGTGCGGGTGTGCGCGCTGGACGGCGGTCGGCTCACGCTGCACCGCGAGATCGCGCTGCGCCCCGGGTCCGGGCCCCGCCACCTGGCCTTCCATCCGCGCGGCGAACACGCGTACGTGCTCAACGAACTCGCGCCCACGGTCACCGTCTGCCGCTGGAACGCCCTGGAAGGCTCCTTGCGGCCCGTCGGCGAGACGCCGGTGCTGTCCGGGGTCCCGGACGGTGACGCGTACCCCTCGGGCATCGTGGTGTCGCCCGACGGACGCTTCGTGTGGACCGCCACCCGCGGCCAGGACGTCGTCTCCGTGCTCACGCCCGACGCCGTGGGCGAGGGGCTGCGACTGGTCGCCACGGTGCCCTGCGGCGGCACCTGGCCGCGCGCGCTGGCCCTCGACCCCTCGGGGCGGTTCCTGTACATCGCCAACGAGCGCTCCGGGGACGTGACCTGGTTCGCGGTCGACCCGGACACAGGGGTGCCGCGACGGGGCGGCTCGGTGGAGGTTCCGGCGGCCTCCTGCGTGGTCTTCGGCTGACCCGCTCGGTGGCGGCTCGCGAGTGGCGCGCGAGCCGCTGTCGTACGAGCCGCTGTCGTACGAGAGAAGGGCCCGCTCCTGTGAGAGGAGCGGGCCCTTCGGCGTGCGAGGGGTGGTGACGGGACGGGTCAGCGGACCGGCGTGCCCTGCGGCTGCGGCGGGGCGATGCCCAGCGCCGCCGTGTACTTGGCCAGCGCGAGCTTGCCGATCGCCGGGTACGGGCCGAGCGCCTCGGCGGCGGAGCAGCCCGCCTCCTTGGCGGCCGCGTCCAGCAGACCGGCGTCGATCTCAGGGCCGATCAGGTACGGAGCCAGGGCGAGCTGCTGGGAGCCGGAGCCGCGCAGCTGCTCGGCGGTGGCCGCGATCGCGCCCTCCTCGTCCAGCGCCGCCGCCATCACCGGCACGGCGAGCCGCGCGGCGAGCAGCATGCCGGTGATCCCGGCCGCCTGTACGGCCTCCTCGCCGCCCACGGAGGCGAGGATGATGCCGTCGGCGGCCGTCGCCACGGTGAACAGCCGGGCCCGGTCGGCGCGCGCCAGACCCGCCTCGGACAGACGCACGTGCAGCGCCTCCGCGAGCAGCGGGTGGGGGCCGAGCACGTCGGTCAGGTCGGCCGCGATCCGGCTCTCCATGACGGCCTGGCGGACCCGGCGCAGCAGCGCGTTGTCCGGGCCGGCGAGCAGGGGCACCACGACGGCGACGGGGCCGTCGGGCCGGGGCACGTCCGCACCGGCGGCACGGGCCTGCTCATAACGGGCGGTGCGCTCCTCGGCGGCGCGCGTGAGCACGGACTGCAGCGTGGGGAACTCGGCGTCGTCCCCGTCGAGGTACCCGATCCGGGCGTCGAGGCCGGGCAGCTCGGAGCGCGCGATGCTCACGACCTCCTCGGCGATGCTGCGCGTGGCCGCGCTGGAGGTGCCCGGCACCGCGAGGACGAGCGCGGGCGCGCCCTCGGGAGCCGCCAGCGGCTCGGGTCGGCGGTGCCGCCCGGGCTGGCGAGGTCGCGGCATTCGTACTGGCAGGCCGGACGCGGGTCCAGTGGGGGAGCTCATGGCGACGCATGTTACTGGCTTCTTGGGCTCCCCTGTTCGGGGAGGGTGCAGGTGAGCGGTATCCGTCCGCTTTTGTCTGATGAGTTACGCGTGGATCAGAAATGATCGGTGTGGCTGGACTTGACAGTGCCGTGGTGCTCCTGCGCCGACCGATGCGACAACCGGTGTGTCAGTCGACTTCACTTGTCCGACAGGGCGGATGAATCCCCCTTTCAGGTCATGGATGGCGAGGTTGTGCCCTTTTCGGTCATCACGTACAGCATGTGCGCGTCGCGAGGGAGCGTGAGCCGGTCGCTCGCCAGATCGGCGGCGATGCGTACGGCGCCGTCCAACGGGGTGCCCGCGGCCGGTACCAGCCGGGCGTGCGGCAGTCGCTCCGCCAGTTCCTCGCGCAGCGGTACAAGGAGAGGGTCGCCCATCCTGAACAGGCCCCCGGTGAGGGCGACTTGGTCCGCTCCGGTGTCCGGGCAGACGGCGGCCGCGGACTCGGCCAGGTGCCGGGCGGCGGCGCGCAGCACGTCACGTGCGACGGGGTCGCCGACAGCGGACGCGGCGCACGCGGCCACTTCGGGCGCGAAGGCGGCCAGTACGGCGGGCCGGTCGGTGCGCGGGTACAGCTTGCCGGGCAACCCCGCCACCGGCCCGAACATCTCCTCGGCCCGCGCCAGCAACCGCGCCGACCCACCGGGGCGCCCGTCGAAGGCGCGTAGGGCCGCCTCGAGCCCGGCGCGGCCGATCCATGCCCCGCCGCCGCAGTCGCCGAGCAGGTGGCCCCAGCCGTCCGCCCGGCGCCAGCTCCCCAGGTCGGTGCCGACCGCGATCATGCCGGTGCCCGCGGCGATCACCGCGCCCGGCCGGGGACCGAGCGCGCCCACGTACGCGGTCACCGCGTCGGCGGCCAACGCGAGCCGCCGCACGCCGAGTTCGCGCTCCAGTGCGGACGGCAGTTCGGCGCGCAGTGCGTCGCCGAGGGTGGCGAGACCCGCCGCCCCGACGGCGACGGCCCCGAGTTCCTCCGTCCCGGTGGAGGTCATCAACTCCCGTGCCATCGGCAGCAGTTGCTCCAGCAGGTGTCCGGCGTCGATGCCGCGCGGGCCGGTGCGGACCGGCTCCTTGGACATCAGTGGAACACCGACGACATGCCCGTGCACGGCCAGCGCCGCCCGCAGTCCCGAGCCGCCCGAGTCCACCGCCAGCACACCGGCCGGCCCGCCGGAACAAGTCACGGCAGGCGCCGGTGCGCGGAGCGGGAACGAGAAGGTGAACAGGCATGATGACGACAGCGGAGTCGCTCGACCAGGGGACGCAACAAGCTCCCCTCCTCCCTGCTGACCGGCTGGGCGATCGGTTGGACCGGCTCGATGATCTCGGCGAGGAGGAAGATTAGCGTTGAAAGGCGGGTCCGCGCGCGGCGCTCGTCCGTATGAATCGGGCCACCGCGCGTGCCAGTAGAGTGGCGCGTCGTGGCACCACGACCCTTGCATGAACTCATCGAAGCAGGTTGGGCGAAGGCTCTGGAACCTGCGGCCGAACGCATCGCCGCCATGGGGGACTTCCTCCGGGCCGAGATAGCGGCAGGCCGGACCTATCTCCCGGCCGGGGCGAATGTCCTGCGGGCCTTCCAACAGCCCTTCGACGACGTCCGCGTCCTGATCGTCGGCCAGGATCCCTACCCCACACCGGGGATGGCCATCGGGCTGAGCTTCGCCGTGTCGCCCGAGGTGCGTTCGCTGCCCGGCAGCCTGGAGAACATCTTCCGGGAACTGCACACGGACCTGGGCCTGCCCAGGCCGTCCAACGGCGATCTGACGCCCTGGACCGAGCAGGGCGTGCTGCTGCTCAACAGGGCACTGACGACGGCGCCCCGCAAGCCCGCGGCGCACCGCGGCAAGGGCTGGGAAGAAGTCACGGAGCAGGCGATCCGGGCGCTGGTCGCGCGGGAAAAGCCGCTGGTGTCGATCCTGTGGGGGCGGGACGCCCGCAATCTTCGGCCGCTGCTCGGGGATCTCCCGGCGATCGAGTCCGCCCACCCCTCACCGATGTCGGCCGATCGCGGGTTCTTCGGCTCACGTCCGTTCAGCCGGGCCAACGAGTTGTTGGTGAAGCAGGGCGTGCAACCGGTGGACTGGCGCCTGCCGTAGAACAGGGCCGTCGCGGCGGCCGCGGTGGTCGGGCGGTACCGCACAACCCCGCGACCGCCGAGCGCGTCGACGTGCACGACACTGTGCTCCGCGAGCGCGTTTCGCCGCTCGTCCACACTGACCCGGGAGGGGACGAACAGCATGATCATTTTTGGCACCAGGGGATACCTGTACCAGCTCGCGATATTGACGCTGGTGTGCGGCCGCTGCGGCAATCCTTCCGCGCACACGCTCCGCAAGCGTGTCACGAAGTTCACGCTGTTCTTCGTGCCGCTGTTCCCGATCTCGTCGAAGTACTCGACGCAGTGCACCTTCTGCGGTGCGGAGCAGAAGGCGACCAAGGAGCAGGCGGAGCAGCTGCAGGCCCAGGCGGCGAGCGGTCAGGCCGGCCAGCAGTACGGCCAGCCGCAGCAGCCGTACCAGGCCTGAGGCGGGGGCGGGGACCGGCGCGGCAGTACGTCGACGGCGCCGCTGCGCCGTCGGTCCCTTCCGCACGAGTCAACCCAGGCCGCGTTCCGCGCCGTACCGGTCGGAAACGCTGCTCTCAGGGCAATGATGGACCACCTGGGCATGGCGTATCGACGGAAGGGAACCTCTCATGGGTCTGATCGGATCGATCGGCCTGATCCTGCATCCCCGGCGCAATCCGGGACCGGTCATCGATTCGGTCGTGCAGTGGGCCCGCAAGAACGAGGCCGAGGTGCTGGGGCTGCCGGACGAGGTGGGCCGTATCGACTGCAGCGCGGTCTCCGTGTCGGCGGAAGCTCTGGTCGCCCGGGCCGGTCTGATCGTCAGTCTCGGCGGGGACGGGACCATGCTCCGTTCGATGCGGCTGCTCTCCGGAAGCCCCACCCCGGTGCTCGGCGTCAACCTGGGCCGGCTGGGCTTCCTCGCCGAGGTCGACGTCGACGAACTGCCGTCGGCGCTGGACCGGATCGACGGCGGTCAGTTCACCACCGAGGCCCGGATGGCCGTACGGACGCGCCTCCCGGACGGGCGCGAGGTCCGCGCGTTCAACGACATCGCCCTCGTACGGGTACCCGGCAGCGGCATGGCCGCCATCGCGATCCGCCTCCAGGGCGACGAGTTCATCCGCTACTCGGCCGACGCCGTCGTGGTCTCCACGTCGACCGGCTCGACGGCGTACAGCTTCGCCGCGGGAGGCCCGATCCTCTCGCCCCGGGTGGAGGCCATCCTGGTCGTGCCCGCCAGCGCGCACTCGTCGTTCGACCGGGCGCTCGTCCTGCCCGCGGACGAGGACGTCACCCTGGAACTCCTCCCCACGACCGGGCGGTTGGCGGTCGAGGTCGACGGCGAAGTGGTCGGCTACCTCGACGCGGACGACCAGATCACCGTGACGGCATGCCCCGCGGCGGCTCATGTCGTGCGTCTCGGCGGTACGACGTTCTACCAGCGCGCACGCAGAAAACTCGGTATCAAAGGAAGCGTCGAAGCGGGCCGCCGTACCTCCCATGATCACGCCGACCCCTCGACGGGGCCCTGACCCGCGGGCCGGGGCACTCGCCATGAGCGGTACAGCGGCCGACCGGCTCTCAGTCCTGGCGGCCGACCCCTTGCAGCGCCGCCCGTTGCCGCGCCGCCCGCACCGCGGCCGACAGCGAGGCGATGTCGTAGGCGCCGTAGTGACGACGGCCGTTGACGAAGAACGTCGGCGTGCCCGAAACGCCGCTGAGGTCCGCGGACTCCACGTCCGCCGCGATCCGGGCCACCCCCGTGCCTGCACGGAGATCCTTACGGAAGCGCTCGGTGTCGAGGCCGATCTCCTCGGCGTAGCGGAGCAGATCCTTCGGCCGCAGGTCACCCTGGTGCTCCATCAGCAGGTCGTGCATCTCCCAGTACCCGTCCTGGTGGGCCGCGGCCTCGGCGGCCTCCGCGGCGAACTGGGCGTTCGGATGGACGTCGGTCAGCGGCAGATGCCGCCACACGTACCGCACGTCGCCGAAGTCGGCGAGCAACTCACGCACCACGGGCTCGGCCAGGCCGCAGTACGAGCACTCGAAGTCCCCGTACTCGACGAGCGTCACGGGCGCCTCCAGCGGGCCGCGTACGTGATCGCGGTCCACGTCGACGGGATCGCTGAGATCGACGATGGAGGTGCCCGTGCCGAGCAGGGCCCGGACGCGGGAACGCCTGGGAAGGGCGCCGATCACCCAGGTGACCAGCCAGGTGAGGAGGAACGAGCAGATCACGGCGGCGAGGATGCCGATCTTCGCCTCCGCCAGCCGGGCCCCGTCGAAGGCGAGCGTCGCGATCAGCAGGGACACGGTGAACCCCACCCCTGCCAGGGTGCCGCCCGCGGTGATGGCGCCCCAGCCGACCGGCGGGTGCAGACGCCCGCGGCTGACGCGTGTGGTGAGCCAGGTGGCGCCGATGATGCCGAGCGGCTTGCCGAGCACATAGCCGAGGAGGATGCCGAGGGCGATCGGTGAGGTGAAGGCATGCGCCAACTGGCTGCCGCTGATGGTGATGCCGGCGTTGGCGAGCGCGAACAGCGGCACGATCGCATAGCTCGTCCAGGGGTGGAACATCTGCTGGAGCCGGTCGTTGGGCGAGAGCGTGGAGGAGATCCCGCGCCGTACGGAGCGTTCGAGTTCCGGGGTCGGCTGTTCGCGGAAGCGCAGGAACAGGCGGCTCGCCCGTTCCAGGTCGCCCCGCTCGGCCGGGTAGGCGTAGGTCAGCAGGCCCATCGCGAGGCCGGTCACGACCGGGTCCACCCCCGACTTGAGCAGCGCGACCCACACCGCCACGCCCAGGACCGCGTACAGAGCGGGAATCCGCATTCCGAGGGTGCGCCGCACCAGCACGACGCCGGCGAAGAGGCCGAGCGCCGTCAGCAGTGCGGGCAGGGCCAGGGCGCCGCTGTAGACGACGACGATCACGGCCAGTGCCAGGAAGTCGTCCACGACGGAGATGGTGAGGATGAACACCCGAAGACTGTCGGGCAGCCGTGCCCCGAAGAGGGCGAGCATGCCCAGGGCGAAGGCCGTGTCCGTCGACATGGCCGCGCCCCAGCCGTGCAGGGAGTCGTGGCCCGCGTTGAGGGCCAGGTAGATCGCGACAGGGACGACCATGCCGCAGAGCCCGGCGAGCAGCGGCAGCGTCACCCTTTGGCGCTCCCGCAGCTCGCCCAGGTCGAACTCCCGGCGCGCCTCCAGTCCCACCACGAAGAAGAACAGCGTCATCAGCCCGCTGTTCACCCACTCCCGCAATTCCAACGAGACTCCGCCGGCCCCGAGACGGACCGACAACTCGGTGCGCCAGACGGCCTCGTACGTGCCCGGCCCGATGTTCGCCCAGGCGAGGGCCGCGAGCGTGGCGGTCAGCAGGACGGCGGCACTGCCGGTCTCCGTCCGCAGGAAGGCGCGCAGCGGACCGTGCGCCTCCTTGCCGCACACGGTCTGCCCCGACAGGGGCGAGGTCTCAGGTGGCACAGTCATCCCCTGATTCTCACCCGGCGCGTGGTCCGGCACGCGGCGAAACGGTACGGGGGCGGAGGAGATCCGCTCAGGTGGTGGGGGACGAGATCCCGTCGGGGATCAGCGGTTGGCGGTTGGCGGTCGGTGGTCAGCGGTCGGCGAGGAGGTCCCGGACGGCCTTGACGACCTCGGCGGGGGCTTCCTCGGCGCGCGCTGCCGGAGCCGCCGGGCGACCTGATGTACGAGGCGTGCTGCTGCCTGGAGGCCGTTGTCGCGCTGGAGGTCGGTGACCGGGGTGCGCTGGAGCGCGCCCGCATCCGCCTGCTGCCGGCCGCCGGAGAACTCGCCGGCGCGGGAAGCGGTCTGATCACCCTCGGCCCCGTCAAGGACCACCTCGCCGACGTCACCGCCGCGCTGGGGGTGACGCGACCGTGCCGTGGTCGGACGCCGTCGGGTGGTGCGCGCTGTCTTCGCCTACGAGTCCAGTTCCGCCCAGATGATCTTTCCCTCGTGGGTGTACCGGGTGCCCCAGCGGTGGGCGAGCTGGGCGACGAGGAAGAGGCCGCGTCCCCCTTCGTCGGTGGTCCGGGCGTGCCGCAGCCGCGGAGAGCTGTTGCTGGTGTCGGTGACCTCGCAGATCAGTCGGGACGCGCGCAGCAGCCGGAGGCGGACCGCGCCCGGGGCGTAGCGCACCGCGTTGGTGACCAACTCGCTGACGACGAGTTCGGTCTGCATGGTCAGCTCTTCCATTCCCCATTCCCGGAGTTGGCGGGTGGCGAGGGCCCGGGCCCCGGCCACCGCGGCGGGATCGCAGGCCACGTCCCACGAGGCGACGCGGTCGGCGCTGAGAGCGTGGGTGCGCGCCACGAGGAACGCCACGTCGTCGGACTGCGGTGTGGAGGCCAGGCCCCTCACGTCGGCGCAGAGCGTCTCGAGCGGGAGATCGCAACGGGCCAGGACGTCCCCGAGGCGGGCCATTGCGACGTCGACGTCCTGCGCGTCGTCTTCGATGAGGCCGTTGGTGTAGAGCCCGATCAGACTGTTCTCGGCGAGCTCGATGTCGACTGCCTCGAAGGGGAGACCACCCAGCCCCAGTGGCGGACCGGGCGGCAGTTCGGGGAAACGGACACCGCCCTGCGGAGTGACGAGGACCGGCGGCGGATGGCCGGCCCGGGCCAGCGTGCAGTTCCGTGTGACCGGATCGTAGATGGCGTACAGGCAGGTGGCACCCATCACCGTCGTCCGGATCAGGTCGGCCGACGCGTCATGGGGCTCCTCCTCGCTGAGGCGGAGCACCAGGTCGTCGAGGTGGGCCAGGAGCTCGTCGGGGGGCAGGTCCATGTCGGCGAGCGTCTGCACCGCGGTGCGCAGCCGGCCCATCGTGGCGGCCGCACTCAGGCCGTGGCCGACCACATCGCCCACGACGAGGCCGACTCGGGCTCCGGACAGCGGGATCACGTCGAACCAGTCCCCGCCCACACCGTCCTTGGCGTCCGCGGGCAGATACATGGAGGCCACGTCCACGGCCATACCGCCCTCCAGCGTATGGGGCAGCAGGCTGTGCTGGAGCGTCAGCGTGGCGTGGTGCTCCCTCGTGTAGCGGCGCGCGTTGTCGACGCAGACGGCCGCTCGTGCGACGAGTTCCCGGGCGAGCAGTACGTCGTCCGATGTGAAGGGAGCCGGGTTCTGCGAGCGGATGAAGGTGGTGAGGCCGAGGACGGTGTCGCGCGCCCGCATCGGTACGGAGATGAGTGAGTGAAGTCCGAACTCGCGAATGGTCGAGGTCCGGGACGGCTGTTCGACGATCCATTGAGGGTTGTCGGGGTTCAGTACCGGTATGAGGACGGGGTCGCCGTTCGCGAGGAGGCCGAGATCGTGCGGGGGAGGGATGAAGTCCACCGGGTCGCCGACCTGGGCGACCGCCTCCGGGCACCCGTCCCGGACGGAACTCATGCCCGCCCGCCGCATCAGCGGCGGCGCCGTCGGCGGACCCGCGTCGGACAGCCAGGTCCCGTGCCGCTCGGTGCTGAGGACCGGCTCCAGCAGATCCACGACGGTGAAGTCGGCGAACCGGGGTACGGCGAAGTCGGCCAGCTCCTGGGCCGTCCTCATGACGTCCAAGGTGCTGCCCACACAGGCTCCCGCGTCATTGACCATGGAGAGCAGTTGGCGGGCGTTCCACCGGTCGGTGACGTCGAGAACCATGTAGCAGATGCCCGTGACGGTGCCCTCGGCGTCCACCAGGGGGAAGAACGACGTGGAGTAGGCGTGCTGCCGATGCGGGTCGGCCCAGCTCCAGCCCAGGTACTCGAAGTCGCTGACCGGCTCGCCGGTCCGCAGTACCTTGCGCATCACGCCCTCGATGGTCTCCCCCTCCAGGCCCGGGAGCAGGTCGCTCAGGCGTCGGCCCAGACGCTGCTCACGGGGTACGCCGCCGATGCTCTCCAGGACGCTGTTGCACCAGACGCAGCGAAGGTCCATGTCCACGATGGCCATGCCCACGGGCGAACGGGTCAGAAAACCGTCCAGCACGGACTGCCCCATGGCCCACCGCGTGATCCGCTCCCGTGCCGAGACCAGAAAGCATTCGACGCCGCCGACCTCGAACGACGCGGAAACCCGCAGGTTCACTTCGACACGACGACCGGCGCCGTGCCACAGCGTGACCATTCCGCTCCACGGCCGACCGCCACGGCAGCGCTTCACGATCTCCGTCAGGCGGTGGGGGTCTTCCGGCATGGCGAGCAGACGGCCCACAGAGCCGCCGACGACCGCGTGTGCCGCACGGCCGAGGAGTTCTTCCGCGCTTCTGGTCCAGCCGATCACCGTGCCGGCCAGGGTGACGATCGCCGCCGCGTCCGAGGCTTCTTCTTCCGTCCCGATACAGGGCTCTGTGCCTGGGCCTTCGCCGGATTCCGGAAACGCAGGCGTCACGTCTTCACCGCCATCCCCATACCTCCATGCTCACGCCTCCTGTCACGGCGCGCCAGCGGCGCGGGAGACGGCCCGACGCGGTGAACCCGCTATCGGCCGGGTCGGCACCGCCACCCGTTCGGCACCGCCACCCGTGATGATCGGCGCCGGAGGTCGTCCGAGAGGCGGCTCCCGGCCTCAGCCGACGACCGCGGCGCGTACGCACAGCACGTCCGGCAGATGGGAGGCCAGTTGCCGCCAGCTGTCCCCGTCGTCCGCCGACGCGTACACCTCGCCGTTGCGGTTGCCGAAGTACACGCCCGCCGGGTCCGCGCCGTCCGTGCAGAGCGCGTCGCGCAGCACCGTGCCGTAGTGGTCCTCCGTGGGCAGCCCCGCCGTCAGCGGATCCCAGGTCCTGCCCGCGTCCTCCGTGCGGAAGACACGACAGCGCCGGTCGGCCGGGACGCGATCCGCGTCGGCGTTGATCGGGAAGACGTACGCCGTGTCGCCGCGGTGCGGATGCGCGGCCACCGCGAACCCGAAGGTGGACGGCAGGTCCGCGCCGATGTCGGTCCATTCGCCGCCCGCGTCGTCGCTGCGGTACACACCCCAGTGGTTCTGCAGATAGAGCCGGTCCGGAGTCGAGGCGTCCTGTGCGATCTTGTGCACGCACTGACCGAACTCAGGGTTCGGATCCGGCAGGAACACCGCGGAGACACCGGAGTTGGACGGCTCCCAGCTCGCCCCGCCGTCGTGCGTACGGAACACCCCCGCCGTGGAGACGGCGACCGTGACGGCCCGTGGGTCGCGCTGGTCGGTGAGGACGGTGTGCAGTCCTTCGCCACCGCCGCCCGGCACCCACTTCGACCGGGTGGGGTGCTCCCACAAGGGGCGGACCAGCTCGAAGGACTCGCCTCTGTCCTCGGAGCGGTACAGCGCGGCCGGCTCGGTGCCCGCGTACACCACGTCCGGCTCGGCCGCCGCGGGGTGCAACTGCCACACCCGCTCCAGCGAAGCCCCGGTGTCCTTGGGGAACCTGACGGCCGGCTGCGCCGGTTCGGTCCACGTCCGCCCCAGGTCGTCGGAGTGGAAGACGGACGGACCCCAGTGCGCGCTGTCCCCTCCGGCCAGCAGCCGTGGTGTTTCGCCGCGGGTGTCGATCGCGACCGAGTACACGGCCTGCGCGTTGAAGTACGGACTCTCGTCGAACTCCCAGACGGCGCCGCGCCGCCGCCCGATGAAGAGCCCCTTGCGTGTACCTACGGTGAGCAGTACCTCGCCCATGCCGATCACCTCCGCGACGACGTCGTCCCAGCATCGGCCAGTCTGCACCCCGGCACTGACACTCTCCCTTGTATGCCGCATCGCCACAGGTCAGGGGGGTGGCGTCGATCTTCGGCGGCGCCTCGCCGCGGTCGACTCGTGCACGGCGGAGGGGTGGCCGGACTCCTGGAACGCACGGGTCGTGGGACTCGCTGTGAGCATCGGAGGGACCGATCCCGTATGGGAGGGCGATGTGGCATGTCCGTGCGGTCGTGAGGAGGATGCCATCGATGGCGGCATTCCGTGGTCCGAAGGTTTCGAAGGTGTGGTTGTGGCGATGGCGGCGCAATCCGCTGCGGCGTCGCAGTGACGCCCTGGAGGCCTGGATCGTGCTCGCCGCCTGGGCGCTCACCGTGATCGGCGGGGTCCTCACCGGCGTGCTGGCGACGCAGTCGGTGGAGAGCGGCCTTGCCCGGCAGCGGGCCGAGTGGCACTCCGTCCCGGCGTTGCTCAACGACGACGTGCCGAAGTCGACCGCGTCGGCGAACGACGCCGACATGGTCTGGGCGAAGGTCCACTGGACCGCGGCGGACGGCTCGCCGCACGCCGGCCGGGCCCGGGTGACCGTCGGCACCCCCGCGGGCACCCCGGTGACGGTGTGGACGGACGCCGACGGCCGACTCGTCACCAGGCCCGCCACGCCCTCCCAGGCCCGGCTGCGTGCCGCTCTGGTGGGCGTCATGGTCGGGGTGAGCGTCGCGGGTGTGCCGTTCATCGGCGGACGGCTGGTACGCGGACGCATGGAACGGCGGCGCATGGCGCAGTGGGACGAGGACTGGCAACGGGTGGGGCCCCTGTGGGGGCGGAAGACAGGCTGAGGGGAGCGGAGTCAGGCGGTACCGTCGTCCCCCTCAGGTGCCCACGCGGCCGTGAGGAGGGACGCTGTGGCGGCCGCGGTGTAGGCGGACGACGCGAGCCAGGCGCGGGCGTACGCGTCCGGGTCGGCCGGCCGCAGGCGGCCCAGCGCGTCGTGGCGGCGGTCCGACGCGGTGTCCACCAGCGCCCGCGCGCATGCGGCCCCCGTGGTCAGACCCACTGCCCCGAGCCGACGGGGGAGTTCGCCGCCGGCCACGGCGGCGGTGACGGCACGCCCACCCGCGACCGCGCGGTCCACGGCCCGCCGCAGGAGGTCGAGTTCCGTGGGAAGCGCGGGTGTCGGGGTGGCGGGTATGACGGCCGTCCCGGTCCTGGGCAGGTGGGTGCGGTTGAGGAGGCGCAGGCCGAGGTCCGCGCGGATCGTGTCACCTTCGGCGCTCCGCCAGGCCGCGGCGAGGGCGCGTACACCGCTCGGCCGGTCCGGTGCGAGCCGGGCCACGAGGCGCAGGGACAGACCGTGGGCCCCCGTGAGGAGCCGGAGATTCTCGGCGTAGGCGAGTTCGGGACGCTCGTCCGGCGCCAGGAGACGCACGGTGGGACCGCCGTCCACGACGAACCCCCCGCCGGTGATCGTCCCGGTGAGAAAGAGCAGGTCACCACCCGCGTCCCGGTCATCGGCGGGCTCCGCCGACCACCGCAGCGCGGCTGCCACCTGGTCGGCCGGGGAACGCCGCCAGAGGGTGTCGAGCGGTTCCTCGTGCCAACGCGCCCCCGACGCCCGTACGGAACGGACCACGCCGCCACCCCCGATCCGCCCGTCCGGCGAGACGGTCGGGTCGGTGAGGATCGCCCCGCCGTGGTCGCCCAGTTCCCGCAGGGTGAGGGCGCTGCCGCCGGGGACCGCGGAGCCCGCGGCCTGTCGAGCCCGGTCGGCGTCACCCGGCGCCACGTCCGACAGCGAGCGGAGTCGGCCGTCCCGCGCGAGGGCGTACGTGACCGCCCCGGCGTACCCCGAAGCGGTCACCACCGGCTCGGTGAACAGACCGTGCAGTCGCAGCGAACCGTTCGCCACATAGGCACGACGTGCGATGCCGATCAGCTCCGGGTCCGGAACGCGGCCCAGTTCGCCCGCGACGGCCAGCAACTCCGCCAGCTCCGAGGCAAGTTCGGACAGCCGGAACGCCGGGCCCCCGGTGCCCGCCTCGGAGAGCCGCCGCGCCACCCGCACGGCCGCGGCCGCGACACGGTGGAGTCCGGCGACGCGCGCCGAGTGGGCGGCGTGCAGGAGCGTGGCACGGTGCACGGCACCGGCGCCGGTCACTCCCGCTGCCAGTACGGCGGTCGCGGCCGCCTGGAGGGCCCCGACCGCCGCGGACTGCGGAGGAGTGAGCTGGAAGGCCCCGGTCTCCGGAGGGTCGGCGGCGGCTGGTGTCCCCTCCTGAACCTGGTCGATCCCAACGGCTGTTGATGCCTCCAGGCTCTGCGTGCGGGCGGAGGTCCCGGCGTCCGACGGGACGACGGTCGTCGCTTCCGGCCCGTCCGTCTCCTGCGCCAGCGGTGCCAGCGTCAGGACCGCCGCGCGATGCAGACACGCGGGCGCGAGCAGACAACTGCACACGGCGTCCTCGGCGGACGTCACGACGCCGGCCGTGGTGGTCAGGGTGACCGTCGTCGCGTCGTCGACCCGCACCACGACCGTCGCGTCCGTAGTGGCGACGGGCCAGTTCGCCGCCTTGGCCGCGGCCGAGTCGGCACGCTTGCGCAGCCGGGTCGGGAGCGAATCCAGCGCGGCGGCCGCCACCTCGGCCGTCACCGGGGGAAGTGTGGTCATCGGTGCGTACCTCCCATGCGTTCGCCCACCCAACGGGCCAGTTCCAGCGGGCTGAGGGCCGCCACCGGCAGGCCCGCGGCCACCAACTGCCCCGCCACACCGGCCGAGTAGCGCGGTCGACCCGCGTCGTCGAGCGAGGCGCAACCGAGGACATGGCAGCCCGAGTCGACGAGCGCCCGCACCTCGGACAGCAGCGGGCCCACCGGACCCCCCTCCTCGAAGTCGCTGATCAGGACGACCAGCGTGCGGGACGGAACCGTCACCAGTGAGCGCGCGTGCCGCAGACCCCGCGCGATGCTCGTCCCGCCGCCGACCCGCACCTCGAGCAGCAGCCCGAGGGGATCGTCCACCTGGTCGGTGAGGTCCATCACCTCCGTCGAGAACGCCACGAAGTGCGTACTCAGAGCCGGGACCCCGGCGACCACGGACGCGGTGAGCGCCGCCCAGATCGTCGAGGCCTCCATGGACCCGGACACATCGACGACCAGTACGAGCCGCCAGTCCGCCGCCTTGCGGGCCCGGGTGCGGAACACCGGTCGCTCGGGCAACACCCTCACCGCTCCCGTCGCCGGATCGCGGCGCGCCGTCGAGAGATTCGCGCGCACGGTGCGGGCGAGGTCCAGGGGGCCGCCCGGTCTGCGGGTGGGCCGCGGATGCGCGAGACCGGCGAGCGCGGGCCGCAGCCTGTGCGCGAGAGCGTCCGTGAGCTCCTTGACCAGCCGGGCCACCAGTGGCCGGAGCCGTGCGAGTTGCCGCTCGGGCATGCCTCCCGCGTAGGAGAGGACCGTCCGCAGGAGTTCGACCGAGGGACGGGCCGAGGCGGGGTCGAGTTCCTGCAGGGCGTCGACGCGTCCGGCGTCGGCGGCCGCGGCCAGCACCTCTTCCCGTACCCCGGGTCCGAAGAGCGCCGCGAGCTCCTCGGACCAGCTCCGCACATCCGGGAACGACGCCTCGCTCCCGCCGCCGGCACCCGCGTCGCCGGGCTCCCCGACCCCTTCGCCGCGCCCGCTCCCGTACAACTCGTCGAGTGCGCGCGCGATCCGTCCGGCCCGCCCCGTCAACTGCCGCGCCCTGCCCAGCAGGAGCCGCCAGCGGTCGCCGGGGCCGAGACTGTCGGGCACGGCGAGACTGTCAGTTACGGCGAGTTTGTTGGGTACGGCGAGTTTGTTGGGTACGGCGACACGGTTGGGCATGGCGAGGCCGTTCGGCACGGCGGGGTTGGTCCGAGGGGCGTGATCCGAGGTCGGAGACGGCTCCGCGCCCGACGGGCCCAACCCCGCCGTCGCCAATGCCGCACGCCCCGCCAGGTCCGCCGCCGCCATCCGTGCCAGGAACCCCGGCTCCGCCACCACGTCCGGCAACTCGCCCACCGCGCGACCGGTGCGGTCCTCCACCGCCGCGAGCATCCGGGACCGGGCCGCCGGCGCCAGGACGTCGAAACCGGCGCGCAGGGCGGGCAGTCGGTCGAGGAAGGCCCGGTCGGTGAGGGACTCGACGCGCTCCAGGAGCGGGTCCACGGCATCGCCCGTCTCCAGCAGGGGACCGGCGGCGAGCAGTGTGCCGCGCAGGAACGCGGCGAGCTCGGACCGGAGTTCGGGAGTCACCGCACCGTCGACGCGGGAAGCGAGCCGGGTACCGAACTCCGTCGCCTCCCGCAGCCCCAGCAGCACCCGGGCGGCTCCCGCGGCGCCCCGGATCAGCGGCGTACCGTCCTCGTCCAGGCGGGTGAGGGCGTCCGCGAGCCGGAGCCCGCCGCCCGCGCCGTCCACCCGGGTGGCGAGGTCCATCAGAGCGCGGGCGTCGGCGGCGTCCGTGGAACCGGTCAGCCCGTCGAGCGCGCGGACACCGGCGGCGCCGAGCTCCTCGTACGCCGCCGCCACCCGCTCCTTCTCCCACGGGGCGGGCAGGCCGGGCACATGTCCGGCGCCGATCCGGCTCAGCAGGTCGAGTCCGGCGAGGAGTTCGGGCAGGGTGCCGGACGCGGGCAGCAGTTCCGCGACTTCCGCGAGGCGCTCCGAAGCGAGCCCCGGTAGGGCGCAGCGAGCCGCGTCCTCGAACCCCGCGAGCACCTGGGCCGCGGTCGGACCGCCGTCGCGCCGCTCCGCCGCCCGTCGCCGCGCGAGTACGCCGCCGGCCGCCTGCTCCAGCGTCACTCCATGAACGCCCGTCACATCCAGCATCGCGGCGGTCGACGGCGTCCAGGCCGCCGTCCACCGCGTGGTGAGCGCGGCGCCCTCGCCGACCCCGGCGACGCTGGCCTCCTCGCCGTAGGGAACACGGCAGACCGCCATCCTGCGCAGACAGATCTCGCGCCGGCGGTCGAGTTCGGACCGCAGCGCGTCGAGCCGCAGGTCACGACGGGCGGGAGCGGTGGGGGACGGCAGTGAGAGTTCCGCGAGGAGGCCCTCCACCGCTGGGCCAAGGCCGGAGCGCGGCGTCCCCGGGGCGAGTCTCCCCTGCCGGTCACCGACAAGCACCCGCTCCATGGCCGCGGCCACCACCCGCCCCCGCCCCAGCAACTGGCCCTGCGTGAGCACCGTCTGCACCGCCTCGACCAGCTCTCCGCGGCCCGCGGCGGGCAGCCCCCGCAGCGTGGCCAGGTCCCGCGCCACCCGCACCACCTCCCGGGCGTCCGCGGGCCCACTGGGATGCCCCGTTTCGCGGACGGCGGCGCAGATCCGCACGGCCGTCGCCGTCAGCAACTCGTCCAGCCGCCCTGGCTCCCCGGCCGCCCGGAACACCCCCCGCTGCCACTCCGGATCACGGATTCCGGCCGGATAGCCCGACCGCTCGTCGAGCAGCGGGTACGAGTAGGGCACGAGGGAGGTGACGACCGAGGGGACGTCCTCCCCGGGACCGGCGCCCGAACCCTCCGGACCGGCACCTGAACCCACCGGACCGGAATCCGCCCGCAGCAGCGCCGGCGCGTGAAACGCCCCGATCACCGCCGCCGTACGCCGTCCCGCGTGCTCGGCCAGCCGTCGCCGCATATTGGCCTCGCGCCGCAGGTCGTACGGGTCCACGGCGCCCTCTCCCGGGTCTGTCCGCAACGCCCAGCCGACGAGCAGCGCGGCGCGACGCAACTCCTCCGCCGCGGCACCCGGCGCCGCCGACTCCACCAGCCGGGCCCACAGGTCGTCCTCCGCCCGGCCTCCGGCGCGCGCCCGCAGGGCGGCGGTCAGCCGACCTCGCCCGCCGCCCGCACGGCCCGAATCCGATTCCTCGGCCTTCTCCCGCGCCGCCTCCCGCACGTCCCGCGCGGCCAGGGGCAGATCGAACGGCACGACCGGCACCCCCGCCTGCCTCGCCCACCGGATCGCCGCCAGCTCCGGGGAGAACTCGGCGAAGGGCAGAAAGACCACATCGCCGTGCTCCCGGCTCCCCGCCAGCGCCACCGGTGGCACCGTCGCCGGATCCCCCAGGTGTTCCAGCCAAGGCGCGAACTCCTCCGGAAGCTCGATGAAGAGCACCTCCGGCGCCGCCGCCGACAGCATCCCCGGTACGGCCGCCGCGAGCGCCGGTGAATGGTGCCGCACGCCGATCAGGAAGGGCTCCCGACACGCGGCCAGCGCCTCGAGAGCCGCCTCGGGCGACGCCGCCGAGTCGGCCGCGGCCTCACGCGAGGTCATCGCGCAGCTCCCACAGCGTCCGCCACAGTGCGGCGCCCTGCTCCGCGCGCCGCCGCACCGGACCGTCCCAGTAGCCCAGCAGCCGTGCGTGATCGGCCGGGTCGTCCTTGCGCACCGTGCCGAGCAGATGCCCGGGCAGGGTGCGCACGACATCCCTGCCGTCTCCGAGATACGCGGCGCCGAGGCCCATCGACGTGGCGACCTGAACCGCCTCCGCCGTCGACATCACCGTGGTGGGCCGCTCCACCTCCCAGCCCTCCGCGCTTCGGCCCGAGCGCAGGTCCCGGAAGGCCGTGACCAGCGCCTCCAGCACCGCGTCGTCCACGGAGAAACGGGCACCCGAGCGGGCGAGCGCAGCCGTGGCCTGGCCACGCACCAGCTCCGTCTCCGCGTCGAGGTCGTCGATCGGACCGACGGTCTCGAAGTTGAAGCGGCGCTTGAGGGCGGCCGACATCTCGGAGACGCCACGGTCACGGAGGTTGGCCGTCGCGATCAGCGTGAACCCCGGTACGGCGTGCACCGTGCCGTCCCCGTCCGGTCCGCCCGCCAACTCCGGTACGGCCATCCGCCGTTCGGACAGCAGGGATACCAGCGCGTCCTGCACCTCGGGCAGACAGCGGGTGACCTCCTCGATCCGGGCGACGGCTCCCCGGGTCATCGCCGTCAGCACGGGCGAGGGCACCAGGGCCGCGCGGCTCGGCCCCGCGGCGAGCAGCATCGCGTAGTTCCAGCCGTATCTGAGCTGGTCCTCCGTGGTGCCCGCGGTGCCCTGCACGGTGAGCGCGCTGGTGCCGCACACGGCGGCGGCCAGCAGCTCGGAGAGCATCGACTTGGCGGTGCCCGGCTCACCGACCAGCAGCAGACCCCGCTCGCCCGCGAGCGTCACCACACAGCGCTCGACCAGTCCTCGGTCGCCCACGAACTTCCGTGACACGACGAGCCGCTGCCCCTGCGCGCCGCTCAGCGTCTCGCCGTCCGAACCGCACACGAACGTCACCACGGCACGCGGAGTCAGGCGCCAGCCCGGCGGTCGGGGCCCCTCGTCGTACGCCGCGAGGAACGCCAGCTCCTCGGCGTGACGGTCCTCAGGCAGCTCGATCTGCCGCGCGCCCGTCGCCTCCGTCACATCCGTCACCGTCATCCCGCTCTTCGTGTTCCGCCCGCCGCTCATGCCCTGCCTCCACTTCGGCCGCCCCGGCCACCGCGCCCGGCGAACTCCTCGAACCCGGGTGCGTCGCCTTCGACGACCCTCCGCCAGGCCCGCGCGAACAACGCCGGCACCGGGCGGTCCGGCACCACGAAACCGTGTCCCGTCTCCGGCAGCAGCGGGGCCTTCCAGCGCTCGAGGGGCAACCGCGGCGCCTTGTGCTCCAGCCAGCCGCCGGGCAGGAACTGCGCTCGCCCGGCCCGGGACCGCTTCGCTTCCACCACCAGCCCCGCGGCGGCCAGTTCGGCCCTGGCCCGCTTCAGCCGCGCCGGCTTCCAGCCGGTCCAGGCCGCCTGGTTGCGGTCCGTCGGGTCCGGGAGCGCGAGCAGCATCAGGTAGAGCCCGGCCGCGTCCTCGGAGAGCCCGCACCGCTGCGCCGCCTCGGCCACCAGCTCCGGCACGCTGTGGGCCGGGTTCTGTGCGGCTCCGGGAGGGCCGTCCGCCGTGATCAGGGCGGTGAACTGCTCGCTCAGCACGGTGCGCAGCGACTGCAGTTGCCCGCTGTCCCGGCTCAGCGCCGCGAGCAGCCGCAGCGCCGGGTGATCGGGTCCGCCCTCCTCGCCCGCCTGCGGCAGCACGGCCGACGGCCGTAGCCATACGGTGTCCCACTCCGAGCGGTGCCGCATCGGCGCCAGCACGATCGCCGGACCAGCCCGCAGCACGCCCTCCGCGTCACCGCCCCCTTGGGCGGGCAGCCCGAACGTCTCCCGTACCCGGGTCGACACCGTGTCGCCGTCATGTCCCCAGGTCACCCCGAGGTCGAGCAGCAGTCCGGGGTCGGTGAGACGTTCGCGGAGCATGCGCAGGGTCTCGGGCAGCATCGCGCGCAGCGGATCGCCGTAGGGGAGCCGATAAGCGAGCCAGCGCAGCATACTGACGTACGCGGCCAGGGTGGAGCCGGTGAACAGGGCCTGAGCGTCCAGCGGTTCGAGTCCGTTGCCCCGCATCCGCTGCTCGGTGCGACCGGTGAGCTCAGGGCGCGCCTGGGGGTTGAGGACGGCGTCGAGCATCCGGCCCGGACCGATCTCGCTCACCATCCGCGCGATCAGCTCGGGCGGCGCCGCCCGCCGCTGCCCGCGCCGCTCGATCCAGAGCCGTACGACGGGCTCCAGGTCGAAACCGTCGGTCCACAGTCGCTCCATGTGTCCGGGATCCACGGGGACCAGTGCGGCGGCGAACAACTGCCGCTCGCCGACCGCGAGTTCGCCGAGTGCGCTCCGAGCGGCCTGCGCCTCCGCGCTCTTCGCGCCCAGCGGCTCGAGCCGCTCCGCGGGCAGGAGCCCCTCCTTGCCGTACGAGTTGAGCCCGGGCAGCCCCAGGAGCAGCAGCGCTCCGGCCACCGCGCTCACCCCGACCCGCTCGGCGAACTCCTGTGCCTGCTCCGGCCGGTAGGGCAGCGGTCCCCGCTCCCTGACGAGCGCCACCAACCGTCGCACGGCGGGCGCCACCGTCTCGTCCCCGGACGTGCCCCGGATCTCGGACTCGATGAGCGCGAAGCCCTCCCAGGGGCCGAACTCGCCTGCCGGGTCGTACTCGACGGCGTTCCAGTACGCGTCGTCCGCGTCGACCTTCTGGCAGGACAGGATCAGCAGCCGCCGGTCGCCCGAGGCCAGTACCTCCCCGACCCGCTCCGGCCGCTCCGACCGGGAGGCCTTGAGCTGCGCGACCCGCAGCCGTCCACGGGGATCGACCAGCACGCCGTCGCCGACCGAAAGTACGACGTCGAGGAATTCCAGCAGCGCGGCGCGCTGGTCCTCGGGCGTGGTGGGCGCGGCGGCGCGCAGGGCGGCCGCCGCCGTGCCGGGACCGGTCAGTGAGAGCCAGGCGACCCCGGTGCCGACGAACGGGAACTTCGCGGGCGGTGTGCCCGGGGCCAACAGCGAGCGCAAGGCCCTGAGCTGGTCGACCGCGGTGGTGGCGTGCTGCTCGTTGCCGTAGTAACCGTAGAAGTGTCCGGGAGCGGTGAGCTCGCGCAGCGCCTCGCGCAGGACGTGGTCGTACGCGTGCCGGACTTCCTTCTCCTCGTCCCGCGGCGCCGCGACCGGCCGCTCGGCCCGCTCGGCGAGCCCGGCGATCCGCTGGGCGCAGCGGGCCGTCTCCTCGACCAACCCGGCCACCCCGAGCGCGAGCCGCTCGTCGGTGACGGCGGGCAGCAGCCGGGCCACGGCCTCCCGTGGGCTCTCGCCGTCCCGGACGGCGGCCAGCAGGGCGGTGGCGTCGGCGTCGGTCACGGCCCGCAGTGCGGCCGAGCCGTGCTCGTCGCGCGGGCGCAGCGCGTGCCAGTACCACAGCGGCGGCAGGAAGCGGGTGCCCGCCGCGTGCGCGCTGCCGCGGTCGCCCAGCTGGACACGGGCCACCGAAAGGCCGTCTTTGTCGCACAGCTCGACGAACGTGCGGTTCCAGCCCTCCTGCACGGGGTGCAGGACGGCGCCGCCCGGCAGGCGCAGGGGCGGGGTCGGAATGCCCTTGGTGGTCGCCGGACTGCGACTCCCGTCGACCGAACAGGCCGTCCAGGCACCGGAGTTCTGATCGTGCGTCACCCACCAGCCGAGCAGCCCGTCCTTGCTGCCGAACGGTGAACTCTCCAGGCTGGGCTGGACCGGCAGCAGCCGACAGTCCGACTGGGTGAGGACGATGCCCGGGCGGGCGTCGGCGAGCGCCGAGTCGAAGAACGCCGGCACCGACGCCCGGCCGCGCTTGGCGGTGGCGGGGTCGTACTCGTGCCAGTGGTTCTCGTGCAGTACCCAGTACGAGATGCCGTCCGAGGCGATCTCGCGGCGCTGCTCGGCGAACGTGGTGTCCCCGGCGTGCACGGGCCGGCCGCCGAAGCAGCGGCCGCCGTCGGGCAGCGCGAGCGACACCGTGTGGCCGCCGTACCAGCCGCCCGGCAGGCCTGTCGGCTTGAACACGTCGGCGGGGCGTCCGGACCAGACGGCCCGCTGCTCGTTCCCGTACCCGGACGCGATGAGCCACTGGCCGTCCACGTGACGTACCGTCGGCTCGCCGTACTGGCGTCCCTGGGACGGCAGGGTGAGCGTGCGCGCGTCGAGCAGGGCGTCGGGGCCGGCCAGCGCGACCTGGGTCTCGACACGGACGATCAGCGCGGGCCAGGCGTCCGCGTACTGGTACGACCGGCCGTGCTGAGGGTGCCACGAGTGCAGTCCACTCGCCGGAGGAGTGACCTTGCCGAGGGTGTCCAGGGCATCTTCGAGGGCGGGCCAGCCCAGTTCGTCGAGGATGCCCGTGCGCAGGGTGTGGCCCAGGACCGGGGCGGGATCGAAGCCGACGATGCGCCGGACCGCCTCCGGTGCCGTCGCCAGTGCTGTGGGTGCCGAGAAGCGGGAGACCTTGGTCAGCAGCTCTTTGAGTCCCGGCAGGCCGACCGGCCCGGCCAGTTCGTCGGCCCGGTCCCGAAGCCAGCCCGCCACGGCCGTGCGCAGCGCCGGATGGTCCGCGAGCCGTCGCACGCGGGCCGAAGGCCCGGACGCGGGTGCGTCCACGAGCGAGAGGCTCTCCACCGCCCTGCGCAACAGGGGAGCGAACCGCGGGTCGGCGGCGACCGCGACCAGGTCCCGGCGGCCCGGCCCCTCGTCGTCCGTCCAGTAGCGCAGCTCCAGGCCCTCGGTCTTCGGCGAGGGGTCGGCGACCGGCACACCCGCCGCGAGGGCTGTGTCCAGGAGGTCGAGATCCACGTAGGAGTTCCAGCCCTGCTCGCGCAGCAGCCGCACCGGCTTGCCGTCGGCGATCAGCCGGGGGGCCAGCCGCTCCACCAGGGCGAGTTCGTCGACGAGCCGCTTGCGCTGCCGCCAGCCACGCTGACGGTGTCGGTCCCAGGAGCTCAGCCAGTCGGCCGCGTCGACCGTGCCGTCGAGCAGCAGACCGGTCGCCCCGCAGGCATCGAGCAGCGCGAGCCACGCCGCGTCGAACTCCTCGCGCTGATCACCGCCCGTGGACGGCATCAGCGTCAACAGCCGCTCCCGTACCGCCGGATCCTCGTGCGCCAGCTCCGCCAGAGCGGGCAGCGCGGACTTCCAGAAGCTCCCGGCCGCCCGGTTCATGGCCCCCGAGGGGAGGATCTCGGCGAGCAGCGCGCGCTCCTCGGCGCGCGGATCGAGCCCCGCCCTCTTCGCCAGCCGCCGCAGATCCTCCAGCATGCCCGCGTAGGGGGCGATCCCGGCCGCGCAGCGCTGCGACGACAGCGTCCTGAACTGCTCGTACGCGTCTGCCCCGGACAGCCGTGCCGTCAGCCCCTTGGCGTGGTCGCGCAGCGCCTTTCCGCTCAGCGCGCCCGCCCCGGCGAACTCCAGGAACACCTCCCGCAGCCGGTCCTCGTCCACGTCGAGGGCGTGGCGCTGCTCGGCGGCCCGGGCCTTGCCGAAGAACGACGCGGCGTGCTGGCGCGACTCCGCCGCCAGGAACAGCCGGGCCACCTGCTCGTAGTACGTCGGCAGGAAGTGCGGCACCGAGCGGTCCAGCCGGGTGCCGATCTCGTCGAAGCCGTCCTTGGCGTGCCCCGGCTTGCTCGCCACCATGCGGGTGAGCCGCTCCATCTCCTTGACCACGGCGAGCGCATGGTGCCCGTTCACCGGGTCGTTGACCAGCGCCCAGGCGGGGAAGCCCAGCGACCGGCGCTTCACCCGGCCCACCGGCGCCGATTCGGCGGTGCCGAAGCCCAGGTACTCCAGGGCGAGGTCCTCGGCGGCCCCGATCGCCTCGGGCACCAGCCGCACCACCGTGCGCCCCTCCAGCACGGGATGCCCGTACGTCCGCGCCGTCAGCACGTCGCCGGCACTCTCGCCCAGCGGCAGTACCGCTCCCGACTCCAGCAGCTGATGCCCGCTCACAGCTCCCCCTCCTCGTCCTCGCCGTTCACCACACGCCCCGCGTACACCAAAGCCGCCATCCGAACCCCCTCCGACCAGGCCACCGGCCCCACCTCCCGCAGCGGCAGCCGGCGTCCGCCCGCGGCCCGCCACTCCAGGCCGCCGGTGCGGGTCTCGGACTCCGGGTAGTCGGCGCCGATCCAGTACGCCGCCTCCACCGCGACCCCGCTCTCGATCAGCGGGCACACCGCGTACCCGCCGCGCACCCGATAGCCGTACGAACCCGCCCGTGCCGTCGCGTGCCGCAGTTCCTCGAACTTGCCGCCGGAGTAGGCGCTCCACTCGAAGGCGGCGCCGTCCCTCTCGTCCGGCCGCGGCCAGACCTCCCGGAACAGCTGGCCCGCGCCCTGCTCGACGCCGAGCTCCGCGGCGAACTCCCGCAGCTCCTCCAGGTCTTCGAGGAGCACCGGATGCGGTATCACCACCGTCCGCGCCGTGAGCCGGACCGAGTCGCCGTCCAGGTCGACCACGCCGAGACCCCGCTCCGGGTCCGCGTCCCGCAGGAACCCGGCGCTCTCCAAGGAGACCGTGCCGTCCGTGTCCACCGGTGCCACCACCAGGTCGCGCAGCGCCGCCTGCCAGGCGGCGTCGGGCCACACCCGGGCCAGCAGGTCCGTCGGCACGGGCAGGGAGCGGACGATCCAGGTGTCCACCTGGGAGCGGCACTCCTGCTCGTGGCGCTCCAGCCACTCGGCCAACTGCCGCAGCCGGACGACCTCCACGTCGTCCCGCAGCTTCCCGGGCACCTGCTTCAGCGTGCGTCCCGCCGCGTTGCGGCACCGCACCTGCGTGCCGTCCAACGTGAGGGCGTACCCACTGGATGTCTCGATCCAACCCATGACAGGACCCCTCCCGAACCCACCTGCCGACGATGGTGATCACAGTAGGGGAGGGGTCTGACAATGCCCCGAGGCGTTGTGCTCAACCGGCTTTGAGCTGCGGTTTCTACGCGGCGTCCAGGGCGGCGCGGCAGGCACGCAGGAGCTGTTCGTCCTCGTCGATGTCATGGCTGCTGTATCCGCCGGCGCGCGCCTGGTGCCGCCGCGGTGTGGCGAGTTCCGTACGGAGCAGATCGTGGGCGGGTGCGCCCGCCGGACCCATTCGGGTCAGACAGTCGGCGAGGACGGCGTGGGTGTCCGCGTTCTGCTCCCAGGCGGAGCGGAGCGCAGGGAGGACCGGCCCGGGATCCCCCGCGATGTCCCACAGGGCGGCCGCGGCGATCGCGCGCCGCCACACCTTCCCGGAGTCGACCATGCGGCGCAGCGCCGGCAGGGCGGGTCGGGCCGCGGGCCCCAGTCGGCCCAGGGCCTCGGCCGCGTTGCGTGCGTGGACCGGCTCCTCCACCAATTCTCGTCGCAGCGTAGGCAGTACGGCCTCCGCGTCTCCCTCCACCGACCAGAGCGCGCCGGCCGCCGCCACGGCGGATCCCCCGTCCAGCAGTTTGCGCAGGGCCGGTATCGCCTCCCGCGCGTCCGGGCCGCATCCGCCAAGCGCGTCGGCGATCGCCCGCACGAGCCACACCCGGCTTCGCAGCCCCTCCGGCGCACCGTGCAGCAGCCGCAGCATCTCCGGTACCGCCGGCGCGTGTCGCAGCCTGCCGAGCGCGAACAGCAGCGGTTCGGCACGTTCGTACGTATCGAACGCGTCGAGGGGAACCTCGCCGAGCCGCTCGCGCAGGAGTGGAGCGAGCGGGGCCGCCGCCGCCGGGCCCAAGTGCCGGACCTCGTGACCGGTCTCGGGCGGCACGACCGGACCGTCCAGCACCTCGGCGAGCGCCGCCACCGCGCGCGGGTCCCCGGCCCTGGCGAGCGCCTTGAGCGGGGCGGCGAGGGTGGGTACGCCGCGCTCCCACTGGCGTACGCGGTGCTCTGGACCCATCGCCACCAGGGCGGCCAGATGGTCGCCGGCCGGGGCGGCCAGGCCGAAGAGGGACTCCAGGACGGAGGCCGCGGCGTCGCGCAACCGCTGCTCCTCCGTGCCGAGCTGCTCGCCGATCAACACGACCAGCTCTTCGTAGGAACCCCGCCATTCACGGAAGAGCCCCGCCGACATCCACACGGCATTGCACCGGTCCGCCGATTCGGCGCTGGTCAACTGACCCTTGAGCAGGGCGATCCGGTCGGCCGTCCGGCCGCCGAGAGCGGTGTGCAGGGTCCGCAGGAGATGACCCCCCTCCTCGTCGGCGGGGCGCAGGCGTCGCAGGTGGCCGATGAGTGTGTCGGTGTCGGGCCGCTCGGGCCGGTCCGGCACCCGAGGGCGTCGCGATCTGGCCCGGAGCAGCGCGACGACGGTGGGCACGAGGTCGGCGGGCAGGCGGTCGGGCGCGCAGCCGGCGAGTTGGCCGAGCGCGGCGAGCCGCAGCCCGGGGTCGTGCGGAGCGGCACAGAGTTCGACCAGGCACTCCACCGCGGGAGCGGCGGACGCGGTGTGCAGGCGCGCGAACAGTCCCAGGCCCTCGGCCAGGGCCGGCCGCACCTGTTCCTCCTCTTCCTCCTCGAGCCGTCCCGTCAACAGCCCCAGTACACGCTCCGGTTGGCCGAGGAAGCGCACAAGCGCCGTCGGTGCAGCCCGGCGCACCTCCGGGTCCCGGTCCGCGAGCAGGCCTGTGAAGGCCGCCGCACCCGCCCGTATCGCCGTGCGGGCCATGGCGTAGTTGCCGTCGGTGTCGTCCCCGCCTTCAAGTGGACCGTCGTCGAAGGCGTCGCCACCGCCGATGCTGACGAGCAGCTCCACGATGCCGCCCCGGTCGGGGAGTTCCGAGTGCCCGACGAGCTCGAACAGGAAGGGGACGCACGCGAGCGTCGAGTCGTACACATCGCCCTGGTGATGCACGGCCCCGTACATCCCGTCGAGCGCTCTCTCACGCTCCTGCGCGCAGGAGGAGGCCAGTCCACGGAGCAACTCCGGGACGTGCTCGGCACTTCCATAAGCATGTTTCATCGAGGCCCAGTCGACCTCGTCCATCCCCGCGAACACGGCGTCCTCCCCAGGCGTACGGCAACTCATCGCGAGTGTGCACCACGGCACTGACAGTCACGAGTGCCATGGGCGGCGTGTTCCGGTGACGGGCGCTGGGACGGATCCGTACCCCCCGCCACGGTGCCGGGTGTGACCAGGCCCGTCTCGTACGCCGTGACGACCGCCTGGACACGGTCACGGAGACCGAGTTTGGCGAGGATGCGGGCGACATGGGTCTTGACCGTCGCCTCGGCGAGGTGGAGGTGGGCGGCGAGTTCGGTGTTGCTCAGGCCCTGGGCGAGCAGACGCAGGACTTCGAGTTCGCGCGGGGTCAGGGGGGCCAGGTCACGATGGAGCGCGGCCGTCTCGGGGGACCGATGGGCATGGCGTTCGACCAGGCGGCGGGTGATCGCCGGGGCCAGGAGCGCGTCACCGGAGCGGACCAGGCGGACGGCGGAGACGAGGTGCTCGGGGGTGACGTCCTTGAGGAGGAACCCGCTGGCTCCGGCGGTCAGTGCCGCGTACACCAGGTCGTCGAGATCGAAGGTTGTCAGGATGATCACGCGAGGTGGGTCGGACGCGCCGGTCAGGATGCGGCGAGTGGCCTCCAGGCCGTCCAGTTCCGGCATCCGGATGTCCATCAGCACCACGTCGGGGCGGGTGCGACGGACCGCCTCCACGGCCTCGGCGCCGTCGGCCGCCTCCGCGACCACGTCGATGCCGTCGGCCATGAGGATCATCCGGAAGCCCGTACGGGCGAGGGTCTGGTCGTCGGCGACCACCACCCGAAGCGGTGACGTCATCACGCCTCCAGGGGGATCAGCGCGGTGACACGGTAGCCGCCGGTCGGACGTCGTCCGGTGTCCAAGGTGCCTCCGTACACGGCCAGTCGCTCGCGCAGACCGAGCAGGCCGCGGCCGTTTCCGGTGGTCGTCGCGGAGGCGTCCGGTGTGCCTCCGGTGTCCTTGACGTCGACGCGGAGGCGGTCGGCGCCGTACTCGACCGTCACTGTCGCCTTGGCGCCGACCGCGTGCTTCACCGTGTTCGTCAACGCTTCCTGCACCACCCGGTACGCGGCCAGATCGACCCCTGACGGCAGCGTACGGGCCGGCCCCGTGACCGTCAGTTCCACGGGTACACCGGATTCGCGAACCCGTCCGACCAGGGACTCCAACCGGTCCAGGCCCGGCTGTGGCGCGAGATCCACCGCGGCGGCGGGTTCCGGCCCCTCGGCCTCCATCGTCAACAGCCCCATGGCGTGCCGCAGTTCGGCCATCGCCGCCCGGCCCCCGGCCTCGACCGCGAGCAGGGCCTCGCGGGCCTGGTCGGGCGCGACGTCCATGATCTTGCGGGCTGCCCCGGCCTGGATGACCATCACGCTGACGTTGTGGGTGACGACGTCGTGCAACTCACGGGCGATTCGGGCCCGTTCGTGCTCGGCGGCGCGGCGCAGCTCCGCGGCCCGCTCACGTTCCAGCGCCGACATCCGTGCCCGGCTCTCGTCGGCCCGCAGTTTCCACATCCGCAGTCCGCTCGCCGCCACCACGAGTGGGACGAGGATCAGCAGCGTGACGTACTGGGTGGGGACCGTGGGCGGCACGTACCGAGAAGTCGGCCCCGAGGACATCGATGTCCCGATCGTGGCGACCGAGACCGCCGTCACCGGCAGACTCGCCAACGTGGCCACGCGGTAGGGGCCGTAGGCAGCCGCGCTGTAGGCGGCGACGACACACGGGTAGAAGACGAGCCGCTGCGCGTCGTGCGGTGTCAGCGCCGCGGCGCCCGTCACGATCCACAGCACGGCCAGTGGGTAACGGCGGCGCAGCGCCAGGGGCAGCGTGGCGACGCCCGCCAGCGCGAGCGCCACGATCACACTGCCTGTCTGCGTCGAGCCGACGAACGGGGCGATGCCGTCGTGTGCGTGGCGCACCCGACCGGCACCGGATTCCACGGCCCACTCGGTCAAGGCACCCGCGAGGACGAGCGTCAGCATGACGTCGAAGGCGAGGTTCCGGCGGGTCGGTCGCGGGAGCGGACCCGTCTGAAGGCTCAGGTGTCCGAGGGTGGTGCGCAACGGCCGGGAGTGGGCGAAGAAGCCCTTGCGCAGGCCGATCACCCGCCTCAGCAGGTGCCTTGGGCACAGGAGGCGTTCCGGCGGTTCGGCCGCGTCCGACCGCGGATGGTCCAGGACCGCCACCGGGTCGGGCGCGGAGTGCCCGATCGACGCGTTCATCACCGGGCCATTCTCGCCGCGCGCCGCCCACCGCGGCATCCTCCTTGCCGACCCCGGCGCGACCTCCCCCTACATCGCTCGCCTACATCGCAGGGATGACCCGGTACGGCCTCATCCGGACGCGGTAGCGGAAATGACTCGGCCGACCGACGCGCCCGAAGCGGCGGCGCACCTAGCGTCCGGGCAGACCGGCCGACCGGCGGGCGGGACCGAGGGAGACTCCATGACCACACCCCTGATCGAACTGCGCGAGGTGAGCCGGAAGTACGACGACGGGCCGCCCGCACTGCACGACACGTCGCTGACCGTCCGGGCCGGCGAGGCGGTCGCGATCCTCGGACCGTCCGGCAGCGGCAAGTCCACCCTGCTCAACCTGATCGCCGGCCTGGACCGACCGGACACCGGGACGGTCACCGTGGACGGTGTACGGGTCGACGAACTCGGCGAGGCCGCCTCGGCGCGCTACCGGCGGGACAGGATCGGGATGGTCTTCCAGTTCTTCAACCTGCTCGACGACCTGACCGTCGCCGACAACGTCGTCCTGCCCGCCCAACTCGCCGGAATGCCACGCGCCGAGGCGCACCGGCGCGCCGCGGAACTGCTCGAGACGATCGGTGTCGACCGGCACGCCCGTGCCTACCCCGGGCGGCTGTCCGGCGGCGAACGCCAGCGCGTCGCCGTGGCCAGAGCCCTGATGAACCGTCCGTCCCTGCTGCTCGCCGACGAACCGACCGGCGCCTTGGACAGCGCCTCCGGGGAGGACGTCGGCCAACTGCTCACCGACCTCAACGCCGATGGCCAGACCATCGTGGTCGTCACCCACGACCTCGCGCTGGCCCGGTCCTGCACCAGCCGCACCGTTCGGCTCGTCGACGGCCGGATCGCCGAGGACGTCAGGCCGGAGGCGGTCCGATGAGCGCGCTGGACCGGGTCGTCCGCTCGGGCGTCGGCCGCCGCCGGGTGCAGACCCTGGTGATCGGGCTGACGATGATGATGGCCGTGACCGCGGCGGTCCTCGGCGGATCGCTCCTGGTGGCCTCCAGCGCGCCCTTCGACCACGCCTTCGCCCGGGAGCACGGGGCGCACCTGTCCGTGCAGTTCGACGCGCGCAGGGCCACGGCGGCGCGTTTGTCCGCCTCGGCGGACGCCACGGGGGTGGCCGAGGCGTCCGGCCCGTTCGGGACCGTGACGCTCACCCCGCACACCGAGATCGAAGGCGTGGCCGGCGGCATCGACGGGGTGCCGATGACGGTCGTCGGCCGCGCCGAGCCGCACACCGGTGTCGACCGGGTCGCACTGACCGAGGGACGGTGGGCCGAGCGCCCCGGCGAGATCGTGGTCTCCGACGGATCCCAGCCCTTCCCGAGCCTCGGGCGGCGGCTCACGTTCCCCGGACTGCCCGGGGGGCCGACGCTGAAGGTGGTCGGCCTGGCCCGGTCGGCGAGCCGCACCGGTGACGCCTGGGTCGTGCCCGCCCAGATCGCCGCGCTGACGCCGAAGGGCCGGAGCGCCGGTTACGAGATGCTCTACCGCCTCACCAGGGCGGACACCGCCGCCCAGCTCGCCGCGGGCCGTCGCGCGGTGACCGCGGTCGTTCCCGCGGGGGCGGTGACCGGGGCGCAGTCCTGGCTGACCGTCAAGAAGACGGCCGACCGGGAGACCGCGCTGTTTGTCCCCTTCCTGCTCGCGTTCGGCGTCCTCGGCCTGGTCATGTCGGTGCTCATCGTCGGCAACGTGGTCGCGGGCACGGTCGGCGCGGGGCTGCGGCGCATCGGCATCCTCAAGGCCATCGGATTCACCCCGCACCAGGTGGTACGGGCGTACGTCGGCCAGGCCCTGGTCCCGGCCGCGATCGGCACCGCCCTCGGTGTCGTCGCGGGCAACCTCGCCGCCGTCCCGGTGCTGTCCGAGACCGCGAACGTCTACGGAACGGGCGGCCTGGCGGTCACCCCCTGGGTCGACCTCGCCGTGATCGCGGGGGCGCTGGGCCTGGTGGCGGTCACCGCCTGGGCTGCCGCGTGGCGGGCGGGACGGCTGCGCACGGTGGACGCGCTCGCCGTCGGCCGTACGGCGTCCCCAGGGCGTGGACGGTCGGCGGCCCGGGTGAGCGCACTGCTGCCGCTCCCGAGGCCGGTCGGCCTCGGGCTGGCGCGTCCCTTCGCACGCCCGGCCCGCTCGGCCGCCATGGGCGCGGCCGTCGTGTTCGGCGCGGTGGCCGTCACCTTCGCCGTCGGCCTCTCCTCGTCGCTCGCCGAGGTGATGGCCGCGCGGGCGCACGACGCCGCCGACGTCACCGTCGAAGTCAGGGAACCGCGGGGCCCCGCGGCACCGGGCGCCAGGAGTCCGGGTGCCGCGAAGGCGGCCGCGGCCGATCCCGCCGCGATCACGGCGGCCATCGACTCCCAGCCGGGCACCGGGAAGTACTACGGCGTCGCCACGACCCAGGCCACCGTCTCCGGGGCGGCCGGTGTCGTCAACGTCGTCGCGTTCACCGGGGACGCCTCCTGGGGCGGCTACGAGATGGTGTCGGGGCGGTGGATCGCGAGGTCGGGTGAGGCCGTTGTGCCGACCCCCTTCCTGACCGCGACCGGCACCCGGGTCGGCGACACCGTCACCCTGAACGACCATGGCACGGCCGTCACGGTCCGGATCGTCGGCGAGGTCCTCGACACCCACCACCAGGGCATGGAGGTCTTCACCGACCGCGCGACCCTCGCCGCCGCCGAACCGGACCTCCAGGTCGAGAGCCACCAGATCGCGGTGAGATCCGGCACGGACGTGACGGCCTACGCCACCCGGCTGAACGCCGTACTGCGGCCGCTGGGCGTCACCGCCGAGACCGGTCGGGTGGGCGACAACAGCAGCACGGTCACCGTCCTGAACTCACTGACCGCCGTCCTCACCCTGATGCTCGTCGCGGTCGCCGGACTCGGCGTGCTGAACGGAGTCGTTCTCGACACCCGCGAACGGGTCCGCGACCTGGGCATCCACAAGGCCCTCGGGATGACCCCGCGGCAGACCGTCGCCATGGTCGTCACCTCGGTCGTCGTCACCGGATTCGTCGGCGGCGCCCTCGGAGTCCCGCTCGGTGTCGCCCTGCACGGCTGGGTCATGCCGGCCATGGGGCACAGCGCCGGGCTGGAGCTGCCCGAGTCCGTCATCGCCGTCTACCGCACGCCCGAACTGATCCTGCTCGCCCTCGGCGGCCTGCTGATCGCCGTCCTGGGCGCGCTGCTGCCCGCGGGCTGGGCCGCTCGGACGCGAACCGCCACCGCGCTGCGCACGGAATAGCGGCGGAACAGGAGCGGAACAAGAGCAGAAGAGGGAGCCGGGAGACGTCCGATCCGACCCCATGGTTGTACTGTTGCGCAAAGCAGCAATCTTCAAGCGGGTGGCGGCCAGTGGGACGCGCGCCCTCGACCGAGGCGAAGAAGGGCGGGCGCGCGATGCTCCGCAACGGACTGGAACCCTGGCACCTGCTGATCGTGGCGATCTTGTTCATCGTGCTGTTCGGCTCGAAGAAGCTGCCGGACACCGCCCGGGCACTGGGCAAGTCGATGCGCATCCTCAAGAGCGAGACCAAGGCGATGAAGGACGAGAACCCCGCGTCCGCCGCCACCGCCGAAAAGGACGCGGCTGCGGTGACCCCCACGGCGGTCATCAGGAACTCCGCCGAGCAGGACGCCCCGCGCGTGACGACCGAGGTTCCGGGCGCCGCGCACTGAGCCCCCGGGGTCCGTGTCCTGGGACGGCGCGCACCGCCCCAGGACACGGACCCGCCTGAGGACTCAGTCCTCTTCGCCGCCTTCGTCGTCCTCGTCGCCCTCGAAGAAGTCGCCCACCTCGTCGACGACTTCGGCCGCGACCAGGCCGCCGACCACCCCCACCGCGAGCCCCGCCGCGCCGACCGCGACCGCGGTACCGACGCCGGGCCCGGAGCGGTGGCTCTCATGGCCCGACTCATGGCCCGAGTGATGCCCGTACGAGCTTCCCCCGGCATACGGATCGGCGTGACCGTACGTGGCGTGGGAGCCGTACGACGCCCGGTGCTCGACCAACTGCTTGATCCAGCCGTCGACTTCGCTGTTCCAGTCGCGGGCCTCGACATCGTGATGGCTCACCGTGAAGCGGGTGAGCGCGTCCTGCCCGGACTCGAAGAGCCCGCCGCGCTTGTCGGCCTCCAGGACGATCTCCATACCTGCGGGGGTGGCGAGGAAGGTCAGCTCGATCTCGTTCACCACGTGCGCGTACTGCGGCGCGGGCGTCAGCTCGATCTCCTGGTAGAAGGGCAACTGCTGCCCCGTACCCCCGATGTGGCCGTACTCGAGGTCGGCGGACCTGAAGCCGAAGCCCAGCTGGCCCAGTGCCTCCAGGACCGCTTCCTGGACGGGCAGCGGGCGCACCGCGAGCGGATCCAGGTCGCCCTTGTCCCTCGCACCGGCCACCGCGAGCTCGGTACGCACGCCGAGGACGATGCCCAGCGGCTGCCCGTACAGCTCGCTGACCGGTGTCTCCCAGGGCAGGGACACACGGAACGGAACGCTGTACCGCTCCTCCTCGGCGAGACGGAAACCGCCGCCGACCGTGAACCTTTCGAAGACGACGGCGCCCTCGCTCTCCCCGTCCTCGTGCTCGGCCTCCACCCGGGCGATCAGCTCGAGCCCGATGTGCTCGATCTGCACGTCCGCGCTGCCACCCTGGAGGTGGACCTGCCCGGACAGGATCCCGCCGGGCGCCACCGCGCCGCCGTCGAGAACCGTGTCCACCGAGGGGCCGCCTGCACCCATCGCCCCGAGCAGCCGTTTGAACACCATGTCGGTGTGGCTCCTTCACTGATCGCACTCATCGCTTCGAACCGGCTCGGAGCGAGCACCGAGCCGGTGTGATCAGAACTGACGGCATCCGTAAAGAAGTTCCCAAGTCACCTGGACGGAGGCACCTTTCACGACTTCGTGCGCCCGAAGCAGCGCTCCAGCTCGTCCAGGTCGTAGAAGGCGCTGCCCTTCGCCACGGGCGCGCAGCCCGCCTTGAACGCGGTCTCCTTCTCGTTGTAGAGCATCCGCACCAGGTAGGTGTCGCCCTTGCGGAACACATCCCACTGGACGTTCGAGGCCATCGGAGCCACCGTGCCGCCCCGCCACGGGTTGTCCGCATAGGTGTACGGCTGAGTCGTCGTCACCGGCTTCGTGCTGCCCGGTAGGCGCATGAGTGCGGCGAGCGGGATGATCTCCTCGGCGTGGGTGAAGCGCAGCTCGGCGCCCAGGTCGCTGGTCCCGTCGCGCTTGGCCTCGACCTTCTTGAAGAAGTCGTCGAGCACGACGTCCGCCATCTTGTACGTGATGTCGCTGTCCGCGAAGCCCGGCCCCTTCTCGTAGAAGTCCTCGGCGTCGCCGAGATAGGCGAACCAGGCGGCGTCGCGCGGAGCGAGGTAGCGCTCCAGGTGCCACCTGCCCTCGTCGCTCATGGACGGGGCGATGCTGTACAGGTTGTAGACCGCCTGGGCCGCGTCCACCTCGCTGCCGATGGCGGCGAACTCCCCGGCCGAGATCCGCCGGACGAAGGCCGGGGTGAAGATCTTCTTCAGGACGTCGCGGGCCGCGCGGTGGGTGGCCGGCTGCTCGGTGATGCTCTTGAGGGTGGTGGCCAGTCGCTGGTCGTTCGCGATGTAGTCGCGGTAGGCGGCACCGCCCGCGGACTTGTGGAAGTAGAGCAGGTCGGGGTCGGTGCGCGCCGGGCCGATGAGGGGGCCGAGGGCCGGGTCGGCGTCCGCGAGGGCCGAGGCGAAGAGGGTGCCGCTGTCGACGGCGCGGCCCTGGCCCGAGCTGACCACGTCGATCGGTTCTGAGTCCTCGGCGATGCGTGTGAACAGTCCGGGCAGCCGCCGCTCCATACGCCGTGCCGTGTTCTGGATCTCCCGCTTGCCCCGGCCACTGAGGTTGCCGTACCCGACCTTCTCCATCGCCGCCAGCAGCGAGCGCACCCGCGGTCCGAACTGAGCACCGGCCCGGGTGAGTTCGCCCTCGCTCTCGGCCTTGTCCCACAGCTGGAGGATCAGTTGGCCGTCCTCGCCGCTCGTCGCAGCGCGCGAACCGTGCCGGGACACGTTCTCCGTGAAGACCGGGACGAAGCCCTTCGGCGCCCGTTGGTACGTACGGGCGTCCTGCTGCGGCGCGTACGGCGTCTTCGACCCATAACTTTCCGACGCCCCGCCGGCGGCCTGCGCCGGGAGCGGGGACACGAGGAGGACGGAGAGCGCGGAGAGGGCGAGAGCCAGGGCGGGGGCGGCCGCGATGCGTTTCATGGGGGAGTCGATTCGTCCGGGAGCGGGCTCGGTGATCGGCCGCATCGTTTCCGGACGACATGAACGTCGGGTGACCATGACATGGCGGGCGCCGGGTGGAGGCGCCGCTCTAAGAGGTGGTGGTGGACGAAGTGTTGGTCTGCGCGTCGGTTCGGGCGTCCGGGGTCGTCTCGTCGTCCGCGCGCGTCTGTTGTCCGGGGATCAGCGCGCCCTTGTGCGGTGGCTGTCTCTGTCCACCCGGTGCCCGCAGGAGGGGGCGGCGGCCGAGCGCGGGCAGGGCGGGCGGGGTGAGGAAGCCCTCCGCACGGGCGGCGGCGACGCCGATGCGGGGGAGGTCGCTGCTCTTCTCGAACAGGAGGTAGCGGGGTTCCCAGACGGGCCGGTACTTGGCGTTGGCCCGGTAGAGGGACTCGAGTTGCCACCAGCGGGAGAGGAAGGTCAGCACCGTGCACCACAGACGCAGCACGGGGCCGGCACCCAGCCGGGAGCCGCGTTCGAAGACGGAACGGAACATGGCGAAGTTCAGCGAGACCCGCTGCACCCCGATCTCCTGGGCGCGCAGCAGGAGTTCGATGACCATGAACTCCATGAGTCCGTTCTCGGAGTTCCGGTCCCGGCGCATCAGGTCGAGCGACAGCCCCTTCTCGCCCCACGGCACGAAGCTCAGCACGGCCCGCGGTTCGTCCTGGCTGTCGCGGCACTCCAGCATGACGCACCGGCCGTCGCCCGGGTCGCCGAGTCGGCCGAGCGCCATGGAGAACCCGCGCTCGGTATCGCCGTCCCGCCAGTGGTCCGCCTTGTCGATCAGGGTGGTCATGTCGGCCTCCGGGATGTCCTCGTGGCGGCGGATGCCGACGGTGTACCCGGCCCGGCGGATGCGTTTGTGCGCCTGGCGCACTCCGCGCATCGCGCGCCCTTCGAGGGTGAAGTCGGCGCGGTCCACGATGGCTTCGTCGCCGAGTTCGAGGGCGTCGAGGCCGTGCCGGGCGTAGATGGTGCCGGCCTCCTCACTGGCGCCCATCACGGCCGGCGTCCAGGCGTGCCGTCGCGCCTCGTGCAGCCACGCCTCGATGGCGCCCGGCCAGGCCTCGGGGTCGCCGATCGGGTCGCCGGAGGCCAGGGTCACCCCGCCGACCACCCGGTAGGCGATCGCCGCCTTGCCGCTCGGGGACCACATGACGGCCTTGTCGCGGCGCAGCGCGAAGTAGCCCAGTGAGTCCCGTTCACCGTGCTTGGCGAGGAGCCCGCGCAGCCGTCGTTCGTCGTCCTCGCCGAGGAGTTCACGCCCACGCGGCGCGCGGAAGCAGGCGTAGAGCACGAGCAGGAAGGACGCCGCCATCAGGATGTTGATGATGACGTCCACCCAGCGGGGTGCGACCACGGAGTCGAGGTGGTCGGCGAGCGGGCCGACGCTGATCCCGCGCAGCAGCGTGTACGCGATCCGGTCGCTCAGCGGCGCGCCGGACACCTTGTTGGTGGCGCTCACCAGCAGCGTTCCGAGGGTGCCGCTGACCAGGATGCCGCCGGCGCCGACGGCCAGCGCCAGCCGGGGGTTGGAGCGGTCCCCGACGGCCTGGAACTCCCTCCGTCCCACGAGTAGCGCGACGACGAAGAGCCCGGTGAACAGGGTCGAGAACCAGTTGAAGCCGTGCCTTCGGCATTGCTCCTGCGTGAGGGCCAGGACGTACAGCCCGAAGAGCGGTCCCGCCAGCAGCATGTTGAAGATCCACGCGGCCCGTTTGCGGCGCCGCATCACCAGGGCCAGGAACAGTGCCAGCGCGGCCGAGACCAGCCCGGCGGTGGCCAGGTAGGGGGTGAAGAACTCACCTCCGTTGTGCTCGTGCACCTCTTCGCGGAACGGCAGCGAGGTGACCGCCACCACGTTGAGCAGCGCGAGCAGTCGCAGGTACCAGACCGTGGCCGCGGCCGCCCGTGGTCGCAGCCGGGCACCGATGGCCTGCCGTCCGGTCGGGTCCGTCCGGCGCGACTTCGAGTTCCGCTGTTCCGGGACGAGTACTGGCTGTTGGGCAGACACGGTGGAGCATCACCTTGGGGAGAGGGCGGTGGGGGAGGGCAGCGGGAGCGGAGGTGGGGAAACCCTGTGCGTTCCCTACGAAGGGCAGAGCGGGGAAACCCTACACGCTGTAAGGGAAAGGAGGGTTGTGGTCGCGGTGAGGATTGCCGCCGAGGGTCTTAACGAGCGGTGGTCGACGGCGTTGTGGGGAAAGACTGCCTGGTCCGGGCGGTGCCGCGCGGTAAGGGGCTGGTAAGAATCGAAGCGCGGAGAGAAGGTCCCGGGCGAGGGTCTGGTTACGCCGCCGGGCCGTCGCGGTGCGCCCCGTGAAGGGCCGCGGACGCCGGGTTCATTGCTCTTCCGCCCTCGCATAGCCACAGGTCAGAGGCGTGATGCCGACCCTGTGCGGCTGTGGCGTCGGCTGATCGGCCGATCAGCCCTCGATGCGGCCGACGCGGTCCGGGGCCGCCGATCACGTCCACTGTGTCGCGATTTGTGCGCTCTCTTGACGCTTAGTTAGGCATGCCTACACTAAGCCCCGCCCTTGGCCGCCCGGCCTGGTATTCGCTGTATCGGAGAGAGGCCCGAGGTGTGGGACGACGCGTTTCCCAGCTTTCTGATCGGTCTGCGTGAGGGGTTGGAAGCGGGACTGATCGTCTCGGTTCTGGTCGCCACACTCGTACGGTCCGACCAGCGTGCCCGACTGCCCCATGTGTGGACGGGAGTTGCCGCCGCCATCGGGTTGTCGACGAGCTTCGGCGCGGTCCTGACGTTCACCGCGGCGAACCTGTCGGGGAAGTCGCAGGAGGCGTTCGGCGGCACGCTCAGTCTGGTCGCGGTCGTGTTCGTCACCGCCATGGTGTTCTGGATGCGGCGCTCGGCCCGTACGTTCTCCGGCGAGATCAGACAGAAGGTCACCGCCGCGCTGGGCATGGGCGCGGGTGTACTGATCGCCACGTCGTTCCTCGCCGTCGGCCGCGAGGGCCTGGAGACCGCGCTGTTTCTATGGACCACCGCGCAGGCCGCGGGGAGTTCCTCGGGTCCGCCCGCCGGAGCGGCGGCCGGGCTGCTGATCGCCGCGGCGCTGTGCTGGGGCCTGTACCGGCGTGTGCTGCACATCAACCTCACGCGGTTCTTCACCATCACCGGCGCCGTGCTCATCGTCATCGCCGCGGGCGTTCTCGGATACGGCATGCGCGATCTGCAGGAAGCCACGGTGATCCCGGGCGGCACGTCGTACGCCTTCGATCTCTCGGCGCATCTCGACCCGGCCTCCTGGTACGTCACCGTCGTCCAGGGCACGCTCAACCTCACCCCGCAGATGACCTGGCTTCAGGTCGGCGTCTACGGCGCGTACCTGGCGATCGTGATGACGCTGTTCGTGCGCGGCGTCCGCGGGTCCGCCGTCGCGCGGGCCCGGACGTCGGACGGCTCGGTGCCCGCGGGGGTCGCTGGCGCGGTGGCCGACGAGCCTGCCGAGTCGCCGTCCGGGGCGTCCCCGCTCGCTGAGGGCACGAAGGCGGCGGTGCTCGCCGCAACGGACGTCGCGAGAGCGGCCAAGCTCATGTCCGCGCCGCCGCTCGACTCCGCAGAGGCGGAGAAGACCGCGGGACCCACTGCCACGCAGGCCGCGGAACCTGTCGCCGCGCCGACCGCGTCGGCCGTGACCGAGGCTGAGCACTCCGCCACGCTCGCCACCGTGGGCGAGAAGCCCGCCGAACCCGCTTCCTCCAGCCGCGAGAAGGCGTCCGCTCCCACCGAGCCCCCCGCGGCCAAGCCGTCCACCCCTCGTCGCCTCCCCCGTTGGACGGTCCCCGCCGCTCTCGTCGCCGCCCCCGCGCTCATCGCGGGGATCACCATCGCCGCCAGCGGCGGAAAGCCCGCGTCCGGGACGCCTGTCGTCGAGGTGTCCGCGTCCGACTGCGGCAGGGGCTTCACCGAGCCCAAACCGGGCCGGCAGACCTTCCAGGTGCGCAACACCGGCTCCCGTACCTCCGAGATCTATCTGATCGACCCGGTCAGCAACGCCGTCTACGGCGAGGTCGAGGGCATAGCCCCCGGCACCACCCGCGCCCTGATCGCCACCGTCGGGACGGGCTCGTACGCCTGGCGCTGTGTACCCAACGGCGGGAAGGCCGTCACCTCGGCAGCCGTGCGCGTCAGCGCGGGCGGCGGCTCCGTTCAGGCCGTGCTGCCGGTCTCCGAGAAGGACCTCGCCGCACCGCTGGTTGCTTACCGGGCCTATGTCGACCAGGGCCTGGCCGACCTGCAGACCAAGACGCGCACCCTGCGGAGCGACATCGACGCCGGCAAGCTCGACCGGGCCCGCAAGGACTGGCTGCCCGCGCACACGCGGTACGCCTCGCTCGGCGCCGCCTACGGCACCTTCGCCGACTTCGACGCGAAGATCAACGGCCGTACGGCCGGACTCGCGGGCGGGGTCGAGGACCCGGCCTTCACCGGCTTCCACCGCATCGAGTACGGCCTGTGGCACGGCCAGTCCGCCGCCACGCTCGCGCCGTACACCAAGCGGCTCGCCGCCGACGTGGACGCCCTGCGCAAGGACTTTCCGAAGCAGGACTTCGACCCGGCCGACCTCCCGCTGCGCACCCACGAGATCCTCGAGAACACCCTGCACCGCGAACTGAGCGGCAACGCCGACTACGGCAGCGGTACCGAGCTCGCCACCACCGAGGCCAACCTCGACGGCACCCGCGAACTGCTCACCCTGCTCCGCCCGCTGATCGACAAGCGCAACGCCGAGGTGCTCCCTGCTGTCGACGCGTGGATGCGGCGCACCGAGCAACTGGTGCTCGCCCAGCGGGCCGAGGACGGCACCTGGACGCCGCTGGACAAGCTGTCCGACACTGACCGGCAGCGCCTCGACGGCACGGTCAGCCAGCTACTGGAAGACCTCGCCCCGATCCCGGACCTCCTGGAGATCCGCAAGGCCGCGTGAGCCGCCAAAGGCCGCTTGAGCAGCCCAGCGGCGCCGACCCCAACGCGTCGGCCCACCCGCGCCGTACCACCGCCCCCGCTGTACCGGGACCATGCGCCCACAGGAGAGGACCTCCCCGATGACGACCCCGAGCCAGGACGACCAGGCCGCGCCGGGTGGCTGCCCCTTCGGCCGCCGTACGTTCACCAAGACCGCTGTCGGTGTCGGCGTGGCCGGAGCCGCCCTGGCGGGCGCCGGGCTCGTCGGGGCCCAAACGGCCGCGGGCAGCACCCCCGCCGCGGCGGCCGACTCGGGCGGGGGCGAAGTGTCCTTCCACGGCGCCCACCAGGCCGGCATCACCACTCCCGCGCCCAGAGCCGCCGTCTTCGTCTCCTTCGACGTCATCGCCAAGGACCGGGGCGAACTGGCCGCCCTGCTGCGCACGATCACCGAACGGGCCCGCTTCCTGACCACCGGCGGCACCCCGGTCGACCTCGGCGTGGGCGCACCACCCTCCGACAGCGGCCTGCTGGGGCCGGACCTGCCCACGGACGACCTCACCGTCACCGTGGGCGTCGGCGCCTCGCTCTTCGACGGCCGCTACGGACTCGCCGACCGCATACCGCGTCACCTGGGGCCGATGCGCACCTTCCCCAACGACAACCTCGACGCCGCCGAGTGCCACGGCGACCTGTCCTTGCAGCTGTGCGCCGCCAACTCCGACACGGTGCTGCACGCCCTGCGCGACATCACCCGGCACACGCGCGGCGCGATGCAGGTCAAGTGGCGCATCGACGGCTTCCAGAACCCGTCGCGTCCGACCGGCGCGCAGCGCAACTTCCTCGGGTTCAAGGACGGCATCGCCAACCCGGACACGACCTCGTCCCGCGAGATGGACGAACTGGTCTGGGTCACTGCGGCCGACGGCGAACCGTCCTGGGCGGTCGGAGGCAGCTACCAGGTCATCCGGATCATCCGCATGCTGGTCGAGTTCTGGGACCGGGTCTCGCTCACCGAGCAGGAGAAGATGATCGGCCGCCGCCGTGACACCGGTGCTCCGCTGGACGGTGCCCAGGAGACCGACCTCCCGCGCTACACCAAGGACCCCAAGGGCGAGGCGATCCCGCTGGACGCCCACATCCGGCTCGCCAACCCCCGTACGGCGAAGACCGACACGACCCGGATCCTGCGCCGCGGCTACAATTACGACCGGGGTGTCGACACGGCGGGCAACCTGGACATGGGCCTGGCCTTCTGCTCCTACCAGCAGGACGTGGTACGTCAGTTCGAGGCGACGCAGACACGTCTTATCGACGAGCCGCTCGTCGACTACATCAGCCCCACCGGGGGTGGCTACTTCTTCGCGCTGCCCGGTGCGAAGGACAAGTCCGACTGGCTGGGCCGCTCCCTCGTCGAGGGCTGAAGCGAAGGTTGAAGAGCGGGCTGGAGCGGGGGCTGGACCGAGGCCGTCCCCTCCAGCCGTCCGAGCAGAAACGGCATCACTCCCCGCTCCAGCAGGGTCAGTTGCCAGTCCTCATGGGCGTGTCTGAGCTCGGGATCGCGGTCCTCCGAGGTGGGGCGGCCGCGCGTCGTCAGCGACCAGAGAAGGTCGCCCAGCGCCGCGCCCGCCGTCACGGCGGCCAGGATCACCACCACCATGATCAGTCCGTCGTTCAGATGCGGGCGTACATCGAGGGCGTGCAGATCGAACCCGCTCAGGACGTACACGCCCGCGGCGACGACACCGAGACTCGGCGCGAGCAACGCCGAGACGGACACGGACCCATCTTCCGTACCGGAGGCTTCCTTTGAGGGACCGTCATGTCGTCCGGACGCGCGTAGCCGGAGGTACCGGTCGTACTCGACCGCGGCGGCCCGGGAGAGCGCGGGGCGCGCCTGAAGGGCTTCGGCGCGCAGGCGCTCGCGCGTGTCCGCCACGCCCACATGCTCCATGGCTGCCATGATCTCGGGGGAATCGAGAGCGCGGTCCAGGATCCGCTCGAAGGCGCCGTCCCTCGGCGCCGCCGGACCGGCGTCACGTTCCTTCATTGGGGTCCCCCGAGACGTAAGAGGCTCACGATGTGCCAAACCCTACAGTATGTAGGGTTTCCGTTCGTCGACCGGTTCGCTGTCGGGTCTTCGTCGGGTCGCGGATCTGTGTCATCCCGGTCACGTCATGGCGCAAGAACTGCTCAGGCGTTTCGCCTCTCCGCGTCAGCAACTGCTTGGAGCACGCCGGTCGGGCCGCTCGACATCCAAAGGGGCATCAAGCGGGCCCGCGTCTTCCACGCCACCGTCACCGTCGCCGCGATCCGGCTCTGGCTTCGTCCCTGATCCGCCGGACAGAACCTGGCGGTGAGGAGTTCGAAAACCAGTGGAGCGGCGCCGCTGTGCGCCATTACCGTGCTGCCGAACCAAGTCGTCTGGTCAAGGACGTGCCGTTGTACACCCTGTGAGACCTCCCGAGCGCTGAATCGTCGCGCGTCGCGCATGTGCGCCGCGCTCCTTTTTGCTGCGGACTTCTCACTGAAACCGGTGTACTTCTGTGCTCGAAAACTGGGTGGTCATGCCCACCTGCCTGCCGCTCGTTCTCCGCCGTTGCCACGCGTGCGCGTCCGAGCGCTTCCGGGCAAGCGGAAAATTTCGCGTCAACGCGAACCACAAGCTCATCGACGCCTGGCTCCTCGCGCTCTGTACCGCGTGCGGGGAAACCGCGAAGCTCACGGTCCTGGAGCGGATGAATGTGCGCTCCGTACGACCTGATCTGCTGGACCGGCTGCATGACAACGACCTCGGCCTGACAGCTGAGCTGCTCCAGGATCCGGTCGTGCGGCGCCGTAATCGCATCGCCCTCGACTGGGACAACGCTTGGCGCCTCGACACCGGCGGATCGGATCACCTGGACCGCGAGGTGATCGATGTGATCGATGTATCGGTCCGTTTTGCGGCGCGGATCCCTGTCCGGCCGGTGCGACTGATCGCTGAAGGTTGCGGTCTTTCGCGGGCCGAGGTCGAGAGACTGATCACGGAGGGGAAACTCGTTTCGGCAGTCCGGCTGAGCGGCAAGCTCTCCGGCGACTTCACCTTCACGCTCAAACGCTGAGCCTCCTCGGGCCCAGGGGCCTGTCCGGCAAGACCCGCCGGACAGGCCCCTGGCCTGTCGGCATTCGCTGACACGCGGGGAACAGTCGAGCGCTGACGCGCGGGGAACAGCCGAGATGAACGCCTTGCGCAAACCCGACCTGGACACCCTGTTCCCCGGGCTCCTCGACAGCGTCCTCGCCGCGATCGAGCGGCCGACCGACTGAGCGCCCGGCGGGGCTCAGGCCGAGGCGGCCTCCGGTTCGGTGGCGACATCGGCCGAACCCGGCTTCCCCGGCAGGTGGTTGAAGAGCAGGTTCAAGACGACCGCCGTCAGGCATCCGGCGCTGATCCCGCTGTTCATCACCGTCTGGAACCAGTCCGGGAACTTCGCGTACACCGTCGGTACCCCGACCGGCAGCATGCCCACGGCGACCGAGACGGCCACGACTGTCAGGTTGTTGTTGCCCTTGAAGTCCACCTCGGCCAGCGTCCGCAGCCCGCTGGCGGCGACCGTCCCGAACATCACCAGGCCCGCGCCGCCCAGCACCGGCGCCGGCACCGCCGCGACCACCGCGCCCAGCTTGGGCAGCAGACCGAGCAGGACGAGGATGCCGCCCGCGGTCGCGACCACCCAGCGGCTGCGCACCCGGGTCATGCCGACCAGACCCACGTTCTGAGCGAACGCGGTGTAGGGGAAGGTGTTGAACACACCGCCGAGAACCGTGGAGAGACCGTCGGCGCGCAGACCGTCGGCCAGCGTGCGCGGCTCGACCCTCCGGTCGGTCATCTCGCCGACCGCGATGAGGTCACCGGTCGTCTCCGTCATCGTCACCAGTGCCACGACCAGCATCGACACGATCGCCGAGGCGTGGAACGTCGGCGCGCCGAAGTGGAACGGCGTGCTGATACCGACCCAGTCGGCGTCCCCGACCCCACCGAAGTCCGTGAATCCGAACGGCACCGCCACGGCGAGGCCCACCGCGATGCCGACCAGCACCGCGATCCGGCTCAGGAAGGCCGGCGCGAACCGCTGTACACCCACCACCACGGCCAGGACGAAGCCCGCGAGCGCCAGGTTCTTCGGCTCCCCGAAATCCTTCGCGCCCACGCCGCCGGCCGCCCAGTTGCCCGCCACCGGCAGCAGCGAGACCCCGATGATCAGGATGACGGTGCCCGTGACCAGCGGCGGGAAGAAGCGCAGCAGCCTGCCGAAGACCGGCGCCAGCAACATGATCGCGAGCCCCGCGACGATCACCGATCCGTAGATCGCGGGCAGTCCGCCTCCGGTCGTCCCGATCAGGACCATCGGTGAGACCGCCGCGAAGGTGCAGCCCTGCATGATCGGCAGTCGTACACCGAAACGCCAGAAGCCCACGCACTGGATGAGGGTCGCGATACCGCAGACCAGCAGGTCCGCGGTGATCAGATACGCGAGATCGGCGGGCGAGAGCTTCATCGCACCGCCCACGATCAGTGGCACGGCCACCGCTCCCGCGTACATCGCGAGCACGTGCTGCAGCCCGAAGGCGACCAGGTGGCGTACGGGTGGGACCTCATCGACGGGATGCACGGGTGCGGTGGTCGCCATGGGCACTCCAGGAGCGGCGGGTGGGGACGGGAACCGCCGGACGGCGTGAGGTACGTCCGGACAGCACGAGACCGTAAGCGGCTTGAACAGTTTGTTGATTTCCGGTCTGTTGCCGCTATGTGTCATGCCCACGGAGTCCCGCTCGACTCCGCTAGGACCCGCCCCGCGTTCCCGGCATGATCCGCCGGACAGGCCCTGGGACCCGTCCACCGGACGGGCCCTAGGACGAAGTCGCCGTCCGTGCCGCCGCCAGCAGTGACGTCCAGTCGGGCAGCTTGACCACACGCCGACCGAGCGAGGCCCCGAGCTCCGCCTCCGCCCGCTCGATCGCCTCCCACCCGGCCCATGGGACCGGCGCCGCCCCGGCCGCCCGCAGCGCCGCGAGAGGCTCCTGCGCCACGTCCCGTCGTACGAGCTCGGGGGCGTCCTCGAGCAGCGAGGTCACGGTCTCCTTGGCGCACGGCCGGTTGGTGCCGATGACGCCGGTCGGGCCCCGCTTGATCCAGCCCGCCACATACTCGCCCGGGGTGACCACGCCGTCCCGCAGTACCCGACCCGCGAGGTGCGGCACCGTGCCGTGGTCCGTGTCGAAGGGCAGCCCTTCGAGCGGGACGCCCCGATAGCCGACCGAGCGCAGCACCAACTGCGCCTCGATGTCCTCGTACCGTCCCGTCCCGATGACCCCGCCGCGTCCGTCGGGCGCCGTACGTTCGAAGCGCACCGCGCCCACCCGGGTGCGGTCACCCTCGTCGGGAAGCAGCTCGACCGGGCGCAGGAAGAAGCGCAGCCGGATCCGGCGGGGCCGGTCCTGGGGCGGCGCGGCGGCCCACCCCCGCAGCACCTCCACATTGCGGCGCTGCGCGGCGGGCAAGGCCGACGGGTCGACGTACTGCGGATCGAGCGCCAACTCCTCGGAGTCCACCACGACTTCGGTGTCCGGCAGCGCGCCCAGCTCGCGCAGCTCCTTGGTGGTGAACCGGGCCTGCGAGGGTCCGCGCCGCCCGATCATGCTGATCTCCGTCACGTTGCTCTCGGCCAGCGCGCTCAGCGCCGCCTGCGGCATGTCGGTGGGGCTCAGCTCGGTGGCGCCGCGGGCCAGCATCCGGGTCACGTCCACGGCGACGTTCCCGACGCCGACGACCACGGCCGAGCGCGCGCCGAGCGCGAAGCCGCCGGAGACGGAATCGGGATGCGCGCTGTACCAGGACACGAAGTCGGTCGCCGACCAGCTGCCCGAAAGCTCCTCGCCCGGCACTCCGAGGTGGCGGTCGGTGGCGGCGCCCACGCAGTAGACCACCGCGTGGTACAGCTCCCGCAGCCGGGCCACCGGCACCCCGCCCGGGCCGACCTGGACACCGCCCAGGAACCGGACCCGCTCGTCCTCCAGGACCGCCCGCAGATTGTTCTGCAGCGACTTGATCTTCTCGTGGTCGGGTGCCACGCCGTAGCGCACCAGGCCGTACGGGCACGGAAGCCGGTCCAGAACGTCCACCCGGACCTCGGACAGCCCGCTCTGGACGAGGCACTGGGCGGTGTAGACCCCACTGGGCCCCGATCCGACAACGGCGACATGCAACACGGCGGAACTCCCAATCCGAAAGCCGAACAGCTCGAGGAGATCGCTGATGGCTCCAGCATCGCACCACCGACGCCCCCGCTGACAGGGTGCGGCGCGCGGCACGCGTGTGCGTGTTCATCCGTACGGAAAATCACGACGCGAACGCGTGGGGTGATCGGTCGAATGGGTCTCCGGGCGCTTCGCCGGGCGTCGCTACATCTCGCGCATCCTGCTGATCTCGCTCGTCTGCTGGGCGATCACGTCGTCGGCCATCTCCTCGATCTGGATGTTGTTGCCCTGGGCCTTCACGTCCGTGGCCATCGAGATCGCCCCGTCGTGATGTGTGATCATCAGCTTCAGGAAGAGTGTGTCGAAGGCCTTGCCCCGCGCCGCGCGCAACTGCTTCAGCTGCGCCTCGGTCGCCATGCCGGGCATCGCCTCGTGCTGGTGCTCCGTGGCCCGCTTGTCGCCGTCGTGGGCCGTGAGCCAGGCCTTCATCGTGGTGATCTCCGGCCCCTGTGCGGCGGCGATCCGCGCGGCGAGCCGCTTCACCGGGCCCGACGCGGCCTGCTTCGCGGCGAGACCGGTCATCTCCAGGGCCTGGGTGTGGTGCTCGATCATCATCCGCGCGTAGGCGAAGTCCGCCGTGTTGGGGGAGTCGTCCTCGCCGCGCCGCTTCGCGGCGTCCGCGGCGGAGAGCGTCTCGGCCGCCTCGCCCGGCTTGCCGGGGGCGATCACCGAAGGCCCGCTCGTCCCGGCGGACTTGGGTGTGGAAGCCGATCCGGAATCGCAGGCCCCGAGCGCGAGCACGGCAGCCGTCAGCGACGCCGCGGCCAGGAGCGCACGGCGAGTGCGGGGCGTACGGGACGCGTGGGACGTACGACGGGGCAGCACATCGACCTCCTGGGGCACATGAATCGCCGGACATCTCACGGGTGTTCATGACCGTCCTAGCACGTCGGTGAACGTTACTGATCAAAAACTTTCATTACGAGTGCGTTGCCATCTGTTGATCAGTGCATGGGGCGGACGATACTTCTGGGGTCCGTGAACCGTTCAACTGCGAACGGCTACAAGGGAGGACGCAGTGACCCTGTTGATCGACCCCCGAACGCGGCGCAGACGCCTGGGAGTTGCCGCGGCCGCGGCCGGACTCCTGGCCACGCTGCTCACGGCCGGCCCGGCGGCCGCCACCCCCGATCCCGGGGACGGCCCCGCCGTGCAGGAGAAGGTGTCCAGGAGTGACTCCGCCGAGGCGAAGGCGGCGATCGCGAGCGGCGAGATACCCGGAGTGGACGAGATCGTCCACTCCGACAACATCGAGCACCTCGCCAATGTCCCCAAGGAGGCCTTCACCGGCCTCAATTCGGACCTCGCCTTCCAGGGCAAGTACGCCTTCGCCGGCAACTACGACGGCTTCCGCATCTTCGACATCAGCAACCCGAAGGCGCCCAGGACGGTGTCGCAGGTGCTCTGCCCGGGCTCGCAGAACGACGTGTCCGTCTCCGGCAACCTGCTCTTCCTGTCCACCGACTCCTCGCGCAGCGACAACTCCTGCAACAGCACCACGCAGCCCGCGACCGAGAAGTCCTCGTGGGAGGGCATGAAGGTCTTCGACATCACCGACAAGGCGAACCCGAAGTACGTCGCCGCCGTCGAGACCGCCTGCGGCTCACACACCCACACGCTGGTGCCCGAGCGCAAGAACGTCTACATCTACGTCGCCTCGTACTCGCCGAGCGCCACCTTCCCCGACTGCCAGCCCCCGCACGACGGCATCTCGGTCATCAAGGTGCCGCGGGGCGCCCCTGAGAAGGCGGCCGTGGTGAACTTCCCGGTGCTGTTCCCGGGTGAGGGACCGGACGGCGGCGGCAACCCGGGCGCGCCCACCAACCCGGGCGTCTCCAAGACCACCGGCTGCCACGACATCACGGTCCTGCCCTCCAAGGACCTGGCCGCCGGCGCCTGCATGGGCGACGGCATCCTGTTCTCCATCAAGGACCCGGAGCACCCGAAGGTCATCGACCAGGTCGAGGACAACGTCAACTTCGCGTTCTGGCATTCGGCGACCTTCAACCAGAAGGCCGACAAGGTCGTGTTCACCGACGAGTTGGGCGGCGGTGGCGCGGCCACCTGCAACGCGGCCATCGGTCCGAACCGCGGTGCCGACGGCATCTACGACATCGTCGGCAAGGGCGACAGGCGCAAGCTCGTCTTCAAGAGCTACTACAAGATCCCCCGCCACCAGGCCGACACCGAGAACTGCGTGGCCCACAACGGCTCGCTGATCCCCGTCAAGGGCAAGGACCTCATGGTCCAGGCCTGGTACCAGGGCGGCGTCTCCGTCTGGGACTTCACCGACTCCTCGAACCCGAAGGAGATCGCCTACTTCGAGCGCGGACCACTGACCACCGGCACGCTCACGGTCGGCGGCTCCTGGTCGGCGTACTACTACAACGGCTACATCTACTCGAACGACATCGCCAAGGGCTTCGACGTCCTCAAGCTCAGCGACCGGCGCACCGACCCGGCCAAGCGGGTCCATCTGCGCGAACTCAACGTCCAGACGCAGCCGGACTACTTCGACTGATCCTCCGGCCGCCGGTCGTCCGGCCCCTGTTCATCCGGTCGCCGACCGGTCGCGAAGAACCGTGACAGATCGCTCTCACACGTCCCGCCGGGCACCTCGGTGTCCGGCGGGACACCCATCTCCCAGTCGAGGTGGTAGCGCTCGAACAGCTCGGCCCGCAGCCTCGGGACCGGCATCGGCGCACCCGGCACCAGGGCCGCGTACACCGCACCCATGAGTACCGCCCGCAGCATCGGGTAGTCGGTGTCGGCGTCCTGGGAGCCGTACCGGGCGACGGTCTCCCGCAGGAGCTGCGCGAGACGCTGCTGCTCCGGGCACTGCACGAACCCCTCGCCCTGCAATATCCCGGCCATGTGCTGACGCATCAGCACCGGCCGGTCCCGGGCCAGGCCCAGAATCGCGTCGATGGCCCTCGCCAGCCGCTCCCGGCCGTCCTCGGTAGGCGGCTCGCGCTCCAGCCCCTCCTCCAGAGTGCGGTGCATCATGCGATGCACGGCGGACTGCAGGAGCTGGCGTTTGCCGGGGAAGTAGTACGACACGAGTCCGCGTGCGGATCCCGCGCGATCCGCGATGTCCCCGAGCGTCGTCGCCTCGTAGCCGCGCTCGTTCACCAGCTCCACCGCGGCCTGCAGCAGCCGCTCCCGGGAACGCCGCCGCAACTCTTCATTGACCGACGGGCTGCGCGGGGACATGCTGAAACTCCTGTGTTGACTGGCTGCCAGCCAACTATACTCAGAGCGTCCGGGCCATGGCCCTTCGCGGGGGAGGCCCCGGGCTGCCGTCCGCCTGGGGCGACGCGGGGGATCGTCTCAGGCGGACGGGCGAGATTCCTGAGCGATCAACTCGCCTTCAGGTGCGCAGCCGGCCCAGTAGTGGCGTCACTTCGGTCGCGACCACGCTTCGGGCCCGCCGCCGTGCCACTCGATCAGCTCCGAGTTGGCCACGTCGACCTCGTCGTATCCCTCCAGCCCGGCGTAGCGGAGGAAGGCGGCCAGGTCGCGCAGTGAGTGTGCGGTGCCGAGGAGCTCCCCGTTGACGCGCACCCGCCGGCTGCCGTCGGTCGGGGATGGCGGGTACACGATCACGTGCAGCTCTCCAGGCATGGTTTCAGACTCGCCCGGCTCGCCCGGATACGCATCCTGACCACGGGCTCACAGCCACGCGCGGCCTCGTTCGGCCTGGTCACGGTCCCGATCCAGGTGGTCGGCGCCACCGAGGATCACAGCGTCCACGTCTGTCAGATCCACCTCGCCCCCCAAGGAGCCCGGAGTGGCGCGGCACCGTGGGGGACGGGCACGAGCCGAGCGGGATTCCCCGAGCGAGTCGCACAGCCGCCGTGGCCTCCTTAGAGTGGGCTGGAGTGGCGAGGGAGGCGGGTGGACATGGATCAAGAGCAGATCCTGGCCAGGATCGCGGCGATGGTGGACGACGAACGACGGCTGCGCGACGCCGTCGCATCGGGGCGGATCGACAGTGCCACGGAGCACGAACGGCTCGGGGAGCTGGAGCGGGCGCTCGACCAGTGCTGGGACCTGCTGCGCCAGCGGCGCGCGAAGTCCGAGTTCGGGGAGAACCCGGACGAGGCGCGCGTACGACCGTCTTCGCAGGTCGAGGACTATCAAGGCTGACGTCGAGCATTGTCCGTGTCCGGGCCGGCATCGACGGCTGTCGGGACCGCGGGCGTCTCGGGGGCCGGGCGGGTCAGCCGACCAGGTCCAGCACCGGCCGCAGCCCGTCCGGGCGCTGCGCCGTGGGCAGGTGGTCCACGAAGTGCACCGCGCAGCCCAGCGCCGCCGCACCCCCGTCCGCGCGGCGGTCGTCCCCGACCATCAGCGTGTCCTCGGGGGCGACGCCCAGCGCGTCGCAGGCGGTCGCGAACAGTCGGGCGTCCGGCTTCTGGATGCCGTGCTCGTACGACAGCACGTACGCGCCCACGCACGGGTCGAGGCCGTGCTCACGGAAGACGGGCCGCAGATCCCAGCCGATGTTGCTGACCACCCCGACCGCGACCCCCCGCTCACGCAGCGTACCGAGCACCTCGGCCGCGTCGGGGTAGGGCCCCCAGGCGGCCGGGAGCATGTGCCGGTCGTACAGCGCGTCGTGCAGCCGGGGATCGGGCAGCCGCACCTGGCGGGAGATCGCGGTGTACATGGCCCGGTGCCGCTCGGCGCTCTCGTCCCGTCTGTGCCACAACTCCTCCGAGCCCTCCGGCAGTCGGGGCGCGACGCCACTGCCGGGCATGGCGCCCACCGTCTCCAGGTCGCCCGCCGCCTCCGTCAACTCCCGCTCCGGCAGGTCGAGATCGGCATCCTTGAGCACCGCGCGCAGCCAGGACTCGGTCGGTTCGGCACGGAACAGGGTTCCGGAGAAGTCGAAGAGCACGGCTTTGATCGTCATGAGGGAGATCCTTCGGGGCGCGGTCCGGCCAGTCAAGCACGCTCCGGGCCGAACCGGCGCTCGTAGGCCGTCACGGGGAGCGCATACGGAGGTCCTAGCCGAGCGCCCGCAGGCCCGGTACGAACGTCACCAGCAGGGGGATCACCGGCACCAGCGTGGCTGCCGCCGTCAGTCGCAGCCGATGCGACGGCGTCAGCCGGTCCGGGGGAGTCAGCAGGCGGTTCACACGGTGGGGGACGTGGGCCTGCGGCGTGGCGCCGGGGCCGAAGACGCCCCGGTCCTCGTTCAGTTCCACCAGGGCGAGGGCGATCGTCAGGCGGCCGAAGCGGCGGGAGGCCATGTCGTCGGCGGCCAGTTCGACCAGGCGGTGCATCTCGTCGCGGAACGCGGCGAACACGGGCACCTGCGGGAAACCCACGGCGAGCGCGGCCGAGCAGTGCAGCAGCCAGTCGTGCCGAGCCCGCGCGTGTCCCTGCTCATGGGCGAGTACGGCATCCAGCTGACGCCCCTTGAGACGGCGCAACGCGGCCGTGGTGACGACCAGTTGGGGAGCGGTCCCGGGCAGCCACCAGGCGTCCGGACGCTCGCCCTCCAGTACCACCAGCCGGCCGCTGTCCGGCTCCTCGCCGGGCAACAGCGGTGCGCGTACGAGGAGTTCGTCACGGCTGTGCCGACGGTGGGCCCGGGCCCGCAGCACCTCGCGGACCAGCATCGCCGCGGTCCAGGCACCGCCGCACGCGAGCGCCACGGCGGTCGCCGCGGCCCAGGGACTTCCGTCGCTCAGCGCGTAGGCGTCCACCACGGAGTGCGGGGCGGGACCGAAGACATGGCCGCGTACCGCCACCCAAGCGGCGGCCGCGCTGAGCGTCATCGACAGCACGCAGCACAGCAGAACGGCCGCCACCACGCACTGCCACACCCACAGGGCGACCACGGGTTCACGGTCCGGCCAGTCCGCCCGGGCGAGCAGCCGTGGGGCAACCACGGCGGCCAGGGCGCCGAGCAGCAACAGTGCCGCGGGGACCATCATGGGGTGAAGCCTATGAGCGGAGCGTCGCCGGGCGATACGGCCCGCGACGGCAAAGTGACGTACGCCACGGTTTCACGCGGGTGGTGCCGGGGTGGTTCTCAGAGCGTGACGAGCATGGCCACCATGGCGATCCCCATGGACAAACGGCATGCCTGCGACAACTCGGGGCGGTCGCCCCAGCCGAGGGTACGGGGAGTGCCGCCGAGCGTTCCCGAGCCCCCGGCCGTGGCCGGCAACAGCCGGGCCCCGGATCGCAGCACGTACCCGGCGAAGTAGAGCAGGAGCGCCCCGGTCATCAGGGGAATCCCGGAACCGCCGGCGTGCCCGTGGTGCCCGGGGGAGGTGGCCATCGCGACGGCCATGTAGACCATGGCGCAGGCCCCGACCAGATGGTGGAGATGGTGCGGGCTCGTACGGGCCGACCACAGCGCGCGCACGGCGGCCGCGCCGAACACCGCGGCGTACGCGAACCAGGTCCAGCGCGGCGGAGTGGCCGCCGCCGCGGGCACGGCCATCGCGGCCATGCCGAATCCCATGAGCGCCTCGGCGCCCGCGGTGCGGCGCTGCTCCTCGACGGGGCTGCGCATCCGCAACAGGCAGTAGGCCCCTGTCGCCGCGCACAGCGCGACGAGCAGCCAGCCTGGTGACGCCGGTCCGTGCACCGCGTACCTCCCGCTCGACGGAGTCGGACAGTCGTTGATGTCGGACAGTCACCGAAGGCATGCCCGGGCCGGGCGGTGCGCAAGCGAGCGCAAAGGTGTACGCGGGGGAGCGTGCGGGAGTGCACCGCAGGTGAGCGCCGGTGGGCGGCGACCGGGAAGATATATTTCACGAGTAAAACACCTGCTAATCTTGTAGGTATGAGTAGTGCGACACCCCGGATTCCCCGTGCACACCGCCGCCCGCGTGGACGTCGCCTGCCGCTGGCCGGCGTGCTGCGGCTCGGCCGACCCGCCGACATCTGGTTCAAGCCCGCGCTGAGCGTGGTCGCCTCGGTCGCCCCGCCGAATCTGACGCTCCTCGCGCTCGGCCGCTTGGACCTGGCGATGTACACCATGGCCGGGTCGCTCTGCGCGCTCTACGCCCACAACCGCCCCTACGCCGCCCGCGCCCGCGCGCTCGCCTGGGTCGTCCTCGGCATGCTCGGCGGCCTCGCCGTCGCGCTGACCACGGCCGCCCTCACGACGAACGCCGTCGTGCTGGTCACCGTCGGCGCACTGCTGGCCGCCACGCAGAAGGCGCTGTGCGACGCCACGCGCATCGGGCCGCCCGCCCACGTGGTCCTCGCCTTCATCAGCTCCGCGTCCCTGTTCGTGCCGCAGACACTCGGCCAGGTTCCCGGCCATCTCGCGCTGGGCGCCGCCGCGGGCGCCTGGGCGTGGATCGTCGGCATGGCCCCCGGGATCGTCCGACCGCACGGGCCCGAGCGCCGCGCGACGGCGCACGCGCTGAACGCCGCCGCCGCGTACGCCGAGACGGAAGGCGGCGGTGACGGGGCCGCCCGGGCCCGCGCCGCCGCGGCCGCCGCCGTCCACGGGGCCTGGCAGTCGCTGCTCTCCACCGGCGCCCGCACCGCGCCCCGGCGCGCCCTGGAGCGACTCGTCGTACGCGCCGAGGTCGCGATCGCCGCGCCCGCCGACACGGAGCCCGAGCGGCTGCGGGCGTGGGCGCGCGAGGTACGGCGCACGGGGCCCGTACCCCGTCCGGGCGACCTCGGGGAAGCCGCCGACGAACTCCTCGGCGTGGAAGTCGAACTCGCCCGCACGCCAAGCCCGTTGTTCCGTCGCCTGCGTCCACTCGCCCCCATCGCCCTGCGCACCGCGCTGGGCTGCGCCCTCGCCGGATACGCCTCGCTCGCGCTCGGTGTGGGCCGCCCCTACTGGGCGCTGGTCACCGCTGCCTCGCTCTACCAGGCCAACGTCACCCTGACCTGGAGCCGGGGAGTGCAGCGCGTCGTCGGCAACCTGATAGGCGTCCTCGTCTTCGCCGCGCTCGCCCCGCTGGCCCATGTCGACCAGGCGGTCCTCGTTCTGCTCTGCCTCGCCCTCAACTTCGGCGCCGAGGCCCTGATGAGCAGCAACTACTGGCTCGGCAGCATCTGCGTGACCCCCATGGCGCTGCTCGTCACCGAGTTCGCCCGTGTCCAGCAGTCCGGCGAACTGATGACCGACCGGGTCGCCGACACCCTGGTGGGCGCACTGGTCGGCTTCGCCGCGGCGGTCGCGGTCACCAACCGACGGGTCGGCGACCGTATCGAGGACGCCCTCGACGCCGTCGAGCGGGCCCGCGAACGCGCCGCGGGCCTGCTGGACGCCGAGCGCCCCGAGCCCGGCGCCCTGGAGTCCGCGCGCCGCGGGCTGTCCGCCGCCGTCGTCGAACTGCGCGCCACCGCCGACGCAGCCGCCGGCGAATGGTGGCAACGCGCCCTGCCGGAGGAGCGGGTGATGCGGGCCGAGCAGTCCGGACACCGTACGCTCGCGGCGACGGTACGACGGCAGGGACTGCACTCCTTGGAGGGCGCACAGGCATGACGGCAGCGGATGGGCGCGCGACGGACGCGGCACTCGGCCAGAGCGGTACTCCGACGCCGACGACCCCTCGGCGCGGTGCGCCGCGAGGGCGGACGATCCCGGCGGGCACCCCCGCGGTGGGTCCGGCCGCGTCGACGGAGTCGGGTTCCGCGTCCGCACGCGCGGGGGACGCCGGTGTCCGGGTCGGGGCAGTGGCGGATGCGGACGGATCCCCGCGGGGGTCTACCCCGGCGCAGGGCCACGCGGGCATGTCCGCCGAGTCCGGCACCGGTGTCCCGGCCGGCGGAGACGGAGGCGGGAATCCCCCGGCGCGACGGCCTGCTCCGGCCCCCACGGGTACCCCGGCCCCTGCGGGTACTCCGGCCCCTGCGGGTACTCCGGCCCCTGCGGGTACCCCGGCCCCCCAAGGCGCCCCGGCCTTCCAAGGCACCCCCACCGCGGTGCCCGCCGGCACCCCGCCCCCGGTCGACACCATGGCCGCCGTGGTGCGGCAGTGGCAGGCCGTACACCCCGGGATCGACACCGGGCCGATGGAGATCATCGGCCGGATCAACCGCTCGGCCGCGCTGCTCCAGCAGGCCGAGGACGCCCCGTTGCGCCGGGCCGGGCTCACCCGTCCGGAGTTCGACGTCCTCGGGACCCTGCGTCGCACCGGTCACGAGCTGACCCCCAGCGAGATCGCCCGGGAGACGTTCGCCTCCGGCGCCGCCGTCACCAAGCGCCTCAAGCAACTGACGGAACGCGGCCTGGTCGAGCGCCGCGGCGACACCCGCGACCGCCGGGTCGCGCACGTCCGGCTCACCGACGCGGGGCGCGACCTCGTCGACGCCGTCCTGCCCCAGCAGCTCGCCTACGAGACGACGGCCCTGTCCGGGATCGACCTAGCCCGCCAGCGTGAACTCGCCGACCTGCTGGGTGAGTTGCTCGGTCAGCTCGAAGGTCGTCTGGGGATGCCACACGTCTGAGCCGAGCCCGGAGCCCCGCGTACTTCGCGGTCGTTCGCCGTTGACACGACCCGCGCGCCGCTCCTACGTTCAGCTCGCCCGGTTCGTGGTTCCGGCTGACGTACGGAATATCGAACAAAGAGAGCGACCGCGGAGGCGCAGTGGCAGCAGACACCGAGACGCTCACCATCGACCTCGGCACCGACACCGGCGCCTTCCACGGCGGGGCGAGCGGCACGCTCTACGGCCTGTACGGCGACGGAGTCCCCAGCCGCAACGTGGTCGAGGGCATGTACGTCCGTACGGTGTCGACCAAGGCCCAGGACGGCACCCAGCACCCCGGCGCCGACGCCCTCGAAATCCTGCCCTCCTTCGTGGACGGCGGTGGCAGGGATGTCTACCTCTACATGACCGACATCTACCGCGGCTTCCCCTACCAGTGGCCCGGCGCCACCGGCGAGGAACGCCTCGCCGACTACCGGGCCAGGGTGGAGAAGCAGGTCAGGCAGGCCCTGACGATGGGCGCCCTCAAATCCCACATCGTCTACGTCCCCTTCAACGAACCCGAAGGGAACATGTTCGGCACGGGGGAGTGGAGCTACGACCGGACCTCCTGGCACACCGACCCGCGGCACTACTTCGCCGCCTGGAAGGACCTCCACCACCTCATCAAGGGCCTCGACCCACACGCGCGCATCGCGGGTCCCAACACCTGCGTCCTCTACGACGAGGTACGGGGCTTCCTGGAGTTCGCCAAGTCCCACGACGTCCTCCCGGACGTGGTGACCTGGCACGAACTGTCCACGCCCGCCGCGATCCGTACGAACGTCGCCAAGTACCGCGCCATGGAGCGGGACCTGGGAATCGGTCCCCTCCCCGTCAACATCAACGAGTACGCGCACAACTACCACCTCTCCGTGCCCGGGCAGATGATCCAGTGGATCTCCGCCATCGAGGAGTCGAAGATCGACGCCGACATGGCGTACTGGAACATCGACGGCAACCTCAACGACTCCGCGGTCGAGGCGAACAAGGGCAACGGCCAGTGGTGGCTGTTCCACACCTACGGCCGGATGACCGGCCGCACGGTCCAGGTGCGGGCGCCGCACCCCAACGTCCAGTACACCCTGCAGGGCGTCGCCACCCTCGACCGGGACAAGCGTCAGGCCCGCGCCCTGTTCGGCGGCGGCGCCGGGGCCGTGGACATCGTCTTCGAGAACATCGCCGCCGAGATCTTCGGCAGCACGGTGCACGTAAGGCTCCACGAGATCCCGTGGACCGGCCAGGTCGGCGCCTCGGCACAGCCGTTGCGCGTCAAGGACCTCGAACTGCCGGTCGACGCGGGCAGGGTGGTTCTCCCCCTCGCCGACCTCGACGAGATGTCCGCCTACGAGCTCATCCTCTCGCCCGGCGGCGACAGGGTCCTCGCGCCCCCCTCGATCGGCTGGCGCCGGTCGTACCACGCGCAGGACGCGAGCCACACGGGCGAGGGTCACTCGAGGAACGGGCCCGAGGGATCCCCCTCCGACGTCGACAGGTTCGCCACCTCGGGCACCCACCACGTCGGCGGACTGCGCACCGGTTCCGACCTCGTCCTCGCCTTCTCCGTCGAGGTCCCGCAGGACGGGACGTACGACCTCGGCGTCTTCGCCAACTCCCACAACCTCCACGAACTGGTGAAGGAGCAGGGCCCCACCAACGTGTTCCTGCGTGTCGACGGCGCGGACCCCCAGGAGCTGCGTCTCCCCCTCGGCTACAAGCCGGTCGTCTGGGGGCACACCGACACCCGGGTGGAGCTGACGGCGGGCGCGCACACCCTCACCCTGTCCGCACGGGACCCGGCGCTCGGCGCCACCAAGGGCGACGCGATCATCGACCGGATCGACCTCGTCCTCCGGGACACCCACGTGACCGCGCCGGCGCTGTACGAGGCCGCTTACGCGGGCCTCGGCGCCGGAGCCCATGTGACGTACGAGCACCGCGGCGCCTGCGGACCGGGGGCCGCGCTGCTGCCGCGCGGAGGTACCGCCACGTTCTGGGTGCACGCCGCCATCGACGGCGAGACACTTGTGACGGTCGATCAGCTCGGCGCGGAAGAAGGGGTGTTGACGGTCAACGGGGAAGAGGTGGGGGGCCTCGACCGGAGCGGGATCCCACTGTTCCTCTCCGGCGGTATCAACAAGCTGACGGTGACCGGCGCTTCGGAGCGCCTCGTCCTCGACCGGCTGCGCGTGGGGCAGGGCACCGGGTGCCTCAGGACCACCGTGTACCCCGCCGAAGAAGGGACGGTGACGGGCGAGGCCAGGGTCACGGGCGCCCACACCTTCGCCACCGGCGGCAAGGCGGTCGAGGGAATCGGCAGAGGGCCGGACAACGCCCTCACCCTGACCGTCGCGGCGGCGCGCACCGGACGCCATGCCCTGACCGTCCGCTACTCCAACGGCGAGCAGCCCCCGGCCACCCACTACAACCCCGATCCGGTCTGCCGCCACGCGGACCTGTCCGTCAACGGAGCGCCGACACAGCGGATCCTCTTCCCCACCACCTTCCACTTCAACAACTTCTGGGACCTCACCGTCCCCGTCACCCTGAACGAGGGCACCAACACCCTCACCTTCACCGCCGACGAACGGCCCGACTTCGACGGCGACACCACCAACGCCCACCAACAGCGCTCCGCGTACGCGCCGGTCATCGACCAGGTGGCGGTGACACCCCTGGCATGAGTTCCGTTCGAGCGTCGGGCTAGCCCTCCTCGCCCACCACGTGAACCCCGAAGAACGCCCCTTGCGGGTCCCGTAGTACGGCGATCCGGGGGCCGTCCGGCACGGACGTGGGCTCCATGAGAATGCTGCCGCCCGCTCCGACGGCGGCGTTCGCGGTGGCGTCCACGTCCTCGACGGCGAAGTAGGGCAGCCAGTGCGGTGGCACCGCGTGCGGGAAGTTGTCGTCCATCGTCACCATGCCGCCGAAGTCGGCCCCGTCGATGCCCCACTGCGTGTAGTGCTCGGAGGGGTTCACGGTCCAGCCGAACACCGTGGTGTAGAACTCGACGGCCCGGTCCGGGGCGCGCGTCAGCAGCTCCACCCAGCCGAGCGCGCCCGGCGCGTTGAACAGTCCCGCGCCCGGGAAGGCCCGCGCCTGCCACAGCTGGAAGGCCGCGCCGGTCGGGTCGAACGCCACCGCGAAACGACCCACGTCGAACACGTCCATCGGGCCCAGGACGACCGTGCCGCCCGCGGCCTGCACCGCGTCCACGGCGGCATCCGCGTCGGCCACCGCGAACGACACGTTCCAGGCCACCGGCTGCGACTCCTGGTACAGCGGGGAGATCGCCGCGACCGGCGCGTCGCCGAGGTGCGCGACCGTGTACCCGCCCGCCTCCTGGCGTGGATCGGTCTCCGGGCGCCAGCCGAACAGATCGGCGTAGAAGCGCTTGGCGGCCTCCAGATCACTGGTCCCGAGCTCGGTCCAGCACGGACCGCCGGTCACCGGCTTGTCGAGCTTCATGACGTTCCTCCGCCCTTTTGCCAGGCCAGGCCCCCTCCAGCACGCTATGCCCGTGCCCCGGCCGTGGCTATTCGGCGGAGGGCTCCGCGCTCTCAGATTCCGGGGCGGTAGCGCAGCGGATGATCCGCCGGGATCTCCACAAGCACGATCTCGGTACCGTCCGGATCCGCGATCCACATCTCGATCAGCCCCCACGGCTCCTTCAGCGGCGGACGGAGGATGTCGACCCCGGCCGCCACCAGCTCCTCGTACGCCGCGTCGGCGTCGGCCACCTGGAGCCACAGCTTGAGCGCGGGCGAGGGCGGGGTCTCGGCGCGGCCCGAGACCTCCAGGAAACCGCCGCCCAGGAAGTAGACCGTGCCGCGCTCGGGGCCCGTCCCGAACTCCCGGTGGACGGCGAGGCCCAGCCGCTCGCCGTAGAAGGAGCGGGAGCGCTCCGGGTCGGTGGGCCGCAGAAGGATCCGGCTGCTCAGTACGTGCACCATGACCTGGAGCCTAGGGTGTCGACAACTGGCGCGTTACGCTCAGCGGTGCCCGTGCCGCGCCTGAGATTTCGGAGAACCGCTCCATGGACACCGCCGCCTCCACCGGACTGACCTTCCGCGACGCCACCGACGCCGATGTGGACGCCCTCGTCGTGCTGATCGAGTCGGCCTACCGCGGGGACTCCAGCCGGACCGGCTGGACCACGGAGGCGGACATCCTCGAAGGGCAGCGGACCGACCCGGAGGGCGTGCTCGCCGTCATCAAGTCGCCGGACAGCCGCCTGCTGACCGTGGAGCGCGACGGCGTCGTCGTCGCCTGCTGCCAGCTCGAACACCGCGGCGACCACGCCTACTTCGGTATGTTCGCGGTCAGCCCCGCTCTCCAGGGCGGCGGCCTCGGCAAGGTCATCATCGCCGAGGCGGAGCGGCACGCCCGCGAGACGTGGGGGGTCGCGGAGATGCACATGACCGTGATCTCCGTACGCGACGACCTCATCGCCTGGTACGAGCGCCGCGGCTACCGCCGTACGGGACAGATGACCCCCTTCCCGTACGGCGACGAGCGCTTCGGCATTCCGCAGCGCGCCGACCTGCAGTTCGAGCTGTTGGTCAAGCCCCTGGCGTGACCGCCGGAGCGATCCTCAGGCCGTGAAGCGGCCGGTGCGTTTGATCTGGGGGTAGTCGGTGGTCGCGCCGTCCAGTTCCAGGGCGCGCACCAGCCGCAGGTGGTCCTGGGTGTTCACCACCCAGCCGATGATCCTGAGATCGGCCTTACGGGCGTGCTCGACGACCTCCAGGGTCAGCCGGCGGATGTTGAGGCAGACGGTGGCGGCCCCGGCCTCCACGGCGCGGTCCACGACATCGGTGCCATAGCGGCTCGCGATGAGCGCCGTACGGACGCCCGGTACGAGCCGGGTGATCTCGGTGATCGCCTCGTCGTGGAACGACGACACCTCGACACGCCCCACCAGATCGCGCCGGTGCATCACCTCGGCGAGCGCCCGCGCCGCCGCCGTGTCCTTGATCTCGGCCTGCAGCGGCGCCCTGACGGCGTCCAGTACCTCTTCGAAGACGGGCACGCGCTCACCGTGCCCGGCGTCCAGGGTGCGCAGCTCGGCGAGGGTCAACTCGGCGATCGGCCCCGAACCGTCGGTCGTACGGTCCACGTCCGCGTCGTGCATGACGACCAGCGCGCCGTCCTTGCTCAGATGCAGATCGAGTTCGATCAGGTCGAGGCCCGCGTGCTGGGCGGCGATGAAGGAACGGAGGGTGTTCTCGGGTTCGACACCCATCACTCCGCGATGACCGATGGTGAGGAAGTTCAAGATTCGACTCGCTTCCGTCGACGGCGGCTCGGCTCGCGCGTGGTTCCGGCGGCACCCACGCGGCAAGGCCGCAGCCTAATCGTCCCGCCACTGGATGTACCCGCTCGTACGCCGGGCAGGGCGTGTCTGCCGCAAGGGGAGAGCGGGCCGGTGCCGCCGTGGTGTGTCACCCGGGCGTGGGCGAGTCTCCCGGCGGTTGACCTTGAGCGTCCCCGAGTCGTTGCTCCTGCCACTTCCCGGTGCTTGCACGGATGCCCGTGTACCCGGCGCCGCACAGCGGAAGTAGTCGACTCCACGGTGTCCGACAGGAAAAAGAGCGGTGAAGGTGGGGGTGGTGCAGGATAATCTATCGAGTCTCCCCTTGCGGGAAGGAACCTCGTATACATACGGTGTGCATACGCGAGGTTCTCCCGTGGAGGGTGAGAGATGACGGAAATTCTTGTGTCAGTGGGTGTGGAGGAGCAGGTTCCTCCCGTGGGCAGGGTGGTGGAGCACCCGGCTTGGCCCGTGCTCAAGGATGCCGTGGAGGAGATCCGGCCCTGGCAGTCCAAGGACGGGTCGATCGATTTCGAGGCCGAGGGCGCCCCGGACACGGCCGATGCCGATCTGGCCGTACGCCGTGCCATAGACGCCATCGAGCAGCTCGCCCCGCTGCTGCCGCATGACGCCGACTACCACGAGGCGCTCGTGAAGGACCTGCGCCGCTGGGCCGACGGCGGGTTCCAGGTGCCCGACTTCCTGGACTCCCTGCTGGCCTTCCAGCCCGCGGCGCACCGCGAGGACGGCCTCCAGCACCTGGTCGTCTTCCCGATGTACACGCAGAACGGCAACCCGGACCGCAACTTCGAGGCGGTCGTGCTGCGCATGGTCTGGCCGGAGTGGCTGGCTGAGCTGGAGCGCACCCGCTACGACAACCCGCTGTTCTGCGGCATCACCTTCGAGGACTTCACGGCGGGCTACGACACCAACTCGGCCGTCCTCTTCCCGGAGACGATCGCCGTGCGCGAGGCGCCGGAACGATTCTCCTGGGGTGGCATCTTCTGCGACCGGGAGGCCGCCCGCTTCCGCGCCGTCACCGACGCGGCCGTGGACGTCCTGGGCCTTCAGCTGCCCGAGGACATCGCCGCGATGGTCCATGACCAGGAGCGCTGCGAGCAGGCCTTCGTACTGTGGGACATGGTCCACGACCGCACCCACAGCCACGGTGACCTGCCGTTCGACCCGTTCATGATCAAGCAGCGTCAGCCGTTCTGGATGTACGGCCTCGAGGAGCTGCGCTGCGACCTCACCGCCTTCAAGGAGGCCGTGAAGCTGGAGGCCGAGGGCCACCAGCACGGCCGTGACGTGCAGTACGCGGTGCTCTTCGACCGGATGTTCCGCTTCCCCGTCACCGGCGACCGCGTCCGCAACTACGACGGTCTCGGCGGCCAGCTCCTCTTCGCCTATCTGCACCAGCACGACGTCGTCCGCTGGACCGACAACAAGCTGCACATCGACTGGCAGCGCGCCCCGCAGATCACCAACCAGCTGTGCGCCGAGATCGAGGACCTCTACCGGGCGGGCATCGACCGTCCCAAGCTCGTCCACTGGTTCAAGGCGTACGAGCTCGTCTCCAGCTATCTCGCCCCGCACCCCGGCTCGCGCTGGGCCAAGGGCCCCGATGCCCTCGACCTGACCCAGCCGCCCCGTAAGCTCGTCGACGACGTGCTTGCGGACGAGTTTCCGCTGAGCATGTTCTATGAGGCGCTCTCCAAGAAGCTGAAGAACGTGATCGCCTCCACCAAGGGCATCACCGCGACGAGCGCCGAGCGGGCCGCCGCGTGAGCGCTCGTACCGGGGATGTTCAGGAGGCGAAGGCGATGGCACACGGAAACGGCAACGGACCTCTCAGCGGCGCGGTGATCGCGGTCGCCGGAGCGGGTGGACCCGCCGGGCGCGCGACGCTGGCACGGCTCGCCGACGCGGGCGCGACCGTCATCGGCTCGGACAACGACCCCGAGCGGCTCGCGGAGGCCGTGGACGCGGCTCGCTACGGGCATGGCGGCGCCACCGTCATCGGCGACACGGTCGACCTGCTCGATCTCGAGTCGACCCGCGACTGGGCCGTCCGCATCGAGAAGGACTTCGGCCGCGTCGACGGCCTGGTCCACCTGGTCGGCGGCTGGCGGGGCAGCGAGACCTTCACCAGGACGAGTCTCGACGACTGGGACTTCCTCGAGCTGCTGCTCATCCGCACGGTGCAGAACACCTCCCTCGCGTTCCACGAGGCGCTGCAGCGCAGCGACCGCGGCCGGTACCTCCTGATCAGCGCCGCCGGCGCGAGCAAGCCCACCGCGGGCAACGCCGCCTACTCCGCCGCCAAGGCCGCGGCCGAGGCGTGGACGCTGGCCATGGCCGACTACTTCCGCAAGGCCGGGGGCGAGCAGGGCCCGACTTCCGCGGCTGCCATCCTGGTGGTCAAGGCACTGGTGCACGACGCGATGCGCGCCGAGCGCCCGAACGCGAAGTTCGCGGGCTTCACGGACGTCGAGGATCTGGCCGAGGCCATCGCCGGCGTCTGGTCGCGGCCCGCCGGTGAAGTGAACGGAAACCGTCTGTGGCTGACCGAGAAGCCGTGAACCCTGCGAAGACCGACGCCCGGCGTCACCATGACCCGACCGTCCGCGGCTTCGCCAGCGACAACTACGCGGGGGCCCACCCCGAGGTGCTCGCCGCCGTGGCCCTGGCCAACGGCGGGCATCAGGTCGCGTACGGCGAGGACGACTACACGGCGAACCTCCAGCGGATCATCCGCAGCCACTTCGGCGCCACCGCCGAGGCCTTCCCGGTCTTCAACGGCACCGGCGCGAACGTGGTCGCGCTCCAGGCGGTCACCGACCGCTGGGGCGCGGTGATCTGCGCGGAGAGCGCGCACATCAACGTCGACGAGGGCGGCGCCCCCGAGCGCATGGGCGGCCTCAAGCTGCTCAGCGTGCCCACGCCCGACGGCAAGCTCACCCCCGAACTGATCGACCGTCAGGCCTACGGCTGGGACGACGAGCACCGTGCGATGCCACAGGTCGTCTCGATCACCCAGAGCACCGAACTGGGCACCCTCTACACGCCCGACGAGATCCGCGCGATCTGCGACCACGCCCACGCGCACGGCATGAAGGTGCACCTGGACGGGTCCCGGATAGCCAACGCGGCCGCCTCCCTGGACGTCCCCATGCGGACGTTCACCAACGCGGTCGGCGTCGACCTCCTGAGTCTCGGCGGGACGAAGAACGGCGCGCTGTACGGCGAGGCCGTCGTCGTCCTCAATCAGGACGCGGTCAGTCACATGAAGCACCTGCGCAAGCTGTCCATGCAGCTCGCCTCCAAGATGCGCTTCGTCTCCGTGCAGTTGGAGGCGCTGCTCGCCAAGGACCTGTGGCTGCGCAACGCCCGCCACTCCAACCAGATGGCCCAGCGGCTGGCCGAGGGCGTGCGCGCGGTGCACGGCGTGGAGATCCTCCACCCGGTCCAGGCCAACGCGGTCTTCGCACGTCTTCCGCACGACGTGAGCGAGCGGCTCCAGAAGCGCTATCGCTTCTACTTCTGGGACGAGGCGGCGGGCGACGTCCGCTGGATGTGCTCCTTCGACACCACCGAGGACGACGTCGACGGGTTCGTGGCGGCGCTCAAGGAGGAGATGGCTCACTCGTAGCCCGAACATCAGTGCGTGCATAGATATGCGGTCACCTGAAAAGTCATTGACTCTCGGGTGATCGCATTCCTATGCTCTACGGGCATGGAGCTGATCCAGAACACCGCTGACCTGTCCGCCTATTTGGCCGCCGACGAGGTCGTCGACCATCACCATCCGCTGGTGCGGGAGACGGCCGCGCGGCTCGCCAAGGAAGCCGCCGACTCGTATGCCTATGCGCGAGCGGCCTTCGAATTCGTGCGTGACGCCATCCCGCACTCGTACGACTCCGGTGATCTGCGGGTCACCTGGCGCGCCTCCGACGTGCTGGAGCGGCGCACCGGCATCTGCTACGCCAAGGCTCACGCCCTTGCCGCGCTGCTGCGGGCCGAGGACATCCCGACGGCGTTCTGCTACCAGAAGTTCGACGAGGTGCACGGGCTCGTCGCCGTGCGGTTCAACGGAGCCTGGCACCGGCAGGACCCCCGTGGCAACAAGCCGGGGGTGGACGCGCAGTTCTCCCTGGACGGTGAGCGGCTGGCCTTCACGCCCGACCCCGAGTTCAATGAGTTGGACTATCCAGTCCTGTACGCTGAACCTCACCCGGTCGTGCTGAGCGTCCTCAAGGCCGCCCCCGACCGGCCGCACCTGTGGGAGACGCTCCCCACCACGCTCTGAGACAAGGCAGGCCAGGCACACCATGACGCTCACACTCACCGTGTCCGACGAGGTGCGCGCTCTCGCGCCCGGTTTCACCCACGTCGCCATCGAGGCGTACGGGCTGGTCAACGGGCCCAGCACCGAAGGCACTTCGGTGCTGCTCGACGACGCGGCCCGCCGGCTCGCCGTACGGCTGGACGGGCGCGCCCCGCACGAGGACCCGCACATGGCGGCCTGGCGGGAGGTCTACACGTCGTTCGGGTCGAAGCCCTCGCGCACCCGCAACTCGGCGGAGGCGCTGGCCAGGCGGGCGCTCTCGGACGCCGGACTGCCCCGGATCAACGTGCTGGTCGATGTCTACAACGCGATCAGCGTCGCCCATCTGATTCCGGTCGGCGGCGAGGACGTCGACCAGGTCCGGGGCGGGATGCGGCTCGTGCGCGCCACGGGCGAGGAGGGCTTCGTGACCGTCGCGGGCGGTGAGGAGAGCGTCGAACACCCCGACGCGGGCGAGGTGGTGTGGCGCGACGAGGTGGGCGTGACCTGCCGTCGCTGGAACTGGCGCCAGGGTCCGCGCACCCGGCTCACGGAGGAGTCCACCTCCGCGATCTTCCTGCTGGAGGGGCTGGCGCCGATGCCGGTGGCCGACATCGAGCGCGCGGGGGCCGAACTCGCCGAACTCCTGGAGAAGTTCAGTCCCGGGGCGCGGATCACCGTCCACGCCCCGGTGTGACGGTTCAGCGGGCCTCGGCCGCCTTCACCTCTTCGGGGGTCGGCGCCGTGCCGCCGAGGTGTGCGGGCATCCACCACGTGTCGTCCGGGTCCTTGGGGCGGACCGGATAGGCGCGCTGCGCGGCCTCCAGGAGCTCCTGGACGCGCTCACGCAGCCGCCGGGTGATGGCGCCCGCGTACTGGTCCTGCGGAGCCTCCACCGGCTCGCCGACCCGGATGGTGATCGGGGTGTGGCTGCGCTTGAAGTTGCGCGGGTGGCCCTTGGTCCACAGCCGCTGGGTGCCCCACAGCGCCATCGGGATCAGCGGGACGCCGGCCTCCTGGGCCATGCGCGCGGCACCGGACTTGAAGCTCTTCAGGGTGAAGGACTGGGAGATGGTCGCTTCGGGAAAGACGCCGACGATCTCGCCGGACCGCAGCGAATCCAGCGCGTGCTGATACGCCGTCTCGCCCTGCGTGCGGTCCACCGGGATGTGCCTCATGCCCCGCATCAGCGGACCGGAGATCCTGTGCCGGAAGACCGACTCCTTCGCCATGAAACGCACCAGGCGCTTCTGCGGCAGGGCGGCCAGACCGTCGAAGATGAAGTCGAGATAGCTGATGTGGTTGCTGACCAGCACGGCCCCGCCCGAGCGCGGAATGTTCTCCGTTCCCTTGCAGTCGATCTTGAGGTCCCAGGCCTTGAACAACACTTGGGCGAGACCGACGACGGGACGGTAGACAAGCTCTGCCATGGACGGGGTGGACCCTTTCTCTCTGCTCGGGAAGGGGTCTCCCGGCGGGAAAGTTACGCAGCCGTAGGTTTACGGCATTGCGCAGATGGTGCCCCAAGAACGGACGAGGGGCCAGTCCTGGTGCCGCGATGCGGCGAGATCCTCGTCACGTGTCCCCTGATCGACCTCGGACTTCTCACTCACCGTCACTGGGCGCGTACCGTCACCCGACGTACGAGCACGTACATCTCGCAGCCCAGGCAGTACCCGAACGCCGCGTTGAGGAAAGCGGCCGCCAGTGCGCAGCCGGTCGCCGCGAGCCCCAGCCAGTCGGGCCCCGCCGTGAAGCCGATGAGACCCACCACGGCGAACACGAGCCCGACGGCCTGCGCGAACTGCGGCGGCTGCGGCGACTCGAACTGTGCCGGCGGTCCGAGCCGGGGGCGTACGACCTTCCGGAACAGCCAGCCGTACGGAGAGCGCGCCACGCCGCCCGAGGCGCCCAGCGCGAACGCCAGCACCTGCCAGGCCAACAGCCAGGTGCCGCCGGTGATGAGAACGGCCGCCAGTACGACGGTCGTCACGGCCGCGCCGAACCGCGGCCCTCTTGCGTCAATGTCCATGAATCAAGCATTCCGTATGAAGGGCGGTTCACGAACCCGGGAATCTTTGCGGTCTCGTGAATGCTTGTGCTGGAGATGACCGGACTTGTGGTGCTCGTGGTGGTGCTCGTGGCGGCGAGCGCGTTCGGAGTGCTGCAACGGCGGCGGAACGGGAGGGTGAGAGTGCGCGGGCGTGACGGTGGAAAGCGGCTCGGCGCGGCGGAGTTGGGGGAAGGGCTCGGTGAACGGGCCACGCTCGTCCAGTTCTCCAGCGCCTTCTGCGCCCCCTGCCGGGCCACCCGGCGGGTGCTCACCGAGGTGGCCGGCATGGTCCCGGGGGTGCGCCACGTGGAGATCGACGCCGAGGACCGGCTCGAGCTCGTCCGTGAACTCGAGATCCTCAAGACCCCGACCGTGCTCGTCCTCGACGCCGACGGACGGATCGTGCGGCGCGCGACCGGGCAGCCGCGCAAGGCGGATGTGATCGCGGCGCTGGGAGAGGCCGTCTGACCCGTGGCGATCATGGTGAGGCATCTCGCAGATGACCGGACGTACTTGACTGCACGCACCACCTATCGTCAACCTGACCGTATGCCCCCGGAACTCCTTCTCTTCGAGCGTGTCCACGTGGACCTGGCCCGCACCGCGAGTGCGCGCTGTCCGGTCTGTTGAGCACCGACGGACCTGCTCGCTACGACTCGCAGAAGGACGACTCCATGACGGCCACGCCCGACCTGGACACTTTTCGACTCGCCTCTCCCGATGCGCAACTCGCCTCACCCGACCTGCTGCGCTCCGTCTTCCGGCAGCACGCGGCCGGTGTCGCCGTGATCACGGCCCAGGGCGACGGGGGCCCCGTCGGCTTCACCGCCACCTCGCTCACCTCGGTCTCCGCCGAGCCCCCGATCGTCTCCTTCGGGGTCGGCGTCGGCGCCTCCAGCTGGCCCGCGATCTCCGAGTCCGACCACGTCGGCATCCACATACTGGGCGAGCACCAGCAGGAACTCGCCGCCACCTTCGCCCGCAGCGGCGCCGACCGCTTCGGCGCCCCCACCCGTTGGCGTAAGGGCCCGGAAAGTGTTCCCGTCCTCGACGACGTGCTGGCCTGGCTCGTCTGCCGGGTCGTGGCGCGGGTGCCGGCCGGGGACCATCGCATCGTGCTGGCCGAGGTCGTCCTCGGCGACCCGTCGGGCGCGGGCCGTCCACTGCTGTACCACCAGGGACGCTTCAACGGCCTGCGCGACTGAAGCTACTCGCCGGTCCTACCGGTGAGTCCTACTCGCCGGTTACGCAGCGTTGCCAACGTCACAGTTCAAAGCGCTTGCTTAGTGGGCAGGAACTGGGTGTACTGGCGAGTAATATTTCGTTCGGAGCGCGGGCCGCCCCGACCGGGATCGGCCGCTTCAGGCGCCTATGCTGCCTGAAAGAAGGCAGCCCAGAAATGACGATGCAGTAGGAGAGCCGGCGTGAGCTTGAGGATCGTTGTCACTGTGAAGTACGTGCCCGACGCCACTGGCGACCGGCACTTCGCCGATGACCTGACCGTGGACCGTGGCGACGTGGACGGTCTGCTCTCGGAACTCGACGAATACGCGGTGGAGCAGGCGCTGCAGATCGCCGACGAAGCGGACGACGCCGAGATCACCGTGCTGACCGTCGGCCCCGAGGATGCCAAGGACGCGCTGCGCAAGGCGCTTTCCATGGGTGCGGACAAGGCCATCCACGTCGAGGACGACGACCTGCACGGCACCGACGCGATCGGTACGTCGCTGGTGCTCGCGAAGGCGATCGAGAAGGCGGGCTACGACCTGGTCATCTCCGGCATGGCCTCGACGGACGGCACCGCCGGTATCGTCCCCGCCCTGCTGGCCGAGCGCCTGGGCGTCCCGCAGGTCACCCTGCTCTCCGAGGTCTCCGTCGAGGACGGGGTCGTCAAGGGCCGTCGTGACGGCGACAGCGCCTCCGAGCAGCTGGAGGCCTCCCTCCCGGCGGTCGTGTCGGTGACCGACCAGTCGGGTGAGGCGCGCTACCCGTCCTTCAAGGGCATCATGGCCGCCAAGAAGAAGCCGGTGGAGTCCTGGGACCTGGAGGACCTGGAGATCGAGGCGGACGAGGTCGGTCTCGAGGGCGCCTGGACCAAGGTCGACTCCGCGACCGAGCGCCCGGCGCGCACCGCCGGCACGATCGTCAAGGACGAGGGCGAGGGCGGCAAGCAGCTCGCCGAGTTCCTCGCGGGCCAGAAGTTCATCTAAAGGCCCGTTCGAGGCTCGTCGAACCTCCACTCGCTGACCGCCCCTCATCTTTCGTAAGCAGGAGAGAAGAAGTCCCATGGCTGAAGTTCTCGTCTACGTCGACCACGTGGACGGCGCCGTCCGCAAGCCCACCCTGGAGCTGCTGACGCTGGCCCGCCGCATCGGTGAGCCCGTCGCCGTCGCCCTCGGCTCCGGCGCCGAGGCCACCGCCGCCGCGCTCGCCGAGCACGGTGCGGTCAAGGTCCTCACGCACGACGCCGCCGAGTACGCCGACTACCTGGTCGTCCCGAAGGTGGACGCCCTGCAGGCCGCGTACGAGGCCGTCTCCCCGGCCGCCGTGCTCGTCCCGTCCTCCGCCGAGGGCAAGGAGATCGCGGCCCGTCTCGCGGTCCGCATCGGCTCCGGCATCATCACCGACGCCGTCGACATCGAGGCCGGCGACGAGGGCCCGGTGGCCACGCAGTCCGCGTTCGCCGCCTCCTTCACCACCAAGTCCCGTGTCGCCAAGGGCACCCCGGTCATCACGGTCAAGCCGAACTCGGCCGCCGTGGAGGCCGCCCCGGCCGCGGGCGCCGTCGAGGCCCTCGCGGTCTCCTTCTCCGAGAAGGCCACCGGCACCAAGGTCACCGCGCGTACCCCGCGCGAGTCGACCGGCCGCCCCGAGCTGACCGAGGCCGCGATCGTGGTCTCCGGCGGCCGTGGCGTCAACGGCGCCGAGAACTTCTCGATCATCGAGGCGCTCGCCGACTCCCTCGGCGCGGCCGTGGGCGCCTCGCGTGCCGCGGTGGACGCCGGCTGGTACCCGCACACCAACCAGGTCGGCCAGACCGGCAAGTCCGTCTCGCCGCAGCTGTACATCGCCTCCGGCATCTCCGGCGCGATCCAGCACCGCGCCGGTATGCAGACGTCGAAGACGATCGTGGCGATCAACAAGGACGCCGAGGCGCCCATCTTCGACCTGGTCGACTACGGCGTGGTCGGTGACCTCTTCGAGGTCGTCCCGCAGCTCACCGAGGAGATCAAGACCCGCAAGGGCTGATCGAGTCCGGCTCCGGCCGTACGAGGCCCCCGTGACCGCCCGCGCGGTCACGGGGGCCTCGCTCATGTCAGGCTCAGTGAGGCCTGCACGGGCAGATGGTCGCTGGGGAACTGGCCGTCCACCGAGAAGGTGTTGAGGGCCGCCCGGTGCACGCGCACCCTGGGTCCGACCAGGATCCAGTCGATGCGGTCGCCGTCCGGCGTCAACGGCTGGTAGCCGTGGAAGGTCCCGTAGAGCGTGCCGCGTTCGGCCGCCGTGTCCCAGGTGTCGACGAGCCCGGCGCCCAGCATCGCCGCGTACACCGGGTTCTGGTGGGCGACGGCATTGAAGTCGCCGGTCACGACGAGCGGCAGAGCGCGGTCGAAGCGTGCGATGCGTTCGGAAATCAGACTGGCGGCACGCATGCGCGCGTACTGACTCGCGTGGTCCAGATGGGTGTTGAGGGCGTAGAACTCCCGCGCGTCCCGCAGGTCGCGGAAGCGGACCCAGGTGACGATGCGGGGGAAGGCGGCGCCCCAGGTGTTCGAGCCGATCAGCTCGGGGGTGTCGGAGAGCCAGAAGCTGTCGTGCTCGACCGGGGCCAGCCGGCGGGTGTCGAAGAAGATCGCCACCGACTCGTCATGGCTGCCGCCCTTGCGGCCCGTGCCGATCCAGTCGTAGTGCGGTCCGAGGTCGGACTCGACGTCACGCAGTTGCTGGTAGACGCCCTCCTGGGTGCCGATGACGTGGGGCGACTCCTGGCGTAACAACTCGCGCATCACCGGGCGGCGCACGGCCCAGCTGTTGGGCTCGGCGGTGCTCGCGAAGCGCAGGTTGAACGTCATGACCTCCAGACGGTGGCCACCGCGCCGGCTGGCGGATGCGGACGCCGTGGTGAGCAGGGGTATGGCGACCGCGGCGGCCACCACCGTCCGCAGGCCCATGCGCCGGGTCACTCTGTGGGTGTTCGACATGTGTGATCCCCTCCCCCTCGGGGCCAGCATGAGGGGTGTGCCCCGTGACGCGAAAGAAGGCGTGGGGCAGGAGTGCCCCCGACGGACCAGGCCGCGGACAGGTGTTGACCACCGGGAAGCACCATGGATAACTTCACTCTACGGATTGTTGATTCCGTGGAGCGGAAAGCTGGAGGGTGTGGGATGGGTCAGGGCCGGCAGGAGCACGTGGCGATGAGCCTCGCGGGCGCCGTCAGCGAGGAGATCAGTGCCTCCCTCGCCCCGGTCGACGCCGAGCTGACGCGGCGTTACCCAGGAGACCCCGGCACCCGGCAGCCCGTCCACACCGTGTACGTCCCCGGCGACGTGTTCGCCGCCGACACCCTCCGCTCCTGGGGCGACCGGGCCCTCGCGGCCCTCGACGAACACGCCCCCGACGCCGCGTCCTTCGCCGCAGTCCTCGGCCTCACCGACGACCTCGCCGAGCCCGTGTACGACCGCGTACGGGCCAAGCTGGAGCGCGAACCCGTCGAGGACCTGCGCGTCGACTTCGAGGACGGCTACGGCCCGCGCCCGGACGCCGAGGAGGACGAGGCGGCGGCCCGCGCGGCCCGGCTGATCGCGGAGGCGTACGAGAACGGTACGGCCGCCCCGTACATGGGCATCCGCATGAAGTGCATGGAGGCGCCGGTACGAGACCGGGGCATCCGTACGCTCGACATCTTCCTGACGGGACTGATGGAGGCGGGAGGCCTGCCCGGAGGGCTCGTGCTGACCCTGCCGAAGGTGACGTACGCCGAGCAGGTCACGGCGATGGTCCGGCTCCTGGAGGAGTTCGAGAAGGCACGCGGCCTGGAGCCCGGCCGCATCGGCTTCGAGATCCAGATCGAGACCAGCCAGTCCATCCTCGCGACCGACGGCACCGCGACCGTCGCCCGGATGATCCAGGCCGCCGAGGGCCGCGCCACCGGTCTGCACTACGGCACCTTCGACTACAGCGCCTGCCTCGGCGTCAGCGCCGCCTACCAGGCCAGCGACCACCCGGCCGCCGACCATGCCAAGGCGATCATGCAGGTCGCCGCCGCGGGCACCGGCGTACGCGTCTCGGACGGCTCCACCAACGTCCTGCCGATCGGCCCCACCGAGAAGGTCCACGACGCCTGGCGCCTCCACTACGGACTCACCCGCCGAGCCCTGGCCCGCGCCTACTACCAGGGCTGGGACATGCACCCCGGCCACATCCCGACCCGCTACGCCGCCGTCTTCGCCTTCTACCGCGAGGGCTTCGAACAGGCCGCTGCCCGCCTCGCGCGCTACGCCAGCCACACCGACGGCGACGTCATGGACGAGCCCGCCACCGCCAAGGCCCTCAGCGGCTACCTCCTGCGCGGCCTGGACTGCGGAGCCCTGGATATCGCGGAGGTGGCGAGGGTGACGGGTCTGACGAGGGCGGACCTGGAGGGTTTCGCTGTGCCGAGGCGCGGCGACCTGAGCATCTCGGGGAAGTGAAGCTCCCTGCTTTTAGGGGCGCGGGGCTGTGACACTGTGCGGCTCCGCCGCGAGCCCGCGCGCAGAACTCCTCCGGCTTCTCCCCGAACAACTCGCGCAGCCGCGCCGACCCGGCGAGGGGCGAGCGCGGGTCCGGCTCGGCCACGGCTCAGTCCGCGGGCGGCAGTTCGCCCGAGCCGCGGGTGATCAGACGGGTCGGGAGTTCGATGCGTTCCGGGGTGATGAGGGTGCCCTCCAGCTGGCGGAAGAGGCGCTCGGCGGCGGTACGGCCGAGGGCGGCGGCGTCCTGGGCGACGACGGTGACGCCGGGCTCGAGGAGGTCGGCGAGCTCGATGTCGTCGAAGCCGACGAGGGCGACCGGGCGGCCGCGCTCGGCGATGACACGGACGACCGTGACGGTGACGCGGTTGTTGCCGGCGAAGACCGCGGTGACGGGGGAGGGGCCGGACAGCATGTCCTCGGCCGCCCTGCGCACCCGCTGTGGGTCGGTGACGCCCAGGGACATCCAGTCGTCCTCGACGGGTATGCCCGCCTCCTCCATGGCCGCCCGGTAGCCGCGCAGCCGTTCGGCGGCGGTGTGGATACGCGGCATGTCGCCGATGAAGCCGATCCGGCGGTGGCCGTGGGCGATCAGATGGGCGACGCCGTCGCGGGCCCCGCCGAAGCTGTCGGACAGCACCACGTCGGCGTCGATCTGGCCCGCCGGGCGGTCCACGAACACCGTGGCGACGCCCGCCTTGATCTCGGGCTCCAGATAGCGGTGGTCGTCACCGGCCGGGATGATCACCAGCCCGTCCACGCGGCGTGCGCACAGGGCGAGGGCCAGCTCCTGTTCGCGGTCCGGGTCCTCGGCGCTGGAGCCGTTGATGAGCAGCGCGCCGTGGGCGCGGGCCACCTCCTCGACCGCGCGGCTGAGGGGGCCGTAGAAGGGGTCGGCGAGGTCCTCCAGGACGAGGCCGATGCTCGCGGTGCGGCCCTTGCGCAGGACCCGGGCGCTGTCGTTGCGGCGGAAGCCCAGCGCGTCGATGGCCTCCTGGACGCGGCGTTCGGTGTCCGGAGTGACGCCGGGCTCACCATTGACGACTCGCGAGACCGTCTTGAGGCCCACCCCGGCTCGTGCCGCCACATCCTTCATGGTCGGACGGTTGCCGTAGCGGTTCTCGGGTCGGCGGGCGGTCTCTGCCACGATGCGCTGTCCTGTCCTGTCGTCCACGGTTCCCGTCGTCCACGGGTCCTGTTGTCCACGGGGGTGCGGCGGTCCATGGGGGTGTATGAGGATGTGGCGTCGAGCATAGAGCCTGGACAACGTTGTCAGATGCGGGAGACACTGTCCACCGCATTCTCCGGCCTGCGCCCCCCACCGCGAGACCGGTCTGCCCCTTTCACCAGGTTCACCGGGAGAACTGACACTGATGCACACCGACCTCGTGGCCGCGCTCGACATCGGCGGCACCAAGATCGCCGGAGCGCTGGTGGACGACCACGGCCGCATCCTTCTGCGCGCGCAGCGCGCGACGCCCGCGCGGGAGGACGGCGACACCGTGATGGGGGCCGTCGAGGAGGTGCTCGGCGAGCTGACCGGGTCACCGCTGTGGGGCCGTGCGGGGACCGTCGGCATCGGCAGCGCGGGACCGGTGGACGCCTCCGCGGGCACGGTGAGCCCGGTGAACGTGCCGGGCTGGCGCGACTACCCGCTCGTCGAACGGGTCCGTGCGGCGACCGGGGGCCTGCCGGTCGAGCTGATCGGCGACGGGGTGGCCATCACCGCCGCCGAGCACTGGCAGGGTGCCGCGCGCGGCCACGACAACGCGCTGTGCATGGTGGTCTCGACGGGTGTCGGTGGCGGGCTGGTCCTGAACGGTCAGCTGCACCCCGGCCCCACGGGCAACGCGGGCCACATCGGGCACATCAGCGTGGACCTCGACGGTGACTCCTGCCCGTGCGGTTCGCGCGGTTGCGTGGAGCGCATCGCGAGCGGTCCGAACATCGCGCGGCGGGCGCTGGAGGGCGGCTGGCAGCCGGGGCCCGACGGCGACACCTCGGCGGCCGCGGTGGCCGCCGCGGCGCGCGAGGGCGACCCGGTGGCGGTGGCCTCGTTCGAACGCGCGGCGAAGGCGCTGGCGGCGGGCATCGCGGCGACCGCGACCCTCGTCGAGATCGACATCGCCGTCATCGGCGGGGGAGTGGGCAAGGCAGGAGACGTGCTCTTCGCCCCGCTCCGCAAGGCGCTGGCCGACTACGCCACCCTGTCCTTCGTGCAACGGCTGACCGTGGCGCCCGCGCTGATGGGCACGGACGCGGGTCTGGTCGGTGCGGCGGCCGCCGCACTCAGCAGGCAGCCGAGCGCGACCGCGGAGCGGGTCGCGGGCTGAGAGTCACCCCGGGCCGCGGTTGATCGGTCGGGGCCGGGTCGCCGCCCGCTGCCGAGCCGGAGGAGACCCCCGGCTCGGCGCACCGATCAGCAGGTCAGCCGGGCGTTCGCCCAGTCCGCGTGGTCCGAGTCGACACCGTCGCCGCCGTCGGTGACCACGAGGCGGACCACCTCGGCGCCGGTCACGTCGGCCGAGACCGGCTGGGCCGGCATCGCGTTGGTGAGGACCCCGGTCGAGGCGACCAACGTGCCGTCCGCCCAGATCTCGAACGCGACCGTACCGTTGGCGCCCTTCTCGTCGTCGACGCCGACGTCCGCGGTGACGGTCCGGCACCGTTTGCCGGTGTAGTACTCGACGGCGCTCGGGGCGTGCGCACCGAGCCCCTTGGCGTAGACGACTCCGCCGAGAGTGATCGGATGACCGTCACCCGCGGCGCTCTCGCCGTTGCTGGTGTTGCGCTCGACCGGCCCGAATCCATTGGTCGTCGACAACCAGGGCAGGTCGCCGAGGTAGGAGACGCCCGACGGGGGAGCCGTCACCACCGACACCGTCAGCGGGAGCACGCTCGTGGCGTGCGTCCCGGTCGGTGAGCGGTACGTGGCCTTGAGCGTCAGGTCGTACGATCCCGGGGCCGTGCCTTCGGATGCGGTGACCCGCCACTTCGTACGCAGGGAACGTCCCGTGCGTACCGTGCCCGCCGTGGTCGGTGAGGTGGTCGCGACCGTCCATCCCGTCGGCCCGCTCAGCGCCACCGAGACGCGCCTCGCGGACGTACGGCCGAGGTCGGTGACGTTCGACGTCAGGGAGACCGGCTTGCCCGCCTCGACCAGCTGGCTGCCGTCCAGGCCGAGTTCGACGGCGGGCGGGTTCTTGGCCCAGTGGCGGTCGGCCGAGACGCGGACGAGGACGGTGCCGTGTGCGGGGACGGTGGCGGAGATGGCGCCCGCGGTGTTGTAGCTCCGGCGCTGCCACAGGTCGCGCAGGGTGTAGGCGGGGGCGGCCGGCAGCCCCACGGCCCGCGCGGTCGTGGCGATGTGCTGGGCGCTGCCGGTCTCGTTGAACAGTGCCACCGCCCGGCTGCCGTCCTTCATCTCTTTGACGACGACCCAGCGTCCGCCCTCGGAGGAGAGCACGGTCCCCTGCTTGCCCAGCGGGTCCTGGTCGACCGCGATGACTTCCTTGTTGTCGAGGATGTCGAAGGTGGCCGGGGACGCCTTGCGCAGGTCCGAACCGATGAGGAGCGGAGCCGCCATGACCGACCACATCGAGAAGTGCGAGCGGTACTCGGTGTCGGTCATGCCGCCGTTGCCGACCTCCAGCATGTCCGGGTCGTTCCAGTGACCGGGACCGGCGTACGGGGCGAGGGGCAGGTTCTGCTTGAGGATCGACAGCATCGAGCCCCAGTTGTCGCTGATGTCACCGGTCGTGCGCCACAGATGTCCGACGTCCGAAGCCCACTCCCAGGGCTTGTTCTGGCCCCATTCGCAGAGGCTGTAGACGATGGGCCGCCCGGTCGCCTTCAGCGCGTCCCGCATGGTCGTGTAGCGCAGCTTGGCGTCCACGCCCTGGTTGTTGCAGTTGTCGTACTTGAGGTAGTCGACGCCCCAGTCCGCGAACTGTCGGGCGTCGCTGTACTCGTGGCCGAGGGCCCCCGGGAACCCGACGCTGTCGCACGTCTTCGTGCCCGCGCTGGTGTAGATGCCGAGCTTGAGCCCCTTGGCGTGCACATAGTCGGCGACCGCCTTGATCCCGTTCGGGAAGCGCGCCGGGTCGGGCACCAGCTTGCCGTCGGCGTTCCGCTTCGGCAGGGCCCAGCAGTCGTCCAGATTGACGTACTGGTACCCGGCGTCCTTGAGACCCTTCTCCACGAAGAGGTCCGCGATCCCCTTGACCATGCTCTCGTTGAACTCGGCACGGCAGTGGGTGGAGTTCCAGTTGTTGAATCCCATCGGAGGGGTGAGCGCGAGGCCGCCGGCCAGGGCCGGGGTCGCGGGGGCTTCGGTGGGGGTGGGGGCGGCCAGGGCCTCCGGGGCGGCCAGGGCGGTCGTACACAACAGGGCCGTCGTGAGTGCTCCGACCACTCTTCGGCGGGTTGTGCGGGTGTGAAGGTGACGCATCGTTACGTTCCTCCGAACTCGCGAAAGATAGGATGACTTCATGTCCGCGACAAGGGTGCGCGCTTACGTTAGGACCTGTCCAACTCTGTTGGAAGAGAAGTGGTAACGGTTGTTCGATATCCCGTCAGAACCCTTGACGACACTCCGACATGGGAGTGAGATCCAAGCCTCGCGTTCGGTTGTGTTGGGTGGCACCCCGAGGAGGGGGACATGGCACAGTCATCGTTGAAGGGGACCGTCATGCCCGAAGGCACGTCAGGTCATCGGATGTCCCGGCGAAATCTCTTGCGCGGTACGGCCGTCGGGGCCGGCGCGCTCACGCTCCCCGCCCTGCTGTCCGCGTGCGGCGACGGACCCGGCGGAAACAAGAACGAAGTCACTGTGGGGTCCAACGCCTCGGACCCCGTCCCCAAGGAGGCGTACGCTGCGGCCTTCTCGGCGTACGAGAAGAAGTCCGGCAAGAAGGTCAAGGTCAACACCAAGGACCACAACGACTTCCAGGAGAACATCAACCGCTATCTCCAGGGCACGCCCGACGACGTCTTCATGTGGTTCGCGGGGTATCGCATGCAGTACTTCGCGGAGAAGGGGCTCCTGCACGAGATCAGCGACGTGTGGAGCGGCTTCACCGGATTCTCGGACGCCCTGAAGGAGCAGTCCACCCACTCCGGCAAGCAGTACTTCGTGCCGTACTACTACTATCCGTGGGCCGTTTTCCACCGCAAGAGCCTCTTCCAGTCCAAGGGCTACCAACAGCCCAAGACCTGGGACGACTTCATCGCGCTGGCCAAGCGGATGTCGAAGGACGGGACGCCCGTCGCCTTCTGCGACAAGGACGGCTGGCCCGCGATGGGCACCTTCGACTACATCAACATGCGGCTGAACGGATACGACTTCCACAAGTCCCTGATGGCCGGCACGGAGTCCTGGACCGACACCAAGGTCAAGAACGTCTTCGACACCTGGCGCGAGGTCATGCCGTACTACCAGAAGGGCGCCCTCGGCCGGACCTGGGAGGAGGCCGGGCAGAGCCTGCAGCAGCGCAAGACGGGGATGGCGGTCTTCGGAATGCCGCACCCGGGCACCCAGTTCCCCGAGAACGAACGCGACGACATCGACTTCTTCGCCTTCCCCGAGATCGACCCCCAGTACGCGCAGGACGCCGTGGAAGCGCCCATCGACGGATTCCTGGTCGCCAAGAAGTCGAAGAACCTCACCGGCGCCAAGGCCCTGCTGACCTGGCTGGGCACCCCCACCGCCGAGAACACCTATCTCGCCCTCGACCCCAACAACGTGGCCGTCAACGACGGCGCCGACACCGCCAAGTACAGCGCCCTGCAGAAGAAGTCGGCCCAGCTCGTCTCCGGCGCCAAGCAGATCTCGCAGTTCATGGACCGCGACACCCGTCCGGACTTCGCCTCGACCGTGATGATTAAGGCGATCCAGGACTTCATCGGCAACCCGAAGGACGTCGACGGTCTCTGCAACAGCATCGAACGACAGAAGAAGACCATCTTCTCGTCGCCTGTCGGCTGAACATCTGGGGGAAGACGTTCCGTGGCGCTCAACATCCCACGGCGCGCCGGGCGACGACGGCTGCGGCGGTTCTCCCGCCGCGACGCCGTCGTCCTCGGCGTGCTCCTCGGTATACCCGTCCTGCTCGACATCGTCATCGTCTGGGGCCCGGCCCTCGCCTCCATCGGGCTCTCCTTCACCTCCTGGGACGGCGTCGGCGACGTCCACTGGGCCGGCGGCGACAACTACAAGAACCTCTTCGAGAACTACCCGGCGTTCTGGCCCGCCGTCCGCCACAACGTCCTGTGGCTGCTCTTCCTCGGCCTGATCGCCACCCCGTTCGGACTGTTCCTCGCCGTGCTCATCGACCGCGGAGTGCGCTTCAGCCGCTTCTACCAGTCCGTGATCTACCTGCCGGTCGTGCTCTCGCTCGCCATCGTCGGCTTCATCGCCCAGCTGATCCTCGGCACCGACCAGGGCGTGGTCAACACGATCCTCGACAACCACGAGAACCCGGTCGACTGGCTCGGCGACGCGCACCTCAACATCTGGATGATGATGATCGCGGCGAGCTGGCGGCACACGGGATACGTCATGATCCTCTACCTCGCCGGACTCAAGTCCGTCGACCCGCAGCTGAAGGAAGCCGCAGCGATCGACGGCGCCAACGCCCGCCAGACCTTCTTCCGCGTCGTCTTCCCGACGCTGCGCCCGGTCAACGTCATCGTCGGTGTCATCACCGTCATTGAGGCGCTGCGCGCGTTCGACATCGTCTACGCGGTCAACAAGGGCCGCAATGGCCTGGAACTGCTCTCCGTCCTGATCACCGACAACATCATCGGGGAAGCCAGCCGGATCGGATTCGGCTCCGCCATCGCGGTCGTCCTGCTCACCGTCTCCCTGGGGTTCATCGTGACGTTCCTGGTCCAAGAGCTGCGAGGTGCGCGCGAACGATGACCGCCGACATCCGCACCGGTGCCCCCGTGCGCCCGGCTCCCGTTCCGGACGAGACGCCCGCTCCCCGTCGCCGGCCGCGTCCCGGACGCTTCGGCGTCCACATCTTCCTGATGGGCGTCTCGCTCGCCTTCCTCGCGCCGCTCCTGCTCGCCGTCTACGCCTCGCTGCGGCCCTACGAGGAGACGGCGCAGAACGGCTACTTCTCCTTCCCGAAGCACCTGTCCTTCGAGTACTACCGCCGCGCCTACAGCGAATCCGGTATGGGCAAGTACTTCACCAACACCCTGCTCATCGCCATGCCCGCCGTCCTGGTGACCCTCTTCCTCGCCTCGTTCGTGGCCTTCGCCGTGTCCCGGCTGAAGCTGCGCGGAGGCCTGGTCCTGCTGATGTTCTTCACCGCGGGCAACCTGCTGCCCCAACAGGTCATCGTCACCCCGCTGTACGTCCTGTTCAACAAGATCCCGCTGCCGTGGTGGATGTCCGACTCGCTGACGATGTACGACTCCTACTGGGCCGTCATCATCGTCAACATCGGCTTCCAGATGGGCTTCTGCGTCTTCGTGCTGGCCAATTTCATGAGGACGCTGCCGCAGGAGATCCTCGAGGCCGCGATCGTCGACGGCGCGGGCGTGTGGACCCAGTTCTGGCGCATCACGCTCCCGCTGTGCCGCCCGGCCCTCGCGGCCCTCGGTACCCTCGAGTTCACCTGGATCTACAACGACTTCCTCTGGGCCCTGATCTTCATCTCCAACCCCGACAAGCTCCCGGTCACGTCATCCCTCAACAACCTCCGCGGCCAGTTCTTCACGGACTACAACCTGCTGGCCGCGGGCTCCGTCCTGGTCGCCCTCCCCACGATCCTGGTCTTCCTGCTCCTGCAACGGCACTTCGTCGCGGGCCTGACACTGGGGTCCACCAAGGGCTGATCAGGGCGTCACTCGCCACCCGTGACTCCTTGCCGCATTCGGAGTTGAACCGGGCATGAAGAAGCGCAGCATGCTCGCCATCGCCTCCCTCGCCACCGGGTTCGTCGTCGCGGCGATCACCCCGTCCCACGCCGTCGACGGCGACTCCCTGGGCGACCTGCCCGTCAAGGACACGCTCAGCAGCCTCGACCACACGCTCAGCAGCGACAACCTGGGCGTGGACGACACCGCGCTCGGCCAGAACGGCTGAGGCGCGGGGCGGACACGCGGCGCCGGTGCCCCCCCTTTTTTGGGACGGGGCACCGGCGCCACGCCGTCGGCTCTTTCATCAGCGGCTGGTTTCCGTGGCAGGGTGAAGCGGGCAAGCCACAGGGGGCCAACAGAAGAGGGGGAACCGTGATCGTCTGGATCAACGGTGCGTTCGGTGCGGGGAAGACCACCACCGCACGGGAACTGATCGACCTGATCCCGAACAGCACGCTCTTCGACCCCGAGGTGATCGGCGGCGAACTCACGCACCTGCTGCCCGCCAAACGCCTCGCCGAGGTCGGCGACTTCCAGGACCTGCCGATCTGGCGGCGCCTGGTGGTCGACACCGCGGCCGCCCTGCTCGCGGAGCTCGGCGGCGTTCTCGTGGTTCCCATGACCCTACTGCGCCAGGAGTACCGTGACGAGATCTTCGGCGGCCTCGCCTCGCGCCGGATCGAAGTACGCCATGTCCTCCTCGCCCCGGCGGAAACGATCCTGCGGGCGCGTATAGCCGACCGGGAGATACCCGAGGGCCTCCCCGACGGGGAGATACGTGTGCGCCAGTGGTCCTACGACCACATCGAGCCCTACCGTGCGGCGCTCGCCTCCTGGCTCACCGCCGACGCCCACCCCGTCGACACCAGCGACCTCACCCCGTACGACAGCGCACTGCGTATCGCCGAAGCCGTACGCACCGGTGACGCGTCCGCGTGCGACATCGTGCAGACCCCCGAACCGACCTCCGAGACCGTCGCCGCCGGAGTCCTCCTCTTCGACGAGGAGGACCGGGTGCTGCTCGTCGATCCCACCTACAAGGCGGGCTGGGAGTTTCCCGGCGGCGTAGTCGAACCGGGGGAGGCTCCCGCGCGCGCGGGCATGCGCGAGGTCGCCGAGGAGACCGGCATACGGCTCGAGGACGTCCCCGGCCTGCTGGTGGTGGACTGGGAGCCGCCCGCACCCCCCGGCTACGGCGGTCTGCGCCTCCTCTTCGACGGAGGCCGCCTCGACTCCGCCGAGGCCCGCCGGCTGCTGCTCCCCGGCCCCGAACTGCGCGCCTGGCGCTTCGTGACCGAACAGGAGGCGGCGGACCTGCTGCCGCCGGTGCGCTACGAGCGGCTGCGCTGGGCCCTGCGGGCGCGGGAGCGTGGCGCCGCGCTCTATCTGGAGGCCGGGACACCTCTCGGGTGATGTCGATGGCGGACGGCCGGGGGCCCGAGTACGGGCGGCGGGAACCCGGTCGCCCGTCACTACGCGAAGACGGTCGAACTGCTCTGACCGAAGCGGCGCAACTCGTCGCCCGGGAACGGGGTCCGCCGGCTCTCCCCCCGGAGCCTGCGGTTGAACTCCCCCATCGCGGCGGCGAGGGGCGCGTGGCGGGTGAGCAGGGCGGCGGCGGCCGGGGGAACGCCCTGGGGCCGCTCACCCTCGGCGCAGGCACGCACGAACGCCTGCCGCTCGTCCCTGCCGTATCCGTAGAGGGCGGCGGCCAGCCAGTTCACCAGATACGTCACCGTGTAGACCCGGTCGTAGGACGCGTGCCGGTCGAAGAACTCGCGTTCCTCGCCGGACAGACGGAAGCGGGAGGAGAGCGAGAGGCCGTAGTCGGCGAAGTAGAGCCGGTGGCCGTCGGTGAGGATGTTCTCGAAGTGCGCGTCGAAGTGCAGGAGCCCGCGCGCGTTCATGAAGGAGACGCCCGCGTCCAGCTCCCGTGTCACCAGGGAGAGGGCCTGCTCGTCGTCCCGTACCCGGGCGCCCAGCCAGTCGTGGACGTTGTGCGGGAAGTACTCCAGGAACAGCGCGACGCTCGCCGTGGCGTCGCGCAGGGCCTCGATCCGGTCGCGTACCTGCGAAGAGCCGTCCCAGTAGGCCACGACTCCGTCCACCTCGGCCAGTTCCTCGGGCAGCGGCTGTACCTCGTCGGGCAGCACCCGCCAGTGGTACATCAGCGGAAAGCCTTCGAACCGGTCGGACAGCACCCAGTTCGTCGTCATCGTGTGCACGGCCAACTCGCGCCAGGCACCGAATCCCGGCCCGCCGATGGGGTACTGGCAGAACATCGGCAGACCGAAGAGATTCGCCGTGGACCGGACGTTCTCCGGCAGCGACTCCCGCTCGGTGAGCGGTACCCGCTTCACGAAGACGGGCGTCCCGTCGACGTCGAGCAGCGCCGATCTCCCCCCGATGCCCCGGCCGAGCGGCGTCGCGCCGGCGACGAGCTCCGCCAGCTCGTGATCGCCGTACAGGGCGAGTGCGGTGGAGACGTCGCCGTACGTCCCGGCACGTAACGCGCTTGTCGCTTCAGGGCTGTCCACCGGGCCAAGCTACCGCCCCGGCACGCGGAGAGGGCCCACGCCGTGTGGCGAGGACCCTCTCGGCCCGTGCTCCCGGCCGGGTGGTCAGCTCGCCGCGTACTTCTGGAGGAACAGCGCCTCCGTGACCGAGAGGCGCTCCAGCTCGTCCGGGGAGACGCTCTCGTTCACGGCGTGGATCTGCGCCTCTGGCTCACTCAGCCCGATGAGGAGGATCTCCGCCTGCGGGTAGAGCGAGGCGAGGGTGTTGCACAGCGGGATGGAGCCGCCCTGGCCCGCCGACTGCATCTCCTCGCCCGGGTAGGCGACGGCCATCGCCTCGGCCATCGCCGTGTACGCCGGGCTGGAGGTGTCGGCGCGGAACGGCTGGCCCTGGCCGATCTGTTCGGTGCTCACCCGCGCGCCCCACGGCGTGTGCGCCTCCAGATGGGCCTGCAGCAGCTTGGTCGCCTCGACCGCGTCCACGCCCGGCGGCACCCGCAGGCTCACCAGCGCCCGCGCGCCCGCCTGCACCGACGGGGTGGCACCGACGACCGGCGGGCAGTCGATGCCGAGCACGGTGACGGCCGGACGCGCCCAGATGCGGTCGGCGACCGTGCCGGAGCCGATCAGCTCGACCCCGTCCAGCACCTTGGCATCCTTGCGGAACGCCTCCTCCTCGTACTGAAGCCCGTCCCAGCGCGCGTCCCCGGTCAGCCCGTCGACGGTCGTCGAACCGTCCTCCGCGCGCAGCGAGTCCAGTACGCGGATCAGCGCGCCCAGCGCGTCGGGCGCCGCCCCGCCGAACTGGCCCGAGTGCAGGTTGCCCTCCAGGGTGTCGATCCGCACCCGTACGAGCGTCATCCCGCGCAAGGTCGCGGTGACCGTCGGCAGACCCAGCCGGAAGTTGCCGACGTCGCCGATGACGATGGTGTCGGCGGTCAGCAGCTCCGGGTGCTCCTCGGCGTACCGCTCCAGACCGCCCGTACCCTGCTCCTCCGACCCCTCGACGATCACCTTGACGCCCACCGGAACGCCACCGTTCGCCTTCAGCGCCCGCAGCGCGAGCAGGTGCATGATGAACCCGCCCTTGCAGTCGGCGGTACCGCGCCCGTACCAGCGGCCGTCGCGCTCCGTCAGCTCGAACGGCGGGGTCGTCCAGGCCGCCTCGTCCAGCGGCGGCTGCACGTCGTAGTGCGCGTACAGCAGCACGGTCTTGGCGCCCTCGGGCCCGGGCAGGAAGCCGTACACCGACTGCGTGCCGTCCGGGGTGTCCAGCAGCGCCACGTCCAGGAAACCCTCGGCGCGCAGCGCGTCGGCGACCCAGTTCGCGGCGCCCTCGCTCTCGCTCCTGGGGAACTGGTCGAAGTCCGCCACCGACTTGAAGGCCACCAGCTCGGTGAGCTCCGCCTGCGCCCTGGGCATGAGCGAGGCGACGGTCTCGGCGACCGGATTCGACGACATGGGCACGCTCCTTGTAGGTGCGACGTTGTGCTTCTGTGTACAAGTGATCGGGTGGTGCGTACGCGCGTCTTGGTGTGCAGGGCGCATACGCCCCCGATCCTCCCACAGCGGCCTGCGGCGATGCCCGCCGTAGGATGCTCGGGACAGGTGCGGCAGACGGCTGGACTGGGAGCAGTAGACCATCGTGAGCAGCGAGAACTCTTCGGCGGACGACGAACAGCGGGTGTGGGACGTCGTCGTGGTCGGCGCGGGGCCGGCGGGCGCCTCGGCCGCCTATGCGGCAGCGGTCGCGGGACGCAGCGTCCTGCTGCTGGAGAAGGCGGAGCTGCCCCGCTACAAGACGTGTGGCGGCGGCATCATCGGCCCCTCGCGCGACGCTCTGCCGCCGGGATTCGAGCTACCGTTCCGGGACCGGGTGCACGCGGTCACGTTCTCGCTCGACGGCAAGTTCACCCGCACCCGGCGCTCCAAGCAGATGCTGTTCGGGCTCATCAACCGGCCCGAGTTCGACCAGCAACTCGTCGAACACGCCCAGAAGGCGGGCGCCGAGCTGCGCACGGGCGTCACCGTCTCGCGGGTCGAGCAGCACGGGTCCGCCGTGCCCGACCGGCGCACCGTCGCCGTCGTCCTGCAGGGCGGCGAGACCGTGCTGGCGCGGGCGGTCGTCGGCGCGGACGGCAGCGCCAGCCGGATAGGGGCGCACGTCGGGGTGAAGCTCGACCAGGTCGACCTCGGTCTGGAGGCGGAGATCCCGGTGCCCGAGACCGTCGCGGAGGACTGGCAGGGACGGGTCCTGATCGACTGGGGCCCCATGCCGGGCAGTTACGGCTGGGTGTTCCCCAAGGGAGACACGCTCACCGTCGGCGTGATCTCCGCGCGCGGCGAAGGCGCCGCCACCAAGCGGTACTTGGAGGACTTCATCGCCCGGCTCGGGCTCGCCGGCTTCGAGCCGAGCATCTCCTCCGGACACCTGACGCGCTGCCGCGCCGACGACTCCCCGCTGTCACGGGGGCGCGTGCTGGTCTGCGGCGACGCGGCGGGACTGCTCGAACCCTGGACCCGCGAGGGCATCTCCTTCGCGCTGCGCTCCGGGCGGCTCGCGGGGGAATGGGCGGTACGGATCGCCGAGGCGCACGACGCGGTGGACACCCGGCGCCAGGCACTCAACTACGCCTTCGCCATCAAGGCGGGGCTCGGCGTCGAGATGGCCGTCGGCAAGAGCATGCTCGCGGCCTTCGAGCGCCGCCCGGGCATGCTCCACGCGGCGATCACCAGCTTCCGGCCCGCCTGGAAGGCGTTCGCCAGGATCACCCGCGGTTCGACCACGCTGGGCGAGCTGGTGCGGTCCCACCCGATGGCCGGGCGCGCCCTGTCCGCGCTCGACAGCCGATCGGCCGCCGTCACCGCGCCGACCGCCGACGAGAGCGCTCCGGCCACGGAGTGACGGTGACCGCGGGATGACAGTGACCCGTGGCCGCGGGGCCGTGGCCGAGGTGCGTCCGGTGGTCGCGGACGCGTGGTGGGGGAGTGTACGGGTGGCCGACGGGGGTGCCCGTCGGCTCCTGGCCGGTCAGCTCTCGACCGTGATCCGGAAGACCGGGTGGTCGGGGGCGATGCGCCGCAGCTCCTCGGGGGACGAGTCGGGGCCGACGCCACCGAAGAAGACACCTACCTCCGCCTTCCAGCGCTTGAGGTAGGCGCGCAGCAGCGGAACCTTGTCGTCGTCGCCGACCTCGGTCGCGGTGAACGTGTCCACCTTCTTGCCGAGGCGCAGCTCGCCGCCGCCCGCAGCCCGCATGTTGTGCGTCCACTGGACGTGGCCGCGGGGGGCGAGCAGGTACTGCTGCCCGTCCACGGTGAGCAGGTTGACCGGGGTGGTGCGCCACTCGCCGCTCTTGCGGCCGCGGACGGCCAGGACCCGGGAGCCCCAGATGCTGAGGCCGCGGCGGGTCATGAAGGCCACGGAGCGGTTGAAGACGTTGACGGTGAACCAGCCCGGCTTCTGGACGTGCGTGGACATGATGACCCCCATCGGTTACGAGAGCGCCGCTCTCTGGTCGTGAGCGCTGCTCGCTTTTGTGAGCACTGCTCTCGCTTGAGAGCAGTCTGCATGAGGTCGGTGATCCAATGCAAGAGCGGTGCTCTCGTTTGTGCGCACCGACCTTTTTGGCGTGCGCCGCTCTCGTTCATGTGCAGTGCTCTCGTTTGTGTGCACTGCTCTGAAAACGTGGCACACTTCCCCGCATGAGTACCGCACGAGGAGCACGCGCCCGAGCCAGGATCGAGGTCACCGCGGCCATCAAGGACGAGGCACGCAGACAGCTCGCCGCGGAGGGCGCCGCCAAGCTCTCGCTCAGAGCCGTCGCCCGCGAACTCGGCATGGTCTCCTCGGCGCTCTATCGCTACTTCCCCAGTCGCGACGACCTGCTGACCGCCCTCATCATCGACGCCTACGACTCTCTCGGCGAGAGCGCGGAGGGGGCGCACGAACAGGTCGCGGGCGCCGGGCCGCGCGAGCGCTGGATCGCCGTGTGCATGGCGGCGCGCCGTTGGGCCTTGGCGCATCCGCACGAGTACGCGCTCATCTACGGTTCGCCCGTGCCCGGCTACACCGCACCGGACACGACCGTCCCGGCCGCCTCCCGCGTGGGGCTGCTGCTGCTCGGCATCGTGCGTGACGCGTATCGGGGCAAAGGGATGGCCCGCACCCCGCTGCCGGCCGAGCTGAAGGCCGAGGCGCGGCGGATGGCCGCCGACCTCGCCCCCGACCTGCCGCCCGAGGCGGTCGCGGCGCTCGTGGCCGCCTGGGCCCAGCTCTACGGGCTGATCGGTTTCGAGCTCTTCGGCCAGTTCAACCGGGTCGTCGAGGACCGCGAACCGTTCTTCCGGCACGCGGTGGACCAACTCGCCCACGGCGTGGGCCTGGTGTACCCCGAGCCGGCCGGGACCCCGGGCAAGGGGAACGGCACGGCGGGTTCCTGACGACGATCGGGCGGTACTCCGTGGGGAGTACGCGTGATCACCTCGTCCGGCTGACGCCCCGGGCGGCCCTTGCCGTCTAGCGTGACCGTCATGGAAGAGCAGCGAACCCCCAGGTCCCCGGCGTGGTCCGGGGTACCGCCGTGGTGGCGGCACGGGCCGGCGGGGTGGCACCGATGGAGCGGCGAGCGCCTCGGTGAGCACGTTGGGCGAGGCGGGCGCGGTGACCGGTGGCCGTGGCGTTCCACCCTGCTGCTGACCGTCTTCGTGCTGGGCGGCTCCCAGTTCGCGGCGCACGCCCAGGGCGGCGACCGCGCCCACCTGGACCTCTTCGCGAGGGCGCTGCTGATCCTCGGCACGGGCCTGCTGCTGTGGCGGCAGCGGCACCCGGTGTTCGTCGCCTTCGGTACGGCCGTGACGGCGCTGGTCTATCTGGGCGCCGGATATCCGTACGGGCCCGTCTTCGTCACCGTGGCCGTCGGCTGCTTCGGCGCGATCGTCGCCGGGCACCGCTGGGCCGCCTGGACGGCCGTCGGCATGCTGTGGGCCGGCCATCTGCTGGTGGGGCACTGGCTCTACCGCCGGCTGCCGCCCACGGGCGACCGGGCCGTCTCCTGGAGCCAGGAAATCGGCATCGTCACCTGGGGTGTGGTGATCATGGTGGTGTCGGAACTGGCCCGGGTACGCCGTGAACAGTGGGCCCGCGAGCGCGCCGAACGCGCGCGGGCCGCCGCCCGGCGCGCCGACGAGGAGCGGCTGCGGATCGCCCGTGAACTGCACGACGTCCTCGCCCACAGCATCTCCGTGATCAACGTTCAGGCGGGCGTCGGCCTCGCGCTCCTCGACTCCGACCCGGAGCAGGCGCGCACGGCGCTCACCACCATCAAGGAGGCCAGCAAGGAGGCGCTCGGCGAGGTCCGTCAGGTGCTCGACACACTGCGTTCGCCGGGGGAGGCGCCGCGCGCACCGGCGCCCGGTCTGGACCGGCTCCCCGAACTCGTCGAGCAGGCGGCGAGCGCGGGTCTGACGGTCGCGATCGAGAACGCCGGAGGCTCGCCGAGGCTTTCGCCGGGTACCGACCTGGCCGCGTTCCGGATCGTCCAGGAGGCGCTCACCAATGTCGTACGGCACTCGGGGTCGCGGCACGCGCGTGTGCGGCTCGAATCCGCGCAGGGCACCCTGCGGCTGCGGATCGACGACGACGGGCCCGCGACCGGCGCCGAGGCGGGCGGCAGCGGCAACGGGCTGGCCGGGATGCGGGAGCGGGCCGTCGCCCTCGGTGGCACGATCGAGGCGGGCGCGCGCGACGACGGAGGCTTCCGGGTGCTGGCCGTGCTCCCGTTGAGGGTCGAGGAGGACCGGTGAACGGTGCAGGAGAGCCGGTGGACGGTGAAGGAGGACCCGTGGACGGCGTAGGAGGACCGGTGATCCGCGTCCTGCTCGCCGACGACCAGTCACTGGTCAGGGCGGGCTTCAAGGCGCTGCTCGACGCGCAGTCGGACCTGGAGGTGGCCGGTGAGGCGGCCGACGGCGAGGAGGCGGTGCGCAAGGTACGCGAACTGCGTCCCGACGTCGTTCTGATGGACATCCGCATGCCGATGCTCGACGGCCTCGCGGCGACCCGTCGGCTCACCGACGACCCGGACCTGAAGGACGTGAAGGTGGTCATGCTCACCACCTTCGAGCTAGACGAGTACGTCTTCGAGGCGATCCGCTCCGGTGCCTCCGGCTTCCTCGTCAAGGACACCGAGCCGGGCGAACTCCTGCGCGCGGTAAGGGCGGTGGTCGGTGGTGACGCGCTGCTGTCGCCAGGGGTGACGCGCCGTCTGATCGCGGAGTTCGCGGCCCGCTCCAAAGAGCCCGCGGCCGCGGAGTCACTCGCTCGGCTCACCGAGCGGGAGCGGGAGGTGATGGCCCTGGTCGGTATCGGACTGTCCAACGACGAGATCGCGCGGCGGCTGGTCGTCAGCCCGCTCACGGCCAAGACCCACGTCAGCCGGACCATGGTGAAGCTCGGCGCCCGGGACCGGGCCCAACTGGTCGTGCTGGCCTATGAGTCGGGGTTGGTGCGGCCAGGGTGGCTCGGGTGAGTGCCGGCCGCGCGGCCGAAGCGGACGAGCACCGTGACCACACGTACCGCGAAGAGCGCGGTGGCCAGCAGGACCCCCGAGGTGATCAGGCCCTTTTCGACGGCGAGCGGGAGATCGAAGAGCAGCGCGGGGCCGGACACGGCACCCAGCGCCAAGCCCGCCGCGAAGGTGGCGCTGATGAGCGCGTACCCGATCTCGATCGTCATGGCGTCCCGCTGCTCCTGCGTGCGTCTCCCCATGGAGCGAGTCTGTCACGACGGCGTGCCCGGCAGGCAAGGGGCTGCCTGCCGGGCGCGTCGGGGCGAAGCGCCGGGACGACGCCGTGAGTTGAGGTCGCCGGCGAACCGGATCAGTCGCCGATCACCACCCGCTCCTCCGCGTCCTGCCGTACGGAGTCCTCCTGTACGGACCGTGCGACCACGACGGTCTCCTGCGGGCGTCGGGTCCGCAGCCCGGGCAGCGTGATCAGCAGCCCCGCCACGGCGATGCCCGTCACCACGATCAGACCGGGCCGGTAGCTGTCGAGGACGGCCTGGGGCGAGGCGCCCGCCGAGGAGTTCGCGGTCACGACGGCCGTCACCACGGCCAGGAAGAGGGCGCCGCCCACCTGGACCGAGGTGTTGAGCAGACCCGAGACCATGCCCTGCTCGTGGTCGTCGACGCCGTTGGTGGCCTGGATGTTGAGCGAGGGGAAGATCAGCGCGCAGGCCGCGCCGATCAGCAGCATGGTCGGCAGGATCACGGCCGCGTATCCCGGGTCGAGGCTGATGCGCAGGAAGAGCGCGTAGCCGACGACCATCAGTACGAAGCCCACCGCGATGAGCCGTGGGGTCCCGAAGCGGTCGACGACGGCACCGACCTTCGTGGAGGAGAGCGCGACCAGCGCGCCGGCGGGCAGGAAGGCGAGCGCGGTGTGCAGGGCGGACCAGCCGAGCAGCGACTGCATGTAGAGCGTCACCAGGAACTGGAATCCGACGTACGAGCCGAAGAACGCCATCGCGCCGAGCTGGGCGCGGATCTGACTGCCGGAGCGGAGCACACCGAGCCGGATCAGCGGCCCCGCCGAGCGCCGCTCGACGCGGACGAAGACGGTGAGCAGGACGGCCACGGCGAGGAAGGACAGGAGCGTACGGGTCGAGGCCCAGCCGGCCTCGGGGGCCTGGACGACGGTGAACACCAGCAGCAGCATCGACGCCGTGCCGAGGACGGCGCCGGGGATGTCGTAGCCGTTGTGGTCCTTCTCGCGTTCGCTGCGCGGCAGGAGCTTGAGGCCGACGAGCAGGGCGAGCAGCGCGATGGGCGCGGGCAGCAGCATGGTCAGGCGCCAACTGGCCTCGGTGAGCAGGCCGGACAGTACGAGACCCATCGAGAAACCGGTGGCCGCGCAGGTGGTGTAGATCGACAGGGCGCGGTTGCGCAGGGGGCCCTCGGCGAAGGTCGTGGTGATGATCGACAGGCCCGCCGGGGCGGTGAACGCCGCGCTCAGACCCTTGATGAAGCGGCTGGCGATCAGCAGCGGGCCCGAGTCGACGAGCCCGCCGAGCAGCGAGGCGAGCGCGAAGACACCCAGGGCCACCAGGAAGACCTGGCGGCGGCCCAGCAGGTCGGCGGTGCGGCCGCCGAGGAGGAGCAGTCCGCCGTATCCCAGGATGTAGCCGCTGACGATCCATTGCAGCGTCGAGGTGGAGAGGTCGAGTTCGGAGCCGATGGACGGCAGGGCGACGCCGACCATCGACACGTCCAGCGCGTCCAGGAACATCGCGGCGCAGAGCACCAGCAGGGTGCCCCACAGCCGCGGGGTCCAGCGTCCTTCGGTGGTGGGAGCGGTGAGCGGAGAGGTCATGCGGGAGACGGTACATGCACGTGCATCGAATGCAAATGCATTTAATTCCGATGCAACAAACTCGATTCTTTGCTACGGTGCGCCCATGGCGGCGAAGAAGGCCGAGCAGGTGCTCGTGGACCAATGGCGTGACATCCTCGCGGTGCATGCGCGCACCCTGTGCGAGCTCGACCGTGAGCTGCACCGACACGGGCTGGGCGCAAGCGACTTCGAGGTGCTGGACGTGCTGGCCGGGGGTGCCGCGTCCGGCGGTGACCGCTCCTACCGCGTCCAGGAGATCTCGGACCGCGTCCATCTGAGCCAGAGCGCCCTGTCCCGGCTGATCGCCCGCCTGGAGAAGGACGGTCTCGTGACCCGCGGCATGTGCCCGGAGGACCGGCGAGGGGTGTCCGTCTGCCTCACCCCGAAGGGGCGAGCGCTCCATGCCGAGGTGCTGCCGGTGCAGCGGGCGGTGCTGACGCGGATGCTGGCGGGCGGTACGGCCGCCAGCGACTGACACCGCGGGCCGCAGGCCGCGGAATGCCGAAAAGCCGAAACGCCGAAAAAACGGTGTTCCGGCTCGGCGGGCAATGAGAAGCCCCGACTGGACGGGGGAGACCAGCCGGGGCCGTATGTCGTGGCCGACGGAGGGCGGTCGCCTCGCGGCGGAGTGCTCCATGGGGCTTCAGCCGGACGATCGTCCCCATGGGCTTTGTGTGAGACCCGGGGACACTGTCCCCTCCGCAGCCACGTACGAGTCAACCGCGGAAAGGTGTGGGTTGTTCCCGCCCCGCCACCTCGCCCGCTGTGAGGTGGAGCACGCTGTCAGTGCCCTCTGCCATGATCCCGCGCATGCTCTACGACACCCTCGTGGCCGAATCCCGTAAGGACGACTCGCTCGACGACGTGAGGTCGGCCGCGCTCGGCCGGGTCCGCTGGCTCGTCGACCTTCTGGAACGCCAGCGGGCGGAGTCCCGGTGGGACGCCGTCCCGTTGGCGGGGGAGGACGCGTACGAGCGGTACCAGGCGGCACGCGCGGCGACCCAGGCCGAGCTCGACGGGCGGCTCGCGGCCTGCGGGGAGGAGGAGAGCCGGGCCGCGGTCCTGTGCTTCCTCCTGGCCGCCCGCTTCGACCGCACCGGCTTCTGGCAGTACGACACCGAGACGGAGACGCTGATCTCACGGGTGCGCGGCTGGACTTCGGACGAGGTCGCCGTGATGTTGTTTCGCGTCACCGAGTACGACATGCGCCACTCGTTCGGCGAATCGCTCAAGACAGTGCTGAACGCGGCCGAACGTCTCGACGCCGACGGCCGCCGCGCGGTCGCGCCCTGGCTGCGGCGCGCCCACGCGGAGCTCAGGAACACCGATGTCGGGGCGCGCCTGCGCGGGCCGCTCGCCAAGCGCCTGCGCGCGCTGCTCGAAAGCGTGGACGAGGCTCACATACCCGAGGGCCTGATCCCCCCGTACGCCCCGTGGGCCGCCCCGCTGCGCGAGCGTGCGAACACATCGCCGACGCCGGAGCTGGCCGCCCTCGTCCGGCATCTGGCGAGCCTGTCGGGGCCGCGTCCCGCACAGCGATGGCGGCAGACGTGCCGCGCGCTCGCGGACGCGGCGGCGGTGGGCGACCTCGCGGTGGAGGTCCTGCGAGGGCTGGCCGAGGGGGATCCGCAGTGCAGCAGCGGACACGGTCCGCACACCCGCTGGGCGGGCGAGTTCCACTACCACTACGTCGTTCACCAGAGAGACGGTGACCTGGCCCGCGGCGTCGTCTGGGCGGCCGCGCTCACCGGCGGCCCGGCCGCGGTGCCCTACCTCGGCGCGCTCGCCCTGCGGGCCGGCGGCCCCGGATCCGAGGTGATCGAGGACCTCAAGCTCGCGGGCGCGGCGATCAACGCGCTGGCCGAGACCGACGATCCGGCGGCACTGGAATCTCTGTGGCGGCTGCGGTCCCGGATCAAGCACCGGGCTCTGCGCAAGCAGCTCGACACCGCTCTGGTGACGGCCGCCGGCCGACAGGGCATCACGCCGGAGCAGCTCGTCGAGCGCAGCGTGCCGAACCACGGCCTGGCACGGGACGGCTCGCTGGAACAGCAGTGGGGCGGATACCGGGTACGGGTGGCGATCGAGGACGCGGTGACGGTACGGCTCACCTTCACCGGCCCCGGCGGGCGCCCGTCGCGTACCGCCCCGGCGGTGGTGAAGGACGGGTTTCCGGACGAGCTCAAGCAGCTGAAGGCCCTGGCCAAGGAGGTGCGGGGCACACTGTCGGGCGAGCGGGCCCGCGTCGAGGCGCTGATGTCGGCCGGGCGCGAGTGGCCGTACGACGAGTGGCGCCGCCACTACCGCGATCATCCGGTCACCGGGGTCCTCGTCCGCGGCCTCATCTGGGAGTTCCAGGACACGGACGGCCAGTGGCGTGCGGCGGCGCCGATGACCGAACCGCACGGCGAGCCCGGGCGTGTGCGCTTGTGGCATCCGATCCGGGCGTCGACGCGGGAGATCACGGCGTGGCGGGAGCGGATCGTCGCCGAGCGGCTGCGGCAGCCGTTCAAACAGGCGTTCAGGGAGATCTACCTGCTCACCCCGGCAGAGGAGGAGACCGGCGTCTACTCCAACCGGTTCGCCGCTCACATCGTCCACTACCGCCGGCTCTACGCGCTGTTCAAGGAACGCGGATGGCAGGCCAACTTCCTCGGCCGGTACGACGGCGGCTACGAGGGGAAGGCGTGGGCCGATTTCGGCGACGGTGAGTGGCGGGCGTACTTCTTCCACGAACCTGCCACGGAGGACTACAGAGACTACGCGCCCGACCATGCCGCGACGGACCAGGTCCGGTTCGAGCGGCGTGAGGGCCGACGCCTGCGGGAGGTTCCGCTGGCCGAGGTGGAGCCACTGGTGTTCAGCGAGGCGATGCGGGACGTCGATCTGTTCGTGGGTGTGACCTCGATCGCGGCCGATCCCGAGTGGGCCGACCGGGGAGAGGACCGCTATGGCGCGTACTGGCGGGCGGCCACGTTCGCTGAGCTGACGGCGAGCGCGGAGGTCCGGCGCGAGGCGCTGGAACGGATCCTGCCGCGCTTGAAGATCGCCGACCGCTGTTCGCTGAACGGCCGATATCTGGTGGTCCGGGGTGACCGGCGCACCTACAAGATCCATCTGAGCTCGGCCAACATCCTCATGGAGCCGGACGACGCCTATCTGTGCATCGTCCCGTCGGGCCGCAAGGGTGACGGCAAGGTGTTCCTGCCGTTCGAGGACGACCGGCTCTCGCTGATCCTCAGCAAGGCGTTCCTGCTCGCCGCCGACACCGAGATCACCGACCGGACCATCCTCAGGCAGATCGAGCGAGGTGTCTGATGGCCACCGTGACGTTCCGGGACGAGACGGCGACGGGCAAGTCGGTCACGGAGTTCGAGGTCGCCGGGCTGCCGGAACACCTGACCGTACGGGAACTGATCAGGCTCCGGGTCCGCGAGGAGGTCGCCCGGCACAACGACCGCCCCGGCGACCGTTTCAACGGTCTGGTCCGCCCCGACGACGCGGAGGCGGAGCTGAACGGCTACCGCCTCCGTGAGTCCCGCCGTATCGACTGGGAGCGCCAGGCCGAGATCGCCGAGCGCGCCTTCCTGTCCAACGGGTTCTTCGTGCTGGCCGGGGGGCGCCAGGTCGAGGACCTCGACGAAGTCGTGGATCTCACCGCCGATCCGGGCCTGGTCTTCATCAAGCTCGTCGCCCTCGTCGGCGGTTGAGAGACCGGGCGCCGAGACCGGGCGATCCAATCCCCACCCTTCCGTTACGACAGACACCCTTGACAGCTTGCGTACTGATTCGCGACGTTTGAGCCTCGCGGAACAGTTGGAGACGCGTCATGGGGGAATGGGGGGCGGTCGGCCGTGCGATCGATGAACAACGATCATCACGCCTTAGGGGTCCGGGCTGCGAACGGTACGTCCCTCGCGGAGCCCGCGGAAGGGCGGTTGATCTGAGGTGGAGATCACGATCCACAGACCGGAGGAGCTGAACAGCTCGCTCCTCCTGGCCTGGCACAGGGTGATGGACGAGTCGCCCGACTACGCCAATCCGTTCCTGTCCCCGGAGTTCGCGACGGGGATCGACAGGTACCGAGGCGGGGCGCATGTGGCGGTCCTCCACGAGAGAGGGGAGCCTGTCGGCTTCTTCCCGTACGAGCGGAACTCCTTGGGCGTCGGCCGGGCCATCGGTCTCGGCCTCTCCGACTGCCAGGCGCTGGTCCACAGACCCGGGATCACCTGGGACACGCAGGAACTGCTGCGGGCCTGCGGGCTGTCCGTCTTCGAGTTCGACCACCTGGTCGAGGAGCAGAAACCCTTCGGCAGACATGTCACCGGAACGTTCGCCTCACCGGTGATAGACCTGAAGGTCGGCGACGGGACCTACGCCGAGTGGCTGCGCGGCGCGTACCCGGGACTGGCCAAGACGACGCTGAAGAAGGAACGCCGGCTGGGGCGCGACCTGGGCGAGATGCGGTTCGTCTACGACGAGCGCGACCCGAGGGTGCTGCACACCCTCATGCGCTGGAAGTCCGCCCAGTACCGCAGGACGGGACGGATGGACCGGTTCGCGCGGCCCTGGATAGTGGACCTGGTGGATCATCTCTTCCGGGTCCGCGAGGAGCACTTCACCGGCGTGATGTCCGTGCTGTACGCCGGCGACCGGCCGGTGGCCGCACACTTCGGACCGACCTCGCGCACGCTCTTCGCAGCCTGGTTCACCGCCTACGATCCCGAACTCCGTTACTACTCGCCCGGGTTGATCATGCACCTCCGGATGGCCGAGGCCGCCGGACGCGAGGGTGTACGGCTCATGGATCTGGGCCGCGGCGACAAGGAGTGGAAGGACTGGCTCAAGACCCGGGAGCTGCGCGTGGGCGAGGGGTTCGCGACCCGTCCCCACCCGATGGCGACGGCGCACCGGCTCTGGCGCAGGCCGGTGCGGGGCCTGCGCAACACGGTCCTGGCCCATCCCAGGCTGCGCGATCCGGCCGACCGGCTGCTGAAGACGGTCGGCACGCTGCGCACATCGGGCCGACCGGACTCCGGCGCTCCGGGCCCCCGCGCCCGCTGAGCCGGCTCTCCCACGCGACCACCCGGAGGGTTTCCGGGTGGTGTCGCGTGGCTTGGAGGGACACGGCCGACGTGGTGACCACCGAACCGCTGCCGCAGGGGCGGGGGATCCCGGAGTTCAGTCGTGGAGCGCGTCGAGCGCCTCGTTCAGCGTCGTCGCGGCCATGATGAGGGAGAGATGGGTGAAGGCCTGTGGGAAGTTGCCGAGTTGCTCCCCGCTGGGGCCGATCTCCTCGGCGAACAGGCCGACATGGTTCGCGTACGTCTGCATCTTCTCGAAGGCGTAGCGGGCCTGCGGGAGGCGCCCCGCGCGGGCGAGGGCGTCGACGTACAGGAAGGTGCACAGACTGAAGGTCCCTTCGGAGCCGCGCAGTCCGTCGGGCGAGGCCGCGGGGTCGTAGCGGTAGACCAGGCTGTCGGAGACGAGGACGCGGTCCATGGCGTCGAGCGTGTTGAGCCAGCCGGGGCTACGGGGGGCCATGAACCCGACCCTGGGGGCGAGGAGCAGAGAGGCGTCCAGGACGTCGCCGCCGTAGTACTGGACGAGGGCCTGCTCCTTGTCGTTCCAGCCGCGCTCCATGACCTGTTCGAGGATCGCGTCCCGGGCCCGGGTCCAGCGCACGGTGTCGGCCGGTCTGCTGAACTCGCGTGCCAGCTTCAGGCCGCGGTCGAACGCGGCCCAGCACATCACCCGGCTGTAGGTGAAGTCCTTGCGCCCGCCCCGGGTCTCCCAGATGCCCTCGTCGGGCCGGTCCCAGGAGTCGGCCAGCCAGTCGAGGGTGGCGGCGAGGCCCTTCCAGCCGTGGTAGCCCGTCTGTTCGCCGACCTCGCGGCCCTCGGCCAGGGCGTAGAGGGCCTCGCCGTAGATGTCGAGCTGCAGTTGGTCGGAGGCGGCGTTGCCGGCCCGGACCGGGTAGGAGCCGCGGTAGCCCTCGAAGTGCTCCAGGATCTCCTCCGTCAGATGGGGGTCGCCGTCGACCCGGTACATGATCTGGAGGGGTTCGTCGTCGGGGCCCTCGCGGTCGCCCAGCCGGTCGCCCAGCCAGCGGGTGAAGCGGGTGGCCTCCTCCACGAAGCCGAGGTCGAGCAGGGCCCGCACCGACAGGGAGCCGTCCCGTACCCAGGTGTACCGGTAGTCCCAGTTGCGCTCGCCGCCGACCTGCTCGGGAAGGCCCATGGTGGCGGCGGCGACCGGCGCGCCCGTGGGGGCGTACGTGAGGAGCTTGAGGGTGATCGCGGAGCGGTGCACCATGTCCGTCCAGCGGCCGCGGTAGCGCGAGGTGCGCACCCACTTCTGCCAGAAGTCGATGTTCTCCCAGAGATCCTCGGTGATCCCTTCGGTGGTGGGGGGCGGTGGCGCCGCCCCGTCCGGCGCGCAGACGGTGAACACCACGACCGCCGCCTCCCCCGCGTTGAGGGTGATGGCGCCTCGGACGTCCTGCCCGTCCCGTTCGAGCGGGATGCCGCCCTGGAGGTAGGCGGTCATCCCGGGAGCCCGGAACGTCGCCGTCTCCTGCATCGGCCTGTCGTGCGTCAGGTCGAGTTCGTGGGCGGCCCGCGCGTAGTCGAACCGCGGCCGGCATTCGAGGATGAAGCGCACGGTGCCGCGCACCGAGCGGACGACCCTCACCAGGCTGTGCCGGTCGGTCGCCGTCGGGCCCGGCTGGACCGGCATGTGGTCGACGATCTCGCCGACTCCGTCGGGTGACATGAAGCGGGTCACCACGACGGCGGTGTCCGGGTAGTAGAGCTGCTTCCAGGTGCCCTCGGGATGTTCGGGCGCGAGGAGGAAATGACCGCCGCCGTCGTGGTCGAGCAGCGCGGCGAAGATGCTCGGTGAGTCGAAGCGCGGTGCCGCGAACCAGTCGATGACTCCCTGGGACGAGACCAGAGCCGCGGTCTGAAGGTCCCCGACGAGCCCGTGGTCGGCGATGGGCGGATAGCGATCCATGCTGCTCTCCTTGTCAGGCCTGTCAGGCCTGTCAGGCGGCTTCGGCTCCCGCGACTGCCGTACGTGGAAGCCCCGTCGACGCCGTCGGTCCGGTCCCGGGAGTGTCGCCGTCGGTCGGGTGGTTCGTGGTCATCGCAGTCGGTCCGCGATGCGATCACCGACACGCAGGGCGTTGGCCATGGCCGTCAGGGAGGGATTGACCGCTCCGATGCTCGGGAAGAAGCTCGTGTCGACGACGTACAGGTTGTCGAGGTCGTGGGCCCTGCAGTTGACGTCGAGGACGGAGTCGGCGGGGTCGTGGCCGAAGCGGACGGTGCCCGCCTGATGCGCCGTGGCGCCGATGGGCATGCCCTTGTGCAGGTAGATGCTGTGCGACAGGAGATGGTGTTCGTGCATGCCCAGGTGGCCGAGCATGCCCTGCAGTTTGTGCCGCAGGCGGTTCAGTCCGGCGATGTTGTTCTTCTCGTCGAGGGCCAGGTGGATGCCGCCGTCCTGGTCCAGGGTGACGCGGTTGTCGGGCGCGGGCAGGTCCTCGCCGCACAGCCAGAAGTCGACCGCGTGGTGGGCCAGTACCTCGAAGGGCATGTCGGGACAGACGGCCCCGGCCCAGCGGGGCGCCTCGCCGTGGATCTGTTCGGAGTCGGACTTGCCGAGCATCTGGATGCCGCCGAGGGGGTACTCCCAGTCGTCGGCTCCCAGGTACCAGTCGTGCACGGCCAGGGTTTTCTGGAACCTGGTGTCGTTCGGTTCCTTGGACACGGCCATCAGGGCGAGGTTGTTGTGCCGCATGTAGTGCCGGCCCACGACGTCCGAGCTGTTGGCCAGGCCCCGCGGATGCCGGTCGTTCGCCGAACGCAGCAGCAGGACGGCGGAGTTGACGGCGCCGCAGGCGACGACCACGATGTCCGCGCTGAACTCCACCGTCGAACCTTCGCCGCCGCCGTCCCCGACCGTCGCGACGACCGAGGTGACGCTGCGGCCGGTCGGGTCCGTCTTCAGACGCCGCACGTCCGCGTGGGTGACCATCGCCACGTTGTCGTGTTCCAGGGCGGGGTCGACACAGATGACCTGCGTGTCGGACTTCGCGCCGACCAGGCAGGGGAAGCCGTCGACACGGTCGCAGCGGATGCAGGCGCTGGCGTGAGTGGCCCGGCCCCGGTCGTCCTGGGTGAGGTTCACCCCGATCGGGAGGTGGAAGGGGTGCAGCCCCTGCTTCTCCAGGTCGTGGCTCAGTTGCTGGATGCGCGGCTCGTGCTGGACCGGTGGATACGCGTACTGGGCGCTGGTGGGACCCTCGGTCGGATCCTCGCCGTGCCGGCCGTGGACGAGGTAGAGGTGCTCGGCCTGGGTGTAGTACGGCTCGAGTTCCTCGTAGCTCAGCGGCCAGGCGGGGGAGAGGCCGTCGTGGTGGCGGAGCTCGCCGAAGTCCTCGGGGCGCATACGGAAGAGCGCGGCGCCGTAGAACTTGGTGTTGCCGCCCACGTAGTAATTGACCTCGGGCGGGAACTGGTTTCCGTGTTTGTCGTACCAGAATTCCGGTGCGCGGTATTTCCCTTTGACGAAGACGGCGGTGGAATCCCAGTTGTCGCGTTCACGAGGAAGATAGCCCCCGCGTTCGAGAAGGAGAATCCTTTTCCCCGTGGGCGCCAGTCGATGGGCGATCGTGCCACCGCCCGCACCGGTGCCGATCACGATGACGTCGTAGTGCCGTGCCTCGGACATGCAGGCCACCGTCCCCACTGCCCACCGTGGGCATCTGCCCCGAAGCCCAAGGTATCCTTGGGGGATATTTCCGGCTAGTTGGACTATTCGGGTGAGTCGAGGCGCCGGGACACGGCGGGTTCCCGCGCGATCACCGCGCCGGCGGTGATACCGGCGGCGATGACGACACAGAGCCCGATCAGCCATGACAGCACCGTGAAGACCGCACCCAGTGACCCGTAGCGGTCCAGGCTGCGGTTGAGCGCGGTGGGCACGTACAGCTTGGCGACCACCGAGAGCGCGGTCATGGCCACCCCGGTCAGGAGCGCGCCGGGCAGCAGGGGCAGCCAGGGGACGCGCGCGGCCAGCAGCAGGTGCTGGGTCCACCACCAGACGCCCACCTGGGCGACCAGCTGGAGCGGCACGCCCAGCCACGGCCCCGCGCCGAATCCGGTGCGCAGCGGTCCCTGCAGGGCGAGGATGACCAGCCAGGCCGCGATCCATACGAGCCATCTCCAGGCGGCGATCCGCGCGCTCGCACTCGGCAGCCGCCAGGCGCGTTGGCACAGGCGCTGCATCGCCCGGCTGCACGCGGTGGCGGAGAGCAGCACCATCAGCGAACTGACCACTCCGGCGCTCTGCTGCAGCTCCTCGGGATCGGCGGCGAAGACCTTCTTCAGCTCCTGCTCGGAGGAGCCGTTGATACCGAAGACGTCGTGCAGGGAGGAGAGGAACTCCTCGCGCACCGCCCGCGGGGCGAAGGAGGCGACCACGAAGATCAGTGGAACCGCGGTCAGGAAGACCTGGGCCGCGAGCCGGGTCGCGGAATCCAGCAGGTTCACCGCGATCAGGTGCGAGGTGAGGCGGGTGATCACCGGGAACCGCTCCTCGACGCTGGCGCGCAGCCGCCGCAGTCGCGCCCCCAGCTCCGCCGCCCGCCCGCGCAGGCGGCCCGCCCTGCCGTCGACGGGCGAGCCGGATCCTCTGCCTGCGCGCATTCCGCTCCCCGGGTCGGGACTGGTCTCCACGCCCCGAGGCGTGACCACGCCACCAGGGTGCCGTCCCGGGGGGCCGCCCGCCTGCGGCGCGAGCGCCGTTGCACCGTACGGGGGGGGGAGAGGCCGCCCGAGGAGTTCCGGACGCCACCGCTGAATTGTGGGTGCGGGCGGGAGCGGTGACGATGGGGCCATGCGCGCATCCGGCGCCGCCCCGAGCCCGGCCCGGCCGTGCGGGGGCAGCGATGGTCCTTGACCTGGTCCTCATCGGTCTGGCGATCGCCGTGAACCCGTTCTCGGTCACCGCGTTCGTGCTGGTGCTGTCCGCGCGGGGAGGGATCTGGAACGGACTGGCCTTCGTCCTCACCTGGCTGGCCAGTTTCGTCGCGATCATCGCCGTGGTGCTGCTCATGACCGGCGGGAAACCGCCGCCGCCCAAGTCATCGCCCTCCACGGCCGCCCTGGCCGCCAAACTGGCCATCGGCGTCGGCCTCGTCTGGTACGGGGAGCGCACCCGCCGCGGGAGGGGCAGGCGGCACAAGTCCCCCGGGATGATGTCCCGGCTCGAGCGGATCTCCCCGTGGACGGCGGCCGGGCTGGCGCTGTTCCTCCAGCCCTGGGGGCTGGTGGCCGCCGGTGCCGCCACCGTGGTGGAGGCGGACCTCTCTCACGTCGCCTCGTACGCGGCGTTGATGGGCTACTGCCTGCTGGCCAGCTCCAGCCTGCTGGCCATGGAGATCTACGCGACCTTCGCCCCCGACTCGGCCCGCGTACGGCTCGGGCGGCTGCGGACGTGGCTGGAGGGCCATCAGGACCAGGCGATCGTGACGGTGTGCCTGCTGCTGGGGTTGTGGCTGGTGGGCAAGAGCATCTACCAGCTGACCACCTGACCCTGAGCGGCCGTCACAGGATCGCCAGGGGATTGACGGGGGAGCCGGTGGCCGCGGGCAGCCGGAGCGGGGCGATCACGCACAGGAACGACCAGCGGCCTTCCCGCGCGCAGATCGGCGCGAGGTCCTCGAACCGCAGATAGTCGAGCAGATGCAGTCCCATGGCGTGGACGGCGAGCACATGCACCGGGAACGCGATGCCTCGCACCGCGCTCGGGGCCGTGTCGTTGTTGCCGTCACTGCCGAGCACCGCCACCTCCCGGTCGGCCACGAACTCCATCGCGGTCGGATGGAGTCCGGCACGGGCGGCGGCCACGTCCCAGGGGCCCAGCTCCTCGCGGCGCCGGCGGTGTCCGACCCGTACGAGCAGGATGTCGCCCCGGCGGACCCGCAGCCCCTGCCGGGTCTCGGCGGCGGCCAGGTCCTCGGCGGTCACATTCCAACCGGGTTCGAGCCAGGAGACGCCGTGCACCCGGGGTATGTCGAGGAGGACCCCGCGTCCGACGATGCCGTCACGGGCCAGCTCGACGGACAGGACGCTCGCGCCCTCCGGCGACAGCGCGTCCGCCGCCGGTATGCCGCCGTGCAGTGTGCCGTCGTAGATGACATGGCACAGCGCGTCGAGGTGACTGTCCACATCGCCGTGGACGTTCATGGCGAAGCGGTCCCGCGCGAAGTCCAGGCCCTTGGGGTCCGGTTCGCCGCCGGGCGGAGCGGTGAGCCGGTGCTCGGCCGGTTCGGCGTCGTCGGGCTCGGTACGGGTCTCCACGGGGGCGGCGAGCGACACCGTACGACCCGACCGCACCTCGCGGACGGCCGCCAGCACCTGTTCCGCCGTGATCATGTCCAGGGCGCCCCGGCGCGTGCCGCCCCCGGGGGCCGTGCCGCGTAGTTGGCGGTAGAGCGACCGGAACTCGGCCTCGCTCAGCTCGTCGGGCATCGGCATGTCCCCAGCCTCCGACAGAAGCCGCATTCCGGCACGCCGAGTTGCCTGGGGCGGGCGCCGCCGCGTTAATGAAGGAGCGACCCGTCCACGTCACGCGCCGGCGCACCGCACCGAAACGCGGAGGTCCGGATGGACATGATCCATGTCCGCGCGGTGTGCCCGCCGGACCTCACGGAACGCACCATGGCCCTGCTGGGCGGCGAGCCGTGCGCTTTGAACGTGGTCCTTCAGACGGGCAGTGTCCGCAACCCCGACGGTGACGCCGTCGAGTGCGACGTCCTGACCGGAGCCGCGAACGAGGTGTTGCGCGGCCTGCGGGACCTGGGGCTGGAACGCCGCGGCTCCATCGTCCTCGAGCCGGTGGACACGGTGTTCTCGGAACACGCCGCGAGGACCGGGGCCGAGCAGCTGGGGGCCCTGCCGCGCGCACCGGTGTGGGCGCAGGTGGAGGCGCGGATCCGGGCCGAGGGCAGATACCCCCCGAGCTTCTATCTCTTCCTGGTCATCGCCGGGCTCATCGGCGCGGTGGGCATCATCACCAACTCCCAGATCCTCATCGTCGCGGCCATGGTCGTCGGACCCGAGTACGGCGCGATCACCAGCGTCGCCCTCGCGATCGACCACGGCTCCCGGCCGCGCATCCGGCAGGGACTCATGGCCCTGCTCGTGGGCTTCGCGCTGGCCGTCGCCGCGACCTTCCTCTTCTCGCTGCTCGTCCGGGGCTTCGAACTCCAGCCGAGGGCCTTCGAACTGGGTGTCAGGCCCGTCTCGAACCTGATCAACACGCCCAACTTCTTCTCGGCCGTGGTGGCGGTGCTGGCCGGCGTCGTCGGCATCGTCTCGCTGGCCGAGGCCCGGACCAGCGCACTGCTCGGCGTCTTCATCTCGGTGACGACCATTCCGGCCGGGGCCGACATCGGGGTCTCGTGCGCGTTCACCAGCTGGGACGAGGCCTGGGGTTCGCTGCTCCAACTGCTGCTCAACATCGTCGTACTGATCGTGGTCGGGACCGGCACGCTCAAGATCCAGCGGACGATGTGGCGGCGGGTGAGCGAACGCCGGAACCGGCGCGAGGTCAGGCGGACGGTGTAGGGGCGGACGGCGCGGGAGGGGACGGCGGTGAAGCGGCCGCCGTCCCGGCGGGGCCGGTGTCCAGGAACTCGCGGATCGCGAAGGCGACCAGCACGATCACCACGGTCCACACCACGACCCACGTGGTCGGGTAGCTCCAGGTGAACAGCACGACCGCGGCGACCGCCAGGATCGCGGCGCCGATCCACCGCTTGAAGCGGTGCACGAACCGGCCGACCGCGCCGAGTGGGAGCCCCGCCGACACGGTGACGTCGCGCAGGGCGCCGATGCTCCTGCGGCAGCCCGTGCGGATGAGGACGGCGATCCGGGACGGCCCGACGAGGAAGGCACCGGCGGCCGTCACGAGCGCGAGCGCGCCGACCGCGCGTACACCCGCGCGCAGAAACCTGACCAGCGAGTCGAACACCACGGCGGCGGCGTCCTCGGAGGCCCCGACAGGCAGGTGGTCGAGGTAGATGGCCCGGGCGAGGGCGAGGGCGATGCCGAGTACGAGCATCGCGGCGAACACCCCGAGCGCGGCCCCGATCAGGGCCCGGCGGCGGTTGACGGCCAGGTACACGCCCACGGCGGCGATCAGCACGGCGATGACGGGGAGCCAGGCGCCGATGATGTCCAGCACCCTCAGATACGTCTTGACCTTGCCGACGTCCTTCGACTCGAACACCACGAAGTCCGTGTGGACGGCCGGGATCCGAGCGGCCGGCTTGAACCCGGCGCTGACCAGTCGGTCCTTGACCTGGGCGACGATCGGTGCCACGTCGATGGTGACCTGACCGTTCTTGGCGGACACCGCACCGGTGGCGTTGCCCGTGAGGGCCTTGTCCAGCGCGCTGTGGGCCCGGCGGTTCGCGTCCACCCAGACGGTGTCGAAGGCCTTGCTGGAGACCACCCGCTGCACGGTGTCACCGACCAGGCTCTTCAGGCCGCTGGTGATCGGGCCGTCCAGGTCACCGAGCAGCTTGGCGACCCTCGGCGGAGCACCCTTCTCCGAGGCCGCCCGCTCCAGGTCCTTGACGAGCGCGTCCACGTCGATCCGCGCCAGAACCGCGGTGGTGACCCGGTTGGTGACCGCCTTCTGCACCGCCGGATCGCTCGCCAACGGCCCCACGGTGGCGACATAGCGGTCCGTGTCCCGGACGATGCTGTTCGCCCAGACCGCGACGACGGCCGGCAAGGACAGCAGCGCGGCGAGGAGGATCAGCAGGACCGAACCCGTCGAGCGGAGCCAGTGGTGCCGCGCGGCCCCCGGCGGCCCGCCGCTCTCCAGGGCGCTCACCCGGTGCCGCAGCTCGTCCAGTTCGTTGCGCTCCCGTGCCGAGTGCCGCTGCCCGCCGGACGGTTCGGGGGGCTTCTCGTCCGGGTCCGGTGGAGGCGGGCTGCTCGTCATGGTTACAGGAGAGGCGTACGCGTCCGATCCCGCGACCCGGACCGGCCCGGCGGGTGAATGCGCCCGGGGTGCGGCGCTTTCCGTCCGATGCTGCAATGGATTCGGGTCCGTGGATGCGAGGACATTCGGGGGAGGGGGGAATTCCATGAACCCCCAGGGGTAAATCCGTGAGCGATTCATCCGTGCGGGATGAATTCGTCGACATGGGCCCGATCGATTACATCGTCGTCGAGTTTCCCGGTAACCGCGTGACCGACGAAGGCCTTCCCCTGCTGGCCGACCTGGTGGGCCTGCTGGGCGAGGCCTACATCGAGGAGGCGGGCAGCGCCCTGGAGTCAGGCAGCTCCGCCGGAATTCTGGTCTATGGGCCCGGGCGCTCGGCGCAGCGCTCGGCGGCGGCCCGTACCCGGACGATATTCGCCGGAAGCGCGGCCGTGGCGTCCAGGGTCATGCCCGGCTCGTCCGGCTCCAGCGGCTCCAGCGTTTCGAACTGGGAGTCGACCAGCCCGGCGGGCATGAAGTGACCGGTGCGCCGCGACACGCGCTCCCGGGCCGTCTCCCGGTCCAGGGCGAGGTACAGGTAGCGGAGCGCCGGGCCCCCGGCCTCCCGGAGCTCGTCGCGATAGGCGCGCTTGAGGGCGGAACAGGCGAGGACGAGTCCCTCGCCGGCCCCGACGGCTCGACGGACGCGGCCGGCGAGGGCACGCAGCCAGGGTGCGCGGTCGGCGTCGTCCAGGGCATGGCCCGCGGTCATCTTCGCGATGTTCGCGGCGGGATGGAAGTCGTCGCCCTCGACGAAGGACAGGCGCAGCTGCTCGGCGAGGGCCTTGCCGAAGGTGGTCTTCCCGGATCCCGACACGCCCAGGACCACCATGACCGGCGGCCTCTTCCCGTACCCGCCCCGGCCCCGGGGCTCGGCCTTGTCCCTGTCCGGGCTCCCGGTCCTGTCCCGGCCCCCGGTCCTGTCCCTGTCCCCGGTCACGGATTCTCGGGTTCCCGTCCGGGTGCCGACTGCCGCAGGTCCGCCTCGGTGAGGGGCTGGAGGGCCCCGCGGGTGTCCAGCCGGTAGAGCAGGACGAGCGGCGGTCCGACGAGCACCACCGCGATCACCGTGACCAGCATCAGCCAGCGCAGTGTCGTCGACGCGCCGGCCGCCTGGGACACGGTCAGTGAGGTGGGGATGAGATAGGGCCGCTGGGCCAGCCCCCAGGCCACGACGGCGAGGGCCACGCTGCCGACCGCGGTGACCCTCGCCCATCCCGTCTTGTCGCGGTACAGCAGCCAGGCGGTGGTCAACGCGCTGACGACGGCGATGAGCACGAGGACGAGACCGATTCCGCCGGTCAGTCCGTCGTGGACGTAGGGCGCGTCGTCGTGGGTCACGGCGAGGCCGACGATCGCCAGCACGGCGAGGACGACGAGACCGCACCAGGCCCGCAGCCGGAAGTAACGGACGAGGTCGGGGGCGTCGAAGCGGCGGGCGTCCGCGGCCAGGAACACCGCCCCGAGGAACGCGGTCGCGGCGATGGTGAGCAGTCCGGCGATGACGGAGGTCCCGTTGGACCATGCGTCGGCGGACGCCTGTGTGCCGGGAGCCACCCGGCTCGTGGCGATCCCCCCGACCGCCGCGCCGAGGAAGAAGGGGGTCAGCAACGAGGAGATGGCGAAGACGGCGCCGTAGACCCTGCGCCGGGCCAGGCGCCGCATGGGTTTGCGCAGGGCGAAGCCGGCGCCGCGCAGGACGAGTCCCACGGCCGCGAGTGCCAGCGGGAGCCACATGGCGGAGAAGACCGTCTGGAACAGGACCGGGAACCCGGTCCACATGATGACCAGGACGAAGATGAGCCAGACGTTGTTGGTCTCCCACACCGGTTCCATGGCGTGGTCGATGAGCCACCGGGGGCGTTTGCCGCGTTCGGTGCCGCCCGCGACGAGGTCCCAGAATCCGGCGCCGTAGTCCGTGCCGCCCGCGCACGCGTAGGCGGCCACCGCGGCCAGCAGCACCCAGGCGACGACATCCTCGATCATTCGTCTCCTCTGTCCCCGCCCGCGGAGGTCGACAACGGGCGGGGTCCGTAGGGGGCGCTGCCCTCCAGGTCCTCGGCGGTGGTGTCCGCGGGCACGACGCCCTCGTCGGCCAGCCGCCACCGGTGGCTCATCTTCACGAGGACGGTCAGGAAGGAGCCGAGGACGAGGACGTAGACCACCACGACGATGCCGAACATCGTCCACAGGGACGCGGCTCGGGTGCCCGTCACCGCCTCGGAGACCCGCATGTTCTGGTAGACGATCCAGGGCTGCCGGCCCACCTCGGTCGTGATCCAGCCGCACTCCACGGTCAGCAGACAGGCGGCGCCGGCGAGGGCGGCACACCGGAAGAACCAGACCGACCGGGGCAGTTCACGGCGCCGCAGCCGGCACCAGCCGTACCAGAGCGCGAGCAGGACGAGCAGGCTGCCGATGGTGACCATGATGTCGAACGCCCAGTGGGCGATGGTGGCCTGGGTCGCCGTCGGCCGGTCGCTCGCGGGGACCGAGGTCAGTCCCGTCACCTTGGTGGCCGGACTGAATCCGGCGAGGATCGAGTCCAGCTGGGGCATCTTGATCCCGCCGGAGATCGAACCGTCGGCGTGCAGCCGCCCGAACATGTACTCCGGTACGTGGGTGTCCGTCTTCCAGACGATCTCGGTGGCCGCGAACTTCACCGGCTGTTTGTGGAAGACCGAGCGCGCGATCGAGTCCCCGAGCACGAACTGCACGGGGGTGAGGATCGCGGCGACGGTGAACGGCACGGTGAAGCCGAGCCGGTGGTAGCGGTCCCGGCGGCCGCGCAGCAGGCCGACCGCGTACACCCCGGCGACGACGTATCCGGCGGTGAGGACCACGCCGACGACGAAGTGCCAGTACTCCGGGCCGAACATCGGCGTGAAGACCGCCTGGCGCACATGGACGTTCACCGGCTTGCCGGACGCGTCGAGGGTGAAGCCGCGCGGGGTGTTCATCCAGGCGTTCGCGGCCACGATGCCGAACGCCCCCATCAGGGCGGTCAGCGGCAGGGGCAGGCCGAGCCAGAAGTGCGTCCACGGCTTGAGCCGGCGCCAGCCGTACAGGTAGATGGCGATGAGGATCGCCTCGAGGAAGAACGCCCAGGCCTCGATCCCGAAGCCGAGGCCGAAGACGTCGCCCCACCGGCCCATCATCCCCGGCCACAGCAGACCGAACTCGAAGGACAGCACGGTGCCCGTCACGATGCCGATGGCGAACTGGACGGCCATGACCGCCGACCAGCGCCGTGCGAGCAGCAGGGCGACGGCGTCGCCCTTGCGCAGTCCGCGGTAGTGCATCAGGAGCGTGATGGCGGGCAGGGCCACGCCGAAGGGTACGAGCAGGATGTGGGAGGCCAGGGTGAAGGCCATCAGCTCCCGGGCGGGGAGGAGTTGTGGTGGGCCGTCCGCGAGAAAGCGGCCGATTGCGCTGTTCACATGACCTCGGGGGCTCGTACGGGGATGGCTCAGGGGCCCTGAGGCTCAGCCGCCGGTGGCGAAACCGGGGAACAGCGTCATTCCGCCGTCCACGTAGATCGTGGTGCCCACGACGTAGTCGAAGAGGTCGGACGCGAGTGCGGCCACCGCGTTCGCGATGTCTTCCGGGTCGCCCACGCGGCGGTAGGGGATGAGCCGGAGGAGGTCGGCCTCGGCCTCGGGGGTGTCCCAGGCGTCACGGTTGATGGGCGTGCGGATCGCGCCCGGAGCGACGGCGTTCACCCGGATCCCCTGCGGCGCGAGCTCCTGCGCGAGGGTCGCCATGAGCATCTGCACCCCGCCCTTGGACGCCGCGTAGTTCACATGGCCCGCCCAGGGGATGATCTGGTGGACCGAACTCATGCAGATGATCTTCCCGGCGGAGCGGGAGACCTCGGGGACGACGCCCCGCCGCAGGAACTCCTTGGTCGCTTCGCGGGCGCACAGGAACTGGCCGGTCAGATTGACGTCCAGCACCTTCTGCCACTGGGCCATGGTCATCTCGGTGACGGGGGCGTCGCGCTGGAGCCCGGCGTTCGCCACCATGACGTCGATGGTCCCGAACTCCTCGACCATGCGGGACACCATGTCGACGACCTGGTCCTCCTGCGACACGTCCGCCTCGTGCGCGTAGGCGCGAACTCCGAACCCCTCGATCTCCCGTACGACCTCTTCCGCGGCGTCCCGTCCGGCCACGTAGTTCACCACCACGTCGGCGCCCACCCGCCCCAGGCCGATGGCCGTGGCCTTGCCGATGCCGGAGTTCGCGCCCGTCACCAGCGCCTTCTGCCCCTTGAGGAGCGGGAAGGCAAGGGGTTGGCGACCGTCACTGCCGCTGGTTTCCACTCGTGTCTCCCGGGGGGGGGGGGGGGGGTGCCGACGCGGACTTCGGAAGGATCCGCTTTTCGGAGGAATCCGCCCCACAACGAAAACACTGGTGAGTGGGGACGGCTCGTCGGCACGTCCGCTGTCAGCCGGTCGGGGTGCCGGTCCGGGCTGAACGGCCCAACGCCGACCCGCCGGGTCGTCCGGGACGGCGCGCTCGGCTACTCGGTGCGGGGCTGTCGGCTGATTCCGACGCACAGCGCCCAGATGACGAAGGCGTCCACGGCGATCAGCACGATGGCCCAGACGGGGTAGTACGGCAGCCACATGAAGTTGGCGATCATCGACAGGCCTGCCAGGGTGATTCCGACCACGCGTGCCCACATCGCTCCAGTGAACAGGGCGGCGCCCGCGAGGACGACCAGGACGCCGAGGGAGAGGTGGATCCAGCCCCAACTCGTCAGATTGAAGTTGTAGGCGTAGTTGCGCGTGACGACGAATACGTCGTCCTCGGCGATGGCGGAGATTCCCTCGAATATCGCCATCACTCCGCCGAAGATCATCATGACCGCGGCGAAGGCGGTCCAGCTGGACGCCCACGCTCCGCCGCCCCTCCCGGTCTCGGGGCGGTGGTGCATTCCAGTCGTGGTCATATCGAGCTCCTCCCACGTAGGCCTCACCACTGACCTGTGACCGGTCCGTGGTGCACATTTCAGCTTGCCACGAGAATCGTCGACCGGCAGAACGGCGGAATTCACGCAGGATGGCGCCGATGCCGATGTGCGAGGGAATCAGGGCGGTGCTCCAATGGAGGTATTTCCGGCAGGATCGATCAGCTGAGGCAGCTCGGGGAACTCAAGGCCCAGGGTGTCCTGACCGAGGCCGAATTCGAGGAGCAGAAGCGCCGGATTCTCGGGCCGTGAGGATTCATGAACTCCGCGCCATCTCCGGCGTAACCTCGTGAGGGACGCGAAGGGAGAGCCGGCCATGAGCGCATTCCCCACCGCACGGGCCGTCAGGACAACCTCGGAAGGCCTTCTGTGGGAGCCCAGTGAGCGCTGGGTGCGTGGGTGCAAGGGCGAGGTCACCGTCGTCGACAGCCGGCACCCCGTCCTCGTCTGGGAGCCCGAAGTATCCGTTCCGCTGTACGCGTTCCCGCGCGAGGAGGTCCGTGAGGACCTGCTCCGCCCGGCGAAGAACCCGCTGACCGGCACGCACAGCGGATCGCGGATCTTCTACGACCTCGAAGTCGACGGCGAGCTGCTGGAGAACGCGGCCTGGACGTTCCCCGCCGACGACCTGGCCGGCCACATCGCCTTCGAGTGGTTCAGCCGCAGCGGCCGGGGTCTCGACCACTGGTACGAGGAGGACGAGGAGATCTTCATCCACCCCCGCGATCCGCACAAGCGGGTGGACGCCCTCCCGAGCAGCCGCCATGTCCGCGTCGAGATCGACGGCACGGTCGTCGCGGACACCCGCCGTCCGGTGCTGCTCTTCGAGACCGGCCTGCCGACGCGCTACTACATTCCGCGCGAGGACGTCCGCCTCGATCTGCTCGTCCCGACCGAGCACAGCACCGGGTGTCCGTACAAGGGCACCGCCGAGTACTGGTCCTGGCGGGGCGACGCCGACGTCCCGCCTCACCTGGTGTGGAGCTATCCGGACCCACTGCCCGCGGCAGGCGCCGTCGTGGGACTCCTCGCCTTCTACAACGAAGCGGTCGACATCACCGTGGACGGCGATCGCCTGGAGCGGCCCGTCACCCCGTTCACCACGGCACTCTCGGCGCGACCGGTGACGTGACGGCGGCGTGCCGCTCCTGGGTCCCGACCGGGCGGCGGAGCGAAGGAGGCAGGGTGTCGTGACCGTGATCTCCCTGAAGTCCACCCAGGTGCGGGAAGAGCTCACGCTGCCCTACGCCGAGGCCGGCTACCCCAGTGGCACACCGGTCGTCTTCGTGCACGGACTCGGTGAGTCCTGGTGGGCCTTCGAGCCCCTCCTGAGGCGCCTTCCGGCCTCTCTGCACGGTTACGCGCCCACCCAGCGCGGCCATGGCGACGCCGATCGCCCTCCCGAGGGCTACACGCCCGAGGACTACGCCGCCGACCTCGTCGCCTTCCTGGACGCCGTCGACATCGACCGCGCTGTGCTCGTCGCGTCCTCCACCGGCGGAGTGCACGCCCGGATGGTCGCGGGCAGCCACCCCGACCGGATCTCGGGGCTGGTGCTGATCGGCGTCCCCGGCGCGCTCGCGGACGAGCCCGCGGTGACCGCGATGCGGGAGGCCGTCGAGGGCCTCGTCGACCCCGTCCCCCGCGAGTTCAGCGAGGAGTTCGCCTCCGGCGCGGTGGACCGGTCCGTCGCCAGGGGCCTCGTCGAGACCATGATCGACGAAAACCTCAAGGTCCCCGCGCACGTCTGGCGGGAGACCCTGCGCGGACTGCGCGACACCGATCTGCGCGCGACCCTCGCGGGCATCCTGGTGCCCACCCTCGTCATCTGGGGTGACCAGGACGACTTCCTGCCCCGCGGCGACCAGCAGACCATCCTGGACGCCGTCCACGGTTCGCGTCTGCTCGCCTACGAGGGCGCCGGGCACCACGTCCACTGGGAGCAGCCCGACCGCGTGGTCGCCGACCTCGCCGCCTTCGCCACCCGCATCGAACACCCCGGCGCTCCCGGCACGCCATGAAGGCGCCGAGGACGTCGGATCGCCCAATTCCTCATTGAATACTCATGGTTACACCTACTGGGCCGACAAGACTTGCTATCGTGTTACTCGTTAGTAGCAAGCCGATCGGGGTCACGAGGAGCCGGCGTACGCATCGCCGCCGCTCCTCGGGCGGGTTGGCCGAGACGGACTGTCCGGCAAGGGGGCCGGACGGCCACGGCACCCGCGCGTACGCACCCCGCGGCCTTCGGACTCAAGCTTCCTCGCTCACTCATTCGAACAGGTGAGACTCCTCATATGGCTCGTTCCCTGGTCGATCTACTGACCACGCACGCCTCGCACCAGCCAGAGCGGACCGCGTACCGCTACCTCGTCACGGGCGACTGCGACGGAGAGATCCAGGACATCTCGTACGGGCGTCTGGCCCGACGGTCCCGAGCCGTCGCCGCCTGGCTGCAGGACCGCGGCCTGGCGGGCTCCCACGCGCTGCTGCTGTATCCGCCAGGCCTGGAGTTCATCTGCGGCTTCCTGGGCTGTCTGTCGGCCGAGGTCGTCGCCGTGCCGGGCGTTCCCCCACAGGGGCGGTCGCAGAACCACCGTGCCCTCAACCGCATGAAGCGCCTCATCGCCGACGCGGACGCCAAGGTGATCCTGGGCGGCCGTGAGGTGATCGCCACCCTGGCCACCCTGGCGGAACACCTGCCCGAACTGGACGGCATCACCTGTGTCGCCACCGAGGACATACCCGACGAGGCGGCCGACTCCTGGCGCGAGAGCGACCTCGCCGCCGACTCGGTCGCCTTCCTCCAGTACACCTCCGGCTCCACCTCCGCCCCGCGCGGAGTGATGGTCACCCACGGGAACCTGCTCGACAACCAACGGGTCATCACCGAACGGATGGGCCACACCCCGGACACGATCGCGGAGTACGGCCACGAACTGTTCGTCAGCTGGCTGCCCGTGTACCACGACATGGGCCTCATCGGCCCGGTCCTGAACACCGTCCACCTCGGCGTGACCGCCACACTCTTCTCGCCGCTGCACTTCCTGCAGCGGCCCTCGCGCTGGCTGACCGCCCTCAGCCTCTACCGCCCGCACACCAGCGGCGGCCCCAACTTCGCGTACGAGCTGTGCCTCAAGCACGCCACCCCCGAACTCCTCGACGGACTCGACCTCAGCCGGTGGAAGGTCGCCTTCAACGGCGCCGAACCCGTGCGGGCCGCCACCCTGCGGCGCTTCACCGAGACCTTCGGCCCGGCAGGCTTCAGACGCGAGGCCCTGTACCCGTGCTACGGCCTCGCCGAGGCCACGCTCATCGTCAGCGGCGGCTCGGTCGACACCCCGCCCACCCTCGCCGCGGCCGCCGGGTCAGGTCCGCACACGGGTGCGGCCGACGCGGCCGCCGTCGGCTCCGGGCGGCCCGGCCCCGGTACGACCGTGGTGATCGCCGACCCCGAGCGGCGCGAGGAACTGCCCGAGGGGGAGGTCGGCGAGATCTGGGTGAGCGGCGCGAGCGTCGCCAAGGGCTACTGGCGCAACGCCCTCGCCACCCGCGAGACCTTCCGGGCCACACTGAGGGACCGTCCGGACCGCTTCCTGCGGACCGGCGACCTCGGATTCCTGCGCGGGGGCGAGCTGTTCGTCACCGGCCGCCTCAAGGACCTGATGGTCATCGACGGACGCAACCACTACCCGCAGGACCTGGAGCTGTCCGCCGAGATGTCCCACGGCGCGCTCCGGCCGGGCTGCACCGCCGCGTTCTCCGTGGACGGCGGAGTCGAGGGCGAACAGCCCGTCATCGTCGCCGAGACGGCCCCGGACGCGGCGGCCGACTCCGAGCGGATCACCGAACTGATCCGCAGCGCGATCGGCGAGGCCCACGGACTGTCGGTGCGCGACGTCGTACTGGTCCACCCCGGCACCATCCCCAAGACGTCCAGCGGGAAGATCCAGCGCCACGCCTCCCGGGCGGCGTACCTCGCCGACTCCCTCGCGGTGGTCGGCGCGCCCGCCGCGAGATGAACTAGACGAGGCCACCCGCCGTCGGCGCGGAACCTCGCGCCGACGGGGCACCCCGGTCGTCCCCGGTCGTATCCGGCCGTACACCAGGGGTCTCTCAGTCGCGCGCCCATTCCTTCGCCGTCCACCGGTCGTCGTACCCGCCGTACTCGCCGTACCCGCCGTACGGAATCCGTCTGGACCCGAGTTCACGAGGACACCTTTCCCCGATGCCTGCGAGCGAGTCCCCGAAGCAGTTCCCCGAGATGTCCGGCACGACCTCCGAGGACGTACGGGCCTGGCTGGCGTCGGCCGTCGCCGAGGCCGCCGGGCTCGACCCGCTGGCGGTCGACCCCGACCGGCCGATCGCCGAATTCGGCCTGGGATCCCGCCAGTTGGTCACCCTGGCCGCCGAGCTCTCCGGGCGGATCGGCCGTCCACTGGAGCCGTCCCTCGTCTTCAATCACCCCACCATCGCGGAGCTCGCCGAAGCGGTCCTCGACGAAGGGCCCGTCGGTGCGGTGGCGGCGGCACCGAGGCCGCCGGACGCGCCCGTGTACGGGGACGACGACATCGCCCTCATCTCCATGGCCTGCCGCTACCCCGGCGGCGCCGACGACCCCGAGGCGCTGTGGCGGCTGCTCGCCGCGGGCGAGGACGCCATCACCGAGGTGCCCGCGGGCCGTTGGGACACTCAGGACCTCTACGACCCCGATCCGGAGGCCCCCGGCAAGGCGTACACCCTGCGCGGCGGCTTCCTGTCCGACATCGACCGCTTCGACGCGCCGTTCTTCGGGATCTCGCCGCGCGAGGCCGCGGCCATGGACCCCCAGCAGCGGCTGCTGCTGAGGACCGCCTGGGAGACGATCGAGCGCGCGGGGATCGTCCCGGACACGCTGAACGGCAGCTCCACGGGCGTCTACATCGGGCTGTACGACAGCGGCTATCTGGCCTCGGCCGCACTCGGCCGACTCGACGGGCACGTGGGCACCGGCTCGGCGTCCAGCGTGGCCTCCGGACGCATCGCCTACACCCTCGGCCTCCAGGGCCCGGCGGTCACCGTCGACACCGCCTGCTCCTCCTCGCTCGTCGCCCTGCACCTGGCCGCGCGGGCGCTGGCCGGCGGCGAGTGCGACCTCGCGCTGGCGGGTGGCGCGACGCTCCTTGTCACCCCGCGCGGACACGTCGAGTTCAGCCGGCTGCGCGGGCTCTCGCCGACCGGGCGGTGCAGCCCGTTCTCCACCGACGCCGACGGCGTGGTGTGGGCCGAGGGCTGCGGTCTCGTCCTGCTCAAGCGGCTCGCGGACGCGCGCCGCGACGGCGACCGGGTCCTCGCCGTCGTCAAGGGGTCGGCCATCAACCAGGACGGCCGCAGCCAGGGCCTGAGCGCCCCGAACGGCCCGGCGCAGGAACGGGTGCTGCGCGCCGCCCTCGACGCGGCCGGACTCCGGCCCGACGACCTGGACCACGTCGAGGCGCACGGCACGGGCACCCGGCTCGGCGACCCCATCGAGGGCAGCGCGCTCGCCGCCGTGTTCGGGCCGGGGCGCCCCGCCGACCGGCCGCTCGGCGTGGGCTCCCTCAAGTCCAACATCGGTCACACCCAGGCCGCGGCCGGCATCGGCGGCGTCATCAAGACGGTCCTTGCCCTCGAACACGAACTGCTCCCGGCCTCGCTGCACGCCGACACCCCGACCGAGCACGTCGACTGGGCGGGCGGCGGCCTGCGCGTACACGGCGTGGCCCAGGCGTGGCCGCGGGGCGGCGACCGGGTGCGGCGGGCCGGGGTGAGCGCGTTCGGGATCAGCGGCACGAACGCGCATGTGGTGCTGGAGGAGGCGCCGGCGGACCTGGCACGGCCGAGCACATCAGGTGCGGAGCTGCCCGGCGCGACCCTCTTCCCGCTCTCGGCCCGTACCCTCCCCGCCCTGCGGGGTCAGGCCGCTCGCCTCCTCGAAGCGCTCGACGAGCAGCCGCGGTTGTCGCTGCCCGACGTGGCCGCGACGCTGACCCACCACCGCACCCACTTCGAGCACCGGGCCGTGGTCCGGGCGAGCGACCGGGACGACCTGCTGACCGCTCTGCGCGCACTCGCCGAGGGGCGGAGCGACAGCGGCACCGACACGGTGATCGGACCCCAACAGGTCATGCCCGCAGGCAAGGTGGCCTTCGTCTTTCCCGGTCAGGGCTCCCAGTGGGCCGGAATGGCCCGCGATCTGCTCGACCGCGACCCGGTGTTCGCGGACGAACTCGACCGCTGCGACGGCGCCCTGCGCCCCTTCACCACCTGGTCGGTGGCGGCCGTACTGCGCGGTGACGCGGGCGCCCCGCCCCTGGACCGCGTGGACGTCGTGCAGCCGGTCCTGTTCGCCGTGATGGTGTCCCTGGCCGCGGTGTGGCGGGCCCGGGGCGTACGGCCGGACGCCGTGATCGGGCACAGCCAGGGCGAGGTCGCCGCGGCCTGCGTCGCCAGGGCGCTCAGTCTCAACGACGCGGCCGCGGTGGTCGCCCTGCGCGGCCAGGCCCTGACCGGGCTGTCCGGCACCGGCACCATGGCCGTCGTCGCCCTCCCGCACACCGAGGTCGAGGACCGCCTCGCCGGCCTCGACGGACGGGTCTCGGTCGCCGCCGTGAACAGCGGCCGTTCCACGGTGATCGCCGGTGACGTCGAGCCGCTGGAGGCCCTGCTCGCCGACCTCGAACGCGAGCAGGTCTTCGCCCGCCGCCTCGACGTCGACTACGCCTCCCACAGCGCCCGGGTCGAGCCGGTCCGCGCGGCGGTCCTCGACGAACTCGACGGCGTCACCACCTGCCCGACCTCCGTCGCCTGGTACTCCACCGTCACCGGCGAACCGGTCACCGAGGAACTGGAAGCCGACTACTGGTACACCAATCTGCGCGAACCCGTCCGCTTCGCACCCACCATCGAGCGCATGGCGGCCGACGGCTACCGCTGCTTCGTCGAACTCGGCCCCCACCCCTCCCTCGTCACCGCTCTGCGCACCGTCGCCGAGGACTCCGGCCACGAGAACCTGGTCGCCGTCGGCTCGCTGCGCCGCGACGAGGACGGGCCCGCCTGTCTGGAGCGGGCCGCCGCCGAACTCCACGTCCACGGACGGCGGATCGACTGGCGCCGACTGGTCCCCGACACCACCACCCCCGCCGGCCTGCCGACCTACGCCTGGGACCCGCACCGCCACTGGATCGAGCCCGAGTCCACCACCGACGCTCCCGGCCTCTTCGAACGCGCCGCGCACCCCCTGCTCGGCATCCAACTCCAGTCGCCGGACGAGACCCGCTGGACCTTCCGGGACGAGTGGTCCCGAGCCACCGCCGACTGGCTGCCCGACCACGCCGTGTTCGGCCGGACCGTCGTCTCCGGTACCACCCTGATGGAACTGTGCCGCGCCGCCCTCGCCGTGGCCCGCCCGGACGCCCCGGCCGACCTCACCGACCTGCTCCTCCTCGCCCCCCTCACGCTGCCCCCCTCCGGCACGGTCGAGGTGTCCGTCGAGGTGGTCACCGCCGGTCCCGTACCCGAAGTCACCGTGCACAGCCGTCCGCGCGCCCAGGAGGCCACGGGCTGGACCCTGCACGCCACCGCGTCCGCGTCCGAGCCCGCCCCGCCGACGGCGGATCGGCCGCCGGTGTGGCCGGAGGCCGCCGAACAGGCATGGACCCCGGGAACGTACGAGCGGCTCTCCGAGCGGGGCCTCGGCTACGGCCCGGCCTTCCAGGGCGTACGGTCGGCGGTCGCGACCGGCGACGGTGAACTGCTGGCCCGGCTCTCGCTGCCGTCCACGGCCCGCGACGCGGCCGACCCGTACCCCCTCCACCCGGCCCTGCTGGACGCCGTGCTGCACGTGGCCGCCGTGTTCGATGCGGGCGACACGTCCGACGGCCGGGTGCTGCTCCCGGTCGCGGTGGGCCGCTGCGTCCTGCCGCCCGGTGGCGCGAGGGACCTCACCGCGGCCCTGCGGCGGACGGGCGGCTCCGGCACGGACCACACCCTGGACGTCACGCTGTGGGACGCCGACGGCCTCCCGGCGGGTCGTCTGGAGGGCGTACGACTGCGGGCCGCGGACCCGGCGGACCTGAACGGCGCCTCGGAGAACGCCCGGCACCTGTACGAGGTGGCCTGGACGGCCGTACCCGAACAGCCCGCCGGGGCGCCGGGCGGCGAGTGGGCCGTCCTCGGCGACCCCTCGGACCCGGAGCTCGCCGGGGCCCTGCGCGGCCTCGCGGCGGCGGGGGTCCACGTCCGGAGCGGGACGGGCGGCGCCGACGTGTTCGTACGGTTCTGGCCGCGCCCGGCGGCGGAGACCGAACCGGCCGCCGCGGCCCATGAGCTGGCGGTCGCGGCCCTGGCCGAACTGCGCGCCCTGATCGCCCTTCCGCGGGACGAGGCACCCGCCCGGACCGTGTGGGTGACGCGCGGAGCGGTCGGGGCCGTCGACGAGGACACCGTGCCCGGCCTCGCCCAGTCGGTGCTGTGGGGGCTCGCCCGCAGCACCCGCGCCGAACACCCGGACCTCGGCGTGACCCTGCTCGACCTCGACGACTCCGACCCGGCGGATGCGCTCCTGGCCGCCACCGCATACGCCGAGGAGCCCGAACTCGCCTTCCGCGCGGGCGCTCTGCTCGCACCACGACTCGTACGGGCCCGTGACCGGGACGCGCTGCGGATACCGGCGGGCGACCAGTACGAGCTGACCGGCCTTCCGACGAACCCGGCCCTGCGCGTGGTGGAGCCCCAGGAGGTCCTGGCTTCTGGGCAGGTGCGGATCCGGGTGCACGCGGCCGGCCTGCCCGGCGCCCCCGGCGACGCGACGCCGCGCGCCGGAGTGCTCACTGAAGCAGGCGCCGACGTCGAGGGTCTTGCCTCTGGCCTGCGCGTCGCCGTGTTCTCCGACACCCCCATCGGCTCCGAGCTGATCGCCGACGCGGGCGGGGTCGAAGTGCTCGCCGACGACCGGCCGTTCACGACCGCGGCCGCCGGACCGGACCACCCCCGACACCAGGTCCTGCCCGTCACCGCCGCGCACGAGGCGATACGGCGGCGGCACGCGTCCGGCGCCCCCGTCGTCCTCGACCTGGCCGGCGGCCGTCCCGCGCTCGTACCCACCGACGGCACGGTGCTGATCACCGGCGGTCTCGGTGCCGTCGGGCGGCACATCGCCCGGCTCCTCGCCGAACAAGGCGTTCCCCGCCTCCTGCTGACGTCTCGTCGCGGATCCGACGACCCCCGCGCCGCCGAGGCCACCGCCGAACTGACCGCGCTCGGCACCGAGATCGAGGTCGCGTCCTGTGACATCGCGGACGCGACGGCCGTGGCCGACCTGCTCGGCCGCATCGGCGAGGAGTCGCCACTGCGCGGTGTCGTGCACTGCGCCGGCGTCCTGGCCGACGGGGTGGTCGCCGAGCTGACACCCGAACGCCTCGCACAGGTACTGCGCCCCAAGGTCGACGGCGCCGCCCACCTGCACCGGCTCACCGCCGACGCCCGACTCGACCTCTTCCTGCTGGTCTCCTCCGCCGCCGGAGTCGTCGGCAACGCGGGACAGGCCGACTACGCGGCGGCCAACGTCTACCTCGACCAACTCGCCCACCACCGGCGGGCCCTGGGCCTGCCCGGCATCTCCCTCTCCTTCGGCGCCTGGGCGGGCCAGGGTCTCGCCGCCGCACACGCCGACCTGGAGCGCATGGCCCGCCTCGGCCACCGCGCCCTCACCCCCGACCAGGGCCGCGAACTCGTCGAACTCGCCCTGCGCCGCGGCGCCCCGCACCTGGTCGCCTGGGCCCTGGACCTGCCCCGCCTGCGCGACGGCGCGGCCGCCACGGGCGACGCCACGGCGGCGGTGTGGCGCTCGCTGCTGCCCGCGCCCCGCACCGGCCGCAGCGACGGCGAGGCTCTCGCCGACCGCCTGGCCCGACTGCCCGAGGCCGAACGCGCCGAACGCGTCCTGGCCCTGGTCCGCGAGGAGGTCTCCCGCGCCCTCGGCCTGCGCTCCGCGGAGTCCGTCCGCCCCGACCAGCCGCTGCGCGAACTCGGCATGGACTCGGTGACGGCGGTCGAACTCCGCAACCGCATCGGCGCCCGGATCGGTGCCAGGCTCCCGGCCACCCTGCTGTTCGACCACCCCACCGCGGCCCGGCTCACCGCGCACCTGCTGTCCACCGCCCTCGCGGCGGGCGGCCGCACCATGCCCGCCACGCGGCCCACACGGCCCACACGCGCCACGGCGACGGCCTCCGACGAACCGGTGGCCCTCGTCGCCATGGCCTGCCGGCTGCCGGGCGGAGTGAGCGATCCGGAAGGCCTGTGGAACCTGGTCGCGGAGGGGCGCGACGCGGTGGGCCCCTTCCCGGCGGGACGCTGGGACGTGGCGGCGCTGTACGACCCCGACCCGGACGCCATCGGCAAGTCGTACGCCCGTGAGGGCGGCTTCCTGAACGACCGCGACCTCGAGTCCTTCGACGCGGGCTTCTTCGGGATCACCCCGAAGGAGGCGGCCGCGATGGACCCGCAGCAACGGCTGCTGATGGAGACGGCGTGGGAGGCGCTGGAACGCGCCGGAATCGTGCCCGCCGAACTCGCGGGCAGCACCACCGGTGTGTACGTCGGCATGTTCGGCAGCGACTACCTGGCGGGCTCCCGCCTCGACCAACTGGACGGGTATGTCGGTACGGGCTCGGCGCTGAGCGTGGCCTCGGGGCGGCTCGCCTACGCGCTCGGGCTCAATGGTCCCGCGTTGACGGTGGACACGGCGTGCTCCTCGTCGCTGGTCGCCCTGCACCTGGCGGCGCAGGCGCTGCGGTCCGGGGAGTGCGACCTCGCGCTCGCCGGCGGTGCGACGGTGATGGTGACCCCGGGGACGTTCGTGGAGTTCAGCCGGCTGCGGGGCCTGTCCCCGACCGGCCGCTGCCGCTCCTTCTCCGACGACGCCGACGGCGCCATCTGGGCCGAGGGCGCCGGCATGGTCGTACTGAAGCGACTGAGCGACGCCCGGCGCGACGGTGACGAGGTGCTGGCCGTGCTGCGTGGCACGGCCGTCAACCAGGACGGCCGCAGTCAGGGGCTGTCCGCGCCGAACGGTCCGGCGCAGGAGCAGGTGATCCGGCGGGCGCTGGAGCTGTCCGGGCTGGAACCCGCCGACATCGACTACGTGGAGGCGCACGGCACGGGCACCACCCTGGGCGACCCGATCGAGGCGAACGCCCTGGCGGAGGTCTTCGGCGACTCACGCCCACAGGGCCGCCCCCTGTACCTGGGCTCGCTCAAGTCCAACATCGGTCACACGCAGGCCGCTTCGGGTGTGATCGGGCTCGTCAAGGTGGTGCAGTCGCTGCGCCACCGGACCCTGCCGCGCACCCTGCACGCCGACACGCCCAGCAGGCACGTCGACTGGGAGCACGGCGGGCTGCGGCTGGTGCGGGACACGGCGGCCTGGCCGTCGTCACCCGGGCGGACACGACGGGCAGGAGTGAGCGCCTTCGGGATCAGCGGAACCAACGCGCATGTGATCGTGGAGGAGGCCCCGCCGGTCGAATGGGCGGATCCGAAGGGGGAAGTCACCCCGGAGGACAGGCTGTTCGTGCTGTCGGGGCGCAGCGAGGCCGCCGTGCGGGGGCAGGCCGCGCGACTGGCGCACTACGTGACCAAGGAGAGCGCCGAGGACATCGTTCTCCCTGATGTCGCCCACACCCTGGCCCGGCACCGCAGCCACTTCGAACGGCGTGCCGCGGTCGTCGCGGGTGACCGGGACGGACTGCTGGCCCGGCTCGGCGCGCTGGCGAGCGGGCGGGCGCCCCTCACCGCGCCCCGTGAGGACCGGACGGGCAAGGTGGCCTTCGTCTTCGCCGGGCACGGCGGTCAATGGCCCGGCATGGGCCTGGAGCTGATGGCCGGGTCGGAGGCGTTCCGCGAGGAACTGGTCCGCGTCGACGATGCCGTTCACCGACGCGTCGGCTGGTCGGTGCTCAACGTGCTGCGGGCGCCTGAGGAGTTCGCCCCGTTCGGCCGCACCGAGTTCCTGCAGCCGGTGCTGTTCGCGGTCAACGCCTCGCTGGCCGCGGCCTGGCGCGCGCTCGGCATCACCCCGGACGCCGTCGTCGGGCACAGCCTGGGCGAGATCGCCGCCGCGTACAGCGCGGGCGCCCTCACCCTCGACCAGGCCGTGACCGTGGTGACCGGACGCGGGCAGGCGGTCGTACCGCTGGTGGGCGAGGGCGGCATGCTGTCCCTGGAACTGCCGCCCGCACACGTCGAGGAGCTGCTCGCGCCCTTCCCCGGCCGGTTGTTCGTCGCGGCCGTCAACAGCGCGCGCTCCACGGCCGTCTCCGGTGAGAGCGACGCCCTGGCCGAGCTGCGTCAGCGCCTCGACGAGCAGGGGATCACCGCACGCCCGCTGTCGACACCGTTCGCCTCCCACACGCCCCTGATGGACCCGCTGCGCGCGCACCTGCTCGACCGTTTCTCCGGAGTCCGGGGCGTTCGGGTGCCGACCCCGCTGTACTCGGCGGTGCTCGCCGAACCCGTCTCCGGCGACCGGCTCGACGCCGATCACTGGTACGCCAACCTCAGGGAGCCCGTCCGGTTCGCGGACACGATCCGACGGATGCTGGACGACGGCTACCGCTACTTCGTCGAGCTGAGCCCGCACCCCTCCCTCACCTCGTCGATCGAGGCGGTGGCGGCGGAGGCCGGGATCGACGCGGTCGCCGTCGGCTCGCTGCGCCGGCAGCGCGACGGACACGACGTACTGCTGCGCGGGCTGGGGGAGTTGTACACGGCCGGGCACGCGCCCGACTGGCCGGCGCTGTTCCCGCGGGGCCGCCGGGTCGACCTGCCGACGTACGCCTTCGCCCGCGAACGCCACTGGCTCGCGCCCGCCCGGGCCGGCGCCTCGGCCGGCGGTTCACCGCTCCTCGGCACTCATCTCGAGGCCAGCGACGAACCCGACCGGCACCTCTTCCAGGCCGACATCGACCTCGACGACAGCCGCTTCGCCTATCTGACCGACCACCGGGTGACCGGAGAGGTCTGGCTGCCCGGCGCCGCCTTCCTCGACATGGCCCTGGAGGCCGCTTCCGAACTGGGGGACGGGGGCGAAGTACGGCTGGCCGACGTCAGGTTCGTACAGCCGCTGTCCCTGGACGCGAACCGGCCCGTACGGCTGCAACTGGTCCTGCGGCCCGCCGAGGGCGGTTTCCGGGACTTCACCATCGCCTCGACGCCCGCCGACGGGCCCGGCGCGCCGTGGGAGCGGCACGTCAGCGGACGCGTCGCGGTCACCACCGAACCGGCGGCCGATGACGACGAGGAGCGGCTCGCCACCGTGCGCGAACACTGCGACGAACAGGTCGATCTGGCGGCCGTCTACACCGGGCTCGCCGCCCTGGGTATCGAGTACGGCCCCGCCTTCCGGGGACTGGAGGAGGGCCACCGCGCGGACGCGGCGGCCCTCGGCCGCCTGACGCGGACGCCCGCCGCCGGTCATCTGCTGCATCCCGCCGTCCTCGACGCGGCCTTCCACGCGGCCGCTCTGCCGGGCGGCGCGCCCGAGGGCCGGGCGTTCGTGCCCGCGGCCGTCGGGCGGCTGAGGTTCACCGGACGGCGCACGGCGCCCGTGTGGGTGACCTGCCGAATGCGTTCCGTGGACGGCGACACCGCGAGCGTGGACCTGCGGCTGTGGGACGAGGACGAACAACTGGTCCTGGAGGCAGCGGAGTTCGAGCTGGCCGCACTGTCGCCACTGGACGGCGCGCTCTTCGAGACCCGCTGGCAGCCGCGCCCGGCCGCGCAGCAGCCGCCCCCCGACGGCAGCTGGCTGATCCTGGCGGACGACACCGGCGTCGCGGCCGAACTGAGGGAGCGGCTCGGCTCGGCCGAGCCGTGCGTGATCGCCCGCAGGGGTGAGTCGTTCGCCGCCGAGGGACCCGGTCGTTACGTACTGGACCCCGCCGATCCGCGGCACCTGACCCGCCTCCTGGACGAGGCCTTCCCCGACGGGCCGCCCGAGCGGGTGGTCCAGCTGTCCGCGCTCGACGCCCCGGCGATCACGGATGCCGACGCTGCCGAGGAGGCGGCGCGGCTGTGCTGCCTGAGCACGCTGCACCTGGTACGGGCGCTGGCGGACCGGTCGCGGGGCAGGGCTCCCCGCCTGTTCGTCGTCGCACGGGGCAGCCAGGCCGCCGGTGACAGCGCGCGGGTGACGCACCCTCAGCAGGCCCTCGCCTGGGGCTTCGGCCTCGCGGTGGCGCAGGAGTACCCGGAGCTGTCGACCACCCTGATCGACCTGCCGCCCGCCGACGGTGTCGACGCGCTGTGGACACAGTTGCGGCACGCGGACGACGAACGGCTCGTCGCGCTCGGGGAGTCGGGCCGACTGGTGCCGCGCCTGGCCCGCACCCGCCCCGACGACGGCGGCAGCGGCGAGGTCACCCCCGATGGCGTGTACCTGATCACCGGCGGGCTGGGCGGCCTCGGCCGGGTCGTCGCCGAACGACTGGTCCGCCGCGGCGCCCGCCGACTGGCCCTGATCAGCAGGGGCGAGCCCGACGCGCACACCGCGAGCTGGATCAAGGGCCTCGAAGAACACGGCGTCACCGTGTGCCTCGCCCGCGCCGACGTGGCCGACCGCGAGGCTCTGACGGCCGTCCTGGACGCCGTACGACAGGAAGCGGGGTCGATCGCCGGAGTCGTCCACGCGGCCGGTGTCCTCGACGACGCGACGGTGGCGAACCTGACCGACGCACGCGTCCTGCGCGTGCTCGCCCCCAAGGTCCTGGGCACCACCCTGCTCACCGAACTGGTCCCGGAGGCCGGGACCCTCGTCCTGTTCGCGTCGGCGGCCGGTCTCCTCGGCTCCGCGGGGCAGAGCCCGTACGCGGCGGCGAACGCCTTCCTCGACGCCTGGGCACACCACCTCGCCCACACCGACCGCCGGGCGCTGAGCCTGGACTGGGGCGCCTGGGCCGGCGTGGGCATGGTCGCCGAGTCCGGCACACGGGCCGCCGGGACCAGCAGGTCCGGGCTCATGGCGTTCTCCCCACAGGACGGCGGCGAACTGTTCGAACGGGTGCTGACCACCTCCCGCCGCCAACTCGCCCCCATGGCCCTGGACTGGGAGACCCTCGCGCTCGACCCGGACGCGGCACGCACCCGGCCGATCCTCGGCGACCTGATCACCGTCCCGACCGGCGGCGAGGACGCGGACGACCTCGTCGCGCGGGTGTTCGCGGCGACGACGGACCGGGACCGCGCGGAGCGCCTCGAAGCGTATGTACGGGCCCGGGTCGGCCAGGTCTCCGAAGGCACGACGGACGTCTCCGCGACCACGGCCCTGAAGGAACTCGGCCTGGACTCCCTCATGCTCGTCCGGCTGCGCAACACCTTCGCCCGCGAACTGGGCGCCGAACTCCCGGCCGCCACCGTGTTCTCCGCCTCCGACATCCGCGGCCTGGCACGGGCCCTCGGCGAGGTGCTGCCCGAGCGAGACACGCTCGCGCAAGCTGTCGAGCGGCGGCCGGCGGCCACCGTCGAGGTGCCCGAGAGCGAATCGCGACCCGTGACCCGCGATGTCGTACGGCTGTTGCGCAGCGCCCAGCCGGGCATGCCGGACGCGGCCCACGCCGTCGGCCTGGCCGTCCGGCTCACCACGCCGACCACCCGCGAGGCGCTCACCGACATCCTCACCCGCCTCGCCGGACGGCACGCCGCGCTGCGTACCGCGATCGTGTCAGGCGCCGGCGGCGGATCCGGGCGGCAGTTGCGGGTGGACCGGGAGCCGGCACGACCGTTGCTGCGGTGGACGGACGTGGCCGCCGAAGGCGAATCCGACGCGGCCGACCGGCTGTGCCGGCTGCTGGAACCGCGGTTCGACCTGGAGAACCCTCCGCTGTGGCGGTTCGAGCTGCTCGACGCCGGTGCCCGGGGCCAGGTCCTGGCGTTCGGCGCGCACCACGCGGTGAGCGATCTGCAGTCGCTGCTGCTCGTGGTGGGGGAGCTCGACGCCGAACTGTCCGGCACCCGGCTCGGCGACGCCGTCACCAACCGGGACATCGACCTCCTGATCGAGGCGCAACAGACGGATGACACCCCCGACGAGGACGCGGCCGTATGGCGCGAGGCCTTCCGGGGCAGTGCCCGGCTCGATCTGACGCTCGCCCGGCCCCGCCCGGCGACGCGCTCGTACCGGGCCGGCACCGTGAGCGTGACGATCCCCGACGGGCTCATGGAACGGGTCTCGGCCGCGGCGAGCGGACTCGCGATCACACCCGCCGCGTTCTGCCTCGGCACCCTGACCGTGCTGCTGGCCAGGATGCGGCAGAAGGAGCGTTTCGTCCTCGCCGTGCCCGTGGACACCCGCATCCACGTCGACGCGTACGACGCCGTGGGCTTCTTCGGAGTGCCGGTGCCGTTCCCGGCCGAGGCCGGGGCGGGCGAACGGATCGAGCAGGTACTGCGCCGCACCGACGGCCGCCTCGACCGCGTCCTCGCGAAGGGCACCATGTTCTCGGACGTGCTGGCGACTCTCGCCAAAGAGGGCCTGCACAGGGCGAACGCGCCGCTCGTGGAGGTGTACTTCAACTACGTACGCTCCTCGGCGGGCCGCCTCGCCCACCTGGAGGTGCTGCCCGCCGGGACGGGGTACTCCGACCTCGACCTGATGGTCACCATGACCCCCGACGCGGGCCGGATCCGGCTCGACCACAACCTCGACATCCTCGACGCGGCGACCTCCCTCGAACTGGGGGAGGAGTTCCTGCGACTGCTCGCGGAGGCGGCGGAGGATCCGACGGTGGCGGTCGAGGTGACCCCGGCGTCGACCGAGGACACCCGCCCCTCCCTGCGCGGTTCGCTCGCCCTCGCCGCCACCTTCGCCCTCGGCGATCTGCCCCTGCTGTGCGAGGCGGCGGTCGAGGAGGGCGCGCGGGACGGCGGTCTGACGGTCGCGGAAGCCCCGTACCACCAGGTGCTGGCCGGCCTGCGCGACCCCTCCGGCGTCTTCGCCGACCCCACCACGGCGGTGGGCGTGGTGCTGCTGCGGGCGGCGGATCTGGAACGGTTCGGCCCGGTGGACGACGCGCTGCTCGCCGAGTTGCGCACCGCGTACCCGGCCGCGCTGCGGGCCCTGTCCGAACGGACCCGCAAACCGCTGATCGTCGGCTTCCCGCCGTCCGCGCACGCGCAGGACCGCTTCGCGCGGTGGGAGCGGGAGATCGCCGACGAAGTGGCCGAGGTACCCGGCATCGCGGTGCTCCGCCCCGACGACTGGACCAGGTGCCACGCCGTCGAGGAACGCTTCGACGAGCGGACCGAGCGGATCGCGCATCTCCCCTTCACCCCGCGCTTCCAGGCGGCGGTGGCGCTGTGCCTCGCCGATGTCGTACGTGCGGTACGGCGTCCCGTGCCCAAGGTGATCGCGGTGGACGGCGACGAGACGCTGTGGGGTGGAGTGGCCGGGGAGATCGGCCCGGAGGCGGTGGACCTGACCGGCCCGCGTGCCCTGCTCGCGCGTCGGCTCCTTCAGTGGCGTGCGGCGGGCGTGCTGCTGGCGCTGGTCAGCAACAACGACGAGGACACGGTACGGGCCGTCCTGGACCGACCGGACAGCCTGCTCAAGGCCGAACACTTCAGCGTGCTCTCCGCGACCTGGGGCCCGAAGTCCGGCCGGCTCGCCGAGGCGGCCCGGGAACTCGGCCTCGGCCTGGACAGCTTCCTGTTCCTCGACGACAACCCGGTCGAGATCGCCGCGGTGCGGTCCGCGCTGCCGGAGGTGCTGTCGGTGACCTGCCCGCAGTCGTCCGGACTGCGCGACTTCCTGGGCCGGTTGTGGCCACTCGTGCCGGCCGCGGCGACGGCCGAGGACGCGCTGCGGGCGCGGTTCTACGAACAGGAGCGGGACCGGGACGCCGTACGTGCGCAGGCCGGATTCGAGGAGTTCCTCGCACGGTTGGAACTCGAGGTCGACATCCGGGCCCTGTCCGAGGCCGACGTCGAGCGGGCCGAGCAACTCGTCCGCCGCACCAACCAGTTCACCCTGCGCGCCCGGTCCGCCGACGGCGCCGATCTCGCACGGTGGCGGGAGCGCGGCGAGGTGTGGACGGCCGCGGCCCGGGACCGGTTCGGTGACTACGGCCAGATCGGACTGCTCGCACTGCGTGCGGACGGTGACCAACTCGACGTACCGGCCTGGCTGATGAGCTGCCGGGCACTCGGCCGGGGAGTCGAGGAACGCCTGCTGCGGTGGCTGGCCGACCGTGCCGAGGAGCTGGGCTGCGCCAAGGTCCGGCTGACGGCGGAGCGCACCCCGCGCAACGTACCGGCCCGCCGCCTGCTCGCCGCCCTGGGTAGCGGTGACCAGGACGACGAGCGCCTGGAGACCGTGGTCACGCCGGAGCACCTGCGGGCCTTCCGGTCCTGGCGGCGGGGGTGAACCGGCGGCGCCGACGGGTGAAGGCGGTGGCAGTGGTGGCAGTGAGCGAAGGGACAGGTCACGGGGTGAAGGGTTCTCATGCGTGAAGTGAACGAGGGCGCGCCGGCGTACGCCGGACAGCGGGCGACGGCCGAGACGATCGAGCGGGGTGACGGCGGCGGGCTGAGCGTGGACGCCCTGCTGGCGAAGGTGAGGACGGCCACGGGGTCGACGCCGAACGGTACCGACCTCGCCACTTCGGCGGCGGTGGTCCCGGACGTGGTCCTGGACGTGGGCCCGCAAGTGGGTCCGCACGTGGATCCGGACGTGGGTCCGGACGTGGAGGGTCTGGCCGCCGCCATCGCCGCCGCGGCGGGCCGCCACCTTCCCGAGGGGCACCTGTCGCCCGACGCCGACTTCTTCGACGCCGGGGGCACCTCGGTGGGCGCCGTGGAGCTCCTCGCGACGCTGGAGGACGAGCTGGGCATCGAGATCGCCCTCGACGACGTCTTCGCCGACGCCCGGCCCACCAGCCTCGCCCACCGCTGGCTGTCGACCGCGGGCACCCGTCCGGCGCCCGCACCCGGCGTTCTTCCCGCCCCGGCCTCCCGCACCCCCCGCGCCCCCGTCACCCCCGCCCCGTACTCCACGGCCCGTCCCGAGGACCTCGAGCAGATCCTGGAGGACCTGGCACTCGCCGACCGACTGCCCTGGACCGGCGACCCCGAGCCGGTGCCGCCCCGCCGGATCCTGTTGACCGGCGCCACCGGGTTCCTCGGCAGCCATATGCTCCTCGACCTGCTGCGGCACAGCGACGCCCACGTCCACTGCCTGGTCCGTGCCGCCGACGAGGAGGCGGCCGTCGCGCGGCTCGGCGAGGCGCTCAAGAGCTATGAGCTGCCCTGGTCGTCCGAGGTCCGCCGCCGGGTGACCGTGCTCCCCGGCGACATCCGGCGTCCGCACCTGGGCCTGTCCGACGAACTCTGGACCACGCTCACCCACGAGCTGGACAGCGTCGTCGGCGTGGCGGCCGCCGTGGACTTCCTGCGCGGCTACCAGTCGTTGCGGCAGAGCAACGTCATCGGCTCCCTCACCCTCGCCGAGCTCGCGGCGACCGGCCGGCCGAAGCCGCTGCACCACATCTCCTCCATCGCCGTCTTCAACGAGGTCGGCATCACCGCGATGGGCGAGGACGACCCGCTCGCCCACGTCGACCGCCTTGTCGCGGGCTACGACCAGACCAAGTGGGCGGCCGAGGTCGCCCTGCGACGGGCCCGCGACCACGGCCTGATCGTCACGGCCCTGCGCCCCGGCGGCATCGGCGGCCACACCAGGACCGGCGCCTACAACCCGCAGGACCTCAGCAGCGGCCTCGTCTCGGCCTTCGGCCGCTTCCGCACGGTCCCCGCGTTCAACCACCTCAACGCGGCTCCGGTGGACTGGGTGAGCCGGGTCGCGGTCGCCGTCGTCTGCGAACCCGACGCGTGGGGCTACGACTACAACCTGACCGGCGTTCCCAACACCCTCGACGACGTCGTGCGGGACATGGCCCTCGGCGGGATGCACGTACGCGTCCAGGACTGGGACGAGTGGCGGACGCATGCCCTGGCCCGGCTGGATGCCGAACCGGTGCCCGAACTGGACTTCCTCGCACGAGTGTTGCAGAGCCCGACCGCGCTCAAACTCTGCGAGGCGACCCTGAAGGGTCCGGCGGCCGCCGCCGAGCGCACCGCCGCGCTCGTCGAGGCGCTCGGGCTGCGTCCCGCCGCCCGCTACGACGCCCAGGCCCAGCTGAGGACGTTCGAGCGGCTCGCCGAGGACGGCCTGGCCCGGTTGCCGCACAAGGACGACCAGCCCTACCTGTGGTTCTCCGAGACGACCGAAGGTGGTGTCGGCCCCGTCGGAGCCCCCGCCGACACCCCCTGCTCGATGGCGCTCACCCTCTCCCTCGCGAGCATGTACCAGCTGGTGAAGGAGCGCCGGGTCGATGTCACCGGCGAGTTGACGTGCACGGCGGTGCATCCCGAACCGCTGGTCGTCGAACGCGGCGACGTCTGGATCCGGCCCGAGGAGGGCATCCCGCAGCGGCACGGTATGCGCCACCGGCTCCTCAGCTACCGCCTGACGTTGCGTGACGCGGATGGTGGTCGCTGGTGGCTGGAGGGCCACAAGTACGCCAGGGCCCGCCGAGACGTGTGGCGTCAGACCCGGGCACTCACCGTCGAGATCGGCCGCGAGGGCGCACCGGCGGCCCTGGCGGGCGAGCTCGTCGTGCCCGCCGACACCTATCTGCGCGATCAGATCGACGGCATCAAGGTCGACCCGCGCCTGACCAGCCAGGAGAAGCGGGCCGCCAAGCTGACCTGGCTCGCCTGGTTCGGCCTGGAGATGGGCCGCGGTCTGCTCGGCCCGTTCGCCCGGGCCGCCGCCGACCTCCTCGACCTGCGCCGCACCCCGACCCCCTCGGAGCACCCCCGATGATCCTCCGGACCACCGACTCCCGTACCAGGCCGACGCTCCGCAGGGTCAGGAGCACCACGGCCCTGCGCCCCCTCCACCACCGCCTCGACCCGGCGCGGGTCGAGGAGATCCCCTTCCGGGCGGGCGACGGCGTACGCCTCGGTCTGACCCGCGTCGACAGCGGCGACACGGACCGCCCCGCCGTGCTGCTCCTGCACGGGCACACCGCGTCCGCCGACATGTTCCTGCTGCCCGAGACCCGCAACCTGGTCGACGTCCTGCTCGACGACGGCTACGAGCCCTGGCTGCTCGACTGGCGGGGCAGCTGCCGGCTGCCGTACAACGAGACCGGCCAGAAGTACACGTACGACGACGTCGCCCTGTACGACATCCCCGCGGCCGTCGCCCACATCCGCGGCCGCATCGGCGACCGGCCGCTGTTCGTGGTCGCCCACTGCGTCGGCTCCCTCACACTGTCGCTCAGCATGACGGCGGGGCTGGTCCCGGGCCTCGCGGGCGTGGTGTCCCAGGGCGTGTTCCTGACGCCGAAGCTCGCGGGCCGCACCTCGCTGCGGATGTCGCTGGCGGGGGAGCTGCTCAGGTCCCGCCTCGATCACATACCGGTCGACATCCGCAAGGCCGGCCTGTGGTCGAAGTACACCCCGCTGTTCGCCCTCGCCTCCCGCGGGGCGAGCTGCCCGGACCCGACCTGCCAGATCCTGCACAACTCGGCGTGGGGGACGGGCGCCTCGCTGTTCGTGCACGAGCACCTGTCCGAGGCCACCCACCATCGGCTCGCCGAACTGCTCGGCCCCGCCCCGCTGTGGATCCTGCCGCATCTGCGCCGCATCGAGCTGGCCCGCACCGTGGTGCGCTGGCACGACGGCGACCACCGCTACCGGGCGCTGCCGCAGAACGCGCTCGACGCGGCGGACCGTATCGACACCCCCGTCCTGCTGCTCGCCGGCAGCGAGAACGGCCTGTGGCTCGACTCGCAGAAGCTCTGCCACGACGTACTCGCCCGCAGACAGCCGCAGTTGGACGTCTCCTACACCGAGATTCCCGGCTACGGCCACCTGGACACGTTCCTCGGCCGGGGCGCCGCCCTCGACGTGTTCGGGCACATCCTCGAATTCCTCGGCGAACGACGGTGACGGCGGCCGGGGCGGCCGGTTACCGTACCCGTCAGTAACCGGACCGCACCGCAGGAGGCCACCCATGCCGCAGCTCGAAGTCGACGGCGCCACGCTGACGTACGACGACGAGGGCCCCCACGACGGTGCGGGCGCGCCCCTGGTGTTCATCCACGGCTGGACCGCCAACCGGCACCGCTGGGACCACCAGCTGGCGCACTTCTCCGCCACACGGCGGGTCATACGTGTCGATCTGCGGGGACACGGCGAGAGCGGTGGGTCGGGACGGCGGAGCATCGGGGAGCTGGCCGGGGACGTCCTCGCCGTCCTCGACCACCTGAAGGTCGACCGGTTCGTCCCCGTCGGTCACTCGATGGGCGGGATGATCGCGCAGACCCTGGCGCTGGGCCACCCGGACCGGATCGAGCGCATGGTCCTGGTGAACTCGATCAGCCGGATGACGTACAGCCGGGGGAGGGGCCTGTTGATGGCGGTGTCCACGCGGGTGCCGTTCAAGCTGTTCGTCGCCACCAACATCCAGCGGGCGTTCGCCCCCGGCTACCCGCGCGAGGAGATCAAGGAGTACATCCGGACCTCCGCGGCCACACCGCAGGAGGTGGTCATGACCTGCTACGGCGCGATGCGGTCCTTCGACGTCCTCGACCGGGTCGGGGAGATCCGTGTCCCCACCCTCATGATCCACGGCTACTACGACATCCAGCTGCCCGTCTCCCAGATGCTGCGGATGGCGAAGGCGTACCCGGACGCGGAGGTGCGCATCCTGGACGCCGGCCACGAACTCCCGGTGGAGAAGCCCGAGGAGCTCACCTCGACCATCGACCGGTTCCTGACCGAACGCCCCTGAGACGCCCGCGAGCCGTCCAAGGCGTCGCCGGATCCTAGGGCATCGCGATCGGCAGCGGGCGCCGGGCGACCTCGTGGGCGCCCTCGGGGGGCAGGCCCAGCATGCGCAGGATGCGTTAGAGCTGCGGGTTCCTGCCCTCAGGAGTGCGGGTCCCCGCCTTCAGGGGTGCACAGAGGCCGGAACGGGCGTCCGCTCCGGCCTCTGTGTATCCGTCAGAACTACAGTCCGGCGGTCGACAGCCAGGTCTTGGCCACGTCCAGCGGGTCCTTGTTGTCGTTCTGCACCTGGGCGTTGAGCTTGACCAGGGTCTCCGTGTCGAGCTTCGCCGATACGGCGTTGAGCGCGGAAACTCCGGCGGAGGAGAGACCGCTCTTGTAGGCCAGCGGCGTCACATTCTCAAAGCCGAAGAGATTCTTCGGGTCTTGAAGGACCACGAACTTGTTCTTGGTGATTCCGGGGTCGGTCGTGAAAAGATCCGCGGCCTGAATGTTGTTGCCCTTCAGGGCCGCCACGGTGAGCGGACCGCCCGCGTCCAGCGCCTTGAACGACTTGAATTCAAGGCCGTATTCGGACTTCAGGCCCAGCAGCCCCTGCTTGCGCGTCTGGAACTCCGGCGATCCACCGATGACCACGTCCTTGGCCAGGTCGGCGAGGTCGGCGATGGTCGACGAGGTCGTGAGCTTGTACTTCTTGGCGGTCGCCTCGTTGACCGCGATCGCGTCCTTGTCCTCCGCCTTGGAGGGCTCGAGCAGGGTCAACTTGGAATCGAGCGCGGCCGTGATGGCCTTGCTCGTGTCCTCGACCGTGGTCGGGGCCGCCTTGGCGTTCAGGTAGGCCAGCAGTGCGCCGTTGTACTCGGGCAGGACCGTGATCGTGCCGTTCTTGATCAGCCCGTAGGTGGTCTCGCGGCTACCGATGTTCAACTTGTAACTGACCTTGACGCCCTTGGCCTTCAGGGCCTCGCCGTAGATGTCGGCGAGCAGGATGCTCTCGGGGAAGTTGTTGGAGCCGACCACGACCGTGCCGCCCTTGGCGGAGTCGCCCTTCAGCGGGTCCTTGCTGCCGGAGTCGTCGGAGGAGCCGCAGCCCGTGAGGGCGGCCGCGGCCACGACCAGCAGGGATACAGCGTACGTCGCGGTCGTTTTGGTGCTTCTGGCGTGGGTCACGTTGGTCATCCAGACTTCTGCATGGGCGGTCGACGGCCGGAAGGCATGGCGTGATGACGATCCAATCGATCCCAGTAACGCACCGTCAAGACACGAATAGATCACCGATGGAGACCGCACGGCTTCGCCGCGTGGGCGCAACCTGACCGAAACAGCAACGAACCTGACGTATCGTCACGCCACTTTTTGGTTGATCATGGCCGTACTCTTGCGGCAGCCGCTAATGTTGGCCGAGTCGGGGGACCTGGTTCCACTTGCTCGGCCCGAGCGTGCTGACGTGACCCGAGTCAACGCAGCCCGGGCTGCGGGCTTCCAATTGGGATTGAAGTCAAGGAGGTTTGGTGCCCGCGCACAGGAAAGCCGCCCGGGGGCCGCAGACCACGGCTCCCCGAATAGGCCGGACACCCTCCCTCCTCGACCGTTGGCCTTTCCGTCGGAAACTCAACGTCCTGGTGATTGTTCCGCTCGCCGTCGTGTCGGCGATGATGGCCTACATCACCTACTCCGAGATCGACTTGGCCCGTTCCGCCGCCGAGACCACCCGGCTCGTCCAGGACAGCGCGCAGGTCACCAAACTCATCGACGGTGTCCAGACCGAACACCGGCAGGCGCTCCTCGTCTCCCTGCACTACGAGGCGGCCCGCTCCGGCGAAAAGGCGCCCGACACCTCCGCCTTCCTTCAGGCGCAGCAGAAGGTCACCGCCCAGGCGGAGGCCGTGCGGTCCACCTATGGAGACCGGCTGCCGGACGCCGAGGCCCAGGCGCTCAAGGAGTTGGAGGGCCTCGACAGCCTCCGCAAGACCATCGAAGAGGGCCCGATCCCCGCCGACAACATCGACCCGGCCTACGGATCGGTCATCGAGGGCCTCATCAACGGCCTCGGCCTCGGCCAGTCGGGCGGCGAGTCGTCGGAGTCCGCGGGCAATCTGCTCGACGCGCTGCTGCGCGCCGACACCGCCCACGCGTCCTTCGAGACCAGCGTGTTCGCGGCCCGGACCCGTGACCCCAACGCGCTCATCGAGTACACCGGAGCCGTCGGTGACTACGAGCAGTACACCTACCAGGCCGAGCGGTTCACCCGGTTCGCCAGCCAGGAGCAGGGCGCCGAGCTCGCCTCGATCGAGCACAGCCCGTACCAGAGCGTCGTCGCCCAGCACTACGCCGCGCTGCAGGTCGACCCCAGCGGTCTGGTCGCCGAGAGCGACTCGCAGTTGCGTGCCGCGCTCGACGACGCCCTGGCCGCCGACCCGACGTACCAGCGGCAGGCGCAGAACCGGCTGAAGATCACCGAGTCGCTCATCCACCAGATCGCCGCCGACACCCAGAAGGCGTCCAGCGACGCCTGGTGGCAGGTGCTGTGGCTGGTGGGCGCCAACCTCGCCGCCTTCGCGGCCTGGATCCTGTTCTCCGTGCTGATGCGGCGCTCCGTGGTGCGGACCGTGAAGACCCTCACCGAGGCGGCGCAGCACGTGGCCGCCGCGGCCGAGAGCGAACTCGCCCGGGTCGCCGACGACGACGCCGACGACGCGAGCCCGCCGCGCCTCGAAGCCGTACCGGTGCCGGTCCGCGACGAGATCGGTGAACTCGCCGAAGCCTTCAACCAGGTGCAGGTGACGGCCACCGCCCTGCTGGAGCGCCAGGTCATCAGCCGCCGCAACATCGCCGAGATGTTCGGCAACGTCGGCCGCCGCGTCAGCAACCTGACCGCCCGTCAGCTCGGGCTGATCGACTCGGTGGAGCGCGGCGAGACCGACCCGGAGGTACTGGACCGGCTCTACCGCATCGACCACATCGCGGTACGCCTCCAGCGCAACGCCGACAGCCTGATGCTGCTCGCCGGCATTCGCGAGACGGGCCTCAGTACCGGGCCCATGCGGCTCAGCAACATCGTCCGTGCCGCGCTCGGCCAGATCGAGGGATACCAGCGGGTCACCCCGCACGCCGAGGGCGATGTCACCGTCGCCCCCGACATCGTCGGCGACCTCACACTGATGCTCGCCGAACTGCTGGAGAACGCGGTGACGTTCTCCCCGGCGTCCAGCAGTGTCGAAGTGGTCCTGCGGCCCCGGCACGGCTCCGGCGGCGGCGCCCTGATCGAGATCATCGACCACGGGCTCGGGATGAGCGCGGAGCGGCTGGAGGAGGAGAACGCCCGCCTGATCCGCCGTGAGCGGCTCGACCTGGCCCCGACCGAGGTCCTCGGCCTCTTCGTGGTCGGCGGTCTGTCCCGGCGCTGGGGCATCGAGGTCGTCCTGACCCGCACCCCGGGCGGCGGCGTCACCGCCACCGTCGCGGTGCCCGGCTCGCATCTGCTGCTCGCCGACCCCACCGGAGCCGCGACGCGCGCCCCGCACATCCTGCCGCCGCCGCGCCGCTCCGGCGGGCTCGAACCGCGCCCCGCGGAGGTCGACCCGGAGCCCGGCCCCTCGTCCCTGCCCCGCAGGATCCCGGCACGCAGCCGGGGAGCCGACGGCCACACGGGCCGTCAGGACCCGACGGGCGACGGCGCCATGGGCGGCTACGGCGGCCCCGCCGCATCCCGGCCCAGGCCGGGTGGCACACCCACCACCACGACCCCGGCGGCCGCGCGGCGCACGGGCGCCGCGGAGCGCGAGACAGCGGGACGCGCCACGCCTCAGGGCGCGGTCGGCGGCCCGGACCACCAGCGTGGCACCGGCCCCGGCAGCGGGCTCGGACAGCCGCCCCGCGGCGCGGGCACCCCTCGCGGCTCAGGTACGGCTCCCTCGGTGCCCGGCAGCGCCCCGGCGCGACCGGGCGAGGGCGGCCCCAGTCCGCTCAGGCGGCGGGTGCGCGGCGCGACCCTGCAGGCCACCACCGCCTCGACCCGGCTGCCCAAACAGACCATCACCAACCCACGGCCGCCCGCCTGGCAGACCGCCGACGCGGAAGCGGCACGATCCGAGATCGACGAGTTGGAGGAAGCCGTCCTGCGGGCCGAGCGCGAGAGCGCGGCACAGGCCCGTCGTACCGGCTTCGGGTCGGCCCGTTCAGGGGGCCGTCCCGACACCTCCGGCGAGTCCAGCACAGAGAACAGACCCTCATTCCCGGAAGGCACGAGCAAGTGACCATGTGGACAGGTGAACCGGAGTCCGCGGCCGTGGAACCGGCGACGGACGTGAAGACAGCCGCTGCCGACTTCAATTGGCTGCTCAATCGTTTCGCCACCGAGACCGCCGGCGTCGTCGACGTGATCGGGGTGTCCTCCGACGGTCTGCTGATCGCGGTGTCCCAACTGCGTGGCAAGGCGGACTCGGAGCGGCTCGCGGCCATCGTCTCCGGGATCACCAGCCTCGCCATGGGCGCGTCCGGCAACTACGGCCTCGGCGGGCTCAACAAGGTCATCATCGACCTGGAGGAAGGGCACGTCCTGGTGTCCGCGCTCGGCGCGGGCGCGGTGCTCGGCGTGGTCGCCTCCAAGGAGGCGAAGCTCGGGAACATCGCGTACGAGATGACCCTGTTCGCCAACCGCGCCGGTGCCGCTCTGAGCCCGCAACTGGTCATGGAACTCAAGAACACCGTGGGGATCACGCCGACCGGTTGACGGTCGGCGGGGGCGTCACGAAGGCCGGGACGACCCGCGAGGTGAAGGGTGAGGACGAGATGACGGCCGGCGAGCCATCAGCCGCCGACGACGACGCATGGGGAGCGGAGCACCCCCCGTCGATCGTTCGGCCATTCCTGCTGACCGCGGGGCGGATCGCCGGCGGTGACAGTCTGGTGCCGACGATTCCGATCGAGACGCAGGTCGTCGCGACCGATCTCGGTCTGGCGACGCTGGACGCCTTCGTCTTCGACCAGCACCGCGACATCATCACGGTCTGCCGTCAGCCGCTGTCGCTGGCGGAGATCGCGTCGAAGCTGCGGATGCATTTGAATGTGATCAGGGTGCTCGCCGACGATCTGCGCGCCGACGGTCAACTGGCCTTGTACGCACCGCAGGCCGAATCCGCCCGCGACGCCACCGTATTGCGAAGGGTTATCGATGGTCTCCGAGCTATCCCCGACTCCCGGGGCGCGATCCGTGAGCGCTGACACCGAGGGTCCCCGGCCGCCGATGCCGGTCAAGATGGTGATCGCGGGCGGCTTCGGCGTGGGCAAGACCACCACCGTGGGTGCCATCTCCGAAATCGAGCCGCTCACCACCGAGGCGTCCATCACCTCGGTCGCCGCGGGCATCGACGACCTCTCCCACACCCCGGAGAAGATGACGACCACCGTCGCCATGGACTTCGGCTGTGTCACGCTCGACCCGACCCTGAAGCTCTATCTGTTCGGCACCCCCGGCCAGGAGCGCTTCGGGTTCATGTGGGACGACCTGGTCGAGGGCGCCCTCGGCGGGCTGGTCATCGTCGACACCCGCCGGCTCGACGACTGCTACGCGGCCGTCGACTACTTCGAGCACCGCGAGATCCCCTTCGCGGTGGCCGTCAACGCCTTCGACGGCAAGGTCGAACACGATCTGAACGACGTGCGGTGGGCCCTCGACGTGGGCGACCACGTGCCGCTCACCGTGTTCGACGCCCGCGAGCGCGGGTCCGTACGGGACGCGCTCCTCGTCGTCCTCGAACACGCCCTGGCGACCGCGGAACAGTGAACAAGAGAAGAAGGGGGGACGGGCCCGCGCCCGTCCCCCCTTCTTCTTCGCTCTCCTCGAGGCCGTGAGACCTCCTCAGGCCGTACGGCGCCTGCGCACCCCGGGGGACACCGCCACCCGGGTCACGGCCCAGAACAAGACGAGGACGAGCAGCGCCAGGATCGCGGTGAGAGCCGCGCCGCCCACCACCTTCTCGTAGTCGCGCTGGTAGAGGCCGTCCAGGATGTAACGGCCGACCCCGCCCAGGCTCACATAGGCCGCGATCGTCGCCGTGGACACGATCTGGATCGCCGCCGAACGCAGACCGCTGAGGATCAGCGGCAGCGCCGCCGGCACCTCGACCTGGAACAGGACCTTCCCCTCCGGCATGCCCATTCCGCGGGCGGCGTCGACGGGGGAGGGATCCAGGGTGCGGATCGCCTCGTACGTGGTGATGAGGATGGGCGGGATCGCCAGCACCACGAGCGGGATCATCACCGGCACGATGCCGAGGCCGAGCCAGACGAACATCAGCACCAGCAGGCCGAAGGTGGGCAGCGCCCGGGCACCCGCCGACACGAAGGCCAGCGCGTCGCCGCCGCGGCCGGTGTGTCCGGTGACCAGGCCGATGGGCAGCCCGACGGCCGCGGCGATCGCGAGCGCCCCGGCGGTGTACTGGAGGTGTTCCCACACGCGCTGCGGGATCCCGTCGTACCCGTGCCAGTGGGACCCGTCGGTGAAGAAGGACTGAATGAAGTTGAGTACGTTCACGAGACGCTCTCCGGTGTGCGGGCGGCGCCCGCGATCGTGGACGTACAGCGTGCGGCCTTGCGGCCGGAGGCCGGCTGCCAGGGGGTGAGCACGCGGCGCAGCAGGACGAGCACGGCGTCGACCAGTACCGCGAGAACGGCGGTGGTGACCACCGAGTTCACGGCGAGGAGAGGGCGGTGGTAGAGCATCGCCGTGGTGAGCAGGTTGCCCAGCGCTCCCTGGTTGCCGATCAGCGAGCCGACACTGACCAGACTGATGCTGGACGCGGTCGCCACGCGCAGTCCGGCCATGATCGCGGGTACGGCGATGGGCAGTTGGACCTGGAGGTAGCGCCGCAGCGAACCGATGCCCATGGCCGCGGCGGCGGCGTTCGTCTCCTCGGGCACCGAGCGGACGCCGTCGACCACCGCCGGGACCAGGACCACCAGACTGTAGAGGGTCAGCGGGATCATCACGGTGGTCTTGCTCAGCCCGGTGTAGTCGATGAGCACCACGAAGAAGGCGATCGACGGGATCGCGTAGAGCACCGTGGTGATCCAGAGGACCGGCGGATAGACCCAGTTGACACGGACGCACAGCAGGCCGATCGGCAGCGCCAGCAGGAGGCCGATGAGCACCGGGACCAGTGCCTCCTGCATGTGTGTGGAGATCAGGCCGAGATAGCTGCTCTGGAGGTCGCTCGGGATGTCGAAGAAGCCGTTCATCGCGTGGCCTTCACCGTGGAGACGCCCTCGGAGTCCGCGGCACGGCGCTGCCTGGCCGCGCGGATCGCCGTGGCGACCGTCTCCTGCCCGGCGAGCCCCAGTACGCGTCCCGCCCCGTCCACGGCGACCGCCTGACCGGTCGGCGAGAGCACCGCCCGGTCCAGCGCGACCCGCAGCGAGTCCTTGCCGACCTCGAAGGCCTGCCCGTACGGCTCCAGTGCCCGCACTTCACCGTCCCACACCGTCAGGTCGGCCCAGCCCAGCGGCTTTCCGTCCGCGTCGGTGACCAGGACCGGTTCCGCGCCGCCCGGCTTCCCGGCGAGCTGCTTCCAGTCGGTGCCGACCGGGAAGACCCGGGAGCGGTCGAGCTCGAGGTCGCGGGTGGACAGGAAGGACAGCCCACGGATGCCCCGGTCGCCGCCGAGGAACTCCTCCACGAACGCGTCGGCGGGCGCCGACAACAGCTCGTCGGGGGCGGCGAACTGGGCGAGCTTGCCACCGGTGCGCAGTACGGCGACGCGGTCACCGATCGTGATGGCCTCGTCCATGTCGTGGGTGACGAACACGATGGCCTTGCCCAGCTCGCCCTGGATGCGCAGCAACTCCTCCTGCAGACCGCGGCGGACGACCGGGTCGACGGCGGAGAAGGGCTCGTCCATCAACAGGATCGGCGGGTCGGCGGCGAGTGCGCGGGCGACACCGACGCGCTGCTGCTGGCCGCCGGAGAGCTGGTAGGGGTAGCGGCGGGCCATGGCCGGGTCCAGACCCACCCGTTCCATCAGTTCCGCCGCGCGGGCGCGGGCGCGCTGCTTGGACCAGCCGAGCAGCCGCGGCACCGTGGCGATGTTGTCGAGGATGGTGCGGTGCTGGAAGAGCCCCGCGTTCTGGATGACGTAACCCATCGACTGGCGCAGGGCGTTGACCGGCTTGCGGAGGATGTCCTCGCCGTCGACGCGGATCGTGCCGCTGCTGGGCTCGATCATGCGGTTGATCATCCGCAGTGTGGTGGTCTTGCCGCACCCCGAAGGCCCGACGAGCACGGTGATCGAGTGGTTCGGTATCTGCAGGGACAGGCGATCGACGGCCACCGTGCCGTCGGCATATCGCTTGCTGACATCTTCGATGGCTATCAAGCGTCGAAACCCTTCGGGAACGGCTGTGATCGGACGTGACCGCATCACATGCACGAGGGTGCGTAGTCTAGCCAGTTGGCGCATGTGTTCGGGCATCGTGGGGTGGCCGGTTGTGGTGGGTGCGCGGGTGGATCCCGTCGCGTCGTACGAGCCGGTCGGGTGAGACCGGGCGCCCCGCCGTGCGGGTGATCTCCGGGCGTGGCGGCCCGGAGGCGATGACGTCCGCGGTGAGACTGTCGCCCTCGTACCCTGTCGCCCCTCCCGCCACAGCCCGGAGAGACCCACTTGCGATTCCCCTTCCGCCGGGCCGCGCTGGCCGGCGCCGCCGCGCTCGTCGTGTCGTTCGCCCCGGCCGCACCCGCCGCCGCGGACTACACGGTGGCCGACCCGGCCCAGTACGTGAACCCCTTCGTCGGCACCGCGCCCGGAGGGGCCGATTTCGGCCATGGCGGTGGTGCCGGAAACACCTTCCCCGGCGCGACCGCGCCGCTCGGCGGGGTGCAGTGGAGCCCGGACACGGTGACCTACCAGCACGGCGGGTACGCGTACGGGGACAACCGGATCAGAGGGTTCAGCCTCACCCACCTCTCCGGGGCCGGCTGCAAGGACTACGGCAATGTGCCCTTCATGCCGATGCCGGCCGGCGACACCACCGGGCGGGCGACCTTCTCGCACGCCAACGAGCAGGCGACACCCGGGAACTACCGGGTCACCTTCGACAACGGCATCCGCAGCGAACTCACCGCCACCCAGCGCTCCGGCATCGCCCGCTTCACCTATCCCGCCACCGACGACCGCCCCGCCGCGCTGAGCGTCGACGCGGGCAGGGCGTTCAACACGGCCACCGGAACGGTCGACATCGGCACCGACACCCTGTCCGGGTTCACCGACAGCGGCGGCTTCTGCAAGTCCGCCAACCGCTACCGGCTCTACTTCCACGCGGTGTTCGACCACCGCTTCGCCCACGCCGCCCATCCGGACGGCAGACCGGGCGCCGCGCAGGTCTCCTTCGGCCTCGACGTGCGCACCGTGACCGTGCGCGTCGGCGTCTCCTTCGTCAGCGTCGACGGCGCCCGCCGCAACATCGCCGCCGAGCAGCACACGAACTCCTACGACCAGATCCGGCGGGCCGCCCGCGACCGGTGGAACGACTGGCTCGGCCGTATCAGCGTCGGCGGCGGCACCGACACCCAGCGCCGGGTCTTCTACACCGCCCTGTACCACTCGCTCCTGCACCCCAGCGCCTTCAGCGACGCCGACGGCCGCTACCCCGGCATGGACGGCCGCATCCACAGCACCGCCTCCGGACACGTCCAGTACGCGAACTTCTCCGGCTGGGACGTCTACCGCTCCCAGGTCCAACTGCTCGCCCTGCTGGCCCCCCACGAAGCCTCCGACATCGCGCGGTCCGTCCTCAACCAGGGCCTCCAGGCGGGCTACTTCGACCGCTGGACCCTCGCCAACGGCGGCACCGGCGTCATGGTCGGCGACCCGCTGCCCGTCATCGCCTCCGCCGTCCACGCCTTCGGCGCCACCGACTTCGACGCACGCGGCCTGCTGCGCGCCGCCATGGCGGGCCGCAAGGACGAGCGCCAGCGGCCCGGACACGCGCAGTACGACGCCATCGGCTACATCCCCGCCGGTACCAAGGGAGTGTGGGGCTCGGCGGCCACCACCCTCGAATACGCCGTCTGCGACTACGCGTTGGCCCAGCTCGCCCACCGTCTCGGCGACACGGCGGCCTACGCCACCCTGCTGAAGGCCTCCGGGAACTGGCGCAACCTCTTCAACCCCGCCACCGGCTACCTCCAGCCGCGTGCGGCCGACGGCAGCTGGCCGGCCTTCACCCCCGCGCAGACCAAGGAGTACGTCGAGGGCAACGCCGCCCAGTACACCTGGATGGTCCCGCACGACCTGCCCGGCCTCTTCACCCTGATGGGCGGGAACGCCGCCGTCACCGCCCGCCTCGACACCTTCTTCACCCGGCTCAACGCGGGCGGCACCGAGCCCTACGCCTACCTCGGCAACGAGCCCTCCTTCGACACCCCTTGGGCGTACGACTTCGCGGGCCGCCCCGACCGCGCCCGCGACACCGTCCGCCGCGCCCTGGCCACCCTGTTCAGCGACCGCCCCGACGGCCTCGTCGGCAACGACGACCTCGGCGCGATGTCCTCCTGGGCCGTGTGGGCGAGCCTCGGCATGTACCCGCAAGCCGCCGGCACGGGGCAACTCGCCCTGGCCGAACCGGCCTTCCCCAGCACCGTCGTGCACCGCCCCGGCGGCCCCAGGATGGTGCTCGCCGCGCCCGACGCCTCCGCCACCAGCCGCGACATCCGCACGCTCACCGTCACCGCGCCGCAGCGGAAGGGTTCGTGAAACCGGCGTCGCAGCAGCGGGGTCGGGGTCGTCAGACGGCGACGACCCCGACCCCCGCCTCCGTGAACCGCCGCACCGTCTCCTCGTCCACCGCCGAGTCGGTGACCAGGGTGTCCACCGACTCGGCCGCGCAGATCCGGGCGAAGGCACGCCGTCCCAGCTTGCTGGAGTCGGCGGCGACGATCACACGCTCGGCGCGCTCGCACAGCAGCCGGTTGATCGCCGCCTCGGCCTCGTCGTGGGCGGCCGCCCCGTGCGTCACGTCGAAGGCGACCACGCCCAGGACGGCGACGTCCATGGTGATCTGACTGAGCACACCGTCCGCGAGGGGCCCGACCAGCTCGTACGACTGCGGGCGGGCCACCCCGCCGGTCAGCACGATCTTGAACTGAGGCCGCACGGCGAGTTCATTGGCGATGTTGAGCGCGTTCGTCACGATGGTCAGCGCGGGCGACCCCGAGGTGAGATCGGAGCGTACCGCCAGGGCGCGGGCCACCTCGGTGGTGGTCGTGCCGCCGGTGAGGCCCACCGCCTCGCCGGGCGCGACGAGATCGGCCACCGCCTTCGCGATGCGCTGCTTCTCCGACGCGTGCCGGGCGGTCTTGTAGCGCAGCGGCAGCTCGTACGACACCCCGTGCACGACCGCGCCGCCCCGGGTGCGTACGAGCATCTGCTGCTCGGCGAGCTGGTCGAAGTCGCGCCGGATGGTCGCGGGCGACACCTCCAGCTCGGCCGCGGCCTGCTCGACCTCCAGCCGGCCCCGCTCCACGAGCAGTTCCAGCAGCGCCTTCCAGCGGGCGTCGCGCGACATCCGCACTCTCCGTTCCTCGATCCTTCGCGACCCTAGCGCACCCCCGGCGTACCGCATTCCCCGGCATTTCCGACGTCGACATGCTTGATTGTGCTCGAAAGTCTGCCTTAACTTGCACTACCTTGCATGAAGGACGTCAGTGGGAGGGGTACCGCATGACCTATGTCGAGCACGAGCTGAACAGCCAGCCCGAGTGCTGGATCCGCGCCGCCGAGCAGGCCAAGGCGCACGACGACGCACTGCCGGAAGCGGGGGAGCGGGTCGCGATCGTGGGCTGCGGAACCTCCTTCTTCATGGCGCAGGCCGTCGCCGCGCTGCGCGAAGGGTCCGGGCAGGGCGAGACGGACGCCTTCGCCGCGTCGGAGTTCCCGGAGAGCCGCTCCTACGACCGCGTGATCGCCCTCACCCGCTCCGGCACCACCACCGAGGTGCTCGAAATCCTCGGGCGGCTGCGCGGACGTACCCGGACGACCGCGATCACCGCCGACCCCGAAACCCCCGTGATGGACCGCGCGGACGACCTCGTCGTACTCGAGTTCGCGGACGAACGCTCCGTGGTGCAGACCCGCTTCGCGACCACCGCGCTCACCCTGCTCCGCGCCCACCTCGGACTGCACACCGACGCCGTCGTCGCCGACGCGCGCACCGCGCTCGCGACCCCGCTGCCCGAAGGGCTCGTCGAATGCGAGCAGTTCACCTTCCTCGGCCGCGGGTGGACCGTCGGGCTCGCCAACGAGGCCGGACTCAAGATGCGCGAAGCCTCCCTGGCCTGGACCGAGGCGTACCCGGCGATGGAGTACCGGCACGGGCCCATCAGCATCACCACCGCCGGCACCGCCACCTGGATGCTCGGCGAGGCCCCCGAAGGGCTGGCCGAGCAGGTACGGGCCACGGGGGGACGGTGGGTGGCGGGTGAGCTCGACCCGCTCGCCGAGCTCGTCCGCGCCCAGCGGCTCGCGGTCGCCGTCGCCGCGGCCCGCGGACTCGACCCCGACCGGCCGCGCCATCTGACCCGCTCGGTCGTCCTCGCCCCGTCGGCCCGCTGAGCCGGCGGGCCGCGCAGCCAGAAGGAGGAGTTGTGCCACTCGCAGCCACCGGTGACCTGGTCACCGCCGCGGCCGAGGCGCGGACCGCCGTCGCCGCGTTCAACATCATCACCCTGGAGCACGTCGAGGCCGTCATCGCGGGCGCCGAGTCCGTGGCCGCCCCCGTGGTCCTCCAAGTCAGCGAGAACGCCGTGAAGTTCCGCTACGGACGGCTGCTGCCACTGGCCCGCGCCGCCGCAGCGGCCGCCGAACGCGCCTCGGTGCCCGTCGCGCTCCATCTCGACCACGTCCAGAGCGACGACCTGCTCCGCCAGGCGTCCGGCGCCGGATTCAGCTCGGTGATGTACGACGCGGCCCGGCTGCCGTACGAGGAGAACCTCGCCGCCACCCGGGCCGCCGCAGACTGGGCGCACGCCCAAGGTCTCTGGATCGAGGCCGAGTTGGGGGCGGTGGGAGGCAAGAACGGTGAGCCGCCGCTCGACGCGCACGCGCCCGGAGCCCGCACCGACCCCGCCGAGGCCCGCGCCTTCGTGGCCGACTCCGGCGTGGACGCCCTGGCCGTCGCGATCGGCAGCTCGCACGCGATGACCACCCGCACCGCCGCCCTCGACCACGACCGGCTCAAACGGCTGACCGCGGCGCTCGGCGTGCCGCTCGTCCTGCACGGCTCCTCCGGCGTGCCGGACGACGAACTGGTGGCGGCCGTCGCCGGCGGCATCGCCAAGGTCAACGTCGGCACCGCCCTGAACATCGCGATGACCGGCGCCGTCCGGGAGTTTCTCGCCGCCCACCCCGAAGCCGTCGACTCCCGCAAGTACCTCACTGTCGGACGGGAGGCGATGGCGCGGACGGTGGCACGCCTGATCCGCGTACTGAGCGCCTGACGTCAAGGGGTCCCGACGAAGGCTCCGACGTCGACCAGCTTCTCGAAGAAGAACTCGTGCTTGAGGAACGACACGTCGTACTCGCCCCCGGGATACGGCGGGATCAGCTGCGCCGCCTGGAACAGCCGCCAGCCGTCCTTCAAGGCGTCCACACCCGACGCGTACGGCGGCTCGTCGCTGTCCCCGGTCGTGGGGGACGTACGGCCGGTCCCGTCGTAGACCGACCAGCCCACCACCTCCGCGTCCAGGGCGGAGGTGGCCAGGTAGAGGACCAGAACCTGCTGACGGACACTCATACGGCCTCCTCCTGAGGACGGTTGGAGACCCGGGTCACCCAGTGGTCCAGGTCGAAGGAGTCGTCCCCGGTGAGCGCGCGCCACAGCAGGACCCGGTGGTAGATCTCCAGGCGGCCGGTGGCGGGCTCGTACCAGGGAAACGTCGTGGACAGTTCCTCGGTGACCCGCGGGTCACCGAGGTCCGAGGTGTCCCACAGCCGCCGCTGCCGCACGGTCGGGTTGAAGCGGATCTTGAACATGAAGCGGACCACGTCGCTGTCGTTTCGCCGCCCACCGTGCCACAGGCCATGGTGCAGAAACACCACGGTGCCCGCCGGGCAGACCAGCCGGCTCTGCCCGCGCAGATTCTGGTAGCGCCCGGTGTCCGACTCGTTGGTGCGCCGCAGATGGCTGCCCGGCACACTGAGCGTGCCGCCCATGTCGAGGGTGACGTCCTGCGGGTAGTACATCAGCTGGACGTCGAAGGCGTCGGTGCGCACGTCGATGATCGCGTCACCGTGCAGCGGCTGCGCCCGCCCCTCGCGCGGCTCGCGGATGTGGACGAAGTGGTGGTCGACGGCGGGGCCGGGCCCGACGAGGCTCCGCAGGGCCCCGGCCACGGAGGGGAGTTCCAGCAGCCGACGGACGAAGGAACCCGCCGGGTAGGCGGCCTGCACCGGGCTGCCGTACGGCACCTCGGGTACGCCCGCCCGCAGCACCTCCATGCCCTCGGCGTTCATCTCCGGCGGCACCACGGCGTCCAGCCGCAGCGAGCCGTGGGCCACGAAGTGCGCCATCCGGACCGAACTCAGGAGTGGGGCGCCCGTGGTGCGCTCCGACGTGTTGGTCATGCGACTCAACGTAGGGTCCGCGCCGCCGTCGGCGCGTTGGCGCGGCTCACCACTACTGGTAGCTTTTCACCATGCGGGAGACGGAACTGCACCTCGGCGAGCCGCCCGCCGTCGTCAACATCGGCGTCGGCGTGCACGGCGTGGCCAGCCGCACGGACGTCTTCCGGCTGCCGGAGCTGTGGCAACTGCACCTCTACCAGTACGACGCCGAGCTGACCGTCGACGGCACCGCGCACACCATCCGCCCCGGCCGTGTGAGCCTCGTGCCGCCCGGCGCCACGGTCCGCTACCGCTACCAGGGCCGCTCCGAACACCTCTACGCCCATCTGCGCATCGCCCCCGCCGGCCCGCCCCGCACCGTCCCCGTGACGCAGGACGCGGGTCCCGAATTCCCCATGCTCTCCAGCATGCTGCTGAACGCGATCGCGGCGGCCCCCGGAGCACCCGAGCACACCCGGGCCGAGATCTGGACCGCCCTGTGGCGCGTGGCCCGGCTCACCCCGCCCACCGCCACGAGCCGCGGCCCGCACCCGGCGGTCGGCACGGCCATCGCCCACATCGAGGCGCGCCTGGCCGCACCGCTCACCATTCCGGAGATCGCCCGCGCCGCCGGGATCTCCCACAACCACCTCACCCGGCTCTTCCGCGCCGAGACCGGCACCACGGTCGTGGCCTACATCCGCCGCCGCAGACTTCAGCGCGCCCACCATCTGCTGCGCGCCTCGACGCTCTCCATCCCGGCGGTCGCCGCGTCCGTCGGCATCCCCGACCTGCAGGCCTTCAACAAGGCGTGCCGCCGGGAATTCGGCGCCTCGCCCCGCGTGCTGCGCGGGGCTACTTCTTGACGGCCCTCAGGACGACGAACTTCGCGTCACTCGCCACGAGTTCACTGTTGCCGAAGAGACGGCGCAGCTTCAGGTGGTAGCCGAGATGACGGTTCCCGATGACCCACAGCTCGCCGCCCGGCCGCAGCGCGCGCCGCGCCTCCGAGAACATCCGCCAGGCGGTGGTGTCCGTCGTCGCCTGGTGCGAGTGGAACGGCGGATTGTTCAGGACGAGGTCCACGCTCCCGGCGGGGACGTCCGCGAGTCCGTCGCCCACGCGGAACTCCGCGGCGCCGCCCTCGGCATTCGCCCCGTACGTCTCCTCGGCCGAGGCGACCGCCTGGTACGACTCGTCCACGAACAGCACCTCCGCCTCCGGGTTGGCCAGCGCCATCGCCGTACCGACGACTCCGTTGCCGCAGCCCAGGTCCACGATCCGCTCGGGGCCGCGGCTGCGCGGCAGGTGCTGGAGGAGGAAGCGGGTGCCGATGTCGAGACGGTCGGCGCAGAACACGCCGGCGTGGTTGACGACGGTACGGCCGGAAACCGGTCCGATGTCGTCGGGGAGCCGGTAGCTGAGCGGCCAGGGGTTGGCGGCGCGGGCGATCCCCGGGTACGGAGTGCAGAAGATCAGCCGGGCCTTCTTCTCGGCCAGCGAGGTCCGGGTCGGGCCGAGGATCCGCTCGAAGAGGTGCAGCGTCGAGGTGTGGATCTCCTTGACCATACCGGTGCCCACGACCACGGTCCCCTCGTGCACAGCGGGCGCCAGCCGGTGCAGCTGGTCCTCCAGCAGGGCGAGGCTCTTCGGCACCCGGACGAGCAGCACGTCGACGCGGTCGGGCGGCGTGTCCCGCGTGGTCAGCAGCCGCACCGCGGCCGCCTCGACCCCGTTGCGGGCCAGGTTCGCGCGGGTCGCCTGCTGCGCGAGGTAGGAGTCGGTGATCTGCGTCGGCCGGTGCTCCGACAGCGCGGTGGCGAGCGCTCCCCAGCGGTCGCCGACCACCACGACCGACCCGGACAGCGGGGTTCCGCTCTCCGCGAGATGCCGCAGCAGATAGGTGTCGGCGGCGTCCCAGGCACGGAGCTGGTCGCGGGGGTCCTCGGGGAAGCGGGCCAGCGCGTACTCGGCCCAGGGCGCGGTCATCCGGTCGTTCATCGTGGGTCAAGGCTAGCCGAGCCGCAGCTCAGCCGGGTGCGGGCCGGCTCTTGATCAGGTGCGCGGACGGGATGGGCCGGGTGCGCGAGGATGGTGGCATGTCCATGGATGAGGAGCTGTTCCCCCGGAGCCGGGCGGAGGTCGCGCCGGGCGCGGTGCATCTGCCGGACTGGCTGGACCCGGGCGCCCAGCGGGAACTCCTCGAGGCCTGCCGCGCGTGGGCCCGCCCACCGGCCGGACTGCGTACCGTGCGCACGCCCGGCGGCGGCACGATGACCTCCCGGCAGGTGTGCCTGGGCTGGCACTGGTACCCGTACCGGTACGCGCGCACGGTCGTCGACGGCGACGGCACCCCGGTGAAGCCCTTCCCGGCCTGGCTGGACGAGCTCGGCCGCCGCGCGGTCGCGGACACCCTCGGCCCCGAGGCCGCCACGGTTCCGTACGACATCGCACTCATCAACTTCTACGACGCCGACGCGCGCATGGGCATGCACCGCGACAGCGACGAGAAGTCGGATGCGCCGGTGGTGTCGCTGAGCCTCGGCGACACCTGCGTCTTCCGCTTCGGGAACACCGGGTCGCGCTCGCGCCCGTACACGGATGTCGAGCTGCGCAGCGGGGACCTGTTCGTGTTCGGCGGGCCCTCCCGGCTCGCCTACCACGGCGTTCCGCGCGTGCGGGCCGGCACGGCGCCGCCCGAACTGGGCCTGACCGGCCGTCTGAACGTGACGCTACGGGTGAGTGGCTTCCAGGTGCCTTCGGACGGGGCACCGCACGAGCGGATCATGGGAGACTCGCCCTCATGAACGGCAAGGCGGGCCCCCGGACGGCGGGGGAAGGGAACACGCGGACGCGGCTGGACCGGGGGCGCGGGGCGCTCGGACCCGCGCTGGAACTCGTGCACACCGGACGTGCGCCGACGCGTGCCGTACTCACCGCGGAGCTGGGCGTCACCCGGGCCACCGCGGGCGCGGTGGCCGCGGAGTTGGAGGCGCTGGGACTGATCCGGGTCGACGCCCGCCCAGGCGCGGCGGCCGGTTCGCAGGGACGGCCCTCGCACCGCCTCGAGGTCGCCGAGGACGGTCCTGTCGCGCTGGCCGCGCAGGTGCACGCCGACGGATTCCGCGCCGCGCTGGTCGGGCTCGGCGGCCGGATCGTCGCCACCGCGCCCAGCTGTGAGACCGTCGACGCCGACCCGGCGAAGGTGCTGGGCGCCGTCGTCGAGACCGGCGCGGAACTGCTCCGCGAGACCGGGCGGCGCTGCGTGGGCGCCGGACTCGCCGTGCCGTCCGCCGTCGCCGAACCGGACGGGCTCGCCCTCAACCCCCTCCACCTGGCCTGGCCCGCGGGCGCCCCCGTACGCCGGATCTTCGCCGAACGGGTGCGCGCGGCGGGCATAGAGGGCCCGGCGTTCGCCGCGAACGACGTCAACCTCGCCGCCCTCGCCGAGCACCGCCACGGCGCCGGGCGCGGCTCCCGCGACCTGCTGTGCGTGGCCACCGGGCACCGGGGCGTCGGCGGCGCGCTCGTGCTCGACGGGAGGCTGCACACGGGCAGCTCGGGCCTCGCCCTCGAAGTCGGCCACCTCACCGTCAACCCCGAGGGCCGGCCCTGCTACTGCGGTAGCCGCGGCTGCCTCGACGTCGAGGCGGACCCCCTGGCCTTCCTCATGGCGGCGGGCCGCGACCCCGGCCCCGAGGTGTCCCTCCTCCAGCAGGCCAACGACCTGATCCGCACCCGATACGACCAGGACCCCTCCGTCCGCACGGCCACCGAGGCGCTGATCGACCGCCTCGGCCTGGGACTCGCCGGACTCGTCAACATCCTCAACCCCGACCGGATCATCCTCGGCGGCCTGCACCGCAGCCTCCTCGACGCCGACCCCGGCCGCCTGCGCGCCGTCGTCGCCGACCGCAGCCTGTGGGGCCAGAGCGGCGGCGTACCGATCCTCGCCTGCACCCTGGACCACAACACCCTGGTAGGTGCGGCGGAGTTGGCCTGGCAGCCGGTCCTGGACGACCCACCGGCGGCCCTCGCGCAGGTCTGAGTCGAGGCCGTCGACGCGGTGGGGGTCCTCTCACGTCCTTGGTGTGCTCAGACTCCACATGGCCTAGGGCCTGTCCGGCAGCAGGGGTGGACGAAGTGGTGTACCGCGCCACTCCACGGCGAACGCCCGGCCGGGGTTCTCCGTGAAGACGCGCTCCACGAGTTCCGTACCCAGAGCCAGTGCGAGTCGTGGGCGCACCCGGCGCAGCAGATACGGCATCCCGGGGCCGCCGTCGACCGAGCGCGCCGCAGCGGTCGTCGTGTCGGCGCCGAGGAGCAGACGGTGGCCGAAACCCGCGTCGGCCAGGGCGCGTACGGCGTCGGGCATGCGCCAGTCGGTGGCGTGGTTCGCGCGGGAGGGGCCGTCGAAGGCGAGGTAGGCGCCCGCCTCGGCGGCCTGGCGCTGCACCACGAGGTCCGGGGAGCGGTTGAGGTGGCCCAGGATCACGCGGTGCGGCGGCACCTCCAACGCGCCGCACAGCAGGTCGAGTACGTCGAGCGCGGCCGTCCCCAGTTCCAGGTGTACGGCGATCGGCGCGCCCGTGGCGTGGTGGGCCTCGGCCGCCGCGGTCATCGTCCAGCGGGCGTGCGCGTCGAGCGCGTGGAAGCCGCCCGCGACCTTGACGAGTCCGGCCCGGACCCCGGACGTGCCGATGCCCGACGTGAGTTCGGAGACGAAGACGTCCGCCAGCCTGCCGCGCAGTTCGGTGAGCGACTCCGGTGTGTGGTGGACCGCTTGGTGCAGACCCGTCGCGGCGACCACATGCACGCCGGTGTCACGGGAGAGCAGCGGCAGGTCCGCGGCGCGCCGGCCCAGTCCGTACGGCGTCCACTGCACCACACTCCCGCCGCCCTGCTCGCGGAACGCGGCCAGTTCGGCCCGCGCGGCGGACGCGTCACGCAGTTCCTGGCCGGGGAGCGCGGGGCTGCCGAAGAAGAGGTGGTCATGGGCGTCGCACACCCCGAGGTGCTCGGGCGGCACGTCCCCGAGGACCGTACGGACCCTCGCGGGGACCGCGCCCCCGAGGCTCGTGGGGTCAGGGCTCACCACTGCCGGCCCCGGGGGAGCCGGTCACGCCCGGGCGCCGACACATGCAGCACCTGGAAGACCTCACCGGGAGCCTTGGGCGTGTCGTGGTCCCAGAGGGAGAAGTGCACCAGCTCCCAGTGGCGCGGGTCGACGGCGGCGGCCGCGCAGACCGCTCCGTCGAGCGAGGCCAGCCGCTCCGCCTCCGCCACGGCCCGCGCCGTCACCTCGGCCAGGTCGGCGCCCTCCGGCACGGACTGCCGTCGCCGCACCGCGACGTGGGCCGGAGCACCGGCGGCGGAGCCCTCCTCGTACGCGAGGCCCGTCCAGTTCTGCACCACCGGCCGCCCGAAGTCATTGACGAGTCCCTGGAAGGCACCGCCCCAGAGGAAGGAGTTCATGCCTTCGACGGTGTTCCAGAGGTAGAAGGGCGCGTACTGGTTGACCGGCGAGCCGTGCACCCCACGCTCACGCATCAGGAACGTCTTGAAGCCGAGCCCCTCCCAGTCGTCGAGGAGGTGCCCGATACGGGAGACCCGGGCGCGAATGATCCCCATGTCGTAGTCGGCGGGGAACGTCAGTTCGTACTGCATCGCGTGCATCGCAGACCTCCTTGAGGGGCCTTCAGACCTTCAGACCTCCAAGCCTTCAGTCGAGGCCCCGACGGGTGGGGGAGAGCAGGGCGAGCAGCCCGCGGACGGCCGTGTCGAAGGCGGCCGGGGAGCCGGAGGCGCGTGCGAGCACATAGCCCCCCTGCACGGTCGCGAGGATCGTCGCGGCGATCTCCTCGGCGTCGAGCGACGGCGCGAACTGCCCCTGCTCCTTGCCCTCTTCGACGATCCCGGCCAGTCGCTCGCGCAGCCAGTCGATCGTCTCGTCGACCGGGGCACGCAGCTCCGCACTGGCGATCACGTCCGGGTCCATCGTCAGCCGACCGACCGGACAGCCACGCAGGACGTCACGCTCCCGTCGCAGATACGCCTCGACGCGCTCGTACGGTGAGCCGGGCGCGTCGAGTACGCCCTCGGCAGTGGCCCGCAGCTCCTCGGCGGTGCGTCGGATCGCGGCCAGGGCGAGATCGGGCTTGCCCTTGAAGTGGTGGTACATGCTGCCCTGCCCGGCGCCCGCGTGCTGCTGGATCGCCTTGGGGCTGGTGCCCACGTAACCGCGCTCCCACAAGAGCTCGCGCGTGGACTCGATCAGCCGCTCCGGAGTGCTCATGAACTCACTGTACATACTAGTAGGTACAGAGTCGACGCCTTTATGGCGGGCTGGGGAAGCAGGCGGCGACGCCCCGTGTACTCCCGCGGAGGTACGGGAACGGCCGCTGGCCGTACGACGACTCACACCCCCTCGCGAAGCGAGTCTCGATGCATCGCAACAGCTCCCACCCACCTAGGAGATGACCCGAGATGCAGACGCTGGCGAACTGGGACGGCGGCCCCGGCCCGTGGATCCTGTTCCTCCCGCTGATCTGGGCGGCCGTCGTGATCGGCGTCGTGACGGTCCTGCGCCGCACCGTCGGGCGCGGGCGCCGCGGACCGTGGCGCGCCATGGGCGACTTCGGTCCGCCCCGCGACTCCCGCGCGACGAGCGACTCGCCGATCGCGCTGCTCGGCCGCCGCTTCGCCACCGGCGAGATCGACGAGGACGAGTACTGGCGCCGGCTCTCCGTCCTGGACGAGCAGTTCGGCCGCCCGGGCAAGGGAGGAACGGCATGACGACCGCGACGGGGTGAGCGTCGACTTCGTGTTCCAGGCGCTCACCCTGGTCCCCACGCTGACCGTCGCGGAGAGCAGCACGCCGCACCTGGACCTCGCCGAGGCGAAGGGCTCCCGCGAGTGGATCGACGCGCTCGTCGACGTCGGCGGCCTGCGCGACCGGCGCCACCACCGCCCCGCCGAACTCTCCGGCGGACAGCGGCAACGCGCCGCCGTAGCCCGGGCGAGGCCTTCGACGGCGCGTCGGACAGCGCCTTCGCCTTCGCGGTCCCGCCCGGGCGGCTCATGGTGGTGGCGCTCGTGGGCCTCGCGGCGGGAGACCGCGCGGGACTGCGCCCGGCCCGGCGGGCGGCACCCCTGGACGTGCTGCGCGCCATCGCCACCGAATGACGTACGGGAGGGGGGTCACCGCCCGGTCAGCCGGCAACGGCGGACCGGGCGGGAGCGTGTTCGGGCCGGCGTTCGTCGAGGGGGTCGAGCGGGGCGACGGTGTGCCGGCGCGTGGTCTCGCGAGGCGGTTCGTAAGGCGGAAGCACGGGCTGCGCCACCGCGGGCGAGGTCGCCGGCAGGGTGAACCACACGACCTTGCCCGACTCGCCGTCCGGACGCACGCCCCAGCTCTCGCTCACCGCGGCGATCATCGCGAGACCGCGTCCGCAGGTGGCCGTGGGGTCCACGTCCTGCACCTCGGGCAGACGGGGGTCGTGGTCGTGCACCGAGACCGTGAGCCGGTCGAGCAGCAGCTCGATCTCCACGGTGCACAGCTTGTCCGGCTGGGCGTGCTGGTGGACGTTGGTCAGCAGCTCGGTCACTCCGAGCGCGGCCTGGTCTATCAAGGGGTCCTGGTGCCAGTAGCGCAATTGCGCAGAAAGGATTCTGCGGACCTGGCCGATCCGCGACGGCAGGGCTTGGAGCTCCACCGTGCAATGCCTGCTTGGCTGGCTGATCACGGCTGCGACTCCCCGAATTGAGGTCCGGAAGAAGACGGAGATCGGATCCAGCAGAGTGGCTGAGTGGAACGGCCGCCTGCTGCGGTGACCGGCGGGATGGTTCGTAGCGTTATCGCCGGTAAACCCAGAGTGATGATGTGAGAACAGCGTGACTCAGGGGGTGTGGTCCCGCAACTCGCGGTGCGGTCCGCTCCGGCCCCGGCCATCGTGGAGTGCGGGGCGGAGGCCTTGCCTGAGCGGCGGCGTTCGCCGGGCGGGGTTCGCAACTGCTCGTCGGGGAGCATGCGTGAGGTCGTTTTAGCTCGATCGTGTGATGGTCGGCTTCCGGGCTTGCGGCGCCCTGGGCCATCCGGGTTAGCGTGATCGTGCGATCTGGGACGCCGGGTGCGGTGCCAGCGTGCGGGGCCCCTGCTCCACCGGAGTGATGGTTCAGGGCCTCCCCGTTGCCTCTGGCCGTATCCATGTGGCCAGGTCGCGCAGGGAACTGGCCTCCCGGGATCGGACCACGCACAGGATGCGTGTCGCTGCCCTGGGGATGAGTACGCCGGGGACCTGGGGGTACCTCCCACGCCCTTAAGGCAGTGGGGGAGCGCCCAAGACCGTTCGGGGCGTGCGACTGAGCAGGCTCACTCCTGCTCAGTCCATAGGAACGGTTCATCGTGCACCGTCGCGGGGTGCGGGCGGATTGCTCGTGTGCCCACCGGTGCCGACCGCGCGCGGGGACCCCTGCGCCGACGGTGCCGATCCAGGACCGGGCTCCCCTCGGCCGTAGCCGCCAGAGGGTCCCGGCACCGGCCCCCGCCGGACGCGCCCCGGATTTGTGGGTCGCCGCCGGCGGCGTGGCGGTGGCTGTCGCACCTGGTCCCCCACCCCGCTTCGCCGGCCGCGGGTTCGAGGCCCGGCTTCGGCCCTCGTCGACCAGGGGCCCCGGCATCGGGACGCGCCGGCCGCGAGCGCGGTGCTCCCGGTCCGGCCGGCGCCGACTGCGGGCCCGGGGCTTGTCTGTCGGCTGTTGCTGACCGTGGTGAACGTGCCCGTGTCGACCGTCGCTGGCGCGCAGCCCGAGGCCTGTCCGTCCGCCGTCGCCGGTTGCCGGCCGAGGTCCCCCGCGCCGGCCACCTGGGGGTGCGGGCCCGGACCCCCTGTACCGGCCGCCGCCACGTGCGAGCACCGCTGGTCGCGCGCCCGGGGCCGACCCGTCGGCGGTCGTCGGCCGGGGGCCGACGGCTCACGCGCGAGGCGTCGCTGGTCGCGCGCGGACGACTCCCGCGCGGGGCGTCGTCGGTCGCGTGTCGTGGGTGCCTGTGTCGGCCCTTGCCGGTGGCGAACCGAAGGCTCCCGTGTCGGTTGCCGCGCGGCCGACTCAGCCGTTGCGCCCCGCCGCCCTGCGAACCGCCTCTATGAACCGGCGTGCCGAGGGTGGCCCCGGCTTGCCGGGCGCCGGATCGTGCTCGCCGAGCGTGAGCGAATAGCGGGTGCCGTTGACGTCCGCCAACGCCCGGTCCTCGGGCGCGAACCACGGCTTCGACGCCCGCACCGCCTGCACCGGCGCACTGTCGATCTCGCTGCCGTAACTCGTCAGCAACTCCAGCCTGCCGTCACTGATCCGGACCTGCCCGGCCCGGGTGAGCGACCGCAGCCTCTTCCCGATCCGCACGCCCGTGGCCGTGAACTCCGGCTCCGCCATGATGCTCCGCCCCCTTGTGCGCGTCGGCTGTGCTCCGTCCCGCCTCCCGGCCCCGGATCCCGCGCGGGTCGTGATCCGGTGTGCGCGACCGCTCCGGGAGTGCCACCCCGTGCTGCGCGGCCGGACGCGGGCGGCGTCCCATGCGGTGCAGTCTGCCCGCAGGCAGCGGCGAGCACCAGTGCACATGGCGAGGTGACGGCGGGGACGGGAGCACTCGCCCGGGTGCGCCCCCGTCGCTTCGGACACCCATGGTCCAGGGGTGCCTTTGAGGTGCTCAAAGGTGTGTTTATGCAGGTGAGAAGCGTGCGCAAGGTGTTTATGATCGAGGCGTCCGACCATCTGAACCGGCGTCGGCGCGATGCGTAAGGAGCCCCGCCGTGAGCACCCCTCAGCAGATCCGGACCGGCGAAACCCTCGACGTCGACCACAGTGACGCGCGCTACCGGAGCTGGCTCAAAGAGGCCGTCCGCAAGGTCCAGGCCGACGCCCGCCGCTCGGCGGACACCCATCTGCTGTGCTTCCCGCTGCCCGAGGCATGGGGTATCGATCTCTACCTGAAGGACGAGTCGACCCATCCCACCGGCAGTCTCAAGCACCGCCTCGCCCGGTCGCTCTTCCTGTACGGGCTCTGCAATGGCTGGATCCGGCCGGGTCGCCCGGTGATCGAGGCGTCCAGCGGCTCGACGGCGGTCTCCGAGGCGTACTTCGCGAAGCTGATCGGCGTGCCCTTCATCGCGGTCATGCCGCGCACCACGAGCGCCGAGAAGTGCCGGCTGATCGAGTTCCACGGCGGGCAGTGCCACTTCGTGGACGACTCCCGCAGGATGTACGAGGAGTCCGCCGCTCTCGCGGTCGAGACCGGCGGCCACTACATGGACCAGTTCACCTACGCGGAACGGGCCACGGACTGGCGCGGCAACAACAACATCGCCGAATCCATCTTCCGCCAGCTGGAGTTGGAGCGTTTCCCGGAGCCCGCGTGGATCGTCGCCACGGCCGGCACCGGCGGCACCTCGGCGACCCTCGCGCGCTACGTCCACTACATGCAGGCCGACACCCGCATCTGCGTCGCCGACCCGGAGAACTCGTGCTTCTTCGAGGGCTGGACCACCGGCGATCCGGATGTCACCTGCGACTGCGGCTCGCGTATCGAGGGCATCGGCAGGCCCCGCATGGAGCCGAGCTTCGTGCCGGGCGCGATCGACCGGATGATGAAGGTGCCGGACGCCGCGAGCGTCGCGGCCGTACGGGCACTGGAACAGGCCATCGGCCGCAAGGCGGGCGGCTCTACCGGCACCGGTCTGTGGAGCGCGCTGAAGATCGTCGCCGAGATGGTGACGGAGGGGCGTAAGGGGAGCGTGGTGACACTGCTCTGCGACCCCGGGGACCGCTATCTGGACAAGTACTACTCGGACACGTGGCTGGCCGAACAGGGGCTGGACATCGCGCCCTACACGGCGGCGATCGCGTCCCTGCTGCAGACGGGCGTCTGGCCGGAGTGACGGCCGGATGGCCGGACGACCGGGCACGAGGCGCGTCAGCGCGCGGACTCGCCATCACGCGTGTGTCGACGCCAGCCGTCGGTCCAGCGCCGTCACCGCCTGACGGAAGGCGCGGCCCAGACCCGACCGGCCCAGTTTCAGAGCCAGTCGGAACGGGGCCGCGCCGTCGGCGGCGAAGGTCCACTGGACCCGGGTGCCCTTCCCGGCCGGGGTCAGCCGCCACTCCTCGACCAGCGCACGGGGGCCGGGCGTGTTCGTGACGTCCACCCGGTACGCGTACACCTCGGGGGCCTCGGCCACGAGGACCGTCTCCTGGAAGCGTGTACCGCCCCGGAGCCGGACCTCCCGCCCGGCGCCGTCCCCGGTCGGCCGGGCGAGCGTCACCGCCGAGAACCACTCGCTCCAGCCGGGCACGTCCTCGGCCAGCGCCCGGAAGACAGCCTCCGGAGGGGCGGCCACCTCACGGGCGAACACCAGACGCAGGGGAGCGGTCTCGGCGAAGTCGGGTCCCACCGGGCGCAGACGGCGTGCCATGGACGAAACCCCCACCTGGGATCGGAGCCGCGGGCAGCGTCACCATAGCTGGCGGACCGTCAGATGTCTGTACCGTCCTCGGGCTCTCCGGCCACCATCAGGCGCCGCAGGTGTTCGGAGACCTCCGCCCGCGCCTCGGCCGGCAGCCCGGCGTCGGTGACCAGCGTGTCGACCTGGTCCAGCGCGGCGAACGAACTCAGACCCACCGTGCCCCATTTGGTGTGGTCGGCGACGACGACGACCCGCCGCGCGGACTGCACCAGCCGCCGGTTGGTCTCGGCCTCCGCCAGGTTCGGCGTCGACAGGCCCGCCTCGACCGATATCCCGTGCACCCCGAGGAACAGCACGTCGAAGTGGAGCGCCGCGATGGCCTGGTCGGCCACCGGGCCGACCAGGGAGTCCGACGGGGTGCGCACCCCGCCCGTCAGCACGACCGTGGCCGCGCCCTGCCGCTGTCCGGAGAGGCGCTGCGCCGTGTGGAAGACGTCGGCCACCCGCACCGAGTTGGTGACCACGGTCAGGTCCGGCACGTCAAGGAGCTGATGGGCCAGCGCGTATGTCGTCGTACCGCCCGAGAGCGCGATCGCCGTGCCCGGCGCGACCAGTTCGGCGGCGGCCCGCGCGATGTCCTCCTTGGCGGTCAGTTCCAGACCCGACTTGGCCTCGAAACCCGGCTCGTGCGTACTCGCCTCGGCCACCGGCACCGCGCCGCCGTGCACCTTCTCCACCACGCCCTGGCGGGCGAGGGCGTCGAGGTCACGACGGACCGTCATGTCCGAGACGCCGAGCTTGCGGGTCAGCTCGTTCACCCGGACGCCGCCCCGACGCCGTACCTCGTCGAGAATCAGGGCGCGACGCTGCTCCGCGAGAAGGTTCTGATTCTCACTCACGTCCGCTCCGGTCCTTTCGCCACAAGCTGCCCGACACTCCGTCCGAACCCACTCCCACGTGGACATTCTCCTTGTCCTAGGCCTGGAGGACGACCCATCCTCGCACGGGCCACCGACACGTGTGCCACTCACCGCGAGGACACCGCTTTCCTTCCGTCGCGTCACTGTCACACGTATCGGGGAGATTCCGTGACCACCGGTGTGCGGGCACCTCTGAGAGGAGATCCTTGTACCTGCACATGACACATGCCAGACGCGCGGCACGGGGGAAGTGCAGAACAGTGGAACGTGCACGGCAACACGCCTCGGCGGGAGATCTCAGCGGCCCCGCACAGCGGCCCGAAGCGGCCGACACCGCCCTCGAACTCCTGGTTCATGGAGTCGGCGGCACCACACCCGAGGAGATGCTGGACGATCCGCGGACGGTCCGGATCAGCGGCGACGACACGGCGGCCGTACACCGGCGCGTCGACGACGCCGACGCGGAGCGGCGCCCCGACGACTACCGGGGCAAACCGGTCCCCGAGGCCTATGTGTGGTGCAACCTCACCTCCGGCAACGGCACCAGGGCCCTGTGGCTGTTGCTGCTGCCCTTCATGGTCGTCAACCTCGCGCACTGGATGCGTCCCGCCACCCGCGGCCGCACCCGGACGGTGCGCCTGTACGGCCTGCTGGTGCGGCTGGCCGGGCTCACCCTCACCGTGCTGCTGGTCGCCGCGGCCTGCGAGGTCGCCCTCGATCTGACCGCCTGGCAGTGCGCGGGCACACGCGCGTGCGCCGAGGCGCACTCCTGGCTGGGCTTCCTCTCCCCGGACCTGTCCGACAACGGCTGGTGGAGCCGGCCCGGCCGGCGTCTCGCCCTGGCCGCCCTGGTGCCCGCGGGGCTCACCTGCCTGCTCTGGTACCTCTCGCACCGCACCTGGAGCGCGTACGAGTCCCAGCAGCCCGTGTCGCGCAGGCCCGAGCCCGCTGAGGAGACCGGCCGCACCGGGCTCGGCAGACCCGGGTTCTGGTACGGGCGCCGCCTGGTGGCCCGGCTGCGCGCCGCGCACACCGCGGCGGGATTCCTCACCGTCACCGCCGCCGTCGGCGGCCCCGCGGCCCGCTTCGACCGGGGGAGCGAAGGCCCCGTCGTACTGGAGACCCTGGGCCTGCTGCTGTACGCGTCCCTCGCCGTGGGCGCGGTCGTGGTGCTGTGGGTGGTCTGCCGCCGCGGGCGCAGCGAACACCGGCTGGACCGGGAACTGGACGCCACCCTGGTGCGCCTGCTGCCTCTGGGCTCGATCAGCCTGTTCGCCCTGACCCTGCTGTACGCCGGATGGTCACGGCCCGGCTGGCACTCGGCGGGGCGGTTGCCGGGCGACGGGATCTTCGGCGGCCTCGCGCTCGCGCAGGGACTGCTCGTCATCGCGCTCGGCGTGGTGGCCCGTGTCCTGTACCGCACACGGCCCGATCCGCGCACCGCCCTGCGCGGTCTGGCCGGGCCCGCCGTCGCGATGCTGGCCTGCGCTCTGGGCGGCGTGATGTCCGGCGGAGTCGCCCAGCGCGTCGCCGACTGGCTGGACGGCACCCGGGGTTCGCTGCCCGGCCCGCCCGTTCTGCTGACCTGGCAGGCGTCCGTGATCCCGCCGACGCTCCTTGTGCTCCTCGGCCTGTGCGGCGGGCTGGCCCGGCGCACCTGGCGGCTGCGCCGCCTCGAGATGCGCGCGGTGGAACTCGACTACCGGGACGAGGCCAAGGACACCACCCGCACCCGCCGTATCGCGAGCACCCGCGCGATGGCCGCCCTCACCGACCGGGCACCCCTCATGGTCGGCGTCATCTCGTTCGTCACCCTGTTCCTCGGCGCCGGAGCCCTGGTGGGCGCCCTGACGACCGGTGACACCCCGACCGAGGCCACGCGAGGGTCGTACGCCTTCGTCCGGGGCGCCGCCGAAGCCGCGCAGGCGCTCGGGTCCTGGCTGATCGGCCTCGGCTTCATCCTTCTCGTCACCTCGGGTCGGCGCGCCTACAAGGACCCGGCGGCCCGCCGCACCATCGGCATCCTCTGGGACGTCGGCACCTTCTGGCCGCGGGCCGCCCACCCCTTCGCGCCGCCCTGCTACGCCGAGCGTGCCGTGCCCGACCTGACCTGGCGCATGGTCACCTGGACCCGCGCCACCGGCGGGCGCCTGGTGCTCTCCGGGCACTCCCAGGGCAGTGTGCTGGCCGCCGCCGCGGCCTGGCAGTTGAAGCCCTCCGTACGCAAGCGGGTCGCGCTGCTCACCTATGGCTCTCCTCTGGAACGGCTCTACGGGCGCTGGTTCCCGGCCCATTTCGGCCCGGCCGCCCTCACCTCCCTGCACCGCGAGGTGGACTGCTGGCGCAACCTGTACCGTCTCACCGACCCCATCGGCGGCCCCGTACGGCTGCCCGGTGACTGCGGCCCCCAGGTCGACCGAGCGGCCCTGCCCGACCCGCTCGCCTACGGGCGCACCCAGGAGCATCCGCTGCCCGCGCCGATCCTCGGACACGGGGACTACCAGGCGGACCCGGCCTTCGCCGAGGAACGCGAACGACTGCTGGCGCGGCTACGGCGGGAGGCGGTACCGAGCCCCCGTCCCGAAGGCGACGCCACGACCTGAGGGCGCACGATCCGAAGGCGCACGATCAGAGGGCGACCACCCGTCCCACAGAGCAATGGTCAGGGCAGCTCCGGCAGGTCCTCCGGGTAGAGCAGCGTGAGGTCGTCCGTGCTCGGCTCGTCGAGCTGGGCGACCCGCCCCGCGTGCCGCTCGACCATCGCCTCGAAGGTCTGCCGCGCGGTGCGGCCGTTGCCGAACGCCGGGCCCTTCGGGATCGCCGTGAAGTACTTCAGCAGCGCCTCGGGCGCGCCGGGCGCCAGGCTGTACTCGTGCTCCTCGGCCTGCTGCTCCACGATCCGCAGCAACTCCTCGGGGATGTAGTCGCTGAAGGTGATGGTCCGTGAGAAGCGGGACGCCACACCGGGGTTGACGGTGAGGAACCGCTCCATCTCGGCCGTGTAGCCCGCGACGATCACGACGACCGCGTCCCGGTGGTCCTCCATCAGCTTCACGAGTGTGTCGATGGCCTCGCGGCCGAAGTCACGGCCCGAGTCCTCCGGCGACAGCGCGTACGCCTCGTCGATGAACAGGACACCGCCGCGGGCCCGGTCGAACGCCTCCTGGGTGCGGATCGCCGTGGATCCGATGTGCTCGCCGACCAGGTCGACGCGGGACACCTCCACGAGATGCCCCTTCTCCAGGACACCGAGCGAGGCCAGGATCTCGCCGTACAGCCGGGCGACCGTCGTCTTGCCGGTGCCGGGGGAGCCGGTGAAGACCAGATGGCGGCGGGCGGAGGCCGCCTTGAGGCCCGCCTGCTGTCTGCGGCGGCCCACCTCGATCATGTCGGTGAGGGCGCGCACCTCGCGCTTGACGCTGTCCAGGCCCACCAGTCCGTCGAGTTCGCCGAGGACGACCTTCGACGTGCGGGCCGGCTGCGCGGGCTCGGGCTCGGTGGTGGTGACGAGCGGTTCCTGCTCGGTGCTGCGCTGGCCCGGGATCGCGCCGAGCAGGCCCGAGGACGGGTTGGACGTCTGGACGGCCGTCTCGTGCGCCGGGGGACGCACTCCGGCGCTCTCGTCGCTCGTGCAGTCCTCGACGACCGGGCCGCCGCCCGGTGCGTTGCCGCCGTCCGCGAACTCGTAACCCCCGCGCGCGCAGCGCTCCGTACGGCACTTCTTCAGCGTCGCCCGGCAGCCGTCGATGACGTGGAAGCCGTAGCCCCCGCTGCCCGTCACGCGGCAGTTGTGGAAACTTCCGCGGCCGCCCGCGGACACGTAGAAACCGGCCTCCGTGGGCGAGTCGACCGTGCAGCGCTCGAAGGTGGGGTCGGCGCCCTTGGTGACGATCACGCCGGTCTGGGTGCCGTCCACGGTGCAGCCGGACAGGGTGCCGCCGCTTCCGTGGTCACGGAACCAGGCGCCGGTCGCGGCCTCGCGGATCCGGCAGTCGTCGAGCTGCGCGGTGGCGCCGTCGCTCACCGAGACGGCGGTGTTGCGCACTTGGGAGAGGTCACTGTCGACGACGTCCACGCGTGAACCGCGGTCGAGGACGAACAGGGCGTCGGGCACGTCGTGCACCCGGCAGGACTCGAGCACCGCGGTCGCGCCGTCGCTGACCCACACCGCGGGGTAGTCGCCCGTGCTGTCGAAGATCTCGCACTGGTTGGCGTCCACGCGTGTGCCCGGGTCCCAGACCGACAGGCCGTTGCGCCCGAACTGCCGCACGGTGGTGCGGGTCAGGGTGAGGACCGAGCGGGAACGCAGGTCCACCGCGTTCTCAGGGATGTCGTGGATGCGGCAGTCGGCGAGCGTGAGCACGGCGTCCGTGTCCAGCGTGACACCGTCCGACGTCGTGCGGTGCACATCGCAGTCGGTGAGATGGGCCGCGGCGCGTGCGGTGATCTGCACGCCGGAGCCCTTGACCTCGTACACCTCGCAACCGACCGCCTCGAGCGAGGAGTTCTCGCCGGTCACCGACAGGCCCGCACCGGAGGCGTGGTGCACCCGGCAGCGCTCCAGACGGGGGTGGGCGCCCCCGCGCACCGCGATGCCGGACTGCCCGGAGGCGACGACCTCGCACTCCTCGAACACCCCACCGCCGCCGTCCAGTACGGCGATGCCGACACCGGCCGGATTGTCGACCGTGCAGCGCCGCACGGTCGGACGGGCGCCGCCGCGCACCTCGATGCCGGCCGCGGAGCGCGTGACGATCCGCACGTCGAGGAGCTCCGGGGTGCCCTCTTCGACGAGCAGCGCGGGGGCGGCCGAGTCCTGGCCCTCCACGTGCAGATCCTGGACCACGGCCGAGGCACGCACCGTCAGCGGCACCCCGTCCACCGGCGCGATGCGCACGGAGCCGGGGGAGCCTTCCGGCCCGCGCAGCGTCACCGCGCGCTGGACCACGAGATTCTCCCGGTAGGTGCCGGGGGCGACGGTGAGCACGTCCCCGTCGGCCGCGGCCTCCAGGGCGGCGGCCAGCGATGCGTACTCTCCTGTGCGGCGCCGCCACCGCGAGGTGCCGGTGTGCGTCACCTGGACCGTGCCCTGTGCCATGGCGCTGTTGTGCCCCCACCTCGTCGTACGCGGGTCCTGCGAGGCCGTGCTGAAACCCCGTCGCGATCAAGAACAGCTTCTCACGACGGTGCCGAACGGTTCGGTCGGTCCACCGTAGCGTGCGCGGGGACGGTGGGTTGACCGGAGCCGGAAGGCGGTCAGCTGCCGGTGCCCGTCCTGCCCCAGTCCGGGCCCGCCCTGTCCCATGCCCGATCCCAACGGGCGTACCGGCGCAGGACCATGCGCCACACGATCAGACGTCTGCCGCTGTCGAGGAGCCCGGCGGTCAGCAGGGCCGCGCCGAGGCCCGCCAGCACGGCATGCGTCGTCGCGGTGGCCGAATCCAGCGGGCGGCCGACTATGTCTCCGTGCTCGTCGGTCCAGAGGGAGAAGTGGTCGCCCTTGTGCGGTGATTCGAGAGCGGCTATCACCTTGGCGTGATGGGCCGTGCCGTCCGGGGCGGTCCAGTCGGCGAGCACGCGGCTGTGCACATCGTGCGCCGACGAGGCCTCGGGGTCGGGGTCCAGCGCGGCCCGGTCCGCCTTGCCGACGACGGTGGCCGTCACTTCGTGGCGGGCCAGGCGCTGCTCCCGAACGGCCTGTTGGAGGGCGTCCTGCGCCGTCGCTCCGGTGAGGACGCCGATCAGGGGCGCGAGGGTGAGGATCAGCAGGACGGCCAGCAGGGCCAGCCACGCCTCGACCAGATCGGTCGTGCGGCGCAGCGGATTGTGTCGCCAGCGCCAGAGTCCGCCGATAGCTCGCACCGTCCCGCACCCCCTTTCGCCTCCGTGATAACCCCCGGCGGAGCCGTTCATATGCGAGCCCCGGAAAAGAGAGAGCGAAATCACCCTTTCCCATGGCCTCTCATGAACTTCTCACGCGGTCTCAACGACCGTGCCCAGGGCCCGGGTTCCCCGCGGGCACGTCATTCGAGGACTGTGACCGGATCGCCGATCCGCACCGTGCCGCGGGACTCCGGAACCAGGTTCTGTCCGAAGACGAGCTGGGAGCCGAAGCGGCGGTGGCGTCCGAGCGTGCGCAGCGGCTCCTTGCCGCGCTGGGCGGTGTCCTGGTCGGTGGTGGTCACGACGCAGCGGCCGCACATCTTGGGTACTCGGAAGGTGACCTCGCCGATGGCGATCCGCCGCCAGTCGTCCTCGGCCCATGCCGCCGTGCCCGCCACCACCACGTTCGGCCGGAAGCGGTTCATCGGGAGGGGGCCCTCATCGGCGCGGTCGCCCCGCGCGATCCAGGTGTTGAGCGCGTCCAGCGAGGCGAGTGTGGTGACCAGCAGGGGATAGCCGTCGGCGAAGCTGACGGTCTCGCCCGGACGTGCGTACTCCGGGTCCACGGGCCTGCGCGTGGCGGGATCGTCCATGTGGAGGAGACGCACCTCGGTCCCCAGGTACTCACTGCACCAGGCGTGCGCGGCCGTGTCCGCTAGGACCGCCTCCATCTTGTCGCCGAAGAGGTCCAGCGGTGTCGTGCCGGCCGGCTGGGGCACGCGGACGGTCAGCGGCTCACGGCCGGGCGCGGACAGACGTATGCCGCCGCCGGGCAGCAGCTCGGCGGCGGCCAGTGCCAGCCGCGGTTGCTGGCGCTGGGTGACGACCTTTCCCCCGTCGTCGATCAGTACCCAGCGTCGGTCTCCGGCCAGTCCCCAGGGCTCCACGACGGCCTCCCGGGGCGAGAGAGCCCGGAAGGCTTTGACCGGATGGACATGGATCGAGTACAGCTCCGCATTCCCCATGACTCCATCGTGCCAGCAGGCACCGACATTCCGGTCCGAATGGGGCGGTGCCTGCCTGTCTCAGCCCCTCAGTACCCGCGGTACTGCTGGTTGTTGTACGGCTCCTGGTACGGAGCCGGTGCGGGGCGGGGAGCCGCGGGGCGCATCGCCTCGTAGCCGGTGCCGGCCGCCATCGGGCGCTGCGGCTGTTGCTGGGGTCCCGGGTAGCCACGCGGAGCGCCGGCCTGCTGCGGGATGTACGGCGCCGGGGCCTGCTGCAGCGGCGCGGGCTGCTGGGCCTGCGGGTAGCCGCCGTACATGGGGGCCTGCTGCGAGGGTCCGGCCGGCAGGGCGGGAAGTGCCGACGGAAGCGCGGGAAGGTAGCTGCTGCCCGTGTCGTAGGCGGCGGGAACCCTGATCGGGGCGATCTGGGGAGTGCCCCGCTCGGCGACCAAGGAGTCGTAGATCGGGGTGTCCGGGAAGGACGGCGCGGAGTAGTAACCGCCGCCATAGGTGGAGCGGGGGGAGGTCATGGCACATAAGTTAAGCCCACGATGTGCTGGTTGGGGAGACCGATAAGAGGGTTGTTTTTCGTGTCGGCAGTGACGCGGGATCCCCAATGCGAGCGAACTCGGCAAAAAAGGGCGTCAAGCGGGGTTCAGATCGCGTAAAGGCCGAGTTCCGAGGGGGTTACCGGGGGTTGACCGGCAGTCTTCGGGGCTCTTCCCGGGGCCTTCCGAGGCACCTCACAGGAGTTCGGAGTCCTGGGGGAATAGGTTGGTCGGGAAAGGGCCCGAGGGACGGCCCGAGGCGTGGCCTGGCGCGGTGACACGTGATGGGGGCGGACATGACAATGCCTAAAGGTTCGAATGTTCCTGTGCCGACGCGTGCGTTGCGCGTCGAAATGGGGTGGCGTTCGGGGCCCGGGGTGCCCGACGCGGACGCGTCCGCGCTGTTGCTGGTGTCCGGAAAGGTCCGCTCCGACGGCGACTTCGTGTTCTACAACCGGCCGGCACACGCCTCAGGCGCCGTGCGGCACGAGGGCAAGCGGGGCGACGGCGGCCAGGTGACCGACACGCTGTTCGTCGACCTCGCGCGCGTGGAGGGCGCCATCGAGACCGTGGTGCTGGCCGCCTCCGCGGACGGCGGCACCTTCGGGCAGGTGCCCGGTCTGTACATCCGTGTGCTCGACGCGGGGCAGGGCACGGAGATCGCGCGCTTCGACAGCAAGGACGCGACCGTCGAGACCGCCTTCGTACTCGGCGAGTTCTACCGGCGCCAGGGCGCCTGGAAGTTCCGCGCGGTCGGACAGGGCTACGGCAGCGGACTGGAAGGGCTGGCGAAGGACTACGGCATCACGGTGGACGAGCCGCAGCACGCGGCACCGCCCGCGCCGACCCTCGCCACGCCGATCACCCCCGCACCGCCTGCCCCCGCACCGCCCGGCCGCACGCCCCACGCCGTCATGCCGCCCGCGCCCGGCACACGAGTGGCCGGTCCGCCGCCGGTCGGGCCGCCGGTGAACCTGCCCCCGCCCCTAGCCCCGCCCGTCACCGTGCAGCCCCCCACCACGGCTCCGCCGCCCGCCCCGTCGGGGGGCCCGGTTCGCCTCTCCAAGGTCACGCTCACCAAGGAGGCGCCGTCGGTCTCGCTGACCAAGCAGGGCGGCACGTCCGGCACCATGCGCGTCAACCTCAACTGGCAGGTGCGCAAGCAGTTCTCGGGATGGGGCAGCAAGCGGGGCAGGGCCGTCGCGACGCACAGTGACCTCGACCTCGACCTCTGCGCCCTCTACGAGCTGTCCGACGGCCGCAAGGGAGTCGTCCAGGCGCTCGGCAACGCCTTCGGGGCGCTGCATCAGCCGCCGTACATCCACCTCGACGGCGACGACCGCACCGGTGCCGTGGCGAGCGGCGAGAACCTCACCGTCAACCTCGACCACAAGCGGAGTTTCCGACGCATCCTCATCTTCGTCACCATCTACGAAGGGGCGCGTTCGTTCGCGGACCTGCACGCCACGGTCACCCTGCAACCACTGAACGGCGCCCCGGTCGACTTCTCGCTCGACGAGTGCACGGTGCCCTCGACGGTCTGCGCCCTCACCCTCATCACCAACGACGGCGGCGACCTGATCGTCCAGCGCGAAGCCCGCTACCTCGTCCCCGAGCGCGGTGTGAGCCCGCAGCGCACCGTGGACCGCGTCTACGGGTGGGGCATGAACTGGACTCCCGGCAGGAAATGACCTGACGGAAGCGGCCCGAACGCCCGCGGGAAGTGACCGGTCAGCGCTCGTCGAGCGCGGTGTCCGGGCGCGCGTAGGTGCGGCCCTTCCAGGCCGCGCCGCGCCCCCTGTAGTGCTGCACCGCGGAATCGACCGTCATGAGGAGGTACAGGAACGCGGTCACCGGCAGCGACGTCGCGAGCCACAAGGGCTGCCGGTAGTAACGCAGCATCGGCAGATACGTCGCCGTCATCAGCAGCCACGCGAGCCCTCCGGCCGCCGCGATCCCCGCACGCCCCGCGACGAGACCCGTGAAGAGGGCGACCGGCGGCACCAGGTACACCACGGCGAGGCCGAGGACCGTACCGAGGAGCAGCAGCGGGTTGTGCCGCAGCTGGGCGTACGCGCTGCGCGAGACCATGCGCCACAGGTCGTGCAGCCGGGGATAAGGACGCACGCTGTCGACCCGCTCGGCCAGCCCCAGCCAGATGTGCCCTCCGCTCCCCTTGACCGCCCTCGCGAGCGCCACGTCGTCGATCACGGCGTGCCGGATGGCGTCCGGAATCCGCGCCCGTTCCGTGGCGTCCGCGCGCAGCAGCACGCAGCCGCCCGCCGCGGCCGCCGTCCGTGAGCCCTTCACCGCGATCCACCGGAAGGGATAGAGCTGTGCGAAGAAGTAGACGAAGGCGGGGACGACGAGCCTCTCCCACACGCTCTCCACCCGCAGCCGGGCCATCTGCGAGACCAGGTCGAAGCCGCCTGTGCGCGCCGCGGCGACCAGCGTCCGCAGGCTGTCCGGAGCGTGCGCGATGTCCGCGTCCGTCAGGAGCAGGTATTCGGGGCCACGCGCGCGTGCCAGGCCGATGCCGTGGCGTACGGCCCAGAGCTTGCCGGTCCAGCCCGCGGGCGGCTCTCCGGGCGAGCCGACGGTGAGCGGCAGTCCGCCGTGGGTGCGGGCCAGCTCACGGGCCAGTTCCCCGGTGCCGTCCGAGCTGCCGTCGTCGACGAGGAAGACCTCGGCCCGCCCCGGATAGTCCTGGGCGAGCAGCGACGGCAGGCTCTCGGGCAACACGGCGGCCTCGTCCCGAGCCGGTACGACGACACCGACGGACGGCCAGTCGTCGGGTTCCCGACGCGGCGGCAGCCGCAGATCCGTACGCCAGAAGAAGCCCTGGCCGAGCAGCAGCCACAGCCAGGCGGCCAGTGATCCCACGGCGGTCCACGCGACGGCACTCACCCGCCGCAGTCTGCCCCACCCCGGGGGTCCGTCGGGGCGGATCGTCTATGGTGACCGGGTGAAGATCGCGCTCATGGACTCCGGAATCGGACTGCTCGCCGCTGCCGCCGTAGTACGTCGACTGCGGCCCGACGCCGATCTCGTGCTCTCCTCGGACCCCGGCAGCATGCCCTGGGGGCCACGCACGCCCGAGGACGTCACCGCCCGCGCCCTCGCCGTCGCGGAGGCCGCCGCGCAGTACCGTCCCGACGCCCTGATCGTCGCCTGCAACACCGCCTCCGTGCGAGCCCTGCCGGCCCTGCGCGCCCGTCTGGAGCCGGAGGTGCCCGTCATCGGCACGGTCCCGGCGATCAAGCCGGCCGCGGCCGGTGGGGGACCCGTCGCGATCTGGGCCACGCCCGCCACCACCGGCAGTCCCTATCAGCGTGGACTCATCGGTGAGTTCGCCGACGGGGTGTCCGTGACCGAAGTGGCCTGCCCCGGGCTCGCCGACGCCGTGGAACACGGGGACCAGGAGGGCATCGACGCCGCGATCGCGGCGGCGGCCGAGCGCACCCCCGACGATGTAAGGGCCGTCGTCCTGGGCTGCACCCATTACGAGCTGGTCGCCGAACGCATCCGTGCCGCGGTGCAGCAGCCCGGCCTCCCGCCGCTCGCGCTGCACGGCTCCGCCGGGGCGGTCGCCGCGCAGGCACTGCGCAGGATCGGCGAGCTCCCGGACCCCGACGCCCCTGCCGAGGGCTCCCTCACCGTGCTCCTCAGCGGCAGCGAGGGCGGCCTGTCGGCGACCGCGCTGGCGTACGAGGAAGGCCGCCTCCTGCAGGCGGTCAGCCCCGCCCACTGATCCCGACGCCGGGCGGGGGCCTTCGTACGGCCGATCCCCGTCGCCGGGCGGGGGCCACCGTACGGCGACCGCCCGTCACCGGCCGAACGCCCTGCGTGGGCCGAGCGCCCACTCGGAGCAGTGACCGTCCGCGACCCGGTGCCCGCGGTGCGGATCCTGAGTAGTCTCGTAAACATGAGGGACCACTCCCGCGGCGAAAGCTCCTCGCACCCTGATGTCTGGACCGGGCGTGCGACCAATCGCATCCAGTGGCTGCCCGCCATAGGCGGGGCCGCCTGCATCGCGCTGGGCGTCGAACTGGCCGTCGACTCGACGTGGACGTCGGGCGTCGCGGCGCTGGCCATGTCCGTCGTCGGGTGCATCGCGGCGGGACTGCTCATCATGTTCGGCACGCTCGCGTTCGTGCATGTCGCCGTGAGGGTCGACAAGGACTGCCTCGAAGTGCGCTGCGGACACATCGGTCTGCCCCGCCGCCGTATCCCGCTCTCGAGCGTCGTCGGCGCCGACTTCGCGCCCCGGGTCACCCCACGGCAGTGGGGCGGCTGGGGCTACCGCTGGCGTCCCGGCAAGGGCACCGCGGTCATCGTCCGGCGCGGCGAGGGTGTGGTGCTCCAGCTCGGCGACGGCCACACGTTCACCATCACGGTGGACAACGCGGAGTCCATGGTCCGGATCATCCGCGACCGGGTGCGGCCGGCCACGCCCGGCGCGGTCATCTGACCGCCACGGGGTTCACGGCTCCAGCCGGTTCCCCAGGGGTTCGTTTCCCGCGTTCAGGACGCTCTCCAGGTCCTCGTCGACCAAGGGGTGTGCCGTCGCGAGCCCCGCGAGCAGCCCCGCACCCGCCGTCACCGTGGTGAAACTCAGCGCGTTGCCCAGCGAGGCGATCACGGCCAGCGCGGTGAGGGCCGCGCCCGCCGTCAGAGCGATCGTCGTGGCCCGCGGTGAACGCCAGAGTGAGTAGAGGATCCAGCAGAACACCGCGGCGAGCAGCGCGACGCCGAGCAGACCCTGCTCGGCCGCCTGCTGCCACGGGGCCGAGTGGGGCTTGCCGTCGGGCAGCAGCGACTGCGTGACCGTCGGGCTGAGCTCCCCGTACCGTCCGGGCCCCACCCCCAGGGCGGGATGGTGGCCGGCCAGGCGGAGCGCGTCGCGCCAGAGCAGGACCCGGTGCTCGGTGAGCTGCCCCTCCAGGGAAGCGGTCAGACCGTCCGGAAGCACGTTCTCCGCGATCGCCCAGGTGGCCCCCGCCACCAGCGCCGCGGCGAACGCGAGGCCTCCGAGTCCCAGAGCGCGTCGGCGCATACGGTCGGCGGCGAGCGAGCACAGCAGCACTCCGGCACCCGCGGCGCATCCCGTGGTCGAGCCGAGCGCCGCCGCGGTCACCACGATCCCTACGGCGAGCAGACGCAGCGCGAGCCGCTGCGCCGGCCGGCGCGCCGCCCAGGCCGCGCAGCACGCCGCTCCGGTGGACAGGGCGAGCAGCGCGGCCGTGGCACCGCCGTGCCCGAGCGGCGCCGTGAGCTGCGGGCCCGGGGTGGTGTGCGCGGCGGTGAGCGCGAGGCCCAGTCCGGCGAGGGCCCCCGCGCACGGCGCCGCGACCGGCAGGAGAGCGCCGAGGATCCGGCCCGAGGCATAACCGGCGGCCACGGCCAGCACGGCCAGGAGCACGCCCTCGGGCCGCCCGTCGTGTGCGGTCGCCGTGATCAGGGACCACACCGCGCAGGCCCCGAGCACGATCACGCCCGCGGCATCCGAAACGTTTCGTCTCTCGCCTTCGGCCGCCGAACCGGCCGCGGTCCTCGTCCCCGTGGATCCCACCCGTCGCCCCCCGACCTGTGCCGGGCCCCGACCGTCACGGCCGCATACGGCCGCACGTCAGAGGCTCGGGCACACCGTAACGGCTGATGCGCCGGTTTGTGGATGAGTTGCGCAGGAACGGTGCATCAGGCGGGCTTACGGCGGCCTGCCGGGCGCACGAACCACCCCGGGGCGCCGGGACGTTCATGGTGCGGACCGTGCTGTCGGCGCCCAGGTCACGCGCCGTACACTCCCCGGGTGACCGCCACCGCAACCTCCGTAGACGAGCCGGATCAGCTCGAACCCCAGGCCGCGCCCGCATCACGCGGGGCCAGACTGGCGCGACGGTACGCCCCGGCCGCCGCCGCGGCGCTCTCCGGAGTGCTGCTCTACCTCAGTTTCCCGCCGCGCACCGTCTCGTGGCTGGCCCTGCCGGCCTTCGCGGTCCTCGGGTGGCTCCTGCGCGGTCGCTCCTGGAAGGCGGGCCTCGGCCTCGGCTATCTGTTCGGCCTCGGCTTCCTGCTGCCGCTGCTCGTGTGGACCGGTGTCGAGGTCGGCCCCGGCCCGTGGCTGGCGCTCGCCGCAGTCGAGGCGGTGTACGTGGCGCTCGTCGGCGCGGGCATCACCCTCGTGTCCCGGCTGCCCGGCTGGCCGCTGTGGGCGGCGGCGATCTGGATCGCGGGCGAGGCGGCACGCGCGCGTGCGCCGTTCGGCGGCTTCCCCTGGGGCAAGATCGCCTTCGGCCAGGCGGACGGCGTCTTCCTTCCGCTGGCCGCGGTGGGCGGCACTCCGGTACTCGGCTTCGCGGTCGTACTCTGCGGCTTCGGGTTGTACGAGGTCGTACGCCAGGTCGTCGAGGGCCGGCGCACCGGTGTCGTGCGCCGTGGGGCCGCCGCCGCGGCGCTGCTCAGCGTGGCCGTCCCCGTCGTGGGGGCGCTCGCCGCGCGGTCGCTGGTGAGTGACAAGGCCGAGAACGGCACGGCGACCGTCGCCGTCATCCAGGGCAATGTGCCGCGCGCGGGGCTCGACTTCAACTCCCAGCGGCGCGCCGTGCTCGACTACCACGCACGGGAGACCGAGCGGCTGGCCGCCGAGGTCAAGGCGGGCAAGGTCGCCCGGCCCGACTTCGTGCTGTGGCCGGAGAACTCCTCCGATGTCGACCCCTTCACCAACGCCGACGCCCGCCTCGTGATCGACAACGCCGCGAAGGCCATCGGCGCGCCCATCTCGGTCGGCGGTGTCGTCGAGCGCGACGGCAAGCTCTACAACGAGCAGATCCTGTGGGACCCGGTCAAGGGCCCCCTCGACACGTACGACAAGCGACAGGTCCAGCCCTTCGGCGAGTACCTTCCGCTGCGCTCGCTGCTCGGCGCGATCAACAAGAACTGGACGTCGATGGTCCGCCAGGACTTCAGCCGGGGCCACGAGCCGGGCGTGTTCACCATGGACGGCTCCGAGGTCGGACTCGTCACCTGCTACGAGGCGGCCTTCGACTGGGCCGTGCGCAGCACCGTCACCGACGGCGCGCAGCTGATCTCGGTGCCGAGCAACAATGCGACCTTCGACCGCAGCGAGATGACCTACCAGCAGCTGGCCATGTCCCGCGTCCGCGCCGTCGAGCACAGTCGTACCGTCACGGTGCCGGTGACCAGTGGCGTCAGCGCCGTGATCATGCCGGACGGGAGGATCACCCAGCGGACCGGGATGTTCGTGGCGGACTCGCTGGTCCAGAAGGTGCCGCTGCGCTCCTCACGGACCCCCGCCACGCGGCTCGGCATCCTGCCGGAGATGCTGCTGGTCCTGGTCGCGGCGGGCGGCCTCGGCTGGGCGGGCACGAGGGTGGTCCGCGGGCGCCGGGACGGCGTCGTTCGGGGCGATCTTGCCTGACCGCTGCCGGGTCACGGAATCCGCCCGTTAGGGTCGGGCCATGGCTACCCCTGACTTCATCCGCACCATCCGGGCCTCCGCGGGCCACCAGCTGCTCTGGCTTCCCGGAGTCACTGCCGTCGTCTTCGACGACGAGGGCAGAGTGCTGCTGGGCCGGCGCAGCGACACCCGGAAGTGGTCGATCATCGGCGGCATGCCGGACCCGGGTGAGCAGCCCGCGGAGTGCGCCGTGCGGGAGGTCCTCGAGGAGACCAACGTGCGCTGTGTCGTCGAGCGCGTGGTGCTGGTCCAGGCACTGGAGCCGGTCACCTACGAGAACGGCGACACCTGCCAGTTCATGGACACCACGTTCCGGTGCCGGGCCGTCGGCGGCGAGGCGCGGGTCAACGACGACGAGTCGCTGGACGTCGGCTGGTTCGCGATCGACGCCCTGCCCGAGCTCAACGAGTTCGGGATGCTCCGGATCAAGCAGGCCCTGTCGGACGGGCCCACGTGGTTCGCCCCCACCACCTGAGGACGGACACCGTCGCCCGCGGTCTTCTTGCCCGGCGCAATGCTCGGAAGGATGATGGAAGGAGGGTCGCAGAGCCCCCAACAGGCCCGTACTCACCAAAGAACGAGGTGGGGACATGAACTGTTACGACTGCCTCGGGACCCCCGGTCCCGCGGTCGCCGTATGCATCCGCTGCGGCGCGGCGCTCTGCCGCACGCATGTGCACGAAAGCCACCCACCGACCCAGGACATCAGCGGAACCGGCCGGGCCATCCACGAGAAACCGGCCCGCCACATCACCTGCGGATCCTGCCGCGCGGCGGAGACGAGCTGAGTCGGCGGGCGTCCTTCGTCAGTCGCGCCCGGTGCCCCGGTAGAGGTCCAGCTCACCCTCCAGCTCCACGGCGAGCACGGTGGCGTACTCGTCGAGGTCGGCCGCGGAGGGTGCGTCGATCCAGGTCACGCCCGGGACGGCGTCGAGGCCGCCGGTGACGTGGTGGCCCAGTTCGGTGCCGGTGCCCAGGACCGTGACCCGCTTGACCTCGTTGCGCAGCCCGCGCAGCGAGACGTTGTCACGGGGGGCGTCGAAGCAGATCAGGTACAGCGTGCGCCGGTCGGCGGACAGGGTGCTGGGACCGTAGTGGTGACCGGCGGGCAGCCCGGCGACCGTCCCGTACACCGCGTCCGTGTGCCGCCCGATCCACGCGCCGAGCCCTTCCAGGCGTTCGATCTGCTCCTCGGGGATGGTCCCGTCCTCGCGGGGTCCGGCGCCGAGCAGCAGATTGCCGCCCATGCCGATCGTCTCCGTGAAGTAGCGCACCAGCTGGCGCACCGACTTGAAGTCGCGGTCCTGCGGCCGGTAGCTCCACGAGTCGTTGATCGTCAGGCACAGCTCCCACGGGCCGTCCGGGGCCTGGAGCGGGGTGCCCTGCTCAGGAGTGGCGTAGTCGCCGTGGCTGAGCATCCGCGCGTTGAGGACGGCGTCGGGGTTGCCCGCGAGGATCAGCTCGGCGAGCTCGCCCATCCGCCACTGCTCCTCGGTGCGCTCCCACTCGCCGTCGAACCAGAGCAGGTCGGGGCGGAAGCGGTCCATCAGCTCGCCGACCTGGCCGTCGCGGTAGGCGAGGTAGCGCTCCCAGGCCGCCGGGTCCTCCTTGCCGGGCTCGGCGTGCGAGTAGGGGCTCGGCGTCTCGCCCGGCCTGACGTGCCGGATGCTCGGGTAGTCGGGGTGGTTCCAGTCGGAGTGCGAGTAGTAGAGCCCGACCTTCAGGCCCCGCTCGCGCAGCGCGTCGACGAAACCGGTGACCAGGTCGCGGCCGGCCGGGGTGTCCCGGACGACGTCGAGATTGCGGTGGTCGGCGTCCCAGAGGGCGACGCCGTCGTGGTGCTTGGTGGTGAGGACCGCGTACCGGGCGCCGATGCGGGCGAACAGCTCGGCCCAGGCGTCCGGATCGTACTTCGACGCGGTGAAGCCTTCGAGCTGTTTCATGTACTGCTCGTGGGTCATCTCGCCCGTGTAGAACGACCAGGACTCGGCCGCTCCGCCCACGGCGTAGACGCCGTAGTGGATGAAGACGCCCAGCTTGGCGTCGGGAAACCAGGGTTGCATCGGCATGCGCCCACGGTAGGCGGCGGGGCCCGTGGGGCGCGTGGGCGCCGGTCACCATTACTGGTTCGTTTTCACCCTGGTCATCGCCTTGAGGCACCGGCCGACGGGTGGGAAGGGCGCTCCCTTCGCGCCCCCGGGCGGGCGGGCAAGCGCTTCAACCGGTGTGCGGATCTGCGTACTTGGCGTTATCCGGTGGTACACCGTGGCGGATCTGCGTGTTCAATCACTGGTATTGCCACACGTACGGACAGTCCCACCCGTCAGGAGGCCCCGTGATCGCCGCTCCCGAACCGGAACTCACCGAACGCGAAGTGATCGAGCGAGCCGTGGCGATGCGGCCCGCGCTGCTCGAACGGCAGCCGGAGACCGAGCGGCTGACGATCTACCCCAAGGACACCCACGAGGACTTCCTGCGGGCCGGTTTCTACCGGATGCTGCAACCGCGCAGGTACGGCGGTTACGCCTTCGGCCTGCCGACCTTCTACCGTGTCGTGACCGAGGTCGCGCGCGGCTGCCCCTCCACCGGCTGGGCCCTGTCGCTCACCGCCGCCCATGTCCTCCAGGTCGCCTCGGTCTTCGAGGAGAGGACGCAGGACGAACTCTTCGGCGACGAGGGCGACTTCCGGGCCGCCTCCACCGCGATCCCCGTCGGCGTGGCCCGGCCCGACGGCGACGCTCACGTGGTGCTCGACGGCACCTGGTCCTATTCCTCCGGCTCCCCGTACTCCACCCACTACGTCGGTCAGACCCTGCGCGCCCCCGAGAAGCCGGAGGACCCGCCGGGACCGCTCGTGCTGTTCGTGGCGCCGCGCTCCGCCTGGACCCTGCTCGACGACTGGCAGGGTGTCCTCGGCCTGCGCGGCAGCGGCTCCCACAGCATCCGCTTCGACCAGGCGCGCATCCCCGCGCACTTCACCCGGGAGGCGAGCCTGCTCGATCTGCCCGTGGAGGGCGGCTCCCTCGGCTCGAAGCTGCACGGCCACCCCATGTACGCGGGGCGCGCGGCGAGCTTCTTCCACGGTGAGCTGGCCGCCCTCATGATCGGCACCGCGTACGCGGCCGCCGACGAGTACGCCCGGATCATCGCCGAACGGCCGCTCGTCCTGGACCCCGGCCGCACCCGCGCCGACCTCCACGACTACCAGCGTCACCTGGGGGAGGCGCTGGCGGCGATCCGTACGGCGGACGCGGCGCTGCGGGCCACCGCCGACGACTGGATGGAGGCCTGCTGCGACAACGTCTCGGGCCGCGCTCCCTTCACCACCGCCGTCGACAACCGGCTCGCGCTCGTCTTCGTCACCGCCGGGCGCCTGGCCTGGGACGCGTTGCAGAGCGTTCTCTTCCGTACGGCGGGCTCCCGGCACGCCCGCGACGGCGCGCGGATGCAGCGCTACTTCCGGGACGCCGCCACGATCTGGTCGCACCTCGGTCCCACGATGGCCGAACCGCTGGCCCGCCGTGTCGGCCGCGACCGCCTCGGACTGCCGTCGGACGACATCCCGCTGATCTCCTGAGCACCGGCCGACGTGTGGAATGCCCCGGCCACGAGTGGGTACGCGCGACAGGAGCCGCGCCCGGGGCGAGTCCCGGCCCGGGCGGACCGTCCGCCACTACCTGGGATCTGCCATGAACACACCCTTGAACAACCACCACTACCTGCCGACGGCCACGACACCGGCCCAGGAGGCCCTGAACGCACTCGCCACGAACACCGAGGACGCGGCGGCGCTGGACACCCTGGCCGGCAGCGAGGTGCTGGTCCCCGTGCCGGACGACGCGAGCGACGAGGACGCGCGCGATCCCGGTGCCGTGGCGCTGCCCGTGCTGGAGCAGCCGGGCGGGGAGCAGGTGGTGCCGGTGTTCACCTCGGAGCCGGCGATGGCCGAACTGCTGCCGTTCGTCTCCCGCTACCGGTTGGTTCCGCTGGGCGCGCTCGCCTCCCAGTGGCCGACCGGTGACCTGTCGCTCACCATCGACCCGAGTTCGCCGAACGGCCTGACGCTCACCTCGGAGGGCGTTCGCAGCCTGTTGGTCCGCCCGCGGGCCTGACCGTCGTCGGGCCCTACAGGCACTTGCCCGGATTGAGGATGCCCCGCGGGTCGAACGCCTCCTTGAGCCGGCGCTGCAACGCGTGTGTCGTGGGCCCCAGTTCGTCCGCCACCCACTGCCGCTTGAGCACGCCCACACCGTGCTCACCGGTCAGTGTGCCGCCCAGCCGCAGGGCCAGCGCGAAGATCTCACCCGCCGCCTCCCAGGCCGCGTCGGGCAGGCCGGGCAGCGCCGGGTCCACGACGATGATCGGGTGGAGGTTCCCGTCCGCCGCGTGCGCGAGGGTGCAGACGGGCACGTCATGGCGTACGGAGACGGCACGGATCTCCCGCACCGCCTCCGCCAGCCGGGAGCGGGGCACCGCGATGTCCTCGATCAGCGGACGGCCGAGGCGCTCCAGCGCGGGCAGCGCGAGAGGGCGGGCGGCGAGCAGCGCTTCCGCCTCCGCCGGATCCGCCGTCGTCTCGACCGTCGTGGCCAGCGGTGCGAGCAGCCGGGAGACGGCCTCCGCCTCGATCGCCGCGCCCGCGCCGTCGCACTGCACCAGCAGCAGGGCCGCGCCGCGCTCGCGCAGCGCCGGGTCGACGGCGCCCAGCACCGGCCCGTCCACCAGCTCCGCGAGCGCCGGTTCGACCCCGGCCCGCGTGAGGGCGTACGACGCCTCGGCCGCCGCCTCGAAGGAGGCGAAGTACGCGGCGAGGGGCCGGCTGCCGGGTCCGCTTCCGCATCGACCGCTCGGCCCGCCTCGTCGAGGCCGTGGAGCGCGGCAGCGTCGACGTCGCGGTGTACGTCACCGAGGCCGCCGCCACCGAGGGCACTCCCGTCGGCGGGCTGCCGCTCACCTGGCACACCACACCCGGCTGGGCACCACCCGCCGCGCCCGCGCCGATTCCTCTGGTGGCCATCGAGGACCCGTGCGCGATCCGCCGCCGGGCCATCGCCACCCTCGCCGCGCACGGCGTCGCGGCCACCGTCGTCGGCGACGCCGGCTATCTGGCGGGCGTCCTCGACATCGCCCGCACCGGCCAGGGCGTGGCCCTGCTCGCCGCCGTCGGACCCGCCCCCGACGGCCTCACCCCCTACGACCGGCTGCCCCCCGTCACCCCCATCCCCATGAGTGCGCTGGCCCGCCCCGGCGCCGACCCGGCGACCGTCACGGCCGCCTTCGAGGCCGTACGGGACCTGCTGCGCTGAAGACGCCGGCGCCGGGCGTGAGAATGACCGCATGAAATGGATCTCGGGCGTGGCCGGAGGCCTGCTCCTGCTGCTGGTGTTCGCCAGCATCCTGCGCACCCTCGTCGTGCCCCGTGGGCTGTACTCCGCGATGGTGATCCGCTGGTGGCGCTCCCTGCGCTTCCTGCTGCGTCTCGCCGCCCCCGACGGCAGCTACCGCGCCATCGACCGCGCACAGACCTGGCTCGCCCCGCTCATGCTGATGGGCACGCTCGTGAGCTGGCTGGGCGGCGCCCTGGTCGGCTTCGGACTGCTGCTGCACGCCATCTCCTCACTGACCTGGACCCAGTCGGTCCGGGAGGCGGGCTCCAGCCTGTTCACGCTCGGCTTCGCCAGCGGCGACCGCCTGCACCTGTCCGCGGTGGACTTCATCGCCGCCGTCACCGGACCGGTCGTGATCGCCCTCCAGATCGCCTACCTGCCCACCCTGTACGCCGCCTACAACCGCCGCGAACTGGAGGTGACCCTGCTCCAGTCGCGCGCGGGCGAACCCGCCTGGGGACCGGAGATCCTCGCCCGGCAGTGGCTGGTCGACACCGAGACCGCGCTGCCCGAGCTGTACCGCTCATGGGAACGGCTCGCCTCCGACATCGGCGAGAGCCACTCCACGTACCCCGTCCTGCTTGCGTTCCGCTCGCCGCGGCCCCACCGCAGCTGGATCGTCGGCCTCGTCGCCGTCATGGACGCGGCCGCCATGCAACTCGCCCTCACCCCGAGCAGCGCCCCGCCCGAAGCCCGCCTGATGCTGCGCGCCGGATTCAGCGCACTGCGCGACATCGCCCGCTCCCTGCGTTTCCCGTACGACCCCGACCCCGCCCCCGAGACCCCGATCCAGCTCACCTACCTGGAGTTCGACGCGGCCGTCGCGATGGTGGAGGCGGCCGGCTTCCCCGCGGAGCGGACGGCCGCACAGGCATGGCCGCACTTCCACGGCTGGCGGGTCAACTACGAGACGATCGCCTACGAGTTGTGCCGCCGCGGCGACGCGGTCCCCGCGCTGTGGACCGGGCCGCGGGACTTCCCCTCGACACCGATCCCGCCCGCGCGCCCCGCGGACCGGCGCCCCGGCGAAGACCGTCCGGAACTGCCCCCGGCCGCCGGGTAGTTCGGGCCGCCGCGTGGGGAAGATCCCCCGGGTACGGTTCGTGCGGAGGGATGGGGGTCCCCGTGAAAGTAGTCCTGCTGGGTACGGCCGCCGGTGGCGGTTTCCCGCAGTGGAACTGCGCCTGCGCGCTCTGCGGGGCCGCCCGCGACGGAAAGATCCCCGCGCGGACCCAGGAGTCCGTCGCCCTCAGCGGCAACTCCCGCGACTGGTGGCTGCTCAACGCCTCACCCGACATCCGTACGCAGCTGATCACCACCCCCGCGCTCGCACCCGGACCGGGGCCACGGGACACACCGGTGCGGGGCGTGCTCCTGACCGACGCCGAGGCCGACCACGTCGCCGGGCTGACCGTGCTGCGCGGCGGCGCCGGGCTCAAGGTCTACGCCGCACCGCCCGTCCTCGCCACGCTGGCCCCGCTGCGCGGCCTGCTGGACCGCTACGCCCCCTGGGAGTGGGCGGACAGCCTGACCGAGGGCGGGTTCGTGCTCTCCGGCGGGCTGGTCGTCACCGCGCACCCGGTCGGTCCCAAGGCGCCGAAGTACGTCGCCGGACCCGACCCGGACGAGCGCTGGGTGACCGCGTACCGGATCGAGGACCTGGCGGGCGGCGGAGTGCTCCTGTACGCGCCCTGTCTGGGCGCCTGGACCCCGGTGCTGGACGACCTGCTCGCCTCGGCGGACTGCGCGCTGCTCGACGGCACGTTCTACGCGGCCGACGAGATGGGCACGGTCGTGCGCTCGCGGGGCGGGCGGCAGGCCGCGATGGGGCATCTTCCGGTGGCGGGCGCGCGCGGCAGTCTCGCGGCGCTCACCCACCATCCCGGTCCCCGACGGATCTACACCCACCTCAACAACACGAACCCACTGCTCGACCCGGACTCGGACGCCCGTGCGCGGGTGAGCGCGGCGGGGGTCGAAGTGCTGCCGGACGGGGCGGAGTTCGTGGTGTAGAGGCTAAGAGCTCCGAACCTAAGCGTTCAGCATGCGGGTCAGTACGGCGCGTTGCAGGGGGCGCACCTCGGTGTGCAGGTCGCGTCCCTTGCGGGTGAGCGCGACCCACACGCCGCGCCGGTCCTCCTGGCAGACGGTGCGTTCCACCAGGCCGTCCTTCTCCAGCCGCCCGATCAGGCGGGACAGGGCGCTCTGGCTCAGATGGACACGATCGGCGATGTTCTGCACCCGGCAGTGCTCGCCCTCGTGCGCGAGCTCGCTCGAGACGAGGACGTCCAGCACCTCGAAGTCGCTGGCCCCGAGACCGTGCGGGTGCAGCGCGCGGTCGATCTCGCACATCGTGTGCGCGTGCACCGACAGGATCTCCCGCCACCGGTCCTCGAGCGGGGCCTCGCTCGCCGTGTTCACTGCCATATGTGCACGGTAACAGAGGTCCGGGATTTTATTGAGTGTGCAACTAGTGCGGTTGCAACAACCCGGCGGGGCTACTCGCCGGAGGTGTCCTGGAGGAGCCCGACGAGGTTTCCGTCCGCGTCCTTGACCGAGGCGATCAGCCTGCCGCCGCCCACGTCCTGGACGTCCTGGAGCGGCTCGGCGCCGGCCTCCAGCAGGCCCGCCAGGGTGGCCCGGATGTCGTCGACATGCCAGTACGGAACCGGTCCGGTCATCCCCTTGGCGTGTCCGTTGGGGTCGAGGCCGACGTCCTGCCCGGCGTCCTTGAATCCGACGTAGTACGCGGCGTCCGCGTACGGCTCCGTTCCGAGCAACGCGCTGAACAGGGCCTTCGCCCGTGCGAGGTCCTTGACGGGGTAGATGATGGTCTGCAGCCCTGCGGTCATGGTGACTCCTCCGTGGTGTGTTGCGGTGCTTTCACGGTAGGGCGGGGGAGGGCCGGGAGGCTTCTCGAATCCTGACCGGTCCCACCCCCTCGGAGTCGAGGACGCGGCTCAGGGCCTGTCCGGCGGATCATGCCGCAGACGCGGGGCTTGGCACGCCCTCCCCCAGAGGGGGTACCCCCAGCGGCGTTGTCGTCGGTTGCCGACGCTCCGCGTCGACGCCCTCCTCCGCCTTGCAGCTGCACGCACCAAGCCCCGCTCACCAGCGTCGATGAGGCGCCGCCTGTTTCCTGCGACTTGATCCGCCGGACAGGCCCTAGGTCGAGTCGCGTCGTACCAGTTCCGTCGGCAGGATCACCGCCGCCGGCTCCTCGCCCCCTATCTGCGCCAGCAGGACGCGGACCATCTCGGTGCTGATGCGGTCGTACGGCTGCCGGATGGTGGTGAGGGCGGGGGTCGCCGAGATCGCGGCGGTGGAGTCGTCGAAGCCGCCGACCGAGACGTCCTCCGGGACCCGGCGGCCCGCCTTGTGCAGAGCGGTCAGTGCGCCTTGTGCCATCAGGTCGGAGGCGACGAAGACGGCGTCCATGTCCGGGGCACGCTCAAGGAGCTGTTCGGCGCCCGCCTCACCACTGGCCCGGCTGTAGTCGCCGGAGGCGATCAGCCGGTCGTCGGCCTCGATGCCCGCCTCGGCGAGCACCTCCCGGTAGCCCGCGAGCCGCTCGACACCGCCCGGGGTGTCGAGCGGACCCGTGACCATGCCGATGCGGCGACGGCCCAGGGAGACCAGGTGCTTGACCATGTCCCGGGCGCCGTCGCGGTCGTCCGCGGCGACGTAGCTCACCTTGGAGCCCATGCCGATGGGCTTGCCGCAGGCGACCAGCGGGACGCCCGCCTCGCGCAGCTGCTCGGCGACCGGATCGCCGGAGTGGCTGGAGACCAGCAGGACTCCGTCGACATGGCCCGCGGTGATGTACCGCGTGATGCGCCGCCGCTCGTCCTCGGTGCCGGCGAGCATGAGCAGGAGGGGGATGTCGTGCGCGGCGAGCGCTTGTGTGCAGCCGCGCAGCAGGACGTTGAAGTTCGGGTCCTCGAAGAACCGCTCCTGCGGTTCGGTGAGCAGGAAGCCGATGGAGTCGGAGCGGCCGGTGATCAGCGACCGGGCGTGCCGGTTCACGACGTAGCCCGTTCTGCGGATGGCGGCGTTGACCGCCTCCTGTGCCGCGGGGCTCACGTAGTGCCCGCCGTTGAGTACCCGGGACACCGTGCCCCGGGACACGCCCGCCTCCCGCGCGACGTCATGGATCGTCGGCGGTCTGCGCCGGCCCCCCGCGTTGGTCATGGTCACGACTTTACGGCTCCCGAGAGCAGATCGAGGCTCCAGAAGCGCTGGATGACCAGGAAGAGGGCGATGAGCGGAATGATCGCGAGCAGCGCGCCGGTGATCACCAGCGTGTACAGCGCCGGGGTGTTGGAGCCCTGTTCGAGGAGCGTGAACAGACCCAGCGTGATCGGGAACTTCTCGTCGTCGCTGAGCATGATGTACGGCAGCAGGAAGTTGTTCCACACGGCGACGAACTGGAAGAGGAACACCGTCACCAGTCCGGGCACCATCATCGGCAGCGCGATCCGGGTGAAGATCCGCCACTCGCCGGCCCCGTCCATCCGCCCGGCCTCGACCACGTCACCGGGCACGGCCGCGGAGGCGTAGATCCGGGCGAGGTAGACGCCGTACGGGGAGAGGGCGAGGGGCAGGAGGACGGACGCGTAGGAGTCCGTGAGGTCGGCCTTCGCCAACAGGAGGTACTGCGGGATCGCCAGGATCACCGGCGGCATGAGCACGCCCGCCATCAGGACGCTGAAGACGGTCTCGCGGCCCCGGAAGCGGTAGATCGCGAGCGCGTAGCCGCTGAGCGCCGAGACGGCCGTCGACAGGAGGGCGCCGAGGCCCGCGTAGAGGGCGGAGTTGCCCATCCACTTCCAGTAGATGCCGTCGCGGTAGGCGTTGAGGTCCTTGACGTTCTGCGTGAAGCCGGAGCCCGGCAGGAACGTGAAGGTCGAGAACAGCTCACGGCCCGACTTGGTGGCCGCGATCACCACCCAGGCGACGGGCAGCAGACAGTAGAGCGCGCCGAGCAGCAGCGTGAGGGTGGGGACCAGGGCGATCCGGCGGCGCAGGGGCGGCCCCTGGGCGGTGCCGGGGGTGGTACCCGCGGCCGGTGCTGCCTTGCGTACGGCAAGAGAACTCATCGTGCTTCCTCCTGCTTGTTACGGGAGTTCGCGGCCCGCAGGAAGCCGAAGGACAGGACGAGGGTGACGACGGCGATGAGCGCCGCCTCCGCGGCGGCCGAGTAGATGTCGCCCTTGCCGAAGGCGTCCTGGTACACCTTCATCAGCGGACTCCAGGTCGTGGAGACGGAGTTGGTGAGGGGTTTGAGGGTGGTCGGCTCGCTGAACACCTGGAGCGTCGCGATGATCGAGAAGAAGAAAGTGAGCACCAGCGAGGGCGCCACCATCGGGATCTTGATCCTCAGCGCGATCTGCAGGGGCGTGGCGCCGTCCAGCTTCGCCGCCTCGTACACCTCGGCCGGAATGGCCCGCAGCGAGGTGTAGATGACGATCATGTTGAAGCCGGTGCCGCCCCAGACCGCGATGTTGGACAGGGCGAGGTACAGCGGGCCGCCGTCCAGCAGGTTCGGCTGCGGCATCCCCAGCTTGTCGAGGACGAAGTAGAACGGGCTGACGTCGGGGAGGTACAGGAAGCCCCACAGCAGCGCGGCGACGACGCCGGGAATGGCGTACGGCAGGAAGATCGCGAGCCGGGTGAAGGGGGTCAGGCGCACCTTGTCCGTGTCCAGCATCAGCGCGAACAGCAGCGCGAGGCCGAGCATCACCGGGATCACGATGGCGCCGTAGCCCACCACGCGCACCGCGCCGCTCAGCAGCTCGGAGTCGGAGAGGGCGTCCTTGTAGTTCTCCAGCCCCGCCCAGACTTCCTTGCGGGCGCCGGAACCCAGGCCCAGGCCCTTGACCTGCGCCTTGTGCAGGCTCAGCCAGAGGGCGTAGCCGATGGGCAGCGCGAAGAAGAGGGCGAAGAGGAGCGTCGCGGGGAGGAGGAAAGCGTACGGGGCCCCCTTGACCCCGTACGACTTCCGACGTGCCGTCGTCACTGAGCGACCCCGAAGCCCTGCTTCTTGAGGTCGGCGACCGTGTCGTCCTGCATCTTCTTCAGGGCGGCGGCGAAGTCCGACTTGTCCTTGGCGGCGGCGCCGAACGCGTCCTTGAAGGTCGTGTAGGCGACGTTCACGTTCGGGCCCCAGGCGGAGGGCGCGGTGGTCTTGGCGATCTCCGCGGCCTTCGTGTAGAAGTCCGGCTGGTTGGAGAAGAACGCCGGCGGCTGGGAGAAGGCGTCACTGGTCTGCGCGGTGGTGGCGGCCGGGTAGATGCCACCCTCCTTCGCCAGCGCGGCCACCGCCTGCGGGTCCGTGTTCAGCCAGGTGGCGAACTTCGCGGCGGCCGCCTTGTGCTGCGAGTCCGTGGTGACGGCCGTCGAGGAGCCGCCCCAGCTGCCGGTGACGTCCGTGCTGTTGTCCCACTGCGGCAGCGGGGCCATCGCCCACTTGCCCTTGGTGTCGGGGGCCGCGGTGGTGAGGGTGCCGGGCGCCCAGACCGCGCTGACCCAGGCGATCTGCTTGCCGGTGTTCAGCGCCTTGTTCCAGGACGGCGTGTACATCGGCTGGTTGTCGATCGCGCCCTCCTTGACGAGACCGCCCCAGAAGTCGGCGACCTTCTCCGAGGCCGCGTCGTCGATGCCGACCTTCCACTTCTCGCCCGAGGCGGTCCACCACTTGGCGCCCGCCTGCTGGGCGAGACCGGCGAAGAGGCCGGAGTCGTTGGCGGAGAAGGTGGTCAGGTCCTTGTCCGGGGCCTTCTTCTTCAGCGCGCGGGCGGTCTCGGCGAACTGCTCCCAGGTCGTGGGAACCGTCAGGCCGTACTTCTTGAAGAGGTCCTGGCGGTAGTAGAACATCATCGGGCCGATGTCCTGCGGGATCGCGTACACGGCGTCCGAGCCCAGGGTCGTCTGCTGCCAGACACCGTCGGCGAACTTGCTCTTCGCGTCCTGCGACTCGCTCGCTATGTCGGCGAGCGCGTCATTGCTGACCAGGGTCGGCAGTGCCTGGTACTCGGCCTGGACCAGGTCCGGGGCCTTCTTCGCCTTGTGCGCGGTGAGGATCTTGGTGACCAGCGTGTCGCCCGACGCCTGCTTCTTCACCGTGACCGTGATCTTCTGCTGCTTGCCCGGCCCCTTGTTCCAGAGGTCGACCACCTTGTCCATGCCCGGAGTCCAGGACCAGTACGTCAGGGACGCCGGACCCGACTCGGACGAGCTCTTGTCGTCCGACGAGCCGCAGGCGGCGAGTGCGGTGCCGCCGAGCGTGACGGCGATGGAGGTGGCCACGAGGCGACGCAGCTTCGTGTTTGGCATGGATCTTTCTCCCCTGACCTGGGCCCCCGCCTGCTGCGGCGACCGTGCCATGCTTCTGTGAGCGTTCACAGTAGAGAAACATCCTGGACACTTGTCAATGGTTGTTGCTGTGCGGTTATGTTGGGCTCGCGCCGCTGATCGAGTGTGTGCACGTTCCCAAATGATCGATTAAACGGGAGAAGATCCATGCCGGAGACCACACCCAAGGGCCTCACCGGGCTCGCCTTCGGTGGGGACTACAACCCCGAGCAGTGGCCGGAAAGCGTCTGGCACGAGGACGTCCGGCTGATGCGCGAGGCGGGGGTCACGATGGTGAGCGTCGGGATCTTCTCCTGGGCGCTGCTCGAACCCGCTCGGGGGACTCACGACTTCGGCTGGCTGGACCGACTGCTGGTCCTGCTGCACGAGAACGGCATCCGCGTCGACCTCGGCACCCCGACCGTCGCGCCCCCCGCCTGGTTCTACCGCGAGCACCCCGAGGCACTGCCGGTGACCGCCGACGGCACCCGCTACGAGTTCGGCTCGCGCGGCGCCATCTGCCACAGCAACAGCGACTACCGCGCCGCCGCGGCGAGCATCACCACCGCCCTCGCCACCCGGTACGCCGACCACCCCGCGCTCGCCCTGTGGCACGTCCACAACGAGTACGGCGTCCCCGTCTCGGCCTGCTACTGCGCGTCCTGCGCCGCCCACTTCCGCCGCTGGCTGGCCCGCGCGTACGGGACCGTCGACGCGGTCAACGAGGCATGGGGCACCGCCTTCTGGGGCCAGCGCTACGCGGACTTCGAGCAGATCAACCCGCCGCGCGTCACCCCCACGGTCGGCAACCCGGCCCAGGCCCTGGACTACAAGCGCTTCGCCGACGAGACCATGCGGGAGAACTTCGTCGCCGAGCGGGACATCCTGCACCGCCTCGCCCCCGGCATCCCGGTCACCACGAACTTCATGACCGCCCTCAGCCAGTGCGACTCCGTCGACTACTGGGCCTGGGGCCGCGAGGTCGACCTCGTCACCAACGACCACTACCTGATCACCGACGGCCGCCGCACCCACGTCAACCTCGCGATGGCCGCCGACCTCACCCGCTCCGTCGCGGGCGGCGCCCCCTGGCTGCTGCTCGAACACTCCACCTCGGGCGTCAACTGGCAGCCCCGCAACCCCGCGAAGGCCCCGGGCCAGATGGCCCGCAACTCCCTCGCGCACGTGGCGCGCGGCTCCGAGGGCGCCATGTTCTTCCAGTGGCGGCAGTCCCGGCGCGGCGCCGAGAAGTTCCACTCGGCGATGCTGCCGCACGCCGGCACCGACTCCAGGGTCTGGCGCGAGGTCGTCGAACTCGGCGCGTCCATCGACTCGCTGACCTCGGTCAAGGGCAGCCGCACCGTCGCCGACGCGGCCGTGCTGTGGGACTGGCACTCCTGGTGGGCGCAGACCCTCGACTGGCGCCCCAGCGAGGACCACGACCCGCGCGAGCGTGCCGACGCGTTCTACGAGGCGCTCTACGACCGTCACCTCACGGTCGACTTCGCCCACCCGGAAGCCGACTTGTCGGCCTATCCCCTTGTCGTCGTCCCCGCGCTCTATCTGATGACCGAGGCCGCCGGGAACAACCTCCGGGAGTACGTCGAGAACGGCGGCACCCTCGTCGTCTCGTACTTCTCCGGCATCGTCGACGAGCACGACGCCGTGCACGAGGGCGCCTACCCCGGCGCGCTGCGGGACGTGCTCGGCCTCACCGTCGAGGAGTTCTCACCGCTCCTGAAGGACGACCAGGTCCGGATCACCGGCCCCGACGGCTCCGAGCTGACCGGCGACGTGTGGACCGAGTTCGTGGTGCCGCGCGGCGCCGAGACCGTGTGGACGTACGCCGACGGGCTCACCGCGGGCCGCCCGGCCGTCACCCGCCACCGCCTCGGCGAGGGCTCCGCCTGGTACGTCTCCACCCGCCTCGGCGCCCAGGGCCTGGACGCCCTGATCGGCTGGGCGTCCGACGACGCGCGGATCGCGCCGCGCGCCGACCTGCCCCGCGATGTCGAAGTGGTGCGTCGCAGCGGTGAGTCGGGCACCTTCCTGTTCGTGATCAACCACACCTCGTCGGACGCCAAGGTGCCGCTGGACGCGGCCGGCACCGAGCTGCTGACGGGCGAACGCGCCGCGGGCCGCCTCGCGGTACCCGCCGGAGCCGTCCGGGTCGTACGACTCGACGGCTGAGCCGGCGGGCGTCCGGGGCCCAGGATCCGGCGGCCGAGCCGAACTCCCCTCCGCCCGTGAGTGCCACGAGAGCCGCGGGCGGAGGGGCCGCCCCCCCCAGAGCCACTGCGGGGGCGCCCCCATCCCCATCACGTCGAAGGGACGACGGACGAAGATGTTCCATCCCAGACGCACACTCAGGGCCCTGCTGCTGCCGCTCGCGGCCGAGCTCGCCCTCACCGCCCTGCCCGCGCAGACGGCACAGGCGGCGAGCACCCTCACCAACGCCGGATTCGAGGCGGACGGCGCCGGAACGGCCACGCCCAGCGGCTGGTCGGAGTACGGCGACACCGGCGCCTCCTATGTGGAGGCCGGGGGCCACAGCGGAAGCTACCGCCTCACGCAGTACTCCTCCGCCGCCTACAAGGTGGAGACGCACCAGTACCTCTCCGGGCTGACCAACGGCAACTACCGGCTCACCGCCTGGGTGCGTTCGGGAGGCGGCCAGAACTCCGCCTACCTCGCGCTGAAGAACTGCGGCGGCACCGAGCAGCGCACCGACCTGCCGGTCTCCAGCAGCGGATGGATACACCTCGTCGTCCCCGTCGCGGTGACCAACAGCCAGTGCACGATCAGCGTCAACTCCGATGCCAACGCGGGCAACTGGATCAACGTCGACGACCTGACGTTCACCTCGGGCAGCGCCACCGGGCTGTCCGTCAAGGGCTCCGACATCTCCTCCCTCGCCAAGAGCGAGGCGCTCGGCGGCGTCTACAAGACCAGCTCCGGCACCACCGGTGACGCGCTCGCCATCCTCAAGTCCTCCGGCATGAACTACGCGCGCCTGAAGGTCTGGGTGAACCCCGCCGACGGCTACAACAACAAGACGCGCGTCCTGGCGATGGCCAAGCGCATCAAGGCGCAGGGCATGAAGCTCCTGGTCGACTTCCACTACTCGGACACCTGGGCCGACCCAGGCGCCCAGACCAAGCCGGCCGCCTGGGCAGGCCACTCCTACAGCCAGCTCAAGACGGACGTCTACAACCACACCTACGACGTCCTCAACGCGCTGAAGGCGCAGGGCACCACCGCCGACATGGTCCAGGTCGGCAACGAGATCAACGGCGGCATGCTGTGGTCCGAGGGCTCCACCGACAACTGGTCGCAGCTCGCCGGGCTCCTCAACTCCGGCTACGACGCCGTCAAGGCCGTCAGCTCGTCGACGACCGTCGCGCTGCACCTCGCCAAGGGCGGCGACCTGTCCGGCACCCGCTGGTGGTTCGACAACGCGGTCTCGGGCGGCGTGAAGTTCGACGCCATCGGCCTGTCCTACTACGGCTACTGGCACGGCCCGCTCTCCGACTTCCAGACGACCCTGGACGACGCGGCCGCGCGCTACGGCAAGCCGGTGTTCCTGGCCGAGACGGCCTACCCCTTCCGTCTCGACAGCGACGACTCGCTCGTCAACCAGATCGACACGACCGGTGAGCTGGTCTCCGGCTACCCGGCCACCACAGCCGGACAGTCCGCGTGGCTACGGGACGTGATGAACGTCGTGGAGGCCGTCCCGAACGGCCGCGGCCTCGGTGTCTTCTACTGGGAGGCCACCTGGACCGCCGTCACGGGCAACGGCTGGGACCCGACCGACGCCACGTCCGGCAACGGCTGGGAGAACCAGGCGCTGTTCGGCTTCGACGACAAGGCGCTGCCCGCCATGTCGCAGTTCAGCCACCGCTGATCAGCCAGCATCGATGACATGAGGGCCCGGCCGGCGAGGCGGCCGGGCCCTTGTGGTGCCCCGGGGACTTCGGGCCGCGCGAAGGCCCGGAAGTCCCGTGCGGGGCGCCCCGGGCCGCGGGACAGTGGTCACAGAGCGGCACCATCACGAAGGGCAGGGGGACGAGATGCTGAGGGTTCCCGTCGGCGGGCGACGCCTGGACATCCTGGAGTGGCTGCGGGACCCCGCCGCGCACTTCCCGACCGAGCGCGGCGGGTCTCTCGCCGAGTACGGCGTCGACGTGGCCGCCCTCGCCGTCAAGCTCGGTGTGAGTCACGCCGTCGCCCGCACCCACCTCGACGTCCTCGTCGGGGTCGGGCTGCTGCGGGCGAGGAAGGTCGGGCGGCGGACGTTCTACAGCCGCGACGAGTACCGCATCGCAGAGGTGCGGTCCCTGTTCGAGAAGGGCTGGTAGGGCGGGGAGGAAGGGGGGACGGGCGACGGTGCGTGCGCCCGAGCCGGTGTGGGGTGACGGTGCGTGTGTTCGAGCGGGCACATGGGCGACTCCTTCGCCCCCGCCGCCCCTATCCATGCCACCAGGGGCTCCGCCCCGGCCCCCACCAGGGGCTCCGCCCCTGGACCCCGCCAAGGGGCTCTGCCTGCGGGGCGCGGCCATGGGCTCCGCCCTCTGAATCCTCGCCAGGTGGGGGTCCGCCCCCCGGGGCCCCCAGTCAGGGGCCTTGCTGCGCGGTCAAGTGTGCGAGGGCGGTGGGATCGGCGTTACCCTGTTCAGCGGCCGCGATCATGTGTCGTGGCGCGGCGGTGGGGCCCGCCGTACCCGAACCGCGGCGCAGGCGCCGCCAACGGTCCCTACTTGCGATGAGGTGTGCCCGGGGGCCCGGGCCCGGCGAGTAGGAGAAGTACGTCATGACAGTCCCGCATCCCGAGCGCGTCGACAGTCCGGATGCCGCCGCACGGCCGACACCTCGCCCCACGTCCCCCTGGCACGGCCAGGCCCCGGTCGTGGCGATGGTCTCGCTCGGCGGAGCGATCGGCGCCACCGCCCGGTACGGGGCCGCGCGGCTGTGGCCCGTGGAGACGGGCGGGTTCCCCTGGACCACGTTCTGGGTCAACGTCATCGGATGCGCGGTGATCGGCGTCTTCATGGTCGTCATCACGGACGTGTGGGCGGCCCACCGCCTCGTGCGGCCCTTCTTCGGCACCGGTGTGCTGGGAGGGTTCACCACCTTCTCGACGTACGCCGTCGACATCCAGAAACTGGTCGACACGGGTCACCCCGGAACCGGCCTCGCCTATCTCGTCGCGACCCTGTGCGCGGCGCTCGCGGCGGTATGGCTCGCGGTGACCGCGACCCGCCGCGCCCTGGTACGGAGGCAGCGATGACACGGCTGACGGGCAGTGCCCTACGGGTGACGATCTTCATCGGTGAGAACGACATCTGGCATCACAAGCCGGTGTACTCGGAGATCGTGCACCGCGCCCACGCGGCGGGCCTGGCCGGCGCGAGCGTCTTCCGCGGTGTCGAGGGCTTCGGCGCCTCCTCGCTGATCCACACCTCACGGCTGCTGTCGCTCAGCGAGGACCTGCCGGTGGCGATCGTCATCGTGGACACCGAGGACCGCGTCCGTGCGTTTCTGCCCCAGCTCGACGAACTCGTCGGCGAGGGGCTGGTGATCCTGGACGACTGCGAGGTGATCCGATATGTGGGACGCGACCCCGAATCCGGCAATACGGGCAAGAAAGGTAAGAGGTAGTTGTGAACTGGCTGCTGGTGATCGTCGGCGGAATGGTCGGCGCACCCCTGCGCTATCTGACCGACCGTGCGGTGCAGACCAGGCACGACACCGTCTTCCCCTGGGGCACCTTCGCGGTCAACGTCGTCGGTTGTCTGATCCTCGGCCTGCTGACCGGCGCGGTCGCCGCGGGGGCCGCGGGTTCCCACCTCCAGCTGTTCCTCGGGACCGGCCTGTGCGGGGCGCTGACCACGTACTCGACGTTCTCGTACGAGACACTACGGCTGACCGAGACCGGCGCGGGCTTCTACGCTGCGGCCAACGTGCTCGTGAGCGTGACGGCCGGGCTCGGCGCGGCGTTCGCGGGGGTTTCGTTCGCCCAGGCCGTATGGGCCTAGACACCGGACGTCACTCGCGCGTAGTAAGACTGTCTACAGCACTGTCGACCAACATGTCAGAATCAACTCCTCAGACCTAGAACTGGATCCCATGAGCGTCATCAACGTCGGTCAGGCCGTCGTCCTCGGAGTCGTCGAGGGAGTGACCGAGTTCCTCCCCGTCTCCTCCACCGGCCACCTCAAGATCACCGAGGGGCTGATGAACATCCCGGTCGACGACAAGGCCGTCGTCGGGTTCTCGGCGGTCATCCAGGTCGGAGCGATCGCCGCCGTACTGGTGTACTTCTTCAAGGACATCGTGCGGATCGTCTCGGCGTGGGGCCGGGGACTGCGCAACCGCGAGGAGCGGCAGCACCACGACTACAAGTTCGCGTGGTGGGTCATCTACGCCACCATTCCGATCGTGATCGTGGGCCTCGCGGCCAAGCCCCTCATCGACGGACCGCTCGCCTCCCTGTGGGTGGTCGCGGGCTCGCTGATCGTCGGCAGTGGTGTGATGTGGGTGGCGGACCAGATGGGACGTCACAAGCGCGGTGAGGACGACACGTCGTTCAAGGACGCGATGCTGGTGGGCTGCTCGCAGATCCTCGCGCTCCTCTTCCCGGGCTTCTCGCGCTCCGGCGCCACGATGTCGACCGCGCTGATCCTCGACCTGGACCGGGTGGCGGCCACCCGCCTCTCCTTCTTCCTCGGCATCCCCGCCCTCACCGGCGCCGGTCTGTACGAGCTGAAGGACGCCCTGGGCACGGGGGTGGGCGCCGCGCCGCTCGCCGTCGGCACGATCGTCTCCTTCGTCGTCGCCTACGGGTCGATCGCCTGGCTGCTGAAGTTCGTCGCCAAGCACTCCTTCAACGCCTTCGTGATCTACCGGATCGTGATCGGCCTGGCGCTGTTCGGGCTGCTGGCGAGCGGGTCGCTCGCCAGCTGATCACGGAAACAGCAGCTCACAGGGGGTGCGAAGCCGGTTTACAGGCTTCGCACCCCCTGAATGTTTCTTTTCACTCCCCTTGACAGCCCCCTCTTGTCACCCGCAGGATCACCCCCGTGAACCTGTCAGACAGCCAGACAGGTGGATCGGTGCCGCGGCGCGTCAGCGCCATGGAAGCGGTGCTCACCCACCTTCGCAGCGCCATCGAGCGCGGTGAATACGCCATCGGCGACAAACTCCCCTCCGAGGCAGAGCTGTGCCGCCGCCTGGAGGTCAGCCGGCCGGTGCTCCGCGAGGCGCTCCGGGCCCTGCAGGTGATGGGCCTGACCGTGTCCCGTACGGGCAAGGGCACCTTCGTGGTCGCCAACACGGTCGAGGACCCCACCTTCGGCGACTACGCGGCGAGCGACCTGCTCGAGGTGCGCCGTCATGTCGAGATCCCGGTCGCGGGTTACGCGGCGGCGCGCCGCACCCCGGAGAACCTCGACCACCTGGCCCATCTGCTGGACCGGATGGAGCGGGAGACCGACACCACGGCGTGGGTCGCGATGGACACGATCTTCCACATCGCGGTCGCCGAGGCCTCGCAGAACCCGGTCTTCCGCAGGGTCATCGAAGAGATCCGGGACGCGCTGGCCCGCCAGTCCGCCTTCCTCAACGAGCTCGGCGACCGGCGTGACCAGTCCAACCGCGAGCACCGGGCGATCGTCGAAGCGCTGGTCGACGGCAGTGAACACGACGCGGTGGAGGCGATGTCCCATCACCTCGACCGCGTGGAGACCACCCTCACCGACATCGTGCGCCCCACGCGTACGGACACCCCCACGGAAGGCGGACCCGAGGCGTGAGCGAGCAGTCCCTCAAAGACGAGGCCATATCGGCCGGCGAACCGGCCGCGCACGTCGACGCCGGAGACCACGGCTACAGCAAGTCGCTGAAGCACCGGCACGTCAACATGATCGCCATCGGCGGCGCCATCGGCACCGGCCTCTTCCTCGGCGCCGGCGGCCGCCTCGCCGACGCCGGCCCCTCCCTCTTCGTCGCGTACGCGGTGTGCGGCGTCTTCGCCTTCCTCGTCGTGCGCGCCCTCGGCGAACTCGTCCTGTACCGGCCGTCCTCCGGCGCCTTCGTGTCGTACGCCCGGGAGTTCCTGGGGGAGAAGGGCGCGTACGTCGCGGGCTGGATGTACTTCCTGAACTGGGCCACCACCGGTATCGCCGACATCACCGCCGTGGCCGTCTACACCCACTACTGGGGCATGTTCTCCGACATCCCGCAGTGGGTGATCGCGCTCATCGCGCTCGCCGTCGTCCTCACGGTGAACCTGATTTCCGTACGCATGTTCGGCGAACTGGAGTTCTGGTTCGCGATCATCAAGGTGAGCGCGCTCGTCGTCTTCATGCTTATCGGCATCTTCCTGCTGGTCACCCAGCACCCCGTCGACGGCACCACCCCCGGCCCGACGCTGATCACCGACAACGGCGGAATCTTCCCCAACGGCCTGCTGCCGATGCTGCTGATCATCCAGGGTGTCGTCTTCGCCTACGCCTCCGTCGAACTGGTCGGCGTCGCGGCGGGCGAGACGGAGAACCCCGAGAAGATCATGCCGAAGGCGATCAACTCGATCATGTGGCGTGTCGGCCTGTTCTACGTCGGCTCGGTCGTCCTGCTGTCGATGCTGCTGCCCTGGAACAAGTACAGCGCGGGCCAGAGCCCCTTCGTGACCGTCCTGTCGAACATCGGCATCCCGGCGGCGGGCGGCGTGATGAACCTGGTCGTGCTCACCGCGGCCATGTCGTCCCTCAACTCCGGTCTGTACTCCACCGGCCGCATCCTGCGCTCGATGGCGATGTCGGGCTCCGCGCCGAAGTTCACCGGGGTGATGAGCCGCAGCCAGGTCCCGTACGGCGGCATCCTGCTCACCAGCGGCATCTGCGTCCTCGGCGTCGGCCTCAACTTCGTGGTCCCCGCCGACGCCTTCGAGATCGTCCTGAACTTCGCCGCCATCGGCATCCTCGCCACCTGGGGCATGATCATGCTCTGTCACGTGCTGTTCTGGCGGAAGACCCAGCGCGGCGAGCTGACCAGGCCGAGCTACCGCCTGCCCGGCTCCCCGTGGACCGAGATCGTGACGATCGGCTTCCTCGTCTCCGTCCTCGTCCTGATGTACGCCGACGGGGGCGCGGGGCGCACCACCGTGCTGTGTCTGCCGCTGATCGCCGTGGCGCTCGTCGCCGGGTGGTACGGGGTGCGCCGCCGGGTCTCCGGCATCCGTGACGGAGCGGACGCGTGAGCACGAGCATGACGTACGCCGCTTCGATCGCCGCCGCCCCGGTGATCCGCGAACCCCTGCACGCCCCCGTCGCCCAGCTCGTCCGCGGCGGAGTCGTCGAAGGCATCCACTACGGTTCAGTGGTCGTGCTGGCCGCCGACGGCGGTGTCGACCTCCAGATCGGGGACGTCGAGGCCGCGTTCTACCCGCGCTCGGCGCTCAAGCCCGTCCAGGCGGTGGCGATGCTGCGGGCGGGACTGCCGCTGGAGGGCGAGTTGCTCTCGCTCGCCGCGGCCAGTCACTCCGGCGAGGAGCGGCACCTCGCCGGAACCCGGCGGATCCTGGAACTGGCCGGCGTCACCGAGGACGACCTGCGCAATGTGCCCGACCTGCCGTACGACCCGGTCGTGCGGGACGCCTGGATCCGCGAGGGGCGACTGCCGTCCCGGCTCGCGCAGAACTGCTCCGGCAAACACGCCGCCATGCTGATGACCGCCCGCCTCAACGGCTGGTCCCTCGACGACTACCTCGACCCGGCCCACCCCCTCCAGCAGGCCATCGCGGAGATCGTCGAGGACCTCACCGGGCAGGCGATCGCCCAGGTCACCGTCGACGGGTGCGGGGCGCCCCTCTTCTCCGTCTCGCTGCACGGGCTCGCCCGCGCCGCCGCCCGGATCACCACCGCACCGGCCGGCACCCCCGAGGCGCGCGTCGCCGACGCGATGCGTGAGCACGCCGAGATGGCGTCCGGCTCCGGCCGCGATGTCGCGGCGCTGATGAGGGCCGTGCCGGGGCTGCTCACCAAGGACGGCTTCGAAGGCGTCCAGATGGCGGCGCTGCCGGACGGCCGGGCCGTCGCCGTGAAGATCGCCGACGGAGCGGACCGGGCGCGCGGGCCGGTGGCCGCGGCGGCGCTCGTGCGTGCGGGGGTCGCCCCGGCGTCGCTCGCGGAGTTCGGCTCCGTGCCGTTGCTCGGGGGCGGTGCCGTTGTGGGCGGGCTTCGCCCGGCCCGGGTGCTCGATCCGCTCTCGGGCTGAGCGCGCGACCACGGTCGTGGGGGTGCGGTGGCCGGTGCGGGTCCGTTGTGGCTGGTCGCGCCCACGCGGCGGAGCCGCAAATTGTCACAGCCTCGCGCCCCTCAGGTTCGTGCGCCTCAGGGCTGGATCAGCGACTCGCCCCTGACCGGCCCGCCCGTACCCCTCACCCCATCCACCCTCACCCCTCCGAAAGAGGACCGCTCAGTCATGACCGTCGCCGTAGCGCACCGCAGTGAACACGATCTGCTCGGGGACCGTGACGTCCCGGCCGAGGCGTACTGGGGCATCCACTCCCTGCGCGCCACCGAGAACTTCCCCATCACGGGAACGTCGATCTCCGCCTACCCGCATCTGATAGAGGCCCTGGCCGCCGTCAAGGAGGCCGCCGCCCGTGCCAACGAGGAACTCGGCCTGCTCGAGCCGGAGAAGGCCATGGCCATCGTCGCGGCCTGCCGCGAGATCCGCGCCGGCAAGCTGCACGACCAGTTCGTGGTCGACGTCATCCAGGGCGGCGCCGGTACCTCGACGAACATGAACGCCAACGAGGTCGTGGCCAACCGGGCGTTGGAGCTTCTCGGCCGGGCCAAGGGCGAGTACCGGTACCTGCACCCCAACGAGGACGTCAACCTCGGCCAGTCGACCAACGACGTCTACCCCACCGCCGTCAAGGTCGCCACGGTCTTCGCGGTGCGCGAGCTGCTCAAGGCGATGGCCGTGCTCCAGGAGGCGTTCGCCGCCAAGGCCTTCGAGTTCCGTGACGTACTGAAGATGGGGCGTACGCAGCTCCAGGACGCGGTGCCGATGACGCTCGGGCAGGAGTTCTCGGCGTACGCGGTGATGCTCGACGAGGACCGCACCCGGCTCGCCGAGGCCGTCGAGCTGATCCACGAGATCAACCTCGGCGCCACCGCCATCGGCACCGGTCTCAACGCCCCCGCCGGATACGCGGAATCAGCCCGCCGCCACCTCGCCGCGATCACCGGACTGCCCCTGGTCACCGCCGCCAACCTGGTCGAGGCCACCCAGGACTGCGGCGCCTTCGTCCAGATGTCCGGCGTGCTCAAGCGGATCGCCGTGAAGCTGTCGAAGAGCTGCAACGACCTGCGGCTGCTGTCCTCCGGGCCGCGCGCGGGCCTGGGCGAGATCAACCTGCCGCCCGTACAGGCCGGTTCGAGCATCATGCCCGGCAAGGTCAACCCGGTGATTCCCGAGGTCGTCAACCAGGTCGCCTTCGAGGTGATCGGCAACGACGTCACCATCACCATGGCCGCGGAAGCGGGGCAGCTCCAGCTCAACGCCTTCGAGCCGATCATCCTGCACTCCCTGTCCGAGAGCATCACCCACCTGCGCGCCGCCTGCCTGACCCTCGCAGAGCGCTGTGTCACCGGGATCACCGCCAACTCGGAGGTGCTGCGCGCCGCGGTCGAGAACTCCATCGGCCTGGTGACCGCCCTGAACCCGTACATCGGATACACGGCCGCCACCGACATCGCCAAGGAGGCCCTCGCCACCGGGCGCGGTGTCGCCGAACTCGTCCTGGAGAAGGGCCTGTTGCCCCCCGATCGGCTGGCGGCGCTGCTGCGGCCCGAGGTGGTCGCGGGCAGCGGCACCCCGCAGACGGTGTGACCCGATGCGCACCCGGACCGGCCCGGCGGCACAATGGTGATCATGGCTGTGTCTTCGTCGTATCCGCCGTATCCGTCGTCCCCGACCTTCCAGCCGGTCCTGGAGCGCATCGCCACCGAGATCGGGCGGACACCCGGCCGCGGGCGGCCCGCCGACTACATCCCGGCGCTGGCCGCCTGCGACCCCCGGAGTTTCGGCATGGCCGTGGCCGAGCTCGACGGCACGGTGTACGGCGTGGGGGACTGGCGGCAGCCGTTCTCCACGCAGTCCATCACCAAGGTCTTCACGCTCGCGCTCGACCTGGCCCGGGAGGGTGACGAGTTGTGGGAACACGTCGGCCGTGAGCCCTCCGGCAACCCCTTCAACTCGCTGGTGCAGCTGGAGTACGAGAACGGCATCCCGCGGAATCCCTTCATCAACGCGGGTGCCCTGGTCGTCACCGACCGGCTCCAGACCCGTACCGGCGACGCGGCCGGCACCCTGCTTGCCTTCCTCCGAACGGAGAGCGGCAACGCCGGCCTCACCTTCGACAAGGAGGTGGCCGCCTCCGAGGCCACCCACGGCGACCGCAACGCGGCCCTCGCCCACTTCATGGCCTCGTACGGCAACATCGACAACCCGGTGCCGGCCCTCCTCGAGCAGTACTTCCGCCAGTGCTCGATCGAGGCGTCCTGCGCCGACCTCGCCCTCGCCACCAGCTTTCTCGCCCGGCACGGCCTGCGCGCCGACGGCTCCCGACTGCTCACCCAGAGCCAGGCCAAGCAGGTCAACGCGGTCATGCTGACCTGTGGCACGTACGACGCGGCGGGCGAATTCGCCTACCGCGTCGGCCTCCCCGGCAAGAGCGGCGTGGGCGGCGGCATCATCGCGGTGGTCCCCGGCCGCTGCACCCTGTGCGTCTGGAGCCCCGGCCTGGACGAGCGGGGCAACTCGGTGGCGGGAGTGGCGGCCCTGGACCGCTTCACGACACTGACGGGCCTATCGGTCTTCTGAGCCACCACCCGGAGGTAACGCCGCATCCCCCGCCCGGAGGGCACCCCGTCGCTTTCCGGCCACCCACCCTTGACACGCTTGCCAAGTGTTGGCCAAGGCTCCCCTCGATCTCCACCGCTGTCAGGCCCTGGGCCTGACCGGCACCGCCTTCCTCGCGCTCGGCGGTGAGACGGCCGGCGCCCTGCCCACGCGGGACTTCCTCGCCCCCGGCTCCGCGCGTGCCGTACTCGGCGTGGTCGGGGTCTACTTCGGCGTCGTCCTGCTGATCGCCGCGTGGGCGCTGCTCGGCAAGGTCGTACGCGGCCCGCAGCCGCCGACTCCGCGCGCACTGCTGCTGGTGCTCGCCGCGTGGGCGGCGCCGCTGCTTCTCGCACCGCCGCTGTTCAGCCGGGACGTGTACAGCTATCTCGCGCAGGGCGCCATGGTCGACGCGCACATCGACGTCTACGCCAACGGGCCCGCGCAGCTCGGCGGCCCGCTCGCCGACGAGGTGGCGCCGGTGTGGCAGCAGACCGCGACGCCGTACGGCCCCGTCTTCCTCGCCGTCGCCTCCGCACTGTCCGGCCTCACCCGCGGGGAGATACCGGCCGGGCTGCTCGGCATGCGCCTGGTCGCGCTGCTCGGCGTCGGGCTGATGGCGGCGGCGCTGCCCCGCCTCGCCCGGCACAGTGGTGCCGATCCGGCCGCCGCGCTGTGGCTCGGCGCGCTCAACCCGCTCGTCCTGCTGCACCTGGTGGCCGGTGCGCACAACGACGCCATCATGCTCGGACTGCTCGGCGTCGGCCTGGTCGCCGCGCGCGGCCGATGGCACCTCCTGGGCGTCGTCCTCATCACCCTCGCCGCACTGGTCAAGGCGCCGGCCGTGCTCGGCCTGCTGGCGGTGGTGGCGATGCGCGGGCGCCGCGGAGTGCTGCGTACGGTCCTGACCACGACCGGGGTCGCGCTCGCCACCACGGCCGTGGTGACCGCCGTGACGGGCACGGGGTACGGCTGGATAGCGGCCCTGAAGACCCCCGTCTCCCCGCAGAACTGGTCGCCCACCAGCGTGCTCGGCCGCGCCACCGGCGCCCTGCTCAAGGACCTCGGCAGCGGCCTCGCCCCGCTGGCGATGCCCGTTTGGCACGCGACCGGGCTGGTGGTGACCGTCCTGGTCGTCCTGTTCATCTGGCTGCGCCTGCGGCCTGGCCCCATCTACGCGCTGGGCCTGAGCCTGGGCGCGGTCGCCGTGTTCGGTCCCGCGATCCGGCCCTGGTACGCCCTGTGGGGCCTGTTCCTCATCGCCGCCGCGGCGCCCAACGGTTCGGTGCGCCACCGGGTCGCGGCCGTCAGCGGTGTCCTCGCGCTCGCCGTACTGCCCAGCGGCGGCCCGCCGGACGTCGATCAGGTGGTGCTGGCCGTCTCCGGCGGCGCGCTCGCCCTGGTCGTGCTCTGGCAGGCCCGACAGGCCGCCCGGGCCGAGGCGTCGGCGCGGCCGCCGGTGCTGGGACGGACGGCATGAGACCTCTGGACACCGACGGCCGGCGCCTGCTCGGACTGCTCTCACTCGCCGTCGCGGTGGGCGTGTTCACCGCGACCGTGCCGCTGCTGCGCGACTGGTTCGACCTGCGTGTCTACTACGGCACCGTCGACGCCTGGGTCCACCACGGCGGCCGCGTCTACGACTACTGGGTGCCGGGAACCACGTACGGATTCACCTATCCGCCGTTCGCGGCCCTCACCATGCTGCCGATGGCGCTGGTCGGGCTGCGCACGGCGATCGCCGTCTCCGTGGTGCTCAATCTCGCGGCACTGGCCGTCGTGGTGTGGATCCTGGTCGGGCCCGCGCTGCGCCGCTACGGCTGGTACGGCTGTGCCCTCGCGGCCTGTCTGCTGGCCCTGCTCGAACCGGTCCGCGACACCTTCAGCTTCGGGCAGGTCAACCTCCTGCTGCTGGCCCTCGTCCTGAGCGACGCGTGGCTGCTGTCCACCGGCCGGGGCCGCCGGGCGGGCGTCGGCATCGGGCTGGCCGCCGCGATCAAGCTCACCCCCGCGCTCTTCATCGGCCTGCTGCTGCTCGGCCGCCGCTGGCGCGCCGCCGGGGTCGCGACGGCCGTCGCCGTGGCGGCCACCGGTCTCGCGGCCTGGGCGGCGCCCGACGCCTCGCGTTTCTACTGGTCCGAGGCGCTGTGGGACACCAACCGCATCGGACGTCTCGCCTATGTCTCCAACCAGTCCTTGCAGGGCGTCCTGGCCCGGCTCGCCGCACCGGACGAACCGAGTCGGCCCGTGTGGGCGGCGGTCGCCCTGCTGGTCCTGTGCGTATGGGCACGGCGGACCTCGCGGGCGCTGGCCGACGAGGACTGGACGGCCGCGTTCGCCCTCACCGGTCTCGCCGCCTGCCTCCTCAGTCCGATCACCTGGGTGCACCACCTCGTCTGGCTGCTCCCGTCCTTCGCCGTACTGCTGCACCGGCGCCGTGCGCGGGTCGCGGCGGCCCTCTACGTGGTGTTGTGCAGCAGCGTGGTGTGGCTGTGGTTCGACGACTCCTCCGGCCTCGACGGATTCCTCGGCAGCAACACGTACACGTGGATCACGCTGGGGCTGCTGCTGTGGCTGCCGGCCGGTCAGTCGCGGGTGATCCGCACGCCCTTGAGACGCAGGGCGAGGGCGACTCCGCCCGCGCCGAGCGCCGCCGCGCCCAGGACCCCGGCCGCCTCCGGCCATCCGGAGCCGTCGCCGTTCGCGGACCCGGCCCTGGCCTGTACGGGCGAGGCGCCCGCCGCGGGGTCGGGCCGGGTGTCGACGAGCGATCCGACGGGTTTGACGTGCCCGGCGGCCGCGAAGCCCCAGTCGAGCAGCGAGCGGGCCTCCTCGTACACCGTGGTGCCGCCGCCCGTCTGAGGGTTCATCACCGTGACGAGGAGGGTGCGTCCGCCCCGGTGCGCGGCGGCGACGAGCGTGTTGCCCGCGTTGGTGGTGTAGCCGTTCTTGACGCCGATCAGGCCCGGATAGCGCTCCACCCCGTCGGCGCCGGTCAGCAGCCGGTTGGTGTTCTGGATCTCGTACGGGTAGCCGTCGCCGGGGAAGGAGGCCTGGGCGGTGGAGCAGTAGCGCGCGAACTCCGCGTTGCGCAGGCCGGCCCGTCCGAAGACCGCGAGGTCGTACGCCGACGAGACCTGGCCGGGGGAGTCATAGCCGTCGGGTGACTTGACGTGGGTGTCGAGGGCGCCCAGTGAGCGGGCCTTGGCCTGCATCCGGTCGGCCGTCCGCTGCCAGCCGCCGTTCATCGCGGCCAGTACGTGCACGGCGTCGTTGCCGGAGTTGAGGAAGACGCCGCGCCACAGGTCGGACACGCGGTAGGTGTGCCCCGGGGCCACGCCCACCAGGCTGCTGCCGTCGCCGATGCCCTCGAGTTCCTCCTCCTTGACGGTGTGCTGGATGCCGCTGGGCAGCGCCGGGAGCACGGTGAGCGCGAACAGGGTCTTGAGGGTGCTGGCGGGCGGCAGCTTGCGGTGCGCGTCGTGCGCGGCGAGCACCTCGCCGGTTTGTGAGTCGGCCACCAGCCAGGACAGTGCGGAGATGTCCGGCAGCTCGGGGGCGTCGGACCGTGTTCGTACCTGGGTCCCGGCCCGCTGGAGGTAGGGCGGCTGGGAGGCCGCGGCCCTCGGCAGGCCGCTACCCGGGCTGGCGAGGGCCGGACTCGGCGCGAGGGCCAGTGCTCCGGCCACACAGAGGGCGGAGCAGGAGAGGGCGGTCAAGGAGGCGACCGTGCGGGATGCGCATCCGATTGTCATACCGTCAACGTAGGAACGGAGTCGCCGTGTGCCGGGGTGCCAGGCCCGGGGCGAGGGGATGCACTACCCGGATGCCGCACGCGGGGAGGTCCAAGGCGGGTGGTCCGGGGCCGAGGTCCCGTGCGGTGGAGGCGGCCGAGGGCCGGCGCGGTGGAGACGGGCCGGGGGCCGGCGCGGTCGATCCGGAGTGGGGGTCAGGCGGTGGGCAGGGTCGGCTGGACCTGACGCAGGAAGGCCGCGTTGTCCGGGGTGGCGCGCAGCCGCTCCAGGAGGGTTTCCAGGGCGGCCTGGCCGTCCCGGGTCTGCAGGGCGCGTCGCAGGCCGCGTACGGTCGTCAACTCGGCCCCGGGCAGGAGCAGTTCCTCTCGGCGGGTGCCGGACGGGATGATGTCCACGGCGGGGAACAGGCGCCGTGAGGCGAGGGTCCGGTCGAGGCGGAGCTCCATGTTGCCGGTGCTCTTGAGCTCCTCGAAGAAGTAGTCGTCGGCGCGGGAGCCGGTCTCCACCAGGGCGGTGGCGAGGATGGTGAGCGAGCCGCCCCCCTCGGCGAGGCGCGCGGCGCCGAAGAACCGCTTGGGGCCGTGCACCGCGGCGGCGTCGACACCGCCGCTGAGGGTGCGGCCACCGGAGGCGGCCGCGTTGTTGTGGGCCCGGCACAGCCGGGTGAGCGAGTCCATCAGGATGACGACGTCCTCGCCCTGTTCGACGAGCCGCTTGGCGCGCTCGACGACGAGCTCGGCGAGGGCGATGTGCTGCTTCGGCGTCTTGTCGAAGGTCGAGGCATAGACCTCGCCGCGGACGGAGCGCCGCATGTCGGTGACCTCTTCGGGCCGCTCGTCGAGCAGCAGCACGATCAGACGGCATTCGGGGTGGTTGCCCGCGACGGCGGCGGCCAGCTGCTGGAGCAGCACCGTCTTGCCGGTCTTGGGCGGGGCGACGATCAGGCCGCGCTGGCCCTTGCCGACGGGCGAGACCAGGTCGACGACGCGTCCGGCCATGCCGCTCGCCGGGTGCTCCAGGCGGAGCCGGTCGCGGGGGTGCAGCGGGGTGAGGTCGCGGAAGTGCGGGCGGCGGCGCAGCTCTTCGGGGGTGCGGCCGTTGATCCGCTCGACCTCGGCGAGAGCGCGGGGTCCGCCGCGTACGCCTTCGACGGTGTCGCCCTTGCGCAGGCCGTGACGGCGGATCAGCGCGGCGGAGACCTGGACGTCGGTCGGCGTGGGCAGGCAGCTCTCGGGGGCGCGCAGGTACCCCTGCCCGTTGTGCGCGATGTCCAGGACACCGGTGGCGTGGGCCGGGAGCTGCTTCTGTACAGGAGGGTGTTCGAGTGTGGTGGTCATGAGAGGGGGTCCTTTCGAGGACGGATTCATGAGGTCATGAGGAAGGGAGGGGATGTGCCGGGGAGGCGGCGTGCTCACGCGTCCGTGCGGCGGGGAAGATCACCTGAAGGAGCTACGGGTGACCGCGCTCAGGAGGTGATACGAAGAAGCTGCTCGCCCGGTCCGAATATGACGGGCGCGTCAGCGAAAGAAGGAGAATCAGCACCGGCGCCCGAGACGGGGCATACTCAAGTGCTGACCGAAGGCTACCACGGCTTGAGCCGAATCGGCTGTGATCCGTCTCTCAGCGGCTCGCCAGGAGGCCGTATAGCAGCGGAATGCGTGGCTCGCCCTCCGGCAGACGCCACCAGCCGGACGGCGTACGGACCATCTGCGGCCAGCGCGGCCAGGGAAGTTCGGCGCTCTCCCGAAGCCGGCGGATACCGAGTCCCGCTCCTGTCAACGCGTTGACGACCTCGTCCATTCCGTGCATCCACTCGTAACTGTCGGTCGCGCCCTCGACGGCCGGGCCGTCGGTGTACGTGTAGGTCGCGTTCCGGTGCACCGCGTCCCGGCCGCCCAGGTAGTCGTGGCGCAGCAGCAGTTCGGTGCCCTCGCCCTCGCCGGGCTTGGGACCCAGCGCGTTGAGCAGCGGATGGAACTCGGCGATGTACAACCGCCCTCCCGGCCGCAGCAGTCGAGCGACGACGGCGGCCCAGCGGTCCAGGTCGGGCAGATAGCACAGGGAGCCCTTGCCGGTGTAGACCACGTCGAACCGCCGCCCGTCCAGGGCCTCGACGGCGTCGTACACATTGGCCCGTACGTAGGTCACGTCGGCGCCCGCCCGTGCCGCGATGTCGGCCGCGGCCACCACGGACGCCTCGGAGATGTCCAGTCCGACGGCCCGCGCGCCGCGCTGGGCGAAGGCGATCGTCTCGGTGCCGAGGTGACACTGGAGGTGGAGCACATCACGGTCGGCCAGCTCGCCGAGGTCCTCCCACTCGAAGGCCGCGAACCAGCGGGCCGGGTCGAGCTTCTCGCTCAGCCCGTAGAACCGGCTGGCGAGATGGACGGGGGTCCGCGCGTCCCAGTTGGCCTGGTTGGCCCGCATCATCCGCTCGTGCTCGTCGGTCATGGAACCATCCAACCGTGCACTCGGACGGATCGGGGAGAAGAACCGCGGATCGGCGTGTACGTCATCGCTGTCGGACCCCGCGGTCGAGCGGGCAGAATCCTTCGTCGTAACGGCTCGCAGCGCGTACGCCCGACTCCCCGCCCCCCCAAAGGAGACCTCCGGTGGACCCCTCTCCCGTCGCACCGCACCGCATGGACCCGGCCGGCGGCTGCCCGCACGCAGACAATGCGCGGCTGCTGGAGCGGAGCGCCGTCGCGGCGGTGGTGCTGCCCGGTGAGGTGGAGGGGATGGCGGTGCTCGGGCACGAGGCGTTGAAGGAGTTCCTCGGGCATCCCGAAGTCGCCAAGGGCGCCGAGCACTTCACCGAGTTGCGGGAGGGGCGGATAGCGCCCGGGTGGCCGCTCGCGACCTTCGCGACCGTACGCGGGATGACGACCGCGGACGGCGAGGACCACCGGCGGCTGCGGTCGCTGGTGAGCAAGGCGTTCACCGCGCGGCGGGTCGAGGAACTGCGGCCCCGGATCGAGGAGTTGACGGCCCGACTGCTCGACGACCTCCAGGTGGCGGCCGAGCGGGACGGCGGAGTCGCCGATCTGCGGCGGCACTTCGCGATGCCGCTGCCCATGGGGGTCATCGGCGAACTGCTCGGGGTGGACGCGGAGTACCGCGACCGGCTGCACCACCTGTCGAACCAGGTCGTCGCCACCGACATCGGCCCGGAGAAGGCCCTGGCGGCCAACCGTGAACTCGTCGCCGTGCTCGCCGCCGTGGCCGCCGCGCGCGGCGAGCGGCCGGGCGAGGACCTCACCAGCGCGCTGATCGCCGCCCGGGACGAGGAGGGCGACCGGCTCGGCCAGGAGGAGCTCATCGGCACCCTGGTACTGATGATCATCGCCGGGCACGAGACCACGCTCAACCTGCTCACCAACGCCGTACGGGCGCTGTGCGGCCATCGGGACCAGCTGGAGCTGGTCCTGAGGGGCGAGGGAGGGGTGGGCTGGGCCGACGTGGTCGAGGAGACCCTGCGCTGGGACGCGCCCGTCAGCTACTTCCCCTTCCGCTATCCGGTGCGGGACCTGACCGTCGACGGCACGGTGATCCCCAAGGGGACGCCCGTGCTGGCCGGTTACTCGGCGGCGGGTCGTGACCCGGCCGTGCACGGCCCGGACGCCGACCGCTTCGACGTCACCCGGCCCACCAGGCCCGGCGCCACCCGGCACCTCTCCCTCGGGCACGGCGCCCACTACTGCCTCGGTGCCCCGTTGGCGCGTATGGAGGCGAGCATCGCCCTGGAGCGGCTGTTCACCCGTTTCCCCGACCTCGACCTCGCCGTGACGGAGGCGGAACTCACCCGGGACGCCAGTTTCGTCGGCAACAGCGTGCGGGCACTTCCGGTGCGGCTCGGCACCTCCCGCGGCTGACCGCGCGCATACCGACCCACGACACCCCGCCGCATACCAGCCATACGACACCGCGATGGCCCTGAGCCGACCCATTTCTTGTTCTGGGCAATGGCCGTCCCTACGCTTCCAGCACCGCACACCGGCGGCACTGGACAAGGGACATGGCAATCATGGGTCGACTGGCCGGAAAAATCGCCTTCATCAGCGGAACGGGGGCCGGAATAGGGCGGGCCGCGGCCCAGGTATTCGCCGCGGAAGGCGCCACCGTATTCGGCTGCGACCTCGATGCCGACGCCGCCGCGGAAACGGTGGAACTCGTGGAGAAGGCCGGCGGCGTCATGAGCTCCCTCGCCCCGGTCGACCTCTCCACCGAGGCGGGCGCCCGCGCGTGGATCGACGCGGGGATCGAGGCCCTCGGCGGGATCGACATCCTCTACAACAACGCCTCCGCGCTGCGGAACGGACCGTTCGAGACCATGCCGGCCGAGGACTGGTACTTCACCATCAAGAACGAGCTCGACATCCCGTACTTCTGTACGCGGGCGGCCTGGCCGCACCTGATCGCCCGCGGCGGCGGCGCCGTCCTCAACGTCGCCTCCGTGGCCGCCGTCCGGGGCGCCCCCTTCATGCCGATGGTCCCGCACGGCGCCGCCAAGGGCGGGGTACTGGCGATGAGCATGCACCTGTGCGCGGCGGGCGCCCCGCACCACATCCGGGTCAACACCATCGCCCCCGGCATGACCCGCACCTCCGCGACCGCGCCCTTCCTCGACGACCCCGACGGACCGAAGGCGCAGCTGGAGGCGCGGATCCCGGTGGGCCGGGTGGGCGAGCCCGAGGACATCGCGCGCGCCGCCGCCTTCCTCTGCTCCGACGAGGCGGCGTTCGTCAACGGCGCCAACCTGATGGTCGACGGCGGCGACAGCGCGATGGCCGGCTGAGCGCCGGTGACCGTCCGACTCGACCACGTGGGCGTCAACGTACACGATCTGTCCGCCCAAACCGCCTGGTACCAGGCGGCGTTCGGGCTCAGAACCGTCTTCGAGTTCGCCCTCGAAGGACCCGGTCTGAGCGCCGTCGTCCTGGAGCATCCGCACGGCTGGCGGATCGAACTCCTCGCCAGGCCCGGATCCACCCCTGGGCTGCGGGCCCCGGACCCGCTCACCGCCGCCCTCACCGAGGGATACGGGCACTTCGCGGTCACCACCCCCGAACTCGACCCCGTCTACGCGGCTTTGGTGGCCCACGGAGCGGGCGCGGCCATGAAACCGGGACCTTCCCCCGAACCCGGTATTCGCATGGCCTGGGTCACCGACCCCGAGGGAAATCTCATCGAACTCATAGAGAAAAACGCAGAGTGAGGGCACGCACGATGACGGATTCGATCTCCACGAGCTCTTTGAAGAAACTCGACCTCGGAACACTCATAGCCTGCTGTCTCGCGGTCGCCGCCGCGCAACTGTGCATTACCGTTCCGTCCCCCATCAATGGCGAGATCCAGGCCGCCTTCGGGGCATCGGGTTCCCAGGTCGCCTGGGTCACCTCCGCCTTTATTCTCCCCACCGCCATTCTTGAACTGAATTTCGGTGTGGTCGGAGACCTCTTCGGGCGCAAGCGCCTCTTGGTGCTCGGCGGGCTCGTCCTGGCGATCGGGGAACTCCTCAACGCCACCTCCCAGAACATCACCATGATGTGGACCGGGCAGGCGCTGGCCGGTATCGGCGCCGCCGCGCTCTTCCCGAGCTCCCTCGCGGTCATCGCGGCCGCCACCCCCGACGGGAAGGACCGTGCCAAGGCGGTCTCGACCTGGGCGCTCAGCATCTCCCTCGCCTCCGCGGTGGGACCGCTGTCCTCCGGTGTGCTCGCCACCGTCGCCGACTTCCGCTGGGCGTTCGTGCCGCCCGTCGTCCTCGGACTGGCGGTCGCGGTCGCCTGCTGGAAACTGGTCACCGACTCCAAGGCCCCCGAGGGCCGCGCCCTGGACTGGCCGGGCCAGATCACCATCGCCGTCGGCCTCACTGCCCTGCTCTGGGGCATCATCGAGGGCGGCGACCGCGGCTGGGGCAGCGCGGCGATCGTCGGCTCGCTGGCCCTCGCCGCGGTGGCCCTCGTCGGCTTCGTCATCGCCGAGACCCGCGCCGCCTCGCCCATGTTCAACCTGGACCTGTTGAAGATCCCGTCCTTCGCCGCGGCGGCCGTTGTCGCCCTGGCCGGCATGTTCGGCTTCATCGGCACCGCGTACTGCGTCTCCATCCGCCTCGGCGCCGTGATGCATCTGAGCGCGCTGCGCGCGAGCATGCCGTTCGTGATCCTGCAGCTGATCCCGCTGCTGCTGGCACCGGTGCTCAGCCGGATGCTCACCCGCGTCGACGCCCGCTGGCTGCTGATGGGCGGACTGCTGCCGATGGCCGCGGGACAGTTCTGGATCGCCGCGCTCCCCATCACCACGACCTCCCTCGCCGCCTTCATCGGCCCGGTACTGCTGCTGGGCATCGGCTTCATCTGCGTCGTCTCCTCACTGACCTCGGCCGCCGTGAACGCCGTACCGATCCACATGACCGGCATGGCCAGCGGCGCCACCAGCCTGGTCCGCGAGTTCGGCCAGGGCCTGGGCCCCGCCGTCATCAGCACCATCGCGATGAGCGCCGCCTCCTCCGCCCTGGTGGGCAAGCTCAAGGGCGCGGACGCGGGCATGGAGGCCGCCGCGGGCCCGCTCGCCGTCGTCAACGCGGGCAGCGACAGCGCCAGGGCCGCGGCGCAGACCGCGCTCGGCCACGGCATGGCCCTCGGCGTGGTGATCTGCGGCTGCGCGTCCCTGCTCGGCGCACTGGTCACCCTGCTGCTGGTGCGCAAGAACACCGCCCGAGCGGAGGTCGGCGCCACGGGTGAGCCGTCGGTGCGGACGGCGACCGCGTAGCGCGGATCCTCACGAAGAGGCCGGGGCCCGGGCCCCGGCCTCTTCGTGCGTCCAGGGTGTCGATTCGGCGCGGTCCCGTTCGTCGGTGGGGTGTAGGAAGTTCATGAGCACCGGGAGGAACCATGAAGTACATGCTGCTGGTCTGCGGCGACGACTCCGCCGACGCGTCGGGCATGGCGCCCGTGGAGCCGTGGGTCGAGGAGCTCGGCGAAAGCGGTGTCCGTCTGCACGGCCACCGCCTGCGGCTGCCCTCGGACGCCGTCACCGTGCGGGTCCGCGGTGGCGAGGTGCTGCGCACCGACGGGCCGTTCGCGGAGACGAAGGAGTACGTCGCCGGATACGACATCCTCGAGTGCGACAGTATGGAAGAGGCCGTCGAGGCGGCCGCCAAGCACCCCGTGGCGTCCGTCGGGGCCATGGAGGTGCGCGCGTTCTGGGAGGACGAGGACGCCGAAGGGGAGATCCGCCGGCTCGACGACGAGCTGACGGCGGCCTTCCGTGAGCGGGACATCGACCGGAGGCTGGCCTGCCACACGCCGGACACGGAGGTCTTCCACCCCATGAGCGGCCTGGAGGAAGGCGGAATCGACGCCCTCCGCAAGGCCCAGGAGTGGTTCTACTCCACCGTGACCGGACCCGTGCGCCGCGAGGTGCTCGCCTTCCGTCTCCGCGTCGACGAGAGCGTCGCCTTCAGCCACGGACTCGTCCGGATCCGGGGCACGTTCACCACGGGCGAGCCGCTGGACAGCACGGCGCGCGTGACGACCGGCTACCGTGCGGTGGGAGACCGTTGGCTGATCGCCCACGAGCACGCGTCGGTCGCGTTCGACTCGGGCATCGAGGAGGGCCGGTCATGAAGTACGTCCTGTTCATCTGCACCCCCGTCGGCGGCGAGGAACTGAGCCCCGAGGAGATCGCCGACGACCCCCGCTTCACCTCGTACATCGACGAGGTCCGAAGCCGCGACATCGTCAAGGGCGGCGCGCGCCTGCGGCCGTCCACCGACGCCACCACCGTCCGCGTCCAGGGCGACGAAGTCCTGCTCAGCGACGGGCCGTTCGTGGAGTCCAAGGAGTACGTGGCCGGCATCGACATCATCGAGGTCGCCGACCTCGACGAGGCCATCTCGCTCGCGTCCCGGCATCCGGCGGCGCTGGCCGGCGGCTCGGTCGAGGTGCGGCCGGTCTGGGAGTGAACGGCATCGGCGACGTGGAGGCGGCGGTCGCCGCCGCCTTCCGCGAGGAATGGGGCCAGGTCGTCGCCACCCTGATCCGGGTGACCGGCGACTGGGACCTCGCCGAGGAGTGCGCGCAGGACGCCTTCGCCCAGGCCCTGGACCGGTGGCGGCGCGACGGAGTGCCGCGCCGCCCCGGCGCCTGGCTGACCACGACCGCGCGCCACCGGGCCCTGGACGTACTGCGCCGGGAGGCGGTGGGCGCTCAGAAACTGCGGGAGGCGGCGGTGCTGGCACGGGACGACGGGCCCAGCGACCCGGAGTACGACGGCGACGACAGCGGCGTCCGGGACGACCGCCTGCGCCTGATCTTCACCTGCTGCCACCCGGCGCTCCCCATCGAGGCCCGGGTGGCGCTGACCCTGCGCACCCTCGCCGGGCTCACCACCCCCGAGATCGCCCGCGCCTTCCTGGTGCCCGAAGCGACCATGGCGCAGCGCCTGGTGCGCGCCAAGCGGAAGATCCGCAACGCGGGCATCCCCTACCGCGTACCGCCCGCGCATCTGCTGCCCGAACGCACCACCGGCGTCCTCGGCGTGGTCTACCTGCTCTTCAACGAGGGGTACGCCGCCACGTCCGGCGCCGACCTGATGCGCACGAACCTCTGCGCGGAGGCCATCCGGCTCGCCCGTGTCCTGGCCCGCCTGATGCCCGACGAACCCGAGGTGCTCGGTCTGCTGGCCCTCCTGCTGCTGCACGACGCCCGGCGCGCCACCCGGGTGGACCCGACGGGCGAGCTGGTGACGCTGGAGGACCAGGACCGTACGGCCTGGGACAGGGCCGCCGTCGACGAGGGCGCCGCCCTTCTGGAGACCGCCCTGCGGCGCGGCCGTCCGGGGCCCTACCAGATCCAGGCCGCGATCGCCGCCTGCCACACCACCGCCGCGACGGCCGAGGACACGGACTGGGCCGACATCGCCGCGCTGTACGGGGAACTGGCGCGCTTCGTGCCCTCCGCCGTGGTGCGGCTCAACCGTGCCGTGGCGGTGGGCATGTCAGAGGGCCCGGAAGCGGGGCTGGCGCTCGTCGCGGAGCTGGAGCGGGAGGGCGAGCTGGACGGCTACCACCTGCTGCCCGCCACCCGCGCGGATCTGCTGCGCCGCATGGGACGCCCGGCGGAGGCGGCCGAGGCGTACGGCCGGGCGCTGGAGCTCGTGGAGAACGCGGCCGAGCGGCGCTTTCTGGAAAAGCGGCTCGCGGAGTGCCGACCGGAGCAGGACCCGTCCGTCGACCGGGCGGTCACACGGCGTCGAGGGCGTTCGTGATCGCCTTCACCCCGCCGTGCGCCGAGTAGCCGCCGTCCACGGTGATCTCCGCGCCGTTCACGTACGACGACTCGTCGGAGAGCAGATAGACCACCAGAGGCGCCACCTCCTCGCAGCTGCCCGGGCGGCCCTGCGGAGTCATCGAGAGGTGTGCCCGGGTGAAGACCGGGTTCGCCGTCGCCATCAGGGGAGTCTCGATGTAGCCGGGGTGGATGAGGTTCGTACGGATGCCGCGCGGCGCCAGTTCCAGCGCGGCCACCTTGGACAGGCCCCGCAGCGCCCACTTGCTCGCCGTGTACGCGACCGCGTGATGGGCGGTGAGAGCGGCCACCGAGCCGACGTTCACGATCGAGGCCCCGGCCGGCATCAGCGGGGCGAGGGCCTGGATGCCGAGCATCGGGCCGGTGGTGTTCACCGCGAACGCCCGGTTCCAGTCGGCGAGTTCGACCGCGCCGAGACGGGCGCGCATGGGGATCCCGGCATTGTTGACCAGCCCGTGCACGGCCTCCAGGGAGCTCGCCAGGGCCGCCCAGTCCGCCGGCGACGACACGTCCAGGTGGTGGTAGCGCACGTCGAGGCCGTCGGCGCGCAGGGCGGCGGCGAGCTTCTCGCCGGGCTCGTCGAGGACGTCCGTCGCGACGACCGAGGCCCCCTCGTGGGCCGCGGCCGCCACCTCCACGGCTCCCTGGCCCTGTGCGGCTCCGGTGATGACGACGGTACGACCGGCCAGGCGCGTGCGGCTCACGGCATCCTCCAAGGGGGTGGGGGTTCGCTCCCCACACTAGGAAGCCGGGGCCAGCTCCGGAAACGCGCGTTCGCCATGGCTGGCATCCACGTCCGCGATCTGCGTGGGCGCGGGATCGTCCAGCGACGCGCCCACCTTGCGGACCGTCTCCCGCAGCCACCGGTGCGCGGGATCCGCGTGCCGGTTGTGGTGCCAGTACATGGCCTCCACGAGCGGCACGTCCGGGAACGGTGTCGGTACGACGGCACAGCGGGCGAAGCCCTCGTAGCGCCGGGCGAGCCGCTCGGGCACCAGGGCGACCAGGTCGGTGCCGCTCACCAGGAACGGCAGCACATTGAAACCGGGCGTGCTGACCTGCACCCTGGGCGTGATGCCGAGCGTCTCCAACTGGCGGTCGGCCGGTGTGAGCTTGCCGATGCCGCACGCGGCGTGCGGCATCTCCGCCAGGTCGCGCAGGGCGAGTCGTCCGTCCACCAGGCGCGGGCTGCCGGGGTCGACGAGACACACGAACCGGTCGTGCATCACGGCCTCGCTGACGCCCGGCAACTGGTACCCGAGCGGCACGATCATCAGGTCGTGACAGCGCAGATGGGTCTCCGTCTCCAACTGTCCGTCCACGATGGGGTGGAAGTCGATGCGGACGCCCGGCGCCTCCTGCGCGATGGCCCGCAGCAGTGGCTCCACGAACACCGTCATCACGTAGTCCGACATCACCACCGAGAAGCGCTGCCGGCTGCGCGACGGCTCGAAGTGCCGGGTCAGCGACAGCGCTTCCTCGGCCTTGTGCAGGGAGGCCTGGACGACCGGCAGCAGGCGCTCCGCGAGCGGCGTCAGCTCGTACTCGCGGCCCACCCGTATCAGCAGCTCGTCGTTGAAGTGCCGCCGCAGCCGGGCCAGCGAGCCGCTCATCGCGGACTGGCTGGTGGACAGCCGCACCCCCGCGTGGGTGACGTTCTTCTCCTCCAGGAGGGCTTCCAGCGCCACCAGAAGATTCAGGTCGATCGCTCCGAGACCCATGGGTGTTTCCTTCCGGCCGCGTCGTTGAAGCTCGGTGGAAGGGGAGCGTAACGACCGGGTTCCCGCCGGGGAAAGGTCCTGGGGTGAACTCACAGGGATCCGATGGCTGCCATCGGATCCCTGGATGTACGCAGGTCGAAAGGGGTACGGAGGACTACGGCCGGGGCGTGCGACCGCGCTTGCGGGCCCGCGGAAGGTACACGTCCGTGCGTCCGGGGACGATCCGGTTGGAGACGCTGCCGAGGCGCTCCACGGTGAGCGTCACCTCGTCGCCGGGCTTCAGGGGCGGCGGCGTACGGTCTCCGACGCGCCCCCAGAACTCCGCGAGCGCCCCCCAGCCGCAGGTGCCCGAGCCGAGGATGTCGCCGGGGCGCACCCAGGTGTCGCGGGCGGCATAGGCGACCATCTCCTCGAAGGTCCAGGAGACGTTGGCGAGCGTGTCGCGGCCGATCAGCTCGCCGTTGAGGGTGACCGTCATCTCCAGGTCGAGGAAACCGTCCGGGTCACGCCGGTCCGCCACCTCGTCGGCCGTGACCAGGTACGGGCCGAGGGTGTTCGCGAAGTCCTTGCCCTTGGAGAAGCCGAGCCCGAGGTTCTTCTCCGGTTTCTGCAGGTCGCGGGCCGACCAGTCGTTGAAGACGAGATAGCCGACGATGTGCTCGCGGGCCTGCTCGGGCGTGAGGTCCCGGCCCGCGCGGCCGACGACCGCGCCCACCTCCAGTTCGAAGTCGAGCACCGAGCAGCCCGCCGGCACGGGAACGTCGTCGTGCGCGCCGTAGGCCGCGTGCGGGTTGGTGAAGTAGAAGTTCGGCGCCCGGTACCACTCCTCAGGCACGTGCTCCAGGCCGTCCAGCGATTTGGCGACCCCCTCGATGTGCGCCTCGAAACCGACGAAGTCCCGGATGGACGGCGCCTTCAGCGGGGGCAGCAGCCGTACCTGATCCACCGTCAAGTCACTGTCGACGGTGAGCGCTTCGCCGCCGGCGGCATGCAGCGCCTCCTGCTCGACGAGCGACAGGACGGTGGTGCCGGGCGGCAGCGGATGGATGGTCCCGTCCCGGACGACCCCGGCGCGCTCCACGCCCTCGTACGCGTATGTCGTGAACCGCATGTCCTATCGCTCCCAGTCGTTGGTGTTGGTGACGGCTTCGGCGCTCAGATGGCCCACGAAGAGGCCCTTGGGGTCGCGAGCCGCCCGGATCTCCTGAAGCCGCTCCCACTGCGCGTCTCCCATGAACCTCAGCTGCCGCACGGTGAAGTCGCAGTCCCCGAGGTACTGGCCCGCGGTCACCGGCCGCATCGCCGCCATCGCCCCGTCGAGCCAGCCGCGCAGCTCGGCGTCGCGCTCGGGATCGTCGTGGACGACGTAGGTGGCGCAATAGATCTCGGACTGCAACGAGAAGGCCATGTCCGGGAGTTCGCGCAGCGGGGCCATCGAGAACCAGATGGTGAAGGTCTGCCGGGTCGGCTGCTCGGTGAACGCCTTGCGGATCGCGGGCACGACCTGGTCGGCGGATCCGGTCAGCCAGGCGTTGTCGACGAGATAGCGATGTCCCTCGGGGTTGGCGAGGCGCTGGCCCTGGAGCTGCTCGGCGAACGTCGTCGGCCGCGCCTCGATCCGCAGCAGCGCCCGGTCCGCGTACGGATTGGAGTGCAGCGGGGCCAGCGCCTCGGCGGCCTGCTCGGCGGTGTCGGTCATCGACACGCCCGTGACCAGCAGCACCGGCCCCTCCCCGGCGGGCGGGGTCTGTGTCAGGGCGACGATCTCGACCAGGTCGGAGACGGTGTGGTGCATGCCGTGCAGCCAGGTCATGACCTCGTCGAAGAGGGCGAGCGGGTAGGCGTGCACGGTGTGCGCCAGCTGCTTCGGCAGCGGGCGGGTGCGCAGATGGAAGCGGGTGACGACCCCGAAGAAGCCCGGGCCCGCGCCTCGCGCCGCCCAGAACAGGTCGCTGTGGTGCGTCTCGTCGGCGTGCACCAGCTCGCCCTCGGCGGTGACGACGTCGATCGCGACGACGTTCTCGGCCGCCCAGCCCCAGCCGCGCGCGTTCCAGCCCTGCCCGCCCTGGAGCAGAAAGCCGCCGATGCCGACGGAGGGACAGTGCCCGCCGTTGAAGAAACGGCCGAACCGCGCGAGGTACGGGTTGAGTTCGTCGCCGCCCTTGACGCCGGGCGTCGCCGTCACGATCCCGGTCCGCGGGTCGTACGCCATCTCGCGCAGGCCCCCGAGGTCGATCAGCAGCGCGTCCTCGCGCACCGACCAGGCGGCCCAGCTGTGCCCGCCGGAGCGGACGGCGACCTGCCAGCCCCGCTCCAGGGCGAGTCGTACGCCGGCGACGACGTCCTGTTCGGACTCGGCCATGAGGACGGCGGCGGGGACGCGGTCCGACGGGCGGCGGGCGTTGAAGACCCGTCCGAAACACGCCTCCTCGAAGTCCTCCTCGCCGGGGAGGTGGAGGGCGCCGGTGAATCGGCCGCGGCTCACGCGCGCACTCACTTGACCGCGATCGGGTTGACGGGGGCGCCCACCGCGCCGGTCACCGGCAGCGGCGCCGCGACCAGCAGGAACTCGTGGACGCCGTCGGCCGCGCAGTCCTCGGCCAGTTCCTCCAGGTCCCACATCTCCCCGAGCGGGAGGCCCATGTTGGGGATCGCGATCTGGTGCAGCGGGGACATCGCGGGCTGGGCGAACTCATGCGGGCGTACTTCGAGGCCCCAGGTGTCGGAGGCGATCGCGGCGATCTCCGTCCGGTGCAGCCAGCCGAGGGTGGTGAAGGAGAGCCCGGGCGCGTCCCCGGCGGCGTACCCACCCCACTCGCCGAGTCGCCGCACCCGCCCCAACTGCCCGGTCCTGATGAGGACGAGGTCGCCGCGGCGTACGGAGGACGTGGCGCCCTGCGCCTCGATGGTGGCGCGCAGGTGCTCCTCCAGGATCGGGAAGCCGTCGGGGAGTTCACCGAGTGCGTCGCCGACCGCGCGGCCCACGTCGAGCAGCACACCGCGGCCGGTGAAGGCGTCCTTCATGTGCTCGATGCCGGTGACCGAGTCGCCGTCGCCGCTCACGATGGTGCACGGACGGCCGTTCCACGCCTGCTTGTTGTCGTAGATGTGGCCGAGGCCGTCCCACTGGGTGGAGGCCTGGAGCGGCATCACCACATGGTCGTCGGCGCCGCCGAAGCCGTGCGGGAAGCCCTGCGTCCCGGCGGCGGCGTCCGAACCGGTGTCCTTCATGTAGTGGACGGGGTTGATCCGCCCCCGGAAGCCGCGCTGCGGGCCCCTCTCGTTGAACTCCTGGGAGAGCGAGAACGACCGGCCGCGCCGGACCAGGCCCGCCGCGTGCGCCCGTATCGCGTCGTCGATGAAATTGAGCGTGCCCAGCACGTCCTCCTCGCCCCAGCGGCCCCAGTTCCGGTAGGCGGAACGGGCTTTGGCGAGCTCTTCCTCGATCGGACCCAGGCTCATCGAGTACGTCCTTTCTGCAGCAGGTCGAGAGCGTTGCCCCCGGCGACGGCGGCACGGTCGGCGGGGGACAGCCCGGCGGCGTCCAGCCGGGCCACCGGATCGTCGACGCCCATGTCGAAGGGGAAGTCCGTGCCGAGGACGACCCGGTCCGCCCCGACCGCCTCGACCAGATGGCGCAGTCCGCCCGGGGTGTAGACGAGCGCGTCGAACCAGATGCGCCGCAGATACGCGCTCGGCGGCTCGACGCAGCCGCGCGCGTCCGTGCGCCGGTGCCAGGCGTGGTCGGAACGGCCGATGTACGTCGGCAGATAGCCCCCGCCGTGCGCGGCGACGAGCCTGAGGTCGGGGAAGCGGTCCAGGACACCGGTGAAGATGAGGTGCGAGAGCGCGACCGTCGTCTCGACGGGTTGCCCGACCGTGTTGCCGAGGTAGTGCGTGGCCAGCCGCTCCCCGAGCGAGCAGCCCCAGGGGTGCACGAAGACGACCGCGCCGAGCTCCTCGGCCCGCTGCCACACCGCGTCGTGCGCGGGGTCCGCGAGTTCCCGTCCGACCACGGTCGTGGACACGCTGATCCCGTACAGGCCGTACTCGGTGACCGCCTTGTCGAGGAGCGCGACCGCGAGGTCCGGATGCTGGAGCGGTACCGTGCCCAGGCCGTACAGCCGCTCCGGCGCCACCTCGCAGTGCGCGGCCACGGCCTCGTTCACCGTGCGCGCCAGGCGTACGGCGAGATCCGCGTCCGCCCAGTAGTGGTGCATCGGCATCGGGCCGACCACCTGGAGGTCGACACCCATCGCGTCCAGCTCGGCGAGCCTGGCCGTGACATCCGTCAACTTCGGTGACAGACGCTGTAGTTGGGCGCGGTTGACGGCAAGTGACGTGGGGGAGTGCGCCCGCTGTTCGGCGGCCAGCTCGGCCGCCAGGCCGGGCGCGTCGGCGCAGAGCGCGTCGGCGGCGGGGACGGCGAGGTGACCGTGGAAGTCCACGACGGGGGCGTTCACGCGGCGGCCGTCAGATAGTCCAGGGTCTCCGACATGATCCGGCCGGGGTCGGCGCCGGGCGTCTCCGGGTGGATCTCCCAGTCGGCGAGCCGCAGCGAGTTCTCCAGCACCACCCGCACCCGGGGCAGCCGGCGCGCCATGAACGTGTCGAGCGCCTCGTCGAGCGGCGCCCCGCCGGTGACGAGCTCCGCGAGCACGACAGCGTCCTCGGCGCACATCGCGGCGCCCTGCGCGATGAGCGGCGGGCAGGCGTGCGCCGCGTCCCCGATGATCACCGTACGGCCCCGGTACCAGGGCTCGTCGACGAGTATCGCCTCGATCCACCGGTAGTCGACCGGGGTGTCCTCCGGCAGCGAGGCGAGGACCCTGCCCCACGTGCCGCCGTACCCGGCGCCCCGCTCGCGCAGCAGCGACAGCGGGACACGCGGGCCGATCAGCGAGGCGTCGAGGTTCTCGTCCAGCAGGTAGGCGTAGCACTGGTCGGGCGAGATCGGGCTGTAGCCGGCCTTGTAGCGCGGGCCGCCGTAGTACACCTCCGCGCAGTCCATCTCGGGTGGACGCCGCGCGACCACCCGGAAGATCGACATGCCGACCGGGCGGGGCCTGGTGGTGATGCCGATCAGCTCCCGCATCCCCGAGTTGATGCCGTCGGCGCCGACCACGAGGTCGTAGCGGCCGGTGGTGCCGTCGGTGAACGTGACGTCCACATGGCCCAGGGACTGGTCGAGCTTCGCCACGCTCAGCGCGAGCCGGACGCGCACCCCCTGCGCGTAGACCGCGTCGCACAGCGCGTCCTGAAGGTCCGAGCGCAGCGCGCCCGCCGTCGAGGGCAGCTCCGCGCCGCCGGTGTGCGGGGTGCGCAGCTCGGCGAGCAGTCCGCCGTCGGCCCGGCGCAGCCGCATCACGTCGAACGGGACGGCCCGGGCGAGCACCCGGTCGAGCACGCCCACGGAGCGCAGCGCCTTGAGCGCGTTGCCCTGGACGGTGATGCCGTGGCCCACACCGAACCACTGGGGCGATATCTCGGCGAGCTCGACCTCCGCGCCCCGCTGGGCGAGCGCGAGCGACAGCACGCTACCGGTGATGCCGCCGCCGACGACGAGCACCTTGTGTACGGGCATGGGCGATCCTTGCGAACGTAGAAGAAGGAGGAGGGGTGCGCTCAGGCGGTGAAGCGGTCGCCGAGCGTGCGGTAGTGCTCGACGGCGGGCGGCGCGGCGAAGAACGGGCCGACCAGGGCACGCCACCGCTGGAAGCGCTCGGAACTGCGGAAGCCGACCGTGTGCGCCTCCACGGACGTCCAGCCGACCAGCAGGAGATAGCGGTCCGGGCGCTCCTCGCAGCGCAGCAGCTCGGTCCAGCGGAACCCGTCGGCCTCGGCGAGCACCTCGCGGGCCTTGTCGAAGACGGCCTCGAAAACTCGCTCACGACCGGCTTCGACGGTCAGCTCGGCATGCTCGACGATCACACTCGCTCCTCAGGTCCGATGGTGCTCCGAGCCTGATCGGACGGTCGTTGCAGGGTCAACGGATCGAGGCATCGACAAGGGGCACGTCATCCATCCCGTACGACGATGGGCCGCTGATCACACGGCCTGGGGGCCCCTGATGGCAGGCATCGCGGATCGCCATTTCCGCCCCGCCCCCGCGCTGCCTAGCGTCGACGGCAAGCCACCCGCCGTACGAGGAGACCACCCGTGCCCGACCGACTCCCTTCCCACGCCGGACCGTTCGCCCTCGGTACCTTCGGGGACGACTCCCGGGTCTTCCCGGGCCTGGTCGTCGGGCCCCGGGTACGTGACCTGTCCGACCTGGCGCCGTCCGTGCGCGCGGTGATCGAGGACTGGGAGGCCCTCTTCCCGCGCCTGGTCGATCGCGCCCAGGAGACCGCCGACGCCTGGTACGACCTCGCCGACCTCCGTGTCCTCGCCCCCATCGAGCCCGGCCAGATTCTGCAGAGCGGAGCCAACTACCGCAAGCACGTGGTGGACCTGGTCGCCGCGGAGAAGGAGAGCGTGCACGGCGCCACACCCGAGGAGGCCCGCGTGGACGCCGAGCGGATGATGGACGAGCGGATCCGCGACGGCGTCCCGTACGTCTTTCTCGGCTCGCCCCGCGCGATCTGCGGCCCGTACGACGACATCGTGCTGCCCGCGCTCGGCGAGCAGCACGACTGGGAGCTCGAACTCGCCCTCGTGATCGGCAGGACGGGCAAGAACATCCCCACCGAGGACGCGATGTCGTACGTCGCCGCCTACACCATCTGCAACGACCTCACCACCCGCGACCGGCTCTACCGGCCCGACCTCAAGGCCATCGGCACCGACTGGTTCACCGCCAAGAACGCCGACACCTTCCTGCCGACCGGCCCCTTCCTCGTACCGGCCGCCTTCGTCGGCAACCCCACCGAAGACGTGGACGTCCGGATCACCCTGCGCCACAACGGGGTCGTGCGCCAGGACGAGTCCACCAAGGACATGATCTTCGACATTCCCCGGCTCATCGCCTATGCCTCCTCGACCACCACCCTGCGCCCCGGCGACCTGCTGCTCACCGGCTCCCCGGCGGGCAACGGCGCCCACTGGGGCGTCTTCCTCAAGCCCGGAGACGTCATGGAGGCGGAGATCACGGGCCTCGGCCACCAGCGCAACACCGTCAGGAGCGGACAGTGACCCCCTTCCAGCCCATCACCCATCTCCGCCATGTCGACCTGGCCGTACCGGACTTCGCCAGGCAGCGTGCCTTCTACGGCACCATCTGGGGCCTGACCGAGGTCGCGAACGACAGCGGGATCGCCTTCTTCGCCGCCGAAGGCAGCCCCGAGCAGTACATCGTCCGCATCCGCGAGGACGAGCGGAAGCGGATGGACCTGGTCGCCTTCGGCGCCGTCTCGCCGGCCGCCGTGGACGAGCTGCATCTGCGGCTCGGGCGGTCCGGAGTCCAACTCATCTGCGAGCCGGGGGCTTTGGACACGCCCGGCGGCGGCTACGGCTTCCGCTTCTTCGACCCGGACGGGCGGGTCGTGGAGGTGTCCGCCGACGTCGAGACGCGCGCACACCGCAGGATCGAGGAGCGCGAGGCGATCCCGGTGCGCCTCTCGCACTGCGTGGTCAACTCCCGGGACCCGCAAGGACTGCGGGACTTCTACGTCCGGCACCTCGGCTTCCGGCTCACCGACACCCTGTACTCGACGCACATGGGCGACCTCATGTACTTCCTGCGGTGCAGCCCGCTCCACCACTCCTTCGCCATCGCGCGCGGCCCTCATGTCTCCCTGCACCACGCCTCGTTCGAGATGCGCGGCGTGGAGGAGTACATGCGCGGCACGGGGCGGGCGCTGCGCGCCGGCACCCGGCTCACCTGGGGCCCGGGCCGCCACCTCGCGGGCGACAACACCTTCTCCTACTTCCACGACCCGCACGGCAACACGGTTGAGTACACGACCGAACTCGCGGTCCTGGAGGAGGACCTGTGGCACCCGGGCCGCCACGACGTGGACGACCCGATCACCCAGGACCAGTGGGGCACCGCCGACCCGATGAGCGAGTCGGTGGCCAAGGAGCAGTTCAACGACCCCGACGTGCTGTTCGTCGCACCCCCCGTGTAGCTCCCGAATGCCGTCAACCACCCCCAGAGAGGCCGCGGTTGTGGCAACGATCCTGAAGCACGCCGTACCCCGGGCGGAGGTCACCGCCTCGCTCGACCAGGTGCGCGAGACCGTGGCGGGCGTCATCGCGGACATCCGCGAGCGCGGCGACGCGGCCGTGCGCGCGTACTCCGAGAAGTTCGACCGGTGGAGCCCCGACGCCTTCCGGCTCTCCGCCGAGGAGATCGAGAAGATCGTCGCCTCGGTCCCGCGGCAGGTCATCGACGACATCCGCTTCGTCCAGGACCAGGTGCGCTCCTTCGCCCGCCACCAGCTCGACTCGATGGGCGAGTTCGAGGTGGAGACCCTGCCGGGCGTGCGACTCGGACAGAAGCACATCCCGGTGCGGGCGGCCGGCGCCTACATCCCCGGCGGCCGCTACCCGCTCACCGCGTCCGCGCACATGACCATCGTCACGGCGAAGGTCGCGGGCGTGCCGCGGGTCGTCGCCTGCACGCCCCCGATCCACGGTGAGATCCCCGCGGCCACCGTCGCCGCCGCGCACCTCGCGGGCGCGGACGAGATCTGGCTGCTGGGTGGCGTACAGGCCGTCGCCGCGATGGCCGTCGGCACGGACACGATGGAGCCGGTGAACCTGATCGCCGGACCGGGCAACGCGTATGTCGCCGAGGCCAAGCGACAGCTGTTCGGCGAGATCGGCATCGACCTCTTCGCGGGCCCGACGGAGATCCTGGTCCTCGCCGACAGCGCCGCCGACCCCTTCGTGTGCGCCGTCGACCTGCTCTCCCAGGCCGAGCACGGCCCCGACTCCCCGGCCGTCCTGATCACCACCTCCCGGGAGATCGCCGAGAGGACCATCGCCGAGGTGGAACGGCTCCTGCCGGGCATGCCCACACGCGACTTCGCGGGGCCGGCCTGGCGCGACCACGGGCAGGTGCACGTCGTGGACTCCCTCGACGAGCTGTACGCGCTCGCCGACGCGTTCGCCTTCGAGCACGTCGAGGTCCTGACCGCCGAGCCGCGCGAGGCCCTGCGCAGGATGACGCAGTACGGCGCGCTCTTCCTGGGCGAGGGCACCTGTGTGTCCTTCGGCGACAAGGTGATCGGCACGAACCATGTGCTGCCGACCAGGGGCGCCGCCCGCTACACCGGCGGCCTGTGGGTGGGGAAGTACCTCAAGACGGTCACCTACCAGGAGGTCACGGACACCGGCTCGGGGGCCCTGCTCGGCCGGCTGTGCGGGCGCGCCTCCCGCGTCGAGCTGTTCGAGGGGCACGCCCGCTCCGGTGATGTGCGGGCGGCGAAGGCCGCGGGCGACGAACTGCCGTGGAACACGGCATGACCCTCCACGGGCGTACGGCGCTGATCACGGGCGGCGGCGGACCGCTGGGGCGGGCCTTCGCGCTCGCCCTGGCGGGAGCCGGGGCCCGGGTGATTCTCGCCGGCCGGAGCGAGCGGGCCCTCGCCGACACGGCGGCGCTGGTGGCCGAGGTGGGCGGAGGGACCCGTACGGCGGTGTGCGACGTATCCGACCCGGAGTCGGTGCGCGCCCTGGCCCTCGAACTCGCCGACGAGGAGGTGTCTTTGCTCGTCAACAACGCCGGGGTCGCGGGACCGGTACGGCCGCTCACCGACATCGAGCCGCAGGAGTGGGACGAGGTGTTCGCCGCCAACGTCCGCGGGGTGTACCTGATGTGCCGGGCCTTTCTGCCGGCGATGATCGCGGTCGGCCGCGGTGACATCGTCAACATCGCCTCCGTGAGCGGGAAGCGGCCGCTGCTGAACCGGACTCCCTACACCGCCTCGAAGATGGCGCTGCTCGGTCTGACCCGGACGCTGGCGGGAGAGGCCGGAGCGTACGGCGTCTCGGTCAACTCCCTTTCCCCCGGGCCGGTCCGGGGCCCGCGCATGGATCGCAACTTCCGGCTGACGGCCGAGCTGACCGGCACGAGCGTGGAGGCCGCCGAGCGGGACTTCGCCTCGCGCGCCGCGCTGGGCCGCCTCGTGGAGGAGGACGAGGTCGCCCGGGCGCTCGTGGCGATGCTCGCGATGCCGGGGCTGTGCGGGGCGGACATAGACCTCTCGGCGGGGATGATCGCCCCGGCGTAGTCCCGGGCGCGGGGAGCATGGTGTGGCCAACACGGTGCGGCGAGCACGCGGTGTGGCGGACGGTCCGGGCCGTCCGCCACACCGTCGTGCGTTCCCAGCCGTCCCGTCTGTGACCACACTGTGTGACGGCCATGAACCGGGCCGCACGATCTGAGACATCGCCCTCCCGTATGTGTCCGCAAGGCGACTACTCCCTTGTGCGCAGGGCTGATTCACTTCCTCATGCGCACCTCTGGTGCCTCCGCCCGAGCCGTCGCCCCCATGAATCCGACGGCCGGCCGGTCACGCTGCGCGACGGCGCACTAGATCTCTGGGAAGGCATGCAATGACGTTGATCACCCGACGTTCGCTCCTGATCGCCGGTACGGCCACGGCAGGAGCCCTCCTCGTTCCGGCGGCGCCCGCCCTGGCCGCGGGGCCCGCGCCGAAGGCGGCCCGGGCGGGCAAGATCTCCGTGGGAGCCGGCGAGACGTACCAGCTCTCCGCGACCACGGCCGTGAGCGAGCTGTCCATAGCCGAAGGAGGAAAGATCACCGCGCCCGCCGGGTACAGCGTCACCCTCACCGTCGACGGGGCCGAGACCGGGCAGCTCCTCACCGAGACGGGCGGAACCGAGACGCTGATCTCGGCCGGCACCTATCAGGGCGACATCGTGCTCACCGTGGCGGAGGCCAACGCGGTGACCTATCAGACCGTCACCTTCCCTTTCCGGCAGGCCCTTTACGTGGGCGCCGCCGGGGTGGATCGCGCCAAGTCGGCCCTCTCCGCCGTCGTGGGCGGCACGCTCACCGACACCCTCGCCCGCAACGTCGCGATCACCTCCACCGGCGAGTGCTTCGACGGTGTCTACGTGAAGAACGGCACCTACACGCTCAAGAGCCCCGCCATCTCCCTCACGGGCAACGGGCGTTGTGACTTCGCGGGATACGGCGCCGCGGTCGTCGGCGCCGGTTCGGCGACGACACTCGTCGTGGACGGCGCCAGGATCACCAACAAGGGCGTGGTACGCACGACGGTCATCGCGGACGACGGCGCCAACGTCATCGTGAAGAACTCCCGCCTGCGGGCCCGCAACGGCACGCTCCCCGCCGACTACCAGGCGACCGTGGAGACCCCGTACATGGAGTCCGTGCCGTGGATGCTCGGCCTGGACGGCAACGTCCGCGCCACCAACCTCATCGGCGCCGGCACCAAGGCGACGTACATCAACTCGACCGTGCAGTCGGAGACGTGGGGCGCCCTGTCGGTGGAGGGCGGCCGTGGGCTCCAGCTGACGGCGATCAACAGCAGCGTCGGCAACACGGGAACGTACGGCTACGGCACCTACGCCATCGGGGACGCCACCGTCCGTGTGCTCGGCTCGCAGTTCGATGTCGGCTCCTACGCCACCATCTGCGCGGGCCCGGCCGCCTCGATCCACTACGGCGACAGCACCCGCGAAGCCGTCGCGGAGCTCAACTCCTCGCTCGGCCTCGGCCTGACCAAGGCCGAACTGTCGGACATCCCGGCCCGGGTCACGGTCGTCAACTCGGGCCACTTCGGTTTCATGTTCTTCGGCACCGGCACGCTGAGGCTGGACGGCGGCACGGTCATCACCTCCGCGCAGACCACCTTCCTCAACAAGGGCCAGCAGACCTCGATCACGGTGGACGGTTCGGACGGCGCACAGCTCAATCCCGGCAACGGGATCATCCTGCAGATGATCGAGAGCGACGACCCCGGCCCGGTGAACGTCGACGGCAAGATGATGAACGTCGGCGTATACACCGAACCCACGGGCGACCCCGTCAAGGACGCCTCCTTCGACCCGACCTCGGTCCACACGGCCGACGGGGCCGCCACCTTCACCTCCATCGCGCTGGCGGGAGACTTCTACAACGGCATGCGCGCGGGCAAGAACATGGTCCTCACCTTCGAGGACTCGACCGTGCAGGGCGTCATCTCGGCCACGAAGGCCGAGCACCGCGTCAGCACGATCGACTCCTCGAACTTCTACGAGCTGGGCCAGGTCACCAATACCGTCCGGGCCGCCGTCAACAACGGCGTGATCGTGCAGCTGAACAGCGGCTCGACCTGGACCGTGACCGGCACCTCGCACCTGACCAGGCTGACCGTCGCCACCGACGCGGCGCTGCGGGCGGCGAACGGCAAGGCCGTGACCATGACGGTCGACGGCACGCAGATGGCCATCGAGGCAGGCGGCGACTACTCCGGCGCGATCGTCCTCACGGTCGGCTGAGCAGCCGGGGGCGTCCGAGGCCGAAGCCCGGCGGGCGATGACCGACGCATATCCTCTCCCGCATGGTTGATCGTCTTACGGTTGATGTGGGAGGGGTCCGGCTCGTCTGCCAGGTGTGGGGCCAGGAGTCCGCTCCGCCTCTCGTCCTGTTGCACGCGCTCGGCGAGGACAGCACCGACTGGGCCGAGGTGCTGCCCGCTCTCGTCCGCGGGCGACGGGTGTACGCCCTCGATCTGCGGGGCCACGGACGGAGCGACTGGCCGGGGGAGTACTCGCTCGAACTCATGCGTGCCGACGTGCTCCGGTTCCTCGACGTGCTGGGACTCGGCACGGTGGACCTGATCGGACACTCCATGGGCGGGGTCGTGGCCTACCTGCTCGCGCAGGAGCAACCGGAGCGGGTGGGCAGGCTCGTCCTGGAGGACGTACCGGTTCCACGGCCCCGCGAGAAGACCACCCCGACCAGGCCGGACGGCGAGCTCACCTTCGACTGGGACATGGTGTCGGCCATCAGGAGGCAGATCGACACGCCCGACCCGGCGTGGCTCGAGGGGCTGAGCAGGATCACCGCCGACACACTGGTGCTGGCCGGCGGACCCGGCAGCCATGTGCCCCAGGACGGCATCGCCGAACTCGCCCGCCGTGTCCCCGGCGGGCGAGTCGTCACGATCCCCGTCGGACACCTCATCCACAGCGCGGCGCCTCAGGCGTTCACGGAGGCGGTGTGCGCGTTCCTGGACGAGGGCAGGTTCTAGGGCTGCACAGGCCTTATCAGTCTGTGCCGAGGTCGAGGATCCCGTACCCGAATCCCTCGGCGGTGATCGTGGAGCCGCTCACCGTGACGCCGTCGGCCTCCAGGGGCGCCCCGGCGCGGGCACCGTCGTAGGAGCAACTCGCCTCTTGCTCCTGGGGGTTGATGACCACGAGGTACCTTCCGCCGCGCAGGTACACGAACGGATGGCCGGCGTGCAGCACCTCCACCGAGCCCCGGGAGCCGAGTTCCGGGGTGTGGGTGCGGAGGGTGATGAGGCGGCGTACGAGGTGGAGGAGCGAGGCCTCGTCGGCGTGTTGGGCGGCGACGGTCGGGCGGGTGGGGGACGGGTCGACGGGGAGGTAGAGACGGTCCGGTGCGGCGGTGGAGAAACCGGCGTTCGGGCCCTCGCCCCACTGCATCGGCGTGCGGGAGCCCGCGCGGTTGTAGCGGGGGCCGAGGACGCTGCCCTCCTTGCCGGGCAGGCTCGGAAGGTAGCGCATGCCGATCTCGTCGCCGTAGTAGATCGCCGGGAGTGTCGGCCAGGTGAGCTGGAACGCGAAGGCGGCGGGCAGTTGCTCGGGCGTGCGCGGGCCGCAGTTGAGGCGGGAGAAGTCGTGGTTGGCGGTGGGGAGGGAGATGAAACCGCTCGCGCCGAGCGCGCTGGAGGCCTTCTCCCAGGCTTTGAGGAAGGGGCGCGGCGAACCCCGGCCGCTTCGGTCGAAGAAGCAGTCTTGCGGGTCCCAGCTCTCGTTGACCGTCCCCTCGCCGTTGCTCCACAGCGAGCGCAGGGCGAGGCCGTCGGTGGGGCCGCCGAACTGCAGGAAGAAGTCCGCGTGGAAGCCCGCCGGGACGGACACCTCCGGCTCGCCCCACTCCGAGAGCAGCACCGCGTCCGGATGCGTGACGTCCAGCCAGTGGCGCAACTCGCTCCAGACCTTGGCGGTTTCCGTCTTGTCCGGGTCGTCCTTGACGAGCGACGCGGCCATGTCGACACGGAAGCCGGACAGGCCGAGACCCAGCCAGTGGTCCATGATCGTGCGCAGCACCGCCCGGTTGGCGCGCGGTCCGTCCGCGTCGACCGGCCGACGCCAGGGCTCGGCCGGATCCGACCGTGCGTAGCCGAAGTTGAGGGCGGGCTGGAAGGCGAAGAAGTTCGGCAGGTACGCGCCGGGGCGGGTGCCGGGGGAGGGGACGAAGCCGTCGGGCCGGCCCTCGGACGCCCAGATGTACCGGTCGTCTGCCGGATCGTTCGCGGCGGCCTTGAACCATGGGTGCTCGTCGGAGGTGTGACCGGCCACGAGATCCAGCAGGACCCGGATGCCGCGCCGGCCCGCCTCGTCGACCAGCTTGGCCAGGTCGTCCAGGGAGCCGTAGCGGGGGGCGACGGCCAGGTAGTCGCAGACGTCGTACCCGGCGTCGCGGAACGGTGAGGCGAAGCACGGGTTCAGCCACACGGTGTTCACGCCCAGCCACGCGAGGTGGTCGAGACGCTCGGCGATCCCGTTGAAGTCGCCGATGCCGTCGCCGTTGGAGTCGGCGAAGGACTGCGGATAGATCTGGTAGAAGACGGCGTCGGCCAGCCAGGCGGGGGCGGGACGGAACGAAGTCATGAACGGGACCCTAGACCGACGCCGGGGGCGCGCGCTGCCCCTAAGCTGAGGGTGATGTTCACCCCGCAAGGTCCCACTCTCCGCGAACTGGTCGCGCAGGCACTGTCCTCCGTCGAGCACGGCTATGACCTGCTCGCACCCAAGTTCGACCACACGCCGTTCCGGACCCCGGACTCGGTCCTCGACGCCGTGGCCCGTGCACTGGGCCCCATCGGCCCGTTCGACCACGGTCTCGACCTGTGCTGCGGCACCGGCGCGGGCATGGAGGTGCTGAGCGGACTGTGCCGGGGGAGTGTCACCGGGATCGACATCAGCGCGGGGATGCTGGCCGTGGGGCGGGAGCGGGCGGGTACGGGGGGATCGAAGCGTACGGATGCGGACGCGCCGGGGGGTGCGCGCCCCGGCGGCCGAACGCGCCCGTGGCCCGGCGCGTGGGCGGAGGCGGGTCCGGGAGCGTACGAGGGCGTGGACCAGGGGACGTCGCCGCACCTCGCATGGGTACGGGGTGACGCGCGGGCCCTGCCCTTCGGCCCCGTCTTCGACCTCGTCGTCAGTTTCGGCGCGTTCGGGCACTTCCTGCCGCGCGAGCTGCCGGGCCTGTTCGCCCAGGTCCACTCCGTCCTGCGACCGGGCGGGCGCTTCGCGTTCCCCATCACGGCCCCGCCCCGCCCGAGCTCGCCCTGGTACTGGGCCCTGCTGGGCTTCGACGCGGGGATGCGGGTGCGCAACGCCGTCTGGCGGCCACCGTTCGTCATGTACTACCGGGCGTTCCGGCTCGGCGACGTACAGCGGGAGCTGACGCGGGCGGGGTTCGAGGTGGAGCTCCAGACGCTGCCCGAGTTCGGATGGCGGCGGGACGGCAGCCCGCGCTGCCGGATGGTCGTGGCCGCCCGAAGCGGCAGCGCCCCCTCCGCCGCTTCCGGTTCCGACTGACCCGCGCTGTTGCCGTCCGCGCCGACAGCCGTCTGTCCCCGGACCGGATTCACCCGGCCGCCGGCAGTGTGAACTCGTAGACCAGGGCGTCCTGTTGGGCCTCCACCACCAGTTCGGTGATCTCCAGGGGCCGGTCGTACTGGTCGTGCACGCGCCGGGTGACCCGTACGGACTGCGGGAGCCTGGTGATCGCGTCGCGGTGGTGCAGGGTCAGCCCGGCCTTGCGCATCCAGTCGTACGCCCGCCGTAGCTGCGCCGACGCGGAACCGTCCGCGCGGTCACGGTAGCGGGCGAGCTCCTCGACCTCGGTCACGGCGACGGCGGAGAACGAGGTGAAGGCCGTACGCAGTCCGCTGCCGTCCGCCGCGGCCGACTCGTAGCGATGGACGAGGGTCGGCCGGGTCGGCGCGAGCCCCAGAGCCTCGGCGTGCTCCGGCGGGGGAGCCTCCCAGGTGACGCTGGCGCGGTGGACGGCGCAGGGCTCGGCGGTGTGCGCGCCTACGGGGAAGTCGAGCGAGGGGATGTGCTCGGCCGTGGTGCCGGGCAGGGTGGCGTGGCTGCCACGCCGGTCGGTGGAGACGAGGCCGTCGCGCCGCAGCCGCTGCAACGCCTGGCGTACCGTCTCGCGGCTGACGCCGAAGCGCGTGGCCAACTCCCTTTCTCCTGGAAGTCGTTCACCGGGCGGAACGGTCCCGTCGCGCAGTTCGCCGAGCAGTTGTGCGGCGATCCGCGCGTAACGGGGCTCCTGGTCGGACGGGTGGGTACTGGTTGGACCGGTGGTGCGGGCCATGTCCGCGCCTCCTGCGAGGTGACCGTGATGAGCGGGTGATCGTGGTGACGAAACGTAGCTGTGCGGGCTCTGTGCGCCACCAGATCTAGCATTGGTCTAAACCACGAGGGAAGAGCGGTCGGACGGTTCGGCCGGTTTCAGCCCGCACCCACCGGGCGTCGAAGGTGCGCTCAGAGCGCGCTGTACAGGGCGTCCACAAGCGCCATCTTCCTTGGGTCGTCGGCGATGTGAGGGCCCATCCGGTTCATGACGTACCCCAGGGAGAGGCCCGACTCCGGGTCGGCGAGACCGCAGGACCCGCCGAAGCCGTCGTGTCCGAAAGCCCTCGGGTTGGGGCCGTACGAGCCATTGGGTCCACTCAGCCACAGCCCGAGGCCGGTCTCCGTCTCGTGCGCGAACCCGGCGCCCAGCACCAGGTCCCGGCAACTGCCCTGCCCCTCGCGCACCCGCTCGGCGGCCTCCGGGGAGAGCACCTGACGGGAACCGTACGATCCGCGCCCGGCGAAGATCCCGTACAGCGCCGCGACCGCCCGTGCCGTGCCGTGGCCGTTCGCCGCCGGTATCTCGGCGGCTCGCCACCGGGCCGTGTTGGCCTCGGCGGCGCCGACCGGCGGGTTGGCGAGGGCGGCCACCGCCGTCGGCGTCAACTGGGCGAAGACCGCGGCCTGTTCACTGTTCGACATGACCGGCGGATGCACCAGCTCGGCCGCCCGGCCGGCCTCCTTCTCCGGCAGCCCGATGGTGAAGTCGATCCCGAGCGGCCCGGTCACCTCCCGCTCCAGGAACGCGCCCGGCCGGAGTCCGGAGACCCGCCGCACCACCTCTCCCACCAGATGACCGAAGGTGAGCGCGTGGTACCCGGACCGGGTCCCCGGCTCCCACCAGGGCTCCTGCGCCGTCAGTCGTTCGACGGTCAGCTCCCAGTCGCACAGCTGGTCCAGGTCGTGCGGCTCGCGCAGCCCGGCCAACCCCGCGCGGTGCGACAGCAGATGCCGTACGAGCACGGACTCCTTGCCCGCCGCCGCGAACTCCGGCCAGTACGCGGCCACCGGGGCGTCGAGGTCGAGCAGCCCGCGATCGGCCAGGATGTGCGCGCACAGCGAGGTCGGACCCTTGGACGTCGACCAGACGTTGACCAGCGTCTCGCGCTCCCAGGGCCGGGTGCGCGCCGCGTCGGCCCAACCGCCCCACAGGTCGACCACCGTCTCACCGTCGAGCGTGACGGCCACGGCCGCGCCGAGCTCGTCGCGGTCTTGGAAGTTCTCCTCGAACGCGGTGCGCACCGCCGCGAAGCGGGCGTCGCAGTGGCCGTGAACAAGTGGCGCGGGCCGGGTCATGGGGCCTCCGTCATCCGTAGGGATTCCGGCCCCGAACATACCGACTGGTCGGACTGGGTGGAAGTGATGTGACGGCATCCGTCTTCGCGTGTGTCGCGGCCGCTCGTCGTCCCTTTACCGCGCCATCTTCCGGATGTCACCCAACACCCCTACGCTGCACGTCGGTTGACCACCGAGACGCAGGAGGCAGGGGAGCATGCACAGACATGTGAGGGTGTTGACGCGTACCGGGATCGCGGTGGCGATGGCGGGAGCCCTCGCCCTGACCACGGCCCCCGGCGCCACCGCCGCGGACCTCTCGTACTCCGCCAGCACCTGGGTCGGCGTCCACAACTCCTACGACAAGGCGAAGTACACCTACTTCGCCGACGCGTTGGACTCCGGCGCCGGCATGCTCGAACTCGACGTGTGGACCAATGTGTTCGGCGCCTCCTGGCGTGTCTCGCACAGCAACCCGATCGGCAACGACAACAACTGCGAGAACGCGGCGAACGCCTCGGAGCTGCGCACCAAGTCCACCAACCGCGACCTGGCGGGCTGCCTCTCCGACATCAAGGCCTGGCACGACGCGCACCCGGGCCACCGGCCGATCCAGCTGAAGATCGAGATGAAGGACGGCTTCGCGGCCAACGCCGGCCGCGGCCCCGCCCAGTTGGACGCCCTGCTCACCGCCAAGCTCGGCGACGCCCTGCTGCGCCCCTCCGACGTCGTCGGCTCCCACACCGACCTCGACTCGGCCGTACGCGCCGACGGCTGGCCCGCCCGCTCAGCCCTCGCCGGCAAGTTCATGGTCGAGCTGATCCCCGGCACCGTCGAGGAGGGCAACCCCTTTGACTCGCTCTGGACCGACCGCGAGTACGCCACCTACCTCCGCGACCTCGCCGCGGCCGGGCGCCTGCGCGAGGCGGCCGCCTTCCCCGCCGTGCACAACGCGGCGACGGGTGACCCGCGTACCCGCTACACGGACGCGACCATCCGCCCCTGGTTCGTGATCTTCGACGGCGACGCCGCCACCTACGCGAACGGCACCATCGACACCGGCTGGTACGACGACCGCCACTACCTCGTCGTCATGACCGACGGCCAGAACGTGCCGCCGGCCATCGACGGCACCAACCCCACCCAGGCCGAGGCCCTCGACCGAGTCACCCTTCTCGCCCGACAGCATGCCAGCGTGGTCTCGGCGGACTGGTACCCCCTGCCCGCCGTCCTGTCGACGGTCGTACCGCGCGGGACGGCGGGCTGAGCACCGGCCGTCCCGCCAGGAACAGCGGACCGGTCGGCTCCTGGTGACCCGCGACGACGTGCGAGTGGTCGCGGGTCACCACGGCCGGTCCGACGTTCCGGCCGCGTCAGAGATACGCGGGCAGCCAGGCCAGCTTGGCCACCTCCTGGTAGGTGCCGCCGCCCTCGTGGTCGTTGAAGTCGTAGACCTCGATCTTCTTGTCCTCGTGGTCCCACGCGTTGAAGGCCGCGAAGATCGTGGAGGGCGGGCAGGTCTGGTCCTCCAGCGCGACCGAGAAGAGGGCCGGCGCGCGGCCGCGCGCCGCGAAGTGCACTCCGTCGAAGTAGGACAGCGTGCGCAGCACGTCCTCGGTGCGGCCGCGGTAGGTCTTGAGGTAGTTGCCGATCTCCCGGTACGGGTGCCGGTCCGTGAGCGTCGTCGCGCGCGGGAAGTCGCACAGGAACGGCACGTCGGGCGCGATCGCGGCCAGGTCGGGGACCAGACCGCCCACCGCGATGGTGATCCCGCCGCCCTGACTGCCGCCGACGGCCGCCACGTGCTCCGCGTCGACCAGCGGATGCGAGCGGGCCGCCTCCACCGCGCGCACGCCGTCCGTGAACACGCGGCGGTAGTAGTAGTTCTCGGGTGCGTCGATGCCCCGGGTCATGTAACCGGGGTACGCGGGCGCGCTGCCCACCGGGTCCGGGGTCTCGCCGCCGCCCCAGCCGCTGCCCTGTCCACGGGTGTCCATCACGAAGTGCGCGAAGCCGGCCGAGGCCCACAGCAGATGCGTGTGCGAGAGGCCGCGCCCGCCGCCGTATCCGACGAACTCGACGACCGTGGGCAGGGGAGAGTTCGCCCAGGCGGGCAGTGTGAGCCAGCCCTTGATCGGGTGCCCGCCGAACCCGGCGAACGTCACGTCGTACACCTTGACGGTCTTCAGGGGCGTCTGAACGGGTTCGAAGCGCGCGTCGAGATCGTGCTCCCGCGCCTCTTGCAGGGTCTTGGCCCAGAAGGTGTCGAAGCCCTCGGGCTCGGCGGACGCGCTGCGGTATTCGCGAAGTTCGTCGAGGGGGAGGTCGAACTGGGCCATGAAGGACCACCTTTTGACGTCACGAGTGCGGATGATCACACCGTACGTGTGACGCCGGAGGGCCGCCAGACCTCCCCTCGGTCAGTCACCGGGGCCTTGGGCCCGGGCCACGGGCCATCCGGTGTCACGGGGCCGGACCCGGTCGTCCACACTCTTGCGCGACCAGCGGTTGATGTTCACGGCGACCTCCTTCGCGCCGGCCCGGACGCGGCGTCGGGCGGGCGAGCGCCACGCTAGGAAGCGCCGTCCGGGCGTGCCATGTCACGCGTGCACAGTCGGCCCGCCGGACGCACCGCCGGGGCGGACCGGAGCCGTTCCGGTGCACAAGAGGGCGGGCGCGACCCTCACCGGTGCACAGTCCGGCACCGGTGAGAGGGCGGGCTGAGGCGTGCGGCGGGCTCAGGCGTGCGGCAGGGAGGGGCGGCCGGTGCTGGCGTGCAGCGCGAACGCCACCGGGCGTACACCGCTGAGCGCCTGCTCGTGCTCGTTCCCGTCGAGCACCTCCGTCTCGTCCGGGCCCACCGGCAGGTCGCGTTGGATCAGCGGCGCGGCGGCCCGCAGATGACTGCGGACCGTCACCGGCGCCAGGTCCAGCGCCGCGGCCGTCCGCCCGGTGTGGGTGTCGTTCTCCAGCCAGACCCTGAGCGTGCGCAGCAGGTCGCGGCGGTCGGCCCGCAGCGGCGCGAGGAACGAGTCGGCCCAGGCGCGGACCTCCGGAGCGGACACCATCGCCGTGAAGTCGGCCGCCGGATCGGCCGAGTGCGCGTCATGGCCGTACTTCACGACGACCTGGAGCGCCGTCGAGACCACCACCCGGTTCAGCACCTGGCCGCGGTCGAGGCCGAGCAGGTCGAAGCCCTTGCTGATGCGGTGCGTCACCGTGTTGCGGTGGATGCCGAGCAGACGGCCGACGGCCGTGTGCGGATACTCGAGCCCCAACTCCAGCGTCCGTACGAGCTGTTCGCGCTGCCCGGCCGGAAGGGTGAGGACCGGTCGGAGCAGGGTGCCCGCCCACCGTCGGGCCGTGGCCGGCGGCAGGACGTCCATGAGGTCGGCACGCTGTTCGGCGCGTGCCACCCGGCCGGGTGTCCGGCGCGCCGTCACCAGGGTGCCGGCCGCCTGCGTATAGGCGTCCGCCACACTGCTCAGCGCGTACACCTCGCTGCCGCCCATGCAGTGCTCGGGCAGGGTGGCGACCACCTCTCCGAGCGCGTGCCACACGCTGCGTGGGGCGTCCTCGTGCGTCCGCAGCGGATCGACCACGATCAGGTGGTTGAACACCGGGCACCGTGCCAGCAGCGCGCGTCCGGCGAGTGCGTCCTCCGCCCGTCGGAGCGCCACCTCTCGGTCCTCCCGCGCGCAGTCGATCACATGGACACGTACCGACTCGGTCGCCAGCAGTCCCGGCGCGAGGCCGGCCAGCACGCGCTGGGCGGCCACCTCCTCACCCACCATCAGCAGTTGCAGGACGCTCAGCTGCACCTCGCGCCGGGTCTCGGTCAGTTGGTCGCGCATCCGGGCCCGGTCGACGAGGCCCAGCGCCTTGGCCGCGTGCTCCAGCAGTTCGGTGCGTACGTCGTCGAGCGGACGGCGGGCGGTCACCGACAGCACCGCGCCAAAACCGGCGGCGCTCAGGGGGAACGACCGCGTCTGTGGGGAGGTGGTGCGAGGGGACCGCCGGGTGAGGGCATCGGGTGCCGCGGCCAGTGCGCCGCGCAGGGGATCACCGACCACCACATCCGCGTCCACGGCGGCCGCCAGCCAGTCCACGATCCGCTGCATCGCGTCCGCGTTCGTCTCCAGGTCGGCGAACCGGTCCGGAAGCCGGTTCAGCAGCGCGGTGAGCTGATCGGCGTGCCATTCGGCCTGCCGGTAGCGGTACTCGCGCAGCCGCGGTATCAGTTCCTGCCAGTCGCGCAGTGCCTTCGTCGTGGTGAGCAGCGGCACGCCGAGGCGGACGGCCGAGCTGCGGATCACCACCGGAACGGCCTGCGCGCCGTGCTCCTGGACCACCACCGCGAGACCGGCGGCCCGCCGACGGGACAGCTCACGCAGCAACGGCCCGACCTCCTCGTGCACGGACGTCCGCCCGGAATCCCAGAAGTCACCGATCACCACCAGCGTGTCCCGGACGTCACCCAGTGAGCCGCCCGCGGTCGCGGCCAAGGACAGGGCCCGTATGGAGTCGACCGCGCGGTCGGTCGTCGGACCCCCGTCGACGAATCGAAGACAGAAGTCGGGCTCCTCGCACAGGTTGTACAGCGTGGGCATGGCGTCCTTCCCGTGTCGATGGCGCACCGGCCGCTGTCGACACCGTAGGCGCGTCCGCCGACGGACGGCAGTACGGGGTGCGCGAAAAGGAGCGAAGGACGGGCGGTCCGCCCATCAAGCCGTGTGCCGTCGCCACTCCGGCCCCGTATACGCCCAGTCCCGCTCCCACTCGGCCAGACGGCGACGCGCGGCGATCCGCCGTACGGTCAGGTACCAGGCGAGTACGACGGCCACGACCCCCGCGGCGGTCGACGCGCCCGTCGTCAGCGCGTGTTGCCAGATCGCGCCGGCGCTCACCGGCGGCCCGACGTTCCGGCCGTGCGCGTCCAGCCAGACGTCGACGCGGTCGCCGCGCTGCCCGCCCGCGGGGACCAGCGCCTCACCGGTCCGCGCCCCCTTGCCCGGCTCGGTCCAGCGCACCTTCACCCGGAACGTGGGCGGCCTGGCACCCTGCGGCGAGGGCACCGCGGCGGGCGCGGTCTCGACCAGCAGCGCGCTCACCCGATGCCGCTCGGTCCGCTGTGCCGCCGCCCGTGCCTGGGCGTTGTCGTACCTCCACCACCCCACAGCGGCTCCGGCCAGCGGAGCACCGACGAACAACAGCACCGCGACGGCCAGTACCGTCCACGCCTCGACGACGTCCGAGCGGCGGCGCAGCGGATTGCGGCGCCAGCGCCAACCGCGCACCCGGGTACGCATCTTCACCTCCTCGCCTCCGCGGCCTTGCCCGCGGAGGGCCGAACGGACCCCCGTGCCGGGACGATTCGGCTCACCCGGCGTGACTGATCCGCGCCTCCTGTGGAACCCGCGAACCACTCCGCGCAGCGAACAGGAGCCACCATGACCTGTGCCCATCCAGCGGCACTCGACGCGCACTGGCGCGTAACCGACCCCCGCACGAGGGGCAGTTGACCGCGGTCGCACCTTCAGGAAGGGCGGGATCCCTGAGCACCGACATGCGCACGATCACTGTGGGCGTCGACGGCGGCCCGCGGCGGCCGTCGAGGCGCGGACGCTGGTCCTCGGCTCGCGCGGCCGTACGGGGAGCGCGGGGCTCCCGGAGAAGAGGAGCGAAGCGCTCGGAACGGTTCGACTCGAGAGGCCGGCTCAGCCGAAGCGTTCGATACGAATGCGGTCCACCGGCTGCCCGGCCTCCACCAGCAGTCGCGAGGCGTGCTCCGCGAACCCGTTGGAGCCGCACACATAGGCCTCCCACCCACCGGGCGGCCGCTCGGCCAGCAGCGGCGCCAGATGCCCGGCCGCCAGCCGTCCCACGGCCACCCCCTCGGGGGCGGTGCGGGTGAAGACGGGCGTGGTCTCGGCGCCGTACTCCCGCGCGTAGATGAGCTCTTCCGGGCTGCGCGCGGAGACGAGCAGCCGCAGCGGCACGTCCAGCGCGCGGGCGCGGTGGTGGCGCAGCATCGACATCAGCGGTACGACACCGGAGCCGGCGCCGACGAGCAGCGCGGGCCGGTCGCCGGGCCAGGCGAAGAACCCGCTGAGCGGGCCGCGCACCTCTACCGCGTCACCCGGCTTCGCCACCGTGTGGAACCAGCCGGAGACCTCGCCGTCCTCGACGTGGTCGAGGGTCAGCTCGAGGTGTCCGGTGTCGTCGGGCGGCGACGCGAGGGAGTAGTGGCGCTGCGCCACATACCCGTCCTCGGCGGTCAGCCGCAGCATCAGGTGCTGCCCGGGCAGATGCCCCACCCACCGCGGCACCGCGAACCGGAACGTGGCGGCGCCCGGTGTCTCCCGGCGGATCTCGGTGAGCGTGGCGGTCTGCCAGGTGGCGGCGGCCCGGTTGCTCACCGCGATCCGCCCGGGCACGGCGAACCGGGTGGGCGGTACGAACGTCTCGGTCATCGTCTCAGTCACCGGAGTAGCGCTGCTCTTCCCAGGGGTTGCCACGTGCGTGGTAGCCGTTCTGCTCCCAGAAGCCCGGCTCGTCGTGGTCGAGGAGCCTGAGGCCCGCGATCCACTTGGCGCTCTTCCAGAAGTACAGGTGCGGCACGATCAGCCGCGCCGGACCACCGTGCTCGGCGGGCAGCGGCTTGTCCCCGTACTCCCAGACGATCCAGGCACGGCCGCCGGTGACGTCGGCGAGCGGGAGGTTCGTGGTGTATCCGGTGTGCGAGTAGGCGACCACGTGGGTGGCGCTCGCGTCGGGGCGCACGGAGTCCAGGAACGCGTCCAGGGAGACACCCCCGAAGCGCACCCCGAACTTCGACCAGCTCGTCACACAGTGGATGTCGCCCTCGTACGCCGAGGCGGGCAGCGCGTGCGCCTGCTCCCAGGTCCAGGTACGCGGCTGGGCCACCAGCCCGTCGACCCGGAAGGTCCAGTCGGCCGGCGCCAGGTCAGGGGTGACCTCGGCGGACAGGACGGGCCAGTCGTCGCCCGCGTCGTACTGGCCGGGCGGCAGTCCGGCGTTGTCGACGCGGGGGCGCCCGGTGAAGGCTCGGGTGACGTTCATGGCGGTGGTGCCTCCAGGCCGTCGGGTGCGGCGGCCCGCGGGTCGAGCGTGATCGGTGCGTACGCGGTCAACCGTACGTGGAGGTTCAACCGTACGTGGCCGCGGGCCGTGCTCCGTGCCCGGGCGGGATCCCGATCATTGCGGCCGTATGAACTCTCCCGGGGCCCGGGAATAGCCGCGCCGTGATCTTCCTTGCCGATAGTGCCGCCCGTGGTCGTGACGGCGGAGGAGAGTGAGGAAGCAGATGCCCAAGGCGTACGTCTTCACCCGGTACGGCGGACCGGAGACCGAGGCCCTGGTGGAGCAGGACCGGCCGAGCCCCGGTCCCGGCCAGGTACTCGTGGCGGTCCGTGCGGCGGGTGTGAACCCCGTCGACTGGAAGCAGCGGACGGGATACGCCCGCCCCGGCGCCGGGGCACGCGAGCTGCCCGCCGTCCTCGGCAACGAGGTCGCGGGAGTCGTCGAGGAGCTCGGTCCCGACGTGACCGGGTTCACCGTGGGGGACGAGGTCTTCGGCAACCCGGTGGCCGGTGGGTACGCCGAGTACGCCCTGCTTCCGACCTCGGTCACCGCCCACAAGCCCGCCGAGCTCTCCTTCACGGACGCGGCGGCCCTGCCCGTCGCCGCGGCGACCGCGTACGACGGGATCCACCAGCTCGCCCTGCCCTCCGGCGCGACCGTGCTGATCACCGGTGCGGGCGGTGGTGTCGGCGTCGCGGCCACACAGATCGCGCGCGCCCACGGGCTCACCGTGATCGGTGTCGCGAGCGAGGGCAAGAAGGACTTCGTCGAGGAGCTCGGGGCCGTGCACGTCTCATCGGGGCCGGATCTGGCCGAGCGGGTGCGGGCCGCCGCGCCGGACGGGGTGGACGCCGTGTTCGACCTGGTCGGAGGCGAGGTGCTGGAAGCCGCGGCGACGCTGTTGGACGACCCTGCGAAGCTGATCACCGGTGCCGACCGGGAGACGGTCGCCCGGCTCGGGGGAGGACCCGTCGAACGCGCTCGCACCGCCGCCGTCCTCGACGAGGTGGCGCGCCTGGTGGTCGACGGCGGGCTCAAGCCCTTCGTGACGCGGACCTTCCCCCTCGACCGGGCCGCCGAGGCGCTGCGCACGGTCGAGGACGGCCACGCCCGCGGCAAGATCGTGATCGAGGTCGCCCGATGAGCGACCGTCGCCTCACGAGCCCCCGTTCGCCGGCCGGCGCCACGCACCCGCTGGACAATCCGGCCCTCGCCTCGCTGACCGGCCCGCACGCCCACTTCGCCGAACGCCGGGGCAGCGTCCTGCGCTATCCCGTGGACGTGTCGCCGTGGCTGGCCCTGCCCGACCACCCGACCGATGACGACTGGGCGGACCTCGCCGTTCTCGTCGGCCCCGGCGGCGAGGCTCCGCTGGCCGGCTTCAACGGGCCGACCCCGGAAGGCTGGGAGGTGACCTTCAGCCTGGACGGCGTCCAGCTCGTCGACGACGGACTCGCCGCGGCGCCGGACGCGGAAGCCGTGCGGCTCGGCCCCGCCGACGTACCGGAGATGCTGGACCTGGTCGAGCGCACCAGGCCCGGTCCCTTCCTGCCGCGCACCGTCGAGCTCGGCACCTATCTCGGCATCCGGCGCGGCGGCGCGCTGATCGCCATGGCGGGGGAGCGGCTGCACCCGCCGGGCTGGACCGAGATCAGCGCGGTCTGCACCGACCCGGACTTCCGCGGCGAGGGGCTCGCCTCCCGCCTGATCCTGGCCGTGGCGCACGGCATCCGCGAACGCGGCGAGACCCCCTTCCTGCACACCGCCGCGAGCAACACCAACGCCATCCGCCTCTACGAGTCCCTGGGCTTCAGGCTGCGCCGCAGCACCCGCTTCATGGCGGCACGGGTTCCGGAGCACCTGGCGGACGGGCAGGCCGTGGGGGTCCGTTGACGGCAAGCCCCCGCCGGTGAGGCCTCAGCCGCCGGGGGACTGTCCGGCGGCCGGTGCCCCGGCCGCCGCCGCGTTGTAACGCACCAGATAGGCGGCGAACCGCTCCAGGTCCGCCGCCGGCCAGTCCGAGAGCCGCTCACGGAACGCGATCCGGCGGCTCTCGGTGACCTGGGCGAGGATCTGGGTGCCCGCGTCCGTCAGCTCCAGCACCTGAACCCGGTGGTCCTCCGGGTCGACTCGGCGTTCGATGAGCCCGGCCCGCTCCAGCGCCGCCACCTGCCGGCTCACCGTGGACTTGTCCAACGCGTAGTGCGCCGCGAGATCGGTGGCACGACAGCCACCGCTCTCCTCCAGATGACCCAGCAGGGTGTACGAGACCAGGGAAAGCTCCGGATGCATACGCCCCGCCGAGGCCCGGGCGCGGCGGGCGAAGGCCGTCATCTCGCGCTGGATGGTCTCGACGGACACGTCGGCTGCTTCCACGGGAGCTCCTTCCAGTTCTAGTTGCATAGTACAACTTCGCGCCCGCGGTCGGCGGAGGGGAGGGAGGGTTCCCTCGCCGTCCGGCCCTTCCTGTAGGGTGACCGTCCTGGCCGCGGACCATCCCGGCCCGGGAGTTGCAGAGGAGGTGAGACCCATTACCGCTGTGTCAGGTCGGGTGCTCTCACCTCAGGACCACGCGGATCGCCGCCTGTAGGTGACCGCGAGAGCGCCCTTCGGTCCACCGAAAGGCTTCTCGGCTCTCATGCCCCCTCTCACCGATTCCGTCGTCGCCGCGCTCCGCTCCGCAGGCTGTGTCTTCGCCGAGGACGAGGCGGAGTTGATCCTCTCCACCGCCGGCACCCCGGACGAGGTCGCCGCCATGGTGGACCGGCGCGTCTCGGGACTTCCCCTCGAACACGTCCTCGGCTGGGCCGGGTTCCACGGCCTGCGCATCGTCGTCGAGCCGGGCGTCTTCGTCCCCCGCCGCCGCACCGAGTTCCTCGTCGACCAGGCCGTGGCCCTCGCCCGCGGCGCCTCCCTCGTCGTGGACCTGTGCTGCGGCTCCGGCGCGGTGGGCGCCGCGCTGGCCGCCGACCTCGGCGGGCCCGAACTGCACGCCGCGGACATCGATCCGGCCGCCGTGCGCTGCGCGCGCCGCAACGTCGCACCCTTCGGCGGCCACGTCCATCAGGGCGACCTGTTCGGGGCCCTGCCCGACACCCTGCGAGGCCGCGTCGACGTCCTCACCGCGAACGTGCCGTACGTGCCCACCCATGAGGTCGGCCTGCTGCCCCCGGAAGCCCGCGACCACGAACCGCTCGTCGCCCTCGACGGCGGCGCGGACGGGCTCGACATCCTGCGCCGCGTGACCGCCGAGGCGGCCCGCTGGCTGGCCCCGGGCGGCTGCCTCCTGGTCGAGACCAGCGAGCACCAGGCACCCGCGGCCGTCGAGGCCTTCGCCCGCGGTGGTCTGACCGCCACACTGGCCGTCTCCGACGAGCTGTACGCGAACGTGGTGATCGGCACCAGGCCCCGGGCCGCCTGACCCACGAGGCGGGCCCGTCGAGTACCCGGGCCCGCCTCGTGGGTGAGTGACCTCCGTCATTGTGCAACTAGTTGCATAAGGCGTTGTCCGTCGTCTACAACAGACATACGACACCGCGTACGGAGGGCCCGATGAGCCGTTACCCGCACCTGATGAACCCGCTCGACCTGGGCTTCACCACGCTGCCCAACCGCGTACTCATGGGCTCCATGCACGTGGGCCTGGAGGAGGCCGAGCGCGGCTTCGAGCGCATGGCGGAGTTCTATGCGACCCGGGCCCGCGGCGGCGTCGGTCTCATCGTCACCGGCGGCATCGCGCCCAATGACGCCGGCCGGCCGTACGAGGGCGGCGCGAAGCTGACCACCGAGGCGGAGGCCGAGCAGCACACGGAGATCACCGCCGCGGTGCACCGCGAGGGCGGGAAGATCGCGATGCAGATCCTGCACTTCGGGCGCTACGCCTACCACCAGGACCTGGTCGCCCCGAGCGCCCTGCAGGCGCCGATCAGCCCCTTCCCGCCGCACGCGCTCACCGACGCCGAGGTCGAGCGGACCATCGACGACTACGCCCGTGCCGCCGAGCTCGCGCAGCGGGCCGGATACGACGGTGTCGAGATCATGGGCTCCGAGGGCTATCTGATCAACGAGTTCATCGCCGCCCAGACCAACCGGCGCGAGGACCGCTGGGGCGGCTCGTACGAGAACCGCATGCGCTTCCCCGTCGAGATCGTGCGCCGCGTGCGCGAGGCCGTCGGCGAGAACTTCATCATCATCTACCGGCTCTCCATGCTGGACCTGGTGCCGGGCGGCTCCTCCCTGGACGAGGTGATCACGCTCGCCCAGGCCGTCGAGGCAGCCGGAGCGACGATCATCAACACCGGCATCGGCTGGCACGAGGCCCGTATCCCCACCATCGCGACCTCCGTGCCGCGCGGCGCCTACACCTGGGTGACCAAGAAGGTCATGGGCGCGGTCTCGATCCCCCTGGTGACCACGAACCGCATCAACACCCCGGAACTCGCGGAGCAGTTGCTCGCCGACGGCCACGCGGACATGGTGTCGCTGGCCCGCCCGATGCTCGCGGACCCCGACTTCGTCGCCAAGGCGGCGGCCGGGCGGCCGGAGGCCATCAACACCTGCATCGGCTGCAACCAGGCCTGCCTCGACCACACCTTCAGCGGGAAGATCACCTCCTGCCTGGTCAACCCGCGCGCCTGCCACGAGACGGAGCTCGTCCTCGCACCGACCCGGCTGCGCAAGCGCGTCGCCGTGGTCGGCGCCGGCCCCGCCGGCCTGGCCTGCGCGGTCTCCGCGGCCGAGCGCGGGCACGACGTCACCCTCTTCGACGCCGCGAACGAGATCGGCGGCCAGCTCAACGTGGCCCGCAAGGTCCCCGGCAAGCAGGAGTTCGACGAGACGATCCGCTACTTCCGCACCCAGCTCGAACTGCACGGCGTGGACGTCCGGTTGAACACCCGCGTCGCCGCCGAGGACGTCAGCGCCTTCGACGAGGTCGTGGTCGCCACCGGCGTCAGCCCGCGCACCCCCGAGATCCCCGGCGTGGACCACCCCAGTGTCGTCGGTTACCTCGACGTCCTGCGCGACGGCGCCCCCGTCGGCGACCGGGTCGCGATCCTCGGTGCCGGCGGCATCGGCTTCGACGTCGCCGAGTACCTGACCGACGGCGGCGACAAGGCGAGCGAGGACCCGGCGACGTACTTCCGCCACTGGGGCGTCGACATGGACTACCAGGCACCCGGCGGCCTCGCCGCCCCCGAGCGCCCCGCCCCGCCCCGCACGGTCCACCTCCTCCAGCGCAAGGCCTCCAAGGTCGGCGCCGGACTGGGCAAGACCACCGGCTGGATCCACCGCACCGAACTCAAGCACCGGGGCGTCACCATGGTCCCGGGCGTCCAGTACGACCGGATCGACGACGCCGGACTGCACGTCACCGTCGAGGGCCACAGCCAGGTCCTCGAGGTCGACACCGTCGTGCTGTGCACCGGCCAGGAGCCGCGCCGCGACCTGTACGAGGAACTGTCCGCGGCGGGTCGCAGCGTGCACCTCATCGGCGGTGCCGACGTGGCCGCCGAGCTGGACGCCAAGCGCGCCATCAAGCAGGGCACGGAGCTTGCGGCGGCGCTGTGACCGGGGGAGCCGCGTGCGGAGCGGTCGCGTGCGGAGCGGCCGAGCCCGGAGCGGACGCGCCCGGGGCCTCGGCCCGGCGTCCCTAGGATGACCCCATGTCACTCCCGCACGCGATCCTCACCGCCCTGCTCGAGAAGCCCTCGTCGGGCCTCGAACTGACCCGGAGGTTCGACAGGTCGATCGGGTACTTCTGGTCGGCCACGCATCAGCAGATCTATCGCGAGCTGGGAAGACTGGAGTCCGAGGGGTACATCCGCGCCCTGCCGTCCGAGCAGCCGGCCCGGGGACAGAAGAAGAGCTACGAGGTGCTGCCGGCGGGCCGCGACGAACTGGCCCGCTGGACCTCCGTGTCCCAGGAGCCGAAGCCCTTGCGCGATGTGCTGCTGCTGCGGCTGCGCGCCTCCGCCGTCGTCGGTACCGCGGGCATCGAGACGGACCTGCGCCGCCATCTCGACCTGCACCAACGGCAGTTGAGCGAATACGAGGAGATCCAGAAGCGCGATTTCCCGCCCGGCAAGGACACTCCCCAGGACCGGCTGCGACACCTGGTGCTGCGGGCCGGGATCGACCTGGAGACCTTCTGGACCCAGTGGCTGTCGCATGCGCTGGACGAGTTCGAGCACCTCGGAGCCGGGCCTGAAGACGTGCCTGAAGCCGTGCCCGGAGCCGGGCCCGAAGACGTCCGCGAATAGGGGCCGTCCCCTCGACCGGAGTCGGCCGTCCCCTCGACGGGAGCCGGACGGCCGCCGGTGTGACGGGCCCCGGGATCAGAGCCGGTGGGGTTTGGCTCGGCGGCGCAGGAACCAGGCCGTCGCCACGACGCCCGAAGTCACCAGCACACCGCCGCCCACCAGCGTGGCGGTCCGGTAGTTCTTGGTGGCCCCGCCGAAACCGCCCAGCACGCCGCGCGACGGCGAGGAGGCCGTGGCGGTCGAGGAGATCCTGGGGGGCGTGGAGGCCTTCGGGATCGCGCTGCCCGAGACGATGATGGACTGCGTGCCGGCCGTCGTCCCGTCCTGGCAGACCACGACGACGGTATAGGTGCCGGGGCTGACGTTGGACCAGACCGACGACTGACTGGCGCTGGTCCCGGACAACGGCATCTGGCGCCCTTGGGAGAAGTTCACCTGCCCACTGGAGAGCAGCGAGGAGTTGCCGAAACTGCTGCCGTTGCTCGGGCAGGAATTGGTGGTGACCGAGACGCTGGACCCGCTCGTGCTCACCGAGATCCCCGAACCGAAGCCGGCGGCCGACGGAGCGGTCAGGGTGAGCGGAAGCGCAGCGACGGCGGCCACGGTCAGGCCGGAGCGGATGGATATCTGAGAAGTACGCATAGGACTGCCCTCCAGCGGCACGGTTGGCGGTACATCCCATGCGCCGCCGAGGATTGGAAAGGCCCGTGCTGCCTCAGGGAGAGCCAATGCGCCTTGGGCTCCGGGCGCACGCGGGCGGGGACCGGGCAGGTGAAGAATTCGTTCGTCCGGCGGAGGATCCCCTCGCTCAGCGGGCGATCTTCTCCGTGTGGTCGCACCGGTCCCTCACCATGTGCGGCCCGCCTGGAGCAGCCGCTCCCGGACGATCGCCACGTGCGGGTTGTCCGACGCGCCCGGCCGCTGGGTGAGGTACCCGGTGTTGATGGGGGGATCCTCGGGGGACAGCAGAGGTACCAGGGCGCCGGAGGCCAGTGCGTCCAGGCACAGATAGCGGGGGAGCACGGTGATCCCCGCGCCCGCGACCACCGCGGCCAGCACGCCCCGCAGGTCGGGCACCGTGATCGAGGCCTGGCCGGTCAGCCGTACGCCGAACACATGCCGCCAGTAGCGCCGGGCGATGGGCAGATCCTCGGCGTACGTCACCAGGGGCGCCCCGTGCAGCGCGGCGGGACCCTCGCCCGCCACCCGGGCCGGGTCGATGCGCTCGGCCCACGACGGGGCGGCGACGAGCACGAACTCCTCGTCCATCAGCGGCACGGCGGTCAGGGTGCGGCCGCGCGGCCGGATCGTGGCGATGACCAGGTCGAAGCGGCCGCCGCGCAGCCCGTCCAGCAGGTCGTCGGTGAGGCCGGGAGTGACCCGCAGACGTACGCCCTGTGCGGTCAGCGGTGCCAGCGCGGGCAGGACGCGTGCGCACAGCAGCTCGGCCGGGCCCGCCAGCTGCACCGGGTCCGGTGGCTGGTCGGCGCCGGCCCCGCGGCGGTCCGCGACCGCCGCGAGCGCGTCCAGGGGCGCCGCGACCTCGGCGGCGAGTCCGTCCGCCACCGACGTGGGCACGACACCCCGGGGCCGCCGTTCGAACAGCTCCCGCCCCAGCTGTTCCTCCAGTGAGCGCATCTGTGTCGTCACCGTCGGCTGGGACAGGCCGAGCAGCCGCGCGGCCGCCGTGAACGATCCCGCGCGGTGCACGGCGAGGAAGGTGCGCAGCAGGGAGATGTCCAGGGGAGCCGTCGAGGCATCGGGTTCGCTATGGGTCACAGAGGTGAGCCTACGGTTCGCCTATTTCCGGGTGCCCGCATCCCCAGCAGTGGCGGATCCCGTCGTCACCGTCCGCTCCGCCGAGAACCCGCCCCAGGTGCCGTCCGGCAGCTTCGCCCTGATCCGCACCCGGTAGGCGACCCCGGTGTCCCGTCCCACGTAGAAGCTGTAGGTGGCCCTGCCGCTGGGCGGTGTGCCGCCCCAGACGAGCGAGGTCGCCTGTCGGCCGTCCAGGTCGATCCGGTACTCGGTGATCACTCCGTCCGTCCGTGGCGGAAGCCAGGACAGGTCGAGGTAGTACGCCCCGTCCGCGCGGTGGGAGCTCGCGCGGAACTCGGTCGGCGCGGTGCCGTGGCCGTCGTCCGCGCCCGGCGCGGTGGTGAGCCGGACGGCGGCGCTCGCGGGGGAGAGGTTGTCCGCCGCGTCGCGGGCCCGCACGGTGAAGGTGTACGCGGTGCCCGGCCGCAGCCCGGTGACGACGGTCGCCGTCTGTCCGCCGCCCACGCTGTGGATCTTCGAGCCGCCCTGGTAGACGTCGTACGAGACCACGCCCCGGGCGTCCGTCGACGCCGACCAGTCCAGTTGGGCCGCCCGGCTCGCGACGGCCCTGCCGTGCGGCCGTCCGGGGCGGGTCGGAGGCGTACGGTCGGCGGCGACCTCGACCGGTGTGGTGGCGCGCACCGGCTCGCTGGGTGGTCCGGGGTTCCCGTCGGCGTTCAGGGCCCGGACCGTGAAGACGTAGGCCGTGGACGGGGTCAGCCTGGTGACGTCCAGCATGTGCTCGTCGCCGGGCACCCGCTCGACCCTGGTGGCGCCGCGGTACACCTCGTACCCGGTGACCTTCACGTCCCCGGAGACGGCGTTCCACATGACGTGCACGGTGGTCGCGCTGCCCGCCGCCGCGGTGACCCCCATCGGGGCCGGTGGCAGCCCCTCGCCCCCGGTGTTGTTTCCCGCGCCTCCACCGCACGCGGTGAGGACGAGCAGCGAGCCGCAGATCAACGCAAGGGAAACGCGTCGCACAGGCCTGCCTTCCCTCGACGGGATTGGTCTGTACCTATAAGACACGGCGGACGCGGCCACATCAAGGGGGCGGTGGCCGTTCGTCGGACCGTTCGCGGGCTACGTATGCTGATGCCTGACGCGGTGTGAACTTGCCCTCTTCCCAGGGAAGTTCGTGCCCGCGGCGCGGACCGCTGTCGTCGCTGATGCCGCGCCGGCGAGGGCGGTCGAGAGGCCCGGGTCGATGACGGCTCGGGCCCTCGGCCGCAGTGCACCCGTCGAGACCGCCGTGCACCGTCCGGCCCCTTCCCGGTGGACGCACCGTCAGAAACACGCCAAATTTTGCTAAATGACCGTCAATGTCCCCCAGGAGAGGGTCTCTTATCGTGCGTGTCCAGTCGCTGACCCTGGCCGTGGCCGGCGTGGCCCTGCTCGCTCCCGCCCCGTCTCCCGCCGCCCGTCCGAGCCTGCCCGCGGCGGCGCGGGAGGGGAAGGTGCGCGCCGCCGACCTGCTCGCCAAGGTCCGTGACTGCGTGGCCGTCTCGAAGGGGGGCTACCGCACCGACAACAGCGCCCGCCCCGAGATTCCCGTCTGCGGGACGCGGGGCGCGGTGTTCTGGAAGGCCGACATGGACATCGACTGCGACGGCCGCCCCGGCCTCCTGTGCAACGAGCGGACCGACCCGTTCTTCTCCGGGACCACCGCGTATCGGCAGTCCGACGGGCGGTACCTGAGCGCCGAGACCCTCCCGTATGTCGTCGTGCCCGCGCCCAGTGACATCTGGGACCACCGCGCCCACGGCATCCGAGGCGGCTCGGTGGTCGCGGTGATCTACCAGGACCGGGTCCAGTACGCCGTGGTCGGCGACACCGGACCGCACGCGATCATCGGCGAGGCCTCGTACGCCACCGCCAAGGCGCTCGGCATCCGCCCCGACCCGCGCGTCGGCGGGACACCTTCCGGGGTCACCTACATCGCCTTCAAGGACTCCCGGGTGTCCCCCATCGAGGATCACGCGGCAGCCGTGACCGAGGGTGAGCGACTGGCCCGGCAGTTCGTGCGCGGCCGCTGAGCGGGCGCAGGGGCACCGGGCCTCGCCTGCCGGGCGAGGCCGGTGCCCCTGCTTGTTCCCTCACACCTTCCGGTAGGTGTACGCCTCCGTGGCCGCCGCCTCGACCGCCGCGAGGTCGGCTCCCGTCGAGGCCGTGACCACCGCGGCCACCGCGCCCTCCACGAAGGGCGCGTCCACCAGGCGGCTGTTGTCGGGGAGCTCGTCCCCCTCCGCCAGCAGGGCCTTCACGGTGAGAACCGCGCTGCCCAGGTCGGTGAGCACGGCGATCCCGGCACCGCGGTCCACCGAGGCGGCGGCCGCGGAGATCAGTTCGGCGCTGGTGCCGAGACCGCCGTCCATCGTGCCGCCGGCCGGCGCGACGGGAGCGGTCGTGCCGCCGCCCGCGAGCCCCGTCGCCAGCTCGGCGACCGAGGCGGCGACGGCGGCGCTGTGGGAGACCAGCACGACGCCGACGAGCTTGTCCGTGCTGCCCGTGGATTCACTCATCGGAGGCCTCCAAGAGGGCGCTGATCAGCAAGGACGAGGAGGTGGCGCCCGGATCCTGGTGCCCGATGCTGCGCTCGCCCAGATAGCTGGCCCTGCCCTTGCGGGCCTGCAGCGGCGTCGTCGCGACGGCGCCCTCCTCGGCGGCCGTCTTCGCCGCGGCGAAGGACTCGGGGAGCGCGTCCACCGCGGGCACCAGCGCGTCGATCATGGTCTTGTCGCCGGGCGCGGCTCCGCCCAGCGCCATCACGGCGTCCACGCCCGCGCGCAACGCGTCCGTGAACTGTTCCTCGGTGACCTCGGCTGCGTCCCCGAGGGCCTTGCCCGTACGGCGGAGCAAGGTGCCGTACAAGGGCCCCGACGCGCCGCCGACCGTGGAGATCAGCCGGCGTCCGGCGAGGGTGAGAACGGCGCCGGGGGTGTCCGGCGCCTCCTTCTCCAGCGTGGCCACCACGGCGGTGAACCCGCGCTGCAGATTGCTGCCGTGGTCGGCGTCGCCGATCGGCGAGTCCAGAGCGGTGAGCCGCTCCGCCTCGCGGTCGACGGACGCGGCGGTCGCCGTCATCCAACGGCGGAAGAAATCGGCGTCGAGCACAGAATCTCCTTGCGTGGTGCGAACGTTGGCCGGGCGGGACCGCGACATCATGCCGATGTCGCGGGGTTCACACGCCCCAGCGCAACGCGGGCGTCTTCACCGGCGCGTCCCACAGCCGCAGCAGCTCCTCGTCCACCTGGCACAGCGTCACCGAGGCGCCCGCCATGTCCAGTGAGGTGACGTAGTTCCCGACCAGCGTGCGTGCCACGGGCACCCCGCGCTCGGTGAGGACCCGGTTCACCTCCGCGTTGAACCCGTACAGCTCCAGGAGCGGCGTCGCTCCCATGCCGTTGACCAGCAGCAGGACGGGATTGCGCGGGTTGAGGTCCTCCAGGATCGCGTGCACCGAGAAGTCGGCGATCTCGTGCGAGGTCATCATCGCGCGCCGCTCCCGGCCCGGCTCGCCGTGGATGCCGACCCCGAGCTCCAGCTCACCGGGCGGGAGGTCGAAGGTGGGGCTGCCCTTGGCCGGCGTGGTGCAGGCGCTCAGTGCGACACCGAAACTGCGGGAGTTCTCGTTGACCTGCCGGGCCAGTGACTGAACCACATCCAGCGGAGCGCCCTCCTCGGCCGCGGCGCCCGCGATCTTCTCCACGAACAGGGTCGCGCCGGTGCCACGCCGTCCCGCGGTGTACAGACTGTCGGTGACGGCGACGTCGTCATTGACGAGGACCTTCGCCACCCGGATGCCCTCGTCCTCGGCGAGCTCGGCCGCCATGTCGAAGTTGAGCACGTCACCCGTGTAGTTCTTCACGATGAACAGCACGCCCGCGCCGCTGTTCACGGCCGCCGCAGCCCGCAGCATCTGGTCCGGCACCGGAGACGTGAAGACCTCGCCCGGACAGGCCGCCGACAGCATCCCGGGCCCCACGAAACCGCCGTGCAGCGGTTCGTGCCCCGATCCGCCACCGGAGACGAGGCCCACCCGGCCGGCCACCGGGACGTCCCGCCGTACGATCACCCGGTTGTCCACATCCACCGTCAGCTCGGGATACGCGATCGCCATACCCCGCAGCGCGTCCGCGACCACCGTCTCCGCCACGTTGATGAGCATCTTCATGGATACCTCCTGATGAGACTAGCGGATGGGCCTCTGACCTCTGTCTTTGCAGGTCAGGCCACATTGGGGCAGTAAACGATCTCGGCGGTTCATGTCGGTCGGAAGCGGGTTCTGGCGGTACTGATGCTGACCTGTTGCTGACTTTGGTGACAGGTTGTCAGATACGGCCGATGTGCATACGGATCGGCCCGAGAAGCCTGCTCCGGGAAGTGTCGACGCTGGGGATGCGGTGATCCCCTGTGCGGATGCAAACGGACATGTCTGCGGCTGTCCGGCTGTCGGGCGAAATCCGGCCTCAGGGCGGACTGCAGAGACACTGTCTGGCCGAGTGTTCATCGGAGGCGCGGGGGGCTCCGGCGCGAGTGTAGTAAGCACTTCGTGTCTCGATCCCAGACTCGGGCGTGTTCCGCATTCCATGCGGGCCTGGTGGTGGAGAAGTCTGTTGTGGCCCGCTCAACCGAGCATCCCCGAAATTCTGGCTGGGTGCCAGATGTCGTGAAGGAGGTCGGAGGACAGGGCGGCTGCAGCCCTGGCGGGGTCGCATTCGGTGGTGGGACTGTCGTGCGGTGGAACTTCAGCGGGCGTTCCCAACAGGACATCGAGGAGGGCCGGCAGGACTGGATGGAGGGGACTCGCTCGGCGATGTGCGCGGCTATGACGGCGCTCCTTGTCCGCTCCCGAACTCCCGCCGCCGAAACCATCCGGGCGGATCGCAGACCGTCGGACCCTCGACGCTTGCGCGTAGATCGCTCGCCGAGACACGGCTCAGATGCATCAGCTGTACCGAGGCATCAAAGAGCACAACGTTGATCATCACTCCGTCCTGTGTCGACGAAGATTTGGCACTTCCGATCAGAACCGGCGAGCGTGTGGGAGTGATGCTTGGCGCGGCGCCATCGACGTTGGTGCGAATCCGCGACCCTTGCCGGCGGAACGGCGGAGCGCATTCCGTGACCGTAAGCGGTACTTTTCGGAGCCGCCAGCAGATTCTTGGTCTGCTGGCGGTACAGAGGCAGCGCGTCGCTGACCAGCGCAAACAGTGCCCGTCTCGGCTTTGACAGGATTGCTGGCCCGGGAATGGTCCGGATCTTGGCCGATGCGATCCCTCGGACTGGGTGGCCGCCCGGTGCCACTCAGCGGTCGGAGCCGGGAAGAGGGGGGTGCCGCCTACTGCGTCCGCTCGCACTCTGGTGTGACATGGTCATCGGCCGATACCGCCCTGCGCGCCGAATCCCGCACGCTGCTGGCGTAGAGCGATAGTCCGCTCGCCGTGGCCGCGTGCGGTGGTGGCCATCCGTCGTGAGCTATGACTGTCCCACATGGCACAGGTTGTAGAGACCGTCCAGGAGCGTCCAGCTGGTCCAGAACAGGCGCGTAATGCCAGTTCAGGGCCTCACGGTCCGGGGGAGTCCGCACGGTTGGTGAGACCTGTGTGAGAGCGGGTGAGACGACGAAGCCCTGCCCAGGTTTCGAGTACGTCGCTGCGCCGCCATGGGGGTCCCCCCGCTCACGCGAAGCCGAGAGTGGGGGAGGGTTACGTCGTCATCGCCACCGCACCTTCGAGCGCTGCGTCGTTGCCACCGTCGACACCCCCTTGCCAGCGCCGACACCACCCACTTCCGTGTGCTCCCTGGAAGGCTCCCTGGCGTACGGCAGGCCACTGTGACCTTCCGTGGAGGCTGGCCGGAGGGCGCGCCGGAGCGGAGAATGGCGCTGTTGCCCAGCTCGTCGGTTGGGCGGTGGTCGGATGGACAGGCTCGGCCGGGTGGCTGCGCGCGCTGGAAACCGACCGACGCTGACAGCGTGGCCGTAACGATGCGTGTTGCGGACCGCGTACACCGGAACACTCGGCGCCACCGCCTGGCACCCCCATCGGGCGCACACTGGACACAGAAGACCCATGTGTCGTCGAACATGGAGGTGGGCCATGAGCATCCTGGAAGAACACGTCGACGTTGGAGTGCCGATCGACAAGACTTGGGACGACCTCCACCGGGTGGAGAACTATCCGCGGTTCGTGGAAGGAGTGCGCGAGGTCCGTACGGAGGCGGGTGGTGGAGCGCGTCTGGACGTCGAGGCCGGCGGCCGGGCCCGGGTGTTCGAGGCCGAGATCTCCGATCGCAAGGGGGAACGCGTGATGGAGTGGCACGCCACCAGCGACCTCGAACTGGGGGGTTCCTTCTCGCTGCAGCCGATCAACGAGAACCGCACCCGGGTCCAGGCACGGCTCGAGTACGACCCCGACGCGATCAGGGAGACCTTCGGCGGGCTGAGGGGATTCGCACAGGTGAACGCGATCGAACGGCTCGTCCGCAGCGATCTGGAGCATTTCAAGGAGTACGTGGAACAAGGGGGCTGAGCGGTAGAGAAGGCGTGTGCTGGAGGCTGTCGAGGACGGCAGCCTCCGCTCGGATCCGCCGCCGGCGAGCCGGGGCGCCGTTCCGTCGGAGCCCGCGGTGGGGCGGGGGATCCGATGGATATGGAATGGCCCCGTTTGGAGTCGCATGCTCCGAACGCCGGTCAGGTCTCGATCACGGCATCGCAGTCGGAGCAGACCACGGATGCGTACTGCACGGGGTACCAGGGAGCGCCAGGGTGTTCGGAGGGCTTCCAGTAAGCCGTCTGCATCGCGAAGGTGTCCTTGCCGCAGAGGGTCCGCGGTCCCGTCGCGGAGGGCTCCCCCGGGGCGGAGGGTGCGGCGTGCACCTTGTGGACGGGCCGTTCCTCACCAGCCGGTATCCCCAGGGAGGAGTGCTTGGCCATTGGGTTGTCGAGCTCGTACACGACGACGATTTCGCCCATGCCTCCACAGTAGGCGGCCGGGCGGCCGACCTGCTCGCAGCCTCGAGTCGGGTGGCTATCCAGTCCCATCCACCGGTTCGAGCCTGGCCACCTCGAACTCCACGATGATCTCGTCAGCCAGCCGCAACGCACCCAAGAACGCGGTGTAGGGCTTGATTCCCCAGGCGGATTGAGTGACGGTCGCTCAGCAGCGCAACAGCCTGTCGCCATTCCCCTTCCCGTGCACCGTGACCGGTTGGGTTCGGGCCTTGATGGTGAGCTCCCCGGTGATCTCGAAGGACTGCGGGGTTCCTGTGATGCGGGTGGATCGTCTGCTCGATCGGCAACGTGCCCCTGGCCGCGCTGCTGTGGAAGGGCGGCATGGGCTTCGGCGGCGTGATCGCCTTCATCTACGCCGACCTGTTGATCCTCCCGATCCTCAATAGCTACGGGAGGTACTACGGCGCGCGCATGGCCGCCCTTCGGGACCGACGCCGCACATCGATGCGTCACCCGGGCCTGCGCGACAACGCCGTGCCAGCCATGAAGCACTCGCCCTTCGTGCCCGGCGCAGTACGGAAACGCGGGCCATTCCGGAGACGCTTTGCCGAACTGCCCAGACTGCGCCGGCTCGATATGCGGAGCAACCGTATTGCCCGGCTGGCGGACTGGGGCGTCCGGGTGCCCTCACTGGAGAAGCTGGGCCTGCGCTGGAAGCCGTGCGAGCTCTCCCCGTGGCCGCTGACAGGAACAGCGGGAGTTGCGTCGTCCTGACCTGAGCGGACTGCCCGCCCGCACACGAGGGTCGTCCGGACGGCTCCCCGCTATTGCGGTGCAACGGCTTGAGCCACTCCTCGGCGACGACATCCGCCGGCACCATGCGGGGCGCCTTCCAGCGGAAGGGAACCCCGAATGCACCTAGTGCAGAGTGAGTCAACGCCGGGATCACGCGCCTGATCAGCACCCAAGACGCCCGGGATGCACTACTCGGAGCGAAAGGCCGACCGGCCGCCACCATGGCCCGCCCGAATCGGGCGCCTGGCATAAATTCGGATACATGGACGAGGCGCCCAGACGTACCGATCCCACGACGGACCGAGTGTCCGCCGCGCTCATGCTGGGCTGCTCCCCCGAGCAGGTCGGCCCATGCTCCCGCTGCCAGGGGCTGACCTGCCGATACGGACGCGACGCCCAGCTCGTGTGCCTTGCCTGCCGGGCGAGCGAGGAACGGGCCGCCGGGGACGCACCCGCTTCGGGTACTTGTGCTCACCGGTCTCCGAGTCCTCGTCGCGAGAAGCCTGCACTTCACCCACTGAATGCTGAAAAATTTACCCAAATCCTATTGACTCTTAGCAAATTTCATGCAGGGTGATTGGTAGACCATAACACCGAAAGAGCCATAAAGTTGGTGAGGACGTCTGGTCGGCGGAGTGACTTGGACAGGATGTGGTTCAGGCCCCCGGCAAGCCGGCGCGATACCGAGGCAACAGTGACGACTGAAGCTTCAGGACACGCGCAGCACTACCGGGGACTGTTTTGACCTCAGAGCCTTCGCGCGGGCCTGACCGCGGCGCGAAGGCTCTGCCACGCCCGCGCTCCGCGGAACCGAAGAGTACCAAGCCTGTCCTCCGCGGCCGGATCGGTCAGTCTGCATCGATGTCGGGCTGGATCTCCACGGTGAAGGCCGCGTCCTCGGGGCCGTCGCCTTCCTTGTCCTCCCAGACGATCACGCGTACGTGCCTCTGCCCGGTGCCGCGCACCTCCCACTCGGTCACCAGGTCGGTGACGACGAGGGTGGCGACGTATTCGGCGGCCTCTTTGGGATCGTCGGTGATGACGGTCCCCCGCCACTGCTCGGGATGGCCGCCGTAGAGGCGCCAGCCCTGCGAGCCGTGCGGCTCGTCGACCCGGTACACCCAGCCCTTCTCGGTGCCCATGGCGCCGATCCTTCCACTCAAGGAGCATCACGCGCCGCCTCGGATCGAGCCCGCCGAGCGCGGGGCGACCGGCTACAACAACTGCCCCGACGGCATCGAGCAGGAGGACACGGGGGGTGACGCGGGGGACTTCCTCGTGACCCGGGCAGCTCGCTGGGGGTGGCCGCGACCGGGATGCGTGCCAGGTGCTGTGGGCTGACGCTGGGTTTATGAAGGCCGCATGGTCCGGGATGATCCGGTTTGCGTTGGTCACGCTGCCGATCAGGCTGTACGCCGCCACGGAGGAGCGTCCCGTGCGCCTTCACGAGATCCATGTCAGCGATGGAAGCCGCGTCGAGCACCGTCGCTTCTGCAAGGCCGAGAACCGGGAAATCCCATACGAACAAGTCGGCAGGGGCTTCGCCTTGGGCGACGGGCGCATGGTGCCGCTCACGGACGAGGACCTGGCTCATCTGCCTCTGCCCACAAAGCGGACCGTCGACGTGCTTGGTTTCGTGCCCTTCGAGGACATCGACCCGATCAGTTACGGGCGGCCGTACTACGTGGGCTCCGGACTGGGCGCCGACCGCCCGTACTCCCTACTCGTCGAGGCGCTCGCCCGCACTGGCTACGTCGCCGTCTCCAAGGTCGCCCTCCGCGGCCGGGAGCGGCTGGCGCTGCTCCGCCCTCGCCACGGAATGCTCATCCTTCAGACTCTCCTGTGGCAGGACGAGCTGCGCGACCCCGGAGACCTCGCGCCCTCGACGCCGGTCACCGACCGGGAACTGGAGCTGGCCGAGGTGCTGATCCGGGAACTCACCGGCATCGACGTCGGCGAGGTGCACGACGAGTACGCCCACGCCCTTGAACAGCTCGTGGACGTGAAGATCACCGGCGGTGAGCTTGCCGGGCCGGCGGAGGCCGCCCCTTCGCTGGACCTGAAGGCGGCACTGGAGGAGAGCATCCGGGGTGCCAAGCGGGCGCACCGACGCCCGTCGGCCCGGCCCCGGTCATAGCCCTCGTGGCCGTACAAGCGCCGCGGACGTTTGCTGTAGCGGATGCTGCCCGGTGCGCTGCCGGGGCAACGGACATGGCTATCGCGCTGCTGGGGATGTTGGCGCAGATGGAACGGATCTACAGGCTGGAGCGTGCCGCCGGCGCCCGTGCCGCAAGGGAAGCCCGCGGACTGCCGACCGGACGGCCCGCGAAGCGCAACGCGACCACCTGCGACGGAGCCGCCCAGCGCATCAAAGACGGCGCGATTCCCGAACAGGTCGCCGCAGAGCTCGGCGTCAGCCGCTCCACGCTGTACCGAGAGCTACGCAAGCACCGCGAGAGCACCAGCCACGAAGACTGATCAGTGAACCAAGCCGCATCCCTGCTGGTCAGCGGTATCCGTTGTTTCAGTGGGCGCTACCGGGACCCCGACACCTTGCGACGCTTGCTACCGATGACGGACTCTGGTCGTAGTCGTCCACAGGCACGGGCAGAGTACACAGCTGCCCTACCTTGCTGCTCCTGTGGTCCGCGGGGTGCGAAATGAAAGTCGAACTGATCCAACAGGCTGCCAACGTGCTGTTCGGTGTCCCGGACGATGCGCATGAGGAGATCATCACGCTCATCACTGCTGTGACCCGGGCCCCGAAGCTACAGGCCCCGGAGCTGGCCGCAGTATTCGGTGAATGGTGCTGGCTTGTCTACACCAGCCACGGTGACGTGATCGAAGTGCTGGACGTCGGCTGCGCCCGGTGACGTCAGCGGCGTGCGGGGCTCTTGCGCTGTGGTCTGGCGTGCTGGGTCTGTACGTGGTCCTCCTCGGGGCCGTGTTCAGCGGCATCTGGCTCGTACTCATGGGCTGGTTCGTGATCGCCTCAGCGACTGCGGAGAGCGGGCAGGCTACGCTCCAAGTACTCCTGTGGGGCGTCCCGGTGCGCGAGGCCATGATCGCCAGCCCTCTTGTGGCCGCAGCCGACACCACCGTCGCCGGCTTTCTCGCCGCCCCCTTCCCACTACCGTCACTCGGCCTTCCCCGTCACCGACAAAATGCCGTGGGGCGCCGACCGTATTTGGGGTGCCTCCCATCCGGTGCCGACAGGACGTCCCCGATTATGGCCCGCGGCGAAGCCGGAGGGAGCATGGAGGAGAGGGAATAACGATGGCGCGGATCCTCGTCAAGGGCGACGACCTCGTCGTACGTCTGTCGTGGTGGGAGAAGGCGGCCGCAGGCCGCGGCACTGTGCGTGTGCTTCTGGAGGCGGTGTGCCGGGTGACGGTGGAACCCGACTGGTGGCGCGCCCTGCGCGGAGTCGCTCAGCGCGGCGTCTGGATTCCCGGTGCGCTGTGCATCGGCACGCGGGGCCACCATGGCGGGAAGGATTTCGTGGCGGTGCGGCCCGGCAGGCCCGTGGTGTGCATCGAACTGTGGCCCAGGGCTCCTTTCAGCCTGATCGCTGTCTCCGTACGGGACGACGCCGAGGCCACGGCACGATGGCTCTGCCGTCTGGCCCCGAAGATCGACTCTTCCACCTGTTGCCGGCAGGCTATTCCCGTCCCTGAGGAGACAGACCATTCCTGAAGAGATCCGGGCATGAATGAAAGCCGCTGAGTGAGCGGTGCGGAGGAGCAGTCATCAGGGTCGTGACTCTTTCGCCCCCGAAGGCTGCTCATCCCGCCTCGGGAGGCCGGTCGTACTCGCGCAACAGTGTTCGATGCGGCGGTTGTTGATGGACTACCAGTCGTAAAGGCACTGTGCCTACCAGGGCAGGAGAATCCAGACGCTGTTGCCGGCCCGCTGAGTGACCTCGGCGCTGCGCGGTGGCGGAACGGCACGCCGACGACTCGCAGCGCTGATCGGCGGGCTACTCCTTCCAGTTGGTGAGACGATCACCGCCGCCTCCACGGGCGCATGGCCAGGCAGACGTCCACTTGTCGTGGTGGCCTGTCCCGGTCGGCGCATCGCCTGCGCCGACCCTCTTCCGCCTCGGCTATGAAGTCGCCGCCGTCGACAGGTCCCGCTGAACCGTCGACGTGCGACCGTTGGCCAACGGCAGCGTGAGAACCACCGTGAGGCCGCCGCCGGGCGTGTCCTCGGCGTTGAGGGTGCCGTCCATGGCCTCGGCGAAGCCTCGGGCGACCGCTAGCCGAGCCCCACTCCATTGCCGCGAGGGGCGTCGCCGTAGCGCTGGAAGGGCTCGAAGAACAGCGGTTCTCCGGATCGATAGCGACCGGGGGCGATGAGGTTGATGCCCGCCGCATTGAGGGGTGCCAGGGCAGGGGTTATCTCCTCGCCCTCTGCTTCCAGAATCCGCTCGGCGCGGAGAAGTCCCAGGACAGCGGCAGCAGGAGCGGCCGAGGCAGGTGACGCAGCCTCCAGGCGGCCACCTTGTACCGAAGGCTGGGCACGCTGCCAGGGCGCCCTCGGCCGAGATCGCGCAGTGCCGTCGCCACCACTCGTTGGGGCCGGAGCCATACCCGGTTCGGCACGCGTGCCGGCTCGATGCCGGAGCGTTCGAAGATCTCGGTTCTGGTGAATCCCGGCAGGAGCGTCATCATGCGGACGCCGGAGCGGCGGACGTACGCCGATCTGCCCACGGCGTCGGTGAAGGCGAGGACCCAGGACTTGCTGGCCGGATAGGTTGTGGCCAGGCCGCGGGGACCGAACGCGGAGAACGAGGCAACGTTCACCACGCGGCCCGAACCCCGCTCGATCATGGCCGGCAACACTGCGTGGGTGAGCCGGAGCACCGCGCGGACGTTGATGTCCAGCATCAGCTCCTCAGCCGCGATGCTGGTGCGCGGGAACGGCTTGCTCAGCATGATCCCCTCGTTGTTCACCAGCAGATCGACCGCCCCTTTCGAGGCGAGCCGGTCCGTCACGGTCCGGCAGCCCTCCGGCGTGGACAGATCAGCCGCCAGCGTCTCCACTCGCGGGCCACTCTCCCGGTGGAGGGAACCGGCGAGGTTCTCCAGATCGGCATGGGTGCGTGCGACGAGGATCAGGTCGTGGCCTTCGTCGGCCAGCCGCTGTGCGAAGGCGCGGCCGATACCCGAAGTCGCGCCGGTCACCTGGGTCTTGAGCGGGGATGGTACAGACTGCGGGTGAAGAAGACCAGGAGCAGGCCCGTGGCCGCGCAGATCATGACGGCGGAGCGGAGTGCGGCCTCACGCAGGGTCTGCAGAGTGTCCAGCAGATCTGCGGTCTCGCCGGTCACCATGACCGGACCCGTGGTGGTCCCGGGTGGATGTCCCGGACCAGCCTCTGTGCGGCCGCAGTGCCCGGGTCGAGTCGCGTGGCGACCTCGAACCACGTGCCGCGGCCGGGCCCGGCTCGTTCGGTCGCCGACCTTCGGCTCGCTCCCGGCGCGGGTGCTGTCGGGCTGCCGCGCACCGTCGCTGAAGACGCCGGCGGGGCCTGGGACAGACAGGACATGCGGCGTCCGGGACAGGTCGGCCGCGAAGCGCGCCGCGGTGGTGGAGCCGGGCTGGACGGAGACGAGCAGTACGAGGGGGCGCGGCTTTCGCCGTACGTACGCGGATCGGTCTGCCGCCAGGCGTCACGACGACATTGAGAGTCATCTGTCCTGACCGTATGTGACATGCCGCGTGTGGCGTAATGGGCTCTTTTGGTTGGTCGGTCGCGTCACTCTGTGCGGGTTGATCACAGCCGTGTCAGGAGCTCGTGTGTACAGATCACGTGAGCGGGTCGAGGAATTGAAGACGCCGGTGCGGGGGTTCGGCTGTGGCGGAAGGTGAGCGGGAGCCCGACAAGGGCACGGTGGACCGGTCGGAAGGGTTCGGTGAGCGGCTGCTGGGTGTGCTGCTGGACCGGGCACACGAGATGCCGCCGCAGCTGATCGCCCCGCTGATCGCGGAAGAGGTGGCCAGGGTCGGTGGCCGTGACGTTTCGATCCTGCTGCAGGACTACGGCCAGCTGGTGCTGGTGCCGCTACCGGGTCGGCGGCTGATGGTCGGTGAGCCTGAGCCGATCGATGACTCTGCCGCCGGCACGGCCTTCCTGTACGCGACCATTGTCGAGGTGCCGCAGGCCGACGGCGTCCGGATGTATCTGCCGTTGCTGGACGGCAGCGACCAGGTGGGCGTGATGGCCCTCACCATGGATGTCGTCGGTGACGACGACCGGCGGCTGCTGCGCCGGCTCGCCGGCCTGGTCGCTGACATGTTGGTCACCAAGCACTGCTACACCGACCAGTTCTTCCTCGCCCGGCGCCGCGAACCGATGAGCGTGGCCGCGGAGATCCAGTGGTCGCTGCTGCCGCCGCTGGCGATGTCCATCCCGCAGGTCGCGGTGGCCGGAATCCTGGAGCCCGCCTACAACGTCGCAGGCGACAGCTTCGACTACGCCCTCAACGAAGACATCCTGCACGTGGCCATGGTCGATGCGATGGGCCACGGCCTGGACGCCGCCACGATGGCGACCGTCGCCGTCGGGGCTTACCGGCACGCCCGACGTGCCGACATCGGCCTGTCCGAGATCTACGCGTTCATGGACCGGGCGATCGCCGAGCAGTTCGGACCCGACCACTTCGTCACCGCGCAGATGATGCGTCTGAACATTGCAACGGGCCACCTGCAGTGGGTCAACGCCGGCCACCCCGCTCCGCTGCTGATCCGCGACCACCGGGTCGTCCGGCAGCTGGCAGGCCCGACCACCTTGCCGGTCGGCTTCGGCGGTGAAGATCCCCAGATCAGCGAGCAGATGCTCCAACGCGGCGACCGAGTGCTGTGCTTCACCGACGGCCTGATCGAGGAGCACGAAGCCGGCGAAGAACCGTTCGGCGAGGAACAGCTCATCCACTGGGTCAACCGCATCGAACATGGGGAGATGGGAGTACGAGCGGTGGTGCGCTCGCTCTCCCACGCCCTGAAGCGGCAACGAGGCGGCCGCACCAGCGACGACGCGACCCTCTTCCTGATCGAATGGCGCGGGGGCGCGGCCGACCACCTCGCCGTCCTGGACTGAGCCGACAGCCGCGCCACCATGAACAGAGCCGACGGCATGAGCACCCTGCCGGTAGAGCCGGCTCCCCGATCCCCCCGGGGAATGACGCGACCGTCCACAGCCGTACCTCGGCAGGCGAGCGCGAACAACGGCGTGGCAACACTCAGGGCGGAGCCACCCGTTAGGTGGATCTCGATGCGGGAGGTCCCGCCGCAGGTGGTTCCGCTCCGCCATGGTCATCATGACCGGCCCGACAGATCGGGCCGGCATCTCACGTCATGAGGAGACGAGATGGCGTTGGTACGTGACCGGCTGGCGGCCACGGTCCTGGTAGCCCTACCCCTGTTGCTGGGGCAGTCGTCTCGCTGACCACGGCTAGCGGGAACCCGGGCGCGACTGCATCCGTGACGACACCGGCCGCCCCCGGCCGGACAGCCGCAGCGGAGCATCTCCAGCGCGACGGAGAGCTCTCCATGACCGTGCGCTACACCGTGTGGCAGACCGGCACCACCTACGACGTGGACGGCATCGGCTGGACCCCCAACGCCACCGTGCGCACGTACGTGGAGGGCTGGTCACGTCCGCCGACCACACGGCAGTGGAGCATGGACATCACCGACGCCCATGGCAACTTCCACTTCAGCCGCTACGAGCCGTACGAACCCCGCGAGACGGGAAACCTGCACCTGCCCATGGTGGACGCGGCAACCGGACACCGAAACGGCATCGCCATCCGTCGGCCCTGAATCCAAAGAGCCTTCCGTACCTGTCTCTTGGCGTAGGAGACCTCGACGTAGCCCGGCCCGAGGACCCCTCTGCCGAGGGGGACGAAGACCAGCCGTCGGCGGCTGAGCGGCCTGGTTCGGACGGCGGCCATGGCGAACTCGTCGGCGGCGGTGTCGACGTGGATCGCTGCGAGTGCGACGGGCCGCCCCCTCCGGGTCGCTGCTGAGAGTGCACCGGCCCCCGGGTCGCGTCAGCCGCGTTCCTCCTCCTCGGCCTCCATGAGTCGGATCCCCCGATGCGTCAACATCACCATCGCGGGTGTGTTGCCCTGCGCCCAGTCGACGGTGATGAGCTCTTCGCCTTCCAGATATGCGCAGGCCGCGGCGAGATCCTGCTCAGGGACCTGGAGGTCGTCACGCAGCCTCGCTCCGGTGATGCCAAGGAGGCGATTGCCTTCCGTGGCCTCGTACAGCATTTTCATGATCGCTTCGCGGTAGCTCTTCCGCTCGTGCAGTGTTGCCATGATTGCCGCCACTCGTGCCGGGCATCGACGAGGAGTCCGTGGGGCCGACGATCACGGGCATGGCACGATCCCGTCTTATGGCGGGTCTTCACCGTCCGTTGCAATGGTTCGGCGAGAACGGCACCAGCGTGGAAGCCGGTGTGCGAAGGATTCCCTGTCTCCTCACTCTACTCCGGGCCTTGTCCGGAGAACCTGGGTGTTACCTACGCGGGCAATCTGCTACAAGCCGGTGGGGTGGGGCAACGTGGCCGTCCGTGTGCGGGAGCCTCTGGGAGTGGGGAGTGGCTCCGGCGGCCTCCGGCCTCGGGGCGGCCGACGATTCGGGTTCAGCGACAGGACCCGGCGGCGAATGTTCCGGCGCCGGAGGATCAGTCGGCCTCGGCCGACGTCCCGGGTGTCGTGACGGGGGGCGGACCGTGGAGGGCTGGGCGGCGAGTCCGGAAGGTGGTTGTCCAACGGCTTGCCCAGGATGTTTCTCCCGGTCGATGGGGTGCCGTAGGAGTGGAGACCGATGCTTTCCGCGTGCTGAGCGCTGAGCCGGGTGATCAGACGGGTGGCCGCAACGGTCAGGATCAGTAGGGCGCTGAAGGCCACGGCGGTGACCATGACGCTCACTTCGCCATGATCAGGCGGCACGGCCGGGCGGCAGCTGCCCGGTAGAAGGAGGTGTGATCCCCGTCCTCCCAGGTTTCCTCGGAATTCTGATTCAGGGCAGTCATGGAACTGCCGTGAAGGGCGTGTTCCGCTGCCATGAGCGCGCTCGCGGTCGAGTCGGAGCTGTCGCTCGCGGCGGCCAGCAGGCGAGCGGCTGCCGGGGCGCTGGTCTCCGGTGGTATCACCAGCAGGTTCCAGCTGCCCGTGGTGTGGGACAGCAACAGGATCTTGTGGGGGTCCAGCTCAGTCGTGAACCAACCGACCCTCACCATGTGACCGTTGACGGGCACCCTGCTCGGGATGGCAGACCAGTACGTCGGGTTGACGGCGATCCGGGTGATCCGTCCGGACAGGGGGTCCAGTACGTCGGCCAGAGCGGAGAGTTCGTGTGTCAGGTCCCGGGAGCGGGGCCACCATGCGCCGTCGAGAGGCCCTCGGGACGTGCTCACGGGTTTTAGCGCGAGGCGAGCGGTCGGGACCCTGAAGGGCGCGATCCGCAGCGGGGGTCGGTCGGTGGTCGCGGACATCGCGCGCACCTGTCTCCCGGCCGCTGTTTGGGGCGGCCCGGTGTGGTCACTCGCCGAGAACGACACCGGCATGGCGGCCGGTGTGCGAAATACTCTCGATGTCTCCACGCTACTCCCGCGGCACGTCGAACGGGCCCCGGCCAGGCACCCGTTCCGAACGCTGCCCATCACGCACCGCGCCATCACGCACCGCGCACAGCGACATCACACACCGCGCCGGTCCGCCCGTCATGCCTGTCACTTGCCCGCCGCCGGAATCGGCGCGCGGCCGATGGCGGTCCCCACGGGGCCGTGTGAGGAGGTGTGGCGAGCGTCGTGTCCGCCTTCGGAGTCCCAGACCGTTTCCCGTGCCGCGTCCCATGCGGCGGCCTCGGCCTCGGCGGCGATGCGGAAGAGCTCGGCCTCCTGGATCAGGCCGCTTGCGGTAAGGCTGCGTGCGGGATCCGTGGCGGTGGTCATCAGCCGGGCGGCCGTGACGGCGTCGGTCTCGGGTGGGATCACCAGCAGGTCCCAGCGGCCGGCGGTGTAGGAGAGCAGCAGCAGTTTGTGCGGATCCTGCTCGGCCTTGAACCAGCCGACCTTCACCACATGGCCCTGGACGGGAACCTTACGGGGGATGACCGGCCAGAACGTGGGGTTCACGGTGACGTGGGTGATCCGCCCCCACCGCGGGTCCAAAACCGCGGTAAGCAAGGGCAGTTCGGCCGTCAGGTCGCGGGAGCGTGGCCACCATGCGCCGTCGATCAGGGCGGAGGCAGTGCCGGGCGGCGCCAGCTGCAACCGGAGAGGTGGCGGTGAAGAAGAGGAGGTCCGGTCTTCGACCGCGGGCTTGTCGAACGTGGTTGCGGTCATCACGCGAACCCTGCCCCGGGCCGGCCAGGACCGGCCCGGTGTCATGAATCGCCGGGGACGGCACAGGCATCGAAGCCGGTGTACGAAGTACCCTCGGTATCTCAAGGATACTCCTGGCCGGGGTCCGATGGACGCTTACCGGTGGCGCGAGTTCCACGGCGTGCCGGACTCGCGGTCGCCCGATGCCCGCCGTCAGCGGATGGGGCGATGGACGGCGCGCCGGGACCATCGGACGTAGGCGATGGCCACATCGGCCGCGAGAAGCACGATGCCGATGATCAGCAGATATCCCAGGCTCTCGGCTGCCACGCCGATGATTCCCAGGACAACGGCCACGAGGACGAGGAGAAGGAAGAGCACCATCGCCTGAACCCCTTCCTTGGGCAGGACCGGACTGGGCTGGGTCGGACTGGGTGGGACGGGGCGCGGTCCCTCAGCGGCGCGCGAGTTGGCGTTCGCCCTTCAAGCCTGGCTGGTAGGTCATGCCGTAGTGCTGGAAGATCCCCTTCTCCTGCTCGGCGGGCAGGATGTCGTCCGTGCCGATCGAAGGAGCCTTTTTCACCAGGCTCTTGGCATAGGAGACCTTGAGGTAGCCCGGCCCGAGGACTGCCTCGTCGAGGGGGACGAAAACCAGGCGCTGGCGGGTGGGCAGCCCGGTCCGCACGGTGGCCACGGCCGGTTCGTCGGTGGTGGTGTCCACATAGATCGCTTCGAGCGCGCCGATCTTGCGCCCCTTCGCGTCCACAACATCGTGGTCGCGCCACTCACGGATATCGGCTGCCTGGATCATGCCCTCTCCCTTCCGGGCGCGGCACCCTAACGAGGCAAGAGCCAACGGCTCCGGCGCAAACACGCCGGAGCCGCCCTTCCGGGCGGTTGCACGTGAGAGTGAACCAACCCACCACCAACGATACTGCGGTCCGTGCAGCTCGGACGTGCTCCCGACCGGCCCCTTGACGGTTTGGATCGCGGCGACGGCGGCCGCGGCGATCGCCGCGGCCGTTCTCGCGATGACACCGACACGCACACATCCGTCTTGCCACGCCTGTGCCCTTGGGCGGCGCGGCTGATTTCGAAGTATGTGCCGATTCGGCCTGGACCGCTTCCCACGCACTCAGGACGGCGGGCGCGACCCGTTCGCCCCAGTCCCCCGGTTGCCCGCTCGGCGATGGGGAAGAATTGCTCTGACCTGGGGCGGAGCGGCGAGCACCCTAGCGGAGGACACCCCGCCGTTCCGCTGGGTGCGTGTCTGGTCGTACATCATCGTGTGCCACTTCCCTGTGCGTGGTGTCGGCCGGACGCGCATCGGTGATTGTCGCGGAGGGAGCCGTACGGCTTCAGTGATCGCCGGGTCCCGGACCGGCCACGTCGGTGTCGTCGTCATGGGTGAGGGCAGGGTCGTACGGGGGTCCGAAGCGGTGGTTCGGCACGCCGCTGCCCCGACCACCGCCCCGCCCGTCGTTGCGGACCGGTCCGCGTCCCACGAGTACGGCTGTCGTCGCGAGGACGATCAGGGCGCTGATCACGACGATGAACACCGCTGACATTCTCCAAATTCTCCTAGGGGATTCCGCGTTGATGCCTGCCGGGTGGTGTCCGTACGACTGGAGCTCCACCCGGGGCATTCGAGGTCACCGCCTGAAGGCGTGCCTCGCTTTCTCGCCCGCCTGCCTCAGATTGCCGGAGATCCGTTCGACCTTGCCTTGCCGTTCCAGTTTCCTGTTGCGGGTGGCCCGGCCGAACACTTCAGTGATCCAGCCCTTGATTTCCTGCTTCTTGTTCTTGACGGTTCGTCCAACGCTCATGGTCGGCCTCGTCGTTGAAGGTGGATTACCTGTGGCCGCCGTCCGAACGGATCAGCGGAAGGAGAGGAATCCGTGACATCGCCGGACCTCCGGATCGCGGGAATCTCCTGGTTCCGCGGGGGCCGGGCGGAGTGGGAAGGGGGGAATGCCTTGCCCGAACGATCCGGAGTGGCATGGCCCTACGCCGTGCTGTCAGTCAACGCTCGGCGCCCTCACGTGTCAACGTGATGCCGGCATGGGGGAGTTCTTGGGGCTGGGCTGGGGCTGCTGGGGCTGCTGGGGTGCAGGGGGCCTCGGTGAGGGCATCCGTCGGCTCGGTCGAGCGGATCGTTGCCCGCATGGAGCGCATCGGGCCGCGCCGGGATCACTTCCTGGCGGGGAAGCGAGTATTGCCTGAACAGGCGTCAAGTAGGCATCGACGTCTGGCAGTAGACGCATGTGTCGCGCACTATCGGCAGTCTTCGGGCAGGACTACGCTGTGGGGTGAGGCCCCCAGTCCCCGGTACCGATGCTGTGTTCCGCTCCCGGGGAGGCCCGCTGTGTTCGCTCTGCTTCTCGTCCTGATCGTGGTCTTGTTCGGCTTCGGTTTCCTCAACCCCATCTGGTGGGTCGCCGCGGCTGTGTTGGTCTTCGGAGCCACCCGTTACGGCCGCGGGGGCCGGGGCCGCGGCGGCGGGTCCGACTTCGGTGAGTACCAGGACTATCGGGACCACCGGGAGCGTCAGGACCGCTGGGATCGCCGCTACAGCCGACAGCACCGGGCCCGCTGGAACCGCGAGGACCGGCGGGACCGCGAGCGCCGCGGGTGACCGATGAAGTGCCGTCGGCGCCGCCTGCGAACGGTGGCCGCCCGCTGCTGCCAGGTCCGTTCCGAAGCCGTATCAAGGCCAGAACGCGTACGTCGTGCCTGTTCCGCTCGTCGTGAATCTGCCCTACGGTCAGAGTGAGACAGGCGGGACTTCGTCCGTGTCAGGAATCGACGGAACCGGCAAGTCCCCCACCCAGGCTCCCAGCCCCCGAGTCGCAATCGAGGCCGGCCGGAGCCGCATCGCCGGAGAACGCGGCTCCAGCTTCCGTCCTCCTGGCGTTCCACTCGGGGTGCTCCCGCCACCCCGCCGCCGCGGAGGGCAGTGCGCGAGGACACGATGGCCGGGGGGCCTCGCGTCCTCGCGACCACGGCCGCCGCCGAACACCATCGGCGGCGGCCGTCCGGCCCGGGAAGCAGAGTCCGTGAATCGCAGCCCCTGGACCACAGCCCGTGAACCACAGTCCGTGAACCGCAGCCTGGGAGCTGCTGCTGACCTGCCGTGACACTGGTCAGGACCTCAGGCCGGGGAGGGCTTCGGAGTCGTCGATGAACGCGCGCGCCAGGTCGGACAGGCGCCGGTTGTGAGCACGGGCGTAACCGCGCAGTGTGGTGAAGGCTTGTTCCATGTCGATGCCCCGGCGTTCGGCGAGTTTTCCCTTGGCCTGTTCGATCAGGACGCGGCTGTTCAGCGCGCTCTGCAATTGCTCGTTGAGGATGGTGCTGCGGTGCGCGGTGCGTTGTTGCAGCAGGCTGATGGTGGCGACGTCGGCCAGGGCCTGGGCGAGCGGCGTGGCGTCCGGCTCGAAGGGGCCCGGGGTGGCGTGGAAGAGGTTCAGGGCACCGACTACCTCGTCCCGTAGACGCATCGGCAGGGCCTGGACCGACCCGAACCCGCTGCGGTGGGCCGCCGCGACAAAGCGTGGCCAGCGGTCGGCCTCCCCGCCCAGGTTGGCGACGATCACCGGTGCGCCGGTGCGGAAGCAGTCCAGGCAGGGCCCTTCGTCGTTCTGCAGCTGGAAGAGCTCCAGCAGGCGCACCTGTTCGTCGGAGGCGGCCATGACACGGAGTTCGCCGTCGTGGTCCGCGAGCAGCACGCCTGCGGCACTCGCGCCGAGCATGCCCACACAGCGGTCGGTCAGCAGGCGCAGGAAATCGATCAGATCGAAGTCGGCGACCAGGTTGTCCGCCAGCTCGACGAAGGTTTTGGCCAGGAGTCGCTGATTCATCGTGCACACCCTCCGTCGAGACTGATCCCGGCCCGGATGAAGGGACGGGAAGCGCAACTCACTTCTTGTCCGGTTTCTTGGTCTGGTTCCTGGTCTGGTTCCTGGGCGCGATTCTCGGGGTTCGGTTTGCGGGTCTGGACTGTTGGTTCGGCTTCTTGGCCCGGCAAAGGTGTCAGGCTTCATCGTCGGTCTGATCCGTGTCCGCCCGGGGGGAACGTGAGCCGGTGGGCGACCACGTCGGCGGCCACCGCGGCGAGGCGGCGTCCTCTGGTGTAGGCGTGGGCGCGCAGGCGGACGAAGGCTTCTTCGGCATCGACTCCGAGCTGGGCCGTGAGCATGCCCGTGGCCTGGTCGATCTCCGCCCGGTACGCGCCCAGGTCCTCGTAGCGGCCGTCCGTCGACCATCCGCCGGCCAGGTCCTCTGCCCCGTCGATCCGGGAATCGAGCAGGACCAGAGTGGCGGTGTCGGCGAAAGCCAACGCGTCGGCCAGCTCCTCGGCGTTCAACCGGCGCGGGACTTGGGAGTACAGGTCCAGAACTCCGGGGCTGATCGCCCCCATTTGCAGAGGGAAGGCGAAGACGGCGCGTGCCCCGGCTTCCAGGGCCGCGTCGGCGAACACGGCCCAGCGGTCCTGCACCTCAGCGGCGAGCAGATCGGGCGTCAGTACGGCCGAGCCCTGTGTGAAGGCATCCACGCAAGGGCCCTCGCCCAAGGTGAGCTGGAGCTCCTCCAACTGCTCGCTGACATCGTCGGTGCTGCACAAGGGATGGCTTGCCGCGGATCTCGACATCGCGGAAAGTCCGGCCCCGCCGACCGGCAGTGCGGCCACGGCCGCGGTGCACACGTCCACCACGCCGATCCTGGCACCCCGCCGGGCCGCCTGCTCGGCGATCAGCACCTGGATCCGGGCCGACCGGTTGTCGGACCTCATCCGGGCCACCGTATCCAGGCTTCGTGCGCAAGGCCCTCCAGCCTTGCCGTGGTGCGTTCCCCGACGGGGAGCACCAGCGCACGGAACGTGGTGGGCCTCGTCGGCCTCCGTACCTCTCCGACGTCCAGCCATCCCGAGGAGCGGAGCGAGTCGAGAGTCGGGTGGTCGGCCTGATCCACCAACGTAGCGCCGAGGGTCGCCTGGTGGTCGGTCAGCAGCCTCTCCTGCAGACGGTGGGCCAGCTTCTGATCTTGTGGGTACGGGCGGACAAGGGTGTCACTGATCGCGAAGACACTGCTGGACTTGGTGATCCGCTCAATGGTGCGTGGTAGCGCACCGTCGAAACCGAGCCACCAGCGGCCGTCGCTGAGTACGGGGAACCCGAAGGCGCACCCCATCAGACTGTCCGTCTCCGCGATCACCATGGCGAACCCCGGCCGGCGGATGTCGCCCGCCAGATGGTTCAGGAAGTCCTGACGGCCGGGACTGCGGTACGCCTTACCGGATCCCGTTGCGCAGGACTCCTCGTACAGGTCCCCGAGATCCTCGCGGATGTCCTCCACGAGCCATCGGTTCACCCGGCGCAACCGCACCGCGTCCGCGCCGGAGTTCACGCCAGGTTTCTCGTCTCTACGGGGCTGCCGTGGCCGTCCCTGATGCGGCCAGGCCATCACACCGCACCGCCCGAGAGGGCAGGCACAGGTGGAACAGGCCGATGCGGCGGGACGGGAGAGGTCGTGGCCAGGGCGTTTCCGGGAGGAGGCGGAAGACGTCCGAACGGGACGCCCAGGAGCAGGAATTCGCAGCCGGCGATGTCGAGCACGAGGACCAGTGTTCGCGACGGATGGTGCAGTCGCAGTGTCCCCCCGGCCGCGGTGATGCGCTGTGAGGCGTGGAGGAAGGCGTTGAGGCCGCTGCAGTCGCAGAAGGTGACGGGGGTGAGGTCGACGTCGATGGTGCGGATGCCGTCGCGCAGACACCGTTCCAGTGATGCGCGCACCAGGGGCACCGTCTCCAGGTCGATCTCACCGGCCAGCGTGATCAGTGCCCGTTTTCTTCGGTCGTGACGGTAGATGGTGAGCGGCGGAATGGGCATGACGCCTCGGTTCGGAAGACCGTACGGCAGCGGACGCGGTGGCGCCGGAATCCCGGCGCCCTCGGCCCACTTCCGGCAGCGGAGTACATTCGGCGGAGGTCTGGCAACGGCCGACTGGCCGGCCTGCGCGGCAGGACTGCGGGCTCACCCGGTTCCCTCCAGGGATGCGCCGGGCGACGGGCGAAGGGCCCGCTCCTCGCGGCGATCTGTGCTCGGCAACGACATGCCGCCGGGGTCTGGGACGTCTGTACAGCAGCGTAGTCCTCGCCCGGCGCGGCGGACGGTCGAAGCTGCCCATTCCCAGCATGTGGACGATATCGAGGCGTGGTGGCGTGCGCATGTCCTGTGCGCCGCACGGTACTTGGGAGTTCAACCTCGCAGAGCTCCGAGCCCGGTGAGCGCCGCACCGTGCGTGCACGTGCGGTGGTCACGGTCCTCATCGGCGGCCTCGCGACCGGGCGGTCGCTTTCGATGAGGCCCTGATTGCGCTGGGCGACACCGGCGCTGAAAATCACGGCGGCCCCGATGGCGGGGACAGTGCGCCCGGCGACGGAGCCGAACACGGCACGGTGGGGAACCTCTCGGGCCGGCTGCTGAGGCAGCCGCGTCTCTACGCCGAGCCGACTGCGTCATTTGGGGCGGGTGCACAGAGGCGGCGGGTGGCTTCGACGATGACGGCCCGGTGCTCGGCCAGCCGTTCCGGCCGGTAGGGGTCGGTGCCATCGACAGCCGTGAGGAGATCTCGCGGTGCGAGAACCCAGCTCTGCGTGAGCCCGGTGATGAGGACGAGCAGGTCTGTCGACGGCAGCTGCCCGGCGGCCGAGTCCGGGTCTGTACGGTCTGGACAGACCCGCATGCGGCGTTACGCACGTCTCCGTGGGTTACCCCTCCGACAGCGGGGTGACCGCGATCTGGTCGATCACTGGCGCGTACGGGGACCGCTGGTCGTACTGGTTGTAGGTGTCACCGTTGAAGTCGGGCAGTTCCTCAGCCGTGAAGGTGAGACGGTTGGTTCCCTTCTTCATCGTCACCGGGACGGTCAGCTCCCGGAAGGCGTTGAAGTGGAAGGTGGTCGGGAACAGCACCCGCCGCGCCGGTCCGCCGTTGACCGAGAGGTCGGCGTGGCGGGTGATCGGGTCGGGGTTGTAGTGAGTGGCGGGTGCCTGTTCGGCGTTGGAGTAGCGGATGGTCACCGCGTGCCGTCCGGACCGCTTGGCGAAGACGTCGACGGTGAGGGCATTGGCCTTGCGGTCTCCGATGCCGGTGACCGCCTTGCCGCCCCTGGCGAAGGTGTACGCGTCAGTGACCTTGGCAGCCCCGCTCGGCGTGCCGTCCTCAGCCTGGTACACCTTCGTCACCAGCGCGCCGCTGGAAGGTGCGACCCGCAGCCGGTCCAGCACGAACCCGTGAGAGACGCCGGTGACGGTGATCTTGTTGATGCCTCCGGACTGGAACGCCCGCACCACGTCCGTGCCCTTCTTCCCGGCGCCCGCCCTGGCAACGTCGAGCCTCTCGCCGTTGAGGGAGACCTCCGCCCGGCCGTCGCCGAGGTGGTCGAGGGACAGGGCCGCCTCACCGTCGGTGGGGGAGTGGACCCAGAAGGTCGCGGACGCGCCCTTGGGCAGCGGTACCGCGCCCGGGTGCGTTTCATAAGCGGCCGTCCGCTGATGTCCGCAGCATGATCGGCCAGTACAGTCGCCCTCATGGCAACACCGGTACTGCGGGCGATTGAGTGGGACGGGACGTCATGGGACGACCCGTCTGACGAACAGCTGCACGATCTGCTGGCCGACCTGAGCCTGACTTGGCGATTTGTAGTTGTCCAGCGGCTCGACCTCGAACCTGTCGGCCAGCACTACATGCAGGTCTATCTCAACGACGACCTCAGCTACCGGGTTGAATACCGCGAGGGTGGCCCAGACAGGCACTTCCACGCCCGGGTGCCGCGCGAGCACGAGGTGTTCGCCGTGGAACCTGTAGCCGAAGTGCTTCAGGACTGGGCCCGGGGGCGGCCGGGCTGGCGTAAAGCTCTTCCCTGGGCCCCGTGGCCAGTGGTGGAACCAGCGTGATGAACCTCGTGCGGCGCGATGCGCGCCGCTCGGCCCTCACAGCCACTCGTTGATCGCCGCGATGACCACGGTGGCTTCGTAGCGGACGGCGAGTTTGTCGTATCGAGTCGCGACGGCCCGGCGCCTCTTGAGGCGGTTGATTCCGCATTCGGCAGCGTGGCGTTCGCGATAGTCGGCCTTCTCGAACTTCGGTGGCCTGCCGCCGCGCATGCCACGCTTCTTCCGGTTGCGGATCTGGTCGGTCTTCTCCGGGATGGTGCAGCGGATGCCGCGTCTGCGCAGGTAGGCGCGGTTCGCGCGAGAGCCGTACGCCCTATCCGCGCGGACCTTGTGGGGCTTGGTGCGTGGGCGTCCCGGACCGATGCGCGGGACACTGACGCGGTCGAGCACATTCTGGAACTGCGGGCTGTCATGGCGGTGGCCAGCGGTAATGACCAGGGACAGCGGCTTCTGCCCCTGCTCGACCGCGAGGTGGAGCTTGGTCGTCAGTCCGCCCCGGGAGCGTCCGAGTCCGTGGTCGGCCGGTTCGGTGTCGACGCCGCCGGGCGGTTCTCGTTGGAGAGCCCCTTTTTTCGGGCGCCGGCGGCATGCTGGTGTGCGCGGGCGATGGTGGAGTCGACGCTGACGTCCCAGGTGATCAGCCCGTCGGCGTCGGCCCGGGCCTGGAGCTGTTTGAGGATTCGCTTCCAGGTCCCATCGCGCTGCCAACGCCGGAACAACCCATAGACGGTTTCCCACTCGCCGTACCTGATCGGCACGTCCCGCCACGGCGCACCCGTCCGTGTCCGCCACCGAATGCCGTCTATCAGCTGCCGCTTGGACCAGACCGGAGGCCGTCCCGGCTTCTTCCCCACCGGCAACAACGGCTCCAGCCTGGCCCACTGCGCGCTCGTCAGATCCCCACGTCCCACGCGCTGATCATTACAGAGCTTGATCGACTTCTAAAACGCACCCTAGTAGACTGTCGCAGCTAATTCCTGGGATAGAGGTGGCGCAGTTTGATGCGTGCGTCGTGGGTGGTGAACTGCCAGTCCACCTGACGTTGGTCGGTGTTGGTGGCGTTCTGCCAGGCTGAGAGTTCGGTGTTGAGGGTGTCGAGGTCGCCGATCCGGCGGTCGAGACATTGCCTGGTCAGCGCGGAGAGTTCGATCTCGGCGATGTTGAGCCATGACCCGTGCTTGGGCGTGTGGTGGATCTCGAGGCGCTGAGCCAGGGCGAAGGCCTCTTCTGGTTCGAATGCCTCGTACAGTGAGGCGATGCCGTGGGTGTTGAGGTTGTCCATCACCAGCACAACCGTCTCGGCATCGGGGTAGTCCACGCTCAGCAGCTGCCTGACCTGGCCGGCCCAGTCGATCCGGGTCCTCTGGGACAGTGCCTGAACTCGACGCCACCCGCGCAGGGGTTCGACCCATACGAAGATCGAGCACGTGCCGCAGCGGATGTACTCGCTGTCCTGGCAGGCGTCGTGACCTGGGCGGGCCGGGAGCGGGTCGCGGACATGGCCGAGGAGCTGGTAGGGCTTCTCGTCCATGCACACGACCGGACGTGCCGGGTCATAGGGCCGGGCATAGACGGCCAGTACGTCTTCCATCCGGGCCGCGAACTCCGCGTTCGCCCGTGGTGGGATGGTCCAGCACTTCTTCAGGTGAGGACGCAGTTCCGTTTTTTTAAGACCCGGCCGATGGTGGAATGGTCCAGATCGGGGATGTCCTCGACCAGTGCGACGTGCTTCTCCAGCAGCCGCAGCGACCACCGGGTATAGCCCTGGGGTGGCTGTGAGCACGCCATCGCGATCAGCCGGGCTTCGACCTCACCGGTCACCGGTGAGGGCACCGGCGGGAGGTCGCGCTTCTTCCGCGCGATGGTGGCGTGAACATCGCCACCGGTTTCGGTGAAACGCTTGGCGACCAGCCGCAACGTCTCACCGGAGACGCCGAGCCGGGCCGCGATCACCTCCTGCGAGCCGATCCCGCCTGCAGAGGTGTCGAGTGCGAGCAGCACCCTCGCCCGCCTGATTACCGAGGCCGGATGAACCCCCGTCGTGGTCACCCGGACCAACTCCTCGCGGTCCTGCGCGGTCAGCACCACCGGCCTCTTCTTCTGCGAACCCATCGCACCAGTCCTGTCCGGCAGAGCGGGAGAGGAATCTGCCAGACGCAAGCCTCTCAATCAAACAGCCCATACCTAAGCAGCGACACGCTACTAGTTTCCATCCGGACACTTTCGGATACCGGCCCGGACGGTGCTCGTGGGCGGCCTCGGGACTTGTGGGCCCCTCCTCGTGATCAACTACCAGTGCCACCAGCGTGGCTTGTTCGCACGGCGCCATGAGCGCAGAGTGTCGGTCATGGCCACAGCGCTGGGGTGCGCGGGCCTCAGCACCCGTTCGGCGTCGGCGACGACCTGTTCCAGCAGCGTGATGGCTTCTCCGGCGCGACCCGCCTGCCGGTAGGAGGCAGCCAAGTTGTAGCGGGCGGTGAGAGTGTCGAGGTGGTCGGACCCAAGCAGCCGCTCGCGGCCGGCGACGACCTGCTCTTCGAGAGGGATCGCTTCCTCGGCGCGCCCCATCTGCCAGTAGGAAATCGCGAGGTTGGCTCGGGCGGTGAGAGTGTCGGGGTGCTCGGACCCAAGCAGCCGCTCGCGGCCGGCGACGACCTGCTCTTCGAGAGGGATCGCTTCCTCGATGCGCCCCGCCTCCTTGTAGCACATGGCCAAGTTGTTGCGGGCGTCGAACGTGTAGGGGTGCTCGGGCCCCAGCCCCCGTTCGGTGTCGGCGACGACCTGTTCCAGCAAGGTGATGGCTTCGGCCGTGCGCCCTGCATTTGAGTAGGAGTTGGCCAGGTTGTTGCGGACGGTGAGGGTTTCGGGGTGCTCCGGCCCCAGCAGCCGCTCGCGGCCAACGACTACCTGTTCCAGCAAGGGGACGGCTTCCTCGGCCCGCCCCTCCTCCAAGTAAGAGAACGCGAGGTTGGCGCGGATGGTGAGGGTGTTGGGGTGCTCGGGCCCCAACAGCCGCTCGGCGTCGGTGGTCAGCTGTTCCTCGAGAGTGATGCCTTCCTCGCCACGCCCCGCCTGCCGATAGGAGGCGGCCAGGTTGGCTCGGGCGGTGAGGGTGTCGAGGTGCTCGGGCCCCAGCAGCCGCTCGCGGCCGGCGACCACATGTTCTAGCAGGGGGAGGGCTTCTTCGGCCCGCCCGGTCTCCTTATAGGAGACGGCCAGGTTGTTGCGGGCGGTCAGGGTGCTCGGGTGCCCGGCCCCAAGGAGACGTTCAAAGCCGGCAACAACCTGCTCTTCCAGGGGAATGGCATCCGCCGTGCGCCCCGCCTGCGCGTATGAGAGGGCCAGATTGTTGCGCGAGGTGAGGGTGCTGGGGTGCTCGGGCCCCAGCAGCCGCTCGCGGTCGGCGACGACCTCCTCTTCGAGAGTGACGGCTTCCTCGGCGCGCCCCGCCTCCCGATAGGAGATGGCCAGGTTGGCTCGGGCAGTGAGGGTGTCGGGGTGCTCAGGCCCCAGCAGCCGCACGATGTCGGCGACGACCTGCTCTTCCAGGGAAATGACCTTCGCCGTGCGCCCTGCCTCCGAGTAGGCGGTGGCCAAGTTGGCGCGGGCGGCGATGGATTCGGGCCCCAGCCCCAGCACCCGATCAGCGTCGGCGACTACCTGTTCGAGCAGGGTGATGGCTTCTTCGGCGCGCCCCGCCATCAAATAGGAGGTGGCCAAGTTGTTGCGGGCGGCGAGAGTTTCGAGGTGCTCGGCTCCTAGCAGCCGCTCGGCGTCGGCGACGACCTGTTCAAGGAGGGTGATGGCTTCGGGCGTGCGCCCCGCGTCCCGGTAGGAGGTGCCCAGGTCGGTGCGAGCGGCAAAGGTGTCGGGGTGCTCGGGTCCCAGCCCTCGTTCGGCGTCGGCGACGACCTGTTCAAGGAGGGTGATGGCTTCGGGCGTGCGCCCCGCTTCCTTATAGGCGGTGCCCAGGTTGGCGCGGGCGGTGAGGGTGTCGGAGTGCTCGGGCCCCAGCAGCCTCCCGGCGGTTGTGGCGAGGTGGTGCCAGTGGGTGAGTGCGGCGGCGTACAGGCCGGCGCTCAAAAGGCTCTTCCCTGCCCGGTACAGCACCGCGTGGCCATGGGACTGCCACAGGAGGTCGCCAGCGTGGGTGGCCAGGGTGTCGGTGTTGGCCCGCAGTACGGAGCACAGATCAGGGTCGGTGTGGTCGGTCTCGGGCCAGATTGCCGCCAAGGCGTCTGCGGTCGCCCGAACCGTTGCGGGGACGTCGTGTGTGGGGGTGGTCTCGCGGGCGGCGCGGGCGGTTAGGGCGTGCAGGCGCACCGCACGGGGGCCGTGCCGGGAGTCGCAGGTGATCAGGCCGTAGCGGTGGAGCAGCCGCAGTGCGGATCGGGCCTGCTCCGTGGTGACGTCAGAAGGGGGCAGGGCTGCCGGTTCGGTGGAGCCACTGCGGTGGGTGGTCAGGTAACGAGTGACCGCGGCGTCGGCCCACAGGGTCTGGGGGTGCCCGGCCGGGTCCAGGTGGGAGGCCAGGCGCAGGGCGGGGGCGGCCAGACCCACCGGGTTGCATTGCTGGGCGGTGTCCAGGGTCAGCAGCAGGGCCGCGGCGATCTGCCGTCCGTAGCCCTCGGTGTCCGCCTGATGGGGCAGCAGCGTCTCCAGGCGTAACTCGCAGTCGGTGAGGACCTGGAGGTAGGACGTGCAGGGCACGTCTTCGTTAATCATGTATGCGGCGGCAAGGGCCAGCGCCAGCGGCAGGTACCCCAGCTTCCGCACCACGTCCTCGGCCTGCACATCCAGCAGGTGGGGCGTCTGCGCGCCGGTGAACCGGTCGCGCAAGTAGGCCATCGATTCGGCCGGGGTGTAGGCGTCGACCTCGATGACCGCCCGGCCGCCGCCGGACAGCAGCGCATCCCGGCGCCGGGTGGTGACCAGCACCCGGCCGTGTCCGGCACGAGAAGGAGGCGGCCACCACGGGGCGATCTCCTCCACATCGGCGAGGTCATCGAGGACAACCAGCCACGAGCGGGAGGTGACAGCCAGCCAGGCCAGGAAGGCCCGCGCATCCGTCTCGGCGTCCTGGCCTCCAGCGCCGGATGCCTGGATGCGGCGCGCAACGTCGCTGTAGCCAGCGACGACCTGCTGGGTCTCGGAGGCGTTTACCCAGACCACCAGCTCGGTACCCTCGGACAGGGCATGGTGGGCATAGGCGGCGGCCAGCTGGGATTTGCCTACCCCGCCCCCGCCGGAGAGCACCTGAGTCAGCACCAGCGTGGCGTGATCGGCCCGGGCCTGTTCGATCCGCTCACGCAGACCAGTGCGGGGCTGGAAGGCCGAGGCCAGGGCTGGCACGGCCCCCATCCGCACGGGCCACTCCACCGGAGCCTGTGGCGCGGCGTATTGGTTCAACACCTCAATGTTCCCGGCCGCCAGGCTGCCGTGCTTAGCCGAGATGATGGTGTGAGTGCCAGGTTGGGGAGCCTGCCTGGTGCCGGGCGCGGTCAGCTCAGGTCCGCGTCCGGCACGGGAGGGTTTCCCATGGTGACGTGGCCCGTCTTCACCGCGCTCACCGAGCCGTGCGTGGACTGGATGTGCACGTTTCCGCTAATGGCGATCTCCGCTACGGTGACCCCAGGAGCCTGCCGGACCTGCGTGACGAGCTCGCGCAGGCCAGCTGCTGCCCGGACGCGGTCATCCTCACCCAAGTCATCCATTAGGTCAGCGAACCGAGTCCGCCAGGATGCGGCCTCCTGGCCTCGGTATTCCTCAACCTGGCCCGGGTTAGCACTCGCCAGCACAGCCGCTGTCTGATCCAGTCGCTCCAGCGCGACGCGTTCCCGCCCGATGTCTCCGCGGCCGAACCAGGCCGCCACCTTCTCCCGGAACCCCCGCCAGGCGTCCGTGCCCGCAGCCTGCACCACTGCCATGCCCCCCGCCGCGACAAGCGCGGCCAGTTCCTCCGCCAGCATCGAATCCCCCCACTGTCTCCTGCTGCGTGCTGATCGGTCTGAGGCCGTAGCGCCCCACCAGTGCGTACACAGCGTATTTTCCCATATACGCTCAGCCACCACCCTCTGGTTCCCCGATCTCGCTCACCAGCGGGCCCACGGCACTCGCCGAAGTCGGGGTCCGGCGGATCGGCCTCCAATGCACCGGTACCCCGGGAAAGGCCCGCCGGGAGTATGAACGCAGCCGACCATTCCGACGGATGCGCAACTGGAGAGTCGGTATCGAAGCCCGGATCAGTCACCTCAAGCGCAGCTTCGGCTTCCGCCGCACCCGCCTCCGCCGCCTGACCGGTGCCCAGACCTGGGCCGGACTCGGGATCTTCGCCTACAACCTCCACCGGATGACGGCCCTCGCCCGTTGAAACAAGGACGGCAGCCCAGCCTCCGGTAGCGGACCAACACACAACAGCAGCCGGTCACCAGGCCAAAGCCTTTTCAGGGGCAAGTAGCTAGGCGTCGAGGTAGTGGTAATCCCCATCCGGGAGGCCGATCACTAGGCCGCCGTTGTGGACCCTCCACTCGCTCATGCCGTCGACGTCGTGGCTGACCAGAAACAGCCCCCGGGGCCTCTCGTCGTACTCGTCATCCTGGTAGGAGGCCGGGAGCTGGGCGATCTGACGCAACCTCTCCTCGAACCAGTCGAGGGACACCGCGCGGATGTCGCCCCCGTAGAAGGCCCACCTGACGTTGTTGTACTGCCGAGCGGGGAAGGCCCAGCCCCCGCTGTAGGTGTGCTCCGGATCGTCTGCTTCCACGATCTCCTTGATCTGGGCCAGCTGTCCGTCGTCACACTGCAGCCAGCCCCTGACCGAGACCATGGTTCCCACGGCGGTTGCTCCTCATTCGTGTGGCGCGCTGCTCCGGCGCACGGTTCCTATGCGCTTGCACGCTAGGAGCGACCTGCTCGGTCGCGCAAAGGGATTGACAGGTGGATCAGCCGCCTCGGGCGAGAGCCCGCCATGACCATCGCAGCCACGACGAGCAGAACGCGGCCATCGCCGCCTACGTCCGCTGGCGCAATGCCCGCGCCGAACCGAAGAGAGCCTTCGCACCCGACTCACCGATTCGCTCCTGGACCGAATACCCGGCCAGAGCTGACTGAGTGTTCCTGCTGTTGTCGCCGACCCGCACGCACCACGCGCGGGCCACCGAGAAGGGCACGACGTGGCGCAATGACGGCGATAGCGCCGAGCGTCACGGCCAGCGGGATCTCCGCGATGACCGCAAAGGCCATTGCGGTGTACCAGTCACTCCCGGCAAGGGCGGTCATCACGTCGAACCAGGCATCGAGGGCGAACAGTGTGGCAGCTGCGGAAGCGACCGGAGCCAGATAGGCCGATCGGGTGCGCAGCAGGACGGCCGTCGCGAGCAGCCCGAGCACTTCCAGCACGTCGAGTCCGATCCAGGAACTGGACCAGTTGCGTACCTCGGCATGGCCGCGTGGGGCAGCTCCCATCTCGAAGATCCAGATGACAAGCACCGCGGCGAGCACCACGAAGGCACGACCCAGCTGACGCGAGGACTTCTCACTGAACATCCGAGGATGACCCTTCCCTCTCAAGGTGTCTCGCGCCGAGTGTGCGTCCCGCGGCTTCCGGTTGTCCTCATCCCACAAGACGACACCAGACCTGAAGAAATTCAGGGATCTCAATGCCAGCTACTCAGGGTTGGCGGGGGCCACCGCCATGACCAGGCACCGCAGCTTGATCAGATATCCCGTCCGACATCCCGAGCAGAGCCGCTAGAGATCTTTAACGGTGCGGGTTACGTCGGGTCGTGACGGCTTCCATGGGATGCGCTATGCCGGGAAGGTGAGGTATCCCGATGGCGGTGGGCTGACGGCCGAGGAGCGGGCTCGGCGTGAGCAAGTGCGGTTCGAAGCCGCTGATCTGATCGAGGCCGGGGCCAGTGACCGGGAGGTGGCCCGGCGGTTCAGGGTGACCCGGATGTCGGCGAACCGGTGGCGGCGTGCGTTGGCTTCGGGCGGTCGGCAGGCTTTGGCCTCCAAGGGTCCCGGCGGGGCGCGCGGGAGGGCGACTTGGAACAGGCGCTCGTCATGGGCGAGCGCGCCCTCGAAGGCGAGCGCCAGTCCGTCCCTTCGCTCATCATGACGAGCCGCGAGCTGGCAGCCGAGATGAGGAGTTCCCACCCGCCACGTGCTTCCGGGCCGACTCGGACCCAGCGTGCCCGACGGGTCGGCACGGTCCCTGCGACTCTCCCGGCTACGCTCGCGCGGGAGCGCCCCGCAGCGCGTGGCTGCGGGGGCGCCTAGCGGGGTTTAGTCGACCATCTGCCCGTCGTACATACCGCCCCTGCAGGTGTTGTTCGCCCAATTGACTGTTCCCCCGCCCTGCTCGCACTCACCCGGGGTGAGGCTGGCGGCGGTGGCGGTGGCGGCGCCTGTGAGGCCGAGTCCGGCGAGAGCTGCCGTGGCGATGACGGCGGCGAGGATTCGTCGAATGCGCATTTAGTTCCCCTTTCACGGATTGCCTCAATTGGGGCACTAGTCAGCTTGGCCTTCACCCATTTGGGTGGCACGCCATGTTGCGCCATTCGGGTGACATTGCTGTCGGGTGCGGGGTCGTCGGTGACGCGACCCGTCAGACAGGCCCTAGGAGGCCCTAGGAGATCTCTAACGGTGCAGGTTACGTCGGGTCGTGACGGCTCCCGTGGGATGCGCTATGCCGGGAAGGTGAGGTAATCCCGATGGCGGTAGGCTTGTGCGGGTTACCGCCCAGGGCACCAAATGCGTCTCCATGGCGGCGCTGATCTGCACCAAGCCCGGCCGGCAGCCCCGGCTGATCTACCGCATCCACCTCGACCGCAGCCCTTGATCGTCTTGGCGCGTCCCCCGTTCCATTTTGGGTTCAGCGCGTCGAACCCCCGCTCGTTGAAGGCGTGGATGACATCGCGGACGTAGTCCTCGCCGACCTGTATCAGCATCGTGATGTCTTTGACGGTCTGGCCCTGGGCGGACATCAGCACCACGATCGCCCGGCGGAGTTTCACCGGGTCCTTCGCACTCCGGCTGATCCGCTGCAGCTTCCGGCCCTCCTCCATACTGACCGGCCGGACGAACACACTGGGTCGACATCCCACGTCCACTTCCAAGAGCAGATGTTGGGGGGCAGTCTGCTGCCCCCCAACGACCAGGAGGTCGATTACCTGGACAAGGCCACGTGACATGCCACTAGCCTCCGGCACCGCGCCGAGCCATGGTTTTTCTCGCCACACGGTCCGCACCCACTGGCTGTTCCCGGCTGCCCTTCCCCGGGAATCGAACGGCGCCAGGGATAGGCGCTGTCCGAAGTCTCGCGGACGGAATCAGGCCCGCTCCCGCCATGCCTCCGTCGGCTTCCTGGAGCGGTACGCCCGCCCCGGAGTCGACGCGGTCGCGAGGCACGTCGCCGAACGCACCCCGCTGCCCGTACGCCGGGACGGAGCCGCCCACCGGTGCCCCGGCGTACGGGGGAGACATGGCCGTCGAGTGCGCCTTGTAGGTGGCCAGTAGACTCGATGGCCGTGGCGGACACCCAGTACGAAGACCTGTTGCGACTGGTGCTCACTTCCGGGACGGCCAAAGCCGACCGGACGGGCACCGGCACCCGAAGTGTCTTCGGGCACCAACTACGCTACGACCTCTCGCAGGGGTTCCCGCTGGTCACCACCAAAAAGGTGCATCTCAGGTCCATCGTGTACGAGCTGCTCTGGTTCCTGCGTGGCGACTCGAACGTCGGCTGGCTGCATGAGCACGGCGTCACCATCTGGGACGAATGGGCCGACGCGAACGGCGAACTCGGCCCGGTTTACGGCGCACAGTGGCGCTCTTGGCCCACCCCGGACGGCAGGCACATCGACCAGATCAGCGAGGTGCTCGACACTCTGCGCCGCGACCCGGACTCCCGTCGGATGATTGTCTCCGCCTGGAACGTCGCCGAGTTGCCCAAGATGGCACTCGCGCCGTGTCACGCCTTCTTCCAGTTCTACGTCGCCGACGGCAAGCTTTCCTGCCAGCTGTACCAGCGCAGCGCGGACCTGTTCCTCGGCGTCCCGTTCAACATCGCCAGCTATGCCCTGCTCACGCACATGGTGGCGCAGCAAGCCGGCCTCAGGCCGGGCGACTTCATCTGGACCGGCGGCGACTGCCACATCTACGACAATCATGTCGAGCAGGTGACCGAGCAGCTCTCGCGCACCCCGTTCGAGCTTCCAGGGCTGCGTCTGCGTCAAGCCGACTCGCTTTTCGACTACGCCTACGCCGATGTAGAGGTGCTCGACTACCAGTACCACCCGGCCATCAAAGCCCCGGTCGCGGTGTGAACGTCGGGCTGATCTGGGCGCAGACCCTGATGGCGTGATCGGCGCGGACAACGCGATTCCGTGGCGACTGCCTGAGGACATGGCCCATTTCAAGGCAACCACCCTGGGTCACCCAGGGCGTCGAGAACTCCATGATCTTGGAGGTCCGTGCCTGTCCGGCTTGTCGCGAGCCGTCGAACAGCGGAGCGTCACAGCCGGTGCTGCCCAAACGAGGCCGATCCCCGCCGACCGTCGGTCCTGTCGAGGACTACCCGAGCGGTAGTTCCACGCGTCGCCCGAGACCGATCTCCTCCGCCTCATCGTTCGTGACCATCGCGAACACTCCGCTCGGGACGCCCGGAACTCCGGCCACTCGAGACGCGACGGCGAGGAGATCCGCCTCGGCGGCCCCGGTGATGAAGAAGACGTACGCTCGCCGTACTCCTCTCCTTCGTCATCCACGTCCGCTACCTCCTGTTCAGCAAGGAAGTCCTCGACCTGGTCTATCCACGGGAAGGTATACGAACCCTCCGGAGTGCCCGGGGCCTCCAGAAGGGGCACATGGATCTCAACGATGATGTCCATGCAGGCATGGTGCCTGGCCAAGACCCGGCCACATGCTCCGCTCCCGGAACACCGCGAGGACAGTAAACCAACGCGAGCCGGACGCCACTCGACTACGCCGAAGCCCTGGCCCAGCCCCTGTCGCCAGTTGGGCTCCTCGGAGGGGCGATGATGAGGACCCGGCACGGGGACTGAGTGGCGTGTTTCAGGCCCCGGCGTTGCAACCCTTCTTAGAACTCGTAGCGGAATGACCCTTCTCTCCTTGGAATGTTGGTGTCTGATGGGGCTTTAGCCTGCATATGAGAAGGGGTGAGTAGCTGTCGTGGATCGTGTCCGATGAGCTGTGGGCGCGGATCGAGCCGTTTCTTCCGGTCGTGCCGCGCCGCGCGGATCACCCGGGGCGCAGGCGTCTGGACGACCGGAAGGTGCTGTCGGGCATCCTGCTGTACACCGGCATTCCGTGGGAGTTCCTGCCCCAGGAACTGGGCTTCGGCTCCGGCATGACCTGCTGGCGGCGCCTGCGCGACTGGAATGACGCGGGTGTCTGGCAGCGTCTCCACGAGTCGCTGCCGGCCGAGCTGAACGCCGCAGGTGCCCTGGACTGGTCGAGGGCGGTGATCGACGGCTCCGACGTACGGGCCATGAAGGGCGGCCCAAAACCGGACGGAGCCCGGTCGACCGTGCCCGAACTGGCTCCAAGCATCATCTGATCACCGAAGCGCACGGCATTCCGCTGGCGGTGTCACTGACCGGCGGCAACCGCAATGATGTCACGCAGCTCATGCCGCTGATCGAGGCTGTTCCGCCGGTGCGCGGCCGGCGTGGACGGCCTCGCCGACGCCCCGTCAGCCTCTACGCCGACCGGGGCTACGACCACGACAAGTACCGCCGGCAGGTCCGGGCGGTCGGGATCACCCCGGTCATCGCCCGCCGCGGCACCGGACACGGTTCAGGGCTGGGTATCCACCGGTGGGTGGTCGAGCAGAGCTTCGCGCTGCCGCACTGGTTCCGCCGGTTACGTATCCGCTGGGAGATACGCGATGACATCCATGAAGCCCTCCTCGTCCTCGGATGCGCGCTCATCTGCCGGCGGCGTCTGAAGTCGAGTCCGTAGGGATCAAAAGCATTGGCCCTGGCCAGAGTTGCCGCATACCTTGCTGCCCGTGACCCGCCGCTGCCCTGCACCCGTCGCATCTGCCCCTCCGACCGGGCTGTTCTCCCGTACGTATCTGGCCGCCACCGCCAGTTTCGCGGCGGTGATGTTCCTGACCGGGTTCGCCGCGCTGGCGGTGATGCCGTTGCTGCCGGTGGCTGCCAGGGACCTCGACGGGGTCGCTCTGTATCCGTTGGTGGCGGGGGCGTTCGTGGCCGCGAGCCTGCTCGGCGGGGTGCTGGGCGGGGCGTGGGCGGACCGTGCCGGAGCCCGGCGGCCGCTGGTGGCCGGGGTGGTCCTGACCGTCTTGACACTGCTCGTCTCCGCGACCAGTACCACCATCTGGCAGTTGGCCCTCGGGCGCTTCGCGGACGGCATCGCGGCGGGACTGGTCGCGGTGTCTGTCAACGCGGCCATCGGCCAGTCCTACCCGGATCACATACGCGCCCGCGCCCTGGCCCTGATGAGCGCCTGCTGGATCGTGCCGTCACTCGTCGGTCCGCCGCTCGCCGGGCTCGTAGCCGCGTGGTGGTCCTGGCGGGCGGTGTTCTTCGGCCTCGCGGGCCTCACTCTGCTTCCGGCGGTGGCCGCGGTGCTCCTGCTTCGAGGGCGGGCGGCGCAGGGCGGAGCATCGCGGGGGGCCCAAGGGACCGAGGGACCCGTGCGGCGGCCCGCCCTGCCCGCTGCGGTGGCGGTGAGCTCGGCAGCGGCGCTCACTCAGTACGGCGTCTCCGCCTGGGACGTACGGCACGCAGCGTGCACGGTGTCTGGCCTGGCACTGCTCGCGGTGTTCGCCCCGCGGCTGCTGCCGCCGCGCACCTGGCGGGCCGAGCGCGGGCTGCCCGCCACGGTGCTGCTGCGGGCGCTGACCTCGGGCGCGTACTTCACGCTCGAGGCGTTCGTACCGCTGATGCTGAGTACGGCGCGACGGGTGCCGGGCGTGGTGACGGGGCTTGCGTTCACCGGGGCCGCGCTCGCCAGGGCCGGGGCGTCCTGGGTGCGGGGACGCCTGCAGGACCGGGTAACGCGGCACTGGCTCGTCGCCGTCGGAGCCGGGGTGATGGCCGCCGCGGTTGCGCTGGCCGTACTGTGCACTCTGCCCGCGGTGCCCGCGGCCGCGGCGGTGTTCTCGATGGTGCTGGCCGCTGTCGGTATGGGGCTTGCGGCGCCATCGCTGACCCTGCTGTCCCTCGCACACGCCCCGGTCGGCGGGCAGGGTTATGCGAGCGGCGCGATGCAGACTTCACAGAATCTCGGCCAGACGGTGGTCCTGGCGCTAGCCTCGGCCCTGCTCAGCGCAGTGTCGACGGCGGCGACTGGTCAACTCGCTCCGTTCGTATGGGCGTTCGCGCTACTGGTGATGCCAGTCGCGGGTTCGGCCTGCCTGGCAGGCCGAACCCGGATGGCAAGCCCGGATCGGCATCACGACCCCGAACCGGCCGTCACCACTGCCCATCCTGAAGCCATGGACGAGGCATAGGCACTGCAGACCATTTCGTTAGGAGTTCTTGAAGCCGTGCTGAGTCCGGCGATGCAGGCGCCGACCACGGCAACGTCGACGATGAGGTCGCCGGACGGCGGTGGAGCGGGGTCGCCGGGCGGCGCGGACTCCAGCCAGGAGGACCCAGGGTTCCTGTCTCGGCTTTCATGGCGGCCGAACGCCCCTGGTGGCGTGCGACACGCCCGATATGCGGTTCTTCATTGCCCCGTACCCGGGTTCCCCGGCATCCGGAACGACCGCACATGAGGGGAAACGATGAGCACGGTGAAGGAGGCAGTGGACATCGAAGTCCCCGTCCGTACCACTTACGGGCGCCCGGCGAGGGCGTGTCCGGCCCGGGAATCCGGGTTCGGTCTTCTGGCAACTTGGGACGCGAAACCTCGCTCCCGGACGGGAGTTCCCCTGGGCCGCCATGCCGGGACAAGATCCTCAAGGCTGCGGTGAGCGTGTTCGCACAGATCTTTCCCTGTCCTTTCCTTAACAACGGTTCAGGGCCAGGGGACCACGGTGAATCAATGTCATCACATTGTCAGCGCTTGAAGGAGTCCTTGGTCCTCTCTTTCGCGCCCCGCATCATGCCCCGCGCTTCGAGAGCGGCGCCCTTTGCTGCGAGGACATCCTTGTGCGCCGCGTGGGCCGCCTTTCGCACGGTCTTTCCGACAACCTGTTCGGCCTTTGCCCTGGCTTTCTCTCCAGCACTCATCTCAGTACCTCCGCGCTCACTGGCCGAGTGCCCTTGAGACAGGGGCGAAACCCTGAGCAGGCGGTGTTTTAGGCGCCGCGCCCTACGGAGTGATCACTTCGACCCGAAGCAGTGAGACACTCACCGCCGGTGCGTCCTGTCGGTGCTTTGTGACAGAGGAACGCCTGATCCGTAGCTCCTGGCCAGTCGCAAGAACTTCGTCCGTGCGCGTCGTGCGGCTCAAGTCGCACAGCAACCAAGTACAGCAGCCACAGCAACTGCGCCCGCCCATCAACGTCCCTCAGAGTCCTCGACGTGAACGCTATGACCGCTACACGCGCCATCCATATACTCCGTTACTCCGTGCACTTGCCATCGAGGCGGGCCACGGACGAGGGGTGTGACACGTCTGCAATCGCCCTGTCGTCAGGAGGCGGCCCTGTACATCTCAAGTACTCAGCAATCGCCGTCGAAATTGGGCCCCGGCTCGGCGGCAATGGCGGTTCTTTCGAGCAGAATTCCATGCGTACGGAGTACGCGTGATCCAGAACGTCTCACATGGCCGCTCTTCTTCGCGACTGGGCCGCGAGCACTCGATCTCGGTGCTGCCGCGTTGCCGGGGATTCAGTCGGAGGGTGGCAGCAGTGTGCCCAGCGGCCCGAGGTCGAGGTTGAGGTCATCCATGGTCAGTCCGTACTGGGCGCACAGGTCGCTCATGCGGTCGTGGAGGAGCATGAGGGTCGCTCCCAGGCGTTCTTCCTGTTCGTCGGTGAGGTCTCCTTGGTCGACGCGGTGCAGGGCCTGTCGTTCCATGAGCTGGCGCAGCAGTTCCACGAGAGTGAGGACGAGCCTCATGAGGTCCCGTTCGACGGTGTCGCGGTCGGAGCTGATCCGCCGGGCCGGAGAACGCGAGCCCTTGCCGACCGGCGGGTTCAGGTCGCGCGGGGCGGCGGGCAGCAGCCGGAACGCGCGTGCGGCGGCCTCCGCGACCTCGTCGGCGCGGCGCGGCAGCCGGCTCTCTCCCTCAGTTGCCATGGTCGCCGCCTCGCAGCGGATTCGTCCTCGTCCATGGCGAGGGATTCTGCTCGCTGATGGAAACGATCAGGGCGCGCAGTGAGATACGTACTAGATCGATGTCCGCGATGGACAGCACAACGTCACCGGTGAGGACGACCCCACCGCTCAGAAGTCGGTCCAACAGATCGATGAGAGCAACCTGCCGCTGAGGCAGGCGCTCGGCCTCCGGCGGAGGGCCAGGCGTGATCACGGAGGTGCTCCCTCTGCGGCTGCGGCACCGCCGGATTCATCGAGTGGCATGGCGAAGGAGTACGGAGCCCAGGGGCCGGTGGCCTCGACCCGCACCGCGTCCAGCCCGTCAGCGGCATGCGCCACGTCGGCCAGGAAATCGTCGCAACGCTTCAGGGGCACAAGGTACGCGTCATTCACGACGTTCTCGCCGACGGCGCCGGCTGCGTCGGCGAGAAGACCCTGCTGTACGCGATGCCGGACACGGTCGGAGGCATGCCTGCGGCCTGCGGCCTCCACCCGCTCGGCGGCCTTCTGCGCCGCCTGGTACACGGTGTCGCGAACACTTTGTTGTTGCCGGCGGTTACGCAGGTAGGCGCGCCCGGGGGTGAGATCTGCCGCGGGAACAGTCGGCGCCGCGACAGCCGCAGACGATTCGACATAGATCTTGACCCCCCATTCGACATGTTCGGAGAGCTGGGCCAGGCGCTCCGCGAACATGGTTCGCCCGGCTTCCAGCACCTCCCGAGCTCGGTTGTCGTCGAGATAGACGGTCGCCAGGCGCAGCGGAAGGATGGTGGTGCGCACGCCCAAGACTTCGATGACGCCGTGGTGAGCGCGGGCCACCGCCTCCAGCCACTCCAGGTCCTCGAGATGCCGCTTGAGAGCGTCCTCCTGGAAGTCCTGTCCGGGCACATGGCTCACCACGAGCGCCAGCTGGGCGTCGCCGGCGTCGGTGACGAGGCTGACCGGGCTGTCGGCGACGCCCCGGAGCGGCGCGGTTGCCTCCCGCAGCCCCTCGGCGTTGCGTACCACTGCATACGCGTATGTCAGCAGGTCACTCATCGCGAGCACTTCCCCGGCGACGGCTGCGCGAGTCTCGGGGCGCTTCCTCCTTTGGGGGGAGGGCGTTGCCCTGGCGGATGGCATCGATCTCGGCCCGCAACCGGCGGTTCTCTTCGGCCAGTGACTGTTCACCCCTGCTCCGGGAGGACAGCGAGGGGTCGTGCTCCCACCAGTCGATGCCCATTTCCTTCGCTTTGTCGACGGAGGCGACCAGGAGGCGCAGTTTTATGGTCAACAGCTCGATGTCGAGAAGGTTGATCTGTATGTCGCCTGCGATGACGATGCCCTTGTCGAGTACCCGTTCAAGGATGTCGGCGAGATTCGCGGAGGAGCCCTGCCCATAGGGGGGTGCTGCTCGGGACGGATAGGAACCGAGCCTGTTGGCCAGGGGTTCGGTCACGGTTGCGGCCTCGTATTCCCTCGTGCCGGATCAGGAGTGTCAGCCCTGCCGATAGGCACGGATCTCCTCCAGCCGGTCGAGCAGTTCGTCCTCGCGCTGGTCGAACGTCTCCTCGTCGATGTCGCCTGCGACGAGGAGACGTTCGAGCTCGGCGAGTTCGCGGTGCACCGGCGCGGGGTCGTAGTACTGGTTCTCGGCTTCCTCCCGGACGCGCTCCACTACCCATACGACGCCGCGCACGGGTGCCAGGGGAAGGGCGACGAGCTGTGTGAGCAGGCCCATGAGAACTCCTTCAGACGAAGCTGTAGGGGGGCAGGGGGCCGTTGAGCCGGAAGTCGAAGTCGTCGCCCATCTGGTGGGCGACGCTCAACTCCGAGGTGACGAATGCCTCTTCCTGCTCCTCGGTCACCAGGAACGACACGTTGATAAAGTCCGAACCCGTCGGCTGGGATGTTTCAAGAGTCCGGGCGAAGGGGCGCAGTGCTTCGACCACACCCGCTGCCAGCGCCTCTTGCCGTGCCGTCACTTCTTGGGCGACCAGCTCACCGAGTCGTAGCGATGTGTCGGGGTCGGCTGTGCCGCTGCGGATCTCTTCATTGAGTTCTCGCGCCACGTCCGACTCCAGCAGGATCTGCCGCAGCAGCGCGTCTTCGTCCTGTGACGCCTTGAGGTGGTACTCGGTGCACCCCTCCAGTACTTGAAGCCTGTCCGTATAGTCCGCGGCATTCTGCTCCAGAGCCAGCAGGACGGCCTCGTCGTTCTCGGCGATGAGGCCGAATCGCATGGGGAGCACAGTGCCGTCAGCCATGAGGCGCTTCTGCACTTCCTGGTGGGCGATGATGTCGCGACGCTTGGGGCGTAGATCCTCTGGTGCGTCGCTGACCACAGCGCACAGCGGTCCCGCTGTCACTGCCCGCAGGCCCGCCGGTGACTCACCGACTCCGCTGAGACCGTCGAGGCGGAGCGGGTGCTGCTTGCCAGTGATGGAGTAGATGTATACGGCCATGGCTCATTCCTTCTCGCCGGGCGAGCCTTATTCGCGCTCACGTCGGGAGGTGCGCCGAGCCGGCCGCCGTCGCCTCTCCACGGGTTCCTTTTCCTTGCCCTCGTCTTCTTCCTCGGCCTCCTCCGTTTCGCCTTCGTCTTCGTCACGGTCGGTGATCCCCTTGAGGGAATCGGTGACCGCTTCCGCCGCGCCGGCGAGGGCCCCCTTGGATTTACCCTTGGCCCCGCTCTCCACTGTCTCTCCGACGATGTCGGTCAACTGGGCGGGTGCCTTCCTCCCGGTCTCGAGGTCGAGACGGTTGCACGCCTCGGCGAAACGCAGATAGGTGTCGACGCTGGCCACGACGATACGAGCGTCGATCTTGAGGATTTCGATCCCCACCAGTGACACGCGGACGAACACGTCGATGACAAGCCCGCGATCCAGAATGAGTTCCAAGACGTCGTAGAGGCTGGTGCCACCGCCACCACCGCGCGCGACAGCGCCTCCACTCTGCGGCACCACCGTCATGGCGCCTCCCTTCATGGCCGTTGCGGCCTCAGCCCAGCCGGTCGATCTGGCCGCGGCTGTAGCGACGCGTCCTTCGGTACTCCACCAGGTCGCCTTCCTCGTCGAGCGTCACTCGATAGGTAGCCATCACGCTCGTGGTTTCGGGGACGCGTTCCAGTTCGAGTACCTCGACGTCGGCCTCCCAACCGGCCTCGGTGGATTTCAGTGCCGAGACGGACTCGGGGGCCCGCCCGAGCAACTGCTGAAGTTGTTCGACTGCGGAACGAATGGCCCAGGCTGCGTTGCCCTTGCCGGAGCGTCGCCGGGGGCCACCTGTGGTTCCCCGGTCCGTGCTGCGGCCACTGCTGCTGGATCGCCGCCGGGGTTCTGCTGCGGCCATGGTCTCTCCGATGGTCGGAGCGCGCGCCATACTCCACGCACGAACACTATAATTCCATCATATAGGGGTACATATGGTCGGGCATGGATGGCTGTGAGCGAACCTGCCCGGTGGGGTCACGACCTGCCCCGGTGGGGCCGCACGGCGTGTCCGGGGTGCTCTCAGCGGGCCGAGAGACGCGTCGCGTGCGATCCGCTTCTGCCTCAATCACTGGTTGAGCAGGGGATGTTGGCCCGTATTCGAGTGTGTTCACCTCCCCTTTCCGAAGGGAACCGGCTCATGAACGACACGACCAAGATCGGCCTCGCCGCCGCGGTCGCAGCTGGCTATGTGCTCGGACGTACGAAGAAAGCCCGTTTCGCCTTCGGGCTGGCAACTTATCTCGCAGGTCGCCGATTTGGGCTCGATCCGCAGCAGCTGTTGACGACCGGCCTGCGGAAACTCGGTGACGTTCCTGGAGTCGCCGAGCTGAACGAGCAGGTGCGCGGCGAGCTGCTGGACGCCGGACGCAAAGCCCTGGCCGCTACCGCCGACCGGCGCCTCGCCGGCCTCGCCGACTCTCTCCATGAGCGCACGTTGCGCATCGGTGAGGAGAAGGGCGAGGAGGAAGAGGGTGAGGAAGAGCCTGAGGAGGGCGAAGAGCGCTACGAAGACGAGGAGGAGACGGAGGGCGAGGAGGAACCGGAGGAGGAAGAGGGCGAGGAAGAGCCTGAGGGGGAATTCGAAGAAGAAGAGGAGGAGGAAGAGGAGGCAGAAGAGCCGGAGGCAGAAGCGGAGGAGGAAGAAGAACCGGAGGCAGGACCGGAGGAGGAAGAAGAGGAAGAAGAACCGGAGGAGGAAGAGCCAGAGGAAGAGGCTGAGGAGGAGCCGCCACGGCGTCGTCGCCGCCCCGTAGCGGGAAGGAAGCACGCGGCCAAACCCTCTCCCCGTCGGGTGGCCGCCAAGGAAGCCGCTCCCGCCAGGAAGAGGACTCCTGCGAGGAGAACTCCCGAGAAGAAGGCCCCCGCGAAGAAGACCGCGGCGCAGAGGCCCCCGGCCAAGAAGTCGGCGGCGCAGAGGCCCGCGGCTAAGAAGGCTGCCGCCAAGAAGTCGGCGCCGGCGAAGAAGACCGCGAAGAAGTCTCCGCCCCCTGCCAAGAAGGCGGCGGCGAAGAGGGCACCGACGAAGAGGGCACCGACGAAGAGCGCGTCCGCGAAGAAGGCCCCATCCAAGAAGGCGGCCCCCGCGAAGAAGGCGACTGCCAAGAAGACTCCCGCGCGGCGGAGGTAGGTCATGGCCGAGAAAGAGCGTGACTCCGGCCGGGGAGAGGGCTCCGGCCTCGACATGTTGCGTGACGAACTGACCGACTTCCTCGGTGCTCAGGTCGAGCATCTCGTCGACAAGGCCGGGGAGAAGTTGGGGGATGTCACCGACCAACTCCTTGACACGGCCGAGAACGGCGGATCTCTTCTCGGCATCGGCGGACGCATTCTCAAAGGTGAGTCCCCCTTGAAGGCGTTCGTCGGTGAGAAGGCCAAGGGCCTCAAAGACAAAGTGATGGACAAGGTCAAGAACGTTTTCGGCGGGGGACGTGGAGGCAAGTCCGGCAGCACCAAGGTGATGAACATCATTGAAGTGCTGGACGTCGGTGTGCCGATCCGCGTGGCGTACAACTACTGGACCCAGTACGAGGAGTTCAGCGACTTCACCAAGGGCGTACGGAGTGTGTCCCGGAACGACGAGACCGCCAGTGACTGGAAGGTGAAGGTTGGTCCCTCGACTCGCGGTTGGAAGGCGACGGTTCAGGAACAGGTGCCGGACGATCGAATCGTGTGGAGCTCCGAGGGTGCGAAGGGCACTACTCACGGCTGTGTCAGTTTCCACGAACTCACGCCCGACCTGACGCGGATCGTGCTGGTCGTCGAGTACTACCCCTCGGGTTTCTTCGAGAAGACAGGCAACCTGTGGCGTGCTCAAGGCCGCCGTCTGCGGTTGGACTTCAAGAACTTCCAGCGCTATGTCACGTTCGCCGACGAGGACGTCGAGGGTTGGCGCGGAGAGATCCGCGACGGCGAGGTAGTTCGCAGCCATGAGGAGGCACTGGAAGAGGAGGAAGCGGCAGGGGAGGGCGAGGAGCAGGAGGAGTACGACGAAGAGGTGCCCGACGAAGAAGAGGAAGAAGAGGAGTACGACGAAGAAGGGCCGGAGGACGAGTACGCCGAGGAGGAAGAGGAGGATGACGAGGACTGACGCGGCGGCCCGAGCCGAGCGATGATTCCCCTCGGCGCGACCTGCCCCGAGAGCTACTGGCGTTCCCGGACTCTCAGACCTCGTCTTCTGGCCGGAGTGAGCGACCGGTTGGAGAAGCCATCGGACGGGCGCGGGCGCGGCGCTTGAACCACTGCGCGATCACCCGCGTCCGGCGCGGTATCGACGTCGACGACACCAGCCCCCGAAGATGCCGACCAGTCGTACGTCCTCGATCAGTGCCCGCTCCGCTTACGGAGGTGGCCTGCCGCCTTTTCCGTCATCTCATGTGCCTTGGCGCGCAGCTGTTCCCCACGCCCAGCCTGCTGCATTGATGAGTCCCCCAGAGCCTTGCCAAGAGTCTCCTTCATCTTGCCCCTGATCTGGTGCACTTTCGCATTGGGCTTGGCCTTGGCCATCGGAATCGCCGTCCTCTCAAAGACGCTGGGAAACGCGGCCCGTTCAGGACCGACACATCTTTGTTCACCGTGCGCCTGCCCGCGGGGCTCGGCAACTGGAAACACCTCGTGCGTGCCAGCGGGACCTGCTGCCGAGGCAGGCCCTTGGCCTCCTGCCTTACTGTGCTCGGTGCGGTTTGTCGTGGGCGACCTGTAGGCGGACGTCGGTGTGCATGTGGGGGGTGTAGGGGAAGCCGGTGGAGCGACGAGCGGTACGGAGTGGGCCTTCGTACAAGGCGTCGAGGGCGGCGCCGGGTGCACCCTGGGGGGTGAGAGCAAGCGTGATGTGGGTGCGGGGGTGGTCAGGCCGGCCGGTGATGTGCACGGTTGCATGTTCAACTCCCGGCAGAGCACCGGCTTCGGCGGCGATCGCGTCGCTGAGCGCGTGGTCGCGCAGTTCGACGCCTTCCTGCGGGGGTGTGCCGCCAACGGGCAGCGCTCCGGGGTGGCGTCGGTGCAGTTGGGCGAGCAGCCACCACAGGGCGAGCAGGACGACGAGGGCGAGGGCGGCGATGACCGCGGGCCACCACCACCAGCCCTGACCGCTCCAGCGGGCCCGGTCGGCAGAGCCGAGCAGGACGTCGTGCGGGGTGGTCAGGGGCCAGCCGACGGGCGGGACCAGATCGTGTCGCCGGTAGGCGTCGAGTCCGGCGAAGAGAATCAGCAGACCGCCGCCGAGCAGTACCAGTCCGGCGAGGGCCAGCAGACTGCGGTTGAGTACGGTTCGCGGCGTCATGGTGTGGGCTCCGGTGTGGAAGGTTTCGCTCAGTTGGTGCGTTGCCGCACTCGTACGACGATGCGGGGAGGGCGGGCGAGGACGAGCCGATCGCGCTCCTGGTCGAGGACGGCGGTGAGGTCGTCCTTCACCTGCTGCGGCTCGCGGAAGCGGATGTCCGCGCGGGCTTTGACGCGGTGGCGGCGCACCCGGACGCGAGCCGTGCTGACTCCCGGTACCCGCATGGCGGCGTCGCGCAGCAGGTCGGCGGCGCCGTCGCGGTCCAGGGAAGCCCGCAGCCCGGGCGCGGGGGAGCGCAGGGGCAGCCAGTGGCGTAGGCCGGGGGTGAGGGCCAGGACGATCAACCAGATGCCGAGCGCGGCAGCCACGGCCGCCCCCGTGAGCACCCACACGTCGTCCAAGGGGCGGGTGGCCAATTCGTCGGCCAGGTGCCGTCGCCAGGCTGCCACAGGCCGTCCCGCCCGTACGGCGACGACGTCGAACAGCGCCACGGCCGCCGCCACGAGAATCACCGAGGCGACCAGCGCGGCCGGAATGCGGCGCGCGGACCACGGGCGGTGGGTCCGGTGCCGCCTGTCGTGCGCGCCCGCTGCCAAGTCCGGCGGAAGGGGCGCCTTGTGTTCAGGTGGACCGGGCTCTGTCGGCTCTCTCAGCTCCTCCGGCTCCTTCGTCATCGGCACGGTGGCACGGCGCGCGGATGGTGTGGAGCTGCGTGGGGGAGGGTCCGGGTCGGGTGTCATTCCGGTCCCCCTTTCTGCGCGGCGTGCCCGGCGGCCCGGGCCGCGTGGCGCCTCATCGGACCCGTCCCCGGCTCGCGTCGGTGGCGGTCACCAGCCGCCGGACGGTGAGGGTGACTTCTCCCACATCCAAGCCGGTCAGCTGAGTCACCCGTTCGGCGACGTCGTGCTGGATCCGCTCGCAGACGTGGGGGATATCGGCGGGGTAGGGCAGATCCATGGCCAGGTGCAGGCGTACCGATCCGGTACGGACGGCTGCCGAGGCGCTGGGTGCCGCCGGCCCGCTCCGATCGGGCGGTATGGCGGCGCGCCGGGACTGGGCTGTGCGTGCGGCCCTGGCGGCGATACGGGCGACCACCCTTTCCGGGATGACGGTGGCGCCCCGTTCGGCCGGAGGCGGCAGGTCGGCGGATCGCCCCGGTGGGCCGGCCCCTTCGCCAGGGGGTTGGGAACCGGGCCGGGTAATCACCGCTGCCTCCGCGCATGGAGGTCGAGGTCGCCCTGCACGACGAGGCCGACGATCAGTCCCACCGCACCCAGAACCAGAACCAGCAGGAATGCCCAGAAGCCGCCGAAGTATCCGGCGAAGCCCAGAGTCATGCCGGCCGCGAGGCCCGTCGTCGCTGCGTTCATCTTCCACTCACCCGTCTCGCGAACGTGAGCGTCCGTGTGATCACCCGCTCATGCCCAGGGCATGGCCGTGGTCACGGCGGTCGGTCACCGCACGCGGCCCTCGTCCCGTTCGGCCTCTTCCTCCTCGTCGGGGAGGTGGACGTCGTCGACGGCGATGTTCACCTCGACGACCTCCAGTCCCGTCATTCGTTCCAGGGCGCTGATCACGTTGGTGCGTACGGCGCCGGCGACGTCGACGATGGAGACGCCGTACTCGACGACGACGTCCAAGTCCACCGCGGCCTGGCGCTCGCCGACCTCGACCTTCACCCCGCGCGTGACGCCTCCGCCTCCGCCGGGGACGCGTTCCCGCATGGTGCCGAAGGCGCGGGCCATCCCCGCTCCCATGCTGTGGATGCCCGGTACCTCGCGTGTGGCCATGCCTGCGATCTTGGCCACCACGCCGTCCGCGATGGTGGTCTTCCCCCGTGTCTCGGCCGGTGCTCCGGCCCCGGTACGGCCCTTCAGCGCGCTCACGCCTGTGTCGGGCCGGCTGCCCCCGCCGACGCTGGTGATGTTGTCCGTCATGGCGGTCGCCTCGAGTGGCTCTGTGTGACACCTGCGTGGTGTCTCTCAAGGGGTTGGACACCCGGGGCGGCATACCTCTCACAGACGTCACATGTGATGTGCATCACACAGTCGGGGCGGGGGTACACGATCCTTCCGAGCCCCCTGCGAGATCGTCATGATTCAACGTACTGCTTCCCCACAGCTGGGATGCGACCTGCCGGACGGAGTGCTTGCCGTGCGGGCGGCCGAGGGAGACGAGGACTCCTTCGCCGTTCTCGTCCAGCGGCACGACCGGTCCCTCCTGGCCCTGGCGTGTGGCATGCTCGGCAACCCCCAGGACGCCGAAGAGGCCGTTCAGGACGCCTTCGTCAGCGCCTGGCGGCGTCTACCGGAGTACCGTCACAATGCGGAATTCAGTACCTGGATGTACCGGATCACCATCAACCGCTGCTTGACCATGCGACGGCGGCGTCGACCGCCGACCCTCCCTCTGGACACCGTCGCCGAACCTGCGACGGGCGACGCGAGGAGCCAGCCCGCCCGGTCCGCCGAGCAGGACGCGGCCACCGAGGCCCTGTCCCGCGCGCTCGCCGAGCTGGACGCCGGCCAGCGGATCTGCTGGATCCTGCGTGAACTGCAGGGCCTGCCCTACAACGAGATCGCCCACGTGACACGGACCAGTGAGCAGACGGTGCGCGGCAGACTGTTCAGAGCACGCCGATCCCTGCAGGAGGCGATGGGCCCATGGCGCTAGACGACCCGCAGGGCCGGCCTTCCGAACCACCCCATGCCGACGGGCACCGCACCAGCCCCATTGACGCCGACATGGCCATTGACGCCGACGCGCTCCCGTTCGCGGGTGATGAGGTACTGCCCTGCGGCCGCCTGCTCAGCCGGGTCTGGGAACAGGCGGGGGACGCTGAGCCGGTCGTGGACCCGCACACGGTGTCCTGTCCTCACTGCCGCGAGGCGGTCGAGGGACTGGCCACGGTGAACGCGGCCGCCCAGGCGCTGCGTGCGGAAGACCCTCCCGGCCTGCAGGCGCTCGCCGACCGTGTCATGAACGTCGTCAGGGCAGAGATCCGGCTCGGACGGCTGCTGCCCCTGGCTGACCCGGAGCGGGAGCTACGGATCGCCGAGAGCGCCGCCGCGAAGGTACTGCGGCAGGCCGCGGACACGGTCCCCGGTGTGAGGGCCGCGACCTGCCGGCTCGTACCCGCGGGCGAGGGCACCGAGGTGCGGGTGACCATGGAACTGGCCGCTGCCCTCGACCGCCCGCTGCCCGACCGGGTTGATCAGGTACGCCGATCGGTCCTCGACTCGGCCGGACGGGACCTGGGTCTGGCCGTGACGGCCGTCGACATCAGCGTGGTCGACGTACTGGAGCCGTGGCCACACCTGAGCCTTGGCGACCCTACGGGCGGGGGCACATGATGACCGACACCGGCACGACCACGCTCCTCGGCGCCGCGGCCGAGGCAGCCCTCGCCGTTCCCGGCGTGGCCGGCCTGCAACCCCGCCTGGTCCACTGCCTCGCGGCAGCCACCACGCCTACCCGAACGGACACAGCACCGCACCGTATGCCGCCCGAGGCGGGCATCCGCGCCGACCGGGCGCCGGACGGTTCGGGGTGGCGCGTCGAGGTGCGCTGCGTCCTCGGCGAGGGCCACCGAGCCCTGGACACCGCCAGGAACGTCCACGACCGGGTACGGACCGCCGCCACCTCCCACCTCGCCACCCATGGGGTCGTGGAGCCGGTCACCGTCTCGGTCACGGTGACCCGTATCGCCGCCCGACCCGCCTTGGTATGAGTGCTGCGAGCGCCAACTCCGCGAGCTGTCACCGCCTTGAAGGCCTTCGCGATGACGGGCGTGCTCCGGACACGCGTCCGAGTTGACGCAGGGCGCAGTAGGTGTCGTCGGCGTTCTCCGTATCGCCTGCATGGCCGAGGAGGGACGCGTAGCGAGCGGGGAAGCAATCCAGTTTGGCTGAGGCGCCAGCCCCCTGCCGGTGGGAGGGGCGGAATCGCCGACCTCTCGCGACAGCAGGAATCACCGCACGGAACGCAAGCGCCTGATCGTGATCGCCGTGGCCGTCGAGCGATTGCCGTGAGCCCGGTTCACCCGCGACAGCGTGCTGCGCCGCTTCCTTGCGGGCTGCTCGGGACGCCCTGGACCGCCACGCCTGGACGCGGGCCGCCCACATACGGCGGAGCGCTGCTCCACCAGCGCCCGGTCGCCGGGGAGGGCACCGGGGAGCGGAAGAGGTGCTCAGGGCAAGAGGCCCAGAACTTCCCGGGGTGTCGGTTCGTTGAGCCGCTCGGCCTGTTCTCCCAATGATCAGAAGGACTCGTCGTGAGCGGTGGTATCCCAGTGGACGACAGCTGTATCAGCGCCTTCCAGGAGCTGAAGAGCAGGCGGGACATCAACACAGTGATCTACCGGCTCAGCGACAGCCTGGAGACCGTCATCCCCGACTTCGAAGGGAACCTGACACACGACGAACTACTGAAGGCCCTGCCGGCCGGTGTGTCCCGGTACGTCGTCTACGACCTTCTCTTCGCAACAGCGGACGGAACCCGTCAGGAGAAGGTCGTACTGATCTCCTGGTGCCCGGCGAGGACGGAGGCCGAGGAGAGAATCGCGCACTCCTCCGGCTACAGCACCCTCCGGAACCTGCTCGACGGTGTCCAAGTCTACGTAAAGGCCGCAGACTTGTCCGATGTGGGGTACGAGGCACTCGTATCCCAGGTTTCTTGACCCACCTTTCCTCCTTGGCGGTGGCAGGTGATCGCGGCCGGTGGAATCCAGGTTTTGCCGCCGCTGGTGCGCAGACTGTGATGATGGGAGCGGTAGTCACAGATGCGCGAGCGCTGAGTACCTTCCTCATCCCCCGCCGCCGCGGTGGGTGCGCTCGAAGATCACGAGGAACGGGGCGACATAACCGGTGGCCTCGACAGGGCTGGCGTGACCGAACAGCACCAACACCACTCCAGCCCCCAGCGCGGCGCAGTACATGGTGACCTGGCCTGGGGCCCTTGGAGGGCCCGGTACGTGCTTCGTCGGCGGCGTGGTCATAGTGAGAGTGGTCCCTCCTGCTCAAGGGGCGAGTAAAGCGGTGCGCCCTCTTTGCCCTTGCGCACCCCTGCACGTTTCCCCTCGGCAGACGCCGACCGGCGTGCCGCGTGACTTGCCTTCACGGCCGGCACGCCGACTTCCCGGGGAAGCCGAGCGCCCAGCCATGCAAGGGCGGCGGGGCCGTCCGGGACGTTCGCGCGGGCATCATCGCGCCCGGCTCCTCGTCGATCGCGGGTCGACTGAGATACTGGTGCCCCTCGAAGGCATCGGCGGTTCAGCGCGGGCCGCACCCCGTGGCCTTACCGGTGAGCTGTCCCCATAAGGTCGATCATCGCGATTCATGACTTCACTCGGTGACGGCCGACCTGAACGGATCTCGTGGCCGTCATGCTGCCGTCGTCAGCAGGCCCCTCCGTTCCATCGCTCCCTTGGCGCCCTGCCCCAGGCCGGGTTTCGTGAGAGTTCTCGTGCTGGTCGAGGGCGGCCAGCAGGCCCGCCACGGTGAGGCCGGCTTCGGCCGGATGTCGGAGGATGGTCCCCTCTTCGATGCGGTAGCGATTCGAGCGACCCTGCCGGGTGTGGGTGAGATAGCCGTTCTGCTCAAGATCGGAAATGATCTTCTGGACAGCGCGCTCGGTGAGCCGGCATCGCGCGGCGATGTCACGGATACGGGTGCCCTGATCATCGGCGATCGAGGCCAGCACTCGGGCGTGGTTGGTCAGGAAGGTCCAACCACTGTGTCCCTCGGGTATTCCACCCATGCCTCTCAGGGTAGTGCCCGACGTTCACGTATTCAAAAGGGTGAAAATCGGTTCATGTATCTCTTGACGTGCGAGGTGGGGGAGGTCGAGCCTGGAGGAGGCAAAGACCAGTGGATGCCTCGGGAGCGACTCCCATGCAAGAACATCTGCATTCTTCCCAGACGAGGGGCGCAGACGAAGCCGTCCACGAAACGCAAGCGGATGGCACGGTTGGAGCCCACACCTCGCCGTTCTTGAAGATCGCGGCACACTCCGTCGGCGAGCGGACGGTCGTGGCGGTCGCGGGTGAACTCGACATCGACACGGAGGAGGCGCTGCGGCACGCCCTGCGTGAAGCACTGGCCCAATCGGTCCACGGCCTCGACCTCGACCTCGCCGGGGTCGACTTCTGTGACTGCTCCGGCCTCAACGTCTTGCTGCACATCCGCCGCCTGGCTCTAGCGGCGGCCAAGACGGTCCGCGTCCAGACGGCGGGGATCGCGGTCGAGCATCTGCTCACACTCACCCGCACCCGGTCGCTCTTCGCGCACCTGGATGACGTCGGTCCCGGCATGGCCACCAACGGCCGGGGCATGCGTACCGGTACCACCCCCAGCCCCGTAGAGGAGGACGGGTTGCCCGAGGATGCCGAGGAGGACCTGCGCATCGAAATCGGCCAGCTCAAACGGGCCATGCAAACCAGGCCGGTCATCGATCTGGCCCGTGGGGTCCTGATGGCCTCCTTCGGTCTGAACGCCGAGGACGCCTGGAGCGTCCTGGTCGAGGCCTCGCAGCGAACCAACACCAAACTCCACCACCTGGCCCATGAGTTGGTGGGCGCGGTCAACGGCGCTCCGCTGTGCGACCGGTTGCAGCAGGGGATCTCCGCGGCGGTCACCGAAACCCTCAACCCCCTCTCCCCGAACCATAAACGCCATGACTGGACCTCTCTCATCAGCAGACCCGCGCCACCGGACAGCGACAGCCCCGCGCCGTGACCCTTCCTTAGCCGTGCAAGGCCCAGGTCGACAGCCAGCAGGACGGCGCACGAGGCAGGCAACCTGCCGCGCTCGCGACCGAGCGGCAGTCGGCGAGGCGGCTGTGGATGGCCAGGGCCCGTGCGTCCGAGGCATTCCGTCGGCCTCCGAGCCAAAACTCTCGGCGCTGGTCGGCCGTATAGCAGGGGAGCGAAGTGAGAGAGGCCGCCGCTGGACCGCGGCCAGTTGATTTCGTCTCCCGTCTGACGATGTTCGACTTAGAGCCTGTCGGGTGGCCAGCTGACTACGCTGAGCATGGGCCGCTGACGGCCTCGGAGTTGTCGCACTGGCACACACCACGTGATCGGGACCGTCGCCGTGTCTGGAGGGCAGATCGCCACCGTCACGCGTCTCGCATGGCCCAGGCACCCCGACACGCTTTCAGAGGAAGACGCGCGCCACCTCCAGCCACTTCTGGGCGTCCTCGCCGGTCGCCGTCATGTTGGTCTCGGACCAGGGGCGACGCCGGGTGACACACAGGCAGAAGTCGACAGCGCCGCCCTGTACCCGTTGCGCGGCAGCCTCGGGGCCCCACACCCAGGTCCGTCCGTCAGGTGCTGTCAGCTCGACGCGGAAGGGATCCGCCGGCTCAGGCAGTCCGACGGCGGCGAAGGACAGCGCCCGTCCCAACACCCCCAGCGACGCCACGTGCTGCAGTCGATCCGTCGGGCGGTGTGCCACGCCCACAGCATCGAAGACGTCCTGCCCGTGTGCCCAGGTTTCCATCAGACGAAGGGGCGCCATCAGGGCCGGGGTCACCTTCGACATGTACCAGGGGAATGCGTGGTCCCATGGCGTGTCGCGCAGTGCCGTCGCCAGTTCCGCTCGACCGGCCCGCCACTCGTCCAGAAGTACCGACCGCGGTTTGGCCGCTCCCGCGGCGGCGGCCTTGTCTGCGTACCCGCTGCCTTCGGCCTCCGCCCGCCCGAGCTCGGCGCCGAACGCGTCCGGAGTGCGTAAGGCGCTGAGTGCGTTCGCGTCCGCCCACGCGAGGTGGGCTATCTGGTGGGCGACCGTCCAGCCTGGTGCCGGTGTCGGTATGGACCAGTCGTCCACTGCCCTGACCAGGACGTCGAGCTCGTCACCCTCAGCCACCAGCGCGGACAGGACACCGGCGTCATCTACATCGGGGACGGCGAGGTTGTAGTTCAACATGTGCGCCATGGTGCCACTCCTTCCCGACCAACGGCGGAGACGAAGTGTGCGGGCAGACTCCGATGTCGCCGGAGTCTGCCCACTCGGTGGTGGGGCTCGTGGCACCACGGGACCGCCGTGCTTCCTCGACGGCGGCGCAGAGCGTGTCGGGCTGGCTGGTCATGCGAGACGCGTGACGGTTGCGATCTGCTCTCCAGACACGGCGACGGCCCCGGAATGATCACGTGGCGTGTGCCAGTGCGACAACTCCGAGGCCGTCAGCGGCCCATGCTGTCCGTCCAGCCTGACCGATGAGATGTGGGAGGTCATCCGGCCGCTCCTTCCCGTGCGTAACCTGCGGAAAGGCGGCGGGGTGCGTAAGTACGAAGACCGATTGGTGCTCGACTCGATCTTCTACGTACTGCGCTCGGGCCGCCAGTGGCGGATGCTCCCGCGCGACCTGATGCCCTGGGACGCGGCGCACCGCTGGTTCACCAAGTGGCGCCGGGACGGCAGCTGGGACCGCATCCACGATGAACTACGCCTCCAGCTCCGGATCGGGGCCGGACGCGACCCTGAGCCGTCGGCCGCCGTGATCGACGCCCAGTCGATCAAGACCAGCGAGGGCGGCGAGGCGCGTGGATTCGATGCGGGGAAGCGAACGACAGGGTGGAAGAGACACGTGATCGTCGACAGGATGGGCCTGCTGCTGCTGGTCGTCGCGGTCACTTCCGCGTCCGTGCAGGACCGCGCGGGAGGCCGCACCGTGCTGGCCCGGCTCGCGGCTGCCTTCCGCACGGTCAGCTTGGTGTGAGCCGACGGCGGATACGCCAACTCCGTTGATTGCACGCTGTTTCCATGGGCCCGCGACGCGTTGGGCATCGTCGTGGAGATCGTGAAGCGGACCGATGATGTCAGGGGGGCTTCAAGGTCCTGCCCCGTCGCTGGGCGGTGGAGCGAAGTTTCGGCTGGCTGGTCCGAAACCGTCGGCTGGCCCGCGACTACGAACGGCTGACCGCGACCTCCGAGGCCATGATCAAGGTCGCGATGATCCGCCTGATGCTCGTCCGGCTCGCCGGGCAGTCATCGCGGTGGAGCCATGAATCCCACCGCAAGACCGCGCGAACCAAGACCACCGAAGACCTCATCGTGGCGTAATCAACCGGCCACCCGACAGGCTCTTAGCGGTTGCCGCCGTGGAGAGCAGGCGGTCGGGGCTCCATCGGTATCGACAGGTGCACCGAGTCGTCGGGACGCTTCGGTGGGGTACCCGACGGCTGTACAGGTAGTGCTGGAGGCCCGGGCGCAGTACGTGCGTTTGCGGCTTCGCCCCGGCGGCGCACAGGGTGAGCAAGGCACCCCGACAGACATTCAGGGAGTGATCATGCCTCGTGGGTCGAGCCCCAAGCGGGAACGGCAGTACGAACACATCAAGGAAAGTGCCGAGCAGCGCGGCGAGAGCACGAAGCGAGCCAAGGAGATCGCCTCCCGCACGGTCAACAAGGAACGGGCCCGCACCGGCGAGTCGAAGACAGCGAGCAGGACGTCCACGCAGGACAAGCCGTCGTCCCAGCGGGGCGGTCAGCGCTCGCACAGCGGCTCTCAAGGCCCTACTTACGACCAGCTGTACGAGGAGGCCAAGCGTCGCAACATCGAAGGGCGCTCGTCCATGAACAAGGCCCAGCTCAAGGAGAAACTCGGCAAGTAGAGCGGGGACCTGCCGTCTTCGGGCGTCGGTGTCGTCCGGGCCCTTGCTGAACTGCCGGGATTAGGGGTCCCCGACAGGGGAACGCGCACTTTGACCCGGAATATCCGGACTGTTCGAATGTGAGGAGGATGCCGTGAGTACCGTGAAGGAATCCATCGACGTCGACGTCCCGCTGCACCGTGTGTACAACCAGTGGACGCAGTTCGAGGAGTTCCCGCGCTTCATGGACGGCGTCGAGGAGGTCCGTCAGATCGATGCCGAGCACTGCCATTGGACGACGAAGGTCGCTGGTGCCCGGCGCGAGTTCGACACCGAGATCGTCGACCAGCTGCCCGATGAGCGGATCTCCTGGCGCACTGTGGGCGGCGAGGCCGAGCAGAGGGGCGTCGTCACGTTCCAGAGGCTCGACGACGCGCACACCCGCATCAGTCTGGCCATGGAGTTCGAACCCCATGGCTTGGCGGAGAAGGTGGGTGACACTCTCGGTGTGCTCGACCGGCAGGTGAAAGGTGACCTGAGGCGGTTCAAAGGTTTCATCGAAGAGCACGGGCAGGAGACCGGCGGCTGGCGCGGCCGGGTCAGGCCTGCCGGCGCCGACACCGGGCTGTCCGCCGGGGACACCCCGATCAGGGAGACGCCGCAGTCCCGGATGACCGGTGAAGGGGCGCCGGTCGAGCCTGAGGACACGCACCAGGACGCCTCGCCAGGTTTCTCGGGATCGCTTCCGGCAGACCCGGACGACACACGGCACGGCTGACCAGTACCCGGCCTCAGGACTGTCACCGCCCCGAAAGGGATTTGGCGGCCGTGCCCACCTGCGGCTACTCCCTGTCCGGCGAGGGGCTCACCCCACTCAGTTGCCTGACCAGGCCGCTGGGATCTGGTGCTCGGTCCAGAAGTCGCCTCAGAGGCGACGGCGTCGCCCTTCTGCGCGTCGTCGTTTACCACCCTGGCCTCGCCCGGCTCGTACGCCCACGCGGGCCTCGGCGGGAGTGCGACCATGCTGGTCAGTTCGATGGTCTCGCTGGTGTGGGTCGGTATCAATGAGGAGGTGTCCAGCCGGGGACTGGTGCAGAAGGTCCTCGCCTCGCTCGAGGCGATGCGCGCGGCGATCGGCGTCGGCGTCCTGTTCGGTGTCGGCCATGTGCAACTCTTTTCAGCACCTGCTGGACAGCCGCTGGAAACACGGAGTGGAGACCGCTGTCGATGTGACCCTGGGCGGCCGAGACCGCGAGCGTTTCGCGGACCACGCGGTATCGGTCGCCCAGCGCGTCGTCTATCTGGTCACGGACGAGCGGCCGGGTGAACTGAGCAGTTGCCCGTCCGTCTGCCGACCCAGCATGGCCCGCTCCGACTTCGATGTCGTCGAAGCCTGGATCGTGCTCGCGGTGTGGATGGTCGAGGTGTGGATGGTCGCGGTAGCGGGGGGGTCGCTCGCGGGACTGGCGACAGCGTATGCGGTGGGACACAGACTCGACGAGCAGGGAACGGAGCGCCGCGCGCGATCTCGGCGGTCCTCACCGAGACCGCGCCGGGCAGCACCTCGCCTCAGGCCGTGGACGCCGGTCGCGTCTGGCCGGTGTGCGCCGGACGGCTCGGCGCACACCGGCCAGACGAAGGTGGAGCCCGGCACGAGGGCGGGCAGTTGGCTGACGGTGTGGATCGGCCGCCGGGGACGGCTGGTGTCCATGCCGCTCACCCCATGAAAGGCAGCGTTCCAGGCTACCTGGGCAGGTGCTCTGGTCGGGGTGGGCACGACCGGTGCCGTGATCGGCGCGCCCAGGTCACGCGTGCCCGCCTTGAGTGGCAACGCTGCAGCAGTGGGTCGAAGAGTGGGTGCGCATCGACACCCGCTGGGGCCGGAAGACCAGTTGAAACTTTGCGAGCAACTCTTGCCCCATGGGTTAGGCCAGGGCCAGGCGAAGCCTCAGGTAATAACGAAGGGCGACGCCGGTGCCGCGAGGGGCGTCGCCGTACCGCTGGAACGGTGCGGAGATGCGTTCCCTGGGATGCCGGGTGACTGTCCCGGTTTGCTGCCCGAACGTGTCGAGGAATGCCCTGGTGGTGCCTCGTCCGCAGTCCGGCCGGGCGGCTCGGCAGCGAGACGTTCTGCGGTTGACACATGCAGCCGATGTTGCGGAGCGACGGAGTGCACCTGAGCCCGCCCTGTGTGGCGGCCGCCCTGGGGCGCAGGAGGCGGGACATGATGGAGGTACAGGTGCGTTCTGCGAGGAGGAGTACGGCATGGTCGGGTCGGGCTCTGGCGGTACCGAGGACGTGGCGGGCGGCAAGTCGCGGTTCGACGACATCTACGACCGGCCCGACCCTCGCGCATACTTCAGGCGGCTTGCCCCGCTGGAGTACGAGATCCCGCACCACGCCCAGCCGCTCTTCCGGCAGGCCGCCGCCGAACGGGCCGCACTCGATGCCGGCCGACCCCACGGGCCGGCGGTACTGGACGTGTGCTGCTCGTACGGGATCAACGCCGCGCTGCTCAACCACGACGTCACGCTGGCGGAGATGTACGAGCGGTACACATCCCCTGCCCACCAGACGATGTCGACGACGGAACTCGCGGCACGCGACAAGGAGTTCTATGCCGAGCGGCGCCGACCGGACGCAGTGCCCGTGTTCGGTCTGGACGTCTCGGCCCCCGCCGTGCACTACGCGCTTGAGGTGGGGCTCCTGGACGCCGCCTTCACCGACGACCTGGAACATGGCTCACCCAGCCCCAGGCTGAGCCGCGCGCTCACCGAGGTCGGCCTCATCACGCTGACAGGCGGCGGCAGCTATGTCACCGCCCGAACGTTCGCGGCACTGCTGGACGGCGCCCGGAGACCGGTATGGGCCAGCGCGTTCGTGCTGCGGACGGTGTCCTACGTTCCGATCGTCCAGACATTCGCCGCGCACGGTCTGCGCACCACCCTTGATGTCTCCCGCACCTATCCGCAGCGCCTCTGCACCGACGAGCGGGAACGGCAGTACGCGATCGCGGCGGTCCGGGCGCTGGGCGGCGACCCCGCGGGGCGCGAGGAGAGCGGCCGTTTCCACAGCCTGCACTACGAGTCCCGACCGGATACACCATGACAATCGGGGTGAGAGGGGTCATGGCTGAAGGCCGTGCCAGTGGTCCTCTTCGGCCAAGGCAGTCGTGAGAAGGAGCACGTCGGGCAGGCGTACGAGTTCAGGGGCCCGCGGCCAGCTGGTGGGCACCCACGCCCTCTCGTCATCGCCACCCTGATTGCTGCTGGGGTGCCGGAGAAGCGTGCGGGTGACGTGGTCGTGGACGTCTCTTCCGTGATCAACGCCAAGCCAGGCTTCGGTGATGGCACCTGATCCCGGTCGCTGCGCCTCCATCGAGCCGAGCCGCGCCGCGGGCACGAGGTGCGGGTCTGCCCCTGCTCGCAGACTCCGACCTCGGGTAGCTGCTGCATGGCTCACCGGGTCGAGAGACATCAGGGCCGTGGGTGACTCTGCCTCGACCCACTTTGGTGGGCCGTAGCTTCAGGGGGAATCCTGGATGACTTGCTCGGACCAGATCGTCTTGCCGTTCTGGCCATGGCGGCAGCCCCATCGTCCGCCGAGTCGAGAGACGAGGAACAGGCCGCGTCCTCCCTCGTCGGTTGCGCGGGCACCCCGCAGGCGGGGTTGGCGAGTGGTGGCCCCGGGGAGATCTCGCCTGCTTCGGCGGTCCCGTCGGGCCGGACCAGGACGGGTGGCGGGTGCCCGGCACTGGCCATGGCGCAGCGCCTGGTGACCGGTCGTAGACCGTGTACAGGCATGTGCCGCCGACGTTGTCGCGGTCGCCGGACGGGGCTTCGGCCGCGAGGCGCTGGACCAGGTCCGCGAGCCGGGTGAGCAGCTCGTCCGGTTCGAGTTCCAGGTCCGCGAGCGTCTGGATGGCGGCGCGCAGGCGGCCCATGGTGGCGCTTGCGGGCATGCCGCGGCCGACCACGTCATCGGCGCCGTGTTCGACGACCTGGTTCTTGAAGCCCTGGTCGACCAGGGCTTTGCGGACGGTGTCGCCGGTGTGCTCGGCGACCTGGTCCAGCAGGACGATGCCCGTGGTGTGGTCGTGGATGTTCGCGGCGAGGACGATGACCGCGATGACCAGGCCGAGGACTTCCACGGCCAGGCCGCGCTTGCGGCCCGGCACCCGCTTGGCCGGATCGTGGCCGGTCGTGGCGGAGGGGACCCCGGCGGCCGCATGGACACTTTGAGTGTCCAGCACCACCAGGGTCGGTTCCTCTGATCGCCGGGCGCGTTCACGGACCTGGCGGCGCAGGAGTTCACGGATGACCCGGTCGGTTCCGTCGTCCCGCCAGGCGGCGAAGTAGTAATACGTCGCACTCTTCTGCGGCAGGTCGTGCGGAAGGTAGGCCCACTGGCAGCCGGTCCGCCCCTGGTAGAGGATCGCGTCGCCGACCTGATCACCGGCGTCATCGAGCACGGTGTACCCGTGCGCCCCGTTGTCCTGGCCGGTTGAGCCTTCCCGACACGGTGCGGGGGAGCAGACTGCGGGCGTGACTGAGAACTGCCCGGCCCGCTCTTCCGTGCAATACGCCGCCGTCCTCTGCGGAGTAATGGTCAAATCCTGTGGATCGGACGAGGTTGCGCGGTGTGGCTGCCATGGATGGAGTTACGGTCGGCCGGGGGTCTGGCCGGTCGTAACTTGCGCTACGAAGCGTCTCAGTGCGCGCGGATTCCGAATTACGTGCAGGTTCGCATCACCGGCGTGGGTCGTGATCGCCGCGAGGAGGAGCGGTCGGCTCCGGCGTCGGTAGGCCCATACCCACCGCCAGAAGTCGGCGCGTTCCCGAGAGCGTCGAATCGCTCGCCAGGCGCAGCGCCAGAACGAGAAGTCCAGCAGGATGACGGTGTCCGCCGCTTGGAGTCGGACGTCGGGGACGTCGTAGGGCCCGAGGTCGCCATCCATGATCCAAGCCTCGTCTCGGACGAGTTCACGTTGGACGGCGGCCCACCGATCGGGAGGTGTCGCTTCAAGGCCGGGTCGCCAGAAGTGCCTGTCCAGCTCGATGACGGGAAGCCCGGTGATTGCGCCCAGGCGGGCCGCGAGGGCTGACTTCCCTGAACCGCCACGGCCCAGGATCACGACGCGCTTCATAGCCGCCATAGTTCCAGGCCGGTTCTGGGACTCCTACTCGTTAACGGTGCGCAGCGGACCGGTGTCATGCTGCAGCGACCTCGGGCCCTTCGACGAGGTGACCGTTCCAACAGCCCCGCCGCCGAGCCGAGGAACTGCTCCAGCGCGGGCACGAAATCCCCCGAGGGCGGCCCGTGCAGGTAGAGCAGCGGCAGCACCTCACTCACCTTGGGCGACTTGCAGCACCACGGCGGCAGGATCTTCGAGGAGAGCCTCATCCGCCCGCCGGTGGCCGCGTCCACCCGCTTGTCGTTCACGCGCGGGGCCGTGACCTCGACAGGACCCGCGGCGGTGGTCACGGTGCGAGGCCGGTGGTGACCGTTACGGACCACCATGCGCCGCCCGACCTCGTCCCTCTCGGCGGCCAACTCGGCTATGTACTGGTTGACTTCGGCCTCCAGTGCGGCGGCGAGCATCCGACGGGCGTCCTCGCGGACGATCTCGTCGATCAGGAAGCCGGACTCGGTCGAGCCGTCGGCGTTCACTACGCTGAGCACGGGCGTGCCTTCCCGACCCGAGCTGCGAACGCGGGCCTACTCGGTGACTTGTCGATCAATCACCCGGGAAAGTACGCCCTTCGCGCGCTCCCGGGGAGCCCCGCCAGGTCAGAGCTTCTCCCTTCACCCCGGCGGGAGATGGCTGTTCGTCGCGAACCAGGCGAGCAACACGGTGAACCTCTTCAGCGTCGACCCATGGTCGGGACAACTGACGGACACCGGCGCGTCCGTACCCGTGCCGAAACCCGACTGCATCACCTTCAGCCGGCGCTGAGCCCACGTCGCGAGCGGTGCCCGGTTCACAGCGAGCGCAGCAGCTCGGAGATCCGTTCAGCGACCTTCGCGGCCGCGCCCCGGGCGTACCGGGAGTTCATGGCCTCGTAGGTGATCCGGTCGTAACTCATGTTATCCGCCATGTATTTGGCGGAGTCGTTCGTCATGGTGACGACACAGGTGGCGGGGAAGGGTGAAGCCGCCCTCATGTATAGGCCGGTGAGAGCGTTCAACTCCGCCTGCACGCGGGCGAGGACGGTGTCATTCGATGCGGGCGACCACGACCGGGGCCTCGTGGAGCACGCGCAGGGGTGGGGTGGCGGCGGTGGTACGGATCTGTTCGGCGACCCGCACCGCCTGACCGTGTCACCGATCCGCTCATCACAGAGGGCGTCCCGCTGGACGCCCACGCGGCAGGTGCCGCGGACGAAGCCGGCCCGGGCCCGACTTGCGCAAGTCGAACTTCACGACCCGCGGGCGAGGTTGAGGGAGCTGGGGAGCAGAGACGGTGGTCGTGCATCGCCGAGCAGGAAGAAAGGGTGCTCAGACGCTGTCAACCCTACGTGGTGCAACTTCAGGGTGCGCGGCGGAAGCTGTGAGTGTGGCTGACACCGCTTGTCGCAGTTCTTGAAACGACCACAGCGTGAGACGACTCAACCGCGGGCGGGATGGACGCCGAGGCGTGCATCTGGAGCCTCCGTTCCTCCATCCTGACAGGAGCCCCTGTGAGCTTGCGAGACGTCCCGCACCCTGACCACGACACCGAGGAGTTCGGCCGCCGCGGTTTCCTCGGGAGCGCCGTCGGCACCGCGGCCGGTGCCACGCTGCTGGGCGGCCTGACGGCCGGGCCCGCGTCGGCCGCCTCCCGCGCCACCGCCGATCATCCGGTGCGTACGCGGTCCGGTCTGGTGACCGGTGTCCCGGCCGCCCTGGACGGGATCACCGTGTAAAAGGGCATCCCTTACGCGGCCTCGACCGCGGGCGCGAACCGCTGGCGCGCGTCGCAGCCCGCGCTGTACTGGAAGGGCGTACGCGCGGCCGACACCTGGGGTGCCGCCTGCCCTCAGCCGGTCACCGGCATCGCAGCCGACAAGGTGCCACCGCTGAGCGAGGACTGCCTGAACCTCAACATCTGGACGGGCGCAGCCGGTTCCAGTAGGCGCTGCCCGGTGTTCGTGTGGATCTACGGTGGTCGCAACTCCGCCATGTGGGCCTCACAGCCGGTCTACGACGGTGCCAACCTGGCAGCCAAAGCGGAGACCACCTTCGGCGACCGGGCGGCGGAGTTCCTGGCGCTCTACCCGGCGGGCACCGACACGGAGGCGGTCGCGCAGGACAACAACTACGCGCGCGACGAGGAACGTGTCTCCACCTTCCTGTGGGGCACCCAGTTCCGCAACACCGCCACGTCCTCGTACGTCGCGAACTTCGTAGCCACCGGCAACCCCAACGGCCGCTCCCTGCCCGCCTGGCCCGCCCTGCGCACGACGAAGCCGCTCTCCATGGAACTCGGCGACCACTTCACCACCCTCCCGGCGGCCGACAGCGACGCCAAGTACGCCTTCCTGAAGGACTGTCTACAGTCCCAGACAACGGCATATTGATCCTGAGGGGGGCACAAGGACAGCGGCGGCCGTTCGTTTGTGAGGCGGGGCTGCCGCCGCCCAGCCGCTCAGTTGCGCGCCATGAAGGGCGCCCGATGGGCATCTGCCCTGTTCAGGCGACCTTTTTCTGCGTCTCGAAGAAGCCCGACTTCTTCGGCGAGTAGCTCACCAGGAGGTTCTTCGTCTGCTGGTGGTACACGGGCTACACGTTGCTGACCAGTGCAAATGGCGACTTCCCGCACTCGGAGCGGTTCGTTGGCCCGGGAACGGTCCGGATCTTGACCGCGAGCGGTTGTTCGGCGTCGGCTCGTCTCGCATGTGCGGGCAGTCGGCAGTGCTCTGATCGGTTCCCCGAACTCGATCCTGCCCAACGGCATCCTCGGCGGCTGAGCTGGTGAGGTGGGGCCGCCGACCTGCTTGTCGTTGGGCGCGACCCGCGAGCGCCAGCCGGAACCTCCGCGGTACGGGCAGCCGCCGAAACGGTCGAAGCTGCTTGCAGGACCTGCACATCCCATGCTCACCATGAGAGGCGATCTCTCAACAGCCGGTCCACCCGGTGTCCTTGACGCATCTCCCCGAACCGCGGGGTGCGACCTGTCGGAGGGCCCTGCGCCCCACGGGGCGACGCACGGGCGCGCCGCCGACGGACCGGCTCCAGAGGAGGCCCAGGCCCACACTGCTCGTCCGCGCGCTGGTTCTCTCCACGCGGACCGTGCCCAACTGCTCTGCTCCATCGGGTAATTGACGTGGCGGTCGGGGGGCTGCTTCACTGGAGCAGTGGCTGAGCCACTAGACCAAGAAGTCGCTGAACCAGTGGGCCACTAGACCAGTGAGCCGCTGAACCATTGACCGAAGCCTGGGAGATCCTCCGTGGCCGTCGAAAGCATTCCGCGCCGAACCGTGGTCGACCTGCTTGAAGCACGGCTGCGTGACGACATCCTGAGCGGCACCCACGAACCCGGATCCCTGCTGCCCCCCGAGAGGGAGCTGGCCGCCGGGTACGGGGTCACCCGTACGACCTTGAAGCACGCGCTGACCCGGTTGGAGCAGGCGGGACTGCTGAGCACCCGGCACGGCATCGGCACGCGCATCCTGGATTACCTGCGGGTCGGCGGCGCCGACCTGCTTCCGATGCTGGCCGCACAGGACCCCACGTGGCTGCGGGAGGTCTTCGAGGTGCGGCGGCAGATCGGCACTCTGATCGCCGGCCGCGCGGCCGACCGGCGCACGGAACGACAGGCCCGGCGGCTGGAACACCTGCTGCGTCAGGTCGCGGACGGCCCGAACGCCGACGCCGTCCAGCTCGCCGACGTGGAAGTGCATCGCGAACTGGCGCGGGCCACGGGGAACCGGGTCTATGTGCTCCTCACGAACACGCTGTTCAACGCCTACCTTCCGGTACGGGCCTCGCTGCGGGCGCCGTTCGAGGACGCGGCGCGGGCGACGGACCGGCTCGCGCCGGTGGTACGGGCCGTGGTCGACCGGGACGGCGAGGGGGCGCGGCGCGCGGCGGAGGCGTATCTGGCCGGCACCGAGAAGATCATGCTCGGTTCGCTGAGCAGTTCTCGCGGGCGGCCGACCGCCGACGGTCTCCGGTAGCCGCGCTTCCCGGCGGAGACTCCGGGCCCCCCGGCTCCCGTCGAGGCGAGGTGTGTGCGGCGAGGCGGCCCGGCCTCGGAGTGGCCCCGATCATGCACGGATGCCCGTTCATCCCACGTTTCCTTCATTGTCATGCATAGGTCAAGGCTGACGCCCTGGTGAACGCCCGGCGGGGGCGGGACCAGGCGCGTGGCTGCGACCCCTCAGGTGCCCGAGGCCATCCGGGCCCATCACCCCCAGGACGGCCGCCCGTTCACCGTGGGCGCGGCGGCGACCAACAACACAAGGAGCATGGTGAGCAGATCAAGCAAGAGACGCAGCGTCCTCATCGGCGTGATGCTGTCCGCGGTCATCGGCGGCACCGTCCAGCCCGCGATCGCCGCGCCGGTGCGGGACGCGGGGGGCCGGGCCACGCCGTTCGGGCAGTCTCCGGTGCGGTCGACCGAGCGGGAGATCGCGCGGGCGCTGTCCGCCTCGCTGCGCGACCCGCAGTGGCGCGAGCAGGTCCGTGCGGCCGCGCTCGGCACCGAGGACGTGGACCTCCAGGCGCTGGCGGGCCGGACCGCCGCTCCGGAGGGCAAGAACCTGTTCGCTTCCGTCTCTGCCGCGGACCGTCGCATCGCGGGCCTGAAGGGCCTGCCCGCGTCGACCGGGTCGCTGCTGCGGGTCCGGCTGGGCGCGCCGTCCATGCGGTCGCACCTGAACGCCGATGTCGCCCCCTGGATCGCCGTCGCCGCGACCGCCGACGACGCCAAGAGCATCACGGCCTACGACAGCCAGGGCCACGCCCACGCCGTCGACACCGCACGGGTCCCCGACCGCCCGCTGTACGTCCTGGACATCGACGTCACCAAGGCTCACCGGGCCGGCCTGAAAGTGCTGCAGAAGGCCTTCGCCGACAAGGGGCTGACCTCCCTCCCGTCGAAGGCAGCCAACAGCGCCGACGCCGCCGCGGCGGGGTGGTGGGCGACCAAGGTCACGGCCGTCGAGGTGAACGACGACCAGGAGCCCTGGTTCAAGGGATCCGCCGAGATGTTCTCGCTGGTGACCGGCTTCGGCCAGGACGGCGCGGCGCGCGTCGACTCGGTGGACATGCCCTATCTGGACTACGACGGCACCGTCTACTACCCGAACCAGATCCTGGTCAACTGGTCGAACTACAAGTACAACCTGGCCGACGTCGTCATGATGGAGGACGACGACGGCACCAACTACCGTGCGCTGGCACAGGCGATCACCACGGCGCTGCTCACCGTGACGGACCAAGGCACCTATATCCCGTTGGTGAACGCGGTCCTGAGCGCGATCCCCGACAGCTGGTTCACCGACGATCCCGACTACGTGGAGTCCTGGTACACCCTCGCCCAGAATTCCTCGGGCCGGCTGAATGGCGCCTCGGGCAACGGCTGGATGACCGTCGAGCCCTACTTCGTCGAGGAGTTCTAGACCTCGCACGCCAGCGCGGACCGGCCGCCGCGCGTCGGTGAACGCGCCGGTCCGCGCCGAGGACACGGCCGTCGTGCCGGAGGCCGCATGCCCCCGACACCACGGCGCAGCCGTGCCCGGCACTGACCAAGAGGGGTGCCTGCCGGACATCTGACCTGGTCGGGCACCCCTTTTCTGCGACTGGAAGAAGCCCAGCCGCTTCGCCGAGCAGGACACCAGGAGGTGCTTCGTCTGCTGGTGATACATGGTCTGCGCGCCTCTGAGCAGCACGAATGCGGTTGAGGGAGCGGTGTGTCGGCCCTAGTTGCGGGGAGAGGTTCCGGGAGCCGGGGAGGCCGAGCTCGGCTACATGTTCCTCCCGAAGACGGTCAGCCGGGCGTTACGGTGAGACACGAAGACCTCCGTGCGGTGAGTTCCTAGACAGCTCCCACCACACCGGAGGTCTTCGCCATGATCAAGCACCGGCGAGTGCCAACAACGCTCGTGATCAATACACCTAGACCGTCAACGACCCCTCGGTGCGCCTCGCGGTGAAGCCGGGGTTCACAGAGGTGGAGCGGTTCGAGGAGTACGGCGCTCAGCGGTGGTTCGGCGTGTGGTACTCGTCGTCCGGCTTCAGGACCGGACACGGAACGGGGCGGGCAGGGCGTAGGGCGACGTCACGGGGTATCTACTTCACGGCCGGTGTTCTGGTCGTGGGCCAGGGCGTGGGTGACCGCGGTGGTGCTCTCGTACAGGACCCGGTACTGGGTGAACCGGCGGTCGTAGACACCCGCGGTGGCGGGATCGGGCCGGACCACCGATTCCGCCGGATTCCAGGCCGCGATGTCCGGTCGGCCGATCAGCCCGGCGGCGAGGAAGGCGGCACCGTAGCCGGCACCGATGGTCGTGCGGGCGACGATCTGTTCGAGACCGGTGACATCGCTGACGATCTGAGGCCACAGTCCGCCCCGGGTGCCGCCGCCGACCGCCACGATCCGCCGGATGTCGGCGCCGGCCGCGAGCATCGTCTCGACGTTGTGCCGGACACCGTAGGCGGTGGCCTCCAGCGCCGCCCGCATCAGGTCGGCCCGGGTGTGACCCAGCGTCAGGCCCGCGATCACGCCCCGGGCGTCGGGGTCCATCACGGGTGTCCGTTCCCCGGCGAAGTACGGCAGCATCACCAGGCCGTTCGCACCCGGGGGCGAGGCGGCCGCCTCGTCGAAGAGCACGCCGAGGTCGACGTCGCCGAAGAGGTGCCCGAGCCAGTCGGTGACGGCTCCGGAGGTGGCCATACCGCCGGCCAGGCAACGGGTGCCGGGCAGGGCGCCGACCGTGGACCACATCGACGGGCTGGTCACGAGCCGGTCGACGGTGTTCACCAGGAACATCGTGGTGCCGTACATCAGCATCAGGTCACCGACGCCGTGGCCGCCGACGCTGATGGCCTCGCTCCAGGCGTCGATCGTCCCCACGATGACCGGCGTCCCGGCCGGGACGCCAGCGACGGGCGTGCTCACCCGGCCGGCCTCCTCGCCCGGCCAGCGCAGCGGGGGGAGTTCGATGCCGGGTGCGATGTGCTCGGCCCACTCGGGGATCCAGCGCTGCTCGTGGATGTCGAACAGCGGGGTGCACTGGCTGGCGGAATGCAGGTCCAGCACGTAGGCGCCGGTCAGCCGGTGGGCGAGCCACGAGGCAGGCATGAGGAGGCGGCGGGCGCGTGCCCACACCCCGGGCTCCCGCTCGCTGATCCAGGCGAGTTTCGGCCCGACGGCCTGGGACGACAGCGCCGAACCGCACCTGCGGAAGACGGTGTCCGACCCCAACTCTCGGTTCAGCCGGGCGATCTGTTCCTCGGCGCGGGTGTCCACCCCGTACAGCACCGCCGGACGCACCGGCTCTCCCGCGTCATCGACCAGAAGGGTGCACGGGCCCATGCCGCTGACTCCGACAGCGCGGACGGTGACGTCGTCGCGATCGAGCAACTCGGCCGCGAGCGAGACGAACTCGTCCCACCACACATGTGCGTCCATCTCGACGTGCCCCGGCCTGGGACGGTCGACGACGTGACTGCGTACGGCCTCACCCAGGATGCGGCCGGCAGTGTCGACCACCACGCCCTTGGTGCTGGAGGTGCCAACGTCAACTCCGAAGACGACGTCGATCATGTACTGCCTCCCTTGGCGCAGGGTGCGCCACCGTAGGTTGTCGCTCGGTCCGGCGGGCGGCCGCGGTTCAGCCGGACGGTTGCCGGAGATGTCGTCACATCTGTACCTCGGACGAGCGCGGCGGAGTCCCCCCGGGTCTCCATGGCAGAACCCAAATACCGGATCCGCGCCCAGTACACGGACTTCTTGGTCTGCTGGTGGTACAGAGGTAACGCATCGCTGACCAGCGCAAAAAGCGCCCGTCGAGACTTTGGCGGGATCGCCGGCCCGGAAATGGTCCGGATCTTGACCGATGCGGTCGCTCGGCCTGGGTGGCCGCCCGCGGTGCCACGCAGCGGTCGGAGCCGGAAAAAAATGGGGGGTGCCACCTACTGCGCCCGCTCGCGCTCCGCTGAGATCGATCTTGCTGGTGCTGGGCTACTTCCCGGGGGCTTCGAGCTGCCGGGGTATGGCGCCGGCACGCAGTTCCAGTGAAGAGGGGGTGCTGCAGGCCACTCGCGTCACGCTGGGGCTGCCGGCTCACCGGATCGGCCAGCTCTCCGAGCAGATCCGGGATGTGGACGCTCGTCTGGCCGGGCTCGTCAAATGTCATGCCCCGCAGCTGCTCGACGTGGTGGGGATCGGTCCGGACACGGCCGTCGCTTTGCTGATCACGGTGGGGGACAACCCGGAACGGCTGGGCAGTGAGGCGTCCTTCGCCGCTTTGCGCGGGGTGAGTCCTGTCGAGCGTTCTTCGGGACGTCGGCAGTTCCGTCGCCTCAACCGCGGTGGCGATCATCAGGTGAGCGGAGCGAGGCTGCCGAGGGGCAGCATCTCCAGGCGGAACTGCCGGCCCGCCCAGCGCTACGGCGAGGGGGGCCGCTGCGGGGAGCGGAGTACGAGCAGGGTGATCTCGCTGGGGGCGAAGACGCGGAACGGCGGGCCCCAGAAGCCGGTGCCGCGGCTGGTGTAGAGGAGGGTGCGGGCGCCGTGGCGGCTGAGGCCGGCGAGGGCGGGCTGGTCGATGCGGACCAGGTGGTGGAAGGGCCAGATCTGGCCGCCGTGGGTGTGGCCGGAGAGTTGGAGGTCGACGCCGTCGGCTGCCGCCCGGTCGACGAACTTGGGCTGGTGGGCCAGGAGCAGGACGGGGTGGTCGGGGTTGGCGCCGGCAAGGGCTCCGGCGAGATGGGCGCGGTGGCCGGCCAGGCCGGAGGATTCGGCGGTGACGTCGTCCACGCCGGCGACGACGAGGGTGTCGCCGCCGCGTTCGAGCAGCAGATGGCGGTTGCGCAGCGGTTCCCAGCCCAGCTCGTCCATCAGGTCGACCCAGCCCTGGGCCTCGCTGTAGTACTCGTGGTTGCCGGTGACGTAGACCCGGGCCCGGGTGGCCTGCACGGTGCCGAGTGGGGCGGCTTGGGCGCGGCGGCGTTCGGCCGTGCCGTCCGCGATGTCTCCGGTGTGGCAGACCAGGTCGGCCTGCAGAGTGTTCACCGTCTCGCAGACCCGCGCCGACCAGCGGGCGCGGTCGAGTGGACCGTAGTGGGTGTCGGTGATGAGGACGACGCGCGTGCCGTCCAACCCGGCCCCCAGGCGTGGAAGTTGCACGTCGAGGCGGCGTACCCGTGGTACCCGGCGGGCCTCGGCGTAGCCCCAGGCGAGCAGCACGGCGGCTGCGCCGAGGACCGCCCAGGTGACGATCCGGGCCCGGTCCTGGCTGTCGCCGACGCCACTCACGGTCAGGGCGAGCCGCAGCAGGATGCCGAGCAGAACGGACCAGGTGAACAGGACCCAGATGGTGCCCAGCAAGGTGTCCCCGACGATCGCCGCCCAGTCCTGCTGCCGTCGGCCGTGACCGCGCACCATCGCGAGCGGCATGCCGATCAGGCCGAGGGCGAACAGGGCGGTGCCGGCCAGAGCGACAGGGAGCGGCCAGTGCTGGCCGGCGTGCAGCAGCAGCCAGCAGGGCACGGTCCACAGCAGGACGGGGGCGATCAGGGGGAGGTAGCGCATCAGGCGCTGCAGCCGGCTCCGCTGGGTCTCGTGGGCTGCACTGTCGGCGGATCGGGTTTCGCTGGTGTCGGTCACGCTTCCCCTCCTTAAGCAACCGGGCTGCCGTCGGGCGCACTGTATCCGGCCGTCTCCGGGCCGGTCGGACGGGGTGTTCATGGTGGGCAGCCCCATGCAGTGAAGGGGTCTTTGCCGGGCGGCAAGACTCCGCTGCGGCGGCCGGGGTGCCGACTACTACAGCCCCGGCCCCCGGGGGGCTGATCTCGGTCCCCGGGAACACCCTGTTCGCGCGGGCGGTCGCCGGGAGGCGCATGTTCTGGCCGGGCAAGCCCGACCAACCGCACGCCCTGCACTACCTGCCGGATCTCGCGCGGGCACTCGTGATGCCGGCCGACAGCGAGGCCCGGGTGATCCACGCGGCGCGGGACGACCGGAAGCAACGGCTCGATCCGCGCCCACAGCTCATCCGACACGATCCACGGCAGCTGCTCACCCCTTCTTATGTGCAGGCTAACGTCTCATCAGACGGCAGTATTCCAAGGCAAGTTGCACATTCTGTTGGGAATTCCAAGGGCACGCTTTGGGTACGGTGCCGTCAGGGGAGAGTCGGCAGCGGCTCGGTAGGCCCTTCCAGGCTCGGACGCCTTGACGCGCATGCCGACGGAGCGGCGTCGTCGCGATTGTGCACATCGCACAGCGCGGCGACGGTTGGACACGAGTTCCAGCGGGAGGAATTGAGTCTGAAGCTGCTTGCCCGCCAGTGAGCCAAACTGTGCCTCAAGTCGCCGGAAGGCACCGGGGGGGTGCGTTCCAGGGACTGCTCCTGTGTCGCCGTCATGGCTGGCCGAACCGCTGCGGGAACGGCTGTGGTGTTGACGGCATGCCGGCGGTGGCCGCGGGCGTCGCCCCGTTGTCGCTGGGAGCGACTGCCCCAAGGGCGGCGGCCAGGTAACGCTGAACGATGTCCAGTTCGCCTGGGGTGAAGCCCTCGGCCGCCTCGACCAGGTTGGCGATGAGTGGGCCGAAAAAGGACCAGCCCAGCTCCACAGCTTTCTGTTCCACCGTCAGCACGACGCGTCGTCGGTCGCTCTCATCTCGTCCGCGACGGACGAGTCCCCGGCGCTCCAGTCGGTCGAGCAGGGCAGTGGTGCCCGCCGAATTGAGCCGTAGCGCCGTACCGAGCCGTCCCGGGGTGACGTCGGTACCGGCTCGTCCGGCATCAAGCAGGCAGATGAGAGCCCGCAGATCGGTCGGGTGCAGACCGTTTCGCGCGGCGAATTCGGCACCGCGGAGGTCGAGTTCCACGGTCACTGCACGCAGGAGATGGACCAGCCGCATCGCGGGGTCGATGGCATCACTCACTGGGCTACTATCTCGCCGAGCGAGATAGTTGGTCAACGAGACGACGCCTGAAGGGTTCACCGTGTCCTCATCCCAAGCGTTCTTCGCCGCCTACGACGCGCTGCTCGCCCGCTGGCCCACCGGTGTCACCGAGATCGACGTTCCCACCCCGTACGGCACCACCCGCGTCCACGCCTACGGCCCCGCCGAAGGCACCCCGCTCCTGCTCCTGCACGGCGGCGGCTCCACCGGCGCGGTCTGGTTCGCCAATGCCCCGGCACTTGGCACGCATCACCGGGTGCTGGCCGTCGACATCCTCGGCGATGCCGGGCACAGCATCCCGGACGGGCGCCCGCTGCGCACCACCACCGACCTGATGGGCTGGCTGGATGCGCTGCTCGACGGCCTCGCCGTGCCCCGCGCGCACCTCGTGGGCCACTCCTACGGCGCCTGGATCGCCCTGACCTACGCCCTGCACGCCGCACCGCGGGTCGACCGGCTGGTACTGCTCGACCCGACCCAGTGCTTCGCCGGCTTCCGCCCGGGTTTCCTGCTGCGCTCGCTGCCGGTACTGCTGCGCCCGACGGAAGCCCGCGCCCGCGCCTACGTGGACCGCGAGACGGCTGGGACGGACACCGACCCGGGCTGGAAGCGGCTCTATGCCCTGGCGGTCTCGGGCTTCGCGCATCGGAAACTGGTCGTCGGCCGCCGCCCGGATCCCACGGGGCTCAGTGTTCCGCTGCTGGTCCTTCTCGCAGGCCGTAGCGGCGCCCACGACACCGCGAGAGTCGCAGCCCGCGCCCGCAAGGCCGTACCGGACGCCCGGATCGAGATCCTGGCCGAGCTCACCCACTTCGCCATGCCCACCGCCACACCCGCACAGACGAACCGCCGGATCACCGACTTCCTGACAGGCAACCAGGAGAAGCAAGCCGCCCTGGGCACGGTGTGAGGGAGATCGAGCGGAGCGGCTTGCGCCGAGGCTGTTCAGCCGGGCCACGGACCGTGATGATCGTGTCCGCGAGGTCGAAGAAGGCGTCGACGGCAGCGGCGCGACGGGCGAGCCGGTGATGGGCGTCCAGCCGGACGCGGTGGCGTTCGACGTGCGTACCGCCGGCTCGCCTGGATCCGTGCCTCCACGCCCTGGTGCGCGACGCGGCCATGTTGTTGACGCGCCATGAACATTTCCAGCCCCGCTCTCGGCGTCACTTGGCTGCGTGCTCAATCACGGGTCGGGTCCGCTGGACAGCCGGCCGACTTCGGGAGCGGCGCGGACGGTCAGAGTGGCCGCAGGCCAACGCGAGACGGCGCTCGATGAGGGCCCTTTGACTGGCCGCGGATCGGGTCAGGTGCCGTCAGCCCAGCTCCGGCGGCGTCCAGTCGGCATGTCGCAGGATGGCGTAGACGGTCGTGCGGGAGGGGGCCAGCCGGAGAGCGGTGTTGCGCAGGGCGATGGCCAGGGGGTGGATGAGTTGTTGGCCCATCCGGCCGGCCTGACGGGAGGCGCGCGCGACGGACTGGCTGCGCGGGCGGCGCTCGGTGTCGTAACGGGCCGTCGCCGCTTCGACGGTGGGCTCGGTGGCCAGTGCGGTGGCCGGCACGGCCGCGTCCTCCAGTGCCTGGCAGGCCCCTGACCGAGGTTCGGCGTCATGACGTGGGCGGCATCGCCGAGCAGGGCGATCCGGCCCGCGGTCAAGGTGGGCAGGGAGGTCGTCAACTCATGGATGTCGTGGTGCAGGACGGCGTCGGGCCGGGTGGCGTCCAGCAGCGCGGGGATCGGATCGTGCCAGTCGCCGAAGCGGCGGTGCATCGCGGCAAGGGCGTCCGTATGCCGCACCCCGGGCGGCGAGTTGAGCACCGCGTGCCACTCGGGCGGCAGCGCCGCGCGCAGTACGCGGTGCAGCGCGGCCCGGGGGATGCCCGCGATCGGCGTGCCCAGCTCACGCGCTGCGCGACACACACGTCCGTGTCGCGCAGCGGCCCGTCGGGCCAGGCTCTACGGGACGATCCCGCGCGGTGCGTTGGACGTCGGAGTTGCGGTCCGTCGACCACGCGGAATCGCTTCCCGTTCCGGCGCCCAAATGGTGGCCAGGACTTAGTGCGAGGACGCTCGGCATTCCGCGAGGATCGACCGAGCCGGACTCACCGGCGGTCAGGCCGCGAGGGAGGCCTCGATTGCCTGCGTGCCCTTCTCGAGGGCCGCCTCGAGCTGAGGAGAGGCCATCCCGTTGACCGAGATGAACTCCACGTCGGTGATGCCGACGAAGGCGAGCGCGCTGCGCAGGTAGGGAGCGTGGAAGTCCATCGCGGCGAAGGCGGGGTCGTCGAAGTCGCTGCCGGAGGCACGGATCACGATGGCCTTCTTGCCGGCCAGCAGGCCTTGGGGGCCCTCGGAGCCGTAGGCGAAGGTGCGCCCTGCCATGAAGATCTGATCGATCCAGGCCTTGAAGGCTGCCGGGACATTGAAGTTGTAGACGGGCACGCCCAGCAGCAGAACGTCTGCGGCTTCGACCTCGCGGATCAGCTCTTCGGCGGCTGAGACAGCGGTGGCGGAGTCGGCGGTGTGGTACTCGGGGGGAGCGAAGACGCCGGTGATCCAGTCCTCGCTGACGAAGGCGGGAGCCTGCAGCGACACATCGCGGTAGGTGACCGTTCCCTCCGGATTCGCGCTCTTCCAGGCAGCCGCGTACTGCGCGGACAGCTGGCGGGTGAGGGAGCCGGCGTTGCGTGCGCTCGAGTCGATGTGGAGCAGGTGGGACATGGTTTTTCGTACCTTCTGTTCAGCGGCGCGGGGCCGGTGGGGCCAGCGGGTAGCGGTGCGGTTCACCGCTACTGGAAGCGAAGGTAATAGTTCTGGATTAAACATTCAACAAAGAGAGCTGTAATCACCCTCACACCGCGAGGCCGGTCCTCACCCGGGTGCTGCCCGTCCGCCGGTCACCTCCGGACCAGTAGTTGATTGTTCGATCCAAAACGAGTACCTTCCCCGGCATGGCGCGTCCCCGAGCGTTCGATGTCGACCGAGCCGTCGACCAGGCGATGGAAGTCTTCTGGCGGCAGGGCTACGGCGCCACATCCCTGTCGGACCTGACGTCGGCACTCGGCATCGGCAGCGGAAGCCTGTACGCGGCGTTCGGATCCAAAGAAGAGCTGTACGCCCGCGCCCTGGCGCGCTACACCTCACGCAATGCCGCCGAGCTGGTCGCACATCTGGAGTCCGCCGACGAAGTGCGCCCCGCTTTGCGAGCTGCCCTGACCGCCATGGCCGAAGCCGATCTCTGCGACCCCGAACGGGGCTGCATGCTGGTCAAAGCCGCCACGGAGGGGAGCGCGCCCCGTGACGCGGGCGGACCGATCCCGACCACGCTCCGGCTTGTCGAATCAACCATCGCCGCAGCACTGGAACGGGCCAAGGTGCGCGGCGAACTCACGGCGGACAAGGATCCGGCTGAACTGGCGCGCCTTTTCACCACCTTCATCCAAGGGCTGCGCGTCATGGGAGGAGCGCAAGCCGGACGGAAGTTCCTCGAATCGGCCATCACCGCCGTCATGCGCACCTTGGACTGATCGGGGAGCGGCACCACCCGACCCCACCAGAGACCGCGTGTCAGGTGCGCCATGTGACAGTCGTCGGTGTGGCGAGGCCGGGTGACGCGCCACGACTTCCCGGAGTGGGATCTGGGTCTTCGCCGGTACTCCAGCGCGAGGACCCTGCTGGTCAGGTGCTCGCTGCCGCGCTGGAGGCGTGGGAGGTGGAGGTTGACGCGCGGCGTCCCGAGCGCCGGGAAACGCGGCAGCTGAACGCGACCGACCCACTCGCCGTGGACGCGAAGCGCGCGCCCGCGCTCGGCGGCACCGCAGCCGCACGCGCCGGAGGAGGCACCGGGCCGTCCGGGCAGGGATGGATGAGGCGTTCCATCCCAGCTCTCGACAGCAGCCCTTCCCGGCACAGCGCGTCTCAGGTCAGCCGCCGCGAGCACCCGAAGTACGCTGGAAGACGGTCCGGTCGCTCCGCGGTTCCTTCCGCCAGGGTGACCAGTCAAATCCGGGCAGGAGCGTCGGTCCCCGCCCGCGGCCGAGTGGACAGGGCCAGGCCAACTTTTCCGGTATGTGTGTTGCCGGGCATGTGGCTGGGTTGCCGGGTACGGAGCGCGTACGGCGAACCCACGGGTGCGGTGAGCGCCACCGGCATTTCATGTCGGCTTGCACGATCGCGAGGAGATACGGCCATGAAGATCGCTGTTGTGGGCGGCACCGGGTTCGTCGGGTCACGGCTCGTGGAAAAGCTCAGATCGGAGGGGCACCAGGCGACGGCGCACGGCAGATCCACAGGTCTGGATCTCGTGACAGGGGAGGGACTGCAGGACGCGTTGTCGTCGGTCGATGTCGTGGTGATCACGATTGACGCCCCGACCTTCGACGCGGCCGCGTCACCGTTCTTCCGCAGCACCTCGGGCAATCTCCTGCGAGCTGCTGAAAAGGAAGGCGTTCGGCATGTCGTCCTGTTGTCGATCGTCGGGATCGACCGGATTTCGGAAGTCGATTACTACGCGGCGAAGATCCTTCAGGAGCACCTCGTCGAGGTCGGCCCGATCCCGTACTCCATCGTTCGCGCCACCCAGTTCATGGAGTTCGTCGAGAAAATCATGTCGTGGACCAGTGAGGGAGACATCGTGCGTCTGCCCACGACTCGGATGCAGCCGATCGCGGTGGGGGAGGTTGTCGACACGCTTGCCGACGTCGCGACCGGTACGCCCATCAACAGCACCGTCAGCATCGCTGGTCCCGATGTCTTCCCGCTGGACGAACTCGGCCGTCTCACCCTGCGGGCGCACGAAGACGGCCGCAGGGTCGTGGTCGACGAATCAGCGGGTCTGTTCGCCGCTGTTCCCGACGATGCGATCACTGCCCCCAGCGGGGCGCGCATCGGCAGCGTGCACTACACCGACTGGCTCGCTCATGGACATGCGGTGGCATAGGCATGCCGAAGGCGCGGCCGGCCGTCATGAGCCATCAGCCATCAGCCTGGTTGGTCCGCGCTTTGAAGGCCGCCGGGACGCCGAAGCGGGGATCCGGCTCGTGCCTCGTCGGCCACCTCGCGCACCCCTTTCACCGCGATGCAGGCCGACCAGCACCTGGAAGGGAATCTCCACCTCGGCCTCGGAGCTGTCGCCGATCAGTACGCCTGACTCGGTGGCGATGAGTTCTCAGCCGAGGGCGGTGTTGCGGGCGCCGGGGTTCATGCCGAGGGTGCGCTGGGCCCAACGGCCGCCCCATGACGTGGAGTTGAAGGTGGGGCGGGTGCGGAAGGGGCGAGGGGACAGCTCGGCGGCGGTGCGGCGCAGGGTAGAACCGTCCAGTGAGGCCGGATTGCGGGAATCCCGCAGGTCGAACCAGCGGTCGATGCGGGGCGCGAGGGTTTCCCGGTGCCGGTCCAGCAGCGGCCAGTCGATGTAGAACAGCCGCTTGGTGGTGGCCCCGGCTCGACCAAGGAGTGACCCGCGGCGCTCGACGGTGGCAGGTGCGGTTGGCCGCACTCGCGGCTCCGGGAGACGTACTCGGCAGCAGCGGGCGCAGCCAGCGGGCGCAGCGACTGGTGCGGTACGGCGAAGGGCAGGTTCTGCTCCGCACGGCTGCCGACGGCCCATGCGCGCGCCGATTCGGCTCCCCGCCGGTCGGCATAGAACCCGGCGCTACAGCTTGAGCAGCTTGACGGCGTGTCCTGCGTCGCGTGCCTCCACGGACGGTCCCGATTCCCGGGCCGGGCCGGACCTGACCAGGTGGCTCGCCGCGTCGAAGAGGAGGCCGCCGACCACGGCACAGATGCCGATCGTGAACAGCAGACGGTGGTCACCACCGCTCTGGCCGAAGAGGTAGGAGAAGCCGTAGGAGGCGAGGGCGAGGAAGAGGGCCGAGACGATGGTGGCCTTGCCCCAGGCGGGTGCCTGGGCCTCGGGGCGGGGCACGAGCTGGTGCACACGCCCGAGGAAGACGGGGACGATTCCGGGCGGGAAGGATCCGATGACCATGCTGAGCAGTGCGACCGGCAGCAGACCGTGCACGGTACAGAGCGCTGTGAGCGCGACGACCTGGACGGCGGAGGTGAGGCGCAGCGCGACCGCGAAGCCCATCCGGTCCGCGAGGTATCCGTACACGGTGGGGCCGAGGATCGCCCCGACGCCGTAGACGATCCAGACGAGGGAGCCCCGCCCCGAGCCCTGTCCGAGGCCGCGGGAGACGAAGTCCACGAGGAACTCCATGGTCGGCACGAGGCTGACGCAGAGCAGGGCGTACTCACCCAGGGCCAGGTTCAGCTTGAGGGAGCCGGAGTCCTTGTGCGCCGGGGTCTGAGGACGTGCCGCCCGCGGGGCGGGGGAGTCCGTCCGAACGGGCGTCGGCCAGCCCTTCCAGCTGAAGGCCGTGAGGACGGCGCACAGGACCGCGAGCCCGATCCAGGTCGCCCGCAGTCCACTGCCGAGCAGGAGCGGGAGCAGGGTGCCTGTCGCCGCGATGCCGAGACCCAGTCCGAGGAAGACGGCACCGCCGGCCACACCGCGGCGGCGGTCCGGCAGATACGGCAGGACCGCACCCGCCACCCGGACCATGATGACGCCCCCGGCCAGGCCCGAGATGAGGCGCCAGAGGAAGAACCACGTCACCGACACCGGGACGCAGCAGGCCAGGATGGACACGGTCGCGAGGGCCATCGACCAGCGCAACGCCCAGGGGTCTCCCAGTCGGCGAGCGACCCGGCGGTCGGCGAGCGCGCCTATCAGGTATCCCGCGAGGTTGGCGGCGCCGAGGTACGAGCCCGCCGTCTCGGAGAACCAGTGGTTGCTGATGAGTTCGGGCAGCAGCGGGGTGTACACGAAGCGGGCCAGGCCGATGCCGACGAAGGTTGCGGAAGCCCCGGCGGAGATGGCGCGCCAGGGCGCGACCTGTCGTACGGAGGAGGTGGTCATGCGAAAGTTCCGGTTTCTGCGAGCGAGGCGGCTCCGGGAGTCGGGAGGCCGCAGAGCTGCCATCTTTGACAGACGTGTCATGTTTGACAGCGTCGCAAACTTTGACGACTACGTCAAAGATGGGTAGCCTGGAACGCATGGCAGGGCGACGTCAGTTCGATGAAAAGCAGGCGCTTGAGCAGGTCCTGGACGTCTTCTGGCATCAGGGCTACGGCGCCACGTCGATGGCGGACCTGGCGACCGCGACCGGTGTTCAGCGTGGTTCGCTCTACAACGCGTACCACGACAAGGAGGCGCTGTTCCTGCGCGTCTTCAAGGACTACGAGGTCGCCTTCGTCGCCGACGCCGTCGCCCGGCTCGCCCACCCCGACCCGAGGCAGGCGCTGCTGGACTTCTTCGACTTCACCATCGAGTCCATGACCGCGGGCACCCCCGCCCGCGGCTGCCTGACGACCAAGACGGCCACCGACACCCGGGCCGGGACGGAACCCATCCGAGGCGCGCTGCGCGGCATGCTGGACGGCCTGGAACGCGTCCTCGCCGACCGGCTCTCCCAGGACGATGCCGTTGATCGGCTGGCGGTACCGCCGGTCGAGGCGGCGCGGGTCCTGGTCACCATGACGCGCGGCAACGTCGTCATGGAAAGCGTGTACCAGGACCCGTCCCGGCTGCGGGCCGCGGCCAAGACCCTGGTGGACATGATCGTCCGCGCCGACTGACGACCCTCTCCTGGGCCCGGCGGGACCTTCCCCCTGACTCGATCCAGGCGCCCGGCATCGTGAGGGAGCGACGTACGGATCGATGGCGGCGTCGTGCCGACCTGTGCCCGAGCGCCGCGACGCCTGTCGACGGCACTGCGTCCTCGGCCACCTCGCACCGGTCGAGTTCGAACCGCGACTGCTCGCATTAACGGTGCTGTCACTCGCCGCACGAAGCCCGGTGTCCACTCCCGGGGATCAACCTCGCCTCGGCTTCTGTCCTTCCGTGCACGCACGGCCGCTCGCGGCAGCGCAAGGCGCGTGTGAGACCCGACGACAGTGCATCTGTGATGAGCGCCACACTCCGATGTTCGAACTTCGGCGCCCGCCGTGCATCTAGTCGGCGTCGGGTCACCGAGCGGCCGCGGAACACCACTTCTCCGCGGCCGTCCACTTCATTCATCAAGGACCGTTCAATGGGTTATCTACGCGGATTCGTCCCCTGGATCGTCTCCGGCGTCGTCTCGTCCTTCGACTGGCGCTGGGGTGCGGTAGGGGGCCTCGTCTCGGGGCTGCTGCTGCTGTTGCAGGACCGCCGTCGTGGCGTCGGCCTCGATGCCCTGATCCTGGAGATCAGCACCGTCGCGTACTTCGTGGTGGTCGGCGCCGTCGCCGTCACCAGGCCGGATTCGGCGCTGGCGGATCACACCGACGTCCTCTCTTTCGGCTGGCTGGCCGCCACCGCCTGGGGGACCCTGGCGATCCGTCGCCCCTTCACGCTGGGTATCGCCAAGTGCCAGACACCCCGCGAGTACTGGGACATGCCGGAGTTCATCCGGGTCAACAACCACATCACCAGTGCCTGGGGCACCGGTTTCACCTTCATCGGCGTGAGTCTGGCGGTCTGCGGCGCGGTGGACGCCCCGGCCGGGGTGGGCATCGCCGCCCATGTCGCCGGCCTCGTCGGCCCCGCCGTCTTCACGAAGGTCTATCCCGCCCGGGCCCAGGCGCGACTGCTGGCCCAGGCGCCGGTGACGGCCATGCCCCGATAGGCCGCCACCGGCCGTCCCCTTCGCACGGCCTCCGCAACCTCGCACGGCCTCCGCAACCTCGCACGGCCTCCGCAACCTCGTATGACTTCCGCAACCTCGCACGACCAAGAACTCACCGCACGAAGGAGCTGACGCATCGTGAGCACCATCCCGGAAGCAAGGAACGTCGTTCTCGTCCACGGCGGATTCGTCGACGGATCGGGCTGGAGGGGGGTTTATGAGCTGCTGCGCGCGGACGGCTACGCCGTGAGCGTCGTCCAGAACCCCACACTCTCGCTCGAAGGCGACGTCGCCACGACCGAACGGGTACTCGACGCGCAGGACGGCCCGACCGTACTGGTCGGACACTCCTACGGCGGCGCGGTGATCTCCGAGGCGGGCAACCACGAGAAGGTGTCCGCACTCGTGTACGTCGCGGCGTTCGCGCTCGACAAGGATGAGTCCGTGAACACCCTCATCGCCGACCCTCCACCCGGCGCTCCCGTTCCGCCGATCCTGCCCCCCAACGAAGGGTTCCTCTTCCTGGACCGGGAGAAGTTCGCCGCTTCCTTCGCAGGGGACCTGCCCGCCGACGAGGCCCAGTTCCTCGCCGACTCCCAAGTGCCCTGGGGGCTGGACGCGTTGGGGGGAACGGTCGCCCGGCCCGCCTGGCGCACCAGGCCGAGCTTCTACCTGGTCGCCACCGACGACCGCATGATCCCGCCCCCGGCCCAGCGCACCATGGCCGAACGGGCCGGCGCGACGGTGAGCGAGACCGGCGGCAGTCACGCCGTCTACGTGTCCAAGCCCGCCGAGGTCGCCGCACTCATCAAGAAGGCCGCCTCAGGCGCGACCGCGTGAGGAACCCCCGCAGGCCGCTGCGTGCCGTGCCCACCGCGGCCGAAGCACCAGGATGATCGCCGCCCCTCCCGCGGATCCCGCGACCGACCCTTGCGGATCCCGCACCCGTTCGTCGCGGGATCCGCAGGGGGCTCGACAAGGAAAGCAGCATGACTGACGAGACAACTGTCCCCCTGTATCTCCGGGGACGCTTCGCCCCGGTCCCCGAGGAGCACAGCGCGGCCGATCTCACCGTGCGGGGCACCCTGCCGCCCGAGCTGGACGGCCGCTATCTGCGCAACGGCCCCAACCCGCTGCCCGGCGAGGACAAAGGGCACTGGTTCACCGGCCCCGGCATGCTCCACGGCATCCGGCTGCGCGACGGACGCGCCGAGTGGTACCGCAACCGGTGGGTCCGCACCCGGGAACTGGAGGGGCATCCGTTCGTCCGCGCGGACTTCACCATCGACCTGGCCGCGACGCCCGCCAACACCCATGTGATCCGCCACGCCGACACCGTGCTGGCCCTGTGCGAGGTCGGCCTTCCCTACTGGGTCACTCCGTCGCTGGAGACCGTCGGACCGTACGACTTCGGCGGACGGCTGACCACCGCGATGACCGCCCACCCCAAGGAGGACCCGGTCACCGGCGAACTGCACCTGTTCGGGACCGGGTTCGCCCCGCCCTACCTCACCTACCACCGGGTCACCGCGGAGGGAGTGCTGCTCGACAGCCGGCCCATCGACGTGCCGGGCCCGACGATGATGCACGACTTCGCCCTCACCGAGCACCACATCGTCTGGATGGACCTGCCCGTCGTCTTCGACCCCGCCCTGGCCGGCCGCGGCGGTATGCCGTACCGGTGGGACGAGGCGTACGGCGCGCGGCTCGGGGTCATGTCCCGCACGCCCGGCAGCACCGATGTGCGGTGGTACGACGTCGATCCCTGCTATGTCTTTCATGTGGGCAACGCCTACGAGGACGCGCAGGGGCGCATCGTGCTGGACGCGGTGCGCTACGACCACGCCGGCTTCCAGCACACCTGGTCGGACATCGGCGGACCCACAGGCCCGAGCGGCCCGAGCGGTCCGAACGGCCCGATCGGTGTGCGGGAACCGGGCCATTCCCAGGCCCCCGCCGTCCTGTACCGCTGGACCCTGGACCCGGCTGCCGGACGCGCCTTCGAGTCCCAACTGGACGACCGCGAGTCCGAGTTCCCCACGCACAACGAGACCCTCACCGGGCGCCCGAACCGCTACCTGTACACCGTCTCCGGTGACGGCATCGCCAAACACGACCTCACGCGCCGTACCAGTCACGCCCATGAGACTCCCGGCAGTCGCTACGCCGGCGAGGCGGTCTTCGTTCCGGCGGCGGACGGCACCGGCGAGGACGAGGGCTGGCTCCTGTCGCTCATCTCGAACGACGACGGAGCGGCGGGGGAACTGCTGGTCCTCGATGCCGCGGAGCTCTCCGTCCAAGCGGTGGTGGAACTGCCCTACCCCGTCCCGGCCGGCTTCCACGGAAGCTGGCTACCGGAGCCCGTCCACCGGCCCTGAAGTGCCTCAGCCACCGAGCGACGACGGAAAGGCGATGGCTGCCCCGAGGACCCGCCCCGGCGTATCTTCCTCGGGAAATGCCCCTCGACCTGATGCGCCAGGTCTACCCTGCACGCGTCGCCGAGTGGGAGAAGAGGGACTCCATCTCCCGGCAGAGCATGGTTCGTGACACATCGCCACGGAGGCGCTCAGACATGGTGCCCCTCGACCCACCCACGGATGAGGAACTCACACGCAGGGCGCAGTCCGGCGAGACCGGAGCCCTCGGGCTGCTGCTGGCTCGCCATCAGGCGCCCATGCGCGCGGTGGCGATGAGCCTGCTCGGCTACGGCCCCGACGCGGAAGACGCGATGCAGGACGCCGCGCTGACCGCGCTGCGGCGCATCGGCGACGTACGAGATCCCGCGGCCGTGGGAGCGTGGCTACGAGCGGTCGTGCGCAACGCCGCCCGCATGCGCTTGCGTGCCACACGGGAGACACCCGGACTTGACGGCCTCGAGTACCTGCAGCTTCGTGACCACGAGCCGTCGCACCCGGAGCGGCTCATCGAGCAGCACGCGATGCGTGACTGGATCTGGGACGCGGTGGAGGAACTGCCGCAGCAGTTACGGCTGGTGCTGATGCTGCGGCACTTCAGCGGTGTCACCTCCTACCAGGAGATCGCCGCCGCTTGCGAGGTGCCGGTCGGCACGGTACGAAGTCGGCTCAACCAGGCCAGAGGGAAAATGGCCCAGGTGCTCCTGTCGACCGCCACGCAGGCGCACGACGACGCCTCAGCTCTCACCAAGGAGAGCAGACAGGAGGCCGTGGCGACTCTGCAGGCATCCGAGCGCGGCACCCTGCCCCGGGAGATATCCGAGTTGTGGCCGGCCGAGAGCGAACTGGTCGGCAGGCTCAACCGGCGGGGAGAGCGCATCCATCCCGTCCCGGTCATGCGACAGACCCTGGATTCGGGGGTACGCCAGTACGTGCGACATGTGGTGGCCAGTCGCGACATCACCATCTGGGAAATGGACGTCACCAACCCCACCGGTGCCACCAACCCGTGCCCGCCCACCCTCGCCTGGCTCATGTTCCGCCGGAACGGAAGGGTCCAAAGACTCCGGGTGGTCTTCCCCGAGCCGCAGCGATGAGCCCTGGACGGGGACACGGGCTCTTTCACGGCCTTGGCCCCCGGGGTACGGCCCTTCACTCGGCACGGATGAAGCGGGCCATCCCGATGGATTTGGGTGCCCTGTCGGTGAACCCGAACTTCCGGTAGAGATGGTGGGCGTCGCCGTCGGCGATGAGGGAGACGTACGAGCGGTCCGGTGCGCGGAGTTCCAGCTCGTCGTTGAGGGCCTGCATGATCCGGCGGCCGAGCCCGCGGCCCTGGTGCTCGGGCAGGACGCAGATGTCGACGATCTGGAAGAAACACCCTCCGTCGCCGATGATCCGGCCCATGCCGACCGGATCGCCACCGTGGACGACCACCACCCCGTACCAGGTGTGAGCCAGCCCCACCGCCGCACCCTCGGCGGACTTGTCGCTGAGGCCGGCGTGGGTGCGGAGTCGGCGGTAGTCCTCCACCGATGGGACGCCGGGGTGGATCTCGTACGCGCTGGGATCGGACAAGGCGGTTCCCCTTACGGCTCGGTGTGACATGGGGCGTAGCGGCCCAGGAACATGTCGACCCCGCCGGTGATCAGACGGTCGGTGAGTCGGTCGTCGATGTCGGGGACGTCGAGTCTGCCCTGTGGGACTTCGCAGGCGACGGCGCTGACGAGGGTGTCACCGAGCGGGGCAGAACCAACTCGCGGGCCGTCTTGAGGATGGCCCGTCGCTTTGCCTCGGCGCGCGGTCCGGCGGGTGGCCGCTTGGCGCCCTTCGTGCGCATATGGCGAGTCTACCGGGCATGTGAACTGAACGATTGGATGACCGGCGGCTAGGACCTGTCCGGCCGATCACGGCGGAGACGCGGGGTGTGGCACGCACATCTGCGGCGTTGTCGTCGGTCAGCGACGCTCCGCGTCGCCTCCCTCCTCCGCCTTGCAGCTGCACGCACCACACCCCGCTCACCGGTATCGACGAGACGCCGCTGCTTCCCTCCACCGTGATCGGCCGGACAGGTCCTAGTCGGTCCCTGGTGATGGGGGCCGCAGGCCGGTCAGGGTGACGTCGACGAGCCGCCGGACCGCCGCCTTGGAGGACAGGGTCCCGGCTGCGGTGAGTGCGTGGAGGCAGTAGTTCGCGAGCTCGCCGGGGGCGATGTCGTCCCGGAGGTCGCCCGTGCGTACGCCTTCGGCCACCAAGTCCCTGATCATGCCGTGGAGTTGCTGCTGCGCCTCGTTGACGTGCCGGTCTTTGTGCAGGAACGCCGCGACTTCGGTGTCGCGGTGCCCGCGTGAGGCGTGGGAGATCAGGGCGAACGCCTCGAGTACGGCCTCGAGCCGCTCGACGGGTTCGTCGGCCCGGTCCCGGACTTCGGCCAGTTGGTCGAGGTGTTCGCCGATCTGCCGTGTGTGCCAGGCGAGCAGGATCGTCTCGACGTCCGGGAAGTACTTGTACAGCGTCGCCCGGCCGATGCCGGACTCCTTGGCGATCTGCGACATCGTCACCGACGCGGGCCCGTGCTCGGCGACCAGCGCCGCGGTGGTGTCCATGACCGCGGCGCGCACCGCGGTCCGGTGTGCGTCGATCGTCTCGTTCCACAGCTTCGGCACCCGCTCAGTGTACGACCCGACGATGTCGAGACAGATTGCATTGACAGCGACAGAGTGTATCGATAAAACTGGAAGGAGAGTCCCCGGGATCGGGGCGATCGACTACGGGCCTGGCTCGTCGCCCGTACCCGGATCTGAGCCTTCGCGGGGCGGGCGCCTCGCTCTGCGCACAGCGAAAGGAACGTCATGCTCACCGCCGAAGCCCGCGTCGAGACCGAGCGTCCGAGCCGGTATCTCGTCCAGCTCTGCAAGCACTTTGACAACAAGGGCCGCCACCTGGGCCATCGGCCGCGCGGACACCACGGCGACGGCGACGCGGCGGCGCTCCGGGAGATGCGGGCGGCGGCCGCCCGGGCCGAGGTCGAGTGGTCCGAGACCGAGGGGACCGTCGTTCTGCCCTGGGGGCGGTGTGCGCTGCGGGCCCACCCGGGGGCGCTGGCGGTGCGGGTGGAGGCCGCCGACGGGGAGAACCTGCGGCGGCTCCAGGAACTCGTGGGCGGGCATGTCGAGAGGTTCGGGAGGCGCGAGCGGTTGAAGGTGGAGTGGCGAGGTGGCCAAGTCTCGACGGCTCTCCCCGGCAGCCCGGCCCGTGGTGCGGCCTCGACGGCCGAAGGGGTGGTTTCCCCGACTGGTGGGGGTGCCCCACCGTGTGCATGACGAACAGTCCCTGGGTGCCCGCGCACCACGAGAGCCAGGACTGTCCCAACGCCACGCATGCCGTCTTTGTCTCCTCGGCCATGAGAGGGAGACCTGCCGGGCCAGGACCCGTCAAGGCGGTGTCAACGTCCATGTGGCCGGCGCCAAGGATGCGTCAAGGGTCGTACCGAACGACTCGCGGAAGGGATTCGGTGGGGGAAAGCAATCCTTCCCGTCGGAGAGCTGATCTTCAGCGAGCGGAGCGCGTCGGCTGCGATGAATGACGGACCGACCGAGATGAGTACCGACCGAGATGAGTGAGGTGCGGATCCTGCCCGTCGGGCAGTTCACGCTCGACGATCCCAACGCCCTGCTGGCCCTGGCGGTCTTCACGGCGGTAGCCGGCGTCGTCGACCGTTCCCTGCGCCTGTCGCGGCGCTCGGCCCGCGCCACCGCGGAGGCGGAGACTCGCTCGCCGGCACCATCGTGCGGGGCGGCGCCACGATCCCGGCGCTGGTGGAACGCACGCGCGAGACCTTCGGCACGGACTCCTCCCGGCCGCGCTGGCCGACCCGCCGTTGCTGGAGCGGGTGATCGCCACCCTCGTCGGCAACACGGCCCGCCACACCCCGGCCCGGCGCAAGGCGCTGCTGACCGCAAGCGCGCACGCGGACCGCGAGCGCCTCTTCGAACCCTTCCAACGCCTCGGCGACACCGACAACACCACCGGACTCGGCCTGGGCCCGGCCCTCTCGCGGGGCCTGACCATGGTGCTGTCGCTGCCCTTCGCCGAGCGAGCGGATCTTCCCGGTGATACGCAGAGCGTAGGAGGCGGCGTATGAGCAGGGGCGCGTATGAGTCGAGCAAGCGGCCTACGAGGGCTCGGGCCCGAGGTCGCCGTGGCAATCGCAGGAGGTGACGGCGTGATGACCGGCTATTCGCTCCGGGACCGGCTCGCCCTGGTGGCGGGCCTGGTGGGCCCCTTCCTGGTGGCGCTCGTCCTCGTGCCCTTCCGTACGGATCTGTCGCGTACGAACGCGGCGCTGATCCTGGTCGTGGTGGTGGTCGCGGTCGCCGCCCTCGGCAGCCGTACGGCGGGAGCGCTCGCGGCGCTGTCGGCGGCGGTCTGGTTCGACTTCTTCCTCACCCGCCCGTACGAGACGTTCGACATCCGTGCCTCGGCCGACATCGAGACGGCGGTGCTGCTGCTCGTCGTCGGCGTGATCGTGTCCCAGCTCGCGGCCCGAGCGCGCCGCCTGGAGGTCATCACGGTGACGGACGCGGACTATCTCGCCCGTATCCACGAGACCGCCGAGCTCGCCCAGTCCGCCAAGTCCTCCGACACCGTGGTCGACCACGTCCGCGGCGAGCTGACCGAACTCCTCGGCCTGCGCGGCTGCCGCTACGAGTACGGCACCCTGCTGGGGCGGCCGCCCCGGCTCGAGCAGGACGGAAACGTCTCGGTCGGGCACCGGCGCTGGGACGTCGACGGCGGCGGCTGGCCGGCCGGCGAGATCGAACTGCGCACCTACGGCAACGGCCACTACCTGGGCCGCTTCATGCTCACCCCCGGCCCGGGCCCCGTACCGCCGCTCCAGGCCCGCCTGGTGGCGGTCACCCTCGCCGACCAGACGGGCGCGGCCCTCGACACGGCCGGGCGGTAGTCACCCGCGGGGGGCACTGTGCGCGGCCGTGCGGGAGTGGCGCGGGAGTCGCGCGGGCGTCGTGTGGGGCACAGGGTCGTCAAGATCCCGTCAAGGTCCGGGGCATCGACGCGAAGAAGGCGCAAGGAAGGGTCGAAGGCAGTCGGGGACGGACAGAACCTGGGCGCACCCGCGCATCGCCTCCCCGCGTGCGCGGGCCACCGCGTAAGGAGCCCGTATTCCATGTCTGTCCTGACCATCGAGCCGGGGGCGACCCCCGCCGACGAGGAGCCGCCGGATACCGGCGAGCGCCACCGCCTCACCGCCCTCACGGGTCTGGCCGCCCTGTCGCTCGACGCGATGGCCTCGGTGGCGTACGGCCCCGAGGCCATCGTCCTGGTGCTGGCCGCGGCGGGTGCGCACGGCCTCGGCTTCACGCTGCCGGTGACGCTGGCCATCGCCGGGCTGCTGGCGGTGCTCGTCGCCTCGTACCGGCAGGTGATCGCCGCGTTCCCGGACGGTGGCGGGTCGTACGCCGTGGCCAGGACCCACCTGGGCGCCCGTACGAGTCTGGTGGCGGCGGCCTCGCTGGTCCTGGACTACGTGCTCAATGTGGCGGTCGCCGTCACCGCCGGGGTGGCCGCCCTGACCTCGGCGTTCCCCGAGCTGTACGGCGACCGGCTGTGGATATGTCTCGTCGTGCTGGCGCTGATCACGGGCGTGAACCTGCGCGGCATCGTGGAGTCGGCACGCGCGTTCATCGTGCCGACGGCGGTCTTCGTCGTGTCGATCCTGGTGCTGATCGCCGTCGGTCTCTTCCGGTCCGCGCCCGTCAGCACCGCGGCAGCGGCCGGGCATGCCTCCGTCCTCGCCGACAACGCCACCACCGTCGGCGCGCTGCTCCTGCTGAAGGCCTTCGCCTCCGGCTGCAGCGCGCTCACCGGTGTGGAGGCGCTGGCCAACGCCGTGCCGTCCTTCCGCGTCCCGCGCGTGCGCCGCGCCCAGCGCGCGGAGGTGGCCCTCGGGGCCGTCCTCGGTGTGATGCTGATCGGCCTGTCGGTGCTGATCTCGCGCTTCCACCTCCAGCCGGTGGAGGGCGTCACGGTCCTCGCCCAGCTCGCGGACGCCTCGCTCGGCCACAACTGGGCCTTCTACGTCATCCAGTTCGCCACGATGATCCTGCTGGCGCTCTCCGCGAACACGTCCTTCGGCGGCCTGCCCGTACTGCTGAAGCTGCTGGCCCGCGACAACTACCTCCCGCACGTCTTCGCCCTGAAGGCCGACCGGCAGGTCCACCGTCACGGTGTGCTCACGCTGGCCCTGGTGTCGGCGGCCCTGATCGTGTTCTCCGGCGGTGACATCAACACCCTGGTGCCGCTCTTCGCCATCGGCGTCTTCATCGGCTTCACGATCGCGCAGGTCGGGATGGTCCGGCACTGGCGTGGTGAGCGGGGGAGGGGGTGGCGCGGCAAGGCTCTGCTGAACGGTTTCGGCGCCGTGCTCACGGGCGTCTCGGCGGTCGTGGTCACAGCGACCAAGTTCGAGGACGGCGCCTGGCTGATAGTGATCGCCGTGCCGCTGCTGGTGGCCGCCTTCGAGACGGTGCACCGGGCGTACGCGCGCATCGGTGAGCGGCTGGGCCTCGGGCGGATCCCCGAGCCGCCGCACCGCGACCGTTCCCTGGTGATCGTCCCGGTGTCGAACCTGTCCCGGCTCACCGTGGAGGCCCTGAACGCCGCCGCCTCCCTCGGCGACGAGGTGCGCGCCGTCACCGTGTGCCACCCCGACGCCGAGGACCGCGCCCACACGCACGCGCTGGCCCGCGACTGGGCCCAGTGGGACCCCGGAGTGCCGCTCGTCCAGCTCACCTCCGAGCGCCGCACCCTGGGGCGCCCGATCGCCGAGTACGTGGGGGAGACCGCCGCGGCGGAGCCCGGCACCCGCGTCACCGTGCTGATCCCCGAGGTCGAGCCGGACCGGCTGTGGCAGCGGCTGCTGCAGAACCAGCGGGGTGCGGTCGTCGCCCACGCGGTGCGCCGTGACACGGACGCGGTGATCTGCCGGCTGCGGTTCCGCGTCTTCTGACGCCCTGCTCCGACGCCCCGATGGCCCGCATCTCGCCGGTGCGGGCCATCGGCGTACTCAGCCGGGCGGTGGACGACGAGACCGGTCGCCGCACGGGGAGCAGCCGCCCGTAAGGGTTCCGTCAAAGGCGGACGGGCCGCCGTATGGGAGGTGTCAACGGCGGCCAGATCCGGCCATCGAGGCGGTTACCTCTAACCGTCCGCTTCATTTCTGAACCTCATCTAGGAGTTCGCGATGGCCGATCTGGCCTTCGTCGTCACCACGATCGCGGTGTTCGCGCTGGTGGCCCTCGTCGCCAAGGGGGTGACGAAGCTGTGACCGTCGAGAACATCGTCGGCCTGGTCGTGGCCGTCGCTCTGCTGGGCTATCTCGTCCTCGCCCTGATCTTCCCGGAGAGGTTCTGAGCCTCGATATGAGTCCCGTTCTTGCCGGCGTGCTCCAGCTGCTCGCGCTCATAGCGGCGCTGGCCCTCGCCTATGTCCCTCTCGGCGACTACATGGCCAAGGTCTACTCCTCCGACAAGCACCTGCGCGTCGAGAAGTGGATCTACAAGGGCATCGGCGCCAACCCGAACACGGAGATGCGCTGGCCCGCGTACCTGCGCGGTGTCCTGGCCTTCTCCGCGGTCGGTGTCCTCTTCCTCTATCTGCTGCAGCGTCTGCAGGGTCATCTGCCCGGTTCGCTGGGTTTTGCGGCGATCGACCCGGACCAGGCGTTCAACACGGCCGCGTCGTTCGTGTCGAACACCAACTGGCAGTCGTATTACGGCGAGCAGGCCATGGGCCATGTCGTGCAGACCGGCGGCCTGGCGGTGCAGAACTTCGTCTCGGCCGCGGTCGGCATCGCCGTCGCTGTCGCGCTCGTACGCGGCTTCTCGCGCTCCCGCACCGGTGAGCTCGGCAACTTCTGGGCGGACCTGGTGCGCGGCACGATCCGTATCCTGCTGCCGCTCTCCGTCGTCGCCGCGATCATCCTGGTCGCCTGTGGCGCGATCCAGAACTTTGCCGGGATCCACTCCGTGGGCCAGTTCATGGGCGGCTCGCAGCAGTGGAACGGCGGCGCCGTCGCCTCGCAGGAGGCCATCAAGGAGATCGGCACCAACGGTGGCGGCTACTTCAACGCCAACTCCGCGCACCCCTTCGAGAACCCCACCCCGTTCTCGAACCTCTTCGAGATCTTCCTGCTGCTGGTGATCCCGTTCGCGCTGACCCGCACCTTCGGCCGCATGGTCGGCAGCCTCAAGCAGGGCTACGCGATTCTCGCGACGATGGCCACGATCTGGCTCGGCTTCATCGCCCTGATGATGTGGACCGAGTTCGCCCACCACGGTCCGGCGTTCCAGATCGCCGGCGGCGCGATGGAGGGCAAGGAGGACCGCTTCGGTGTCGGCGCCTCGTCGATCTTCGCGGTGTCGACCACCCTGACCTCGACGGGTGCGGTGGACTCCTTCCACTCCTCGTTCACGGGTCTTGGCGGCGGTATCACCATCCTGGGCATGCAGCTGGGTGAGATCGCGCCCGGTGGTACCGGTTCCGGTCTCTACGGCATGCTGATCATGGCGATCATCGCGGTGTTCATCGCCGGTCTGATGGTCGGCCGCACCCCCGAGTACCTGGGCAAGAAGATCGGCACCCGCGAGATCAAGTTCGCGGCCTGCTACATCCTCATCACCCCGGCGCTGGTGCTCGTCTTCACCGCCGCGGCGATGGCCCTGCCGACTCCGGGCCATTCCATGACCAACGGCGGGGCGCACGGCTTCTCGGAGATCCTGTACGCCTACTCCTCCGGCGCCAACAACAACGGCTCGGCCTTCGCGGGTCTGAACGCCGACACGCAGTGGTTCAACAGCACGATCGGCATCGCGATGCTGCTCGGCCGGTTCCTGCCCATGGTGTTCGTGCTGGCGCTGGCCGGTTCGCTCGCCGAGCAGAAGCCGGTCCCGGCCACCGCGGGCACCCTGCGCACCGAGAAGCCGCTGTTCACCGGCCTGTTGGTGGGGGCCATCCTGATCATCACCGGTCTGACCTACTTCCCGGCGCTCGCGCTGGGTCCGCTGGCCGAGGGGCTGGCGTCATGACCACTCGCACAGATTCGCCTTCAGAAGAGGACTCGATGTCCACAGCCACTCCGACCCGGGCGCCGCACAGTGATGTGCCGACCGGCCACAAGACTGACGAAAGCCGTGTCGGCGCGGGTCTGTTCGACCCGAAGCAGCTGTTGAAGTCGCTGCCGGACGCCTTCCGCAAGCTCGACCCGCGGGTGATGGTCAAGTCGCCTGTCATGTTCGTGGTGCTGGTCGGCTCGGTCCTGACGACGGTCTTCTCCTTCAAGGATCCGGGTGACTGGTTCGGCTGGGCGATCAGCGCCTGGCTGTGGCTGACCGTGATCTTCGCCAACCTGGCGGAGGCGGTGGCCGAGGGCCGCGGCAAGGCGCAGGCGGACACGCTCAGGAAGGCGAAGACCGACACCGTCGCCCGGCGGCTGACCGGCTCCACCGAAGAGCAGGTCCCCGGCACCGAGCTGCGCGTCGGCGACCTGGTCGTGTGCGAGGCGGGCGACATCATCCCCGGCGACGGTGACGTCGTCGAGGGTGTGGCCTCCGTCGACGAGTCGGCCATCACCGGTGAATCGGCCCCGGTCATCCGGGAGTCGGGCGGTGACCGGTCCGCGGTCACGGGCGGCACGAAGGTGCTCTCCGACCGGATCGTCATCAAGATCACGACGAAGCCCGGTGAGACCTTCATCGACCGGATGATCGCTCTGGTCGAGGGCGCGGCCCGGCAGAAGACGCCGAACGAGATCGCGCTGAACATCCTGCTCGCGTCGCTGACGATCGTCTTCCTCCTCGCGGTCGCCACGCTGCCGCCGTTCGCCGACTACGCGGGCACGCACCTGACGATGGTCGTACTGGTGGCCCTGCTGGTCTGTCTGATCCCGACGACGATCGGTGCGCTGCTCTCGGCGATCGGTATCGCGGGCATGGACCGGCTGGTCCAGCGCAACGTCCTGGCCATGTCCGGCCGTGCGGTCGAGGCCGCCGGTGACGTCTCGACCCTGTTGCTCGACAAGACCGGCACCATCACTCTCGGCAACCGTCAGGCTTCGGAGTTCGTGCCGGTGACCGGGACGACCGAGGCCGAGGTGGCCGACGCGGCCCAGCTGTCGTCGCTGGCCGATGAGACGCCCGAGGGCCGTTCCATCGTGGTCCTGGCGAAGGAGAAGTACGGGCTGCGCGAGCGGCACCAGGGCGAACTCGCGGGGGCCGAGTGGATCGCCTTCACCGCCCAGACCCGTATGTCGGGTGTGGACGTCGACGGGCGCAAGATCCGCAAGGGCGCGGCCGGTTCGGTCATCACCTGGGTCAAGGAACAGGGCGGCACCGTCTCCAAGGACGCCGACACGCTCGCCAACCGCATCTCGGAGGCCGGCGGGACCCCGCTGCTGGTGGCCGTCGAGGACACCGGCGGGGCACGCATCCTCGGGGTCATCCACCTGAAGGATGTCGTCAAGGAAGGCATGCGTGAGCGGTTCGACGAGCTGCGGCGGATGGGTATCAAGACCATCATGATCACGGGTGACAACCCGCTGACGGCCAAGGCGATCGCGGACGAGGCGGGTGTCGACGACTTCCTCGCGGAGGCGACTCCCGAGGACAAGATGGCGCTGATCAAGCGGGAGCAGGCGGGCGGCAAGCTCGTCGCGATGACCGGTGACGGCACCAACGACGCCCCCGCGCTGGCGCAGGCGGACGTGGGCGTGGCGATGAACACGGGTACGTCGGCCGCCAAGGAGGCCGGCAACATGGTCGACCTCGACTCGAACCCGACCAAGCTCATCGAGATCGTCGAGATCGGCAAGCAGCTCCTCATCACCCGGGGCGCGCTGACGACGTTCTCCATCGCCAACGACGTCGCGAAGTACTTCGCGATCATCCCGGCGCTGTTCGCGGCGGTCTACCCGGGCCTGGACAAGCTGAACATCATGCACCTGTCCTCGCCCGACTCGGCGATCCTGTCCGCGGTCATCTTCAACGCGCTGATCATCATCGCGCTGGTGCCGCTGGCTCTGCGGGGTGTGCAGTACCGGCCGGTGAGCGCCGACAAGATGCTGCGGCGCAACCTCGGGATCTACGGCATCGGCGGCCTGATCGCCCCCTTCATCGGCATCAAGATCATCGACCTGCTCATCTCCCTCATCCCCGGGCTGTAACTTTCTGAAAGCGTGCTGATCGGCTATGAACAACTCGGTTACGAACACTGCCCGGTTGCTCTGGGCGGGCCTGCGAGCCCTCCTCGTGCTCACCGTGGTGACGGGCGTTCTCTACCCGCTCGCCATCACCGGGGTCGCCCAGGGCCTGTTCTCTGACCGGGCGAACGGCTCGGAGATCACGGCGGACGGCAAGGTCGTGGGCTCCTCGCTGATCGGCCAGTCCTACAACCTGCCGCTGAAGAAGGGCCAGGAGACCCCGGACGCGGACCTGAAGTGGTTCCAGGGCCGCCCCGCCAACGGGCTGGGCACCAACAGCGTCAACACGCAGTACAAGCTGATCCTGTCCGGTGCCACCAACCGCTCCGGTGACAACAAGGACCTGATCGACTGGGTGACCGCAGCCAAGAAGGCCGTCATCAAGGACAACTCGGTGAACGGCTACACGGTCAGGCCCTCCGACGTGCCCGCCGACGCGGTCACCTCCTCCGGCTCGGGCCTGGACCCGGACATCTCCCCGGACTATGCGGACATCCAGGTGCACCGGGTCGCGGAGAAGAACGGCCTGCCCGTCGCCCAGGTGCAGAAGCTGGTCGACGAGCACACCGACGGCCGCACCCTCGGCTTCATCGGCGAGCCCCGCGTCAACGTCCTCCAACTCAACATCGTCCTCAAGGAACTCGTGGCGAAGAGCTGATGGATTTAGGCGCACCACACGGGAGTCGGCGGACAGGGAAAGACCCGGGTCCGTCAACTCCCGTCTCCATGAGGCCGCTTCCACGGGTTCCGGCCCTCCGTACGACAGGAAAGGCGCACACCGATGACCCGGGTACTGGTGGTGGAGGACGACCCTCAGCTCGTCCGGGCCCTCGTGATCAACCTGCAGGCCCGCACGTACGGAGTCGACCCCGCCCCCGACGGCACCACCGCGCTGCGGCTGGCCGCCGCCCGGCAGCCCGACGTGGTCCTGCTCGACCTGGGCCTGCCCGACATGGACGGCACGGACGTCATCAAGGCCCTGCGCGGCTGGACCCGCGTACCGATCCTCGTCCTGTCCGCCCGCCGGGCCTCCGACGAGAAGGTCGCGGCCCTCGACGCGGGCGCCGACGACTACATCACCAAACCGTTCAGCATGGACGAACTCCTCGCCCGGCTGCGCGCCGCCGTCCGCCGCACGGACGACGCCACGCCGGCCGCCGAGACGACGCTCGTCACGACGGACGGCTTCACCATCGACCTGCTCGCCAAGAAGGCCACCCGCGCCGGGCACGACGTACGCCTCACACCGACCGAGTGGCATCTGCTGGAGATCCTGGTCACCAACCCCGGCCGGCTCATCACACAAAGGCACCTGCTGGCGGAGGTATGGGGCACCTCCCAGACCAACAAGACCAACTACCTGCGGGTCTACATGGCCCAACTCCGCCGCAAACTGGAGACGGACCCCGCCCACCCCCGCTACCTCATCACCGAACCCGGCATGGGATACCGCTTCGAGAGCTGAAGCGGTCGTACGGCCCGTCCGTGCGGCCCGGGCACTGACCGGTGCCGAGGCGCACCGCTTCGACACCGGCGGCCCCCTCCGTGCTCGCCCCGGCCCGCCTCCCGCATGCCGTCGTGGCACCTGGGCAGAACTGGGGGCATGGAAACCCGAGGACCATGGCGAAGACACCGCGAGGAGCGGATGTACGCGACACCCCGCCTGGTGGCGTACCGGGACGAGATCACCCTGCCCGACGGGCGGCCCGGCCACTACGACTGGGTACGCGTACCGGATCTCGTACGGGTCGTGGCGCTGGTCGACGGGCGGCTCCTGATGATCGAGCAGTACCACTACCTCACCGGACCCATGTGGCAGCTGCCCGGCGGCAACGTCGACCCGGACGATCAGGACAGTGGTGCGGCCGCCCGGCGTGAACTGGCCGAGGAGACCGGCTACCGGGGCGGCCGCTGGACTCCGAGGGGTGCCGTCCATCCGATGCCGGGACTGACCCCGGCACGCGTCCACCTGTGGAGTGCGGAGGGACTCACCCCGGGAGAGTCGGCGCTGGAGTCCGGGGAAGCGGATCTCCAGGTGCGTCATGTGTCCCTGGACGAGGCCGTACGGGCCGTGCACGACGGCCGGATCGGCTGCGCGTCGAGCGCGGCGCTCGTCCTGGCCGTCGCCACCACCGCAACCGGTTAGTGCCGACGGCTGGGCCGGATCGGTGCCGTCGTCGGTGGACTGCGGCGCCGTAGGGTCGGAGATGGTGGCCCCGCTGCGCTGCTGAGAACGCAGTACGCCGCGGAGCGCGAGCAGTGCCGATGCGGACGCACGACAGCGCACACCGCGGTGCTCAGTCGCTGCCACGCCACTGGAGCAGATCGAGGGCGACCGCGACCGTGACGGTGTTGTCCTCGAGGGGCCTCGGGAGCAGTCGGCCGGCGCGGTCGAGCTGCCGGAGCAGGGTGTTGCGGTGGGTGTAGAGCCGGCCGGCGGCGCGGGTCGTGTTGCACTGGGCCTGGATGTACGTGAGGACGGCGTGCCTCAGTTCCGGGCTCGCCGTGGCGAGGTCGCCGAGGATCGTCTTGATGAAGTCGTCGGCCTGTTCCACGTCCTGGCTGATCAGGCTGCTGAGTTGGACGTCGTCGAAGCCGGCGACGCGACGCGGTGAACGGAGTCTGGCGAGCATGCGCTGAGTGGTCAGCGCGTCGAGATGGCTGCGCCGGAAGCCTTCCACGCCCCGGGCGGACGGCCCCACGGCGATCCGGACGCCCGGCAGCGGGTCGAGGAGCTGACTCAGCGGGCCGGTGTCCGGCGCGGCGGGTCCAGGCAGCCATACCCACAGGGTGGCCGCACCGACGATCACGGTGAGCGGTTGCTGCACCCCGGCCGTCTGCGCCAGAGCCTCGGTGGCACGCTCGAGGTGGCCCGGTTCGGGGTCCGGTTCCTCGCTCCACACGACGGCGGTGGTGTGCGTCCGGTCGAGCGCGTAGCCGAGGCGCGCTTCCGCCCGTTGCCGGCTGATGGGCGCGCCTTCGACGAGGAGGATGACGGTCTCGCGACGTTCCGCGTGGGTGCCATGGGTCAGCTCCTCGCGCTCGGTGGCCATGCGTGCGGCGATGTGGGCGATCGTGGCGTCGAGGAAGGCCGAGACGGACCGCGCCGACACATCGAGCAGCTCGCGCAGTTCGTCGGGATCGGAGGTCAGTGTGAAGGCGGTCTGCATCCAGCGCCGCCAGGCGGCGTTCTGGCCGACGCGGTAGGAGTCCAGGGCCGATTCGTCGAGCCCGCGGCGCACCAGGTCGCGGGCGTGGCTGAGACTGTCCGGGCCGATGTACGCGGGTACGGGTGCGCCGGGGTCGCGCACGGTTTCCGACGCCCCATACGCCAGATGGGCGCGGTTGATCCGCCGCGTGGCGGCACGCAGGGCGGGGTCCTGCGCGATGGCTCGCATGCTCACCGCCGCCAAGGTGGCCTCGTCGATCTCGTCGAGCCACTCCTGCAGCCCCCCTGCCGAAGCAAATCGCATATTCGTTCGGACGGGCGCTGCCGACTCATGTCCGTACGCTAGTCGCAGTGGTGCACAACGCACTGGACTTTTCCGGTGAAGGTGCGAACTGCCACACCGTACTGGCTGGTATGTGAGGTCATCATCGAGGCATCACCCAGCGACGCCTCATCAACGGAGTCCCCGCACATGATCCGTCAGAGCGAGCACCTCGACGTGCTGATCATCGGCGCCGGCATCTCCGGCATCGGCGCTGCCCACTACCTGCAGAGCGAGCGGCCCGGCAGCAGCTATGCGGTCCTGGAGGCCCGCGGTGTCTCGGGCGGCACCTGGGCGCTCTTCCGCTACCCGGGCATCCGGTCGGACTCCGACCTGCACACCTTCGGCTACGCGTTCAAGCCCTGGCGCAACGACAAGTCGATCGCCACCGCCGATCTGATCCTCGACTACCTGCGGGAGACCGCGGGGGAGAGCGGCATCGAACAGCACATCCGCTACCACCACAAGGTGCGCGGCGCGGCCTGGTCCACCGCCGAGGCCCGCTGGACGGTGGAGATCGAGCGCGCCGACACCGGCGAGAGACTGTCGATGACCGCGAACTGGCTGTTCTGCGCCGGTGGCTACTACCGCTACGACGAAGGGTTCACCCCCCGCTTCGAGGGCCGGGAGCGGTTCGCCGGACAGATCGTGCACCCTCAGCACTGGCCCGAGGACCTGGACCACGCGGGCAAGAAGGTCGTGGTGATCGGCAGCGGTGCGACCGCCGTCACGCTGATCCCGGCGCTGGCCGACACGGCCGGCCACGTCACCATGCTCCAGCGTTCGCCCACGTACATCCTCCCGGTGGCGTCGCGGGACGTGATCGCGAACACGCTGCGCAAGGTGTTGCCGGCCGACCTCGCCCACCGGCTCACCCGGCGCAAGAACATCGCCCTGCAGCGCCTCGTCTGGCGGACCTCGCAACGCCACCCACGGGTCGTACGGCGTCTCATCCGGGCCGTGAACGTCAGGCAACTGCCGACCGGTTATCCAGTGGACGAACACTTCAACCCGCCCTACGACCCCTGGGACCAGCGGCTGTGCACGGTCCCCGACGCGGACCTGTTCAAGGCACTCAGGAAGGGAACGGCCTCGGTCGTCACCGACCGGATCACGACGTTCACCGAGACCGGCATCCGGCTCGAGTCCGGTCGTGAGCTCGACGCCGACATCATCGTCACCGCCACCGGCCTGAACCTGCAGCTGTTCGGCGGGATGACGCTCTCGGTGGACGGCGAGCCCGTCGACGCCGCCGACAAGGTGGCGTTCAAGGGCATGATGCTGAGCGGCGTGCCGAACTTCGCCTTCGCGATCGGCTACACCAACTCGTCGTGGACGCTCAAGATCGGCCTGCTGTGCGAGCACTTCACCCGTCTGCTCGGACACATGGACGCCACCGGCACGGACATCTGCTGCCCCCAGCTCCCCGACCCGGCCATGCCCACCCGTCCGTTGCTCGACTTCGGCGCCGGATACGTCAAGCGGTCCCTCCATGAGCTGCCGCGTCAAGGACTGGCCCATCCCTGGCTCATGTCGATGAACTACCACTCCGACGTGAAGCTGCTGCGCGGCGGCCCCGTCGAGGACGACAACCTGCGCTTCACCTCGAGCGCGCGCCCCGCGAGGGCCGAGGCGTCGGCATGAACGACGACCGCTTCGCCCCCCGTCGAACGCGGCATCACCCCGTCGCCGGGTCTGGCACGCACTCCTCCCAGCCCTTCGAGCAGCGTTACCGGCCGTCGACCCCCGACTGCTGACGCCCGGCGCAGGCCTGTCCGTCGTCGGCGCCGGGGCCGCGCGCGGATAGACGGAGCGGGATCCGTTCCACCGTCTCGTCGAGGCCGTTCTCGTGGGTGTCGGACACGGACGGTCGTGCGCTGCGGCGCGCGCCGGACGGTCGGCCCGCGGCCGATGCCCGAGCCCGCACCGGTCACGGCGGTGGCTTCGGCGCGGCCGGGGTCTCGATCCCGCACGCGCGCCCCCACCCCACCGGTCTATCGCGCGGTCGGATTCGAAGCCTTCGCCGACGGGCCCGGGCGGGTGCGTGCCTGCGGCGGGACGAGAGCGCCGTGTCCCGCGGAGCAGACGACCACGGTCTCGACCGGCGCGCCGCAGTCGGCGTGCATGACCTCCAGGGGCGGTCCCTCGGGATCCGCCGCATGGCGGTCCCCCCACTGCTTGAGGGCGATCATCGCGGGCCACAGCTCCCAGCCCTTACGGGTGAGCCGGTACTCCTGGCGGGTGCGGCTGCCGGGCTCGCTGTAGGGGACGGTGTCCAGGATCCCGGCCGTGACGAGCTTGCGCAGCCGGTCCGCGAGCACGCTCTCGGACAGTCCGACATGCCGGCGGAAGTCGTCGAAGCGTCGTACGCCGTTCATGGCGTCCCGCAGGACCAGCAGCGACCACTTCTCGCCCACCAGGTCGAGAGTCCGCTGGACCGTGCAGTTCTCAGTGCTTGTCTCGAGCCACGTCATGTACGCCATCGTAAGCTGGCTTCGACATTGACATCCAGATCTCGTACTGGCTAGCTTCGAATTTCACATCCAGATCATCGAGGGAGCGACATGGGCAGGTCACGCACATACGACTGGGAGGACCCCACCGTCTCCGCCGCCGCCGTCGGGCAGTACAGCGGTCTCGACTTCCTCCGCGAGGTGCAGGCCGGACGACTCCCTGCCGCGCCGATCGCGGCGACCCTCGGGATGACGCTCGAAGAGGTCGAGCACGGCCGGGTCGTCTTCGCCCTCGAACCGGGCGAGGAGCACTACAACCCCATCGGAAGCGTCCACGGCGGCGTCTACGCGACCCTGCTCGATTCGGCGGCGGGCTGCGCGGTGCAGTCGGTCCTGCCGCAGGGCATGGGGTATACCTCTCTCGACCTGAACGTGAAGTTCCTGCGCCCGGTCACCGTGGACACCGGCAAGGTCCGTGCCGTGGGCACCGTCCTCAACAGCGGACGCCGTACCGCCCTCGCGCAGGCCGAGCTCTTCGACTCGAGGGACCGGCTGCTGGCGCACACCACCAGCAGCTGTCTGCTGTTCCCCGTCTGACCGGCCGCCCGCGCAGGAGCACGACCCACTGAAGGGGACTGGTATCCGCTCCTGCGGCCCGAGCCCTCGGACGTGGTGGCCGCAGCTCGCGAACACCCGCATCGAGACCACGTCCAAGTACGCGATGGAACTCGGATTCCATGTGTCGCCGGTGACCGACGCCACCGCGGCGTTCTCACGCGAATTCGTGCGGACCGCCCATGAGTTGCACGGCCCGACCTACGCACATGTCATCACGGACACGAAGAGCGTCGTGGCGGCACTGCGCGCCTGATCCGCGTGGGCCGCAGGTCAGGGGTTGTCGGCTGTCGGTCGCAGGAACTCACGACATAAGGTCACAGGGTCAGATGGTGCAGAGGGATGTCGGACCGGCGCTGAGCCGGGCTTCACCGGAAGGATCCACCCATGGACGAGCGCTTCGACGTAGTCGTACTCGGAGCAGGACCGGGCGGCTACGTCGCCGCCATCCGCGCCGCCCAACTCGGCAAGCGGGTCGCGGTCGTGGAGGAGAGGTACTGGGGTGGTGTCTGTCTGAACGTCGGCTGCATCCCCACGAAGGCGCTGCTGCGGAATGCCGAGCTGGCACACATCTTCACGCGGGAGGCGAAGACCTTCGGCATCAAGGTCGACGGAGAGGTCTCCTTCGACTACGGCGAGGCGTACCGGCGCAGCCGGCGGGTCGCGGACGGCCGCGTCAAGGGCGTCCACTTCCTGATGAAGAAGAACGCGATCACCGAGATCGACGGCCGAGGCACCTTCCTCGACGCCCACACACTCCAGGTCGCCCTCGCCGACGGCACCACGAAGACGGTCGCGTTTGATGACTGCATCATCGCCACCGGTGCCACCCCCAAGTTGCTGCCCGGCACCCGGCGCAGCGACCGCGTCGTCACCTTCGAGGAGCAGATCCTCACGGAGGACCTGCCACGGTCCATCGTGATCGCGGGCGCCGGAGCCATCGGCATCGAGTTCGCGTACGTCCTGCACAACTACGGTGTGAAGGTCACGGTCGTCGAGTTCCTGGACCGGGTCGCCCCGCTGGAGGACGCGGACGTCTCCGCCGAACTCGCCAAGCAGTACCGGAAGTTGGGCATCGATGTGCTCACCTCGACCCGTGTCGAGTCGATCGACGAGTCGGGGCCGCAGGTGGGCGTGACGGTCACGGGCAAGGACGGTGCGCAGAAGGTCCTGGAGGCCGACAAGGTCCTCCAGGCGATCGGCTTCGCGCCGAACGTCACCGGGTACGGTCTGGAGGCCACGGGCGTACGGGTCACCGAGCGCGGCGCGATCGATGTCGACGGCCGCTGCCGTACGTCCGTACCCCACATCTACGCGATCGGGGATGTGACCGCGAAGCTGATGCTCGCGCACAACGCCGAGGCCATGGGGATCATCGCGGCCGAGACGATCGCGGACGCGGAGACCATGGAGCTGGACTACGTGATGATCCCGCGCGCCACGTACTGCCAGCCGCAGATCGCCAGCTTCGGCTACACCGAGGCACAGGCGAAGGAGCGGGGCTACGACGTCAAGGTCGCCAAGTTCCCCTTCACGGCCAACGGCAAGTCGCACGGCCTGGGTGACACGGTCGGCTTCGTGAAGCTGATCAGCGACGCCAAGTACGGCGAGCTCCTCGGCGGCCATCTGATCGGTCCGGACGTGACGGAGCTGCTGCCGGAGCTGACGCTGGCACAGCAGTGGGACCTGACCGTGCACGAGGTCGCCCGCAACGTCCACGCCCACCCGACCCTGGGTGAAGCGGTGAAGGAAGCCGTGCACGGCCTCGCCGGACACATGATCAACTTCTGAGACCGGCGTTTTCGTGGTCCGGCGGTGCCGTCATGGCGCTGCCCGCGATGAGGGCGACGACGCGCTTGCCGGTGTCGTCGCCCTCGTCCCGGGGGCGGGTGTCTCAGGGACGCAGCACCAGGCGGATCGGATCGCCCTTCTTGTGCTCCAGCCGTTCGACGGCTTCGGCCGCCTGCTCCAGCGGCAGTACGTCCGAGATGGAGCGGGAGAAGTCCAGCCGTCCGTTCTCGGTGAGGCGGATGAGTTGCGACACCGCGTTCTCGCCGGAGCCGTAGTGGCCCAGGAGCCGCAGCTCGCGGGCGCTGAAGGTGGTGCTGTCCGCGATGGTGATCGGCTTTCCGCTCAGCCCTACGAGGACCAGCTTGCCGCCGTTGCCCAGCACCGACAGGGCCTGCTCGCGCACCGGGGTGACGCCGGCGAAGTCGAAGGCTGCCTCGATGCCCGCCCCGCGGGTGGCGGCGGCGACCTTCTCGGCCAGAGCGGGGTCGGCCGGGTCGAGGGCGAGGTCGGCGCCGAAGGCCAGGGCGCGGTCGCGGGCGGCGGGGGAGGGGTCGACGGCGATGATCGGGCAGGCGCCCACCATGCGCAGCAGCTGAACCCCGTGCGCGCCCAGACCGCCGATGCCCCACACCCCGACCGCCTGGCCGGGGCGGACGCGGGCGGTGTCGGTGATGGCGCCCCACGGGGTGGAGACCGCGTCCGGGATGACCGCTCCCTGCTCGAAGGGGATCGAGTCCGGGAGCGCGACCAGCGTGTCGGCCCGGGCGAGCGCGAACTCGGCCCAGCCTCCGTCGTAGTCGACACCGCGGGTCCAGCCCCTGCCGTCGCGGTACTCGCCGGCCTGGAGGACGACCCGGTCGCCGACCGCCCAGCCGCCCGCGTCCGGACCCGGCTCGGCGACGGTGCCGGCCACCTCGTGGCCCAGGGTCACCGTGTCGCCCCGCAACCGCGCGGGTGTGCCGCCGAGTTTTCCGGAGATCAGGTGGACGTCGGACAGGCACACCCCGGCCGCTTCCACCTTGACCAGGACCTCTCCCGCACCGGGGGCGGGCCTGTCGACCTCCTCGATCCGCAGCTCGTGGGTCGGGAAGTGCAGACGCACCGCGCGCATGACAGCCATGACGGCATCCTCTCTGTACATGATCCGTACAGTGATCTGTACCGTGAAGTGTCACCGTTGGTGCCGCGGTCGAGGTCCGTTCTACGATCCGGGGGCATGACGACTCCCCCCTGCTACGCATGCGGCCAGGAAGCACGGTTCGGCGAACTTCCGCCCCGCGAACGCGTCGTGTCCGATGAGTACTGGCGGGTGGCCCACAGCTTCAACACCGCGGTGCCCGGCTGGCTGGTGCTGCTGCCGCGACGGCACGTCACGGCCGTCCACGACCTCACCGACGCCGAGGCCGGGGCCCTGGGGGTGTGGCAGGTCAGGCTCTCCAGGGCCCTGCGCGGGCTGACCGGCTGCCTCAAGACCTACGTCGTCCAGTTCGCCGAGTCCGAGGGCTTCGCGCATGTGCACTTCCACATCGTGCCGCGCATGGCGGACCTGGCCGCCGCACACCGCGGGCCGGGCGTCTTCGGGCTCCTGGACCGCCCGGAGCCGGAGCGGGTGACAGCGGAAGACGCGGACCACATGGCCCGCGCCCTACGCGCCCGGCTTCACGGGCTCCCGCACCCCTAGTCCGCGGCACTAGTTCTGCACCCTGAGGGTGCCCCGGTCGCTCTCCCGCAGCGCGCGGCCGATGATCAGGCGCTGGATCTGGTTGGTGCCCTCGAAGATCTGCATGACCTTGGCCTCCCGCATGTAGCGCTCGACCGGGAAGTCGCGGGTGTAGCCGGCACCGCCCAGGACCTGGACGGCGTCCGTGGTGACCTTCATGGCGTTGTCCGTGGCGATCAGCTTGGCGATCGACGCTTCGCAGGCGAACGGGAGCCCCTGGTCCTTCAGCCGGGCGGCGGCGAGCGTGGTGGCGCGGGAGGCCTGGACCGCCGCGGCCATGTCCGCGAGGACGAAAGCCAGCCCCTGGTGTTCGATGATGGGGCGGCCGAAGGTCTCCCGCTCGCGCGAGTAGCGCAGCGCGTGGTCCAGCGCTCCCTGGGCCAGGCCCGTGGCCACGGCCGCGATGCCCAGGCGTCCGCAGTCCAGCCCGGCGAAGGCGATCTTGAGTCCGTGGCCCTCCTCGCCGATGCGGCGGTGCGCCGGGACGCGCACGTCCTCCAGACGGATGGTCGCGGTGGCCGACCCGGTCAGACCCATCTTGTGCTCGGGCGGATCGGCTATCAGGCCGGGAGTGTCGGCCGGGACGAGGAAGCAGGAGATCGCGCCCGAGCCGGCGTCGGACGTGCGCGCCATGATCGTATAGAAGTCCGCGTACCCGCCGTGCGTGGTCCACGCCTTGGCGCCGTTCAGGACGTAGTCGTCGCCGTCCCTGACGGCCCGGGTGCGCATCGCGGCGGGGTCGGAACCGGCGTGGGCCTCGGACAGGCAGTAGGCGCCGAGCAGCTCGCCGCTGAGCATGTCGGGCAGCCATTCCTTCCGCTGCTCCTCGGTGCCGAAGGCGGCGAGGGCGAAGCAGGACAGCGCGTGCACGGAGACGCCTACGCCGACGCTGGCCCACACGGCGGCGATCTCTTCGAGTACCTGCAGGTAGACCTCGTAGGGCTGGTCCCCGCCGCCGTACTCCTCGGGGTAGGGCAGGCTCAGCAGGCCCGCCCGGCCGAGCGTGCGGAAGACCTCGCGAGGGAACTTCTCCTCGGCTTCCGCCTCGGCGACGCGAGGCGCGAGCTCCTTCTCGGCGAGCTCACGAGTCAGGCCGATCAGGTCGACGGCTTCCGGGGTGGGAAGCGTGCGGGTAGCTGGCATGGGATTTCCTCGGTCGCTCCGGAAATTATTGATACGGCGAGCGATACAACAGTATCGTTTTTGGTACCGTGATGCCATGCAGTCCAGCGATGGATCCGCCGGCCCCCTCGTCGGTCTACGCGTCCTCGAGCTCGCGGGACTCGGGCCGGCTCCGCACGCGGGCATGGTGCTGGCCGATCTCGGCGCCGACGTGGTGCGCGTCGAGCGGCCCTCCGGCCGGGCGCTGCGGCTCGGCCCGGACGACGCGACCGACATCGTGCGGCGCGGCCGCCGGTCGGTCTTCGCCGACCTCAAGCAGTCCGAGGGGCGTGCGTTGGTACGGGCGCTGGCCGCCCGGGCCGATGTGCTGATCGAGGGCCTCAGGCCAGGCGTCGCCGAGCGCCTCGGCGTCGGCCCCGAAGACTGCGGCAGGGAGAATCCGGGGCTCGTCTACGCACGCGTCACCGGTTGGGGTCAGGAGGGCCCGCTCGCCCAGGATCCCGGGCACGACCTGAACTACATCGGTCTCACCGGGCTGCTCCACGCGATGGGCCGCGCCGGTGATCCGCCGCCCCCGCCGCTCAATCTGGTGGGAGATTTCGGGGGCGGTTCCATGCTCCTGGTCATCGGTGTCCTGGCCGCACTCTGGGAGCGCGCACGCTCCGGGGCCGGGCAGGTCGTGGACTCCGCCATGGTCGACGGGACCGCCCTGTTGGGCCAGATGACGTACGCGCTGCGCGGCATGGGCGAGTGGTCGGACGAGCGGAGCACGAACCTCCTCGACGGGGCCGCACCCTTCTACGACACCTACGAGTGCGGCGACGGCAAATACGTGGCCGTCGCCGCACTGGAACCGCAGTTCTTCGCGGCGCTGCTGGAGGGGCTGGGCATCACCGGGGCCCGGCTGCCCACCCAGGGCGACCGCGGCGGCTGGCCCGCGCTGCGGGCCCGGTTCGCCCAGCGGTTCGCCTCCCGTACGCGCGACGAGTGGGCCGCGCACTTCGCCGGCACGGACGCGTGCGTCACGCCCGTACTGACGTTCGTGGAGGCGGGAGAGCACCCGCACGTGGTGGCCCGGAGCACCCTCGTCGAGGTCGACGGCATCCTTCAGGCCGCACCGGCCCCGCGCTTCTCGCGCACGCCCAACCGGCGGCCCTCGGCCCCGGGCGCGCCGGGCGCGGACACCGAGTCGGTGTTGCGTGACTGGGGCGTCGGCCCCCCGGCCGGCACCCCCGCGGCCGGCACCCCCGCGGTCAGGTCGACACCGCGTGCACGATGAGCGAGGCCAACTCGGCGTACGCCTCCGCGTCGGTCAGCCCCGTGCGCGCGGACACCTCGCCGCGCTGGATCTCCTGCATGGTGGCGGCGACGACCTCGCCCACGAACGCGGCGTGGACGTCACGGAACGCGCCGGCGGCGACGCCGTCCGCGATCAGCTGTCTGATCCGGCCCGCGGCCAGGCGGGTGTTGGCCTCGTACACCTCGCGGGCCGGTTCGAATCCGGCCATGTCGTCGAGGAATCGCCGGGACAGCGGCCTCAACTGCTCGGCGACGGCATTCAGGTAGACCACCACACGCTCCGCGGGCGCGGAGGTGTCCGTCACCTGCTTCTCGATGACCTCGGCCGCACTCCGGAAGTAGTGCTTCACCGCCTCGCGGACCAACTCCTGCTTGCTGCCTGCCAGTTGGTACAACGTCGTCTTCGAGCAGCGCAGCCGCTCGGTCAGCTCGTCGAGCGTGAACGAGGCGAAACCCTCCGCCGCCAGCAGGGCGACCAGCCTTTCCAGCAGGTCGGTCTGGCGCGCTGTGCGACGTGTGGACGGCATGACCTCAGCGTAGCCGTTGCCCCTGAGGCGGCAGGAGGTGCTGTCAGCGGGCGGTCCAGCCGCCGTCGACGACCACCGTCTGCCCGGTGACATAGCTTCCGGCGTCGCCGACGAGCCACAGGACCGCTCCGACGATGTCGTCGGCGGTCCCCTCCTTGGGCAGCGGGGTGTTGCGGCGCAGATACTCGGCGGCGCGCTCACCCTCGTAGAGCGGGCTGGTGATCTCGCTGCGGAAGAAGCCGGGGGCCACCGTGTTCACCCGGATCGAATGCCGCGCCCACTGCACGGCGAGCTCGGCGGTCAGGCCGGACAGGCCCGCCTTGCTCGCCGCGTACGAGGCCTGCGGAATGCCGGGGATGCCGACCCGGCCGCTGATGGACGAGACATTGACGATCGCGCCCCGGCCGAGAGCACGCATGTGGGGGAAGACGGCCTGTGCGAGCAGCAGCGGGGCCAGCAGGTTGAGGTCCATCGTCCGGCGGACGGCGTCGAGCGGCTCGGACTCGGCGCGTTCGGTCGTGAACATGTTCCCGGCGGCGTTGACGAGGATCTCCGGCGGTCCCAGTCGCTCGACGACCGTGGGCACCACCGAGCCGACCCGGTCGAGGTCGGACAGGTCGCAGGGGACAGCGAGGCCGTCGATCCCCTCGGCGAGCTCGGCCAGCCGGTCGTGACGGCGGGCCACCACGGCGACCCGGGCGCCGAGCGAGGCGAGCGCGTGAGCCACCGACGCTCCGAGCCCCGACGAGGCGCCGGTCACGACCGCCACCCGGCCGTCGAGGCCGAACATCCGTGCGGCGACTTTGGGGTCCTGCGCCACGCGGGTCTCCCTTCGACGGCAGGGCGTGTCGGGGGCGGCTGCGGCGGTGATCGCGGACCGGTCCGGCAGGCATCCTAAGCCGGGCCCTCCATCCTTACAAGGATTGCTACTTTACCAATCCCTCGTCACCCGGCGTCAGCCGCGGCGGAACCGCATGCGGCTGCGGGCGGACGCGGCGTCGATGACCCGGTTCTTGAGCGTGCGGCACACCCAGCGCTGGGTCGCCGTGAGGTGCTCCTCGGCGATCCGCGCGGCCTCGTCGGCGTCGCCCCGCTCGATGCTCGTCACGAGGCGTTCGTGCGCCCGCTGCGCGAGGGCGCGGTCGGCGCGCGAGGGGTAGTCGCCCCGCGAGACCTGCAGATCCGCCCAGGCCTCCTCCTGGACCGACCAGAGCGACGTGAGGCTCTTCACGACGACGCGCAGGGTCGCGTTGGGGTCGAACCCGACGACGGCGTCGTGGAACTCGCGCGAGGCCCGGGTGAACGCCGCGCCGTCGTCGATGCAGCTCTCGCTCGCGGCGAGCAGCTCCCGCAGACGCGGCACCACCACGCGCTCGCGGTCCGCCTGCTGCGCGCAGTGAGCCGCGCACAGCGGTTCGAGGGTGGCGAGGGCGGCGCCGAGGTCGGGAACCCCGACCTGCATCGCCTGGAGCGTCAGGCCGAGGGCGTAGCCGGCGGTCCCGATGTCGGGAGCGTGCACCGTGGCGCCGCCGCGGTTGCCGCGGCGCACGGTGATGAAGCCCTCGGTCTCGAGGATCCGCAGCGCCTCCCGCACCGAGGGATAGCTGACACCGAACTCCGCGACGAGCTCGTCCTGTTTGGGGAGCGTGGAGCCGTCGCCGATGCCGCCCGCGAGGATCCGGTCGCGCAGTGCGGCGGCCACCAGCTCCGCCATGCGCATCTGCCCGATCTTGGTGTGCTCGGACCCTGTACGTTCCATGATTGCAAGGCTAGCAGTGATACGAGGGGGTACTTCAGGCCGTTCCGGGGCGCCGTCGCGAGTCCACGAGCCCCGGCAGCAGGGTGCGTTGCACCTTGCCCATCGCGTTCAACGGCAGGGCGTCGACCTGGGACCAGATCTCCGGAACCTTGTACGGAGACAGCTCCCGCCGGCAGTGCGCGGAGAGCGCCTCGGCGTCGAGCGGGGGACCGGCGCTCTGGACCACCGCGGCCACCCGCTGCCCGAGCCGGTCGTCCGGCACCGCGCACACGGCGACCCCGGCGACGTCCGGGTGCGTCGCGATGACCCGTTCCACCTCCAGCGGGTAGACGTTCGCCCCGCCCCGGACGATGACGAGCTTCTTGCGGTCCAGCACCGTCAGCCAACCCTCGCCGTCGACGGTGCCGACATCACCGGTGGGGACCGGGCCGGGTTCCGGCGGCCGGAGACCGCCGCGCTCCCAGAACCCGAGCATCGGCCGCCACGTGCCGGCCCACGGCCCGACGGTGGCCCCGCTCAGTCGCAACTCGCCGAGCTCCCCGGCCGGCAGGCGTCGCCCCTCGTCGTCGTACGCCGCGACGTCGTAGTGCGGCAGCACCCGTCCGCTCGTGCCCGGGCGCCACTCGTGGCCCGGGGGGTCGATGGACACGACGGTCGGTGCCTCCGTCAGGCCGTAGGTGACGCGGGGGACCAGCCCGTGTGCCTCGGTGAACGCCCGGCGCAACACGTCCGGGGTGTCACCGCCCCCGCTCCACACCTCCTGGAGCGGGCCGAGGTCGAGGTGCGGGCGCGCGGCGAGGTCGTGGAGCTGGGCGGGGGCGCCGTTCCACACCGTGACGCGCCGAGCGGAGATCCAGTCGGCGACCCCGTCGACATCACGCCGGTCCATGACCACGGAGCATCCGCCCGCCTGCGCGGTGAGCAGGGTGGACAGCACCATGAGGTTGAGGATCGTCAGCGGGAAACTGTCGCCCTTGCGCAGCTCGGGACCCCAGCCGCGGCCGGCGACCAGGGCCGCGCCGGGCAGCAGCAGGTTGCGCTGGCTGTGTACAACCGCCTTGGGGCGTCCCGACGTTCCGCTGGTGAACGCGATCCCGGCCGGGGCGTCGACGGCCGGCTCGACCCGGGGAGCCGGTTCGGCGCTCGCCACGAGCCCGGACCATCGATCGGGGTCGACGCGGCCCGGCGAGCTCAGCCGGCAGCGCGGTCCGGCCAGGACGACCGTCGGCTCGCACAGCTCGTACAACTCCCCCTGCTCGCCTGCCGTGAGCGCTTCACCGATTCCCGCCCAGACGGCTCCGATCCGCTGCGATCCGTGGAAGGCCGCGACGATGTCTAGGTCGTTGGGAAGACAGGCGGCGACGCGGTCGCCCGGGCGTACGCCGAGCGACCACAGGGCGCCGGCCGCCCGTCGGGCCCGGTCGTCGAGTTCGGCGTACGACCAGGCGCCGGAGGCGGCCTCGATCGCCGTCGCGTGCGGGCGCGCGGAGAGCGAGGCGTCCAGTACCTCGGCGATGTTCTCCGGGACGGCCTTGCCCCGACCGGACGTCAGACCCCGGGAACCCTGATGTGCGTACTGCGGTGTGCCACCGGCATCGGTACGACTCATGCCCTCTTATTATCACTATCCTTGTAAGGATTCATCCTATAGGCTCGGACCGGAAGCCTGGTCCGCCTCCGCTGACAGAGGAGTGGTCGATACGTGAGAGCAGGCGCGCCGCGGCTCAGGCGGACGAAACACACCGGCCCGCTGTCGGGCGTGCGTGTGGTCGATCTGACGGCGATGGTGATGGGCCCCTACTGCACCCAGATCATGGCCGACATGGGGGCGGACGTGATCAAGGTCGAGCCCCCCGACGGCGACAACACCCGCTATATATCGGTCGGACCGGAACCGGGCATGGCGGGCGTCTTCGTCAATGTGAACCGCGGGAAGCGCAGCGTGGTGCTGGACCTGCGTTCCGGCGACGGCAAGGACGCCCTGCGCGAACTCATCGGCAATGGGGACGTGTTCATCCATTCGATGCGTGCGAAGGCGATCGCCAGGCTCGGATTCGGCTACGAAGAAGTGGCCGCCGTGAATCCGTCGGTGATCTACACCAACTGCTACGGCTACGGCCGCCGCGGCCCGGACGCGGATCTCACCGCCTACGACGACACCATCCAGGCCGAGTGCGGTCTGCCGTACGCGCAGGAGCGGTTGACCGGTCGGGCCAGCTACGTCGGCACCATCATGGCGGACAAAGTGGCCGGGATGACCGCCCTGTACGCCACCATGATGGCGCTGTTCCACCGTGAGCGGACCGGTGAGGGCCAAGAGGTGGAAGTCGGCATGTTCGAGACCATGGCCGCGTTCATGCTGGTCGAGCACGCCAACGGCGCGATGTTCAGCCCTCCCTTGGGCTCCGCGGCGTACCCCCGCGCGGTGACACCCGACCGGAAGCCCTACCGGACCAAGGACGGCCACATCTCCGCGCTGGTCTACAACGACAAGCAGTGGTCGGCCTTCGTCGACGCGGTGAAGCCGTCGTGGGCCGGGGAGCACTTCGCCACCCTTGAACAGCGCGCCCGCCAGATCGACACCGTCTACGCCCTGCTGGGGAAGACCTTTCTGGAGCGTACGACCGAGGACTGGCTCGGCCTGCTCAGGTCCCTCGACATTCCCGCCGCGCCGGTACGCACCCTCGACGAGCTGTTCGACAACGCGCATCTGAACGAAGTGGGGTTCTTCGAGACGGTGGACAGTCCGAACGGCCCCGTCCGTTTTCCCGGCATGCCGGCCTGGTTCTCGCGCACTCCCGGCCGTGTCGCCGGTCCCGCCCCCAGGCTCGGCGCCCACACCGAGGAGATCATGGCCGGCCTCGGCAGGGCGGGCGACGGGAAAGACACCTGAGCGAGGGAGTCGCAGAAGCAGTGACCAGTACCGGAGAACCCTTCAGCGCACGCTCCTGGCTGTTCGCCCCCGGCGACAGCGAACGGAAGATGGAGAAAGCGGCCGCCGGTCCGGCCGACATCGTGCTCCTCGATCTGGAGGACGCGGTGGCCGAGGAGACGAAGCCCAAGTCCCGGGAGACGATCTCCTCCTTCCTCGCGGACCGGTCGCCCGAGGAGAGAGACCGGCTGTGGGTGCGGATCAATCCCCTGGACGGCCCTCACGCGTTGGCGGACCTGGCGGCGGTGATCCCCGCGGGGCCCGGCGGCATCATGCTTCCCAAGGCGCGCGGCCGTGCGGATGTGGAGCTTCTGGACCACTATCTCTCCGCATTGGAGGTGTCCGCCGGGAGGGAGCGGGGCTCGACGAAGGTGATCGCCCTGGTGACCGAGACGGCCGAGGGCATGTTCACCACCGGCACCTACCGGGGCGCGCCCAGGATGGTCGCCATGACCTGGGGGGCGGAGGACCTCGCCGTCTCCGTGGGCGCCACTGAGAACCGCGACCCCGACGGAAGCTACGGATTCACCTACGAGTTGGCCAGAAGCCTGTGTCTCCTCGGGGCGGCCGCCGCCGGGGTGGCCGCCATCGAGACCATCCAGGGCGACTTCCGTGATGTCGAGGGACTGCGCGAGCGGGCCGAGAAGGTGCGCCGGGACGGCTACCGGGGCATGCTCGCCATTCACCCCGCCCAGGTCGATGTGATCAACGCGGCCTTCACCCCCACCGAACAGGAACTGGCCGCGGCCCAGGAGATCGTCGATCTCTTCGCCGCCCGTCCCGGTGTCGGCGCCATCGGCCACCGGGGCGCCATGCTCGACCGGCCTCACCTCGCCCGCGCACAGGCCCTGCTGGCATCGGGGGGACGCGCGTGAAGGTTGTTCCCGACGCCGGTGACCTGGACCTCGGCGCGTTCCTGCGCCCCGGTGACCGCATCGTCATGGGCCAGGCCTGCGGCGAACCGACCATGCTGGTCGACGCGTTGATCGAACAGAGCCCCGGCATCGGAGGCCTCTCGGCCTTCATAGCGACCAGCTTCTCCGGACGTTTCACCCCGGCGGCGGTGAGCGGGTTCTCGCTGGCCGGCATGGGGGCGATCGGCGCGTTGCGCTCCCTGACCAAGGAGCACCGGCTCAGCGTGATCCCCTGTCATGCCAGCCAGGTCGCCCCGCTGATCGAGGCAGGGATCATCGGCTGCGATATTGCCTTCGTGCAGGTCAGCCCGGCCGACGCGAACGGAGACCACAGCTTCGGCCTCATCAGCGACCATGTGCGGGCCGCGGTCGCGAAGGCGCGCGTCGTCGTGGCGGAGGTGAACGAGCAGGTGCCCTTCACCCATGGGGAACTGCTGTCCGCGGCGGAGATCGACGTCGCCGTGCATGTCTCCCGCCTGCCGGTGGAGGTGCCACCGGGGAGAATCGGCGCGACGGAGGCGGCCATGGCGCGACACGCCGCCGCCTATGTCGAGGACGGCTCGGTCATCCAGACCGGGGTCGGCGCCGTCCCGGACGCCCTCCTTCGGCTGCTGCGCGACCGCAAGGACCTCGGTGTGCACTCCGGCATGCTGGGCGACGGTCTGGTCGAGTTGGTGGAGGCGGGGGTCGTCACCAACGCGCGCAAACGCATCGACCGCGGGGTTTCGGTCAACGGCGCCCTGATCGGCACCAAACGCCTCTATGAATTCGCCCACCGCAATCCGCGGATCCGCATGTGCCCCACCTCGTACACCCACGACGCCGCCGTGCTCGCCCAGTTGGACCGACTGGTGACCATCAACTCGGCCATGGAGGTCGATCTGACCGGTCAGGTGAACGCCGAACAGAGCGGCTCGGCCTATCTCGGCGGCACCGGCGGCCAGGTGGACTTCGTTCGCGCCGGCGCCCGCTCCCCCGGAGGGCACGCCATCATCGCGCTGCCCGCCACCGCCAAGGGCGGCACCGTCAGCAGGATCACCGCCGAACTGTCGGGACCGGTCACCACCGCCCGCAGCGACGTGGATGTGATCGTCACCGAATTCGGCGCGGCCGAGCTCAGGGGCCAGACCCTGGCCGAGCGCACCCGGCGTCTGATCGCCATCGCCCACCCCGACTTCCGGGAAGAGCTGGCGCGGGCGGCCCACACCGTCCAGCGGCGAGGCTTCTGACAGGAAAGGCCGGCGCCGTACGGCTAGGTGCGCAGCCGCGTCGCGGCCAGCTCGCGGAGATCGCTGGACTTGATCTTCGCGCTGCCCGTGAGCGTGATCTCCTCGTCGCGGAAGAAGAGCACATGGCGCGGCACCTTGTAGCTCGCCAGACGATCCCGCAGGTACGCGCGGATCTCCACGGGGTCGAGGCTCGCGCCCTCCTGGGGGACGACGCACGCGGTGACGACCTCGCCGAGTGTCTCGTGCGCGACGCCGACGGTGCGGGCGACCTTGACGCCGGGACAGCCGGACAGCGCCTCGTCCACCTCGAGCGGTGAGACGTTCGCGCCGCCCGTCTTGATGATGTCGGTGAGCCGGCCCTCCCAGAAGAGCCGGCCGGCCCCGTCGAGGTATCCGCCGTCGCCGGTGGGGAAGAAGCCTTCGGCGTCGAGCGTCTCGTCGAGCGGTGTACCGAGGTAACCCAGCATCAGAGTGGGGCTCTTGACGCATATCTCGCCGCGCTCGCCACGCTCGACGACAAGGCCCGTGAGCGGATCGATGATCTTGACCACCACGCCCGGCAGCGGCTCTCCACTGCTGCCGGCGGTCACTTCCGGCGGGGTGCCGGCCGGGAAGCACGTCGTGATCGTGAAGGTCTCCGTGTTGCCGTAGGCGCTTCCCGGTTCGTGCCACCGCCCCGACACCGTGGGGTGCTGGGCGATCAGGGTCCCGGAATCCGCGAACCGTACGCTGCTCAGATCCGCCCGGCTCCAGTTGGCCGCGCTTTCGAGCTGGGCCCACTGGTGCGGCCAGGCGAGGGGGAAGTTCACCCGCTCCGCCTGTATGAGTTCGAGCGCCTCGGCGGCGGCGAAGGCCGACTGCAGCACCAGGGACCCACCACTGGCGAAGGTCGTGCCGAGGCCCATGGCGAAGTTCCCCGACCAGAAGAAGCCGTTGGCCGTCCAGCAGCGGATGTCGTCCTTCGGCGCGAATCCGTACATACGCCGGAAGCGCCACAGCTGGATGGCGACACCGCGATGCGCGCTCAGGATCCCCTTCGGCCTGCTCGTCGAGCCCGAGGAGAAGAAGAGCACGGCCGCGTCGCTCGGCCGCACCGCCGCGGCCGTCGCCTCGACCAGCTCACGCGACTCCTCGTGCCCGCGCGCCAGGAAGGCTTCCCAGGTGTCGATCGTCTCGTCCGGCAGGGCGTCCCCGACCATGGCGAGCCGCCGCAGGAACGGGAACTTCGCCGACCGCAGTGTGCCGGGCGCGGCCTTGCCGATCTCCGGCTCCAACTCGGTGAGAACGGCGACGAGATCCCTCTTCAGCACTCGTCGCTCGAACAACAACACGGAAACACAGGACACTTGGAGCAGGTGATCGAGCTCCGGCGGTGTCGAGAACGTGCTGAGCGTGACGGCCACCCCGCCCGCCAGCGAGGTGCCGAACACCGCCGCGATCCACTCGGCCCGGTTGGTCATCAGGACGCCCACACGGCTGTCCTTGCCCACGCCGCAGGCCCGCAGGGAGCGCGCCACCTCGACGGCGCGCTCCCAGAGTTCGGTGTACGTCCAGCGGGTGGTGCCCTCCGCCGTACGCATCACCAGCGCCTCGCGCTCGCCGTGCAGTGCCGTCACCTCACGCAGGAAGCCGGGCAACGTGAGCGGCCCGAGCCCCGGTTCGGCGCTCAACGGCGGCCCCGACACGATCGAAAGGGTCCGTACGGATTCGGCGTTCGTCTCAGTGCCCATCGCTCACCGCCCCATATCTTCCTCGTCGCATCTCCCTCGTCGCGCTAGTACGGCAGCTCGACCTCGGCCGTGCAGTCCACCAGCAGGCCGCCGTTCTGGTCGGTGAGGCGCAGCTTCACCTGGACGAGCGGTACACCCCACGTCGATTCCGTCTCCTTGCCGACGACCTCCGCGTCGAAATAGGTCACGTCACCCTCGAAGGCGGGGCCGCGGAAGTTCGCCCTGGAATGGCGCACCATGCCGTCGTGCCCGGCCCAGTAGGAGAGGTAGTCGGTGCACCAGGCGCCCAGCGTGGCGCCGTAGCCGTAGGCGCGCCCCATGCCGATCTCGCTCGCCTTGTCGCTGTCGATGTGGCCGCGTGAGGGTCCGACATAGAGCCCGTCGCGCTTGCGCGGGTCGATCCTGGCGCCTTCCTCGTCGAAGCCGAAGCCGTCCACCCACCCGGGGTCCTGGTTGATCCAGGGGTCCTTGACGCCGGGCGGTGCCACCCAGTGGAACGTGCCCCAGATGTTGAAGAGGAAGGCGCGGTACTCGGTGGTGAAGCTGGCGATGCTGTGCGGACCGATCACCCGCCGGGGCAGCTTGTCGCCGACGCGCACCTCATCGAAGCGCGGTGACACGCCCAGCCGGTTCGACAGGAGCCACTCGTGGCGCAGCTTCTCGACCTCGTTCAGTTCGGTGTCGCTCCAGCGCTTCACGACCAGGCTCTGGTCCTGGTACATGCCGCGCTTCTCCGCTTCGAGGGCGAGATAGCGGATCGCGGTGGAGCGCTCGCGCGCCACCAGCGTGCCGTGCTGGTTGGTGTGGGTGGTGTCGCCGCGCGAGAACATCGTGGGTCCGGCGAACTTCGTCTCCACCACCTTGTAGTCGTGGAAGCGCCGCTCCTGGAAGAGCTTGTCCCCGGCTCGTACGGGGCAGCCGTAGAACCACCATTCCTCGCCGCCGAAGATCAGGTGGCTGCCGGGGATGTGTCCCACGCAGGCGGGCTGGGCGCCGTGCCCGTAGTCCAGGCCGACCGCGATGGACTGCGGTGCCACGAGGCCGCCGAACCTGGAGTCGCGGGCGAACTCCTCGTCCCAGTGGAGCGGATTGGGATAGTCCATCGCCATCACCCAGCGGCGGATGTCGGAGGTGCTGCACGGATCCCACAACTGGCCGCCGCCGACCGGTTTGCCCACGCGGTGGTCGACGTCGGAGAGGTCGAGTTCGGTGATCTCTGCTTCGGTGGACTTCTTGCTCACGCCTGCTCCCGATGCTCCCGGTTTGACGGCTCAACGGCTCAACGGCTCAATGGCTGAACGGTCTATCGATCGACGTCGACGACGACGCGGCCGCGCACCTCGCCGTCCATGAGCCGGCCCGCCGTGGCGATCGCGTCGCTCAGGCCGATCTCCTGGGCGATCGCGTCGAGCGCGTCCACGTCCAGGTCGCGCGAGAGCCGGTCCCAGGCGGTCGTCCGCGAGGTGCGCGGTGCCCGCACGCTGTCGATCCCGAGCAGGGACACCCCGCGCAGGATGAACGGGGCGACCGACGCCGGGAAATCCATGCCCTGGGCCAGGCCGCAGGCGGCGACCGTGCCGCCGTAGCGCGTCTGGGCACAGGCGTTGGCCAGGGTGTGGCTGCCGACGGAGTCGACGACACCCGCCCAGCGCTCCTTCTGCAGCGGCCGGCCGGGCTCCGAGAATTCGGCGCGGTCCAACACGGTGACGGCGCCGAGCTGTTGGAGGTACTCGGCCTCCGACGCCTTGCCGGTCGCGGCGGCCACCGTGAAGCCGGCCTTCGTCAGGAGCGCGATCGCGACGCCGCCGACGCCGCCCGTCGCCCCCGTCACCAGGACCTCGCCCTGATCCGGGCGCACCCCGTGCTCCAGCAGGGCGCCCACGCACAGGCTCGCCGTGTAGCCCGCCGTGCCGATGGCCATCGCCTGCCGGGCGGTGAACGCGGTGGGCAGGGGCACGAGCCAGTCCCCCTTGAGGCGGGCGCGCTGCGCGAGGCCGCCCCAATGGCTCTCACCGACGCCCCAGCCGTTGAGTACGACGCGGTCGCCCTTGTGCCAGTCCGCGTGCGCGCTGTCGGTGACGACGCCCGCGAGGTCGATGCCGGGCACCATCGGGAAGCTGCGGACCACGGGTGAGGCGCCGGTGATGGCGAGAGCGTCCTTGTAGTTCAGCGTCGAATACTCCACCTCGATGCCGACGTCGCCGTCGGGCAGATCCGCCTCGTCCAGCTGTGTGAGCGAGACCGTCTGACCCGTCTCGCCCTTCTCGATCAGGAGCGCCGAAAACATCGCAGAACTCGCCCTCACCTCGGCCGCCTCAGACACGGATGCATATATCAATCTCGTGATGGAGAATGACATTCTCAATATGTGCGGATGATGCTTGCACGGTGACGTGACAGCGTCAACCGGCCGGGAGGCTGCCGTCTTGTTCGTTCTCAAGGCTAGCAATCATTACAAGGATTGAAATACCGTGGGCGTCATGGACTTCAGGATGGGGGAGAGCGCCACCGCGCTGCGGGCGCAGCTGCGCGGCATGGTGCGCGAGCACGTCCCGGCCGACTTCTTGGGTGCGTTCACCGAGGACCCGGCCGATCTGGAGGTCGCCCAGCGCTTCTGCCGGCTGCTGGCCGACCGGGGACTGCTGTGCCTGGCCTGGCCCGAGGAGTTCGGCGGCCGGGGCGCCTCGGTGTGGGAGCAGACCGTCGTCCGCGAGGAGATGTGGGCGCACCACGAACCCCGGGGAGCGCAGTACATGGGCGTCAACTGGGTGGGGCCCGCGATCATGCGGCACGGCACCCCCGAACAGCAGCGCCGACACCTGCCCCCGATCGCCCGCGGTGAGGTGATCTGGTGCCAGGGCTTCAGCGAGCCGGACGCCGGATCCGACCTGGCGTCCCTGCGTACGGCGGCCCGCCCGGACGGGGACGGCTGGCAGGTCTCCGGCCAGAAGATCTGGACCTCCTACGCCACCATGGCCCAGTGGTGCTTCCTGCTCACCCGCACCTCGCGGGGGGCCAGGAAGCAGCAGGGGCTGACGATCTTCCTCGTGCCGATGGAGCGGGCGGGCATCGAGGTCCGGCCCATCCGGTCCATGATCGGCCCGCACCACCTCAACGAGGTCTTCCTCGACGAGGTCCGGGTCGGCCCGGCCGACGTCCTGGGCACCGTGGACGACGGCTGGAAGGTCGTACGGGAAGTGCTCGCGTTCGAGCGGGTGGGCATCGCCCGGTACGCACGCTGTGAGCGCCTCCTACAGTCCGCCCCGTCGGCCCTCGGTGACCAATGGGACACCCTGCCGGGGGAGTTGAGGGGTCGATGGGCGGGGACGCTGGTGCACTGCCGGCGGGCCCGGCTGCTGGCGTACCGCGTGCTGTCGCTCCAACTCGAAGGAAGGGTCAGTCCGGCCGACACCGCCGCCTACCGGATCGCGGTCACCACACTCGACCAGGACAGCGCCGAGGTGCTCATGGAGATCGTCGGGCACGGTCGGCTCGCCGACGCGGACGGGCGCCGCTTCCGGCGCGCGGCGCAGGACCACTGGCGGTACGCGCAGGCGTCCACCGTCGCGTCGGGAAGTATCGAGATGCAGCGCATCCTGCTGGCCCGGGCCCTGCTGGCGGCCTCGTGAACATCGACCTGAGCAGGGAGGCGACCGAGTACGGCCGCCAGGTGCTGCGGGCCCTGGAGGCGGCCGGTGGCGACCGGCTCGTACAGCAGGCCGAGGAGGAACCGGGCCGTCGCGAGAAGCTCGTGGCGCCGGTCCTGGCCGAGCTCGGTGCCTGGGAGCTGGACGTACGGGCCGGCGCCGACGAGTTGGAGGCGGCGGCCGTGGTCTGCAGGGCCGCCGGCCACTGGGCCCTGGCCTACCCGGTGGCCGAGCGCCTCTCCCGGCCCGTCGGCCTCGACGCCGACGCACTGCTCGTCGTCGCCGACACCGCCCCCGCCGGTGCGGTGGCCGACCTCGACCTGCGCTGGGTGGCCGTGACACTGGACGGCGAGCGCAGCCATGCCCTCGCCCTGCCGGGGAGCTCACCGCCCCGCCACTCGGCCTTCGTCGCCGACCTCGACCTGACGCGGATCGACGGCGACGGGGCGGCGGACGCCGCGCTCGGACTGGTCCTGCCGTGCTGGACGCTGCTCGGGATGCTCGACCGGGCGATCGACCTCACCCGCGCGCACGTGGTCGTCCGCACCCAGTTCGGCCGGCCGTTGTCGGCCTTCCAGGCGGTCCAGTTCCAGCTCACCGACGCCGAAGTCGATCGTGCCGGCGTCGAGATGCTGGCCAGGTACGCGCTGTGGAGCCTGCGGGACAGCCCCGCCGACGCGCTCGCCGACGCGCTCGCACTGCGACTGGCGGCGCTGGAGGCGGCCCAGACCGTGTTCCGCGTCGCCCATCAACTGCAGGGGGCCACCGGGTTCTGCGACGAGGCGTTCCTGTCCTGGCTGTCGCGGTACAGCCAGCCGGTACGCCGACTGCCGCTCGGTCTGTCCGCAACCCGTGACCAACTGGCCCGGCTGGTGGACCGGCGGGGCCTGACCGGGCTGTTCGACGACGTCGACGACCCACACGGGCGGCCGACATGGTGACGTACGACCAGCGGCTGCTCGCGGTGCTCCGGAAGGGGCGGTGACCATGGCGCACCGGTTGACCTGGCCGGACGACCTCGGTGAGTTTCGTGTCGCCGTGCGGGAGTGGTGTCGAGAACATGTGCCGGCGCAGTGGCGGCGGCACCAGACCGGCGTGCCGGAGGCGGAGTTCGTCCGGTTCCAGAGGGAGTGGTTCCAGCGGCTGCGGGGGGCCGGTCTGGCCGTCCCGCACTGGCCGCGGGAGTGGGGCGGCGGGATGCCGGTCGCCCACCAGGTCGTGATCCACCAGGAGTTGGCCGCGCGGGACGCACCCCGACTGGTCCTGGCCTTCGTCGCGATCCACCACGCCGCCTCCACGCTGCTCGTCGCGGGCAGCGACGCGCAGCGCAGACGCCACCTCCCGGCGATCCTGGACGGTGAGATCTGGGTCCAGGGCTTCTCCGAGCCCGAGGCCGGGTCCGATCTCGCCGCCCTGCGCACGACCGCCCGCGAGCAGGGCGAGGGCTACCTCGTGAACGGCCAGAAGCTGTGGGCGAGCGGCGCGCTGCACGCCGACTGGTGCCTGCTGCTCGCGCGGACCGACCCGCACGCCCCGAAGCGGCACGGCATCTCGTACTTCCTGCTGGACATGCGCAGCCCGGGCATCGACGTACGGCCGATCCGCCAGGCCACCGGCGGCGCCCACTTCTGCGAGATCTTCCTCGATGACGTCTTCGTGCCCGCGGCCAACCTGGTCGGGCCCGTGAACGACGGGTGGCGCGTCGCACAGCGGACGCTGGGCGCCGAACGCGGTACGACGATGCTGGAACTGGCCGAGCGCTTGGGCAACGCCGGGTTCCGGTGGCTGGTGGAGGCGTGCGAAAGGACCGGTCCGCACGGGCGCCGGCCCCTCGACGACCCATGCGTGGCCGACTGGTTGGCGGCTCTGGAGACCGAGATCACCGGTCTGCGGGCGCTGTGCCGGGATCTGGTGGAGCGGCACGCCGTCGGCACCGTGGGCCCGGCCGACGCCTCCGTCGTCAAGCTCTACTACAGCGAACTGCTCCAGCGCACGATGGACTTCGGCGTCGAGATCGCGGGACCGGCCGGGCACACGGTGCTGGAGAAGCCCGCCTCCAGCGGCTGGGAGTCCGGCGCCTGGCTGCTCGACTTCCTCGGCTCGTGGGAGTGGACCATCCCGGGCGGGACGAGCGAGATCCAGCGCACCATCATCGGCGAGCGCGGTCTCGGACTGCCCCGAGAGCCGGTGGGCAACTGATGGCCGCCGCGCCGGAGACCGACGTGCGTGACGAACTGCGCGCGGTCGTCCGCGAGTTGCTCGCGAAAGGGCGGGCGTCCGAAGGGGTGCCCCGGCGGCGGCTGGCCGAGGCCGGGTGGCTCGGTCTGGAGGTCCCCGAGGGGCTGGACGGCGCGGGCGTGACCTTCGCGGAGACGGCGGTGGTACTGGAGGAGCTCGGCCGGGCGGCCGCCCGCACCGGGTACTTCGGGGTGACCGTGCTGGCCGCCGGGACACTGATCGCGCTCCAACCCACCGCCGAACGGGACGCGTTGCTGCGCCGGACGGCGAACGGGACGGAGGCCCTGACCGCCGCCCTGGTGGACGCCACCGACGACAACCTGGTCGCCGGCACCTTCGACGACAGGGATGTGCCCTTCCGGATCGAGGATTCCCGGGCAGGACCGCGGCTGAGCGGTCACGCGGGCTTCGTGCCCGACGCCGCCGAGGCCGACCGACTGCTGCTTCTGGCGCTCGACCCGGCCGGCACACCGGTCGTCGTCCTCCTCGCCCCGGGGGCCAAGGGACTGACGGTGACCGGGCAGCCGGTCCTGGACGCCACCCGCCGGTTCGCTCTGGTGCGTGCCGAAGCGGTGGCCCTGGACGAGGGGTGCGTACTGCGCTTCGACGGCGACCCGAGGGGCGCCGTCGCCCGGTTGCTCGACCGCGCGGCCGTCGCGACGGCCTGCGACAGCCTCGGTCTCGCCGAGGCCATGCTGGAAGCGACGGTCGCACACACCCGTGGCCGTGAGCAGTTCGGGCGGCCGGTCGGATCCTTCCAGGCCGTGAAACACACCTGCGCGGACATGCTGGTGCGGCTCTCGGTCTCCCGGCACCTGGTGTCCGAGGCCGTACGCCTGAGCGGCGAGGAGCGCGCTGAGGAGCGCGTCGAGGCGGGAGTCGCGGCCTCGATGGCGAAGTCGTACGTCTGCGCCGCCGCGGTCGACGTCGTCGGCGACGCGATGCAACTGCACGGCGGCATGGGCTACACGTGGGAGAGCGGAATCCATCTCTATTTCAAGCGCGCCACACTCAACCGCTCGCTGTTCGGCTCACCGGCCGCCCACCGTCGACGGCTGGCCGGTCGGTACCTGTGACGTTCCATTGCCCGCACCCCTAACAAACGCTAGATTGAAATGAGAGTGAGATTCTCTCAATCGAGAAGCTCATTCACCTCAACGACGAGGTTTCCGGGAGTCCCCATGTTGCTGCCAGGGGCGCGCTATACCAGCGCCACATCGACCAGCCTCGCCGAGGGGTGGAGTCTGGAACGACTCACCCCGCCCAGCCGTCTGTTCGGCGCCAACGGTCTGCGCACCGGTCCGGACGGCCGCGTCTACGTGGCGCAGGTGACTGGCAGTCAGATCAGCGCGATCGACGTCGGGACGGGCAGCCTGGAGACCATCAGCGCCAAGGGCGGCGACATCATCGCGCCGGACGACGTGGCCTTCGGCCCGCAGGGCGACCTCTACGCCACCGAGGTCATGGACGGCCGGGTGAGCGTGCGCGGCGCCGACGGCCGTACGCGTGTCCTGCGCGACGACCTTCCCAGCGCGAACGGCATCACGGTGCACCAGGGCCGCCTGTTCATCGGCGAATGCCGCGTCGGCGGGCGGCTGTTGGAGCTCGATCCGAACGGCGGCGCACCCCGCGTGATGCTCGAGAACGTGGCGATGCCCAACGCCATGGAGGTCGGCCTCGACGGCCTCCTCTACTACCCGGTGATGGGCACCAACGACATCTGGCGGATCCATCCGGACGGCGGCGAGCCCGAACGGGTCGTGGGCGACCTGGGCGTCCCCGACTCCGTGAAGTTCGACTCCGAGGGCTACATCGTCTCCACCCAGGTGGCGAGCGGCGAGGTGCTGCGCATCGATCCCCGCAGTGGCGAGCGCACCGTTCTGGCCGCCCTCGATCCCGGTCTCGACAACTGCACCTTCGTGGGCGACCGGCTGTTCGTCTCGAACTTCACCGGCGAGATCACGGAGATCCTGAGCGGCGGAGAGACCCGGACGACGCTGCCGGGCGGCCTCAACTGGCCGCTGGATCTGACCGTGGGAGACGACGGCACGCTCTACGTCGCCGACGGGACCTTCTTCTACGCCCTGCGCCCCGGCGGCGAGCCGCGGACACTCGGAATGCTCTTCACCCCCGGCTATCCGGGGTTCGTCCGCGGGGTGACCTCCGTCGGCGGGGGCGAGTTCGTCGTCACCACCTCGGGCGGCCAGGTCGCGCGCTACTCGCCCGCGCACAGGGAGAGCGAGGTACTGGCCCAGGACCTCGACCAGCTCTACGGCGTGGTGGTCGCTCCCAACGGGGCCGTGGTGACAGCGGAGTTCGGCACCGGCCGTGTGCTGTCCATCCGGTCCGGCCAGGTCGAGGAACTGGCGTCCGGCCTGAACCAGCCGCTCGGTGTGGCGTTCGGACCCGACGGCAGTTGCCTCGTCTCCGAGTCGGGCGCCGGACGGATCGTCGCGATCACCGGTGCCGGCGTGGACACGGTGGTGGACGGCCTGGAGAGACCCCAGGGGATCCTGGTGCGCGGCGGACGGCTCTACGTCGTCGACGCCGGTGCCAAGGCGGTGATCGGCGTCGATCTCGAGAGCAAGGCCCGCCGCACCCTCGCCCGTGACCTGCCGGTGGGCGCCCCGCCCGGCGTGACCCCCAAGCCGCTGCGGGGACTGCCGCCGTTCTCCGGGCCCCAGGGCCCCTTCGCCGGCATCGCCGCCGGAGCGGACGGCACGCTCTACGTCTCCGCCGACGCCGACGGCAGCGTGCTCGCCCTGCGCGAGACAGGAGGAACCGCACGATGACGCAGGACTTCCTGGGCCTCGACGGACGCGTCGTCATCGTCAGCGGCGCGGCGGGCGGGGGCATCGGCACCTCGGTGACGCGCATGGTCGCCCGAGCCGGGGCGACCGTCATCGCGGTGAGCCGCTCCCCGGAGAACCTCGAGAAGCATGTCGCGCCGCTGGCGGCGGAGGGCCTCGCGGTCGTGCCGGTCGCGGCCGACGCCTCCACCGACGAGGGCATCGCGCTCGTGATGAAGGAGGTCGGCCGGACCGCCGGCGACCTGCACGGCCTCGTGAACGTCGCCGGTGGCGCCGCCCCCTCGACCTGGATGCCCTCGACGCGGGTGACCCGGGCGGACTGGCGCGCGCTGTTCACCCAGAATCTCGAGACGATGTTCTTCATGAGCCAGGCGGTCGCCGCCGAGCTCACGTCACAGGGCCGACCGGGGTCGATCGTCTCGATCTCCTCCATCAGCGGCATGAACTCGGCCCCCCTGCACATCGGTTACGGCACGGCCAAGGCCGCGCTGGTGGCGGCCACCCGCACGATGGCCGTCGAACTGGCCGGGGACGGCATCCGGGTGAACGCCATCGCGCCTGGTGTGACCGAGACCCCGGCCTCGGGGACGTACGTCGACGAGGACGCCGAGCGGGACCGCCGCGCCATCGCCATGGGGCGACGCGGCCGCCCCGAGGAACAGGCGGGGGCCATCCTCTTCCTGCTGTCCGACCTGTCGACGTACATCACCGGTCAGACCCTGCTGGTGGACGGCGGCCTCAACCTCAAATGGACCCACCTGGCCGCCGACAACACCTCCCTCTTCCTCAAGGACGAGTCCTTCCGAGCCGCCATAACGCGCTGACACGGGCTGGAGAATGTCATGAGCGAAACCGTCGAGAACGAAGCCCTGTCCCAGCCGCTGACGATCGGCGTGGAGGCGTACATCTCGCAGGAGTACGCCCGGGCCGAGCGGGACAAGCTGTGGAGCAAGGTGTGGCAACAGGTCGGGCGGGTCGAGGAACTCCCCGACGTCGGTGACTACCTCACCTACGAGATCCTCGACGACTCGATCATCGTCGTACGCACGGCACCGGACACACTCCGCGCCTACCACAACGTCTGCTCGCACCGGGGGCGCCGCCTCCTCGACACCCCGCCGGGCAAGCGGGACGCCCGTGGCCGCGGCAGGCAGTTCGTCTGCGGGTTCCACGGGTGGCGGTACAACCTGGACGGCCGGTGCACCCATGTGCCCGAACGGGAGGACTGGCCGTGCGGGCTGTCCGCGGGGAACACCGGCCTGAGCGACGTCGAGGTCGACACCTGGGGCGGCTGGATCTGGATCAACATGAACCCGGAGTGCGAGCCCCTGCGGGACTACCTGGAGCCCGCCGCAGGACTGCTCGACCCGTTCCAGCTGGAGAACATGCGCTACCGGTGGCGTCGCTGGCTCGTCTTCGACTGCAACTGGAAGACCGCCCTCGAGGCGTTCATGGAGACCTACCATGTTCCGTACACCCACCCGGAGTTCATGAAGTTCGGCAGTTTCCTCGGGTGGTCCAGGGCGCAGGGCAAGCACAGCAACATCGGCTACGACGCGCCCAAGGGCCTGGACGAGAACCAGGCGAAGCTGCGGATCGGCGGAGGCACCGACCCCCGCGAGTCCACGGCCGAGCTGCAGAACTTCACCTGGGCGAACGCGAACACCAACACCACCCAGACCCTGGTCGACGCGGCGAACCGGCTGGTCGAGGAGGTGCCGGAGGACGCCACGGCCGCCGACGTGCTCAGGCACTGGCTGGACACGGCCCGGCGCACCGACGCCGAGCGCGGTGTGAACTGGCCGACCGTGGAACCCGCGCACGTCGCGAAGAGCGGCACCGCCTGGCAGATCTTCCCGAACTTCCAGATCGGGCACGCGCTGAACAACATGCTCTGCTACAGCGCCCGGCCGCATGGCTACGACCCCGACAAGTGCGTCTTCGAGGTCGCCGTCTACGAGCTGTACCCGCCCGGCGAGGAGCCGGTGACCGAGTGGGTGTACACGCCGGAGGACGACCCGGACTGGCGCACGGTCCTGCCGCAGGACTTCACCAACATGGCCGCCGTCCAGAAGGGCATGAAGGCCCGCGGCTTCTCGGGCCCGAAGCCCAACCCGTACCGCGAGCGCAGCATCGTGAACCTGCACCACAACCTGGCCACCTACATGGGTACCGGCGAGCCCCGCGACCTCGCCTGAATCCCGCCCCCGTATGCCCCGGGGACGAACGACCCGAGTGACCGCCCGAGCCGAGGACTCCGCATGCCGAAATGCGCACCGACCCAGACGCCTGAGACAGACCACGCGGCCCTCAGGGCGAAGTACCTGCTGGAGCGCGACAAGCGCCTGCGCGGCGAGGGACAGAAGCAGTACCTGGAAGCCGAGGGCGAGTTCGAGGAGTACTACGAGGCCGACCCGTACACGCCCGTCGTGCCCCGGCCCCCGGTCTCGCAGGACATCGACGTGGCGATCCTCGGCGGCGGACTCTCGGGCCTGATCACCGCGGCGCGGGTCAAGCAGGCCGGCGTCACGGGCTTCCGGATCATCGAGCTCGGCGGTGACTTCGGCGGCGCCTGGTACTGGAACCGCTACCCGGGCATCCAGTGCGACACGGACTGCTACTGCTATCTGCCGATGCTCGAAGAGGTCGGCTACATCCCGAAGCAGAAGTACTCCTTCGGGGACGAGGTCTTCGAGCACTGTCAGCGCATCGGGAAGCACTTCGGGCTCTACGACCACGCGATCTTCAGCACCCTGATCCGCTCGATGGAGTGGGACGAGTCGAGTCTGCGCTGGCGGATCGGCACCAACCGGGGCGACGACATCCGCGCCCGTTTCGTCATCATGTGCCAAGGCCCGTTCAACCGGCCGAAGCTCCCCGGAATCCCCGGCATCACGGACTTCCGAGGACACACCTTCCACACGGCCCGCTGGGACTACGCCTACACCGGCGGCGACATGAGCGGCGGGCTCGACAAGCTCTCCGACAAGCGGGTCGCCGTCATCGGCACGGGAGCCAGCGGCATCCAGGTGGTCCCGCACCTCGCCCGCTCCGCCCGGCACCTCTACGTGTTCCAGCGCACGCCCTCGTACATCGACGAGCGCGGCAACGTACCGACCGACCCGGAATGGGTGAAGACCCTGGAGCCGGGCTGGCAGAAGGAGCGGCAACGCAACTTCCACACCGCGGCGTTCGAGGCCTTCGCGCCGGGCCAGCCGGACCTCGTCTGCGACGGCTGGACCGAGGTCAGCCGCAATCTGGCCGCGCATCTGGACGCCACCGACGGCTGGGCCGCGCTGGCGGACCCGGAGAAGTTCATGGAGTTGAGGGAGCTTCAGGACTACCGGGCGATGCAGCGGCTCCGCGAGCGCGTCGACGCCGTCGTCGAGGACGAGAGGACGGCCGAGGCGCTGAAGCCCTACTACCGCTTCCTGTGCAAGCGGCCCTGCTTCAACGACGAGTACCTGCCCACCTTCAACCGCCCGAACGTCACCCTCGTCGACGTGTCGGACACCAAGGGCGTCGAACGCATCACCGAGAAGGGCATCGTCGCCCACGGCGTCGAGCACGAGGTGGACTGCATCATCTTCGCCAGCGGCTTCGAGATCACCACCGACCTCGACCGCCGCCTCGGTATCGGGCCGTTCACCGGGCGCGCCGGGCTGTCGCTCTACGACCACTGGGCCAAGGGCTACCGCACCTTGCACGGCGTCATGAGCCACGGCTTCCCCAACCAGTTCTTCACCGGCTTCCTCCAGGGCGGCGTGACCGCCAGCACGACGGCGATGTTCGAGCAACAGGCCCAGCACATCGCCTACATCATCAAGGAGACCCTGGCGCGCGGCGCCTCGACCGTGGAGCCCACCGAGGAAGCGCAGGACCAGTGGTGCGCGACCGTCCGGGAGACCGCGGTCGACAACACCGACTTCCGACGGGAATGCACGCCCGGCTACTACAACAACGAGGGCGAGCGGCAGATCCGCTCGCACCTCGGCGAGCCCTACTGGCCCGGCTTCTACGCCCTGGAGGACCTGCTCCAGGCATGGCGCGACACGGGCGAGTTGCGCGGCCTCGTCCTGAACGACTGACGAGCCCCGTCCCGCACCGCGTGCCCCGCGAGAGGAACACCTCATGCCCGACCTCAGATTCGACGACCGCGTAGCCGTGATCACCGGCGCCGGCCGGGGGCTGGGGCGCGCCTACGCCCTGCTGCTCGGCTCGAAGGGAGCGAAGGTCGTCGTCAACGACCCCGGCGGGAGCCTGACCGGGGACGGCGGCGACACCGGTCCCGCGGACGAGGTGGTCCGGGAGATCACGGCGGCCGGTGGTGAGGCCGTCGCGTGCACCGAGTCCGTGGCGACGGCCGAGGGCGGCCGGGCGATCGTCGAGTCGGCGCTCGACCACTACGGCCGGATCGACGTCCTCGTCCACAACGCCGGCATCGTCCGTCCGGCGCCGCTGACCGAGATGACGTACGAGGACTTCGACGCCGTCCTGGACGTCCATCTGCGGGGCGCCTTCCATGTCGTACGGCCCGCGTTCCCGCTGATGCGCGAGGCGGGTTACGGCCGCGTGGTACTGACCTCGTCGATCGGCGGCCTGTACGGCAACCACCGCGTCGCGGGCTACGCCATGGCCAAGGCCGGGATGATCGGGCTGTCCAACGTGGTCGCCCTGGAGGGCGCCGCCGAGGGCGTGAAGTGCAACGTCGTCGTCCCCGGCGCCGTGACGAGGATGGCCGAGGGCATCGACACCTCGGCCTATCCGCCGATGGGACCGGAGCTGACGGCTCCGGTCGTCGGCTGGCTGGCCCACGAGTCCTGCTCGATCACCGGGGAGATGCTGGTGTCGATCGCCGGCCGGGTGGCGCGGGCCTTCGTGGGCGAGACCCCGGGCGTGTACCGGCCCTCGTGGTCGATCGAGCAGGTCGGCGAGGAGCTCGCCGCCATCCGCGACACGAAAGACCCCTGGATCCTGCCGGTCGTCCCCTCGGCCCATGTCGATCACATCCGCAACAGCTTCGCGATGGCCAGGCACAGTGAAGGGGTAACACGGTGACAAAAGTCTTCGCACGCATTCTCGAACTCTTCGAGGCCGAGGGCATCAACACCCTCTTCGGCATACCCGACCCGAACTTCGTCCACATGTTCCACCTCGCGGAGGAACGCGGGTGGAACGTGGTCGCCCCGCACCATGAGGAGTCCGCCGGTTTCATGGCGGAGGCGGTCTCGCGCATGACCGGAAAGGCCGCGGTGTGCGTCGGCACGCTGGGCCCGGGGGTCGCCAACCTGGCCGGAGCCATGATGTGCGCCAAGGTCGAGAACTCACCGGTCGTCTTCCTCGGCGGTCAGCGCGCACGGATCACGGAGCAACGGGTGCGCCGCGGACGCATCCAGTTCGTCAAGCAGGCCGCCCTGTTCGAACCCTCGGTCAAGTATTGCGCCAGCATCGAGTACGCCGACCAGACCGACGAGGTCATCCGCGAGGGCCTGCGCAAGGCACTGTCGGGGACACCGGGCCCGGTCTACATCGAATACCCCTCCCATGTGATCCAGGAAGACCTCGACGTACCCCCGGCGTTGCCGCCCGAGGCCTATCGCCTGGTCGGCCAGACCGCCGGTCCGGACAAGGTCGCCGAGGCCGTCGCGTTCATCCGCGCGGCGAAGCAGCCGATTCTCCTCGTGGGGCACGGAGTTCACACCTCCCGTGCGGGGGAGTCGGTCAGGGCGCTCGCCGAGGCGATGGCCTGCCCCGTCATCCAGACGTCGGGCGGTACTTCGTACATCGCGGGGCTCGAGGACCGTACGTTCCCCTACGGCTTCTCGGCGGCGGCGATCGACGCGGTGGTGAGGTCCGACCTGTGTCTGGCCATCGGGACCGAACTCGGCGAGCCGGTCCACTACGGACGCGGGCGGCACTGGGTCGCGAACGAGGCGAACCGCAGGTGGATCCTCGTCGAGCAGGATCCCCAGGCCGTCGGCGTGAACCGTTCGGTCGACGTCCCGCTCGTGGGTGACCTGCGGGCGGTCGTCCCGCAGCTCGTCGACGCGATCGAGGACACACCGCGCACGCCTTCCCCCGAGCTCGCGGGCTGGATCAAGCAGGACGCGGCCCAACTGGCGGAACTCGCGGAGACGGCCCCTTCCGGCATGTCGCCCGTTCATCCCGCACGACTGATCGTCGAGGCGACCAAGGTGTTCCCGAAGGACGGCATCATGGTCCGCGACGGCGGCGCCACGACCATCTTCGGCTGGACGTATTCGCAGGCCAAGCCCCATGACGTGATGTGGAACCAGAACTTCGGCCACCTGGGGACGGGACTTCCGTACGCGATCGGCGCCTCGGTGGCGGAGGGCGGCGAGCGGCCCCTGATGCTGATCACCGGGGACTCGTCGTTCCAGTTCCACATCGCCGAACTGGAAACGGCCGCACGCCTGAACCTGCCGCTCGTCTGCGTCGTCGGCGTCGACTACGCCTGGGGCCTCGAAGTGGGCGTCTACAAGCGCACCTTCGGCCAGGGGTCGCTGGAGACGGGCGTGCACTGGAGCAAGAGCACGCGCCTGGACAAGGTCGCCGAAGGATTCGGCTGCCACGGCGAGTACGTCGAACGCGACGAGGACATCGCCCCCGCCATCAAGCGCGCCTACGCCAGTGGCAGGCCGGGAGTCGTGCACGTCGCGGTCGATCCCAAGGCGAATTCGGAAGAGATGCCGAGCTACGACGAGTTCCGGACCTGGTACGCGGAAGGGACGCAGTGATCATGCGGGAGTATGCGAAGTTCTACATCGGCGGCCGGTGGACCGATCCGGCCGGGGCGGGGACCTTCGAGGTCGTGAATCCCGCGACCGAGGAGGTCTGCGGCAAGGTGGCCCTCGGTTCGGCGGCCGACGTCGACCGGGCGGTCGCGGCGGCCCGGCGGGCCTTCCCCGACTGGTCCACGACCACGGGCAAGGAGCGGGTCGAGGTGCTCCAGAACGTCCTCGACGTGTACCAGAAGCGGGCCGGTGACCTCGCCGCGGCGCTGACCGAGGAAATGGGCGCGCCGGCCGCGCTCGCGGGCGGCTTCCAAGTGGGCCTCGGAGCCGGGCATCTGACCACGGTGATCGCGGTGCTGAAGGACTTCGTGTTCGAGGAGCGGCGCGGCGCCACGCTGGTCGTGAAGGAGCCGATCGGTGTCTGCGGTCTGATCACACCGTGGAACTGGCCCATGAACCAGATAGCGGTGAAGGTGTTCCCGGCGCTGGCGACGGGCTGCACCATGGTGCTCAAGCCCTCGGAGAAGTCCCCCTTCACCGGGCAGATCTTCGCCGAGATCCTGGATGCCGCGGGTGTCCCGGCCGGTGTGTTCAACCTCGTGCAGGGCGACGGCCCCGGCGTGGGGGTGCCGCTCGCGGGCCACGCGGACGTCGACATGATCTCCTTCACCGGTTCGACGCGTGCGGGTATCGACATCGCGCGGAACGCGGCGCCCACGGTCAAGAGGGTGACCCAGGAACTGGGCGGCAAGAGCCCCAACATCGTCCTCGACGACGAGGCCTTCGCCGAGAACGTCGGCAAGGGCGTGACCAACATGATGGGCAATTCCGGGCAGACGTGCAGCGCGCCCTCGCGCCTGCTCGTCCCCGCCGCCCGGATGGACGAAGCCATCGCCATCGCCCGGGAGACCGCGTCGGGGATCACCGTGGGCGACCCCCACGGCGACTTCGCGATGGGTCCGGTGGTCTCGGGGGCCCAGTTCGAGAGGATCCAGGCGCTGATCCAGAAGGGCATCGACGAGGGCGCCACCCTGGTGGCCGGTGGCACGGGACGCCCGAACGGGCTGGAGAAGGGCTACTACGTGAAGCCCACCGTCTTCGCCCGCGTCACGAACGACATGACCGTCGCCCGTGAGGAGATCTTCGGGCCGGTGGTGACGATCCTCGGCTACGACAGCGTCGACCACGCCGTCGAGATCGCGAACGACACGGAGTACGGCCTCGCCGGCTATGTGGCGGGCGCGGACCTGGAGAAGGCGCGTGCCGTGGCGCGTCGCATCCGGGCGGGATGGGTCGCGATCAACGACGCGTTCGACTTCGGCTGTCCGTTCGGCGGGTACAAGAAGAGCGGGAACGGGCGGGAGTGGGGCGAGTTCGGCTTCCACGACTATCTGGAGACCAAGGGAATTCTCGGCTACGCGCCTGAGGCGGCCTCGTCGGGCTGACGAGGCCGCCTCACGGAGCGGACATCCGGGTGCCGGCGGATGCGGGCGGGGGTGCCGGACGGGTCAGGCGCCGCAGGAGCGCAGGAACTTGCGGGTGCGTACGGCGATCGGGAGCGGCTTGTCCGGCTCGCAGGGGTACATGTCCTGCTCGACGATGGCGAACAGCTCCACCCCGAGACGCTGGGCGGCCACCAGTACCGGCTCCAACTCCGGCACGCCGGACGGGGGTTCGCACATCACACCGCGCTGGACGGCGGGTCCGAACGGCACCTCGTTCTTGACGACGTCGGCGAGGATCGCCGGGTCGACCTGCTTGAGGTGCAGATAGCCGATGCGCTCGCCGTACGTCTCGATGAGCTTGACGCTGTCGCCGCCGCAGTAGGCGTAATGCCCGGTGTCCAGGCACAGGTTGACGAGGTCGGAGTCGGTGGAGTCGAGGAAGCGTTCGACGTGGTCCTCGGTGTCGATGTGCGTGTCCGCGTGCGGGTGGACGACGATGTCGAGGCCGTACGCTTCCTTGACCTCGTGGCCCAGCCGTTCCATGCCCTTGGTCAGGTGGGCCCACTGCTCGGCGGTCAGCTCCGGCGGCTCGATGATCTCGGCGGTCTTGTCGTCCCGCCAGAAGGAGGGGATGACCACCAGATGCCGCGCGCCCATCGCCTGGGTGAGCGCGGCGACCTCGCTGACGTGTTCCCAGGTGGAGTCCCAGACGGACGGGCCGCGGTGCAGCCCGGTGAAGACCGTACCGGCCGACACCTTCAGGTCGCGCTTGTCGATCTCGGCGGTGAGCCGGGCCGGGTCGGTCGGCAGATAGCCGTAGGGGCCGAGTTCGATCCAGGAGTAGCCCGCCTCGGACACCTCGTCCAGGAAGCGTTCCCAGGGCACCTGCTGGGGGTCGTCGGGGAACCAGACGCCCCAGGAGTCCGGCGCGGAACCGACCCGGATCCGGTCCAGGGGAGCGGTCATGTCAGGAGGTCCCTTCGGGGGAGGCCGTCACGGGTGCTTTGAGGTCCTCCGCTTCGGGGAGTTCGTCGACGTCGACGCCGCGGACCTGGGCGAGTTCGTGCTTGAGCGCGGCGAGTTCGGCGCCGCCGGCCATGTGGTTGGTGAGTTCTTCCAGGCTGACCTCGCTGCGGGCGGCGCTGAGTTCGAGGGTGCCCAGGCGCAGCACGCTGAAGTGGTCGCCGACCATGTAGGCGTGGTGGGGGTTGTGGGTGATGAAGATGACGCCGAGGCCGCGGTCGCGGGCGGCGGCGATGTACTTGAGGACGACGCCGGACTGCTTGACGCCGAGGGCGGCGGTGGGTTCGTCGAGGATGAGGACGCGGGCGCCGAAGTAGACGGCGCGGGCGATGGCCACGGACTGGCGCTGGCCGCCGGAGAGGGTGCCGATGGGCTGGTCGAGGTCGTCGAGGACGATGCCCATGTTGCGCAGTTCCTCGTCGGCGGTCTTCTTCATGCGGTCGATGTCGAGACGCTGGATGGGCCAGGGGCCCTTGGTCATCTCGGAGCCGAGGAAGAAGTTGCGCCACACCGGCATGAGCGGGACGGTGGCGAGGTCCTGGTAGACGGTGGCGATGCCCTTGTCGAGGGCTTCGCGGGGGGTGGAGAAGCGTACCGGGGCGCCGTCGACGAGGAACTCGCCCTCGGTGTGCTGGTGCAGGCCGGAGATGATTTTGATGAGGGTGGACTTGCCGGCGCCGTTGTCGCCGAGGACGCAGGTCACCTGGCCGGGGTGGACGGCGAGGGAGACTCCGTGCAGGGCGCGGATGTTGCCGTAGGCCTTGCCCGCGGCGCGCAGTTCGACGATCGGGGCGGTGCCGTCCTGGGGCGGGGCGTCCGGGAGGATGGCGCCGGCGGGTCCGGATCCGTTGGTTGTCATGGGTCGCTTCACCTCCGGGTCGCCGCGCGGCGGACCCACAGATTGATGAGCGTGGCGCCGAGCAGCATCACGCCGAGGAAGGCCTTGAACCAGTCGGGGTTCCAGCCCGCGTAGACGATGCCCTGGTTGACCATGCCGAACATGAAGGCGCCGAAGACCGGGCCGATCGCGGAGCCGTAGCCCCCGGTGAGCAGACAGCCGCCGATCACGGCCGCGGCGATGTAGATCAGCTCCTGGCCGACGCCCTCGCCGGACTGCACGGTGTTGAAGGAGAACAGCTGGTGCATGCCGATGAACCAGGCGCCGAAGCCGACGAGCATGAACAGCGTGATCTTGGTGAAGGTGACCGGTACGCCGACCGCGCGGGCGCTGTCCGGGTTGCCGCCGACGGCGAAGATCCAGTTGCCGTACTTGGTGCGCAGCAGGACCCAGGTGGCGATGGCGGCGAATACCAGCCACCACACGATGGTGATCTTCACCTCGACGCCGCCGACGTCGAACGAGGACGCGAAGATCTTCTTCGCCTGGTCGAAGCCGTCCATGGTGCTGATGTCGTCGGTCGCGACGTTGCCGGTGACCAGCTTGGTCACGGCGAGGTTGACGCCTTGCAGGATCAGGAAGGTGCCGAGCGTGACCAGGAAGCTCGGTAGCCCGGTCTTGACCATCATCCAGCCGTTGAACGCGCCGACCGCCAGCGAGACGATGAGCGCGACGATCACGCCCACCCAGACGTTCATGGTCAGTTGGTAGCTGATCATGCTCGCGGTGAGCGCCGAGGTGATCACCGCGACGCCGGCCGAGAGGTCGAACTCGCCGCCGATCATCAGCAGGGCCACGGGCAGCGCCATGATCCCGATGGTCGACGACTGGTAGAGCACGGTCGCCATCGAGCTGCCGGAGCGCACCGAGGGCGCCGCGATCAGGAAGAAGACGAACACGGCCACGGCGCCGAGGAAGACGCCCACCTCGGGCCGGGCGAGCAGCCGCAGCGTCACAGAGCGCTGCGCGGTCCGGCCGTCGGTCTCCTTGGGGCCGGAGGCCGGCGGTGTGGTCACCGCCGGCTCAGCCTGCTGGGCCATGCTCATCACCGGGTACCCTTCGCGGCGAACTGCGCGACGGCGTCGACGTTGGACTTGTCGACGAAGGCCGGACCCGTCAGGATCGGCTGCTCGCCACCGCCGCTGTAGTTGCCGTTCGTCTTGTAGAGCCACAGCGAGTCGACGGCCAAGTAGCCCTGCAGGTAGGGCTGCTGGTCGACCGCGAACTGGATCGTGCCCTTGCTGATGGCGCTGGTCAGTTGCTTGTTGAGGTCGAACGTGGCGACCTTCGCCTTGCTGCCGGCTTCGTCCACCGACTGCACCGCGGTCAGGGCGTACGGGGCGCCGAGGGCGACGACGTAGTCGATCGCGCTGTCCTGCTTGAGCTTGGCGATGATCGTCGACTTCACGGACGGCATGTCGGTGCCGTTGACGTACAGGGTCTCCGTCTTACCGCTGAAGGTCTTCTTCACGCCGTCGCAGCGCTGGGTGAGTCCGATGTTGCCCTGCTCCTGGATCACACAGACGGCCGTCTTCGCGCCTTCCGAGTTCAGCCTCTTGCCGAGCGCCTCACCCGCCACCGTCTCGTCCTGCCCGAAGAACTCCATCAGGCCCAGCTTCTTCCAGTCGCTGACACCCGAGTTGAGGCCGACCACGGGGATCTTGGCCGCGGTCGCCTTGCTCACGACGTCCTTCATGGCGTCCGGCTTGGCGAGGGTGATCGCGATGCCGTCGACCTTCTGGTCGACGGCGTTCTGGACCAGGTTGGCCTGATTGCCCGCGACCGGGTCGGCGGAGTAGACCAGCTTGACGTTGTCCTTGGCGGCCGCGGCCTCGGCGCCCTTGCGGACGATGTCCCAGAACGTGTCGCCGGGTGCCTGGTGGGTGACCAGCGCGATGGTCATGCGGGGAGTGCTGGCCTTGCCGGCCGACACCGCCGCCCCGCTCTCCTCCGCCTTCTTTCCGCCGGAGCCGCTGGAACAGCCGGCTATCAGCAGCATGGATACTGCCGCGGTCGCGACGAGGGGGGCGATTCTGCGGGTACGGGGGTGAAACGTGCGGTCCATCTTTCCAGCACCTCACTGTGCGACAGGGGAAAGGGAACGGGACGGCGCCGGGGCGCTGGGCCCGTACGGGACCCGGACGTGTCGTCCGGGTCATGTGCGGTGACGCGGCTGCTTCGTTGGGACGGGATACAAGTCCCTGGCGCACCCCCCTGTCAAGACTTTGTTAAGACATCATTTCCTGAGCAGGTCCGAATGTCAGTACAAAGTCTTGACAGGGGGTGGTCGTGGGTCCTACACCTAAGAGGCACCGGGCGCCCCGTCGCCCGCATCCCACGCATCAGGAGCGACACGCATGCCTGAGTCCGCTGAACCCTTCGACGCCGCGTCCCTCGACGTCATCACCATGGGACGCATCGGCGTCGATCTGTATCCCCTGCAGACGGGTGTGCCGCTCGCGCAGGTCGAGTCCTTCGGAAAGTTCCTCGGCGGTTCGGCGGCCAACGTCGCGGTGGCCGCCGCACGCCTGGGCCGGTCCACCGCGGTGATCACCCGCACCGGACAGGACCCCTTCGGCGCCTATCTCCACCAGGCGCTCAAGGAGTTCGGCGTCGACGACCGCTGGGTCACCCCCGTCGACGCCTACCCCACGCCGATCACGTTCTGCGAGATCTTCCCGCCGGACGACTTCCCGCTCTACTTCTACCGGCGGCCCAAGGCGCCCGACCTGGAGATCCGGACCGACGAGCTGGACTTCTTCGCGATCCGCGCGTCCCGCATCTTCTGGATCACCGGCACCGGCCTGAGCGAGGAGCCCAGCCGCTCGGCCACGCTCGCCGCGCTGAAGACGCGCGCCAAGTCCGGCACCACCGTCTTCGACCTCGACTGGCGGCCCATGTTCTGGACGGACCCGGACGAGGCACGCCCGTACTACGCCGAGGCGCTGCGGCACGCCACCGTCGCCGTCGGCAACCTCGACGAGTGCGAGATCGCCACCGGCGTACGCGAACCCCGAGCCTGCGCCGAAGCCCTGCTCGCGGCCGGCGTGGAACTCGCCGTCGTCAAACAGGGCCCCAAGGGAGTCCTGGCCGTCCACCGCGACGGCACCGTCGCCGAGGTCCCGCCGGTCCCGGTGGAGGTCGTCAACGGCCTCGGCGCCGGAGACGCGTTCGGCGGCTCGCTCTGCCACGGGCTGCTGTCCGGCTGGGAGCTGGAGAAGACCATCCGGTACGCCAACGCGGCCGGCGCGCTCGTCGCCTCCCGTCTCGCCTGCTCCTCCGCGATGCCCACCGAGTCCGAGGTCGAGGACCTCCTCGCGCGCGGCTGACCGACGCCACCCCCTGAACAGGAGCCTGTCTTGAGCATCAGCATCCCCGACCTCGCCACGGTGCGCGCCCGGCACCCGGAGGCCATCGCCGAAGCGGCCGCCCGCCGGGTCCGCCGCCCGCTGATCGGCGACAGCGGCCGTCTGATGGTCGTGGCCGCGGACCACCCGGCGCGTGGCGCCCTCGGCGTCGGCGAGCACCGCCTGGCCATGGCCAACCGCGCCGACCTCCTCGAACGCCTCTGCGTCGCGCTGTCCCGGCCCGGGGTGGACGGGGTGCTCGCCACCGCCGACATCCTGGAGGACCTGCTGCTCCTGGGCGTTCTGGAGAACAAGGTCGTGATGGGCTCCATGAACCGCGGCGGGCTGTCCGGCGCCTCCTTCGAGATGGACGACCGCTTCACCGGCCATCGCGCCGAGGACATCGAGCGGCTCCGCTTCGACGCCGGAAAGCTGCTGGTGCGCATCGACTACGACGACCCGGGCTCCCTCGAGACCCTGGAGACCACCGCGCGCGCCATCGACGACATGGCCGCCCGCCGACTGCCGTTGTTCGTCGAGCCGTTCATATCCCGCCGGGTGGACGGCAAGGTCCGCAACGACCTGAGCGCCGAGGCCGTCACCCGGTCCATCGCCATCGCCTCCGGCCTCGGCGGCACCTCGGCCTACACCTGGCTCAAGCTCCCGGTCACCGACGACCCCGACGACATGGCCGAGGTGCTGGAGGCCTCCACCCTGCCCGCCGTACTGCTCGGCGGCGAGGTCGGTGGCGACCAGGAGGGCGCGTACGAGAAATGGCGCAAAGCCCTGCGGCTGCCCACCGTCCAGGGCATGGTCGTCGGCCGCTCGCTGCTCTACCCCGCCGAGGGCAGCGTGGAGACCGCGGTGGACACCGCGGTCGGCCTGCTCTGACTCGCCCCGCCGACTCGCCGCCTCTCGAAGGCCCGCTCTGATTCCCGTAGAGGAGCCACTTCCGATGACCACCACGCACCATCTGCCCGCGGGCAAGGCCGCCGCCGACGCCTACGCCGTGGACGTCACCCCCGAGTCGGCCGGTTGGGGCCACTCCAGCCTGCGGGTGCTCGAACTGCCCGCCGGTGGCTGGCACGCCTTCGACACCGGCGACAGCGAGTGGATCGTGGTCCCGCTCGCGGGCGGTTGCACCGTCGCCGTCGGCGGTGACACGTTCCGGCTCACCGGGCGCGAGAGCGTCTTCAGCGGGGTGAGCGACTTCGCGTACGTGCCCCGCGACGCCCAGGTCTCGATCGCCTCGCGCGACGGCGGCCGGTTCGCGCTCACCGGCGCCCGCTGCACCCGCCGACTGCCCGCCCGCTACGGGCCCGCCTCCTCCGTGCCGGTCGAACTGCGCGGCACCGGCACCTGCTCCCGCCAGGTCAACAACTTCGGCGCGGCAGGCGTCTTCGAGTGCGACAAGCTGATCGCCGTCGAGGTGATCACCCCCGGCGGCAACTGGTCCTCCTTCCCGCCGCACAAGCACGACGAACACCGGCCCGGCGAGGAGTCCGAACTCGAGGAGATCTACTACTTCGAGTTCGCCCCGCACGAGGGCACGCCCGGCCTCGGCTACCAGCGCGTCTCGCCCTCGGGCCACGGCGCCAACACCGATGTGCTGGCCGAGGTGCGCGACGGCGACGTCGTCCTCATCCCCGACGGCTGGCACGGGCCGTCCATGGCCGTGCCCGGCCACGACATGTACTACCTCAACGTCATGGCGGGCCCCGGCACCGACCGCGCCTGGCTGATCTGCGACCACCCCGACCACGCCTGGATCCGCGACACCTGGCCGGAGCGGCCGGTCGACCCCCGCCTGCCCCTCTACACCGCCCCCGAGAGGTCCTGATGAGCACCACCACCCGTCGCCTGACGACAGCCCAGGCGCTGGTGCGCTTCCTGTCCGCGCAGTACAGCGAGCGCGACGGCGTACGCCACCGGCTGATCGCCGGCACCTGGGGCATCTTCGGCCACGGCAATGTGGCGGGCATCGGCCAGGCCCTCCTGGAGGCCGGCGAGGACACCATGCCCTTCCACCAGGGCCGCAACGAACAGTCCATGGTGCACGCGGCGGTCGGCTACGCCCGGCAGCTCAACCGCCTCTCCGCCCAGGCCGTGACCACGTCCATCGGCCCCGGCGCCACCAACCTCGTCACCGGCGCCGCCCTCGCGACGATCAACCGCCTGCCCGTACTGCTGCTGCCCGGCGACTACTTCGCGACGCGCTCCGCCGACCCCCTGCTCCAGCAGCTGGAACACCCCGTCGAGGCGGATGTCTCCGTCAACGACACACTGCGCCCGGTCTCCCGCTACTTCGACCGGATCACCCGCCCGGAGATGCTGATCCCGGCCGCGCTGAACGCGATGAGGGTGCTGGCCGACCCGGCCGACACCGGCGCCGTCACCCTCGCCCTGCCGCAGGACGTGCAGGCGGAGGCCTACGACTGGCCGGAGGAGTTCTTCGCCGAGCGCGTCTGGCACGTACGCCGTCCCGCCGCCGATCCGTTCGAACTCGCCGAAGCCGTACGGGCGATCCGCGCCGCCGAGCGCCCCCTGATCGTCGCCGGCGGGGGAGTGCACCACAGCGAGGCCGAGGCGGCGCTCAAGGCCCTCGTCGACGCCACCGGCATCCCGGTCGCCTCAACCCAGGCGGGCAAGGGCTCGCTGCGCCACGACCACCCCGCCGACCTCGGCGGCATCGGCCACACCGGCACCGCGGTCAGCGACGAGATCGCCCGCACCGCCGACCTGATCATCGGGGTCGGTACCCGCTACACGGACTTCACCACCGCCTCGAACACGCTGTTCCAGCGGCCGGGCGTGCGCTTCGTCAACCTCAACATCACCGCCTTCGACGCCCACAAGCTCGCCGCCCGGCCGCTGGTCGCGGACGCGCGGACCGGGCTCGAGGCACTGGCGGAGGGACTGTCGGGCCACCGGGTCGACGCGGGGTACGAGGCCGAGTACCGCGCGGGCAAGGCGCGTTGGGAGGAGGTCGTCGAGGCCGCCTACCGGGCGGAGGACTCCGCGGTGCCCACCCAGACGCAGGTCCTCGGCGCCCTGGACGCCGTCGTCGGCGACGACGACGTGGTCATCAACGCGGCCGGCTCGCTCCCCGGTGATCTGCACAAGCTGTGGCGGGCGCGCGGCCCGCGCCAGTACCACCTGGAGTACGGCTACTCCTGCATGGGCTACGAGATCCCCGCCGGTATCGGAGTCCAGCAGGCCGCCCCCGGCACGCCCGTCTGGTCGCTGGTCGGCGACGGCACCTATCTGATGATGCCCACCGAGATCGTCACCGCCGTCCAGGAGGGCCTGCCCGTCAACCTGGTCCTGATCCAGAACCACGGTTACGCCTCCATCGGCGGCCTGTCCGAGGAGGTCGGAGCCGAGCGCTTCGGCACCGCCTACCGCTACCGCGCCGCCGACGGCACGTTCTCCGGAGCCCCGCTCCCGGTGGACCTCGCCGCCAACGCCGCCAGCCTCGGCATGGACGTCATCCGCGCCAAGACCGTACGGGAACTGCGCGACGGCCTGGCCGCCGCGCGCGCCTCGGACCGGCCGACCTGCGTCTACGTCGAGACCGACCCGACGCCCACCGCACCGCCCGCCGAGGCCTGGTGGGACGTGCCCGTCGCGGAAGTCGCCTCCCGCGACGCCGCGTCGGCCGCCCGTGAGCGGTACGACGGCCACGCCGCCGCCCGCCGTCGCCACCTCTGACCCCGACTTCTTCCCCCCGCCAGCGAAAGGCCCCCGCACCATGAAGACCATCACGCACTGGATCGGCGGCAAGCCCGTCGAGTCCGTGTCCGGACGCTTCGGTTCCGTCTACAACCCGGCCACCGGCGCCCAGGAGAAGCAGGTCGGCTTCGCCTCGGTCGACGAGGTGGACGCCGCCGTCGCCAACGCCAAGTCGGCGTACGAGAGCTGGGGCAGCGTCTCGCTCGCCAAGCGCACGGCGATCCTCTTCAAGTACCGCGAACTGCTCGACGCGCACCGCGACGAGATCGCCGAACTGATCACAGCCGAGCACGGCAAGGTGCACTCGGACGCGCTCGGCGAGGTCGCCCGCGGCATGGAGATCGTCGAACTGGCCTGCGGCATCGCCGACAAGCTCAAGGGCGAGCTGTCCACGCAGGTCTCGACCCGGGTCGACGTGGCCTCGATCCGGCAGCCGCTGGGCGTCGTCGCCGGCATCACGCCGTTCAACTTCCCGGCCATGGTGCCGATGTGGATGTTCCCGCTGGCCATCGCCTGCGGCAACACCTTCGTGCTCAAGCCGAGCGAGAAGGACCCCTCGGCCTCCTTCCGGCTGGCCGAGCTGGCCTCCGAGGCCGGACTGCCGGACGGCGTGCTGAACATCGTGCAGGGCGACAAGGTCGCCGTCGACCGCCTCCTGGAGCACCCGGACGTCGTCGCGGTCTCCTTCGTCGGCTCCACGCCCATCGCCAAGTACATCCAGCTCAAGGGTGTCGAGCACGACAAGCGCGTACAGGCCCTCGGCGGTGCCAAGAACCACATGCTCGTCCTGCCCGACGCCGACCTGGACTTCGCCGCCGACCAGGCGATCAACGCCGCCTACGGCTCGGCCGGCGAGCGCTGCATGGCGGTCTCGGTCGTGGTCGCGGTCGGCGACACCGGCGACGAACTGGTCGGCAAGATCGCCGAGCGGGCGAAGGCCCTGCGCATCGGCCCCGGCAACGACCCGGCCTCCGAGATGGGCCCGCTGATCACGCGCGAGCACCGCGACAAGGTGGCGTCGTACGTCGCCGGTGCGGCGGCCCAGGGCGCCGAGGTCGTCGTCGACGGCACCGGCTACTCCGTCGAAGGCCACGAGGACGGCTTCTTCATCGGTGTCTCGCTGCTCGACAAGGTCCCGGTGACGGCGGACGCGTACAAGGACGAGATCTTCGGCCCGGTGCTGTGCGTCGTGCGCGCCGACACCTACGAGGAGGCCATCAAGCTGATCAACAGCTCCCGCTGGGGCAACGGCACCGCGATCTTCACCCGGGACGGCGGCGCGGCCCGCCGCTTCCAGCTGGAGGTCCAGGCGGGCATGGTCGGCATCAACGTGCCGATCCCGGTGCCCGTCGGCTACCACTCCTTCGGTGGCTGGAAGGACTCCCTCTTCGGCGACCTGCACATCTACGGCAACGACGGCATCGCCTTCTACACCCAGGGCAAGGTGATCACCACCCGTTGGCCCGACCCGTCCGACGCGGGCATCAACCTCGGCTTCCCCAGCCACTCCTGACTCGCAGTGGCGGCCGGTGCGGCGACAGATCTCCTCCGTCCCCGCACCGGCCGTCCTCAGGACCGACCGTCAGGACGATGCGATGGCAAGGGTTCCCGTCCGCCGGACCGCCCGATTCCCACGAGCGGCGACCGCCGCTGCGCCCGTGGGCCTCGACTTCACGCTGGACCGCAACAGCCCCGTCCCGCTCTACTACCAGCTCGCGCAACAGCTGGAGAGCGCCATCCAGCGTGGTGCGCTGAGCCCGGGCAGCCTGCTGGGCAACGAGGTCGAGCTCGCGGGACGCCTCGGCCTGTCCCGCCCCACCGTCCGTCAGGGCATCCAGACCCTGGTCGACAAGGGGTTCCTGGTCCGCCGCCGGGGCGTGGGTACCCAGGTGGTGCACAGCCAGGTCAAACGCCCACTGGAGCTCAGCAGCCTCTACGACGACCTGGAGAACGCCGGACAGCGCCCCACGACCCAGGTGCTGCACAACGCCCTCGAACCGGCGTCCGCCGACGTCGCGGCCGCCCTGGGCATCGCCGAGGGCGGCGCGGTACACCGTGTGGAGCGGCTGCGCCTCACCCACGGTCGGCCCGTGGCGGCCCTGTGCAACTACATCCCCGAAGGGCTGCTGGACGTCGACACCGCCCGCCTGGAGTCGACCGGCCTGTACCGCATGATGCGTGCCGCCGGGATCAGCCTGCACAGCGCCCGCCAGACCGTGGGCGCCCGCGCCGCCTCGCCGGAGGAGGCCGAGCGGCTGGACGAACCGGCGGGCGCCGCCCTGCTCACCATGCAGCGCACGGCCTACGCCGACACCGGCCGCGCGGTCGAGTACGGCACCCACATCTACCGATCCTCGCGATACGCCTTCGAGTTCCAGCTGCTGCTTCGCACATGAACGCCGCGACCGACGCGCGGGCGCTCACCCGCCCGTCACTCCCCGGCGTCGCGGCGGGCCCGGTCGCGGCGGCGCAGCAGGAGGAAGCCACCCGCGAGGGCGGCGACGCCGGTGGCGGCGGTCCAGGCCGACAGGCCGGAGGAACCGGTGGCGGCCAGGTCGCCGCCGCTCCCACCCAGGGGGCTCGCCGCGGAGGAGGGCGTGACGGACGGACCGGCGGATCCGTTGCCTGAGGGCGACACACCGGACGCGACGGCGGTCGGCGCCGCCGACGCCTGGACGGCGGTGGCCCGCGGCCGGGTGAACGCCAGTGTGCCGAAGCCGAGTTGGTCGAAACCGCCGCTGTTGGGGCCGTAGTCCCCGCCGCCGCCCTCGGGCGCGAACCGGGCCGCGATCTTCGTGAGGTAGGGCGCGTCCAGCCCCCGGCGCCCGGTGTAGTGGTTGGTGATCATGGCCCAGATCGGCCGGGCCATGGCCGGATCGACGGCCGCCGCCGCGGACGCGGTCTCCGAGCCCGACCAGATGCCGGGTGCGCCCTTCTTACGGGTGTACGAGGTGTAGGGCACGTCCCCGCCCAGGCTCCACTTGGCGACGTACTGGGCGCCCTTGAGGAATCGGCTGTCGTCATAGCCGTACAGGTCGATGCCCTGGTTCCAGGCCATCTCGCAGATGGTGCCCATCAGGCCGACGCCCAGCAGGGCATGACCCTGGTCGCGGCCGGCCTCGACCCATTCGGCGAGGCCGTCGGCGTACACGACCGGGATGGCGTTCTTGACGGAGCCCATCCCCGCGCCGTGCTTGAAGTACTCGACGGCGCGGTCGACCTTCGCGCGGTCGTCGCACAGGATGCCGATGGCGAGGACCGAGGCGATGTTCGTCAGGTCCCAGTTGGCCCAGTAGTTGGTGATGTAGGAGCCGTTGTGGTGCGCGAGGAAGTCCTCGCTCAGCGGGTGGAAGACGTCGAGCATCATCTTCTGGAATCGGGCCAGTTCGAAGCCGTCGTGGCCGCGGACGAGCTCGGCGGCATTGGCGAACTGGTAGCCGTAGAGGCCCGAGGCGAGGAACCGGTCGGCGCTGCCGTCGAGCCTGGTCAGCTTGGCCGACCAGGCGTTGAGGATGTCGCGGGCGGTGTCGGCGTGCGCGGTGATGCCGGTGATGTGCCAGCGCAGGGCGTTCTGGTAGGCCGCGTGGATGTCGTGGTAGAGCGTGGCGTAGTTCTCGGGCGTGCCCGAGCCGCGGTAGACGGTCGCCTGGGGGTTGGCCGTCCAGGTGCTCTGGGCATGCCGGTTGGCCGTCAGCCTGGCGAAGCCGGCCGCGTAGGGCTCCGCGCCGGCCTTCACCTCGGCCGCCATACGGCGCAGATCGGCCCGGGTGTGCAGCATTCCGGGGTGCGCGAAGACACCGCCCGCCGCCGCTGCCGGGGCCGCCGCGACGGCGGTGCCGGCAGCGGCGGCGCCCGCGGCCGCACCGGCGATCTTCAGCATGTTCCGGCGACTGATCTGTACTGTCACTGACTTGGTTCCTTAGCGCTCGGTGCCTGGCGATGCCTACGCACAGGAGACGCCGTGGAACGCGGCCGATAACAGAAAGTCGCGGCAGCCGTCCTTCATGGACGCGCGATGACGGATCCGACCACCGCGACCGTCACGTCATGCCAGGGACACCCACGAGCCCCGCTCGGCGGAACGGGACATCGCGTCCAGCGCGGCCGCGCTGTGCACCGCGTCGACCAGCGTCGCGCCATGCGAGGTGTTCTCGGCGATCGAGCGCAGGAAGTTGTGCGCCTCGATGACCTTGAGGTCGTCGTAGCCCATGCTGTTCGCGGAGCCCGGCTGGAAGGCCGCGTACTCGCCGTGTCCGGGGCCGACGTACACCGTGCTGACGGGCTGGTCCTGGTACGACGTACCCCTGCTGACGCCCAGTTCGCCCATGCGCCGGAAGTCCCAGAAGACCGCGCCCTTGGTGCCGTGCACCTCGAAGCCGTAGTTGTTCTGCTCGCCCACCGAGACCCGGCAGGCCTCCAGAACGCCCCGCGCGCCGGAGGCGAAGCGCAGCAGGCAGTTGACATAGTCCTCGTTCTCCACCGGGCCCAGATCGCCGCCCGCCGCGCGGGTGTGACCGGCGGTGGCGCCGCTCGGGCGGGCCCGCTGGGGCAGGAAGATCGCGGTGTCGGCGGTCAGCGCCTCGATCTCGCCGAGCAGGAAGCGCGCCAGGTCGACGCCGTGCGAGGCCAGGTCGCCGAGGACTCCGCTGCCGCCGCGCTCCCGCTCGTAGCGCCAGGTCAGGGCGCCCTCCGGATGGGCCGCGTAGTCGCTGAACAGCCGGATGCGGACATGCGTGACGGTGCCGATCTCGCCGGAGGCGATCAGTTCGCGGGCGGCGGCGACGGCGGGCGCATTGCGGTAGTTGAAGCCGACCGTGCCCTGGACCCCGGCCTTGGTGACCGCGTCCGACACGGCGCGGGCGTCCTCGGCGGTCAGGCCCACCGGCTTCTCGATCCAGATGTGCTTGCCCGCCTCGGCCATGGCGAGGCCGATCTCGCGGTGCAGGAAGTTCGGCGCGGCGATGCTCACCGCCTGGACCCGGGGATCGGCGGCCACCTCGCGCCAGTCGCGGTGGGCGGCCGTGAAACCGTACCGGGCCGCGGCCTCCTCCGCCCTGCCGGGCACCTCGTCCGCGACGGCGACCAGTTCGGGGCGCAGGGACAGCTCCGGGAAATGGTGGGACACGCGGGCGTACGCCTGGGTGTGCACCCGTCCCATCCAGCCGAACCCCACGACGGCAACGCCGAGCGAACGCACCATGACTGCCCCTCTTTGGACCGGTCCAACAAGTTCCCGGCTCACAGTGAAGGCTGCTGCAGTGTGTGTCAACCCCTTTGACAAGCTCACCCGCCGTATGGAACGGTCCAGAAATGGAGCCACGCAGACCATGAGAGCACCGACGATTCGTGACGTCGCCGAACGGGCCGGAGTGTCGAAGTCTCTGGTCTCCCTCGTGCTGCGCGGCTCCGACCAGGTCCGTGACGAGAAGCGGCAGGCCGTGCTGGCCGCCGTCGAGGAGCTCGGCTACCGGCCCAACGCGGCGGCGCGCAGCCTCAGCGAGCGGCGCACCCGTACGGTAGGGGTGCTCCTCAACGACATGCGCAACCCCTGGTTCGTGGAGCTGCTGGACGGTCTGAACTCCCGGCTGCACGACTCCGGTCTGCACATGCTGCTCGCCGACGGCCATCTCAACCGGCGTCTCGGCGAGGACCTCACCCGCACCTTCGTGGACCTGCGGGTCGACGGTCTGATCGCCGTCGGCACCCTGCCGGCCGCCGAAGCGCTGCGGGCGGCGGCCGGGCAGATCCCCACCGTGGTCGCGGGCGCCCGGGAGCCCGAGCTGCCCGGTGTCGACGTCGTCGCCAACGACGACGAGCGCGGCGCCCGCCTGGCCACCGAGCATCTCATCGGCCTCGGCCACCGCCGTATCGCGCACATCGCGGGGCAGGGGATGGTCGGCGAACTGCGACGCCGCAGCTTCGAGGCGGTCATGCGCGAACACGGACTGGCCGCGGAGGCGGTCGTGGAGCAGGGCGACCTGACCGAGGAGGGCGGCTACCGTGCCACGGTCCGGCTGCTCAGCGCCCCCGAACGGCCCACCGCCGTCTTCGCGTTCAACGACATCGCCTGTGTCGGCGCCCTGTCGGCCGCCGAGGAACTCGGCCTCCAGGTGCCGCGCGACCTCTCCCTCGTCGGCTACGACAACACCTACCTCGCACGGCTGCGGCACCTGTGGCTCACCACCGTGGACAGCGCCGGGCACGACGTCGGGCGCCGTGCCGCGCAGCGTCTGCTCGACCGGATCGCCGACCCCGCCCGCCCGGGCGAGCTCGTCCTCACCACCCCGGCGCTCGAGGTCCGCGGCACGACAGCACCCGTGCGGGGTTAGGGCCTGTCCGGCGGATCAAGTCGGAAGGAAGCGGCGGTGCGTCATAAGTAGAGGTGAGCGGGGCTTTGCGTGCAGCTGCAAGGCGGAGGAGGGAGTCGACGCGATGGGGGTCCCCCCGCTCTGGGGGTACCTCCCAGGCCCTTAAGGCACTGGGGGAGAAGTCGAGAGTGGGGGAGTCGGCAACCGACGACAACGCCGCTGGGGGTACCCCCTCTGGGGGAGGGCGTGCCAAGCCCCGCGTCTGCGGCATGATCCGCCGGACAGGCCCTGGGGCCCGTCCGACTTCCTGCTCCGCGAGGAGGTCATCTCCGCTTCCGACCCGGACACGGCCACCGTCGTCATGGAGCTCCCGCGACGTCCGCGCGCCGGGCGCGCCCGCCGGACTCGGGCCGCGCCGTCCCACACGGTCCCACCGGGGAGCCGCTGCCCGTCCGGACCCGGCCGCCGAGCAGGCCGGTCAGGAGGGCGTCGGTGGCCGGGGCCAGCAGCTGTCGGCCGTCGGGGGACGACTCCAGGCCGACGACCAGGGCCAGACAGATGTCGGCGGCTTCGGCGGGATCGACACCGGTCGGGGTGGCCACCTCGGCGAAGAGGCTGATCAGCAGGCGCCGCAACTCCCCGACGAACGTGTGGCAGATGTCCCCGAACAACCGGGCCTTCTCGTCGAGGAGTTCGGCCGTGTGGGGGGAGTCGCCGGCCAGCTGGAGCACCAGGTCGAGCTTGGCGGCCAGAACGCCCCGGACGCGCTCGGCGTGCGGGGCGCCGCACTCGGCTGCCGCCTCCCGGGCCCGGCCGAGCGCCCGCTCGTGCAGACGCCCGGCGAGCAGACGGAAGGCGTCGTCCTTGCCGCGGACGTACTGGTAGACCGCCGACCGGGACACGCCCATGGCGGAGGCGATGTCGTCCATCGTCGTGCGCCGTACGCCGTACCTGGTCAGGCAGTCGTAGGCGGCGTCGAGGACCTCATCGAGCCGGTCGGTGGCCATGAGGGTCAGGCCAGCTTCTTCAGCAGCTCGACGGCGAGCGGGGCGGAGGACGCCGGGTTCTGGCCGGTGACCAGGTTGCGGTCGACGACCACCTTGGGGGCCCAGGGCTCGCCCTCCTGGAAGTCGACGCCCGCCTCGACGAGCCGGTCCTGGAGCAGCCACTTGGCCTGGCCGGCGAGACCGGCCTGCGTCTCCTCGGCGTTGGTGAAGCCGGAGACCCGGTAACCCGCGAAGGCGTTGCCGCCGTCCTCCTTCGTCGCGGCGAGCAGCGCGGCCGGGCCGTGGCACACCACACCGAGCGGCTTGCCCGACTCCAGCGCGAGGGTGAGCAGCCGCCCGGAGTCCGCGTCGACCGCCAGATCCTCCATCGGTCCGTGGCCGCCGGGGTAGAAGACGGCCGCGTAGTCGTCCAGTTCGACCTCGTCCAGCTTGATCGGCCGCTGGAGCTCGGTCATCGACGCGAGGACGCGCGCGATCCGGTCGGCGCCCTCCTGGCCACCGTTGAGCTCGGGGGCCAGGCTCCCCTTGTCCACGGTCGGTACGACGCCGCCGGGAGTGGCGACGACGACCTCGTGGCCCGCGGCCTTGAAGGCCTCGTACGGGGCGACGGCCTCCTCGGCCCAGAAGCCGCTCGGGTGGCGGGTGCCGTCGGCGAGCGTCCAGTGGTCGACGCCGGTGATCACAAAGAGAATCTTCGACATGGTGCGTTTCTCCGGGGGTGCGGGGGGTTGTTGCCCGTTGTTCCTGTCGTACGCCCTGACGTTCTGGACCCAGAGCGTCAGGGCGGTGATGTCCTCGACGGTATGCGGCTCTGGCATAGGTGACCAATAGGGGCTGCGGTCGGAGCCATAGGAATGTCAATGTCTGGACGTCGAGCACCACCCCAACTACTCTGTTCGTAACCTAATCAATTAGTTGAGTGAAAGGCGGGGCTCGGATGCACCCCTTCCGGAAGGCCGTAGAGGCGGGCGACCTCAGCGCGGTCGAGGAGATGCTGGCCGACGACGTGGTGTTCACCAGCCCCGTCGCCTTCAAGCCGTACCCGGGGAAGGCCATCACCGCGGCCATCCTGCGCGGCGTCTCCCGTGTCTTCACCGACTTCCGCTACGTACGCGAGATCGCCGGCGCCGACGGCCGTGACCACGCGCTCGTCTTCACGGCGAAGGTGGGCGACAAGGAGCTCAACGGCTGCGACTTCCTGCACTTCGACGAGGACGGCAGGATCGACGACCTGATGGTGATGGTCCGCCCGCTCTCGGCGGCCCACGCGCTCTCCGAGGCGATGGGTGCCCAGTTCGAGCGGATCTCACGCGAGGCGGCCGAGGCGATGGACGACAGGGCCTAGGACTGGCCTAGGGCCTGTCAGGCGGATCCATGGCACTCATGCGTCCCCGGGTGCCCGGAGCCGTCCGCGCAAACCGGGTGGACGCTCGTCCGAGGAGTGGCCGCAGGGCCCTGAGACGCGGGGTTTGGCGGGCCTTCCCGCGGCTACCCGCCCGCGGTGACGACCATGACATCCCGACAAGAACGCATCCGATTCCTCGAGGACCGCTTCGACTGCGCGCAGGCCTGCGCCGAGGCCGCCCGCGCCTGCGCGCTGCGGGCGAGCGCGGTGGATCCGGACGGCCCGATGGAGCAGGAACTCGTACGGCGCGAAGGCCTTCTCTGTGTGGAGGTGTGCGACGCGACCTGTCGTGTGCTGGCGGAGGAGGCCCGCCGGGACACGGCCGGCATCCGGGTCCAGGTCGAGTGGTGCCGTACCGTCTGCCGCGAGAGCGCGGACGTGTTCGACGAGCACCCCGGTGGGCAGGACAGCGCGAAGGCCTGCCGGGAGTGCGCCCAGGCCTGCACGGACTTCCTCGCCACCCTGAGCCGCGCCTGACACACCGCCCCGCAGGCGAGTACGGCCTCGTTGACGGACCGGCGCCGAGGTACTGGAACCCCGGGTGAGTGTCCCCCGGGAAGGTCTCGGCCGGGGCGCCGGTGTCATCGGCATTCACAATTTCTGAAACACGTTCTACGGTGTGCGCCGTCAGGTCCGGCCTTGGGGAGCCAGGAGGCGCCGTGCATCTCGAATACACGCCAGAGCAGCAGCGGCTGCGGACCGAACTGCGTGGCTACTTCGCCGAGTTGGTGCCCGATCACGCCTACGCCCGGTACGGCGACCCGGCCGCCCAGAAGCGGTTCTACCGCGAGACGATCCGGCGGCTCGGCAGGGACGGCTGGCTCGGGGTGGGCTGGCCCGAGGAGTACGGCGGGCGCGGGCTGACCCCCATGGAGCAGTTCATCTTCTTCGACGAGGCCGCCCAGGCGGGCGTACCGCTGCCCTTGATGGCGCTGAACACCGTCGGCCCGACGATCATGCGGTTCGGCACCGCGGAGCAGAAGGAGTACTTCCTTCCGAGGATCCTCTCCGGCGAGATCGACTTCGCGATCGGCTACAGCGAGCCCGACGCGGGCACGGACCTGGCCGCGCTCAAGACCAAGGCCGTGCGGGACGGCGACACCTACGTCGTCAACGGGCAGAAGATCTGGACCACGAACGGCGACACGGCCGACTGGGTCTGGCTCGCCGTCCGCACCGACCCGGACGCCCCACCGCACAAGGGCATCACCATGCTCCTCGTGCCGACCTCCGACCCCGGCTACTCCTGCACCCTCATCAACACCCTCGCCTCGCACGACACCACCGCCAGCTACTACGAGAACATCCGCGTCCCCCTCTCGCGCCGGGTCGGCGAGGAGAACAAGGGCTGGCGGCTGATCACCAACCAGCTCAACCACGAACGCGTCACCCTCGCCGCACACGGCACCATGGCGATCCGCGCCCTGCACGACGTCCAGCGCTGGGCCATGGACACCAAGCTCGCCGACGGCCGCCGCGTCGCCGACCTCCCCTGGGTACGCCGCCGGCTCGCCCAGACCCACACCAGACTCGACGCGATGAAGCTCCTCAACTGGCAGATGGTGAACGCCGTCCAGGAGGGCACCCTCACCCCGCAGGACGCCTCCGCGGTCAAGGTGTACGGCTCCGAGGCCCGCCGGGACGCGTACGCCTGGCTCATGGAGATCGTCGCGGCACCCGGAGTCCTCAAGGAGGGCTCCACGGGCGCCGTCCTGCACGGCGAGCTGGAACGCGGCTACCGCTCGGCGGTGATCTTCACCTTCGGCGGCGGGAACAACGAGATCCAGCGCGAAATCATCTCCTGGATCGGACTGGGGATGCCACGGGTCCGGCGTTAGCCTGACGGGGTGGACGCGCTTCGCACGGGTGAGCAGGGGCTGTTCGGTCCCTCGTCGGTGACCTGGCAGATGCACGGCGACCCGATGATGTGGGTCGCCGGGGTCCGCGCGCTCTACCTCCAGGCCCTGCACCCCCGCGCGGTCCGCGGCGTCATGCAGAACTCCGACTTCCGGCGCGACGCCTGGGGCCGCCTGATGCGCACCGCGAACTTCGTCGGCACGACGACGTACGGCACCACGGAGGCCGCCGAGAAGGCCGGCGCCCGGGTCCGGAAGATCCACACCCTGCTCCAGGCCACCGACCCGGACACGGGGGAGCGGTACCGGATCGACGAGCCCGAGCTGCTGCTGTGGGTGCACTGCGCCGAGATCGACTCCTATCTGCACGTCCTGCGCCGCTCGGGCTTCCCGCTGACCGACGCGCACGCCGACCGGTACATCGACGAACACCGGGTCAGCGCACGCCTGGTGGGCCTCGACCCCGCCGACGTACCGGCGAATCAGGCGGAGTTGGCCGCCTACTTCGAGAAGGTGCTGCCACAACTCGCCGCCGGACCCGAGGCGCGGGACGTGGACGACTTCCTGGCGCGCCCGCCGATCCACCCGTTGCTCGTTCCGGCGCGCGCCCTGCTGTGGCGGCGCGTGGCGCGTCTGGCGTACGCCGCTCTGCCGCCGTACGCCCATAAGCTGTACGGCAGAACCGCGCCGGCCCCCTCCGCGGTGACCCGGCGCCTGCGCGTCACGGGCACCTTGCTGCGCTGTGTTCCCGCACGTCTTCGCTGGCAACTCCCGCCCAAACACATTCTGCGGGCCATCGCGCGGCTCGGTCCCGGCTCCCGCCCGGCGCCGTACAAAGTCGGCAGATAACTCGCCATACTGGACGAGCCAGGGGAGGGCGCGGCGAGCAGCGACGGGGGCGATCGCACGAGATGGCGGAGACCAGGCTGATCCAGAGCCGGTACCGACTGCTCGATCTGATCGGGCGGGGAGGCATGGGTGAGGTGTGGCGCGCCCGTGACGAGTCGCTGGGGCGGCAGGTGGCCGTGAAGTGCCTCAAGCCGCTCGGCCCGCACCACGATCAGTCGTTCACCGGTGTGCTGCGGGAGAGATTCCGGCGCGAGGCCCGGGTGGCCGCCGCGCTGCAGCACCGCGGGGTGACCGTGGTGCACGACTTCGGCGAGTCGGAGGGCGTGCTGTACCTGGTCATGGAGCTGCTGGAGGGCCGCAACCTCAGCCAGCTCCTGGAGGACAACAAGCAGCATCCGCTTCCCGTCGCCGATGTCGTCGACATCGCCGACCAGGTGTCCGGGGCCCTCGCCTACACCCATCAACAGGGCATCGTGCACCGCGACCTGAAGCCCGCCAACATCATGCGGCTCGCCGACGGCACGGTGAAGATCTGCGACTTCGGCATCGCGCGCCTCGGCCACGACATCGGCTTCACGGCCCGGCTGACCGGCACCGGCATCGCGATGGGCACCCCGCACTACATGTCGCCGGAGCAGATCAGCGGCGCCCAGGTCGACCAGCGCAGTGACCTGTACTCCTTCGGATGTGTGCTCTACGAAATCGCCACCGGGGCGCCGCCGTTCGACCTCGACGACGCGTGGGCGATCCTCATCGGGCACCGTGACACGCCTCCCGAGCCGCCGCGTCACCATCGCGCCGAGCTCCCCGAGTACTTCGAGCGGATCATCCTGGATCTGCTGGCCAAGGAGCCGGAGCGGCGCCCGCAGGACGCGCGCGAGCTCGGCCGGCGGATCGGCACGGGGCGTACGACTCCGGTGTACGTGCCGACGGTCGTGTCCCCCACGGTGGGCCGACCCGCCCATGAGCGGCGGATGCTGGAACCGTCGGCGCCGGCTCCCTCGTCCCCTTCCTCCCGAGAACCCCGGCTGCCCTCCTGGACCCGGGGTATGACCACCGGCCACAAGGCGACCGGTGCCGGCCTGGGCGGCGCGCCGCCGGACGCGGCGGCGGGCCTGACCGGCGACTGGATCGCACGCCCGGCCGCGTCCGTCCCCCAGGCGCGAGAGCGCGTCGAACGTCCGACTCCCTCACCGGAGTCGCTCACCACTTTGGCGGGCCGGCACAACGCAGGGCTGAGTCTTGGGCGGCTCGGCCGGTGGACCGAGGCGGGCGAGGTGCACCGCGCGGTCGCCGCCGAGCGCGAGCACGTCCTCGGCCCCGACCACCCCGACACCCTCGCCAGCCGCTACGAGGTCGGCTTCACCCTCAGCCGCACCGGACGCGCCGCCGAAGCCCTGCGCGAGTATGTGCGGGTCGCGCAGGGCAGGGAGCGGGCGCTCGGCCCCGGCCATCCCGACACCCTGGCCGCTCGCCAGGAAATGGCTTACGTGCTAGGCCAGTTGGGCCGCCACTTCGAGGCGCACCAGGCGTACACCGCGGTGCTCGCCGCCCGGGAGCGGGTCATGGGCCCCGACCATCCCGACACCCTGCGCTGCCGCCACAACCTCGCCTTCAACCTGAGCAGGCTGGGCCGACTGGAGGACTCGTACCGGATGGCGAGCGAGGTCGCTGCCGCGCGGACCCGGGTGCTCGGTGCGAACCACCCCGACACGCTGGTGACGCGCTACGAAGTCGCCTACGCGCTCGGTCAGTTGGGTCACTGGCCCGAGGCGTTGGAGACCTACCGGGAAGTGGCCGAGGCGCGGGCGCAGGCTCTCGGCCCCGACCACCCGGACACCCTCTCCGCGCGCTACGAGGTCGGCATCAGTCTCGGCCGGCTCGGCCGCAGCGCGCAGGCTCTGGAGCTGTACCGGGACCTGATCGACGATCGCAACCGGGTGCACGGCCCCGCCCACCCCGAGACCCTGCGCGCCCGGCATGGCCTCGGGGTCAATCTCGGCCGGATGGGGCGCTGGGAGGAGGCGCTCACCGAGTCCCGTGACGTGTGGGCGATCCGTGAGCGCGTCCTCGGCCCCGACCACCTGGACACCCTCGTCAGCCGCCGCGAGGTCGCGGTCGGCCTCGGCTGGCTGGGCCGCTGGTCCGACGCCCTCACCGAGTACCGCGGCGTCGCCGCCGCCCGCGAACGTGTCCTCGGCCCCGACCACCTCGACGCCCTGGCCAGCCGCAACGACGAGGCGCACTGCCTGGAGCAGCTGGGCCGGGGCCAGGAGGCGGTGGAGCTGTACCGGAGGGTGGCGGCGTTACGCCAGCAGCGGGCGGCACGGGGAGGCTGAGGGGCCCTCGTACAGGGGTTGTGCCCGCCCTGTCCGACGGACGGCACCGCCCATACGGCGGACGGCTCCCGGGCGGCCCCGCCCTCGCCGCGGCGGAGGCCCGCGCCGCAGCGGACGCCCCGCTCGCACCCCGTCCGGTTGCCCGCCGGGTGCCGCGTACCTCTGGCCGTTCTAGATCATCGCGTGCTACCAAGAACCATGCCTGCACACGAGGGATACGACGTCGTGATCGTCGGCGGGGGCCACAACGGTCTCGTCGCAGCCGCCTACCTGGCCCGGGCCGGCCGGTCCGTCCTGGTGCTCGAGCGCCTGGGGAGCACCGGCGGCGCCGCCGTGTCCACCCGGCCGTTCGCCGGGGTCGACGCGCGGCTGTCGCGCTACTCCTACCTGGTCAGCCTGCTGCCCCGGAAGATCGTGCGGGATCTGAGCCTCGACTTCCGCGTGCGCGGCCGCACCGTGTCCTCGTACACGCCCGTCGAACGCGACGGACGTCCCACCGGCCTCCTCGTCGGCGGTGGCGAGCGCCGCACCCGCGAGGCCTTCGCCCGCCTGACCGGCTCGGACCGCGAGTACGAGGCCTGGCAGCGCTTCTACGCGATGACCGGTCGCGTCGCCCAGCAGGTCTTCCCGACGCTCACCGAACCGCTCCCCACCCGCGAGGAACTCCGCGCCCGCATCGACGACGAGGAGGCCTGGCGGGTCCTCTTCGAGGAGCCGGTCGGCGTCGCCGTGGAGGAGAACTTCGCCGACGACCTCGTACGCGGTGTCGTCCTCACCGACGCGCTCATCGGGACCTTCGCGGACGCCCACGATCCCTCCCTGCGGCAGAACCGCTGCTTCCTGTACCACGTGATCGGCGGCGGCACCGGCGCCTGGGACGTGCCGGTCGGCGGCATGGGCGCCCTCACCGACGCGATCGCCGCGGCGGCGCGCGGCGCGGGCGCCGTGATCGCCACCGGCCACGAGGTGCTGCGCATCGAGACCGACGGGCGGGCCGCCGAGGTCACCTACCGGACCGCGGACGGCGAGGGCGTGGTGGCGGCCCGGCACGTCCTGGTGAACGCCTCGCCGCAGGAGCTCGCGCACCTCACCGGCGACGAACCGCCCACCCCCGCCGAGGGGGCCCAGCTGAAGGTCAACATGCTGCTCAAGCGGCTGCCGAGGCTGCGCGACACCTCGGTCGACCCGCGCGAGGCGTTCTCCGGCACCTTCCACATCGCCGAGGGCTACGAGCAGTTGGCGACCGCCCACGCGCAGGCCGCGTCCGGAGAGTTGCCCACCGCGCCGCCCTCCGAGATCTACTGCCACTCCCTCACCGACTCGAGCATTCTCGGCCAGGACCTGGTCGAACAGGGCTACCAGACCCTCACCCTCTTCGGCCTGCACACGCCCGCCCGGCTCTTCGAGCGGGACAACGACGCCGTACGGGCGGAGCTGCTGAAGTCGACGCTGGCGCAGCTGGAGGCGCACCTCGCCGAACCGCTCGCCGACTGCCTGGCCACGGACGCGGACGGCCGTCCCTGTATCGAGGCGAAGACCCCGCTCGACCTGGAGCGCGACCTGCGGCTGCCCGGCGGCAACATCTTCCACCGCGACCTCGCCTTCCCGTACGCCCAGGAGGGCACGGGCCGCTGGGGCGTCGAGACCCGGCACGCGAACGTCCTGCTGTGCGGGGCGGGCGCGGTGCGCGGCGGGGGCGTGAGCGGAGTGCCCGGGCACAACGCGGCCATGGCCGTGCTGGAGGGCGCGGTCGACTAGGGCCTGTCCGGCGGATCATGCCGCGGACGCGGGGTGTGGCCCGGAACTCCGGCGAAGGACCGGCCAGAAATCTGACGGAGCATCAGAAAAGGCCTTCCCTCGACCGGAGGACTGCGGCATTCTGCGGCCATGCAGACGGAGCTGAGCAAGAGACTGGGAGTCGAGCACGCCATTTTCGGCTTCACGCCGTTTCCCGCCGTCGCCGCGGCCATCAGTCGCGCGGGCGGTTTCGGCGTGCTCGGCGCGGTCCGCTACACCGCCCCCGACGACCTCAAACGCGACCTCGACTGGATCGAGGCGAACGTCGACGGCAAACCGTACGGCCTGGACGTCGTGATGCCCGCGAAGAAGGTCGAGGGGGTGACGGAGGCCGACGTCGAGGCGATGATCCCCGAGGGGCACCGGCAGTACGTCAAGGACACCCTCGCCAAGTACGGCGTGCCCGAACTCGCCGACGGCGAGGCGTCCGGCTGGCGCATCACCGGCTGGATGGAACAGGTCGCCCGCACCCAGCTCGACGTCGCCTTCGACTATCCGATCAAACTGCTCGCCAACGCGCTGGGCTCACCGCCCGCCGATGTCGTCGAGCGCGCCCACGAGCGCGGGGTGCTCGTCGCCGCCCTCGCGGGCAGCGCCCGGCACGCGCGCAAGCACGCCGAGGCGGGCATCGACGTCGTCGTCGCGCAGGGCTACGAGGCGGGCGGCCACACCGGCGAGATCGCCTCGATGGTGCTCACCCCCGAAGTCGTCGACGCCGTCGACCCGTTGCCCGTACTCGCGGCGGGCGGCATCGGCAGCGGACAGCAGGTGGCCGCCGCCCTCAGCCTGGGCGCCCAGGGCGTGTGGCTCGGCTCCCTGTGGCTGACCGTCACCGAAGCGGACATGCACTCGCCCGCGGTCACCCGCAAGCTGCTCGCCGCCGGGTCAGGCGACACCGTCCGCTCGCGCGCGCTGACCGGCAAACCCGCACGCCAGCTGCGCACCGAGTGGACCGACGCCTGGGACGACCCGGACGGTCCCGGCACGCTCCCCATGCCGCTCCAGGGGCTGCTGGTGGCCGAGGCGGTCTCCCGGATCCAGAAGTACGAGGTGGAACCGCTGCTCGGGACCCCGGTCGGGCAGATCGTCGGCCGGATGAACAGCGAGCGCAGTGTCCAGGCCGTCTTCGACGACCTGACGAGCGGCTTCGAGCGAGCCGTCGACCGTGTCAACCGGATCGCGGGAAGGGGCGAACAATCATGAGCACCTCACCCAACGGCTTCTGGGCCCAGGCCACCGCCGACCCCGGACGGACGGTCCTCGTCACCCCGGACGGGGACGAGTGGACCGCGGGCCGGCTGCACGCCGCGGCCAATCAACTCGTCCACGGTCTGCGCGCCGCCGGACTCGAACGCGGCGACGCCTTCGCCGTCGTGCTGCCCAACGGCGTCGAGTTCTTCGCCGCCTACCTCGCCGCCTCTCAGGCGGGCCTCTATCTCGTGCCGGTCAACCACCACCTCGTCGGCCCCGAGATCGCCTGGATCGTCTCCGACTCGGGCGCCAAGGTGCTCATCGCACACGAACGGTTCGCGGACGCCGCCCGCCACGCCGCCGACGAGGCGAAGCTTCCGGCGGCGCGGCGGTACGCGGTGGGGACAGTGGCCGGCTTCCGGCCGTACGCCGAACTCCTCGACGGACAGCCCGAGTCGGCGCCCGGGGAGCGCACCCTCGGCTGGGTCATGAACTACACCTCGGGCACCACGGGCCGCCCCCGTGGCATCAGGCGCCCGCTGCCCGGCAAACTCCCCGAGGAGACGTACCTCGGCGGCTTCCTCGGCATCTTCGGCATCAGGCCGCACGACGACAACGTGCACCTGGTCTGCTCGCCGCTCTACCACACCGCCGTGCTCCAGTTCGCGGGCGCCTCCCTGCACATCGGCCACCGCCTGGTGCTGATGGACAAGTGGACGCCGCAGGAGATGCTCCGCGTCATCGACGCCCACGCCTGCACCCACACCCATATGGTCCCGACCCAGTTCCACCGGCTGCTGGCACTCCCCGACGAGGTGAGGGCGCGCTACGACGTCTCCTCCATGCGGCACGCCATCCACGGCGCCGCCCCGTGCCCCGACCATGTGAAACGGGCGATGATCGAGTGGTGGGGCCACAGCGTCGAGGAGTACTACGCGGCCAGCGAGGGCGGCGGCGCCTTCGCGACCGCCGAGGACTGGCTGAAGAAGCCCGGCACGGTCGGCAAGGCCTGGCCCATCAGCGAACTCGCGATCTTCGACGACGACGGCAACCGGCTGCCGCCCGGTGAACTCGGCACCGTCTACATGAAGATGAGCACCGGCGGATTCTCGTACCACAAGGACGAGAGCAAGACGAAGAAGAACCGCATCGGCGACTTCTTCACCGTCGGCGACCTGGGCTGTCTCGACGAGGACGGCTATCTCTTCCTCCGCGACCGCAAGATCGACATGATCATCTCGGGCGGGGTCAACATCTACCCGGCCGAGATCGAGGCGGCGCTGCTCGCCCACCCCGCCGTCGCCGACGCGGCCGCCTTCGGCATCCCGCACGACGACTGGGGCGAGGAGGTCAAGGCCGTCGTCGAGCCCGCCCCCGGCCACGAGCCGGGCCCGGCCCTCGCCGCCGACATCCTCGGCCACTGCGAGCACCTGCTCGCCGGGTACAAGCGCCCCAAGAGTGTCGACTTCATCGAGTCGATGCCGCGCGACCCGAACGGGAAGCTGTACAAGCGGCGGCTGCGGGACCCCTACTGGGAGGGCCGTACGCGAGCGGTGTGACATCGCGGCGGGGTGGAGAACAGCCGTGTCCGGTCGCTGAAGTGCGGCGAGTTCGGGATCGACGACCGGGAGTGGGCCGGCACGACATCATTGAGGGAAGGTGCGGTTGAGCGTAACAACAGACACAGCCGTTTGACCTGGTGTCAGTACGTTCCACAGCGGGGCTGATCGTCTTCGCGCCAAGGGCGCGGGACGCTTGACCCCGCTCGCGGGCCGGAACGAGGATCACGGCACAGCAGCCGGACGAAGGAGCAGGTCATGACGGCGGGTCGGAACCCCACGGTGGCGGCGGGACGGAGCGTCACGGTCGACGGGGTGCTGCGGCGCAGCGCCCGGCGGACCCCTGAACGCGTCGCGGTCCACTACCGCGACCGGTCCTGGACCTACGCCGAACTCGACGAGGCCGTCTCCCGCGCGGCCCAGGTGCTGCGCTCCTCGGGACTGGCCCCGGGCGACCGCGTCGGTGCCTACGGCCACAACTCGGACGCGTACCTGATCGGCTTCCTCGCGTGTGCCCGCGGCGGGCTGGTGCATGTGCCGGTCAACCAGAACCTGACCGGCGGCGACCTCGCGTACATCGTCGAGCAGGCCGGCTGCGGACTGGTCCTGGCCGACCCGGACCTGGCGGGGAACCTCCCCGCGGGAACCCGCTTTCTCGCCCTGCGCGACACCGACGACTCGCTGCTCGCGCGACTTGACGCGACCACGCCGTACGACGGTCCGGAGTCCCGTGGCGAGGACCTGACGCAACTCCTCTACACCTCGGGCACCACCGCGCTGCCCAAGGGCGCGATGCTGACCCACCGTGCGCTGGTGCACGAGTACCTGAGCGCGATCACCGCCCTCGATCTGCAGGCCGGCGATCTGCCCGTGCACTCGCTGCCGCTCTACCACTCGGCGCAGATGCATGTGTTCCTGCTGCCCTATCTCGCGGTCGGCGCCGTGAACGTCATCCTCGACACACCCGATGTCGAACAGATCTTCGACCTGGTCGAGGCGGGCCACGCGGACAGCCTGTTCGCGCCGCCCACCGTCTGGATCGGACTGTCCAACCGCCCCGACTTCGCCACCCGTGACCTGAGCGGACTGCGCAAGGCCTACTACGGGGCGTCGATCATGCCGGTGCCGGTTCTGGAACGGCTGCGGGAGCGGCTGCCGAAGCTGGCGTTCTACAACTGCTTCGGACAGAGCGAGATCGGGCCGCTGGCCATGGTCCTCGGCCCGCACGAGCACAAGGGGCGGATGGATTCCTGCGGGCGGCCGGTGCTGTTCGTCGAGGCGCGGGTCGTCGACGAGGCCGGCAAGGACGTGCCCGACGGTGAGCGGGGCGAGATCGTCTACCGCTCACCGCAGTTGTGCGAGGGCTACTGGGGCAAGCCGGAGGAGACCGCCGAGGCCTTCCGCGACGGCTGGTTCCACTCCGGGGACCTCGCCGTGTGCGACGAGGACGGCTACTTCACCGTCGTCGACCGGGTGAAGGACGTCATCAACTCCGGTGGCGTACTGGTCGCCTCACGCCAGGTCGAGGACGCGCTCTACACACACGAGGCCGTCGCCGAGGTCGCCGTGATCGGGCTGCCCGACGAGCGGTGGATCGAGGCGGTCACGGCGGTCGTCGTCGCCCGCGCCGAGGTCACCGAAGCCGAGCTCCTCACGCACGCACGGGAGAACCTCGCCCACTTCAAGGCGCCCAAGCAGGTGCTCTTCGTGGCCGAACTGCCGCGCAACGCCAGCGGAAAGATCCTCAAACGCGAACTGAGGGACCGCTTCGCGGACGTCCGGGCCGACACTGTGTAGTTCGGTGGCTCAGTGAGCCGCCTCCGTCGCCACCGACCGTGCCCATCGGTAGTCCGCCTTGCCGCTGGGCGAGCGCTGGATGGTGTCGGTGATGACGAGCTGGCGGGGGATCTTGTAGCCGGCGAGATGGCTTCGGCAGTGGGCCTGGATGTCCTCCAGTGAGGGCCGGCCCGCGCCCTCGCGGAGCTGGACGACCGCCGCCACGTGGTTGCCCCACTTCTCGTCCGGCACCCCGGCGACCAGCGCGTCGTACACGTCCGGATGGGACTTGAGCGCCTGCTCGACCTCCTCCGGATAGACCTTCTCGCCACCGGTGTTGATGCACTGGGAGCCGCGCCCGAGGACGGTGACGATGCCCTCGTCGTCGACCGTCGCCATGTCACCGAGCAGCACCCACCGCTCGCCGTCCTTCTGGAAGAAGGTCTCGGCGGTCTTCCTCGGGTCGTTGTAGTAGCCGAGGGGCACATGGCCGCGCTGCGCGACCCGGCCGGGCTCGCCGACGACGACCGGATCGTATGTGGCCGGATCCACCACCTGCGTACGGGAGTTGACCCGCAGCCGGAAGCCCTTGCCGGCCCCCGAGTCGGCGGTCGCGGTGCCGTTGAAGCCGGACTCCGTGGAGCCGAAGTTGTTGAGCAGCATCACGTTCGGGACCAGCGACAGGAACTGCTCACGCACCGTCTCCGACATGATCGCGCCGGACGAGGACACACTGAACATCGAGGAGCAGTCCGTGCCCCGCATCGACCCCTTCAACGCGTCGATCAGCGGGCGCAGCATCGCGTCGCCGACCAGCGACATGCTGGTGACCTTCTCCTTCTCGACCGTCCGCAGGACCTCCTCGGGCACGAACTTGCGGTGGATCACCACCCGTTGGCCGAAGTTGAACCCGATGAACGCCGTCAGCGTCGAGGTGCCGTGCATCAGCGGGGGAGTGGGGAAGAAGGTGATGCCCTCGCCGCCGGCCGCCACCCGCTCGGCGAGCTCCTCGGGCTTCTTGACCGGCTCGCCCGTCGGAGCCCCGCCGCCCAGCCCGGCGAAGAACAGATCCTCCTGGCGCCACATCACCCCCTTGGGCATGCCGGTGGTTCCGCCGGTGTAGATGATGAACTGGTCGTCCGCCGAGCGCGGTGGGAAGCCCCGCTCGGGAGACCCGGCGGCCTCGGCCTCGGCGAAGTCCACGGCGGACAGGGAGGCCCCGTCGGTCGCCGCGCTTCCCACCCGCAGGAGATGCCGCAGCGCCGGGGTCCGCGGCAGCGCCGCCGCCACCCGGTCGGTGAACTCGGCGTCGAAGACCAGCGCCACCAGGTCCGCGTCCCGGTAGAGGTAGACCAACTCCTCTTCCACATACCGGTAGTTGACGTTGACCGGCACGATCCGCGCTTTGAGGCAGCCCAGCACGGTCTGCAGGTACTCGACGCCGTTGTACAGGTGCAGTCCGAGGTGCTCGCCGGGGCGGATGCCGCTGTCGATCAGGTGATGGGCCACGCGGTTCGCCGCCGCGTCGAGTTGCGCGTACGTCAGACGGCGTTCGGCACCCGTGCCCGGATGGTCGATGTACACGAGCGCCTCGCGGCCCGGAACCACGTCGACGACCGACTCGAACAGGTCGGCAAGGTTGTACTCCACCGCTCCTCCTGACGTCGCACGTCCGGGTCCACCCCTCGGCTCGACGGCCATCAGAGCAAAGCCCGCCACAACTGGGAAGGGTCAGCGCAGAAGAAATCTGACTGTCTGTCAGAAAACTCTTGTACTGGTTCCGCGCCTACTGCAACCTGTTCTCGTTCCAGAGAGCCTGTCTGACGGGAGGACGGCAATGGGTGGTACGGAACACCTCACCGTGCAGCGCGAAGGCGCCACACTGGTGCTCACGCTCAACAGGCCCGAGGCCAAGAACGCGCTCTCGCTGCCGATGCTCGTCGGTCTCCACGACGGCTGGATCGAGGCCGACGAGGACGACGCGATCCGCTCGATCGTGCTCACCGGCGCGGGGGACGCCTTCTGCGCCGGCATGGACCTCAAGGCGCTGGCGGGGCGGGGCATGGAGGGCCAGCAGTACCGGGACCGGCTGAAGGCCGACCCCGACCTGCACTGGAAGGCGATGCTGCGCCACCACCGCCCCCGCAAACCGGTGATCGCCGCCGTCGAGGGCCACTGTGTCGCGGGCGGTACCGAGATCCTCCAGGGCACCGATATCCGGGTCGCGGGCGAGTCGGCGACCTTCGGGCTCTTCGAGGTCAGGCGCGGGCTGTTCCCGATCGGCGGCTCGACGGTCCGTCTGCAACGCCAGATCCCGCGCACGCACGCCCTCGAGATGCTTCTCACGGGGCGCCCGTACTCGGCGCGGGAGGCCGCCGGGATCGGCCTGGTCGGACACGTCGTGCCCGACGGCACGGCGCGGCAGAAGGCCCTCGAGATCGCCGAACGGATCAACGCCTGTGGGCCGCTGGCGGTCGAGGCGGTCAAGGCGTCCGTGTACGAGACCGCCGAGATGACGGAGACGGAGGGCCTCGCCGCCGAGCTCACCCGCGGCTGGCCGATCTTCGACACCGCCGACGCCAAGGAGGGCTCCCGGGCCTTCGCCGAGAAACGCCCACCTGTCTATCGGCGCGCGTGACGTCCGGGGTCGTGAGGGGGCACGGCCGCCCCCGCGACCAGCCCCGGGACCGACCGTGACGCGCACGATCCCCCTCCCCTAAGGAGACATCCGGGATGCCCGAAGTCCTCAAAGCCCCCCTCGTCGTCGAGTTCCCCTTCACCCGCTCGCTCGGCCCCGTCCAGAGCGCGTTTCTCACCGGGCTGCGTGAGCGCGTCGTCCTCGGTGTGAAGACCGCCGACGGCCGGACGCTGGTCCCGCCCGTCGAGTACGACCCCGTCACCGCGGAGGACCTGAGCGAGCTCGTCGAGGTCGCCCCCACCGGCACCGTCACCACCTGGGCCTGGAACCACGAACCCCGTCGGGGCCAACCCCTCGACACCCCCTTCGCCTGGGTCCTGGTCCAGCTCGACGGCGCCGACACCGCCCTCCTGCACGCCCTCGACACGCCGGGCCCCGACGCCGTACGCACCGGCATGCGCGTGCGCGTCCGCTGGGCGGCGCAGCGCACCGGCGCCATCACCGACATCGCCTGCTTCGAGCCGTACGACGGAGACCGGCCGGAGACGGCCGGCCACGACGGACGGTTCGAGGACATGGTGACCGGCATCGTCGCCCCCGCCCGCCTCGACTACGTCTACTCGCCCGGCCGCGCCCAGTCCGCCTACATCAACAGCCTCTCCTCGCGGCGCACCGTCGGCGAGCGCTGCCCGTCCTGCCGCAAGGTGTACGTCCCGCCCAGGGGCGCGTGCCCCACCTGCGGTGTCGCCACCTCGGAGCAGGTGGAGGTGGGCCCGAGCGGCACGGTCACCACGTACTGCATCGTCAACATCAAGGCCAGGAACCTCGACATCGAAGTGCCCTACGTCTACGGACACATCGCCCTCGACGGTGCCGACCTCGCGCTGCACGGCCGGATCGGCGGCATCCCCTACGACCAGGTGCGCATGGGGCTGCGGGTGGAGCCGGTGTGGACGGAGGGCGGCCGCTATCCCGACCACTACCGGCCCACCGGCGAACCGGACGCCGAGTACGACTCGTACAAGGAGCTGTTGTAGATGCCGTCCAGCAGGGACATCGCCGTCGTCGCCTTCGCGCAGAGCGACCATCTGCGCACCACGGACGAGCTCTCCGAGGTGGAGATGCTCATCCCGGTCCTGCACGCCGTCCTCGACCAGAGCGGGCTGAAGACCAGCGACATCGGTTTCACCTGCTCCGGCTCGTCCGACTACCTCGCGGGCCGCGCCTTCTCCTTCACCATGGCCCTCGACGGGGTGGGTGCCTGGCCGCCGATCTCCGAGTCTCACGTGGAGATGGACGGGGCCTGGGCGCTGTACGAGGCCTGGACGAAACTGCTCACCGGGGACGCCGACACCGCGCTGGTGTACGGGTACGGGAAGTCGTCACCCGGATCCGTACGGGACGTCCTGACCCGGCAGCTCGACCCGTACTACCTCGCGCCCCTGTGGCCCGACTCCGTCGCCCTCGCGGCCCTCCAGGCACAGGCGCTCATCGACGCGGGCGAGACCGACGAGCCCGCGCTGGCGGGTGTGGCGTCCCGCAGCCGTGCCTCGGCCGCCGCCAACTCCCATGCGCAACTGCGGGGTTCGGTGGCCCAGGGCGAATACCTCGTACAGCCTCTGCGTGTCGGTGACTGCCCGCCCGTCGGCGACGGTGCCGCCGCCGTGATCCTCGCGGCCGGAGAGCGGGCCCGCGAGCTGTGCGAACGGCCCGCCTGGATCCGGGGCATCGACCACCGCATCGAGGCGCACAGCCTCGGCGTGCGCGACCTGACGGACTCGCCGTCGACCCGCCTCGCCGCCGAGCGGGCCGGAGCCTTCGAACACCCCGTCGACACCGCCGAGTTGCACGCGCCGTTCACCTCCCAGGAGGTGGTCCTGCGCAAGGCGCTGCGGCTCGGCGAGGAGGTGCGCGTCAACCCGTCCGGCGGCGCCCTGGCCGCCAACCCGATCATGGCCGCCGGGCTCATCCGCATCGGCGAGGCCGCCGCCCGCATCCACCGGGGGGAGTCCGACCGGGCGCTCGCCCACGCCACCTCCGGGCCCTGCCTCCAACAGAACCTGGTGGCCGTACTCGAAGGGGATCCCCGATGAACAAGGAGCCCGTGGCCGTCGTAGGCATCGGCCAGACCAAACACGTGGCGGCCCGACGGGACGTGTCCATCGCGGGACTCGTCCGCGAGGCCGCCCGGCGCGCCCTCGACGACGCCGAGCTGACCTGGGCCGACATCGACGCCGTCGTCATCGGCAAGGCGCCCGACTTCTTCGAGGGCGTCATGATGCCGGAGCTGTACCTCGCCGACGCGCTCGGCGCGGTCGGCAAGCCGATGCTGCGCGTGCACACGGCGGGCTCCGTCGGCGGATCCACGGCCCTCGTCGCCACCAACCTCGTCGCGGGCCGCGTCCACGGCACGGTCCTGACCCTGGCCTACGAGAAGCAGTCCGAGTCGAACGCCATGTGGGGCCTGTCCCTGCCGATCCCCTTCCAGCAGCCGCTGCTGGCCGGGGCGGGCGGCTTCTTCGCGCCGCACGTACGGGCGTACATGCGGCGTACCGGCGCGCCCGACACCGTCGGCTCGCTGGTCGCGTACAAGGACCGGCGCAACGCGCTGAAGAACCCGTACGCGCATCTCCACGAGCACGACATCACGCTGGAGAAGGTCCAGGCCTCGCCCATGCTGTGGGACCCGATCCGCTACTCGGAGACCTGCCCGTCCTCGGACGGCGCCTGCGCGATGATCCTCACCGACCGGGCGGGGGCGGCGCGCTCGCCGCGGCCGCCCGCGTGGCTGCACGGCGGCGCCATGCGCAGCGAGCCGACGCTGTTCGCGGGCAAGGACTGTGTGTCGCCGCAGGCGGGCAAGGACTGCGCGGCCGATGTGTACCAGCAGGCGGGCATCGCGGACCCGCGCCGTGACATCGACGCCGTGGAGATGTACGTGCCCTTCTCCTGGTACGAGCCCATGTGGCTGGAGAACCTCGGTTTCGCCGAGGAGGGCGAGGGCTGGAAGCTCACCGAATCCGGTGTGACCGAGCTTGACGGGGACCTGCCCGTCAACATGTCGGGCGGTGTCCTCTCCACCAATCCGATCGGCGCGTCCGGCATGATCCGCTTCGCCGAGGCGGCACTTCAGGTGCGCGGTCAGGCCGGAGAACACCAGGTGGAAGGGGCTCGCAGGGTGCTGGGACACGCCTATGGAGGAGGATCCCAGTTCTTCTCGATGTGGCTGGTCGGGGCCGCGCCGCCCACCTCCTGAAACCGTCCCCCTCACGTGGCCTGTCCGCCGCCGGAACCGATCGCTAGGCTGGCGGCGGACGACGAACCGGGAGGAGCACGGACGTGGCCGAGAGCACCATCGAGCAGCACCCGCTGGCGGGGTGGGACAAGCCTGAGCTGGACCTCAGCAACGCCGAATGGCAGTCCAGCAGCCGAGGGCGGGGAGACGTCGAGATCGCTTTTGTCGAGGGCTTCATCGCGATGCGCAACAGTGGCCGCCCCGAGAGCCCTTCCTTGATCTTCACACCGGCCGAGTGGGGCGCGTTCGTGTCGGGCGCCCGCGAGGGAGAGTTCGACCTGACCTGAGCCGACCCGACGCTGTTGGCGAATCCGTTGAGTGACGTCTGAGTGACGTCGGTCCGACCCCATGTGTGCCGGGAACCGTGAACACTTACACGTTTAAGTGTTCACGGTTTCGAGGAGGGTGTCCCCGGCGGCGGCGGATTCGCCAAACAGCGTCCCGAACAGCCTCTGGTGGTGTGAGCCGGTAGCGGCGGAAGGGCTCCCCGCAAGGCGCTACGAGCGTACGCTGAGGTCCCTGGAGGTCACGGTACGCATCCGCTCCCCGCGCGGACCACACCGCCGTGGCCAGGGGGTGGACCATGGGACAGCGCGGTGTACGCAGTAGAAGGACTCTCTTCGAACGGGAGGGTGAACTCGCCGCCGCCGACGAGGCGTTGAACGATCTCACCGGTCTGCGCGAGGACGGAACCGAAGCACCAGGGCGGCCCCGCGGCGCGCTCCTCGCCTTCGCCGGACGCGCCGGAATCGGCAAGACCACGCTCCTCGCCGAGGTACGGCGTCGCGCCGCCGCCCAGGGCTGCACCGTCCTGTCCGCGCGCGGCGGCGACCAGGAGCAGGGCGTCGCCTTCCACGTCGCCCGCCAGCTCCTGCAACCGCAGTTCGCCGGGTCCGCCGAGACGGAAATCCGCGCCCAGCTGGGGAGTTGGTACGCGATCGTCGGTCCCGCGCTCGGCCTGTGCGCCCCGTCCGAGGGCGCCGCGCCCGACCAGCAGGGCCTGCGTGACGGCCTCGACTGGGTGCTCACCCACCTCGCGGTGCAGCGCGCCCCGATGGTGCTCGTCCTCGACGACGCGCACTGGGCCGACCCCGAGTCACTGAGCTGGCTCGCCGCCTTCGCGCCGCGCGCCGAGGAACTGCCGCTGCTCCTGGTCGTCGCCTACCGGCCGGACGAACTCCCCGACCACGCGGAGGCGTTCAGGAGCCTTCCCGGACGTGCGGGCCAGCGCCCCCTCGACCTCGAACCGCTCAGCGCCGCCGCCGTCGCCGGACTCGTTCGCGAGGACCTCGGCACCGGGGCCGACGACGTGTTCTGCCGCGAGTGCTGGGCGGTCACCGCGGGCAACCCCTTCGAAGCGGTGGAACTGACCGCGAAGGTCCGCGACCGTGGACTGGTCCCGACCGGGGAAGGGGCGCACCTGCTGCGCGACCTCGCCGCCGCGGTCAAGGGCAGCGGCCTGATCGCCCGCCTCGAACGCCTCGGCACCTCCACCGTCCGCTTCGCCTGGGCCTGCGCCGTCCTCGGCACCGAGATCCCGCCGCCCCTGGCCGCCGCCGTCGCCGGGCTCGGCTCCGAGGAGGCCGCCGACGCCGCGGACGCCCTGCGCGGCGCCCGTATCCTCGCCGGCGCCGACACCCTGGAGTTCGTCCACCCGCTCATCGCCACCGCCGTCTACCGCGCCATCCCCAGCGGCGTCCGCGTGGCCCTGCACGGGCAGGCCGCCTGGTGCGTCATCGACGAAGGACTCGGCCCCTCCGCCGCCGCCCGCCACCTCATGGAGACCCACCCCGAGGGCGACAACTGGGTCGTCCAGCAGCTGCGCGCCGCCGCCCGCGAGACCCAGCGCGCCGGAGCCCCCGACGCCGCCCGCCGCTACCTAGCCCGGGCCCTGCGTGAACCGCCGCCCCTCAAGGAGCGGGCCGCGGTCCTCCACGAACTGGGCTGCGCCTCCCTGCTCACCGAACCGGCGACCACCGTCAACCACCTCCGGGCCGCTCTCGAAGAACCCATCACCGACCCGGAGCTGCGCCACAACATCGTCTACCGGCTCTCGCAGGTCCTCGCCCACAGCGACCGGCTCGCCGAGGCCTCCGAGACGCTCGCCCGTGAGATCCGCGTGACCGGCGACGCCCGGGTGCGGCTGCGCATGCAGTCCGAACAGTTCATGTGGGACGCCTTCCGCGCCGACGAACCCGACTCCCCGGCCCGCTCCCGCCGCCTGACCCGCCTCGCCGACCGGCTCACCGGACGCGACCTCACCGAGCGCTATGTCATCGGCCTGCGCGCCTGGGACGCCACCCTGCGCGGCGAGCCCGCCCACGTCGCGCTCCACCACGCGGAACGCGCCCTCGCCGGAGGGATCCGCTGGGCCGAGGCCGACCGCGGCTTCGAGGTACCCGTCCTGGTCGCCCTCACCTTCATGTACGCCGACCGCCCGGGCCGCACCGAGGAACTGTTCGCCGCCGGGATCGCCGACTTCGAGTCCCAGGGCTGGCACGGCGCCCACCTCTCCTTCGGCTACACCCTCCTCGCCTACGTCCGCTACCGCCGCGGCCGACTCGCCGAGGCCGAGGACTTCGCCCGCGCGGGCCTCAGGCTCGCCGAACGTGTCGGCGCCGGCACCCCCGTCCACTGGTACGCCGTCGGTGTCATCATCGAGATCCTGCTCGCCCGCGGCCGCGTCACCGAGGCCGCCCAGATCGGCGAGGACCACGCGTTCGGCGCGCCCTTCCCGGCCGCCGTCACCTTCCCCGACGTCCAGACCGTGCACGGCGAACTGCTGCTCGCCCGCGGCCTCACCAAGGAAGCCGCCGCCGAGCTCGAAGCGGCCGGACGCCGCCTGGACCCACGCGGCATCCGCAACCCCTCCTGGTGTCCCTGGCAGCTCCACCTCGCCCGAGCCGAGAGCCACGACGCGCCGGAACGCGCCGTCGCCACGGCACTCGAAGCGGTACACCGCGCCCGCCAGTTCGGCGCCCCCTCGGCCGTCGGACAGGCCCTGCGGGCCGCGGCCGACGTCTCCTCCGGCTCGACCCGCGTCAAGCTCCTCGAAGAGTCCGTCAGCCACCTGGAGCGCTCCCCGGCCGCCTACGAACTGGCCTGCGCGCTGGTCGCCCTCGGCACTGAACTGCGCCGCTCGGGCTCTCCCAGGGAAGCCGCCGAACACCTCTACCGAGGACTGGACGCGGCCATGCAGTGCGGCGCCGACGGGCTCGGCGACGAGGCCCGCGCCGAGCTGGCCGCCGCCGGACTGCGCCCGCGCCGCCTGCACAGCACCGAGACGGACACGCTCACCGCCCGCGAACGCGCGGCCGCCGCGCTCACCGCCCGGGGCCGCACCACGACCGAGGTCTCCGAGGAGCTGGGGACCGACGAGCCGACCGTCGTCCGTCTGCTCTCGGCGGTCTACCGGAAGGTGGGCACGGACCGTACGGGACTGGCGGCGGCACTCGGCCAACAACCGGCCCGGTAGCCCCGTACGACCGATCCGGCAGCCCCCGTACGACCGGCCCGGTGGCCACGTACGGGGGACGCCCCCAGGGCCCGGTTCACGTCCGGGCACGTACCATTGCGGCATGTCCTTCCTCCGCCGCCGCAGCGCCACGCCCGCCGGGCCCGACTTCGACGTTCTGGCCATGGACCCGGGTGACTGGCCGGGCAATCTCGGCGCGGGTCTGCTGCCCGCCCCCGACGGCAGCTGCCAGGGTGTCTTCCTGCGCTATGACCTGTTCGGCGGCCGCGGCCCCGCGATGATCATCGGCAATCTGCCCGAGGGGTCCCCGGCCCGCGAGGTGGCCGAGGACGAGATCCCCTTCGAGGTGGCCCAGCTGCTGCTGGCGCTGGAGAACGACGAGGAGGTCACCGTCACCGGGACCGAGGACATCCCGGTGATGCAGGGTGACGGTCTCCTCATCGTGCGCCGTCTCAAGCTCTCCGAGACCCGCATCTCCTGCGTGCAGTTCGACCGCGACGACAACGTCCTGGTGACCATCGCCGCCTGGGACCGCCCCATCACCGACGATCTGTACGCCCTGCTCAAGCCCCTGCCCCCGGAGCTGTTCCAGCAGGGCTGAGGCCCCGGCGCCGCGTTCAGACGGCCGGCTGCCACCCGAGCGCCGGACCGAGCCCGGTGGCGATGTCGGTGAGGATCTGCACGTAGTCCTCGTGCCCGAAGGTGAACGGCAGCGCGAACGCGACCTCGTCGACCTCCTGGAACGCGGCGTGCGCGTACAGCCGTTCGGCGATCTCGTCGGAGGTGCCGACGAGATCGGGCGCGAACATCATCCGGGCCGGGCCCTGCGGAGTCGCGGTACGAGGAGTGCGCTTGAGGGCGTACTCCTCGTACTTCTTGCGCTGTTCGGGTGAGGCGCTGTCGGTGGGGATGACGACGAGTCCCTGTGACACACGGGCGCGGTCGCCGTCGGGGTGGTGGGCGCGGAAGGTCCGGATGTGCGACCGCTGGATCTCGGCGAAGTCCTCGGACTCCTCCGCCTTGACGACACTGCTGGTCAGCAGGTTCATCCCGTGTTCGCCCGCCCACTGCGCGGAGCGCAGGCTGCCGCCGCCGTACCACATGCGTCGCCCCAGACCCGCGGCGTGCGGCTGGACTCGGTCGGAGAACACCTCGAAGCCCTCGACGCCGCTGAAGTCGGTCGCCGGCTCGCCGCGCACGAAATCCAGCAGCCGTTCGACCCGCGCGTAGCTGAAGTCCTCGACGCCGCCGGTGTCCGGGTACAGAGCCTCCTTGACCTGGTCGTAGTGCATCGGCGGGCCGACGCTGACGCCCGGGTTGAGGCGGCCCCCGGACAGGATGTCGACCGTCGCCAGGTCCTCGGCCAGCCGCAGCGGGTTCTCCCAGCCCACCGGGATGACCGCCGTCCCCAGCTCGATCCGGCTGGTGCGCTGCGAGGCGGCGGCCAGGACCGCGACGGGGGAGGAGATCCCGTACTGCAGATGGCGGTGTCGCACCCACGCGCTGTCGAATCCCAGCCGCTCACCGAGCTCGATGATCTCCAGCGTCGACTCGTGGCCACGCCGCGGGTCGGCCTCGTCGAACAACCCGATGGTCAGGAAGCCCAGCTTCCGCAAGGGGTGTGAGGGCAGTGGCACGGGGCTCCTCCAACGTTCGCGATGATCTCTGTTGAACAGTCGAACGTCAGCGCCACGCCGACTATGCCCATGGTGGCAGGCGGTTTCCGCGCTCCCGCCCCATGTTCGCGGAGTCCGCGGGGTGGCGCGGTTGCGACATGTCCCATCCGCGCCATCGGGAAGCGGTGACATCACATCCGGCGGCGGCGGATTCTGTGCAGCACCCGCATGAAGATCTCCTCGCGCGCACAACCATGCATGGAAAGGTGCTGACCTGATGAGACGGATCCGCCTCGCGGCGGTGATATCGGCCGGCCTGGCGCTGACCGCCGGCGGCATGCCGACGGCGGCCGGTGCCGCTGGTGTGCCCAGTACGGCCGGGACGACCACGACGGCAACAGCGGCCACGGCTGCCTCGGCGGGAACCTCGCCCGGCGCCGGCGCCACCGTACGGCTGATCACGGGCGACCGTGTCACCGTCACGACGGACAGCGACGGCAAGCGGATCGCCGCCGTCGAGCCCGGCAGCGGCAGAAGCGGCATCCTGTTCCGGACCGTGGAGCAGGACGGCGACCTCACGGTCATGCCCTCCGACGCCCAGGACCTGGTCTCCGCCGGGCGCCTGGACCGGCAGCTGTTCAACGTCAGCGCGCTCATCAAGCAGAAGTACGACACGGCGCACACCGACGCCCTCCCCCTGATCATCGGCCGACCGGACGGCGTCCCGGCCTCCGCGGTACGCAGGCTCACCACACTGACCGAGGACGACGCGCCCGCCCGGGGCCTGGACAGCATCGACGCGCAGGCGGTCCGGATCTCCGACGGCGACCTGGGCCGGTTCTGGAAACAACTCGCCCCCACCCCGAACACGGTGAGCGCCGCGCGTGTGGCCGCCACGCCCAGGATCTGGCTGGACGGCCGGGTGGACGCCGCCCTCGACCGCAGCACCGCACAGATCAACGCCCCGGCGGTCTGGAAGGCCGGGTACGACGGCAGGTCCGTCAAGGTGGCGGTCCTCGACACCGGTGTCGACCAGACCCACCCGGACCTGGCCGGACGCATCAGCGAGGCGAAGGACTTCTCCGGCAGCTCCGGCACCGGTGACGTCTTCGGCCACGGCACCCACGTCGCCTCCACGGTCGGCGGGACCGGCGCCGCGTCAGGCGGCCTCCGCAAGGGGGTGGCCCCGGGCGCCGACCTGCTGATCGGCAAGGTCCTGGGTGACGACGGCTTCGGAACCGAGTCGCAGGTCATCGACGGCATGGAGTGGGCCGCCTCCGAGGGCGCCAAGGTCGTCAACATGAGCCTGGGCTCGGACGAGGTGAGCGACGGCACCGACCCCATGAGCCTCGCCGTCGACGAACTCAGCAGCTCCAGCGGCGCCCTGTTCGTGGTGGCGGCCGGCAACAGCGGAGAGCAGGGCCAGGAAACCATCGGATCGCCCGGCGCCGCGGACGCCGCACTGACCGTGGGCGCGGTGGACCGGGACGACTCACTCGCAGCGTTCTCCAGCCGCGGTCCGCGCCACGGCGACCGCGCGGTCAAGCCCGACGTCACCGCGCCGGGCGTGGGCATCGTGGCGGCACGCGCCGCGGGCACCACCATGGGCGACCCGGTGGACCAGTACTACGTGGCGGCCTCCGGTACGTCGATGGCCACCCCGCATGTGACGGGCGCCGCCGCGCTGCTCGCCCAGGCGCATCCCACCTGGAGCGGACAGCAGCTCAAGGACGCGCTCGTCAGCACGGCGCACACCGTCGAGGGACAGCAGGTGACCGAGGAGGGCGGCGGCCGCGTCGACGTGGCCGCGGCGGCTCTCGGACCGGTCACCGCCACCGGGAGTGTGGCCCTCGGGCCCTACGGGACCGGCGGCGACGACAGCGCCCCGCGCACGACCACCGCCCGCTACACCAACACCTCGGACAAGGAAGTCACCCTCGCCCTCGCCGCGCACCTGGCGACCAGCGGCGGCCGGGACCTCGCGGCCGGTGCGCTGCGACTCGGCTCCGACACGGTGCGGATCACCGCCGGCGCCACGGTGGACGTGCCGCTGACGGTGGACCCCTCCCTGGCCGGCCGGGGCGACTACTACGGCTATGTCACCGCCGCCACGAGCGACGGCGCGGTCAAGGTCCACACCACGGTCAGCATCGTGGTGCACGGCCCCGTCCACAAGCTCACCGTCACCACCTACGACCACACCGGCAAGCGCGTCCAGGCGCTGCCCACCATCTGGGGCCCGGACGGATTCGTCGGCTACGTCAGCACCGAGCCGGCCGTCGCCGAAGTCGAGGAAGGGACCTACCAACTCGACTATTCCAGCCTGGACACGGTCGACGACGGCCAGGAGCTGCGCCAGGTCGTCCTGCCGGAGGTGAAGGTCACCAAGGACATGGCGGTCACCCTGGACGCCCGCAAGACCACCCGGGTCGACATCCGCACACCCCGGCCCGCCGAACAGCGCGGCATCCTCAACTACCAGACCTACCGGCAGATCGACGGACACAGCCTCCTCCAGGGCACGATGTACTTCGACCTCGCCAAGCGGCTCTACGTCAGCCCCACCGCGGCCGTCACCGACGGCACCTTCGAGTTCGCCTCGCGCTGGCAGCTGGTCGCCCCGCTGATCGAGGCGAAAGTCTCGGGCGGTGACCTCGCCCTCAACCCGTACTACATGCCGAGTTCACCACTGTTCGACGCCGGCACCACCTTGACCGCCGTGGACGCGGGCACGTTCGACAAGCCCGACTTCAGCGGGGCCCGCGGCAAACTCGCGATCGTCCGCAACGAACAGGGCACGAACGAAAGGCAGTTGGCCCAGCAGGCGGCCGCCGCGGGCGCACGCGGACTGGTGATGACCCACTTCGCCGACATCGCCTGGACGCGCTGGAGCCCCGACGGCGAACGCAACGCCGTGCCGACCGTCCGCATCGGCAAGGCGGTGGGCGCCGCCCTGCTCGACCGGCTGAAGAAGCACCCGGCCACCACCGTCCGATTCACCGGAACGGCGAAGAGCCCGTACCTCTACGACGTCATGCAGACGTCCTCCCAACAGATACCTCGGCACGTGGTGTACACGGTCTCAGAGCGCAACAGCGCGGTGCTGCGGACCACCTACGCCGACAACGGAGGAGCACCCTGGGCCAGTGAGCAGCGGTTCGCCTGGCGCCCCTACCAGGACACCGCCTGGCTGCAGTACACCCGCTACGTGCCGACGGGCTTCGCCCGCACCGAGTACGTCAGCGCGAACGACACGACCTGGCAGCACCTGGTGCATCACACGACCACGTTCGACGTCGACATGCCGCTGGCCGTGGGCATGAAGGACAGGCCCCGCACCTACCGGGCAGGCCAACAGCCGGCAGAGCGCTGGCAGGGGGCCGTGGTGCGTCCCTCGATCCCCAAGGGCATCGCGACGCCCTCCGTACGGACCGGAGACGTACTGGCCCTGCGCATCCCGGAGTTCACCGACTCCACGGCGGGCCACTGGTCACGGCTGCTCGCCGGTGGTGGCGGTGGGGTGGGCGGATTCGCCACGGCCTCCGACGCGTCGGGCGGTGACACGGCCGCCGCGGCGCTCTACCGCGACGGGGTGAAGGTCGCCGACGCCGACAGCGCCTGGACCGATTTCGAGGTGACCCCGGGCGCGGCCGACTACCGGCTGGACCTGACGACCTCGCGCGTGGACGACGAGTGGGCGTTCGGGACGCGTACCGACACCTCCTGGGGCTTCCGGTCCGCGACCACGGCCACGGCGACACCGCTGTCCCTGCTGCAACTCGACTACGACGTACCGGTCGACGCGCACAACGCGGTGGGAGCCGGGCGCACACACACCATCGGCCTGGCCGTCCGCGCCCAGGACGGGCAGTCCGCCCCGCGCGGAGTGTCCCTGCGGGTGGAGGTGTCCTACGACGGCGGCAGGCACTGGAGCGGAGCGGCCGTGAAGGACCGCGGGCACGACGCGTTCCGCGCCACCGTCACCCGGCCCTCCGGCCACGGCGACGCGTATGTGACCCTGCGTGTCACGGCGCGCGACCGGCTCGGCAACAGCGTCCGACAGACAGTGGAACGCGCCTACCTGCAACGGGGGTAGCCGCGACGGCGGACAGCGCACACGGCGGGTGCACGGCAGAGCGACGTGGCCGTGCACCCGCCGCCCGTCCACCCGGATGCAGTACGGTGTTCAACTGTTGGACGGGGCGGGACCAAGGAGAACACCGTGACACTGGAAGCCGCCGGGGTCACCGATGCCGAGGAGTCCGCCTACCGGATCCTGGTGACGATGAGCAACGCCTCGGCGGGCGACTTCGCGATCCGATCCGATGCCACCGTCGCGGAGGCCGCACAGACCCTCGAGGCGCTCACGGCCAAGGGACTGGCCAGCCACACCGACGGGTCACCACGGCTCTACCGGGCCACACCACCCGACGTGGCCCTCATGCCCCGGCTCAAACGCAACGCCGACGCCCTCGACCAGGCTCGCGCCACGACCACCGCCCTGCTGGCGACCTACCGGGACACCATGCGCCGACGCGACGCCGGTGAGCTCATCGAGGTGATCACCGGGGCGGACGCGCTGCGCCAGCACCTCTTCCGCATCCAGGCGGACACCCGCGACGAGATGCTGTGGTTCTGCAAGGCCCAGTACGTGGCCATGCCGTCGGGCAGCAACCAGGCGGAGTTCGAAGCCCTGGCCCGCGGCGTGCGTTATCGAGCCCTCTACGAGAAGGCGTTCTTCGACGACGAGGGAGCCGTGGACAACGTTATCGAGGGCGTACGGGCCGGTGAAGTCGCCCGCGCGGTACCCCATCTGCCCCTGCGGCTCGCCGTGTCCGACCGCGCCATCGCCATCTGCCCCCTCGTGCCCGGTGGTCCTTACGGCAGCCCCGAGGAACCCACCGCGGCCCTCGTGCGCGACAGCAGTCTCCTCGCCGCGCTCATCGCACTCTTCGAACGCTACTGGGACGACGCCGTCCCTCTGCGCGTCGACGACTCCGGAACGGTCAGCGGCACCGACGGGACGTCCGGCGCCGACTCTCTCTCCAGCACGGACCGACGGCTGCTCTCCCTGCTCGTCGCGGGCGTCACGGACAAGGCGATCGCCTCGCAAATGGGCCTGAGCAGGCGTACGGTCCAACGTCACATCCAGCAACTGATGACGTTCGCCGGGGCGGCCACCCGTATGCAACTGGCCTGGCAGGCCGCTCGCCGGGACTGGGTGTAGCGCGGACGGGCCCGGCGCCCGTCTCCCGGCCGTACGTGCCCGCCAGCAAGAGGAGTCCCCATGACCGACGGTTCACTCATCGTGGAAAGCCTGAAGGTCGGTACCCACCTGAAGGATCTGAGGATAGAAACCCGGGAGATCTATCGGTTCCGTCCGCAGAACGTCGGGGCCGGGCAGCCGGACGTCTGGACGGTCATCGAGTTCAGTGTGGCGGCGGCGCGCGCGGCGGAGGTCGCCGAGGCGATCTCGGAGGCATTGGACCAGCCGGGTTGGTACGCCGATCTGCGGTCCGCCGACGAGACGTTCGTGGTGTTCCCGGGGCGGGTCCTGCGGTACGCGCGGGGCGACCGCGCGGCACGGGCCGAGGCCCGGGCGGTGGGCTGGACCTTCGGGGTCCCGGAACACCAGCTCGACTGGTCGGAGTAGCGAGGGTACGCGAGCCGGGAGGCCGGGGCGCTGTCAGCGGCCCGGCCTCCAGCTCCCGGCCCCTATGTGCGCGAGCGCGTCACGTTCACGTCCGCCGCCCGGACGAACGCCACCCGGTGGCCGAACTGGATCTCGTAGTACATGTCCTTGCCGATCACGACCTTGTGCGGTGCCGTGTCGAAGGTCGGCGCGTAGAAGTACTCGCCCGGCACCTTGTCACCGGCGGCGTACTTCTGGCCCGCCGGGATCTTGTACGGGAGCGGTGAGACGGCCTGGACGGGGACGCCCGCCGGGTATGCCGCAGACTCCGGATAGGCGCGCCCGTACACGGGGATCTGCGTGAGGCCCGCCTTGGGGGTCACGACCTGGCCCGAGGCGTTCACCGCTGTCGGCCGGCTCTGCGGGTTCTTGAACCAGGCCTTCTGGCCCAGGTACCAGATCGCCGTCCAGTCGCCGTCACGGTCCGCGACCGCGTACTGCTGTCCGGTGGAGACCCGGGAACCCACGTCGTTCACGTCGATCGTCGAGTCGTTGCCGTTGGGACGCAGCCCGATGTCCTTGATCAGGGCCGAGGTCTCGTCCGGCCGGGAGTAGAGCCGCACCTCGCTGGAGCCGTGCGCCGCGCATGCCTCGCCGCTGGTGACACAGCCCGTGTACCGGGGCTGGTTCGCCGCGAAGTCCGGCAGCACGGTGACCAGGCCGCCACTCGTCTTCGTCGCAGGCTTGAAGGGGTGGCCGAGCAGGGTGAAGTAGTGCTGCCAGTCCCAGTACGGGCCCGGGTCCGTGTGCATGCCGGGGATGGTCGACGTGGTCGGACCGGGCACGTTCTCGTGGCCCAGGATGTGCTGGCGGTCCAGCGGAACGCGGTACTTGTCGGCGAGGTAGTTCACGAGCCGCGCCGAGGCGCGGTACATCGCCTCCGTGTACCAGGCGTCCGGCGAGGCGAGGAACCCCTCGTGTTCCAGGCCGATCGACTTGGCGTTGATGTACCAGTTCCCCGCGTGCCAGGCCACGTCCTTCGCCTTCACATGCTGGGCGATGTGACCGTCGGTCGAGCGCAGGGTGTAGTTCCACGACACGTAGGCCGGGTCCTGGACCAGCTTCAGAGAGCCGTCCCAGGTGCCCTCCGTGTCATGGATGACGATGTACTTGATGCTCTGCGACGCGGGCCGGTCACCGAGGTCGTGGTTCCCGTAGTCACTGCCGCCGAACTCGGTGTACGGAGCCGGGATCCACTCGCAGGACACGGACGTGGGGCACTCGGTGTTCGCGGCGGAGACGGTACGCAGCCCCGCCCGCCGCAGCTGCGCGGTGTCGGGGCTCAGTCCGGGCCGGGCGGTGAGCGCGACCCGCTGACCGGCGTCCGTGGTGCGCTCCTCGCCCTGGCGGATCACCTCGTAGACGTCATTGGCGTAGGTCGCCGCGGTCGCGGTGTCGTCCGCGCCGGAGAAGCGTGCCACCGCGCCGTACCAGTCGGCCGCGTCGTCACTCAGCGGCTCGCCGAGGTCCTTCTGCTCGGCGGCGAGGAGCGCGGCCCCGCCCGCCACGTTCGCGGCGGCCTCGGTACGCAGCCGCTCTTCGGGCAGGCCGGTGAGCCGGGCCGCCTTCGGCAACGTCTTCAGCCGGTCCGGGAGTTGGGAGTTCTGCGGCACCTGGGTGGTGGGCAGCAGGGACGGGCGCGAGCTGTCGCCACGGGCGTCCTCCGTGCCCTCGCTGTGGTGCGGGGCCTTCGCGATGGCCGTCCGCGCGTCGGTGAGATGCATGGGGCCGTAGCCGCCGCTGACACTCGGCGCGCCCGCGTGCGCGTCCCAGCGGGACTGGAGGTAGGAGACGCCGAGCAGGACGCTCAGCGGCACGTGGTACTCGGCGGCAGCGCCGGCGAAGGCCTGCTGGAGCTCCGCGGAGGACGCCTGCGCGGTGCTGCTCGAGGGGGCCGCGCCGAGCAGCGGCAACAACAAAGCCGCCGAGGCGACGGCGCCCGCGGTGCGGCGCGCGCGTCTGTGCCCGGCAGTGGCCTCGGGGTCGATGAGAGATCCTCGCAATGCAGCCTCCTGGGACGGTCGAGCGCGGTGGAGCGTGCGGGGCCGATCGTGGGTCAGTGGTATCGGCTCTCCGACGATCCGTCAATCTTGCCCAGGAGCAGGCGATTTCCCTTGTCAAGACGGGACGAACGGGATTTCGTGGCGGCATCGGGACGGCCTGCAAGGCGTCAGTGGAGTGGACCCCTGGCGCGAACGGGTGAAGATGCCCGCGAGAGTGATGCCGACGGGGGAAGAGCCGCTCGCCGTACATCGGTGCCGCACGGAAGTCCTCGCACGACGAAGGCCCGCAGCGCGCCGCCGTTCAGGCGCACCGCGGGCCTTCCTCCCCGTCAACGAGTGCCGACCGCCGCTCGAACGGCCCGACGGGCCATCTGGCAGTCGTCGTGCAGCCGCCGCAGCAGCAGCCGCTGTTCCTCGTCGGACGGCGCAGCACCCGGGTGGGCCGGTCCCGGTGCCGCCGGGGTCGAGTCGTGCATCGAACGCTGCACGGCGGTCTCGTACGTACGGATCTCCCGGGTCAGTACGAGCATCAGGTTCACCAGGAAGGCGTCACGCGCCGCGGGACCGGCGGACTGCGCGAGCTGACTGATCTGACGGCGCGCCACGGGAGCGTCACCGAGGACCGCCCACAGCGTCGCCAGGTCGTAGCCCGGCAGGTACCAGCCCGCGTGCTCCCAGTCCACCAGTACGGGACCGGCCGGTGAGAGCAGGATGTTCGACAGCAACGCGTCCCCGTGACAGAACTGGCCCATGCCCTGTCGGCCCGCCGAGTGCGCGATGCCGTGCACCAGCTTCTGCAGGTCGCCCATGTCCCGGTCCGTGAGCAGACCCAGCTCATGGAAACGGGAGATCCGCTCCGCGTAGTCCAGCGGGGCGTCGAACGTCCCCGCCGGCGGCCGCCACGCGTTCAGCCGGCAGATCGCACCCAGTGCCGCACGGATGTCCGCGCGGGGCGGCGCCTCCGCCGGGTGCCGCTGCAGCGCGGCCACCCGCCCCGGCATCCGCTCGATCACGAGGGTGCAGTTGTCCGGGTCCGCCGCGATCAGCCGGGGCACCCGGACCGGCGGCCGATGCCGCACGAACGACCGGTATGCCGCTATTTCGTGCCTGATCCGCTCCGACCAGATCGGGGAGTGGTCCAGTAAACACTTGGCGACTGCCGTGCTGCGCCCCGTCGTGCCGACGAGGAGCACGGAGCGCCCGCTGCGGCGCAGTACCTGGACCGGAGTGAACTCCGGACAGATCCGGTGCACCGACGCGATCGCCGTGCGCAGCTGCGCGCCCTGGGGGCCGGACAAGTCGAGTCTCCCGCTGAGCGGTTGGGTGCCGAGCCCCGGAACGCGCCGCGTCCTGCCGGCGCCGAGCACGGGGGCCGCCGGTCGAGCGGGGTCGAGGTAGGGGCCACTGCCCGCCGCCGCCGGGCGGGGGTGAAGCGACCGGGGCGGAGCGGACACGGAGGACGATGCTGTGTACATGGGCGAAACAGATCCCTTCGTGTGCCTGCAAGTTGCTGCGCTACCCGCCCCGGCGGCCCTGGTGCACCCTGGGGGAATGTTCCTCGGCAACCGGGTCGGGGTGGCGCATTCCTACCTGACACCGGATGCCCAGTGGCAGACCATCTGGCGCACCCTGGCGAACCCTGGCGAATAGTCGCTCAGCAACTGACAGAGGGTTACTGTCAACTCAGCCGAGAACCTGGGGGCTTGACGTGAACGGACAACCCAACACTCGTCTGTCGGATCTGTTCGGCCTGGCCGGCTGGTCCAAGGGCGAACTCGCGAGGCTGGTCAACAAGCAGGCGGCGGCCATGGGTCACCCTCAGCTGGCGACCGACACCTCACGGGTGCGGCGTTGGATCGACATGGGAGAGATCCCGCGCGATCCGGTTCCGCGAGTGCTGGCGGTCCTTTTCACCGAGCGTCTCGGCCGTGTCGTGACCATCGAGGACCTCGGTCTGGTGCGGCACGGGCGTGTGGGGAAACGGCCGGGCGGCGGGAATGTGGAACATCCCGACGGAGTGCCGTGGGCGCCCGAGCGAACCGCTGCGGTCCTCACCGAATTCACGGGAATGGACCTCATGCTCAACCGACGCGGCTTGGTGGGCGCGGGCGCCGCGCTCGCCGCGGGATCCGCACTCAGCAGTGCTATGCACGACTGGCTCCACACCGATCCGGCCCTCGCGGCCGACGCCCCTGTCATCGACAATCCCCTGCACGCCGACCCCGCTGGGTTCGACCGCTACGAGGCCGCCCCCATCGGGTCGCAGGAGATCGAGGAACTGGAGCGCTCGGTCGAGGTGTTCCGGGCCTGGGACGCGGCCCGCGGCGGCGGGTTGCAACGCAAGGCCGTGGTGGGCCAGCTCAACGAAGTGGGAGGCATGCTCTCCTACCGACACCCCGACCATCTGCAGCGGCGCCTGTGGGGCGTCGCCGCCAATCTCGCCGTCCTCGCGGGCTGGATGTCGCACGACGTCGGCCTGGAGCCCACGGCCCAGAAGTACTTCGTCATCGCCGCGCACGCGGCCAGAGAAGGCGGCGACCGGCCGCGCGCCGGGGAGGCGCTCTCCCGTGCCGCCCGTCAGATGGTGCACCTGGGCCGGCCCGATGACGCCCTGGACCTGATGAAGCTCGCCAAGTCGGGCTCGGGTTCCGAGACGCTGCCGCGCACCCGGGCCATGCTCTACACCATCGAGGCCTGGGCTCAGGCGTCGATGGGCAAGGGCCAGGCCATGCGGCGCACCCTGGGGGAGGCGGAGGACCTCTTCGTCTCCGACAAGGGTGATGTGCCACCGCCGAGTTGGATGCAGATGTTCGACGAGGCGGACCTGCACGGCATGCAGGCCCTGGCCTACCGGACGCTCGCGGAGCACGACCCGGCCGCCGCGACCATGGCACAGCGCCACGCCAAGGAGGCGCTGCACCTGAGGGAGAACGGACGGCAGCGGTCACAGATCTTCGACTGGCTGTCGCTGGCCTCGGCGTGCTTCATCGCGGACGATCCCGAGCAGGCGGACCGCTATGCCCGGCTGGCCCTGGTGTCGATGGGGGCGAACTCCTCCCACCGCACCTGGGACCGACTGCGTGAGATGTACCGGCTCACCGCCGAGTACTCCGGCTACCCGAAGATCCACGAACTGCGTGAGGAGATCCAACTCGCCCTCCCCAAGAGCTCGCTCAGGCCGAAGCGCGGGGGCACCACCACACAGGCATGAGCACTCCCGCCCGTGTGCGCAGAACTTCTGCCCGTGTGCACAGAAGGGGTTCCAGGTCGGGTTCTACGAGCCGATCCTGGCGATGAGCACGCAGGCGTCGTCCTCGCGCTCACTCTCGCCGAATTCCTCCACAACGGTCCGTACGCAGTCCTGGGCCGTGCGGGCTCCGCGCAAGCGCGGGGCCAGGTCGATCAGCCGCTGGACGGCTTGTGCTCCGTACTGCCCGGTGACCAGTCCATCGGTGTACAGGAGCAGCAGGTCGCCGTCTTCGAGGGTCTCTTCGGCCTGCCCGTAGACGGCCCCTGAGGTCGCCCCGAGCAGCACGCCGTTGGGGGCTGCCAGCATGCGCCCCGTCCCGCCGCGGAACAGCAGCGGGGCGGGGTGTCCTGCCTGCGCCCAGGTGAGGGTGCGGGTCTCGGGCCGGTAGCGGCAGCAGACGGCGCTGCCGAGGGCCGGCTGCACCGAGGCGTCGAGCAACTGGTTGAGCCAGGACATGAGCTGCCCGGGCTGGGCGCCCGTGACGGCCATGCCGCGCAGGGCGCCGAGCAGCATCGCCATGCCCGAGGCGACGGTGACCCCCTGCCCGGTGAGGTCACCGACGCTCAACAGCGTTGCCCCGTCGGAGAGTTCCAGCGCGTCGTACCAGTCGCCGCCGATCAGCGCGCTGGTCGAGCAGGGCAGATAGCGGGCGGCGAGGTCCAGGGCCTCGGGACCCCGTTGCGGGAAGCGCAGGGAGCCGCGCCAGGGAGGCAGCACGGCCTCCTGCAACTGGACCGCGAGCCGGTGCTCGCTCTGCGCGTGGTGCCGGTACAGCTGCAGCGACTCACGGGTCTCACTCACCGTCCGCTGGCTGCGGCGCAGTTCGCTGACGTCGCGCAGGACGGCCCACATCGCGGCGGTGCTGCCGTCGGCGTCGAGTATCGGCTCGCCCATCATGTGCACGGTCCGCACCCCGCCGTCGGGGCGCACGATGCGGAACTCGCCGTCGATGGGCTTCGCGTCGACGAGGCAGTCCGTGACCATGGCCGTCAGCATCGGCCGGTCCTCGTCGAGCACCAGCGACGGCAGTTCGTCAAGGGTGAGCGGGGGAGCAGCGGGGTCGCGGCCCAGGATGTCGTACAACTCTCCGGACCAACTGGCCTCGTCCGTGAGCAGGTTCCACTCGGCGCTGCCCACCCGGCTGAGCAGCGAGCCGCGCGGGGTCACCGCCGGTGCGGCCGGTGCGGCGGGCGTGGTGACCGGCTCCGGGGGCACGGGCGGAGGTCCGTCCCGCAACTGTGCCAAGTGCTCGTCGAGGTCGTTGAGTTGGTGCATCGCCAGATCGCACAGTGCACGCTGCCAGCGTCCCTGGGGGTCCGCGCCGTCGAGGGGAGCGTCCCGCCGTACGGCGTCCATCTCGCCGCGCAGCCGTCGCGTCTGCGAAATGAGCGCGTCGACCGTGCCGCGTTGGGGCGGCTGGGCGGCTGGGCGGTCCGCAGAGAGATGGGACGGCATGACGCACTCCGATGGGGGGACGGTACGACCAAGGCTGGGCGGAAGGACCGTTACGACTGTTGCACAGCCCGCGACGCCCTGTAAGGGATTTGGCAACACACGATCCGGTGGTGCTTCTGGCATATGCCGCAGTCCAGACGGACGGGCTGACCGGCACGGATTCGGTACGCGGGTCGCGCGCCCAAGTCGTAGAAAGCGTACGTGACTTGAGGGAGGTCAGGGGTAGCCGGGACCCCTCTTCATTCTTGTGTTCGACGATCATATGTGCGGGACCTGCTCATGCTCGGGAACAGGCTCCCCCCGGTTCACAGCGAGCGGGCGAAGTCTCGCACTTCCTCCTCGTAGAGAGGCGTGGGATCGACGCCCATCGAGGCGAAGTTCTGCTCGATCTCCAGGCTCACCAGACCGTGCAGATGGGCCCAGAGCATCGTGGTCCGCGCGGCGACCGCCACCGGGACGTCCTCGACTTCGCGGAGCTTCAGCCACTCCCCGAACTGGCCCTCCGAGCCCTCCGGAGCCGCCGTGCCCGGGGCCGCCAGGGCGCTCGTCACGTTCAGTACGACGTTCATGGCCGGCTGGGAGGCCTCGACCAGCCGCGTGGACTGGGCGTCGTATCCCGGCAGGGGTGCCCGGAACAGCAGTCGGTAACGGTGTGGTTCGCTCCGCGCCCAGTCGCGGTAGGCCCGTACGACCGCGGCCAGGCGTGCGGTCGCGTCGCTCGCGGCGGCGCCGGCCGCGCGGGCCAAGGTGGCCGCCAGGTCGGCGTAGGCGTCGATGACCAGCTCGGTCAGCAGACTGTCCCGGTTGGCGAAGTAGCGGTAGAGGGCGGGCCCGGTCATGCCCAACTGCTTGGCGATGGCGTTGAGGGACAGTGCCTCCGGACCGCCGTCGGCCAGCTGCCGCAGTGCCGCGGCCTTGACCTCCTCCCGCACCTGCGCGCGGAACCGGTCGCGCGGTCCGGGTCCTGTCCGGCTCTCCGTGGCCATGTGATCGCCCTCTTCGTCTGTCCGTGGGGACTGCTCCTTGACGTATGCAGCATAGAGGAGCATGCTTTTGTTACAGTCTATAACGTAATCATGAACCGCTAACGAGATCCGCACGAGATCCGCACGCGCCCCGCGCCGGAACCCGCCGCCGGGGTGCTCCGGTGACGAGGGGGCGGGCGAATGACACCGATCAGGCGAAGAGGTCTCGTCGGGCTCGGCGCATCCGTGGCGGCGAGCGCCACGCCGGGCGTCGGCTCGCGTCCGGCTCCGGCCGCCGGCGCGAGGACCGGCACCATCTCGGACGTACGACACGTCGTCGTCCTCATGCAGGAGAACCGCAGCTTCGACCACTACTTCGGCCGTCTCAAGGGCGTCCGCGGCTTCGACGACCGCAGCGGCATCACCCTGTCCGGCGGGTACTCCGTCTTCGACCAGCCGAACGGCGGCGGACGGCAGTATCCGTGGAAGCTCAGCTCCACGCCCGCCGCGGGCGGCAAGGACGGCGAGACCCTCGCGCAGTGCAACGGCGAACTCCCGCACTCCTGGTCCTCGCAGCACTCCGCCTGGAACAAGGGCCGCCTCGACAACTGGGTCGCGGGCGTCGGCAACGTCCGCTCGCTCGGCTACCTCGACCGCTCCGACATCCCCTTCCACTACGCGCTCGCCGACCACTACACGATCTGCGACGCCTACTTCTGCTCCACCCTCAGCGCGACCGGCCCCAACCGCTCCTACCTGTGGAGCGGCAAGGTCGACGGCTCCAGCTACGACGGCGGCGACGAGTCCGGACTGACCTGGCAGAACTACGCCGAGGCGCTCCAGACGGCAGGAGTGACCTGGAAGGTCTACCAGAACGCGCGGGACAACTACGGCGACAACGGCTGCGCCTACTTCAAGAAGTTCGCCTCCGCCAAGGCGGGCGACCCGCTGCACGACCGCGGCATGGCCTCCGTGCCGAAGGTCACCGGCTCCACCCCCGACGACATCGCCGCCGCCATCAGGGCGGACGTCCTCGCCGGCAACCTGCCCCAGGTCTCCTGGGTGGTCGCCAACCAGGCGTTCTCCGAGCACCCCTATGCCCCGCCCGGCGACGGCGCCCACTTCGTCGACCTGGTGTACAGGGCGCTCGCCGCCGACCCGGACGTCTTCGACTCCACCGTCCTGTTCCTCGACTACGACGAGAACGACGGTTTCTTCGACCACGTGCCGCCCCCGGTCCCGCCCGCGAACACGGCGGGCGAGTTCCTCGACGGCACCCCGTACGGTCTCGGCTTCCGTGTCCCGATGCTCGTCATCTCGCCCTGGACGCACGGTGGTTGGGTCTCCTCGGAGGTCTTCGACCACACCTCGGTCCTGCGCTTCCTCGAGACGTGGACGACGGCGCTCGGCAAGCCCGCCGCCTGCCCCAACATCAGCGCCTGGCGCCGCAAGGTCACCGGCGACCTCACCGGAGTCTTCGACTTCACCGCCCCGGTCCACGGGACGGTCCCGCTGCCCGCCACGAGCGTCATCGGCATGGCCACCTGCCGTCCCCTGCCCAACCCGGTGCCCACCACCAACGCCCTGCCCGCCCAGGAGCCCGGCACCCGGCCCGCCCGCGCCCTGCCCTACCAGCCGAACGGCTACCTGGACCACCTGGAGTTCGAGGCCGGCGGCAAGATCCTCGCCTGGTTCACGATGGCCAACAAGGGCGCCCCGGCCGGCAGCGCCGCGCACTTCTCGATCCACCCGAACGCCTACCGCGACACCACCCCCTGGCAGTACACCGTCGACGCGGGTGGCACGGCCCGCGACCACTTCGACATCGGCTCGGGGTACGGCGACGGCAAGTACGACTTCACCATGGCCGGCCCCAACCGCTTCCTGCGCCGCTTCGCGGGCGACGCGACCCAGGCGGGCAAGTCGGCCGAGGTGAGCGCCCGTTACGCCACCGACCCCGGCACCGGCGAGACCGCCCTCTACCTCAGGATGACCAACTCCGCGGCCGGCCAGGTGAATTTCACGATCACCTCGAACCAGTACCGCGGCGACGGGCCGTGGACGTACACCGTCGCCGCGGACGGTGCGACCGAGGACTGCTTCAACGCCGTCGCGTACCAGAACGGCTGGTACGACTTCACGATCACCGTGGACTGCGACGCGAGCTGGTCGCGCCGGTTCACCGGGCACATCGAGACGGGCAGGGCGAGCGTCAGCGGCTGATCACGCGTAGAGGTCCGGGCGCGGGGCGAGTTCGACGCCCACCCGCTCGCCGCTCTCCAGGGCCCGGACCCCGGCCTCGGCGACGGCCGAGGCCGCGTACCCGTCCCAGGCGCTCGGTCCGGTCACCCGTCCGGCGCGGGTGGCGTCCACCCAGGCCTGCACCTCGCGGTCGTAGGCGTCGGCGAACCGTACGAGGTAGTCCTGCGCCACCTCCTCGCGGGCCCCGCCCGCCGTCGTCACCACCATGGTGTGCTCGTCCCCGATCCGCGCGCTCCCGGACTCGCAGACCGCCTCGCAGCGCACCTGGTAGCCGAAGCCGGAGTTCACGAAGACCTCGACGTCGACCAGAGTGCCGTCGGCGGTCTCGAACAGCACGAACTGGGGGTCGAGAAGACCTTCGGGGGCGCCCGAGGACGGCCGAGGGCGCACCACGGTCACGGCGGTCAGTTCCTGGTCGAGCAGCCAGCGCGCCACGTCGATCTCGTGCGAGACCGAGCTGTTGACGAGCATCGCCGAGGTGAAGCCGGGCGGGGAGGACACATTGCGGTGCGTGCAGTGCAGCATCAGCGGACGGCCCAGCCGCCGGCTGTCCAGCAGGGACTTCAGACGCTGGTACTCGGCGTCGTACCGGCGCATGAACCCGACCTGCACGAGCCGCCGGCCGAGCCGTGCCTCCGCGTCCACCACCCGCAGCGCCCCGGCAGAATCCGGCACCATCGGCTTCTCGCACAGCACCGGAAGGCCGCGCTCGAAGGCCGCGAGCAGCGCCTCCTCGTGCGCGGGCCCGGGGGAGGCGATCAACACCGCCTGTACGCCGGGCGCGTCGAGGGCCGCCGCGACCTCGGTGTGCACCGAGACGCCGTCGATCCCGGCCACGGCGTCCTTGGCGCGTCCGGTGTCGGGATCGGCCACCGCCGCGATGCGGGCGCCGTTCACCACCCGGTCGATCCGACGCACATGGTCGGCCCCCATGTGGCCCGTACCCAGGACCGCGACACCCAACAGCTCACTCACGCGCTCACCTCTCCGGCAGACAGCTCTCGAGGCGATTGTCTGCCGGAAAGATCAGTAGCGCAGCACCCCGGCGATGCCTTTCGCGTCACCGAGACTGCCGTCGGGGACGAAACGGACCTCCGCTCCGGTCTCCAGGCACTGTTCGACGATCTCGTCGACGATGTCCTCGCGGGCGTCCAGGTCACCGCTCTCCGCCGGGATCAGATGGTCGCCGCCGTCGTCGCGTACCGTCACGCGGTAGTTCTCCTCGACGGCCAGCAGTCGGATCCGGGCCTGGGAGGCGTTCTGCCACACCTCGTCGACTCCCGCCGCGAACTCCTTGCGGCCACGGGCCGATTCGAGCTCTCGGGCCACCGCGTCGGTGTCCCTGCGCTCCTCCGCGCTGATCAGGGGCCGGATTGCCTGCCACACGGCTTCGGGGGTCCCGTGCGCGAGTCCGCCGTGCGGGATGTGCGTGGCGTCCTTGGTGACCGTGCCTGCCTCGTCGAGGAGGGAGAGCGCGGCGGTCTCGCCCGTGATGTACAGCGGACGCGGATCCTCGCGCAGGACGGCGCTCATCGCGGTGTCGGCATCCCGCAGGAAGTGCTTGGTCCGCTCGTCACGGAAGGTGCTGGGCAGGTCTCCGATGCGCTCCTTGCGTTCGGCGTTCGGGTCCTCGAGGCTGCGGGTGCGCGGGAAGCCGCCGATGCGCTCCTCGGTGACCCGGTCGGCGCCGCCGTCCCACAGCGTCACGCGGTCGGCCGACACCGCGAGCACCCAGAACGGCCGCTCCGAGACCTGCGCGGCCACGAGGTTGCGGGTCAGGAAGGTGTCCGAGAGCACCACGCGCTCGGGCACCGTGCGGGCCAGCGACCACACCTGGTGTTCACCGGGTGCCGCGAAGATCGCGAGACCCTCCTCGGCGTGCGCCAGGTCGACCTCCGCGAGGGCCTGGTCGAGCTGCTGGACGAGGTCGGTGCGCCGTTCGCGGGTGACCGCCGGATCGGACTCGATCTGTTTCTTGGCCTCGGCCACGACATTGCGCAGCCGGACCGGATCCTGGGCGTTGTCGGGTTCGCGGCGGTGCGTGGGCGTCAGCACCGACACCGCCGGATAGGGCCGCGGCCTGCGCAGCTTGGTGAGGGTCGCTGGGCTGAGTGCGTGCTCCATAACAGCACGATAGAGCCGATTCGCTTATCAGGCATTTGGAGCAATTGGCTGTCGGCGTCGCTCGGGCCGCCGGCCGACCTGCCCCGTCATCGAGGACCCGGTGGACTTCCGCTCCCTCAGAACGCGTCCGGATCCGCCGCCTTCCAGTCCGCCTCCCAGGACGCGGGCGGCTCCGTGAGCAGTTCCCCGGGCTCCAGCCACTCATGGAGCCGCGCGTACGACCGTACGGTCGTCGGGTCCGTACGGCGCAGCAGTTGATGGGGTCCGAGGTCGGCCGGCTCGCGCACCCCCATGGCGGCCATGATCCGGGTCGCGCTGCGGACCGTGGCCCGCTGATAGCGGTACACGCGCGCGGACTTGTCGGCCACGTCCAGGGCGCGTACCCGGCGCGGGTCCTGGGTCGTGACCCCGACCGGGCAGGTGTTGGTGTGGCAGCGCAGGGACTGGAGGCAGCCGAGCGCGAACATCATCGAGCGGGCCGCGTTCGTGTAGTCCGCGCCCTGCGCCAGCCGTTTGACGATGTCCGCGCCGGTGGCGACCTTGCCGCTCGCGCCGATCCGCACACGGTCGCGCAATCCGGTGCCGACCAGCGCGTTGTGCACCGTGATCAGCCCTTCGGTCAGGGGCGTACCGAGGGTGGCGGCGAACTCCGCGGGCGCGGCCCCCGTACCGCCCTCCGCGCCGTCGACCACGATGAAGTCGGGCGTGACACCCTCGGCGAGCATCGCCTTGCAGACGGCGAGGAACTGGCGACGCGAGCCGACGCAGAGCTTGAAGCCGGTCGGCTTGCCGCCCGCCAGCTCCCGCATCCGGGCGAGGAAGCACACCATCTCGCGCGGGGTCGAGAACACCCGGTGGTACGGCGGTGAGACCACCGTCTCGCCCTCCGGGACGCCGCGGGCCCGAGCGATCTCGGCGCTCACCTTGGCGCCGGGCAGCACCCCTCCGCTACCCGGCTGCGCCCCCTGAGAGAGCTTCAGCGAGACGCACTTGACCTCGGGCAGCGCGGCCTTGTCCGCGAACACCCGTTCCTCGAAGCCCCCTTCGGGGGTGCGGCAGCCGAAGTACCCGGTACCGATCTCCCAGATCAGATCGCCGCCGCCCCGCAGGTGGTACTCCGACAGACCGCCCTCGCCGGTGTCGTGCGCGAAACCGCCGAGCGCCGCGCCCCTGTTGAGCGCCAGGATCGCGTGCGGGGACAGTGCCCCGAAGCTCATCGCGGAGACGTTCAGCAGGGCCATGTCGTACGGCTGCGTGCAGTCCGGGCCGCCGACGCGCACCACGGGCGGCTCGTCCGGCACGTCGACCGGGCGCATCGAAGGCTCCAGGTACTCGTACCCGTCGCCGTACACGTCCAGCCCGGTGCCGAAGGGCTCCTCGGCCTCGACGCCCTCGGCGCGCTCGTACACGATGCCGCGCACATCACGGCCGTCCGGCCGCGGGAGGAGACGGAGGCGGCCGAGCAGGGGATGGTTCCGCAGGACCGCGCGGCGGCGCTGGGTCAGGTCCCGCACGCCGAGCGAGGTCAGGGCGAGCAGCGCGGCGGCCGCGCACCACCACCATGGCGAGACGGCCCACGCCAGGACCAGTGCCCCGGCCGCACCCAGGGCGACGAACAGCGGCAAGAGCATCCGGCGCACACCACGAGTCAAACCCATGGACGGGAAAGGGGCGAAAGCAGGCATGCCGCTCGGGTCCCCGAGGACGCCCGACCAGGCGGCCCGGCGGATGTTGAGGAAGACTTTGCCCGTGGCCGATTCCCGTTCGCAACCTCCCGGCGGCGGGCCGATCCGTCGGTCCGCGAGGCGTAAAGCGCGGCCGAAACCGTGGGGGTGACCGGGCCGGTCAGGTTACGTACGTGTTGACGGCACCCACGCGCTCGACACAGCCTCGTCATATAGCTGCTGAATACAACGGGTTTTGCGGAAGCACTCGCACGCCGATGAAACAGCAGGTCGGCACGGTGTTCCCGGCGAACCGGACGCGGGAGGTAACACATGTGCGGCATCACCGGCTGGGTCTCCTTCGACCGCGATCTGCGCGCCGAGGCGGAGACATTGGATGCGATGACGGAGACGATGTCCTGCCGGGGCCCCGACGACCGCGGCACCTGGACCGAGGGCCCCGCGGCCCTCGGGCACCGTCGGCTCGCGATCATCGACCTGCCCGGCGGGCGCCAGCCCATGACCGCCGAGACCCCCGACGGCACGGTCGCGCTCGTCTATTCGGGGGAGGCCTACAACTTCACCGAGCTGCGCCGTGAGCTGACCGACCGCGGTCACCGCTTCTCGACCGACTCCGACACCGAGGTGGTCCTGCGCGGCTACCTCGAATGGGGCGAGGACCTCGCCGAGCGGCTCAACGGCATGTACGCCTTCGCCGTCTGGGACGGTCGCCACGACAGGCTCGTGATGATCCGCGACCGCATGGGCATCAAGCCCTTCTACTACTACCCGACCCCCGACGGCGTCCTCTTCGGCTCCGAGCCCAAGGCGATCCTCGCCAACCCGCTGGCCCCGGCCCGGGTCCGCCTCGACGGACTGCGCGAGCTGTTCACCTTCGTCAAGACACCCGGACACGCGATCTGGGACGGCATGCGTGAGGTGGAGCCCGGCACCGTCGTCACCGTCGACCGCTCCGGTCTGCGCCGCCACGTCTACTGGCAGCTGGAGACCCGGCCGCACGCCGACGACCGCGACACCACCATCGCCACCGTCCGCTCGCTCCTCGAGGACATCGTGCGCCGCCAGCTCGTCGCCGACGTGCCGCGCTGCACCCTGCTCTCCGGCGGCCTCGACTCCTCCGCCATGACCGCGCTGGCCGCCCGGCAGCTCGGCGAGCACGGCGAGAAGGTCCGCAGCTTCGCCGTCGACTTCGTCGGCCAGACCGACCACTTCGTCGCCGACGAGCTGCGAGGCACCCCCGACACCCCCTTCGTGCACGACGTGGCCCGCGCCTCGGCCACCGACCACCAGGACATCGTCCTCGACGCGCTCGCCCTGGCCGACCTCGACGTCCGCGCGAAGGTGATCAGGGCCCGCGACCTCCCCATGGGCTTCGGGGACATGGACTCCTCCCTCTACCTGCTCTTCCAGGCCATCCGCGAGCACTCCACGGTCGCGCTCTCCGGGGAGTCGGCGGACGAGGTCTTCGGCGGCTACCAGCAGTTCTTCGACGAGGAGGCCCGCAGCGCCGAGACCTTCCCCTGGCTCGTCAGGTTCAGCCGGGACTTCGGCGACGACGCCGACGTGCTGCGCCCGGACCTCACCGAGGCACTGGACCTGGAGTCGTACGTCGCCGACGGCTACCGTACGGCCGGCGCCGGCATCCGGCGGCTCGACGGCGAGAGCGACTTCGAGTACCGGATGCGGCGCATCTGCCACCTCCACCTGACCCGCTTCGTCCGCGTCCTGCTCGACCGCAAGGACCGTACGAGCATGGCCGTCGGCCTGGAGGTGCGGGTGCCGTTCTGCGACCACCGGCTCGTCGAGTACGTCTACAACGCGCCCTGGTCCCTCAAGTCCTTCGACGGTCGGGAGAAGAGCCTGCTGCGGGAGGCGACCGCCGACCTGATCCCGAAGTCCGTGTACGACAGGGTCAAGAGCCCTTATCCGTCCACCCAGGACCCCAAGTACGCGATCGCCCTCCAGGAACACGCCAAGGACCTGCTGGCCCGGCCCGCGCACCCGGTCTTCCACCTCGTCGACCGGGAGCGGGTCCAGCGCGCCGCCCACCGCGACACCCCGCAGATCACGCAGGCGTCGCGGCGGGGCCTGGAACGCACCCTGGACCTGGCGCTGTGGCTGGACCTGTACGCCCCGGAGGTGCTCCTTACCTGAGCGCCCGGTCGGCGGCCGCCTGCGAGGACTTCCACCACGAGGTCACCGGCTCCCACACCAGGACGACGCGGCCGACGCCCAGCTCGCGCGCGGTGAACGTACGGCCGAAGCGCGAGGGGTCCGCCGAGACGCCGATCGACTCCACCCGACGGGCCTCCGGGTCCGCCGGGTCGGCGATCGTCCGCAGGGCCGCGTACGCGGTCCGGCCCGCCTCGAGCCGGTACAGCCCGCTCTGCCCGGCGGGAACCGGCAGGGCGGCGCCGTCGAGGTCCCCGAAGACGACGGTCGGGATGCGATCGACGGTGCACGCCCGGCCGGAGTGGTTGGTGACGCCGAGGTGCAGCAGGGTGGGGTCGGCGGAGCGGTGGGCGTGGATGGTGACGGCCTTCTCGGTGCACCTGGCGGGCCGCGCGGCGGCCGAGCCGCTCTGCGGCACGGCGAGCAGGAGTGCCACGGCGACGGCCGGGAGGGCGAGGACGGGTCGGATGCGCATCGGCGGGTTCCCCCTGTTTCGGTCACGAACGGTGTCACGAACGGTGCTCACGCGTGGTGGTCACCCACGCTGGTCGCGAGAGGTGCGGCGCCCTCGGAGCGACGCCTGCTCAGTGTGACGGCCCAGGTGCGCTTCGGGTTGTATCCGACTTGTCGGAGGAGCCCGCCCGCGTCCGTTCTGTGACACGCGGTCGCGAGGGTTCGCTCACGGGGCCGTCGGGTCCTCCGGGCCGCAGGAGCTGCCGTTGTCCGGCAGTGAGCCGTACAGCAGGAAGTCGGTGACCTTCTCGCGCACGCACTTGGAGGAGGCGTACCCGGTGTGGCCCTCGCCCCTGTTGTCGAGCACGACGGCCGAGGGGCCGAGCCGCTCGGCGGTCTCCTCGGTCCAGCGGTACGGGGTCGCGGGGTCCCCGCGGGTGCCGACGAGGAGCATCTTCGGCGTGTGGACATCGCGTACCTTCTCGCGGATGTAGTCGGTGCCCTTGGGGCGGCCGTAGCACATGAGCAGCTGGTTGAGACGGAGCGGACCGAAGATCGGCGACGCCTCCTGGTAGGCGGCCTTCAGTTCGTCGATCTCCTTGGTGAGCTGTTCGGCGCTGGGCCGGTCGGGGTCGTCCGCGCAGTTGATCGCCACCAGTGCGGTCTCGAGGTTGTCCGGGGGGACGTTCGCGGGGTCGACCAGCCCGCTGTACGTGGAGTGGGGCAGGGCGACGCCCCCGATGGCCTGCAACAGCCCGCTCGGGTCGCCGTCCTGGACGAGCGAGGCGAGGGACCGTTCGAGCTTCGGCCACCCCTGGCGGTCGAAGAGCTCCAGCCCCATGGTCGCCACCAGGTCCTGGCCGGAGAACGTCTGTCCGAAGCTCGTCGGCACCGGGTTCTTGTCCAGCGAAGCGACGAGCCGGGCGACCTGCTGCCGGGCATCGCGCGGATCACGCCCGAACGGGCACGCCTCGTCCTTGGTGCACCAGGTGAGGAAGTCCTCCAGAGCGGTCTGCTGCCCCTCGGCGCTCACTATGCCCGCCTCGGACAGCGGCTCGGTGAGGGTGTCCACGCCGTCGAGCACCATGCGGCCCGTCTTGTCGGGGAACTGGCTCGCGTACACCGCGCCCAGGCGCGTTCCGTACGAGAATCCCAGGTAGTTGAGCTTCTTGTCGCCGAGCGCCTGGCGCATCACGTCCAGGTCCCGAGAGGCGTTGACCGTGCCGATGTGGGCCAGTACGGGGCTGGAGTGCTTGGCGCACTCGTCGGCGTCCTTGCGCACCTGCTTGAGGAGTGCCTCCGGGCTGCGGTCGCCGGTGGCGGGGCCCGTCGTCTCGGAAGCCTGGGCCGCACCGCCGCCGCAGCTGACCGGCGAGGACCGGCCGACACCGCGCGGGTCGAAGGTCACCACGTCGTAGCCGTTGGTGAGCGGCATGAAGTCCTTGCCGCTCGTGGAGGCGAGTTGCGGGACCCCCGGGACGCCGGGGCCGCCGAAGTTCAGCAGCACGGATCCCCTCGACGCGCCGGTGGCGCGATAGCGGGCCAGCGCGAGGTCGAGCGTCCCGGCCTTCGGGTGCGCGTAGTCCAGCGGGACGGTCACCTGCCCGCACTGCAGATCCGCGGGCATTCCCTCGCCCTTGCAGGCACCCCACTTGACCTGCTGGTGGTAGAACCGGGACAGGTCGGGGCCCTCGGCGGCCGTTGCCACCGCCGAGGGCAGGCTCGCCGCCAGCATGGCCAGTGTCAGGACGCCGGCTCCGGCGTACGCCCAGCGTTGGTGCGCGGACAGCATGGGTGCCTCCAGGGACGCCCGGCGTCGTACCGGGCGCCAGGGGATAGCTCCTCGATCACGATAAGCGGGTGCCCGGGAGCGCGCCTCTGGACGAGCGGTCCAGGGCGACACCCCTTACGCTGCGCATCGCGCGAGGAGCGCTCGGTGGTTCGACGGCGGGTCCGTCCGGTACGCGGTGGGACCATCCGGCAGTTCGATAAACGTGACCCTCGATGGGGTGAAAGCCCGATCAGCCATAACGTCTGATGGTTCTCCCGCGTTTTACGCGGTGCGGGTGAGTGCCCGCGTCTATGTCTGGAAGGCAGGGAACCTATGAAACGGGTTACCCGAAATGGTTTGATCGCCGCGGCCGCCGCCTCGGGCGCGCTGGCCGTGACGATGCCGGCGCACGCCGACGCCACGGCGGACGGTGGCACGGCGGGTTCGCCCGGGCTGATCTCGGGCAACACCCTCCAGCTCCCGGTGCATGTCCCCGTGAACGTGTGCGGGAACACCGTGAACGTGGCCGGGCTCCTGAACCCCGCCGCGGGCAACGGCTGCGCCAACGTGAGCGAGGCCGGGCGCCCCGGCGCCGGCGGGAGCGTCCGCGGCAGGGGTGGCGAAGGTGCCGGTGGGGCGGCCCACGGCGGTGCCGTCACGCACGGCGGAGCTGTCGCGGTCGGGAGCGGAAAGGATTCTCCGGGCGTGCTCTCGGGCAACGGCCTGCAGCTCCCGGTGCACCTCCCGGTGAACGTCAGCGGCAACTCCGTGACCGGGGTCGGCCTCGGCAACGCGTCCGTGGGGAACACGTCCACGAACACCTCCGGCGAGTACCCCGGGCCGGTGCGGCCCGCCCCGAGGCCCAACACCCCGCCGAAGGCGCACGCGCCGCAGGGGACGCCTTACCACGCCCCGCCGCGGGCCGTGGCCTCCCTCGCCCACACGGGCGCCGACCAGACGATGCCGGCGATCGCCGCGAGCGCCGCCCTGCTTCTGGGCGGGGCCGTGCTGTACCGGCGGTTCCGGCCCACGGCGGTCCGCTGACGCGGAAGGCCCCACCGGGCTCACGGCCGGTGGGGCACCGTTCGAGTGGCTTCGCCGAGCGGCTTCCGGGCGGGCGCGTCAGCGCATGTCGGGGAGATCGTCGCGCAGAATGCTGTAGCGCACGCCGTCGCGCCAGCGGCCGTCCCGGAACCCCACGCTGCGCAGCACGCCCTCGCGGGTGAACCCGGTCTTCTCCAGGGCGCGTTGCTCGGCGATGTTCTCCGCCTCGGTGTCCGCCTCGATCCGCACCACGGTCGTGTGCGCGAACAGGTACCGGACCAGCTCCCGGTGGGCCTGCGTGCCCCAGCCCTTCCCGCGCGCCTCCGGCAGCAGGCCGATGCCCATGTTCCAGTAGTACGTGCTCGGGGTGGGCCGGATCTTCCGCCACCCGACGAAGCCGAGCCGCTCCTCACCACGCACGACCATCAGATAGCCCGCGTCGTCGCCGAGCATGCGGTTCTCGGCCCACTTGCGTTGCCAGCGGTCCGGGTCCCGCCAGCCGAACCACTGGAAGGGTGTGGCCGTCTCGGGTTCCGTCAGGAACCGCTCCAGGACGGGCAGGTCGCCCTCGGCCACCGGGCGCAGGGTCACGTGATCGACACTCATGGACGACGAGCCTATGCCGGGTGCCACCAACTGCTGTGTGAGGAAGGCCGTTTGACGTCCGCCTGAGGCGGCTCGCTTTGGCCGCCCCGGCGCCCCGGACGAGTGACGGACGCTGAAATCCCCGTGGAGATCGGGAAGGATGCTGCGGGCGCGGGCGACCGCCGCGCACCCCGCCGCAAGCGAATGGAGCGCACACATGACTTCTCCAGGTCCCGCGGACCTCGTCGTCGCCCGGGCCTCGCTCGACGACTGGTCGGTGGTCAGCGGCTGGGCGGGGGACGAGGGATGGAATCCGGGGCTGTCCGATGCCCCGAGCTTCTTCGCCCAGGATCCCGAGGGCTTCTTCATCGGCAGGATCGACGGGCAGCCGGTCTCGGCCGTCTCGGTCGTGACGTACGGCGCCGACTACGCCTTCCTCGGTTTCTATCTCGTACGACCGGATCTGCGCGGCCACGGTCACGGCCTCGCCACCTGGAGGACGGCCCTCGCCCACGCCGGCGGCCGGACCGTCGGACTGGACGGCGTGGTCGCGCAGCAGGACAACTACCGCAGGTCCGGCTTCGAACTCGCCCACCGCACCGTCCGGTTCACCGGAACCGTGCCGACGGAGCGGACGCCACCGGGAGTGCGGCCCGCCGAAGCGGCCGACTTCGCGTCCATCGCGGCGTACGACAGCGCCTGCTGCCCGGCCGACCGCCCCCGCTTCCTGGAGAGGTGGCTCACCGGTCCAGGACACCGCACCTTCGTCCGCGTCGTCGACGGCCACCTCACCGGCTACGCGGTGATCCGACCCGCCCTCGACCGCCCTCGCGTCGGCCCGCTGTTCGCCGACACCGTCGAGGACGCCCGCGCCCTCCTGCTCGCACTGGCCGCCGACACTCCGAGGGGTGAGGTCGCCATCGACATCCCCGAGACGAACGCGCCGGGCATCGCCCTCGCCGAGGAGTTCGGCCTCACCCCCTCCTTCGAAACGGCCCGGATGTACACCGGCCCGGTGAGGCCGTTCAGCGGCGAGCGCGTCTACGGGGTCACCACGCTCGAACTCGGCTAGGTGCAGGTGGTGGCGCCCGCGGGTTGGCCGGGGCCTGCCGTGGCGCGCTACTCTGGCGCAAACGGAACGGCGTTCAACCTGAACGATGCGGACCAGTGTTCCGGTTGGCAAGGGGAAGCATCGTGAGCGAGGAAACGACTCGGGAAGCCGACGCCGGAGCGGCTGAAGGGCAGCCCCGCAAGCGCCTGCGCGCCGACGCGCAACGCAGTACCGACGCCCTGCTCACGGCGGCCGCGGAAGTCTTCGCCGACTCCGGGGTGGACGCGCCCGTGCGTCAGATCACCGCCAAGGCGGGCGTGGGCGCGGGCACCCTCTACCGTCACTTCCCGCAACGCTCGGACCTCATCGCCGCGGTCTTCCGCCACGAGGTCGACGCCTGCGCCGACGCCGCACCCACCCTGGCGGCGCGGCACGAGCCGGCCGAGGCACTCGCCGAGTGGCTCCAGCGCTTCGCGGGCTTCATCGCCACGAAACGCGGTCTCAGCGCCGCCCTGCACTCGGGGGACCCGGCCTACGACAGCCTGCCCTCCTACTTCGAGCAGCGCTTCATGCCTGTCCTCGGCACGCTCCTCGACACCGCGGCGAAAGCCGGCGAGATCCGCTCCGACGTCGACCCCGAAGACCTGCTGGTCGCCACACGCAACCTGACCCTGCCCGCCCAGGAAGACGGCGACGGCCACACCCGGCGCATGATCGCCCTGCTCGTCGACGGACTCCGCTACGGCGCCCACACCCGGGAAACCCGCTGAAAGGCAGCCCCGAGAGCGGCAGCCCGGAGGCGGGCGGGGCGGTGCCCTTGGCAGGCGATGCGAGCGACATGCGACCAAGCCCCGGAGAGCGCAGTCATGAGGATCGGTGAGCTGTCGCGCCGCACCGGTGTCCCCACCCGCCTGTTGCGTTACTACGAGGAGCAGGGCCTGCTGGGCCCCGAACGGGCCGCCAACCCTGGCCCGCAACCGGGGCGCGCTGCGGACTTGTCCAGACACCGTTCAGCCGGGGCTCCTCCGGCCGGCCGACAGCTGACTGTCGTGCGCCGGCCGGCTCCCGCCGTCGTCAGCCGGCGAGCGCCTGGGCGCGCTGGGCCGCCTCGCTCACGGATCCGCGGTGCATCGGGCCGTGCCCCGGCAGCAGGACGTCCGCCGAGAGCGTCTCGATGAGCTTCAGCGACGCGATGGCGTTCGCGCGCTCGGCGTGGAACATGTCGGGCAGCAGCTGCGGTCCCCGTATCCGCGAGGTGGGGTGACCGCTGACCAGGGCGTCGCCGGAGATCACGATGCCGGCGTCCGGCAGGTGGTAGACGCAGTGCCCGTCGGTGTGCCCGGGGGTGTGCACCGGCACCGGACCACCGGGAAGATCGAGCGCTCCCTTGCCGGGGAACGGCTCGGGCCGGATCATCCGGACGTCCGCCGTGCCGCCGGACCGGATCGCGTGCACCGCCCAGGGCAGTACGCCGGGACGCCACACCTGACGCATCACCTCGCCCACGCTCACCTGCTGGAGGAACTCGCGGCGCGCGTGCGGCACCTCCTCCTCGTGCAGATGGACCGGGACGCCGTAGGTGCTGCTGAGGTACTCGGCCGACCCGAGATGGTCGTTGTGCGCGTGGGTGATGAGTACGGCGCTGATGGCCTCGGGGGAGTGGCCGAGCGCGTCGAGGGAGGCGAGGACGTCCGGGCGGTCGCCCGGGTATCCGGTGTCGATCAGGGTGACGGCGTCCCCCTCGGCCAGGATCACCCAGTTGGTGTTGCTGCCGTGCACCAGATGAATTCCGGCCGCTACCTCGACGATCGCGTCCTCGCGCATGTCCATCCCGATGCTTGAGATCTTTCCCGGCGGGGTTGAGCCGGTTCACACCGAAGGTATCGCGTGCGTGCGGCGATGCGACCGGCGGCCTCTCGGGTACGGGACGCGTTCACCGACGGCGTGGCCGAACGTGAACGGATCCTGCTGCCGGGGTACTTGACGTGTCCGCGAAAGGGCGGCTCCCATATGGCGAGTCTCGTTGACTTTTGTTCGAGTCTGCGAACAAACCGCTCAAGGGAGAGCCGTATGTCCCCCCATTCGCACACCGCGCGCCTCAGGGGCCTCCTGAAGCGCGCAGCCGTTCATGGCGCCGTCCTGGGCCTGGCCGTCGCCGGATTAGTCGGAGTCGGACGCTCCGCCACTCCGCTCACCGCCGAGCCGGCCGCCGTCAGCACCAACCAGATCGGGGTCGCCCCGGCCCCGATGGGCTGGGCGTCCTGGAACACCTTCGCCAGCGTCATCGACTACGACACCATCAAGGCCCAGGCCGACGCCCTCGTCTCGTCCGGCATGGCCGCCGCGGGCTACAAGTACGTCAACATCGACGAGGGCTGGTGGCTGGGCACCCGCGACAGCAGCGGCAACATCACCGTCGACACCGCCAAGTGGCCCGGCGGGATGAAGGCCATCGTCGACTACATCCACAGCAAGGGCCTCAAGGCCGGTATCTACACCGACGCGGGCAAGAACGGCTGCGGCTACTACTACCCGACCCCCTCGGGTACACCTGCCGCCCCCAACACCGGCATGGAAGGGCACAATCAGCAGGACCTGGAGACCTTCCAGAACTGGGGCTTCGACTTCCTGAAGATCGACTGGTGCGGTGGTGACGCCGAGGGACTCGACCAGGAGACGACGTACAAGGCGATCCGGGACGCCAACACCGCCGCGACCGCCGTCACCGGCCGCCCGCTCGTCCTGTCGCTGTGCGAGTGGGGCACGGGCAACCCCTGGAACTGGGCCGCCGGCACGGGCGCGATGTGGCGCACCAGCACCGACATCGTCTACTACCCGGACAACCCGACGATGTCCAACATCCTGGCCAACTTCGACAAGTCGCTGCACCCCGCCGCCCAGCACACCGGTTACTACAACGACCCGGACATGATGACGGTCGGCATGAACGGTCTGAGCGCCGCCCAGAACCGCACCCACATGGGCCTGTGGGCGATCTCCGGCGCCCCCCTGCTCGCGGGCAACAACCTGGCCACCATGAGCTCGACGACCGCCTCGATCCTCACCAACTCCGAGGTCATCGCGATCGACCAGGATCCGCGCGGCCTCCAGGGCGTCAAGGTCGCCGAGGACAGCACCGGTCTGCAGGTCTACAGCAAGGTCCTGGCCGGTACCGGGAAGCGAGCGGTCCTGCTGCTGAACCGTACGTCCGCCGCGGCGAACATCACCGCCCGTTGGCAGGACATGGGTCTGACCACGGCGTCCGCCGCCGTGCGCAACGTCTGGTCGGCGTCCAACGCCGGTTCGTTCGCGACGAGTTACACCACCAGCGTCCCCGCGGGTGAGGGCGTGCTGCTCACCGTCTCCGGCACCGAGGCGTCCGGGACGACGTACGAGGACACCACCTCCGCGACGACCCCGACCTTCACCGCGGTCACGGCGTCCGCCGCGGGCACCAAGCTGATCGACATCACGTATGCCAACGGCGGTACGGCGGACCGTAAGGCGACCCTCCAGGTGGGCGGCCAGTACGCGCAGACGCTGGCCTTCCCGCCCACCGGCTCGGCGACCACCTACCGGACCGTGTCCGTCCTCGCGTCCCTGGCGAAGGGCTCCAACACGCTGACCTTCGGAGCCTTGGGCACCGCACCCGACATCGACGCCGTGGCCGTGCGCGCCGTCCCGGGCACCAACGGGACGGCGGTCGTCGGCACCGGATCCGGGCGGTGCCTGGACTTCTTCAAGAACACCATCACCAACAACAGCCAGGCCGAACTGTGGGACTGCGGCGGTGGCCAGAACCAGACGTTCACCTACACCTCGCGCAGTGAACTCGTCGTCTACGGCAACAAGTGCCTCGACGCCTACAACAGCGGTACCGCCAACGGCACCAAGGTCGTTCTGTGGGACTGCAACGGCGGCACCAACCAGAAGTGGACCTTCAACTCCAACGGAACCGTCACCAACAACGTCTCGGGCCTGTGCCTGGACGCGTCGGGCGCCGCGACGGCCAACGGAACCCTGATCGACCTCTGGTCGTGCAACGGCGGATCCAACCAGCAGTGGACCCGCAACTGAACCGCACCTGACCTGGGACGAAGCACCGGGGTGGAGCGGCCTGACCGACTCTGCCCCGGTGCGATGTTGTTGCCCTATGCGCGTCGGGGTGCTGGAGTGACCCCATGGATCACGTTGCGGTACTGGCCCTGTTCGACCGGGACATGCGGGAGGACGCGCGCCCCGACAGCCCAGGAGCCCGGGTCGAGCGCTTCGGCAAGGTGGTACGCCAGGTCGGCACCGAACACGGCTGGAACGGGGTGATCTGGTCGGACCTTGACGAATCGACAGCCGACGCCGCGATCGCCGAGCAGATGCGCTACTTCGGCGAACTCGGCCGCGAGTTCGAGTGGAAGCTGTACGGGCACGACAAGCCCGAGGGACTGGGAAAGCGGCTGCGCGCCGCCGGGTTCGTCGCCCAGCCCGAGGAGACCCTGATGATCGCCGAGCTGGGCGACCTCGCGCTCGACGCCCAGCCGCCCGAGGGCGTACGGCTGCTGCCCGTCACCGACCGCGCGGGCGTCGACCTCGTCGCGGACGTCCACGAACAGGCCTTCGGCACGGACAGCACCCGGATGCGCCACCAACTCCTCGCCCAGCTCACCGGCGACGAGGACAACGTGGTCGCGGTGGTGGCCCTCGCCGGCGACGTCCCGGTCAGCGCCGCCCGCATGGAGATGGTGCCGGGCACCCGCTTCGCCGGCCTCTGGGGCGGCGGCACCATCGACTCCTGGCGCCGCCGGGGCATCTATCGCGCGCTGGTCGCCCATCGCGCCCGCGTCGCCGCCGAGCGCGGCTACCGCTACGTCCAGGTCGACGCCACCAGCCAGAGCCGCCCGGTCCTCGCCCGCCTCGGCTTCGAACCCCTGACCACGACAACGCCGTACGTGTACGGGTGACACCGCACGCCATCCGGGCAGAGGTGGTGACAGGGACCGGCGGTCGGCCCCGTCAGCGGCGCACCTTCGCCCGGTCGAGCGCCGCGACGCCCACCGCCGCGAGTCCGATCTGAATGATCCACTCGATCCAGTCGACCCCCTTCGTGTCGGCCACGCCGAACGCGGCGGCGATCCCCGAGCCGATGAACGCGGCCGCGATGCCGACGAGGATCGTCCACAGGATGCCGATGCGCTGGCGCCCCGGGATCACGAGCCGACCCAGTACGCCGATGATGGTGCCGATGAGAATGGCACTGATGATGCCTGAGATCTCCATCTCCGCCCCTTTTTGTCTGAACCCCCGCAGTTAGGTGTGTTCCCCCTGTGGGCCAAGACAGTCCGCTCTGCTTTCCGGCCGTCCTCCGTCCGACCCGGCGGGCTCCTGTTCAGTCGGGTTCCTGCCATGTACCGTTCAAGAATCTGTCGCGTGGTAGACGGCCAACCACCGTTCTACGCGCGCAGACTTGGCGCCCGCACCGCCTCTCCCCACCCCTCATGGAGGTTCGTCGGATGCTCGGATTCGGAAGATCCCGCCACAGATTCACCACGGCCACGGCTGTGTTCGGGCTGCTCGTCGCGGGGGTGGCGGTCCAGGCGTCCGCGGCCGCGCCGGCCGCCGCGGCGACCCCGCACCGCATCCTGTTCGACAACGCCCACGCGGAGACCGCGGGCAACGCCGACTGGATCATCTCCACCAGTCAGCCCGACCCGCTGGGCCAGGACTCCTCCCCGTCGGCGGAGACCGACTGGACGGGCGCCCTGTCCTCCTGGGGCGTGGCCCTGCAGAAGACGGGCGACTACAGCCTCAAGACGCTGCCTTCGGGCTCCAGCCTGGCCTACGGCGGCTCGACGGCCACCGACCTGTCGAACTTCGACACGCTGGTGCTGCCCGAGCCCAACACGCTCTTCACGACCGCGGAGAAGACCGCGATCATGACGTTCGTGAAGAACGGCGGCGGGCTGTTCATGGTCTCGGACCACACCGGCGCCGACCGCAACAGCGACGGTGAGGACGCCGTCGAGATCCTCAACGACCTGATGACCAACAACAGCGTCGACTCCACCGACCCGTTCGGCTTCTCCATCGACACGCTCGACGTCAGCTCCGGCTACCCGGCGGCCATCAGTGACAGCACCGACGCGGTCCTGCACGGCTCGTTCGGCACCGTCACCAAGAGCCTGATCGCCGACGGCACGACGGCCACCCTCAAGCCGGCCGACAACTCCGCCGTCAAGGGCCTGGTCTACCGCTCCGGTTACTCGGGCAACACCGGCGCCTTCTTCGCCACCAGCACCTTCGGCAGCGGCCGGGTGGCGTTCTGGGGTGACAGCTCCCCGATCGACGACGGCACCGGCCAGTCCGGCAACACGCTGTACGACGGCTGGAACGACACCGGCGCCACGAACGCCGCCCTCGCCCTGAACGCCACCGAGTGGCTCGCGGGCGGCAGCAGCAGCGGCGGCGGCGGTGGAGGCGGCGGCGGCACCTGCACGGCCGCCCAGCTGCTCGCCAACCCGGGCTTCGAGTCCGGCAACACGTCCTGGACCGCGACCAGCGGTGTCATCACCAACAGCTCCAGCGAGGCGGCCCGTACCGGCTCCTACAAGGCCTGGCTGAACGGCTACGGTTCGGCCAACACGGACACGCTCTCCCAGGCGGTCACCATCCCGTCCGGCTGCGCGGCCACCCTGAACTTCTACCTTCACGTGGACACGGCCGAGACGACCACCAGCACGGCGTACGACACCCTCAAGGCCCAGGTGCTGAACAGCAGCGGCACGGTGTTGTCGACGCTCGCCACGTACTCGAACCTGAACGCCGCGTCGGGCTACACGCTGCGCAGCTTCGACCTGTCCAGCTACGCCGGGCAGACGGTCACCGTCAAGTTCACCGGTACCGAGGGCTCCACCCTGCAGACGTCGTTCGTCCTGGACGACACGGCGCTCGACGTGAGCTGAGCCCGAACACGCGAGAGGGCGGGCCCGGAAGCGGGCCCGCCCGTCGTGCGGCGGAGTTCGGAGCGCAGGCCGAGTCAGGCGGCGTGACGCGTCTTGACGCCGCCGGGCTCGAAGTCGTAGATGTACTGATTGATCCGCAGACCGTCCACGGCGCCGATCCACATGTGGTCGCGGCCCTTGCCCACGGCGGCGGAGTAGATGGTCGGCACCGCGCCGCCGTCGTTGAGCGAGGCCTTCACCTGCGCGAGGGAGCAGTGGGCGACAGGGCCGTTGCAGGAGGTCTCGCCGCCCGTGAGGTACCAGTAGCCGCTCGTGGCGGCATCGATGTAGCCGCTCCAGCGGTTCGTCACCGGAGCGGCGTCCGGTACCCACACCAGCGCGGAGTAGTTGTCGCCGGGGTGCGTGCTCAGGTTCGGATTGATCTCGAACCTGACGTTCGGCATGTTCTTCGTGCCGCCGTAGCCGATGTTCGCGTTGGTCTGGAAGACGTGGAACCCGACCTTGTTCAGGCCCAGCACCGGATCGCCGAGGAAGTCGACCTCGTTGCCGAAGTCCACCCTCTCGCTGGCAGTGGTCAGTGAGGTGGACCTGTCCGCGACCTCGATACCGAGGCTGCCCTTTCCATAGGGCGGCCTGCCGGAGGAGTCCAGCACGCCGGCGGAGCCGTAGGGGCCGGCCCTGAGAGCGGCGACGGGGGAGCCGACCGTGGTGCGGGTGATCACGCCCCAGTGCTCCGAGTGCACTCGGTCTCCATCAGCGAGAGCGGGCACCGATCCCGGGACGGTCGAGGCGAGGAACGCGGCCAGCGCGGTGACCGCAAGCGCCTTTCCTCGGCTCACGCCAAAACGAGCTTTCACGCTCACTCCTTGCAGGTAGTCGAAGGGTCGGACGTGCGCCGGTGTTCGGCCGACGCGACGCCCGTCACGCTATTCGACTCTCCGTGACGGAAACGGCAGCGACATACCCTTTGGATATGACTATTCGGGTCATAAGGCATTAATTGCGCGAGTCGCTGTCACCCTCCGTGTCGGGTGGATCGGGTGCCGGCCGCGGGGACGGTCGTCTCCGGTGTGTTCCATCCCGAGACGCGCACCCTGGGCGCGGAACCGTGCAGGTCGGCCGTCCGGTAGGTGGCGGTGAGCGTCGTGGACTCGCCGGGCCACAGGCTGACCTGGTTGTCGGACCACTGAACGGGCAGGACGGGCCTGCCGGCCGAGTCCACGAGGTGCACGTCGGTCAGCAGCGACGGAGTCTTCCCGGTCCCGGTGTTCCGCACCGTGACCGTCGTCGTGGACGCGCCGTGCACGCCGACCGAGGTCGAAGCCGTCGCCGAAACCGGCACCTGTGCCATGGAGTTGAGCCCCTTGAGGTCCGCGTAACTCGTCGTCGGCGTGTAGTACCAGTCGGTCTTGGCCCAGTCGAGGGTGTCGGGCTCGGTGGACAGCCAGTAGACGTTGCGGCTGACCTCCTTTCCCTCGGCGTCGGTGAGGACGAGGCGTGCCAGGTATGTCGTCGACAGGCCGGTCACGGAGGACGGCACGGTGAGGGGAGTGCTGTGGGCGCCGTCCCCGTCCACGCCCACCCCGGTCGCCGTCCTGTCGTACTTCTGGGTGCCGTCGGTGTTGAAGAGCGTGACCCGGGCCGTGAGTCCGGACGCGGAGGCGTGCCGGTTGTTCACGACGACGACCGAGCGGGTGTCGTAGGAGTACTGGATGTGCAGCGGCTCGTTCGCCTTCCTGGCACCGAAGTAGGCGCCCCCCTGATCCAGGTAACGGTCCATCAACTGCCAGTGCAGCGACGTCCATCCGCTGTTGAACATCCAGTAGACGACCCCGGTCGCGGGCTTGTCGGCGTCGGTGGCGTTGCGCCCGTACGCCTCGTACTGCGCGCGCACGTTCTCGTACTGGGCGAGCTGTGCCTTGCGCACGTAGTCGGTGAGGCCGCTCGGCGCTCCGTAGCGTCCAGCGAGCGCGTTGTCGTACAGCTTGAGCGTGCCGAAGGTCGACGACGGTGAGCGGTGGTACTGCTTGGTGGCCGGGCTCTTCCACAGGGTGTCCAGCTCGGCGGGGGACATCATGCGGCGCAGGGTGTCGAGGGTGGGGATGTCGGGGCCCGCGCTGGTCTCGGAGTTGAAGCCGGTGGCGCCGCCCTCGCGCTTGGCGTACCAGTAGTTCGGCGGGATCCAGTCGTAGGGGCCGGTCATCTTCATGCCCGAACTGCCGCTGACCGGCGAGGACTTGTCGGAGGCGGCGGCGACCACGGGGTTGGGCCAGTCGGCGGCCCGCAGCGCGTCGAGGTAGTTCTTCTCGATCTTCGCGTCCGGCGCGAAGTCGCTGCCGATGAGGAAGGAGATGACGCTGGGGTGGTCGCGCAGCCGGGCCGCCTCGGCGGCCATCGACGCCTTGGCGACGGGATAGTCGGCCGCGGTCCACTTCTCCCCGGCCTCGCTGCCGTTGACGTTCCCCTCCCACTTGTCGCAGCACTCCCAGCCGGGCAGCGTGAGGATGCCGTACCGGTCGGCGAGGTCGAAGAACTCGTCCGGCTCGATGTGCCCTTCGAGGCGGATGGTGTTGAGGCCGAGGTCGAGCGCGTACTTCAGCCGGTCCTCGACATACGTCCGGTCCCAGCGCAGGAACTCGTCGGGGGACCAGCCGCCGCCCTTGATGAGCAGCTTGCGGCCGTTGACGCTGTACTGCCGGGCGCCGTCGGAGTTGAGGGGCGCCTTCACCTCGCGGATGCCGAAGTGCTCGTGCGCGGTGTCCGAGGCGGCGCCGGCGACGGAGGCGGTCAGGTCGAGGCCGTAGAGCGGCTGCCCGCCCATGCCCGCGGGCCACCACACCTTCGGCGCGCTCAGATGCAGGCGAGGGGTGTCGGTGGGGGAGAAGGTGACGGTCTTCGTCTCGTGCGCGGAGAGGGAAACGGTCTTGCTGAAGGAGGCGTCCGGGCCGATGCTGCCCGACACCGTCGCCGTGACGGGAGCGCCCGTCTCGTTGCGAGCCTCAGCCTTGACCATCAGGTCCGCGGAGGCGAGCGAGGGAACGGCGAGCTGGGTGACGACGTGCGCGTCGCGCAGCGCGACCGGACCGCCCCGGCGGACGAGAACGTCACGCACGATGCCCATGTTCTGGTCGGGCGGAGGCTGGAGCCAGTCCAGCCAGCCCATGGTCAGGTTCTTGGTGGGCACGTTGGGCCGGATGCGGAAGGCCACCGTGTTCGTGCCCGACCGCACCAGCGAGGTGATGTCGAGTTCGTGCCGTGTGTAGGCGCCCGTGACATCGGCGGCGGTGGCGACCCGCTTGCCGTTGACGTAGACGTCGGCGGCCGAGATCACCCCGCTGAAGTCCAGGTAGCTGCGCTGGGCGGTGTCCGTGACCGTGAAGTCCGAGCGGTACCACCAGGGGACCTGGAAGTCGGCCTTCGGGATCTTCTGCTGGTTGGTCGAGTAGAACGGGTCGGCGTACTTGCCGTCCGCGAGCAGCGCCGCGAGGACGGTGGAGCGGGAGCCCGCCGAGTACCAGCCGCTCGCCGGATAGCCCGGACTCGACACGTCGGCCGCCGCGTCCGTGACCTTGTCCGTCGACTGGATCGCGTACCCGGACAGCGCGGTGGCGCTGCCTGCGGTGGAGGGCACCGGAGTGACCGGCGTGTGTGCGGCCGTGTCTGATCCGGCGCTCCGAGACCCGGCCCACGCGCTGGTGGAGAGGGTGCACAGGAGGCACAGGGCGACGGCGGCCGTGGCGGAACGCCGTCTTGGGGCAGGACGGTGGAACACGGTGGTCTCCTTGGGGGTGGGGAACATCCGCGCTACGGGATCGCGTGCCGGCACTGCCAGGCGGGAGCGAGGCGAGTAGGAGCACGAAGCTACAAGTTAGGAAACTTTACTAACTGGCGCACAAGCTAGGTGCCCGAGCAATCCGTGTCAATCACCGAAGGCGAGCGCCCCGCTCAGGACGCCGAACGTCGCTCGAACACCACGTCCCTGGCGGTCCCGAGGGCCGTCGCCACGGCGCCCAGCAGCACCGCGTCCTCACCCAGCCGGCTGGGCACGATCCTCGGACGCAGCGGAGTGAGCGTACGCAGGGTCTCGCGCACGGGCCGCAGCAGCAGGTCGATGCTGTGGCCCACGCCGCCACCGAGCACCACCAGATCGGGATCGAGCACCGCGGCGGCCGCGGCCACGGTGTAGGCGATCCGCTCACCCTCCAGCCGTACCGCCCGCACCGCGGCGGAGTCCCCCGCGCGCGCCGCGTCGAACACGGCCTTGGCCGTGAGCTGGCCGGTCATGCCGAACTGCCGCGCGGCCTCCACGACGGCCACACCCGACACCGCGTCCTCCAGTGTCTCCGGCTTCTGCCGCCCCGGCCACGGCAGGAACCCGATCTCCCCGGCCCCGCCGCGCGCCCCCGTGAACAGCCGTCCCTCGCTGACCACGCCCATGCCGAGACCGGTGCCGATCAGGATGTACGTGAACAGCCGGCTGCCCGCGCCGACGCCGTACGTGTACTCCCCGAGCGCCGCGAGGTTGGCGTCGTTGTGGACCTCCAGCGGGATGCCCAGCTCCTCACGCATCCGGTCGAACAGCCCCGCGCGGCCCCACCCGGGCAGATGCATCGCGTACCGCACCCTGCGCCGCTCCTCGTCGTACACACCCGGTGTGCCCACCACCGCATGCGCCACCTCGTGCGCTCCCAGGCCGGAGTTGGCGACGACCTGACGGGCCGTGGAGACGACGAGGTCGGCCATGGCGCCGGAGCTGCGCGCCCGATTGCGCACATCGGCGCGCGCGACCACGCCACCGTCCAGATCGGCGACCGCCACCCGCAGCCAGCCGCGTCCGATGTCGATCCCGAGCGCGTACCCGGCCGCGGGGTCCGGGGCGTAGAGCACGGCCACCCGGCCGCGCTCGGGCGCGTGGGTGCCCGCCTCACGCACCAGTCCCGCCTGCTCCAGCGCCGCGAGCGCGCTGGAGACCGTCGGCTTCGACAGCCCCGTCTCCCGCGCGAGCTGAGCCCGTGAGGCGGCACCGCCCGTGCGCAGCCGGTCGAGCAGCAGCCGCTCGTTGGTGCTGCGCAGCCGCTGCCGGTTCCAGGGCTGTTCAGGCTGCGCTATGGCGTCGCTGGCGGACATCGCACCATTCTCACGCATGCGTGACACCCTCTTGACGCATCTAGTAAGTCTCCTTAACTTTATCGCCCAGTCAGCCTCGCCGGGCGAGCCGAGGGGAGCCCACCTCCCCGCGTCCCGAGATCAGGAGACCCCATGTCCGGTAGTCCGCCACCCACCGGCGGTTTCGTCCGTCGCGTCGGCCTGTTCCAGGCCACCGCCATCAACATGAGCCAGATGTGCGGCATCGGCCCGTTCGTGACGATCCCGCTGATGGTCGCCGCGTTCGGCGGCCCGCAGGCGATCATCGGCTTCGTCGCGGGCGCGATCCTGGCCCTCGCGGACGGCCTGATCTGGGCCGAACTGGGTGCGTCGATGCCCGGCTCCGGCGGCAGTTACGTCTACCTCCGCCAGGCCTTCCAGTACCGCAGCGGACGCCTCATGCCGTTCCTGTTCGTCTGGACGGCCATGCTCTTCATCCCCCTGATCATGTCCACCGGCGTGGTCGGCTTCGTCCAGTACCTCGGCTACCTGGCTCCCGACATGGGCAAGACGACGGGCGACCTCATCGGCCTGGCCGTCGTCGCCCTCGTGGTGCTGCTCCTGTGGCGCGGAATCGAACACATTGCCCGCATCACGGCGGTCATGTGGGCGGTCATGATCACCTCGGTCCTTCTGGTGATCGTCGCCGCGGCCACCGACTTCAGCTCCCACCTGGCCTTCACCTATCCGGCACACGCCTTCGAGCTGAGCAGCGGCCACTTCTGGGTCGGTTTCGCCGCGGGCCTGACCATCGGCATCTACGACTACCTGGGCTACAACACCACCGCGTACATGGGCGCCGAGATCAAGGATCCGGGCCGCACCCTGCCCCGCTCCATCATCTTCTCCATCCTCGGCATCATGGCGATCTACCTCCTCCTCCAGATCGGCACCCTCGGCGTCATCGACTGGCACCGCATGACCGACCCGACCGACATCGCCTCGACCTCCGTGGCCTCGGCCGTCCTCGAAAAAACCTGGGGCAAGGGTGCGGCCGACACAGTCACGGTCCTCATCCTCATCACCGCGTTCGCCTCGGTCTTCACCGGACTCCTCGGAGGCTCACGCGTTCCCTACGACGCCGCCCGCGACCGCGTCTTCTTCCGCCCGTACGCCAAGCTGCACCCCAAGCACCGCTTCCCGATGCTGGGCCTGGCGACCATGGGCGTCATCACGGCCATCGGCTTCCTCATCGGGCGCCACACCGACCTGGCCACCCTGATCCAACTCCTCACCACCGTCATGGTGATCGTCCAGGCGCTCGCGCAGATCGTCGCCCTCTCCGTCCTGCGCAAGCGCCAGCCGACCCTCAACCGCCCCTACAAGATGTGGCTCTACCCGATTCCCAGCCTCCTCGCCCTCATCGGCTGGCTCACCATCTACGGCTACGCCGACAAGAACTCCCCGGGCCGCCACCCCATCGAATGGTCCCTGGCCTGGGTGGCCCTGGGCTGCGTCGCCTTCGTCGTCTGGGCGAAGCTGGAAAAGGTATGGCCCTTCGGCCCGAAGGAGATCAGGGAGGAGTACCTGACCCCCGCGACCCCGGACCCGGAGCCCGCCGGAAGGTGAACGCCCCACTTGCCGCACCCGACGACGCACGGAAGGGGCCGTGGCGGTACGTCGCAAGCCCGTCGCTTAGGTTCGGATCTGGCAGCGGCTCCCTACAGGGCAACGCCTGATCCGGCGGCGACGGGCTCGACGTACCGACACGGCCCCGACCCACCCACGACCGCGTCGGCGCCCGTCACCCCCCGATCCCCGCGCAACGCAACGCCGCCCGCACCTCGTCCGCCGGATCCCCCCGGTGGTAGACCCGCTCCGACGGCTCGATCCCGTCCAGGAACTCCTGATACCGGACGGCATACGTGAGATGGGCCAGTGGCCCGGCGACATCGAGCGCCCGAGCCGGGTCACTGCCGGGCACCCGCGACTTCCAGGCCTCCACCCAGTCCCGGGCGGCCGCCGCACGGCCCGACTCGGGAAGGAAGCCCTGGACACGCAGCCCGTCGAGCACCGGATTGCCCCAATGGGCGTCGGCGAAGTCCACCACGACAGGCGCCCCGCCGTCGCTGCGCCAGTTCCCGGGGTGGAAGTCACCGTGCACCAGCGTGTCGGGCAGCCCGCACTCCGAGAGAAGCTCCCACCGCCCGGCCAACTCCCGAGCTCCCCGCACCTCCCGCTCGGTCAACTCCTCGGCGAGGGGCCCGTCAAGCAGATCACGAACCGCCGCCTCAAGAACCGGCGCGCGCCCATCCCGTACCCCCGCCACCACACCGTCCCCGAACCCGCCGGAACCCCCGGAAGCCACCACGGCCTGCGCGCCGACGAACCGCTCCACCGCCGCACCGACCGTCTCCGGTGAAGCCTCCCAGCAGTCCTCACCGGGTATGTGCTCCATCAGGACGCGCCGCTCACCCACGCCGAGGAGCGTGGGAACGAGCCCCGGGTCGATCTCCGCGAACGCGGTGATGACGGCGGCCTCGTCCGCCGCGAAGCGCGGTGTCGCCTTGAGCCAGACCGGGCCGCGCGCGGTGGGCAGACGAAAGAGCCCGGCCAGATTCCAGGTACGCCGCTGTTCGACCGGACCGCTCACCGGCCGCCCCGCCGACGCCAGCTCCCCGGCCGCCCAGTCGAGCAGCTCGCGCAGCCCGTCCGCCCGGGCCCAAGGCGACCTGAGCGTCTCGACACCGTCCAACACCCGTGGTTTGGCAGGGTGTTGATCCAGCAGACCGTTCGCCGGACGTTCCAACGCCTCGACGTGATACGTCACATGGCCGTCCCGCCCGCCGGAACCTCCTTCCACGTCCAGCAGGCGCAGCACCAGCACGGGTACCCCGAGCAGCTCCTCCAACCACCCCACGACGGGCCCCACTTCGGACCACCAGGGAACGTCCACGCCGTACGGCCCAGCGCTCCCGAGGAACTCATCACCCGAGGTCACCCACGCACTCACAGTTCTCGTCACGGCGAGAGTCTGAACGACCCAGAACGCCCCGGCCAGCGATTTTCGGCGGCCGCAACGCACGCATCGGAGGGGGAGCGGAGCCGATGGCGTCGGCTCCGCTCCCCTTCCCCCGGGTCCCCCAACCCGGTCCCCCCTCGGGCCCTGTGGCTTTCCGGGCCGGAGCGCCCCCCGCGCGCCCCGGACCGAAATCCTTCTGTCCGACCCCGACCCGAGGGCCGGACAGCACATCGAACCAACGCCCCCGGTGTCAGGCCTCGGCCTCGGTGTAGACGAAGGTCTCCAGCAGCCGGCGGTCCGCCGCGCGGTATCCCGGACACACCACGAAGGCGACGGGTCGCCCGGCCGCGCACGAAGGCCAGAGAGCGTGCTCCTTCGGATCCGCCGGGGTGCCGGGCTCCACCGCGAAGTCGAAGTGGCTGACATAGCCGCTACCGGTCATGGCCCGGAACAGATGGGCGGCCTCCGTGCCGACCCGCTCCAGCAACCGCTGGTGGCGCGCGTCGAGGCCCACCACCCCGGCGTCGGTGGCGATGCGGGCCAGTCCGGCGAGGTCGGGTTCCCCGAGCCCGCCCTCTTCGTCGGGGCCGAACAGCACCAGACACAGCCCGCTGATCAGCTGCGCCTGGCGCCGTACGACGTCACGGGGCCGCTCCGCCGTCAGCCGCGGCTGGATCAGGTCGGGTATCCGCTGGGTGTACAACGCCCGCAGCCGCTGGGCGAGTTCGTAGTGGACGAGAAAGTCCTCACGGGTGAGATCGGCCCGTTCCGCCACCTGGGTGACCCGCACCAGGTCCAGTACCTCGCTCTGCTCGTCGAGCACACGGCGGGTGTCCGCGACGGCCGTCTCCAGCATCTGAACCCGTTCCTCCGCACGTTCTTGGCGCATCCTCAACTCGACCAGCCGGTCACTGAGCGGGCCGAGCGAGGCGAGCGCGGCCCGCTGGTCGTCCGCGGCGGCCTCCAGCTTCCGGATCCGCGACTCCAGGGTGTCCAAGCCGTCCAGCCTGATGCGCACTTCGTGTGGCCGCTTGCCCTTGTCGCGGTTGAACAACATGTCTCCTCCTTCGGGGCGGGCCATGGCTATACGCGGTCGAAGTCGACGGAGACCCGGCTGGTCTCCTCGGTGGCGGGATCGAACACCTCGACCCGCAGTTCGGCGGCGCCGAAGTAGAACAGCAGCATGATCGGACGCTCCCGCAGTGGCCTGCCGACGGTGCCGGACAGGTCGACGGTCAGCCGGCCGATCTCCTCGCACCCGTCCTCGTCGACATACCGGGGATCGGCCTTCGCGGAGCGGTACAGGCGGACGTCGAGCTCGTCCTGGTCCTCGCGGACCGGCACGATCTGGAAAGGATGGGCGTCGTTCACCCGCACGCTGTCCATGCGCCGGACCGCGACACCGAAACGGCCGACGCACAGAAGGTCACCCTCGTCGTCGCGGTACATGCGCATCGTGGAGTCCACCCCCTCCTCGAACGGCTTGGCCGTCTCGAAGCCGTACGTGTACTTGGCCTGCCGGGAGACGAACACGTCCGGGCGGTAGGCGAAGTGGACGGCGCCCTCCAGGACCGCGAGGGCCGGGTCCGGCGGGACGAGGATGCGATGCCGCTCGCCGAAGCGGGCCCGCATCCGCTCGCGCAGCCACGGGGAACGGGCGAATCCCCCGACCAGCACCAGGGTCTCCGGATCCGCGTCCGTGCCGCAGGTCCGGCCGATGGTCGCGAGCTGCTCCTCGACCTTGTCCAGGATGCCGTCCACCCTCTCGTCGAACAGCCCCTCCACCTCGTCGGGAGACAGGACGATCTGCCGCGGCAGGCCGGCGTCCCGTGTCAGCCGCGCCCGCACCGGCTCGTCGAGGAGATCCCACAGGGAGGCCGGAACCTCGATCCGCACCGGGTCCAGCACATGGGTGACCGAATCCGCGTCCCGGTCCAGTTCCACCGTCGCCTTGGCCTGCTCCCACTGCCCGGACAGCTTGAGCAGCTCGCCGGGGTGATCCCGCTCGATGCGCTTCAGGACCCCCGGGCCGAAGCGGTCGGCGAGCGTCTTGTCGAGGAAGGCCCGGTTGACGTATTCCGATCCCAGCCACCCACCGGTGGCGAGGCCGATCTCACGCAGCGCGATCGACGGACCGGCGTCGCCGTGCGACTCGTACGCCGTGATGTCGACCGTGCCGCCGCCGCAGTCGACCACCACGGAACGGAAACCGTCGAGGTGCAGGGGCAGTCGGGCCCGCTCAAGCGGACCAGAGGCGGCGTCGGGCATCCGCAGATGGCAGTACAGGGCCGCCGCCTCCGGCTCGATGGCCAGCAACAGCCGCTCCGGATCGGCGGGGAACCCCGCGTCCACGGCCAGTCGTCGCAGCACCGCCTTGTCCTCGTCGTCCCAGATCGCGGGAACGGTGATGCACCAACGGACCTCTCGTTCCGTGTACGTCATCCTCTTGATCTCCGCCGTCGCCAGTTCGCGGATCTCCTTGAGGTAGGCGGTGACCAGTCGCCGGATCAGACCTCGGTCGGCGCGGTCGACGAAGCCGCCCGTGACCGGCAGGTCCGCCATCGAACCGCCGCTCTTCAGCGCCGCCTTGAAGGCATAGGCGTAGCCGAGCCCTTCGGACTCCCCCTTCGCCAGGGCCTCGGCCCACCGAGCGCGCGCCTCGTGGCCCCAGGCGACCGTGTCCCCGCCGTCCGTCACCAGGATCGCCGTGAGGTTCTTCGGACGCTCCAGCTGCCGGCCGGGGAACCGCGTGAAGAACTGGACCCGTCTGGTCCGCGGATCGTCGTTGAGCGGGGTCCTCACCGTCCAGGCGAAGCCGGTGCCGTGCGTGCCGAAGTCGACGGCCGCCACCACCTTGGCCTCGTCCGAACCCATGACCAGTGCTCCTGTCTGCCGGTGCCCGCGCCCTTGCTCGCTGTAAGCTCGCTCACAGACAGAGTGGTGGGTTTCCGCGGGAACGTGGAGCGGTCGGCTGTTGCCAACGCTTTCTGGCAACAAGGGGCGGGGAGCGGACCGTTGGGAGGATGGCGATCGAAGACAACGCGTTCGGCGCGGAGTTGCGCCGACGTCGGACGGCGGCCGGGAAGTCACTGAGCGAGCTGGCCGAAGAGGTGCACTGCAGCCGCAGCTTTCTGAGCAGGATCGAGACCGGCCAGCGCCGTGTCACGCATGAGCTCGCGCAGTTGTGTGACGAACGGCTCGAAGCGAAGGGCGCGCTGCTCGCGCTGGTTCCCGATCCGTCCACCGAGCGGATCTCGAAGACGATCGGCCCGGGCCCGGGGGAGCGGGCGGCCAAACTGGTGAAGTCCGGTGCGGGCAGGGGAGGTTCGGCCGCCGCCCGGCAACGGGACGAGTTCGACCGGCTGCTGCGGCGAGGCGACCTCAACCACACCACCGGGGACATGCGCGAGGCGGACCGGCTCTACCGGGCGGCGCACGCGAGCGCCGAGGGGGATCCCACGGCCCAGGCGGAGGCCGTCGTCAGGATGGCCCGCCGCTGGTCGGACCCCGGGCAGGTCGACCACGAACTGCTCCAGCTGATCAGGGAGAGCCTGGCCGCGCTGGGCGACGACGGGAGCGCCGAGGCCGCCGGACTGCGCCTCAGGCTCAACGCGCACCTGGCGAAGAAGCTGTCCATGGCGGTCAGCCAGGACACCGCCGCCGGCCAGGCGGGCCCGGAGCAGGGCGCACGGCTGGCCCGCAGCACACTGCGCAGGCTGGCCGCGGACGGCAAGGACGACGAGGTGGCCTGCGAGGTGCTCACCGAATGCCGGTGGGGACTGTACGACTTCATGTCCACCGCCGAGTCCCTGACGCTCGCCGAACGCCTGCGGGACGCCGCGGCCCGGCACGGCTCGGCCTACTTCCGCGGCGAGGCGCTCATGGCCGTCGCCATCGACCAGCTGCGGACCGGCAAGGTGTACAGCGCGCTGGCCACGGCGAACCAGTACCGCAAGCACGCCGCTGACACCCGCGGCGTGCTGACCACCTGGCAGCAGCACACCCTGGACGCCCTGCTCGATCTGTGGCACGGCCGGTTCGACAAGGCCGCGGGCTGGATCTTCGGTGACGCGCTGACGTTCGTCGAGCGATTACCCGCCGATCTGGCCGTCCCCGCCGACAACCTGCACCAGACCCGCCTCGGCCAGGCCTACTGGCTGCTGCGCGAACAGGGCCGGATGGCGGACCTGTTCGCCTCCGGGCTGGCCGACACCGTCGAACAGCACGGCTACTTCCCCGTCTGGCGGGCCGGGCTCGCGCTCGCGCTGTGCGAGACGGGCCAGTACGCCGAAGGGGCGGACCGGCTCGTCGGGTTCGCGCACGACACCGCCGACTTCAGCCGGTTCCCGCCGTCCGGATGGGCGGTGCCCACACTGGTGCTGCTCGCCGAGGTGAGTGCCGCGCTCGACGCCCGGGGCGGATTCGAGTCCGAGCTGCGCCAAGTACTGCCGGTACTGCGTGAGCGGCTGGAAGCCCATGACGGGGAGCAGATCGCCCTCGCGGGCTGGCCCACCGTGCTGATCGGACCGACCGCCCGGGCCCGCGGACTGCTGGCCCTGGCCGCGGGAGAGCCGGACACCGCCCTCGCCCACTTCCGCACCGCGACCGAACCGGTCCGCTCCTCCCAACCCCAGCTGGCCCGCCTCCGGCTCGCCCAGGCCCGCGCGCTGCGCAGGTCCGGCCGCCCCGGCGCCGCCGCCCACGCCTCCGGGCTGCTGCGGGAGGCGCTGCGTGTGGCCCGGACGTACGGCATGGCAGGCCTCGCGGTCGAGTGCGCGGCCCTGCTGGACTCCACGGCGGACGACAGGGCCTAGCGTTCGGCCGGCGAGAACGTCCGTCCGCCGGGCCCCGTCCCGCAGGGACACCCGTGCCGCCGGGCCCCTTTCGAGCGGGGCCGGCGGCACGGGTGGCGTGGAGCGGACGGGCTACGGCTTGCGGGCCACCGCCCCGTACATCGCGATGTCCTCGTCGCGGATCCCCGTCTCCGTGCCGTCCGGGTGCCACTTGTGGACCTGGACGATGCCGGGCTCGACGAGTTCGAGACCCTCGAAGAACTCCTCGGCCTCCGTGTGGGTGCGCAGCCGCATGGGCATGTTGCGGGCCGCGTACTCACGGGCGACGCGGGCCACCTCCTGAGGAGCGAACTCGGCGGTGCCGATGGACATCGCCAGGTAGCTGCCCGAGGGAAGGGGTTCCAGCAGGCGCCGGACGATGCCGACCGCGTCGGCCTCGTCCAGGACGAAGTGGACGATCGCGATCACCGTGAGGGCGACCGGCTGGGTGAGGTCGAGGGTGTCGCGCAGTTCCGGCGCGCCCAGGATCGTCGCCGGGTCGAGCATGTCCGCCTCGACGTACGCGGTCTTGCCCTCAGGGGTGCTCGACAGTAAGCCCTGCGAGAGGGTGAGCACGATGGGGTCGTTGTCCACGTAGACGACCCGGGAGTCGGGGGCCACCGACTGGGCGATCTCGTGGAGGTTGGGGGAGGTGGGGATGCCGGTGCCGATGTCCAGGAACTGGCGTACCCCCGCCTCCTTGGCCAGATAGGCCACCGCGCGGTTCATCCAGTCGCGGTTGGCCTTCATGTGGATCGGGAGGGCGGGCCACTCCCGCGCCATCGCGTCGCCCGCCTCCTTGTCGGCGGGGTAGTAGTCCTTACCGCCCAGGATGTAGTCGTAGATACGCGCGGAATGTGCGCTCTCGGTGTCGATACGGTCGGCAGGCCATCCGTTGTCGGGCAACGCCGCCCCTCCCATCAAGTCGTCGGTACACAGCTGGTGTTCGTCAGGGCACAAGAACAGGCACAGAACTCGGACAAGGTTGTCAGAGGAGGAAGTCGGCCTCCCCCGCCTTGACGCCCGCGAGAAAGCTCGTCATTTCACGGGGCGTGAAAACCAGGGCGGGCCCTTCGGGATCGGTGGACTGACGCAGCGCGATCCGCCCGTCGCTCAGTTTCTTCGCCTCGACACAGGCGCCGCCCGCGTCGTCGCTCCACGGCTTGGACCAGCCCTGCGTGCCCAGCTCCCGGGACGGCATGCCGTTACGTATGTGGTGGTGCACTCACAGCTCCTTGCGAATCGCGCCGAGAAGATCCTCGGTCTTCCTGGCGGGCGCCGACTGTGCGCCCAGCCGGTCCAGAGCTTCGCGGTACACCACGACGTCGTCGTCCTTGTCGAGGTAGACGGCTCCCACCAGACCGTTCAGATAGACGATGTCCGGCAACTCGGGTGCCCTGAACCGGAAGAGATGGAACGCGCCGGCCCGCATGGCCGGATGCGGGCCGTTCCTGAACGGCATGATCTGCAGGGTCACATGGGGGAGCGAGTTGACCGCGATCAGATGGTCGATCTGTGCGCGCATCACCTCGGGCCCGCCGACCGGCCACCTCAGCACGGTCTCGTCCATCACCACCCAGACGCGCGGCGGAGCGGGCCGGGACAGCAGCTCCTGACGGCGCATGCGCAGCGCGACCCGCCGCTCGGTCGCCTCGGCCGAGGCGTGCGGATTGCCCGCGCCGAGCAGGGCGCGCGCGTACGCCTCCGTCTGCAGCAGCCCGTGCACGAACTCCGCCTCGTACGCGCGGATCTGCAGCGCCGCCTGCTCCAGGCTCAGATACGCGGCGAACCAGTCCGGCAGGACATCACGGTACGTGTGCCACCAGCCGCGCTTGTTGGCCTCACGGACCGACTTCAGGAAGGTGTCGATCTCCTGCTGGTCCGTCACGCCGTACGTCTGCAGGAGCTTCTCGGCGTCGGCGAGCCGCAGCCGGGCCACCTTGGCAGCCTCCATCCGGCGGATGGTGGAGTGGCTGACGCCGATCGCCTCACCCGCCTGCTCGTACGTGAGCCCGGCCTGGGTGCGCAGCTCCTCGAGCTGCTTGCCGAGAATCATCCGCAGGACGGAAGGCGCGCCGCCCCAGTCGGTCTCCGTGGACACGCCTTACCCCCTCACAGCGGGCTACGAGGTCGCAGTCTGTCACGATCATCCGTCGACGGGGGAAGCATGCACCTGGCACATTGCAATTTTCAACTTGTCGGTTGCGAGGTGTTGTTGGCTGCTGCCACAGTGGTCCTATCGTCCCTGGCCCGGTGAAGGGAGTGATCGTGCGGCCCAGTTGGGGGAGACGGGGCTGCGACGTGACGCCGTGTGCGGCGAGTTGTACACAGCTCGCGACGGTGCAGGGTCACGGGGGACGGCATTGGCACCGCGTGTGGTGCGAAGGCAGACGAAAGGCGAACGGCGATGACCCCGCCCTCCCTCCCCCAACCATTGGGCCGATTAGCAGGAGACGTGTATCCCCGTCGGGCAGGTGTGTTCGCCCTGCCCGCGGCGCCCGCCTCGGTGGGTGTGGCACGAAGACGCGTGCGTGAGTCGCTCACCGAGTGGGGCGTCGACCCCGAGGCCTGCGACAACGCGATCCTGGTGACCTCCGAGCTCGTCACCAACGCGCTGACGCACACGGCGAGCGAGTGGATCGTGTGCAGAGTCCACATCGTCGAAGAGCGGCTCCACATCGAGGTCGAGGACCAGAGCCGCGGCTGGAGTCTTCCGGCCCAGCGCCGGCCGGGGCCCGACGACCCGGGTGGACGTGGGCTCCTGCTGGTCGGTGCCCTGAGCAGCGACTGGGGCGTCAAAGACACCGCCGACGGCTCCGGACACATCGTCTGGGCCGTACTGCCGTCGAAGGGAGGAGACATCGTGTCGACCGGCTCGCCGGCGACCGTGACCATCGCCCGGCCCATCCCCCACTCGGCCGAAGGACCTTCATCTGATGGAACGACAGCACATTCCTGACCTGCGCGACCACCACGCCGCGGACGACCCGAGCGACCACCTTGCCGCCTTCGACGGCCGAGAACACCTCTCCGCCCTCGGCGGCGACGACCTCTCCGCTCTCGGCGGCCGCGACCACACCGCCGCCGTCGATCCGCGCCCGTACCCCGCCGTCTTCGGCCTGCGCATATACCTCCCCACCGCGCCGCCGCACGAGTCCCCGGCACGACTGGCGATACCCCCCGAGTTCTCCGCAGGCCTGGGGTACGACGCCGTGGGCACCTCCCCGGAACACGGGGAACGGATCATGGACTGTCTGCCCCGCGTCGGCTGTGTCTTCGCCGACGAGGAGCGGTGGTGGTGGATCGTCCCCTCCGGATCCCACATAGGCGTCACCTGGCCGACCTCCACCAGCTACGCGGTGGGCGCCCGGCTGGCCGACCCGTCCTGGACGCGGGCCCTGCTGCGCTCACGGTCGGCCCGCCCCCGTCTGCTCCACCGGCCCGAGGGCGACTCGCCGTACACGCCGCCGATCCCGCTGTACTTCCTCGCGTGCCGCCTCGCCGGCAGCACCCCGCGCTGGTCGCTCGGCGCGGGTATCTGAACCATCTCGGCGGGCGTCGTGAGGCCGGTCCGCGTGGGCGGGCCGGCCTGGGGGGGTGTTCGTTTCCTTTCGTGGGCCTGGGCTCAGCGCGGGCATCGACGTGCGGTGCTGAGCCCGGGTGTGGGCCTCCGGCGCTGTTCCCGGGAGTGTCCGCCGGGAACAGCACCGAAGGATGTCCGCCGGGCCTACGCCCGAGGAGTGCCTCTCGTCGTCGTGACCGCGCACAGCGCCCCCAGCACCACGGCCAGCGCGCCGATGATGATGTTGTTGAGCACGACGCCGGTGTCGGGGCTGGTTCCGACCACCCACGGCGAGATGATCATCCACGCGCCCATCGCGCAGATGGCCCAGCTCAGGCCGTACATTCTCTCGGGGGCCCTGGTGAATCCGAGGGCCAGCAGGCCGATGGCGATGCCCATGATGAGGTTGTGCGTCGCCAGGGCGGGCTGGTTCGTCGTGTAGTGGAGTATCCACGGGGACACGGCGCAGTACAGACCGAGCAGGAACACCGGTCCGTCGACGAGCGCCACATCGCGGCCACCGAGCATGCGGTCGTACCGCTCCCGCATTTCGGATGCGTCGGGGTGGGTCGTGATGTCACCTCTGGGGTGCGAGACGTTGGCCATGAGTCGTCTCCTTCGTTCTCTGCAGGCCTGACCGCTTCTGGTGTGTGGTGTGTGGTGTGCGGTGTACGGTTGGCGCCGCTTGTTTTTATTGTGCTCTTATTTCTTCTTTATGTGTAGGGGTGGCCTTTCTCCGTATCGGGACCGGACGTTCACCCGACGGCCTCCGTGCGCAGGCAGCGGCGCAACTGGTGCAGGCCCCGCCGGGAGTGGCTCTTGACGGTGCCCAGCGGCCAGCCGGTGCGCTGGGCGATCTGGGTCTGGGTCAGGCCCTCGTAGAAGGCGAGGTGCAGCACCCGGCGCTGGGACGCGGGGAGTCTGGCGAGCTCGCCGCGCAGGAGGACACGGTCGAGTACGGTCTCGGGGCGGCCGTAGGTGTCGTCGAGCGGGCCGAGGAGGGCTCCGGCGGCGGCGAGCAGATCGGTGCGGCGGGTCCGGGCGGAGAGAGCGTCGGCGATCTTGCGGCGGGTGATGCCGACGAGCCAGCCGCAGAACGCGCCGCGCTCGGGTCGATAACCCTGTCGGCCCTGCCAGGCGGCCAGGAACACCTGCTGGGTGATGTCCTCGGCCTCCCGGGAGTCGCCCAGCGAACGTCCGGCCAGTGTGTGCACCAGCGTTCCCCAGCGGCGGTAGGCGGCGGTCAGACACTCCTCGTCGCCGTCCACGAGGCCCTGGGCCAGATCCGCGTCGGAAAGCGTCTTCAGCCGCCCGTCGACGCACTGCTCGGTGATGGAATCCAGGATCATGGCCACGGCTCCTCGGTTCGGGCGGGCTCCCGGTCGCCGGGCGCCTCCCGTGACGCGCCCGGTGATCCCCATCGTGTGAACCGAGGCATATGGCGACAACTCGCATCGTTTGTGCGTCGTATGGTCGCCGTATGGGCGAGAACCAACCGGCACAGCGGCGGGAGACGGCCGCGCGGTCCGTCGAGGCGGGCGTCACGACGGGTTCGCTGGCCCGCCGCCTCGGGGTGTCGCCCACGACCCTGCGTTCCTGGGACCGGAGGTACGGCTTGGGGCCCGCGGTCCGTTCCGCCGGGCGGCACCGCCGCTGGACGCCGCGGGACGTGGCGATGCTCGAGGAGATGTGCCGCCTGACCTCGGCCGGGGTGCCGCCCGCCGAGGCGGCCCGGACCGTCCGGGAGGGTGAAGGGCGGATTCGGCCCGGGCCCGAGCGGGCCGGGGGAGGCGATCAGCCCGGTGGGCACCGTTCGCAGGCGGCCGGTGCGCTGCCGCTCGGTGACGTCCGTCATGAGTGCAGGGGCCTCGCGCGCGCCGCGGTGCGCCTCGACGCGCCCGCCGTGGGCGACCAACTGGCCTCGCTCGTGGCGCGCCACGGCGTGGTCCTCGCCTGGGACGAGGTGATGGTGCCGACTCTGCACGCGGTCGGACGCAAGTGGGAGTCCTCCGGCGACCGTTACGTGGAGGTGGAACACCTGCTGTCCTGGCACATCTCACGCGCCCTGCACCGTGCCGCCGAGCCGGTCGGCCCCGCGGGAGCTCCGGCCGCCGGAGCGGGACCGGTGGTGCTGGCATGCGTCCCGGGGGAACAGCACAGCCTGGCGCTGGAGGCGCTGCACGCGGGTCTTGTCGAACTCGGCGTGCCGACCCGGATGTTCGGCGCCGCGGTCCCCACTGAGGCGTTGACCGCGGCCGTACGACGGCTCGGCCCGTCGGCCGTCCTGCTGTGGGCCCAGACGCGTTCGACGGCGGACCTGCCCCTGGCCCGGCATGTCGCGGGCACCCAGTGGGGCGTCAAGGGGGCCCGTGGTCATCCCGCCGTGCTGCTCGGCGGACCGGGCTGGGCGGGCCGCCCGGCGCGGGGGATGCTCCGCCCGCCCGGGCTACGGGATGCCCTCGGAACCCTCTCGAGCCTGTACGGCCCGCCCAGCCCGGTCGCCCGGAGCTGACCGTCCGGGCGCCGGTGGGCCGGGGTGCGGCTCAGCCGACCGTCCCGGTGGGCGACGGGGAGCTGCCGGCGGGCGGGGTGAGCACGGCGGTCGGCTCACCCGGCGCGGGCGCGGGCGGCGTGAGATCGGAGGCGGGCAGCTTCGGCGGGCTGGTCTGCTGGAACAGCGTCTGGTCGAAGTTGACCAGCCCGGTCTTCTCCATCACCGTGATGTGGTCAAGCACCGTGACGTTGGCCTGGTCGGCCAGCTGGCGGACCAGCGAGTTCTTGGTGGTGGACCGGATCTTGGCGACGGTGTTGAAGATCGAACCGTGGGTCATCCGCAGGATGTTGGCGAAGTCGGTGTCGAACTGCTTGCCGGTTTCTCCGCTCAGCGTCGACACGAAGCCCTGCTGCTGAGGAGACGGCTTGTTGGGGATGGTGATGCCGAGTGTGGCGGCGACCTTGCGGTCGGTGTCGTCCAGCGCGGCATGGCCCTTGACCAGGTGGTCACCGGCGGTCCTGACCGCCGGGGTGGTGCCCTTCTGCAGACCCAGCATCCCCACGGGGTACTCCCACAGGCCGGCCGCCCGCACCTTGACGACGAAGTCGCGGTCGGCCTCGGTCACCGGGCCCGTCGAGGTGTTTTCGATGACGCGGCCCTGATCAGCGGCCGTGGTCTGCAGTCCGAGCATGCTGGGGTACGCGAGCGCGGCGAGAGTCATGACCAACGCACCTGCCACGAAGACGGTTCCTGCGGTTCGTGCAATACGCATTGAGCCTCCTGGCGGGGCGGCGTCCCGGAGTCTGGCGCTCCGGCGGGCCGCTCGGTGGATCCGGTGCGTGGATCCGGTACGGGTGTTTCGGACGACCACCTATACGGCTGCGCGGGCCGGAGGAATCTTTAGGGACAGTAAAGCCTGTGCCTGGAGATTCCTCCGGCCCGCGCAGCCGTGAACGGCTGAGCTGTGAAACCTCTCAGCCGTGAAACCTCTCAGCGGTGAAGCTGCTCAGCGGTGATGCCGCGAGGTAGTCATGTCGTTCAGCCGCGATCGCGAGCGGCCCTGAACCGGGCGAGACCATCGGAGAGTTCGACGATGGGGTCCGGGTAGTCGTATGCGGCGCGCTCCAGGCCCTGGAGTTTCCAGGGTTCGTGCACGGCGCCGCCCGCGAGCCCCGCCAGCTCCGGCAGCCAGCGACGGACGTACTCCCCGTCCGGGTCGTACCGTTTGGCCTGCTTCACCGGATTGAGGACGCGGCCCGGCCGCGAGTCCGTGCCCGTTCCGGCCATCCACTGCCAGTTGAGCTGGTTGTTCGCGACATCGCCGTCCACCAGCAGGTCCAGGAAGTGCCGGGCCCCCACCCGCCAGTCCACGTACAGCGTCTTGGTGAGGAAGCTCGCGGCCAGCAGCCGAGCCCGGTTGTGCATCCAGCCCTCGTACCGCAGTTGGCGCATCGCCGCGTCGACGACCGGATAGCCGGTGCGTCCCTTCTTCCACGCCTTGACGTCCTCGTGCGCCGTCCTTCCCGAGCGCCAACGGTCGCGCTTGGTGCGGTAGTCGGCGACGGCCGCGTCCGGCCGCGCGGCGAGCACCTGGTGGTGGAAGTCACGCCAGGCCAGTTGCCGTACGAACGCCTCGGCGCCCGGGCCGCCCGCCGCGCGCGCCCGGTGGACGAGTTCGACCGGGGAGAGGGTGCCGAAGTGCAAATGGGGTGAGAGCCGGGAGGTGGCGTCGCCCGACAGGTCGTCGTGACCGTCCTCGTACGAGGCGATGTCCGAGCGCAACCAGGCCGTGAGCCGCTTCCTGCCTTCCGACTCGCCGCCGCGCGCCAGCCCTTCCGACAGCCCGGACAGGCCCGTGCGGGAGGGGGTTCCCTCCGAGCCGACGCCGTCCGGCACCCGGATCGCCCGGGGGGCGGCGACGGGGTCCCGCAGCGGCTCCCGCGACCAGTGCCGGAAGTACGGTGTGAACACGGCGAAGTGGTCCGAGGTGGACGGAGTGACGGCGCCGGGCGCGAGCGCGGTGATCACGGTGTCGTGAACGTGCAGCCGGCACCCCTCGCCCTCCAGGGCCGCGCGCAGCCGCTCCTCGCGGCGGCGGGCGTAGCCACTGACCCCCGCGGCCATGTGTACCTCGTCGGCTTCCGCCTCGGCGACCACCTTGCACACCTGTGCGACGACATCGCCGGAGCGCACCACGAGACGGCCGCCGCGCGCCCGCAGTCCGGAGTCCAGGTCCGCCAGACAGTCCGCGAGGAACGCCATCCGGTTGGGTGCCGTGAAGCCCGCGACGGCGACGGCGTCGTCGCGTACGAACAGGGGTACGAGCGCGGCCGAGCCGTCCAGTGCCGCGCGCAGCGCTGGATGGTCGTGCAGGCGCAGGTCCGAGGTGAACAGGACGACCGAGACGTTCATGGTGTGACTCCGGGACAGGGGGACACGGTGTTGTGACAGGGCGGCGACGAGTGCCGCCATGACTGCTTCGGGCCGGAGGTCCCCGGCGGATGCGGGCATCGGCGAGGGGCGCGGGACTCAGCGGGACGGCACGGCGGGCTGCCGTGCCTTCGCCGGTACGTCGGCCTTGGCCGCCGCCTTGGCGATGTTGCGGGCCATGCCGCCGAACACGAGGGCGTGGAAGGGCGAGATGCTCCACCAGTAGGCCTGTCCCAGCAGGCCGTGCGGATGGAACAGGGCCCGTTGCCGGTAGCGGGACCGGCCCCCGGCGCCGGCCTCGGCGTACATCTCCAGCCAGGCGAGGCCCGGTAGCCGCATTTCGGCGCGCAGCCGCAGCAGATGACCTGGCTCGATGTCCTCGACGCGCCAGAAGTCGAGCGAGTCGCCCACGCGCAGCCGGGCGGCGTCGCGCCGTCCGCGCCGCAGTCCGACACCGCCCACCAGCCGGTCCAGCCGGCCGCGGAGGGCCCAGGCCGACGGGAAGGAGTACCAGCCGTTCTCACCGCCGATGCCCTCGATCACCCGCCACAGCGCCCCGGGCGGCGCGTCCACGGCCAGTTCGCGTCGATCGGTGTAGAGGCTGCCGCCCGCCCAGTCGGGGTCGGTGGGGAGGGGATCACTGGGCGCGCCGGGCACGGAGGCCGACGACCACCGGGTGGTGACCTGGGCGTCCCGTACCCGTTGCAGGGCCAGCGACACCGCCTCGTCGAATCCGAACGGACGTCCCGGGGGATCGGGGACGTACCGGACGATGTCGTGTTCGTGGCAGACGACCTCGTGGCGCAGCGATTCGGTGAGCGGGCGGGCGATGGACGCGGGCACCGGGGTGACCAGTCCGACCCAGTGGCTGGAGAGCCCGGGGGTCAGCACCGGCACGGGCAGGATCAGCCTGCGCGGCAGCTCGGCCACGGCGGCGTACCGCTGCATCATCTCCAGATAGGTCAGGATCTCGGGACCGCCGATGTCGAAGGTGCGGTTGACCTCGGCGGGCATCCGCGCGCTGCCGACCAGGGTGCGCAGCACGTCCCGTACGCCGATCGGCTGGATCCGGGTGCGCACCCAGCTGGGCGTGATCATGACCGGGAGGCGTTCGGTGAGGTAGCGGAGCATCTCGAAGGAGGCCGAGCCGGAGCCGATGATCACGGCCGCACGCAGGACCGTGGTCGGCACGCCCGACTTCAGCAGGATGTCGCCGACCTCGGCGCGCGACCTGAGGTGCGGCGACAGGCGTTCTTGGGGGACACCCGCCGGGGTCAGGCCGCCCAGGTAGACGATCCTGCGGACCCCGGCCGCGCGGGCCTGTTCGCCGAAGATCCCGGCCGCCTTCCGGTCGGTCTCCTCGAAGGCATGGCCCGTGCCCAGGGCGTGCACGAGGTAGTACGCGACATCGACACCGCGCAGGGCTTCGGCGACCGAACCGGCGTCCGTGACGTCGCCGCGCACCACCTCCGCGTCGCCCACCCACGGGTAGTCGCGCAGTTTGGCGGGGGAGCGGGCGAGACACCGCACCCGGTGCCCCGCCCCCAGCAACTCGGGGACCAGCCGGCCGCCGATGTAGCCGGTGGCACCGGTGACCAGACAGCGCGGGCCGGGGCGGGGATCGTCGTCGCTCATGGGTTCCTCCGTCGTTCGCCGGGCCACCCCCTTGCCGAGTTCCCTCCCTCGTCTCTTCCACGCGAACACGGCGGTCGGATGCGCCTGGCGGAGTCCTTACGGACATGTCCGGGTGAATCGCGGGCAGGCGGGACAACAGGAGAGTCCGAGGTCAGCTGGAGGTGTCTGCCGTGATGGGCACGAAGGTGTTGGAGCGGTTTCCCGCGGGAGGTCCGCGCGGATCCTGGACGGCGGAGGAGTACGCGGCCCGGCGCCGCACCGAGGGTCAGCCCGCGACGGTGGTGATGGACCTGAAGTCGGACGCGTTCCTCGTGGTGGTGCCGGTCGGCGACGAGGACTGAACGATCCCGGTCAGGGCCGATCCGACAGGCGGCCGCCGAGCTCCGCCGCCCTGCGCACGAACGCCTCGTGCAGGTCGTGAGCGGCACGAGGCACCGAGTCCGCCCGGCGGCGCCGCAGCATCAGCAGGACCCGTGTCGTGTCGTCCGTGAGCGGCCGGTGGGTGATCGCGCCGCACCGCTCGAGGGGATCCCCGATGACACTGAAATCGGGCAGGACCGTCGCTCCCAGCCCCTCGGCGACCATGAGCTTGCCCATCTCGGCGCCGTCGGTCGTGTACGAGAGGACCGGGCCGCGGCCCTCCAGGAGCCGGTGGAGATAGCGGTGCATGACGTACCCGGACCGCATGGCGATCAGCGGCTCGCGTCCGTCCAGCAGGTCGGTCGCCGACACCGCGTCCAGTGAGGCCAGCGGGCTGTCCGGACGCAGGCACAACACGGGGCGGCCGCGCAGCAGTTCGGTGGTCTCGAAGTCGGCGGGCAGGTCGTCGCCGTCGAGATGGTTCACCAGGCCCAGGTCGAAGCCGCCTTCCGACAGGGCCCGGTGGATCTCCGTCTGCTGGGCGCCGACCACCTCCACCTGCGTCAGCGGATGCGCCGCGCGGAACTCCCGGACCGTCGGGATGAGCAGCGGCACCGTCGCCGCGTTCACCGTGCCGACGCGGACCATCCGGCTGATGCGGTGCTGCTCCCCGGCCGCGCCGCGCAGCCGGTCCACCGCGTCCAGCACATTGATGATGTGGGGCAGCAGCTCCCGTCCCTCGGCGCTCATCCGTGCGCCGGACCGCTTGCGCTCCAGCAGATCGACACCGAGTTCGCGCTCCAGGTTTCGTACGGTCTCGCTCAACGCCGGTTGGGAGACGTGGAGTTCCTCGGCGGCGTGGCGCAGCGAGCCGAGCCGGGTGACCGCCGCGATGTATTCCAGTTGCTCTGTCCGCACGGCAGCAGAATGCGGCCTATTTCACGGCCCGTTCAAGGGTTTCCCTGTCACACGTTCGTGAAATTCGGTGGTCCGCGATACGAGACCGGTCGGGTTTTCCTTGACTGCCCTCACGGCCGGCTGCCACGATCGACGGCATGATGATGCGACTGGACCTCACGCGGCGACGCCACGTCGATCTCGCGCGCGTCTCCAGTGCCTCCTGTTGCACCGCGGCCTGAGTCCCCGGATCCGCCGCACCCCCTTGGCCCCAGCGCTGTCGTCGGACAGCCGTGTGCGGCGTTCTCACAGCACCGCCTGAATTCCGCGATCCCGCGCGCCGCCCTGAACGCGCCACGTGAATTCGGCGTACCCGAAATTCGCAACAGGAGTTCCGCATGTCCGCAGCGCCCGTGAAACCCGTGGATCCCATGGATCCCGTGGAACACGTGAAATTCGCCTACTGGGTTCCTCATGTCAGTGGTGGCCAGGTCACCAACAAGATCGAGCGACGTACCGACGGGGGGCTGGGTGAGCGGGAAGCACGAGCGCCGGACACCGGGGCCGAGTCCGAGCCCGAGTCCGTACACGCCTGAATCCTCCCGACCTCCGCTCTCGCTCCCGCTCCCGAAAGAGGACCCCATGGCCACCGTCCTTTCCGTCTCCGGCAGTCCGTCCGTCTCCTCCCGCACCGCGAAGCTCCTGCGTCATCTGGACACCCGGCTGGCCGCGCAGGGACACGAGGTGATCCCGCTCGACGTCCGCACGATCCCCGCCGAGGCCCTGCTCGGCGCCGACTTCAAGCACCCCGCCATCGTCGAGGCGACCGAACTCTTCGCCCGCTCCGAGGGCGTGGTCATCGCCACCCCCGTCTACAAGGCCGCCTACTCCGGCGTCCTCAAGGCCCTGCTCGACCTGCTCCCGCAGTACGCCCTCACCGGGAAGACCGTGCTGCCGCTCGTCACCGGCGGCAGCACCGCGCATGTCCTCGCCCTCGACTACGCCCTGCGCCCGGTCCTCAACTCCATGGGCGCCGCGCACATCGTCCAGGGCTGGTTCACCCTCGACAAGGACATCACCACGGGCGAGGACGGCGGCATCACCGTCGCCCCGGCCACGGCCGAGGCTCTTACACAGGTGGTCGACCAGTTCTCGGCGGCCCTCGGCCGTACGCCCCTGCTGGCCGCGGCGGGCTGACACCGTGTCCGCCAAAGTGATCGCCGACGACGTCGAGGCCCTGGCCGTCGCCGCCGCGCTCGCCGAGGAGTTCCGCGTCGGCGCCTCGGCACGGGACTCCGAACGGCGCCTCCCACGGGCAGAGTTGGATCGGCTCTCCGCCTCCGGGCTGCTCGCCGTCACCGTGCCGGCCGAGCACGGCGGGGCGGACGTACGGCAGGAAACCCTCGCGGAGATCTTCCGGCTGCTGGCCACGGCCGACGCCAGCATCGCCCAGATCCCGCAGAACCACTTCGTGTACGTGAACGTGCTGCGCCGCCAGGGCACCCCGGAGCAGCAGGCCTTCTTCTTCGGCGAGGTACTGGCCGGGCGCCGCTTCGGCAACGCCCAGTCGGAGGCGGGCACCCGACACATCCAGGACATCCGCACCCGCCTCGACCCCGGGCCCGACGGCTCGTACGTCCTCACCGGCGTCAAGCACTACTCCACCGGCGCCCTCTTCGCCGACTGGATCCCCGTCCTCGCCCGCGCCGTCGACGACAACCTGCACGTCGCCTACGTCCCCCGCGACGCCCACGGGGTCACGGTCGTCGACGACTGGGACGGTATGGGCCAGCGTACGACGGCCGGCGGCACCGTCCGACTCGACGCCGTACGCGTGTCCGCCGACCGTGTCGTCCCGCACCACCTCACCTTCCAAGGCCCTCAACTCCATGGGGCGGTGGCCCAGTTGCTGCACGCCGCCATCGACGCCGGGGTCGCCGCGGGCGCACTGGCCGAGGCCGCCGAGTTCGTCCGCACCAAGAGCAGGCCCTGGTTCGAGAGCGGCTTCGACACGGCGGCCGAGGACCCGCTCCTCATCCAGCGCTTCGGTGAACTCGCCGTCCAGGTAAGGGCGTCCGAGGCGCTGCTGGGCGTCGCGGCACGCACGGTCGACGTGGCCCGCGACGAGCTGACCGAGGACTCGGCGGCCGAGGCGTCCATCGCGGTGGCCGCCGCGAAGGTGCACACCTCCGCCACCGCCGTGGAGGTGGCGGGCGCCCTCTTCGAGCTGTCCGGCACCCGTTCGGCCCTGAACGCCCTCAATCTGCACCGGCATTGGCGCGACGCCCGCACCCACACCCTGCACGACCCGGCCCGCTGGAAGATCCAGCACATCGGCCGATACGTACTGGGGGGTATCAAGCCACCCCGCCACGGCCTGCTGTAACCCCACTCGCTCATCCGCCCCCCCGCGATCGGAGAACGCCGCCGTGTCCCTCACCTTCCACTGGTTCCTGCCCACCAACGGCGACAGCCGCCATGTCGTCGGCGGCGGTCACGGCACCCCCGCCACCGCCTCCGGCCGGGACCGGCCGCCGACGGTCGCCTATCTGAGCCAGATCGCCCGCGCCGCCGAGGACCTGGGCTTCGTCGGCGTGCTCACGCCCACCGGCGCCTGGTGCGAGGACGCCTGGCTGACCACCGCGATGGTCAGCCAGCACACCGAACGGCTGAAGTTCCTGGTCGCCTTCCGTCCCGGCTTCGTCTCACCCACGCTCGCCGCGCAGATGGCGGCCACCTTCCAGCGGAAGACCGGTGGCCGGCTGCTCCTCAACGTGGTCACGGGGGGCGAGAGCCACGAGCAGCGTGCCTACGGCGACTTCCTCGACAAGGACGCGCGCTACCGCCGTACGGGCGAATTCCTCCAGATCGTGCGGGACTTGTGGGACGGCAAGACCGTCGACCTGTCCGGTGAGCACCTCCAGGTCGAGGACGCCAGGCTGGCCCGGGTCCCCGACCCGGTCCCCGAGGTCTATTTCGGCGGCTCCTCACCCATCGCGGGCGAGATCGCCGCCCGCCACGTCGACGTCTATCTCACCTGGGGCGAACCGCCCGCCCAGGTCGCCGAGAAGATCGCCTGGGTACGCCGGCTGGCGGCGAAGGAAGGACGCACCGTCCGCTTCGGCATCCGGCTGCACGTCATCACGCGCGACACCGCCGAGCAGGCCTGGGCCGAGGCCCACAAGCTCCTGGACGGCTTCGACCCGGACACCGTGAAGTCCGTCCAGGCAGGCCTTGCCCGCAGCGAGTCGGAGGGCCAGCAGCGCATGCTCGCCCTCCACGGCGGCAACCGCGAGGATCTGGAGATCCACCCCAACCTGTGGGCCGGTATCGGCCTCGTCCGCGGCGGCGCGGGCACCGCCCTGGTCGGCAGCCACGACGAGGTCGCCGAGCGGATCAAGGAGTACCACGCCCTCGGCATCGACGAGTTCGTCCTCTCCGGCTACCCGCACCTGGAGGAGGCGTACTGGTTCGGCGAGGGCGTCCTGCCGCGCCTGGCCGCGCGGGGACTGTGGCGGCACCCGTTCGCACCGACGCCCGCCCCCGCCGCGCAGGTGCCCTTCACGAGCTGAGCGATCCGAGCGCACCGAGGTGAGCGGCGCGCACCTGGGCGGTCTGCCCCTGCACCAGCAGGAACATCCCCTCGCGTGCCAGCCGCTGCGCCGGGCTGCCCAGGGCCATCGCGCGCCCGCCACCGGCCACGACCGCCGCGGTCGTCGCGGCGCGCATGAGGTCGTACGCCCGCGTCTTGACCGCCAGCCGCTCCTCGATCCGCTCGGTGGGCACCGGGTGGTCGGCGAGCTCGTACGCCTGTCGCCTGACCTCGTCGAGGCGGGCGCGGAGCACCTGCCCGGTCTCCTTCCCCGCGGGATCGCCCTCCAACAGGTCGAGCGCCGACGCGGTGACCCCGAAGACGGCCGGTGAGGCGTTGGTGTTCTTGGGGCGATCGGTGACCGCCCAGGACTCGTACGGCGTGCGCAGGGCCACGGCCTCGTCCGGGAGCCACAGCCCGTCCAGCTCCAGGGACACCGTGCGCGAGGCGGTGAGCGCCGCCAGCCGCATCGGCGGCGAAGGGCGCAGTCCGGGCTGCTCACGCGCCTCGGTGAACGCGAACAGCGCCTCGTCCGCGTCCGTCACCCCGGCGAGCAGCATCACGTCGTTCAGTCCCCAGCCCGTGTACCAGGGGACCGTCCCGTCGAAGCGCCAGCCGCCACGCGCGCGGGTGACCCGGACGGGGATCCGCGGGTAGGCCCGAAGCTGCGCGTACGCGACCCCGGACAGCAGCTCACCCCGCGCCAGTGGGCCCAACAACCGTTCCCGCGCAGCGAGTTCGCCCTTCGTCAGAGTCATGACCGGAGTGTGGTGCTGGGTCTGCACGAACCAGGTGGAACAGCACGCCCCGGCCAGGATCTCGGAGGTCTCCCGGACCACCGCGGCGGGCGCGGCCGACCCGCCGTAGGACGCCGGCGCGTTCACCCCGAGCAGCCCCGACCGTTTGACCGCCTCGATGCTGTCGGTCGGCACGCCCTCCTGGTCCACGCGCTCCGCCCGCGGGGCCAGCACCTCGGCCGCCAGCCGTCCGGCCGCGGTGACGAGGGGATGCGGTGCGGTGGTCATCGAAGAAATCTCCCGCCGTCGTCGTGTCGTGTGTCGATCCGGCCGTCTCCCGTTCGTGTAGTCAGTGCAAGACCGCCCGAGAACGAGCCGAGAACGACACGGCCGAGGAGCACACATCATGAAGTACTACCTGCTGAGCGTCATGCAGCCGTCCGGCGAGCCGCCCGCGCCCGAGATCCTGAAGGAGATCATGCACAATCTCGACGTCTTCCACGCGGAGCTGCGCGAGGCCGGGGCGTGGGTGTTCGCCGGGGGACTGCACGGACCGGAGACGGCCACCGTGGTACGCGCCAAGGACGGCGACGTGCTCGTCACCGACGGCCCGTACACCGAGAGCAAGGAGTACCTGGGCGGGATCTGCCTGATCAAGGCTCCCGACCTCGACGCGGCGCTGGAATGGGGCCGCAAGGCGACGGTGGCGACCACGCTCCCCATCGAGGTGCGGCCCTTCATGGGCGAAGCCGAGGACGGATGACCCCGAACGCCGACATCGAGGCCGTGTTCCGCGCCGAATACGGCCGCGCGGTCGCCGTCCTCGTCCGCTTCCTCGGCGACATCGACCTCGCCGAGGAAGCGGTCCAGGACGCCTTCACCACCGCTCTGGTGAAGTGGCCGGAGTCGGGCATCCCACCGAGCCCGGCCGGGTGGATCATCACCACCGCACGCAACCGCGCCGTCGACCGGTTGCGTCGCGAGTCCACGCGCGAGGCCCGGCACGCCGAGGCCGACCGGCTCTACGCGCGGGACGAACCGGCCGAGGAGGGCCCCGTGCGCGACGACCGGCTCCGCCTGATCTTCACCTGCTGTCATCCCGCGCTCGCCACGCAGGCTCAGGTCGCGCTCACCCTGCGCCTGCTCGGCGGCCTCACCACCCCACAGATCGCCCGCGCCTTCCTCGTCCCCGAGCCCACGATGGCCCAGCGGCTTGTCCGGGCCAAGGCCAAGATCCGCGACGCCCGCATCCCGTACCGCATCCCGCGCGACGCGGACCTCCCGGACCGCGTCAAGGGAGTGCTCGCGGTCGTCTACCTCATCTTCAACGAGGGGTACGGCGGCCGGGCGGACCTGTGCGCGGAGGCCGTCCGGCTCGGGCGACTCCTCGTCGAGCTGATGCCGGACGAGCCCGAGGCGCTCGGCCTGCTCGCGCTGATGCTCCTCGTCGAGTCGCGCCGGCCGGCCCGCACCACACCGGACGGCGACCTGGTCCTCCTCCCCGACCAGGACCGCTCCCGGTGGGACCGCGATCTCATCACCGAGGGACAGACCCTCGTGCGCCGCTGTCTGCGCCGCGACCGGCCGGGCCCCTACCAGATCCAGGCCGCGGTCAACGCCGTGCACAGCGACGCCCCGACCGCGGCCGCCACGGACTGGGGCCAGATCCTCCAGCTCTACGACCAGCTGGCCGCGCTCGCCCCGAGCCCGGTGGTCGCCCTCAACCGGGCCGTCGCCGTCGCCGAGGTCGACGGCGCGGAGCAGGCGCTCGCCCTCGTCGACGCGGTCGACCTGGACGGCTACCACGCCTTCCACGCCGTACGAGCGGATCTGCTGCGCCGCCTCGGCAGGAGCGCCGAGGCCGTACGGGCGTACGAGGCGGCCATCGCGCTGACCGACAGCGCACCGGAGCGCGCCTACCTCGAACGGGCCCGCGCGGCACTCCTGTGAAGCCGAGCACCGCGCGGGCCCGGCTGAGCCGCGCGCCCGTACGAGCCGGGAGACGCCCGCGCTCACACGCTGAGCGCCTCCCGTACCGACCGCTCGGCCTCCTGCCCGCCCTCGCCGGACGAGGTGACCCGGCCCGCCTCCAGGACGTAGTACCGCTGCGCCGCCCGCATTGCGAAGCCGACGTGCTGCTCGACCAGCAGGACCGACAGCCCGCCACGGGCGGCCAGGGCGAGGATCGTCTCCTCGATCTCGGCGACGACGGACGGCTGGATGCCCTCCGTGGGTTCGTCGAGGAGGAGGATCCGGGGGTCCGTCACCAGGGCGCGGGCGAGGGAAAGCTGCTGCCGCTGGCCGCCCGAGAGCAGCCCGGCCCGACGGTTCGACAGGGTCCGCAGCGCCGGGAACAGGTCCAGCGCCTCGGCGATCGCCGCCTTGCCGCGCCTGCGCCCGTCCGCGACCAGCTGGAGGTTCTCGGCGGTCGTGAGGTGCGGGAAGGCCTGCTGGCCCTGGGGGACGTACGCCATGCCGCGCGCCACCCGCTCGTGCGGCTTGCGGCGGGTGATGTCCTCGCCGTCGAGACGGACGTGGCCGCTCTGCGGGGTGAGCAGTCCGACGGCGGCGCGCAGCAGGGTGCTCTTGCCCGCGCCGTTGTGTCCGAGCACGGCCGCCACTCCGTCGCGCGGGACCTCGACGCGGACGCCGTGCAGGACGGTACCGCGGTGGTAGCCGACGCGTACGTCGTCGATCTCCAGCATCACGTCAGGCCTCCTGTACGGCGGTCGGTTCGGGCATCCTCGTCGTGGCGTCCCCGGTGGCCGCGTGCCCGAGGTAGACCTCCTGCACCTTGGGATCCGCCTGTACCTCGGCCACCGTCCCCTCGCTGAGCACCCTGCCCGCGTGCAGCACGCTGACGCTGCGCGCGAAGGAGCGCATGAAGTCCATGTCGTGCTCGATGACGACCACCGTCCGCTCCTGGCTGATGCGCCGCAACAGCTCGCCGGTGGCCTGCCGTTCGTCGTGGCTCATGCCGGCCACGGGCTCGTCGAGCAGCAGCAGCCGGACGTCCTGGACGAGCAGCATGCCGATCTCCAGCCACTGTTTCCGGCCGTGCGCGAGGGTCCCGGCGAGGCTGTCGGTGACGTCCGTCAGGCCCACCGTCTCCAGGGCGCGCGCGACGGCCTGCGGCACACCCTTGCGGCGCCGCAGCATGGTGAGCATGCCGCGGCCCGCGCCCGCCGCGATGTCCAGGTTCTGCAGGACCGTCAACTCCTCGAAGACGGTGGCCGTCTGGAAGGTGCGGCCGATTCCCGAGCGGGCGATCCGGTGCACACTGCGGCCGAGGAGGTCCTCGCCTGCGAAGCGCACCGACCCCTCCGCCTTCACGAGGCCGGTGACGGCGTCGACCAGGGTCGTCTTGCCCGCGCCGTTCGGTCCGATGAGGAAGCGCAGATCGCCGGGGCCGACGTCGAGGTCCACTCCGTCGACGGCTGTGAAACCGTCGAAGGACACGCGCAGTCCCCGTATCTCCAGGCTGCGGAGCCTGGTCCCCGGCCCGGGCTCGGTGGTCGTCGGATCCGTCATGCCGCTTCTCCCTCCGACGCCCCGCTCGCCCTGCGCCGCCGGACGATCCCCACCAGTGAGGCGAGGCCGCCCGGCAGGAAGGCCAGGGCCACGATGAACAGCAGTCCCTGGAAGTAGGTCCAGGCCGCGGGGAACTCCTCGGACAGCGCGGTCCTGGCCCAGGCGACCGCGATCGCGCCGAGCACCGCGCCCACCAGGCTCGCCCGGCCGCCGACCGCGGCGCCGATGACGAGTTCGATGGACGGCACGATTCCGATCAGCGCGGGGGAGATGATGCCCACCGCGGGCACGAACAGCGCGCCCGCGAGTCCGGCCGTGCCCGCCGCGACGACGTACGCGACGAGCTTCACGTTCGCCGGGTCGTACCCGAGGAAGCGCACCCGCTCCTCCGAGTCCCGTACGGCGACCAGGAGTTCGCCGTACCGGCTGTGGATGAGCTGGCGGACCAGGGCGATCAGGAGCAGCAGGACGGCCGCGATGACGAAGTACACCATCCGCTGGTTGACCGGGTCGTCGAGGTCGTAGCCGAAGAAGCCCTGGATGTCGGTGAGTCCGTTGGTGCCGCCGGTGGTGGCCTGCTGGCCGACCAGCCAGATCGCGAAGGCCGCGGCGAGGGCCTGGCTGAGGATCGCGAAGTACGCGCCCTTGACCCGGCGGCGGAAGATGAACGAGCCGAGGATCGCCGCGACGGCCATCGGCAGCACGACGGTCGCGGCGAGCGCGAAGACCGGGTTGGCGAACGGCCGCCACCACCACGGGAGTTCGGTCGCGGTGCCGTACAGCTGCATGAAGTCGGGGACCTGGCCGGGGCCGGCGTCCGCGATCTTCAGATGCATCGCCATGGCGTAGCCGCCGAGCCCGAAGAACACGCCCTGCCCGAGCGTCAGCAGTCCGCCGCGCCCCCAGGCCAGGCAGATGCCGACCGCGACGATCGCGGTGCACAGGTACTTGGCGAGCAGCCCGAGGCGGAAGTCGGAGAGCGCGAGCGGGGCCACGGCGAACAGCACGACGGCGGCCGCGGCGAAACCGGCCGCGGGGCGTAGGGCGGTCAACCGGCCGTTCGTTGCCGGGAGTTGCCGCACCGGCGGAGCCGCAGGAGTGGTGGTCGTCATACGAGACTCCTCGTCCGCACCGTGTACAGGCCCTGGGGCCGCCACTGCAGGAACGCGACGATGGCCACGAGGACCAGCACCTTCGCGACGCTGACCGTGGTCGAGTACTCCAGCACGGACTGCAGCACTCCCAGCACGAAGGCGACGATGACGCTGCCCTTGAGCTGTCCGATGCCGCCCACCACGATCACGAGGAAGGCGTCGATGATGACGTTGGTGCCCATCGTGGGCCCGATCGGACCGACGAGTGTCAGCGCGACCCCGGCGATCCCGGCGAGGCCCGAACCGATGAAGAACGCGGTGCGGTCGACGCGGCCGGTGGAGATGCCGGACACCTCGGCGAGGTCCCGGTTCTGCACGACGGCGCGGATACGCCGCCCCAGCGGGGTCAGCCGCAGCGTGAGCGACAGTGCGACCACCGCCGCGATCGCCAGCCCCAGGATGAACAGACGGCTGCTCGCGAAGGTGAGCGGATCATCACCGCCGATGACGGTGATGTTCCCGGTCAGGACGTCCGGCGCGCGGGTCTGCACATTGGGCGCGCCGAAGATGTCCCGGGCGAGCTGCTGGAGCATCAGCGAGACACCCCAGGTGACCAGCAGGGTGTCCAGGGGACGCAGATAGAGCCGGCGGATGAGCAGCCATTCGAGCAGTGCGCCCAGGGCGCCCGAGACGAGGAAGGCGACGGGCAGCGCGACGATCAGTGAGAGGCCCGCGCCGGTGATGGACTTCTGGAGGACGTACGTGGTGTAGGCGCCGGCCATGATGAACTCGCCGTGGGCCATGTTGATGACGTTCATCTGGCCGAAGGTGAGCGACAGGCCGAGCGCGATGAGCAGCAGGACGGCACCGATGCTGACACCGGTGAACATCTGCCCGAGGATCACGGTCATGGGGCGGCTCCGGGGAGACGGGACACGGGACACACGGGGGCCTCTCGTCATGGACGAGGTCCGTGGTGGCCGAGGCCCCCGTGCGACGGGCGGTCAGGAGAGGCCGGAGGCCCAGGAGTAGCCCTTGAGGAACGGGTCCGGCTTGATCGGCTTGCCCGAGTTCCACACTTCCTGGATCAGCCCGTCGGTGCCGACCTTGCCGATGCGGGCGGTCTTGTAGATGTGCTGGCTGGCGCCGTCGACCGTGACCTTGCCCTCGGGTGCCTCGAAGGTGATGCCGTCGGAGGCCGCCTTGACCTTCTCCGGGTCGAAGGACTTCGCCTTCTCGACCATCGCCTTCCACAGGTAGACCGAGGTGTACGCGGCCTCCATCGGGTCACTGGTCGGCTTGTCCTGGCCGTACTCGGCCTTGTACGCCTTCACGAACTTGCCGTTCGCCGCGCCGGGGGTCGTCTGGTAGTAGTTCCAGGCCGTCAACTGGCCCGCCAGGTACTGCGATCCGATCGACTTGACCTCCTCCTCGGCGATCGACACCGAGACCACCGGCATGCTGGCGGCGGTCAGCCCCGCGGACTTGTACTCCTTGAAGAAGGCCACGTTCGAGTCGCCGTTGAGGGTGTTGAAGACCGCGTCCGCCTTCGACGCCTTCACCTTGTTGGCGATCGTGCTGAACTCCGTCGAGCCCAGCGGCGCGTAGTCCTCGCCGAGCACGGTCATGCCGTTGGCCTTCGCGTACGCCTTGATCTCCTTGTTGGCGGTGCGCGGGAAGACGTAGTCGCTGCCGACGAGGTAGATCTTCTTCCTGCCCTGCGACTTGAGGTAGTCGAGCGCGGGGACGATCTGCTGGTTGGTGGTCGCGCCGGTGTAGAAGATGTAGGGGGACTCCTCCAGGCCCTCGTACTGCACGGGGTAGAACAGCAGCGACTTGTTCTTCTCGAAGACCGGCTTGACGGCCTTGCGGCTCGCCGATGTCCAGCAGCCGAACGTGGCCGCGACCCGGTCCTCCTTGATGAGCTTGCTCGCCTTCTCGGCGAAGGTCGGCCAGTCGGAGGCGCCGTCCTCGCTGATCGGCTTGATCTTCTTGCCGAGCACTCCGCCGGAGGCGTTGATCTCGTCGATCGCCAGCTTCAGCGAATCGCGCACGGTCACCTCGCTGATCGCCATGGTGCCGGAGAGCGAGTTGAGGAGTCCGACCTTGACCGTGTCACCGCTGGTGTCGGCCTGCGCCGCCTTGTCGGACGCACCGCCGGCGTCGGTCTTCGCGCCGCACGCGGAGAGCGCGACGACCGCGGCGAGCGCCGCGGTGCCGGCCATGAACCGACGCCTGGAGGTGCTGGAAACCCGGGAAGCGCTGGAAACCGGGGAAACCCTGGGAAGCCTGGAAACGCTGGACAAAAGAACCCCCTAAGTCCCATGAGGGGACAGCCGAAAAGAGAGAGACAGCCCTTCAGGGGCGGTGATGGCGTGCGAGTCTCCAGCTTTCCGCTGATGGTGTGCCGACTGGTTCCTGAAGTGCGGTCACAGCCTCAAGTCGCCCTGTTTCCAAGGCGTTTCACCAGACTTTCCCGGCTGTATCTTCCCGCTCTCTCCGGGCAACAAAAAATGCCCGGGGCTGAATTCGATGTATGAATTCACAGATCGCCCGAGCATTCTCATTACTTCCTGTAGGAAGTATCTTGGTGCGGGTGCGGACATGTCAAGGGCGGGATCCGTGAAGATCGAGTTCGGCCACCACGTCGAAGTCGACGCCCTCGGCCCGCGCCAGATAGATCCGCTGTCGTACATGGCTGCCGCGCAGGTGGAGCAGTCCGCGCGGCCCCTCGTACGACACGGTGTCGGCCGCCGCTCCGATCGCCGACACGTCGAGCGAACCGGCCCGGGCGATGAGCGCGGCGAGCAACAGGACACCCTCGTAACAGGATTCGCCGAGGCTTCCGAGCGCCGGTGCCTCGACGCCGTACCTCCCGGCGTACCGGCCGTGGAAGTCGAGGGTGTCCTGATTCGCGAGCGAGGCGAAGAAGCCCGCCGTGCTGAAGAGGTCCGAGGTGGTGCTCGGACCGCTGGCCATCAGCATGTTCTCGTCCATGAGCGTGCTCAGCCGCAGACACCGTTCATCCAGTCCGGCCGCGGCGAACGCCCGGTTGAAGCGCACCGCGTCACTGCCCACCAACAGCATCAGGACGCCGTCCGCCTCCGACCGCTCGATGCGCCGCAGCACGCCGTCGAAGTCGTGGGTGCCGAGCGGCAGATAGGACTGCCCGCAGACGGAGGCCCCGGACTCGCGGGCGTACCCGAGCGCCGCACGGGCCGTACGGCGCGGCCATATGTAGTCGTTGCCGACGACGAACCAGCGCCGCACCCCGCGCTCGTGCGCCAGCAGTCCCATCGCGGGCCGGAGTTGATCGCGCGGTGTCTCGCTGGTGAGGAACACTCCCGCGGTGTGCTCGCCGCCCTCGTACAGCGCGGTGTAGACGTACGGCACCCGGTGCGCGATCCTCGGCGCCAGCGCCTGCCGCACCGAGGAGATGTGCCAGCCCGTGACACCCTGCACGACTCCCAGGTCCACCAGGGCCTCGACGTGGTCGGCGACGACGCCCGGCGGGGCGCCGCCGTCGACGGGCAGCAGCCGCAGTTCCTTGCCCAGGACGCCGCCCGCGCGATTGACCTCCTCCGTGGCCAGCCGCGCGCACAGCTCGCAGGTGGGCCCGAAGATGCCCGCCGACCCCTGGAGCGGGAAGACGAGCGCCACACCGAGCACGGAGTCGTCGGCCGTGAACCAGTCGAGCGGAGGGGGAGCGCTCCCGAACATGGCGTCATGATTTCGGGTCCCCGCGGTGAACTCCAGTCCGTCTCATACGATGTACGCACGCCATGACCAAGGAGCAGGATGGCCAGCCGATCCGCGCGTCAGCCTCAAGACCTGATGCGGCTCTTGACGCGGGCCGAACGGCTGGCCGCGCGCCGCCTCGAGGCCGTCCTGGACGAGGACGGCTGCTCGCTCGACGCCTGGCGGGTGCTCGTCCTGCTCTCCGACGGTGAGGGTCATCACATGACCGCGGTCGCCGAAGCCGCCTTCCTGCCGCCCGCGACGCTCACCAAGCTCGTGGACCAGCTCGTCGACCAGAACCTCGTCCACCGCCGCGTCGACCCCCTGGACCGGCGGCGCATCCTCGCCCATCTCACCCCCCGCGGCCAGACGTACTGGCGCCGCCTCGACCGCGAGGTCCGCGCGCGGTGCCCGGTCCTGAGCGACGGCGAGGACGAGCTGCTGCGGGGCCTGCTGGAGCGCCTGGTGGACACGCTCGACGCAGCTCCCGCGGAGCCCGCCCTCTGACGCCTTCGCGTGACGAGGTGAGCACGGTACGTGTTCTCCGTGTATCGGGAATTTATTTGGCTACATGAAAGGTTGGTGTTTACACCGAGCCTGCCGGCTCAAGACGACCGCCCGCGGGCCGCCAGGTCCGCACCGATCAGCGAGGCACCGTGAACGACCGCACCCCAGAGCAGCCCGCCGACCTCGTGGCCCGGCTGCGCACCACCTTCCGCTCCGGCCGCACCAAGCCCCTCGCGTGGCGCACCACCCAACTGCGCCGACTGCGCGAGCTGCTCATCACGCACGGCGCCGAGCTCGCGGAAGCCCTCCACGCGGACCTCGGCAAGAGTTCCACCGAGGCCTTCCGCACCGAGATCGACTTCACCGTGCGCGAGATCGACCACACCCTCGACCATCTCGAGGAGTGGCTGCGCCCCGAGTCCGCCCCGGTCCCCGCGCACCTCGGCGCCGACGCCACGGCCTGGACGCGATTCGACCCGCTGGGCGTCGTCCTGGTCATCGCCCCCTGGAACTATCCGGTGCAGCTTCTGCTGACGCCGATGCTCGGCGCGCTGGCCGCGGGCAACACCGTGGTCGTCAAGCCCAGCGAGCTCGCCCCCGCCACCTCCGCGGCCATCGCCCGGCTGCTGCCGCGCTACCTCGACACCGACGCGGTCGCCGTCGTCGAGGGCGCCGTCCCGGAGACCACCGCGCTGCTCGCGGAGCGTTTCGACCACATCTTCTACACCGGCAACGGCGCGGTCGGCCGGATCGTGATGCGGGCCGCCGCCGAGCACCTCACCCCCGTCGCCCTCGAACTGGGCGGCAAGTCCCCGGCGTTCGTCGACCGTGACGCCGACCTGTCCGTCGTCGCCGATCGGCTCGCCCGCGGCAAGTTCCTCAACGCCGGGCAGACCTGCGTCGCTCCGGACTACGTCCTCACCGACCCGGAGACCGCCCGCGCGCTGGAGCCCGAGCTCGCCCGCGCCGTCGAGGCCCTGTTCGGTGCCGATCCGCAGCGGTCGGGCGAGTACGGGCGGATCGTCAACGAGCGGCACTTCGACCGGCTCAGCTCGCTGCTCGACTCCGGCCGCGCCGTCATCGGCGGCACCGGCGACCGGGCCGCCAAGTACCTGGCGCCCACCGTCCTCGCCGACGTCGACCCCAAGGCGCCCGTGATGCAGGAGGAGATCTTCGGGCCGATCCTGCCGATCGTCACGGTGGCGGGGCTGGACGAGGCCGTCGACTTCATCAACGACCGCGACAAGCCGCTGGCGCTGTACGTCTTCACCGAGTCGGACGCCACCCGGGAGCGGTTCGCCGGGGAGACGTCCTCCGGAGGCCTCGGCTTCGGCCTGCCGCTCGCCCATCTGACCGTCTCCGACCTGCCGTTCGGCGGGGTCGGCGAGAGCGGCATGGGCAGCTACCACGGCCGCTACTCCATCGAGACGTTCAGCCACCGCAAGGCGGTGCTGGAGAAGCCGCTCGGCTAGGGCGTGTCCTGCCCTACGGTGCCCTGGCGGTTCGTCGCGGATCTGCCAGGGCACCGCCATGCTCGCCCGCCCGGCCTGGTGGCCTTCGTCCAACGCCTGACGGGCGTTCGGCACGTCCGCGGCGCTCTCTGCCAACGTTGTCAGATCTGACTGGTCTACACCCTTGACTGGTACATACCAAAGCGGTTGAGTGTGGCTCCACACCCCCCACCACGGCCGCCCCCGACGCCGTGGCCGGCTCCGCCGGCACGTGCGCACAAGGCTCCGCCCCGCGCTGCCCTTGTCCGGGAGCGGCCGTGTCCCGCAAAGGAGTTGACCTGTGTCGAGGCGCCGTATCTCCGCAGTCCTCACCGCCCTCGCCCTCGCGTCCGCCACCCCGGTGCTGCTACCGGCCTCCGGGGCCTCCGCCGCCGCCTGTTCGAGCTATCCGAACTGGGTGGCCGGGAGGTCGTACGTCACCGGTGACGTCGTCCGCTACACCGACGGGAAGACCTACATCGCCGAGCACGACAACCCGGGCTACGACCCCACCATCAGCACCTGGTACTGGGACCCCTACGCCTGCGACGGAGGTTCCACGCCTCCCTCCGACGGCTTCGTGGTGAGCGAGGCGCAGTTCAACCAGATGTTCCCGAACCGGAGTTCCTTCTACACCTACAGCGGTCTGCGGGCGGCGATGAGCGCCTATCCGGCCTTCGCCAACACCGGCAGCGACACCGTGAAGAAGCAGGAGGCCGCGGCCTTCCTCGCCAACGTCAGCCACGAGACCGGCGGCCTGGTCTACGTGGTGGAGCAGAACACCGCCAACTACCCCCACTACTGCGACTGGAGCCAGCCCTACGGCTGCCCGGCCGGACAGTCGGCCTACTACGGCCGCGGCCCGATCCAGCTCAGCTGGAACTTCAACTACAAGGCCGCGGGTGACGCGCTCGGCATCGACCTCCTCAACAACCCCTACCTGGTGCAGAACGACGCCGCCGTGGCCTGGAAGACCGGCCTCTGGTACTGGAACACCCAGACGGGGCCCGGCAGCATGACGGGCCACAACGCCATGGTCAACGGTGCGGGATTCGGCCAGACCATCCGCAGCATCAACGGCTCCCTGGAATGCGACGGCAAGAACCCGGCGCAGGTGCAGAGCAGGGTGGACGCCTATCAGCGGTTCGTGCAGATCCTCGGGACCTCGGCCGGCGGCAACCTCTACTGCTGATCGGCTGCCGACAGCAGCCGCCCGGGCCCGGAAAAGGTGTGCGAAACTGCCGCGATGACCTCGGAAACGATCACCGCGGCAGCCGCGGGCACCTGGACACTCGGAGATCTCCCCGTCCGCCGCATCGGCTTCGGCGCGATGCGGCTGACGGGCAGCGCGGCCTTCCACCTCGGCACTCCGAGCGGCCGGGACCGGTCGATCGCCGTGCTACGCCGCGCGATCGAACTGGGTGTCAACCACATCGACACCGCCGCGTTCTACTTCTCGTCGCTGCGCTCCGCGAACGAGCTGATCAACAGCGCGCTGGCCCCGTACGCGGACGACCTGGTCATCGCCTCCAAGGTCGGGCCGTTCCGCGACTACGGGGGGGAGTGGGGCACCCCGGCCCGGCCGGACCAGCTCCGCGCCCATGTCGAGGAGAACCTGCGGCAGTTGGGCCGCGACCACCTCGACCTCGTGTACCTGCGGCGGACGGGGCAGGACTCGATCGCCGAGCACTTCGGCGCACTGGCCGAGCTGCGCGAGGCGGGGCTGGTGCGGCACCTCGGCATCTCCAGCGTCACACCCCGGCACCTCGCGGAGGCGCAGGCCATCGCACCGGTGGTGAGCGTGCAGAACCAGTACGGGCTCGACTCCCCGAGCGCGGAGACCGACGAACTGCTGCGCAGGTGCGGGGAAACGGGCGTCGCGTTCGTGCCGTTCTTCGCGATCGCGGGCAAGGGCGGCGCGCAGGGGCCGAGCGGCGCCGACGGCGACGAGGTGCTCGCCGTGGCGCGTGCGCACGGCGTGACGCCCGCGCAGGTACGGCTCGCGTGGACCCTGCGGCAGGGTCCGCATGTGCTGGCCATCCCCGGCACCGGCAGCCCGGACCATCTCGTCGAGAACGTCGCCGCGGGCGCGCTGCGGCTCGCCGACGACGAGATGGCCCGCCTCGACGCCCTCCATCAGCCGGGCGAGTGACCGTAGGGGTCCGTCACCCGGGGCGGTCCTCGTCGGGCCGCCCCGGGCGACGTGCTCAGCCCAGCCGCTCGTGCAGGAAGCCCACCGTGCTCTCCCATGCCCGCGCGGCCGACTCGGGGTGGTACGTCTCCGGTCGGCCGTCGTTGAAGAAGGCGTGGCCGGCAGGGTAGAGACGGAAGTCCGCGGCGATGCCGGCCTGCTGCTGGATCGCCTTGCTCAGCTGCTCCAGGTTCTCCTTCGGGATGCTCGTGTCGAGTTCGCCGTAGTGACCCTGGATCTGCGCCTTCAGGTGGGAGAAGTCGGGCAGTTCACCCTGGATCACGCCGTAGAACGGCACCGCCGCGCTGACCCGGGGGTCGGCCGCGGCCAGGTAGAGGACGAAGCCGCCGCCCATGCAGAAGCCGACCGCGCCCACCGTGTCCGAGGTGACCTCGGGCAGCCCGAGCAGATGGTCGACCGCACCGGAGAGCAGCTCGACGCCGCGCGACACCGGCAGTTCCTTCATCATCCGGAAGGCCTCGCCGCTGTCATGGGCGACATTGCCGCCGTACAGGTCGGGCGCGAGGGCCACGAAGCCCTCGGCGGCCAGTCGGTCCGCCACCTGCGCGATGTGGTCGGTCAGACCCCACCACTCCTGGATGACGATCACCCCGGGTCCCTGGCCGGACGGCGGCAGCGCCAGATAGCCGTGGGCCGTGGTCCCGGCGCTGGGGAAGGTCACGTTCTGATGGGCGGGGGCTCCGGTCGGCTTCGGCAGCTCGGACATCGCACTCAACTCCTGTGGGGCAGCGCTCGCCAGGGGGGGGCAGCGCTTGGTAGGGGGGCGGCGGGGGCCGACCCGAGTCGATCTTCACGATGTCATGCGTGGGCGGCTCGCTTCAGCACGGTCCGCACGACGCGCCCTGCGGCCACCTTCCGCGGCGGGCTGTAGGGAGGACAACGTCCGCGGGGCGATGCGGGCGAGGGTGTAGACGCCGAGGCTCAGCCAGCACAGGGCGAACAGCCAGCCGCCGAGCACGTCGGAGAACCAGTGAACGCCCAGGTAGACCCTGGTGAGTCCGACCAGGACGGCCCAGCACGCGAGGAGCGCCGCGAGGGCCCGGCCGCCGCGTGGCGCCCGCGCGAGCACCGCGAGGACGAGCAGTCCGCCGGCGATGGCGGACGTGGTGGTGTGGCCCGACGGGAAGGACCAGCCGGAAGCTCGCGTGGCCCACTCCAGCGTCGCGGGGCGGGGGCGGGCGACCAGGGACATCACGCCGTACCGAACGGCCTGGGCGGCGGCGAGACAGCCGACGCAGCCCAGGGCGAAGAGCGTCCGCTGCCGCGCGGTGCGACCGAGGACGACGCCCGCCAGCGCGGCCATCGCATACGGCAGGACGCCCGTGCCCGTGTAGGTCAGCCCGCGGGCCAGGGCGAGCGCGACGGGCGGGCGGTGGTGCGCCGACCAGGCGTTGAGGTCCTGGTCACCGAAGAGCGGGGCGCCGTCCTGACCGGTCACGATCAGCGTCAGCAGCACGAAGGCCACCAGGCTGCCGACCGCGGTCGATCCCGCGAGGTCGGTCACGTCCGCGCGCTTCACGACAGGTCCCGGGGGACATCGGCCACGTACGTCAGCGCGGTGCGCAGGGCTGCGGACATCGACGAAGGCCCCTTCCCTCATGGGCGTGCGGGCGCGACGGAAGACCGCGTCCGCGATGACTACATTTCTGTAGACGGTCTACAGAAATGTAGACGATTGCCGGGCGGAGATCGTTCCCGCTGCGGACGTGAAAGCTGTGGACGTGAAAGACGAACGCCGACCGGGTGCGGTCCGATCCCGGCGCGGACCCTGCCCGTGGGGTCCCGGCCGGCGTGCCCAGCGTCCCGCACCTCGCCGCGCCCTGCGACCCGGCGTCCGGGTGTCAGGACGGGAGCATCCGATGGGATGCCGTACCCTAACGTGTTACGTATAACTACCTAAGGGGTCCCGATGCGACGCATCGCGCTGGTCACCCTCGTCGTCGACGACTACGACGAGGCGATCCGCTTCTACACCGAAGCCCTCGGGTTCCGGCTCGTCGAGGACCAGCCGCGGCCCGACGGCTCGCGCTGGGTCGTCGTCGAGCCGGGCACGGAGGGCGGCGGCAGCGGACTGCTGCTGGCCCGGGCCAAGGACGAGGCACAGCGCGGGCGGGTGGGCGACCAGACCGGCGGGCGCGTGGGCTTCTTCCTGCACACCGACGACTTCGCCCGCGACCACGCCCGCATGCGCGAGGCGGGCGTGACCTTCCTGGAGGAGCCGCGCCACGAACCGTACGGCTCGGTCGTCGTCTTCCAGGACCTGTACGGGAACCGCTGGGACCTGCTCCAGCCCGCCACCGCCTGACTCATCCACCAAGCCGCTCAGAACCTGCCGAGGAACGACACGCATGACCGCGCCCCGCATCGACATCGACACCATTCGCCGCCTCCCCAAGGCCGTGCTGCACGACCACCTCGACGGCGGCCTGCGCCCCGCCACCCTGGTGGAGCTCGCCGAGACGGTCGGCCACACGCTGCCCACCACCGACCCGGACGCGCTGGCCGCCTGGTACTACGAGGCCGCCAACTCCGGTGACCTGGTGCGCTACATAGCCACCTTCGAGCACACCCTCGCCGTGATGCAGAGCCGCGAGGGCCTGCTGCGCACGGCCGAGGAGTACGTGCTCGACCTGGCCGAGGACGGCGTCGTCTACGGCGAGGTCCGGTACGCGCCCGAGCTGATGGTGAACGGCGGGCTGACCCTGCCCGAGGTCGTCGAGACCGTGCAGGAGGGTCTGGCGGCCGGTATGGCCAAGGCGGCGGCCGCGGGCACCCCGGTCCGTGTCGGCACCCTGCTGTGCGGGATGCGCATGTTCGACCGCACCCGGGAGATCGCCGACCTCGCGGTGGCGTTCCGGGACGCCGGCGTCGTCGGCTTCGACATCGCTGGGGCCGAGGACGGCTTCCCGCCCGCCGACCACCTCGCCGCCTTCGAGCACCTGCGCGGCGAGAGCGTCCCGTTCACCATCCACGCCGGTGAGGCCCACGGCCTGCCCAGCATCCACCAGGCCCTCCAGGTCTGTGGCGCCCAGCGCATCGGCCACGGCGTCCGTATCACCGAGGACATCGTCGACGGCAAGCTCGGCCGCCTCGCGGGCTGGGTGCGCGACCGCCGTATCGCCCTGGAGATGTGCCCGACCTCCAACCTCCAGACGGGCGCGGCGACCTCCATCGCCGAGCACCCCATCACCGCCCTGCGCGACCTCGGCTTCCGCGTCACCCTCAACACCGACAACCGTCTGGTGTCGGGCACGACGATGACGCGCGAGATGGCGCTGCTGGTCGAGGAGGCGGGCTGGACGGTGGAGGACCTGCGCACGGTCACGGTGAACGCCGTGAAGAGCGCGTTCATCCCGTTCGACGAGCGGAAGGCCCTCATCGAGGACGTCGTCCTGCCCGGCTACGCCCTCTGAACCAGCCCCCGTACATAGGCGGCCTGTCCGACGTGCTGCAGATCGTCGGACAGGACGCTGACCAGCCGTACGCCGAGGGTGACCGGGGGATCCCAGCGCTCGTCCACGACCCGCTCGAAGTCCTTGGCGGTCAGTCCGCGCACGAACTCCAGCGTCTGTTCGTGCACGGCGTCGTAGTACCCGGTCAGCAGGTCGGCGGAGTCGACCCGTACCTTGGCGACCTTCGCCGAGCTGTGCCCGTACCCCGTGTCCTGGCGCGGCAGATCGAGCCCGAAGCGCTTCTCCCAGTCCTGCGAGAGCCAGACCTGCTCGAGCCCGGCGGCGTCCGCGACATGGTCGTCCTGGACGCGGGTGAGGTGCCAGACCAGCCATGAGACGGAGTTGGCGTCGTCCGAGATGGGGGTCCCCCCGCTCGAGCGAAGCCGAGAGTGGGGGAGGGCGTTGAGAACGTCCGGCGGCAGGCCCTCGACGGCGGCATGGACCTCTTCCTGGATGCGGCTGTACGCGTCGATGAGGATGTCCTTTGCAAGCATGCGTCCACCATCGCGCATCGCGGTCCCTCACGCGTCCGGAATCCAACTCCCGTGGAAGCCGAGCGGCACCCGCCCCGGGAGATGGACCCGGGCGACCGGCTCGCCCGTGAAGTCCTGGGCCGCCAGGATCACCAGATCGGCGGCCCCGCGGTCGGGGTTGTGCACATAGGCGACCGCGTAGCCGTCGTCCTCGGCCCGTGCGCCCTCGCAGGGGACGAAGACGGCCTCCCCCGCGGCGGCGTCCCGCGGCAGCCGGTGGACCTGCGTGGTGCCGCGGAGCAGGTCGTGCTTGATCAGCGCGTTGGCGAAGGCCCGGTCGGGCGGGTTCCCGTCGGGCGTCAGGTACGCCAGGGTCATGTCGGCGGCGGCCGCCGTGTAGGCGTAACGGTGCCGCCTGGAGACCAACGCCTCGTGGACGCGCGGAAACTCCTGCGGGCGGTCGTCGAGGGTCCTGGTGCGTACGCGGCCGTGCGCCACGTCGATCGTCCAGCGTTCGAGCGAGGCGGTGCCGGCGCCGTACGGTCCGTCGGAGCCGCGGCCCGCGACATGGAAGGGCGCGGGGTAGGTCGTCATGTCGACGACCACCGACGAGCCCTCGTCGTACGCGTTCAGGGTGTGCGAGTAGTAGACCGGATCCACCTCGAACCAGCGGACCTCGCCGCCCGCGCGCGGCAGCAGACCGACCCGCGTCGGGTGCCTCTCGTTCCAGACGTACGGCACGATGTCGCCCCGCTCGGCTCCCTCGGGGTCGAAGGTGATGGGCAGATCGAAGATCACGACGTACTTCTCGGTGAGCGCGAAGTCGTGCATCATCGGCGCGTCCGCCACCGGGATCCGCGTGGACCGCACGACCCGGCCCGTGTGGTCGATCACCTGGTGCCGGACATGGTCCCAGGTGGGGTAGTAGGCGATCGCGTGCAGCTCGCCGGCCGCCGCGTCGAACTTGGTGTGGGCCGTGAAGGCTCCTTCGAGGGTCCCTCGGAAGTCGTACGTGCCCACCGTGTTCAGCTCGTGGTCGAGTTCGTACGGCAGCGGGCCGCTCTCCTGGAGGGCCAGGATCCGTCCCTTGTACCCGATCACATGGGTGTTGCACGGGAAGTCGTCCGGCGGGACGGGCCCGGGGTACGGCTCGCCGAGCTTCCCGGCCACGGAGGCCGAGCGGACCCAGCGGTTGCGGTACCACTCGGCGCGGCCGTCCCGGAGCCGCACTCCGTGCACCATGCCTTCGCCGAGCATCCAGTGGTGGGCGCGCGGGTCCTCCAGACCCAGGACGTTGGGGCCGTTGCGCAGAAAACGACCGTTCAGCTCGCGCGGGACGCGTCCGGTGACCGGGAGGTCGAACGCCGTCAGCTCCTCGGTGACGGGCTTGAACGCCCCCTCCAGGAACGGGAACCGATGCCCGCCCTGTGCCGACACCGGTTCCGCTGCCGCCGCCGCGCGGCCCCCCATCGAGCCGACGAGCCCTCCCGCCGCCGCGACCGCCGCCCCGCGCAGGACCGTCCGCCGTGTGTGATCCGCCATCTCCGTACTCCAGCCTCGCAGTCGCCCGTCGTGGACGTCCACGAGTCTGCGGCCGGAGAGCGGGCCGGGTCAGGAGTGCTGGAACCCGTCCGGGGGTGGTGTCAGGCCCCCTCTTGCGGGGTGTCGAGAAGCACCATCAGCGCCCGCGCCGCCGGACTGGTGGCGTCCGGCGGCGGCAGCATCGCGACGGTCTCGTACGAGGCTTCACAGGCGCCCTTGAAGGGGAGGGCGGTGAGACCGCCGGCCTCGCGCTTGTGGCCGAAATGGCGGGGGACGACGGCGATGCCGAGGCCCTCGTGGACCAGCTCCAGCAGGCTGTGCACGTCGCTGACCTCCAGGGCCACGGTGCGCCGTACGTCGGCCGCCGCGAAGGCCGCGTCCGTCGTGCGGCGCGGCCCCCAGTCGGGATGGAAGTCGACGAACGCCTCGCCGCCCAGCTCCTCGGGCGTGACCACGGCGGCGGACGCGAGGTGGTGCGTCGGATGGCAGAGCACGGTCATCGGTTCGCTGGTCAGCGGGACCGACCGCAGCTGGTCGCCGTCCGCCCGCGTCCTGACGGCGAAGGCCAGGTCGAGACGGCCCGCGGCGACCTCCTCGGCCAGCGCCTCGGAACCCGCCTGCCGCAGCCGGATCTCGACGTCGGGATGGCGCCGCCGGAACGCGGCGAGGAGCTTGGCCACGTCCACGCCCGCGATGCACTGCTCGGTACCCAGGGAGAGCGTGCCGCGCAGCACGCCCTGTACGGCGGCCACGGCGTCCTGCGCCGAGCGCACCTGGGCGAGGATCCGCTCCGCCTCGCCGAGCAGGGCGCGACCGGCCTCCGTGAGCGTGACCCGACGGGTGGTGCGCACGAACAGTGGTGCCTGAAGCTCCCGCTCCAGGGCGCGAATGGAGGACGACAGCCCCGACTGCGACACCATGAGCCGTTCCGCCGCCCGGGTGAAATGCTGGTCCTCGGCGACCGCGACGAAGTGCTGAAGGTGGCGCAGTTCCATGGGGCACAACAGTAGTCGCCGATTGAGAAGCGCCGTCGCTCAGTCCCATCCGATTCTCCCGTTGGACCTCTGCGCCGTGCCCGAGCGAGAGTGGAGACCTGTTTTCCCGGCCTTTCAGGAGCAAGCGTTGTACACCGCACACACCGACCGTTACGCGGACATGCCCTACCGGCGCACCGGACGCAGCGGACTGCAGCTGCCCGCGCTGTCGCTCGGCCTGTGGCACAACTTCGGCCCCGACCGGCCGGTGGAGACCCAGCGCGCGATCCTGCGCCGCGCCTTCGACCTCGGTGTCACCCACTTCGACCTGGCCAACAACTACGGTCCGCCGCCCGGCGCCGCCGAGTCGGCCCTCGGTGACGCCCTGAAGGCGGACTTCGCGCCCTACCGCGACGAGCTGGTCATCTCCACCAAGGCTGGCTACCTGATGTGGCCGGGCCCGTACGGCGAATGGGGCTCCCGCAAGTACCTGCTGTCCTCGCTCGACCAGAGCCTGGCCCGGATGGGCCTGGACTACGTGGACATCTTCTACTCGCACCGCCCCGACCCGGAGACTCCCCTGGAGGAGACGATGGGCGCCCTGCACTCGGCGGTCCAGCAGGGCAAGGCGCTCTACGTCGGTGTCTCCAACTACTCCGCGGAGCAGACCCGCGAAGCCGCCCGTATCCTGGCCGAGCTGGGCACCCCGCTGCTGATCCACCAGCCGCGCTACTCGATGCTCGACCGCCGCCCCGAGGACGAGGGGCTCCTGGACACGCTGGACGAGCTGCAGGTCGGCTCCATCGCCTACTCCCCGCTGGAGCAGGGCCTGCTCACCAGCCGCTACCTCGACGGCATCCCGGAGGGCTCGCGCGCCGCGAGCGACAGCCCCTTCCTGAGCGCCGACACGGTCACCGAGGACCTGGTACGGCAGCTGCGCGCCCTCGACGAGATCGCCAAGTCCCGCGGCCAGTCCCTGGCGCAGCTGGCGCTCGCCTGGGTACTGCGCGGCGGCCGGGTGACCTCCGCGCTCATCGGCGCGAGCAGCCCCCAGCAGCTGGAGGACAGCGTCGCGGCCACCCGCGCCCTGGACTTCACCGCGGAGGAGCTGGCGCGGATCGACGCGATCATCAAGGCCTGAGTCCCGCCGACCAGGCCGTAGGAGAAGCCGACCGGGCCGTGCGGCCCGGTCGGTCAGGCGTTGAGCCGCTCGCTGAGCTCCCAGAGGCGGTCGACCCGAGTCCGGCCCGGCGCGCCCAAGGGGCCGGACCAGGAGTCGGCGAAGGCCCGCCCCGAGGCCGACCCGCCCTGCGCCCCCGCCCTCGATGGCTACGGCTGGAGCCTCACTGGCCCGGCACGCGGTCCAGGAATCCGTGGACGCTGCGGATCCGGTCCTCGCCGTCCAGGGTGATCACGTCGAATCCGGCGACGGGCGCCGTGCCGTCGGCCTCGTCGACCAGTTCCCAGCCGAAGCGGGCGATGTCGTGATGCCCGTCGACCGGCCCGGCGAGCCGGAAGGAGAACCCCGGGAACTGCTCGTGCACCGCCGCGATCACCGCGGTGATCCCGTCGTGCCCGCGGACCTCGGCCAGCGGGTCGGTGTAGCTGCCGTCCTCGCTCCAGGCGGCGGCGACCGCCTTGTCGAGCGCATCCCGGGCAGTGGCGTTCCAGGCCTCGAAGTAGCGGGCGACGGCGTTCTCGTAACGGCTGCCGGCTGCGGACATGGTGGATCAACCTCCGTGGAAAGTAGGGTAGTCGCTGGTCAGAGAGCGGATTCCCAGCCGTGGTGCCCCGCTGGGATCCGATACCGCAACCATGCCCGCCGACGCTCGAGGGCGTCGATTACCTCCCAGGTAAGGGCAGCGAGTCGCCTTTCGGCCAAACCCGGCCGTGAATATGCCAGGAGACTGGCTGGAATGGCGTGGTGACAGAGTGTCAGGAGTGGCGATACTCGAGTGACAGGGCGATTCAGCCAAGCCCGCGCGCAGCACGACCACGCACGACGCGCGCAGCACCACCATGCACCACGAACGAGCCGCACGCAGTGAACGAGCCGCAGGGAAAGTGAGGCCGGGCCGGCGGAGAGCGTTGCAATGGGGGAGCGATCGTGCACGACGAATTCCTGTGCCATGTGACCGCATACGGAATATGCGGAGGCAGACGCGTCGGTGTCCCACTGGGGACCTATCGCGCGCCCACCCTGGCGCTGGCTCTGTGGTGGATGCGGGACCGTGCCTCCTGGATGGCCTCGCGGCTCGATCCGCAGCCCGAAGATCCGACCTTCCCGCCGAACTCGATCGCGCCGGTGGCGGACACCGTCCCCGACGTGCCGAGCGTCCTGCGCGCCTGGTGCGGTGACGCCCTCCAGCAGGAGCTGGTCGCCGAGGAACTGGCCGCGGGAAAGCTCGTCCGGATCGCCACCAGCGACGACACCACCGAGTACGAACTCCTCGCCGAATCCGTGGACGCGCTGCGCATGCAGCGGACCGCCGCCGCGCTCGGCAGCTCCGCGGCCTGACCGCCGCCCGACAGGTTCAGGGGTCCCCCCCCCCGATCAGCGGGGCCAGGTCGGCCGGTGGGAGCGGCCCCACTCGTTGCCGGGCCGGCCGACGTGAGCCGCCGACCAGGCGCATATGTGGGCGAATAGCTAGAATTCTGGGCATGGGAGAGCGGTCGGTCGCGCCGACGGCGCCCGAACTCGTCCTCGAAACCGAGACGGGCTCCACGGTGCTGAGTCCGAGCCGCGACTATCACGTCGGGCGTGACCCGTCGAGCGAGATCGTCATCGACGACGTGCGGGTCTCGTGGCACCACGCGGTGCTGCGGCCCGAGGCGGACCACTGGACGATCCAGGACGAGAACAGCACGAACGGCACGTACGCCGATGGCAGGCGGGTCCGCGAATGGGGCGTCGGACCGGGCAGCGTCATCCACTTCGGCAGCCCCTCCGACGGTCCCCGGGCGGTCTTCGCCGACAAGACCCCGCAGCGGCCGCCGGGCGCCTTTCGGCCATCGGTCAGCGGCACCTTTCCACGGCCGACCACCGTACGGCCACTGCCCGCCCGCACCGTCCGCATCGGCCGCGGCGGGGACAACGACCTGGTCATCGACGACCTGGTCGTCTCCCGGCGGCACGCCGAACTGCTGGCACAGCCGGACGGGACGTACGAGATCCTCGACCTCGGCAGCCACAACGGCACGTTCCTCAACGGGCAGCCCGTCACCCGCGCCCCGGTCACCCCCGGTGACATCGTCGGTGTCGGCCACTCCGCGTTCCGCCTCGTCGGCGACGAGTTGCAGGAGTACGTCGACACCGGCGAGGTCTCCCTCGACGTCCAGGAACTGACCGTCGCCGTCGACCGCGGCCGCAAGATCCTCCTCGACCAGGTGTCATTTCCCGTCGGCGAAAAGTGTCTGCTGGCCGTCGTGGGCCCCAGCGGCGCCGGAAAGTCCACGCTCCTCAACGCCCTCACCGGGCAGCGGCCCGCCGACCGCGGAGCCGTCCTGTACGACGGCCGCGACCTCTACCGCGACTACGCCGAGCTGCGCCAGCGCATCGGCCTCGTGCCGCAGGACGACATCCTGCACGCCCAGTTGACGGTGCGGCGGGCCCTCGCGTACGCCGCCGAACTGCGCTTCCCGCAGGACACCGCCAAGGCGGAGCGCCAGGCGCGGGTCGACGAGGTCATCCAGGAGCTGGGCCTGGAGCAGCGCGTCGGCCAGTCCATCCACAGTCTGTCCGGCGGTCAGCGCAAGCGGGTCAGCGTCGCCCTGGAACTGCTGACCAAGCCGTCGCTGCTGTTCCTGGACGAACCCACCTCCGGTCTCGACCCCGGCATGGACCGCTCGGTGATGCACATGCTGCGCGGCCTCGCGGACGACGGGCGTACGGTCATCGTGGTCACCCACAGCGTGCTCAGCCTCGACATCTGCGACCGGCTCCTGGTGCTCGCGCCCGGCGGCAAGGTCGCCTACTTCGGACCTCCTGACGACGCCCTCGCCTTCTTCGGCTACCAGCAGTGGCCCGAGGCCTTCGAAGCCTTCGAGCGGGACCAGGACCGGGACTGGGCGGGGGAGTACCGCGGCTCGCCGCTCCAGGGCCGGTACATCGACAGCGCCGGCTCCGTCGCACGGCCGCAGCTGCCACGGGCCGGTCCGGCCGCCGCCGTCGGCCCGCCGCCCAAGGCCCAGAGCTGGGCCGCGCAACTCGGCACCCTGGTGCGCCGGTACGCGGCCGTGCTCAGCGCCGACCGGACCTTCCTCGTCGTCATGGTCGGGCTGCCGTGCGTGATGGGGGTGATGGCCCGTGCGGTGGCCGGCGGTGAACTGACGGCGGAGACGGCGATGAACGTACTGCTCATCCTGTGCATCGGCGGAGTTCTGACGGGCGCGGCCAACGCCGTGCGCGAACTGGTGAAGGAACGAGTCATCCACCAGCGGGAGCGCGCGGTGGGCCTGTCCCGATCGGCGTACCTGATGTCGAAGATCGTGGTCCTCGGCGCCATCACCGTGCTCCAGGCCGTCGTGCTCTGCCTCGTCGCCCTGTTGGGCGTCGACCTCAACGCGCCCCGCGGCGAAGGGGTCCTCATGCCGCCACTGCTGGAGATCACGCTCGTGGTGGCCCTGCTCGCCTTCTCCGCGATGATGCTCGGCCTCGTCGTCTCCGCCGCGGTGGCCAAGGAGGAGGTCACCATGCCGCTTCTGGTGCTGCTCGCCATCGTCCAGGTGGTGTTCAGCGGTGCGCTGTTGAAGCTGCACGGGGTGCCCGGCATGGAGCAACTGGCCTGGCTCGTCCCCGCCCGCTGGGCTCTGGGCGCGATGTCGGGGACCATCGGCCTGGGCCGGATCGAACCGGGGACGCTCACCTCCGACCCGCTGTTCCGGCACGAGGCCGGCGTGTGGCTGGTCAACGTGGGCATGCTGGTCGTGCTGTCGATCGTGTTCGGGTGCGTGGTGGCCCGGCTGCTGCGGCGGCACGAACCCGAGGTCATGCGGAAGTAGGTGCGATGACGACTCCCGACCCGGCGACGATCGACGACTTCCGTCCGACGCACGTCGTTCCGCCGGACGGCCTGCCCGCCTGGGAGACACCGGACCCCTCCCGGCCCACCGTGCCGCTCGACGCGCTGCTCCCGGTGCAACTCGTCGAGCGGCTCGGTGACTGGGGCCGGGTCGTCTGCGCCAACGGCTGGGCGGCCTGGGTGGACGGCCGGCTGCTGGTCGCCGTACCGCAGCCGCCGTCCGCGGAGGGCGGCTCCCTCACCCGAACCGCCGACCCGCGCCCGCTCCTCGCCCTCGTGGAACAGGCGCTCACCCGCTATCGGAGCGCGGTCGAGGACCTCGCGGCCGGGCGGCTGGACGGAGCGTCCTTCCGCGGCATCACGCGCGGGCAGCGGATGGGGGTGATCGTCGACGGCGAGTCCCTGTGGCTGTACGACGCCGAACACGAGCGCTGGGCGTACACCGACGGGAGGCGGCTGAGCACGTACGCGGTCGCGGACGAACCGGCGGTGGCCCCGAAACGGAACGGGGGTGTTCCGGGCCGGGCCCGCACCGGTGTCGTACGGGCACCCGACGACCATGAACCGACGCGTCTCGTCCCCGGGGTGACGGACGAGCCGGGTGACCGCTGACGGCGCGGGACAGGTCCTAGCCGACGGTGTCCTGCACGACCTCGCCCTTTCGGTGCACTCTCTTCGCCAGCAGGGCGCCGAGGAACCCGGCCACCAGGCCCCACAGGACGGCGAGCCCGAGCGCGCTCCAGAACTTCGGCTTGAGGAAGAGTTCGCCCGCGAGGCCGCCGCCGGCATCACCGATGCCGATGAGCGACAGGCCGTAGTGCGCCGAGATCCTGCCGACGAGACAGATCATGAGCACCGTCAGCGCCAGCGCGAGCGCCATCCGCACGGCGTGCCGCCAGGCCCGCATCCGGGCCGGTGAGCGGGCGGCCATCAGAAACGCGGCGCCCAGGAGCAGCAGCGCGTCGACGACCAGCAGCCACCACACCCTGCCGTCGTAGTGGCCGAGGGAGCGCAGATTGACCGCGGAGACGTCCGGGGTGCGCAGCACCTGGTCGAGGACGTGCGGCATGGGCAGCCCGAAGGGTCCGTCCACCCGCCCCGTCCAGGTGGCGCCCAACCCGATCGTGAAGGCGAGCCAGGCGAGGTTGGGCAGCCCGAGGAAGATCACCGCGAAGGTCTCGGGGACATGCCCACGTGTCGCGGCCGTCACCAGCGCGATGACCACCCCCACGGCGACACACGCGAGCAGCAGCGCCACCATGGCGTACGCGGCCGGACGCACCGACTCCTGGAAGCGCAGCAGCCGGGCCGGGAGCGGGGCCGCGCGCGACACGAGCAGGGCGAGGACGAGGACACCCGCGAGCCACAGCACCCCGTAGAGCAGCGTCACGGGCACATCGGTCTTGAAGCCCACCTCGGGCGAGACCCCGATGAGGTCGCCGATGTCGCTGATCGTCCCGGTACCCAGGGAGATCTTGAACTTCTGGCGGGAGCAGAGCGCGAGTCCGAGGAGGGCCAGCAGCCACAGCACCGCGATCCTGACGGCCCAGCCGGCCAACTCGGGTGCGCCGGCGACGGCCCGGTGCCGCAGCGGCCGCAGGAAGCCGGCGGCGATCACCAGGGCCCCGGCGAGCGTGACCGACAGGGGGATCACCGTCAGCCCCGCCCGGGTGTCGGCGATCACGCCCACGTCACCCGCGAGCTCGATGGTGCCGCCGACCGCGGTCACGACGGAGGCCGTGACGACCCGTGGGTAGGCGTGGTCGGGCAGACCCGTGGCACCGGCCCCCCACAGCCCGAGGGCCGCGGCCGCCAGCATGGTGAGCACCCCGGCCACCACCGCCAGCAGGGCCTGGCCCCATCCGTGGCGGGCGGCCGTCCGCTCGCCCGGAGTGGCGACGACCTGGCCGGACGGTGTCTGCGGGATCACGCTGCCACGCTAAGCAGCGCCGGGGTCCACCGCGCGTCGGGAGGGCCGACCGCGTCATCGACCGCGTCAGCTTGCGGGGGGCACCCGACCGGAGCACACAATGGGCTCGTTGCGAAATTAAACGGTACAGAGCGCGTGAAATGCCGCGAGATCCCTACGCCCGGAAGAAGAGCTCGTGAGCGTCGACCCGCCGTCCTCCGACCGGCCCACCGGCCCCCCTTCGGGCCCGCTGTCGGGCTCCCCCCGGCCGGGGGCCTCCGACCACGCTCCGACCCAGGGGATCGGCCGCCCGCTCGCGTCACCGCCGGGCGCTCCGCCGAGCGGCGACGGCCCGGGAGGCGGCGGTTCGGGAGGCGGCGGTCCCGGCGGCCCGTCCGGTCACGGCAGCGGTCCGGACCACCCCTGGTGGAAGTCGGCGCCGAGGATCGCGCTGATCACGGGGGTCGTGGTGGCGGGGGTGGTGATCGGTGTCGTCCTCAGCCGCTCGGGCGGCACGTCCGGCACGGGATCGGGCGGCGAGGTGTTCCTGCAGGCCGCGAACAAGTCGGGTCCCGACCCGTTCACGGAGTCGACGGCGAAGTCCGATTCCACCGCGCCGGTGACACCCGCGGCGGACATGCCGGAGTCCGCCAATGTCACGCGCGGTGTGTCGGGTTCCGCGCCCGGCCTCTACGGCGGCACCCGCAACACCGCGAGCTGCGATGTGGAGAAGCAGATCAAGGCGCTCCAGGCGGAGCCGGCGAAGAACAAGGCGTTCGCCTCCGTGGCGGACGTCCAGCCCACCGAGGTCCCGGCCTACCTGCGCTCGCTCACCCCCGTACAGCTGCGGATGGACACCCGCGTCACCAACCACGGCTACCGCGACGGCGCGGCCACCGGCTACCAGGCGGTGCTCCAGACGGGCACGGCGGTCCTCGTCGACGGCCACGGGGTACCGCGCGTGCGCTGTGCCTGCGGGAACCCGTTGACGCCGGCGGTCGCGCAGCGGACCGTGCCCAGGCGGACGGGTGACACCTGGCCCTCGTACCGGTCGCAGAACGTGGTGGTCGTCGTGCCCCCCAAGACCACCGTCGACGTCTTCGTCATCTACGACCCCCACCGCGACGAATGGGTCGGCCGCCACCGGGGCGACACCGACGGCGGCCGGGACGAGAAGACGTACCTTCCGGCGAAGCCGTCCCCCGGGGTGAGCATGTCGTCGGCGTCACCGAAGTCGCCGTCGCGGAAGCCCCGGTCCTCGTCGTCCTCTTCTTCTTACTCGTCGTCATCCGATGCGCCGTATCCGTCCGCCTCTTCGTCGTCGGATCCGGATTCCCCCTCCTCCGAACCGCCCACGAGGGCATCGGAGCCAGGGCCGTACGACGGCCTCGCGTCCCCCGGCACGACGACCGATGCCACGACGTCGGACACCTCCTCGTCCTACGGCACCCCGGAGGCGGCCTCGACGGCTCCTGGGTACTGAGGCGACCCCAGGACTTCCACAGGCCCCGGGGGAAGGGCGGTGTCCTGCGTCACGGTGTGGGTTCCGTCCGGTCCGCGGTGTCCCGGAGGCGGAACGCCTCGGCCTGTGCCGCGAAACCGGCCAAGTCGTCGGCGACGAAGCGGGTCGCGACCGCGGGGATGACGAGAGCCTGTCCCGACACGGCGAGCGTCTCGCCCCGGGGCACGTACACCTTGCGGCGGCGGCGCTTGGAACCGGACTCCAGCGTCTGACGGGCGGCGATCCGGAACCCCACCACGCGCCCGCTGATACCGGCCTCGACGACGAGGTCCAGGACGGTGCCGACCTCCGTGCCCATGTCCGTCAGGACCCTGGCGCCCAGTACCCGGCCGTGCGCAGCCTCGTCCCGAGCGACCACCGCGACCGGTTCGGCGAGGACCTCCCGGCCGAGGATCATGACGGCGTCGCGGCCGAGCGAGTGCACCGCGCTCCACGGCAGGCTCTGCTTCAGCGGGCCCGCGAGCAGCCCCCGGCCGTTGAGGGTGAAGCCGGTGACCCGTCCCGCGGGCCCGTCGAAGACGGTGTCCTTGACCCGCGCCACCGCCTCACCGCCCAGGGTGACCACCGGTCGTCCACCGAGATCGCGTGCGGACATCAACTCGCTCATCACACCTCCCGCTTCCCGAACCGGTCCCCGCGCCGCACGGCGATGACGGTCCCCGACCGTCTGCTCGTCTGCACCCAGACCGCCGCCACGCCCAGCAGCACCAGGGCCGCGACCACGACGACCAGCCACATCCACCAGTCCACCGTCCACCTCCGGGACTTCGGGCCCCGGCCGCCGTCGACCGGATTCCGCCCGGTCCGGGTGCCCCGAGCGGGCCGGAGGATGCACCGTGTCCGCCATCGCGGCGGCTGGGCTCGGGCGCGGGATCAGTCGGACGACGTGCCGGCCGGTCTGCCGGACCAGTCCAGACAGACGATCAGCGCGTCGTCCAGCGGCTCGGTGACGCGGTGGCGGGCCAGCTCGTCGAGGACGGCGCGCGGTACGTCGGCCGCGGGCAGCAGGGCGGTGGCCGACACGGCACGGGCCAGTGCCCGCTCCCCGAAGACCTCTCCGAGCGGGGAGAGCGCGTCGTACACACCGTCGCTCACCACCAGCAGCCGGTCGCCGGGCAGGACGCCGAACTCCTGCGGCACGTAGTCGGACTCCTCGAACATGCCGAGCGGCAGCTGCGCCTCCAGCTCGATCCGCTCCACGGCCGTACCCCGTCGGCGCCACATCCGGGGGGAGCCCGCGTCCACCGCGAGCGCGCTGCCGGTGGCGAGGTCGAACGAGAGCAGCAGCGCCGACACGTGCTGGTCGCCGTGGTGCTGGGCGTAGAGGGCCTGGTCGGCGAGTCTGGCCTGGTCGGCGACCGGGAGACCGGCGCGGCGGGCGTTGCGCAGGGCACCGACGGCCAGGTGGGTCAGCAAGGACGCGTGGATACCGTCCCCCATCCCGTTGATGATCGACAGGGTGAGCCGGTGCGCGTCCGAGGACCAGTCGAAGTTGTCCCCGCGCACCGCGTAAGCGGGCTCCAGCTGGGCGCCCACGGCGAACTCCGCGCGGGCGCAGGCCCGGCCCGGGAGCAGTTCCCACTGCATTTCAGCGGCCAGCGTCAGCCGGCCGATCCGCCGCGCCTGCCGGTAGACGTCGGTGTCGCGTTCGGCCACGACGATCGCGTGGCCCAGCAGGTCGGCGACCTGCACCAGTTCGTCGGTCACCGCGGGGTCCACGGGCTCCGGGGGCAGCAGGACCGTGAGGATGCCCAGGCGCTCGCCCCGGGCGGTGACCGGCAGATGGAGACGGGTCCGCCCGGCGTTTCGGGGGTGTTCCTCGTGCGGCTCCTGACTGCCGAAGGCCCGGCCCTCGGGGCTGTTGTGCAGGGAGACGGCGCGCGCGGGGTCGCCGGGCTCCTCGACCGGCTGGAGCACGGTCAGCCCGTAGTCCGCCAGCAGCAGGTCGGCGTCGATCGCCCCCCAGACATCCGTCAGGAGGGGGCGCAGGGTGTCGAGCAGCGCATGCGGCGGGGCCGCGCGCAGGGCTCTGTCGACGTCGTTCACAGAGGTCACGGTCGTGATGGCTTTCTCGTGCGGTTCTCGTGCGAGTGGGTCCGCGTGGTCGCGGTGGTCTGTTCTCGGGGCTCCGGTGGACCGGCGCGGCTGGCCATGGCCTTCAGGAGATGACAAGGTGGATCGGTGCCTCGCTCGATCCGTCCACCCGTCTCCCGAGACGAAGCCGCGCAAACGCTCGACGCCGTCTCGGAGCTTCTCGAACTCCTGTGGGGTCGAGGGCAGGAGTCCGCGCCGTCCGGACCGGTGCCGCCCTCTCAGCTACGGGCCCTGATCGTGATCGAGCAGGGCGGGTCCATGAATCTTCGCTCGCTCGGCGACGCCCTGGCCTCGCGTCCCTCCTCGGTCAGCCGTCTGTGTGACCGGATGGAGGCAGTCGGCCTGATCCGCAGAGTGCCGAGCTCGACGAGCCGGCGCGAGGTCGAGGTCGGCCTCAGCCCGCTCGGGGAGCAGGTGCTGGGCGAACTCCGGGACCACCGCGCGCGCGAGGTGCGGGCCGTGCTGGAGCAGATGTCCTCGGCGGACGTCGCCCGGCTCACCGAAGGCCTCGAAGCGTTCCGGGCGACGGCGCTGGACCAGCTCGAGGAGCGCTCCGGCCGGTCCGGCCGGGCGCCCGGGCGTGCGACCGGTACCGATTAGCTCCATCTGCGTCCCTTCGATGCGACCCATCACTGCGACAACCGGCCCACGGGTCGCCGAACTTGGGATCGCAGGGACACCAGATTGTTGCCTGACAGCAATTGTTGTCAAATGACAACGGTCGGCTACGGTAGGGCCTGACACCGCTCCATCGCGGCGTTGTGGCGCACCGTCCCCATGCGGCTACCCCACTCTCCGCGGATTCGACGACATTTCGAGGGATCGCTGTGCATTCAGGCCGGAGTTCAGGTCAGGCGGCCATGTCACTGTCCACGAGCGAGACAGGTCGGTCGACCGTGATCGCGGTCCGCGGCGAGGTGGATCTCGACAACGCGGCCGAGCTCGACGAGGCCCTCGCCGCGGCGAGCCGGGCCTGCCAGGGCTCCGTCGTCCTCGATCTGGCCGGGGTGACCTTCCTCGACTCGACCACGATCAACGTCGTCCTGCGGGCCCATGGGACGCTCGGCCCGCGGCTGCGGCTCGCCGCTCTCTCCCCGTTCGTGGAGCGGGTGCTGGGCATCACCGGCGTCTCTGGCGTGCTGCCGGTCTTCCGTGGTGTGGAGGAGGCGCTGGAGGCGGATGCGGTCTGAGGGCACGTCAGGTGAACCGTGCGGGCGGCCAAGGCGTCTCCGGGGAGTGCTCAGGACGCCCGTGGGCCAGCGACGGGCCGAGCGACCGCAGCGCGGCCAGCAGTCCGCTCAGATCGGACTCCGGCATGCGCAGCAAGGCATCCCTGATCCACGCGGTGCGCTGTGCCCGCGCCCGGTCGAGGGCACAGCGGCCGCGGCCGGTCAGACTCAGGCCGACGCCCCTGCGGTCCTCGGTGCGCGGCGAGCGGGCCAGCAGCCCGGCTTCTTCTAGCGTGTCGCACACCCGGCTCGCCCGGGAGCGGCTGACCTGCGCCCGCTCGGCGAGTGCCGCGAGCGTCAGACCGGGATCCGTGCCCACCAGGGTCAGGGCGCGCAGCAGCGGCGGCGAGAGTCTGCTGTCGACCGCGACCGCCGTACGGGCCGACACGGCGACCAGGATCTCGGCCGCGGCCGTGAGCTGATCGGCCGCCTGGAGCAGGGCGTTGTCCCGTCCCCGGGGCGATATGTCGTCCCGTACTTCGGGGTCCTGTCCATCCATCCGTCCGCGCCCCTTGCTCGCACCGGGAATTCGGTGACCGGTCGTGTCTCGCGTGGTGGCCCTGCCCGGCCGCGTCGGAATGACACCGCTCGTGTGTGGGAATCATGTGCGGAAGCCACCGGGGCGAGGGAACATCGGGGTGACTGTGGAGCACTTCACGGGGTACGAGCACTTGTGCAGCAGCGTCCGGACGCGGAAGGTCCCGACGTACCGGCATCCGAGAGAGAACCACATGATCGAGCGCTTGGACGGAGCGGTGATACCGACTGGCTTCGACGTGCCCGTGGAACCGCTTCGGCGGGCGGCGCACTACACCGGCGAGCCGGGGTGCATCGCCGAAGCACGCCACTTCGCCGAGCTGTTCCTCGAACAGCTCCGTTCGGAGTGGTGTGCCGAGATCGGCGAACGGGCCACCGGCGACCTCCTGGTGGTCGTGAGCGAGCTGGTCACCAACGCGGACCGGCACAGCCACGGACCGTACATCCTCGAACTGGAGGGAACCGACACCTCCGTCACCGTCATCGTGTACGACAGCAGCGCCACCCTCCCCCGGCGCTACCCGCGGGATCCCGAACGCGTGGGGCGGCACGGCCTGGAGATCGTGCACGCGCTCGCCACGCAGGTGACCGTCGGACGGGTACCGGTCGGAAAATGCGTCAAGGCCCAGCTCACCCTGCGCCGTTGACCCGGAGTCACGTACCAGTAGGCTCACAGCGGACCACGGTCGGCGTGGGTCATCCAAGGGGGGCGAGCGTGGCGGATCGCCTGCCGCGGACAGGTGAACTCGGCGCGGTGCCCCGGCAGGGGACCTCGGATCCCCGCTGGGGCCTGGACGCCACCGCGGCACTGCTGCTGGTCGAGGACGACGCCGGAGACGCACTGCTGGTGCGGGAGGTGCTGGCCGACACCGGACTGCCGATGGAGGTCACCTGGTGCAAGTCCCTCGCCGAGGCACGGGTGTTCCTCGATGCCGCGCGCTACGCCGTGTGCGTTCTGCTGGACCTGCATCTGCCCGACACCCACGGACTGAGCGCGGTCCGGCTGGTGCGTGACGCCGCGCCCGACGCGGCTGTCGTGGTGCTCACCCCGGGGCTCCGCGCCCCGACCTGATCCTGCTCGACCTCAACCTGCCCAAGTACGACGGGCGCCAGGTACTGGAGCGGATCAAGTCCGACGAGGAACTGGCGCACATCCCCGTCGTCGTCCTCACCACCTCCTCCGCCGAGGAGGACATCCTGCGCAGCTACAAACTGCACGCGAACGCCTATGTCACCAAGCCCGTCGATCTCGACCAGTTCATCGCGGCGGTCCGCCAGATCGACGACTTCTTCGTGACCGTGGTGAAGCTGCCCAAGACCACCTGAGCCCCGTCCCGGCCGGACGTCCATGAATGCGCGAAGTCGGGGAACAGGGACAGAGGCGGCACAACCTTGCCGACCAGGAGCTCTGTTGTCGAGACGCGAGGGTGGGCCTCTGATGAGAAGGCGCGGGACGGGGCGACGAACAAGCGGCGGCACGCCGTGGCGGCCGGGCGGGGCGGCCTCGGGACCGGCCGGGCCCTCCGGTTGGCGACGGACCGTGGCGGGCGGACTCCTGTGGGCCGGCGCGGCCGCGGCCCTCGGCGCGTCCGGGAACCGGACCGCGCGCCGGGCGGCGCTGCGCGGCATCGGCACCGTCGGTATCGCCTCGGCCGTGACCCGCGTACTGGCACGCCCGGCGGCACGCAAGGCGCAGCCGCTCGACGCGGCCGGCCGTGTCGCGTCGGCCGCCGCGTTCGCCGCGGGAGTCCTGCTCGAAGCGCCCCGGTACGGCCTGTTCGCGGTTCCCGGCGCCGCGGCCCTGACCGTGGCCCGCACGCGCTCGGGGGCTCGCCGGCCGGGTGACGTGGCCGTGGGCGTCGCGATCGGCGTCGGCGCCGCCGCGCTGACCGCCCGCTGGTGGCCGGTCAAACCGGAGGCGGCGGCCGCGGCGGCACCCCCACGGCGGCCCGCTCCCGCTCTGCCCGGGGGCGCCGGACTGCACATCGTGGTCAACCCGTCCTCGGGTCTCTCGTGGAGCGCCGACACCCCCGACGCGAGCGCCTATCTGCGTGCCGCGCTGCCCAAGGCCGAGATCACGGTGCCACAGGAGGGCCAGGACCTGGTGGAACTCCTGGAACAGGCCGCCCGGCGGGCCAAGGCCGAGGGCGGCGCCCTCGGCGCCTGCGGCGGCGACGGCACGATCAACGCCGCGACGGAGATCGCCGCCCGGCTCGGTCTGCCGCTCGCGGTCTTCCCCGGCGGCACCTTCAACCACTTCGCCGTGGACCTCGGCAACCAGACCCTCGAGGACGTCGCACGAGCCGTGCAGGCGGGCGACGCGGTCGTCGCGGACCTCGGGCGGGCCCGGGCCCCCGGCGGAGCGGAGCAGGTGTTCCTCAACACCTTCAGCCTCGGCGTCTACTCGGACCTGGTCGGGGCCCGGGAAAAACTGGAACAACGGATCGGGAAATGGCCCGCGCTGGTGGTCGGACTGGTCAGGGTCCTCGCCAAGGGCAGCCCCGTGCACATCTCGGTCAACGGCCGCCCCAAGCACCTGTGGCTCCTCTTCGCGGGCAACGGCATCTACCACCCCGCCGGGTTCGCGCCCACCTACCGCACCCAACTCGACGACGGACTGCTCGACGTCCGTGCCGTCGACGCCGGCACCCCACTGGCCAGGACCCGGCTGCTGCTCGCCGTCCTGACCGGCACCCTGCACAACAGCCGGGTCCTCACCACGGCGCAGGTGCGCGGTCTGCGGCTCGAAGTGCTGTGCGGGGACCCGCGGTTCTCGTACGACGGCGAAGTGAACCGGGTCGCGGCACCGAGGCTCGTGCTCGACAAGCTGACGCGGGCCGTGACGCTGTACCGGCCCGCGGAGAAGGACCAGTGGCTGCGCTGAAGGGCTCGTCGGGCGCTCGCTGAAAGGCTGGTGGGGCCGCCCTGTACACCGGGGTGCTGTTGGCGAATCCGCCGTCGGGGACACCCTGCTCGGAAGTCGTGAACACTTACACGAGTAAGTGTTCACGACTTCTGGCACCCATGGGGTGGGACCGCCCTCACCTCCTCGCGCCGGAAAACCGGTGGCGGATCCCGACCGGGGCGCCGATGCTCGGAGGCATGACCGACACCACGCTTCCCCAGTCCGGTAACAGCCCGTCCGAGCGGACTTTCGGGTGGTGGGACATGTTCGTGCACCCGGACGACGATCCGCGCTCCGACGGGGGGTTCGTGGGGGAGCGGGACACGCTTGTCGGGTATCTGCGCGACCAGCGGCTGACGTTGGAGATGAAGTGCGCGGGTCTGGATGCCGAGGCGATGGCCCGGCGTTCCGTCGAGCCGTCGAACATGTCGCTGCTCGGGCTGGTGCGCCACCTGGCGGGGGTCGAACAGGCCTGGTTCCGCAAGGTGCTTGACGGACAGGACGTGTCCCGGCACTACCGCTGCGAAGGCGACCCGAACGGCGACTTCAACGGTGCGGTGCCCGACCCGGAGGTGGTGGCGGACGCCTGGGACACCTGGCGCTCCGAGGTGGCCTTCGCCGAGCGGTTCGTGGACGAGGCCCGCGACCTCGACATCACCGGCACCCACGACGACGAGCCCATCGCGCTGCGGGAGGTGCTGGTCCACATGATCGAGGAGTACGCCCGGCACAACGGCCACGCGGACTTCCTGCGCGAGCGGATCGACGGGCGGGTCGGGCAGTAACGGGCGGGCCGGGCCGTGGGGCACCGGCCGACGTGGTGCGGACCCGCCTTCGTCGGCACGGCTCGATTCCCCCCAGAGCGGAATGCCGAGCCGATCCCTTCCCTCGCAGCTCAGCGCTTCTAGGCTGAAGGGGTGAGCAACCAAGCGCCGAACGCAGCCCGCGTCATTCCCCTCCGCCCGGCGACCGCACCGGCTCCGGCCACCGCACCGGCGACCCGTCCCGCGGCCGACGCGCCCCAGCGGCCCCGCCCGGCCCTCGCGCCCCGGCAGGTGCCACCGGAGCCCGGGAGCAGGGAGCCGCTGTGGCGCGACCTGATGGGTGACGTCCTGCGGCGCGAGCGGCTCGCGCAGGAACGGACACTCAAGGACGTGGCCGACGCGGCACGGATCTCGATGCCGTATCTCTCGGAGCTTGAGCGCGGCCGCAAGGAGGCCTCGTCCGAAGTCCTCGCGGCCGCCGCGCGCGCCCTGGGCCTCGGGCTCACCGATCTGCTCTCACTGGCCCAGGACGAACTGACCCGACTCGCCCAGATGCGGCCCGCCCGCCGCCGCACCCCGTCGGCCTCGCACCACGACGGCATGTGCCTCGCCGCCTGACCGGGACGACCGGCTCGCGGTGGTCCGGTCTCAGACCGTCGCGAGCCGCCGGCTCAGGACCTCGTCCGCGAGCCCGTACGCCACGGCCTCCTGCGCCGTGAACACCTTGTCGCGGTCCATGTCCGCGCGCAGGCTCGCCGGGTCGTGGTGCGTGTGTCGGGAGAGGACGTCCTCGACCTGGGCGCGGATACGGAGCATCTCCTTGGCCTGGAGGGCCAGGTCGGAGACCGTCCCCTGTCGGCCGCCGCTCGCGGGCTGGCCGAGCAGTACACGCGCGTGCTCCAGCACGAACCGGCGCCCGGGATCACCGCCGGCCAGCAGCACCGCCGCCGTGGAGGCCGCCTGGCCGACGCAGAACGTCGAGATCGGTGCCTGCACGAACGTCATCGTGTCGTAGATCGCCATGAGTGAAGTGAACGACCCACCGGGCGAGTTGATGTAGATCGCGATCTCGCTCTCCGGGTTCGACGACTCCAGATGGAGGAGTTGCGCGATGACGACGTTGGCGACCCCGTCGTCGATCTCGGTGCCGAGAAAGATGATCCGCTCGGACAGCAGCCGGCTGAAGACGTCGTACGACCGCTCGCCCTGCGGGGTCCGCTCGACGACGTTCGGAATCGTGTACGTACCCATGTCAGAGCCCCATCCGTCGCCGTGACGCGGCCGGGCGGACGTCGTCGAGCGACTCCACGACCCGGTCCACCATGCCGTACTCCTTGGCCTGTTCGGCCGTGAACCAGCGGTCGCGGTCACCGTCCCGGGAGATCGTCTCCTCGCTCTGGCCGGTGTGCTCCGCGGTGATCCGCTCGATGGCCTTCTTCGTGAACTCCAGGTTCTGCGCCTGGATCTCGATGTCGGCGGTGGTGCCGCCGATGCCCGCCGACGGCTGGTGCATCATGATCCGCGCGTTGGGCAGTGCGTAACGCTTGCCGTGCGCGCCGACGCTGAGCAGGAACTGCCCCATGCTCGCGGCGAATCCCATGGCGAGCGTCGAGACGTCGTTCGGGATCAGCCGCATCGTGTCGTAGATCGCGAGGCCCGCGGTCACCGATCCGCCGGGACTGTTGATGTACAGGCTGATGTCGGTGCGCGGGTCCTCCGCCGACAGTACGAGCAATTGGGCGCAGACCCGGTTCGCGGACACCTCGTCGACCTGGGTGCCGAGGAGGACGATCCGCTGTGCGAGCAGTTGTGCGGCCAGATGGTCGTCGAAGCGGGTCGCGGGGGTGTCACCCTCCTCGGCGCGCGGTGCGTGGGCCGGGTACCGGCCGGTGATGAGTGAAGTCATCGGTCCTCCTCGTCGTGGCGCGGCTGTCGTCGCCGCGATCCCCACTCTCGGACCGAAGGCCCTCCCGGATCAGCTTTCTCGGCCCGCGGCAGATTCGCTACGGGCAGAGGGGATACGGGGTTGTGCTCACGCGTCGGCGCGCAGGTCCCGGAAGAAGGACCGCACATCCTCGACCAGCAGTTCAGGTTCCTCCGCCGCGGCGAAGTGTCCGCCCCGGTCGAATTCCGTCCACCGCACGATGTTGTTCGTACGGTCCGCGATGTGCCGCAGTGGGACGAGGGGCTCGTGCGGGAAGACGGCCAGCGCGGTTGGCGCGGTCGACGGCTCGGGTGGAGCGCCCTTGGTCAGCATCAGGTCCCGGTCGACGGCTTCCTCGGGGCGGTCCTTCGCATCCGTCCACGCCTGGAACTTCTCGGCGATCCAGGCGAGTTGTCCGACGGGCGAGTCCGTCAGCGCGTAGGCGAGGGTCTGCGGCCGGGTGCCCTGGAGCGCAGGTACTCCCGCGGGACGCCGTAGGCCCAGCCGACCCCCGGCAGTTCGTCGGGCCAGCGGGTGCGATCGAGCCGTTGGTGCAGGTCGTCGAGGTCGCTCTGTGGGAAGTCGATACGGAACGGCTCGACGCGAGCGGCGTCTGAGGCGGAGGAAGTCATGTACGCGCATGCTGGAGCGCCGTCCGGAGGATGCGGGGAACGACGCGATCAGCCGCTACCGCCACGCGGCGGAGGGATTCGGCGGGCGAGCGATGAGTTTCCGGACGACGATCGGTCGACAGAGGTGACGGAACTTTCCCACTGCAGGAGGTACGTATGCCCGCCGACGGATTCACCACGTGTCTGTGGTTCGACGGTCAGGCCGAGGAGGCCGCGCACTACTACGTCTCGTTCTTCAAGAACTCCCGGCTCGGCAGGATCGGCCGCTACACCGAATCCGGCCCCGGCACCGCCGGTTCCGTGCTGGCCGCCGAGTTCGTGGCCAACGGACAGAAGTTCGTCGCGCTGAACGGCGGCCCGCAGTTCACGTTCGACGAGGCCATCTCGTTCCAGATCCACTGCGACGACCAGGAGGAGGTGGACCACTACTGGAACAAGTTCATCGCGGACGGCGGCGAGGCGGGCGCCTGTGGCTGGGTCAAGGACAAGTACGGCCTGTCCTGGCAGGTCGTCCCGGGCAGGCTCATCGACCTGATCAGCGACCCGGACCCCGAGAAGGCGGCTCGGACGACCCGGGCGATGCTCCAGATGACCAAGTTGGACATCGGCGCCCTGGAGAAGGCCTACTCGGGCGAGTAGCGGACCAGCGGCACGACGGCCGGCCCGCACTCCTCGCCCCGGGCGGGGGATCAGGCGAGCCGGTCCGTTGTCCTCCGGACGGAAATCCACTCGTTACGGGGTGGGTGAGGGACGTCGGGGACGTGGTGGGCGAGCACCGGGGACCGGAACGAACAGCGGGCAGGACGGTCGGTCCATGTCCGACATCCACCACCCAGGACGGCGGCCGGTCCTCGCCACGGGAGCCACGAGCACCGCGGCACTCTCCGTGTCGCCCGGTCACCCGGCCGCCCGCCTCCGAGGCCGAGATGCTCGATCCGGCCGACGCCCTCTACGTGGAGCTTGGAGCAGGGTTCGCCCCGGTCGACCGGATCAGGTCCGACGAGCTCACCCTCCTTTCACCCGTACCGAGGCGGAGTCGACCAGGGCGGCGGACCAGGCGATCGCGCCGACGGCTCCCAGCCGGTCGAGGACCTCGGCGTGCGGCATCAGCGGCGCGACTGTCTCCCACAACCCGTCAGGGACCGGCCGCCGTGGTGGGCGGAAACGGCGCTGAGCCGCTCCTCACACGCCCTGCCCACCGCTCGTTTCGGCAAGTCGACGTGCGAGTTGAAGGTCAGTGGTGTCAGTGGTGTCGGTGGTGTCGGTGGTGTCGGTGGTGTCGGTGGTGTCAGCGAGTCCGGGGCCGGGTGGTGGGTGCGTTCGTTTGCGGTGGCTGGGCCGGTCGTCGGCGCTGCCCCGGTGCCACCCCGAGTGCTTCAGTTGCCCAGGATCCGACGCGCGCAGGATCATGGCGAGATGACAGACCGTCTCCCTCCCGCACCGCCCGTGGTGCGACTCGCGGAGTATACGAAGACCGAGCAGATCGAGATCATCGGCGACAGCGCCGATCCCTTCGGCGTCGCAGACGCCGGATTGACCTGGCTGCCCAAGGAAGAACATTTCGGTATCAGGTGGAAGGGCCGCCTCGTCGCGCACGCGGGCCTGCTGCGGCTACCCATATCGATCGGAGAGGTCGGCACACAGGTGGTGGGCGTCGGCGGGGTGGCTGTTGCGCCTGACCTGCGGGGCCGCGGACTGGCACGGTTGGTTGTATCGGCGGCCGTGGACCACGCCCGAACGATGGGGCCACAGCACGGGCTTCTCTTCTGCCGACCGCCCCTCGTTCCGCTGTACCAGCGACTCGGGTGGCGAACGCTTGAGCAGGACGTCCATGTCGAACAACCCGGGGGACCCGTGATCATGCCGCTGCGGACCATGTGGACGCCACTGCGCGACGGCGCGAATTGGCCCGCTGGAGAGGTCCGCCTGCTCTCTCTCCCCATGTGATCGATGGCACCGGTCTGCAACTGGAGTACTTGGGCCACAGCAGCACGGAAGGCCGCACAGGGGCGTGGCGCGGTCTGATGTCCCCGATGTCCCAGAGAGGTGGGGAATTAAGTCACGGCTCCCCGGGGCTCAAAGCCGAGCGGTGCGCAACGACCACCTACAGTTCTTCTCCGAGACGAACGACACCCCCCACTGATGCGGCACAATCCGCCGCTACGTCATCCGGCAGAACAAGCACGCCGTCGACGACCGTCTCCGCGGGGTCGTGAACAGGGCGAACGTTTGGACCGCGCCGATCACTCGTGACCGAACCCACCGCCACGGCGACGCCGGCCGCACGTCCCGGTCAGGGCGTGCTCTTCAACGCCACGTCCAGCAGCGTCTCGGCCGCTTGCCGGGCGTCCGTGAAGGCCTGCGCGTCGTTGCTGGAGGCCGCGAGCGCGTTGGCGCCCTCGAAGAGCACGGCCAGTTGCCGGCCCAAGGTCTCCGGGTCGGCTGCTCCTGCCTCGGCGGCGGTGGCCACCAGACGGTCGCGGAAGTCCTGCTTGTGCCGCTGCGCGAGGTGGGCGATCTCGGGCAGTTCCCCGGCCCCCTCGACGACGGCGTTGTGGAACGGACAGCCACGGATGACCGAGGCCGGGCCCCCGTCGATCGGAGCGAAGATCGCCGACAGCCGCTGAACCGGCGTCAGATCGCCGCGCTCCAGCTCCGTTTCGGCGAGGAGCGGCGTCTCCGTCTCGAACCGGCGCAGATACTCCTCCACCAACGCGTTCTTGGTCGGGAAGTGCACATAGAAGGTCCGCGGCGACACATGCGCGGCCTCGATCAGCGCCGCCACGCCGGTGGCGTGGATGCCGCGCGCATAGAAGAGCTCTCCCGCCGCCCGCAGGATGCGCTCCCGCGCGCCGCGTCCGCCGCCGCGGGCGGCCCCGGTGGTCGTTGTCTGAGTCTCCATTCTCCCAAGTATAGCGATCGCTTTACATCTGTCGAGGGAGGGAGTAGCTTCAGCGCCGTCGAAGTAAAGCGATCGCTATACATCGATCGCCGAACACCGATGACGCTCAGCGGCCGACCAGCGGTTTCTGTGCGCCGGAGTATCCATCCCGGCCCCTGCGCGGCCGACCCTGAAGGGAGAGTCCGATGACTCAGCTCTACGCACACGCACCCGTCAAGACGGTGTCCGCCGGCAATGGCATCGAGTACGCGTATCGCGAGGTCGGCGAGGGTGGGGTGCCGCTGGTGCTGCTCATGCACTTCCGGGGCAACCTCGACTACTGGGATCCGGCGCTGATAGACGCCCTGGCCGAGGGCCGGCGCGTCATCGCCTTCGACAACACCGGCGTCGGCGGATCCAGCGGCATCACGCCCAGCACGGTCGCGCAGATGGCTCTCGACGCCATCGCCTTCCTCGACGCCCTGGACCTGGCGCAGGCCGACATCCTCGGCTTCTCCCTCGGCTCCTTCGTGGCCCAGGAGATCGCGCTGATCCGGCCCGCCCTGGTACGGCGTCTTGTGCTCGCCTCGGCAGCACCCCAGGGCGCGCCCGGCATGCACGGATGGGCGAAGTGGGTCATCGACTCGGTGGGCGAACCGGAAGTCGTTCCGGCGAAGGTGCTCGACGTCTTCTACACCCAGTCGCCCGAGAGCCGGTCGGCCGGCGAGAAGGCCTTCGGACGGATGTTCTCCCGCGCCGAGTTCGACGCACCCACCACCTGGCAGACGCGCCAGGCCCAGTACGACGCGGTCTCCACCTGGGGCATCCCCAACTTCTCGCTCCTGGAGCGGGTGACCGCGATCGAGGCCCCGGTGTTCATCGCCAACGGCGACAGCGACCCGATGATCCTCCCCCGCTACTCCCACCTGCTGGCCGGCCTCATCCCCGACGCGGAGATCAAGATCTACCCGGACGCGGCGCACGGCTTCCTCTTCCAGCACCACGAAGAGTTCGCCGGCGACGTCAAGAGGTTCCTCGACCGCGCGTGAACAGCCCGCCGACTACCCCAGCCACCAGATCACATGCACTGTTCGACAGGAGACACCATGTCCACCAACACCAACACCAACACCAACACCAACACCAACACCAACTCCGCCCTCGGTTACGACGTGTTCGTCGCGGACCCGCTGCCCATGGCCGGTCCCGGACCGCTACCCAACGGAGAGCCCCGCAACTTCCAGCCCATCGCGGTCACCCTGATCCACGGCACGCGGGACGCCGTGCTCGTCGACCCGCCGCTCACCCTCGACCAGGCACAAGCGGTCGGTGACTGGGTCGAGGTGAGCGGAAAGCGGCTGACGCACATCGTGGTCACCCATGGGCACGGTGACCACTGGTTCACCGCCGGGGTGCTCGCCGAACGCTTCGGCGCCCAGGTGGTCGCCACCGCGGGCTCCATCGCGCAGATGCACAACAACGTGTACGCCAGGGAGGTCCTCTGGGACGTCCTGTGGCCGGGCCAGATCCCCCCGTCGCCCGTCACGGCCGTCGCGGCGCCCGGCAACCGTCTCACCCTCGAAGGACACGACCTCAACATCGTGGACGTGGGGCACGCGGACAGCGACGACAGCGCGGTAGTGCATGTGCCGGACCTCGACCTCGTGGTGGCCGGCGACGTCATTTACAACGGCGTCCACGTCTACCTCGCCGAGTCCGCCGACGGCGACTTCGGCCCTTGGCGCAAGGCCATCGACACCGTCGCCGCGCTGACACCGCGCCACATCGTGGCGAGCCACCAGAACAAGAGCCTCGACGACGACGCCGCGCGCCTCTTCGCCGAGACCCGCCGGTACCTCGACGACGCCGAGGCCGCGCTGGCCACGCACGACACCCCGGAGGCGTTCTTCCAGGCGCTGCTCGACCGCTACCCGGACCGTGTCGGCCCGACCGTTCTCTGGGTCAGTTCCCGCGCCCTCTACCTCGCGCGCGAAGGCGGCGACCCGGTGCAGAACCTCGTCGCGGCCTGGCGCCAGTAAGCCTGTCGGCCTGGTCGGCCTGTCAGCAGCAAGCCGACAGGCCGACCCTCAGTAACAGAACTCCCGTAACGGAACTCCCGTAACACAACTCCCCACGAATGGACGGCGCCCCATGAGCGACCTGCTGAATCTCGTTCTCGAGGCCCACGGCGGCCTCCCCCGCTGGCAAGAGGCTCGGACCATCCGCGCCAAGGGCTCCCTGGGCGGGCTGCTGTGGCCCATGCGCGGCCAGGAGGGAATCTTCGCCGAGGCCGACATGACCGTCGACGTACAGCGACAGAATCTGGTCTACGAGGGTTTCACCGGCCCGGAGTTGCGCGGGGTGTTCACCCCCGACCGTGTCGCGATCGAGAAGCGGGACGGCGAGGTCGTCGCCGAACGCACCGCTCCGCGCGAGTCCTTCGCCGACCACGGCCCGGACACTCCCTGGGACGAGTTGCACGCGCTCTACTTCGCGGGCTACGCGATGTGGAACTACCTCACGGCCCCCTACCTGCTCACCCGCTCCGGCGTCGTACTGGAGGAGGTGGAGCCCTGGCAGGAGGGGGGTACGACCTGGCGACGGCTCCACGCCACCTTCCCCGAGGACATCGCCACGCACAACACGGAACAGGTCTTCTCCTACGACGCCGACGGCCTCCTGCGACGCCACGACTACGCACCCGACGTACTCGGCCGCCCCAGCGCCGCGCACTTCGCCGAACAGCACATCACGGCGTCGGGACTGGTCTTCCCCACCCACCGGTACATCGTGCCCACCCAGGAAGACGGACGCGCTCTCAAGGAACCGGTCCTGATCTCCATCGACCTCACCGAGATCTCCGTCGACTGACAACGAGCAAGCCCGACTTCACCCCCACGTCCGCCGGCGGCAGCAACGACCACGTCCGCGTGACCGTCACGACCAACGCCAGCATGGCCCCAACTGCCGCCGAACATAGGGAAAGTGGTCGGTCAGGACGCGTCCGCCAGAGCTTGCGCATCCGCCTCGGGCTCCTTCGACGCGGTGGACGCCGTCTGGCCCGAGCGGCCCCCACGGCTGAGGTGCACACCGAACGCCGACGTCGCCAGGCTCAGTACGGCGGCCACGCACCAGACGATCCGGAAGTCGTGCAGTGAGGCGGCACCGACGTGGGAGCCGACCACCGCGACCAGGACGGCGACGCCGACCGTGGTCGAGATCTGGCGGACGGAGTTGACCAGTGCCGACCCGGTCGCCGCGCGGTGCCCCGGCACGGCGTGCACTCCGGCGGCCACCAGAGTGCCCAGGGCCAGACCGACACCCGCACCGGTCAACAGTTGGTTGGGCAGCAGGTCACGCGGATAGTCCGGCGTGACGGACGCGAAGCACGCGAACCAGACCATGCCACCGGTGAAGAGCAACCCGCCCGCGGCGACCAGCGGTCCGTGCCCGAAGCGCTGCGCGGCGCGGGCGGTCAGCAGGGTGACGACCGGCACGAGGGCGGGACCGGGAGCCAGGGCGAGACCGGTGCGCAGCGCGCTCCAGTGCCAGACCTCCTGGCACCACAGCACGTTCGACAGCAGCATGATCGCGAAGGCGACGCCGAACACGAGACTGCCCGCGTTCGCCGCTCCGAAGCGCGGCAGCCGCAGCAGGTCCAGCTCGAACAGCGGGCGGGGGTGCCGCAGGGACCTGAGGACGAACGCGGCGCCGCTGATCACGGTAACGGCCAGGAGCAGTACGGTCCCGCCGCTCGTCCAGCCCCAGTCGGGTGCCTGTACCAGCGCCCCGGACAGCGCCGCGACCGAGAAGACGACCAGCAGGGTGCCGAGGAGGTCGGGCAGCGGTCCGGCCTCCCGGGCGGTCAGCTTCGGCAGGACCGATCGGCCGGCGACGAGCGCCGCGATGCCGATGGGCAGGTTGACGGCGAAGACCCACCTCCAGTCCACCTCGGTCAGGAGGCCGCCGGCGACGGGCCCGGCGGCCGCGGCGAGTCCGCCGACGGCAGCCCAGCTCCGGGTGGCCTGGGTACGGCGTTCGGCCGGCACCGTCGCCAGCAGCAGTGCCAGGGACGTCGGAATCTGGGCGGACGCCCCGACGGCCTGCACCACCCGGGCCACGACGAGGGTTCCCAGGTTCGGGGCCAGGGCACACCCCAGCGACGCGAGGGTGAAGACGGCGATCCCGGTGAGGAACACCGGCCGCTGGCCTATGCGGTCACCGACGCGCCCGGCCACCACCAGCAGCGCGGCGAAGGTGATCGTGTAGGCGTTGAGGACCCAGGACAGCGAACCGAGGGTCGTGCCCCTGCCGCCCCCGGAGAAGTCCTCTCCCATGGCCGGAAGCGCCACGTTGACGATCAACAGATCCAGGTTGGTCATGAAGACGGCCACCAGGATGACCGCGGTGGTGGTCCGAGTGTGCTTTGAAAACCCAAGCATGGTAGGCATGGCGCAAGCCAAGCACAGGGTGATTTGGAAATCAAACCCTGTCGAGGTGATACTGGGGGCTGTGACCACGCGCATCGATCCCCAGGACATGGCCGGACGCCCCTGCTCGCTCGCCGCCGCCCTGCAGATCGTCGGCGACCGATGGGCCCTGCCGGCGATCCGCGAGGTCATGCTCGGAAACCACCGGTTCCGGCAGATCGCCAGGAACACCGGCGCCCCCACGGACCGCCTGGCGGCGCGCCTCAAGGCGCTGGTGGAGAGCGGCATCCTCGAACGGCGCCCGCTGCCGGACGACGCACGCTACAGCGGCTACTACCTGACGGAGGCAGGGCGCGATCTGGGAGGCATCACCCGCGAACTCATCGGCTGGGGCGACCGCTGGGTCGTCACCACGCCGCCCAGCCGGATCCGTCACCGGGACCACGAACTCGTCACCCACACGGTCTGCGAGACCTGCGGCGAACAGGTCCACGGCGAGGACATCCACCGGGAGGAGCTGACCCCCGGCTGGGACCCGTCCGGCCCGGTGGAAGCCCCATAGACCGTGCCGTGGCCGACGGTCCCGCCCTGTAACGGGCGTACGGTCTCGGCGCGCTCGTCGGCCCGGAACGTCTCGCGGATCTCCCGGTCGTTGTCCTACGCCGGACGTCGCTGGTGGACTGTGCGTCAAACTTGCCGGATGCCGGCCCTTTGATGACGAGCTCGGCGCGCATGTGATCGCCCAGCCGCCCAGCCGCCCAGCCGCCCAGCCGCCCAGCAGTCGGGACGCCCAGCCGTCGGGACGCGAGCTCGATCAGGGTCGCCAGGCAGGAGAACTTGCCGCCGCCGATCTCGCGCGCTCCTGCGGCCTGCCCGACATCTCGGCTTCATGCGCACCACGCCCGGCGACTACGTGCTGATCACCGGTCAGCGGGACGTTCCTGGCATGGCCATCACATCTTCGGCTCGTCGCTCGCTCACCGCACCCGCGGTCGGCCTCGTCGCGTCACTCACCGTCTCCCTCGCCGTCCTCGCCCCCGTGACGCCGGCGTTCGCCGACGCCAACGCCGTACCGACGTACGAGGTGAAGATCGATCTCACGAGTGCGGCGCTCGACGCATCGCACACACCAACCTCGGCCGTGAAAGCGGCCTTCGGGATCACGGGCTCCGCCAAGGCACGCTCCTACGAGTACTACGACACCAACGCGCTGGACCTCAACGCCCAGGGCTGGGACGTCCGACTCCGTCACAAGTCCGGCTCGGACTTCGAGGAGACCTACAAGAAGCGCTTCCCCGTGGTCGACGGCGACATCGACGCCGCCCTGGACGAGGCGAACGCGGAGGGTTTTGACAGCAGCGACACCAACTACGACGCCGAGGTGGACTGGGGTTACGCCAAGCAGACCTTGAGCTTCAGCAATGAAAAGAGCCACAGCGCCAGTGGCTACTCCGGCACCTCGATGCCGTCCAGCAGCACCGGCCGTACCTGGCTGGTCAACGAGATCCCCGGCAAGCTCGACGACTGGCTCTCCAATAACTGGGGTTCGGACACCCTGAAGGTCTCCCGTGCCCACGGCCCGGTGACCTCGCAGGTCTGGTCGGGGGCGTGGGAGTCGTCGGACGACGCCAGCGTGGAGGTGCTGCCCGTGAAGGACTCCACCGGGACCGGCACCGAGTACGTCGTCGAGTTGTCGTTCAAGACCGACAACTATGCCGACGCCGCGCAACTCCACGCCGACGCTGTGGCCGTCGCCGACGGGCACGGCTGGCTTTACCACGGCGACATCCTCAAGACCCAGCTGATTCTCGACCGCTACTGAGCGATCCCGCCCGCGGCTCACTTCCGAGTGGCCGGGCCGGGGTTCGACCATCTCCACCACTCGAACCCCGGCCCTTCGGTTCCCGCGCCGTGCCTGACACATACCGGTGCAACGCCAGGGCCGGAGGGCTTCGAGGAACCCGAGCAGGCACCCGCGCTCCTGGTGACCTACGACCTGCCCGCCGCACCGTGGCCCGAGCGGCTGGTCACGCACGACGTGACGACGGGGGAGTGGACCCTGGAGGTCGACCCCAACTAGACGAGTCATTCCGATGTGGTCAGTGGTCATAAGCGATCAAGGATCGTATGACGGGCTGGCCGGTCTTGTGGTTGTGCCAGATCGCGGCGGCCATCGCGAGGATGCGTTGGGCGACGCGGACGGCGACACCTTCGAAGGTCCGTCCACCGTGCCGTTCCAGGTCGAGCTGGCCTTTGAGGGTGTCGTTGACCGACTCGATCAGCTGTCGCACCGACTTCAGGAGGCTCTCGCCCCTGCGCTTCTTCTCGCGCTTGAAAGAAGGACGCAGCAACTCCGCGCCCCGGAAGGCCAGATCGGCCTCGAACTCCTTGGAGGCGAAGCCTTTGTCTGCGATCACCAGCAGGCTCGGCCGGTCCGTGGACAGGTGCGGTTCGCGGTCCAGCATCGCCGACAGCACCTCCCGCTCATCCAGTTTCGGGTTCGCCAGTGCCCACAGGATGGGCATCCCGGTCGGGGTGCATACCAGGAACAGGCGCAGGCCCCAGAAGAACCGGGAGTGCGAGGCGCAGTACCCGTATCCGGCCCAGCCGGCCATGTCCGACCGCTTCACCGTCGGACGCGAGCGGCCGCACTCCACCGGTGTGGAGTCGATGATCCAGTGGTTGTCGAACCAGAAGTCCGTATCGACGGCCAGCAGTCGTATTGCCCTCTTGACCAGTGGCAACGCTGCCCGCAGCCGCTTGTTCCAGCCCGGCTGCCTGGGCACGTACGGGAACATCGCTCCCAGTCGGGAGTCCACGAACCGCAGCCAGCGCGACTCCGAGGTGAAGCCCAGCAGCGCCTGGGCGACGGCAAGGGTGACCAGCTCAGAATCCGTCAGCTGCGGCGGTCGGCCAAGCCATCGGCTACCTCCGATCTCGTCGTCGATCTTCACGTACAGTGCGGTCAGCAGGGCGTCTAGGTTGTTCGTCACACAACGAATCTTGGACGCCCTGTCTGCGTTCCCAGACACACCGTCAGCATTCGGAATGACTCGTCTAGGGGGGATCGCGGACGTATCCGGACGTCTCACCCTGCGACGGCTGCGGCAGGCACCCCCGCTGAGCACCGAGGACGCCCACCGCCACCTCAACCGTCTGGTCGAAACGGAACTCCGAGGGCAGTCTTGAATCGGTGGCCGGGCCCCGCACAATGGAGCCCGGCATCGAACTGGAGGACCCTCGCATGTCCCGCAACCCCGAACGGAAATACCGCGTCGTCACGTCGTTCCAGCGGCGGATCGGCAATCCGCTCCTGAAGCGGCTGCCGATCCAGACTCTGCTGGAGACCACGGGACGCACATCGGGGCTGCCGCGGCGCACCCCCGTCGGCGGACGTCTCGTAGGGCGGGTGTTCTGGTTCGTCAGCGAGTACGGCGAGCGCTCACAGTACGTGCGCAACATCCAGGCGGACCCGCGGGTCCGGGTCCGCGTCCGGGGCCGCTGGTACACCGGGACCGCCCATGTGATGCCCGAGGACGACGCCCGCGCGCGGCTGAAGAGCCTGCCGTGGTTCAACAGCGCCGCGGTGCGGGCGATGGGCGCCGGTCTGACGACGGTGCGGGTCGACCTCACGGACTGACCCCCGGCGCACGGTGAATCGTGCGCCCGACATCGAATTCCCATTTGCTTATTCCAGAAAAGTGTGGGCACGGTCTTTGTGGGCCTTTCCGTGCCCACACTTCGGGGTTGTTCGTCAAGTGCGAGATCGACAACATTCAAAGGGATTGAACGCGCCCGGAGTGGTGCCGAAAGAATGCTACGGTTGAACCTCGTCCCGAGTTCGGATCGCGTGCCGTTTCGGCACCCTGGCCTCGGATTGCACAGCGAGTGTTCCGTTTCATCAGACTCCGTTCACTCTTTCTTTTCCCCGATTGCGGCACCGGTATTTCATGCCTGTTCCGTGGTCGGGGGCAATGTTTCCTGCCCACTCCCTGGAGTACTTGATTCATGTCTGCTGAGAGCGTGACCGCTGTTGCCCCCGCGGGGCCGGATACGTCCGGCTCCTCGTCCGGAGGCCGGCATCTGGGCCTGGCTCTTTTCGTGATCGCCGCGGCCCAGCTGATGGTCGTCCTGGACGCCACGATCACCAATATCGCCCTGCCCGCCATCCAGACCGACCTGGGCATGTCCGACGCGAACCTCGCGTGGGTCGTCAACTCCTACGCGCTGGCCTTCGGCGGCCTGCTCCTGCTCGGCGGGAAGGCGGGTGACCTGTTCAGGCGGCGGAAGATGTTCCAGGTGGGCATCGCCGTCTTCACGCTCGCGTCCCTGCTGGGCGGACTGGCCCCGAACGAGGGGCTGTTGATCGGCGCGCGCATCCTGCAGGGCGTCGGCGCCGCGCTCGCCGCGCCCAGCGCCCTGGCGCTGATCACCACGACGTTCCCGGCCGGCCGGTCGCGCAACACGGCGATGGGCGTGTACGCGGCGATGGGCGGCGTCGGCGCCACCGTCGGCCTGCTGCTCGGCGGCGCGCTCACCGACGTCCTGGACTGGCGCTGGGTGTTCTTCGTGAACATCCCCATCGGCCTGGCCGTCCTGGCGGGCACCCGCACCCTGGTCGAGGCGGAGCGCCACCCCGGCCGCCTGGACGTCCCCGGCGCGATCACCGGCACCGGCGGTCTGATCGCCCTGGTCTACGGCATCACCCGGGGCGGTGAGCACGGCTGGACGGGTGGCCTCACCCTCGTCTCCTTCGTCGCCGCGGCCGTACTGCTGGTCGCCTTCCTGTTCCTGCAGGCCCGCACCGCCGACCCGATGATGCCGCTGCGCCTCTTCAAGGACCGCACCCGGTCGGGCAGTTACGCCACCATGCTGTTCATCGGCGCGGGCATGTTCGCCACGTTCTACTTCCTGACCCTCTACATGCAGCTGATCCTCGGCTACAGCCCCGTCAGGACCGGCTTCGCCTACCTGCCGTTCAGCTTCGGCATGGCGACGGCCGCGGGCATCAGCTCCAAGCTGGTCGCGCGTCTCGCGCCGCGCCTGATCGCCGGACCGGGCCTGCTGGTCGCGGCCGTGGGCATGTTCTGGTTCGCCACCCTGGAGCCGGGCTCCTCCTATGCCGCGCATCTGATGCCGGCGATGTTCGTGACCGCCCTGGGCCTGGGCATGAGCTTCGTCCCGATGACGCTCGGGGCGGTCAGCGGTGTCTCCCACCAGGACACCGGTGTCGCCTCCGCACTGCTCAACACCGCCCAGCAGATCGGCGGCGCGCTCGGCCTCGCCGTCCTGTCGACGATCTCGACCTCCGCGGCCGACGACAAGCTGCCCGAGGCGGCCGGTTCCCTCTACCGGGGCCTGGCCACCAAGGACTTCGCCCTGGTGGCGAAGGCGGGGGACGCGCTGACCCACGGCTACACGATGGCCTTCGTCGCCGCGGCGGTCATGTTCCTGGCCGGTCTGCTGGTCACCGCGTTCGCCATCGACGCGGGCAAGCAGCAGCACTCCGAGGGCGCCGCTCCGGTCCACATGGGCTGAGCGTCCGCTCGTACGGGCTCCCAGGACCGGAACTACTCTCCCCGGCCGTCCCCGTCCTGGGGCCCGTCAGCCGACGCGGTCCGCTATCACCCGTGTGATCTCTCGGGTGATGCGCACGATGCCGGGGGAGCGGACCGGGCAGGGCTTCGGGGTGGACGTGGTCGGCGCCAGGCAGAAGTGCAGATAGTCGTCGTCGCGGTGGAGGGCGGTGCGGTCGCGGTCCGGCTCCGTGCAGTACGACGGATGCTCGCGCTCGTAGGCGGTGCACGGCAGATACCGCGCCCACGTGTAGCGGGCCGTCGCCGGACTCACCGTCCTCCCGGCGTCGGCGAGCAGGTCGTGGGAGGCCGCGGCCCGTGCCTGGTAGAGCGCGTTCACGGTCCGGACCCGGTCGGGGGTGATCGGGTCCGGACCCTGCGTCACCCAGACGATCCGGGGCCGTCGCGCGCCGCCCGCGTCCGCGATCTGCTCGGTCAGCCGCTTCATGTCCGCCTCGTACCGCTTGAAGTACGTGGCCGGTTGCTCGTCGTACGTGATGCCGTCCATGCAGGGCGTGTAGCCCCAGGAGTTGCCCCAGAACTGGAGCACCACGAAGTCCGGCCGCAGCGAGCGCACCAGCGCCGCCGCCTTGTCCACGGGCGGTACGAGGGATCGCTCCCCGGTCCCCTCCAGGTAGTCGCAGAGGGTGGTGCCGGAGTACGGGGCGCTCGTGTAGCGGGCGTTCACCTTCTCCCGCAGCGACTGCCCGAGCACCTTCTGGCTCTCCATGGCGAGCGAGTCCCCGAGGTAGAGAACGGTGGGCGCCGCCTTCGCCGGTGTGTTCGCCGACGTGGAAGCCGTGGGAGAGGTGGCGGGGCGCTGGCGGGTGGTCGTGGCCGGTGACCGAGCGGCCGTGGGCACCGCGGGATCCGGCGGCGACTGCTCCGGGCCCGACGCGGGATCCCCGCACGCGCCGAGCAGCAGCCCGGCCAACAGCACCCCCACGATCCACGGCCTCCGCATGAAGCACCTCCCGCCCCGCCCGCCGAAAGGGCTCCCCAGGCAAGCACAGCGGGGCAGAAGGGGGAAGACGTACGTCGGCCACGGCGGCGTCGGGCTTCAGCTCGGGTGGCGGCGGCGGATGCGGGCGGCCAGCAGCGCCACGTCGTCCTCCGCGTGCCGGGCGTCGAGCCATACGAGGACCGCGTCGAGCGCCTCGTCGACACCCGTCCCGGGCGGCAGTCGCAGCCCGGCCAGCCGGGCGAGCGAGACATCGATGTCCTCGTCGCGCCGCTCCACCAGACCGTCGGTGAACATCACCAGGGTGTCCTCCGGAGCGAGTGCGCGGGTCGCCGCCTCGTAGCCGCCCACGCCGGTGCCCAGCGGCGGACCGACCGGCACCTGCAGCAGCTCCCCGCTGCCGTCCCCGGCGAACACCACCGGCGGCAGATGCCCGGCGCTGGCCAGCGTGGCCGTGCCGCGGGTCGGGTCGACCTGGACGAGCAGACAGGTCGCCGGACGCCGGGCGCCGTCCTCGGCGACGGCCGAGTCCAGGCGGCGCAGCACCCGGTGCGGCGGCAGATCCGTCGAGGCGACATAGCGCAGCATCGAGCGGTAGGCGTTCATGTCCACCGCCGCGTCCAGCCCGTGCCCCATGACGTCGCCCACCGCCAGCAGGGTGCGCCCGAAGTGCAGCCGCACGGTCTCGAACCAGTCCCCGCCCACCAGGACGCTGCCGCCGGAGGGCAGATAGCGGGTGGCGAGGTCGAGGTTGGGATGCGGGCGGCCAGGTTCGGCCAGCAGCGCCCGCTGCAGGGAGAGCACCGTACCGCGTACGGCGTCGTGCTGCCGCGAGTGGCCGAGGTGGACGGCCGCGAGCCGGGCCGCGTGGTGCGTGACGGCGGTGCTCCGGTCGCTGAGGGCCGGTCCGTGCCGGATGGCCAGCAGCACCCCGTACAGGCGGCCGTGCGCCAGCAGCGGCACGGTCATGACCTGCCGGGGGACCGTGCCGGACAGGTCGAGCGACGCCGTGACGGGCTCCCCCTCGTCGAGCGCCTGGACGGACAGTGGACGGGCGCCGTGCGCGGCCCAGGGTGTGAGCAGCTCGTCGCGGCCACCGGTGGCGACGCGGGTCAGGTCGGGCTCGTGGGTGTACCGGGCGTCGGGCTCGTGCGGGTACTGAGCGGCCGGCACGTCGGTGGGCAGCAGATCCACCGCGGCGGCGTCGCAGACCTCCCTGCACACGAACTCCGCGAGCTCCACGCAGGTGGTCCGCTCGTCCAGAGTGGTGCCGATCGCCTCGACGGCGTCCTCCATCGCGGCGAACGACGCCCCCACCCCCGTAGCGTCCTCACCGCCTCGGCCCGTCATGGCACCTCCACCACCGCACACACCTCTGGGGTCCATCCACGCACGCGCGCCGCGGGCCCGCATGCTCAGGTGCGCGGCGGAAGGTCGTTCACCAGCACGGCCGCCCCGTCGAAACGGCCGGCCTTGAGATCCCGCAGCGCCCGCTGTGCCTCGGACAGCGGGTAGGTGTGCGTCGTGGCGCGTACGCCGTGGCGCGCCGCCAGCGCCAGGAAGTCCCGCCCGTCCCGGCGGGTGTTGGAGGTGACGCTGCGCAGCTCCTTCTCGTAGAACAGTTCGCTCTCGTAGCGCAGCGGCGGGGTGTCGCTCAGATGGATCCCGGCGACCGACAGGATCCCGCCCCGGTCGAGGGCCCGCAGCGCGACCGGGACTAGGTCGCCGACCGGCGCGAACAGGATCGCGCTGTCCAGCGGCTCGGGAGGCTCGTCGTACGCGTCGCGGGCGGAGGCGGCCCCGAGTTCCAGCGCGAGCCGGCGCGCGGCCGGCTCACGCGTCAGTACGTGCACGGTGGCGCCCTGCGCGACGGCCAGCTGCGCGCAGAGGTGGGCGCTGCCGCCGAACCCGTACAGTCCCAGCCGTCCGCCCGCCGGCAGCGCGGCCCGCAGCAGCGCGCGGTAGCCGATGATGCCCGCGCACAGCAGCGGCGCCAGCGCGACGTCGTCCACCTCGTGGGGCAGCCGGTAGGCGAAGGCGGCCGGAACGGTCGTGTACTCCGCGTAGCCGCCGTCGGCGTCCCAGCCGGTGTACTCCGAGGCCGGACAGAGGTTCTCGGACCCGCGCGCGCAGTACCCGCACGTGCCGTCCGTGCGCCGCAGCCAGGCGACGCCCACCCGGTCGCCGACCGCGTGGTCGAGTACGTCCCCGCCCGTCGCCATGACCACGCCGACCACCTCGTGGCCGGGTGTCACCCGCGGCCGCCGCACCGGCAGGTCGCCCTCGCTGACGTGCAGGTCGGTGCGGCACACCCCGCAGGCCCGCACATGGACCAGGAGCTCGTCGGCCGCCGGAACCGGCAGGGGCCGCTCGACGAAACGCAGCGGCTCCCCCTCGATCGGCCCGGGCCGGGCCACTTCCCACGCGTGCATCATCCCGTGTCCCCGTCCCGTCGACGACCACCCGAGCCCACCCTCCAGTGTCGTCCAGGGCGCCCCGCTCGGCGCGCGGCCCGGACGGAGGCTGACTAGCGTGAAACGGGCATGAGACGACAGCCGCCGAGCCAGAAAGAGTGGAACGCCATGGCCGTACAGCCCGAGGGGACGCCCTGCTGGGCGGACGCGATGTTCAGCGATGTCGAGGGAGCGAAGAGTTTCTACGGTGACGTGCTCGGCTGGACGTTCGGCGAGGCGTCCTCGGAGTACGGCAACTACACCCAGGCCTACGCGAACGGCAAGGCGGTCGCCGCAGTCGTCCCGCCGATGCCCGGACAGGAGGGCCAGTCCGCCTGGTGCCTGTACCTCGCGTCGCCCGACGCCGACGCCACCGCCGAGAAGATCCGGGCCGATGACGGCGAGGTACTGATGGAGCCGATGCAGGTCGGCGACTTCGGCACGATGGCGATCGCCCGGGACCCGAGCGGGGTCGTCTTCGGCGTATGGCAGGCCGGCAGGCACGAGGGCTTCGAGGCCCGGGGCGTGCCCGGTGCGTACTGCTGGGCCGAGGTCTTCACCCGCGACCCCGACAAGTCGGACGCCTTCTTCTCGGCCGTCTTCGGATACCGCATGAAGCAGCTGGACGACGCCGCGATCGACTTCAGGCTGTACGACCTCGGCGGGGAACCGGTCCTCGGCCGGATGCGGATGACGGACGACTTCCCGCCCGAGGTCCCGGCGTACCTCAACGTGTACTTCACCGTCGAGGACTGCGACGCCGCGGTCGCGAAGGCCACCGAGCGGGGCGCGATTCTTCGCTTCGGGCCGATGAGCAGCCCCTTCGGCCGGTTCGCCGCGCTCAGCGACCCGCAGGGCGCGGCGTTCTCCGTGATCGACGTCAAGACGACCGAGGGCGCGATGCCCCGGACGACCGACGTGTCCTGAACGGACGGTGGAACCCCGGAGAATGGCGGAATTCCTCCGAGGCGGACCGGGGCCCTTTTCTCCGGGGCAACCATGCGCATGCGGTGCTCGTCCTTTCTTGTGGTTGCGGCACGTTCGAACGGCCGAACCCCCACAAGGATTGCGAGCGAAAGAGACCCCATGCTCCGCATTCACTTCACTTCGGACGACCTGCAGAACATTCGAGTGGCCCGGCAGCCTGATCCCCTGTGGGAACTGATGTGCAGTGTCTGCCGTCTGGAAACCGGCCAGGGACCGCTGGAATTCGGACATTGGCGTCGCTCGGCACGGCAACGATTCTCCGGTGACTCGAACCTGGGCCGCGCACTGCGCCCGCTGCGCGCCCTGATTCCGGCCACCGGCTACATTCCGGACTTCCTCACCCCGCCGGTGACCGGCGGCGGTCTGTCCGCCGGACTCGACCAGCTGCTGCGCACACCACGCGTGCAACTGGTCCGCGAACTGACGCGGCTGGCCGAGTCGCGCCCCGTCCCGAACTGGGCCGCCTCGCTGGGCAGACCGGGCAGCGACGCGCTCAAGGTGCTGGCGAACTCCCTGGGGATCTACTTCCGCGGTCTGCTGGAACTGCACTGGCCGCACATCCGCACGGCGGTGGGCAACGATGTCGGGGTGCGCGCCAGGGTGCTCCTCGACGGCGGCACCCAGGCGCTGCTGGCGAGCCTGCGCCCGGTCGCACGCTGGAACGCCCCGGTGCTCGAAGTGGACTATCCCGTTCGGCGCGACCTGTATCTGGAGGGCCGCGGGCTCCTCCTGGTGCCGTCCTACTTCTGTTGGCGCAGGCCGACCGCGCTGGCGGACCCGGGCCTCGACCCTGTGCTCGTCTACCCGGTGGCGAAGACTCCGCTCACCGTCGCGGACGGTACGGACGACGGGGTCGAGCGTCTGCTCGGCCGTACCCGGGCCGCCGTACTGACCGAGGTCGCCGGACAGAGTGCCCGCACCACCTCCGAGGTGGCCGGGGCCGTCGGGATCGCCCTGCCCAGCGCCAGCTACCAGATCGGTGTGCTGCGCGACGGGGGACTGGTCGCCAGCCATCGCGACGGCAAGTACGTCCTGCACACGGCGACGCCGCTGGGCCTGCGGCTGCTGGGTAACGGTCCCCGGATCCGGGAGAGCGTGCCCCGGCCCGTGCGGGGAGCCGCCGCCGGACCGTGGCATGATCGGGGGCATGCTTGAACGTGTGGTGGCCGCCTGTGACGGGGCTTCGAAGGGAAACCCGGGACCGGCCGGATGGGCGTGGGTGGTGGCCGACGGCGCGGAGACGCCGACCCGCTGGGAAGCGGGTCCGCTGGGCACGGCGACGAACAACGTCGCCGAACTCACCGCGCTGGAGCGCCTGTTGACGGCGATCGCGCCGGATGTCCCGCTGGAGATCCGGATGGACTCCCAGTACGCGATGAAGGCCGTCACGACCTGGCTGCCCGGCTGGAAGCGCAAGGGCTGGAAGACCGCCGCCGGGAAGCCCGTCGCCAACCAGGAACTGGTCGCCCGCATCGACGAGCTCCTCGACGGCCGCGCCGTGGAGTTCCGTTACGTCCCCGCCCATCAGGTCGACGGCGACCGTCTGAACGACTTCGCCGACCGCGCGGCGAGCCAGGCCGCCATCGTTCAGCAGCCCGCGGGCAGCGACCTCGGCTCCCCGGAGCCGCCGCCGTCCCCCGACACCCCGGCCCCCTCGGGCGCCGGCCGCCGCCGCTCCCCGGCCACCGCCTCCGCCAAGGCACCCCGACAGGGTGCGTCGGCCCGTACGATCAAGGCCAAGTTCCCGGGCCGCTGCGTCTGCGGCCGCTCCTACGCGGCGGGTGAGTCCATCGCCAAGAACGGCCAGGGTTGGGGACACCCCGAGTGCCGTACGGCAGAGCCGAGCAACGCCTAGTACTTTCCCCGCACCGGTCCTCCTGCGGGGGCTGTCCGCCCGCGGGCGACGTACGCGCGGTCAGATGGTGTCGAAGGTGTAGAACGACGTGTGGTCCAGCAGGTCCGCCGGCTTCACGTCGTTCCACGGCTTCATGGTCTCGTCGAGGTCCACGACGTCGGGGGTGCCGGCGAGCGGCACATAGCCGGAGGCGGGGTGGCGGCGCTGCCAGTCGGCCCAGAGCTTGTCTATGTAGGCGTGGTGCAGCCAGAACACGGGGTCGTTGGGGGAGACACCGGTGGCCATCTGGCCACCGACCCACACGTGCACGCGGTTGTGGAGGTTGACACCGCGCCAGCCCTCGAGGTGATTGCGGAAGCCGTCCGAGGAACTGTTCCAGGGCGCCATGTCGTACGTCGCCATGGCGAGCACGGAGTCCACCTCCGCGCGGGTCGGCAGTTCACGGGCGCCGCCGCCGAGTGAACGCCGCAGATACGTACGGCCGTCGACGCGTACGGTGATCGGCCAGTCGCCCGCGGAGGCCGCGAAGGGGCCGTCCATCACCCGGCCGTCCAGGCTGCGCCCGGTGCCGCCGAGGAAGTCGGGTGCCCAGAGGGTGGAACGGGGTGAACGGTCGGTGCTCCAGTCCCAGTAGGGGAGGGCGACGGAGGCGTCCACGGACTGCAGCGCCCGCTCGAACTCCAGCAGGAATCTGCGGTGCCAGGGCAGGAAGGAGGGTGAACGGTGACCCGTCCGTTCGCCGTTGTCCGTGTCGCCGAGGATGAAGGCGTTGTGCGTCGTGACGAAGGCGTCGTACCGGCCACCGCGTTTGAGCTGGAGGAGCGCGTCGACGAGGCGCCGCTTCTCGTCGGAGGTCAGGTTCGCCTGGTTCTTGCGTACGGTCATGTGCGGGACTCCACGGTGTGCTGAGGGGGTTGGGTCACTGCTGGGGCATGCCGAGGGGGACGAGGGGCGCCCCCTGCAGTTCCACGACCGCGGCGCGGGCGGCGGCGCGCGGGGTGGGTACCGGGTCGTAGTGGCTGACGACGCTGATCCAGCTGCCGTCGGCGTTCCGCATCACGTGCAGCTCCATTCCGTCGATGAACACGGCGTACCCGGCGCCGTGTTCGTGGTGGTGACCGCCGCCGGCGGCGGCACGGCCCGTGATGCGACGGCCCCGGTAGACCTCGTCGAAGGCCTCCGGTCCGCCGTGGTGTCCGGTGTCCGCGGCCCTGGCCACGGCGACGGTCTGGGTGCCGGCCGCGGCGGCGAGGGCGGCCGCGGCCCCGAGGGCACGGCGACGGGTGAGTTCCGGCATGTGAAGACCTCCTGCGATCAAGCCCGGTCGATGACCCGGTATGCCTATCGGGTCGCCGGAGAGCGGGAGAAATCGCCGGATGTCGGTTGGCCGTGATCAGGACAATTGAGTAAATGTCGTGCAAGATTGAACGAAGATGATCTTGTTGTGTGGACTGTCCGCGTTCGACCGGAAGGCGGAATTCCTCCGGTGGGCGGATGTTCTGCCGATGATCTTCCCGGGGTGGCCGGTGGGGGGTGGCGCGGCTCACGCCCGCAAACTGACGCGAACCGCGGGGGTCGCGCCCGAGACCTGGACCGGTCTCGGGCGCGACCGTGCGGCCGGGCAATTGGAGGTGCTGCGCCGGTAGCGGCCGCCGGAGGCAGGGTACCGATTGAGTGAATAGCAATTCACCAGCTATGGTGAATTGCTATTCACCCCCTTCTCCGCGCCGGCTTCTGGAGAGTTCATGGTGGCACTGCGTGACCGACTGACGGTCCCGGTTCTCGCGCTCGGCGGGAGCCTCATGGCCGTCATGCAGGTGGTGGTGGTGCCGCTGCTGCCCGAACTGCCGCGGCTGACGGGCGCGTCGTCGGGCGCCGTGTCCTGGATGGTGACGGCGACGCTGCTGACCGGAGCGGTGCTCAACCCCGTGCTGGGCCGCGCCGGCGACATGTACGGCAAGAAGAAGGTGCTGCTGATCGCCCTCGGGATGATGACGGTCGGCTCGCTCATGTGCGCCCTCACGTCCGACATCCGCATCCTCATCGCGGCCCGCGCCCTGCAAGGGGCCGCGGCCGCCGTCGTACCGTTGTCGATCAGTCTCCTGCGGGACGAACTGCCGCCCGAGCGCACGGGTTCCGCGGTGGCGCTGATGAGTTCCACCGTCGGCATCGGCGCCGCCCTCGGCCTCCCCATCGCCGCGATTGTGGTCGAGTACGCCAGCTGGCACGTCATGTTCTGGGGAACGACCGTGATCGGCGCCCTCGGCACGATGCTGGCCTGGTGGGCGGTGCGCGAGTCGCCCGTCCGCGAGCCGGGCCGTTTCGACATGACCGGCGCGCTGGGCCTGGCCCTGGGGCTCTCCTGTCTGCTGCTGGGGGTGTCACAGGGGGGTCAGTGGGGCTGGACCAGCCCCCGGATCCTCGGCCTTTTCATCGGGAGTGTCTGCGTCCTCGGCCTGTGGTGGGCGCAGCAACTGCGCGCCGAACGGCCCCTGGTCGACCTGAAGCTGGCCACCAGCCCACGGGTCGCCTTGCCCCATGTGGCCGCGCTCCTGACGGGCTTCGCCTTCTACGCCAACTCCCTGGTGACGGCGCAACTGGTGCAGGCGCCCAAGGCGACCGGGTACGGCCTGGGGCTGTCCATCGTGGCGACGGGCCTGGTCCTGCTGCCCGGCGGGGTGACCATGCTGTTGCTCTCGTCGGTATCGGCGCGTCTCTCGGCGGCCCGCGGTGCCCGCGTGACACTGGCCATCGGCACCCTGGTCATCGCCGTCGGCTACGGCATACGCATCATCGACAGCCACAGCCTGGTGGTGATCATGCTCGGCTCCACGGTCTGCGCGACAGGCACGACGTTCGCCTACTCGGCACTGCCCACCCTCATCCTGCGCGCCGTGCCCGCCGGGCAGACCGCGTCCGCGAACGGTGTCAACGTGCTGATGCGTACCGTCGGACAGGCCGTAAGCAGTGCCGCCGTCGCCGCCATCCTGGTCCACCACGCCAGCCTGCTCGGCGGTGTCCCGATACCCACGCTGCACGGCTATCTGCTGGCCTTCGCCATGGCGGGTACGGTCGCAGTGGTGGCCTGTGTCGCCGCCCTCGTCATACCCGCCGACCCCACTGTCCGAGACACCCGACGGGCCTCCAGCAGTTCGGAGGAACCCCGGGACGAGGCATTCGAAGGAGCCTGAGCACCGTGTCCACTCCGCCCCCCGGCCTCAGCGCGACCCCGATCGCCCCGCCGCGTCGCGACGCCGAGGCCACGAAGGCGGCCATCCTCCGCGCGGCCCGGCATCTGATGGCCCGGCACGCCCACGCGGACATCACGCTCAAGGCGATCGCCGACCGGGCGGGGGTGAGCGCACCGCTGATCCTCAAGTACTTCGGGAACAAGGACGCGCTCTTCGGCCGTGTGATGTCCTTCGAGACGGATGCCGCCGCCCTCCTCGACGCACCCCTGGACGACCTCGGCCCCCACATGGTCCGCCAGGTGCTGGTGGGCCAGACCGAGCGCGGAGCCGACCCCATCCTGCGGATCATCTTCGCCCCGCGCCAGGGCGATCAGGGCGACGTCATGCGCGCCAACTTCCGCACCCAGGTCAGCGACCGCCTCACCCTGCGTCTGGCCGGCCCCGACGCGGAGCTGCGCGCCGAACTCGCCCTCGCCACCCTGCTCGGTCTCGGCGCGATGTACGGCATCGCGCGCGGCACACGGCTGCGTGCGACCGCGATCGAGGACATCGTCGGCCGGTACGGCCCCACCGTCCAGGCACTGCTGACGCCGTGAGGTGAGGGGCGCAGCCGGACAGGAACGCCCGCGCCCGTCTCGGTCGCGCCCGTCTCAGTTCACGCCGTCCGGGCGGAACTGGACGCTGATCCGCGGCCCCGCCGCCCGTGCCGTCTTGGGAATGGCGTGCTCCCAGGTGCGCTGGCAGGAGCCGCCCATCACGATCAGGTCGCCGTGTCCGAGCGGGCGCCGTACGGTCTGGCCACCGCGTCGAGGGCGCAGCAACAGGTCGCGCGGGGCGCCCACGGAGAGGATCGCGACCATGGTGTCCTCCCGTGCGCCCCGGCCGATCCGGTCCCCGTGCCAGGCCACGCTGTCACGGCCGTCCCGGTAGTAGCACAGGCCCGCGGTGGTGAACGGCTCGCCCAGTTCACGGGCGTAGTACGTGGACAGCGCCTCCCGTGCCTCGTCGAGGATCGGGTGCGGCAGTGTGTCGCCCGCCCGGTAGTAGGCGAGCAGTCTCGGTACGTCCACCATGTGCTCGTACATCTGCCGCCGCTCCGCCCGCCACGGCACCTCGTCGACGAGCCGTGCGAACAGGGCGTCGGCGCCGCTGAGCCACCCTGGCAACAGGTCGATCCAGGCGCCGTCGCCCAGGACGGTCCTATGCATCGCGTTCAACTGACTGAGGTGGAGCTCGTCGGTCTGGTCGAACAGCGAGCCCTGGAGGTGCGTGGACATGCGTCCAGCGTACTCCGTATTCGAATGCGTGTTCCATTGCGGCCTCAGGGTCCGGCGGCGGCCGTGTCGGCTTCCGTGAGGACCGCGTGGATGACGTGCTCGGCGTTGGCGGCGATCACCGGATTGGTGACGCGGTAGAACGGGAGCTGGATGAGCGCCATGGACAGAGCCCAGCCGCGCCCCCGCGCCCAGCCGGCGTCGTCGGCGCCCGCGGCCTGCCGGAAGGTGTCCCGGGCCTCGGCGGGGAGGAGGTTCCAGGCCGGGATGAGGTCGCAGGCCGGGTCGCCGATGCCGACGGTGCCGAAGTCCAGCACGGCGTCGAGCCGGCCCCCGCGGGTGAGCAGATTGCCGGGCATCAGGTCGGAGTGGACCCACATCGGCGGTCCGGTCCACGCGGGCGCGGCGAGCGCCGTCTCCCAGGAGGCCGTGGCGGCCGCTGTGTCGATCGTCCCGCGCAACTCGTCGAGCGCGGCTCGTGTCATGGCGTCGACGGTCGACAGGGGCACGCCCCGGTAGGCGGTCGGCCCGTCGGGCAACCGGACCCGGCGCAGCGCGGCGACGAAGGCGCCGAGGTCGGCGGCCAGGGACAGTGGATCGGTGAGACGGCCGGCGCACGGGGGCTCACCGTCGAGCCAGCGCTGCACCATCCAGGGCCATGGGTAGCCCTCGCCGGGTGTGCCGGTGGCGAGGATCTCGGGAACGGCGGCCGGGAGCAGCGGAGCGAGCCGCGGCACCCAGTGCGCCTCCTTGTCCACGTCCTCGGCGCCCCCTTCGATCCGGGGGAGGCGTACGGCCAGGTCATCGCCGAGCCGGTACAGGGCGTTGACGGTACCCGCCGACGGGAAGCGCTTCAGGGGCAGTGCGGCCCATCGGGGGAACTGTGCGGCCAGCAGTCGTCGCACGAGCGAGTCGTCGATAGGGAACTCGCCGGGACGCATCGGGCCGTCGGGGATCGTTGGCGCTACTGGTTCTCTGTCTGACACGGGGCCCAACTATGCCTGTGACGAAGGCGGTTCGCGCTTCTTTTTCGCGGCAGGCAACCTGGTGCGTGCCGTCGCCGTCTTGATCAGCAACGGGTGGGCGGTGTGACGACCGCAGTGGGCATGGATTCCCGAGTGGAAATCGAGCACACTATACGCTCCATGTATACATGTTGTGTATACGTGAGATGTATAGCCGAGTCGCCGGACACCGCCGATCCGTGACAGCCAGCCGATCGAAAGGGATCCATGTACGGCAAGGCCTTCGCCCCGGAGTACCAGGGCGCTTTGACCACCCTGTCCGTGAACTCCTCGCTGACCGATGTCCTGGCGGCGGGTACCGAGCAGCTGCGCGCGGCCGAACGCGTGGGCGCCCGCGCCGAGGCGGCCCGCTCGGGACTGGCGGTCGCCGAGGCGCACCGCAGGCTCGGGCAGGTGGCCGACGCCGACCGGGCGTGGAAGGCGAGCTACCGCACCGCCCGCGAGGCCGGGGACACCGGCGCCATGGCGTGGGCGCTGTGGAGCGGCGGCACCCTGGCCCGCCAGCGCGGGGCGTTCCCGCTGGCCTGGCGGCTGCTGCGACTGGCCGCCGAACTCGGCAAGCAGGCCGGGGACGTCGTCGTACGCGGCTACTCCCTGGCGGGCCTGGCGGAGACCGGCCGCATCCAGGGCGACTACGCCGCCGTGACCGCCCTGCACGAACAACTGCTGGCCGAGGCCCGCAAGCGCGGCGAGGCCCGCCACACCGTGTGGGCCCTGGAGGGCATCGCACAGATACACCGCAACACCGGCGCCTACGACACCGCGTACGCCATGTTCGAGGAAGCGGCCGAGATCGCCGCGCGCGCCGAGGACCGGCGCGGCCACGCCTGGGCCCTGCGCGGCCTTGCGGACATCGTCTCCGTACGCGACGGGGACCCGGACCGCGCGCTGGCACTGCTGAGCGAGGCGGAGGTGTCCTGCCGTGCGATGAACCTGTCCGGGGCGCTCGCCTACAACCACAAGATGCGCGGCAACGTCCTCTACCGAGCCGGGCGTTACGCGGGGGCCCGGGACGTCTACGCGCAGGCACTGGCCGAGTTCGAGGCGATGAGCGAACCGCGCGGCCGGGCACTGTCCCGGCTCGGGCTGGTCAAGTCCCTGGCCCGGCTCGGCCGCGACCGCGCCGAGACCGCCGCCGAACTCGCCGAACTGGCCCGGGTTTTGGAGGGAATCGGACTGCGGCACGCCCGGGAGATGGTCGAACGGGCCCGGACCGAACTCGGCCTCACCCCGGCGAACGACACGGACGCGGAGGCCTCCCGATGACCTTTCCCCGTACGGTCCTGCAGGCACCGCCCGCCGCCCCGGAGATCCTGGCGCGCTGCCGCGAACTGGTCGCCCCGGCCCTCGCGGGGGCGATCGACGGGCTGCACCCCTGGGTGGCGGAGATGGCCGGTTACGCGCTGGGCCGCTGCGAGGTCGGCGGCGCCCCCGCGACCCACCGCCAGGGCAAGGGCGTACGACAGGCACTCGCCCTGCTGGGGGCCGAGGCGGCCGGAGGCTCCGCCGAGGCGGGCGTGCCGGGCGCGGTGGCGGTGGAACTGCTCCACACCTTCTCCCTCCTGCACGACGACATCATGGACGGCGACGCACTGCGCCGCGGCCGCCCCGCCGTGTGGAAGGCGTACGGCACCGGCCCGGCCGTTCTCGCCGGTGACGCGCTCTTCGCCCTGGCGGTCGAGACCCTCACGGCGGCGCCCGCGAGTCCCCACGCCGCGGCGGCCGCAGGGCGGTTGACGAGAGCCTCGCGCGACCTGGTCCGTGGTCAGGCCGACGACCTGCTGTTCGCCCACCGCCCGTGGACCGGCCCGGACGCGGTGAGCGTGGGGGAGTACGAGGCGATGGCGGAGCACAAGACCGGTGCCCTGCTCGGCTGCGCGCTGGCCCTCGGGGCCGAACTGGCGGACGCGCCGAGGGAGACCACCGCCGCCCTGGACCGCGCCGGACGGCATCTCGGGGTGGCCTTTCAGATCGCCGACGACCTGCTGGGCATCTGGGGCGATCCGGCTGCCACCGGGAAACCGGTGCAGGGTGATCTGCGGCAGGGGAAGAAGACCCTCCCGGTGCTCGCCGCCCTCGCCGCGCCGGGCCGCTCCGCACTCGCCGAACTCCTCACCTCCACCGCGGTCCTCGAAGGCAGCGCCGTAGGCCGGGCGGCGACCCTCGTCGAGCGGGCCGGTGGCCGCTCGACGGCCCTGCGTGCGGCGCGTCGGCATCTCACCGCGGCGGACACCCTGCTGGCGGGAGTTTCCCTGGCTCCACGTCCCGCCGCAGACCTGCGCACTCTCCTCTCCTCCCTCGCGCACCGCACGATCTGACGGCCGCTCGCCTCCGGCTCCGCCCGCTCCGGGCCGGAGGCGCTGCGACCTCGGTCACATGTGCGGGTCGGTGGACCTCGTCAGGCAACCGCAGCCCCTCTCGTCGCATCTGTCGAGAGGGCCCGAGGGCCCCCACGGCGTCCAACAGCGCTGTGCCTCAGGGCGGTCGGCGACGACGGCCGCCCCCGTTCCAAGGAACTCAGTGCGCAGACCCCACATACGCCGCGTGGCGATCGCCGTCGCGGTGACGACGGCGGCCACGCTTCCGATGGGCCCCGCCTTCGCCTCGCCCGACTCGCCCGCCCGCGCCGCGACTTCGGCCTCCTCGCCGGTGGAGGCCGCCCGGGCCGCCGCGTTCGCCCACGCCTCGGCCACCGGTGTCGGCCCGGGTGACACCCTGCGGGCCACGGACGTCATGACCGACCCGGACGGCAAGCAGCACGTCCGCTTCGTCCGCAGCCACCAGGGGCTCCCGGTGCTCGGCGGCGACCTGGTCGTCCACCTCGACAAGCGGTCCGCCTACCTGGGGGTGACCCGGGCCGCCGACCACGTCGTCAAACCGGCCACGACCGAGGCGAAGTTGACGCCCGAACAGGCCGAGCAGAAGGCCGCCACGGTCGCCCAGGGCGATGCGGGCAGCGCCGAACTCGTCGTCGACGCCCGTGACGGAGCCGCCGCCCTCGCCTACCAGGTGCACGTGACGGACAGCGACACCACCGAGGCCGGCGGCTCCCGCACGGTCGTCGTGGACGCGCGGAGCGGCCGGATCCGCAGCAACACCCCCGACAGCGACGAGTTCATCTCGCCGCACCTGGAGAAGACGCTGCGCGAGAAGGGCGAGACGGCGAGCCCGGTGACGGGCGTGGCCACCCAGCCGTCCAGCCTGTTCGGTGCGACGGCGGCCGCCCGCTACCCGGTCAAGGCCACCGGCAGCGGCACCTCTCTCTTCGCCGGCAAGGTGACGCTGACCACCACCCGGACCGCGCGCACCAGCTTCCTCCTCAAGGACCCCACCCGGTGGAACACCGAGACCCGGGACGCCAAGGGCAGGGAACTGGAAGCCTTCTCGGGCGGCACGAAGTTCACCAGCACCACCAACAAGTGGGGCACCGGCACCACCGCCAACCGGACCACCGCCGCGGTCGACGCCCAGTACGGCATCACCCAGACGCTGGACTTCTACAAGAAGACCTTGGGCCGCAAGGGCATCAAGAACAACAGCACCGGCGCCCGCGCGATGGTGCACTTCGGTCGCAAGGTCGGCAACGCCTTCTGGGACTCGACGTGCGGCTGCATGCTTTACGGCGACGGTGACGGCGACATGTTCAAGAAGCCGCTGGTGGTCCTCGACGTCACCGGCCACGAGCTGACCCACGGCGTCGTCGACGCGACTGCCGCGCTCGAACCCACCCGGGTGGACGCGGACGGCAACCAGTACGGCGAGCCGGGCGCCCTCAACGAGTCCCTCGCCGACATCTTCGGGTCCAACGTCGAGTTCTCCGCCAACAACCCGAAGAACCCGCCCAACTACCTCATGGGCGAGAAGCTGGGCCTCGCCCAGAAGTTCCTGCGCCGCCTCGACCACCCCTCCCTGGACAAGCTGGAGGGCACCATCGACTACTGGTCGCCCGCGGCCTACGACACCGAGGTGCACGCCGGCTCCGGGGTCTCCTCGCACGCGTACTACCTGCTCGCCGAGGGCAGTGGCCGCAAGACGGTCGGCGCCGTGAAGTACGACTCACCGACGTACGACGGATCGCAGGTGACCGGCATCGGACGCGCCAAGGCGACCGCGATCTTCTACCGCGCGCTGACCCGCTACATGGTCTCGACGACCGACTTCCACGACGCGCGGACGGCGACCCTCAAGGCCGCCGCCGACATGTACGGGGCGACCAGCATCGAGTACCGGACGGTGGACACGGCGTGGGCCGCCGTCAATGTCACCACCGCCAACACCCCGGCCGCCGGGCGCTGACGGACGGCACGAGAAGAGGGGGCCCCGCCGCCGGGGCGCTGTTGGCGAGTCCGTTCGGTGATGTCGGTCCGACCCTGTGGGTGCCAGAAACCGTGAACACGTAACCGCTTAAGTGTTCACGGTTCCCGAGGCGGGTGTCCCCGGCGGCGGACTCGCCAACAGCATCCGCCGGGCGGGGCCCCTTTCGCCGTTACCCCGGCGTCAGTGCTGCTGTGCCTTCTGCGGAGTCGCCTCACTCGGCCGTACGACGACCACGCCGTCGCCCTCCAGCTTCAGCTGCACGGCCTCGCCCGAGCCACCGCGGATCATCGAGCCGATCGACTGGGAGCGGTGCAGCGAGGTGTGGAGCTGCGCGGTCCAGCCGACGACCGCGTCCGTGTCGACGTACACCGGCTGCTGCGGCGAGACGGGGATGACCAGCGGGTTGCCCTCACAGATCAGCCCGAGTCTGCCGTGGCCCGTGAAGACACTGTTGAACAGGCCGCCGCCGGTGATGCCCGCGCCCTTCACGGTTTTTATCTCGTACGCCAGCGTGGAGTCGAAGCACAGGACGTTGCGCCCGTTGACGGTGAACACGTCACCCGGCTCGATGTCGATGAGGAAACAGTTCTGCGCCTCGTGCGCGAACCAGGCCTCGCCCTGCCCGCGCACCGTCATCAAGGGCAGTCCCTCGCCGGTGACCGCCCGCTTGAGCATGCCGCCCACGCCCTGGCCCTTGCGCTCGAACTGCAGATTCCCCCGGTAGGCGATCATCGCCCCCTGGCGCGCGAGCATGTCGCCGTTGACGGCGTACTTGATCGACTTGGCGTTCTGGATGGTCATGCCCGGCGCTACGGCGGGCTGCACCATGTGGTCACTGGAAAAGAGATCACCCTTCATGCGGGCATCTTGGCCCGGAGGGCTTGGTTCCGCCAAGATCGCTGACATGACGGGGACAGTTGGGGGCGGTGGGGGGCACCGGGAACGCGCGAGGGCCGGTCCGGGCGAACCGGACCGGCCCTGGGGGGAAGGTGTCAGGAGGCGCTGGGCGTGGCGACCTGGCTGTGCACGCGGGCGACGACCTCGGTGAGCTGGGCAGCGACCTCGGCGTCGTCGACCGGGTGGGTCTCGGCGAAGCGGGTCACGGAGCCGGGAACGGAGAGCTTGACGTCCTCGAGGACGGTGGCACCCGCGATGCCCAGGGCCTTGCGGGCCTCGTCCTGCGCCCAGACGCCACCGAACTGACCGAACGCGGTACCGACCACGGCGGCGGACTTGCCGGTGAAGGCGCTGGCGCCGTAGGGGCGCGACAGCCAGTCGATGGCGTTCTTCAGGACAGCCGTGATCGTGCCGTTGTACTCCGGCGAGAAGAGCAGGAAGGCGTCGGCACGGCCCGCGGCCTCGCGGAGGGCGGTGGCGGCGGCCGGCACCTTGCCCTCGACGTCCAGGTCCTCGTTGTAGAAGGGGACCTCGGCGAGTCCCTCGAACAGCTCGATCTCCGCGCCCTCGGGGGCGAGCTTGACGGCCGCCTCCGCGAGCTGACGGTTGTGGGAGCCGGCGCGAAGGCTGCCGACGAGCGCGAGGATACGTACGGACATGGGGAACTCCCGGGGACGAAACATAGCGGCAATAAAGCGGACCGAGGTCCGCTTGCTGGTCTGTTTAATGTTGTAGCAGCTAAGCGGACCAGGGTCCAGTTGCCCCCGTGTGCCGTTACGCTGTGTTCATGTCCACCGCACTTCCGCCCTTCCCGAGAGGGCAGGAACCCTCGGGAGCACCCGTCCCGCTGGAGCTGACCGCCGGGCCCGGCGGGCCGCAGCTCCGCGCCGACGCCGCCCGCAACCGCGCCCGGCTGCTGGAGGCCGCCACCCGCCTGGTGGAGGAGCACGGCGTCGCCAACGTGACGATGGAGGCCGTCGCCGCCGCGGCCTCGGTGGGCAAGGGGACCGTCTTCCGACGCTTCGGCGACCGCACCGGCCTGCTGATGGCCCTGCTCGACCACACCGAGCGGCAGTTCCAGGCCGCCTTCTTCAGCGGTCCGCCGCCCCTCGGTCCGGGCGCGTCACCGGTGGACCGTCTGCACGCCTTCGGCTGCCGGGTCCTGCACGAGACCCGCGACCGGCTCGACCTGTACATGGCCGCCGAGCCGGACGCCTCCCGCCGCTTCAGCTACGCCCCGTACCGCGTCCGCTTCACCCACGTCGCCATGCTCCTGCGCGAGGCCGTGCCCGGCGCGGACAGCGTTCTGCTCGCCCAGACCCTCATGGGCTACCTGGAACCCGCCCTGATCCACCACCTGACGCGACAGTGCGGGATGCCACTCGAGCGTCTGGAGTCCGGCTGGCACGACCTCGTGAAGCGGACCACCAGCCCGGTGCCCGACGAGGGCCCGTCGGCATCCGTCAGCTGAACGGGTCCAGCGTGACGTACGCCTGCTGGGGGTTGCCGTCGTGGACGAGGGACTCGTAGTTGCCGACGTCGTCGAAGGCGAACGCGTAGGCCTTGCCGTCGGCCATCTGCGCGTGGATCTTGCGGGCGTAGTGGTTGGTCACCGTGTCCTGGTAGAAGCTCGCCGAGCTGGTGTCCGGCTGGTTGGGGTTGGTGAGCAGCGTCGAGCGGTTGAAGCCCGCGCACAGGGTCCGTGAAATGGGTCCGCGTACCAGGTCGTTGGGGGCGTCCAGCCGCTTGTAGCAGCCGAAGATGCTGTCCGAGTCGGGCTTCTGGAAGCTGGTGACGACCGCTCCGGCGCTGTTGGTGAAGTTCATGACGTCACCGGAGACGCGCCCGTAGTACTTCGTGTTCGGCTGGTCGGTGAACGGCGTCACCGTCAGCGTCGACGAACCGTACTTCTGCCACACGCGGTTGACGTAGTCGTCCATGACGGTGCTCGGCAGCGCCCCCGCCTCGATACCGTGGCCGGGAGCCAGCGCCCGCAGGACGGTGCCGTCGGACCGGGTCTGGATCAGATTGGCCCAGCCGCCCGGCTGACCGCGCAGGGCGTTGAAGAACCCGGTGTAGCCGCCCGACTTGAGATGCCCGGTGTTCTTCGTGGTCCCGTCGGCGAGTTGGACCCCGACGGCGTACGGCGCCGAGAACATGTCGACCTGCGTGCTGTTGATCCACAGTCCGGAGTCGTTGAGCGTGTACTCGGACCAGTTGAAGAGGATGTTGCGGTTGGGGTCGCTCGGATTCTGCACGGCCGGCTGCACCAGGCCGCCGGTGGTCAGTCGGAAGTCGAGCTTCTGGCCGTAGGAGAAGTAGAGCCGGCCGGAGAACTTGGGCATCCGGATCGTCAGCGACTGGCCGTTGGCCGGTCCCGTGATCGACGCGTCGGGCGCGGGCGTCGGCGGATTGCCGCCGGCGGGCCAGGCGTGGAACGTGCCGTTCGCGTCGGCCCAGCCCTGCTGGCCCGTCGAGAGGAGCGTTCCGAGGTCGTAGATGTAAACGGGTTCACTGCGGCCGGAGTTGTTCGTGAACTTCAGTGGGATCGTCGCCGGGACGGCCGCGTTCGCGTCGGAGGGGGCCCCGAACGTGAGAAGCGCCGTGGTGACGGTGCCCGCAGCCACCGCCAGGGCGCGCCATTTGAGACTCCTGAGCCTTCTGGTCACTCGCTCTCTCCTTGGGTGGGGGGATTCCAACGAGGTGGATTCCGGCGGAGTGAAGCTGTCCGATTCTCGTTGAGAGCGCTCTCAGAATTGCGGCGGGTTCCGTACATGTCAACGATCCGGACAGAATTGGTCTGGTCCAACTGGGCCTGGGGCGTCACATGGTGACGTTCGCGGCGGATCCGACGGGCAGCCGGCGGAAGCGGTCATGGATGCCGGTGTGAGCGCGCTGACCTGCTGTTCGATGGCTGAGCGGCCCTCGTCGTGAACTGCGGCGGGGGTTCCCGGCAGAACATCGGAGACGGCTGGAACGGCTGGATGGAGGGGACTTGTTTCGGGGAAGTGCACGGGGCTGTGGCGGCGCTCCGCTGCCCGCTTCGAACTCCTGCCGATGAGGCTGAAGTCGCGGGGTCGGGTGGGTTGCCCTGTGGTTGCGTTCCTGGAGCGGCTATCCGTGAGGCGCGGTTGGCGTCCCCTGGGCAGGAACGGCCCAGGGGAGGAGTGCTCCTCGTGGTGATCGGCTCGGACCGGAGCATGACGTGCACGTGCCGGCGTCTGTGACCAGGTCTGATCAGACACTTGCTGACCTTTTGCTGACTCTACTGACGAGTAGTCAGATGCTCCGCCAGTGTCCACGCGCACGCTGAGCCTGACCTGGTCCAGCCGTCCTGCGCCGACCCTCAGGCGGGCCCGGTCTCGTGAGGTACACGGAACTGTGTCAGTTATGTGGGGATAGCTGATTCTCGGTGCCATCCCGGAGGGGCGGCAGCTTCGGCCCCGCAGTTCGGGTCGAGAAATGGCAATCTTCGTTGGGTGAGTGACGGCAGGGTAGCCGCCTGTCCCGCGCCTGCGTATCGGGGAGCGGACTGTTACCGCAACATCTAGGGGATATCGCTGCGGTCGTACGGTGACCCTGAATTCCGTGTGTTTGTCTGCGGATTCGTAGTCATATTTATCGTGACCGAAGCCGGTGGTGAGAGAGGGATGGCTGCGGTTTTGACTCGCTGCCCTGGCGCTCGCCCTGAAGAGGTGTCGGTACGCGGCACTGGCTGGGCTGCTGTTCGGCACGTCATGGTGCCCAGTGGGCTCACCGAAGGATTTCGGGGTTCGGCGGACGCATGCTGACGGGCAGGCTCGGGGGACGAAGAGATCTTCTTGAAGTTGTCTACCTGGGGGCGCTGACCTGCGGTGATATCGCGAAATAGGTCTCTGGTCTGGCCTGATTCGTCTTTCTGGGTCTTTCAAGCTCGGGTCCGGTTACGCGGTCGATTCTCCCCGCACACTCGCCAGAGCCGCTCGTACTCCCCAGATTCTCCCCAGGGAATGGCCCAGTGCGTGGTCGGTGGGGCGCGCTGCGGAAGCCCCTTCCACGGGCCTGTTGATCACAGGCCGTTACTGCCGACGGTTGGTCCAGAAGTCGTCGGCAGTCTCTGCCACCCATTTTGCGCGCCTCTCCATGACCTCTGGATTGCGCTGGCCGCCTACTGGTGGACCGTTGGTCAGGGCAGCAGGTGAATGGCCAGGACGGAACCGTCCTGGTGTATCGAGACGGGGCCGTCCCACTTCCTGTCCCATGTGTCCGAAGGCCACGTGGAGCGCAGAGCGTAGACGTCGCTGCGGTATTGCTCCAGGTGGCCGTGGCTGAGGTGACCGAAGAGGTCCGCGTGGACTCCGGAGAATGCCTCCACACGTGTTCCGTTGAGTCGGAAGACGTGGTCGGTGCCGATGAATGGGATACCGAGGAGAGTGTATTTGGCGTCCCGGACGCTGCTGGTGGCCGCGTGGGCGATGCCGGCGGAGAAGCGGCGACTTCCCTGGCGGGTAGTGAGGTACGGGGCGGTGGAGTTTCCGTCGCCGGCGAAGGCGGTGAGCCCCGCGGCGGATGTGCGTGCGAGGACTCGCTGGAACCATCCAGTGATTTCCTCGGTGACGTGAATGCCGGGTTCCGCGGACGGCCCTTTGCTGTTATCGGCCGGTGGGTGAATGCCTGGAGGCCATGCCTCGTCCTGGAGTTGTGCGTTCAGGTTCCCGAGTGGGGAAGTGTCCGTACCGGACAGCCAGCCGTCCGAGCCTTCGGCCTTGAGCGCGTGCACGGTGAGCGGCTCATCCAGCGGCAGCTGTGTGCTGAAGATCAGGCCGGGCGTCTCGTCGTAGGTGCCTATGTGGACTCCCTCTATGTAGGCAGAGGCGTCGGCGAGTTGGCTGTAGGAAGTGGTCGCGGTGCCGTGGTTGCCGCGGGAGACGACAGGGAAGATCCGCGACGGTTCTCCTGGTTTCCAGACTTCACCGAAGTACTGCGGGCGGTATCGGTAGCCCACCGTGGTGCCTTTGTCCTTGCTGTTCAGGGCCCAGCCCGCGCGGAGGGCCGTGTCCGCGGGAACGATCGATATCGCATGGTCTGGGTAGCGGCGGCTGAGAATCCGTTCGGCGACGGCCAGTGCGAACCCGATGCCGAGTTCTCCCGACTGGAGTGCCTTGTAGTAGTCGGCCGTGTCCCGCCCTTCGGCGGAGAGCCCCATGAACGACGTGGGGCTGCCGTTGAGGGCCAGGCTGTATTTCAGGCTGCCCCAGTGTTCGGCCAGGCCGCGGGCTGCTCCTCGGCGTGCCAAGGAGATGGCTCGCGCAAGGGTGTGCAGAACGTCCCACGGTGTCAGCCGGACCGAGCCGTCGAGATCGGCGGCACGGAGCGGACGCAGGCCCGGCTTGCGCCGTAGGGCTTCGAGGTCTTTTTCTTTGCGTTCCTCGTCGTCCTCCGAGGCTGCGGCGCCAACGTCCCCGGCGACTGCCGAGGTGGAATGGACAGCGACGTTCGAATACCGTGCGAGATCTTCCAGTGCTTCTGCAGTCGACTTCGACACCTGTTCCCCCTGTTCCCCGGCGGATCGCAGCGAGACCTAAGACCAACGCCGCAAGGTATGAGTCGAACGACGGGCGCACACAAGTGCGCATAGGGCGCGCGCCTTTGGAGCGTGACGGCCGGTGAAAGTTGTGCTGGGTGCCCAGGAGGGGGCGTCGTAGCTCATCATGGCAGGGTGGATCACAACCTCAACGGGTTGAGTACCCGGGAGTTCGAGCACGTGTCACAAGCTCTGGCCCAGGAGATCCTCGGGCCGGGCGTCTCTGCCTTCGGGGACGGCAAGGACGGCGGGCGCGAGGCGACGTTCCAGGGGCGCGTGCCGTATCCGAGCGAGCTTGAGGCATGGGACGGCTACGGAGTCGTGCAGGCCAAATTCCGGCAGCGCACCGATCAACAACCCTCGGATGCGGTCTCGTGGTTGAAGGGGCAGATCAAGGAAGAGTTCGAAGCGTGGCTGAGCCCAGCCTCCAGGAGGGAACGGCTGCCCGAGTATCTGATCTTCACCACCAATGTGGTCCTGACTCCCGTGCCCCGAAGCGGAGGCATTGACCAGATCAAACAGTTCGTCTCCGCGTACGTGGCCCGCCTGGGAGTCAAGGACTGGGCGGTATGGCACTACGACCAGCTGTGCCGCTATCTGGATCGCTACGACTCCATCCGCCGTACCTACGCCGGTGCCATCACCTCCGGTGATGTCCTTGCTCAGCTGCTCGACGCGGTATCCGCCGGGACCAAGCCGCGGTCGGATGCGCTCGCTGATACGGTCCTTGCCTCGCGGCACCGACGCGAGGCTCGACTGAGCCTTGTGCCCGAGGAACACGTCCATGCCGTTCTGGACTGGGCTGACAAGTCGTCACTGCCGGTGGTGACTGTCCCCGCCGGCACTCTGGCGGTTCTGGTCGCCCCGATGGGGGCCGGCAAGAGCGAAGAAGCCGAGCGTTGGTGGCGCGAGGGGCTGCAGGAGGCAGTCGCGGATCCCGGAGTGGCGATTCCTGCATGGGTGGATGCCCGCAAGGCCGTGCCAGATCTTTTGGACGCCATCTCACGCGCGGGCGGCGATCCGGCGACTGGACTCGGACGCATCGTGATCGACGATCTCGACGGGATCGCACCCGAACAGGTCTCACGCCTTCTCCACGAGGCCCGGATCTTGCTTGCAGCCCACCCGAGCGCCCGGATTCTCGCCACGTGCAGACCTGGCGTCGACCTGGGCAGGGCCGTGGTGCACGAGGTCGCTCCGTGGCCGGCGCGGAGGGGGAAGGAGCTGCTGGACCTTGTGCTCGGCGACGAAGCGCGAATGGCTTTCCAGGAACGCGAAGTGCAGGATCTGTTGACCAGCCCCCTTCAGTCCCTGTCCGTTGCCTCCCGCCTCCTCGCCGGTGAGGACGCGCGGGTGTCCAGCCTGGACTTGTTGTCCGGCCTGGCCGCATCCGTCATCAAAGGCCGGCGCACGGGGCACCCGACTCCACAGACCTGGGACCGGTTGGCCCGCCTCGCCGTACGTATCCTGAATGCCGGAGGCCCGGTCTCCGCTCAGCAATTCGGCCATGAAGCCGAGGTGTGGGAGCTGACAGACACCGGCCTCGTCGTCCAGGAGGGCGCGCGACTCCGGTTCGCACTGCCCGTCTTCGAGCAGCACTTCGGCGCACAGGCTCTGCGACAGGGCGCCGTCCGGCTGGAGGAGATCGTCGCCGCTGACACCTTCCCCCGGTGGCGCTACGCGATCGCCTTCGCCGTGAACGCGAGCCACCCAGACGAAGCGGAGAACCTCATGCTCCGCCTGGCCCGTGCCAACCCTGCGGCTGCTTCCTGGGTGTTCGACGAGATCGCGCGAGGCAAAGAGCAAGACGATGGGATGCGCGAGGCCGAGGACAAGGCCCGGGCCGCAGCCGCCCAAATGGTCCCCGCGGACCACGATGAACTCCGAAGTGCCGAAACAGTTGGCACATGGTTGCGCGAGGCAGTCGAAGCCTATGTGGAGGGTTTTGGCCCGCTCAGCGGCTCGCTCCTCGGCCTACGGGACGGACGATTGCCTCGCTGGGGCGTGTGGGCGAAGGAAGGGTGGGTGGCCGTCTCTCCGTCGAGATTCGCCTTCGAGCCTCCCGCGGTGACGCTTCTGGCAGTGCACCCGAGGAACCGTGAAGACCCGGAATGGCTCTGGTGGAGCCAGTTCCTCTTTCCCGGTGATCCGCTGGGCAGGTGGGACTGGGCCCGCGGCAAGATCCGTAAGCCCCTTGAGCGTGTCGTCCGGCGTGGCGCTCTCCTGGTGCCGCCAGATTCGCCGCTGGCCAGTGAACGACTGTGGTATCTCGCCCAGAGACTTCGCCTCAGAAATGGCTCCCTCCATACGGTCGGCGTACCCGAACTGCGCCAGCGACTTGAAGCGATGATGGAGCGTGTGCGCGCGTCCGTGTCGTACACCCATCATGGTGCGGGCTACACATATGACTCGGCGGCCGTTCGGTGGCTGCATTGAATCGCCCCGGGTTCGATAGAGATCTCAGATTATGGTTGTGACCTGGGGTTTCGTGGATTCCATGTAGTGGTTGGCTTCGTACTCGACGGGCGGAACGTGCCCTATCTCACCGTGGAGTCGGCGGTGGTTGTACCAGTCGACCCACTCTGCGGTGGCCAACTCGACTTGGGAGAGTGACTTCCAGGGCCGTTGGGGCTTGATCAGCTCGGTCTTGTACAGGCCGATCGTGCTCTCCATCAGGGCATTGTCGTAGGCGTCGCCGACCGATCCGATCGAGGCGGCGATGCCGGCGGCGTCCAGATGCTCGGCGAGCCGGAAACTCGTATATTGCGACCCGGCATCCGAGTGGTGGATCAACTCGCCTGGCTGAACTGGGTGTTGGTCGCAATCACGTTGCCACACGGCCATCTCAAGGGCGTCCAGGACGAAGACCGTTTCCTTCACGGTGGCCGCGGACCAGCCGACGATCCGGCGGGAGAACGTGTCCACGACGAAGGCGACGTAGACGACACCGGCCCAGGTCTTCACGTGGGTGAAGTCCGCGACCCGGCAGCGGTTCGGGGCGGCAGCGACGAAGTCGCGGTCCAGCAGGTCCGGCGCCCGTTCGGCCTGCCCGCCGGGCAGCGTGGTGATCACGCGTTTACCACGGACCGCCCCAGCGATGCCGAGTTCGCGCATCAGGCGTTCGACGGTGCAGCGGGCCACGCGGCGGCCCTGCCGGTTCAGCTCACGCCAGATCTTCCTCGCCCCGTAGACGTGGTAGTTGGCCTCGAAGACCTCGCTGATCTGTTTCTTCAGTTCGGCATCCCGCACGGTCCTGGCCGACGGCGTGCTCCGACGTTTGTGGTGGGCGTAGTAGGTGGAAGGGGCGATCTTGCAGTCGTGCTCGGTGAGCGTCCTGCAGATCGGCTCGACGCCGCCGAAGCGGTCCCGGTGCTCGTCGATGAACGCTACGAGCGTGTGTGTGGCCGGTCGGTGAAAGTCGGCCCGGGGCGCGGTTCCGGCCTTTCGACCGGACCGTTTCCCCGGACCGCTTCCCGAACCCGGCGGGCACCTCTCAATGCACCGGGCTCTCCACAAGCCCCGAAATGGACCGCGTGTTGGACATCCTCATCCCGCGATGGGCCAGGGAGCTGGAATAATAGAACCTCGATATCGGTAGCGGGTCGTTCCTACCTTCTCGGGGTCGAACAGCTCTCTGTTCTCACTGGCGGGCCACCATCCGCCGCCGCAATAGCGGTTGCGGAGATCCTTCCAGGTGGACCGGCGATGTTTGCGCCGCATCCATCGCCATACCGTCTGCCACGTGTAGTAGCTCAGATAGGCGAAAGTCGCGGAGGACACCCCGGGCCGGAAGTAAGCACACCAGCCCCGCAACGCCATATTCATCCGACGCAGCAGGTCGTCCAGCGGCTGGTTCACTTCGACCTCTCGGCACAGCATCTTGACCTTCCGCTTCACAGCCTGAACGGCCCTCTTCGCGGGATAGGTATAGACGTAGCGCTGGCTGGTGCCTCTCTTGCGGTGGCGCTGGAGGTGCCACCCGAGAAAATCCAGCCCTTCCTCGATATGGGTGATCAGGGTCTTCTCCGGAGACAGGCGCAAGCCCATCAAGGACAAGACCTCTGTGATCTCCTCACGCAGAACTTCGGCATCCGTTCGGGAGCCGAACACCATCAGGCACCAGTCGTCCGCATACCGCACAAGGCGATAGGTGGGAAGACCGTGACGGTGCCGTCTGTTCCGTTCCCGCTGCCCAGCAGCAGGGCCTCCCGGCGCCTGAGCGATGTACTCGTCCAGGACTGAAAGAGCCACATTGCTGAGCAAGGGCGAGAGAATCGACCCTTGTGGGGTTCCGGCAGTCGTCTCCCGCAGCAGACGATCCTCACCGAGGATGCCCGCCTTGAGGAAAGCCTTAACCAGATCCAGGACGCGTTTGTCTCCGACTCGACGCCGCACCCGGTCCATCAGGGCCGAATGTGAAATTTCGTCGAAGCAGGCCGTGATGTCACCCTCCACGATCCACTCATAGTTGCGTGGCCGCGAAGCTAGATAGTGCACCTCGGCTACCGCGTCATGAGCCTGGCGATTCGGGCGAAACCCGTAGGAGCACGAGAGGAAATCCGCCTCGAAAATTGGCTCCAACACCAGCTTCAAGGATGCCTGGACCACCCGGTCGGTGATGGTCGCGATCCCCAAGCGGCGCAGTTTCCCGCCGGCCTTCGGGATCATGCGTTCCAGCACTGGAAGCGGGCGGAAACTACGGTCCTTCACATGCGACCGCAGTTCGTCGAGAAACTCCTCGACGCCCTGCCCGGCCTCGACGGAACGGGCCGTGCGACCGTCCACTCCGGCCGTGCGGGCACCCTTGTTACCCCGCACCCGATCCCAGGCCACCAGAAGGAAACCGGGATCGGCAACAAGGTTGTAGAGGTCGTCGAACCTGCGATGAGAATCATCACGGGCCCAACGGTGCAGCTTGGTCTGGATATTCAGTACCCGTCGCTCCGCCATAAATAAGGCGCGCTCCAGTTCGTCGGTATTCACCAGCGAAAACCTCCCGGCCTTCCAGCAACCTCAACTGCTGACTTGCTGGCCCCCTTCGCCCTGCGGCCGTCTTTCACGGCCTCCACGGCGGGTCGTCACGCCCGCGACTACTACGGGGCCTCCGCCCCATCCCACGGCCCTCAATCGGCAACGGACCTGCCCACCACCGGACCGGCTGCCCGGCGGGAGGGCGACCGCGGATGGTTCCCACGTTCACCATGTGATCGATCGGTCAGGGAGGCGCCCAGCTCTACTCCGGCAGCATCGCCACGCTTACGCCGCAGACCTTCAACGTGGCCTCCCCACCGTCAGAGCTACACGGCTTCGGAGTTGGGCCCCCGCCGCAAAGCAGAGTTCCACGCACTGCACACCGGCCCATATCCACCAGATTTGACCCGGCTTCGCTGTTACGGAGCTTCAACCACTGGTTCGCTCTCGCTACACCTTCTGACCTCGCTGAACAGACCCGCACCGTCTGGTAGTTCCGGCACGTCCCGCCTTCGTCGGGGCCGCTTGCCACCCTCACCGGCGTTCCCCGGATCAGGCTGCCCCCAAGCTTCGATCAGGCCGCTACGACGACCTGACGGAAGTGGCCTTTCACCACCTCTCGATCAACATCGCGCCTCGTGGCGCACAGCTCGGCCGCGAAGAAACTCGCCGCGGCCTTCAGGATCTCGTTGGCCCGCTTGAGTTCGGCGTTCTCCTTCTTCAACGCCTTGAGCTGGGCGGACTCCTCCGTCGTCGTCCCCGGTCGTGTCCCCGCGTCGATCGCGTGCTGCTTCACCCAGTTCCGCAGCGTCTCGCGGGAGCCGATGCCGAGCTTCTCGGCCACCGCCTGCAGGGCGGCCGTCTCGTTCGGGTAGTCGTCGCCTACCTCGGCGACCATGCGCACCGCGCGACGGCGGAGCTCAAGCGGGTAACGGGAAGGTCGTGCCATGACTCGATCCTTTCACGAAATTGAGTCTCCATTCGAACCGGGGCGGTTCACCTACGGCCGCCCCCGGATCACCGCCGAGCTGCGCGACGGCGGCGAGCGCGTGAACCACAAGCGCGTCGGACGGGTCATGCGCAAGTACGGCATCGCCGGGCTGCGGCTGCGCAAGCGCCAGGTCACCACCGTGCCCGAACCGTCCGCCACACCGGTGCCAGACCTGTTCCGGCGCGACTTCACCGCGAGCAGGCCGAACACCAAGTACGTCGGGGACATCACTTACTTGCCGGTGGGCGACGGCGAGTTCCTGTATCTGGCGACGGTGATCGACTGCTTCTCGCGCCGTCTGGTGGGCTGGTCGATCGCCGATCACATGCGCACCTCGCTGATCAGCGACGCGCTCAGGGCAGCCGCCGCGACCCGCGGCAGCCTGGCCCGATCCGTGTTCCACAGCGATCACGGAGCGCAGTACACCTCTCGCGAATTCGCCGAACTGTGCGCCCAGTTGGGGGTCAGGCAGTCCATGGGAGCGGTCGGCACGAGCGCGGACAACGCACTCGCCGAGTCGTTCAACGCGGCCCTCAAACGTGAGACGCTCCGTGGCGCCCGCAGCTTCGACGGGGCTCGTGCCTGCCGCCTGACGGTCTTCCGCTGGACCACGCGCTACAACACCCGCCGACGACACTCGGCGAACGGACAGCAGGCGCCGATCGCCTACGAACAGCAATCAGCTACGCTGACACTTGCCGCATAACGACGCGAACAGGTGTCCACTCCTCGGGGACAAGGCCCAAGGCCGGGTAGTTAGGGTTTTCGCAGGTCACGCAAGGGGAGTTGGTGACCATGCTGTGGCGGCGTAGAGGCCGGGGCCGAGCTTGTGGATGAGTCCGCTGGTGGCCCAGCGGTTCAGTTGTCTGTACATGGTTTCCAGGGTGACGTCGCCGAAGTGAGCCGCGATGTCGCGGGGTTGCCAGAGGCGGGTGGGGTCTTCCTCAAGCAGGGTCAGGATTCGGTGTCGGCGTCGCTTGCCGGGGGCGGTGTGCCGATCATCCCGGGAGGCGGTCGGCAGTGCGGGCAGCGGATCGGAGGGTTCGAGGATGGTGACGTCGAGGTCGGTGACGGTGCGGCTGGCATCGGGCCGGCCGTCGTTGTCGCATCGCCCGTTGTAGCGGGAGGTCGGTGCTTTGACCTTGCGGGTACTCACCCGCTGCCGCCGGGGTGGGAGCAGGCCTGACAGGATCCGGCGTCCGATGAGACCGACCGGTTCGACGGTCGTGGTGACGACGTCGGCGGCCTGGATGACCTGATCACGGGCGGCTTGGAGGGCGATAGTGAAGCCGCAGCGGTCGGGGTCTGTGCCGGGGACGGACTCGGCGGCGTCGACCATAACGGTCCGCAGTGCCTGGTAGAGCGTGAGGAGCGACCACATCTCCTGCTCGATGCCGATGGGGTCACCCGAGCGCAAAAGGCGGCCGTTCATGATCGTGTGGCGGAGCGCGTAATACGCCGATTCGTGCTCCCACCGCTGATGGTAGAGATCCACCAACACGGCCGCCGGGAAGCGGCGGGCGTCCGTCAGGGTGGTGGCCAACCGGTAGGAGCCGGTGAAGACAGTGCCGTCGGTGCAGGTCACGGTGATCTGCGCATCGATGACCCGCACCCGCACGGTGCCGATGACTGACAGATAGGAGCCGTCGACGAGACGGGTGAGAGCCGGTGTGCGCCGGTTGCTGCGGAGCCGTCCGAGGAACTGGGCGCCGGTGGTGGTGACGGCGGAGAGGAAGGCGTTGCCGTCGAACCCCTTGTCCCAGAGCACCAGCATGTCCGGCCTCAGAAGGTGCAGCAGGCGGCCGGCGTAGCTCGTCTCGCCCTCGGCCGTCGGGCCGAACACCGCACCGATCAGGGCCCGGGTGCCGGTCTCGACCAGCGTCATCAACTCCAGCGTCGGATAGCCGTGATGAGACGTTCTCCCCAGCCAGGCCCGGTTCCGATCGGAGTCGAAGACCCTCTGCGAACTGCAGCCGTCGAATGACACCGTCCGGTAGGGCCCGAACCGCACTCCCGGCGTCGTCGGCCTTGCCAACGGCCCGGCCAGTACGTCGAACAACGCCCGAACCGGCGCGCTGCCGAGTCGCCGGCGCAGGTCACGTAACGCCTTCGCGGTCGGGCAGACCACAGGAATCCCGGACAGGCCGGCCGTCAGCTTGTCCCAGACGAGCCGGTAGCCGACCTCGGGGAACAAGCACATCACGAGCAGAAAGTAGACCCCCACCCGCGAGGGCAGATCACGCAGCCGCCGCTGCACCGTCCTCGTCTCCGACAGGACCGCGTCGACGAGCTCGAACGGCACGATCGCCGTCAGTTCCCCCAGATGACCGGGCGCGAACCGGCCCGCAGCCACCGTGACCGTTCGGGTGATAGTCGCCAACGGCGGCGGCAGGACACAATGATCGAGCAACGGAGCTCCTTCGGGACAAGCTGTCTTGGACGACTGCCTGTACCAACGAGCCCCGTTGCTCTACGTCGGAAACTCGCCAACTCCCCTTGCGTGACCTGCGAAAACCCTAACTACCCGGCCTTGGGACAAGGCCCGGGCATCGTGTGCTCCGGGCCTGGGCCGGAACCCGAACGAGCACGGAAGCATGTCGGCCTCGAAGACCGGCTCGAGCACGATCTTCAACGCGGCCTGCACGATCCGGTCGCGAACCGAAGGAATCGACAACGGCCTCTGCTCCGCCAGCAGGGACCACATCTCCTGCTCGATGCCTGCCGGGTCGCCCGAGCGGAGGTTGCGCCCGTTCATGATCGTGTGGCGGAGCGCGTAGTACGCGGATTCGTGTTCCCACCGCTGGTGATAGAGACCCACCAGCGCGGTGGCGGGGTAACGGCGGGCGTCGGTCAGTGTGGTGACCAGTCGGTAGGACCCGGTGAAGGACGTGCCGTCCGCGCAGGTCACGGCGATCTGTGCGTCGATGATCCGGACTTTCACGGTGCCGATCACCGACAGGTAGGAGCCGTCAGCGAGGCGGGTGAGGACCGGCGTGTGCCGGTTGCTGCGGAGCCGGCCCAGGACCTGGGCGCCGGTGTCGGTGACCTGCGCGAGGAAGGCGTTGCTGTCGAATCCTTTGTCCCACAGCACCAGCATGTCCGGCCTCAGCAGATGCAGCAGCTGGCGGGCGTAGCTTGTCTCGCCCTCGGCGGTGGGGCCGAACACCGCGCCGACCAGGGCCCGGGTGCCGGTCTCGACCAGCGTCATCAACTCCAGCGTCGGATAGCCATGATGCGAAGTCCTGCCCAGCCAGGCCCGGTTCCGTTCGGAATCGGGAACCCTCAGCGAGCTGCAGCCGTCGAACGACACCGTCCGGTACGGACCGAAACGCACACCTGGCGTCGTCGGACGGGCCAGCAACCCGGCCAGCACCTCGAACAACGCCCGCACCGGCGCGCTGCCGATCCGTCGGCGCAGGTCACGCAACGCCTTCGCCGACGGACAGACCACGGGCATCCCGGACAGGCCCGCGGTCAGCTTGTCCCAGACGAGGCGATAGCCGACCTCGGGGAACAGGCACATCGCCAGCAGGAAGTAGACCCCGACCCGCGACGGAAGATCACGCAGCCGCTGCTGCACCGTCCTCGTCTCCGCGAGGACCGCATCCACCAGCTCAAACGGCACGACCGCCGTCAGTTCCCTCAGATGCCCTGGAGCGAACCGGCCCCCGGCCACGGTGACCGTTCGGGTGATGGCCGTCAGCGCAGACGGCAGGACACAATGATGGGGCAACGGAGCTCCTTAGGGACAAGCTGTCTTGGTCGACTGCCTGTACCAACGAGCTCCGTTGCTCTGCGTCAAGAATCCTTCAACTCACTGGCGTGACCTGCGAAAACGCTAAGGGCTTGCAGATCAATAACTCGCCGTCTTGATCTCCGGTTTGGGGATGCCGAGGTGTGTGGTGAGGTTGGTGAGATCGTCGAGGGTGGCCAGTTGCGTCTCGGCGGGTTTGATGGCGTGTCCGATGTCGTGGAGGAGCCGGCGGGTTTGGCTGATGGCCCGGTTGAGGGTCACGGGTGTCACGGTGAAGAGCGGGGCGATGACGACCTGGGGGAGTTTGAACCTCTGGTAGAGGATGGTGGCCAGGAGCCGGTCGACGAGGGTGAGGCCGGGGCGCCGGCCGGTATAGAGGCCGACGGCAGGGGTCTTCTGCCGGTCGCCGCCGCGTCGCTGCTGGAGGTCTGCTTCCCGCTGAGCCGCGCGGGCCGCTGCCAGCTCGGTGACCAGCGAGTCCCACTGCTCGTGCGGGATGCCGGTGAGGGCGGGATGGGTCAGCCAGTCGCGGCCGGGGCCGGCTTCGTTCTGGGGCGGGATCGGAAGGACGCCGTCCCGGCGGTGTTCCTGGGGGTGGAGGGTGTAGTTCCAGTCGCCGTGCCAGTCATGGCGACTCAGTGGCAGGGTGTTCAGCTGCCCGTCACTGATGCGGACGCCGGTCTCGTAGAGGGCGGTGTCGAGTTCGGCGCGGACGGTCAGTCCCGTGCGGGTGGTGGTCGCTGCGATGCTGTTCACGATGGTTTCATGGCTGGTCAGCGGCCTGCCTCGCCAGTTCATCGTGATGTGGGAGAACAGTCGGTGCTCGATTCGGTTCCACTTAGATGTGCCCGGAGGAAAGTGACACACGGTGATCTCCAGGCCGGTCTCGACAGCCAGCGCGGCCAGCTCGAACTTCCAGGCCCGGGTGCGGTAGCCGTTGGAACCGCCCGCGTCCGCGGTGATCAGCAGACGGTGCGAGCGCGGGTAGGTATCGCGCCCGACCGCGTGCCACCAGCGGCGGACGGAGGCGACGGCGAAGGCTGCGGTGTCGTGGTCGGTGCCGACGTTGACCCAGCCCGTGTCCGCGGTCAGGTCGTAGATCCGGTATGGGATCGCGTTGCCCAGATCGGCATCGGGAAAGTCGTGGGTGTGAACCCGGACCGGATCGCCTTCGCGACGCCACTCGTGGCCGGCGTTCTTGTAGTTGCCGACCAGCTCCTTCTTCTTGGTGTCCACGCTGATCACCGGGTCTCCGGCGGCCTGGAAGTCCTTGGCCTGGTCGTAGATATAGCGGAACTGCGCATCGCGGTCCGGGTGTTGGGCACCTTCGATGGTCTTGGCGTTGCCTTGGAGACTGAAGCCCTCCTCGCGCAGCACGGCCGCCACGGTGTCCGCCGAGACTCGGTGCCCCTGCCGAGTCAGCTCGGCAGCCAATTGCCGGGTCGACTTCGTCGTCCAACGCAGCGGCGACATCGGGTCCCCGCGTACATCCGGTTCCACCAAGGCCAGCAACGCTGCCCGAAGGCCCGGATCCAGGTCCACCGCACGCTTGCGGCCCCCACCGGACCGGCGCACCCGCCCCAACGGCGCCTCGCCGGACTCCAGTTCAGACACCCCGCACGACACGGTGCCCTCCCGGACTCCGGCCGCACGAGCGACGAGCCTGATGCCTCCATGGCCCAGCGACCGTGCTTCTGCTCCTATGGCCAGCCGCCGCTGCCGCTCGTCGAGATGCGGGAACAGCGTCGCAAACTTCGCGGCCAGGGCCGCCTCGATCCCCTCCGGACTCCCCATACCATGGCAACGAGCCTCGGAGCCGGAAGCGACGGCTTGTTTCCCGGCAAGCCCTAACTACCCGGCCTTGGGACAAGGCCCGTCTTGATACGAGACGCCGTCGGTGAGCATGTGCCAGACCGCGGTCAAGATGGAGTGCTCGATGGCGACCAGCGCCTTCTTCTTGCCGAGGTGGGGCACGAGGCGGTGGTAGCGGGCCCCGAGGTAGGTGGTCTCGCGGGTGCGGGAGGCGGCCATGGCGGCGGTGCCCAAAGCGGCGCCGAGCCATCGGTTGCCGCGGCGTCTGCTGCCGGATTTGTGTTTCCCGACGGATTCGTGGTGGCCAGGGCAGACGCCTGCCCAGGACGCCAGGTGCCCGGCGATGCGGAAACGGCCCATGTCGGCGCCGGTCTCGGCCACGATGATCTCAGCGGTGGCTCGGCCGACCCCCGGAATGGTTTCCAGCAGCTCAAGCTAGCGGGCGAAAGGGCGCATCTCCTCCGCGATCCGGGCCGACAGGCCGGCGATCGCCGCCTTGAGCTGGTCGATGCGTTCCAGGTGCAGGCGGCACAAGAAGGCGTGGTGCTCGCCGAAGTTGCCAGTCAGTGCCTCGACCAGGGCGGGGATATTGGGGCGCATGCGGGCCTTGGCCATCTGCGCCAGGACCGAGGCGTCGCGTTCTCCGTCGATGAGCGCGGTCAGCATGGCCCGCCCGGACACGCCGAGGATGTCGGTGGCCACCGCGGACAGCTTGATGCCGGCATCCTCCAGTTCCTTCTCCAGCCGCTGGGCCTCGCGGCCGAGTTCCGCGGCGAGGGTGGAGCGGTAGCTGCTCTCCCTGCAGCGGGCGCTGCTGGCCGAACCGGGCCGCCCGCATCCCAACCTCGACCTGGCCACCCGCTATCTGCCCTTCGGCGGCAGCGTCCTGGTGGGCGGGGACTGGTTCGAGACCGTGCGGCTGCACTTCGGGCGCACCCTGCTGGCGGTGGGCGACGTCATGGGGCACGGGCTGGACGCGGCGGTGGACATGAACGCCTACCGCTCGATGCTGCGCTATGTCGCCTCGACGGATCTGCCGCCGCACCGGGTGCTGCGCCGCCTGGACTCGGCCGTCGCCGAGGACGGCGTCCGGCGTCCGGCGACCTGTCTGCTCGTCCAGGTCGACCCGACCCGCGGCACGGCCACGCTGGCCAGCGCGGGGCATCTGCCGCCGGTGGTGTTCGCCGGGGACGGCAGCGGGGAGCTGTTGCAGGTGCCGGTCGGTCCGCCGCTGGGCACCGGCGTGGGCGGCTACGAGGCGGCGACCCGCGCACTCGCTCCGGAGGACACCCTGGTGATGTTCACCGACGGTCTGGTGGAGCGGCGCGACGAGGACATCGATGTCTCGCTCGCCCGGCTGGCCGGGCTGCGACTGCCGCCCGGGACGGGGGTCGACGAGGCGCTCGACGCGGTCCTCGTATGGCTCGACGCCCGGCACGCGGAGGACGACGTGGCGCTGCTGGCCGCCCGCATCCGCCGCCGCCACCCGAGCTGAAGCCCGACGCCGCCGTGGCCGACGTACGTCTTCCCCCTTCTGCCCCGCTGTGCTTGGGCACGGAAACAATGCCCGTGCCCACACTTTCCTGGAATACGCAAATGGGAATTCGATGTCGGGCGCACGATTCACCGTGCGCCGGGGGTCAGTCCGTGAGGTCGCCCCGCACCGTAGTCAGACCGGCGCCCATCAGGCGCACCGCGGCGCTGTTGAGCCGCGGCAGGCTCTTCAGCCGCGCGCGGACATCGTCCTCGGGCATCACATGGGCGGTCCCGGTGTACCAGCGGCCCCGGACGCGGACCCGGACCCGCGGGTCCGCCAGGATGTTGCGCACGTACTGCGAGCGCTCGCCGTACTCGCTGACGAACCAGAACACCCGCCCTACGAGACGTCCGCCGACGGGGGTGCGCCGCGGCAGCCCCGACGCGCGTCCCGTGGTCTCCAGCAGGGTCTGGATCGGCAGCCGCTTCAGGAGCGGATTGCCGATCCGCCGCTGGAACGACGTGACGACGCGGTACTTCCGTTCGGGGTTGCGGGACATGCGAGGGTCCTCCTGTTCGGTGCCGGGCACCATTGTGCGGGGCCCGGCCACCGATTCAGTCGGACGGTGACAGTGGGATGCCGAGGTCCGGATTCTGCCGCTCCCACGGGGGCGTCGCTGATCGTATCGGGCAGCGCGGTGTCCGGAGCGAGACCGCGATCCAGCGGGGCCTGCGGTAAGCGGTGGCAGCGGTGGCCGATCTCCAGCCGAGCGGATTCGTGGCACTTTCGCGAGGGCGCGCTCGACGGGACGGGAACGGTGGATCCGGCAACGGCAGCTCACCGGATCCGTCGTAGGGCTGCTTACGGTGGCGATCCGCCGAACTTCTCGCACCGCCTGGCCGAACGTGCTGCGCCACAGGCATGTCGGGCTCAGCGCCGACGCCACGCGCGGCGCCCGGGGTGCAGTCATATGACTCAAGTCGGCGCATGTGCTCCGTACTTAGCGTGGTGGCCCAGGCCGCGGCACACGAGGCAGGAGCGGAGCCAGAGATGACATGCATGCCCTTCGCGGGAATCGTCGCCGGATTGCCCTCCCGGCCTGCCGACGTCGTCGTACGGAACGCGAAGATCTTCACCGGCGATGCCCAGCTATCACGCGCCACCGCGCCGGCGGCCACCGCGGGCGTCATCGAGACCGTCGGCGGCGACGCCGACATCGCGGGACTCATCGGGACGGACACCATGGTCGTGGATGCCATGGGTCGCAGAGTGGTGTCGGGGCTGTACGACCCGCCCGACCACGTGGTGTGCGGTGGGCTGCGCCACACCGTCCAATGGGTACGGGTGGCGGCCGGGTGGAGTGTGGAGTCGTTCGCCGAGCACCGGATGCCCACCCGGGCCGAGTCGAACGAGGTCGCTCCCGACACGCCGGTGATCGTCACGCACCTGTACCAGGCGGCGATCCTCAACCGTGCCGCGCTCAAGGCGGCCAGGACATCCAGGGGGACCCCGGCCCTGCCCGGCGGCTGTGCCGCCGTGACCCGCCTGCACGCGGCGGGTGAGCCGACGGTAGGCATCACCCACCATCTCTTCCCCCAGACCGGCGGTGGCGAGGTGGAGGACCTGTGCCGCTGGATCGGTATGGTCCGCCCCGAGGACGGCGACGCCTGGCTACGCTTCGACGGCGCGGGAGAGAACCTCACCTGGGCCGCCGCCGACTTCGAGAAACTCGCCGCCAAGAGTCTCTTCCCCGGCGGCAACCGCCGGTTCTTCGACCACGCGGAGACCATCTCGACCCAGAGCCTGGACCGCCGGGAGACGGCCCTGGCGATGTGCACCTCGGCCGGAGCGGCACTCACCGGGAAACAGGATGCGAAGGACCTGCTGCGGCCCGGCCATTACGCCGACCTCATGGTACTGAGTGACGACGACTTCGCCGTCCCGGAAGACGAGATCCCCACCATCGAGGCGCTGTTCAGGGTGGCGGGCGGCCGGATTGTCTACGCGACGGGTGAGTTCGAAGGCCTCGCCGCGCCGGCCACGGTGCCCGAGTGGAGCCCGATCGCCCAGTTCGGCGCCTACCAGGCCGCCCCGCTGCCGCACCTCTCAGAGGGTGATGAGGGGTGCGGCAGGCCGAGTGGGTGGGCCAGGTCGCCGCCGAATCCGCCCGCTACCGCCGCTGACGCGTCGAGCGCGGACTTGCCGCCAATGCCGCCGTCCTCGACGCCCCTTTTTCGGCTGAGGGAGCGTCAGACGAACGTGGGTCCGCTCATCCTCCGGCTCGCCACCAGGCTGCTGATGGCCGTGCACAGACCGCGGAGAGTGAGCTTCCGGCGCGGCGGGCACGGGCAGGCGGGCGGCACCGCCGCGTTCCGCAGGGACGGCTTCCTCGGCGGGGCGCTCACCGTCCTGGTCGAGGACGGCGGTCAACTCACCAGAGTGGTCTTCCTCGCCGGCGCGCTCACCCCGTCGGCATTCGCCACCGCCAAGGGCGTGATGACCGTAGCCGTCACCGTGAAGTGGGCGAACGGGCCCTGGGCCCCCGCGCGACGGCTTCGAGTACCTCGGCTTCCTTGTGGCGGTCGCGGCTGTGCTCGCATGCACAGGGCCCGGACGCTGCTCGCTCGACGGTGTCTACGGGCTGCCCCGGCCCGGCTGGGTGGCCGCGGCCGCCGCCGCGGTCGGAGTGGCCGCGGGACCGCCCACTCGCCCTGTATGGGCGCAGCTCACCCCTGCCGCCGAGGAGACGCTGATGAAGGCCGCTCTGCTCCGCGTCACCGACCGACTGCTGCCGGACAGCGACCCGGCCTATGGGCCGCTGCCGACGCTGCTGGTCGTGCTCACCTTCGTGACCGGCGTGGTGGACGCCGTCAGCTACCTCGGCCTGGGCCATGTCTTCGTGGCCAACATGACGGGCAACGTGATCTTCTTCGCGTTCTCCCTGACGGGGGCCAAGAACCTCTCCGTGTGGGCCTCCGCGCTGGCCATCGCCGCGTTCATGGCGGGCGCGTGGGGGGAGGGCCGCCTCGCGGACACTCCCGCCGACACCGTGCGGCACTTTCGGGCCATCGCCGGCGTCCAGGCGCTGTTGGTAGCGGGCGCCGCGTTGGCGTCGACCACGCTGGGGCACCGCTCGACGGGAGCGGTCGCGGAATTGGTCATCCTGCTCGGTTGCGGGATGGGCCTGCAGAACGCGGCCGTCCGCAGACTGGCCGTCCCCGACCTCACCACCACCGTGCTCACCCTGACCGTCACCGGGCTGGCCTCCGACCGCCCGGGACGGCCCACGATACGCCGCCTCACCTCCATCACCGCGATGCTCTGCGGCGCCCTGTGCGGATCCGCGCTCACCCTGCGCGCCGGGATCGCCTGGGCCCTCCTGCTCGCCCTGCTCCTGCTGCTCGCCGTCGCCGCGGCGGCGAGCGCCCCCACCGAAAGGGACCGTCCATGACGACGACCGACACCTCCGATTGGACCGCCCGCCGCGTGCTTCTCAAGCGGGCCATGCTGGCCGCGTCCCTGCCTGCCGCCGCCACCGTGCTCGGCGGCGCCCTGCCCGGCACCGCCCACGCGGCCTACCCTGCCGGCCTGCCCGACTTCGCCCCCGTGCCCAGCCAGGCGTTCGGCCCGGCGCTGAACGCCCAGGGCTACTACGTGGGCCGGATCGGCGGCGCCCTCCACTGGGTCACCGACGGCAGCTACCAGGCGATGTTCCTGGCCACCCGGGAGGGCGTGGTACTGGTCGACGCGCCGCCCACCCTGGGTCACAACCTGCAGCGCGCCATCCAGGACGTCACCGGACCGCTCGGCCTGCCGAACCGGGTCACGCACCTCGTCCACTCCCACTCCCACGCCGACCACATCGGCGCGGCCGGGCTGTGGGGCAAGGACGTCGAGCGCATCGGACACATCGAGAACCGCCGCCTGCTGCGGCGCGACGCGGACCCCGAGCGGCCTGCGCCCACCACCGTCTTCGAGGACCGCCTCACCGTCGAGGTCGGCGGCGAGCGCCTGGAACTGGCCTACCACGGCCCCAACCACTCGCCGGACAACATCTACGTGTACGCGCCCAAGTATCGCACCCTGATGCTGGTCGACGTCGTCTATCCGGGCTGGGTGCCCTTCAAGGAACTCGCGGTCTCGCAGGACATCCCCGGCTGGATCAAGGCCCATGACACGGCGTTGAGCTACCCCTGGCGGACGCTGGTCGGCGGTCACCTGGGGCGCCTGGGCCGGCGGGCGGACGCGGAGACACAGAAGCAGTACATGGCCGACCTGACGGCCAGCACCCGGGCCGCCCTCACCGGCCTCGACCCGACCCCGTACTTCGCCAAGTACGGGCCGTCCGGCAACGCCTGGGCCATCTTCAAGACCTACCTGGCGGCCGTCGCCGAGCAGGCCGCCGCCCCGGTGACCAGCAAGTACCTGGGGGTGCTGGCCGCGGCCGACGTCTTCACCGTGGACAACGCCGCCGCGCTGCTCGAATCGCTCCGCATCGACTCCGACGTCCTCGGTCCCTTCGGGATCCACGCATGAGAGCCAGGGCGCCGATCGGCTTCCTCACCCACGTCGTCCAGGTCGGGGGGATCGACATCGAGTACGCGCGCGGTGGCGAGGGACCCACCCTGGTGCTGCTGCACGGCTACCCGCAGACCTGGTACGGATGGCGGGGTGTCCTGCTCGCCCTCGCCGAGCACTACACCGTCATCGCGCCCAGTCTGCGCGGCGCCGGCCGGTCCACCGCGCCCGCCGGCGGCTACGACAAGAAGACCATGGCCGCGGATGTGCACGCGCTGCTGCTGCACCTCGGCCTGGACAGAGCCGTGCGGCTGGTCGGCCACGACATCGGCAGCATGGTCGCGTACGCCTACGCCGCACAGTTCCCCGACGATGTGCGTCGGCTGGTGTTCAGCGAGGCGCCCATCCCCGACCAGAGCATCTACCGCGCACCCGCGCTCACCCCCGCCGGACCGGGGGCCTGGCACTGGGGGTTCTTCAACCTGGCCGAAGGCCTGCCGGAGAGCGTCGTCACCGGGCGGGAGCGGACGTGGATCGAACGGTTCATCGCCGCCAAGGCCGTCCAGAAACACCGGGCGGCCGATCCGGCCGCCCTGGACGAGTACGCCCTGCGGCTGAGCGATCCCGCGCACCTGCGGGCGAGCTTCGCCTGGTTCCGGGCGTTCGGCCAAGACGTCGCCGACAACGCGGAGTTCGGCCGGACGCCCCTCGAAATGCCCGTCCTGGCCGTCGGCGCGGCGGCGAGCCACGGCACGCGCATCGCGGACCAGGTGCGGCAGTACGCACGGCATGTCGAGGGCGTCGTCGTCGACGACTGCGGCCACTGGCTCTACGAGGAGCAGCCCGAGGAGACCACCCGACTGCTTCTGAAGTTCCTCACCTGACACGACGACGAAGGTGGCCCGGGCGAGTCCTCCCCACGGGGGACACCGCGTTCCGGATGCACAGACATCGGGCTTCGTGCCCGCACCGTCCCAGAAAGGGAATCACCATGACCCCAGCCCGGATTCTCGTCGTAGGCGGCGGCTTCGCGGGGATCGCCTGCGCCCGCCGCCTGGAAAGACTGCTGGCACCCGATGAGGTCGAACTCGCGCTGGTCACTCCCCTCAGCTATGAGCTGTACCTGCCGCTGCTGCCCCAGGTCGCGGCCGGGGTCCTCACGCCTCAGTCGGTCGCCGTCTCACTGCGGCGGTCGCTCCGCCGTACCCGGATCGTGCCGGGTACCGCCATCGGCGTGGACCCGGGGGCAAAGGTGTGCGCGATCCGACTGATCACCGATGAGGTCACCGAAGAGCGTTACGACCACGTGGTGCTCGCCGCCGGCAGCGTCACCCGCGGCTTCGACATCCCCGGGGTGCCCGCCGAGGCCCACGGCATGAAGACGCTCGCCGAGGCCGTCGCCCTGCGGGACCACGTCATCGCCCAACTGGACCTGGCCGCTGCCACCCGCGACCCGGAGGAGCGGGACGCCCGGCTGCGCTTCGTCGTGGTCGGCGGCGGCTACGCGGGCACCGAGACCGCCGCGTACCTGCAACGTCTGACCGCCTCGGCGGCGCGCGGCTACCCCGGCCTGAGCCCGGAGATGATCCGCTGGCATCTGGTTGATCTCTCGCCCCGGCTGATGCCCGAACTCGGAGACCACCTCGGCCGAAAGGCGCAGCAACTGCTCCGCCGCCGGGGCGTGGACATCTCGCTGGGCACGAGCGTGGCGCGCGCGGAGCCCGGGGCGGTCACCCTCACCGACGGGCGCAGGCTGCCCACCCGCACCCTGATCTGGACCGCGGGCGTCGCCCCCAGCCCTCTGGTCGCCACCCTGGACGCCGCCACCACCCGCGGTCGGCTGACCGTCAACCCCGACCTGACGGTTTCCGGCCTGGACGGCGTCTTCGCGGTCGGCGACGCGGCCGCCGTACCCGACCTGGTCACCGGCGGCGACGCTGTCTGTCCGCCCACCGCGCAGCACGCCCTGCGTCAAGGCCGGGTCGCCGGCACGAATCTGGCCGCACGGCTGCGGGGGCAGCCGCTGCGCCCCTATCGGCACCATGACCTGGGCCTGGTGGTGGACCTGGGCGGGCCGCAGGCGGTCTCCCGGCCGCTGGGCGTGCCGCTCAGCGGACTGCCCGCCCAGGTGGTCGCGCGCGGCTACCACCTGCTCGCGCTGCGCACCGCAGTCGCCAAGACCCGCGTCGCGACCAACTGGGCCCTGCACGCCCTGGCCGGGGACGACTTCGTCCGCACCGGTTTCCTGGCCGGTCGGCCGACCACCATGCGTGCGCTGGAGCCGGTGACCGGCTACCTGGCCCCGGGCGCGCTGCGACCGGCGGAGGACACCACCGCACCTGATGGGGCCGCCTGACGCTTCGTCCGAAGCGTGACCCGCAGACACCGACGCGCGGGCCGTACCGGTTTCCCTCGTGGGGCCGGGCCGAAACCGCCGCCGACGGCCAGGTCTCCGCACTTGAGGTTCATGTCGGTACACCCCCGCTACTCGCCACCTTCCAGCCCCGGCACCACCGACCGTCCGAAGGAACCGTCATGCCCCTCGTTCCCGAGCCGGCGCAGACCATGGCCCGGCTGCGCGCCGCCCACCGCAGCGGGCTCAACCGACCGGTAGCCCGTCGCAAGGAGCTTCTGCGCCGCCTGCGCGCCATGCTCGTGGACTGCGGGCCGCAGTTCACCGAGGCGCTCCACGCCGACCTCGGCAAGGGCCCGGTCGAGGCACACCGCACCGAGATCGACTACGCCGTGCGCGAGATCGACTACATCCTGGCTCACCTCGACGACTGGCTGCAGCCCCAACCCGTCCCCACTCCACCGCAGTTGGGCACGGCCGAAGCCTGGACACAGCTGAGTCCACTGGGCGTGGCGCTGGTCGTCGCGCCGTGGAACTACCCCCTGCACCTCGTAGTCGTCCCGCTGGTCGGGGCGCTCGCGGCCGGTAACACCACGGTGGTCAAACCCAGTGAGTTCGCCCCCGCCACGTCCGCCGCGCTCGCGCGGCTGCTGTCCTCCTACCTGCCATCGGACGCGGTCGCCGTCGTGGAGGGCGGCCCCGCCCGGACCACGGCCCTGCTGGAACAGCGCTTCGACCACATCCTCTACACCGGCAACGGCGCCGTCGGCCGCATCGTCATGGCCGCCGCAGCCCGCCACCTCACCCCCGTCACCCTGGAACTCGGCGGCAAGTCATCGGCCTTCGTGGACCGCGGCACCGATCTGCGGCAGGCCGCCCTGCGGCTGGTGGCGGTCAAGTTCATCAACGCCGGGCAGACCTGCGTGGCGCCGGACTACGTGCTGACCGACTGGAAGACCGCCCCGGAACTGGAGGACGCCCTCGCCAAAGCAGTCGACGCGGCGTACGGCTCTGAAGCCGCGCGCGTCCCGGAGTACGCGAGGATCGTGAACGAACGGCACTACCGGCGACTGGTCCGCCTGCTCGCGTCGGGCCGCATCGTCGCCGGCGGCGACCACGATCCGCAGACCCGCTTCATCGCCCCGACCGTGCTGGCCGACGTGGCACCGGACGCACCCGTCATGCAGGAGGAGATATTCGGGCCCATCCTGCCCGTGCTGGCCGTGGAGGACCTCGACGAGGCGATCTCCTTCATCAATTCCCGGCCTGCTCCGCTCGGCCTGTACGCCTTCAGCGACAACGCCGGCACCCGGGAGCGCCTGCTCGACGAGACCACCTCCGGTGGCATCACCTTCGGCCTGCCCATGGCCCAGTTCCTCGTCCCCGAGCTGCCCTTCGGGGGCATCGGAGAAAGCGGCATGGGCAGCTACCACGGCCGCCACACCGTCATTACCTTCAGCCACACCCGCTCGGTGGTGGCCCAGCCCTGACGGCAGGCCTCGGCGAAGTCCCCGCTCGGGAAGGATCCGGTACATGTGTGAGGCCCTGGGCCTGTCCAAGGCGGTGGGACGCAAAGGAGGACGCTGCCGCGCCGGAGCATGTCCGGTGGTGCGGCGCCCCCTTGCGGCAGGCAGCCCTCCGAGGCCCGGTGCCCGGATCTCAGGCGGAGTCCGCATCGAGCGCCGCGAGGAACACCTCGTCCTCGACATAGATCTCGAGAGCGCTGATCAGGCTGTCGCTGATCCGCCAGATGTGGACCTCGCAAGAGTCGAAAGGACGGCCGTTGGCACGGACGGTGCCGCGGGTGCGTCCCACCTGGACCACTCGATCGCCCGCCTGGTAGATGACCTCGGGCTTGACTTTACTGCTGATGTGCGTGCTGACGGCGGTGAAGAACTCTCCGAATCCGGACAGCCCACGATAGGTGCCGCCCCAGGGCAGTCTCTCGGACTGGGTGCGCCTCGATCGCCATCCGCCGACCGGACACGGCCCGTCGCCGCCGCGGCAAACTGCATGGGAACTTCATGGAGTCCGCACATCGGGCCGGGTGTGATGGTCAGGTGCACGGCATCCGCTGAGCCAAGCCCGGTCGTGCTGCGCGCACGTCGGGCGGCCCCGCGCAGGCCCTTCGTCCGACGAATCCGGCGGAAAGGACGTCCACATGCCCGACGCGGCGTATCGCGTTTCGTCCTCGCCGCTCCTACGGGGGCGCGATGAGGTGCTGCACACGCTGGACAGGCTGTGCGCCGACATCCCCGCAGGCGGTGCGGTGCTGTTGATCGTCGGAGAACCGGGGACCGGCAAGACGTCTCTCCTGCAGGAGGCGGCACGCAGGGCTCGCAGTGGCGGACTCCGCCTGGTGGCCACCGGGCCGGGGGCCGGCGAGAGGAACTGGGCGCTCTCAGGCCTGCAGCGTCTGCTCTGGCCACTGGCGGACCACATACCGCAGTTGCCGACCGAAGGACGCGCCGTGGTGGAGCGGGTGCTGGCCGGCGACGTGCCCAAGGAACGGGACATGCTCGCCGTCTCGACAGCGGCCCTGGAACTGTTCACGGCGGCGGGTCGCGACCGCGGCCTGCTCCTGGTGGTGGACGACTGGGACGCCCTGGACCGTCAGAGCGGGAACGTCCTGGCTTTCGTCGCCCGTCGCGTCGCGGGCCCCTGGGAGCTCGGCGCCGAGGACAGGCGGGTGGGCGTCGTCGGTGCCTGCCGTCCGTCCGGCAGCGCCGAGCTGATCGCCTCCGGGCTGCCCGCCAGACGACTGGGGCCGCTGACGGACGGCAGTGTGCGGCAGCTGCTGACCGATCGGTTCCCGGAGCTGCCCGCCCAGGACCACCCCGACATCGCTTCGGCGGCCGACGGCAACCCGCTCGCCGCCATTGAACTGGCGAGCGGATTCACCGAACTCACCCGCAAGGGCCTTCGCACTCCGGGAACCGGACTGCAGGTGGAGCTGCTGCCCAGGTCGTCGCGGCTGTGGGACGCCTTCGCGGAGGCAGCCCACTGCCTGCCGGACGCGTCCAGGGACGCCGTGCTCGTCGCGGCACTCCACCGCGGCCAGGAGACCGCCCTGGTCGTGGCGGCGACCCAGGTCCTGAGATCGGACCCGACCGTCCGACAGGACGTCCTCGAACCCGCGGAACGGGCCGGGGTACTGATCGCAGCCGGCCCGGCCGTGATGTTCTCCCATGCCGTCGCCGCAATCGCCGCCGTCCAACGGGAAAGCGCTCAACGGCGCCGTCGCGCACACGCCGCACTGGCCGAGGTGCTGCCCCGCCACAGCGACCACCACGCTTGGCACCGGGCCCAGGCCCTGACCGTCACACAGCACGCCTGCGCCGCCGCGCAACTCGAGGCAAGCCACCGTCAGGCCGTGGACCGCGGGGACCCTCTCCAGGCCGTGCGCATGCTGCAGCGCGCCGCCGAACTCGCTGCAAGTCCCCAGGACCAAGGACGAATCCTGATCAAGGCTTCGGGGCTCGCCTCCGAACTGGGACGCCCCGGCATGGTGGAACAGCTCCTCGCCGCCGCCTCCGCGGCCCCCCTGACGCCCGTACTGCGCCTGCGCGCCCGACTGCTGCAGGAGGCATCCACCCACGGCCTCCCCGGCGACAGCACCGAACTGTGCGACACCATCGACCCGGGGGACCCGGACACCTCGCTCTCCCTGCTCTTCGATGCGGCCCAGCGCTGCTGGCGCGAGAACACCGGGCAGGAGGACAGAACGCGGGTCGTCACCGCGCTCACCACACTGTCCGACACCCGGTACGATCCCCGGCACATCGCGACCCTGGCCACCGCCGAACCCGTGCTGCTGGCCGACGAGGTGGCCAAACGCCTCGGCCGCCCGCGTTCCGGCCTGGCCGGCCATGCCGACAACCTGCGGCTGCTCGGTCAGGCGGCACACGCCATCGGCGACTTCGAGCGTGCCACCGATCTGCTGGTCCCCGCCATCGACCTGCTGCGCCGTCAGCAGCGCCTGGTGCTGCTGCCCCGGGTGCTGACCATGGAGGCCAACGGAGCCATCTGGCTCGGCGACTGGCACCGCGCCACCGCGTTCCTCGCCGAAGCCCATGAAGTCGCGCTGAACACCCACCAGCCCGCCTGGGCTGCGGCCTCCCGTGCGAAGCAGGCCCTCCTGGCCGCCCTGCGGGGGGAGGTCGAAGAGGCCTTCGTCCTGGCAGAGCAGGCCACGCTCTGCCGCGGCGACCTACGGTTGAACCACGTGTCCACCTGCACCGACATCGCTCGCGGGGTCGCCTGCGCCATCGCCGGCTCGTACGCCGACGCGTATGCGTATCTGCGCCCGTTGTTCGACGACGATGCCCAGCTGTACCACCAGCGCGAGAGTTTCACGGTCGTCATGCATCTCGCGGAAGCCGCGGCACACACCGGTTTCCACGATGAGTCGCGCCGCCTCCTGGCAACGTGGGAACAGTCCGCCGAGCTCACTCCGGCCCCCGTCCTGCACCACCAACTCGCCTACGCACGAGCCGTGCTGGCGCCCGACGACCACGCCGACGACCTCTTTCAAGCAGCGCTGAACGGGAACGTAACCCGGTATCCGCTCGTCCGCGCCATGACCCAGCTCGCCTACGGAACCTGGCTGCGCCGCCGCCGCCGCGCCGCCGAATCCCGTGATCCGCTGCGCCGGGCAAAGGCCGCGTTCACCGCCATGGGAGCCGTGACCCGCGTCCGGCAGGTCACCGCCGAACTACGGGCCACGGGCGACCGTCTTCCCTTCGCCCCGGGGCGTGGCCGACCGGAGCGGACGACCGGCTCGGGTCTGCTGAGCCCGCAGGAGACACGCATCGCCGAACTGGCAGCCGAGGGGCTGACCAACCGCGAGATCGGCGAGAAGCTGCGCCTCTCACCGCGCACGATCGGCTCGCATCTGTACCGGATCTTCCCCAAGCTCGACGTCACATCGCGGTTCCAGCTACGCGACCGCCTGGAGATGGATCACCAGTGATCTCCCAGTTCCCGTGTCGCGCGCTCCGCCCACGGCGCAGCACCCAGCGACCGGAGCCGCACAGCGGCGTCCCGCAGCAGGGCGTCTGCTTCCGGCGTCCGCCGCCGGCGCCGCAGCCAGACCCCGAGTGCCAGATCCAGCCGGGCCGAATACCACACGGACGTACCCGCGTACTGGCGAGCCTCGAAGACCGCCTGTTCCACCGCCGCGTCCTCGGCGAGCACGGCACGCGCGTAGGCACGGGAGCGATCCACTCCAGGAGACGGGAAGAACCCATCGGTCGCCTCCAGGCCGGCGAGCACCGCTCGCGCCTCCTCCACCCGGCCCGCTGCCACGGCGACATCGGCGAAGAGGTCCACCTGCCAGCAGCGCTGCACCCCGTGTCCGTCCGGGCTGTCGTCCATCAGCCGGCGGAAACAGTCGAATGCCGCGTCCGCCCGCCCGCGGGCCAGTTCGGTCAGGCTTCTTGCCATGAGGGTCCCGTTGCGCAGGGAACCGTTCCTCGAGGACATGCCCGCGTCCTCGACCTCGACGAGCAGTTGGTCGGCGCGGCCGACCGCCCCGCGCAGCGCGGCCAGTATCACCTGGCACAGCCGTACCCACCTGGTCCACCCCGGCTGCTGGGTGTCGACGGCCAGTTCATAGGACTCCGCCGCCGCGAGATCCGCCGCGTCCCACCGCCCCTGGTAGAGGGCCGCCCATGCCCGCAGGTTGAGCACCTGCGCCAGGACCGTGCGCTTTCCCTGCTGCCGATGGCCTACGGCGGCCTGCGCGCAGAACGACTCCGCAAGCTCGAAGTCGGCAAGGACGAAGGCGGAGAAGGCGAGCAGCGAGGCCAGGTCGGGCTCGCCGACCTCCTCCTTCGCCCATCGTCTCAGGGCCTGAAGCAGAGAGGGGGACAGGGAGAACGTCGCAGTCAGCGCCTGGACGTTGACAAGGCGCGGATCCATCGCGTCCAGACCGAGTCCCTCAGCGGCGGAGAGCACCTCGAGGGCCAGGTCCATGGAGCCGGGGCGGAAAAAGGATCGGCGCGCCGCACTCATGATCATCATGGCCGCCAGATCAGTCGCTCCGTCGGCATGGACGCGGCGGGCCGCATCGACGAGATGCTGAATGCCGTCCACCTCTCCGGGGTCTCCGTCATCGAACGCAGACTGCAGCCACAGTAGGCGCAGCCGCTCCTGGGCCTCGAGCGGGAAGGTGATCAGTTCGCCGATGCACCGCTGAACCTCCCTGTAGCGGTCGAGCTCGTAGGCGAGTTCGCCGGTCGTGAGGAGCCGCTCGGCGCGGACGCGGTTGTCCGTCGACAGACGGGCGGCTCGCTCGAACCACAGTTCCGCGGTCGTGGCGGCCAGCAACTCGGCCCGCTCGGCGTCATCCAGGCGCAGCGCCTGGGCAAGCGCGGCGATGGTGCCTTGGCGCGGGCGGCGGGTGTTGCCGAGTTCCATGTCGCTGATTCCGCGCACACTCACCCCGGACGCCTCGGCCAGTTGCTCCATCGTCATGGCCCGGCCCAGCCGCAGACCCCGCAGTGCCCGCCCGAACTCGGTAATGCTCACGTCGTGCTCACCTCTGATCCCACTTCGGTTCTCAACCCACGGGACCCAGCGTGGCGAAGTAGCATGATCCGTTACTTCAGTCGTTTGACTGCGATTTCCCAAAGTCGACGGAGAGGACGGCGCGGGCGCGGGCGAGATGCCCATGAAGCAGCGGTGCCGGGGTGATGAGGGACAGATGTTCCGCATGACGCAGCCTCAACCGCGCCTCGGCCGCGTTGCCGCTGTGGACCGCGCTCTCGGCGAACAGGCTGAGGACGTCGAAACACAACCTCCGGTGATAGCTGGGGTCCTGCGGGTCCAGCAAGGACCGGCAGATGCGGTAGGCCTCTTCGTGCCGGCCCTGGACGAAGGCGGCTTCGGCCTTCACACGCTGCACGCAGGCCAGGACACTGTTCAGCTGGTTGGTCCGAGCCGACGGCTCGGCCGCGGACACCTTCCGGAGGGCCAGTTCGGTCTCACCGCGCAGAGCCTTGAGCCGGGCCTGATAGAGGGTGGCCTCGGTCGGGACCGGTCGGCCGCTGTCTCGTGCCAGCCCTTCGGCCTCCTCCGCGGCGGCCTCCGCCGTGTCCAGATGCCCCAGTTCGGTACGGACGATCACCTGCGTGGCGAGCACCTGGGCCAGCGGGCCGACCCGGCCCTGAGCCCGTAACAACTGCTCGGCCCGGTCGAGCACCTCCGCAGCCCGGACGTCATGGCCGACGGCGTGGGCGGCCATCCCCAGCAGCCCGAGGGCGTGCGGATCCGCCAGCTCCGCGGGGCGCAGCGCATCCAGCGCGGCGCAGACACTCCGACCGCGAGCGACCGGCTCGGCCACGCCGAGGACGGCCAGCCAGCGAGCGTTGTCCCGTATGGGGGGACACGCCTCACCCATCAACTCGGCGGTCTCCACCACCGCGGCGCGCGTCAGCGGGCCGGACTCGGCCCACCAGCAGCGAACTGCGGCACTGAGCAGGAGGTCCAGGGCAAGGTTCTCGTCGCCGTCCCCTGCGGCGTCGGAGGCCACTTCGCACAGTTCCCACACCCGTGCGGGGTCCGCGGGCGCACCATCGCTGAGCGTCTCCAGCAGCCACTGCGCCTTCGCCCGGTCCAACCGGGTCAACTCCTGACGCAGTGCGGTGGTGATCAGCAGGTCGACCACATCCACCCGCCCGAGCCGACCGGCCAGCTCGGCGGCCCGCAGCAGGCGACTTCCGCGCCGGGTGCCGCGCGTGGTCAGCTCCGCGGCCCGCCGCAGCACAGCGATGGCCGACGACACCGCACCCCGGGCCAGCAGGTCACCAGTCACCCTCTCCAGGAGATCGGCCGCCTCGTCGTCGGGACCGTTCCCGGTCTGTTCGCGGTGCCAGGCATGCCGGTAGGGATCCGTCACGACGTCCACGAGGGCTCGCCGCGCCCACATCCGTCGCGTCGGCGACTCGCCTTGGAGGAGGCCGGAACGGACCAGCGGATGGCTGAACTTGACCGTGTCGCCCACGATGTGCAGCAGCCGTTCCTGCACGCCTCGCGTCAGCACCGCATCGTCGACGTCACAGCCGGTCAGCCGCGCCGCGGCGTCCAGGATCTCCTTCAGTTCACCGGAATCGTCGACTGCCGCGACCAGCAGGGTGTCTCGCACGGGCCTGGGCAGGCCGGCCGCCTGAAGGCCGAACATCCGCTCCAGCCTGGCTTCGGGCGAGCGCTGTCCCCGATCCGCGGGCATTGCTTCACGGGAGGAGAGTTCCAGTAGGACCAGCGGGTGTCCGGCTGCCTCACGGAGCAGAGTGCGACGCCGCGCCGAGGAGAGAGCGGGCGCATGGTGCCGCAGGAGCTCTTCCGCGCTGGGCGCCGACAGCCGCCCGACCGTGATCTCCGGCCAGCGGCCCTGCTCAAGCGGGCGCGGATGCCCGACGCGTATGGCGCACACCAGATCCACCGGAAGTTCCCGCGCCCGCTCGGCGATGAAGGCCGTGGCCTCCAGCGTCTGTACGTCCAACCATTGGGCGTCGTCCACCAGAAGCACCACCCGGCTCCGTTTGCTCGCCCGGCTCAACAACCCGGCGACACCGCGGTGGATCGCCGCCTGCTCGGGCGAGGAACGCGCCAGATCGAACGCGGACAGCAGCGCTGTCCTGTCTGGCGGAGCAAGCCCCGAGAGCTCCTGGAGGAGCGGCCGTAGCAGCTCCTGCAGACAGGTGAACGGCGGTTGGGCGGCGACCTCCACGCCACTCGTGCGCAGTACCAGCGCACCGCAGGCCCGGGCGAGGCCGTCCGCCACGGAGAGCAGCGCCGTCTTCCCTATGCCCGGCTCGCCCCGGAGGGCGAGGACCTGCCCGGGAGGTCCGTCATCCGCCAACGTGCGGGCCAGCAACCGCACTTCATCGTCCCGTCCGTAGAGATTTACCGAGGTCATCCGTACTCCATGGGCAGGGCGGCAGTGCAGTGGACGCGCCCGACGCTAGGACGCGGACTGCGCGAGAGCTTGAGTCAACCGACTCAGGCGGAGCCGACGGACAGGCCCGGTCGAGGGCCTCAACCACCCACTCCCCACCTGGACTCGGCCTGTACGTCCCCTGGAACGGGACCCCGACGCCTTCGCACACTCCGCGACGTACGGCTACGTATGCTGGCCGAATCGCTGCGGAAAGGGGCATCGCAACAGTGCACGCCGCTGACACTCCCACCCACTTCCTGGGGCGCGACCGGGATCTCTCGCGCGTCCGGCGCGTCTGGGACACGCTGCCGGAAAGGGGATCCTTCGTGCACTTGAGCGGGCCCCCTGGGATCGGCAAGACGGCGTTGCTACGTGTCTGCGCCGAAGAGGCTCCGGAACGCGGACTGCGCATGGTGTGGGCCGTGGGCAGCCGCGCGGAGCAGGCCCTGCCCTTCGCCACCCTGCATCAGCTACTGCGTCCGCTGCTGCCGGCCGCCGAGCATCTGTCGGCTGCCCAGCGTGGCGCCCTGCTCGGAGCGTTCGGCATGGCCGAACCAGCGCAGCCCGCAGAACCCGCCCGCATCGGCCTCGCCGCCCTGGAACTGCTCTCCGAGAGCGCCTCCCGGCGGCCGGTACTCGCCGTCGTCGACGATCTGCAGTGGGCGGACCCGCCTAGCCGGGAGGCCATCGACTTCATCTCCCGGCGTCTGGCCGTGGAGTCCGCCGTTCTGATGGTCGCCACCCGCGAGGCTCCGGCGCGGAGCGCCTCCCGGGACGACGAGCCCGGCCGGGTGCACCTGGCGCTGGCGCCACTCGACGCGGCGGACGCCGGGGAACTGCTCGCTCGGCACGCGCCCACACTGGCCGCCGACGAGCGCAGGCGGGTACTCCACCTGGCCCAGGGCAATCCGCTGGCGCTCGTGGAACTGCCTGCCTCGGCCCGCTCCACGCTCCCCGGTCCGGGCGCGCTGCCGCTGACGGACCACCTCCGGCACACCTTCGCCGACCGGCTGGAGGACTGCGCGCCCACGGCCAGGGCGATCCTCCTGGTGGCCGCGATCCAGGACAGCGACCGCCTCGACGAGACGGAACGGGCCGTGGAGAGGCTCCTGGGCAGACCTCCGAGGCCGACGGACCGGACCGACGCCGCCCGTTCCGGGTTGGTGGAGATCATCGCCGACACACTGCGGTTCCGTCATCCGCTGATGCGCTCGGCCGTCGTCCACAGCTCCGGCACCGAAGCGGTGGCGGCCGCGCACCGCGCCCTGGCCGACGTCCTCGCCAGGGACATCGACCGGGCCACCTGGCACCGGGCCGCGGCCCTTGACCGGCCGGACGCGGCCGCCGCCGACGCGCTGGAGACCTCCGCCGACCGGGCCCTGTCCCGCGGAGCACCCGCCCTTGCCCAGACCTTTCTGGAGCGCGCGGCACAGCTCACCCCGCAGGAGGCCGCAAGCGGCCACCGCCTGCTGCGCGCGGCGGAAGTGGCCTTCGAACTGGGCCGCCCCGACACCGTCCGGGCACGGATCGAGCAGGTGCGCGCGCGGCCCCTGCCCCCGGAGGACACGGGCCGGCTGGTCGCCCTGGAGACGGCCTTCGACGACGGCGTCCCGGGCGGCGAGCGCATCGTCCGCCAACTGGAGCAGGCCGCTGCCGAGGCCGTGCGCACCGGGGATGACGGCCTCGCCGTCAGCCTGCTCATCCGCGCCGCCCGAGCCTGCTACTGGGGAGCTACCCGCGACGCGGTCCTGCTCGGCCGACTCCGTTCCGTGGCGGACGAGGTGCAACTGAGCGCCGGGGACGCGAGGCCCGTACTGGTGGACGCGTTCCTCACCCCCTTCGCCCGCGGTGCGACGATCGTGGACCGACTCGACCGGTGGACGGCCGCGACCGACACGGACCCGGCACTGACCGGTCTGCTCGCCATGGCCGGATTCGTGAGCGGTTCCTTCGAGCACGTCGTGCCGCTGACCCAGGCCGCCGAGGCTGGGCTGCGACAGCAGGGACGACTCGCCGCGCTCACCCAGGTCCTGGTGCTGCGCGCCTTCGCCGCCCTCTATCTGGGCCATTGGGAACTGACGGCCACCGCCGCGGACGAGGCCGTGCGCTTCGCCGAGGAGACCGGGCAGACCACCTGGGCGGCCTGCGCGCAGCTGGCTTTGGCCAACCTGGCGGCGATCCGCGGCCGGCACCACCTGGCCATGCGCCTGCTGGGCGAGGTGCAGGAGGCGGTGGTGATCAGCGGCAACGTGTCCGTGGCCAACGGCATGCAGCTCACCCGGGGCCTGGCCGCGCTCGGGCAGGAGGACCAAGGGCTGGCGTACGAGGAACTGGGCCGGATGCTCGATCCGGCCGACCCGGCCTACCAGTCGCCGCAGTGTGCCTGGGCCCTGGACTATTTCGCCGAGGCCGCCCACGGCGCGGGCCGCCAGGCGGAGGCCCGGGCGGTGGTCCGGCAGGTGGAGAAACTGGCCCAGAGCACCCCCGCGGGCGGGGTGCGGCGTGCTCTCGCGCTCGCCCGCGCCCTGCTCGCCGAGGAGGACGAGGCACCGGCGCTCTTCGCCGAGGCCCGGCTGCGCTGCGCGAGCGGTTCCCCCTGGTACCGGGCGCGGCTCGATCTGGCGGAAGGCGCCTGGCTACGCCGGCACCATCGCATCACCGGCGGACGCGAACTGCTGCGTGCGGCACAGCTGGCTTTCGACCTGCTCGACGCACCGGCCTGGGCCGCGCGCGCCGCACGCGAACTGGCCGCCTCCGGACGAGCCACGGACCGGCGGCGGCCCGGGCGCTGGGCGGTCCTGTCCCCCCAGGAATTGGAAATCGCCCGCCTCGCCGGACAGGGCCTGTCCAACCGGGAGATCGGCGAGCGCCTCTATCTCTCGCACCGCACCGTCGGCTCCCACCTGTACCGCCTGTTCCCGAAGCTCGGTGTGCAGAACCGTGGCCAGCTGGCCGCCGCGCTGGCGGAGTCGGAGGAACTCCTCCACGACTGAGCCGGCCGACGGTGCCGGGGACCGCTTGACGTACCCGGCGCCGCACCACCGGCCGGACTCTTCGCCGACTCGCCGGATCCCGCTTGAGGACCGGCCCTACAGCGTCTTGAGAGCCTGGGCGAGCTGGGCCCGGGTCGTGATGCCGAGCTTGGGGAAGATGCGGTACAGGTGCGAACCGACCGTGCGCGGGGAGAGGTAGAGCTGTTCCCCGATCTGACGGTTGGACAGTCCCTCGGCGGCCAGTCGGGCGATCTGCATTTCCGGCGGGGTCAGTTCCGCGGCGCGGCGCGCCGGCCAGGCCGGCGCGGGCTGTCCCGCGGCACGTAGTTCCGCACGGGCCAGCTCGACCCAGGGTCCGGCGCCGATGCCCTCGAAGGCAGCCAGGGCCGCTCGCAGCGGACTGCGCGCCTCCGCGCTGCGCCGTCTGCGCCGCAGCCAGGTGCCGTACGCGAGATCCAGCCGTGCCCGAGGCCAAGGCCAGCGCACCAGATCCGCCGCGAGCGCGCGTTGGAAGGCTTCCTCGGCCTCGCTCTCTTCCGCCAGAACGGCGTCGGCGTAGCGGAGGTTGACCTGAAGCAGGGCAGCCGGACACTCGCCCCAGCCGCGCCGCGCCTCGGCGAGGACCTCCCGCGCCTGTGCCCGCAACCCGGCCCGGGCGGCCGCGTCGGCCAGGAATCCGACGCCGCCGAAGCTCTCGCGCTGGTTCCCGTACGGGCCTGTGGTGTCGAACAGGGCCACCAGGGCCGCGTATGACTCCTGGGCTCGGCCCTCCACCAGCAGCGCGATGCCGCGCACGAGCTGGGCGCAGGTGAGCAGGTCGTCGATGCCCTTGGACAGCAGTTGCTCCTCCACCTCGGCGGCAAGACGCAGCGCCGTGCTGGTGTCCCCGTTCAGGGCGGCCACCTTGGCGTCGCCGACGAGGGTCCCGGCGGACCAGATGGGCTGCCCGGTGTCGACGGCCAGCCGGTGTCCTTCCTCTGCCGCCTGTGCGGCCAGGCGCCAGTAGCCGAGGTCGAGCCGGGTCTGGATCTGCATGCCGAGGACGTGTGGAAGCAGTCCGAGCCGTCCCTGGTCACGCAGCCGGGCCTCTGCCCGGTCGAGGAAGTCGGCCGCGAGCGCGGTCTCGCCCACCGCGTGCGCGGCCATCCCCAGCAGCCTCAGGTTGTCCGCCTCGGTGGTCAGTTCGACGTCCTGCCCGGCCCGCACCAGTAGTCTGCGGACCTCGCCCGCCTCCCGGATCGGATCGGCGACCCCGAGGGCCGCAACATAGTGCGGGTGACGTTCGGCACCGGTCAGCCCTCGCGTCACCGCCACCACCCGGGACCGGGCCTCCTGCCCGGGCTCGGCCCACCAGCATCGCAGTGCCGCGCCCAGCAGCAGGTTGAGCGCCAGGGAGACGTCGCCGGCCGTGGCGGAGCGCTCCGCCACGGCGCACAGGGCGAGCACCGGGGCGGGATCGCCGGGTACGCCGTCCTCGAAGATCTCCTCCATCCAGGTCATCCGTGCCCGCTCCAGCTCCAGCAGGTCCTCTCGCGCCGCGGCGTCCAGCAGGCGGCGCACCAGGTCGGCCCGGCCGAGCCCGAAACCGTGCTCCGCCGCGAGCAGTAGCCGCCGTCCCGCGTCGGCCGAGTCGGGAGACAGCTCGGCGGCGCGCGCGAGCATCTCGATGGCCGTCAGGGCCGAGCCGCGCTGGAGGGCGAGCAGATGGTTGGCCTCCAGCCGGGCGGCAACCTCCTCGTCGGCGGTGTCGAGCGCGAGAGCGTGGTGCCAAGGCCCGCGGTAGGGGTTGTCGGCGAGGAGCCGGGCCAGCGCCTCGTGGGCGGCCCGGAGCCGCTGCGGCGTGGCCGCCTGCAGGACGCCGGAGCGCACCAGCGGATGGCGGAAGCGGACTCGCAGACCGTCGAGACGTATGAGCCCGGCCCCGGCCGCCGGTTCCAGCTCGTCCATGGTCAGCTGACGGCCGTTCAGCAGGGAGGCGGCACCGAGTATCTCGACGAGTTCGTCGCCGGAGTCGACCGCGGCCACCAGCACCGTGTCGCGGGTGGCCTTCGGCAGGTCGCGCAGCCGACCGACGAAGGCACGCTCCAGCCGTCCGGTGAGCGTCAGCCCGTCTCCGTGTCCGCCCGAATTCTGGGCGGAGGCCGCGAAGCTGACGGCCGACCAGTTCGTCGACAGCTCCACAAGGGCGAGCGGATTGCCCTCGGCACTGGCGTGGATACGATCCCGGACGGCCGGATCAAGGTCGGCGCGGACCCGCTGGAGCAGCACGGTCGCGTCCGTCTCCGTGAGTCGGCCCACGTCGACGCGGCGCAGATCGGCCGGGGCCGGCCGCTCCCCGGCGTCCGTACGCGACGTGGCCAGCAGCACCACCGGGTCGTATCCCAGGCGCCGTGCGACGAAGGCCAGCGCGTCGGCGCTGGGCTGGTCCACCCACTGTAGGTCGTCCACGCACACCAGCACCGGCGCCTGGGCGGCGGCCTCGACCAGCAGGTCCAGCGCGGCCAGAGCGACCAGGAAGGGCTGCGGCGCGGGCCCCTGGCGCAGACCGAGCGCGGTCAGCAGGGCTCCGCGTTGCGCGGCGGGCAGGTCGGCAGCCCGGTCGAGCGATCCCGCGAGCAGTTGGTGCAGGCCCTGGAATGGCACCTGGACGGCCGCCTCGGAGCCGGCCACCGTCAGCACCGTGAAGCCCGCCTGCTCGGCTCGCCGCCGCGCGGCGGCGAGCAGGCTCGTCTTGCCGATCCCCGGCTCCCCCGCGAGAACCAGAGCTCCGCCGCCCTCGGCCGTCAGGAGACGGTCGATGACCCGCAGTTCCGCGCGCCTGCCCACCAGCACCTCTGGGTCGAGGGGAGCGGGGACACCCGTCCGGACACATTCAGAACCAGCCATGCCCAGGATCGTACGTGTCCGGAATACCGCACATCTGGTGCTGCTTTGTGTCAGCGGTACCACTGTGCCAGGACGCGTCCGAAGAAGCTGTCCCCGTCGATGGATCGCCCCTCCGCCTCGACGGGAACGAACGCGAAGGTGTCGGCGAGCCAGGCGTGTACGGGGCGGCGGCGACATCGAGGAGCGCGGTACCGCTCCGCCCCGACAGAAGGATCCGCAGATGCCTGCGGTCAGCAGCTCTCGCGAGAGCACCCAGGTGACGGCACCGCCGGCCACGTTCTTCCTTCGTGCGGGTGCGCGCTGTTGCCTTTTCGTCAGGAATCAGCCTCCCCGAATCAGCGGTGCCGTGCGTGCGTCGAGTGACTGCGCACAGCACCCAGACCCGGTACGGCAGCGGGCCGAGTCCGGTCGCCCGTGGCGGTGTGCACGTAGGTCGGACACCAGGCCGCGGACCGCCGATTCGGGAAGATCAGGGCATGCCGACCCCATGGGGGACCGGAGGCGCCGCACGGGCGTCAGTCATCCGACTGAAGCCGACGCCACGGTGTGCGGATCACGATGCTGTGTACCCCGTCCCACCAGCACCGGGAGGACATCGCCATGACCCGCCGTGCCCGACGCCGGATGAGGTCCGCGCCGTCCGGAGGACAAGGAGCAGACAGCATGATCCCCAGACACCGCCCGCTCGTTGACTACTGGGACTGGCAGCGTCACGCGCGCTGCCGGGGAGTGGACACCTCGGTCTTCTTCTCCCCGACAGGCGAGCGCGGCCGACAGCGCCGCGCCCGGGAGGAGAAGGCCCGGGCCATCTGCCTGCGCTGCCCCGTCAAGGCCGCCTGCGCCCGCACGGCCCTGCGCAGTGGGGAGCAGTACGGTCTCTGGGGCGGACTGACCGAGAAGGAGCGCGAGCCGTTCCTGCCCCGTCGCAAGGCCCTGCCCCCACCGCGAGCAGACTGACGCCTGAACGGTCCGGGCCAGGACGGCAGTGGGTGTGTCACGCCGCACCGCGGTCCTGGCCTGAGCCTCACCCCGTCAAACCACCGCCGACGCCTCAGAACACCAGTGGACGCGGCTTGTGCTGAATGCTGATCCAGTGGTGCGTGGTGAAGTCGTCGGCTACCCATGTGCCGCCGAAACGGCCGATGCCGGACGCCTTCTCGCCCCCGAAGGCGGCGTGGACATCGTCGTGCACGGTCGTGTCGTTGATGTGGGTCATGCCGGCCTCCACCTGCTGGGCGAAGCGCAGGCCGCGCTCCACGTCGCGGGTGAAGACGCCGCTGGAGAGGCCGTAGCGGGTGTCGTTGGCGATCCTGAGGGCGTCGCCCTCGTCGTGGGCACGGATGAGGGTGGCGACTGGGCCGAAGACCTCCTCGGCGGCCGTGGTGACGTAGTTGTCGCCGAGGAGTACGTGGGGCGGCAGCACGCGGCCGGTCGGGCCGGTCGGTTCGCCTGAGAGCAGCAGTTTGGCCCCGCCTGCCACCGATTCGGCGACCTTCCCCCGAATGCCGTCCAACTGCTTGTGGCTGATGACGGGTCCGATCTCGGTGGATGCCTCTCGGGGGTCGCCGGTACGCAGTGCGCGGGCGCGTTCGACGAATCGCTCCACGAACTCGTAGTACACCGAGGTGTCGATGATGACGCGGTTGGTCGCCATGCAGATCTGGCCCTGGTGGTAGTAACTGCCGAACACCGCGCATTCGACGGCCCGCTCGAGGTCGGCGTCGTCCAGCACCACCAGCGGACCGTTGCCGCCCAGCTCCAGTGCGAGCTTCTTCAGGCCCGCCTTGGCGGCGATGCCCTGGCCCACGGGAGTGGAGCCGGTGAACGAAATCACCCGCGGGATCTCGTGCTGCACGAGGTGGTCGCCCACATCGCGTCCCCGGCCGACGACCACGCTGAGCAGGCCCGGCGGCAACCCGGCCTCCTCGTACACCTTGGCGAGCAGCAGGCCGCCGGTGACCGGGGAATCTTCGGCGGGCTTGAGTACGACGGCGTTGCCCAGCGCCAGCGCGGGGGCGACGGAGCGGTTGGACAGATACATCGGGAAGTTCCACGGGCTGATGACGGTGACCACCCCGGCGGGCTTGCGGTAGACCCGATTCTCCTTGTCGGGGACGTCCGTGCCGACGACATCGACGACATCGACGGTGTGCCCGACCGCGGCGGCGGTGACCGCGGCGACGATGTCGACCTCCACGCGTGCCCGGGCGCGGGTGGCGCCGATCTCGCACGTCAGCCAGTCGGCGAGCTCGTCCCCCCGCTCCATGACGATGGCGGCGGCTCGTTCGAAGACCGCCGCCCGATGCTCGGGGCTGGTCCGCGCCCACGCGCGCTGCGCCTCGCGTGCCCCGCGGTAGGCGAGGTCGACGTCCGCTTCAGCGGCCAGCGGGATCTCGGCGAGAATCTCGCCGCTGTAGGGGTTACTGTCGCTGAGCACGGAACCGGCGCCGCCGTGGCGCCACTCACCGGCCAGCGGCATCCGGTCGAAACCGGCGTAGGGGACAGGTTTGTCGGACATGACGTTTCCTCCTCGCGAGGTCACACGGCGCGCGACCGGCCGACCCCGGGACGGGTGGGTTGACGTACCGGCGGCGTTTCGCCCCTGCTCGGTACACGGTTCCGCGGCAAAGGACGTCCGCTACAGGCCCTGCTGTGCAAGCCAGTCGAGGCAGGCGTCGGCGACCGCGCGCCAGCCGCTGTCGACGGTGAGCGAGTGACCGCGGTCGGGGAACTCGACGAGATCGGTCACGGCCGTCGAATGGCGGTACTGCTTGAGTGTGGACTTGGTGATGGCCTCCGGCACGGTGTGGTCCTGGCCGCCCATGATCAGCAGCAGCGGCCCGCGGGCATCGTTGCCGGTGTCGACCTTCGCGGGTGAGTGCGCGGAGAAGTTGGCTCCGGCGGCTTCGAACAGGGGTTTGCCCGGCGCTGGGATGGTCCACCGCTCGTACAGCTCGTCCGACTCCTCGGCGCTGACCGCGTTGCCGAAGGCGAACCGAAATTGCTCAGCTGTGAGCGACACCGCCCGGTGCTTGTTGGCCGGACTGCTGAACACGGGAAAGGTCGAGCGCAGCGCCGAAAGCGGCAGCGGGAGCACGCCCCTGATCTGTGCCGCGTCGATGGCGATCGCGGCGGCCGCGCGGTTCTGGCCCAGCAGCTTCTCGGCGATCATGCCACCGAAGGAGTGGCCTATGAGGATGGGCGGCTGGGGCAGCTCGGCGATGATGGCCGCATAGTGCTCCACTACGTCGTCGATGCCCTGGTCGGCGATGCTCTCGGGTTTCGCGCGAGCCTCTTCGACCGTCTCCCCCACGCCGGGCCAGCCGGGCGCGAGCGGGCGGTAACCCGTCTCCTCGAACAACTCTTCCCAAGGCGCCCAAGAGGAGGCGTGCAGCCAGAGGCCGTGAATGAAGATGACAGGTGCGGCGTTGCCGGCCATGACAGGGTCCCTTCGCAGAGAGGATTCCAGGGGATGTCGCTACGCCTGCATGTTTTCGGGTGGGCGGCGTCTCCCGCTTGAGTCATCCGACTGTGCGCGTCCCGCCCCATAACAGGCGGTGGGGCAGGTTCCGACACGGAGAAGCGGGCCGCGTCCCACCGGTGGCCAGGGACTTCTCACCTCTCTGCGGGAGTGGTCTCTCTCCTTCTCCGGGCAGCTGAAGCCTTGCGCATGAGCGTTTCGCGCGTCGTCTCTGTCAAGCCACCCCAGATTCCGTGCCGTTCGCGATGACTCATGGCGTACCGCCGACACGGATTCCGGACCGGGCACCGGCCACATATCTCGAGCGCGCGCTCAACGGCGTCCTGGTCGTTGGGGAGCGGAAAGAAGCTGTCGGCGTCAGCACCACGGCACTGCGCCCTCTTCCACCAGCCCGCCGCTTGACCGGCGGGCGAACCGCTGGACTCCCTCGCCCGCAGGGTGAGGTCCGAGTTCGGCAACTCTGTTGTCTCTGCCGCATCGGGGATGTTCATGGCATGACTCCCTCGGAGTCGGCGGCCGTGGCCACATGGGTCGATCGACGCCCACAGCCATGAACCAGGCGTCATGATTTCCGTGAGTTCGAGGGTCGTTCGGCGCCGGTGGCCGGGCCGCCGGCGCCGAACGACCGGCCGGTCAGCGCCAGTAATCGTTGGCAGCCGCGATCGTGGCGAACTCCAGTGCCACGACCTGGGTGGCTGCGATCAGTCCGTCGGGGCCACCTGCGTACCCCGGCCGTCCTGCCTTGAGTACGTCAAGGTCGGGTTGGATGGTGTGCACGGTGTTGCGTGCCATCGCTATGGCCAGGGCCCTCCCCTCTTCGGGGGTAGCGGTGATGAGCGTACCGCCGGGAACCAGGATCAGCGCTTCGTCGGGAACTCGGTTCATGATGTCGGGCTTCCTGTATCGATTCGGTCGGGGGTTTGGGACTCGGCGAGGAAGTTCAGCAGCAGGCGGGTCATCTCCCGGGGCTGTTCCTCGAAGATCCAGTGACCGGAGTCGGCGACCACACCGCCCTGGACGTGTCGGGCGTAGTGGCGGACCTGGTCGGGAACGCTCGTTCCGAGACTGCTCTCGGCTCCCAGAGCCAATACCGGCATGTCCAGCGGCTCCTTGGCGTACGTCTTGTTGTCGGCGACGTCCTGGTTGAGCGCCCGGAACCACTCGAAGCTCGCGCGCAGGTGAGCGCCGTCGCTCAGCCGCAGGGCGTACTCCCGTACCGCGGCGGGCTCGGTGGCACGGTCCTTGTGCACGGCGAGCATGGCCACGAACCGGTCTATCCAGGTCTGCTCGCGCCCCTTGACCACCGCTTCGGGAAGGCCGTTGGTGACGTCGAAGAATCCGAAGTTCCAGAAACCGGGTCCGGAGGGGGTCAGTGCCGGGAAGTTGTAGATGCTCTGGTCCGGTATCGGTGCCTCCGTGAGAACCAACTTGGCGACCTCGTCGCGGTGTTGGGCGGCGTAGGAGTAGGCCACCATGGTGCCGATGTCGTGGCCCACCAGGTTGACGTGCTGGGTCAGGCCGAGACGGACGAGCAGCGCGTGCAGGTCCTCGGCCATCGTCTTCTTGTCGTAGCCGGCGTGCGGTGCACTGGATTCGCCGGCCCCGCGCAGGTCGGGTGCGATGACGGTGTAGTGCTTGGCGAGGGCGGGCATGACCGATTTCCACTCGTACCACGTCTCCGGGTAACCGTGCAGAAGTACAAGGGTCGGCCCATGACCGCCGCGAACATAGTGCACATCGATGCCGTGTACGTGGGTGGTGCGTTCGACGAATCCGGTCGGCGGCCGCGCTCCCGTCGTCTTCGGGGAGGCGGCTGCCGTGGAGGTTGCGACGAGCGAGGCCGTCGCTGCGATGAGCGCTGCGGCCACCAGCATCGAGAGGGCGACACGCCAACGGCGTTTGAGGGTCTGCATGTGATGACCGTAGAAATGCCAATCGGAATTCTCTTGAGTCGACTGACTGCGCCGCCGGTTCCTGCTGCGCCGTGGATCGAAGGGCACTGCGGGCAGAGAGGATCAGCCGGAGTTCTCGACGGCCTCGAGCACGATCCGGACCACTGCGTCGGGATGCGAGACCATCACCGCGTGCGATGAGTTGACGGTCTCGATGTGGGCGTGCGCCCGCTGTGCCATGAACCGCTGGCCGGCCGGTGGAACGGCCTTGTCGTTGAGCGTGATCAGGTCCCAGCTGGGAACCGTCTTCCATGCGGGGGACCCTGAGGGCTCGGTTTCGGCGGTGAGCGACAGCGGTCGCTGAGTCGCGGCCATCCGGGCCGCCGTACCCGCGCGCACGTCAGCGGCGAACACCGACCGGAAGTCCGCCGACTTGATGTAGACGTCGGCATCAGTGCCGCCCGGCGCTGCCGGGTTCGGGAACTGGCGCACGTCTGTCGTGGCCGCCCCGAGGAGGGACCCTGGGTAAGTGTTCGGGTCGAGCACCGTGGCGATGCTCTCGCCCTTGTCCGGGACGAAGGCGCCGACGTACACGAGCGCCTGGACGTTGGCGACGCCACGAGCGGCGTTGGTGATGACCGCACCGCCGTAGGAGTGTCCGACCAGCACGATCGGGCCGCTGATCGTAGCCAGGATCGAACGTACATAGTCGGCGTCGCCGGTGAGGCCGCGCAGCGGGTCGGACGCGGCGAGCACCGGGTAGCCGAGACGCTGCAGCCGCGAGATCTCGGCGTCCCATCCAGTGGAGTCGGCGAAGGCGCCATGCACGAACACGATCGTCGGTCTGCCGCTTGCGGCGGCCCTGTCCGCAGCCGTAGGCGGGACGGAGGCCGCGGCAGTGCCGACGGACACCAGCCCGAGCAGGCCTGCGGTGATGGTCACGGTACGACGCTTCCAGTTCACGGCGGTGGAGCGCCGCAGGTTCGAGGACATGATCTTCCTTCCGTTGAACGGCCCGGAGCGGACGGGAGTGTGCCGCTCCGCCTGGCCGCTGTGCCGACGCTAGGGCTGCCGGGAGAGGGCACGCTTGCGTCAGGTGACTGCGTCTTGGCACAGGCCGCGAGTGAAGCTTCCCCTTGATCGTGGACACCTGGAGACTGGGACGTGAGAGCCCAGAGGAAGCAGTGCCAGGTGGGAAGCAAGTACACGAATCGCTACTCGGACGAGTACAAGCGGGACGCGATCGAGCTCGTGCGTCGTCGGGCCGGACGGTGACCGAGGTCGCCCGGGAGCTCGGGGTCAGTTCGGAGTCGTTGCGGGGCTGGGTGAAGAAGGCCAGTGCTGCCCAGGACACCGGATTGGTCCCCGCCGCCTGACGGGTCGGGCAGAGCGCCGCTGACCGGGACGAGGAGCTGAAGCGGCTGCGGAAGCTGTTGCATCAACCGGTTGACTCCGCCACTGCCTTCTTCGCGAAGGAGAGCGACCGGTGAGCGAGATATGCCGGTTCATCCACGCGGAGAAGGCGAACTACACGGTCGTGCTGCTGTGCAAGGTGATGAAGACGGCCCGCTCTACTTACTACGCGTGGGTGGCCGGCGCCGAAGCCCGCGAGGCGAGGCGGGGGGCGGATGAGGCCCTGGCGCACGCGATCACGGTGATCCACATCGCATCCCGGCGGAACTACGGCGTCCCGCGCGTTACCGCCGAACTGCGCCGGCGAGGCCGACCGGTCAACCGCAAGCGGGTGGCGCGGGTCATGCGGGAACACGGCATCGCCGGGAACAGCCGGCGCACCGGCCGCCGCAGCCTGACCAAGGCCGACACCAAAGCCGCCCCGTCGCCGGACCTGATCGGCCGGGACTTCACCGCCACCCGCCCCGGAACGAAGATCGTCGGGCACATCACCTACATCCCCACGGCCGAGGGCTGGCTCTACCTCGCCTCGTGGCTGGACCTGGCCACGCGCGAAGTCATCGGGTAGTCGATGGCCGACCACCATCGCGCTGAACTCGTCGTCGACGCCCTCGATATGGCCGCCGCACTGGGCCGCCTGGAACCCGGCTGCGTGATCCACAGCGACCGCGGATCGGAATACATCTCCGGACAACTCCGCGACAAAATAAGCAAGTTGGGACACCGGCAGAGCATGGGCCGGACCGGGAGCTGCTTCGACAACGCCGCCGCGGAGAGCTTCTGGGCCGTACTCAAAGAGGAGATCGGCACCCGCTTCTGGCCCGACCGGGCCACCGCCCGCGCCGACATCTTCGAATTCGTCGAGACCTTCTACAACAGACGCCGTCTGCGCAAGCACATCCACTGGGGCTACCTCACGCCCCACGAAACACGCCTGCGCTACCGGCAAGACCAAGCCCTCGCGGCGTAACGACAACGTGCCCAAGATCACGAGGAAACTTCAGTTGTAGAAGGTCTCGATGAAGGAGAAGACCTCGGCTCGGGCTGTGGCCCGGTCGGGCCAGGTACGGGTACCGATCTCCTCTTTGAGTAGAGCCCAGAAGCTCTCCGCGGCAGCGTTGATGCCCCTATGGATGTCAAGCGGCGTCTCGGGCTGGTTCCGTGGGGTGTGCCGCGGTGTTTGCGGGGACGATGTGCCGGTAGATCTCTCGTGCGACGTACCGTTTGAGGCAGCGGATGATCTCGCGTTTGGTTTTGCCCTCCGCGAGGCGTCGCCGCAGGTAGTCCTGGGAAGGGCCCGGCCAGCGCAGGCGGCTGAGGACGATCCGGTAGAGAGCGGCTTTGGCCTGGCGGTCGCCGCCGCGGTTGAGTCTGCGGCGCTGAGTCTTGCCGGAGGATGCCTCGACCCGGCTGGTGCCACACAGGGCGGCGAAGGATGCCTCGCTGTCGAGGCGTTCGGGGTTGTCACCGGCCGAGATGAGCAGGGCTGCTGCGGTGTCCGGGCCGACGCCGTGGGCGTCGAGCAGGCCCGGAGTTCTCGCTCGGATCGCTTCTGCTATCCGCTTGTTGAGGTCGTTGATCTCCTCGGTCAGGCGCTGGATGCGGCGGGCCAGCAGTCGCAAGGTGTGCCGCGCAGCGCCTGCCAGCCCGGAGACTTCCGGCTCCGCGAGCAGAGCGCACTGTTGGAACAGTCTCGGGTTGCTCAGCCCTGCCAGGGACTCGCGAAGTTCGGCATCGGCGCAGACCAGAACGCTCTTGAGCCGGTTGATGGCCTGCGTCCTGGACTTGATCGCGGACCCCTTCGCCAGCTTGAACAGCCGCAGCATCTCCACCGGGCCGTCGCTCGTCTTCGCTGCGGCGGTGGCGCGACCGGACAACACGGCGCGGGTGGCGGCTTCGGCATCGATGGCGTCGGTCTTGCCGTGGCGCCGTCGGGCGGCCTTGTCGGGCTGGTTGACTTCGCATCCCGAACGAGCGTGTCCAGGACAGGAGTTGACGATATCCCTCGGCGGTCGCCGGGAAGCTGCGGCCGTCCAGAGCGGCGCCGAGCGTGGTGATGACGGCCGCAGCGTGGACGTCTTTGTGGGTGTCAACACCGAGCAGGATGTCCTCCTCGGCCTCGGCTGGGGCGTGACATGGGGCCGTGGGCTGCGTGATGCTGGGCAAGGTCGCTGGTCTCCTGATCGCTTCGGGTGCCGGTGGCCGTCGCCGGGCCGGGGCGGTCAAGACTGTGACGGTGCCTGTCGCGAAGGCCCCTATCGGGACACATCCCCTGCCCGGCGGCAGCGAGTACCGCTCCAGGCTGTGGCCGACGGATCAACGCCAAGGCAACAACGCCAGTCGAAACACGGGTCAGGCCACCGCCCGGAACGGCACTCGATCATCCTCACAGTCGAAACATGATCCGGTGCGCCCGCAACTGTGCCGCAGCCCCAACTCCCCCATTTCGGGGGCAGAACTGGGTCGACGTGTATTCACTGCCGCGATCGCTGTGGATCACGTAGCCGGGCTCCAGATGAGCCCGGCCGTGGGCCATGTCGAGGGCGTCGACGACGAGTTCGGCGCGGTGGTGGTCGGCCATGGCGTAGCCGACGACCTCGCGGGTGGCCAGGTCCAGCCAGCAGGCGAGGTAGAGCCAGCCCTCGGCGGTGGGCAGGTAGGTGATGTCGCCCACCAGCTTGGTCCCGGGACGCTCGGCATGGAAATCACGGCCGATCAGGTCCGGGGCCGGCTTCGCCTTCGCATCCGGCCGGGTCAACGAACGCCTCCTGCGCCGGGTGACGCCACGGATGTCGCGCTCACGCATCACGCGGGCGACGCGCTTGCGGTTCACCCGCCGGCCCAGGCGGCGCAGTTCGGCGTGGATGCGCGGGACACCGTAGGTGTGCCGGGAAGCGATGTGCAGAACGGTGATCTCCTGCGCGAGCGCGTCGTCGGCGGCCTGACGGGCGCAGCGGGCGGCCTCGCCCTCGCGCCAGGCGTAGTAGGAGGAGCGGGCGACCTTCAGCACCCGGCACAGCAGGACGATCGGGTAAGTCGCCTTCTCCGCGTGAACCAACCGGTACAGCTCGCTCACCGGTCGTTCTCCCTCACCGTCGCTTTTTTCAGGATCTCGATTGTTCTGCTGCTGTTCGCGGACCTCCTTGTGTAGCCGCTTGAGCTCCTCGCGCTCGGCGCTGGTCAGCTCGCCGGACTCGACCTCGCCCCGGTCCGCTCTTGCACGGGGCCCTACGCCGTCCGGCAGGTCCGCAGCTGATGTGGGCGCCGAAGACGGCATACCGCTGCGACTGCCGTCTGGGAATGCTCAAACGTGCACAGTTTTCCGACCTAACGGGTAGGAATGGCGATCGGAACACGACAGGGTGCACCGGAGACTCCACAATTCAGCGGACGTGGTCGTCGCTTGGAGCTGTGCTTCGCGACAACCCGGAGCAATGCCGGAGACACCGAGAAGAGAACAGTCCATGACGCGGGGCCGAGCTGCCCGAACGACGCCTATGCCACTGCCCAGGGCGGCGTCGACGGTTGGGATGTCGACATGATCGACGCACGGGCGCTCAGGGAGTCCTTCGCGGCGGTTTGCAGGCAGGGCGATGAGGTTCCACGGTACTTCTACTCGCATCTCTTCCTGGTTGCCCCTGAAGTGAGACCGATGTTCCCGGTCTCGATGGGCATCCAGCGGGACCGGCTGCTGGCGGCCCTCGGCCGGATCGTCGCCCAGGTCGACCGCGTCGACGAGCTGACTCTGTATCTGCAGCAACTTGCCCGGGATCACCGGAAGTTCGATGTGGTGGAGCAGCACTACAAGGTCGTCGGCCAGAGCCTCCTCGCCACCCTTGGCTACTTCCTCGGCGAGGCCTGGACACCCGAACTCGAGCGAGGGTGGGCGGAGGCCTACACGCTCGTCGCGCGGACGATGATCGCGGCGGCCGAAGCGGACAAGCAGCTCAACCCGGCTTGGTGGAATGCAGAGGTCGTCCACCACGAGCACCGCGGCTTCGACCTCGCGGTCGTCACGCTGCAGCTCTCCCAGCCGATGCGGTACACCCCCGGCCAGTCGGTCATGGTCGAACTGCCCACAATGCCCAGTACCTGGCGGGCGTTCACGCCCGCCAACGCGCCGCGCGGCAACCACACCATAGAGCTGCATGTGCGATCGGTCGACGGTGGCATTGTCAGTCCCGCTGTGGTGTACGGGCTGCAACTCGGAGACGTGGTGCGGCTCGGTGCCCCCATGGGGGATACGTTGACCCTGGAGCGGTCCCTGGGCCGGGACCTGGTGTTGGTGGCCGGCGGTACCGGTCTGGCACCCATGCGCGCGCTCGTCGAGGAGCTGACCCTCTTCGGTGCGCACAGGCAGGTCGATCTCTTCTTTGCCGCACGTGACGCCTCTGGGCTGTACGACCTGCCCGCACTACACGGCATGGAGCAGGCGTACCACTGGTTCCGGGTGCATCCGCTGGTCGGTGCCGATGCGGGGACCCTGGAGAACCGGAGCGTGGCCGGACCCGTGCTGCGGAGCGGCCGATGGGATCAGCGCGCCGTCTACGTGTGCGGCTCGCCGAGCATGGTCTCCGCGACGGTGCGCGAACTGGCGCAGGCAGGCATCTCGCGCGAGCTGCTGCATTTCGAAGACGCACGGTGATCGGAGGAACGTGAACGGGACAACTCAGTCCGGAGGCGGCGAGAGCGTCTTCGACCGCCCGGTGACCCCGGAGGAACTCCGCTCCATGACTTTCCCCCGGGCCCCTCTGACCCGGCGGGGATATGTGGAGGAGGACGTGCATGCAACCCTGCGCCGTGCCGCCGAGGCGCTCGGCCACCAGATCGAGGACAACACCAGGCTACGAGTGGATTTGCAGCGCCAGCGGGACTGGATACGGGCCAACAACATCACCGGCGATTCCACACCGATCGGTGTGCCCGGGGTGGACGCCGTTCTGCAGCAGGCCCGCGCCCAGGAGCTGGCGGACCAGACCATCTCGAACGCGCATCGTCAGGCGAAGGGACTCGTGCAGGCCGCCCGGGCGCAGGCCGAGGCCATCCTGCGGCAAAGCCACGAGCAGGCCTCGATGATGGTGGCGCAGGCGACGACGCAGGGACTGGGCGAGGCAGGCCACGAGAGTGTGGAGCGTCTCGTGGCGGCGGTGCGGAGGACCGCCGAGGCGCTGATGGCGGACGTGGACGCCATCAGTGCTCAGCGGGCCCCGATGGCGACGGTCGTGGTCGACACGAGGGGAGCGGCTCCAGATCCCCGGCTGGCTTGAAAAGTCATGGCGGATGCAGAGGCATCGGCCTCCGTGTGTGCGGTGGACGAAGTTCACCGATCTGGCGAGTTCGACGTCACCCGTGACGAAGACGAGGCGTCATGGGCCTGGGCCATCATGGTTGAGCCGACCGAGATGTCCCAGTCGAGGTCGCCCGCGGCGTCGGCCTGGGCCTGGACCTGCTGAAGCAGGCGTTCCCAGGTGCCGTCGGCCGGCCGCAGCCGCGTTCGTAGACCGTCTTCCACGGCCCGAACCGTTCGGGCAGGTGGCGCCACTGCACCCGGAGCAAAATCATGGCGCGGCCGGGTGACGTGCCACGACCTCCCGGCGTGGGACCCGGGTCTTCGCTGGTACTCCGGCGCGAGGACCCCGCTGGTCAGGTGCTCGCTCCGCCGGGGAACAGGCGATCCATCGCAGCGGTGCCCGTCGCTGCCTCCCCCCCACGTCCACGGCTTTGGCGACCGGCTCGGCCAACACCTCCACCACCGCTTCCCGGGCGAAGACCAGCCGTTCAACAGCCCACTCGGCGTCATCGAGCACACCAGCGATCCGGGCCGCTTCCTCCCGCGCCCGCTCGACCGCTTCCCGCGCGGCCGACTCCTTCGCCTCCCATGGACCCAGCACCGACGGCACTGGCCGCCTCCGCTCGATCAAGAAGCAGCATGACGCCCCAACGCTGAGTCTCCGAAGCGGACTTCACTCCCCACCAGCAGAAACCCAATAACCATGACTGGTGTGAATACGGCTGCTCAGGTCAGCGTTCACCAACTGCTCCGTGCGACTGACCCTTCAGTTGTAGTTCGCCGATCAGGTTCACAGGGTAACTCCCTGTTATGGACGACTGGTCCGGCGATGTGGCACAAGTAGCCGGGTGGGATGCTGAGTTGGGGGAGTTGCTGCGACAGGTCGGCGACGTCTTCCCCCGGGCGGATCTGCGGCGGCGGGCGAAGGCGTGTGTGCGCGGGCTGTTGGGCCCGGTCTCCCGCAAGAATGGCTGGCAGCTGGCCGAGTACGCCGGCTGGCGGCGCCCCGACGGGCAGCAGCACTTACTGGACCGGGCGAAGTGGGACGTCGATGAGCTGCGCGACCGCGTCCGCCGGTATGCGCTGGACGGGCTGGCCGACAGCGCGGGAGGGGTGCTGGTCATCGATGAGACCGGGTTCGCCAAGAAGGGCAAGACTTCTGTTGGCGTGGCCCGGCAGTTCACCGGCTCACTCGGCGGCGTCTTTCCTTGCCAGATCGGGGTGTGCGCGGCCTGGGCCACCACCCGCGGGGCAACCCTGGTCGACCGGGCCCTCTCTGTCAGCCTTGGGTGAGACGTTCCGCTTCGGCGGGTTAGCCTGAGAGGGCACGACAGGAGAACCACCCTCTCATGACCAGCACCAAGCCCGCCGGATCCGACCCGGCCCCCCGGCCGAAGCGCCGCTCCTTCAGTCCGGAGTACAAGCTGCGGATCGTGGCCGAGTACGACGCCGCACCCGAGAACGAGAAGGGCGCGGTCCTGCGCCGCGAGCGCCTGTATCACTCGCACGTGAAGGAGTGGCGGGCCGCGCGGGATGCCGGGGCGCTGGAGAAGCTGGTCGACAAGCGCACCAGTCCGGCCCGGCCGAAGAGGTCGGCCGCCGAGACGGAGAACGAGAAGCTTCGACGCCAGGTGGAGCGTCTGGAGAAGGAACTGGCGCGGAACAAGGCCGCGTTGGAGGTCATGGGAAAAGTACCCATGACGGCGCTGTGCGCCGGCACCGTGGCAGGATGAGAATCCGGGGCGCGTAACGGCTTCTGGCCGGTGGGTGGTTGGCTTCTGTGCGCGGGTTGAGTGCTCTGTGGCGCCGTTCGCATGCTGGTGGGGTGCGGCCCGGGCAGACGTCGGTGACGCTTGGTATCCACGAGTCCGGGGAAAAGTATGACGCTGGGGCTTGAGGGATTGTTGACTGCTGCTGCGAGCGCGAATCTCAGACTCTTTGGATCAGTAGGCCCCTTCCGGGCGGCACGTTGATGGGTGCTGTCACGGAGGAGGCCGGGCATGCAGGTGATCTTCGAGCGGTGTGCCGGACTGGACGTGCACCGGGACACGGCGGTGGCGACGGTGCGCTGGCCGGGGCAGCGCAGAGGTTCACGGGCAACGGAGACCCGGACCTTCAAGACCACCGTGCGCGCGCTGGCCGACCTGGGCGACTGGCTGGTCTGCGAGGGGGTGGAGCTGGTCGGCATGGAAGCGACGGGGGTGTACTGGAAGCCCGTCTTCGCCGCGCTGGAGGGGCGGTTCACCTGCTGGCTGGTGAACGCGGCACATCTGCGGAACGTGCCCGGCCGCAAGACCGATGTCGCTGATTCGGTGTGGATCGCCCGGATCCTGGAGTGCGGTCTGGTGCGGCCGTCGTTCGTGCCGGTGCAGGAGTTTCGTGAGCTGCGGGATCTGACGCGGGCGCGTACGGCGGTGTCCCAGGAGCGGGTGCGGGTGATCCAGCGGCTAGAGAAGGTACTGCAGGACGCCGGTATCAAGCTGACCTCGGTGGCCTCGCAGGTGTGGTCGAAGACGGCGCGGGCCGTGCTGGAGGCGCTGCTGGACGGGGTGACCTCGCCGGTGGAGCTGGCCGCGCTGGCCAAGGGACGGCTCCGCTCGAAGCGGGAGGCTCTGGAGGAGGCTCTCGAGCACCGCTTCCGTATCGAGCACCACGGTGTCATCGTGCGCGGTCTGCTGGCGCATATCGACGGGCTGGAGCAGCGGCTCGACGCCTACGATGCGGAGATCGCGATCCGGCTAGCCCCGCACCAGGAGGTCCTGGAGCTGATCCAGACCATCCCCGGGGTCGGGGCGAAGGTCGCCCAGGTGCTGATCGCCGAGATCGGTCTGGACATGTCGGCGTTCCCGTCCTCGGCTCATCTTGCCTCCTGGGCGGGGGTTTGTCCGGGCAATCATGCTTCGGGCGGCAAGCGCAGGGGCGGACGCAGCCGGCCCGGTCCGAAGTGGCTGAAGGCCGCGCTGACCGAAGCGGCCTGGGGCGCGGTCAAGGCCAAGGGCACCTACCTGCACGCGCATCACATGCAGATCAAAGGCCGGGCGGGCGGCTTCAAGGCTCTCGGTGCGACCCGCCACGACATCGTCGTGGCCTACTGGCACATCGTCCACGACCAGGTGCCCTACCGGGAGTTGGGCCCCGACTGGGCAGCGAGGCGATTCAGCCCCGAGCAACGCGCCAGGCGGCTGACCGCCCAGCTCGAAGCCCTCGGTTTCGACGTCACCATCGGACCCGCAGGAACCGGACCCGCCTGAACCGGGCTCGACAGGAGTGCGGCCTCGCGGCGAGGCCGCACTTAAAGATGCCCGTGGGACCCCGGATTCACATCTCAGCTTCCGCGCTCTTGGAAATGATCTCCGAGAGCGCGGACTGAAGGCTGCCGCCGACCCGGTGGCCGATGACGCGTTCACTGGCGTCGAGGGCAGGCTGGGCGTGACGGCGGCGTGCCGGCTGACCGGCCGGTCGAGGGCCACCCACTACCGTCGGCTGCAGCCCCCGCCAGCACGCAAGCCCCGCTCGCCGCAGGTCCAGCCCTCGGCCCTCGCGGCCGAAGAGCGGGCTGCGGTACTGGAGTTGATGAACAGCGGCGAATACGCCGAGCTGCCACCCGCGCAGATCTGGGCCCGCGAGCTGGATGCCGGACGCTATCACTGCTCCGTCTCCACGATGTACCGGATCCTGCGTGAAAAGGGGCAGACCGGTGAGCGCCGCCGCCAGGCCACCCATCCCGCCAAGACGGTGCCCGAGCTGGTCGCCACCGGGCCCTCGCAGGTGTTCACCTGGGACATCACCAAGGCGGCCGGACCGGTCAAGGGCATCTGGTATCACGCCTACGTCATCATCGACATCTTCAGCCGGTACATCGTCGGTCACACCGTCGAGGCGGCCGAATCGGCGTCACGGGCTGAGGAGTTGATCCGAGAGACCATCACACGCAATGGCATCGTGCCCGAGACCGTGCACGCCGACCGGGGCACGTCGATGACTTCCAGGAAAGTCTCCCAGCTGCTGATCGACCTGGGAGTGGCGAGGTCACACTCGCGGCCGAAGGTCTCCAACGACAATCCCTATTCGGAGGCTCAGTTCAAGACCACGAAGTACATGTCCGACTATCCCGAACGCTTCGACTCCCTGGCCCATGCCCGCGAGTGGTTCGACGCCTTCATCGCGTACTACAACCATGAGCACCGGCATTCGGGCATCGGCTGGCACACGCCGGCATCCGTTCACTTCGGGACCGCCGAGGAGGTCCGCGACCAGCGGGCCGTCACCCTCGCCGAGGCATACGCCCGCCACCCCGAACGCTTCGGCCGCCGCCCCCGACCACCCGAAATACCTCAGAAGGCGTGGATCAACGACCCGGCCAAGCGCAGGGAACCCGCACCACAAACCTCATAGCGTCACGACCGTCTCACTGGACTTGAAATCTTCCGGGGAGATCTACCTGCCGCAAGTCTGGACAGGCGATCGCGAGCGGTGCGCGGCTGCGCAGGTGCCCGAGACCGTCGGCTTCGCCACCAAACCCCGCCTCGCCGAGAAGATGATCGACCGGATTCTCCCCGGGCTTCCGGAGAACACCTGGCTGGCCGCCGACGAGGTCTACGGTCGTGACGGCGGCTTCCGCTCCTTCGCCGAGAGCCGCTAACTGCCGTACGTGGTCAACGTTTCCAGCGCCCAGACAGTGCTGCCCCGACCGGGCTGGCGGCGTATCGACAAGCTGGCCGCCGCCGCGGACGACAGCGAGTGGCAGCTGATCGAAGCCGGCCCGAGCCAGACCGGCTCCCGCTGGTGGCAGTGGTGGGTCCGCCGGATCGCCGACCCGGAGGAGCCCGTGGGCAGCGCGGTGCGGGGGCAGCCCTGGCCGAGCCGATGGATGATCGCCCGACGCCGCCCCGAAACGCCCGACGACCTCGACTACTACCTGGCTTGGGGCCCGTCCGGCACCCCGCCGGAACACCTGGCCCACGTCGCCGGCGCGCGCTGGCGGGTGGAAGACGCGATCAAACTCGGCAAGCATCAGTGCGGGCTGGCCGACTACGAGGTGCGCCACTGGCACGGCTGGTACCGGCACATCACCCTGTCGATGCCGGCCGCCGCATTCCTGGCGGTACAGGCCGCCACAGACGACGCCGACGCCCCCGCACCGCTCCGGGAAGCCCTCAGCGGTGACGAGCCTGATGAGGAGCCCAAAGGGGGGAGCACGAGGACATCATCAGCCCCGAACAGCTCATCCCCTACACCGCGGCCGAGATCCGCAAGCTCCTTACGCTCATCCACCCGCCACCCCCACCCGAGCACGGTCGGGCCGCCCACGGACTGTGGTGGTCACGCTGGCGACGACATCACCAGGCCGACGCCAACGGGCATCATCGCAGACGCCGGACTCGCGAACTCGCCCTGAACTACAACTGAAGGGACTGACACGGCAGCTGTACTTCGTGGCCATGCGGCTGGGGTGATCTCGTTCCCGCGGCGGTGTCAGGCGGTGGCAGGACGAAGGCTCGCAGGATGCGCGGGAGTTCGGGACGGGCGGGTGGTGTCGACCTGTTTTCTGCGCCGGTTCGGCTCCGGCTGTGGTGCGGCCCGAGGACGATGAAGGCCGCCGCGGTGCGCCGTGGGAGGACGACGGAGGGGCCCGCCGCTCGGCGGGCCCCTCCTGGTGGTGGTGCGTCGGGACCGCCTCGGTTCGGGGCGGTCCGCTCAGCGCAGGCCGAAGGCCCGCATCACGGTCTGCCGAACGGAGTCGCCCGCCGAGTCGTCGGCGGAGGCGCGCAGCGAGACCGTCCGCGCGTGCGCCGGTGCCTGGAGGGAGGTCCGCCAGCCGCCGTGGCCGTCCGCGGTGAGCCGTGCGGTGTGCCAGGTGGCTCCTTCGTCGTAGGAGAGCTGGAGCGTCGGCCGGCCGATCCTGCCGCCGGTGGTGACCCCGCCGGGGAAGGAGGAGGTGACCGTCAGGTCGGCGATGCGCCGGGCCCGGCCCCCGTCGTCGAGGCCGACCGCGTAGTCCAACTGGACCAGGGGCAGCGGCTCGGCCTCGTCCGCGCTCTGGGAGGCCGCCGAGCGGAAGCCCCACTCGGTGCTGGTCTTCGACGCGTACGGGCTGACCGAGGCGTCCTGGTGGGCGTCCACCGTCAGCCGGTAGGGCAGTGTCGCGGCGGAGGGGGCCTCGACCTCGATGCGAGTCGTCGAGTCCTCCTGCGCGAGGCGGGTGTCACCCTGCCAAAGGGTCGTCGTGGCCTGCTGCAGGTTGGGGCTCTGCAGGTTCAGACCGGTGTGGTCGGTCCCTCCCCAACTCGGTACCTCGATCCGGAACGTGGAGCCGGCGCGGCGCGGCAGCGGATAACCGTCGGTCAGCCGGGGGCGCTGCAGCGGACCGAACCACTCGTCCGTCTGCGTGCTCCCCCGCTGGTACTGCCGGTAGGGGCCGTACTGCATCTGCTGGCCGTCGACGAACGCCTGCTGTGTCCAGCGCTCCGGTCCGCCGGGCGTGACCCAGTCGGTGCGGTCGCCCTGCGGCGCGGAGGGGAGCATGGCGCCCAGGTTCCAGTCCGAGTAGGGGACCGCGTCGAAGCGGTACTCGCCCGCGGTGGTGTCCACCGCGGTCGAACGGAAGCGGGTGTCGACTCGGGCCAGATCGCGGGTGCGGGGGCGCTGGACGAGGCTGTCGGCGGGGAGGGAGCCGTGCTGGGTGTTCTCCAGGTCGTAGAGGTAGTCGGGGAAGGGGTGGGACTCCATGCGGAGGGTGACGTGGTGCGCCTGGACCTGCTGGATCAGCTGCTCGCCCTCGTCCTTGCCCATGAGGGCGACCTCGACGCCGGCGTTGTTCCCGACGGAGTCGAAGTACCGGTCGACGCCGCGCCCGCCGTACTGGTTGACGACGAGGAGGAGCTTGGCGCCGGCCTTCGCTGCGGCCTCCACCTGTGCGCTGCGGGTCCACTGGTCGAGGCTGCGGCGGACCAGGACGATGCGGCCCTTCGCCTTGAGGTCACGGTAGTCCGCGGCGAGTCCGTCCCCGGCGAAGACGACGGGGAGGTCCGAGGTGCCCTCGGGCAGCCGGGCGGTGTTGATCTGACGCGTCAGATCGTCATAGGTGGTTCCGTCGGACGACAGGGTGAGCCAGGGCTGCGTCATGCGGGCCCTGGCGGTGAACCAGAAGTCGCCCTCCTGGACGTTCTTGGGGACGGGTTCGGCCCAGAGCGTGTCGTAGACCTCGCCCAGGTCCTGGGCGATCCGCCAGGAGTTGGTGCCCAGCGAACGGTAGTACTCGGTCCGGGCGTAGACGGGGACGCTCGGCTTCGGGGTGAGCGCCTTGACCTCTCGGGTCCGGGAGATGTCGAGCACCACGGACATGTCGTGGTCGACGTTCACCTCGGGCGATCCGACGAGCGCCATGCCCAGGGAGTTCGGGCCGTGGGAGCCGGTGGTCTCGAGATAGCTCAGCGTGGAGTAGACGCCTTCGGGCACGCGCAGGGTCCGGGTGCCGTTCTCGTCCGCCTCGTAGGTCGGGGGGTAGTCCGTGTCGCCGCTGCTGAGCTGGAACTGCGAGTAGGGCATGGGCGAGCCGTCGCGGTCCTTCACGCTGATGGTCAGCAGGTGGTAGTGGACGATGCGGCCCACCCCGATGAGGGTACGGGTGGCGGTGGTGCCGTCGGAGGCCGTGGCCGTGATCTGCCCGGTGTGCGTGGTCGACGTGGTGCGGGAGGTGTCCACCGTCAGGGTGGCGCTCGCGGTACCGCCGGCGGGGACCGTGACGTCGGTGCGGTCGAGGGAGAACAGTCCGGCCGGCGCGGACCCCGCGTCGATGCCCAGGTGCAGCGTCACCGGTGTGGCGGCGCTGTTGGACCAGGTGACCTCGCGCCGGACCCCTCCGGCGGGGGCGGCGTCGTCGACGGGAACGTAGGCGGTACCGGTGGCCACCACCGAGGCGCGGGTGGCGGCGGCGATGTCCACGCGTCCGTTGCCGCCTTCGGAAGCGGTCGCCCCGGGGGTCGGCTTCACGGTGCTGACCAGCGCGTCCTTGAGCTGCCGGCCCGTCCAGGAGGGATGCTGGGCGGCGAGCAGGGCCGCCGCTCCGGCGACGTGCGGCGTCGCCATGGAAGTGCCGCTGAGCGTCTGGTAGTAGCCCGACCCGGCGTCGATGTACTGGGAGCGGGCGGCGGAGATGTCGACTCCGGGCGCGGTGATCTCGGGTTTGAGGGCGCGGTCTCCGAGGCGCGGTCCGCGGCTGGAGAAGTCCGCCACCTTGTCGTGCGCGTCCACGGCGCCGACCGTCAGGGCGGCGTCGGCGGTACCGGGTGCGGAGACGGTGCCCTCGGCCGGCCCCGAGTTGCCCGCCGCGATGACGAAGAGGGCACCGGTCTCGGCGCTCAGGGCGTTGACGGCCTGGCTCATCGGGTCGTTTCCCTCGGTGGGGCCGCTGCCGAGGCTCATGCTGACGATTTTGGCGTGCTGGTCGCGCACGGCCCACTCCATGGCCGCCACGATGCCCGATTCGGCGCCCGCTCCCGACTTGTCGAGGACCTTGCCGACGATGAGGCCGGCGTCGGGTGCGACACCGCGTTCGCGGCCGTCCGAGGCGGCTCCGGTGCCGGCGATGGTGGACGCGACGTGGGTTCCGTGGCCGTTGCGGTCGGTGACGTCGTCTCCACCGGTGAAGTCCTGGGACGCGACGGTCTTCCCGACGAGGTCGGGGTGCCCGGTGTCGATACCGGTGTCCAGGACGGCGACGTCGACGCCCTTTCCGGTGTTGCCGCCCTTCCAGACCTCCGGGGCACCGATCTGAGCCGTGCTGTCGGCCAGTTGGGCGTGGACCCGACCGTCGAGCCAGATGTGGCCGATGCCCTGCCGGAAACCTCCGGTGGGGCGGTCCGTACGGGAGCCGGACGGTACGGCGGTGACGGACGCCCAGAAGTCCGCCGCGTGGCTTCGGCTCTCGGTGAGCGCGGCGCCCTGGACAGCGTCGAGGACCCGTGACTTCGCGGCTCCTTCGGGCACACCGGTGGTGCGCGATCGGACGGCGGCGTCGGTGTAGGAGACGATCAGCGGCAGCTGCGGGCGGTGTTGGTCGTCGAAGCCGTCGGCGATGAGCTGGGTGACGTCGAACAGGCGCCGGTCCAGACGGTTGGTGGCCAGATAGTGGTCGGCGGCCCGGGGCAGAACGTAGAGATGACCGTTCCGCTCCTCGATCCTGGCGGTCGACGGGGCGCCGTCGGCCTGCCGGACCTGGATGGAACCGCCGGCCGATCCGGTGCGGCCGACCGTCACCACGTCACCCGTGATCAGGGTGACGGTGTGAGAGCCCGGCAGAGTGGGGGCCGCCTGCACGGCCCTGGCGGGGTGGGCCGGAGTGTCGGCGACGGGTGCCGCGTGTGCGACAGCTGGAGTGAGGCCCGCGGTGGCGAGCAGGACAGCGCCCAGTGCCGCGGCCCAGGGTCTCCCGGAGGGGGTGGAGAGCAACGTTTCCTCTTATGTCGAACGAATGAGTAATTGGCTGATTATCGTTCAATGTTCAACCGTCGACAAGAGTGATCGCTCTGTATCGTGGGGCGATTGACCGCTCTCGGTCCGGACATGAAACAGGTCGACTGCCGGTTGAGCGAGCAGTACTGACACGGCAGCTGCAGTTCTTGATCATGCTGGCCGTGTCATGTCGTCGCGGCCGCGGTGACGTTGTTCCAGTGGGGTGTGCTTCGGCCGCGCGGTGCTGGTGGTCGGCGGCGCCAGGCGGACCAGTGCAGCAGGTGATCGTGGCCGCGGCGGGGCGAGGGCAGAACGGTGGACCGCGGCAGGCGGAGCAGTTCGCCGACGCCAGCAGGGACGAGTCTGCCCCGGGTGGCCTGGGCGGTGGCGCGCAGGCGGGTGACGGCGAGGACGGCGGCGGCGAGCATGCTGATGAGGGTCCAGCGCATCCAGGAGTTCCAGCGGGTGGTCTGGCCCTGGCCGAGGCCGCAGGCACTCTTGCCGAGTTGGAAGTCCTCTTCGATCTTCCAGCGGCAGCAGATGGCGTCGACCAGCGTGGCCAGGGCGACGGGGGTGGCGGAATGACAGCGGTAGAAGGAGAGTTCGCCGGTGTAGCGGTGGCGGCGGATGACCAGGTGGGAGTGGTCGACTGCGTGTTCGGTGGGGGTGTTCTCGGCTATCACGTCGAGCAGGGCCCAGTCGTAGTGGCGGTCGCCGTTGAGCCCGTGGTCGGTGCGCATGCGTGCCCAGGCGTTCTTGGGAACATGATCGGCGAGTTTGGCGGCGGTGAAGGTGTCGGCGGAGGCGGTGACGCGGTGGTCCGTCCTGACGGCCACGGGGATGGATGAGGCGTTCCATCCCGCCTCTCGACAGCCGCCCTTCCCGGCACAGCGCGTCTCAGGTCGGCCGCTGCGAGCACCCGAAGTACGCTGGAAGGCGGTCCGGTCGCTCCGCGGTTCCTTCCGCCAGGGTGACCAGTCAAATCCGGGCAGGAGCGTCGGTTCCCGCCCGCGGCCCAGTGGACAGGGCCAGGCCAACTTTTCCGGTATGTGTGTTGCCGGGCATGTGGCTGGGTTGCCGGGTACGGAGCGCGTACGGCGAACCCACGGGTGCGGTGAGCGCCACCGGCATTTCATGTCGGCTTGCACGATCGCGAGGAGATACGGCCATGAAGATCGCTGTTGTGGGCGGCACTGGGTTCGTCGGGTCACGGCTCGTGGAAAAGCTCAGATCGGAGGGGCACCAGGCGACGGCGCACGGCAGATCCACAGGTCTGGATCTCGTGACAGGGGAGGGACTGCAGGACGCGTTGTCGTCGGTCGATGTCGTGGTGATCACGATTGACGCCCCGACCTTCGACGCGGCCGCGTCACCGTTCTTCCGCAGCACCTCGGGCAATCTCCTGCGAGCTGCTGAAAAGGAAGGCGTTCGGCATGTCGTCCTGTTGTCGATCGTCGGGATCGACCGGATTTCGGAAGTCGATTACTACGCGGCGAAGATCCTTCAGGAGCACCTCGTCGAGGTCGGCCCGATCCCGTACTCCATCGTTCGCGCCACCCAGTTCATGGAGTTCGTCGAGAAAATCATGTCGTGGACCAGTGAGGGAGACATCGTGCGTCTGCCCACGACTCGGATGCAGCCGATCGCGGTGGGGGAGGTTGTCGACACGCTTGCCGACGTCGCGACCGGTACGCCCATCAACAGCACCGTCAGCATCGCTGGTCCCGATGTCTTCCCGCTGGACGAACTCGGCCGTCTCACCCTGCAGGCGCACGATGACGGCCGCAGTGTCGTGGTCGACGAATCAGCGGGTCTGTTCGCCGCTGTTCCCGACGATGCGATCACTGCCCCCAGCGGGGCGCGCATCGGCAGCGTGCACTACACCGACTGGCTCGCTCATGGACATGCGGTGGCATAGCCATGCTGAAGGTGCGGCCTCCACGCCCTCCTTCAATCCGGTTGCCGTGTCGGCCTGGACATCACGGTGCCGGAGCTGGCCCTCGCCATCATTGTGGCCATCCTGCCGGTGCTTGTGCTCTTCCTCTTCTCGCAGCGCACCCTCGTCTCCGGAATGCTCGTCGGCTCGACCAAGGAATGACCCGCGGTGCTCGACGTGCTGAACACATCGCAAGGGAGGCGAAGGCCGACGGACATCCGGCGCGGTCGAACCGGTCGTTCCTCACCCGGCAGGTGTGGCCCTCGGCGTGGGCAGCCGGTTCAGCGGGTTTCCAGAGGCGGGATCGCGGGGACCTCCGGGGCGTTGTCGATGTCCGCCGGGGTCATCCGGAACTCTTGGGGATAGGCGTCGCGCCGGGTGCGGCGGGCGGGTTCGGTGGTGCGCCACATGTAGAGGCAGCGGCCGCACTGGAGCACGTCCCAGGCGCCGGGGACCGGGGAGGTGGTGACGGATCCGATGATGTCGTGTGCACAGCGGGGGCAGATCAAGGTGGCTCCTGAAGGGGTTTCAGCGGGCGGCGATCAGGGACTGGAGGCGTTTGGTCCACTCCTTGGCCTCCGGCAGATCACGGACCGGCGTACTGAAGTTTCCGCGGTTGTCCGGGGAGACGGGCGTCGTGGCGTCGATGATCATCTTGCTGGTGATGCCGACCGGGGAGGCGGCCGGCGCCAGTTCCATGACGGACAGGTTCGGGATGATGACGACGTCGTCCCCGGGGTTGACCTTGGCCGACATCGCCCACATCACCTGGGGCAGGTTGAAGGGGTCGATGTCCTCGTCGACGACGATCACCTGGGTGACGTAGCCGAGGCCGTGGGGGGTGGTCATCGCGCGCATGCCGACCGCCTTGGCGAAGCCGCCGTAGCGCTTCTGCGTGGAGATGATCACGGTGAGGCCGTGGGTGTACATCGCGTTGACCGCCTGCACCTCGGGGAACTCGGCGCGGAGTTGCTTCAGCAGTGGGACACAGGTGTTCGGTCCGACCACGTAGTCCACCTCGGTCCAGGGCATGCCCAGGTAGAGCGATTCGAAGATCGGGTCCGTGCGGTAGGAGACCCGGTCGACGCGGATCACCGGCATCCGCCGCCCGCCGGAGTAGTGGCCGGTGAACTCGCCGAAGGGGCCCTCGATCTGGCGCTCGCGGCTCTCGATCACGCCCTCGATGACGACCTCGGATCCCCAGGGGACGTCGAATCCGGTGAGCGGTGCCGTGGCGATGGGCGCGGGCGCGCCGCGCAGGGCACCGGCCATCTCGTACTCGGACTGGTCGTAGCCCATTGGCATACCGGCCGCGATGGTCATCACCGGATCGTTGCCCAGAGTGATCGCGATGGGCAGGTCCTCGCCGAGGCTCTCGGCCTTGCGCAGATGCAGGGCCACGTCGTGCATCGGAACCGGCTGGATGGCGAGCCGGCCGCGGCCGATGACCTCGATCCGGTAGATGCCGACGTTCTGCTTGCCGAAGTCGTCCGGGTCCTGCGGGTCGCGGGAGACCACGGCGCCCTTGTCGAGGTAGAAGCCGCCGTCGCCGTCGTTCAGCCGGAACAACGGGAGGATCTGGAACAGGTCGACGTCCGCCCCCTCCACGGTGTTCTCGCGCCAGGGCGCGTCGTCGCGTCGCTCGGGCGCGACGGGGAAGGCGTCCCAGCGGCGCGCGAACTCCTCGACCTGGTCCTTGACCGAGGTACCCGCGGGCAGTCCCAGCGCGAGCGCGTGGTTGCGCCAGGAACCGTGGACGTTCATCGCGATCCGGGCATGGGAGAAACCCGTCACGTTGTCGAAGTACAGGGCGGGGGCTCCCTCGCCGATCCGGCCGGCCGCGTTGGCCGCGGCGGCCAGGTCGGGCTCGGGCAGGACCTCTTCGGTGATCTTCAGCAGCTGGCCCTCCGCGTCCAGCGTTGTCAGGAAGCTGCGCAGGTCGTCGTATGCCATGTCCGGCTCTTTCTCAGGCGGCTGGGTGGATGGGGGCGGTCCGGGCGGCGCGCATGCCCTCCCAGCGTCTGGCGGCGGGGGCGGGCAGTGCGAGCTGGTCGAGGACGCGGACGGTGATGTGATCGACGATGTCGTCGACCGAGGCAGGATGGTTGTAGAAGGCGGGCATGGGTGGCACGATCCGCACTCCTTTGCGGGCCAGATCGAGCATGTTCTCCAGATGGATCTCGCTCAGCGGCGTCTCACGCGGTACGAGCACCAGGGGACGTCGTTCCTTGAGCACCACGTCAGCGGCGCGGCCGACCAGGCCCTCGCCGTAACCCGCACGGATGCCGGCCAGCGTCTTCATGGAGCACGGCACGATGACCATGCCGTCGGTCCGGAACGAGCCCGACGCGATGGTCGCCCCCTGATCCTCGGGGTTGTGCACCACGTCGGCGAGATCCGCGACCTCGCGGACACTGTGACCGGTCTCCAGCTCGATGGTGGTACGCGCCCAGCGGCTGAGAATCAGATGGGTCTCCACCTCGGGCAGCTCGGCCAGCCGCCGCAACAGCCGGATCCCGAGTACAGCGCCGGTGGCTCCGGTCATCCCCACGATCAGTCGCACGTCGGTCAACTCCTTGCTTCCGGGCTTCCCCTCGCTTTCGACGCTAGGGGCCGCGCGGGCGGCCAGGGCGGTAACCTGGGGACCGGTCATGGGAAAAAACCGACAGCCTTCCGTTGCCGAGGTGTCGTACCGGCCCTCACTGAGCGCGCCGATAGGGATGGACATCCTCGACTTCGCCGAACTGTCCACACGCGGAGACCGGCGGGGACTGGACCTGTCCAGGCCGCTCCGGCCCGCCTTCCACCACCTGATTCACGTCAGGAAGGGCCCGGTCCGGCACACCGTGGACTTCCAGGACCACACACTGGACTCGGGCTCCTGGCTCTGGGTGCGGGCCGGTCAGGTCCACCAGTACGTCCCCCGGGATCACCTCGCCGCGCGGGGCACCATCATCATCTGGCAACCCGGTTTCGTGCCCGCGGAGCCTTCCCACGACGGCTCACCCATGCTCCTCACCGGCCGGCACGCCCGCTCCGCCGACCTCGCGCTGCACCACCTCGCCCACGAATACGGCGACCTGGCCTCCCTTCCCCTCGACGCCCACATCGAGACACTGCGCCACCTTCTCAGCATCCTGCTGCTGCGTCTGACCCACGCCTGTCCGGGCCCCGCGTCGCCCGGGTCGGGCGGCGATGTCTTCCGCGACTTCCGTGCCGCCGTCGAACGCGACTTCGCCGACTCCCACCACGTCAACGACTACGCCGCCGCGCTCGGCTACAGCGTCCGCACCCTGTCCCGCGCCGCGCGGGCCGCGACGGGTTCCACCGCCAAGCAGTACCTCGACGCCCGTATCCTCCTGGAAGCCCGGCGGCTGCTGGTCCACACCGACGCCACCTCCGCCGAGATATCCCGCCGACTGGGCTTCCCGGACCCCAGCGACTTCACGAAGTTCTTCCGGAAACGTGACGGCGGGACGCCATTGCGATTCCGTGCGGTGGCCCGAGGAAGGGCTCCAGGCATGATCTCCACCCCGGCGTCCGTCGAGTAGACCCCTCCGGACCCGCTCCGACAATGGCGCACCACCACCGCGCGGTGAGCGGACCTGGACCTGCGCCGGGTGCGGGGCCGTCCACGACCGGGCCCGTTGCCCCGATGCCCGGAGGACCATCCACGCGGACACGTACGGCGGCCTGCGCGTGGCAGTCGTCCACGCGGGCAGGGGCGAAATCGACGCCGCGGCACGCAGCTTTGTGGACCACGGCACCTTCGACACGTACCGCCCTCCCGGCAAGCCGCCGTATGTGCCGGTTCCGGGTCTCGATCAGGCGGGACGCATGGTTGGGGGCGTATTCGACAGGCATGGGCTCGGTATCGAATCCAGCACGGCCGCGCCTGCCGCAGCCCGGGAGCGCGTGTCGTGCCGAGGCCGAGGCCACGACGATCGGCTACCGCAACCGGGCTGCGGATTTCACGAACGGGGGTGTGCCGAAGACACGCCTTCGGCCGTGCTGCCAGAGCGTCTTGAGCCGTGTTGTCAGAGCGTCTTGATGAGACCACCGTAGATGGTGAAGTCAGCGCCTGTGATGTCGGCGGCGCGGTCGCCCGCGAGCATCAGGACCAGGTCGGCGACCTCGTCGGGGCGGATGAAGCGACCGGTGGTGAAGCCACCGAGGCTGTTGACGGTTTGGTCCACGGCTTCCTGGGGTCGATGCCCATGGCGGCCGCGATGGTGTCGGCCATGCCCCGGGACCCATCCACAGTTCGGCGCTCACCGGACCGGGCGCGATGCTGACCAGGGTGCCGCCCGTGCGCAGCGCCGCCCACGAGCGGGCCTGCGTGTCGCCGCCCACGGTGTCCAGCACGACGTCGGCGCCGTCCACGTGGTCCTCGAAGCGTTCGTCGGCGTAGTCGATGACCTGGTCCGCACCGAGCCCGGAGACGAATTCCCGGTCGCGGGCGGAAGCTGTTGCTGTCACTCGCGCGCCGAGCGCCGCGGCGATCTGCACGGCGAAGGAGCCGACGCCGCCGGCCCCGCCGTGGACCAGGACGTGCTGCCCGGACTCCAACGAGGCCTTGCCGATTAGCGCCTGCCAGGCTGTGAGGGCCGCCAGCGGGACGGCCGCCGCACTGGCATGGTTCAGCCGGGACGGCTTCACCGCCAGCACGTCCGCGGGAACGGTGGATCAGCCCGTACACCTCGTCTCCCCACGGAGAGGCTGTCGGTCCAGGTGGCCTCCCAGGCGAGCTCGCCGTTCGTGATGGAGGCGGCGTTCATGGACCCGAGTACCTCGCCCGCGGCCGGTTCGGGACGTGGCGCGTTCTCGTCCACCAGCTGCTCCGGACCGCCCCGCTTGTGGGCTCGTACAGCGCGCATGGTGGTCATCCGTCCGTCACTCCTTGCGATGAGGCGGGGCGCGGTCCCGTACAGGGACGGAAGGGCCCCATGCACGGTCTATATAGCGTCGTGTGGCGAAAGGCCTATGGCGGGTGACGTGGCTCTTTGGTCGCGAAGTTTCCTCGTGCGGGTCTCAGTCTGTCCATTACGTCGGTAAGTCCGCTTGAGTAATCCGACTGCGTCCCCCACCAGGACAGGCATGGGGCTGTGGATTGGAGCGGCCCGATGCCCCGTCTTCGGAAAAGCCGCTGCCCTGAGATGACACCCCGGTGCTGGACGATGTGGCTGGGATCGGCGGCGCGTTGTGCAATGGCTCTGACGGTCAATCGACTGAAGAGAGGTCCTCATGGGTCGAATGAACTTGGGACAGGTCGCACGTGAGGGCTATCGGAACGTGCTGGAGCTGGAGAAATATGTTCGGGCGAACGTCGACAACAAGTTGTTGTTCCTGATCCAGCTGCGGGCCTCGCTGCTGAATGGATGCGCGTACTGTGTCGACTCGCACAGCCACGAACTGCTCGAAGGGGGCGAGAGCGTCCAGCGTGTCCTCGGAGTGGCGGTGTGGCGCGAGTTCCCGCACTTCACCCCGCGTGAAAAGGCGGCCTTCGCCCTGACCGACGCGGTGACCCGGCTGGACGAGCACGGTGTGCCGGACGAGGTATGGGCCCAGGCGGAGGAGTTCTTCGCCGAGAAGGAGCTGGCCGACCTGATCCTGGCCATTGGCACGATCAACGTGTGGAACCGCATCGGTGTCAGCACCGAGATGCACCCGCCGCTGAGGAAGTGACCCGTGGCCGCCGCGGCGAGCTGCGTCGTAGGGACGGAGCGGCGGCCATCGGTCGGACGGGGACAGGGCCCCGTCCCCTCCTCGACGACCCGCACGGCGGCTGAGCGCGCGGCCGTGCTGTCGGCTGCTCGCACACGGCCGGAACCGAGGATCCCGCCGATTCGGCAGTCGGTTGACCGAAGGGCGGTTCAGCGCAGTCCGCCAATGTGCTGAGCCCGGAGTCACCGTTCAGGTGTCGCTCGCTCCGTCCCGATCGTCCACCAGTTCATCGGCGAGGTTGGCGAGGTGACCTCGAACGAAGTGATGACCGCCTCGGCCAAGACCATGTTCGACGAGCTGATCCGGGTGAGCGCTGCTCTGGAACCGCTGCGGGAACCCCGGTCGACGCCGCGCGGCGTCCGGTGAGCCTGGGACCTGGATCAGCATCCAGCACAGGCCGCGGCCGTTGGTGTTCTGAGGTGCTTCCGGCGTGGGGTGCTCATGCGCCCGCGGTCCCGGCGCAACTCGCGTGACCTTTCCCTACGTTTAGCCGCACCCCTCGCCGAGACGTCGGGATGCTTGTGGGACCCGTGTGAGCATGGGCAAGCCCGTCGCCCCTCGGGGGCCGACCGGAAACGGGGCGGGACCGGCGGTCGGTCCATCTCGTGAACCTTTGACATGCAGGGACTTGAGGCGGAGACGGGCAGCGCCGAAAAGAGGCTCTGTCCACCCGTTCGTCTTCGCCGAGCACGACTCTTACCACAGGACATGACAATGAGCCCGATCAGCGTGGCGGTCCATGCGGCCGACCCCCTCACCCGACTGGGTTTGGTCGGACACATCCGTTCGGAGTCCCGGCTGAGCCTGGTCGCCACCGCCCAACTGCAGGAGGCCGACGTTGTCGTCGTGGCTCTGGACACCGTGGTCGTGGCCACCTTGGACATGCTCAGACAACTGTCGGCGGGGATGACCGACCCTCGATTCCTGGTCATCATCGCCGATCAGTGGCAGGCGGACCTCTATGCGGCGCTGGAGCGAGGTGTACGTGCCGTGATGTGGCGCAGTGAGTTCACTCCGGCGGCGTTCACCAGCTCCGTGGTGAGCGTCGGCGAGGGGCGCGGTGACTTCTCGCCCGAGCTCCAGGGAAAGCTGTTCGATCAGGTACTGCGGACCAACCGCGACGTGCTCGCTCCGCACGGACTGACCGCCTCTGGTCTGACTCCCAGGGAGATCGACGTCCTGCGCTTGGTGTCCGAAGGCTGCGATCTGGAAGAGATAGCCCAAAAGCTCAGCTATTCCGAGCGGACGGTCAAGAACGTTCTCTACAACCTGATGAAGCGGCTCAACCTCCGTAACCGGACCCACGCCGTGGCGTACGCCGTGAGGTGTGGGCTCATATGAGGTGTGGCACGGGGCATCGGGTGCGGTCGCCGCCCGCCGCTCAGCGACGGGCGCCCAGCACCGCCGTGGCCAGTTCCAGGCGCGAGCGGGTACCGGTCCGGGCGAACAGCCGCATCAGACGGTTGGCCACCGCACTCTCGCTCACCCCGAGTACGGCAGAGAGCTGACGATTGGTCAGCGCCTCGGTCACGAGCTCCGTCAGCAGCCGGTCGTTCTCCTCGGTCGCGATGCCACGGCCGGGCACCGAGACTCCCGCCGCGCGCATGGCCGTCCGGACCCGGAACCGCCACAGCAGTGCGTCCAGCTCACCGAACAGCTCGTACGCCTGATGCAGCAGCGGTTTGGGATCCAGCCCCCAGGATGCGGCGGCCAGCACGGTCGTAGCTGTCTCGAACGGCTGGGCCCGAGACCGTGCCAGCTCTACGGCCTGGTGCAGTGCCGCCCTGGCATCCGGCAGTCCGCACGGCCGCCGGTGCTCCTCGGGCACCCGCGCGGCGGTCAGCAGGAGCAGCAGCCTGCCGCGCTCGCCGCCCATGGCATCCGCCACCCGGGCCAGTTCGGCCAGGGCGGTGGACGCCGCGCGGAGGTCCCCCGCCTCGGCCTCGGCCGCGACCAGATCGGCCCACAGGTCCTCCGTGCCGTAGACGCTCCCATTTTCCGCGGCACGGTCCAGACCGCGCCGCAGCGCCTGTGTGGCGAGATCGGCCTCGCCCAGCACCCGGTGGACCGCCGACTGCGCGTGGTCGAGCAGGTACGGCAGCAGGTTCGGGGGCGTACGGCCTGTTTCCAGCAGCCTGGCCGCCTGGGAGGGCCGCCCCCTGGCGAGCAGCAGGGTGGAGAACCGAGCCAGCATCACCGTGCCGCTTGGTGGCCGGGTGGTCGACTGGCCGTTGGCCAGCGCGGTGCGGGCCACCCGGGCGGCCTGGTCCCAGTCGCCCCCCAGATAGTGCAGCAGGAACCGGTTGTCCGGATGCAGCCGGTCGACGTCCAGGCGCCGCTGCCGGATCACCTCCCGCGCCCGGGCCAGGTCTCCGTGACCGCACAGCAGCCCGGTCTGATTGGCGGTGAGCTCGTACAGATGGGTGCGCGGCAGGGAATCCGCCCGGGGGTAGTCGAGAGAGGCGAAGAAGTCCTCCGGCTCGCCCAGCACCACCTTGGCCGTGTTGAGGAAGATCGCGGCGAAGTACTGTGCCATCGGCTCCGCTCGCCACTGAGGCCCGGTGCCCTCCAGAAAGTCCCGCTGCTCGGCCCACCGCCCGAGCATGGTGAGCGCGAACGCCTGGCTGACGGTGCGGACGACCGGCGCCAGTGGGACGTCCCACCGGGGATCGGCCACGCGTTCCAGCCGCTCGGTGTCCCCGCACCGTGCCAGCCCGGTCACATAGACCGCCGTCAGCAACAAAGCGGCGTCATGGCCCATTTGCGCCCCGTGGCTGTGCAGCACTCGCTCGGCGGTGTCGGCCGCAGCCATGTAGTCCCCCCGCTCATTGCTGAGGCCGGCGTAGTGGGCCAGCACCTCGAGCTGCTCGGCAGGCTTGTCGATCAAGCGGGCCGCGGCCTGCAGCCACCCGGGGGCCAGTTGCTCGTAGGCGCCCCCGATCCGGGCGACCGCGGACAGTAGCGTGGCCGTGGCGCGGCGCCTGTCCACCGACGAGCCGGCGTCCGCGACCCGCTCGGGCAGGTACGTCTCGTGCACGTCGGCAATCGGTGCGTTCACCGCCGGAAGGTGTGCGGCTCCCCGCTCGGGGCACGCCGGGTGCGCAGGAGTACCGGCCCGCTCGCCGTTCGCACCGGCCGCCGCATCCTCGTCGGCCGGCGGCGGGTTTCCGGCAGACGGCTCACGGGACCACAGGGCCTCCACCGCCAGGGCGGAGATCCTGCGGCGCTGCCAGGGGCCGAGTCGCTCCCGCACGGCCACCGCCAGCAGCGGCATGCGGAACTCCCAGGAGACCGACCCGTCCGGCTCCGCGAACCGGTCCAGCACCCCGACCCGGACCAGCACCGTCAGGGCCCGCAGCACCGTGTCGACGGTCAGGTCGGTGCCGGCCGCCACCAGCGCGGGTGCCGCCGGGCCGAGCGGGCTCAACAGGCTCATCGCCCCGGCCACCGTCCAGCAGGACGCGCCGAGGGAGCGCAGGCGGCGTACGAACGGATCGTCATCCGGGAGCACCGGGACCGGCACGAGGTCGACCCGGAAGGCATGACCGTCCACCACCCGCACGCCGTCCGCCTCCCACAGGGCCGCAAGGACCGCGCTGATCGCCGCAGGGTTGCCCCGGCCGAGCCGGTACACCTCGGTCACGAGAGTGTCATCCGGGATCGCGCGCAGCCGACGGGTCAACAGCTCGCGCACATCCGCCTCCGTCAGCGGATCCAGCACCACCGAGCGCACCGCATGGTGCGGGGCCAGCAGAGCGAGCTCCGGCGCCGCCGGTTCCGCGGCATCCGCCGACGCTCCGTGGGGACGGGTACGGACGCCCAGCAACAACCGGGCGGACGGCGCCTTGAACGTGGGGAGCAGCGAGCGCAGCAGGGCGATGCTCTCGGCATCGGCATGGTGGGCGTCGTCCACCACCACGGCCGACCCCTGTTCGCGCAGTGCCTCGGCCAGCGCGGCGGTCATCGCCCCGTCCGGGCCCGTGGCGGACGGAACGGCCTCGCCCGTCGCCTGCGCGGGCACGCGGCGCGCCATCACGTCCGGTACGGCGTCCCCGGCCGCCTCGAGCAGTGCGGCCGCCACCCTGGTGGCCAGCAGCAACGGCACCCCTTCGTCCCCGGGCAGACAGTCGAGCCAGTGCACCCGCAGGGCGTCCGATCGCAGCCGGTCCGCCGCCTGACGCAAAAGCGCGGTACGGCCCGCACCGGGCTCGCCGCACAGCAGAACCACGTTTGGGGAGTCTGGTTCTCCGCCGTTGCCCAGGAGCTGCTCCAGCGGGCCGGCTCGGGCGACCAGATCGGTGGTGGGGGCCGAGGTGGCTTGCAGTTCCTGCACTGCCACGTAACCACCACTTTCTGGGACGCGTGCGGCCGGCGCACCCGTCACTGGACCATCGACCGCGGTCTACGGTCCCTTGAGCGGAGCACCTGTCGGACGCGACCGCGACGACCATTATTTTAGCGACACCGTGCGTGGGGCAGCCGCGGCGGGCAGGAACGTACGGGCTCGACCGGAGGACAGAACGAGGTGGCGTCGCAACCGCGCATGGCACTTCTCGGACGCGATGCCGAGGTGCGGGAGGTCCGGGCGGCCCTGGAGGGCGCCGGTACAAAGGGTGAGGTGGTGGTCGTCAGGGGCCCGGCCGGGACCGGCAAGACCGCGGTGCTGGAGGCGGCGCGGTCAGCCGTCGCGGGCGCCACCACGAAGGTCGCGCGCCTCGACCTGACGGCGGACGGCTGCCCGCCGGGTTTCGAGGCGGTCACCCAGGCGGTCTCGGAGCTGGTGTCGCGGCTGCTGGGCGAGGCCGGCGCACAGCGGATCGGTGCGGTCAGACGGTCACAGGCGCGGGCGCTGCGCGACCCGCGGCACCAACACCGCTTGCTCCTCGATCTGCGCGACGCGCTGCGGGCGGCGACGCGGATCAGACCGCTGGCCCTGCTGCTGGACCACATGGACGCGGTGCCCGTCGAGACCGGCGTGGTGCTGGGACAACTGCTGCGCGCGCTCCGCCCGGACATGGTGTCGGTGGTGATGGCCGTCAGGAGCCCGTACCTCCACGGGACGGAATCCTGCCCGCTGACCGGGGCGGCGGACCGCGTCATCGAACTGGGTCCGCTCCCGCGTGAACACGTCGAGTCCCTGATCCACCGGCACCTGGGCAAGCCCGTCGAGCCGGCCCTGCTCGCCGCGCTGCACCGGTCGCTGGGGTCGCTGGCGGGCAACCCGCGTGCCGTGCTGGAACTGGTCGACGCGCTCCGGGACCGGGGAGGGCTGCCCGTGGTGGACGGCCATGTCTGCCTGGGCGTGCCGGAGAGCGAGGTGCGGCTGCCGCAGGACTGCGGCGAGCTGGCCAGGGTGACGGGTCTGGGCCCGGTCCCGCCCTTCCAGGGGGACACCTTGCTCAAGGCGGCGGCCATGCTCGCCCGGCTGGACGGCGCAGGCCAGGTGATGCTGGACGACGTCCCCCGTCTGGCGGAGGCGTTGGGCCAGTCCACCGCCGACGTCGGCCGGCTCCTCGACCGACTGGTCGAGGAGCGCGTGGTGGAGGTCGGCGAGGAGCACCGACTGAGGTTCAGCGTCCCCGCGTTCGCCGCCACCCTGCGCGACATGGACCTGGAGTGCGACCCCGCACCCTCGCACGCGGAGATCGTGCGGTCCGCCGTGGACCGGGTCGGGGCCGAAGCGGCCGGAACGCTGGAGCCTCGACTCGCCGACCATGTCAGGGCCGCCGGCGGGCTGCTCCTCGACACGGCGTCGTCGGTGGGACTGCTGCTGGCCGCCGCCCGCAGCGATCCCTGCCCGCGTAGAGGGCACTCCGTGTCCTCCCGGCGGGCCGCGCTGCGCCTGATGTCACCGCGGGACGAACGGTTCACCGGAGTGGTCCGTGAGACGATCGACACGATGCTGCGGCACGGCGACCACACCGGACTGCTGGAGCTCGACGATCTGCTGGTGTCCTTCGCCCGCCCCAGGGGGCTCCCGGTCACCGGCCCGGCCCCGGCGGAGACGACGGCCCTGTGGACCGGGCTGCTGGCTCCGGCCTCGGCGTTCGCCGCGGTGCACGAGGAACGGCCGGCGGGCGACCCGGACGACCCTTGGCCGGCCGCCGTGACGGCGGTGCCCTGGGCGGCCCAGCTACTCTCGATCGCAAGGTGGCAGGGCGACCCACCCGTCCCGCACGCTCCGCGGGACGCGCGGGACGACGGTGGTGAACCGGTGGCGGACAGCGATCCGCCGACGGCGGTGCCGCCCGGCGGGCCACTGCCCGATCCGGCCGAAATCCGGCTCCTGACCGCCGCCGCGGGGCCACGGGCGACGTTCGAGGCGGCCCTCCACGCGGTGCAGGCCAGACGGGCGGCAGGGGGCCTGCACCCCGTGACCGAGCCGGAACGCATCCGGGAGGCAGCCGGGCTCGGGGACTGTCCGACCGCGTTCGAGGTACTGCTCGGTGAACGCTACGGCGGCCCGGGAGCCGCCACGGCCGGGCTCTACCAGGCGCTGGTGCGTGAGTACCTCACCGGCTCCTGGGACACCGCCCTGTCGCTGGCCCGGCAGATCGAGTCGTGGCCCGGGCGGGGACACCGCGTACGCGATCTCGCCCGCGCCCTGGCGGCGGACATCTGCTGCTGGCGCAACGAGCCGGCGCGGGCCATTGCCTGGCTCGACGGCGTCGCGCAGACCGACGGGACTCCGGCGCTGGTGCGCTGGGTCCGGTGCGGCGTGCGGTACTGGACGGGCCAGAGCGACCAGGCGTTGGAGCAGGGCTGGCAGGACTACCGGACGCTGTGGCGACAGGGCCGCTACGCGGGGCTGGAACGACTACTGCTGCGTCTGCAGTGGGTCGCGGCACAACAGGGCGGAAGCGACGCCTACCGGGCCCGGGTCCTGGAGGCGATCGAGCAGCTGTACCAGGAGACAGGCTCCAGGGCGTCCCGCGAAGCCCTGCTGCTGGCGCGCGGCGCCTACCGTCAGGACGAGAGCAGCGTGACCAGGGGTCTGCGACTGCTGCGCCACCGCGGCGACCAGTTCATCCAGTTGCACGCCAGCCTGACGCTCGCCGGGATGTCCGCCGACGAGCCGTGGCTGGCGGAGACGGTCGACATCGCCAATCGGCTCTCCGCGCGCCGGATTCGCCAGCTGGCGGCCGAGACGGCCCAGGATCTCGGATTGCCCCTGCCGCGGCGGCGCGCGGCTCGGCCGGCGCTGACCCGGCCGGAACTCGCCGTGATCGACATGGTCGTCAGCGGCGCCACCAACCGGCAGATCGCATCCAGGCTCGCCCTCAGCGAGAAGACCGTCGAGACCCATCTGCGGCGGATCTTCGAACTCACCGGCCGCCGCTCCCGGGTAGAACTGGCAGCGGCCTGGCTGGATGGCAGTCTGTCCCGATTCGCGCCTCGCTCCGCGTCGGATCCCGTGCAGTAACCCCCTCGTGCCCCCGCGGGGATGTCGTCCGCCCCGACATCCCCGGGCAGACATCGCTGTCCTTCCAGGCACCACCCGCAGTCCGGAGGGTTCGCCGCCCGGTGGCGTTTCTACGATCACCGGACCGGCTCCTCTGCAGGAAGGACACAAGCCCGAGTGAGCACAGTGGTGGTCAAACGCTCGCCGCGCCGTGAGGGTCCTCGGCTGCCGGAGGGGCAGGTCGAACTCGCGGAGCCGCCCGTCCTTGGTGAACCGGCCACGGCCGACTTCGGATCCGCGCTGACGTACCTGCCCATGGGGCTCGGCACCGCTGCCATGGTGCTGATGTTCTCGATAGGCAACAGCAATCCGTCGACCTACATGATGTCCGGAATGATGGGCATGGCGATGGTCGGCATGAGCGTGAGCCAGATCGGCCGCTCCGCGGGTGAGCGCCGACGGCGGATGCGCGCCGAACGCCGCGACTATCTGCGATACCTGGCGCAGCAACGCCGCCTGGCACGCCAGGCCGCGCAGGAACAGCGGGCCGCCGCCCTGTGGAAGGACCCCGACCCGGGGGACCTGCTGAACCTGGCGCTCGGCCCGCGGGTGTGGGAACGCCGCCCCGGTCACGAGGACTTCGCCAGTGTCCGGATCGGTCTGGGGACACGGCGTGCCGCCTTCGAGTTCCTTCCCCCGCACACCAAGCCGGTCGAGGACCTGGAGCCGCTCACCGCGATCTCGCTGCGCCGCTTCACCAAAGCGCACCAGAGCGTTCCCCGGCTGCCCATTCCGGTGGCTCTGCAGCGGTTCACCAGCGTGGAGTTCGCCGGACAGGCGGAGTCCGTGCGGGGGTTGATGCGGGCGATGGCCGGTCAGCTGGCCGCACTGCACTCGCCCGACGAGCTGCGGATCGCACTGCTCGTCGACGACGCCGCGCGCACGGAATGGGACTGGGTCAAGTGGCTGCCTCACAACGGACATCCGCACGAGCAGGACTCCGCCGGCCCGCTCCGGCTGGCCGCGGGTGACCACGAGACGCTGATGGAGCTGCTGGGACCGGACATCCGTGACCGGCCCGACCACGACCTCGACTCCTCGCCCAGCGTGGCCGAGCCGTTCGTGGTGGTCATCGCACAGGGCGTGCGGATCCCGGAGAGCTCCCGCCTGCTCGGCGTCGGCATCCGCGGCCTGGTACTACTGGACGCCACCGGCGCCATGCCCGGCGGCCCCAGGGTGCTGCGACTGACCGCCCGGGACGGTCGGGTGCAGTACCCGGCGGGTGACGGCACGCTGACCGCCGAGGCGGACACACTTAGCGTCTCCCGCGCCGAGACCCTGGCCCGCGTCCTCGCCCCGATGCGCACCAGCGGCAGCCTCGACCTGGTGGACCGGCCGCTGGAGTCCGACTTCGACCTGACCGCACTGCTGGGCATCCGCGATCCGCGCACCTTCGACGTGGCGGCCAAGTGGCGCCCCAGAGCCGCGCAACACGCGCGGCTGCGGGTGCCCATGGGGGTCACAGAGGAGGGCGAGGTCGTCGAACTCGACCTCAAGGAGTCCGCGCAGGGCGGTATGGGTCCGCACGGCCTGCTGATCGGCGCGACGGGGTCGGGCAAGAGCGAGCTGGTACGCACCCTGGTCATCGGCCTGGCCGCCACCCATTCCTCCGAAGTCCTCAACATGGTCCTCGTGGACTTCAAGGGCGGTGCCACCTTCCTCAACATGGACCGTCTCCCGCACACCTCGGCGGTCATCACGAACCTGGCCGACGAACTGCATCTGGTGGACCGGATGCAGGACTCGCTCAACGGCGAGATGATCCGCCGCCAGGAGCTGTTGCGGGAGAGCGGTTATGCCTCGCTGTTCGAGTACGAGAAGGCCCGGGCCGCCGGAGTCAAGCTCACCCCGCTGCCGTCGCTGCTCATCGTGGTGGACGAGTTCTCCGAACTGCTGGCCAGCAAGCCGGAGTTCGTCGAGCTGTTCGTCACCATCGGCCGACTCGGGCGCAGCCTCGGTGTCCACCTCCTGCTCGCCTCCCAGCGGCTGGACGAGTCCCGCATCCACAAGGTCGAAGGACACCTCTCGTACCGGATGGCCCTGCGCACCTTCTCCTCCATGGAGTCGCGCAGCGTCATCGGTGTCACCAGCGCCTACGAACTGCCCTCAGTACCAGGCAACGGCTACCTGAAGATCGACACCACCAACCTGGTGCGCTTCAAGGCCGCCTATGTCTCCGGCCCCGCCCCGGTGTCGATGGGCCCGACGGAGGTGTCGACACAGGAGGCCAAGGCGGTCCGCGAGGTGGTGGCCTTCGGGCTGGACAGCCAGGTGCCCCAGCCCCCCGCCGGGGACACAGAGGTCTCCCTGGCACCGCTGTCCGAGCGCACCCTCGGCCCGGCAGGCTCCGCCGACCCCGAGCAGAGCCCCGAGCAGCCCCGGGAGAGCGAGGAGAGCCTGCTCGACGTACTGATCGGACAGCTGGAGAACAGCGGGCCGCCGGCCCGGCAGGTCTGGCTGTCGCCGCTGGACTCCTCCCCGAGCCTGGACCAGCTGCTGCCCGGAATCGTGCCGGATCCGGCGCGCGGCATGAGTGCGGCCCACGACTCGGGGATGGGCTCGCTGCGCGTCCCCTTGGGCATCGTGGACCGTCCGTTCGAACAGCTCCGGGAACTGCTCGTGGTCGACCTGTCCAAGGCGGACGGTCACGTCGGTGTGGTCGGCGCACCCCAGACGGGCAAGTCGGCCCTGCTGCGCACCCTGATGCTGTCGCTGGCGCTGACCCACACCCCCGAGGAGATCCAGTTCTACTGCCTGGACTTCGGCGGCGGTCTCGTCTCCACCAGCGGACTTCCGCACGTCGGGTCGGTCGCCACCCGCCTGGACCGCGACCGGGTGCTGCGCACGGTGGAGGAGCTCTCCCAACTTCTCGAACGGCGCGAGCAGCTGTTCACCTCAAGAGGTCTGGAATCCATGGCGGCCTACCGGACGTTGCGGGCCGCCGGCGAGATCGACGACCCGTACGGCGATGTCTTCCTCGTGGTGGACGGCTGGTTCACGCTGCGTCAGGACTTCGAGGACCTTGAGCCGCGGATCATCGAGTTGGCCTCCCGAGGACTCTCCTTCGGCCTGCACGTGGTGGGCTCCGCGGTGCGCTGGTCGGAATTCCGGCCCCGGCTGCGGGACCTGCTGGGCACCAAGCTGGAGCTGCGCCTGGGCGACTCCATGGAGTCCGAGGTGGGTGCCCGAGCCGCGGCCGGGGTGCCGCACCAGCCCGGCCGCGGCCTCACCAACGCCGGGCACCACTTCCTGGCCGCCCTGCCACGCCTGGACAGCTTCTCCGGCACCACCGACCTGACCGAGGCCACCAAGGCGGCCGTCTCCGAGATCGACACCTTCTGGACCGGCCGCTCGGCACCCGGCGTGCGCCTGCTGCCGACCAGACTGCCGGTCGACCAGCTTCCGCCGCCCACCGGTGACATGGCGTTCTGTCTGGGCTGGGACGAACAGCGCCTGGCCCCGGTATGGCACGACTTCGCCGCCACACCGAACCTGATGGTCTTCGGCGACGCCGAGACCGGCAAGACCAACGCGCTGCGCATGGCCATCCGGGCCATCACCACGCGCTTCCAGCCGGAAGAGGCCCGCATCGTGCTGGCCGACCCGAGCCGAGCGCTGCTCAAGGCCGTCCCGGACGAGTACCGGGTCGGCTACGCCGTCGACACCGACGTGCTCACCCAGCTCGCCCAGAGCGCGGCGGCGTCGGTCGCCAAGCGGCTTCCGGGTCCGGACATCGACCCCGAGCGGCTGGCCAGTCGGGACTGGTGGCAGGGGCCCCGACTGTTCATCGTCATCGACGACTACGACCTGTTCGGCGGCGGCCCCGGGATGGGCTCCCCGATGGCGCCACTGGTCGAACTGCTGGCCCAGGGCGCCTACATCGGGATGCACCTGGTGGTGGCACGCAGCACCTCGGGCGCCATGCGCGCCATGATGGATCCGCTGCTGCGGCGGATGTGGGAACTGGGCAATCCCGCGCTGCTCTTCTCCTACCCCAGGGAAGAGGGCAAGTTCATCGGCGAGGCCAGGGCACGCACCCTGCCCGTCGGCCGCGCCCAGTTGGTCACCCGGCGCAGCGTCGGGCTGGTCCAGACCGGTCTGGTGACCCCCTGACCTCCGCAGCCCCCGCCCGCCCGCCTCGGGCGCCCTCCACTCCCCGCCCGCGAACCGTAGGAGCCCCATGACGACCGCCGCTTCCGCGGTCTCCGTCCCCCATGACGGCGGTACCGAGGTCTGCCGGATCACCATCCAAGGGCCCATCGGCCGTGCCGACCTGGCCGTCCCGGCGTCGACGCCGCTCAGCGTCCTGATGCCGGTGCTGCTGCGGCACGTCACCGACGATCCCGAGGAGCGGGGGGTGCCGTGGCTGCTCCAGAAGCTGGGCGAGGAGCCGCTGGACCTCGACGCCACCCCGCTGAGCGCCGGCCTCATGCACGGAGACGTGCTGTACCTGTCCAGGGCCGACGACCCGCTGCCGAGCCTGCACTTCGACGACATCTCCGACGGGGTGGCGCACGCGATCGGCGCACGCGGCGACCGCTGGCGGCCGGAGCTGACCCGGTGGCTGACGCTCGCCCTGTCCGCACTGGTGATGGCGGTGACCGCGGCCGACCTGCTGGCCTGGCACCGCAGCGCGGCGGTGCCGGTCAGCAGCGGGGTGATCGCAGTCCTGCTGCTCACCGGCTGCATCCTGGCCTACCAGAGGACCACGGCGGCCGGCAGCGCTCTCATGGCCGGGCTGGGCGCCTACGCCTTCGCCGGCCTCGCCGGGCTGACGGCCGGGCAGATCGCCTGCGGCCACGGTCTTCTCGGCGTTCACGCACTCGAACTCGGCGGTACCTGCGCGGGGCTGGTGGCCGTACTGCTGCTGGTCTTCGGGCGGATGCCGGTGGCGGTGCCGGGCACCATGCTGGCCGTCGGCGTCATAGCCGCCCTGGAAGCGGTTCTGACGCTGTCCCTCCACTGGAACGCTGTGGAGTGCGCGACCACGACGGCCGTCGCGATGTACGTGCTCGGCCACTTCGGGCCGCATCTGGCGCTGCGCGTGGCGCGACTGCGGGTCCCTGTGCTCCCGCGCAACGCCGGAGAGCTTCAGCACGGCATCGACCCCGAGCCGGAGGAAGCGGTCACCCGCCGGGTCACCCTCGCCAACGCCTGCCTGACCGCCCTCGCCGTCTCGTCCGCGCTGACCTATGCGGCGGCGCTGTGGCTACTGGCCCGCGACCCGGAGTGGATCGGCTGGGTACTGAACCTGGTGTTCAGCGCGGCCGTCCTGCTGCGCGCCCGGGACCTCTCCGCGGCGTGGCAGCGTGTCCCGACCGCGGTCGTCGGCACGCTGGGGCCGGTGGTTCTGCTGGCGCTGCGCACCGCATCGGCCACGCCGACCGACCGGTGGTCGGCCCTGGCGGTGTTCGCGGTGGTCGTGGCCGGGCTGCTGGTCGGTGCCCAGCGGCTGCCCAACGGCCGGCTGCTGCCCATATGGGGCCACGTCGGCGACCTCACGCAGATGGCCGTCGCGGTGGCACTGCTGCCGCTGCTGCTCCAAGTGCTGCACGTGTACGGCTACATGCGGTCTCTGGCCGGCTGAGGGAGTGTGTGGTGCAGAGTCGACGTGACCACCTTCACGCGTACCGGTTCGCCACCGGTCGGCTGGCCTCCGCGCTGGTCAGCGGCGACCCCGGCAGAGGGGAACACCCGCTGCGGCGGTCTTCGCTGGGAACCACGTTCGGCGCGATCAGCGCAGTCCTGCTGGCCGCCGGCTTCGGGGTCTTCGGTCTGCTGTCCCCGACAACCAAGACGACCTGGCGGCAGCCGGGCTCGATCGTGGTGGAGAAGGAGAGCGGCAACCGCTACCTCTTCTTCGGCGGGCAGTTGCACCCGGTGGCCAACTATGCGTCGGCCCTGCTGGCCGAGGGCGATCGGGCCACGGTCCGCACGGTGTCCCGCGACGCTCTGGCCGGCGTGCGGCACGGCGCCCCTGTCGGCATCCCCGGCGCGCCGGACTCCGTACCCGCGACGGACCAGCTGCTGTCCGGGGCGTGGACCCGCTGTGTGCGGCCCGGCGGCACCGGTCGCGAGACCGTGGACTTCGACCCGACCACGCGGGTCGCCCCGGTGACGTCCGGGCAGTGGGTCCTGCTCGTGCGGCCCTCGGGCGGCGAGTACGTCCTGTGGAACGGAACCAAGTACCCGGTGGCCGGGAAGTCCGGACAGGTGGCGCTCGGCCTGGACACCCAGCAGTCGGTGACGGTGCCGGCGGACTGGCTGGCCAACGTGCCCAGCGGAACCAGACTCGCCCCCGCCCGGATTCCCTCCGCGGGCAGCCCCGGCGCACGGGTCGCGGGCCGCCCGGCCAGGATCGGGGCTCTCTTCAAGAGCGCCGTGGGCGGCCGGGACCATCACTACATCCTGCTGTCCGACGGCCTCGCGCCGATCAGCGCCACCGAGTCGGCCCTGCTCTCCGCCGACCGGGGCGGGGCCAGGCCGCGGCAGGTGAGTCAGAGCGACATCGCCGCGGCACCCGCCTCGTCCAACCGCTCGCTGCTCCACCGCATCCCCGACGTGCTGGGCGCGCCTCCCTTCCCCCTCGGCCGGGTCGCCGTCTGCCTCGAACAGCGCTCCGCGGGCACCTCGACGACCAGCCGGGTGGCCGTCGAATCCGGCCCCGCCGCGGCGGACGGCGGCAGCGTGCTGGTGCCCGCCGGCCGCGGCGTGCTGGCCGTCACCCGGGAGGACCTGGCGTCGCGCGTTGCCACACCGCGTGCGTACCTGATCACCGATCGCGGCATCAAGTATCCGCTCGCCGACGACGCCACGGCGTCCGCACTCGGGTACGGCTCGGCCAAGCGGCTGACGCTGCCGCAGCAGGTGCTCGACCTGGTGCGGACGGGGCCCCGGCTGTCCAGGGCCATCGCCACGACGCCGATGCCCGGGGAGTGATGAGGTGATGCGCCCACTGAGATCGCGGCGTGCCGCCGGTCTGTCGCTGGACTGCGGGGTGGTCGGCCACGCTCTGCTGGTCCATCCCAAGGGGGAGCCGGACCGGCAGAGCCTGCTGTTGGCAGGTGGGCTGGCCAGGGACACCCAGCACGTCCTGGTCGTCGTCGACCTGCCCCGGGGCTTCGGCCACGAGGGCTGGGAGCTGGTGGCCGGGGTGCTGGAGGGGCTCGGCGCCAGTTTCCGGCTGGTCTTCGCGCGCGGCACCCGCGAGGAGATCCATGCCGCCGGCCAGTGGTTCGCGTACCGGCTCGGATGCACCGTGGTGGTACCGGACGGGGAGCCGGTACAGGGGGCGGGCGGTGCGCTGTTCATCCCCGACGACCACGGTGCGGGCTGGCTGTACTACCGGCCCGGCCGGCCACCCCAGCTCGACTCGCGTCGCTTCCCCAAGCCGATGTGGGAGTTCTCCACCCAGGACCGCTCCTGGGCGACCAGCCCGGTCGGTGTGGTCGAGCCGCTGCCCGGCGGGTTGTGGGTGCACAGCATCGGAGTCGGCGCGGAGAACGCGGCACATGTCCGCCGGCAGTTGGCCGCGTTGCCCAGCGACCCCAACGTCCTGTCGGTGGTGCTCGGCAGCCCGGCGGACCCGCCACTGGCGCTCACCGATGTCGCCCGCTGGTGGGAAACGGTGCTTCCCAGCGCGCGTCCGCTGGTCCGGTTCATCCCGTTCGGGCCGGTGACCGTACCGAACGGGACGGCACTGGGGCAAGGGCTGGCCAACGCGCTGAACCAACAGGTGGCCCTGTACGCCGGGATGCCGTTGACGGTGCGCGTCGGCTCGGACGCGCCCGAGGTCGTCGCGCTGCGTGAGGACGGGACACCGGGGTGGCGTCCGTTCGCCAGCGAGCTGGTCTACTTCCCCGGAGACGGCGGAAAACCGCTTCCCCCCACGCTGTACGGGTTGCGCAGACCCATGGACGGAATGCCGGAGATCTCCGCCGGCGTCTACGAGTACGCCTACGACGCCGTGCTGGAGGTGGTGCAGAGTGGGCTGTGGATGCGCCCGCAGACCGAGCCGCCGAACGGGGACGAGGTCCGAGCTACCGCCGCGAGTTCGGGCCGGGCCGCGATCCTCTTCGACCGCAGTTCGCCGGAGACCGCCGAGCGGATGCGACTGCTGGCTGAGGAGGTCCTGGGGCGGCTCGACCCGGCCACCCGGGTGTGGTTCCGGCTGGCCCCCGCCGACGAGCCCGAGGCCACCGTGGCGATCAGCGGCCGACGGGCGTCGGCCGCCTCCGCCAAGACGGAGGCGGCCGGGACCGCCTGGACGGGATGGCTGGAGACGTACGAGGGGGCCGGCCCTGTGGCAGGGGGCTCCGTGGCGGGGGGCGAGGCGCGGGCCGGCTCCCCGACGCTGGTTCTCCCGCCGCCCTCGGCCACTGAATCCGCACCGCCCGCCGACCTGGCGATCCAGTCGGCCACACGGGCGACGCCCGCTGCCGTCCCCTGGACGGCGGCGTCCCCGTCCGCCGTGCCGACCGCGACCGTGGGCGGCCCCCCGGCGGCGCCGGCCGCGACCGACGCCGCCGGATCGGACGGCGCCGTGCGGACCGCCGCCGAGCTGGCCGGGAGTGGCTCGCAGACGCCCTCGATCCCGGCACCCGCTCTCGTTCCGCCCGTCGAGGTGCCTGTGCCCGTCGAGGTGCCTGCGTCTGCCAACGGGCCTGCGCCCGTCGGCGGGCCTCGGACCCTCGATCCGGTACCCGTCGTCCCGGTACCCGTCGTCGACGCCCCGGAGGCGCCGTCGGCGGGCCCGGCCGCCGGCGCCTCCGGGCCCGGTGCGGCCGTTCGGCGCACCGGGGACCCGGAACCCCTGGCAGCCGGGCCCGGCGCCGTGGGCGAGCAGACCGCGCAGCGTCTGCCCCGGGCCCCCGCACCGCGGGTCCGACTCGAGTCCGGCCCGGTCCCCGGACCTGCCGCACCCCAGCCCGACCCTCCGTCGACGCCGGACGCCGACACGGACCTGCCGCCGGCCGCCGACCCTGGCCCGGTCCCCGGTCCGGCTGAGCCGGCCGCCGCGGAGGAGGCCGCGGCAGTGCCCCCGCACGCCGTCGCCGCAGCCCAGCCGCGGGTCCAGCCGGTGCCCCGGCCCGCGGCCTGCGTCGTCCCACCCCAACAGGGCATCTCGCAGGAACGGGACTGGGTGCGCCGCAATCTCAACGAGCAGTACAACGCCATCGCCGGCACCGTGTCGCGGGTGATCTCCGAGGCTCCCGGCCTGCGCGGCGCATCCCGCGAGGCCACCGCGGACACCCTCACCGACCTGGTCGCCTTGCACCTCTACCTGTCCGGGGAGAGCCGCCGGCTGGACCGGGCGGTGCGCAAGGCGGAAGTGGGCGCCCACGTTCCGGTCGCCCGGTGTGTCGCCTCGGGCCTCGCCCGACTGCCTTCCTACCGCGGCACCGCCGTACTGCACGCGGCGCTGAACGCGGCCGAGCGCGACTGGTACGAGGAGGACAAGGTGGTCACCGAATGGGCCTTCTGCCGGGCCCTGACCACCGCGTACCCCGACACACCGGGTGACACCCGGTTCCTGCTCTGGTCCATGACGGCGCGCCGCACCCATCTGGTCGACCCGTCGGTACCCGACCGAGTGCTCTTCCTGCCCGGTACCAGCTTCAAGGTGCTCCGGGTTCATCCCGGTTCCCGGCACACGGTGCTGCTGCGCGAACTGTCGCCCTCGGAGATCGGGGAGGACGGCATGGTGGACGACCAGCGGGTGCCGCTCGACGAGATCGCTCTGACCGGCCTGGAGCAGATCCGCGGCAGATGGGACAGCCTGGCCGGCGACGGCCCGCCGGTCGTGCCGGCCTACGCCGCGGAGCTCGCCAGTCCACCCGGCCTGATCACCACCGACGGTGGCCCCGCACCGCGCTACACCGCCGGTGCCGCCACGCCGAGAGAGGGGGCGTAGCCGTGAACCGGCATGTCCTGTTGGTTTCCCCGGATCGCCCGGGCGCCTACCGGTCCATCACCGCCGCGCTGGCCGACGCCCGCGACGGAACGCTCATCACCGTGGCTGCGGGCCGGTACGAGGAGAACCTCGACATCACCCATGCGGTGAGCCTGGCCGCGGAGAGCGGCGCGGGCAGTGTGCGGATCCACGCCGCATCGGGCAGCACCGTCGTCGTGGACGCGGAGGCGGTGCAGCTGTCCGGACTGACGCTGTCGGCGGCGGACCGGGAGGCTCCGGTGATCGACGTACGCCGCGGGCAGGCGGCGCTCGACGGCTGTCGGATAGCCGGTGAGGCATGGACCGCGGTACTGGCCTGGCACGAGGGCACCCTGGCGGTGCGTGGCTGCCAGGTGACCAACCCCAACGGCGCGGGTGTCGTAGTCACCTCCGTGGGCGCCAACATACTGGAGCGGTCCGAGATCACCGATGTCGGTTCGTCGGCCGTCGTGGTCGCCGAGCGGGGACAACTCTCCGTACGGGAATGCGGCCTGGACCGGGCGCGCGGCAACGGTGTGTGTGTCAACGGCCAGGGCGTCGCCACGGTGGAGGACACCAGGATCACCGACAGCGGCAAACCAGCCGTCGCGGTGGAGCAGGACGGCCGGGCCCATCTGCGCAAGGTGACGGTGAGAGGCAGCGCCGCCCTGGACGCCTACCTGGTCAGCCGTGGCGAGACCACGCTCGTCGACTGCGCGTTCTCGGGGTCCCGCGGCCAGTCGGTGCACATCGGCGGGGAAGCCGCGCCCCTGCTGCGCGGCTGCGCCATCTCCACGGTGGCGGGCACCGCCGTGCACATCGCCGAGCGGTCCCGGCCCCGTGTGGAGGACTGCCGCATCGCCGGGACACCGGCCGGCGTCATGGTGGAAGGCGAGAGCACGGCGGTGCTGACCGGGGTGACGGTGCAGGCGGCGAGCGGTACCGCCGTCGTGGTCGGCGGCGGCGCCACCGTCGAGTGCGAGCGGCTGACCGTGACCGGTGAGTCCGGCGGCGTCCGCGCGACGGATGCCACCGTCGTCATACGCGAAGGCGACATCATCGTGGGCCGGGGCAACGGCGTGGAGTTGGACGAGAAGAGCACCGGCCGGTTCACCGGGCTCACCGTGCGGGCGACCGGCGGGGCGGGGATGACGCTGGGCGGGGGCGCGCAGGCGGAGCTGCTCTCCTCGGCGCTGCGTGACTGTGGGGCGATCGTCGGCGCGGACAGCGAACTGCACGCCCGGGACACCGAGTTCGCCGGATCCGACGGCGACGGTATCCGGGTCACCGGCGGGGGATCGGTCACCGCGGTGGCCTGCCGGATCACCGGCGCCCGCGGCCACGGCCTGAACGTCCAGATGTCCGGGCGCGCCGACCTCACCCACTGCGGGGTCTTCGATAACGCCGGTGACGGCATCCGGTGCAACACCGAGGAGCCCGTACGGGTCGAGGACAGCGAGGTACGGGACAACGGCGGCAAGGCGGTGCACCAGCTCCGGTCCAGCGGCCAGTTCTCGGCTGAACGGCTGGATGTCGGCGAGGAACGTACGGCCGCGGCGGACCAGGGCTTCGCCGTGCAGGCGCCGGGGGAGCAGCAGGCGCGGCACACCGGCACCGGTCCGCTGGCCGAACTCGACGCGCTGGTCGGCCTGGACAGCGTGAAGAAGGAAGTCACCGGCCTCATCAATCTCAACAGGATGTCCCGGCGTCGCGAGGAGATGGGCCTGCCCATGCCTCCGATGAGCCGCCATCTGGTCTTCGCCGGCCCTCCCGGGACCGGCAAGACCACGGTGGCCCGGCTCTACGGCGCCGTCCTGGCCGAACTCGGCATCCTGAGCCAGGGGCACATCGTCGAGGTGTCCCGGGCCGACCTGGTGGCGCAGATCATCGGCGGTACCGCCATCAAGACCTCCGAGGTGTTCAACCGGGCGCTGGGCGGCGTGCTGTTCATCGACGAGGCGTACACCCTGACCAACCAGTCCAAGGGCACCGGCCCGGACTTCGGACAGGAGGCCGTCGAGACGCTGATGAAGCTCATGGAGGACCACCGGGACGAGATCGTGGTGATCGTCGCGGGCTACTCCGAGCACATGGACCAGTTCCTCGCGTCCAACCCCGGCATGGCGTCGCGTTTCTCCCGTACCGTCGAGTTCCCCAACTACAAGCCGTCCGAGCTGGTCACCATCGTGCGGAACCTGTGCGACAAGCACTACTACCAGCTCACCGAGGACGCCTTGGACGCCCTCAACCGCTACTTCGAGGAGGTTCCGAAGGGCCCCACCTTCGGTAACGGGCGCGTCGCCCGTCAGATCTTCGAGTCGATGATCAACAACCAGGCGTCCCGGCTGGCCACCCGTCCGCCGACCGACGACTCGGAGCTGAGCAGGCTCACCGACGAGGACATCGAACCCCTGCTGGAGCTGGCGCTCGCCCTGCAGGAGCCGGGCACATCACCAGCGGCCGGCGCCGCGGTCGCACCTGCCGGCGGCTCCGGTCCGCCGGCCGACGGCGTCGCGCTGCGGCGGCTGATGGGGCTGGTGGGGCTGGATCCCGTCCGTGACGCCCTGCGTTCGCGGCTCGACGGGCTGACGCACCTGCGACAGGCGGGCCAACCGCTGACGGGGCTGGCGAACGTGGTGTTCGACGGCCCGGAGGGAAGCGGACGCCGCGCGGTGGCGCGCCTGTACGGTCACTGCCTGGCCGAACTCGGTTTCCTGGTGACCGGAGCGCAGCACCGCCTGTCCCTGGGCGACGTTCCCGTGCGGTGGCCGCGGCAGGTCGAGGCCAGGGTGGCCGCAGCCTTCGCGGAGGCCGCGGGCGGACTGCTGGTACTGGACGCGGACCGGGAGTTCGAGGAACGGACACGGGAGGAACGCGCGTCGGTGGTCGACGCCGTGGTGGCCTCGGTCCGGCAGGCCCCGGACGTCGTCCTGGTGCTGTGCGGCGAGGACACTCCGCTGGTCGACCTGCTGCGCGCAAGCGCCGAGCTGGCCGAGGTTTTCGCCGAGTACCTGCGGTTCCCCGACTACACGCGCGACGAGCTGATCGAGCTGACACAGCGTCACCTGGTGTGGTACGACTGCGAGCTGGACGAGGGCGCACGCCGCGTCTTCGACGCGCTGCTCGCCGACGTGCCGATGCCGGACGGGGCGCACGGCGCGCACCGGTTCGCGGAGTGGATCGTCCGTCAGGCCGACTCCGGCGTCATCACCGCCGCGCACCTTCCCGAGCTCGACGACAGCGCGGACGACGAGGACCTGATGTCGCCGACGGACGACACCGCCGACCCGCTCGCGAACCTGCTCCGGCCCTTGGCCCCGGACAAGAGCGGCTCTCTGGCTTAGCGCTTGTCCGGCCGATCACGGCGGAGACGTGGGGTGGCGGTGGCATCAGCTGGTCCGCGGTGGGCGCGCATCTGCGGCGTTGTCGTCGGTCAACGACTCCCCGCTCTCGGCTTCGATCGAGCGGGGAACCCCCATCGCGTCGCCTCCCTCCTCGTCCTTCCGTGCGGTCGGGGAACGAAGGGCAGATGTCGCGGGCCTACCGGGCAGGGTGTCGCACCGCTGGTTTCCGGCGCTCCATCAGATCGCGCATCGTGGTCTAACTACTCCCCCCGAAGATGCCGGGCGGTCGCCCGGCCCTGTGAAAGGATCGCTGTGGCGCAAGTCAATTCCGTAGGCCTGGAAGGCATGCAGAAGGCCCAAGGCGCCTATCAGACGGCTGTCACGAATGGCAACCGGCAGCTCACCGACATGCAGAGTCAGGTGGCGACCCTGCAGCAGAGCTGGACCGGAGAAGCGTCCCAGACCTTCCAGGCCGCAGTGCAGCAGTGGCTCGAAGACTTCGCGAATGTGCAGTCGTACCTGCAGCAGATCCTGACGGCGCTTGAGGCCAACACCAACATCTACAGCAAAACGCACGCCGGCACCGTGGATGCGGCCCATCTGGCGAAGTCGGGCATAACCGGCGCCTCTCTGCCGGGATTCTGACGGCCGCGAGGCCGTGACTCACCTCCCCCCTTGCTTCATCGAAGGAGATCTACATGGCGACGTACTCCTACGCCGATGTTTCGCTCTCGACGGTCGTTGAGGAGATGCAGGGCATCGCCCAGAACATCAAGAGCATCCACGATGACCTGACCACCAACTCCGTCTACGCGCTGAACGAGTGGGAAACCGACGCGCGTACCGCCTACGACGGCGTCAAGACGTCCTGGGATCAGGCGGTCAATGACATGGTCACCCAGGCGGCGAACGCCGCCCAACACCTCAACGACATTCATACGCAGTACTCATCAGCCAACAGGCAGGCCGGCGGCTACTGGGGAGGCTGACCGATGACGGACGGCCAATCCGCGGGCTCGAACGGCAGTTCGAATGGTTCCGGTTCCGGCGGCGGTTCCAGCGGGAGTGGTTCCGGTTCGGGTTCCCATGCCTGGGGTGGCGGTTCCAACATTCCCAACGGGCATGGCACCGCCACCGATCCCAATCCCCTCACCCCGCCCGTGGTACCCAAGGGCTCGGGCGGCTCGGGGAACAAGCAGTCAGTGCACACCCCGTCCATGGAGTTGTTCGCCAACAACATCGACGTCCTCATCCAGCCGGTGCAGGCCGCGGCCAAACTGCTCGCCCAGGTGGCGGTGGCTCCAGGAGCCTTCTACCACGCCAACCAGATGCGGACGAAGGTCTCAGGGGCGAACAACGACGCCGGTCTGAAGGCTGCCTACACCAAGGTTCTTGACGACCTGGCCACGGGACTGACGGACATCCGCAACGGCATGAGGGAATTGAGCAAGAAGTACAAGTCCGCCGAAGACGCCGGCCGAATGTCCGCCAAGGCCGTCCAGGACGCCATGAACAAGGCGCAGGCCGACTTCAACACCTTGATGACGGACAACGGCGGCAGCGGTGCCGGCACAGGCACAGGCACAGGCACAGGCACAGGCACAGGCACCGGCACCGGCAGCGGATCCGGCAGTGGGTCCGGTGGTAACAACGGGTCCGGCAACGGAAGCGGATCCTGACAGCAGTACATCGGGTGAGCCCGCTTGGAGGGTTGTCGTCGGCCGCCGCCCGGTGAGGTGGCGGCCGACGACACAGGTGGGCCCGGCCAACGTACGTGTCCGGGCGCGGAGCGTCCGGAGCAGGCCCTGGCGCGGTGAGGAACCGCGGTACGGACGGGAGCGCAGGCGGATGGGGACCAAGGACTACAACTCGGGCGGTTTCCACGAGGGAGACGGCGGCGGGGTCTTCGGCGATCCAGGCGCCGGCGGTGGTTCCGTGTCCGACTACGACAACTGGGACTGGAAGCAGATCATGGCCGCCATCAACGGCGGCTCCGCCTATGTGGAAAACGGCTCGAACCAGGCGCACGCACGCTCGGTTGCCGACCCGGCCACGCTCCAGACCGCCGCCAACACCTTCCTCAACGTCCAGATGCTGCTGTCGGCCGTCGCCAAGAGCCTCAGCGAGCAGGCGAAGGCACTGGCCGGTGACGACGGTCCATGGAAGGGAGTGGGAGCGGACGCCTTCCTTGACATGATGAGCACCTTCTCCAAGCAGGTGGATGCCAACGCCGAGGTGTTGTCGGGCGGATCGACCGGGTCGCACTCGGTACCTCAGCAACTGGCGGACAACTCGGTCAACCTGAGCAATGCGCAGACTCTGATCCAGCAGATCGACGTGTGGTACGCCAACCAGGCCATCGCGCTCGGCCTCCAGCCGATGGCCAACGGGCTGATACCGATCAGCAAGAAGCCCGAGTTGGTCGACATGATGACCAATGACATGCGCCAGGTGCTCAAGAGCCTGGCTGGTGAGTACCAGGTCACCATCGACGCCGTCCACTCTCCCCCGGGTACCAACTCCCCGGTGGGCGGCGGTGGCGGTGGCGGTAGCGGTGGTGGTGGCGGTAACCAGCCGAACATCGGCAGCGGACCGAACACCGGCGGTGCGGGGGGAGGCGGCGGTGGCGCCGGCAAGCAGCCCGGCACCGGTTCGGGAGCGGGTGGCGGGGGCGGATCCCCCTACACGGGCAACCTGTCCACTGGTGGGACAGGGAACCTCGGTGGGGGTACGGGCGGTGGCGCCGGGCTGGGCGGTGGCGCCGGGCTGGGCGGTGGCGCCGGTGGTAGCGGGTCGGTCAGCCCGTTCAACGGCAACCTCTCCACGGGGGGAGGGAGCAACACGGGCATCGGCAGTGGTATCGATCCCGCGGCCCTGGACAACGCGCTCAACCCCAATGGCACGGGTACCGGCACCGGCAACCCCACGGCCTTCCCGGGTACCACCAACACCGGCCTGGACGGCGGAGCCGGCAGCGGCAGCGGAGGGCTGGGCGGCCTGGGTGCCGGTGCCCCCTTCTCCTTCGGCAGTGGCAGTGGCACTGGCGGGGCCGGCGGTAGCGGTCAGCTTTCCAGTGGTCTGAACCTTGGCTCTGCCGACCCGTCCATCTGGGGAAACACCAAAGGCAACGCATTTCAAGGTCTTAAGGACGTCGGCGGCACCGGCGGTATCGGCGGCACCGGTGGGCTCAAGGGCAATGTGGCCGGCTTTCCTGGGAGCACCTCCACCGAATCCGGCCCGTCGTTGGGCGGCGCGGCCGACGGCGAGAGCTTTGTACCTCCGGCTCTGGAGTCTTCCGGCACCGGCGGGAACAATGCCACGGCACTGTCCGGTGCCGCGGGTGCGGGTTTCGGTGGTATGCCGATGATGCCCGGCATGGGTGGCATGTCCGGTGCCGGTGCTGCCGGGAGCGGCGAGCGGTCGGACGCCTCCGGTCTGCTCGGCAATGACGTCAAACCCTGGGAGGAAGACACCCGACTGGGCGAGGGGGAGGCCGGTTCCCCGGCGGGGACGGCGGCCGGCGGCGCGGCGCTCGATCTCGGCACGCCGAAGTCGAGTGTTGCCTCGGCCGAACAGCCGACGGTATCCCCTGGCGAGATCGCAGGGGTTGCCGAGGAGGCGGCCATCGCGGGTGCGGCCGGTGCTGCGGGTGCGGGCTTCGGCGGTATGCCGATGATCCCCGGTATGGGCGGCATGCCCGGTGCCGGCGCTGCCGGGAGCGGCGAGCGGTCGGACGCCTCGGGACTGCTCGGCCAGGAGGCGGAACCCTGGGAGGAGAAATTCGGCAGCGCGGAGGCGGACGAGGCAGGTTCCGCGCAGGGCACGGCAGCCGGCGGCGCGGTGCTCGACCTACCCACCGAGATGGTCCCGGTGGCTGCGGCCGCGGCCTCAGCCGGTGTCCTGGTGGCCGGTGCCGTCCAGGGAACGACGGCCCCCGTGGCCCCCATGGCCTCCACGGCTGCCACAGCCGCCACCGTCGCCACGGCTTCGACGGTCGGGACCGCCAGGGTCGCGTCCAGCGCGGATCCGGTGAGCGCCTCCGTCGTGACTACGGCGAGCGGGCTCACCGCCCCGGCGAGCCACGGCGTCATGGTGGATGCCCATGGCAACCCCGTGACCGGCGTGGCCCACGCGGCGGTCGGGGTCACCGCGGCTGCGGGCGGCCCGGCCGGCGGCGGTCCGGTCCCCGCGGGGGCTGGCGCCCCCGGGCAGCCCGGCCGAGCGGCGGCTGCCGCGTATCCCGTGCCGGGCGGGCACCAGAGCGGATCGGCGGTCGTCCGGCAGCCGGTACCGGCCGCCGGGGGTGTCACCGGTGTGCCGTCGCAGGCCGTGCATTACGACACCGGCCGCCCGGCGCCGACCACCGAGGCCGCGCCCGCTCCGGGAAGCGTCATCGGCCACCGGCAGCCGTCCGGACCGGAACTGCCGGCCAATCAAGTCGCCGTGCTCCAGGACGTGCCGGCCACCGCGCAGGACGCGGCGGAGTGGGACGCCGATGGCAGTGCCTTCGTCACCCTCCTGTGGCCGGTCGGCGGCGGAGACCGGGAGGCACGGTCCACCGTCGAGACCCCCGGTTACACGATGGCGGAAGAGGGCACCTGGAGCGACGCGGCCTCTGCCGCGGCCCCGCGTCGAGCCGAGGCGGACGACTTGGCGGAGGCCGACTCCGGTCTGGCGACCTGGCGGCCCGACCGCTCCCCGGCGGCCCCGTCGGGCACCGGCATCGGCACCGGCACCGACGGCCTGTCGCTGAAGTGCGGTGACGCCGAGTTCGATCCCGATGAGGTGGACCAGGACGCGTCCGCGGAGGAACAGGCGGAGGCAGAGGAGACGACCGAGTCCCGAGGTGTGGCCGACCTTCTGGTCCAGGACGAGAGTGCCTGGGGCGCCTGGCCCAAGGACCCGGGACTGCCTGGCTGACCGCGCCGGGGCGCCTCCCTCCCGACCGACCGGGGGCGCCCCGGTCGGTCGGGAGTTCTTCGGGCAGACATTCGTGTACCTGCGGTCATTCCTGCCGCGATTCCCGAGTGCCCCTCCACGGCCGAGGGTTCAATCGAGCCGATCAACAGTCCGCACGGGTGCCGCTGCAACGGACCTGAGTCCGGACGGTTTTCGTACGGGGCTGTCCTCTGCCGACGACCGACTGTCGGTGAGGAAGCGCCGGTCAGCCTGGAGGGTCTTGTGTCCACGCCATACGATCAGAAGATCGAAGAGCTGCTCGCGCAGTACCGCGAACAGCGGGACGAATCCGCCGAGACCCGTCGCCGGATCAACGAGGTCTCGGCGACGGTGACCGCGCCCAGACAGGCCGTCAAGGTGACCGTCGGCGCGCAGGGCCAGATCAGCGCGATCGAGTTCCCCACCGGGGCGTACCGGCGTATGGCGCCCAAGGAGCTCGCCGACCTGCTGATCACCACGATCCAGGAGGCCCGGGCGAAGGCTCTGGAACAGGTCGGTGAGGTGGTCTCCACGGAGTTGCCGGAGGGTGTGACCATGTCCGATCTGCTACAGGGCAGGGTCCAACCGGCCGCTGTGCTGACCGAGGAACCCGCCATGCCCGCCTCCGTCCGCGAGTACATCGACCACGGACACAGCGGCGTCTGACGCGAGGGACCCGTCGTCCTGCCGCGGTGTCCGGCCCCGGAACCACGGGGTGCCACGCGAGGGCCGGCCGGCAGGTGATGCGGTAGCAGCCACGAAGGAGGTTTTGATGCCCGACTCTTCTCGTTTCTGGGTGGACACCAGCGGCCTGGGGCGCACCACACCGGTCGTCCACGATCTGGCCGACCGTATGAAAGCGCTGGCCAAGGATCTGGACGCGACCCTCAGCTCCCTGGGCGAACCCTGGGGCGGCGACCCCACGGGGAAGACGTTCCTTGATGGGTATCAGCAAAAGCCCATACTTTTCCAGGCGTTGCGGGACACCGCGGACGTGCTGACGAGCACGGCTACGGGTATCCAGACGATGGCCAAGGGCTACACCAGGACGGAGGACAACGCCCAGGAGGCGGCGCATGTCCTGAGGTCCAAGGGCAACGGCTCCGGCTCGGGCCACGGGCAATCGAACATCTCCTCGGGCGGGGGCTCCTCCTCAGGCGGAGGCTCGTCGACGGGGGGCGGTTCCTCGCACTCCGTGCCTGGCTCGCAGTTGAAGCAGGAGCCGACGGCGGAGATGCAGCCGCAGGTGCACGGCCGCAGGGAAGGACGGGTCGCGTCGGAGCCGGCGCAGGGCGGTACGCATGGTGGGGGATCGTCCGCCGTGGCGGAACCCCAGGTCGACGGCGGTGCGCAGGGGCGGGTTGTGTCGGAGCCGGCACAGGGCGGTACGCACGGCGGGGCTTCGTCCGGGCCGGGGGGCGGGAGTTCTGGGCACGGCACGTCGTCGGAGCCGCACACGCGGGCTACGCACGATCCTCGGGTGCCTGATGATCCGGGTGGCTCGGGTGGCTCGGGTGGCTCGGGTGGTGGGCATGGTGGGCACGGGTCCGGTGGTTCGGTGGGTGAGGCGGGGCGGGTGACGCATGTGCCGTCGCGGGTGCCCGATGTGCCGGTCGATGTCGGTGGTGGTGCCGGTACGTCGCCGCAACCGCAGCAGCCGGTCACCCACGATCCCCTGGTGCCCGGTGGCCCGTCCGCTCCGGCCGGTGGTGCGCCGTACGCCCCCGAAATGCTGCCGACCGAGCACGGTCACAAGTCGTCGCGTACTCCCGGTTCTTCTCCACAATCGTAAGCAGCGGACTGGAAAAGCCTCAGCATGAGCATCAACCTGCCCACCGAACTCACCTGGGTCTCCAACCTCGCGGTGGGCCAGCAATGGCCCAAGGGAGACGAGGACCGACTCAAGGCCCTGGGGCAGGCATGGGAGTCCGCCGCCAGCCGGATCGTCGCGATCCATCAGGAGCTCGGTCCGGCCGCCGGCGGGGTCCTGGAACATGTCGGTGGCTCGGTCGCGGACGACTTCAACGGGTTCGTCAACCAACTGCACCAGGCCGTGCCCGGTATCGCCGAGGGTGCCGGCCAGTACGCGGCCATGGGCAAGAACACGGCCGTGCAGATCGAGTACGCCAAGTACATGATCCTGCTGCAACTGGTGTGGCTCGCGGTGCAGATCGCCCAGTGGATCTTCTACGCGCCGGAGGTGGTTCCCGCCTTCATCGCCTCGGCCCGCCTCGCCGTCCAGCTCATTCTGCGCCGGTTGCTCGTGTCGGTGGCCGCCGGCGTCGTCATGAACGTCGGCATGAGCTCCCTGGTGCAGGGAATCCAGATACTCAAGGGCGACCGCGACCACTGGGACGTCGACCTCACGAAGGAGGCTGCGAAGTCCGGAGCCATCGGAGGCGCCATCGGCGGTGTCTTCTTCGGCGTCGGTGGGGTGATCGCGCCGAAGTTCGCCGGATCCCTGGTCGGCAAGGCGGCCCTCGGAGCGGGCACCGGTCTGACCACGACCGTCGTGACCGGCGACATCGGCGAGGGTGGCCTCGCCATCTCCTCGGGCCTGCTCGGTGCGCTGGGCGGCGGGGGCAAGTCCCGGATCGGTGGCGGCAAGGGCGGACCGTCGGTCGGCCCCATCGACATCAAGGTGCCGACCGGCGGGCTCCCGGACATCGGCAAGGAGGGGGCGCTCCAGGGCGTCGGCGGCGAGGGCCCCGTGGTCGTGCCGACGGAGATCAAGGCCCCTGATGTGGTGGGCCAGGGCGGTGCGGGTGCCACCGGGGGCTCCGTGACGGGCTCGGCCGACGGCGCGACCGTCCGGACCGGAACAGGCACCGGCCAGACGGGCGCCGGCGGCGCCGGGACCTTTGAGCCGGACACGACCGCGACCACCGCCGACACCGCGCCGCACGGCTCGGGCGCCGGACAGAACGGCTCGGCCGGGCTGGGCCTGGCGACATCGACCGGCGCCGCCCATGACACCGCCGCCGACCATGCCACGGGCGGAGCGGCAACCGGCGGAAACACGGCCACCGGCGCCGCGACGGGCTCCGGCGCGTCGTCGTCGGCCTCCGCCAACGGCACGGGAGCCGCCACGCGGGCAGGCACGGGTGCGCAGTCGTCCTCCGGATCCGGTGGGAGCACGGTGAAGGCGCAGGACTCGGGCGCTCACCCGGGCACCACCACGGTCGCCGGGGGAACGGGCTCGTCGGCAGGCACCCGGGTGGGCCCGAACGCCACCTCCGCCACGCACGCCGCGACCACCACGGCGACCTCGCCCCGGGCGACCGTGCTGCCGGGCTTCGAGACCAGGGCGACCGGTCCCTCGGCACAGGGGCAGCCGCACGCCGCGCAGGCGTCGCACTCCGACGGGGCCTCCAGCGCGTCGTCGGCGAACGGGAACGCCGCGTCCAATGCGGCCAACGCCGCCACCCGGCAGTCCGTGTCCGGGACGAGTGCCGCATCGGGTGACCCGGCGCGCGGAACCGGCTCGTCCGCCGCAGGTGACCCGGCGCGCGGCACGGCCGGTTCGTCCGCCGCCGCCTCCACCGCGACCGGGCCGACCCGCGCCGCCGAGACCGCCACCGGGACCGTGTCCCCGGCGAGCACCCGGCCGTCGCCCGAGACCGTCGGTACGACGTCGGGCGCCGCCGCTACGACGGGCGGTCGCTCGGAGAACTCCGCGACGTCGACTCCGCGTACCGCGGCGGAGCCCCAGCCGTCCTCGACGACGGCGACCTCGTCGGCCGCGCCGCGCGGCGCGGCCTCCCCCGGGTCCACTCCGGGCACCGTCACTCGGACCTCCCCGGTCGCCGACGGCACTGCCCGGCCGGCGCAGGACCGTCCGGCCGCGGCACCCGACGCAGGCCGGCCGGCCGCGCCGCGGGAAGAGCCGTCGGCCACCAAAGCGCCCCGCCCCGATGGCCGGAGCACCACTACCACGGGTGCGCCAGACTCCGCCCGGGCCGGTCAGGATGCCCGTGGGTCAGGGGATCGAACAGGGCGGGGCAGCGCTTCGGACCGAGATGCCGAGCGGTCCCATACGGCGTCGGGGTCGCCCTCGCCCAGAGCCCGTACCGAGGGCGACCGGCGGGCGCAAACCACCACTTCGGCCAGTACGTCCACCCCGTTCACCTGGCCCAGGGACTCGACCAGGGCGGAACCGGCTTGGCCGACTTCGGCGGCTCCAGGATCCGCCAAGCGCTTCGGCCCCCCTGCCGATGCCGCCACCGGAGTGCCGGTGCGGGCCGATACGCCCGCGCGGACCCGTGCCCGGGCGGACGTGTCCGCCGCGCGGCGGCACGAGCAGCCGGCCGAGGCGCGGCAGTGGCGCGACCGGCTGCCCGCCGGGGGCAGCCGGGTGCGCACAGAACGGTTCGATCCGAAGGTCAATCCCATCAATCCCGTCGATTCCGAGGGCAAGGTGTCGGGCACGTTGGCGGGACACCAGACCCTGATCCGTTCCGAGGTACGTCGGGTGCAGGCGGAGAACGGGACCTGGGTGCGTCATCACACGGTCTCGCTGCCGGTCCGGTTGGGTGAGGGCGCGCAAGCCGGGGACCGCGAGCATCTGCAGGCACTCGTGCAACAGGCACTGGACGAGCACGTGAACGACCGTTTCGCGTTGCCGCGTTCGGGTGACCAGCTGCACGTCGCGGTCGAGTTCCGCGATGCCCCCAAGGACTCGGAACAGGTCACCGTCAGCCGTGGTGATCACTCGAAACCGATGGACCAGCGGAACTGGACCCTGGATTCTCGCGAGCATGATTCGCGGTACGCGGCGAAACTGGTCCACGAGGTATTTCACTACCTCGGTGCCCGCGACGAAGAGCACGATACCGATTTCGTCTTCCGGCGGAGCAGGGAAAGCGCGGCGGTGCACGACGTCGGTCTGATGGCCGACGCAGACGACTTCACACCGATCCTGAACCGTCACCTGGCAGTCATCGAGGACACCACGGATGTCACCGCGATGGTGCGGGACCACCCGCTGACTGTCGACAGGACCGCTGTTCGGAACCCGGAGCCGGCCCCCGAGCCCCGCACGCATCCTGACGCGTCCGACGGCGACGATGAACGGTGGTCGGCCGCAAGGGCTCCGAGGGGGGGCGCTGCGCCCAACCCGGGCCGCATCAACACGCATGTGCCGTGGGACCCCCGTGCCGGGGCGCCCCAATCCGGCCAGCGGCCGGCGGGTTCGTCGGCGCATCAGTCGAGAGGCGGTTCGCCAGGGAGCGGCAACGGGACGGGCGGAGAGGGGACCGCACCGATGGCGGAAAGCCCCCGGACGATATCGCCTTCCGATAGTCCGACATGGGGGAGGCATGATCCTCTCTACAGTGAATTCGGGACGCCAAATCATCGGGGTGGCTGGTCGGACGCCGGCGGAATTCGACACTGGGATGCAGATGAGCTCTTCGCAGTACTCGAACGAAGACTGAACAGGATTGCAAAGCCGCACATTTTGTTCGATGTGAAGGAAATTGTAACGAAACACACGAGGAGGGAGTTCACCGTCCCGCAGATGCAGCGCATGAGTCGCGACTATGCCGTTTGGCGGCAAGTGAATGGGCTGCGTGGAAAATGGGGAAGCGATCCCAATCTGAAGCACGTGAACGAGCTTTATGAATTGTATAAAGAGCACGACCATATGCGCGTGATCTCCCTCGACGGGAGGATTAAGATATGGCTTGCGAATGGGGCCCCTCTCACTTCTCGTCCCGGCGCGAACGCCGTAGATCTGGTGCGCCTCATGGGCTTGGAGGTGAAACATGGCGGAGTGCGCGACCGGGCCGACTTCAATCCAGTCACCGCTCGGCGGCTGGATTCCGATCCGACGCACCTGGCCCACCAGTTCTCTACTCTGACTACAAGTGATGGAGCCGGGCGGCATTCGACCGTGATGCCGTTGCGTGGGGTGGTAGTGGGAAGGGTGGACGGTCCGCTGGTTTCCTGGCGCGAGGCGTATGGGAACAGTTCGGTTCGCCCTCCGCACTACGATGCGGTCAGCGCGCTGTTCCGTATGATGGACGCTGACAGGAATCCGCCTGATTTGCGGCAACTTCAAGAAGTACTGGCCAAGCCTGACCACCCCTACGTGATAGAAATGCAGCGGCACATTTTCAATCAGCATGGCTGGAAAATGACCGAGACGCAGGTGCGCCGTCTGAACCAGCAGTACATTGCCTGGCAGAAAATGAAGAAACTCCCCCAGGACTATGGTCACGACCGTGATGTGGCGACCATAGAAATGATATGGCGGGATCACGTGTCATATGGTGACCTTGCTTCGGGGTGGCCCACCAGGCATCCGGAACCGGGTGATATGTCGCCTCAGGCAATGGTGGATCGTTGGTTGCTGGATGGGAAGGCGAATAGATGGACGGAAAATCACGCTCGCGATTATTTCGACATTCTGAAGGATTTGGGGTACCCGACAGGTGTGCAGCGTAGACACACTGACGGCGGGCGGCAGGCAGAAATGGGATCACGGGGGCGGGCATCTCGGACCGACCCCGTGTTGGCGGACATGCTCACAAAGATCGAGAATCAGTTCGATCAGGACCAGCTCGCCCGTAGGTATTATTCGCATATTCCGCGTTTGTTTGAAACTACTCCACATCTGGCCAATGTGTTCAAGTCGACTCCGGAACTATTGCACGTGGTGCTGTTGAACCCCGAGATAGCGAATAACTACAAATTTGCAAGCGAGGACTACCTGCGCAGATATTCGATCCGGGGTTTCCTGGACGGCGAATTTACTGTGCGGAATGGCGAGGCGGCGCTGGCGAAATATCTGGATTACATGGGAGTTCCTCGCGACCGCCAGGAAAGTGGAGCGGTACGATACGGGATATATCCGTGGCTTCTCGAAGATGCCCAGAAGGCATGGATGCAGGTCGAGGCTAATCGGCAGATGCAATGGGCGGGAGCCGCTGAGAACCTAAGAAATTTTGACCAGGGCAACCCTGGTACTTGGAGATTCGAATCTACGGTGAAATATGAGTATGAGGGCATTAGTGGGAATGACAAGTTCTACGTAAAGGGCCATCTGGGGAGCCTCGCGCGTGAGGGACTGAAGGGGGTCGAGTTGCATAATCCTAGGGAAGCCAAGCTAGGAAACGGCCTCCACGTCTCTTTCTCGTTTGTTCTCACGGACAGCGGTATGGTCAGCCCGGTTGTCCATGATGTCAAATCCACGCCCAAGGACCTGTACAAGCCCCCCGGGCACAGCCTGGACCGCGGGATAGTCGACGCAATAAAGAAGCTCGGAATTCACGTCGGTCTCGCCCGCCGTGATCTGTATCATCACACGCAGTACGTGGATTTGCCGCCGGAAGAACTGAGGAGCATGAACTTCGCGACGTTCGTCAGAGATGCCGGGAACGGGTATAGAAGTTTCGATGAAGCCCTCATGGCTTACGAAAAGGGCATTGGCATTACATATTTTGATAAACGTTTCCAAATCGGGGCTCGCAGTGAATTCAGGTACATCTGGGAGCAAATGTATGGCGCTGGAAGTGCTGGCCGTCGATAGCATGTCCGGACCTCTGCCCGCTGTTCCGAGCGGCGGCAGGGTGCAGCCGATCAACGGCTGACGTGGCACGTCGGTCAGAACGGGCTCTTTGAATTTTCGTCCGGCGCTCGTTGGGCCAAGAGCGTTCCGCCGCGACGCGTGGTGCTGCGTCGGCGGACTGCACATGACGAGATGAACACGATCAGGCCCGCACCAGGAGGTGCACCTTCCCTCACGACGGTGTCCGCAGTCGGGGAGTGCTCAGCCGCTGCTGTCTTTTCCCGCTGCTTGACTTTTTATCGCAACCAACGAAGTGGCCGACGTGTTCGGCGAGTTGCTGACCGGTATCCCAACCCTCCAGACGAGAGATATCGACCATGAATGATGCCCTTGAGGAAAATCCCCTGATACAGCGTCGGACGGGACGCTTGGACCGCTACAACCGACGGGTCGTGCTGGCGAGCATCGCGGTGGCGGCGGGGTGCGCAGGCGGGGCGATGCTCTTCGCCTCCGGGCCGGGCCACATCCACAAACAACTGGTAGGCATCGAGGCCCCCGAACCGAAGGGTGTCACCCAGTTGACGGAGGTGGAGCCGCCGATGCCGACCCCCGAGTCCGGGCTTCTGAAAACCGGCGCGAAGGCATCGCGTACCGGGAAGCCGGGGTCCACGGAGAGCTCACTCGGCGGGCAGGACCCGACGGGTTCGTCGACGAAGGAGGCGTCGACGGGTTCGTCGACGAGGGGGACCTCGACGGGATCGACGACGAAGGCGCCGAACGTGGAAGACACGAAGGCGTCCACGTCCCCGAAGACGTCGCAGCCCGCACCGAGCGGTCCGGTCAAGGTCAGCGGCCAGATATCGTGCTCCTCCGGCAAGGCGGTCAAGGGAGTCTGGGTCGAGGCCGCCAAGGGCCGGGGCTGGTCTCCCTGGAAGGGCGTCGGTGACGGCTCCAACGCCGATTACTGGTACACCCTTCCCACCTCGGAGCACTACTCCCTCCACATCGGCTGCGGCGGCACCCCGTCCAGTTGGGCCGTGGCCGTGAAAACCCCCTCTGTCGGCGGCACCCACAACTCGTTCAACTGCTTCGACGTTCCAGGAGAGCCCGGATACGGTACGTGCCGGCCACGGTGACGCGAGTCCGTCACCGAGCGGGGCGGTATGCCGGTCCGGTCTCACGGCGGGTCGCAAGGGTTGGTGCCCTCTCGAAAGAGTTCAGCGCCAACCCCCAAGCGACGTATGAGCAGTTGCGCGCGGCGGGACCTCACCAAGGACCCCCGTGACCGGGAGGCGCTGCGCAGGGGAAAGATCCCCGCAACCAGGCGGCCGTGGGCAGCCCGGCCCGCACGGCCCGGCTGCCCACGTCGGCTGCCCGATCACCTGCCCAGGAAGTCGAGCAGGATCTTGGTGGCCGCGGCGGGCTGTTCCTCGTAGATCCAGTGGCCCGAGTTCGGCACCACCGCGCTGCTGACGTTGGTGGCGTACGTGCGGACCTGGTCGGGGACGAGGTCACCCAGGCTGTACTGGGCGCCTACGGCGAGGACCGGCATGGGGAGCTTGTTCTTGGCGTAGCCGGCGTCGTCGGCGACGTCCTGGTTCATGGTGCGGAACCACTTGAAGCTGGCGCTCAGGTGGGCGGGATCCTTCAGATAGGTGCCGTAGACCGAGGCGTCCTTGCGGCTGATGCCGCTCTTCTCGTGCTCCAGCATGTCGCTGAAGCCGGCGACCCACTGGGTCTCACGGCCGCGGACCGTCTGCTCGGGCAGGCCGTTGGTGACGTTGAAGAAGCCGAAGTTCCACAGGCCGGGGCCGTTCGGGGTCAGCGCGGGCCAGTTGAAGATGCTCTGGTCGGGGATCGGGGCCTCGCTCAGCACGAGCTTGGTCACGTCCTCGCGGTGGGCGGCGGCGTAGGAGTAGGCGACCATGGTGCCGATGTCATGGCCGACCAGGCGGACGTCCTTGTCCCGGTGCAGGCGTACCAGCAGCCCGTGGACGTCGTCGGCGAGGGTCTTCTTGTCGTAGCCGGTGGCGGGCGCGTCACTGCGGCCGGCGCCGCGCAGGTCGGGGGCGATGACGTAGTAGTGCTTGCTCAGTTCGGGCAGCACCTTGCGCCACTCGTACCAGGTCTGCGGGTACCCGTGCAGCAGGACCAGGGTCTTGCCGTGGCCGCCGGCGATGTAGTCGAGGTTGACGTCTCCGACCTTGGTCCGGTGCTCGGTGAATCCGGCCGGGACCTTCTCGCCGCCCGGGTCGGTGTGCCCAGCGGCGCTGCTCGACGCCGTGGTCGGCTTGGCCGTCGAGCCGTCCGCCGACGCGGGAAGCGTCGTGGTGACCAGGGCGGCGGCGACGGCGGTGGCCGCCAGAGCGGGAAGCAGGACCTTCTTCTTCATGATGTGACCTTGGTTCCTCAGTGAGGTCCGGGCCGGCACTCGGCCCGGACGTGACGCCGCTGTGCATGGACGAAGGTGGGAAAGGTGGGTGGGGGAGGGGACGGCAACAGTCAGGCGAGGGTGGCCGTGGTGCTGGGGCAGATGTTTTGCGAGGCGAGCCAGCCGAGGACGAATTCCGCGATCGTGGGCCAGCCGGCGTCCACGGTCAGCGAGTGGCCACGGTCGGCGAACTGCTTGAGGTCGGTGACCGCTGTCGAGTCGCCGTAGAGCTTGTACGCGGCGCGGGTCACGACGTCGGGGACGGTGTGGTCCTCCTGGCCGGAGACGAGGAGCAGCGGGCCGCGGTCGTTGTTGGCGGTGTCGATGTGGGCCGCGGAATGACGGCTGAAGTTGGCGAACGCCGCCTCGAAGAGGGGCCGCCCCGGCGAAGGAATGGTGTAGCGGTCGTAGAGGGCGTCCGACTCCTCGGCGGCGAGGGCGTTGCCGAAGCCGTAGCGGAACTGAGCCCGGGACAGGGAGACGGCGCGGTGCTTGTTGGCCGGGTTGTCCAGGACGGGGAAGGCGGACCGCAGCTGGGCGAAGGGCAGCGGCTTGACGCCCTTGATCTGTGCCGGGTCGATGGCCACGGCGGCCTGCCCGATGCCCTGGCCGAGCAGTTTCTGGACGATCAGCCCGCCGAACGAGTGACCGATGAGCACCGGAGGCTGGTCGAGAGAGGAGACGATCTCGGCGAAGTGCCGGGTGACGTCGTCGATACCGCGGTCGGCCACCGCCTCCGGGTGTTCCCGGGCCTCCTCCACCGTGTCAGGCTCACCGGGCCAGCCGGGGGCCAGTGTGCGGTAGCCGTGGGCGGTGAACAGCTCCTCCCAGGGCCTCCAGGAGGAGGCGTGCAGCCACAGACCGTGGATGAAGACGACGGGGGTGCGGTCGTCGGACATGGGAAGCTCCTTGAGGCGGTCTCTCTGCGCCGGTTGCGCTGAGCGATGTCTCTAGATTCGTCCGACAGTCGTGCCCTTCGGATCAGTCGAATTACTCGGCCGGGAACTCAATGCTCCCTCGGTGACTGCACCCGTGACTCACCCCATGACTGCCCGCCCGACATGGTACGACCCGCGTCCGGCACCATCACGGCTGCCGGACGCGGGCCGGGCCCCCTCACTCGGAGACGGTCTCCTCCTGGGGCAGGGCATCCCGCAGTGCCGCACGCGAGGTGATCCCGAGCTTGGGGAAGATCCGGTACAGGTGCGACCCCACCGTGCGCGGGGACAGGAACAGCTGCGTCCCGATCTCCTTGTTGCTCATGCCACTGGCCGCCAGCTCGGCGATCTGCCGCTCCTGGGCGGTCAGAGTGAGCGCGGCTTCGGTCGAGACCCGGCCCACGGCGCCCGTCGCGCCGATCTCCGCCCTGGCCCGCTCCGCCCAGGTCCGGGCGCCGATCCGCTCGAAGGTGGCTGCGGCGCGGGCCAGCGTCTGCCGTGCCGCGCGGGTCTGCCGGGAGCGGCGCAACCACATGCCGTGAGCCAGTTCGATCCGGGCGTGTTCGAAGGGGAAGGCCGGTGCGGCCGTATGCCCGACAGCCTCGTCGAACAGCGTGCCCGCGTCCTCGTCCTCCTCCGCGGTCATCGCCAGGGCACCCTGGGTGAGCAGGGACAGACGGGGAGAAACGGCGGGCAGTCCCAGATCCCGGGCGGCCAGCGCATGGCGGCGTGCCTCCCCGGTCCGGCCGGTGTGCAGGGCCGCCTCCACCAGGTCGAGCAGGGTCCGCAGGGCCTGTGCGGAGTACGGGGTGAAGCTGCCCGGTTCGGTGATGCCCGAAGCGTAGACATACGCGGACTCGTAGTCACCCTCGCTGAGCGCGGCGGCGGTGCCGATGGCCTCCGCGTACTGGGTCAAATTGCCGATACCGCGCGGCCGGGCCCAGGCGTCGGTCGCCGTCTGCAGCTCCCGGGCCCCCGCGCCGTCCCCGCGCCAGGCGGCCAGCAGACCCAGGAACCCGCGGAACTGGTGGGCGAACAACTCGTACCCGTGGGTCTGGGTGAGCTCCAGGCCACGGCGTCCGGTCTCCTCCGCCGCGTCCCAGGACCCGAGGGACATCTGGTCCAGCATGACCAGCTGGAGCAGCGTCATGTAGTTGGTGAAGGCCCCGCTGTCCTCCTCGCGGTCGACCACCCGGTGCAGGTACGAACGGAAGTCGCCGAGCGTGTCGACGAAGTATGCCGAGACACCGAGCCGCATCACCTCCCACGGCTCTGGATCGGTGGGCCGGGCGAAAGCCTCCTCGATGCGCTTGGCCAGCCCGGTGCCGCGCCGGGCGACGTCTCCCCAGGAGTCGCGGTGCACCACGGTCAGCGGGTCCAGATGCTCGGCGAAGGTGTCGATGGCTTCTTCCGTCCGCCGCCACAGCGCCGGATCGGCGGCGAACATGCTCGCCGAGAGGAGGACGTTGACCAGCCTGGACACCGTCTCCGGGGAGACATCGGCGGGCAGCGCGTCGAGCGCCGCGCCGGCCATGCGGTGTGCGGAGCGCACATCGCCGGTGCGGTAGAGCATCACGTAGGCGGAGGTGATCGCCGCCGCCGGCGCCTGGGAGCTCTGCGAGTTGCGGACGAACTCGTCACTCAGCCGCTGCGCCCGGTCCAGCAGCCCGGCCTGACTCGCGGTGAAGGCGGCTTCGGCCAGCCGTCTGGCCCGCTCCTCGGAGTGCTGGCTCAACTCCGCCGCGCGGGTCAGCCAGGTGACGGCCGTAGCCGCACCACCGCGCAGGGTCGCCGAAGCGGCCGCTTCCTCCAGTTCGGTCGCGACCGCCTCGTCCGGGTCGACCGTGGCCGCGGAGAGGTGGCGGGCCCGGCGCTCGATGTCGGACTGGTGCAGTTCGGCGAGGGCCAGGTGTGCTGCCCGGCGTTCGTTGGGCGTCGCCATCTGCACCAGCGCGGAGCGCACCAGCGGGTGACGGAAGGCGAACTCGTAGGTCTCGGCGTCGATGGTCACCAGGCCTTGGGCGAGTGCGCGTTCGACGTTCTCCATGCGATACCGGGCCGCTGTGACCCGGCGGGGTGCCGACGCCGTCTCGATGCCGTCGAGGGCGCCCCGCAGCAGTTCCCCGCGCTCGCTGGAGGGAAGGTCCTCGACCCGGCTGCGGTACATGCGCTCCAGGCGACGGGAGAGCGGAAGGGGCTGCGCGTTCGGCACGCCGCGGTAGGTGGCGTCGCCATCGATACCGGACGCGCTGCGTGGAAGTTCCACCAAGGCCAGCGGGTTGCCGCCCGCGGTGTCCAGTACGGCACGGCGGACCTCTGTGCTCAGCCCCGGGAAGCCGGCGTCCAGCAGCTCGCCGGCCGCCTGCTCCGACAGCGCGGTCAGCTCCATCTCCGGGAGTCCCACGTCGTCGAACGGCGACTCCATCTCCTCGCGCAGTCCGATCACGATCCGGACCACGTCCCCGGACAGGCGGCGGCTGATGAAGGAGAGCACCTGGGCGCTCGGCGCGTCGAACCAGTGCCCGTCGTCGATCATGATGAGCAGCGGCGTCTTGGAGGCGATCAGTGCCAGCAGATCCAGCACCGCGACACCCAGCGTCATCACCGACGGCACCGTGCCCGACTGCCGGCCGAACACCGTCTCGATGAGCGCGCGGTGATCGTCGTTCAGCTCGCCGGCCCGGGGCAGCAGCGGGTGCAGGACCTGGTGCAGACCGGCGAACGGCAACTCCGACTCGGTCTCGACCCCGATGGCTCGCACCACATGGTGTTCGCGCTGCGTGGCATACCGGGCCAGCTGGTCCAGGAGCACGCTCTTGCCCATGCCGGCCTCGCCCCGGAGCACCAGTGCCCGGCCGTCCCGCGCGTCCACGAACTCGGCCAGCGCGGATTGCTCCCGCTCGCGGCCTATGACTGCGCCTTCGTGTCTCATGAACTCCTCGTCTTCATGCCACTGCCGGTGTCACGAGGGCCAGGCGCGCTGACGGCATGAGACACAAGCGGAAGAGCGCCGATACTTCCCGGAAGCAGTCGATCACTAACGGGTCCGGCGGAATTTATGGACGCCTGGCCATCAGAACGAGCACTTCCGTACGTCCGAGGCGTGGCGAAGGATCCGAGTACGACGTTCCGCGGCCTTCGGCTGGACGCCCTCACCTGTGCTCTTGGCCACCCTGCGGACGGGCGGTTCGGAACCGTCCCATCGCGCGGTCTGTCGCCTGACCGGTCGCCGGTACCGCGACAGGCGACGCTCGCCCTGTCGCCGGCACACGTCGCCTGTCGCGGTACTGGAAAGGCCGGACGGCACGGCGGCCGAGGGGAGCGCGCTGCGGGAGCAGCGTGTTCTCGGCCGTCGCGCCGGACGGTCCGTATTCCTTGTTTCTCCTCGGCGTCGTCAGAGAGCCTTGAGGGACGCGGCGATGGCCTGGTCGGCCTCGGTGAGTCCGGCCTCGATCTGCTCGGGGGTCTGTCCGTTGACGGAGATGAACTCGACGTCGGTGATGCCGAGGAAGCCGAGGATGCCGCGCAGGTAGGGGGCATGGAAGTCCATAGGGGCGAACGCGGGGTTGCTGAAGTCGCTGCCGGAGGCGCGGGCGATGACGACCTTCTTGCCGCCGAGGAGGCCGCGGGGGCCGTTCTCGTCGTAGGCGAAGGTGCGGCCCGCCATGGCGATCTGGTCGATCCACGCCTTGAAGGTCGCGGGAACGTTGAAGTTGTACATCGGCACACCCAGCACCAGCACGTCGGCGGCCTCCACCTCGCTGATGAGCACGGAGGACGCGTCGACCGCGGCCCTGGTCTGCGGGGTGTGGTACTCGGCCGGGGCGAAGACGCCGGTGACCCAGTCCGCCGAGACGAAGTTCGGCGTGTTCACGGTCACGTCCCGGTAGGTCACGGTGCCCTCGGGGTTCTGCTGACGCCAGGCGTCGACATACCGGGCACTGATCCGCCGGCTGACGGAGTCGGCGGAGCGGGAGCTGGAGTCGATGTGGAGCAGGTGAGGCATGGTTCTCTTCCCAGGAGTTCAGGATTGACCGCTCCATAACCGGGATGTGGACATGGAGCGGTCGCAAGGGCATGAAGGTGTGATGAGTCACCCAGAGTGAACTTCGCGTGCCGTGATCCGGCCGACGGCGACATCCGGGTGGCCTAGGAGCGGGGCGGCATTGGTCCCGCCTCGATTTCTTCACTCTACCCGATAAAGTTCAACGATCAACCACTTGCCTTCAGTGCTGCGTAACCGGGACGGCCTGGAGCCTTGCCGGCCCTCGCGTCGGGCGCCCTCCCCGCGATGCCCACCCCGGCCGGGGCGGGACGCCCGGACGGCACTGTCGGGCCTCCTCAGCGCCCGGGAACGCGTCGGGGCCCCGCTACTCTCCGTGAAGAGCAGCAAGGGTCCGCTCAAATCGGGGAAGGGCATCGGGTGGATCTCGTCGATCGGTGCCGCCGGCTTGGAGGGCCGAACGGTGCGGTCCACCACTGCGTGGCAGGCTGAGTCGGTTTCTGCGCACCGGCACCCGCGCCGCCTCCACCACCCGCCGCGCCGGTCGGTTACCCTGTCTCGCCGCCGACATAGGCCGTGTCGCGGTCCGGCAGTTGAAGCGGACGGCTCCGTCCGTGACCTGTGACCCCCGAGCTCGGAGAACAGCGATGAGTAACCCGTTCGAGAAGTCCGATGCCCAGTATCTCGTCCTGGTCAACGACGAGTTGCAGTACTCGCTGTGGCCGGTCGATGGCGCCGTTCCCGCGGGGTGGTCCGTGACCCTCCCAGCGGCGCCTCGCCAGGTGTGCCTCGACTACATAGAGGAGCACTGGACCGACATGCGTCCCAAGAGCGTGGCCCAAGCGGAGTTCGCAGGCTGAGACGGCGCCTGTGCCCTGCCGAGGCCCGTACCGCGGTACGGGCGGGCCTCGGCAGTGACGGTCATATCTGCGGGTGCAGGTCGGCGACCACCGCGGCCATGCCCTCGACGGTCGGGGCGTCGAAGTAGGCGTGCAGCGGGACCTCGACTCCCAGCCGGTCCAGGATCCTGGCCGAGATCTGGGTCATTGTGATCGAGTGGCCGCCGAGGTCGAAGAGGTCCTCGGTGTCGCCCAGTTCGGGGATCCGCAGCACCTCGCACCAGATCTGCCGTACCGTCGCCAGGGCATTCCCGCTGTCTGCCGAGGGTAGGGCGACCGCCTCCGGCGGGGACGGCAGCGCCGATCGGTCGAGTTTGCCGTTCGGTGTGGCAGGCAGGGCGTCGAGGGCGACGAACGCCTCGGGCACCATGTACGCCGGCAACGACGCCGCCAGTGCGCGCCGTAGGTCGCCCGCGTCCACACCGCCGACGAAGTAGCCGGCCAGCCTGCCGTCTCGTACCGCGGCGGCTGCCTGGTTCACCCCGGGCACCGCGAGGAGCCGGGACTCGATCTCGCCGAGTTCGATCCGGTAGCCCCTGAGCTTGATCTGGTCGTCGACCCTGCCGAGGAACTCCAGACGTCCGTCGTCGCGACGGCGCACCTGGTCGCCGGTACGGTACATACGGCTGCCCGGCGCCCCGAACGGATCGGGCAGGAACCGCTCCTGGTCCAGCTCGGGCCTGCGGAGGTAGCCGCGGGCGAGACCGGCCCCCGCGATGTAGAGGCCGCCGGGAATGCCACGCGGTACGGGCGTCAGGCGCTCGTCGAGCACGTACACCCGGGTGTTCGCCAGCGGGTGGCCGATGGTCACCTGGTCGGCTTCGGGACCGATCTCGTCCGCCATCGACCAGACCGTCGTCTCGGTCGGCCCGTAGAGGTTGACGAGTCTGTCGACTTTCGGGCGCAGCCGCTGAGCGAGCGTCAGAGTGAGTGCCTCGCCCCCGGTGATCGCGGTGATCCCAGGCGCGTTGAAGTCGGCGTCCAAGAGCATCGACCAGCCGGTCGGGGTCGCCTGCATGTGGGTGACCTCATGCCGGGCGATCAGCTCGCGCAGCGCCGCTCCCTCACGCGTCTGGGTCTCGCTCGCCATGACGATCGTGCCGCCGGTCACCAGGGCGAGGTAGAGCTCCGGCACGGACATGTCGAACGCCGCCGATGCCGACGCCAACCAGCGGTGGCCCGGCCGGGCGTCGAGCAGGTCGCGCATGGCCAGCAGCAGGTTGACGAGCGAACCGTGCTCGATCTGTACGCCCTTGGGACGGCCGGTCGAACCGGAGGTGTAGATCACATAGGCCAGGTCGCTCGGCACGGCCGCCGGTGACGCGGTGGCCGTCTCGTCCGGCTCGCCGGTGTCCTCGGTGACGGCTGAGAGCTCGGCGTCTCCCAACTCCAGTACGGCGCAGGAGTCGCCGGTGATGAAGTCGAGCCGTTCCGCCGGGTACTCCGGGTCGAGCGGAACGTACGCCGCACCCGCCTTCAGGACTCCGAGCAGGCCGACCAGGAGCCGCTCCGTTCGGCTCGCCCGCACCGCGACGAGCGCTCCCGAACCGATGCCCCTGCCGCGCAACCGGCCCGCGAGCCGCTCCGCGGCGGCGTCCAGCTGCGCGTATGTGAGCTGCCGGTCCGCGTGGATGACGGCGACGGCGTCAGGAGTGCGAGCGGCCTGTTCCGCGAACAGCTGCGGGACGGTCTGTCGGGGAAGGTCGACGGCCGTGCCACTCCCGTCGACGAGCAGGCTGTCGCTCTCTTCCCGGCCCAGCAGGGGAAGTTCGGCCAGCGCGGTCCCGGGCGCGCTCGCGATGTGGGTGAGTACGGACAGCCAGTGCCGGCGCATGCTCTGGATGTTGCGTCGTGTGACCGACTCCGGCGAGTACTGGAGTACCGCGTCGAGCCCGTCAGGGCCGTCGAGCAGGGCGATGTGCAGGGTGTGGCGGACGGTGCGTTCCAGCGAGCGCCGGTCCACCGTGGCCTCGGCCCCGGGAAAGTGCGGGGCGGTGGCCCCTCGGTGATAGGTCAGATGGACCGGCACGAGTGCCAGGCCCGGTTTCACGCCTGCGTTGATACGTCCCAGGGGGACGTCGCGGACCCGGTGGAGCTCTCGCAGCCCGGACCTGATCAGGCGGACGAAGTCCGAGAACGGCATGTCGCCATGAGGGGAGGAGGAGAAGGGCAGTTCGTTGACGTGGGCACCGATACGTTCGTGCTGGTCCGGGGTACGCGTGTCGATGTCGAGCGCGGTGACCGGTGCGGCGTTGCCATAGCGGAACAGTACGGCGTGCACGGACGCGACAAGCAATTCGTACGGGGACACGCTGATCCGGTCCGCCACGTCGGTCAGTTGCTTCCGCAGTTCCGCGGGTACCCGGAACTCAATCGACTCGCCGGGCCGCGCTCCCCACGCGGTCCGGTCGAGACCGGGAAGCACCAACTCGTCGTCGAACGGGTTCTCCGTCCAGTACCGCTGCGCCAGAGGCAACGCGGCGGCGATCCGCTCCTCCTCGCCGTCTGCCTGTTCCACCATCGAGAGTGCGGGCAGTTCAGGTTTCCGATCTTCGACCTCCGCGCGGTAGAAGGCCGCCAGATGGGCCACGAACAACTCCACGGACCGCCTGTCGAAGACCAGTTGGTGGAAGACGACCAGTAGACGGTGCTCGCGTGGTCCGATCCTCTGCAGCACCAGGCGGCCCAGCGGCCCCCGGGCCGGATCGAACGGGGCGAGAAGATGCCTTTGTGTGGCTTGCGAACTCTCGTCCTCGACCATCAGCCGGGGGCGGGCCGAGGCGGGGACCAGAAAGGGCGCTCCGGCCCGGTCCTCGAAGGCTCCGCTGAGGCCCTGGTGCCTGCTCAGTACGGCGTCGCACGCGCGGTCCAGTGCCGCAACGTCCACGTCGCCGTGGAAGTGCACGGCGAACGGCAGGTGGTGCGCGGCACCGCAGTCCTCCAGCAACTCGTTGAACCAGACAGCGCTCTGCGCGGCGGAGGCGGGGCGCGGATCCGGTCGACTCTGGATCGAGACATGCGGGCGGGCAGGAGCATCGGGCATCGAAAAGATCCTGTCACCATCGTGGGAGGTCCCGGTGGGAAGCGTTCCCGGGGACTGCGGCTGGGTGCGACCCCGAGCCGACGGAGAGCTCAATCTGCCTGATCACCGCCGCATCGTGCAATCTTCCGCTTCGCCCCTGGGCTGTGCCGACCGCGACAACCCCTTCGGTCACCAGCGTCCGATGAAGGACCGCACTCTCCGGTCACCGCACCTCCTGCCTGGAAGTCCCAAGGCCTCTGTACTTTTGGGCACCTTCGTTCGCTGAACGATTGCCTGAATATCGACGGTCGGCCAATGATCGCGGTCAAGCAGTCCGGAACGTCGTAACCCGAGGGGTTCGCGTTCAGGGATCTGTGGGTCCGATCACAACTGAGGAGGCGGTCAGCACCATGGCCACCCCAACACGGTGGGCATGCCGCCACCGGTCGACGGTACGACCGTACCCTCGTGATCACCGCGAATCCGCGCAGCACACGTCGGGCGCCCCCTTTGGCGTTCCGGCCGTTTCACGCGCCTCTGCCCTCCCGGGTGCCGCGCTGGGGCAGCCGATGTGGGGAGCCCGCGTCGAGGGGGCATTCCGTGCCCAGCACCACCCCGGCGACCGGCGGCGCTTCGCCACCGGGCCGCGCCTCGCCGCTGTGGGAAGCAGCGTGTGACACCACGTCGAGAACTGCCCGGTCCGCACGGCACCTGGAGCATCCACTTCCTGCGGCCGCCGCGACCGTATGGCCCCAGCCCCCGGACAGTACTTCTCGACGCGTGAATCCGGCACCCGAGACTGTCGTCCTGCCTTCGGACCGACTCCGCCGCTCTGTCGGCCTCCCAAACGATCAACCTCACCACAGGCGTCCCGCCGAGGGGGAAGACCAGCCTTGCCCGCGAACCAGACGTTCCGCGTTTTGACCTCCGCCCGTCCGGATGCCCCTTTGAAACAGACCATCGCCACGACCATCCCGGCGGTGAGCCGGTCGGAGCCACTGGTGTCGTCGTTCTCGCAGCAGCGACTCTGGTTCCTGGCGCAGATGCAGGGCGCCAGCGAGGCGTATCACATGCCGATGGCGTTCGAGTTGCGGGGGCCGCTCGACCGCGGTGCGCTGACGCGTGCGCTCGACAGGCTGGTGGCCCGCCATGAGGTACTGCGTACGCGTCTGGTCGCCGTGGCCGGTGAGGCATTCCAGCAGATCGACCCGCCCGACCGGGGATTCCCTCTGCGCGTCCACGACCTGTCCGGCCGGCCCGACGCGGAGGCCCAGTGCGTCGACCTGCAGGAGGAGGAGGCCGCCGCGCCGTTCGACCTGGCTCGGGGCCCGTTGGTCCGCGGCCGTCTGGTGGTGATGGCGCCGGACTGGCACGTGCTGCTGCTGACCGCCCACCACATCATTTCGGACGGCTGGTCGACCGGTGTGCTGACCCGCGAACTCGGTGAGCTGTACACGGCGTTCAGCCAGGAGACGGCCGATCCGTTGCCGCCCCTGCCGATCCAGTACGGCGACTACGCGGCCTGGCAACGCCAGTGGCTGTCGGAGGGCGAGGCGGCCCGTCAGACCGCCTACTGGAGCGATGCCCTGGCGGACGCACCGATCCTGCTCGACCTGCCGACCGACCGGCCGCGTCCGGCCGAGCAGGACTACGGGGGAGGGCAGCTCCGACTCGAATTCGACGCGGAGCTGACCGCCGCGCTGAAGCTGTTGAGCCGACGCAGCCGCAGCACCCTGTTCATGACCCTGCTGAGCGGGTGGGCGCTGGTCCTGTCCCGCTGGTCGGGTCAGACCGATGTGGTGATCGGCACACCGACGGCCAATCGCCGCCGTGCCGAGCTCGAAGGGCAGATCGGCTTCTTCGTCAACACCCTGGCGTTGAGGATCGACCTCGCCGGCGCGCCGACGGTGGACGAGCTGGTGAAACGGGTGCGCGGTGTGACGTTGTCGGCGCTGGCACATCAGGACCTGCCGTTCGAGCAGGTGGTGGAAGCGGTCAATCCGGCCCGCAGCCTGACCCACACACCGTTGTTCCAGGTGATGTTCGCCTGGCAGAACACCGAGGGTGGCGAGCTGGCTCTGCCGGACATCGAGGTGGCGCCGCTGAACCCGCCGTACACCGCGGCCAAGTTCGACCTGGCGTTGTCGTTGGGGGAGGAGGGCGACCGTATCGTCGGGACGCTGGACTACGCCGGCGCGTTGTTCGACACCCAGACGGTCGAGCGTCACTGCCGGCAGCTGCGGCAGGTGCTGACCCTGATGGCCGCCGCGGCGGACCATCCGGTGGACGCGCTGGAGCTGCTGTCCGAGCAGGAGCGCGTGGAGATACTGGACGGGTGGAACGACTCCGCGCGTGACGTCCCCGCCGCCTGCTTCCCGGAGTTGTTCGAGGAGCGGGTGCGCAGGTCTCCGCAGGCGGTGGCGGTGGAATTCGGTGCGCTCTCGCTGTCCTACGCGGAGCTCAACGCACGGGCCAACCGGCTGGCCCGCCATCTGGTGGGTTCGGGAGTGGGGCCCGAGCGGGTGGTGGCTGTGGCCCTGCCCCGTTCGGTGCAGTGGCTGGTGGCGGTTCTGGCCGTGATGAAGGCCGGCGGCGCCTATCTGCCGGTCGATCCGGACTATCCGCCCGAGCGGATCGCCTACATGCTCGATGACGCCCGGCCCGTCTGCGTCCTCACCGACGCGGCCACCGCGCACACCCTGCCCGTCACGAACGGCCTGCTCGTCCTGGACGATATCCAGAGCGCGGTCGTCGGCGCGGTCGACCCTGCGACGGCGACCGACACGGACCACCCGACGGACACGTCCGGCCTTGACGCCGCAGACCCGGTCGCGACCGACCTGACCGATACCGAGCGCGGCGCCCCGCTCCGGCCGGAATCGCCCGCCTACGTCATCTACACCTCGGGGTCGACCGGCCGGCCCAAGGGCGTGGTCGTCACTCACGCGGGCATCGCGAGCCTCTCGGCCAGTCAGACCGAGCGCCTGGACGTCACCCCGGACAGCGGGGTGCTGCAGTTCGCCTCGCCGAGTTTCGACGCCGCCACCTGGGAGGTGTGCATGGCGTTGCTGTCCGGGGCGCGGCTTGTGATGGCCCCGGCGGACGAACTGCTGCCTGGCGAGGGCCTGGCCACGGTGCTGCGCCGCCACTCGGTCACCCATGTCACGCTGCCGCCGGCGGCGTTGGCGGTGCTGCCGGGGGACGCCCTGCCGGACGGAACGACCCTGGTCGTGGCGGGTGAGGCGTGCCCGCCGGCCCTCGTCGGGCAGTGGTCACGGGACCGGCGCATGATCAACGCGTACGGTCCCACCGAGACCACCGTCTGTGCCACGATGAGCGGCCCGCTGTCCGGGACCGTCACTCCGCCCATCGGCACGCCCGTGGCCAACACCCGGGTCTATGTGCTCGACGCACGCCTGCGGCCCGTTCCGCCGGGCGTGTCCGGTGAACTGTACGTCGCCGGGGCGGGCGTGGCCCGCGGCTATCTCGGCCGCCCCGGACTGACGGCAGAGCGGTTCGTCGCCGACCCGTACGGCCTGCCCGGTACACGTATGTACCGCACCGGCGATCTGGCGCGGTGGCGTGCCGACGGGCAGCTGGAGTTCGTCGGACGGACCGACCACCAGGTGAAGGTGCGTGGCTTCCGGATCGAACTCGGCGAGGTTGAGGCGGCGTTGCTCGACCAGCCTGGCGTCCTCGAAGCCGCGGTACTGGCCGACCGCGACGAGGCCGGTCAGACGTGCCTGGTGGCCGGGGTCGGACGGGGCGACGTCGCGCCGTGGACGGCCGGCGAATGGCGCGCCGCACTCGCGCGGCGGCTGCCGGGCTACATGATTCCGTCGCTCTTCGTCGAGCTGCCGCGGCTGCCGCAGACCGCCAACGGCAAACTCGACCGCGCGTCGCTGCTGGAGCGGGCGCGGACAGCCGACCCGGCCCAGGTCAACACCGCCAGCCCGCGCGACCACATTGAGCTGACGCTCTATCAGATATGGAAGCGGCTGCTGCTCCACGCGGACATCGGAATCGACGACAACTTCTTCGACATCGGCGGCACATCGATCTCCGCCATCAAACTGGCCCACGCCATCCGGGAATCGTTCGGCGAGGCGCTGCCGATCCGCGACATCATGCTGCACCCGACCATCGAAGCGCTGGGCGGACGGCTACGGCAGGGAGCCTCGGCCCAGCCCCCCGGCAGCCTGATCGAGTTCCGCAAGGGCGACGGCCGCCGTAGCGTGGTCTGTATCCACCCGGGCGGCGGCACGGCCTTCTGCTATCTCTCGCTGGCCAAGGCGCTGCCGGAGGACTGCGGCGTCTACGGCATCCAGTCTCCCGGGCTGAATCCCGGGGAAGAGTTCCTGCCCTCGGTCGAGGCCATGGCCGACCACTACCTGGGGCTCATCGAACCACTGCTCGACGGGCCGCTGGTGCTCACCGGCCTGTCTTTCGGCGGCCTGGTCGCCCACGAGATGGGACGCCGCCTGGCCCTGTCCGGGCACACCGAGTTGAGCGTGGTCCTTCTCGACACCCACAGCAGCGACGAGGCCGACCGACGCGCCGAGATCGAACCGGTGGAGATCGCCGAGTTCCGCGAGAAGCTGGTCAAGTTCAACGGCATGTACCCCGGTATCGACGACGACCAGATCGACCGGTACTTCCGCGTCTACAACCACAACCGGCTGACCGCGCGCGACTATGTGGCGCCGTCCACGTCGGCCCGGCTGGTCCTGCTGCAGGCCACCGAGGGGCTCGACGCCGCCTCGGTGCAAGAGGCCGGCGACTTCTGGCGCCGTCGTGCCGACGCCGGCCTCCTGGTGGAGCAACTCGCCTGCGACCACTGGGAAATCCTGGAATCCGCCGAGGTGCTGCGTGTGGCCGCGCTGCTCGGATCCGAGCTGGTCCGCAGGCCGGCATCCCGTCCGCTGCCGCCCGAGGGCCGGCAAGCCGAGCCAGTTCTGGCGCAGGAGGCATGATGGAACCCGTATCGACCACGTCGGTCCAGTCACAGGCCCCCGGACTGGCCGAGAGCGTGCTCGCCCAGGCCCGCCGCACCCCGACCGCCCCGGCAGTCGTCGACGGCGAACGGCACCTCGACTACACCGCACTCGACGCAGCCAGCGCCGCCGTCGCCGACGCCCTGCGCCGCCATGGCGTGCGGCCCGGCCAGGCGGTGGTGGTCTGCCTGCCCCGATCCTGGCAACTGGTCTGCGCCATGCTCGGCATCCTGCGTCTGGGCGCGGTAGTGGTACCGCTCGACGCACAGAGCCCGCCCGAGCGCCGCGGCCACATCCTCACCGACTCGGCCGGCGTGGCCCTGATCCACGGCGGGACGATCCCCGACGGTCTACCCGACGGCGTCGAGCCGCTGGCGGTGGCCGCACTGCTCGAAGCCGTTCCGGCCTCCGACGACGCTGCCACGCCGGCCCCTACCGCCGCACCGGTCTCCTTCATCTTCTACACCTCGGGCACCACTGGCCGGCCCAAGGGCGTCGAGGTGCGGGACACCGGCGTCCTGCGCCTGGCGCGGCCCGGCTACATCGAGCTGTCCGAGGGCGCGCGCTACGCCTGCCTGTCCAACCCCGCGTTCGACGCCCTGACCTTCGAGGTGTGGGTACCACTGCTCACCGGCGGCTGCTGTGTGATCTTCGGTGACGAGGTCGTGCAGACGCCCGAGCTGCTCGCGGCCGAACTGCAGCACCGGCGCATCGACACGCTCTTCATGACGGTGGCGCTCTTCAACGCGGTGGTCGACAGAGTCCCGGACTGCTTCGCCGGCGTCGGCCAGGTACTGGTCGGCGGTGAGCAGCTCAACGCCCCGCTGATCCGCCGCTGGTACCGCGACAACGCTGTCAGCTCCACCCGGCTCCACAACGTGTACGGCCCCACCGAGACCACCACCTTCGCCCTGTGTCATCCCATCCCGCGTGACTTCGACGGGGACGTCGTACCGATCGGGCGGACGCTGCCGGGTACCGCGGCGCTGCTGGTCGTCAACGGCACCAGACCGGCCGCGCCCGGAGAGACGGCCGAACTGTGCCTCTCGGGCGAGGCGTTGGCGGCCGGGTACCGCAACCTGCCGGACGAGACCGCGCGCCGCTTCGTCCGGCTCCCCTGGCATGACGGCGGCCGGGACCTGCACTACCGCACGGGCGACCTGGTGCGATGCGGTGCCGACGGCCTCGTCGAGTACGTGGGGCGCGCCGACCGCCAGGTCAAGGTCCGCGGCTTCCGGATCGAGCCCGGTGAGCTGGAACGGCAGATCCTGGCCCATCCCGCGGTCCGGCACGCCTACGTCTGCACCCGTCGCGACGAGACGCAGGGGGTCAACGAACTGCTGGCCTACCTGGTGCTCGGAGACGACCTGTCCTTCGAGGACTTCGACCGTCACCTGTCGGCCGGCCTGCCGCCGTACATGCGGCCCCACCACGTGCACCTGGTCGATGAGCTGCCGCTCAACGCCAACGGCAAGGTCGACCAGGCCGCTCTGCTGCGGGGCGACCACCAGCCCTGGCGGCGCGCCGAGGCCGTCGGCCCGCCCACCGAAGCCACGGAGTGGCAGCGTGAGGTGCTTCAGCTGGCGGGCGAGGTGCTGGGCGTGACGGGGCTGCGGCCGACCGACCGCTGGATCGCATGCGGCGGTGACTCGCTCAAGGCCCTGCGCCTGCGCTTCGAGGTGCGACGGCGCTGGGACCGCGACCTGCCCCAGAGGCTGGTCCTGCAGGCGGACTTCGCGGAACTGGCCGCCGCCATCGAGGCCGGCCGGGCCGCGGACGCCTCACCCTACCCGGCACCGCCCACCCCGGCGGGCGCCCGCGCGGCACCGGCCACCTCCGAGCAGCAGCGGCTGTGGCTGCTCCAGCAGCAGGACCCGCAGTCCTGCGCCTACAACGTGGCACTACCCTTCCGCGTGCGCGGCACCGTCGACAGCGACGCGCTGCGGCGTTCGCTGCGGCGCCTGGTCGTACGCCACCCGGCGCTGAGAACCGCCTTCGAGCCCACGGCTGAGGAACTGCGCCAGGTGGTGGCCGAGCCGTACGACCCGTGGACGCGGCCACCCGCGGACCTAGTTCACGACGACCACGACTGGCACGACCACGCCCGCCGCTTCTTCGCCATGCCCTTCGACCTGGCCGACCCGCGGCTGCTGCGGGCCGGCTGGCTGCCCCAGGGCGACGGCGGCGTACTACTGCTGAGTCTGCACCACATCGCGGTCGACGGCTGGTCGCTCAACGTGCTCTTCCGGGAGCTGTCCGAGGAGTACGAGGCCGCGTTGCGCGGCGAGGAAGGCGAACACCCGGCGGTCCCCACGCCGCTCGACTTCTCCCTCTGGCAGGCCGACTGGTTCGCCCGCCCGACTTACCGCACGCAGCAGGCCGAACTTCAGGCCCACTACGCCGAGACGGAGGAGGAAGAGGAGACGGCGTCGCTGGAACCGATCCGCTCAGCGGCCCGAGCCGAAGGCCGGCTTCTACACACGACGCTCGACCCGGTGCGCCGTGCTCTGCTCGACCGGCTCTGCTCCGAGCTGGGTCTCACCCGCTTCCAACTGCTGCTGGGCGTCTTCGCCTGGAGCCTGTACGGCGTGACCGGCCACTCGCGGCTGCGGATCGCGAGCCCGGTCGCCAACCGGCCGGTGCAGGAGTTCGAGGCAAGTGTCGGCATGTTCGCCAACACCGTGCTGCTGCCCCTGGACGTGGCGCCCCGCGAGGCGCTCCGCGCACAGTTGCTGCGCCACGGTGCCCTCGCACAGACCGTGCTGGACCGGCAGGACGTGGCCTTGGCGGACGTACTGGCCGCCCGGGAATCCCGCCAGGAAGGCCCGCCCTTCGACTTCCTGTTCGTCCTGGAGAACACCGACTTCTCCACGCTGGCATTGCCGGGCTGCGACACCCGCCCCGAATGGCTCACGCCCGACGAGGCCAAATGCGCGCTCACGCTGTCCGTGGTCGAGCACGAGGCGGGCTTCGACTGCCTGTGGGAATACTCCGACGACCACTTCGACGCCGCCGACGCACAGGCGATGGCCGAACTGTTCCGGCAGGGCCTCGACCGGCTGGCCGAGGACCAGGACGCCACGGTGTCCCACCTGGTGGCCCCCTACCGCCGCGGCCTTCCCGACCCAGGGCGCGGACCTTCGGCGCAGCCGGCCTGGACCACGGTGGCCGAAGGCTTCGCGCGTCAGGTCCGCCTGACCCCCACCGCACCGGCGCTGGTGGCCGGCGAGCGCACCCTCAGCTACGCCGAACTCGACGCCCACGCCGCGGCGCTGGCCGCGGAACTCCTCGAGCGCTGGCCGCTGCCGCCGGACGACGATCACCCCCGCAGCATCGCGCTCCACCTCGAACCCTCGGTCGAGCACGTGGTGGCGCTGCTCGCGCTGGCGCGGCTCAACATCACCATCGTGCCGCTCGACCCCGGCTATCCGCCGGCCCTGCTGCGCCAGATCCTGGACCAGGCCGAGCCGTTGTGCGTCCTGGTACCACCGGGCGGCGAGTCCGCACTCGACGCGATCGCCCCGGAAGGCCTTCCGCGTCACCCGGTCCGCCTCTCGACCGCGGTCGCGCCCCCGCTGCCGCCCCACACCGGCCGACGGCCGCTGTACACCCTGTTCACCTCGGGTTCCACCGGCATTCCCAAGGGCGTGCAGGTGCCCGACAGCACCCTGTGCAACCTGCTGCAGTGGCAGAGCGAATCCGGTGGTCTGGCCGCGCCCGCCGTCACCCAGCAGTTCTCCATGCTGTCCTTCGACGTCTCCTTCCAGGAGGTCTTCGGCACGCTGTGCGGTGGCGGCTGCCTGCACGTGGTCCGGCCCGGCTGGCGGCAGGACGCGCCGGCACTGCTGGAGCAGCTCGAATCAGCCGGCGTGGAACGCATCTTCATGCCCTACGTCGCACTGCAACTCCTGGCGGAGCACGCCGTCCACCTCGGCCGCTACCCCTCGCGGCTGCGTGAGGTGATCACCGCCGGCGAGCAGTTGCTGTGCACCGACGCCATCCGCCGATGGTTCGCCGGGATGCCCGGCGCACGACTGTTCAACCACTACGGCCCGACCGAGACGCATGTCGTCAGCAGCCTGTGCCTGGACGGCGACCCCGCGCTGTGGCCGACCCGGCCGGCGATCGGGCGGCCCGTGGCCAACGCCCGGCTGCTCGTGGTCGACGAGGCCGACCAGCCCGTACCACCGGGCTGCCCCGGCCGGCTGCTGATCGGCGGGCCGGTCGCCTCGCCCTGCTACCTGGGCGACGCCGAGCTCAACCGGACCCGCTTCGTCGAACTGCCCGGCCGCGGGCTCTTCTACCGCACCGGCGACCGGGCCCGCTTCGACCGTGAAGGCCTGCTGCACTATCTGGGCCGGGACGACCAGCAGATCAAACTGAGCGGTCACCGGCTTGAGCTCGGCCAGGTCGAGGCCGCACTGCTGCAACATCCGCAGATCGTCAATGCGGTCGTCGTACGCGACGGCAACCAGTTGGCGGCGTGTGTGCAGTGCCGCGGCGAGTGCCCCACTCCGGAGGAGCTGGCGGGCCACCTGGCGCCGCTGCTGCCGTCCTACGTACGGATCCACCGCTTCCGCCGACTCGAGGTACTGCCCCGCACCCCCAGTGGCAAGCTGGACCGCCGCGGGGCGCTGACCGTACCGGGTGAGGAACTGCGCCCGCAGAGAGCAGCCGCGCCCCGTCTGTCCCCTCTGGAGGCGCGGCTGACGGAGCTGTTCGAGACCGTGATCGGCAAACCGGTCGGGCCTGGCCAACGCTTCTTCGACGCCGGCGCCTCCAGCCTCGACCTGATGCGTTTCCATCTGCGCTGCACCACCGAACACGACCTGCCGCTGACCATTCCCGATCTGTTCGAGCACGTCACCATCAGCCGGCTGGCCCGCTTCCTGGAAGGACGGCCGATCGTGGCGGGGCAGCCCACGGACGAGACCCCGGTCACGACTCCGGGCAGCACGGCCGATGAGCCGATCGCCGTCATCGGCATGGCGGTACGGCTGCCCGGGGCCAGTGACCTGGCGTCTTTCTGGCACATGGTGGAGACCGGCGGACGCGGCATGGTGCACTTCGACGCCGCCGACGGTCTGGTCGGTGCCCGCAGTCAGATGGCCGGTCTGCTGGCCTTCGACCCCGAGCACTTCGGCATCAGGCGACAGGAAGCCCGGTTGATGGACCCTCAGCAGCGCCACCTGCTGATGAGCTGCGTCCAGGCGCTGGCACACGCCGGTATCTCCGACCCGCTCCGGCAACGGGTGGGACTGATCGCCGCCTGCGGCGAGAACACCTACTTCCAGTCCATGCTCCGCGAGGCCGATCCGGCACAGCTGCCCGACGGCTTCCAGATGGCGCTGCACCACGACAAGGACTTCCTCGCCACCAAGGCCGCCTACCAACTGGGCCTGACCGGACCGGCCTTCACCGTGCAGGCCGCCTGCGCCAGTTCTCTGGTGGCCGTCCACCTCGCCGCCGGCCTGCTGCGCCAGGGCGACGCCGAGGTCATGCTGGCGGGCGGAGTGCTGGTCGACCCCCTGCTGACCGACGGCTACCGCTACCGGCCGCAGCACATCTTCTCCAAGGACGGGCACTGCCGGCCGTTCAGCGACGACGCCAGCGGCACCGTCGGCGCCAGTGGCGTCGGCGTGGTGGTGCTGAAACCGCTGCGGCTCGCCCGGCGCGACGGCGACACCGTCTACGCCGTGGTCACCGGCTCGGCCCTCAACAACGACGGCGCGGACAAGCTCAGTTACAGCGCGCCCTCGCTTGCGGGTCAGCGCGAGGTGATCCGCGCCGCGCTGCGGCGCAGCGGGCGCGCCGCAGCCGACGTGGGCTATGTCGAAGCGCACGGCACCGGCACCCAGCTCGGCGACCCGGTCGAGGTCAACGCACTGCGCCAGGCCCTGGACCTGGACGGCTCCGACCACTGCGCGCTGACGTCGGTGAAGAGCCAGATCGGCCACCTGGGCGCCGCCGCCGGGGTGGTCGGGCTGGTGCGGGCCGCCCTGGCGGTCCACCACGGGGTGATCCCGCCGAACGTCGACTTCAACCGTGTCAACCCGCAGATCGGCGCCTTGGCGCCGTTCTACATCCCGACCGAGGCCCGGCCGTGGCCCGCGGACCGGCCACGCGTGGCGGCCGTGAGCAGCTTCGGCATCGGCGGCACCAACGCCCATCTGCTGCTGGAGAAGACCGACGGCCCGGCGCAACCTTCCACCACCGTGCCCTGCCTGGTCCTGTCCGGCAGCAGCGCCGAGGCCCTGCACAGCGACGCCTCCCGCATCGCCGACTACCTTCAGGGCCGGCCCGAGGCCTACGGCCAGGTGCTGCGGCATCTGCAGGCCGGCCGCCCGCCGCGCCGCTGGCGGATGGCGGCGGTCTGCCCGGACGCCGCCGCCGCGGTGGCCTGGCTGCGGACGGCGGCCGGCGTCGAGGTGGCACCGGACGAGTCGACCTGCCCCGCCGAGGGCCGTACGGCCGAGGAACTGGCCGACGCCTGGCTGGCGGGCCGCTCGATCCACTGGCCGGCCGGACCGGCGCAGGCGCCGTGGGACTTCCCGCCGCCGGCCTTCCAGCTCGCCGACTACGACTTCCAGCGCGCCGCCCAGGCGGCCGAGCCGGCCTCTCCGGCCCTCGACGGGCATCCCCAGCCGCTGCCCGAAGCCGAGTGGCTGCACCAGCCGCACTGGGTACGGCTGCGCCGTGCCGTCCCCGCCGGCAGCGGATCGCCCACCCGCGGCCTGCTGGTGGTGATGACCGCCGAGCCGCTGGCGGAAGGGGCGATGCGGCTCCTGCGGGCGACTCACGCCCGGGTGGTACGGGTCAGCGCGGCCGATACCTTCGCACGACTGGCGGACGACGCCTACCAGGTCGACCCGGCCGACGCGGACTCGCTCAGGCTGCTGTTCGACGCGCTGGCCGGGACATCCGGCGACGCGGGCCGGGCAGGCATCGACTGGATGCACGCACTGCCGCTGGCGGTCGACGGGACGGTGGGCGAGGAGACACTGGCCCGCGCCCGCTGGGCCTGCCTCGACACCCCTGCCGCGCTGATCCAGGCACTGGCCGGCCGACCGGAAGCGGCACGAACGCGTGTCTGGTGGCTCTCGCACCGGGCCCAGCCCGTGGAAGGCGCCGTGGAGCGGCCGGAACTGGGCCTGCTGGCCGGAGCCTGTGAGGTGGTACCGCAGGAATCCGCCGTCGAGGGCCATTGGCTGGATCTGCCCGGAGCCGAACTGGCCGACTGGGCACCGCTGCTGACGTCGGCGCTGGCCCAGACGGACGCCCCCGCGTGCCTGCCCCGGCGGCTGGCACTGCGGCAGGGCTACTGGTGGCAGCCGACCCTGCTGCCGGTGGCGCCGCCCGCCCGGCAGGCGCCCTCCGTCCTCACCGCCCGACAGGGCGTGCACCTGATCCTCGGTGGCACCGGCGGCATAGGCGGCAGCATCGCGGCCTGGCTCTTGGAGCACACCGACTCCCGGGTGCTCCTGCTGGCCCGGCGGCCGTCCCTGCCGGCCGGTCTGGAACGGTGGGCCGACCGCGTCCAGGTGATCGAGGCCGACCTGGCCGAGCAGACACCGCAGGCGGTGCTGGCCCTGATCGAGCGGAACACCGACCGGCTCGACGGCGTGGTCCACGCCGCAGGCGTGGCGGCCGGCGGCCTGATCGTCCGGCGCGACGCCGAAGCGATGCGACAGGCCACCGCGGCGAAGCTGCACGGCGCCCTGCTGGTCGAGTCGCTGATCAGGCGCTATCGGCCGGCCCTCGCCGCGTACTGCTCGTCGATGTCGGCCCTCTTCGGCGGTGTCGGACAGCTCGACTACGCAGCCGGCAACGGCCTGCTGGACGGGTTCGCCCGCCACCAGGCCGACCCGGCCGAGACCACGCTGCGGCTGGGCATCGACTGGGACATCTGGCACGAGGTCGGCATGGCCCGGCGGGCCCTGCAGTCGGACGCCCGCCACCAGGCCCACCTGGCGGTCGGCCTCGGGGCGGCGGAGGGCGCGCGGCTGTTCGAGCGGGCCCTGCGTCTGCAGCTGCCGCAGCTGTTGGTGTCCACGACCCCGCTGGAGCAGGCCCGACACTTCTACGCGGCGCCGTCCGAAGAACCGGCACAGCCCGTGGCCCCCGCCGACGAGGCGGCCTCGGCGGCCCAGGAGCTCACCGAGTACCTGTGCCGCTGGCTCGGGCTCGAGGAGCTGGACCCGAACGCCTCGCTCTACGACCTGGGCGCAGACTCGCTCACCCTGCTCGACCTGATCAGCGAGGTGAAACGGAGTTTCGGCATCGACCTCGAACTCTCCCAGCTCAGCCACCGGGTGAGCCTGGCGGAGGTGCTCGCGCGGGTGGGTGAACCGGCATCCCCCGCCATGACCACGGGGGACCAGGTGACCGTGGAGGTGTGGCAGGAGGGCACCGGACGCGACCTGCTGTGCCTGATCCATCCGGTCGGCGGTGACATCCAGGCCTACCGCACGCTGGTGTCGTCGCTCGACCCGCGGCTCACCGTGTGCCTGATCGCCGACCCCGCACTGCGACACCCCGCGTCGGGAGACCGGCCGATAGCGGAACGGGCCCGGCGTTACCGCGCCGCGTTGGAGGAGCACTTCCCGCACGGCGAGTGGCGCCGACAACTGGCCGGCTGGTCCTTCGGAGCCTGGGTCGCCCTGGCCATGGCCGCCGAGGGGGAGACGGTCGGTCGCCCGGAGAGCGGACTCTTCCTGATCGACCCGCCACCACCTGGTTCCGGTCCGCGCTTCCAGAACTACGACGAGACCCAGCTCCAGGCCGTCTTCGCCCATGAGCTGGGGCAGGGCGGCGCGCAAGCGGCCGCGGGCCGACAGGCGAAGGACTACGCGGAGCGGCTCGCGCACTGCTGCCGGGCCAACCTCGCCGCCATGGCGCAGTACGACCCGCCCCGCCTGGCCGACACACCCAGCCGACTGTGGCTGGCGAGCCGCCACGTCGCCGGGCTGCCCGCGCTGGGCTCCACCGAAGAGCAGCAGCGGCTGTGGCAGGAGCACCTGCGCAAGCCGGTGGTCTGCCAGGTCCTGGACACCACCCACTACGACATCGTCCGCTCGCCGCACGTCCAGGCGGTGGCCGACGCCGTCAACGCGGCCTCACCACCCGTCCCCGAAACCCGCTGACGCGCCCCCGGAAGGAACCCCACGTGACCACCGTCGGCCTCCGCTCCGGCCCGTCCGGCGGCACGGGCCACCGCCGTCCGCCCCCGCTTTCCGGGGCCGGCGACCAGGTCACCGAGCCCGTCCACCGAACCGCCCCCACCGGCCGACCCGTGGCCGCCCCCGCGGTCGGCCGCGCCGGCCGCGGGCCGCGTCACTGATGAGCCGAGGCAACCACCATGAACCCGTATGAGTCCCTGTCACCCCGCTCGTTCTGGCGCACCGCCGTGGCCGAGCCGGAACCGACCGCCATCGGCGACCTCTGGACGCCCAAGTTCTCCCTCGGACAGGACGATCCCGTCCTCACCGCGGGCTCCTGCTTCGCTCGCCACATCGGCCGCGCCCTGCTCGACCAGGGCATGAACTGGCGTGACGCCGAGCCGGCCCCGCCAGGACTCACCGAGGCCGAGCGCCAGGCCCGCCACTACGGCGTGTTCTCGTTCCGTACCGGCAACATCTACACCGCCGCCGCCCTGCTGCAGTGGTTGTCCTGGGCCTACGGTGAGGCCGCACCGCCCGATGAGGTATGGAGCGAAGGCGGGCGCTTCTTCGACCCCTTCCGCCCCTCCGTCGAACCCGAGGGCTACGATTCCGCCGAGGCGACTCTGGCCGCCCGCCGGGCCACCCTTGCGGCGATGCGTGGCGCCCTCGCCGACGCGCGTTGCCTCATCTTCACCCTGGGCCTGACCGAGGCATGGCAGAACCGGGCCGACGGGACCGTCTACCCGGCCTGCCCGGGCACCGTACGCGGCACCTTCGACACCGAACGGCACGCCTTCTGCAACTTCACCTTCGCCGAGGTGTACCGCGATCTGTCAGCCGCCGTCGAGCTGGCTCGCGCCGCCAATCCGCAGCTGCGCGTCCTGCTGACCGTGTCGCCGGTGCCGCTCACCGCCACCGCCACCGGCGGCCACGCGCTGACAGCCACCACCTACTCCAAGTCCGTGCTGCGGGCCGTCGCCGGGCAACTGGCCCAGGAGCACGACCACATCGACTACTTCCCCGCGTACGAGATCATCACCGGATTCCCCTTCAAGGCGGCGTTCTTCGAGCCCAACCTGCGCACCGTCACGCCGGAAGGTGTCGCCTTCGTCATGCGCCAGTTCTTCGGCGCACTCGCCCAGCGCCCGGCCGAACCGCGGCGGGACCGTGGCGCCGCGCCTGCCCACGGAGAGGACTTCTGGTGCGATGACGCCGTACTCGACTACTACAACGCCGGCTAGGTTCCTGCTGCTGGGCGACTCACACGCCGGACCGATCGGCCGGGCCGCGAAGCAGGCCGGCATCCCTTTCCATGGCGGCCCGATCGGCGCCGGACGCGAGTTCACCGCCGAGTTCTTCGACGTCCGCGAGGACGACGTGGTGTTCCGCAAGCCCGAAGCGGACCGGTACTACCGAGGCTTCCTGGATGAGCTGGGCGTATCCGGCCTCGGCGGGCTGACCGTCCCGCTGGTGTCGACCCTCGGCTTCAGCGCCCACTTCATCGCCACTCTGGAGAACTGGCAGGCCTACCGGGTCCGCGGCGAGTTCCCGCCGGGCTTCCTGTCGAGCCGGCTCTTCGACGGCATAGTCCGAGCCATGACGCGCGGCGCTCTCGACTTCTACCGCCTGGCACATGAACTCGGGCTCCGCGTCCTCGCGGTGATGCCGCCTCAGCGGGTCCCCGAGCACTCCGATCCAGAGGTCTTCATGGCGGCGCAGGACACCATTCGCCGAGCGCTCCTCGAACTCGGCACCGAGGTCGTCGACCTGCGCCGCCGGTCCACCGACGAGACGGGTTTCCAGCGCCCCGAACTGTGCGAGACCAACGACACCATCCACGGCAACCTGGCCTTCGGCCGGATGATCCTGGCTGACCTGCTGGCGCGCGGACTGTGAAACAGGTCCGCCGTCAGACCACCGCCCTCGCCCCCGTCACGGAGTGCGGCGAGTGGTACCGACCCCCCACAGGAGGATGACATGGAGCAGTTCGTACTCGATGCGCTCGAACGCATCACCACGAGACCGAAGACGGTCTACGAAACCCTCACGATCGATCCGCTGACCCCGGTCATCGGCGCCGAGGTGTCCGGTATCGACCTGTCGCGGGAACTGTCGGACCAGCAACTGGCGGACATTAGGCGCGCCTTCCAGGAGCACCATGTACTGGTCTTCCGAGACCAGGTGCTGTCGGCCGAGGAACACAAGCGGGTGGCTGCCCACTTCGGCGAACTGCGCCCGCTGCCAGTGGCCGTCACCGAGGACCGCGACCCGGTCATCCTGGAGATCAGCGCGAACAAGGACTCCACCGACGTCGACGGCCACGGATGGCATGCCGACGGGACCTCCAACCCCGAACTCGCGTTGGGGTCGATGCTCTACATCACCCGGACCCCGGAGATCGGCACCGGCGGCGACACCATGTTCGCCAACATGCATCTCGCCTACGAGTTGCTGTCGCCGGCCATGAGGACTTTCCTGGACGGCCTGACCGCGATCCATGACGACGCCGTCGCCTGGCAGGGGCACACCCCGCCGGCCGGCTATGTCCTGCCCAGGAACGAACACCCGGTGGTGATACGCCACCCTGAGACCGGTCGCAAGCTGCTGTTCGTCAACCCGGCCTACACCTCGCACATCGTGCAGCTGTCCGGCGACGAGAGCAGGGCGCTCCTCGACATGTTGTTCGACGTGGTCGCGCGCAGGCCCATGCTGAGCTGCCGGGTCCGCTGGACCCCCAACACACTGGTGTTCTGGGACAACCGCTGCGTCCAGCACCACGCCATCTGGGACTACTACCCGCACGCGCGCTACGGACAGCGGGTCGCCATCAAGGGCCGGCCGCCGCAGGCCTGAGCGGCGCAACCCCGGGAGTCCGCCGGCCACCGCAGGTGAGGGTGTCGAAGCGGCGACGGGACGATGCCCGGGGGCCGGTGCCACAGAGCGGGCACCGGCCCCCGGAGCGGACAGACCAGCTCAGGCGGCGGCCCGGGCCAGGCTGTCGGTGAGCCGGTCGGCGAGGTGTCGGTAAGCCGCCCGGAGCCGCCCGTCCTCGGCGGCCGTCCGGCCGTCGGCCGCCGATCCGTTCTGGTGGGCGCAGGCGTGGGCATAGACCTGCACATGGGCGAACGGCCAGGCTTCGGCATAGGTTTGTGCATCCGCCGCCGCGAAGGCGTCCGCCACCGCACTTGCGTGCGCCAGGGCGTTGGCATCAGCGAAGGACGCGGCATTGGCGGTGGTGTTGAGCTCGGCGTAGGTACGAGCGAACTCGTCGGCCCGCTCCTCGCCGTAGTCGTTGTCGATCGCGTACGCGTGGGCGCCGGCATAGGCCTTGGAGAAGGCGTCCGCGTAGGCGTAGGCAAGGCGGTAGACATCCCGCAGCGCCGGTAGAACTGCCGCGTTCCACTCGCCCTTCGAGATGTGCTCGCCCGCCAGCGCACGGGTGTGCAACCGTCCTACCACCTGCTGCGGCTCCGCCGACCCGCCGTGCCGGGCATTCGCCTCGACCAGCATCGGCACGACGCCGTGGGCGTGCCAGTCGTGCACCACAGCGAGGGGCACCCGGCCACCGAGGCGTTCCAGTTCGCCATGAACGCGCAGAGCCCAGCCCTTCGCGGCGGCGGCATCCTGGCCGTCGTACAGCACAGCGATCACCTGTCGGAGCCAGGACGGCAGGTCGGGGCTGATCGCCGAGTCGCTGTCGAGGTGGGAGGCTGCCATGCCGGCGTCCAGTTGCTCGAGGAACTGGTCAAACGGCGCGGCGGCGGCCGGGGGACTGCTCATACGTTTCTCCTGTCTCGGCCACATCGGGCACCTCACCGTAACGGGCGGCTGCCGAGCGACGGAGAGAGGGGATACCTCCGTGTCCCGCGTCAAATGTGTGCGGGGCATGGGGTGTCAGCCGTACCCCACAGTGTCCGGTGCGGCGTCGTCAACGCTCAGCAGCGCTTCCCGCCAGGCCGCGGCACAGGTGTCGAAGGCCGCCGTCGCCGCGGCCTCAGCCGATGTCACGAGGGCGGGGCGCAGGCGCTCTGTGGTCTGTGGATTGTGCCGGTCGGGGGCGGTGATGATCCAGCGGAGGTGATCGAGGCCCCGGCGGGTGCAGTCGCAGGTGTCCTCGAACGTGTCGAGCAGGACGACCGGCGTGACGCGCTTGCCCTTGGGGAGGCGGGTGAGCTCCCAGGCGAGCAGGCGCGGGTAGCAGCAGAGTGAGTCCAGGTCGGGTTCGGCTTCCAGGAGTCGGCGAGGCGGGCGCAGCTGGCGAGCGCGCGGACGGTCTGCCGCCGTTCACATCTCCTGGGCCGGCTTGGGCCCGAGGCCGGTCGGGGCCGGGGGCATGACCGGGCGGTGGTGGAAGGTGACCAGCTCACCGGCGTCCGCGCCATGGACCCTACGCAGCAGTGATCCGCCGATTCGCTCGGCTTGGAGCTTGGCCAGCTCGGCCTTCTCGCCGCTGAACAGGTCGTCCACCGTGCCTGTCCACAGTGTCAGCCAACGCGCGAAGTGCTCGGCCTCCAGCGAGGCGAGCCGGTGCAACTGCACATGGACCCGCAGGGCGTTGCGGCGGTAGAGACCCGCCCGGAAGAGCACCGTCTCCCAGAAGTCGCACATCACGGGCAGATGGGCGGCGAGATCCATATGCGCGATGTCGGTGAAGATCGGCCCGATCAGCGGGTCCGCGAAGGCTCGCCGATAGAACTCGGTGACCAGGGCGGACACATCGTCGCGGTCCGAGAGGTCATGTTCGGATGGCACGGTCACAGCCTTTCCAGGACGAGTGCGGCGCCGATCGCGGCGAGGACGAGGTGGAACATCCGCGACCTCCGGGTTCGACGTCGGGGCCGGGGCCCTCGGCCGCATGCGCCGGAAGGTGAGCGCAGCCCAAGCCTAACAAAATATTCATCTTGGATGCATATTTGTGGGCCTTGTCACGGAGGTGCTGGTACCGGCCAGGCCGCCAGGTCGAGAATGGGCGCCCAATGTTCGCAACGGCCGCGCCCGGGCGCCGGTGGCGATCAGCCGCCGGTCGTACTCCCAGGAACTGGAGACCGTAGTAGTGGAGATACTGGCGAACCGTGCGGAGCGTGGCCCGACGGCTCGGCGGACGTCGTTGCCTTTGAGGTGACGGCACCCCCCGACTCCGCAACGAACAGGAGATCGGCACGCCTTGTGTCCTGAAAGGAGTTCACTGGCTGTGGCTCCAGTGCTGAGCGGGGGTACAGTCCCGTCAGTCAGCGGATCCAGAGCCCGCGGCTGCGGTACCGACGGCATCCTCGAGACCGGCGGAAACAACCGGACCGACGGACATCCCACAGCTCGGAGACGCGATTGGTGGAGCAGCAGGCAGCAGCGGAAGACGAGCGGACGGCCGTCGGTATCCGCAGTCCGCGTATCACCGGACGGGACACGGATCTGGCACGCGTGATCGAGGCCATGAGCCGAGCCCCCAGCCTGCTGCTGGTGGAGGGCGAGGCCGGGATCGGCAAGAGCAGACTGGTCCTGGACGCACTGGCCTCGGAGCCGGTCAGAGGCAAACGCTCGCTGGTCGCTGTGTGCCCGTCGTTCATCCAGGCCTCCACGCTCGGCCCGATCGTCGACATGCTCCGCCGAGTCTGCGACGGCGTGGCGGAGTTGGGACTCAGTCCGCTCGCGGGCGCGCTGCGGCCGTTCTTCCCTGAGTGGGTCGAGGACCTGCCGCCGGTTCCGGAGCCACTGAGTAGTCCGGGGGCCGTTCGCCATCGCCTGATCCGCGCGTCGGCCGAGCTGCTGGAGCGCCTGGGAACGGATGTCCTGGTTGTCGAAGACGTGCACTGGGCGGACGAGGCGACCCTGGATTTCCTGCTCTTTCTGGTCTCACAGGCATCCCGGCCGATCAGCCTGGTGCTGACCTACCGACCGGAGGACCTGCCCTCGGGCTCACCTCTGCTGCGCCTGTCCTCCCGCCGTTTCAGCGGTGTCGCCCACATCCGTATCGGCCTGGCGCCGCTGACCGTGTCCGAGACCGCCCGGCTTGTGTCGTCCATGCTCGACGACGAGGATGTCTCCCCGGCTTTCGCCGCCTTTCTGCATGAACACACGGGTGGCGTTCCGCTGGCGGTCGAGGAATGCGTCCGGCTGATGCACGATCGGGCGGACCTGGTCTGGTCGAACAGTGAGTGGGTACGCCGCAGGCTGACGGACATCACCGTACCGCCGACCATCCGCGATGCCGTGGCGGAGCGTGCGGCGCGGCTGTCCCCAGCCGCGCAGGAGATCCTGCACGCCGCCGCCGTACTGGCGGTCGCGGCCGAGGACAGCGCGATTGCCTCCGTCGCCGGACTGCAGGGACGGCAGGCCCTGGACGCGGTGAGTGACGCGGTCCGCAGCCGGCTCCTCGGCGAGGACAGTGCCGGCCGCATCGAGTTCCGGCACGCGCTGGCCGCGCGGGCCGTGCACGACCAGTTGCCCGCCGCCGCCCGCCGCCGACTCCACCGCAGGGCCGCGCTCGCCCTGGAGGGCGTCACACCGCCGCCGGTGACACGGCTCGCCCACCACTTCCGGGAGGCTCAGGACCGCGCCCGATGGTGGCACTACGCCGAGCAGGCTGCCGATCTCGCGCTTGCCGACGGCATGCACCAGAGTGGGACCGCTCTGCTGCACGAGATGCTTGACGACCCGGAGTTGCCGGCCAAGGCCGTCGCGCGGCTGACCGCGAAGATGCCGGCGCTCGCGGGCTATGCGGGCCTTGACCAGCTGGTCCGGACGCTGCGCGCGACACTTGAGGACAAGCCGCTCTCCGTTCAGGACCGCGCGTCGGTGCGCAGCCAGCTCGGCCGGATACTGCTGCATGCGGGCGAGTACGCGGCTGGGGTCGCGGAGTTCGAGCGGGCGCTGCCCGACCTGAGCCACGATCCGGGCACGGCCGTTCACGCGATGATGGTGCTCAGCCTGCCCAATACCTCGATGCTCACAGTCTCCGAGCATCTGCGCTGGCTCGACCGGGCGGATGCGCTGCTCACTTCCTTCCCGTTCTCCGAATCCGAGCGGCTGCTCTTCCTGGGGGACCGCCTCATGACGCTGCTGGAGGCGGGCCAGGAGTCGGGATGGGAGCAGGTCGAGCTGCTGCCCGCGCAGGCGGTCACCCAGGCCGAGAAGCTGCAACTGACCAGGATCTCCATGAACACGGGCAGCGTCGCGGTGCGCTGGGGCCGCTTCGCCCAGGCGAGGGCACGGCTGGACAGGGCTTTGGAGATGGCGTCGCTCCATGGTTACGGCCGTATCGAGAAGATGACGCTGGTGACCTTGCTCCATCTCGACTGGTGCACCGGGCAGTGGGAGCGGCTGAGCGAACGGGCCGGGGCGCTGGCCGAGTACCGCGAGGAGCCGCAGGTCCATCTGGAGGCGGTCCTGGTGGGCGGGCTGCACGACGCCGCGAACGGCAGACGTCAGGATGCCGAGAGCGCTCTGCAGACCGTGCTCCGCGAGGGGACGCGTCTCGGGATCATGGAAATGCCGCTGGAACCGGCCGCGGCACTGGCCCGGCTGCGTCTGGCCGATGGCAACCTCGCCGAGGCCCTGGAACTGACCGAGGCCCCGATGCGGGTCGTCGCGAGCAAGGAGCTGTGGCTCTGGGGCGGCAGCATCGCGCCGGTGCGGGTCGACGCTCTGGTGAAAGCCGGTCTCCTCACCGAGGCACGGCAGTTGGTGAACACGTTCGAGGAAGGGCTGGGCGGGCTCGACGCTCCCGGTCCGCTGGCTGCTTTGGACGCCTGCCGTGCTTCGCTGGCCGAGGGGATGGGACAAGTGGCCGAGTCGGTCGGGTACTGGGCTGCCGCGGCTGATTCCTATGCTGCGCTCCCTCGGCCGTACGACGCGCTGCGGTCCCGCGAGCGGCAGGCGTTCGGTCTCTTGAGCACGGGTGAGCAGGCCATGGGCCACTCCACACTGGCCGACGTGCGGCGGGGGTACTCGGCGCTCGGCGCGGAGGGCGATGCGCACAGACTCGACAGGACGCTGCGCTCACTTGACGGGTCCGCCCGCCCGGGGAGGCGCGGTTACGGCGGGGAGTTGTCCCCTCGGGAGCTCCAGGTGCTCCGGTTGATGCTTGCCGGGCTGACCAATCCGGAGATCGCCCAGGAGTTGTTCCGGTCGCCCAAGACGGTGGCCGCGCAGCTCAATTCGGTGATGCGTAAGTACGGTGCGACCTCCCGCACCGTGCTGGCGGTGCGCGCGACCCAGGCCGGGATCGAGCCGGCCGAGCGGTGATGCCTGCCCCGGCACTGACACCTGTCAGCCGGGGGCGCTTTGCCGGTGCCGTCTGCCCGGTTTCGTCTGTCGGGTGTCGTCTGTCCGATGTCGTGGGGCCGGTGTTGCGGTGCGCGGGCGGCGGTCGGGAATCGGAACGCCGGGCTGGAACGGGGCGGTCCCGCCCGGCGTGTGCCGGACGGGACCGCTGTCGTGCTCAGGAGTCGGGTGCCTGGGTCAGCAACCGTGCCTGTGCTTGCAGTTGGTGGTGAAGGTGATGGGAAGGTTCGGGGCGAGGTAGGGACTGTCGGCGGCGAAGGTGAGGCCGCCGGTCACGGTGGTGGGATGGCTTCCGGCGCCTGCCTGCCCCGGGTTCAGCTCGACGCGGACGGTCGCACGGTGACCGGGCTCGATGGTGACGAGCCTCTTGTCCTCGTGCAGCCAGGGCAGGTCGAGCGGCTTGATGTGGTCATAGCCGGAGATCTGCTCGGCCGAAGTGACGGAGGACTCGCTCGCCTCTCCACCAATGACGTAGAAGCCGAGAGCGCCGGCGGCCCAGGCGCGCGGGTTGGAGAGGTTGGGCAGCGGGGTCCAGCGGTTGGTGCCGGGGTCGTAGGCGAGTGCCTGGTTGGTGGTTGCCAGACCACCGTCCGTCGTGAAGGTCATTCCGCCTGCGACGAGCAGCTTGCCGTCGGCAACGGTGCTGGCGGCACCGAGCAGGGCGTGGGGCAGGCTGGCCTTGGGGGTCCAGGTGTCGGTCTTGGGGTCGTAGGCGAACACCTTCGACTGCTGGTGGGGTGTGCCGCCGCCGGCGCAGTAGATCACGCCGCTGATGGTGCCGCAGGACACGTCCTGGACCTGTAGTGGGTAGTCGGCAGCACGGGACCAGGTGTCGCTGGCAGGGTCGTAGACCTCGACCCTGCTGGTGAGCGCGATGTCCGTGCTGATGCCACTGACGACGTAGAGCTTGCCGTCCAGTACGGCGCTGCCGCTGGAGGAGGTGGGTGCGGGGTCGTCGCTGCCCTTGGTCCAGGTGTCGGTGGCCGGGTCGTAGACCTGCGTCACGGGCACGATCAAGGACGGTTCGTTCAGGTCGAAGCCGCCGGTGACATAGAGCTTGCCGCCGATGAACGCGTGCGCCGGCGACGCGGTGGCCTTGAGGGCCGGAGCCTTGCTGCTCCAGGTGTCCGTCGTCGGGGAGTAGGCGTACAGGTCCTTGGACGACAGGGACGCGCTGTCGAGGCCGAAGCCGGCGTAGAGAGTGCCGTCGTCGGTGTCGGCGACGTTGTACTGCAGGGACTCCGGCACGTCGGCGATGGAGCCCTGCGACGAGCCCGAGGTGGTCGGGGCCGCGTGGGCGGCCGCAGCGGAGAGGCTGTGTGCCGCGCCGGGCAGGAGCTTGGTCAGCTTGGCCTGCTCCTTGATGCCGCGCAGCTGGCTGAGGGAATCCGTTGCGGTCGTGGTGGGGACGAGCCGGGTGGGAGTCGAGGCCGCGGCTGAGTCCGGGGCACCGGAGCTCTCACCAATGGCGACGGTGATGGGGGCGGTACCGGTGTTGGCCAGCGTGACGTCCTGGCGCACGGTGCGGCTGGAGTCCGCGGTTACCTTGACCGCGCCGGGTTTGACCGAGAGACGGCCGGCGTTCAGCGCGATGCTTCCATCCACCAGGTGGTCCTTGGCCACCGTGATCTTCTTAGTGGTGGTGGCATACGGGTACAGGTCGGCCTTCAGCCGCGTCTTGCCGGTGCTCGGTGCGAACACGGTATAGAAGCCCTGCAGCGGCTTGCCGGTGCCCAGCGGGCGGGAGAAATCGGTCTGAGGCGGGTTCGAGGCCAGGGAGACGGTCACGTCATTGAGCACGGCACCGGTGTTGATGTCCGTGGTGACCCCGGCGACCAGACCTCCGGGAACGAGCCTGAGGTCCTTGGTGACCACCTGGACGTTGTCGATCCGCCAGCCGAACCCGTAAGCCGCGCCATCGGTGTTCGCCGTGTAGGTGAAGCGGAACCTGACCGTCTGGCCGCGCACCGCGTCGGGAAGGACGACCTCCTCATGCGCGGTGCCGGCGGTGTCGCCGTGGTTCCTGGAGACCTCGGTCCAGGTCGCGCCATCGTCGGTGCTGACCTCGACCGTCGCCTGGCCTGACACCAGCTCCTCGTCGAACGCCAGCACCTGTCGACCGGCGTTCTCCACCTTGACAGGTCCGCTGATCAGCGAGGATTTCACCTTCTGAAGGAGGCTGCTCATCTTGAGAGCCGCGTGGCCGCCGACGATGATGGGGGCGTTGCCGTCCGGGCTGTAGACGGGATCGGTGCTGAGGGCCCACGCCGGACCGGAGGTGGCGGACGTGGTCCACCCGTCGGGCAGGGAGGAGCCGTCGAAGGTCTGCGTGTAGTCCGTGTGCCGCAGGCTGTAGCCGAGAGCGGCCGCATCGTCTGCCGGCGCGGGATCGGCCTTCAGCCGCATGTTGTGCCGGACGGGCCGGTCGCCCACCGTGACCTGCGCGTCCTGGGTGAGGTACCCGCGCATGTCCGAGGTGACGTGCAGGGTGTGGGACTCGCCACGGGACACCGAGACGGTGAAGCGTCCGGTCTGCCAGTCGGTGTGGACCGCCCCGCTCGGAATGCCCTCGTCGACGTCGACCTTCGCGTACAGCGGCCAGCCGTGGCCGGAGCCGTCGGTGACGGTGCCGCTGATCGTCGTCATCGGGGCGGAACTCAGGCTGAAGTCCCTGGTGACGGTCTTGCCCTGGGCGACGGCGACACCGGTGACGGAACCGCGTATGTAGCCGTATTCCGTGACAGAGACGTCATAACTGCCGACCTGCAGGGCGAGGTCGTACTGCCCCTTGCTGTCGGTGTAGGTGGTCACCTTGCCCACCGTCACCTTGGCGCCGGAGATCGGCTGGTGGGTGGCCGCGTCCGTCACGGTGCCGATGATCTCGCCGTGCGACGGGGCGGTGACTCCCGCCAGACCGTTGGGCGTGCCCAGACCGGTGGGGCCGTCGTAGCCGGGGCCGGCGGTGCACAGGTAGGCGGGGCTGCACTCCCCGTTGGAACCGTCGGTGACGTCGTTGAAGGCGTCGGATTTGGCGTAGGGGTAGGAGTTCGGGTAGGAGTCGACGACCGGTCGGCCGGCCAGGGCGTAGGTGCCGGCGATGATCGGGGCGGAGGCGCTGGTTCCGCCGGCCTGACCCCAGTTGCCGCCGGAGAAGATGTTTCCGTAGCTGTCGTACATCGCGACACCGGTCACCGGGTCGGCGACAGCGGAGACGTCGGCGACGGTGCGCTTGTCGCAGCCGGTGTCCAGCTGGAAGGACGGCTTGGCCTGGAAGCGGGAGCAACCCGAACCGGTGCCGCCGTAGGAGTTGTGCCAGACCGACTCGCTCCACCCACGAGCGGTGGAGGGATCCTTGACCAGGGAGGTACCGCCCACCGAGGTCACGTTCGGGAAACTGGCCGGGCTGTACACGCCGTAGGAGGAGTCACCTGCCGAGGCCACCATCGCCACGCCGGGGTGGTCGAAGTGCTTGGAGAAACCGCCGTCGTCGGCGGGGTCCTGGTCGATTCCGCCGTAGCTGTTGGACACCTCGGTCGCGCCCATCCTGACCGCCCGGTCGACGGCCTCGCCCAGGTCGTTCGACATGTTGGTGTCGGACTCCACCAGGAGGATGTTCGCGTTGGGGGCGATGGCGGAGACCATGTCGAGGTCGAGCGAGATCTCGCCCGCCCAGCCGACGTCGGGAGCCGGGTAATTACCCTCCTCGCCACGCTGGTTCACCTTGCGGAACTGGCCGGGCGCCAGCGTTGGCAAGCCGAACTGGGCACGGTAGACGGCGAGGTCGTCCGCGGCCTGGGGATCGTCGAAGGCGTCGACGACGGCGATGGTGGCGCCCTTGCCGCCGTCCGCGGGCAGGTTGTACGCACTCAGCAGATCGGCCGGTTTCAGGCCATGAGGCGCGGTGGCACGACCGTTGGCGGTGCCAGGGTTCTGCACCACCTCCGAGAGGCACTGCATATGGCCGGCCGAGGATGGCTGCGAGCACAGTTTGGAAACCCGCGGTGCCGCGGTGCCGGAATCGGTTGCGGAGGCGGTCGCCACGGATATGTCCACGACCAGCAGTGCGGTGGTGGCCGTGACCGCCAGTATGCGCGGGAGCCATCCGGCCCGCCCGCGCAGTCGGCGGCCGGCACCGGAACGGGACGTCAGATCCCGGTCCGTGCGGCCCATGAGGGAGTCCCTCACAACAACGTCCTCCTCTGTCATCGGGCGACGGCAGGCAGCCACGATCGGCAGAACAGCCGTCCCCTACTGAAAAAGATCAACAACCCGGCATTGCCGGCACTTCGCAATTCATCCGGGAGCCGAACGACTGCGACATGAGTGCGGGCCCCGGCACCCCGGGGACTCAGCACCGGTCCACGCGCGGCTCGCCCGCCTGTGTGGCGAATTCCTGGCCAGGGCCGGACATCAGGTCACAGGGGGACGTAATCGTCCAACTTCTGCGCCTTCCCGTCGCCTTCTGTGTTGTCACGCCCCCGGTCTTCCGCGGGCACCTCCTCGGTCCCGGCATCCCGGAATCCGGCCGGCGAAAGACCTTCACTCTCACCGGGCCCGCTGCCCAACCGATCGGCAGGCACGTCCATCGATGCCTCCTCAGGCGGTACCGCGTACACCGCGGCACACCGTACTGAGCAGGAATTCTTCTTGATCGAGGTACGACTTAAATATTGGGCGGATGACCTAATAAATGCTGTGTCGTTCGGAAGGCCGTCGCCGCGGAGGAGTCGATGAGTAGTCAGGTTGGCTGTGGGCACCGGGTGTTCCCAGGTGCTCCCGGGCGAGGGGCAAGGCTTCGGTGAAGCTTCCCCTTGATCGACCCTGCTGGCCAATTCACATGGTGGCGGCCAGGGTGGTGTGGAGTCGTGTGAGACGCGAGGTCCATGCACCGGCGAGGGGGGATTCCGGCGAGCCAGGCGTCGGTGCGGACGAGGTTGAGGGCGGTGGCGGCGAGGACGTGCTGGAGATGGGTGCGTGCGAGTCCGCGGTAGCGGGCTCGGTGGACGTCACAGCGGCTCGATGCCTGGGCCATGGTGCCCTCCACCCCGGCCCGCAGGGCGTATTGCTCCTTCCAGCCGTCGGTGGCCTGATCTGCACAGATGCGCTGTTGCGCCTCGAACTGTCCGCAGGGCCGGAAGGTCATGGCGCGGGCATTGTGTGCGGAACGGGTGCAGCGGGCGCGGTCCGGGCAGGGGGTGCAGTCCAGGAGCCGGAAGGTGACCTGGACGATGGGGAGTTGGTCGCGGCTGCTCGCCTCTCGCCAGTAGCAGCTCCGCTTGCCGTTGGGGCAGGTGACGTGCCGGTTGTCCCAGTCGATGGTGAAGTGGGTGCGGTCGAAGGCGTCCGGATCGGGGGCCTGCCAGCCCGAGTCCGGCGGGAGCGGTCCGGTCAGCTCGATGCCGTGCTGCTTCGCGGTGAGGATGTGGTCGATGCTGACGTAGGCGGCGTCGACGAGTTCCTGGTCCGGCTTGAAGCCGGCGGCCTCCAGAGCGGTGTGCCGGGCGGGAGTGGTCTCGACATCGGCGAGGCTGGCCTCAGTGGTGTCCACGTGGACGATGAGCCGGGGCCGGTCATCCGGGCACGTTTCGGTGAAATGAGCCTTGTACCCGCGCCAGGCCATGCCCCGCTTGATGCTGTAGCGGGCCTCGGCGTCGTACGGGCTGCCGATCGACAACAATCCCGGGGGCAGGTCCTTGGCCTCCCGCGCTCCGCAGCGGCCGACGTGATCGCGGTAGTACTGCTGAACCCACACCTGGCGCAGGACCTGCACCGCGGGGATCTCCCGCAGCCAGTCCGGGGCACGGCCACCGTAGGCGGACTCAAGCAGGCAAAAGCCGTCCTGTCCGACGGTGCGCAGCAGCTCGTCGCGGGCGGGCAGGGCCTGCGGCAGCCGGTAGTCACTGGCCCGCCGGGCATAGCGGTCCCACCAGTCCAGGACGGTATGGGCGGCCAGCCAGCCCGGAGCCGCGGCGGCCAGAGCCTCCAGCGCGGCGCGCATCGTCTCGGCCACAAGTTCCAGCCGGTTCAACAGCCGGATGTCGGCGACCACATGGGTGGCGTCGGTGCGCTGCCGTCCGCCGGGCCCCAACAGATCATGCTCGGACAGCACCTGAAGGACCCGGGCCAGCAGGCGATCGCTGTGCTCGCCGGTCACGAGGCGGCTGCGGAACTCACTGAGCATGGAGGCATCGAACCCGGAGTCGTTCAACTCCAGGGCCAGGCAGTATTTCCAGTCCAGCCGCCCGCGTACCGCGTCCGCCGCCTGCCGGTCCGTCAGCCCCTCGGCGTACTGCAGCACCGACACCATCGCCAGGAACGCCGGCGACAGCGCCGGGTGCCCACGCCGGGCGAACAGACCAGCGAACTCCGCATCCGAGAACACCGCGCCCAGCGAGTCCCGCACCCGCATCGCCAGCGACCCACGCGGGAACGCGGCACGAGCGACCAGACGGGTCTGCTCAGGAATCTCACGCATCGACCGAGGCCACAAGGACATCGAGGACCACCGCTCCGATTCCCCGCGCAGCATGTGCCTGCCACCGCCTCGCACGAAGACAAGATCACCGAAGCCGGTCATGTGAATTGGCCAGCAGGGTCTCTACTCCGGGAACGGCGGTGTCCACACGGCCGATACCAAATCCGCAGCCGCCGCATGCCGCCTCACAACCGGCCGGGTCCTGAACCCCGGTGGTGCACTCCATCAACCGAGGTGATGCATCACGAAGCATCATCGAGGGTTCGCTCGCGTTCACCCGTCCGGTCTTCCCCTCGCCTGTGGCCACCGGATGGTTCGGTGGTCCTTGGGCTTTTCTCGGGGCTTCACACCCCGCCGTTACCAGCGACGCATGCCGGGGTGGGGACAGGCACTCGGACACTGGCCTGGGATTACGCTGCCGACATCAGTCGGCCTCCTTTCCGCGCAGCCGCTCGTTGCGTGCGCCTTCGTGTCGCACCCAGGTCGTGCATCCGGCCGGGTCGGTCGGCTCCGGACCACAGCAAACGCCCCGAGCCGTCGCCGATGGTCGTGGTCTTGGCGGTGTTCTGCTTTTTCTTGCCGGAGACGAATGCTTGCGGCCGGGGCGCCCGGCCTTGGGGCGGCGGACCTGGGTCTCGGTGCCGTCGATGCGTAGCTCGACACCTTCGGCTTCGGCATAGGCGAAGACATCGGCCAGGGTGCGCAGGCGGATGCCGGGCCGGTCGGGGACAGCGGAGCCGCGAGCGGCCAGCAGCGGCCGGATCTCGTGAATGGCGCGGGTGACAGTGGGGCGGGTCAGCCGTACAGCTCGGCGAGTGCCGCGTGCGGCAGTTGCAGGCGCAGGTAGACCACGGTGACCAGGACCCGGTCGGTGAAGACCAGTTTGCGGTCCGGCCCTGCTCCGGCAGCCCGTCGGCGGTCGCCGCCTCTGCGCTCGCGCAGTGCGGACTCGCACCGGGCTGTCCACGGATCGGCCAACTCATCGATCAAATCGCCGAGATGTGCACGATCAAGGCCACAGAAGGCAGGATGAGACAAGGCCGCACGGGCCCGGTAATGCGTCACAACATCACCAACCCGTGCGGTCCGCCTCACGTCACGCTTCGCTGGCGGCCCCAGCGGCGTAGGACTTCGCGAGCAGTTCCTCCACCAGAGCGCTCTTCGCCGTCGAGTAGGCCGTCCTGCCCTCGCTGTCGGCACGGAACCGCTGCGCCAGGGCCACCTTCAACGCCCTATAGCGCTGGACTTCATCGGGCCGCTGACGCAGGTAATCACGGAGCAGGACGTGATCAAGGTGGGGCTTTGAGCCTGCGACCACGCCGTACAGATGATGTTCGGGAGCCGCAGGAGGGGCCTGGAAGGCTTCCCGCCCCCGAATCCCCAGATCACCTTCGTGTCGGTAGCCCTGCCCAGCGAGCCGGGAAATCAACTCGGGTATGACGGCCTCCTCGGACACCACAATGTCGAGGTCGATGATCGGTTTGGCGGCGCAACCGGGTACGGCCGTACTGCCGACATGCTCGATGGACACAGCCAGATCCGCGACGTGAGGAGCCAGTCGCTGCCGCAGCTCATCGAACCGCTCGGACCATCGGGGGTCGTAGTCACTGACCACGATCATGCCAGTCATGTCGGCAGTCTCGCAGGATCGCCAGGGCCCATCCCATCCCGCGGAGACCCCTGACTATCGCGTACCGAGTCGTAAGCAAGTTGGTGGTGCAGGACGGGGCCCTGGTGAGCTCGACGGACCGTTCCAAAACTGCCAGGAGCGGCGCGACTCATCGTGGACACAGGTGTGTGCCAGCTTCCGCGAGATGCATGACGGCATGTGCATGTGGACCCGTGACGCCCGATGGCGGCTGGAGGCCGGCACCTCGATCGAGCCCCGGGCTGGTACGCCACCGCCAAGCTCACGGAGTTGCCGCCGGATCAGGGATCTTGATCGGAGCGCCTGTATCGGACACGAAGACGACCAGCAGCTTCGCTGGTTCCGACTTGCTGACGTTCTCCGTCAGCAAGTGGTGGGCACCCGGCGGTTCGACCCAGCTCTCGCCCGTGTGGTACGTGTGGACCGGTTCGTTCGCGAGCCGGCTGAGCACCCTGCCTTCGAGTACATAGGCGTACACGAATGCATTGCCGTGGCGATGTGGTGCCGCGCGTGCGGAGGGCGGGAAGTCGACGATCGCTGTGGTGAAGGTTTTGCCCGGGACGTTGGGTAGCGCCTTCTCGATCAGCAGCCTGACTGTCTCAGAGGGCGAGGTGGTCTGCGCAGGGCGTGGTGTGGGCCGCTCTATGCCTGAGGCCGTCGCGCCTTCTGCTGTGGGAGCGACAGCGGCGGTCGCGGCCACCATGCCTGCGGCCAGAGCACGCAGGACAGAGCGTTCTCGGATCACGGCACTACTCCTGTCCGACGTGGCTCACCCCGGCGCCGTGGCCCCAGGGTGCACCGCCTTCGGGGCGTCACCACCAATGAGTATGCGCGCGCGGGTTCGATCCCGCAGATCCGACGTCGGGCCCCGCCATGCCCAGCCGGCCTGGCGACGCTAACCGTTGTCGCTCCGCGCGGCCGCGCCCCGGCTCATCGCGAGGACGGCGTCGCGGCGGCTCAGCGCACCGAACTGGGAACCGCCGGTCGGGGTGTCGCTGCCGTAGATCGAGGTGGGGCCGTCGGCAAGGTGGGCGAGGGCCCCGCCGCGACCTCGTGGGGGTCGGCGAGATCTCCGTACGCCTTGCCGTCGGCCTCGACGCCCGGCGCATGGACGGGGTGTCTGTCTTGACGAGGACGAGCCCCAGTACGTCCACCTCGCGGGTGCTGCGGATCGACTTCGCCCGGACCATCCGCGCAGACGAGTACGACGGCCTGCGGCCTACGACCATGCACCAGGACACCGGTGAACTCGAGGCCGTGGCTTTGCGGTTCGAGGATCACAAGACCTTCGACCACCGCAACGCGGCCCGGGGCCGCAGCCCGCGGGAATCCGGGTACGGCACGATCTACGAATTCCGCGACCGGCCTGACTGGGCGCCATGGGAAGGCGCCCACACCGGCGGACTACGTGCCGCCATCGAGCAGTACCCGTCCGTGTGGTTCCCCAGTGTCTGGAAGCGGCCCGCGCCGTCGCGCCCTTCGGGCCGCACCGCCCGGGGCCCCGTCGCCGCCGACCGCCCGCAGCGGCAGTCGCTCCCGCTGAACCTCCGCAGCACCGAGCGGCAGTCCCTTCGTCATTCTCCTCTTCGTTCACGAGCTCCTATTTGCGTATCAGTCCTGCCTGCCGCCTTCCCGTTACCGTCGCCGCGGTGGTGACCGGCACTCTCACCTGGGTCCCGACCGCGACCGCTCAGCCGACCGAGCCGACGCCCTCCGCCGCTGTCGCCGACACCTCCGAGCCCGACGAGGGCAGCATCGCCATCGTCAAGAACGACCCGGCCGGCGAGGTCCTCGAAGGCGCCGCCTTCGTCCTCCTTGATGTCACCGGCCAGGAGTCCGGCAGCGGCAACACCCACGCCCAGGGGAAGCTGACCTTCACCGGCCTTGTCCCCGGCGTATACCGACTGAAGGGGACCACCTCGGGCAGCCCGCTCCACGCCGTCGTCACCGACCAGGACGTCATCGTTACCCCCGGCGCCACCGTGAACATCGGCAGCGGAGAGAAGACCCTGCTCACACTCACCACCGGACCGAACGGCACCGCCCCCCGGCGAACTCCCAGTGCCCAGCCGCAAGGCCGAGTTCTGGGTCAAGCAGGTCAAGGCACCCGAGGGCTATGACCTCTACAAGCTGACGAAGACTTTCACCGCTAGTGTCCCGGTCTTGAGTTCTGGTCTCGCCTCGTGAGTTGCTTTCCGTTTCAGATTCGGGCGTTTGCCAGTCGTGCGGTGGCTGTGGGCGGTGTCCTGGAGGCATGGGGGACACCAGGCTGGAGCCGCTCGTGCTGTCCGGGGATGAGCGGTCGATCTTGCGGAACTGGGCCCGGCGCCGGTCGACGGCGCAGGGCCTGGCCAAGCGGGCCGCGATCGTGCTCGCCTGCGCGGACGGGCTGAGCAATACCGCAGTGTCGGCCCGGCTGGAGACCGACCGCAAGACGGTGCGCCGGTGGCGGACCCGGTTTCTGGCCGAGCGGCTCGACGGCTTGTCCGACGAGCCGCGCCCCGGGGTGCCGCGCACCATCACCGACGCGCAGATCGAGGAGGTGGTGGTGCGGACGCTGGAAGCGGTGCCTGATGGCGGAACGCACTGGTCCAAGCGGGAGTTGGCACGCCAGGTGGGTATCTCGCCGACCAGTGTGCACCGCATCTGGCAGGCATTCGGGCTGCAGCCGCACCGTACCGAGACGTTCAAGATCTCCCCGGATCCGTTGCTGCTGGACAAGATCCGGGATGTGGTCGGGCTCTATCTGGCCCCGCCGGCGAACGCGGTGGTCTTCTCGGTCGACGAGAAACCACAGATCGTGTGCCACGAACGCTGAAGGAGGCGTTGATGTAACTGCTTCTGGAAGCGGTGCTGTGCAGGAGATGGAGGTAGGTCCTCCGGGGTCGCCCTGCAGGGGGAGGCTCCAAACCACCGCAGGCTGCGCCGGTTAAGTGCCGGTCGTGGTGAGCGCTGCGGCAAAAGGCGCGGCAGTGATCGCGTCAGGTATGGGTCAGGAAGGCGAGCGTGAGCGAACCGCTGATGACGTGTCGTAAATTTTCTCAGTGGCGTCGAAACCGGGGCATGATCTGGGCTCCGGGACAAGTCCGGGGGGAGCCTGCCGACTGCCCGGACGGCGTCCGGCATGGAGGCGGCGCGAGCCTGGCCCGGGCTCTTGTGCGGAACGTGGGAACCTGTCGCCCCGATACTGCGGCCGGCCCGTTGGGCCGGTGGCGAGAGGGAGAACCTCAAGCGGACAAAACCGCGAGGGGTCGAGTACCGATGCGGGGCACGGGGGCGGACCGTCTCGTAGTAGCGATGAGGCCCTGTAACGCGGGCGGAGCGAAGGGGACGGATCGTCCGGGTCTGCTTGGTGGCCAACCGGAGTGCCCGGGATGAACCAGGCAAGCGGATCGAAGTCGTTTGAGATCTCGAAACACCTGGTGTTCGAGGCGTACTTGAGGGTCAAGGCCAACAAGGGTGCGGCGGGCGTCGACGGCGAGTCGATCGAGCAGTTCGAGGCGGACCTGCGGGGCAACCTCTACAAGCTGTGGAATCGCATGTCGTCGGGCTGCTACTTTCCGCCGCCGGTCAAGATGGTGGAGATCGACAAGCCGGGAGGACGCGGGGTCAGGGTCCTCGGTGTGCCCACGGTCGCGGACAGAATCGCGCAGACGGTGGTGGCGATGGTGCTGGAGCCGCTGGTGGAGCCTGTGTTCCACCCGGATTCCTATGGCTATAGGCCCCGGCGGAGTGCACTGGATGCGGTCGCGGCGTGCCGGGAACGGTGCTGGAGAACGGACTGGGTGATCGATATGGACATCCGGGGCTTCTTCGACAACCTCGATCATGACCTTGTCCTCAAGGCGGTCGCCCACCACACCGACCAGCGGTGGGTCCTGCTGTATGTGGAGCGGTGGCTGAAGGCCCCGCTCCAGCGGTCGGACGGCAGCCTGCTCGCCCGGGACCGTGGCAGCCCGCAGGGCTCAGCGGTCTCACCCGTGTTGTCCAACCTGTTCATGCACTACGCGTTCGATGCCTGGATGTGCCGGGAGCACCCCGGCATCCAGTTCGAACGGTACTGCGACGACGTGGTGGTCCACTGCCGCAACGAGGTTCAGGCGCATCATGTGCGCCAGGCCATCGCCGAGCGGCTGGCCGAGTGCGGGGGCCTGGAGTTGCATCCCCAGAAGACCCGCATTGTGTACTGCAAGGACAGGAACAGGCGCGGCTCGGCTGAGCACACCTCGTTCACGTTCCTGGGGTACGGGTTTCGCGTGCGCAGGCTCCGGACGAAGCGCGGAGAGTACTTCTTCGGCTTCAACCCGGGCGTCAGCGACGAGGCCGCCAAGCTGATCAGAGTGCAGATCCGCCGCTGGCGGCTGCACTTGCGCAGTGACACGACCCTGGAGCAGCTCGCCCGGGAGATCAACCCGGTCGTGCGGGGCTGGATCAACTACTTCGGTCGGTTCCATCCGACCGCGTTGCGTTCCAGCCTCAACCGCATCAACGATTATCTGGTGCGGTGGCTTGTCCGCAAGTACAAGCGGTTCCGGCATAAGCGAGCGCGGGCGCGAGAGGCGCTGGGCCGTCATGCGAGACGGTTCCCAGGACTCTTCGCCCACTGGAAGCTCGTCAAGCCGTGACCGTGGACGACTGGACGATGGGAGCCGTGTAAGCCGAGAGGTTTACGCACGGTTGAGGTGTCCCCCGGAGTGTGGACACGGGGGTTCATGCTGCGAGTGTGAGTTTACGTGCTCTCTGCTGTTGTTGTTCGAATTCGACTGGCGAGAGGTAGTTGAGGGCGCTGTGGCGCCTGCGGGCGTTGTAGTAGGTGAGCCACTGGAAGATCTCCAGCCTCGCCTGAGGCATCGTGGAGAACAGCCTCTGGTACATCGTCTCCCTCTTGAGTCCCTGCCAGAACGACTCGGCGAGGGCGTTGTCGTAGCTCGAGCCGACCCGGCCCATGCTCCTGTGGATCCCGAAACCGTTGCAGACCTGCGCGAACGCGGCCGACGTGTACTGCGAGCCCCTGTCCGCATGGAAGATCACCCCGCCCACGTGGCCGCCGCGGGTCGCCACGGCCATCTCCAGGGCGTCGATGACCAGTTCCGTGCGCATGTGCGTGGCCATCGACCAGCCGAGCACCCGGCGTGAACAGATGTCGATGACGCAGGCGAGATACAGCCACGTCCCGCCGACCTGGACGTATGTGATGTCGCCGCACCACTTCTCGTTCAACTGTCTGGCGGAGAAGTTGCGTTGGACGAGATCCGGGGCCGGTGGTGCAAGCCGGTCGGGGACCGTGGTGCGCTTGCGGCGCCGCAGGTGCCGGCCCTCGATACCGTGCCGGCGCATCAGGCGCTCGACGCGCTTGCGGTTGATGGTGTGCCCGAAGCCACGCAGCTCGGCATGGATGCGCCGGACTCCGTAGGTGCCCTTGTGCTCGGTATGGATCTCCCGGATCTCCACGAGCAGGGCGTCGTCGGCGGCCTGCCGCTCTCGACGGACCTTCGCACCGGCGAGCCACCGGTAGTAGCCCGAGCGCGAGACCTGCAGGACCCGGCATATCCGCTGAACGCCGAAGACTTCCGCGTGGGCGGAGACGAAGTCCCAGCGGTGGGTCTTCACTTCATCTCCTTCGCGAAATAGGCGGCTGCCCGGCGCAGGATCTCCCGCTCGAGTTCCCATTCCTTCTCTGCCTTGCGGAGCCGGCCGTTCTCCGCGCGCAGCCGGGCCAGTTCCTCGTTCCGGCTCTCCGCGCTCTGCTCGCCGCTGCTGTGATCACGGCCCGCGTGCTCGTCGGCCTGGCGCACCCAGCTCCGCAGGGTCTCGCCGGTCACCCCGACATCCGCCGCGACCGCCGCGTACGTGCGCTTCCCGCCCGCCGCGCGGTACAGCGCGACGGCATCGTTCCTGAACTCCACCGGATACGGAGACCTACGTCCCACCAGGACACCTTCCCTCGGATCTGCAAGATCCATTGTCAGAGTGTCCACACCACAGGGGTCGCCTCAGGTTCTGAGAGCGGCGGCGGGTGAAATCCCCGCCGCCGACTCACCCAGGCACTGGAACGGACCGCACCCGTGCTCCCGATGCTGCCGGGTGTCCCCGAGCGGCGCAGTTTCGACTACATCCGGCACGGCACCACCGATCTGTTCGCGGCGCTGGACACCGCCACCGGGAAAGTGATCGGCAAGGTGTCCGCCCGTCACGCCGCCGAGGACTTCCGCGACTTCCTGGACCTGCTCGACCACAAGGTGGAGCCCGGCCTGGCAGTCCACGTGATCTGCGACAACCTCTCCGCGCACAAGGCGCCGGTCGTGCACAAATGGCTGGTGGCCCACCCACGATTCGCTCTGCACTTCACACCCACGTACTCGTCGTGGATCAACCAGGTAGTGCGACACGAAGTCGCTTGAGAAGAGTGGGAATCACCGAGGAGGTTCGACTGATGTCGAAGGTGTAGGACCCGAGCCAGTGCGCAGGGCTCGTTCCCGCCTCAGCGTGCGTCGCGAGTAATCGCGGGGTGCGAAGCCTGAGGAATTGCCCAAGGATCCTCGTTCCATCCGGGGGTTACAGGCTGGGAAATGCCGGACGGGTGAATGCGAATGAACCCTTGATGATGCCTCGTCATGAGCACTCCCGCCGATGGGTTGTTCCAGCGGGAGATAGGGACTGGCCGTTGGAAAGCGGCAGGCGCCGGCCGGGGAAATCTGACTGGTCGGGTGTGCACCGCCGTCCCCGGGGTGCAGAGGGCACCCTCCCCGGCAGCATCTCTCTCATGCGGAACGTGACAACCCCGATGGAGTCCAGGCAAAGCAGTTCTGGCCTGGTAAGTCAACCGCAAGGAAGGCCCAACTCTCCAGCGGGTGCAGGAAGACCCAGCAAGCGAATGCCGGTCGCTGAAAGGCAGCAGGAAACCGGGAACCACATGCCGACACCTCCGTCAGCGGTTCCCGTATAACTGGCCGGATAGGGGACGATGCCCCGACCTGAAAGGGTGCTGACGTGGGTCTGGTGAGCCTGTGAAGAAACTATGACCGAGGACACCGGAACCGAAGGGCAAGTTGGACGCCATGACGACACAAACGGCCGGGGCGGCGCAAGCCGCAGCGACCGCCGTCACCGTGGCGAACGGACCGGAGGACGAGATCACCGACTGGCCGTCGATCGACTGGCGGAGGGTCGAGGACGACGTACGGCGTCTGCGGCAGCGCATCTTCACGGCATCGCAGGCAGGAGACCTGGCCAAGGTCAGGAATCTGCAGAAGTTGATGCTCCGCTCCCGCGCCAACACACTCGCGAGTGTGCGGCGGGTCACGGAGGTCAATGCTGGCCGCAAGACGGCGGGCATCGACGGGAAAGTCGTGCTGCTGCCCCAGGGAAAGGCCGAACTGGCCGACTGGATGCAGCATGACGCGGCCCCGTGGAAGCCCAAGCCCGTCAAGCGGGTGTATATATCCAAGGCGAATGGAAAACAGTGCGGACTCGGAATTCCTGTGATCGCTGACAGATGCCTTCAAGCTTTGGCACTGAATGCACTGGAACCCGAGTGGGAGGCACGGCTGGAGCCGAAGGTCTACGGTTTCCGTCCAGGCCGTGGCTGCCATGACGCGATCGTGGCCATCCACACGACGGCGAGCGGCAAGAACGCCAAACGCCTGTGGGTGCTCGACGCCGACTTGACAGCGGCATTCGACCGAATCGACCACGATCACCTGCTCACAACATTGGGCACCTTTCCCGGAAGGGGAATGATTGCCGGATGGCTGAAGGCGGGCGTGGTCGAGAAAGGTTGGTTCACCCCAACAGTGGAGGGAACTCCCCAGGGCGGGGTGATCAGTCCCGCGTTGTTGAACATCGCCTTGCATGGAATGGGAAAGGCCGCTGGAGTCCGCTACCAGACTCTCGGCAGTGATGCCGCGATCCTGGCGCGCGATTCCCCGGTTCTGGTCGTCTACGCCGACGACCTTCTCGCCCTGTGCCATTCACAGGAACAGGCCGAGCAGGTCAAAGCGCGGCTGGCCGCGTGGCTCGCGCCCCGGGGACTGGCCTTCAACGAGGACAAGACGCGCGTCGTCCACCTCGATGAGGGCTGCGACTTTCTGGGGTTCAACATCCGACGCTATCGCGGCAAGTTGCTGACCAAGCCGAGTAACGCGGCCCTGCGGCGGATCCGGGAACGGCTCGCCACCGAGGTGCTGGCCCTGCGAGGGGCCAACGCCGACGCGGTGATCGCCAAGCTCAACCCGATTATCAAGGGCTGGGCTGCCTACTACCGGATCGGGGTGTCCAAGCGGGCGTTCAACTCGCTGGACGCCTACGTGTGGAGACTCGTCTACAAGTGGGCCAAGTTCTCCCACCCGAACAAGTCGATGCGCTGGGTGACCGCCCGGTACTTCGGCATGTTCAACCCGTTCAGGCAGGACAGGTGGGTGTTCGGAGACCGCGCCAGCGGTTTCTACCTCTACAAGTTCGCCTGGACGCCGATCGTCCGGCACCGGATGGTGCCAGGAGCGGCGTCGACGGACGATCCCGCCCTGGCCGACTTCTGGGCCAAGCGGCGACGCCGCGGCAAACCCCCACTGGGCAAAGGCACCCTGCATCTGCTGCAGAAGCAGGACGGCCGATGCCCACTCTGCGGAGGGCTGCTGCTGCACGCCGACCACGAGCCACAAACCCCCAACCAGTGGGAGCAGTGGCTCAAGGTCACCCGCACCGCGATCCGCAAACACGCGATCACCACCGATGCGGGCAACGACAAGCCGGACAAAACCGCAGCCCCACGTCTGATCCACACCCACTGCCACCGTCGGCTGACCACCGACACCGGCCGCAGGCCAGCACTTCTGTCCGCCCGCGAGCCCATGGGGCTTGCTTGAGCCGGTTGCTCGGAAACGGGCATGGCCGGTTCTGAGGGGGGACCGCTGCAGCAATGCAGCGGTCCTACCCGACGAACGCTGGTTCGCGGAACTGCAGCGCCGCTGCCTGGAACGCGGGGTGTTCTGCTCAGTCGACGCGCTCCAGGCAGCCCTGGAGAAATGGATCGAGGTCTGGAACGAACAGGCCCGCCCGTTCCGCTGGACCAAGACAGCCGACCAGATCATCGACCGGATCTGCCGCTACTGCGACAGGATCTCCGGACCAGCTCACTAGGCCGGGCGCCCCGGTCACTGTGACCATCACCAATGCCAAGGCCGCCACCATGCCGAAGCCCACCGGGAAGCCGACGGACAAGCCGACCGACACCCCGTCCAGGCTCACCGACAAGCCGACCGAGAGCGCCTCCGGCGGGTTAAAGACCAACCCGACGGTCGCCGACTCTTTGATTATCCCGTCCGCGGACGGGATGGACTCCACATCACCCGAGACCCCGGCCGGCTCCCTCGCCCACACCAGCGCCGACGCCACCCCGTGGGTCAACCGCCTCTCGACCGCCGCCACGTTCGGCCGACAACAGGGCACCGTAACCCCACCCGGTGTGGTGCCCGCTCGTGTCCTCGGTCGGCAGAGGATGGTCCAGAGAAGGTGTGCGTCCTGGCGGCGGAGACCGCCCACGCGCCGCACAGCTTCCTTCAAGCTGTTCGGGGCGTGGTGGACCTTCCTGGCGTTCGTCGTGATCATCCGCGGCTCGCGGCCAGGGTGCGGTAGCCGGGCCGGCGCGTGACGTCTCGGCCGTAGGCGTCGGTGAAAGCCGCGTAGTTCTGCTGGCCGCGACCGAAGCGCCGACAGCGGACCTCCACGGTGACGAGATCCCACTTTGGCTGCCCGACGGCCACGGTGTCCCGGTCGCGCACGGCTTCGACTTCTCCGGCGTGGAGGGCGTTGCGGTGTTGTGGATCGCCTTGAATTACCCCTTCTGGCAAGCCGAGTTCCGCTTGTGAATGAACCCGAGCCCGCGGAGACCGTCGCCGGCCAGTCGCTGCTCCTGCATGAATCACCGTCGGTGCAGCTCCTGGACGACCGGCCCGGATGCGCCCGACGGTCGGAGGCGAGCGCGGCCTCGATGCCGTAGTGCGGCCGTCGGCACCATGAGAGGACACGCCTCGTCATCGCTCGGGTTGGGTTGAGTGGCGTGACGCCCGTACCCGCGTACAGCGCGGGGTCGAGTGACAGAACGGTGATCGACTCACCGGTTTTCGCGGCCCGCCACGCGATCGCGGCCGGGTGTGCCACAGACCACAGACCACTGGGCGCTGGGCCAGGCCATGGCATCGCGCGAGTGTTCGGCGGTGAACGGGATGCTCTCCGTGGAGCTACCTCCACTGGGCGCTGCGCGCTTCTGCGTCGGGCGCCGCCCGCCGATCGGTTTGCCTCAGATGTGCAAGCGCCGGTTCTCATGAAGCGGTGGCCCGCCCGGACATGTCGCCGAAGACACACCGTCCCTGTTTGCCTGGGGCAACCACGCTAGGTATAAATGGACAGAACGTTCTATCTATTGGGGTTGGGATGACTGGCACTCCTACAGGCGCGGCCGGCCCGGTCGTGCTCATCCACGGGCTCTGGATGACCCCGCGCAGCTGGGAGAAGTGGGCTCAGCGCTACCAGGCGCAGGGCCACCGCGTCATCGCCCCCGCTTGGCCGGGCCTTGACGGCGAGGTCGAGGAGATTAGGCGCGACCCGGCGCGGGTGGCGGGAGTGGGGCTGCGTGAGGTGGTCGCCCGCTACGAGGAGGTCATCCGCAACCTCGACGAGGCGCCCGTGATCATCGGACATTCCTTCGGCGGCGCCATCACGCAGATCCTGCTGGACCGGGGTCTGGGCAGGGCCGGCGTCGCCATCGACTCGGCCCCCGTCAAGGGCGTGCTCCCGTTGCCGTTCTCCACCCTGAAGTCGGCCTGGCCGGTCCTGGGCAACCCCGCCAACAAGAACAAGGCCATCGCGCTGACGCCGAGGCAGTTCCATTACGGCTTCACCAACACCCTCGGCGAAGAGGAATCCGCAGCCGCGTACGAGCGCTACCAGGTGCCCGGATCGGCACGTGCTCTTCCAGGGCGCCTTCGCCAACTTCAATCCCCGCGCCGCGACGAAAATCAACTTCCGCAACCGGCGACGGGCGCCGTTGCTGTTCATCGCCGGCGTGGCCGACCACATCGCGCCGCCGAAGGTGAACAAGGCCAATTGGCGCCTGTACCGCAAGTCCCCGGCCGTCACCGAGTACCGGGAGTTTCCCGGCCGCTCCCACTTCATCATCGGCCAGGACGGGTGGGAGGAAGTCGCCGACTACGCCCTCAACTGGGCTGCTGATCACATCCGCAGCCGCGTCTGACCATGCGCACCTGACCTGCTCTTGCGTATGGCCCCCGCGGTCGCGCGGGGCGTCCGCCTCCCCCCGATGCGAAGCCTTCCCGCAGCCACCACCAGCGGACCGCCCGTCCGCCCTGTCACAACAGAAGGAGAAAACCAGTGTTCAACAACCGCCCCGCCCGCCTCGCCGTCCTCGGCGCCGCCGGCATCGCCCTCGCCGTCGGCCTGACCACGACCGCCTCAGCCGTCCCCTCCGCCCACACCCGGACCGCCGCAAAGCCCACCGTCGTCCTCGTGCACGGCGCCTGGTCCGACTCGGCCGGCTGGAGCAAGGTCGTCAAGCGCCTGCAGGCCGACGGCTACCCGGTCACCGCTCCGGCCACCCCGCTGCGCAGTCTCAGCGGCGACGCCGCCTACCTGGCGGACTATCTCAAGACCATCCACGGCCCGATCATCCTGGTCGGCCACTCCTACGGCGGCGCCGTCATCACCAACGCCGCCACCAACAACCCCAACGTCAAGGCCCTCGTCTACATTGCCGCCTTCGCCCCCGACAAGGGTGAAAGCGCTGCATCCCTGAGCGCCAAGTTCCCCGGCAGCCACCTCAGCGACGACCCCGACGCTCCCGTTCCCACCGCGATCAACGCCGTACCCATCACCCAGCCCGACGGCTCCACCGCCATCGACCTCTACCTCAAGCCCGACAAGTATCGCGACGTCTTTCTCAGCAACCGGCTCAGCCGCTCCGCCGCCGCCGAACTCGCCGCCACCCAGCGCCCCGTCACCGCGCAGGCCCTCGGCGAGCCCTCCGGCACCCCCGCCTGGAAGACCATCCCCTCCTGGTACCTCGTTGCCCGCAGCGACCATGCCATCCCCGCCGCCGCCGAACAGTTCATGGCATCGCGCGCACATGCCCACACCACCGTGCTCAACGCCCCGCACGCCGCCCAGATGACCAACCCGAAGGCCGTGACGAAGCTCGTCGAGCAGGCCGCTGCCACCGCCCGATAGCCCAATAGCCCGACTCGTCGGCCTCCGCCCCCAACCGACCCGGGCGGAGGCCGAGCCATGTCCTCCAGGCAGCGGCACGCGCGCCGGATACGCCCTCAAATCGGGTCAGCCCGCGGCCAGAAGAGCAGCAGCGCCGTGCACCAGAGTGACGCCGGCCGCCTCCGCGTCGTCCAGGTAGCTGGCGATCATCGCGCCATCGCGTAGAACCATCATGGCGTCAGCCGACCGCTTGGGGTCCGCCACACCGAGCTGTTGGAAGGCGTCCTGAAGAAGCTGGTGGAACCACGCCCGGTGCGCCAGCACGGCCTTGTGGACCACGCTGTCCCGCTCCGGGTACTCGGCGGCCGCATTGATGAACGGGCAGCCTCGGAAGCCCGCGGTGCACAACTCGTCCCCGATACCGCGCGCCACGACTTCAAGGAAGGCGGAGGGGTCACCTACCTCTTCCTTGGCAGCGGTCAGGCGGGAACGGATCTGCTGATCCGTGGCCTCGAGGTAGGCCCGTACGAGGTCGTCCTTGCCCTCGAAATGGCGGTAAAAGGTGCCCCGGGCGACCTCCGCCTCCGCCATGACACGATCGACACCGACCGCCCGGATCCCTTCCGTGTAGAAGAGCCTGCTCGCAGTGGTCAACAGCCGCTCACGGGCCTCCGACCGGCGACCGGGCACAGCCATACTCCTCAACTTCGACACACACTCAGTATACGGAACGTTCTTTCCACCCCGCCCTACCCGCATTGCACTGCTGCCCCACAGAAGCGCCGTTGACGAGACACCCCGGCGCTGGTGCGCTGACTCCGCGAACCTCTGCGAGTCGTCGGTGACGAGCTGCCGCTTTGATCGTGATCGGTCGAGGGCCGGCTATCAGCCGTAGCAGTGCCCGCCGGTGGCCACCGCATGAACGACTGGCATCGGCTCGTCAGGGGTGGTGTGAGTGGAGACCGTACGGACGCGTATGCGGTCCGCGAGCTCCTGTGGAGCGGCCTCCGCGGCATGTCGATGCCGTCGGGTCGCATGGCGGGTACACGGTCGTTATATGCGGCGGCTACGCGGTGTCGCGGTCGGCGGCCTGTTCACCCAGTCGCTGCACTCGCGACCAAGCTCGGCCTGGTCAAGATGGGCCGCGTCGCGCTGGACGGCACGAAACTGGAGGCCAGCGCCTCCAAACATAGGGCGATGAGCTCCGGCCGCCTGGTCGACAAGGAAGAGCGGATAGAGGCCGGGATCGCCCAGCTGGAGGCGGAGGCCCAGGGCCTGCTGGCCGACGCGGAGGGCACCGACGAAGCCGAGGATGAGACCTTCGGCGCCGACGGCAAGGAGGTGGACCTGCCCGCCGAGCTGGACCGGCGGGAGAAGCGCCTGGCAAAGCTGCAGGCCGCCCGCGCGCAGATCGAGGCCGAGGCTGCCGAGAAGGCCCGCGCACACGCCGAGGCGAAGGAACGCCTCGGTCAGGAGCGTGCCGGCACCAGCGACGAGCGGTCCGTCACCGACGTCGGCGAGGCGGCCGCATCCAAGGCCCGGCCCAAGCCCAAGGCGCAGGCCAACTTCACCGACCCCGACTCGCGGATCATGAAGAACAGCGCCGGAGCCTACATCCAGGCCTACAACGCCCAGGCTGTCGTGGACGAGAAACACCAGGGCATCACCGCTGCCGACGTGACCTGCAACCCCTCGGACGCGCTGAACTACATCACGATGCTCGACCAGTCCGCCCAGAACACCGGCCCCCACCCCGAGCAGGTCCTGGTCGATGCCGGATAGGGCTCGGAAACAAACCTCGAAGCCGCCCTCCCGGAGAGGATGTCGAGCGGAAAGGTGACGACGACGTCGGACGCGGCGGACTCCTCGCCGGAGGTTCCCCCCTCAGCAGGCGCCGGGCTCCTCGTAAGGGATGCGGTTCAAGTGCAGGACCTCGCCGAGAGTGCCCCACTCGTCGCCGCCGAGCTTGGTGAGCGGACGCAGCAGCTCGCTGCTGGGCCGGCCGCCGACGATGTAGTCCTCGTCCACCGCGGCGTGGAGCACCCGCCCGAAGACCAGGGTGGAGTTGCCCATGCGCAGGGTGGTGTGCGAACGGCACTCCAGAACCACATGGGAGGCGGCCACTCTGGGCGGACGCACACACCTGCTGGCCTCGCGCTCGATGCCTGCTGTGTCGAATTCGCTGACCGACCGAGGAAAGTCGATGGCGGTGGCGTTGATCAGATGCAGCAGTGGTTTGGATGAGAAGTTGACGACGAACTCCCCGGTGTCCTCGACGTTGCGCAGGGAGTCCTTGCGGCCGATCGAGGTGAACTGGACGATCGGGGGATCGGTACTGGCGATGCTGAAGAAGGAGTGCGGGGCCAGGTTCTCCGTACTTCCGTCCGGTGTGATGGTGGAGATCCAGGCGATCGGCCGCGGAATGACGACCGATGTCAGGAACTTGTAGAAGGCCGCGCTGCTCATCGTCTCAGGGGCGTATTCGACACGCATAGGCTCAGTATCGAATCCAGCACGGCTGAGCGTGCCGCAGCCCGGAGAGCGTGTCGTGTCAAGGCTGAAGTCAGGACGATCGGCGATCGCGCCGAGCTGCGGATTCCGCGAACAGTGTGCCGAAGACACGCCCGCTCCCCGCTCCCCGGTCGAGGACAGCGGGCGCTATCGATGCAGAGTGCATTCAGGGGGCGCTGTTGTCCTTGCCCACCTGGATCACGATCTTGCCGCGAGGGTGCTCCGTCTCCAGGGCCTCGTAGGCGGCGCGGGTCTCGGACAGAGGGACGACACGGTCCACGACCGGTGTGAGGCGGCCGCCGTCGATCAGCGCGGTGACGGACTCCAGAGCGGTACGGTCCGGCTCGACGACGAAGAACACCCCCTGTGCTCCGTGTGAGGCGGCGTCCTCGGGGTTCGGGGGCTGCACGATGCTGACCAGGGTGCCGCCCGGGCGCAGCGCCGCCCACGAGCGGGCCTGCGTGTCGCCGCCCACGGTGTCCAGCACGACGTCGGCGCCGTCCACGTGGTCCTCGAAGCGCTCGTCGGCGTAGTCGATGACCTGGTCTGCACCGAGCCCGGAGACGAATTCCCGGTCGCGGGCGGAAGCTGTTGCCGTCACTCGCGCGCCGAGCGCCGCGGCGATCTGCACGGCGAAGGAGCCGACGCCGCCGGCCCCGCCGTGGACCAGGACGTGCTGCCCGGACTCCAACGAGGCCTTGCCGACCAGCGCCTGCCAGGCTGTGAGGGCCGCCAGTGGGACGGCCGCCGCACTGGCATGGGTCAGCCGGGACGGCTTCACCGCCAGCACGTCCGCAGGAACGGTGACGTACTCGGCGGTGGCTCCGTCACGCGTGAAGGGGATCAGCCCGTACACCTCGTCGCCCAAGGAGAGGCCGGTTACCCCCGGACCGACCTCCGCCACGACTCCGCTGACCTCGTGCGAGGGGACGACCGGCGTCCGGTCGCTGCCGCTCCCGTCGAAGCTGTCGGTCCAGGTGGCGTCCCAGGCGAGCTCGCCGTTCGTGATGGAGGCGGCGTGCACGGCCACAAGTACCTCGCCCGCGGCCGGTTCGGGACGTGGCGCGTTCTCGTAGACCAGCTGCTCCGGACCGCCCCGCTTGTGGGCTCGCACAGCGCGCATGGTGGTCATCAGTCAGTTACTCCTTGCGTTGAGGCAGTGTTCCGGCTGGCCCTGTTCCCGTGCTCTTCTGGACGCACTACGGGCAGGTGTTTTGCTGTCCATGATGCGAGCGATCGGAACGGATGGCTTCCGTCATATGACTGAAACCGGCGGAAAACGAGGCGGGGCGCGGTCCCGTACAGGGGCACAAGAGCCTCGTCTGCGCGGCTCGCATGCCGGAATGCATGCGGCGAGTGACGCGGTGCTGGGGCCGCGAAGTTTCCTCGTGTGGGGTCTCAGTCTGTCCATTACGGCGGTGAGTCCGCTTGAGTAATCCGGCTGTGGCCCCCACCAGGGGCGTGCATGCGGCTGCGGATTGGAGCGGCCCGATGCCCTGGTCTTCCGAAAAGGCGCTGCCTGGGACGACTCTGCGGTGCCGGCCACCCCGCAGCGGCTGCGGTCCGCGTACGGGGCGCTGGCCCGCCTGCTCGCCTAGGCCCCTACCGCGCGACCAGGCACCAGGCTTTCGGGCTAGCTGACACGGGCGAGAAGGTCGCCGCCCGGCTGGAAGGCAAACCTGATCGCGACGTACGTGGACCCTTCAGTCGAATGACCGAAGCGATGGGGGGCCGGATCGATCACTCTGGGCGGAGATCGGACGTGCGACCGGCGCGTCCGGCCCCTGACAGAGAGGGAGACGGGCACCGATGAAGCGGGATGGCATGGAAGTCGTCTATGCGGCATATGAGGCGATCAGGAATGGAGACGCGGTGGCAGCGGCTGCGCTCGTCCATCCGGAGATCACCATCCGGCAGTCCGACAGGCTGCCCTGGGGCGGCTTTTACCAGGGGCTTGCCGGGTTTCGGGAGTTCTTCACCACCGTCAGCTCCCACATCAGCAGCACTGTCGAGCCCGAGGCCGTCTACCAGGCCGGGGACCGTGTGGTCCAGGTGGGACGCACCCGGGGCACCGTCCGCGCCAACGGCCGTCCTTTCGACTCCCACGAAGTTCACATCTGGCAGATCACCGACGGCCTGATCAGCGCTCTCGAGATCTACGTGGAGGACGAGACGTTCCTCGCCGTGCTCGGCGAGGGCTCCGCGTGAGATCCGGGGCCCTGCGCACCGCAGGGCCCCGCAATCTCCGATCCACGCCCTGACGTCAGGGCTGGGCCGCCACCACCGAACGCCGGTGGCTGAACGTGACGACGCTGTGCCGGCCGTGGTAGCTGCCCAGACCACTCTCTGCCACACCATCGACGGGCAGCTCGAGGACGAGGAACTGGGCCATGGGCACGCCGAAGGCGATGCTGCCGGAGGCGGTCTTGGCGAGCAGGCGCTCCAGGGTGGCGGGGTTGTCGCTGAAGGCGTAACGACCGGCGGGGCGGGCCGGGAGTTGATGAAGGAGATCGCCTCATCGAGGTCCTTGACCGTCAACACGGGCAGGATGGGCCCGAAGATCTCCTCCTGCATGACGGGCGCGTCCGGCGCCACCTCCGCCAGCACGGTCGGGCCGTGAGCCGGATCGTGGCGTCGTGGTTACCACCAGTGACGATGAGGCCCGGCGTGAGGAGCCCGACCAGGCGCCGGTAGTGCCGGTCGATCACGATCCTCGCGTACTCCGCGGCGAGCGCGGGCTCGGAGCCGTACGCCGCATGGACGGCCTTGGCGAGGGCGTCTTCCAGTTCCGGGGCGGTCTGCCGGTCGGTCAGGACGTAGTCCGGCGCCACGCAGGTCTGCCCGGCGTTGATGAACTTGATCGCCACCAGCCGCAAGGCGGCCTGTTGCACATCGGTGTCGCGGTCCACGAAGACCGGTGACTTGCCGCCGAGTTCAAGGGTGACCGGGGTGAGGTGGCGGGCCGCGGCGGCCATGACGGTGCGCGCGACTGCGCCGTTTCCGATCTACAGGATGTGGTCGAAGCGCTGTTCCAGGAGGGCCGTGGTCTCCGCGGGGCCGCCCTCCACGACGGCAACCGTGTCCGGGTGCAGATAGTTGGGCAGCAGACGCGCCAGCAAATGGGACGTGGCGGGCGCAAGCTCGCTGGGCTTGACCACCACGGTGTTGCCGGCCGCGAGCGCCCCGGCCAGCGGCACGACAGCGAGGTGACGCGGGTAGTTCCACGGTGCGATGGCCAGCACCACGCCCAGTGGCGTCAGCTGCGTACAGGCCTCGGCCGTCCCCAACTGTTCGGGCACGTCCCCGGGGTTGGGGCTTCAGCCGGTCGTCGAGGTGGGCCAGGATGTAGTCGATCTCGCGGACGGCGTAGTCGATCTCGGTGCGGTGTGCCTCCACGGGGCCCTTGCCGAGGTCGGCGTGGAGCGCCTCAGTGAACTGCGCGGGCCATAACTGAGCGTCTCTATGTGTCCGTGCATACCGTCAACACGCACATGAAGCACATCTTTGCCAAGCTCGGTATCAACACGCCGGTCGAACTTACCCGGCTGGCGATGGAGCGGGGTGGTATCACCGACGAGACCGCTGAGTTCAAGCCGCCGCGGTCGTGGCGATCACCACGACGGACGAGGTGGTGGCACTGGGGATCCTGAGCGTGATTATCGGATCCTTCCCGCCAGGCACCGTCCCTGTGGTGCTGGGGCGCGTCAACCAGTTAGGGGGAGGAACCCGGAGACTTCGAGGACTACTGCTCCTTCCACCTCAAGCAGGAGTACCAGCGCGTCGATCAGGCCCGCTACCAGGAGGGATTCACACGCGCAGCTTGATCAACGAAGGCCCTGCAATCGATCCGCACCCATTACGCCGAACGAGCGAGGCCCATGCACCTGGTCCGGGAGGCGACGATGGCAGCCGTCCGCGGGATCTCGCTGTCAAGGCGTGGGGGCGGAGCCACGTTGGAAGATGTTGATGACGTTGCCATCGTTATCCCGGATGGCGGTGGAGACGCTGCCGTCGCCGAGGTCCTGCTCGCGCCAGAGGATGGTCACGCCCTCGTCTTTGAGGCGTTGGGAGACGGTGGCGAGGTCGTCGACCTGGAAGACCAGGCTCTTGGCTCCAATGGGCAGGACGTGCTCGGGCGGCTCGGCGAACAACTCGTCGATGCGGAAGCAGCCGGGAACCTGCAGGAGCTCGAGTTGGAAGCCGGCCCCCTTCATGAAGGCGACGTCGGCGTTGATCGTCTCGAAGCGGCTGCGCGCCGCGACCTGCAGGCCGAAGATGCGTTCCCACCATGCGACGGAGGAATCGAGGTCGGACACCGACACAGCGATGTTGTGCAGGGAGTACTGGAAGACGGGTGTCTGGGTGGGGAGGGGCATCGGGGGTATCCCATTTCCTGATGGGGGCAAGGCTCCTGCTTCATGGTAACGATGGCCGGGCCGGGGGTGCTTCTTGGCGCGCTGGGACGCCGCCCCGGTGTGCGTCGATCGGATGCGAGCTCTTGCTCTGTCCCTGACTGTCTTCGGCGCGTCGGTAAGGTGGGCCGTGGGCCATTGGGAGGTGCCGGGCGGCGGAATGGATGCCGGACGATGCGCCGCTGGGGCCGGCGGTGGGAGGCGCAGGAGGCCAGGGTGCGCAAGATCATGTCGCGTGCCAGCTCGCCCTTGGTGGCGAAGGTTCGGGGATGCGGGCCGCTCGGCAGCGTTCCTGGTCGCCTGTCCAGGACTTGGGCAGGTAGAGCTCGCGATCGATCAGGGCATGGCCGCGGGTGGTGGCGTAGGCGGCGAAGACACCGATCTGGCATTTTTCTGTCCGCCCGGCCGTGCCGGAGTATTGGCGTTGCACCCCTGCGGAAGTGGTGCCCTTCTTCACGAAGCCGGTGTCGTCGAGGATCAACACGCCTTCTGCACAGCCGAGTTGTTCGGCCACGTAGGCCTGCAGGTCGTCGGCGTCCCAGCGGCTGTGGGAGAGCAGGTGCTGCAGGCCGTGCGGGGTGGCGTGGCCGGCGTATTCGGCGAGCTGCCAGCTGTTCTTTCGGCCTACCGGGCCGAGCAGTCCGCGGACGTAGTCCCGCATCCGCCGCCGGGCTTCTACACGGCAAAAGCGGGCTCCGGTCTGCAGGAAGAGTTCTTCGAGTTCCAGGTCCCAGGTGTTCGTCGGTACATCGTGGAGCACGACAACGGACTGCTCGTCGCACTGTCATTACATGCGGCGCGGATACTCGTTGGCGGGACAGTCGGCCCAAGACCGTCCCACCCATGCCAAAACCTCGCTAGACTCCCCACCGCCAGGCCGTTGACCAGGAGAAATACAGAAGTCCGGCTGGAGTACTAGGCCGTCAATTGGCAGTGATCGCTCACGGCAGACACGGAATAGCCCGAAGGGACTGGAACCGCGTCCGGGAACATGTCAACGTACAACACCCCGGAAGAACCAGCTCAGTCGACGTGTCGACCGAAGGAGTTGTGCCTGTGCGTCTGAGCGGTCGGTCCCTTTGCGGAGGACCATATTCAACGCGGATAGCATCGCGACCTGAGCCGCCCTCGCGCACGTCGCGCCCCCCGGTCGCCGCTTCCGACACGTCGATTGTGTCCATCGGAGCCCGCGTAGGAGTGGTCGTCCGCGGCCTCAGGCGCCTTACTGGCGACAGCCTCCACGCCCTACATACGGACGACGTGGTGCCTGCCGTCCGCTCGTCTCCGTTGGCCTCCTGACAGTCGTTCAGCTTGGAAGCCGGGCGGTGTGGTGCACGCGGCAGCCCTATATAGCCGATGATCCCCGGTTAGCCAAACCGGCGATCCTCCACACCATGGATGTCGTCCGCACCGGCTGTGCTTGGCGGTGGAGTTGGCGTGGGCCGACGTTGATCGGTTGATGGGGGCGAGTTCTCTGGCGACTCGATGCCTATTCGATTAGCCGTGTCTTCACCGTAGACGGCCGGGAGGCTATATGAGACAGCACTTCATGGATGCACAACAGACCGCGGATTTTCTGAATATGTCCCTCACTTGGGTTTACCGGGACGCCCCGCGATGCGGTCTCAAGGGATACAAATTCGGCAACGGAAGGAACGCGAAGCTGCAGTTCAAGACCACCGAGGTCCTCAAGTGGATTGAACAGCAGCGAATCGGCTGAATGTGCTGCCGCCGCTATGATTCGGCAATCAATTGGCTAATTGTATCGGCTGGATACAGACTGCTGAGGGAAACTAGTCGGTTAGTGATGGGAGAATAGTAGAACTTTGGCAGCCAAAACCCTTATAAGGGGAATGGGTATTTTCTTCAAGGAATGCGAGCACCCTAAGTCGAAGTGGTCCAGGTGCCCCCATTTCTACAAGATTAGGTACCGCAACTCTGCGGGGAAGTAAACAGTGGAGTCGGGGTTCCCGACCCAAGATAAAGCCATTTTGCGGCTGATGGAGGTGTATGCGCAGAGGAAAGAGGCGCCTCGGAGTCAGGGCAAGGCTGAGCGTATTCAGAAGTATGGATCGATGCGGTTCGAGGAGTATGCCGCAGAATGGAAGGTCGGACAGCGGGACCTGGCCCCGGCCTCCATGCGACATATTGACTCCCTCCTTGAGCATCACATTCTTCCAGTGCTAGGCAGTCGCCGGATGAATTCGTTCGACCATAAGGTTGTGGACGGTTTCATCCGGGCGATGGAGCGGAGTGCTACTGGCCTGGCGGCCCAGTCCAATGCCTACGACAAATTGAAGGCAATCCTCCTCGACGCCTGTAGGTTGGGCATCTTCGACGAGAACCCGTTGGAAGGTGTCAAACCTCCTCAATACAGCCCGGAACGCGCTGTGATTCCCTCTGTGGCGCAGCTGAGAGAGATACGCACGGCAGGCAGCGATTTCTTTCTATTGATCGCGGACCTTATGAGTGGATGCGGGATGCGTAATGGGGAAGCGGCAGCGGTAAACATGAACAACATTGTTGCCGACAATGTGTATCGCATCACGGAGCAGGTGAACCAGACCACTAGGCAATATGGGCGGCTCAAGCATCGCAAGGCTGGGGAGTATCGTGACGTGCCCCTTCCGGCTCGGGTAAAAGAAACCATCGAGTGGTACGCGGGCAGGTATGGAACCGTGGACGGTTACCTTCTCAGGCATTCGGTGGATCCCGGAAGGGCTTTTCCGTATTACTATCTCGATAGCCAGTGGCGGAAGATCAAAAGAGCTGGAGAGGTGGATATTCCAGAGGGTATGGTAATCTACGGTTTTCGGCACTTTTTTGCGTCGAACTGTCTATCTAACGGCATCCCTATCACCGATGTTGCCGAGTGGATGGGGCACAGCAGCATCGACGTGACGTTCAAGACCTATCGTCACCTCATGCCTGGCTCGATAGGCAAGGCCGCCAAGCTGCTGGACATGGGACTGGCCGGGTGAGAAGCAGGGTTGGCGTGCGGCGTGATGCTTCCTGAGGAGTCCTCCGGTCACGATGCTGACCTTTTGCTGACCCCGAGAGCTGTGTGGTCGCCTGACCTGCGGAGACACTCAATCTGCTGGGGATGTTCGTGAACTTCAGTGGGATCGTCGCCGGGACGGCCGCGTTCGCGTCGGAGGGGGCCCCGAACGTGAGGAGCGCCGTGGTGACGGTGCCCGCAGCCATCGCCAGGGCGCGCCATTTGAGACTCCTGAGCCTTCTGGTCACTCGCTCTCTCCTTGGGTGGGGGGATTCCAACGAGGTGGATTCCGGCGGAGTGAAGCTGTCCGATTCTCTTTGAGAGCGCTCTCAGAATTGCGGCGGGTGCCGTACATGTCAACGATCCGGACAGGATTGGTCTGGTCCAACTGAGCCTGGGGCGTCACGTGGCGATGTCGACGGTGGATCCGACAGGCAGCTGGCGGAAGCGGTCGCGAATGCCGGTGAGCGCGCTGACCTGCGACTCGATGGCTGCGCGGCCCTCGTCGTGAGCTGCGTCGGGGGTTCCCGGCAGAACAGTCGGAGACGGCTGGAACGGCTGGATGGAGGGGACTTGCTTCGGGGAATCCGTGAGGCGTGGTTGGCGTCCCCTGGGCAGGAGCGGCTCAGGAGAGGGGTGCGCCTCGTGGTGATCGGCTCGGGCCGGAGTGCGACGTGCGCGTGTTGGCGTCTGTGACCAGGTCTGATCAGACACTTGCCGACCTTTTGCTGACTCTACTGACGAGTAGTCAAATGCCCCGCCAGTGTCCGCGCGCACGCTGAGCCTGACCTGGTCCAGCTGTCCTGCACCGATCCGCAGGTGGGCCCGGTCTCGTGAGGTACACCGAACTGTGTCAGTTATGTGGGGATAGCTGATTCTCGGTGCCATCCCGGAGGGGCGGCGGCTTCGGCGGCCCGCAGTTCGGGTCGAGAAATGGCAATCTTCGTTGGGTGAGTGACGGCAGGGTAGCCGCCTGTCCCGCGCCTGGAGTGCGCGCCTGCGTATTCGGGAGCGGACTGTTGCCGCTACATCTGGGGGATATCACTGCGGTCGTACGGTGACCTTGAATTCCGTGTGTTTGTCTGCGGATTCTTAGTCATATTTATCGTGGCTGAAGCCGGTGGTGAGAGAGGGACGGCTGCGGTTTTGACTCGCTGCCCCGGCGCTCGCCCTGAAGAGGTGTCGGTGCGCGGCACTGGCTGGGCTGCTATTCGGCTCGTCATGGTGCCCAGTGGGTTCTTGGAACCCTCGGAGCCTGAAATCAGCGGTGTGTCACCCACGTCGCGCGGGCGTCACCGCGCCGACGTGTTCAGAACCCGAGGTCCGGGCCGGGGGGAACGTCCGAGTCGCCCGGTCCCTTTCTGAAGCCGGGCAGTCCGTCTGGGCCGGTGTCGGGAAAGAGGTCGATCTCATTGTCGAACCGATCCTGTGGAGCGAGATCGGCTTCGGGAATGGTTGGCCCTTGCGGTTCCTCCGTGAACCAGGGGGGCAATCTCTCGTCCAGAGCGTCGGCGACCTCGTGCGCGAGACCCGTGAGGCCGGGACGGTGGGAGGCGCCCAGCAGCACGGTTTCGAGGCCCCGTCGGCGCTGGTCGCGGGCCAGCCCCGGAGCCGTGAGGATCGACTGCGTCAGGCCGCGATCGTGGCGCTCGGCGGAGTCGATCAGGTGGGCGGATAGGGCGTGCGGGCCCAGGTGGCCCCACTCGGCGTCGTGAGAGGGGTAGAGGTCACCCAGGAGGTTGTGCAGCGTCCTGAGCTGGTCGGGCCTCGGCTGATCGGCCCCCCAATGCCGGTAGTGCGCACTCCGGCCCGCCCTGACCGCGGCCGCCGCCTCGAGCCTGTTCCGGGCGCCGCACAGGGCTTGCGTGACGACGAGCGTCCGGAGCAGTAGCAGGGTCTCGCGGTCGCCTGCCAACCCGGATGCGTCGGCGCCGCGCATCCAGTACCGCTCCTCTCTGGCCAGGACGACCTCGTAGGGAGACGTCAGTGCCGCGTGGCCTGGGGCGGCTCCCTCGAACGCGCTGATCGCGGCCGCGCAGGCCGCCAGGCTGAGGGAGAACGGATCCGCGAGCGGACTGTCGGGAAGCAGCCCGTCGACGAGTGGTTCGAACAGTTCGTAGAGCGGAACGTGGATGTACAGTCGGCGCGCGAAGGCGTGCGCTGCCTCGCTCAGGGGCGGGACCGTCGCTTCGTGGTCGTGCGGCTCCAACGTCCCCAGCCGGAGGGTCCTGCCCGCGTCGGCGGGGAAACCCAGGTGCTCGCACTGTCGCAGGACATCGTCCTGCCACTGGCCTGCCACCCGGGACAGCAGGAGCAGCCGCACTCGCGCCCGGCCGCGGTGCCCCGCCACTGTGCGCAGCACCAGCCCCAGCCAGGCCGGTCTGGTCTCGGCGTAGTCGATCACCAGCAGGAGCGGGCGGGCGCTGGTGGTGAGTGGGTGCAGCGCCGGTCGGGGCGAGGCGTGGGGCGGTTCGGTCCTCAGGAAGCCGGTGACCCAGTCGTCGCCCAGGCACTGCGCGAGCTCGACGGCGAGCCGTGTCTTTCCGGCACCCATCGGACCCGTCACCGTCATGGCGTCGAATGGGCGGGCCGAATCGGCCCACCTTCTCAGGCAGCGTAGTTCGGGGCCCCGCCCGATGAACGGCACCGTCCGAACGCGCGGGTGGAGGAGGTAGGAGACCGACGGCCCGCCCTCGTGCGGCGCCGTCAGGGCCCGCGGGCCGGGTCGGGGAGGAGCCTCCAGCAAGGGCTCCAGCTCGACGGATTCAAGCGGGGGTACCTCGCATTCCGGGTTGCACGGCGCCCTGAGAGCGGAGTGCGGCTCGCCCCGTCCGGGGACCGGCTCCACACACCCCGTCCCGAACAGAGCTCCGCGGAAAGCGGCGCTCCGCAGCAGCTGACCGACGGGTATGGCGTTGACCCGCGCCGCGTGAAAGCCCTCCGGGACGCTGCGTATCACGGCGATGAGCAGCGGCCCGCAGAAGACGGCCGCGCCGGACATACCACTCCAGTCCCTGCGGTTCTCCAGGGAAGTCAGCTCGATCTGGTATCGGCGGCTAAACCTCTGGGTCGACGCGTCGACGGTTCCCGAGACGCCCATCGGGTCCCGCCCGTGCCGCGTGGCCTGCACCTGTGGGAAGCCGACCACCCCGCAAGCGACGGGGTGCTGCGGATCGGCCCCGGTCAGTTCCCCGTAGCGGACCGGAGCGGTGAACGAACGGTCCGTGGCCACAGCCAGCAGCGCGGCGTCCAGACAGTCGTCGTACCAGATCACGTAGGCCCGCACCCAGTCGGCGCCCTCCTGCATGAACCGGATCTGCGCCGAGGTCGGCTCGCGGCGTGGCACACCGTCCGTCAGGATGTGGCCCGCGGTGAGTACCAGGCCGGCGTCCACTTCGTACCCAGATCCGTAGGAGCCGCTTTCCCCCAGAACCTCCACGACTGACGACGCGTCGAAGGTCACGTCTCTTCCCCCATCCTGCTCTTCACTCGTCCGGCCCGTCGCCGCGTTCGGTCCTGACGGGCCCGGCTCAGTGACCTCCAGGCCGACGCGGTCGATCCCGGCCCACTCGATCGCCCACCGGCAGCTCCCCGCCTTCCGTGTCCGTCACGCGGAATCGGACATTGATGCGCTGCGTACGGGTCCCCGCCGACTCGCCCCCGGCGTCGGCCGACAGCACATAGGCCTTCACTCCGCCGCCAGCCCTTCTGCTGCGACGCAGCTCGATGGAGAAGTCGAGGACCACCTCTTCCGGGACGAACCTCACCTCGCTGCCCGCGCCTTCGGCCCTGGCCCCGACGAGCCCCGCTCGTACTGCGGCGATCGCCTCCGACAGCTCCAGCCCCATGCCGTCCGGCTCCATTCGAACTCCCGCCCCCGTCCACGACCGGTCCAGCCCGGTCCTGTCGTTCATTGTGCTGATGCGCGCCGGTGCCGCCAGAGGGCGTGCCACGATCAGCACAGCCTCGACGACCCGCTGTGGCGCATGCCGTGCCCAGCGGACAAGTACGACCACCACCCCCGCGACACCCTCAACGACCTGAAGGGCCGCGGCCTAGTGAGCGTTGAGACACGACTGGCCTCACCCTTGACGAGCACGCTCTGGAGTTGGCCAAGCGCCCGTACGACCTCGGCCACGTCGGCGTCTCGTTCTGCTAGCTGGAAGGGGTTGCCCTCTTCCCTCGGGATACGGTGCTGCCATGTCCCGATCAAGCGAAACCGGATCAGTCCTGTCTCCCGTCACCGCGGACGACGTCGACCTTGCCGTGCGGCTTGCCGTGGGCATTCTTCAGGACGCACCCGCGGAGGGGTGGGGCGGTAAGGCCGGTTCGCTGGAGTGGGACTGCTGGGAGACCGTCGAGCACCTCGCCAACGACCTGTTCTACTACGCCGTGCAGCTGGGGCCGCAGAGCCCGCCGCTGGACACCCATGTGCCTATCGCGTTGAGCCAGAAGAGGCCGGACGGACCCGCGGTCTTCCTCTTCGCGGACCGTGATGCGGGTCCGGCCGGCCTGGTGCAGGTGCTGGAGGCGTGCGGCGCGCTGTTGGTCGCCGTGGTGCGTACCACGCCGCCCCGGGTCCGCGCCCACCACGCCGCCGGGGTCTCGGACCCCGAAGGCTTCGCGGCGCTGGGGGTGCAAGAGACGCTGGTACACATGCACGATCTGGCGGAAGGCTTCGGGCTTGCCTGGACCCCGCCCTCCGCCCTCCGCTCTCTGCTCGCGGGTGCTCGCCCGTCTGTTTCCAGAGGCTCCGGGCGGCGCGGATCCCTGGCTCACCCTGTTGTGGGCCACCGGCCGCGCCGAACTGCCGGGGCACCCTCGTCTCACCATGTGGCGCTCGGACAGCACACCGCGGTCATAGGAGCGGATCGGCCTCAGCCGCGGCCAGGCTGATGATCGTGCCCCTACCGCGGCGAGAGCACACCGGGCCACCCGTCCCAACCGGCAACCCGGCGAACCTCCGGGCCCAGGTCTCATCGGGGCCTGCCAGGGCGGGCCGGCCGAGGGTGACCTCGCGGGCCGCACTCGAAGGCCTGGGCTTCGAGTTGTTCGCGCGGCGAGGATTCGACTGAACGACCGTCGACGACATCATGTCCGCGGCCGGCATCGGCTGTCGCACCTTCTTCCGCTGTCTTGCGTCCAATAACGACTCCGTGTGAGGGCTCTTCCCAGGCTTCCGCTGGTAGTCCGGGCTCTTGCCTGCGGCTGTCCAGCTGATCGTCAGTTCTGGTAAGGCTTGTCGGCCATGGACAGGCCTTCCAATGCCAGGCCCAGGGTCGTGCCCTCTTCCAGCCGCCTCGCCAGTCGCTGCCGCAAGGCCAGCGGTGTCAGCCGTAACAGTAGCGATGGCCTGGCAGCGAGTGACTCAGCGAGCTCGATGGCTCGGGGGAGCACTTCGGACGATGGAACCACCTCGTTGACCATACCGAGCCGCAGCGCCTCATCGGCCTGGATCACTTGCTGGGTCAGGGCCGCGTAGCGGGCCCGGTTCATGCCCAAGAGCTCTTCCCATACGACATGGATCCCGTCACCCGGCACGACCTCGCCACCCAGGTGCGGAAGGTCCTGGAAGTGCGTGGTCTGCGAGGCGATGGTGATGTCGCCCAGCAGGACCCATTCCGAGTGGATCGTGGCAGGACCGTTGATGGCTGCGACGATGGGCATGGGAAGGTCGACCAAGGCCCGTAGTACTTGGCGTCCCTCCCAGAAGATCTCGTCCCAGTTGAGGGGTTTGAAAGCCTGACGATCTTCGGTCAGGTCCATCTCGGTCATGAAGTGATCGCCGGTGCCGGTCAGGACGAGGACCCTGTTTGCTCGATCGTCGGCGATCTGGCTGAGCACACGCGGGAAATCGCGATGCAGGCGGGAGCTGAGCAGTGCCGGTTCGCCGGCACTGTGCAGCCGTAGGGTGAGGACTCCGCTCTGCGTGCGCTCGAAGGCGAAGTCGGGGAAGGTTTCGAAGTATTGAGGGGTCTCCATGCCGAAAATTCCTTGGGGAGGCTGGGGGGCCTGCCGGGCTGCTTGAGCGCGTGGCGTGGGCCAGTGGGTGGTGTGCGGTTCTGCCGAAGGCGTGATGGACAGAGCGGGCCGGTGGCCTTAGCGGATGGTGAAGCCGGCATCGAGGGGCCACTGGATGCCCGTGATGAATCGCGCCTGTTCTGAGACGAGGTAGGCCACAGCGTTCGCCACGTCCTCGGGTTGCAGGATGTCGATGGGCAGGGCGTTCTGCATGCCGGAGATGAGATTGTTCTCGCCCACGGCGGCCTGGGCCATGAGGGCGTCCATCGCCGGGTTCTGGCTCATGCCGCTCAACACCCCCGTCGGATGGATGGTGTTGACGCGGATCCACTCGGGGGCGAGAGCGCCCGCCAGGTTCTGCATCAGTCCGACGAGGCCGCGCTTGGCGGCGGTGTAGGCCATCCCGCTGGTGTTGAGCGAGGGTGTGCCTTTGAGTCCGGCCGATGAGCTCGTGATCACGATCGAGCCACCGCGCCAGCCGGCGCGCATCGCTGGAAGCGCGGCTCGGACAGTGTGGAATACGCCGGTGAGGTTGACGTCGATCACGTCGTTCCAGTCCGCCAGGAAGTCGTCGGATTCGTCACCCAGTCTGATGATGCCGGCGTTGGCGATGATGATGTCCACGCGCCCGAACTCGGCGAACCCTTCCTCAAACGCTGTCCGCAGGGCGGGGAAGTCGCGTACGTCGCAGGTCCGCGCGACGATGTGTCGTTTCTCCTCCTGGACCAGCCGGACCGTCTCGGTGAGATCGTCGGGTGTGGCGTTCGGGTACGTCATCGTCGGGATGTCCGCACAGATGTCCACGCCGATGATGTCGCACCCTTCTTGAGCCAGCCGCACGGCGTGGGCCCGCCCCTGTCCCCGGGCGATTCCGGTGATGAAGGCGACCTTTCCTGCCAGGCTCTCAGGCATCGTTTCTCCTTCCAATGATCGGCTGACGGGCGCAGAGCCCTGTGCCCGGAGGCAGCTGGGCCCCTGTGATGCCGGCCTCGTCTTTGAGCAGCCACGCGACGGTGCTGTCATGCCTTGTTCCGGGTCCTCCCGCCGACGACGCTGCCCAACTGGGTGGTGTTCAGCCGGCTCACGTGCGGGGCCAGGTCATTCGCCATGACCTGCCTTCTGCTCGGACGGCGTGTGCGCTCCGGTCCAGCTGTCCGCGTTGCCACAGGTATCGAACAAGGTGCGACAGGCGTCGACCGGACTCCGCTCGTGCCAGCAGTGTGATCGGCGATGACAGGCCTGAGCCGAGAGATGCCCGCTCAGTGGAACGTGAACTTGGGAAGGCCACGGTCGGCCAGCAGGCCGGGTCTGTAGCGCAGCGCGATCTGCTGGCGCAGGGTGCGCACCCGTGCCCAACCGGCTCGGCGGACAGTGCGGCGCCAGGGCTCTTCAAGAAACCAACGCATCGTCTCCTCGTCGTCCGTCAGCCCCAAGGGACACGTGGGCGGATACGTCTGTATGGAGAGCGGGTGGTCGGCTCGAAGCACCAGCCGCCAGCGCGCGGTTCTATGTCGACAGTGTCGTACCCGACCAGGTCGAGCGGATTCGTCTCAGAAGCTCCAATGGGTCGTCAAGCTGGTCGGGTGTCGCGGCTGGGTCGTACTGTGCCCGGGTGCGCTACTTGTCCTCGGTGTGGCTGAGGATCGATCGGATCGTTGTCGTTGCCCCTTGGTCGCACGCGAACACCGCGTGATGCTCGCGCCGTCGATCCCGCTCTCGAGACTGCCAACCGCCGCCGCTGAATCGGTTCCACGCCTGCCCGGCGTCCGTCCGGTGCTGTCCCTGCGGGCGGCGTCACCGCACCGTGTACCGCGATCGCAGTACATCTACTGCTGCATGTGCGGGACGTGAGCCTGCCGCCCTCCCTCTACCCTTCAAAGGTGAATGCAGGTATTCCGAACGTACGCGCGGCGGGTCGTCCGGCCGTGGCATCGTGGATGCCTGCGGTGATCACTGCCGTACTTGGACTGCTCACCCTTCTGGTGATCGACCGGGGCGATCTCGGCGGACTCAATGCCGGACATGTGCTCCTCATCGTCGCCGGCAGTTGCGCGCTGCTCATGCGGCGCCGCGCTCCCGTTCCGACCCTCGCCGTGGTGTTGGTGCTGTCGGTCGTGAACCAGGCCGCGGGCAGCCCTCTCGACGTCATGCTCCCGGCCATCGAGGTGGCCGTCTACACGGTCGCCCTGCGGACGGGCCGGCGTGGTGCGTGGGCGACCGCCGCTCTGACGGCGGCCTGGGTCGCGGTGACCGTGCTCGCGTTCCAGTCCGAACTGCCTGTCAACCCGCAGCGGCTCGGTGCGGCCGCGTGGATCGTCGCGGCCGCGGCGGTCGGTGACGCCGTGCGCAGCAGGCGTGCCGTGGTGGCGGCCCTGCGCGAGCGGGCCGAGCGCGCCGAGCGGACACGGGCCGAGGAAGCCGCGCGTCAGGTCGCCGAGGAACGGGTCCGGATCTCCCGCGACCTCCACGACATCGTCGCCCACCAGCTGACTCTGATCCATGCGCAGGCGGGCGTCGGCGTGCATCTGGAAAACGCCGGCGTGCCGCGTCCGGACGGCCTGCTGGAGCAGATCCGCGACGGTGCCAAGGTCGCCCTGCAGGAACTGCGCACCACGGTCGGCGCGCTCAGCCACGGCACCGAGGCGGGGCTCGCCCACCAGCCCATGCCGGGCCTGTCCCTGCTGGACGACCTGACCAGGTCGTTCAAGCTTGCCGGGCTTCAGGTGGACGTGCGGTAGCGCGGTGAGCCGGGCAGACCGTCCGCGACCGTGGACGTCACGGCCTTCCGCATCCTCCAGGAGGCCTTGACCAATGTGCAGAAGCACGCGCAGGTCGACACGGCCGAGGTTGAACTGCGGTGGGGGGTCGGTGCCTTGGTGCTGAACGTGCGGAACGGCACCTCCCCGCGGTCGACCCACGCCGCGGGGGTGGGGACACACCGGGGACTGCTGTCCATGAAGGAACGCGCGGCGGCCGTCCGAGGAACGTGCGAGGCCGGCCCCGTCCACGGCGGCGGATACCTGGTGACGGCTGTCCTGCCGCTCCATGAGACCGGCCGTGTGCGGCCCCTGGCCGCTACCGAGACGGTGGTGCGGTGACGATCCGGGTGGTCCTGGCCGACGACCAGACCCTGTTGCGCGGCACCCTCCGGCTGCTGCTGGACTACAGCCCGGGGTACGAGGTCGTCGGGGAAGCCTCGGACGGTGACGAGGCCCTGGCGCTGGTACGCGCCCACGTACCCGACGTGGTGCTCATGGACATCCGGATGCCTCGGACCGACGGACTCCAGGCGACGCGGTCGATTCGCGACGACTCCTCGCTCGCCGACGTGAAGATCCTCGTACTGACCACGTTCGAGACCGAGCAGTACGTCGTCGAGGCGATGCTGGGTGGCGCCAACGGCTTTATCGGCAAGGGCACCGACCCGCCCGAGCTGCTTGCCGCCGTCGAGAGGGTGACCAGGGGGGACATGGTGCTCTCGGCCACGGCGTCGGTCGCCCGGGTGAAGCGGTTCCGGGAACAGCAGCACACACCACGGCCGACCGTCCCCGGCCGACTCGCCGAACTAACGCCACGCGAACGGGAGATACCTCGCACGCAGCACGTGGTCCCGGCGCACTGACCCCGCCGGGCCGGCCCCGGCGGTGCCGACAAGGTGCCGACAATCTGTTCCGTTGAGCGGACACGCGCCGCCAACCGGTTCAGGCCGGTCACCATGCTGGGCTCCCATCGCGCCAACCCCGGTGTGGCGGTACGCGAACGAGCCGGCTCAGGGCCGGTTCCCGGCCCTCCGCCCGCACCGATCTCACCCACCGCGGCGCGGCCGCACACCTCACCGGACGACCACACGTCACCTACGTCTCCCAAGGAAGCGAGTCGGATGGTGCTCACCACCGCGAAACGGGTCCTTCGCAGCCTGGCCGTGATCATCCTGGTCACGATGGGCTCCGTGGCACTGCTGAGTCTGGCGCCGGGATCGGCCGCCTCCGTCATCCTGGGAGAGAACGCCACACCGGCGGCGGTCGCGAAACTGAACGCCAGACTCGGCATGGACCAACCCCTCTGGCATCAGTACATCGACTGGCTCGGACACGCCGTCACGGGCGATCTCGGCACCTCGCCGATCACCAACGAATCGGTCACGCACGCGGTCCTGTCCCGGCTGCCCGTGACGCTGGAACTCGCCGCCATCGCACTGACGTTGTCCCTGGTCGTCGCCGTGCTCCTGGCCATCGTCTCCGCGGCGCGGGAAGGGTCCGGGGCGGACCGCGGGGCCACGGCCCTCTCGTCGGTGCTGCTGTCGGTACCGGCCTTCATCGCGGGCCCCGTCCTCATCTACGTCTTCTCCCTGAAGCTGGGCTGGCTCCCCGTCAGCGGATGGGCCCGGATCAGCACCGACGGCCTCGGAGCGAACCTGCGCGGCGCCCTGCTCCCGGCCGTGTCGATCGCCCTGACCGAGATCGCGGCCTTCCACCGGGCGCTGCGGGCGGATCTCATCTCCACCCTGCGCGAGGACTTCATCGCCGCCGCCCGGGCCAAGGGGATGAGCCCCGCCTACGTCATGTTCCGCCACGCGCTGCGGCCGTCGTCGTTCTCCCTGATCACCCTCGCCGGCATCAACCTCGGCCGGCTGATCGGCGGGACCGTCGTCGTCGAGATCCTGTTCTCGCTGCCCGGCCTCGGCCAGCTGGTCGTCTCCTCGATCGTCTCCCGGGACCTCGTCTCGGTCCAGGGAATCGTGGTCTTCGTGGTCGTGGCGTACGTCCTCGTCAACACCCTGGTGGACCTCAGCTACCACTGGCTGGATCCGCGGGTCAGAAAGGCGGTCGCGGCATGACGAGCGTCCAGCGCACCGTCACGACGGGACCGGACACCGGGACCGGCGACGGCGCCGGGACGGAGCCCTCCGTCCCGGCCGTGCACCGCACCCGGTCGATCCTCGTCGGGATCGCCTACACCTGGCTCGCCGTGATCGTCCTCGCGGCCGTGTTCGCCGACGTCCTTCCGCTGGCGCCGTACGACCGTCCCGTCGGCCTGCCCAGGCAGACACCGAGTCCCGACTCGTTCGATCTTCTGCTCGGCACCGACCAGTTGGGCCGCTCGCTGCTGTCCCGCTGTGTCCACGGCGCTCGGGTCTCGCTGCTGGTCGGAGCCGGCGCGGGTCTGATCGGCTCGGCCGTGGGGACCGTACTCGGCATGGTCGCCGGATATCTCCGCGGCCGTACCGACTCGGTGATCAGACTGATCGCGGACGCGATGCTCGCGTTCCCGCCCCTGATCTTCCTGCTCGCGCTGGCCGCCGTTCTCACCCCCAGCGTGTCGACCATCCTCATCGGGCTGACCCTGCTGGTCGTCCCTACCTTCGTCCGGCTGGCCAGAGCCAACACCCTGTCCTGGGCCTCCCGCGAGTTCATCACCGCCGCCCGCAACATGGGCGCGAGCAGGCGGCGCATCCTGGCGCGGGAGATCCTGCCCAACCTGCTGCCCTCGCTGGGCGCCTACCTGCCCGTCGTGATGGCCGCGCTGATCGTGGCGGAGGGCTCACTGAGCTTCCTCGGCATGGGCATCCCACCCCCCTCACCGAGCTGGGGCGGAATGATCTCCGACGGCAAGGACTCCGTCGGTGACTACCCGCACCTCGTCTTCGTGCCCACCGCGTTCATCTTCCTGACCGTGTTCGCCCTCAACCAGGCCGGTGACCACCTGCGGCACCGGTTCGACCGCGGTCTGCACGACTGACGCGGTCCGGCCCGTGCCCGCCTCGGGCCGGCCGGCTTTCCCGAACGTCCACGACAAGGGGTCAACGATGATCCGTACCAGATGCCTCACCACGATTGCCGCAGCCACCGCCGCACTCCTGCTCGGTGCCTGCGGGGGCGGCGGCGGGAAGAGCGCCGGGGGATCGACCGGGGCGACGGGCAAGCCGGTCGCCGGCGGGTCTGCCCGCGTCCTCACCCTCAGCGAACTCCGTACCCTCGATCCCGCGCAGATGGGCAACAACTTCGTCAGCGGCGCCATCGTCGGCAACGCGCTCTACGGCACCCTGCTGACGGACGATCCCCAGTCCGGGAGGATCCGCGGCTCCCTGGCCAAGTCCTTCAGCTCCTCGGACGGCGGGAAGACCTTCGAGCTGAAGCTGCGTGACGGGCTGACGTTCTCCGACGGCACCCCGCTCAACGCCGCCGCCGTCAAGTACAACTGGGACCGCATGCGCGACCCGGCCACCGCGTCCCCGTACCAAGCAGATGCCTCGCTGGTGACGTCGACGAAGAGCGTCGACGCGACGACGCTGAAGGTCACTCTGGCAGAGCCCATGGCGCAGTTCGCCCAGTCCGTGGTGACCACGTCCATGAACTGGATCGCCTCACCGGCCGCGCTCGGCAAGGGGGCGAAGGCGTACGACGCACACCCCGTCGGCGCCGGACCGTACACGCTGAAGGAGTGGCGCCGGCAGGACGCCATGGTGCTGGTGAAGAACCCCAAGTACTGGGACGCGCCCAAGCCTTACCTGGACCAGCTCACCCTGACGGTCGCCCTCGACGCGACACAGCGCGTCAACACCGTGATCAGCGGCGGCGCCGACCTTGCCATCGAACAGAACTGGGAGAACCTGAAGAAGGCGTCCGACGCGGGGCTGCCGACCACGACGTCCCCGCTCAGCGGTGGCACTTACCTCGCCCTCAACACCCGGCGCGCGCCGTTCAACGACATCCGGGCCCGCGAAGCGCTGTCCGACGCCATCGACTTCAACGCCCTGAACGCCTCGGTGTACGACGGGACGGGCGAGACCGTCGACACGGTGTTCCGCAAGTCCTCGCCCTTCTACACCGACATCCCGGTGGGCAAGCCCGACGCGGCCGCCGCGCAGAAGTTGTTCAACGAGATCGCGGCCGACGGCAAGCCCGTCTCGTTCACCTTCACCACCACCGCGTCGACGGAGAACAAGGCCCAGGCGGAGTCGATCCAGTCCCAGCTCAGCAAGTTCAAGAACGTCACCATGAAGATCAAGGTGGTCGACTACGCGGAGTTCATTCCCCTCCAGACCTCGCACGACTTCGACGCCGTGGTGTCGTCCGCCGCCTTCAACGACCCGGAGCCCAGGCTCTGGACCGCGTTCCAGGGTGACTCGCCGACCAACATGACGGGCATCAACGACGCCCAGCTCGACCAGGCCCTGCTGAAGGGCCGCACGGCGACCACCGTCGCGGACCGCAAGGCCGCCTACGACACCGTGCAGCGGCGGCTCGTGGCACTGCGCCCCATGCTCTGGATCCTGCGCAGCGCCGGCAGCGCGATCTCCGGCAAGAACGTCGGCGGCCTCACCCAGTACGGGTTCGGCTCGCTGCTTCCGGAGGACCTGTGGATCAAGCACTAGGCGACCCGGCCGACCGGGCTGACCCGACCGACTCGATCGACCCGGTCCTCGAAGTCCGCGATCTCCGGGTCCACATCGGGACGCCGCGCGGTGTCGTACGGGCCGTCGACGACGTCTCCCTCACCATCGGGCACGGACAGGCGCTGGGCGTCGTGGGGGAGTCGGGATCGGGCAAGTCGGTGACCGCGAAGGCGATCATGGGCATGCTGCCGCGGGGCGCGGGGTGCAGCGGTCAAATCCTCTTCCGGGGACGGGACTTGCTCACCCTGTCCCAGAGCGAGCGCAGGAAGATCTGGGGTGCCCAGGTCGCCATGGTGCTCCAGGACCCGGGGGGGTCGCTCAACCCGGTCGTACGGGTGGAGCGGCAGCTCACCGAGGGCATGCGCCGGCACCTCGGCGTCGGGCGCGCGGAGGCGCGCGGGCGGGCCGTCGATCTCCTCGTCGAGGTGGGCGTGCCCGACCCGGAGCGTCGGCTGCGCAGCTACCCGCACGAACTGTCCGGGGGCATGCGCCAGCGCGTGATGATCGCCATCGCGCTGGCGTGTGAACCCGACCTGGTCATCGCGGACGAGCCGACGACGGCGTTGGACGTGACCGTCCAGCGCCAGGTCCTCGACCTGTTGCGCCGCATTCAGCGGGACCGGGGCACGGCCCTCATGCTGATCAGCCACGATCTCGCCGTGGTGGCCGGACGCACCGACCGTACGGCCGTGATGTACGCGGGCCGCCTGGCCGAAGACGGGGCGACGCGCACCGTGTTCGCGGCACCGCGCCACCGGTACACCCACGCCCTGCTGGAGGCGGTTCCCACGATCGACCACGAACGGCACACCCCTTTGCGCCTGATCCCCGGCATACTGCCGGATCCCGTCGCACCGCCGACGGGCTGCCGATTCCGACCCCGCTGCACCGCGGTACGGACCGAGTGCGGTGTGCCGGGGCCCGTCATGACCTCCGTGGGACACGACCACCGGGTCGCGTGCTGCGTTCCGGTCGACGCGCCCGGCACACCGCCGGTGACGGGGGGCCACGATGGCCGGTAGCGGGGACGCCCATCTCCGGGGTGACGGCGCCCTGTTGACCGTACGGGACCTGGTCGTCGAGTACGCCACCGACGCCGGGGTCGTGCAGGCGGTGTCCGGGGTCAGCTTCGACGTCCTGCCCGGCGAGACCCTCGGCATCGTCGGCGAGTCGGGTTGCGGCAAGTCGACCACGGGCCGGGCCGTGCTGCGCCTGGACCACGCGACCGGCGGCACGATCGAGTTCGACGGCGAGCGCATCGACCAGGCCCGCCCACAGCGGATGCGCACGCTCCGACGTGACATGCAGATGGTCTTCCAGGACCCGGTTGCCTCGCTGAACCCACGCCGCAGGGTCCGGGACGTCGTCGAGGAAGGCCTGGTGATCGGAGGTATGCCGGTCGCCGAGCGAACCGAGCGGGCTGCCACCGTACTGGCCCAAGTGGGGCTCGCCGAGGAGCGGTTCGCCGAGATGATGCCTCGTCAGCTGTCAGGTGGCCAGGCACAGCGGGTGGCGATAGCCAGGGCCCTGGCGCTGAATCCGAAGCTGTTGATCTGCGACGAGCCGGTGTCGGCCCTCGACGTCTCCGTGCAGGCCCAGACGCTCAACCTGATCGAGGACATCAAGGCCGCCTACGCGCTGACCGTCGTGTTCATCGCTCATGACCTCAGCGTCGTCCGCGCGGTCAGCGACGACGTCATGGTGATGTATCTGGGCAAGGTGTGCGAGTTCGGTGACGCCGACCTGGTGTACGAGCGGCCCGCCCACCCGTACACCAGGGCCCTGCTCGACTCGGTTCCGCTGATCGACTCCGACCGGGGCTTCGCCGGACCCGCGCTCGACGGGGACATCCCCTCACCCCTGGCGCCTCCGTCTGGCTGCCGGTTCCGTACCAGGTGCCCGAGGGCGGAGGACCTGTGCGCCGTCAGCGAGCCGCAGGTGCGCGAGGTGCGCGCGGACCAGTATGTCGCGTGCCACTTCCCGCTTCAGGACACGCCCACGGGCGACGATCCGTCGGTGACCACACTGGCCGTCGGCACCCTGCCCCGGCGGGGATGTCGGACGCCGGGCCTTGGAAAGGCGGAGCGTGGACATGCATGAACTCGGCACGAGCGAGCGGCCGGACTGGAGTCTTGCGGTGGTGATCGGGGCCGGTGGCCTCGGCACGGCGGTGGCGCGACGGCTCGGGCAGCAGCACCGGCTGCTCATCGTGGACATCGACAAGGACAAGGCGGACGAGGTCGCGCGGAGAATGCGCGACGAGGGAGGTGACGCCGAGCCGGTGGACTGTGACATCACGCGGCCGGAGTCGGTCCTGGAGCTTGCGGAGGAGGTGAAGCGGCGAGGAGGCTTCGCCGGGCTCGCGCACGTCGCCGGACTGTCCCCGTCGGCGGCGGACTTCGAGAGCATCGTGCGGGTCAACCTCACCGGAGCCGCACTCGTCACGCGCGCGCTGCTGCCCTGCGCGGAGCCCGGCGCGGCGGCGATCCTCATCGCGTCCCTCGCCGCGCACACCGTCACGCCGAGCGCCGCTGTCGAGGCCGTACTGCGTGACCCGCACGACGCCCGGACGGCGACCCGTCTCAAGGAGGCGCTCGGCGAGGAGGAACGCACCTCCGCGATGGCGTACCAGCTTTCCAAATACGGTCTGCTGTCCCTGTGTCGACGTGAGGCATGGACGTGGGGACAGCGGGGAGCGCGGATCGTCAGTCTCTCTCCGGGGCTCATCGCCACCCCCATGGGTGCGTTCGAGTTCGCGCGCAGTCCGGTCAAGCACGATCTCTATGTCAGGACCCCGCTCGCCCGTGAGTGCACGATGATCGAGATCGCCGGCGTGGTCGCCTTCCTCGCCTCCGACCAGGCGTCGTTCATCTCCGGCACCGACATCCTGGTCGACGGGGGTCTGGCCGGGACACTGCGCGGCGACTGAGCGCACCGGTGCCGGCCCGGAGCCCGCGGACAAAGTAGTCCGCCCAGCGGGATACCGGCCTCGGCGCGAGGTCCCACCGCCCTAGCTTTTCGCGAGCCGTGACTCCCCGGTGCCGTCAGCACCCTCGCGTTGATCACCACGGGGAGACCTGGTGCCCCCTCCCGGACCGGAAGGACCTCACGATGAAATCCGCCATCTACAACGGACCGTTCGACATCACCCTCACCGAGCTGGAGACACCCACCTGCGGTCCGCGGGACGTGCTGCTGCGCAACCTGCACGCCGGCATCTGCGGTTCGGACGTGTCGGTCTACCGGCACGGTCCCGGGGCGCACCAGATCCTGAAGGGCGAGCAGTTCGGCCACGAGGTCGTGTCCGAGATCGCCGAGATGGGCAGTGAGGTGACCGGCCTGTCGGTCGGCGACCGCGTCTACCCCTACCCGCTGACAGCCAAGGGCGACCCGAGTCGCGCCGGATGCCTGGGCGGTTTCTCCGAGTACATCCTTGTCCCGAACTGCCATGTGGGTGAGCAGGTGTTCAAGGTCGACGACCGGATCCCCACACCTGTGGCCGGACTCATCGAGCCCTTCACGGTGGCCCACCGCGCTGTGCGTCGCTGCCGTCCTCAGCAGGGGGAGAAGGCCATCGTCTTCGGCGCCGGCACGATCGGGATCGGCGCGGCGGTGGCGCTGAAGAGCCTCGGTGCCGCGGAGGTCATGGTGGTGGACCTGTCCGACTTGCGTCTGGAGAAGGCCGCCGGACTCGGATTCGTGACCTGCAACTCCGCGCGGGAGGACCTGCGGAGGCGAGCCGGTGAGGTGTTCGGTGAGGTGAAGACCCTGCTGGGGACCTTCCCCGACGTCGACATCTACGTCGAGGCGGCGGGGCCCGACGAACTGTTCGCCACCATCCAGTCCATGGCGAAGTCCGGCGCGCGCATCGGCGCGGTAGCCGTCCATCCCAAGCCGGTCGCCGTCGATCTGGTCCGGCTGGCCTACGGCGAGCAGGAGATCATCGGACCGGGCGGCTACCGGCCCGAGGACGTCGTAGACGTCATGAAGATCATGGAGAGCGGACGGTTCGATCTCGCCTCCATCATCACCCACACCTTCGAGCTCGACCGGATCATCGAGGCGATCGAGACGGCGGGCGACCGCGAGTCGGCCCTCCACGTCGCCATCGCCTACTGAGGCACCGCTCGGCCCTCGCTGAACGGCGCGCAAGGAAGGAACAGGGAAGTGACGAAGACCCTCGGGCTCATCGGAGCCGGACGGATCGGCGGGGCGCTGGCCCGGCTGGCGCTCGCCGCCGGGCTGGACGTGGTCGTGAGCAACTCGCGCGGCCCGCAGACGCTCATGGACACGGTGGCGCAGTGGGGAGAGGGCGCCAGGGCCGCAACGGCGGCGGACGCGGCGCGCCAGGGCGACATCGTGGTGGCCACCGTCCCCCTCGGCGCGCTCCGGCGGCTGCCCGCCGACGCCCTCGCGGGGAAGACCGTGGTGGACACCATGAACTACTACCCCGAGCGCGACGGCTCCCTGGCGGAGCTGGACTCCCGCGAGCTGACCTCCAGCGAGCTGGTGCAGCGTCACCTTCCCGGGGCGCGGGTGGTCAAGGCGTTCAACAACATCGACTTCCGGCGGCTGGAGATCCTGGCCCGGCCCGCCGGCGCCGCGGACCGCAGCGCGCTGCCCGTGGCCGGTAACAGCGCCGCCGCCAAGGAGGAGACGATCCGGCTGCTCGACGTCCTGGGTTACGACGCCGTCGACCTGGGCCCCTTGTCGGAGAGCTGGCGCAGCGAGCCCAACACGGCGGTCTACGTCCAGCCGTACCTGCCCGAACGCCCGGCGGGGGCGACCGGGGACGCGGACGTCATGAGGTGGTTCCTGGGCTGCCCCGGTGCCCCGCTCCCCGCCGACCGGCTCGCCGGCCTTCTGCGCGATGCCGTGCGTCAGTCTCCCGCCGACGCGCGAGAGCGCCTCGGCTGACGGCCGACCGCCCGCCACCGCGAGAAACACTCACCGAAGGCATGACGACATTGCGGACACTCAGCCTGGGCCATGCCCTGGTCGACCGGGTCGAGGAGCACACCCTGCCGGTCTCCCTCACCTTCCTGACCGGCGACGAGGCCTTCATCGCGCGGCGCGTGGACCCGCTGCCCAGCGGGTTCCTGGACCGGGCCACGATGAACTTCCTGTTCTCCAACCACAGTTGGGTGCTGCGGGTGGACGGCCGCACGGTGCTGGTCGATCCGTGCACCGGTAACGGCCGCACCGGCAGGGGGCCTTACTTCGACGGACTGGACGTCCCCTATCTGGACCGGCTCGCGGCGGCGGGTGTGTCGCCCGAGGCGGTCGACATCGTCTTCTGCACCCACTTCCACCACGACCACTGCGGCTGGAACACCCGGCGAAGCGAGGGGAGATGGGTGCCCACCTTCCCCAACGCCGACTACGTGTTCGCGGCGGACGAATACCGGCGGTGGGACACGGCCAGGCCCCCGCACTCCAACGACTTCAGCCCCAACGTGTTCGACGAGTGCGTACGTCCGGTCGCCGCAGCGGGTCTGGCCAGGGTCGTGCCGCTGCCGTACGAGATCTCGCCGAGCCTGACCGTCGAGCACGCACCCGGCCACACCCTCGGTCACGCGGTGCTGGCGCTCGACTCCGCGGGCGTCCGGGCGTACTTCACCGGAGACGCCTTCCACCACCCGGTCCAGCTGACCCGACCCGAACTGCACCTGCCGGGCTGCGACGACCTGGAGACGGCCGTCGCCACCCGGCGCGCACTCGTGCGACGGGCGCTGGACGAAGACGCGTTCCTCTTTCCCGCCCACTTCCCCGCCCCGCACTACGGCCGACTCGCCCTCGACGGCGACGAGGTCTGCTTCGTGCCGGGCGGCGCGATCCACACCACGCAGGCACGAACATCACATCCTCCTAGGGAGCAGGCATGAGATCACCGCACGGATCCTTCCCACCAGCGAGTACGGACCCACAGTTACCCGAACGGCCCTGGGCGACGCGTCGTGTGACGGCGACCGGGAAGTCGTTCCGCGCGCGGGTGAGGAGAGGGGTGAGAGTGTTCGGCGCAGGCCTGTTCGCCGCCATGGTGGCCGTGCCCCTCCTCGTGACCAGCGCGCAGGCAAGTCCGGCCGGTGGCCGCTTCGAGGTCGACGCGACCCCCGGCACGCCGGACCGGGTGAACGGTCAGCCGGTCGTCGCGGTCAACCCCAAGAACCCGGAGAACCTGGTGTACGCGTCGACGGACCACATCGTCAACGGCGCCGCACTCGTGAGGGTGGAGTGCTACGCCGCGTTCTCGACCAACGGCGGCAGGACATGGACCCGCACGGCCTGGCCGGCCGGCGACAACCCCCAGTGCGGCGACCCGTACCTGGCCGTCGACTCGAAGGGGATCTTCTACCTCGCCTGGAACCAGCTGGGTTGCCCCGACGACCCGACCGGACCGATCACCGGTACCTGCAACGGGGTCCCGAACGCACTCGGTGTCGCCCGGTCGACCGACGGCGGCCGCACCTGGTCGCACGTCGTCGACACGCCGGCCGTCCGCGCCGCCACTCCCCGGCTGAGGGTGGACACGGCCACTGACTACGTCTACGCGGTCGGCGCCAGCCCGGTCGGGGAGCCCGGACCGTCGGCCGTCACGGTCAGCAAGGACCATGGCCTGACCTGGACCCCGGTCGAGGAACTCCCGGACCAGCCCTTCGGCAACCAGATCGCCGTGCACAACGGCGTGCTGGCCACCGCGACCTCTGAAGTGGTCGTGGGCGGGGTCTCGGTCCAGCCCGTGAACCCCGTGTTCGAGGTGAGCCGCGACGACGGGAAGACCTTCACGGCGTTCCCCGTCACCGACAGCCAGGGAGTTCAGGTGGCGCCGCCCTCGGGCGACCTCGTGCCGGACACCAGGCTGCTGACGTCGGACCCGATCCCCTGGGTCACCGCCGATCCCACGAGGACCAACCGGTTCGCGCTTCTGCTGCCCCGGGGCGACAACCTGGAGGTGTACGTCACCAACAACGCGGGCCGGACCTGGACCGGTCCGACCGTGGTCGCGGCACCAGGCGCGTCGAAGCCCTGGATCGAGTTCGGTCCCAAGGGAACGCTGGGCATCATGTGGCGGCACGTGGCCGACGGGCTCGTCGACACCTACTCCACGGTCTCCTTCGACGGCGGGAAGACCTTCCCCCGAACGGTGAAGGTCAACCGGACGAGCGAGCCGTACACCTTCCTCGGCAGCGGCGGTGACGAATGGTCGCGGATTCTCGTCCACGGCAAGTACGCCTACGTCACCTGGTCGGACGCGCGCGACGGTGGCGATGTCGACGGCATCGTCGCCCGGGTTCCCCTGTCGCTCTACCACTGAGTTCGTACGACCCGTCGCGATCCACGCAGCCAGGCGGCATCTCCTGCCGAGGAGATGCCGCAAGGGCTCCGTTACCTGTGTCAGTCGGTCACGGCGGAGTGCTGGGCGAGGACGACTTCCGCGAGCTTCACATGCGCGGCGTCCACCAGCTGGCCGTCGACGCTGGTCGCCCCGAGGCCCTCCGCCTCGGCGGCCCGATACGCCTCCAGGACCCGCCGGGCACGTCTGACCTCGTCGTCCGTCGCCCGGAAGACCTGGTTCGCGATCCCGATCTGCGAAGGATGGATCGCCCACTTGCCGTTGAACCCCAAGGAGGCCGCCGATCGTGCGTCCTCCTCGTAACCGGCCGGGTCACGGAAGTCGGGGTAGGGGGCGTCGATGGCCGCGATGCCCGCGATGCGCGCCGCGGTGAGCACCTGCATCCGCGCGAAGTACCAGAAGTCGCCCGGATACGGCTCACGCGGACGGAAGTTGGTGTCCACCCTCGCGCCCTGTGACACCGACAGATCGCCCGCGCCGAAGATGACGGCGTCCAGACGTGGGCTCGCGGTCGCGATCTCCTCGGCGTGCGCGACTCCCGCGACGTCCTCGATGAGGACCTCCAGCCGGATCCGCTTGCCCAGTCCGAGCCTCTCCTCCAGCTGGCTCAGCAGCACGTCGACCCACCAGACGTCCCGTGCGGCCGTGACCTTCGGGACGATGATGGTGTCCAGGTTCTCCCTGGCCCCTTCGACCACCTCGATGATGTCTCCGTGAGCCCACCTGGTGTCGATCCCGTTGATCCGCACCGCACGAACGGTGCTGCCCCAGTCGTACTCGCTGAGCGCCTGTACGGCCTTGCCCCGGGCCTGTTCGCGCAGCGCCGGGGCCACCGCGTCCTCCAGGTCGAGGAAGACCAGGTCGGCGTCCGAGGCGGCCGCCTTGGCGAACATGTGGTCGTTGGAGGCGGGGGTGGCCAGTTCCGAGCGTCGCAACGGAGGTGTGTTCATCGTGTCCTGGTCTCTCCTCGGGTAGGTCTCGTCCACGGTCAGGCGCGTGTGTCGTGCCGTTCCTGTGTGAACAGGTTCGCCGGGCGGTCGAGGGAGAGGTTCTCCCGCAGGGTCCGGCCCGTGTACTCGCTCCGGACGAGCCCCAGGCGGCGGAGTTCGGGCACCACCAGCCGGACGAAGTCCTCGAAGGCGCCGGGGAAGTGGGTGGCGGCCAGGACGAAGCCGTCGCAGGAGCGCGACTCGAACCACTGCCCCATCTGCTCGGCGATCTGAGGCCCGGTGCCCACGAACCGCGGGCCCTGGAGCAGGGTGGCCCGGTGGTTCGCCAGCATGCGCAGGGTCAGTTCGCGGTCGCCCAGGTGCCGCCGTATCCCCTGGACGAGGCCGCGGATCCCGGACACCGAGTCGATGAGTTCGTCGGTGACGACGTCGTCGAGCGAGTGGCCGGCGAAGTCGTGGTTGGTGACCTCGGACAGCAGCGTCAAAGACGCCATGGGATGCACGAGTTCGTCGAGGAAGAGCGCCTCCTTCTCGCGTGCGATCGCCTCCGTCTCACCGGCGATCGTGTAGACCATGGGCAGCAGCCTTACGGAGCCCGCGTCCCGCCCGGCCTCGGTGATCAGGTCCTTCTGCTCCTGGTAGTGCTCGCGCGCGATCTCCTGGCTCGGATCGGAGGTGAAGATCAGGTCGGCCCACCTGGCCGCGAACAGCCGGCCGCGGCCCGACTGCCCGGCCTGGATGATCACCGGACGCCCTTGCGGGGTACGCGGCACGGTCAGTGGCCCGCGCACGGTGAAGTACTCGCCCTGGTGGGCGACTTCGTGGACCTTCTCCGGGTCGGCGAAGATCCCGGCCGTACGGTCGGCGACGATGGCGTCGTCCTCCCACGAGTCCCAGAGTTTCGAGACGACCTCGACGAACTCCTCGGCCCGGTCGTATCGCTTGTCGTGTTCGATGTGCTCGTCCAGGCCGAAGTTCTGCGCTTCGGCGTCGTTCACCGAGGTCACGACGTTCCAGGCGGCCCGTCCGCCGCTGAGGTGGTCGAGGGTGGCGAACGTCCGCGCCACGTGGAAGGGCTGGTAGTAGGTCGTCGAGTAGGTCGCGCACAGCCCGATGTGCTCGGTGGCGCCCGCGACGGCGCCCAGCACCGTGCTCAGGTCGAGCTTGACGGGCCGCGCACCGTAGCGGACGGCGTCGGCCGGCGAGTCGCCGTAGATCGTCGGCATCGCCAGCCGGTCGTCGAAGAACATCAGGTCGAACATGCCTTCTTCAAGCACGCGTGCGATCCGCTGGTAGTAGCGCACGTCCAGGTAGTCCGCCGCCGCACTGGGATAGCGCCACGAGCCGGAATACACCGACACGTTGGACGCCTGGAGAAACGCGACAAGGGTCATCTGCTCATTGCGTGACGTGGACATCGGGGCCTTTCGTGAGCGAGGGGCGAGGCAACGGGAGCAAGGCGGAGCGGACGCGGGCGGCAGCGGACGGGTGCCCCGGTCCCGTCGCGCACAACAGCGGCTCCAGCGCCGGGGCGAGCCCCGGCGTTGCGCTCCCTCAGGTCAGCGGAACACCTCGTAGGAAGGGTCGGTGTCGTCCCGGCGCCCCGAGGGCGGCGCGGTGGCCTCGGCGGAGAGCGTCACCTCGCGGTAGAGGTCACCGACGTACGCTCGGTGGTCGATGGCCCAGACGCCCGCCCGGCGTGACCAGCGGTCGACGTACCGGCCGCGATGGAACAGGTCCGTGACGAGACCGTCGGCCGGGCGAGTGCGCAGCCACACCGACACATAGGTCTCGCTGGCCGCTGTTCCCGCAGCGTCGTCGACGTCGATGAGCGCGTTGGAGACCAGGTGCGAATGACCGGCGAGCTGGGCGTGGTAGGGCCAGACGAAGTCGAGGAAGCCGGCGGCGGGCCCCCGGTAGTCGGGGCCGTAGTCGGCCGTGCCGTCGGGATGCCAGACGGTGTCGGCGAGTGCACGGTCCATGCGGTCGAGACCACGGCAGTACCGGTACAGCACCTCCGTGATCTCCTGCTGCGCCGCGAGCCGGGTGATCGACGCCGAGTCGGTGTGCATGGTTCGCTCCTCTCGTGTGTCGTACGCCCGAGGGCGGAGTGGCGGCGCCGCCGGTAGCGGCCTGGATGCCGGGAAACCCCTGCGAGCAACCTAGGAAGTGCCGCGGCGGGAGTCATGTGCTGTGTCCGCTGAGCGGGATCGAATCCGGGGCTGGTGCCCGATGCCGGTTAGCGTGGGCTGTCGTCGAGTGGGCGACGTGACACGGCCGGTGCGGTTGGCCCGGCGGGGGGAGCCGGGCGTTCCGCCCGCGACCGTGTCCCGTACGCCGGACACAGGCCCGAACGTCCGACCGAGGCAAGCCCACCGCCAACGTGACCTGGCTGCCTCGCGCGGCAGCGCGCGCGGAACTCGCCCGGAGCAGCACGAGACGACGACCAACAGGAAAGGCAGGGAACGCAACCATGAGCGACGGACCACTGGCCGGACTCCGTGTCCTCGATGCCGCCACCCTCGCTGCCGGACCGCTGATCGCCACCTGGCTCGGCGAGCACGGCGCGGACGTGATCAAGATCGAGCAGCCCGACGGCGGCGACCCGCTGCGGCAGTGGGGCGCGCAGAAGGACGGCGTCGGGCTGATGTGGAAGAGCGTGGGCCGCAACAAGAAGAGCGTCACGCTGAATCTGCGCCACGAGACCGGACGGGACCTGCTGCGCCGGCTGGCCCGGGAGGCGGACGTCGTGGTGCTGAACCTACGACCGTCGACCCTGCGCAAGTGGCGCCTGGACTATCCGAGTCTCGCCGCGGAGAACCCCCGCCTGGTGATGGTGCACGTCACCGGGTACGGGGCCGGTGGGCCGAAGTCCGACCGCCCCGGATTCGGCACCCTCGGCGAGGCGATGAGCGGCTTCGCCCGCCTCACCGGCAGCCCGGACGGCCCCCCGACCCTCCCGTCGTTCATGCTCGCCGACGGCGTGGCGGGGCTGACCGCCACCTACGCGGTGATGATGGCCCTCTACCACCGTGACGTGCACGGAGCCGACGGCCAGCTCGTCGACGTCAACCTGATCGACCCGCTGGCACGGCTGCTCGAACAGTCGGTGCTGACCCACGACCAACTGGGCAGCATCCCCACCAGAACCGGCAACCGCTGGGACATCAGCGCACCCCGCAACGTCTACCTCACGAAGGACGGACACTGGCTCGCCATGTCCGGCAGCGCGCCCACGATCGCGAAGCGCGCCCTCCAGGCGGTAGGACGTCCCGAACTGACCGAGGACCCCAGGTTCGCCGAGGCCCAGCAACGCCTGCGGCACGCCCCCGAGATAGACGCGATCATGGCCGACTGGATCGTGGCCCACACCCTGGACGACGCGATGGCCGTCTTCGAGGCGGCAGGTGTTGCCGCCGCCCCCGTCTACGACGCCGCGCAACTGCTCGCCGATCCGCACATGGTGGCCAGAGACGTCTACCCGTCCGTTCCGGACGCCCAGCTCGGGGCGATGCGGGTGCAGGCGCCGGTGCCCCGGTTCTCGGCGACCCAGGGCGGCATCAGCCATCTGGGCCCGGCACTCGGCGAACACAACGACGAGGTCTACGGGGAACTGCTCGGCCTCGACGCCGACCGGCGCCGGGAACTGTCCGAGCAGGGCGTGATCTGAGGCCCGAGTATCCCCAACCCGGGCAGAGACACCAGGAACCAGAACACACATGCCGGACGAGGTGATCCGGCCACGGCGGCGGGAGGCCCTGAATGAGTCAACTCGATGTGGACGCAAGGGACTTGGGCCAGGTCACCGAGTCCTTCATCGACGGGGTCTCGGTCGGAACACCCGAGGTCTACGAGAACATCGACCCCTCGACCGGACGGTCCCTCGGAGAGGTGTCGAGAGGGACCTCCGAGCAGATCGACCGGGCGGTCGCCTCGGCACGCGCGGCACAGCGGGCGTGGCGCACCACGACACCGGAACAACGCGCCGACCTGCTGTGTCGGCTCGCCGACCTGATCGAGAGCCGGTCGGAGGAACTCGCCCGGCTGGAGAGCGAGGACTCCGGCAAACCCCTGACCCAGGCACGCAACGACGCCCGGGTGTGCGCCCGTTACTTCCGTTTCTACGGCCGCGCGATCGACTCGTACTACGGCCTGAGTCTGCCCCTTCGCCCCGACCTGCACGTGTACACACGACGGGAACCCCACGGCGTCACCGGTCACATCCTCGCCTGGAACTATCCCCTGCAACTGCTCGCCCGGGGTGTCGCACCCGCCCTCGCGACCGGGAACTGCGCCGTGGTGAAGCCCGCCGACGAGACACCGCGCACCGCGGTGGCCGTGGCCGGGCTCGCCGTCCAGGCCGGGCTGCCGCAAGGCGTGTTCAATGTCGTGACCGGGCTCGGTGCCGAGGCCGGTGCCGCGCTGGCGGCCCATCCCGGCATCGACCACCTGGGCTTCGTCGGCTCCACCCGGGTCGGTGCCCTCGTCGCCACGGCCGCCGCCGAGCGGGTGTCACCGGTGACCCTCGAACTCGGTGGCAAGTCCGCCCACTTGGTGTTCCCCGACGCCGACGTCGAGAAGGCAGCCCGGGTCGCGGCGAGCGCGATCCTCCAGAACGCAGGACAGACCTGTTCCGCCGGGTCGCGGGTGCTCGTCCACGAGAGCGTGCACGCCGAACTGCTGGAACGCATCGCCGGTCACTTCGCCGAGGTGACGATGGGCCGGGGCCTCGACGATCCCGACCTCGGCCCGCTCGTCTCGCGCAAGCAGCAGGACCGGGTCCGCGGCTATGTGCAGGCAGCCGGCACCGGCGAGATCGTCTTCGGCGGTTCGGTGGCCGAGCCCGAAGGCATGACGGACGGCGCCTACTTCATGCCGACCCTGATCGACGGCGTGGACCCGGCGTCGCCGATCGCGCAGGAGGAGATCTTCGGGCCCGTGGTCACCACGATGCGGTTCGCGACCGAGGAGGAGGCCGTCGCCCTGGCGAACGGGACCGAGTACGCCCTGCTCGGCGCCGTCTGGACCAGGGACCTCAGCCGCGCACACCGGGTCGCCGCCGAAGTGGAGGCCGGCCAGGTCTATGTGAACACCTATGGTGCGGGCGGCGGCGTGGAACTCCCGTTCGGCGGATTCCGCAAGTCCGGCTACGGCCGGGAGAAGGGCGTGGAGGCCCTCGACAGCTGCACCGCGACGAAGACGATCGTCGTCCAGCTCTGAGACGAGGCTGTGAGACGAGGCTGTGAGACGAGACCGGCGCGACCGCTGGACACGCGGCCGCGCCGGCCTTTTGCCATCCACCGAGGTCAGGGCGCGTCGCCGACGTACTCGTCCACCCGGCGCCGCAGCAGCCAACGCCCCGCCGACTTTTCGAACGTGTCGTGATAGCGCGCCACGATGGCGACGGACCAGGTGGAACCGGCGCGGACGAGCATCACCACGTCGCTGGTCGCCTTCGCCGTGCGGTCGTCCCACTCCGTCAGGAGTGTGTCGCCGACGAGGTGGCACCGCGGCCTGTCCGGATCCGGCCGCCACCCCGGGCGGGAGAAGGCCTCACGGATGGCGTCGGCACCCACCAGGGGCTCGAAGCCGGGTATCTCGACCACGCCGTCCGGCAGGTACAGCGCGACCATGTCCTCGGTACGGCCCTCGTCCTGGGCCTGGGCGTGCGCGGCGATCGTCGCCCGCACACCCGCACTCACCTCGGCGAATTCCGGCACGGCCGTACCTACTTGATGGCGATCGGAGTGATGGGGGAGCCGACGGAGCCCGTCACCTTCAGCCCCGGGGCGCAGAACAGCATGTCCCACACGCCGTCCTCCTCGCAGTCCGCGGCCAGCTCCTCGAAGTTGAACATCTCACCGAGCGTGAGACCCATGTCCCGGATCACCACCTGGTGGAACGGGATCGTCGCGCCCTTGACGGGACTTGGCCACACCTCGCCGGAGTGGTTGTCCATCGCGAGCGCCGCGACCTCGCGCTCGTACAGCCAGTTGCAGGTGTCGAGGCAGGGCCCGGGGGCGTTGCCGAGGAAGCGTTCGCGGTCGCCCTCCAGGAACCACTGGTAGGAGCCGGTGCGCAGCAGCACGATGTCGCCTGACTTGACGCGCACGCCCTGCCGTTCCTCGGCGGCCAGCAGGTCGGCCTCCGTGATCTCGTACGAGTCCTCCAGTCGGTCCACGCCCTTCAACCGCGCGATGTCGAGCAGGACCCCGCGGGAGATCAGCCGGTCGACGGCCTTGTGGAACGAATTGCGGCTGGCGCCCTGGAAGTTGTTGACCGCGGCGGCCGGCACGTTGTTGTAGAAGGTGCCGCCGTAGCCCGCGTGCGCCAGCCCGTCCCACTGGGTGGCGGCCTGCAGACCGGTGACGATCATGTCGTCGGCGGAGATCAGACCGTCCTGGGCGAACGCGGTGTCGGACGGCAGCAGCGTCATGACATGGATCGGGTTGTTACGGAAACCCCCGGACTTGAAAGGCCCGTTGCTGTCGAACGCCATGCCCAGGTCGAACGCCTTGCCTGTGCGGACGAGTTGCGCGGCCTCGATCCGCTTCTGGGGGGTCACGAAGTTCAGGGTGCCGATCTCGTCGTCGTCTCCCCAACGACCCCAGTTGTTGAGCTTCTTGCCGAGTTCGTGATGAGGCCAGACCTTCTCTGAGCTCACGCTTCTCCCTCTTCTCCTTGCCGATGTGCCATGTAACGGCTGACGCATTCCATGAGGTCGCTGGGAACGTGGTATCCGGCGTGGTCCTTGATCCGGTCCAGGTTGCCGACGATGTCCTCGGTCGTGACTTTGAGCGGGTCGGCGGGCAGATAGCCCTCGGTGACGCCGACGAAGAGGTGCGCGAAACGTCCGGCTCCGGCGAGGAACACCTCGCCGCTCACGTCGCACGCCTCGTGGGCGAGATACGCCACCATGGGCGCCACGAGAGCGGGATCCATCACGCCGCCACCGGGGTGGCGCTGTTCGCGCAGCGCGTCCATGCCCTCCGAGGGGCCGCCGCCCATCCGCGTCATGGCGTTGGGGGCGATCACGTTGACCTTGATGTCGTGGCTGCGGGCCGAGGCCGCCATGCTGCGGGCCATCCCGATCATGGCCGCCTTCGCGGTGGCGTAACCGAGGTTGTCCGGGAGTCCGAACATCCCGATCGAGCCGGTGAGCACGACCCGCCCGTAGTTCCGCTCCAGCATGTACGGCCAGGCGGCGCGTGCGGTGTGGAAGGCCCCGAGGACGTGCACCGCCAGGTGGCTTTCGATGTTCGCGGCGTCGATGTCCGGCAGTCCGGCGAACCGTACGTTGCCGGCGTTGTTGACGACTATGTCGATGCGCCCGAACGCCTCGACGGCGGCCGCGACGGGACGTCGGCCGCCGTCCGCCGTGGAGATGTCACTCGTGTCGGCGATCGCCGTACCGCCGGCATCGTTGATCTCCGCGGCGACGGCCTCGGCGGGACCGGCGTCGGAACCGAAGCCCTCCATCGTGCCGCCCAGGTCGTTCACGACGACCTTCGCGCCCAGTTCACCGAGGAGCAGGGCGTAGGCCCGCCCGATCCCTCGCCCGGCGCCGGTGACCACCGCGACGCGATCGTCGAATAGGTGTTGCCGCATGACCATGCCTTCCGGTTCAGGAAAGGAAGCGGGAGTACTTCGACTGGAGGACCTCGCCCATGAACTCGCGCAATTTCGGGCGTCCGCCGGGATTCAGCAGGAAACTCCGGGGCTTCCCGGCGATGTTGGAACCGAAGAAATAGCTGTGCTCGCCGAAGGGGGAATACGCGGCGAGCTCCGCGACCATGGCGTTCCAGCTCGCCTCCGTGTCGGCGGGGACCTCGATCACCCGGTGGCCGTGATCGCGCAGGTACTCGATCGCGTCGGCGACGAAGTTCACCTGGTCCTCGGCGTACCGCGGGTTGTTGCCGGCCGCACCGTGGGGCCCTCCGGGAAAGAAGAAGTTCGGGAAGCCGTGGCTCATGAGCCCGAGGAACGTCCGCGGCCCGTCGGCCCAGTAGTCCTCCAGAGCCAGCCCGCCGCGGCCGCGCACCCCCATCCGGTTCAGAGCGCCGGTGCCGAAGTCGAACCCCGACGCCCAGACGATGACGTCGAACTCGCGCAGTCCGTCGGACGTTTCGATCCCGGTCTCCGTGACCCGGACGAGCGGGTTCTCCCGGAGATCGACCAGGCTCACCTTCGGATCGTTGTAGGCCTCGAAGTAGCCGGTGACGAAGGGCGGCCGCTTCCCGGCCCAGCCGTGGTCGGTGGGGATGAGCCGCTCGGCCGTCGCCGGGTCCTTGACGATGCCGCGGACCTTCCCGGCCATGAAGGCGCACCAGTCGTCGTTGGCGGCCTTGTCCGTGAGCATGTCGGCGTAGTGGCTGATCACCTTGGCGAAGCCCGGGCTGTGCCACATCCGGTCGTGGAACTCCCACCGTTCGTCCCTCGAGTCCTCGAAGGCCGTACGGTCACGCGGCTGGTGCAGGAACCCGCTCGCGGAGGCGTTCAGGTTCTCCCGCAACTGCTCGAAATCGGCCCTGAGCTCGGCCTGTTGCTCGGCCGTGATCGGCTCGTTGTTCAACGGGGTGCACCAGTTCGGCGACCGCTGATAGACCGTCAGGGAAGCGACGTCCGCGACGATCGAGGGGATCACCTGGACACCGCTCGAACCGGTGCCGACCGCCGCGACCCGTTTGCCCGCGAAGTCGACGGGAGTGTCGGGCCACAGGCCGGTGTGGTGGGCCACGCCCGTGAAGTCCTCGCGGCCGGGCACGTCGGGGAAGACCGGCACCGACAGCACACCGGTGGCCGCGACCACGAACCGCGCCCGCACCTCGGTGTCGTCGTCGGTCCGCACCAGCCAGGTGGCCGATGTCTGGTCGAACAGCGCGGAGTTGACCCGGGCGCCGAACCGGATGTGGCCGCGCAGGCCCAACTTGTCGACGGCGTAGTTGAAGTACCGCTCGTTCTCCGGCTGCCCGGCGAACCGCTCGCGCCACTCCCAGCCCTCGAACAGCTCCTTCGAGAACAGATAGCCGTAGGTGTAGCTCTCCGAGTCGAGGCGGGCTCCCGGATACCGGTTCCAGTGCCACACCCCGCCGACCCCCTGGCCGGCCTCCAGCAGCCGGGCGGTGAGTCCCGCGTCGAGGGCCCGCTTCAGCTGATGGATCCCGGTGACACCGGCACCGATGACCAGCAGGTCGACGTCGGTGTCGACGGCGCTTCGGCTCCCGTTGCTTGCAGGGACTGCCAAGTCACTCACCCCTTGCGCGGATCGCCGGCCGTCAGCCTGGTGGTGAAGCCCCAGGGAATGCCGAGTCCGGTCGCGGCATCGGTGACGAGCGTGTCGCTCGTGCGGGTGCGCACCCCTACGCCCTGTGCGTCGAGATGGCGTGCGACGCGGTCGAGGTCGGCGACCTTCCAGGTGAGCGAGTGGTACGTGTCGTTCGGCGCCCCGGTGGCCCAGTCGGCGTACGCCGGGGTGCCGTCGTCGGGGACCGCGTACTCGAAGACCGCGTCGGCCAGGTGGACGTACGTGCTCTGCGCGCCCAGCACCTCGTTGCGTCCCGTGTCGATGACCGTCCCGCCCAGGCCGTCGACCACCACGCGCAGGGCCCGGTCGACACGGTCGGTCAGCACGGTGTGGTGCGCGCAGCGCTCGATGCCGAGCGGGTCGTCCTCGGACACCGGCGGCAACTCCCAGTCCGGGGCCAGCCGGTGGTCCAGCGGGAACGGGATCTGCGGAAGGAACTCGTAGCGCAGGCCCGCGTCCTCGGGCACTGTGAAGAAGATCGGCATCGGGGAGTTGGGCGCGGTCGGGGGATCGTCGCCCTCGACGACCTCGTCGAGCTGACCGACCATGCCGATACCGAGCCCCTTCAGCGCGCGGTAAGCGTCCGCGATGCCGTCGACGTACCAGCCGAACCCCTTCAGGTGCGGCTTGTCGACCGAGGCGTAGCGCTGGACGCCCTGGAGGACGTAGCGCTTCGGGTCGATCGTGTCGAACAGGACGTCGTTGATCGGCGTGAACGTCGAGTAGTCCGTCGGATAGCCCTCACTGACGGGGGCGCCCCGCATCATCTCGGCCATCGGCCGACTGGGCCGCCCGAAGACGCGCTCGAACCACGCCTCCGCCTCGCGGAGATCGGTCACATGATGGCTGGGGTGGTACAGCCGGGTCACACGAAAGCCGCCGTCGGTCATGGCGGTCCTCCCTTTCTCAGGTCTGTCGTACGAGCCGTGCGGGACCGGCGGTCGCCAGGCGACGGGCAGTTCGTGGATGCCGTAGGCCTGCGAGTCCTCCTTGCGCGCCAGGCCCTCCGGACCGGCCGCCGGCCGCAACGTGGGAACGCGGCGGAACAGGGTGCTGAAGACCACCTGGAGTTCGATGCGAGCCAGTTGCTCGGGGAGCGAAGGGGCAGGTGCCCGACCTCGGCGCCGGGAACTGCGGCGGTTCCTCCGTGGCTTCGCTGTCCGGCACGGTCTCTGTCATGGTCGTCCCTTGTTCGGGGCCTTGTTCGTGGCCGCTCAGACGAAGTAGCGGCCGCCGTTGACGCTGAGGGTCTGTCCCGTCACGTATCCGGCCTCGTCGGACGCGAGGTAGGCGACCGCGTAGGCGATCTCGTCGGGGCGCCCGGCCCGCTTCATGGGCATGGTCGCGCCCAGCGCGTCGGGATCGAATCCCTCCCGGAGCAGGGGAGTGTCGATGAGGCTCGGCGCCACGTTGTTGACGGTGATGCCGGTGTCGGCGAACTCGAGGGCGAGCGCCTTGGTCAGACCGATCACCCCGCCCTTGGACGCCGCGTAGTGGGACACCGCGGGACCGCCGGTCTGGGCGGACGAGGACGAGATGTTGACGATGCGTCCGTGCCCCACCGTCAACATGTCCGCTACGAAGGCGCGCGTGACCAGGAAGGGGCCTTTGAGGTTGATCCGGATCATCCGGTCCCAGGTCTCCTCGGTGAGATCGGGGAACGGCACGTAGTTGGTGATACCGGCGTTGTTGACCAGGATCGTGACCGGGCCGAGTTCCGCGTGCGTCTGCTCCGCCGCGGCCACGACGGTCGCGGCATCGGCCGCGTCGCCGACGACCGCGACCGCCTTGCCCCCCGCCTCGCCGATCGCGTCGGCCGTCTCGCGCGCCCCCGCGCCGTCCAGGTCCCACACGGCGACCGTCGCACCCTGGGCGGCGAGCACCAGGGCGATCGCCCGCCCGATACCTCTGCCGCCACCGGTGACGACCGCGTTTCTTCCGTTCAATGACGTCATTCAGGACTCCATGTAGGTGCTACTGCTTCGGTTCTGCCGGGATGTCACCCCTCGCCACGCCGGGTGCCGGACCCAGTGCCTTCCTGGCGGTCTTCCGTGCGGCCATGGCCCGGGGGAAGCCCGCGTATCCGGCCGCGTGGTACAGGACTTCGGCGATTTCGTCTTCGGTCAGCCCGTTGTTCAGTCCTATCCGGACGTGGCTTCCGAGTTCGTCCTCGGCGCCCAGTGCGATCAGGATCCCCAGCGTGACCAGGCTGCGGTCCCGTCGTGCCAGACCCTCGCGCGCCCAGAGTTCGGCCCAGACGCTGACCAGGCCGATCTCCACGAGGTCCGCACCCACACCGTCGTCACGCAGGTCGGCGTCCTCGGGGAGGGTGGTGTTGACGACCGACGACATCGTTCGGACTCCGAGTCCGCGCAACTCGGCCGCTGTCGTGGGATTTACGGGGGATTCTCCGTGCGTCCCGCTCACCGGGACGGACTTTCTGTTGCCTGCACTCGTCACACCCTTCTCTCGGCCATTTCTCGGGGGAGCGCGGCCCTCGGAGATGGTTCGGCGCTCCGGGCCGTCCGTGGCCATCGGGTTACGTATACAGATTGGTGAAATTAGGTAGCTGATTGAACCGTATGCGAAGGGGAGCGGATACGGCAATGCCCTGGACGCCGACTCGTCTCCGTGGGGCGGTCACGGCGCCCTCGACCCGGCATCAGTACAGGTCAGGGCCTTGATGGCAGGAGCTTCGACAAAAGGGATGTGTCGGGCCGTGTGGCCTTTCGATGGCGATGGTTCGTCGTCGTCCTGTGGGTGGCGGTGCTGGGCGCCGTGGGATTCGCCGCGTCCAGGGCGCCCGCAGCCGCCGACGAAGGCTTCACGATGCCCGGGATCGAGTCCCAGAAGGCGTTCGACCTGATGGAGCGGCGCTTCCCGGGGACCACGGCCGACGCGGCGAGTGCGCGCATCGTGTTCATCGCCCCGAGCGGGGAGAAGGTGACCGCGGCCGGCAATCGGGCCGCGATCGAGAAGCTTGTCGACGAGGCGGCCGACGGCTCCCAGGTCGCCGCCGCTGTCGACCCCTTCCAGGCCAAGGCCGTCAGCAAGGACGGTACGACCGCGTACGCGACCGTCTCCTTCAAGGCGACGGCCGACGACCTCACCGACGCGAGCAAGAAGCACCTGGAGTCCGCCATCGCCGTGGCCCGGCAGGCGGGTCTGCGGGTGGAGGTCGGCGGCGACGCGCTGGCGACTCAGCCCGCGGCCGGCGGACCGGCCGAGGTGATCGGCATCGCCGTCGCCGCCGTGGTTCTGCTGATCACGTTCGGGTCCCTCGCCGCCGCCGGTCTGCCGCTGCTGGCCGCGATCATCGGCGTGGCCGTCGGCATGACCGGGATCATGGCTCCCCTACCGGTGCTCCTGCTGGGCGTCGTGGGCCTGGGCGCGGTCGCCACGCCGGTGATGGACCTTCAGCTCGGCATGCCGGGCGACGAGGCCAAGCCGACCTCCACCACCGAGCGCCGCGCCTACGACGCGCTCGCCGAGGGTTTCGGCCCCGGCTTCAACGGCCCCCTGACGATCGTCGTCGACGCCAACGACTCCGACGACCCGAAGGCGGACGTGGCCACGATCACGAAGGACATCACTGCCACCAGGGGCGTCGTCTCCGTCTCGGCCGCCCGCTTCAACCAGGCCGGTGACACCGCGGTGTTCTCCGCCACGCCCGCCACGAGTCCGACCGACCAGAAGACCAAGGACCTCGTCAAGGCCATCCGGGACGAGCGCCCCGGCATCGAGAAGGATGCGGGCGTGTCCTTCGAGGTCACCGGCAAGACCGCCCTCGACATCGACGTCGCCGAGAAGGTGCAGGCCTCGCTGGTGCCGTATCTCGCGGTGGTGGTCTCGCTCGCCGTCGTGCTCCTACTGCTGGTCTTCCGCTCCCTGCTGGTGCCTCTGAAGGCGGCCTTCGGGTTCCTGCTCTCGGTCTCGCGGCCCTCGGCGCGGTTGTCGCGGTCCTCCAGCAGGGTCATGGCGCGGACCTCCTGGGTGTGGAGTCCACCGGCCCGATCATGAGCATGATGCCGATCTTCCTGGTGGGCATCGTCTTCGGCCTGGCGATGGACTACGAGGTCTTCCTGGTCTCGCGGATGCGTGAGGCGTACGTCCACGGCGAGGCGCCCAAGGAGGCGATCGTCTCGGCCATCCTCGCCCTGCTCGGCCACCGGGCCTGGTACCTGCCGAAGTGGCTGGCCCGGCTGCTGCCGAACATCGATGTCGAGGGCGAGAAGCTCAGCCGAAAGGTGCCTGTCCCGACCGCTGGGACGGCCGACGAGTCGCTCTCCACGTAGCCCGTCGGGGCCCGCTGAGCCGGGGAGGGGCTGCCCGCTCACGGCGGCCCCTCCGCTGCCTTCGCCGGCGACTCGTGGACGCATGGCCTGAGGAGGCCGTGAGGGGAGCAACCGGCTGCCGATCGGGTGCCCGTCGCGTATCTGCCCGGTGCGGTCCGAGGGTGTAGTGGGCTACACCCTCGGTTCGGGAGTCCGCTCCCGTGTCCCGACCGGTGAACGACGGAATCGTGGGAGGCCCAGACCACGGGAGCTCCCAGCTCCCCGCACCCGAGGAATGCGATGAAGCCGAAGTCGCTGTTCGCCACCCTGAAGTCGTTGGTCGCCGACCTGCTGCTCTGGTCGTTCTTCGCGGTCGGCACGGCCGCTTCCATAGGAGCCGACGCGGTCCTGGACGGCCCGGACAAGAACGTCGCCACGTTCGCCGGCGCCGCCGTGTCGCTGCTGACGGGTACACGCATCGCGAAGAAGCCCGGGATCAACGCGTTCCTGTCGAAACGGCCGCCGCGATGGGCCTGGTCGCGCTGGGAGCGCTCGGAGGGCTGGTGACAGGCCGCCACAGGGCCAGGGGCGAAGCCGGTCGGCCCGTACCGGACACCCGCGTCACCAGCACGTAGGGACCGGAGCCCGGTCCTGGCATTGCGAACTGCCACCCACGTCCACCCGACCACCGACTCCACCGTCACGCACCGGACGGTGCCAGGAAAGGAATCCACCCGTGACCGCACGCCGCCGCCATCGCATCACCGCCGTCACCACCGCCGCAGCCGCTGTCGCGCTGACCGCGACACTCGCCGCCGGCTGCGAGTTCGACGACTCGCTGGACTGCCTCTCCAGCGCCGACACCATTGCCGACAGCGTCGCCGCCATCCACAGAGCGGGCGCGGACGCGATCGAGGATCCCACGCGGACCCAGAAGTCCATCGACACCATCGAGAAGAATCTCGACAAGATCAACGACAAGACGGACGACAACAAGGTCGGCGATGCGGTCGATGATCTGAACAAGGCCGTCGCGAACTACAACAAGGCCATTCTGAACGGCGACACCGACCCGGACAGCAGCAAGATCGACGCGGCGGCCGACCAACTGAAGGACCTCTGCACGTCGTGAACGGGTGTTCCGGACCCGGCCGCCTGGGAGACACTCGTCCTCAGTGACAAGTGTCTTCAATGAGGAGTGACGCATGACCACGGTAGGTATCGCCACCGGCGCCGCCAGCGGGACGGGAGAGGCATGCGCCAGGCGCCTCGCCGACGTGGTGGACGTGCTGTTGCTCGTCGACGGGAACGAAGCGGCGCTGGCCGCGGTCGCGAAGGACCTGTCCGGTCACGGGAAGCGGGCCCTCGTCGAGCCGTTCGCGGTCGATGTCACCGACCGGGAGGACCTCGCCCGGCTCGCCGACCGGGTCAGGGAGACCGGCACGCTCCGGGCCGTCGCGCACGCCTACAGCATCCCGCCCGAGGAAACCGACTGGCGCCGGATCATCGAGGCCGACTTCGTCGCGGCGGCGCTGCTCACCGAGACGCTCCGGCCACTCGCCACGGCCGGTACGGCGTTCGTCTACCTGGCCTCCGTGTCTCCGCTGATCGCGCACATCGAGCCCGATCCTGCGGTGGCGGCCGTCCTGGACGATCCGTTGCAGGAGGACTTCCTCGACCGTATCCGGGAGGTGGTCGGTCCCGCGGTCGAGGATCCGGCCTGGGCGTACCCGTGGGCCACGTACGGCGTGCACCGCTTGACCCGCGCGGAGGCCGTACGGTTCGGCTCCGTGGGCGCACGCGTGTGCTCGCTGTCGCCGGGTGCGATCGACACCCCGGAGACTCGGCTGGAGGCGGCACGATACGCATCGATTCGACAGCTCATCGAGCGCACGCCACTGGGCCGCGTCGGCCGGTACGAGGAGATCGCCGCCGTCGCGGCTTTTCTGCTGTCGGACGAGGCGAGCTTCGTGAACGGCGTCGACATCGTCGTCGACGGCGGCCTGTGTGCCTCGCTGCGGGAGGACTGACGCCGCAGGAGGCGCGCTACGACCGGTGCGGGACGACGCGTCCCGCACCGGCACTCCCGGCTTCCGAGGGGGACGCCCGTGCGGGCTCCCACAACCGCGGCTCCTCCTCGAGGACGCGGACCCTGACGAGTTCCCCTCCGCCATCCGGCCCGTGGCCGCCGACGACCAGTGAGATCGCCGATCATCCGGGAATCATGATGCTCGACGGGCGGCGCACCGGTCCGGCGGGCAACGTCGGGACAGTGATCCGTAGATGTGCGGTATCGAGGTGGCCCCCGGACCGTACGGCCGGTGCGGCACAGACGCTTCGAAATGTCGACTGCGCCGCGAGTGCTGCCCGTTCAGCCGTGGATCTGCGACGAGGGCAGCCGTATGCCTTCCTGCCGTGGCATCCGCTCGGCATGGCGAGTCGACTTTGCGGTGGGGGGCAGCCGCTCGCGCTTTCGCCCACCACGCCGACGCGCGGATCGACGGCTGCGCCTCGGTCGCCGTGCGCTCGGCGAGGCGCCCGGCGCGCCTGTCATCGGCCGACGGTGGGCTCCCACTCGGCCTCGGGGTCGAGGGGCAGCCCGGGCTGGTCGCGCTTGAACTCCTGTGCCTGTTTCTCGACCTTGGGCAGGGCGTGATCAGGCGCGCCGAAGCCGCGGAACAGGGTCGCGCAGTACTCATGGGACAGGAACTGCGCGTCCCACTGCCCGTCCGGCTTCACCCATTGGTACGTGTGGTTGTGCAGGTTGAGGAACTGGAGGGTGGCCAACCGGGGCGACATGGTGCGGAACATGCCCTGCTCCATGGCCTGCGAGAGCATTTCGGAGATCAACTGCTCGAAGTCGGAACGCTGGGCGAGCAGGGTCTTGAGCTCGTCGCCGCTGAGACTGCGATAGTCGTGTTCGTAGACCCAGATGTGGTCGAGCCTGCGAAAGATGATCGTCAGAAGCGACTCCGACAGCAGACGCAGGCGCAGCAGCGGGTCCACGTCGAGGTCCGCGATCTGCCGCGCGCGGGACAGCAACGGCCCCATGACTCGCGACTGGATTTCGACCAGCAGGTTCTCTTTTGAGCCGATGTAGTAGTACAGGGCTCCCTTGGCCAGCCCGACCGCGCGCCCCAGGTCGTTGATGGAGGTCGCGGCGTACCCTTGCTGAGCGAACAGGGAAGCCGCGATGTCAATGATCTTCTGGCGTCTGATCTCGAAGCCCGGTCCATGGCCTGGCGGTCGTGGCATGGATTCACTCCCCGCGTGATGGGGCGACATGTCGATGGGAATCGACTCCCGTGCCCACGTCGGATGCCTTTCGGTATATCCGGGGGAAGCGGACCACGGGGCGCCGCTCGCTTTTACTGGACCAATCGGTACATTAGACCATGGAAACCCGTCGGCTCAAGCCCGCACCGTCTGTCGGAGCATGGCAAGGGCGCGCCGGGCCTACGGGTCCAGTGCTCCAGCACGCCGGCATCGGTTCCGGACGCGTGGACGACCTGGCGTAAATGTACCGCCGCAAGTGACGCATCCGACGGTTCGAGGACCGGGTATCCGATCTCCACGAACCCTACAACGTAACGAAGTTCCCCGGTTTCCCGCAGCTGTCGACGGGTCAGAAGGTCCCCCGCCGGGATCTGGGTCGCCGCTCGTACGTCCGCCGTGGGCCCGGCCGCTCGGGCAGGACTGGTCGGGCCCACGGTGGACCCCGGTCGAGTCCGTGGTTCAGACGGTCGCGACCGGTGTCAGCGGACTGCCCTGGGTGCCGGGCAGGTTCAGCGGGGGAGCCGTCAACAGGAACCTGCTGCGGCCGTGCTCGCGCAGCCAGCCGGCCAGCTCGTGCAAGTACCACAGTTCGCCGAGGGGGACGCCCAGCTTGAACAGGCACAGGTGGTGGATCGGCAACAGCGTGTGCGGGCCCTGGGCCTGTGTGACAGCCACGCCTTCGACGGCGTAGTTGTCCGCCACCAGTGCCGAGATCTGCGACTCGGTGATCCACTCGAGCAGCGCAGGGTCGTCGGCGTCCAGGTAGGCGGCGGTCTGGTGGATCGCCACGGGGTCGGGGTACTTGTTCCAGGCGAGGATCTGGGTGGCGAAACCGGTGTGCAGCAGCAGCATGTCGCCGGGTTCGACGACGACGTTGTCCGCGGCCATGATGTCCTGAAGCGTCTTGAAATTCACCGCCTGGTAGCCCGTGCCCAGGTGGTGGGCCAGGTCGACCAGGACCCCCCGGCCCTGCACGCCGTGCTCTGCCATGTGCTCCATGCCCAGGTGACGGGCGTGGCTGAGGCTCCCGCTGCCGTCGCCCTTGACGTCCTCCCGTGGTCCGACGATGTCGGTGCCCGCGCGGTATCCGTTGTAGTAGACGGGCTCGGCCACCCCGTCGCCGCCGGTGTCGAACTCGGCGCCCTGATGGGCGAGGGAGTCCCACTGGGTCGAGTACTGCAGCCAGAGGGTGACCACGTCGTCGGACCACACGTCGATGAGCTCGGGTGAGATCTGTTCACGTGCGACGACGTTGTAGAAGACGTCCTGCTTGTGCGCCAGGTCCTCGGTGGGCCTCAGGATCGGCGGGTAGCGTCGCTGGTTCATGGCCGAGCCGCCGGGATAGTCGAGCGGCAGGCTCAGGCTGAAGCTGATTCCGTGCTCGACCTCGCGCACGCCCTGGAGGACTTTCTCGGAGGTCAGCAGGTTGATGCGGCCCAGCTCGTCGTCGTCACCCCAGTCGCCCCACGTCGAGCCCGGCGGACGCTGCTTCCAACGCTTCGTCACGATTACGCCTCCTTCGGCGACAGTCCCGGTGACAGCCGTGGGCATGCTATTCAGATTGTACCGATCGGTCAATGAGTTGGGTTTAATGCGAATGACCTCTCCCTTTTCCCCCTGTGGCAGTAATAGACTGAGTGGTCGAAAGAAGTGGTGGGGTGCTGCTGCCGAGCGCAGGCCCGTCCGACCTTGGAGAGAGAATGAGCGAAGCCACACAGGCGTGGGTCGCGGAGGGTGTGCGGGCCGTGATCGGGGCCCACGCCCAGGCGCAGGACGCCGGCCGTACCGATGAGGTCGTCGCGTTGTACACGCCCGACGGAGTTCTCGAAGTACCGGGCATGGATCCCGTAGAGGGTCAGGACGGGATCCGGGAGGCCTTCAAGGGCTGGGCGCCGACACGGCCGCAGCTGCACGTCGTGACCAATACCGTCGTCACCTCCGCCGCCGAGGACGAAGCCACGGCGGTGAGCGACGTGGTCTTCTTCCTGCGCGCGGAGCCGGGCTGGGCACCACAGCTCGTGGGCCGCTACGACGACACCTTCCGCCGCGTCGACGGCACGTGGCTGTTGCACCGCCGCAGGACCACCTACCAGGCCTAGTGCCGCGACGGGCAACGTTCGCCCCGTCGCGACGCCCGGCACGCTCCCCCACTGCCTCAAGGGCGTGGGCGGTGCCCCCACTCGCCGCACCGGCCGAAAGTCCAAGTACGTCCGGTCCGTCGACGGGGCCTTCCGGCCGGCACGCCGAGAGCACGCACCGGACGCCGCTCCTTGACGGGCAAACGTTGCCTGCCGCGGCACTAGCTCCCCGCCTCGACCCACTCCGCCCATCGATTCACCCTGGGAGAGAAGAAGACACATGACCATTTCCGCCGAAGCAACCCTTGCCGGTGTACAGACCGCCATCGCCACCTACGCCCACGCCATCGACGCGGGCCGCACCGAGGCCATCCCCGACCTGTTCACCGAGGACGGCGTCGCCGAGATCACCGGTCAGGGCACCTTCGAGGGCCGGGAGGCCATCGGCAAGGCCTACGCGGCGTTCACGCCGCAGGCTCCGCAGCTGCACCTCGTCGGCAACACCCTCCTGACCTCCCCTCCCGGAGACGTGGTCACCGCCAGCAGCAACCTGGTGTTCTTCGTCCGAGGTGAGGAGGGTTGGGCCGTCCAACTCGTCGGGACCTACGAGGACACTTTGGTCCGCGTGGGTGACGTATGGAAGTTCCGCAGGCGGGTCACGACCTTCAATTGACATGCTCCTCGCCCCGAAGGGCGAGGATTCTGGCCTTCCTTGACTGGTTGCTGTGCCGCTACGCGACACGGCTTCCGGTCGGGAATCCGTGGCTTCCTGTTTCTTCGCGCTGTGCCGGGATCGCTCCTGGTCTTACCGGCGCTCCGCAGGCCGATAGGTGCCGATGATGGACGCGTTGCGCAAGGCGGTCGTCGAGTTCAACCGGTTCGACCCGGCCGTCGTGCCCTGGCACCGGCAGCGTATGACGCTGATCCTGCGGGTGCCGACGCTGCAGGCGGACTCGGCCGTGCGCTACGCGTCATGGCGAGCGCTCGTCACCAGGTTCGCCGCGCGGCGCCTGGACCGGCCCGTGTCCGACCTGCTGCCCCGGCTGATCGGCAGTACCGTCCTGGCCGCGTGTGTCGCCGCGTACGAGCAGTGGCTCAGCGACGAGGACGCCGATCTGTGCGGTCTGTTGGATCTGGCCATCCGGCAACTTGCCGCCGGATACGGGGAGGCGGCCCTGCGGGCGTAGTGCCGATCGTGTCGCGACGTCGCGTCCGTGTACGCCGAGGCGGTTCAGGACAGACCGCGCCGCATGGCGTCGGCGACCACCTCGCCGACGAGGACGGCGGTGGCCGCCGGTCCCCGCAACGGCGGCGTCGGCAGGATCGAGGTGTCCGCGACACGCAGACCGTCGACGCCGTGCACTCTGCCGTAGGGGTCGACCGCCGCCCGGGGATCGTCCGAGGGGCCCAGAGGGACCGTCCCACAGGTGTGATGCGCTGTACCGAGATGCCCGAGGATCCACTGGTCGAGCAGGAGGTCGTCCTCCAGCACCGCCGCCATCGGCTCCGTGAGACCCCCGCAGACCTCCCCGAAGTCACTCGTGCCGGCCAACTCGGCAGTGGCGCGGACCGCTTCGCGCATCCGCCGCCGGTCCGCCGCGGTCGCCAGATAGCCGTAGGCGAGGCTCGGAGGTGTCGCGGGATCGGCGGAACGGGTGCGCATCCGGCCGCTCAGCCGCGGTGTCTGGACGGAGACGAGGAACGCCAGAGGCGCGCCGGGGACGGACACCTTCCCGCGGGTCAGCCCGGCCATGGGGACGAGGGACTGCAGGATCTCCAGGTCGCCCGGATGGCTCCCGTCCGAAGAGCTCAGGTGCAGGACTCCGCCGAGCCATGAGTCGGAGGACACCCCCAGGGGGCGCCGGGGCACCCACTCCAGGACCACCTGGGGATGGTCGCCGAACCGGGCTCCGACGGCGGGAGCGTCCTTGACGACGGCGATCCCGAGGGCCTCCAGGTCACGGCGAGGCCCGATGCCCGACAGGTGCAGCAGCTGGGGAGAGCGGAACGCCCCCGCGCAGAGCACGACTTCGCCGGCGCGGAGCACTCTGCGGTGCCCATGGCGCTCGACCTCCACGCCGGTGGCGCGGTCCCGTTCGACGATGACCCTGCGGACCGTACTGTCTCCTTCCACCCGGAGGTTGGGGCGGCCCAAGGCGCCGAGCAGGTAGCTGATGCCGGTGTTGACGCGTACCCCGTCCACGGCGTTGGACGGCACCGGGCCGAACCCCGGCGGGTCCTGGGCGTTCTTGTCCGGCTCCGCGGGGAAGCCCAGCCGATGGGCAGCCGCCCGGAACGCGAGGGCGGCGGGATGGCGGAGCTCCGTGCGACGGACGCGTACCGGCCCGTGGCCGCCGTGCAGTGCGTCGGCACCGTGGTCGAGGTCGGACTCCAGAGCGCGGAGAAACGGAAGCACCCGGTCGTACGACCAGACCGCGCCGCCCACGTCCGCCCAGCGTGCGAAGTCAGCCCGCCGGGCGCGAACGAAGTACCCGCCGTTGACGGTGGTCGAGCCGCCGAGCCAGCGCCCCCGGACGACGGTGTACGGACGCGTCGGGGTGAGGTGTACGTCGTACGGCAGGACGGCCGGGTGCCCGGGCTGGGCGCCGGGCACGAGCCGTGCGTCCAGCAACTCGGGTGCGAACGCCGACGAAGTGCGCGGTACTGGGCCTGCCTCCAGCACCAGCACGGTGCGGCCGGCGTCCTCGCTCAGCCGTGCCGCGAGAGCGGCACCGCTGCCGCCGGCACCCACCACGATGACGTCCGCGCCGCTTGCCCGGCCGGCCCGGTGCTCCGTCCGCCTCATGAACACGTGATTGAAGACGCACCGACCTCTGTGCGCGGTGGCGTGTCCCGCTGACCGGGACAGCCTCGGGCGCCCGGCGTACCGGTGACCTAGCGTCAGGTGTGCCGGACGAGTCGGCGGTGCGGACCGCCGTGGTTTTGGCATCGAGTGCCATTGGGTTCCCCGCATCCGAGGGAGAGTCGCATGAACGAACTCCGCTCCACCGTGCCCGAAGAGGCGGCCTTGGACGCCGAGCACGACCAGGACTGTGCCCCGCCCGCGCTGATCGAGGCCGAGGACCTCCTGGAGGAGATCTCCATCGACGGCATGTGCGGCGTCTACTAGGCGTCGCCGGATGACACGGCTGGACCTCGACCGCGCCTGGGACCTGCATCCGCAGGTCTCGGTGCGCCCCGAACCCTTCGGTGCGCTGCTCTACCACTTCGGCACCCGAAGGCTGACCTTCCTCAAGGACCGCCGGCTGCTCGCGGTCGTACAGCACCTCGCCCACGCCCGGACGGCCCGGGCCGCCTGTCTGGCCGCCGGCGTCGACGAGGGCGAACTGGCCCGGTACGGCCGTGCCCTGGCCGCACTCGCCGACGCGTCGATGCTCGTCGGAAGGATCACATGACCACCGCACCCACGGCCCTCGGGCCCACGCCCCGGACGCCACGGCTGGTCGACCTGTTCGAGCACGGACTCGACGCCCCGATCTGCCTCACCTGGGAGCTGACCTACGCCTGCAACCTGGCCTGCGCCCACTGCCTGTCCAGCTCCGGCCGACGCGACCCCCGGGAGCTGAGCACGACGGAGGCCGAGGCGGTCATCGACGAACTGGAGGCCATGCAGGTCTTCTACGTCAACATCGGCGGCGGCGAGCCCACCGTCCGACCCGACTTCTGGGAGCTCCTGGACTACGCCACGGCACACCACGTGGGGGTGAAGTTCTCCACCAACGGCGTTCGGATCACTCACGAGACCGCCGGGCGTCTCGCCCGCAACGACTACGTGGACGTACAGATCTCGCTCGACGGCGCGACGGCAGACGTCAACGACGCGGTACGCGGGCCCGGTTCGTACGCCACGGCGCTGCGGGCGCTGCAGCACCTCGCCTCCGCCGGAATGCGCAACTTCAAGATCTCCGTGGTCTGCACCCGGCACAACATCCCCCAGCTCGACGACTTCAAGGCCCTTGCCGACCGCTTCGGAGCCCAGCTGCGCCTGACCCGGCTGCGCCCCTCCGGACGCGGCGCGGACGTCTGGGACGACCTGCACCCGACCGCCGCGCAGCAACGCGAGCTGTACGACTGGCTGCTCGCCCACGGCGAGAACGTGCTGACCGGAGACTCCTTCTTCCACCTCTCCGCCTACGGTCAGGCGCTCCCCGGCCTGAACCTGTGCGGTGCCGGGCGGGTCGTCTGCCTGATCGACCCGGTCGGCGACGTGTACGCCTGCCCGTTCGCCCTCCACGAGGAGTTCCTCGCGGGCAACGTCCGCGAGACGGGCGGCTTCGCCGCAGTGTGGCGGAACTCCGAGCTGTTCCGGCGGCTGCGCGCCCCGCAGCACGGCGGAGCCTGCGCCTCCTGCGCGTTCTACGACACCTGCAAGGGCGGATGCATGGCCGCGAAGTTCTTCACCGGCCTTCCGCTGGACGGCCCCGATCCCGAGTGCGTGCAGGGACACGGCGAGCAGGCGCTCGCGGGCCGGGGCGGCCGTCCACGCCCGTCCGCGGACCATTCCCGGCGCCCGCGGCCGGTGGACCTCGTCCTCACCCGCCGCGAGGACCCGGCCCGGCCTCCGGTGAGCGACTGCGCCCAGGACCCGCTGGCCGGGCTCCGACTGACCTGAGGACCCGATCTCCGAGGAGTGGCAGATGCGACGCCGGAACCCCTGGTTCGAATCGGTCGCCGAGGCACAACGACGGGCCGAGAAGAAACTGCCGAGCACGGTCTACGGCGCGCTCGTCGCGGGCTCGGAGCGCGGGCGGACGATCGACGCCAACCTCGCGGCCTTCGCCGAACTGGGCTTCGCCCCGCGGCTCGTGGGCCACCACGCGGAGCGCGATCTGTCCACGACCGTGCTGGGCGTACCGACGGCCCTTCCCGTGCTCATCTCACCGACCGGCGTGCAGGCGGTGGACCCGGAAGGGGAGGTGGCCGTGGCACGCGCCGCGGCCGGACGGGGCGTCATCATGGGCCTGAGCTCGTTCGCGAGCAGACCGGTGGAAGAGGTCACCGCCGCCAACCCGAACACCTTCTTCCAGCTGTACTGGAGCGGTACCCGGGACGCGATGGTGCAGCGCGTGGAGCGGGCCAGGGCGGCGGGCGCCAAAGCGCTGATCGTCACCCTCGACTGGTCCTTCTCCCACGGACGCGACTGGGGGAGTCCGGCCATCCCGGACCGAGTCGACTGGAGAACCGCGCTGCGCCTCACCCCCGACGTCCTGCCCCGCCCGGGCTGGCTGTGGAGGTATGCGAGGTCCGGCCGTGTCCCCGACCTCACGGTGCCCAACCTGCGGCCACCCGGCGGCGACGCCCCCACGTTCTTCGGCGCCTACGGCGAATGGATGCGGACCACGCCGCCGACCTGGGAGGACGTCAAGTGGCTGCGGGAGGAGTGGGGCGGGCCCTTCCTCCTGAAGGGCGTGACCCGGCTGGACGACGCCAAACGGGCCGTCGACGCCGGAGTGTCGGGCCTGTCGGTGTCCAACCACGGCGGGAACAACCTGGACACCACTCCGGCCGTCATCCGGGTCCTGCCCTCCATCGCGGCAGCGGTCGGCCACCAGGTGGAGGTCCTCCTCGACGGCGGCATACGGCGCGGCGGGGACGTGGCGAAGGCACTCGCCCTCGGCGCCCGCGCCGTGCTGATCGGCCGTGCCTACCTCTGGGGCCTCGCGGCGAACGGACAGGCCGGTGTCGAGAACGTGCTGGACATCCTGCGTGGCGGGCTCGACTCGGCCGTGCTGGGCCTCGGGCACTCCGGCGTCGACGAGTTGGGGCCCGGGGATCTGGTGATACCACCGGGTTTCTCACTGACCTTGGGCGGCGGGGACCTCCCGGTGCCGCCCGAGGCCGTCCCGGCCCACCTCGAATCACCGGTCGCCTGAGCATGCCGGAGGACACCGGCGTGCGAGATCTCTCGGACGCCGTCTGGCCGGCCGTACCGTCCGGTGCGCTCGTCCTGGTTCCGGTCGGGTCCACCGAACAGCACGGCCCGCACCTGCCGCTGGACACCGACACCGTGGTCGCCCACGCGGTCGCCCGGCGGACGGCCGACGCCCTCGCCAGAGGACCGTACGGTCCACCGCTGGTGGCACCGCCGCTCGCGTACGGCGCCAGCGGCGAACACGCGGACTTCCCGGGCACCGTCTCGATCGGTCACGAGGCGCTGCACGCGGTCATCGTGGAGCTGGCGCGCTCGCTGCTGCTGTGGGCGGGCCGCGTCGTGTTCGTCAACGGCCACGGCGGCAACACGGCCACCCTCGGCACGGCCGTCGGCCTGCTGCGTGCCGAGGGCCACGACGCCGCCTGGATCTGCTGCGAGGTACCGGGCGGCGACGCGCACGCGGGCCGAGCGGAGACCGCACTGCTGCTGTACCTGACACCCGACCGGGTACGCCTCGACGACGCTGTCGCCGGTGACACGCGGCCACTTTCCGTCCTCCTGCCGGAGCTGATGGCCCGGGGCGTCCGCGAGGTCTCCTCCTCCGGTGTGCTCGGCGATCCCGCCGGTGCCTCGGCCGAGGAGGGCCGTGGGGCGATGGCAGCGATGGTGTCCGCAACCGTCGGCCGGATCAGCGCGTGGACCTGCGACGACCGGGGCCGTCTCGGCGATCCGGCCCGCCCGGAGGCGGTGGACCCATGACACTTCCCATCGGTTTCCTGGTCGAACTGGACCGGCACACCCGGGTCGTCGACGGGGGCAGGGCTCTCCTCGGCGGGTTCCCGACCCGGCTGCTGCGGCTGACACCGCGGGCCCGGCGGCTCCTCGTGGACCGGACAATCCCCGTACGGAGCGCGGCGAGCGCGCTCCTCGCGGACCGGCTGCTCGCGTGCCGCATGGCCCACCCCGTGGCCGCATCGCTGCCCGCACCCCCGGACCCCCGCTGCACGGTCGTGATCCCGGTCCGGGACCGACCGCGCCAACTGGACCGGCTGCTGCGGAGCATCGGCACGGACCATCCGGTGATCGTGGTGGACGACGCCTCACGCCGCCCGGCGGCCGTGGCCGCCGTCGCCACCCGGCACGGCGCCCGGCTGGTCGCCCTGACCGCGAACGTCGGACCCGCCGGCGCCCGCAACGCCGGGCTCCGGCTCGTCACCACCCCGTATGTGGTCTTCGCCGACTCCGACATCGTGCTCGACGCCGACACGGTCCCCACCCTGCTACGGCACTTCGCCGATCCCCGGGTCGCCATGGCCGTACCACGCATCACCGGCCTGCCCACCACCGCCACGACCTGGATCGAACGGTACGAGAACGGCCGGTCCTCCCTCGACCTCGGCGCACATCCGGCGCCTGTGCACCCCGGCACGCCCGTCTCCTGGGCGTCCTCGGCCTGCGTGGTGGCGCGGGTGGACATGCTGGGGGAGGGCTTCGACGACGGCATGCGGGTCGGGGAGGACGTCGACCTGTGTTGGCGGCTGATCGACGCGGGCCTGCGGGTGCGCTACGAGCCAGTGGTCCGGGCCGCACACGAGCATCGTGTGCGCGTGGGGGACTGGCTTCTGCGCAAGGCCGTGTACGGGACCGGGGCCCAGCCCCTCGCCGAGCGGCACCCGGACTTCATCGCGCCCGCCGTGTTCGCCCCGTGGAGCATGGTGTTCGTCACCGCGCTGCTCGCTCAACGCCGTTGGTCGGTCCCGGCCGCGGGGGCCGTTCTGGGGGTGGTCACCGTGCGCATCGCCCGCAAACTGGACGGTACCCGGCATCCGTACCGGCTCGCCGTGCGGCTCACTGCCAACGGCGCCCTCGGCACCTTGTCGCAGGCCTCCGCGCTGCTGACCCGCCACTGGTGGCCGCTCGCGGCTGCCGGGTGCACGGTTTCCCGTCGGGTACGCAGGGCCGTGGTGGCTGCCGCGCTGGCCGACGTGGCACTTGAGTACCGGCACGAACAGGTTCCCCTCGACCCCCTCCGCTACGCCGTCGCCCGCCGTCTCGACGATCTCGCCTACGGGGCCGGCGTGTGGCTCTCGGCCCTGAGGGGCCGCTCCACCGGCGCGCTGCGGCCGCGCGTCACCCGCTGACGCGGGGTCGACGCGACATTCCGTACCCTCAATTATTGACTCGACCGATCGGTACAGTTAACTTCGTAGGCAAGCCCGGGTGAGTCCTGCAGCGAACGACGAGGTTCGAAAAGGGGTACTGCCTGTGTTCAAGGAATTTGTCGTGTCCGGTGACTCACACATCATCGAGCCGGTCGATCTCTTCAAGACCCGGCTGCCCAAGCACCTCCGTGAACGGGCCCTGTGGGAAGAGGAGTTCACCCTGGAGGAGCCGATCGTTCCGGGCGGTCACACGGAGTTCAAGAAGCTCCACACCATCGGCTTCGACGGCTGGACCATCTCCAAGTACCGCCAGCACGGCGGTCAGACGCCGGACGGCGAGCCGGAGCACATCATCCGCGACATGGACCTGGACGGCGTCGACGCGTCGGTCATGTTCCCCAACCTCTCGCTGTTCGTCCTGTTCACCGACGACCACGAACTGTCGATGGCTCACGCGCGCGTGTGGAACGACTACATCGCCGAGCGCTACCTCCCTCACCGGGACCGCCTGCGCCCCACGGCGGTGATCCCGCTCACCCGCATCCCCGACGCGGTCGCCGAGATCGAGCGGTGCGCGCGGCTGGGGATCGGCGCGATCCTGCTGCCCGACATCCCGCCGGTGCCCTACTGGTCGCCGGAGTACGACCCGGTGTGGGCCGCGGCCCAGGCGAACGGGATGCCGGTCTTCTTCCATGTCGCCACCGGCGGGGTCAAGGTCAGGGAGAACGTCTCGGAGACCGCGGTCACGGTCCGGGGCCTGATGACCTCCATGAACATGGGCAAGGGCCAGCTGACCGACGCCATGGTGGCGAGCCGCACCCTGAGCGCCGGGGGCAGCGGGGCGGACGGTCCGCAGGGGATCATCGCCGACCTGGTGGCCGGCGGTGCCTGCGAACGCTTCCCCGACCTGCACTTCAACCTCATCGAGTACAGCGCCGGCTGGCTGGTCTCCTACATGGGGTTCATGGACAAGATCTGGAAGACCGGCACCGGTCAGGACCCCGACTGGTGGCTCGGCTTCTGGGACGACTCGCGCTCGCCGAAGGAACAGCCGGCGATGGGACGGCTGTTCGCCGTGAACAGTCGCTGGCCGCACCCGCTCAAGCCCAGCGAGTACGTCCGGCGCCAGATCCATGTGCAGTTCGCCGACGACCCCACAGCGGTCAAGGCCCGCCACATCACCGGCCTGTCGACGATCATGTGGGGCAACGACTACCCGCACGCCGAGGGAACCTTCCGCAGCAGCGCCGACTGTGTCGCCGAGAACTTCGCGGACGTCCCCGACGCCGACCGCGCGGCGATTCTGGGCGGCACGCTCGCCGGGATCGTGGGCTTCGACACGAGCCGGAAGCTGGCTCCCGTCCCGCCTACCGAAGCATCTCTAAAAAAGTACACTCAATAGGGCGGAAGATCGGCCTCGGCGGAGACGAGCTCATCGCGCTCGACATCGCCGGCGAGGCGCTCTGACGAACGTACGACGAGAGGAGTCGCGATGACCACGACACTCGAACCCGACGGAACCCACGACGGTGTCGCCGCCTATCACTTCGACAACCGGCTCGGCGGCCCGGTGCTCAGCCATCAGAACCGCTGGGACGAGATGGCCGCCGCGCACTCGGGCTTCCGCAGCACCGTCGCCCGCGGCCACTGGGTCGTCACGGACGGCCCGGCGGTGCAGAAGGCGCTCCAGGACTGGCGCACCTTCTCCAACAAGTCGGTGACGGCGCTCGATCCGGATCCGACGTTCCTGTGGATCCCCGAAATGCTGGACCCGCCCGTACACACCGTGTGGCGGCGGCTGCTGGGCCACTACTTCTCCCCGAAGACCGTCGCCGCCCGCGAGCCGGAGATCCGCCGGGTCGCGGGCGATCTGATCGACGCGCTGAAGGAGCGCGACGGCGCCGACGTCCTCGACGAGTTCGCGCGCCGTTTCCCGACCCTGATCTTCATGCGCCTGATGGGACTGCCCGAGGAGGATCTGCCCACCTTCCTGGACTGGGTGCACGAACTGCTGCACCTCTCCCACAATGAGGACCCGGACGGCAGCAGGCGGCTGGCCGCCATGCGAGCGGTGTCGGCGTACTTCGAGGAGCAGATCGCGCTACGCCGTTCTACTCCGCGCGACGACCTGCTCTCCCACGCCATGAGCTGGACCATCGACGGCACACCGATCAGCGACCGGGACATGCACGCCTTCTGCATCCTGCTCTTCCAGGCCGGCCTGGACACGGTCCCGATCTCCATCGGCTGGGCGCTGTACCACTTCGCGACACATCCGGAGCAGCGCGGGGAGATCCTCGCTGACCCCTCGCTCATCGCCACCGGCGTGGAGGAGACCCTCCGGGTCTATTCCTTCGTCGTCCCGGCGCGGAAGGCGACGCGGGACGTCGAGGTCGGCGGCTGTCCGGTGCGGGCGGGCGAGATGGTGATGCTCCCGCTGGCGGTCACCAACCGCGATCCCGACCGGTTCGACAACCCGAGCGAAGTGGACCTGCGTCGCAAGGCCGTCAACCACATCGCGTTCGGCTCGGGCCCCCATCGCTGCCTGGGTTCGCACCTCGCCCGCCTCGAACTCAACGTGGCGGTCGAGGAGTGGCACCGCCGCATCCCCGACTACCGGATCGCGCCCGGTCAGGATCTCTGGCAGCACGGAAACATGTACGGCATCAAGTCGCTCCGCCTGGAGTGGCGTGGCTGAGGGGGCTCGCGTGCGTTCACGGAACGCCTCCCCGGTGGGCGCGTCGCCGCCGCCTCCCCGCGGACTCGCGACGCGAAGACGAAATGAGGGCACTCCAATCGTGGCACCGTCTCGTCCCTCCGGCGCGGTGACGCATAGACTCGGGAGCCGCGAGAGCCACCGGAGGAGTGACCCATGGCGACTGCCGTCGATCGCGAGTTCGCCGACGGCGGGACCGGTACCGCGGTCGGCAAACTCGCCGCGCAGACCGCACTGCGTATCGAGGCCACCGTGATCCGCCAGGGCTGGCCGGTCGGCGAGTCACTGGGCTCCGAAGCGGACCTGCGGGAACGCCTGGGCGTGAGCCGCGCCGTGCTGCGCGAGGCCGTTCGACTGGTCGAGCACCATCAGGTCGCGAGGATGCGGCGCGGCCCGGGCGGCGGCCTGATCGTCCGCGCCCCCGACGCCGGACCGGCGACCCGGGCCATGGTGATCTATCTCGAGTACGTCGGCACCAGCGTCACGGACCTGCTCCAGGCCCGCCGGCTGCTGGAGCCCATCGCCGCGGGACTCGCGGCCGGGCGCATCTCCGAGGACGGGATCGCCACCCTCCGCACGGCGCTCGACGACGAACTCACGCACCTGGACGACCCGTCGGTCCACTCGCAGGAACCACTCCACCCGATGCTCGGCGAGCTGTCGGGCAATCCCGTGCTGCATCTGTTCATCGACGTCCTCACGCGCCTCACCGCCCGGTACGCGCACACCTCCCGTCGGCTCTCCAGGGCGGAGACGCGCGCGGCGAAGGAGTTCTCGCACCGGGAGCATCGCGCAGTCGTCGACGCCGTGATCGCCGACGACGGTGCTCGTGCCCAGACGGAGCTCACCGCGCACCTGGAGTCGGTGACCGCGTGGATCGTGAAGCACCGCGTGCGCCGCGGCCGGCGCGTCGAGGGGAACGTCGTCGAACCCGAACTGGTCGAGGGCCCGAGGGCCAAGCTCGCCGAGGTCATCGCCGCCCGGATCCACGACGACATCGCCGCGCGGGGCCGGCAGATCGGGACGGTGCTCGGTTCGGAGGCGGATTTGTTGGCCAGGTACGGCGTCAGCAGGGCCGTGCTGCGCGAGGCCGTCCGCCTCCTCGAATACCACTCGGTCGCCCGCATGCGCCGAGGTCCGGGCGGCGGGCTGATCGTCACGGAGCCCGAGCCCCGGGCCAGTGTCGACACGATGGCGCTCTTCCTCGAATACCAGGGCGTCACGGCCGACGACCTGCGGATCGTCCGCAACGCCATCGAACTCGGCGTCGTCGCCAGGGTGACCGCCCGGCACGCCGAGGGCGACACGGAGGTCGCCGAGCGCCTGTCGAGGGCTGTGCGGTGGACCACGGAGGGCCCGGCCGGAGAGCCCCGCAAGGCCGATCTCTTCCACTCCGAGCTGGCGGCCCTGGCCGGCAACCCGGTGCTGTCGCTCTTCCTCGACATCATCACCGAGCTGTTCCGCCGGCACGCGTCCGGCCACGACCGGCCCCTGCCCGGTGACACGGCAGCCGACGAGGTGCGCCACGTCCACCAGCGCATCCTCGACGCGATCGTGCAGGGCGACGCCGGGGTGGCACGGCACCGTATGCGCCGTCACCTGGACGCGCTCATGCCCTGGTGGCACTGATCCAGACGCACGCCCGAACCCGATCCTTCGCCCGATAAATAAGTATCCTGAATATCGAAGCAAGCCCGGTAGAACGGAGTGGCTGAGTGAAGATCACCATCGATGCGGCGCAGTGCTCCGGGCACGCGCGGTGCGCGGCAGCGGCGCCCGGACTCTTCCGTCTCGACGACGACGGTTATGCGCTGCCCTACGACGGAGACGTCCCCGAGGACCTGGAAGAGGCCGCCCGGGACGGAGAGTCGGCCTGCCCGGAACGAGCGATCACCGCAGGGTGACGCCGTGAACGCACGAGCCCCACGGCCTCGGGCCGTGGGGCTCGGTCACGCTCGGTCGCTCAGCCGGCCGGCTGCGGCGGCGGCGTGAAGTGGTGCCCCCAGAACGCGCCGTCGGTGATCTCGTAGACGGGGACGGGCTCCGGCACCTTCAGGCCGTTCCAGCCGAACTCCACGGCATAGTTCTCCGGTGACCACACGTAGAACGACACCATGTGGTCGTTCGTGTGCTTGCCGAGGCTGTGCATCATCGGCACCTCGTACGTGCCGGCCCGGTCCAGGGCGCGTCCGACGTCGTCCAGCGTCGCCGCCTCGACCATGAAGTGCAGCAGGCGCCCGGGGCCCGGCATCGGGGTGACGCCGAGGGTGTGGTGCCGGGGATTGCAGCCCATGAACCAGGTCGTGCCGCCCGGCGAGCGCATGGTGTTCCGCTCGATGAAACCGAGCACGTTGACGTAGAACTCGAACGTGGTCCGTGCGTCCTCGGCGGAGACGATCGCGTGCCCGAACCCCATGTCCCCGGTGACGAACTTCGACACCAGTGGGGTGTGCACGGGTACGTGGTCGAGGACGGTGCCGTAGAAGAGCTCGACCGGGTTGCCGCCGGGGTCGTTGAACTTGACGAAGCCGGTGACCTTCCGGTCCGCCGCCTCGGCCTCGGTGCCGGGCGTCACCTTGATCCCGGCCTTCTCGACGTCCGCGACCAGGCGTTCGAGCTCGCGCTCGTCCAGGACCTCGAGGCCGATCGCCGTCATTCCGGGCTGGGCGCCCGGGGAGACGACGATACGGGCCGGGTAGTCGTCCATCCGGAAGGACAGCGACTCGGAGCCGCCGCCCTCGACCGGCATGAGCCCGAGGAAGTCGGCTCCGAAAGCCCTCCACTTCTCGATGTCGTTGGACTCGAGCCTCAGGTACCCGAGCGAATGAACTCCCATCCGACTCTCTCCTTCACGCTGGTCAGTCCAGGGCGGCCAGGGCCCCGGTTTCTCCATATGCGCGACGGTAGGCGCTTCGGTGTGCCCGCCGCCCGGGCCGTCCCACTGACCGGGAGAGACGGGGACGATCGGCACCGGCCGAGTGGGACCGGCCCGGCACGCGAGGATCCGTCCGTTGTGCCATCCACGGCGCTGCGGCCGGAGATCCAGCGGTTCACCGACGAGCTGATCGACAAGATGCTGGCCGGTCCCAAGCCGGTGGACCTGGTGACCGCGCTGTCGCTGCCGCTGCCCTCGCTGATGATCTGCGCGCTGCTCGGAGTGCCGTACGACGACCATGACTTCTTCCAGGAGAACGCCTCCTTCGCCACCCGCAGCGACAAGACCGCCGAGGACGACCGGCGGGCGAACGAGGCGCTCGGCGGATACCTGGCGGCGCTGCTTCAGGCGAAGATGGAGAACCCCGGCGACGACGTGCTCTCGGACTTCGCAGCGCGGATCAAGGACGGCGACCTCACCCTTCCCGAGGCGACCCTGCTCTCGATGATCCTGCTGATCGCCGGGCACGAGACCAGCGCCAACATGATCACGCTGGGCACCGCCCTGCTGCTCGAAAACCCCGAGCAGCCGGCCCGGTTGCGGGAGATCGACGACACGAAGGCCGTCGCGGGCGCGGTCGAGGAGATCCTGCGCTATCTGACCGTCGCCCAGTTCGGACAGCGGCGGATCGCCAAGGAGGACTTCGAGTTCGAGGGCGTGCGCATCGAGGCCGGCGACGGCATCGTCGTCCCGCTGCCCGCCGGGAACTGGGACCCGACGGCGTTCCCCGAGCCGGAGAAGCTGGACCTCGACCGTAAGGCGAGCCACCACCACGCCTTCGGCTGGGGCATCCACCAGTGCCTCGGCCAGCAGCTCGCCCGGATCGAGCTCCAGGTCGTCTGCGGCACCCTCTACCGCCGCATCCCGACCCTGCGCCTCGCGGTCGACCGAGAGGAACTCGCCTTCCGGCCGGCCGACTCGCTCGCCTTCGGCATCATGGAGCTGCCGGTCACCTGGTAGCGGGGGCTCCGTCCTCGCCCGGCAGTGGTGCTGCGGGCGCCCTCATCGGGCTGCTGGTCCCGCCGGTACGGGCGGGACCAGCAGCCTCATCCGTGTCGTTTCCGGTTCGCCGCGCCGTCGCGACGGGCTTCGGTGCGGTGGGCTCGGGCAGGGTGCGGAAGAGCAGCCAGCTCAGTACGGGCATCAGGATCAGGGGGGCCAGGGCGGTGCGCAGGGAGGTCGCGTCGGCGAGGCTGCCGATGAGCGGGCTGACCAGGCCGCCGATGCTGACGGTCAGTCCGAGGGTGACTCCGCCGGCGGTGCCGACGCGGGTGGGCAGGTAGTCCTGGCCGAGGGTGACGTGCAAGGAGAAGGGGATGTACAGGCCGGCGGAGGTCAGTGCCACGAACACGTAGAACACCGGGCCGGGGACGAACACGGTTCCCGCGACGGCGGGGATCGTGAGGAGGTACGACCAGCGGGCGACGGTGACCCGGTCCCAGCGGTTGGCCAGGCTGCCGCCCAGCACGGAGCCCAGTGCGCCGCCGGTGTAGAGCACGGACAGTGCCACGGTGCCGGCTGCCGCACCGCCGCCCGTGCGCTGCTGGGCGTAGAGCGAGATGAACGTGCTCAGGCCGACGAAGACGATGGACCGGAAGACCACGGCCAGCGACAGCTTCAGGAACGACGCCTTGTCGTCGGCGCCCGCTGCGACCACGGTGTTGGTGCCGCCGAGCGCTGTCCTCTTCTGGAGTGCGCGCAGGACGGGCAGGCAGAGCACGCTGCCGGCGAGGGCGGGCAGCACGAGCAGGGGTGACCGGTGCAGCCCGCCGGAGGCGACGACGGTGGTGACCATGAGGGGCGCGGCGGCGAAACCGAGGTTGCCGCCGACGGAGAACCAGCCCATCGCGCTGTGGCTGCCCTCGCTGGCCAACCGGGCGATACGGGCGGACTCGGGATGGTAGGCGGCGACCCCGACGCCGGACACCGCCACGCACACCAGGGTCAGCGTGTAGGAGCCGCTCAGGCCGCTCAGGGCGATGCCGAGTCCGCCCAGGACGGTGCTCACGGGCAGGATCCAGGGCGTCGCCCAGCGGTCGGTGAGCAGACCGAAAACGGGCTGGGCCACCGAGGACAGCACCGACGCGGCGAGCACGATGCCCGAGACCGCGGCGTAGCTGTAGGCGCGCTCGGCGACGAAGAACGGGACGAGAGAGGCGACCGCGCCCTGGTAGATGTCCACACAGGCATGGCCGACCGACAGCAGAGTGATCGATCGATTCCTTGACACATCACCATGCTCACTGCGGAACAAGATGTCGCGCTTCCGATAAACTGCCAAGCAATGACAGAAATCCGCCACGAACCCCTGGCGCCGACCCGTACCCAGTGGCTGGCGCCCGGAGCCGCCATCGACGCCCACCGCCACGACGACCACCAGATCGTCTACGCGGGCCGGGGCGTGCTGGCCGTCACGACCGGCACCGGGACGTGGATCGCGCCGGGCAACCGCGCCATCTGGGTACCGGCCGGCACCGTGCACGCCCACCAGGCCCACGGCGAACTCGAACTCCACCTGGTCGGCCTGCCCGCGCACGACAACCCGCTCGACCTGGACCAGCCGACCGTCCTGACGGTCGGGCCGCTCCTGCGGGAGCTGATCCTCGCTTTCACGCACACCCCGCACGACGAGAGTCCCGAATGCGGGCGGCTGCGGGCCGTGCTGCTCGACCAGCTGCGGGCCTCACCCCAGCAGCCCCTGCATCTGCCCACCCCGACCGCCCCTCAGCTCAAGGCTGTCTGCGAGATCCTGCGTACCAACCCTGCCGACGACCGCACCCTGGCGGCCCTCGGCAGGGAAGTCGGCGCCAGCGACCGCACCCTCTCCCGCCTCTTCAAGGCCGATCTCGGCATGACCTTCCCGCAGTGGCGCACCCAACTGCGCCTGTACCGCGCCCTGGTCCTGCTGGCCGAGAACACCTCGGTCACCACCGTGGCCCACCTGTGCGGCTGGTCGTCCGCCAGCGCCTTCATCGACGTCTTCCGCCGCGCCTTCGGACACACCCCGGGAACACACCAACCCCGCCGGCAGACTGGCTGACCGTCACAGCGATCCGTCCAGGCGCCCCGAGTCGTTGCTCCGCGACAGCGAGACGGTGATGCAGCGGGGCTGGTGGGACAGCCGGGACTGACAGACGCGCTGACGAAGGCGCTGCCGTCCCGTACGGCGGCCGGCCGGACCTCCCCGATTTACAGGGGGTTCTCCCGAAGCCAGGCCAGGACCTGGGCGGCGTGCTCGTTCGGGGGGAAGATCGGGTAGAAGACGTGCTCGATCACGCCGTCCCGGATGATCAGGGTCAACCGCTTGTAGAGCGTCAGCCCGCTGGTCTCGAAGGTGGGCAGGCCGAGTTCCTGTGCCAGGCTCCGCGCGGGGTCGGAGAGCATCTGGAACGGCAGATGTAGTCGCTCGACGACCTCACGCTGGTAGTCGATCTCCTGGCTGGAGAGGCCGAACACGCCGTCGGCGCCGGCGGCGAGAAGATCTTGGTGGTGATCGCGGAAGCCGCATGTCTCGGGGGTGCAGCCGCGCGCGCCGGGGATCGAGTCCCAGCCGTCGGGCAGGTCGACGCCCGGGCGGCCGGTGAGCGGGTAGATGTAGATCACGGTGCGTCCCGCGCCGAGGGCGTCGAGGCGGACGGCCGTGCCGCCGGTGCCCGAGAGTTCCAGGCGCGGCATCTTCGTGCCGGGCAGGTGGACGGCTGCGCCGTCGTCCTCGGGGACGGGCAGGTCGGCGGGCAGACTGGTGTAGTCCGTCATCAGGTCCTCTCCTTCGTTGACCGGTGAGAGGCGGCCGCCCCGGTGGGCGGCCTGTTGCAGGTGTGCGACGAGTACTGTCCGGCGGGCGGTGAGCCCCTCGATCCGCTGGGTGAGCTCGTCGATCGCGTCCCGGTAGGTGGCCAGCGAGGCCGGACACTCGTCGGCATGTCGGTGACCGGCCGTGAGGCACTCCAGGAACGGGCGGGTGCGTTCGACAGGAATTCCGAGACCGCCGAGCGCCCGGATCTCCTGCGTGAGTCGTACGTCGTGCTCGCCGTAGTCCCGGTAGCCGTTGGCCAACCGCTCGGGCGTGATCAAGCCCAGCGATTCGTAGTAGCGCACCGCCTTCGTGGTCACACCCGCCCGGCGGGCCAACTCGCTGATCTGCATGTCTCTCACCTCGAAGAACGCTAAACCTTGCCCCCGAGGGTAAGGTCAAGCCGAGGCGGAGAGGGGTTCCGCCGGCCCCCAGTGCCTCCGTGAGAACACCGCGTCGAGCAGCCGGTTCCGGCAGTGGATGCCCGCCGAACGGAACGAAACTTCCGGGGCATGGCGGCGGCTCCGCACCAAACCCCGGTGGCCGTCAAGGCGTACCCGTGCCGACATGGGTTCGGGCCCCCGCGCCGCGGGTAGCGGTGCGGGGGCCCGTTCAGGCCACGGTACGGTCGAGGTCCTCCGCTCGTGCCGACCTCATGGTCCCGGGACGAGCATCCCGGCGATCGCGCCGAGAGGCGGGATCAAGCGGCCTGGCCGACCTCCGCGTCCTGGAGACGTTCGGCCTTCGGGACCAGGGCGACGCACAGTCCACCGAGGGCGCAGCAGCCGACGACCAGCCACATCCCGTTGGTGAAGCCCTTGTCGAGGTAGAACTGGGTGCCCTTCAGGATCATTCCGTGCTGTGCCATCACCACATAGGCCACCTGGGAGACGATGATCTGCGCCACCCCCTGAGCGAGGTTCTGCGCGCCGTTGGCCAGAGCCTGTTCCTCCGGGCTGACCACTTCGATGATCATGATGGGGACGACGGCGACGACGATGCCGGTGCCGAGTCCCGCGACCACGCCCCAGGAGATGATCTGGGCGGCGGTGTGGTGGTACTGCGTGCCGATGCCGTAGCCGAGGACGGCCAGCGCGGCCCCGATGGCCAGCAGGATGCGGCTGTCCCAGCGGCGGGCGAGCATGCCCGTCCCCACGGCACCCACGATGATCATGACGCTGATCGGGCTCGTGACGATGGCGTTGTGCGTCCCGGACCAGCCCAGGCCGTCGGAGACGTGGGGGATCTTCGGCATCAGCACCAGCAGCTGGATCACCACGCCGACGGCGCTGAGCGAACCTGCCGCCACGGAGGTGGCGAGCAGCGCCGTCCACACGGTGCGGCGCCGTGTCATGGCCAGCGGGAACAGCGGCTCGGCGACCCGGCGTTCGACGAGCAGGAAGGCGATCAGCGCGACCACCGCACCCACGACGAATCCGATGAACTTGCCGCTGCCCCAGCCCCAGTCCGCCCCCTCGCCCACGGCGTAGACGAGGAGGGTGACGCCGCCGCCGAGGAGGATTCCGCCGGCCCAGTCCATCCGGCCGCCGCGCTCGCGGACGGGGCTCTCCGGGACGAGGAACGTCACCAGGAGCAGGCTCACGGCCGTGCTGATCGCCATGAACCACAGAACGCCGCGGAAACCGTGGTTGTCGAGCAGCCAGCCCGACAGGAAGGGTCCCCCGAAGGCGACGAGACCCACACCGCCGGCCATGATCCCGTTGGCCAGGCCGACCCAGCGGCGGGGGAAGACGTCACGGGTGATGGCGTAGCAGATCGGAGTGGCGGCCACGTAGATGCCCGCGATGCCGCGCCCGATCAGCAGCGTGCGGTAGTCGGTGGCGACGGCGGCGACCAGGTCTCCGACGAGGCCCAGTGCGGTGGCGACGACCAGCGCACGCTTCTTGCCGAACAGGGCCGCTCCCTTGACCACGAAGGGGAGGAAGAAGGTCCCGCTCAGCAGGGTCATCAGGGTGAACCAGGCGATCTGGGTGGTCTGGAAGTGGATCGCGACCGCGGCCTGGGTGACGCCCGACAGCGCGGCCACGAGGGACACCAGCTGCACGGCCCACAACAGGGCGACGACGATGAGCACGTTGTGCGGGGTCGAGCGGGGTCTCTCCGGCGTCTGGGGTGGCGTGATCTCTGTCTGGGACATGGAAGGGCCTTCCGTGGGTGAGCGGAGGTCCAGGGAGCGGCGCATTGTTCCGGGCGGCGTGGGGGACGCCGGGAGCAGGATCGATCCCTGTGGATGGTGTCGTTCCGAGTGACCGCGGCCCGGGAGAGGGGAGCGGTTCGGCAACGGCGTTCTGATTGCCGCGTCAGGCCGGACCGGTGGAGGGAATCGACCGGTCGGGGCCGACCCAGGCTCGGCGGCTCTTGTCGCCGCCTAGACCGTCCGTGCCGGTCGATGCGGTGGTCCTGGAAGGGCGGCGGCGAAGGCTTGTGGTGCGGGATCTAAGGGCTGTGGTGCGGGATCTGCGGCGCGGTGTGCCGGGCCGTTCAATGTCCGCGTTGCGTTGTGCGGCCCTTGGTCGGGGATCGCTCGGGGCGAGTGCTGCGGCGAATCCGGGCTGGACGGCCCGGGTGCGGGCTCGAGTGAGTGCGGCCGGCGCCCAGCGGGGGAGGGCGGCCGGCGACACCGCTGCGCGCATGATCCTCATTGAACATACGGGTCTCTCCTGACCAGCGATGTGGCTGCCCGTAAAATAGACCCAACGGTCGGTACAATCAATGGTTTGGTCAGGAAAAGCGGCTGGGGCGGTGGAGGCGCGGGTCGGTTGCGGAACCGCGTCCGCTACCAGGCCGTCCAGCCTCCGTCGACCGTGACCGTGGTGCCGGTCATGAAGCGGGACGCGTCCGAGGCGAGGAAGACCGCGGCGCCGCCCAACTCGTCGGCTTCGCCGACCCGGCCCAGGGGAGTTCCCCGTACGATCCGTTCGCCCCAGCGGCTGTCGAGCAGGCCGGAGCTGAGATCGGTGCGGAAGTAGCCGGGCGCGAGGGTGTTGACACGCACCCCGTGTTCGGCCCACTCGACGGCGAGCGCCTTGGTGAGCGCCTCGACGCCGCCCTTGCTCGCGGCGTAGGCGGCGATCCGCTCGAAACCGGTGCCGGCGTGCACCGACGAGACGTTGACGATCGACCCGGAGCCCTGCTCCAGCATCACCTTCCCGGCTTCGCGGCAGCAGTAGAAGGTGCCTGCCAGGTTCACGTCGAGGACCTGCTGCCAGGCCTCGTCGGTGACGTACTCGCTGCGGGTGAAGTGCGGACTGATACCTGCGCAGTTGACCACGACGTCGAGTCGGCCCGCCCACTCGGTGACACGGTCGACGGCCGTCCGCACGGCGGCCGAGTCGGAGACGGAGGCGGGCACGGCCAGCACCTTGCCGCCTTGGGCAGACAGTTCGCCGGAGAGCCGCTCCAGATCGGCGGCCGTGCGTGCCGTCACGGCCAGGGTGGCCCCTGCCTGGTGGAGAGCCACCGCCATGGCGCGCCCAAGGCCCTTTCCGGCACCGGTGACCCATACGGTCTTGCCGTCCAGGCGAAGTCGGGTGTTCACGTCGGTCATGCCTGCTCCTCTGCGGGGATGTCGCGCAGGGTCCGCTTGAGGACTTTGCCGGAGGGGGTGCGGGGGAGCGCGTCGACGACGTCGAAGCGGGTGGGCACCTTGAACTTGGCCAGGCGTGCCCGGCAGAACTCACTCAGTTCCTCCGGCCCGGCCGCGGTACCCGGCCGGAAGACGACGAAGGCGCGGGGGACTTCACCCCAGCGGGGGTGGGTGAGGCCGACCACGGCGGCTTCCAGGACGGCGGGGTGTTCGTACAGGACCCGCTCGACCTCGGGCGTGGCGATGTTCTCCCCGCCGGAGACGATCATGTCCTTCTTCCGGTCGTCTATATAGAGGAAGCCGTCCTCGTCGACGTGCCCGATGTCACCGGTGTGGAACCAGCCGTCCTTCAGTGCGGCGGCGGTGGCCCGCTCGTCGCGCCAGTAGCCGGCGAAGACCTTCGGGCCGCGCAGGGTGATCTCGCCGAGCTCGCCCACGAGGGCTTCCTCGCCGGAGTCGCCGACGATACGGATCCGGGTGTGGGGCACGGGACGGCCGACGGACCCGAGTTTGGTCAGGGAGTGCTCACGGTCGAGGAAGGTGTCACCGGAGACGGTCTCGGTCAGGCCGTAGGCGTCGGCGAACCAGGCGTTGGGGAAGGCGGTCATGATCCGCCGCAGCACCGGCTCGGGGGTCTTCTCGCCGCCGCCCAGGACGAAACGCACGGACGCGGTGTCGTACGTCTCGCGGTCCGGGACCTCCAGGACGGCGTTGACCATGGCCGGCGCCAGCCACGCGTTCGTGACCTTGTGATCCTGGATCGCGCGCAGCACGCCCTCCGGGTCGAACCTGCGTTGCAGGACGACCGTGCCGCCCGCGTACAGCACTCCGAGGGCGGGCATGTCCAGCCCTCCGACGTGGTAGAGCGGACCGCAGACCAGCGTGGTGTCCGCCGCGGTCAGCCCGAAGTGCACGATGTGGGCGAGGTTCTTGGCCTGCACGTTCCCGTAGGTGATGCACACGCCTTTGGGTCGCGAGGTGGTGCCGGAGGTGTACATCAGACGCTGCAGGTCACCCGGGACCACGTCCACCGGCTCCACGCGGGCGCCCTTGTGGCGGGCCAGCAACTCCTCGTAACCCGTCCACGGCGGCTGGGTGTCGGGATCGGCGTCGAGCTGGATTCGGTGCTCCAGGTGGCTCAGCCCTGGGTCGATCCGGGCCATGGCCGGGACGAACTCCGGCTCGGTCACGATCACCTTGGCACGGGCGTGGTCGAGGATGTACTGCCATTCGTCTTCGGACAGCCGGTAGTTCAGCGGCAGGAAAACCGCCCCGATCCGGTTGACGGCGTACACCAGTTCAAGGAACTCCGGCCGGTTGTAGAGCAGCAGCCCCACGATGTCACCCCGGCCCACGCCGAGTTCGGACAGGCCCGCGGCCAGCTGGTTGACCCGTTCATGCAGCTCACGCACGGTCAGGTGCCGTTCGTCCTGTACGACGGTCACGGCGTCGGGCCGCTGGGTCACGTGGTAGTCGAGGATGCTCGCGAAATTGTGCACGGCGACTCTCTCGTTCGGCGACCGGCATTGTCCCGACCGGTCGGTTGCCCACTACAAAGTTTTCGTGTACTCATTGGTCTATAAAACCGTAGCCGCACTTTACGGCGCTCCGCAGCCACCGACAACCGCCGTGCGGAGCGATTTCCCGCCGAGGAAGGAGGGTCTCTGTGCCACGTATTCGATGGGAGGCCGACGGGCCGGTCGTGGTCCTCCGGCTGACGAACCCACCGATGAACGCCTTCGACTCCGAACAACGGCGCGAGCTGGCGGCCGTGACCCGCGAGCTGGCCGACTCCCGCGACGTGCGGGCCGTGGTGCTCCACGGCGGTGAGCGTCTGTTCGCGGCCGGTGCCGACATCCAGGCACTGGCGGCGATGGGACCCGAGGAGATACGGAGCTGGAACCGGGCCCTGCAACGGACCTTCGACGAGGTGGCCCGGCTTCCGATGCCGGTCGTCGCGGGGATCACCGGCTACGCGCTCGGCGGCGGCCTCGAACTGGCGCTGTGCGCGGACTACCGCGTGGCGGCCCGGGACGCCCTGCTCGGTCAGCCGGAGGTGCAGCTCGGCATCATGCCGGGCTCCGGCGGCACCCAGCGACTGACGCGCCTGCTCGGCCCGGCACGGGCGAAGAACCTGTTGATGACCGGTCGCCGGGTGGGTGCCGAGGAGGCGCTGCGGATCGGCCTCGTGGACGAGGTGGTCCCGGCCGACGAGGTGCTCGCCGCCGCCCTCGAGTACGCGAAGCGGCTCGCCGAGGGGCCCGCCGCGGCGCTGGAAGCGATCAAGGAGGCGGTGGACCACGGCGCCGACGCCGGCGTGTCCACCGGACTCGCCCTGGAGCGGTCCCTGTTCGCGGGAGTCTTCGGCACCGCCGACGCGGCCATCGGACTGCGCTCCTTCCTCGAACACGGCCCGGGAAAGGCGACGTTCGGAGGTCCTGGGCGGGATGGCGGCGAGACGGACCACGACGACACGGAGGGACGTAGGGCGTGAAGGCACTGCGTTGGCACGGTGCACGGGACCTGCGGCTGGACGAGGTACCCGACCCACCGCAACCAAGGCCGCACGAAGCGGTCGTGGAGGTCTCCTGGTGCGGTGTGTGCGGCACCGATCTGCATGAGTTCCTCGAAGGCCCGCACATGATCCGCACGGGCCCGCACCCCCTCACCGGAGCGGAGCCGCCCCTGGCGCTGGGGCACGAGTTCAGCGGAACCGTCCTCGCGCTGGGCTCCGAGGTGCCCGGTATCGAGGTCGGTGACCGGGTGACCGCCGATCCCGTGTGGCGATGTGGCGTGTGCTACTGGTGCCTGCGCGGCGAGTACCACATCTGTCCCAAGAGCGGCTCCGTGGGACTCGCCTCCTCCGGCGCGTTCGCCGAACGCGTGACCGTGCCCCTTGCGGGGCTGGTGCGCCTGCCCGACAACGTCACCGACGAGATGGCCGCGCTCGCCGAACCTCTGGCGGTCGGACTGCATGCGGTGACCCGGGCCGGAGTGCGACCGGGCGACAACGTCCTGGTGGTCGGCGGCGGGCCGATCGGCTTCGCGGTCGTGCTCGCCGCCCGTCTCGCGGGAGCGGCCGGGCTGTATGTGAGCGAGCCGCTGAAGGAGCGTAGGGAAAGGCTCCTGGAGAGCGGTGTCACGGAGGCGTTCGACCCGGGTGAGACGGACGTACGCCGCGAGGTGTTCCTGCGCACCGGCCGTATCGGCCCGGACGTGGTGATCGACGCCACGGGTGTGGCGGCGCTCGCGGGACAGGCGGTCGCCACCGTCCGGCGCGGCGGCCGGGTCGTCCTCGCGGGGGTCGGTCACGGCAACGTCCAGGTCGACATGGGTCAACTGGTCTTCTACGAGCGGGCCGTGCTGGGAACGCTCGGCTACAACTTCGACATCCCTCGCGTCATCGACCTGATGAGCACCGGGCGTCTGGACGCCTCGCCTCTGCTCACCGGCAGGTTCTCGCTGGCACAGGGCATCGGGGTCTTCAGGGACCTGGCCGCGGACCGGGCCCGTCATCTCAAGGTTCTGCTGACTCCCAAGGGGATGTGACATGGATTTCGACCTGCCGGAAGAGACGCGTGCGTTGCAGGAGATGGTCCGCGAGTTCGCGGCCCGTGAGATCACGCCGCACGCCGCCGAGTGGTCCGAGAACGAGGAGTTCCCGACCCACATCTTCACCAAACTGGGCGAGCTCGGCCTGATGGGCATGCTGGTGCCCGAGGAGTACGACGGCGCCGGATCGGACCTGGTGTCCTACGTGGCGGTGATGGAGGAACTGGGCGCCGCCGACCAGTCCGTCGCCTCCACCTGGAACGCGCACTCCACGATCGCCACCCTGCCGCTGCTCGCCTACGGGACGGAGGAGCAGAAGCACCGTTGGCTTGCTCCGCTGGCCCGGGGCGAGGCCATCGGAGCGTTCGGTCTGACCGAGCCCGGGGCCGGCTCCGACGCGGCAGGCATCGCCACCACCGCCCGCCGCGCGGACGGGGGCTGGGTGATCAACGGCACCAAGATGTTCATCACCAACGCCGGTACGGACATCAGCCAGGGCGTGACCCTGCTCGCGGTGACCGGACGTGACGACGGGGGGCGCAAGCGGTTCGCGACCTTCTACGTGCCGACGGACACGCCTGGTTACACCGTGGGCCGCAAGCTGAAGAAGCTCGGCTGGCACGCCATGGACACCCGGGAACTCGTCTTCACCGACTGCTTCATCCCCGAGGACCATCTCATCGGTGAGGAAGGCGGGGGGCTGCGCCAGTTCTTGTCCGTCCTGGACAAGGGCCGCATCAGCGTGGCTGCGCTGGGCATGTCGCTGGCGAAGACGGCGCTGGCGCTCGCGGTCCAGCACGCCAAGGAGCGCGAGCAGTTCGGGCGCCCGCTGTCCGCCTTCCAGGCGGTGGCCCACAAGATCGCTGATCTGGGCACGGAGTTCGAGGCCGCCCGCTGCATGGTCTACCGCGCCGCCTGGCTCGCCGATCAGGGGCGTCCGCATGCCACGGAGGCGGCGATGGCGAAGCTGTACGCCTCCGAGGTGGCCAATCGCGCTGCCTCTCAGGCGGTACAGATCCACGGCGGCTACGGCTACATGCGGGAGTCGGAGATCTCCCGCTTCTACGCGGACGCCAAGATCCTCGAGATCGGCGAGGGCACCAACGAGATCCAGCGCAACGTCATCGCCAGGGCACTGGTCGAGCGGGCGTGAGATCCGGGTGGCTCCGGCTCCGCGGCGCGCGGCCGGACACCAGCTCCACAAGGGGACGCAGGAGTAGTGAGGACGCACCATGACCGTGGCACCGCAGAAGACCGGAGTGAAATCCACGCACGCGGAACAACTCCTTGAGATGTACCGGCGGATGAGCCGTATCCGTCGGTTCGAGCAGCGGGCGTCGGACCTGTACAAGGCCACGGAGATCCCGGGCTTCCTGCATCTGTCGATCGGACAGGAGGCCAGCGCGGTCGGTGCCTGCTGGCCCCTTCGCGACACCGACGGCATCACCTCCACCCACCGGGGCCACGGTCATGTGCTGGCCAAGGGGCTGGACACGGCGTCGATGATGGCCGAGCTGATGGGCAAGGAGGCGGGCACCTGCCACGGCCGCGGCGGCTCCATGCACATCGCCGACCCGGGCCTCGGCATCTACGGCGCGAACGGCATCGTCGGCGCGGGCCTGCCCATCGCCACCGGAGTGGCCACCGCTGCCAAGCTGCGTGACGCGGGGGACGTGGTGGTGGCGTTCTTCGGGGACGGCGCGGTGGCGCAGGGCATGTTCCACGAGGCGGTCAACCTCGCCGCCGTATGGGACCTGCCGGTCGTCTTCCTGTGCGAGAACAACCACTATTCGGAGTTCTCGCCCGCCGCCGAGCAGCACAGGGCGCCGCTCTCGGCCCGCGCCGCCGGATACGGGATCGACTACGCCCAGGTCGACGGCAACGACGTCCTCGCGGTGGCCGGGATCATGATCGATGTGGTGGAGCGGATCAGGCATGGCGGCGGCCCGGTCCTGGTGGAGGCGGAGACCTACCGCTGGCACGGCCACTACGAGGGTGACCCGCAGCGCTACCGCAGCCCGGAAGAGGTCGCCGAGGCCAAGGAGCGCGACCCCCTGCGCGTGGCCCGTCGGCATCTGGCGGCGGCCGGGGTGGACGCGTCCCAGGCCGACGTGGTGGACGAGGAGATCGACAAGGAGATCGACGCGGCGGTGGAATGGGCGAGGAGCCTGCCCGAGCCCGGTCCGGAGACCCTCCACGACTTCGTCTCCGCTCCGCGTGCCGTCGTACCCGAGCCGGCCCCGCTGTCGGGCGAGGCGGAGATCTTCCGTTCGATGGACGCCGTACGGCTCGCCCTGGAGCACGAACTGGCGGCGGACCCCGCGGTGTTCGTGGCCGGGATCGACGTCGGAGCCGGCGGCAACGTCTTCGGGCTCACCCGAGGTCTGGCGCAGGCATTCCCCGGCAGGGTGCGCGACACCCCGATCAGCGAGAGCGCGATCCTCGGTACGGCGGTGGGTGCCGCCATGGCCGGGATGAAGCCCGTCGTGGAGATCATGTACATGGACTTCATCGGTGTCTGCCTCGACATGCTGCTCAACCAGGCGGCGAAGCTGCGTTTCATGACCGGCGGCCGTGCTTCCATGCCGCTCGTCGTCCGCACCCAGTTCGGCGCCGGCCGCTCCTCGGGCAGTCAGCACTCGCAGAGCCTGGAGGCGCTGCTCGCGCACATCCCCGGACTGACCGTGGTGATGCCTTCCAACCCCGCTGACACCTACGGGATGTTGAGGGCCGCGATCCAGGACCCCAATCCGGTCGTCTTCGTCGAGAACCGGCTGCAGTACGGTTTCAAGGGACCACAGCCTCCGGCGGATCACCTGATCCCGTTGGGCAGGGCGAAGGTGGTCCGCGAGGGCACCGACATCACGCTCGTCTCCTGGTCCCGGATGGTTCAGGACTGTCTCGCCGCCGCCGAGGTGCTCAGCGGCGAGGGTGTCAGCGTCGAGGTCGTCGACCTGCGCACGGTGGCCCCGCTCGACCGTCAGACCGTTCTCACCTCCCTGGCCAAGACGAACCGCCTGGTGATCGCCCACGAGGCGGTACGGGACTTCGGTGTCGGCGCCGAACTGGCCGCGCTCGCCGTCGACGAGGGCTTCTGGCATCTGGACGCACCGGTCACGCGTGTGGCGCCGCCCTCGGTGCCCGCCCCGTACGCGCCCTCCCTGGAGCGTGCGTGGCTGCCCTCACGGGACACGATCGCCGCGACCCTGCGCCGTATCGCCGCGGTCTGAATCCAGAATGGACCGGGTGATCCAAATCCCTTTCTCGCCCGACCCGTCCCTCGGCTTTCTGTTCGCAGTCCCTAAAATGCTGAATCATGGCAAGACCACCAGGGCACGGACCGGGCTACGAGATCAAGCGTCAGGAGATCATCGACAAGGCGGCCGCGCTGTTCGCCGAGAAAGGGTACGCCGCCACCGGTATCGCAGAGGTGGGCGATGTCGCGGGGCTTGCCAGGGGCGCGCTCTACTACTACATCGGCTCGAAGGAGCATCTGCTCGTCGAGATCCAGGACCGGGTGATGCGTCCCATGCTCGCCGGCGTGCACCGGATCGCCGCCCTGGACGAGGATCCGGTGCTACGGCTTCGGCTGCTGTCCCAGACACTGCTGGAGAACATCCTGGCCAGGCTGGACCATGTCCGGGTCTACGAACACGACTACCGGAACCTGCGCGGGGACAACCGCACCCGCCTGCTGAGCCAGCGCCGCGAATTCGAGGGCGTCGTCGAGCGGTTGCTCGTCGCCGCCATGGATGACGGATCGTTCCGCAAGGCCGATCCCAGGCTGGCCACCCTGCAGTTCCTGAACATGCACAACCACACCTACCAGTGGATCAAGCCGGGGAGTGAGTGGGACGCCCGGCGCCTGTCCCGGGAGTACTGCGCGACGCTCTTTGCCGGATTCGCCGGTCCCGGCCGCCGGTTCGACGACATCGAGGACCATGTGAGCGACTTCCTCGCCAAGCGGGAGACCGCCGCTCCCGTGCCGATTCCGCGTTCCTCCGGCAAGGCGTGACACGGGGCCCGTCACCCGTGTTCCGGACATTGCCTACCTCTGCGCGCGCCGATAGTGTGACGGAGATTTAATTCACCGACCGATCGGTATAACCTCTTGTCCTGCTTGGCGGTGGGCGACCGCTCAGCACGAGGAGGGATGTTGAGTGGACTGGCGAACCGAGGCCGACGTGCTGATCGTGGGTGCCGGCACCACAGGCCTCTACCAGCTCTATCGCGCCCGGGCCGAGGGCTTTTCCGCGGTACTGCTCGAGGCGGGCCTCGGCGTCGGCGGGATCTGGTACTGGAACAACTCCTTCGAGGCACGTTTCGAGGCGGAGAGCAGTGTCCGCGGACACCTCTTCTCCGCGGAGCTGGGAGGCGCGTGGGAGCGGCCCGAGGAAGGCGCCGGGCAACCGGTCATCAAGGGCTATCTCAACCATCTGGTCGACCGTCAGGACCTGCGCCCGCACATCCGGTTGGGCGCCACCGTGGGTTCGGCGGTCTACGACGACCCGACCGGGACCTGGTCGGTGCTGACCGGTGACGCCGTCGAGTACCGGGCACGCTTCCTGGTCGCCGCCACCGGGGCTCTCCCGGCACCCGGCCGTCTCTGTACGGGCGGCCGTCAGCAGGCCGGGGCCGGACACCGCAAAGGGCGGGACGCCGGGCGGGGTCACCGGGTCGCCCGCCAGGAGCTGTCCGCCCCGCACGTCCCGGAGAACCGCTCGTCCGCGTTCAGCGACACCGGTGTGTGCGCGGGGGGTCTCATCGTGGCCGGCGATGACGCGTTCAGCGGCGGCACGCTGAAGCGGCTCGGGGTGCGCGGCCGGGACGGCCTCAGGCTGGCGGGCTACTGGGCGGACGGCCCACGGAGCTATCTCGGTGTCATGACCGCGGGATTCCCGAACTTCTTCTTCCCCGGCGGCCCGCACTGCGTCCCCGACAACCCTCGTCACCCCGGCGATCAGGTGGACTTCATCACCGGTGCTCTCGTGCGGGCCCGTGAGCACGGGCGGGACGTCGTCGAGGTGGGGCTCGCGGCCGAGGAGGAGTGGACGGACCTGATGACCGGGGCGCCGTTCCCGTGGCGGCCGCGACCGTTGCCGGGATCGCCTCTGGGAGGGCTGGCAGGCGAGACCGTGGGCGACGCGTACGGGGCGTTCATCTTCTCCCGAGCCGGACGGGCGGCCTGATGCGGGACCTTCGCGTTGCCGCGCGCACCGTGGCATGAGCGGCGGGATCCGGCCGACGGACCCGCATGGTCGTACGCACGCGCACGCCGGTGCCCCAGGATCCGTATCCCGGGACACCGGCGTGGTCGTGGCGGAGCGCAGGTGTCACGCGTCGGCCGAGCTGCCCGCCCTCGACAGGGCGAAGGTGTTGAAGTCGTTCTCCCGGACCTTCTGGATCAGCTCCTGGAGCTTCCACCGTCCGGTGGGGTTGAGCAACTGGCTGACGGCCTTGCCGGGGATGTTGGCCCCGTAGAAGTAGCTGGCCTTCTGGAAGATCGACATGTTGTCGCTGTTGTTCATGAGGTCGGTCCACTCCTGCTCCGCGGCGGCCTTGACCTCGATCACGTCGTAGCCCTCCTTGTACGCGTGCAGCAGGGCCTCGTGCGCGAAGTCCACCTGGTCGCCGGCGTAGCGCGGGTTGTTGCCGAGTGCGCCGTGCGGGCCGCCGGGGAAGAAGAAGTTGGGGAACCCGGCCGCGGCGATCCCCAGGTAGGTGCGCGGGCCGTTCGCCCAGTGCTCCTCCAGCGCCAGCCCCTGCCTGCCACGCACCCCCAGGCGGTTGAGCGCACCGGTACCGAAGTCGTAGCCCGTGCCCCAGATGACGATGTCGAACTCACGCAGGCCCGTCGAGGTCTCGATGCCCGTCTCGGTGAACCGGACGATGGGTTCCTCGGGCAGGGAGACGAGCGAGACGGCCGGCTTGTTGTACGCCTCGAAGTAGCCGGTGCCGAACGGAGGGCGCCGGGCACCGTAGCCGCCGTCGGTGGGGATCAGCTTCTCCGCCGTACCGGGGTCCTTCACGATGCCGCGGATCTTGCCGGCCATGAAGTCGCACCACTCGGCGTTCACCGTGGGATTGAACGTCATGTCGCGGTAGTGCTCGGTCAGCTTCGTGAAGCCGGGGCTGTTCCAGACCTTCTCGTAGAACTCCTGGCGCTCCTCGGGGCTGACGTCCGCGCCCATGACCGGGTTCATGGCGTGCAGGAACCCGCTGGGAGAGGTGTCGAGGGTGTCCCGGATCCGCTCGTAGTCCGCTTTGAGCCCGGCCTGCTCCTCGGCCGTGATCGGCCTGTTGTTGAGCGGTGTGACCCAGTCCGCCTTCATCTGGAAGACGGTCAGGGAGGTCACCTCGTCGGCGATGGCCGGCACGATCTGGACGCCGCTGGAGCCGGTCCCGATGAGCGCCACCCGCTTGCCGGTGAAGTCGATCGGCTTCTTGGGCCAGCGACTGGTGTGGTGCTGCTCGCCCTTGAATTCCTCCCGGCCCGCGATGCCGGGGATGAAGGGGACCGAGAGGTTCCCGGTGGCCGCGACGAGGAAACGCGTCCGGACCGTGGTGCCGTTCTCCGCCGTCACCGTCCAGGTGCCGGACGACTCGTCGAAGACGGCCGAGCTCACCTTGGTCTTGACGGCGATGTCGCGCCGCAGGTCGAACCGGTCGACCACGTAGTTGAAGTACCGCTCGATCTCCGGCTGCCCGGCGTACTGCTCCGACCACTCCCACTCCTCCCACAGCTCCTTGGAGAAGAGGTAGCCGTAGGTGTAGCTCTCCGAGTCGAAGCGTGCCTCGGGATAGCGGTTCCAGTACCACACACCGCCGACGCCGCTGCCGGCCTCCAGCAGCTTCGCCGAGAGGCCCGCCTCGCGAGCCCGGTACAGCTGGTAGATGCCGGTGACGCCCGCGCCGATGATCACGACGTCCAGCAGGTCGGCCGGATCGGCCTGACCTCCGGGTGCCACGGTCGCCGTCTTCGTCGTCTTGCTCATCTGCCCTCCACAGTGCACAGGGGGCTGCTCCGCCCGCGTGAGCCCGAGTTTGATAATTCGACCGGTCGATCGAAGATTGAGGTGAGAGTAGGGCAGGGCCCTGACTCGATCAATGGCCGTGCCGTGGGGAGATGCCTGCGGGGCGGTGGTCGACCCTCTGAATGTCTGCCGCGAACTCTTTCGCGGCGGCGACAGGTGATCCCTGTCCTGGTCGTTGATTATACCGACCGATTGGACTAACTTTCAGGCCGGGGGGAGAACACAGTGTCATGTCAACAGGAGTCGCCCATGACGGCCGAGAATGTCGAAGAGCCGACCGACCTGCGCGGTGCCGGGCTCAAGGCCATGCGAGACGCACTGCCCGGCGTGTTCCCCGACGGGGATATCGACCTGCGGGACGGGCGTCTCGGTGAGGAACTGGTCGAGATCGGCCTGACCAGCGTGTGGGGATCCCTGTGGGCCCGTGAGGGGCTCGGCCCGCGTGACCGCAGCCTGGTCACCCTGGGAATCCTCATCGCGCTGGGCGCGGAGACCGAACTGCGGACCCACTTCCGGATCGGTGTCACCAACGGTCTGACCCGGGACGAGATCGCCGAAGTCATCTACCACGCCAGTGGTTACGCGGGTTTCCCCGCCGCGACGGCGGCCCGGAACGCCGCACGGGAGGCACTCCCCGATTGACGGGGGACGGCGCTCAACGGGGCGCCGGACGAATGCACGGGGTGCACAGCTGGCCGTTCGGCGGGGTCGTCGGGGGCCTGTCGCGCGGTGTCACGCGAGCGAGGAGCAGAGGCATGTCATTGCAGGGAAAGGTCGCCGTCGTCACCGGCGGCGCCCGTGGTATCGGCCAGGCGGTTGCCACGGTGCTGGCGGCACAGGGTGCGAAGGTCGCGGTGTGGGATCTGGATCTCGGCGGGGCCGAGAAGACCGTCGCCGCGATCCAGGAGGCGGGCGGAACAGCGATCGCCGTGGGAGGGGATGCGGCCGAGGTCACCGCCGTGACCGCGGCGGCGGGCCGGACCCGGGCGGAGTTGGGGCCCGTCACTGTCCTCGTCAACAACGCGGGGATAACGGCCTACCAGCCGTTCGTCGACATCACCGAGGACGCCTGGGAGCGCATGATCGGCATCAATCTCAAGGGGCCGTTCCTGGTCACCAGGGAACTGGTGCCCGACATGCTGGAGGCGGGCTGGGGACGCGTCATCAACATCTCGTCCTCGTCCGCGCAGACCGGTGCGCCGGCCATGGCGCACTACGCGGCCTCCAAGGGTGGGGTCATCGGCCTCACCCGGGCGCTGGCCATCGAGTTCGCGGACAAGGGCATCACCGTCAACCACGTCCCCCCGGGCTTCGTCGACACCCCCCTGGTGCGCCAAGGGCCGATCGACGTGGACGCGGTCGCGCGGACGATGCCGATGAAGCGGGCCGGTCGGCCCGAGGACGTCGCCTACGCGGTCGCCTATCTGGCCTCCGAAGAAGCCGGATACGTCACGGGGCAGACCCTCAGTACCAACGGCGGACGCTATCTCGCGTGACATCCGCCTGTCTCTTTATTCTTTAGACCGACTGGTCTATTTTGAGGGAACGTATGAAGCAACATCGGAGTCAGCCATGAGGATCGAGCACGGTGTCCAGGCCGCCGGGGTGAGCGCATGACCGCCCCCGGACGGATCCTGGTGGTGGGCGCGTCGGCGTCCGGACTCACCACGGTGGAGTCGCTGCGACGCAAGGGATACACCGGCGAGATCGCCGTGATCGGCGACGAGCCGCACGCGCCGTACGACCGGCCACCCCTGTCCAAGCAGGTCCTCTCCGGCGCGTGGGAACCGCAGCGCGCGACGCTGCGCACGGAGGAGATCCTCTCCGGCCTCGACGCCGACTTCGTACTCGGTGAGGAGGCGGTCGCGCTGGACCCGGAGGCCCGGACGGTGCGCACCGCATCCGGACGGGAACTGTCCGCGGACGCGGTCGTCCTCGCCACCGGCGTCCGGCCTCGTACCCTGCCCGGTCAGGCGGGTCTCGCAGGCGTGTACGTGCTGCGGGGGCTCGACGACGCACTCGCCCTGAAGGCGGAGCTGCGCCCCGGCGGGCGGCTCGTCGTGGTCGGTGAGGGCGTGCTCGGATCGGAGATCGCGGCCACCGCGCGCAAGTTGGAGCTGGACGTCACCCTCACCGGTCCGCTGTCCGCGCCGATGGCCCTGCAAGTGGGTCCGATGGTGGCCGGGCTGCTGGCGGAACTCCATCAGGAGCACGGCGTACGCCTGCGGTTGGGGGCCGGGGTCGCGGGACTGAGCGGCCGGGACGGGCGGGTCACCGGGGTCGAACTGAGTACGGGGGAGACCCTGGCGGCGGACGTGGTCGTGGTCGCCATCGGGGCGTCGCCGGCGACCGAGTGGCTGGCGGACAGCGGTCTGACCCTGGACAACGGCGTCGTGTGCGACTCCCGCTGCCGTGCGGCGGACGGGATCTACGCGGTCGGTGACGTGGCCCGGTTCCACCATGAGGGCTATGGCCGCCTGATGCGCCTGGAGAACCGTACGAACGCCACGGAGCAGGCCGCGGCCGTCGCTGGCGTCGTTCTCGGCGAGGACCGGCCGTATGCGCCCGTGCCCTACTTCTGGACCGACCAGTTCGAGGCGAAGCTCCAGGTCCACGGGCTGCTGCCCGCGGACGCCGACGTCGAGGTCGTCGAAGGCGATGTGGCGGCCCGCCGGTTCGTCGTCCGGTACTCCAGCGAGAGCGCGGTGACCGGGGTGCTGGGCTGGAACATGCCCAAGCAGACGCGCCTGCACCGCCAGGAGGTCGTCGACGCCCTGCACACCCCGGTCCCCACCCCCTGAAACGAATGGGAGAGGTTTCATGAAGGTTCTCATCGACGAGGAGAAGTGCGTCGCCGCCGGACAGTGCGTGAACGCTTCCCCGGACGTCTTCGACCAGCGTGAAGAGGACGGCATCGTCGTTCTCCTGAACGAGAACCCGTCGGCGGAGCTGGCGGACGACGTCCGTAACGCGGCTGCGGTGTGCCCCGCACTCGCCATCCGCATAGAGGAGTAGCCGGCCGTGGCGGCCCGGAGGCCCCGGGAGACCCGGACGGAAGGCAGGCACGGTGGGACAGCGCAGTACGACAGGAGTCACCCATGAGTGAGTTCAGCTTCGAAGGACGCGTGGCCGTCGTCACCGGCGCGGGGCGGGGTATCGGGCGTGCCCATGCCCGTCTGCTGGCCGAACGCGGAGCGAAGGTCGTCGTCAACGACCTCGGCGGATCGATGGAGGGCGAGGGGACCGACGCCGGTCCGGCGCAGCAGGTGGCCGACTCGATCGTCGCGGCCGGCGGCCAGGCCGTCACCGACACCAACGACGTCTCCACCGAGGCGGGCGGCAAGGCGATCATCGACTCCGCGCTGGACGCCTTCGGCCGTATCGACATCGTCGTCAACAACGCCGGCATCATCAGGTGGGCCGGTCTGCCCGAGGTCGACCTCGACAACCTCGAACGCCATCTCGCCGTTCACCTGATCGGTTCGTTCAACACCATGAAGGCCGCTTGGCCGCACTTCGTCGAGCAGGGGTACGGCCGCGTCGTGCTGACGACGTCGGCCGGTCTGTTCGGCCTTGACAACAACCTGTCGTACGCGGCGGCCAAGGGCGGCGTGGTCGGTCTGGCCCGCAGCGCGCGGCTGGCCGGCGAACCGCACGGCATCAAGGTGAACGTGGTCGCCCCGGCCGCTCTGACCCGCATGGGCGGCATCCAGGACGAGGCCGCGGCCGAGGCCGCCGCCCAGCAGGCGGGCATGCCCTCGGAGGCGGTGTCGCCGATCGTCGCCTATCTCGCGCACGAGGCCTGCCCGGTCAACGGCGAGATCTACGCGGCGGGCGCCGGCCGCTTCGCGCGCTTCTTCATCGGATCCACGCCCGGCTATGTGCACGAGGACGGTCCGGCCACCATCGAGGACGTCGTGAAGAACTGGGACGTGATCAACGACGAGAAGGACTACTACGTGCCCGGGGACCTGATGGCGTGGACCGGCGCCTTCCTCGGGCACCAGTTCAGCGAGAAGCCGGGCGGCGCGTCCTCGTAGACGCCTGCCCGACCGGCGGCGGACGCGGGCCGGGGCATCCGCTCAGGCGTCCCCGCCGGGCTTCGGTCCGGCCAGGTCACGGCCGATGATCTCCTTCATGATCTCGGTCGTGCCGCCGACGAGTGTCTGCACCCGTGCGTCGGCGTACGCCCGTGAGATCCGGTACTCGTCCATGTAGCCGTAACCGCCGTGAAGTTGGAGGCAGGCGGCGACCACCCGGTTCTGGAGTTCCGTGGCCCACCATTTGGCCTTGGCCCCGGTCACCGCGTCGAGTGTCCCCTCGTTGAGGTCGAGGATGCAGCGCTCCAGATAGCCGCGGGTCACCTCGACCTCGGTGGTCAGCTCGGCCAGCCGGAACCGGGTGTTCTGGAAGTCGACGAGCCGCCGCCCGAACACCTGGCGCTCCCGTGTGTACGCCACCGTCCAGCGCACGGCCGCCTCCGCCGCCACCACCGCGCGCCAGGCGATCGAGAGCCGCTCCAGGGGGAGTTGGGCGGTGAGCTGGCCGAAGCCCGCCCCCTCCTCGCCCAGCAGGGCCTCCGGGGGCAGTCGCAGGTCGTCGAAGTACAGCTCCGCGGTGTCCTGGGCGTGCAGGCCCAACTTCCTGAGCCTGCGCCCTCGCTGGAATCCCTGGGCTGTGGACGGTACGAGGAACAGGGAGAGCCGGGAGCGGCCGGCCGCCTCCCCGGTGCGAGCGGCCACGATCACCAGGTCGGAGCTGGAACCGCTGGTGATGAACGTCTTGGTGCCGTTGAGGACCCACTCCGTCCCCTCGCGCCGCGCGGTTGTGCGTATCCCGCGCAGATCGCTGCCGCCGCCCGGCTCGGTCATGGCGATCGAGGCGACCACCTCGCCCGCCGCCATGCCGGGCAGCCACCTCTCCCGCTGCTCGTCGGTCCCGAACCTGACCAGGTACGAGGCCACGATGTCCTCGTTGATCGAGAAACCGGACGCCAGGGCGGCCGCCCCGACCTCGGCCAGCTCCTCCTGGATCACGCACCGGAAACGGTAGTCGTCGGCGCCCGCACCGCCGAACCGCTCGGGTATGCGCAGCCCCAGCACTCCCGCGGCGGCGGCCGCCTTCCAGACGGAGCGGTCGATGAGGCGCGCCTCCTCCCACTCCTCCAGATGCGGCGTCACCGAGCGCTCGACCAGGCTGCGCACGGTCCGGCGGAAGGCGGTGTGGTCGTCCTCGAAGAAGCTGTACGGCATGGTCCGCTCCCAGGTTATTATCTAAAATCGTTAACTGATATACCCTATGGCGCGGGAGTCATCATAGGAGGACCGATGTCAGCGGTTCCACCCCTCGGCGACGTGCGGGTCCTGGAGTTCCTGGGCCTGGGGCCCGGACCGTTCGCGGGCATGCTGCTCGCCGATCTGGGGGCCGACGTACTGGCCGTCACCAGGCCGCGCACCGCCCGGCCCGCGCTGGTGGAGAACCGGCCCGTCGTCGAACTCGACGTCAAGTCGACCGAGGGCCGCCAGGAGGCGCTGCGGCTCGCCGAGCGGTGCGACGTCCTGATCGAGGGCTTCCGCCCCGGCGTCATGGAGCGGCTGGGACTCGGGCCGGAGGAGGTGCGAAAGGCCAACCCACGGCTGGTCTACGCGCGCATGACCGGCTGGGGACAGCACGGCCCGCTGGCACCGACGGCGGGGCACGACATCAACTACATAGCGATCACAGGCGCCTTGCACCATGCCGCCCGGCGCGGCGAGGTACCCGTCCCGACCGCCAACCTGCTGGGGGACTTCGGCGCGGGGGGCATGTATCTGGTGATGTCCGTCCTGGCCGCGCTCCACGAACGCGACCGCACGGGTGCGGGGCAGGTGCTGGACGTGGCCATCGTGGACGGAACGACCTACCTCACGACCATGCTGCACGAGTACCGGTCCAGGGGCACATGGTCGGATGTCGCCGGCACCAACCGGCTGGACACCGGGGCGCCTTACTACGACGTCTACCCGTGCGCCGACGGCGGGCACGTCGCGATCGGAGCCCTGGAGGCGCCGTTCTTCGCGGCACTGGTGGAGCTGTTGGACCTCGACCCCACCTGGACCGACACCCGCGAGGACCCGCGCAACTGGCCCGAGCTGCGCCGGGAGATCGCGCGGGCCGTACGGCGGCGCACCCGGGACGAATGGGCGGCGGCGGCCGAGAAGACGGACGCCTGTCTGAGCCCCGTGCTGAATCTGGCGGAGGCCGCCGGCCATCCGCACCTGCGCGCCAGACACGCGCTGGTGCCCGCGTCGGGCGGCCGGACGGGATGGCGGCCGACGCTGGGCGGCCGGCGGTTCGCTCGTGTGCCGTCGGCGTCGTCGGTGGAGGACACGCTCGCGCGGTGGCGGGCGGACGAGCCCGGGAGCGGCCCGGCGCCCTGACCGGCCCCGCGAGCCCGACCGGGTCGACACACGGAACCTGCGATGTGGGAGCGAGGAGAGATGACGGCACGTCAGGCAGTGATCGTGGACGCGGTGCGCACTCCCATCGGGAAGCGCGACGGGGCGCTCAGCGAGGTGCACCCCGTCGACCTCTCGGCGGTGGTCCTGCGCGCGCTCGTGGAGCGCAACGAGGTCCCGCCGGAGTACATCGACGACGTGATGTGGGGGTGCGTCACGCAGCTGGGCGACCAGTCCAGCAACATCGCCCGGTTCACGACCCTCGCGGCCGGCTGGCCCGAGAGCATTCCGGGCGTCACCTTCAACCGGGCCTGCGGCTCCAGCCAGCAGGCCATCGAGTCGGCGGTGCACGCCGTCGTCGCGGGCGCCTACGACTGGGTGATCGCGGGGGGCGTCGAGTCCATGTCGCGCGTGCCGCTCGGAGCCGCCCGGCAGACCGGTCTGCCCTACGGGCGGACCGTGCTGGACCGCTACCGGACCGACCGGCTGGAACAGGGCACCGGGGCCGAGATGATCGCCCGCAAGTGGGGACTGGACCGGTACCGGCTCGACGAGTACGCCTCGCGTTCGCACACGCTGGCCGCCGCCGCCATCGACGCGGAGGTATTCGACGAGCAACTGGTCACCGTGCCCGCGGCACCGGATCTGAAGCAGGACGAGGGACTGCGCCGGGGCACGTCACCCGAGACCCTGGCGAACCTCAAGCCGTCGTTCCAGGAGGACGGGGTCATCCACGCGGGCAACGCCTCCCAGATCTCCGACGGGGCCGCCGCGCTGCTCATCACGACGGCCGAGCTGGCCCGCCGTCACGGACTGCGCCCGCTGGCGACGATCTGCGCGGGCGCGGTCGTCGGGGACGACCCGGTGATGATGCTGACGGCGCCCATCCCCGCCACCCACAAGGTGCTGGAGCGGGCCGGCCTGTCGATCGGGGACATCGGTGCCTTCGAGGTCAACGAGGCCTTCGCGCCGGTACCGCTCGCCTGGCAGAGCGAGGTGAAGGCCGATCCGAACCGGGTCAACCCGCTCGGCGGGGCCATCGCGGTGGGACATCCGCTCGGTGCGTCCGGTGCGATCCTCGCCACCCGGCTGCTGCACCACATGCGCTGCCACGGCATCCGGTTCGGCCTCCAGACCATGTGCGAGGGCGGCGGCACCGCCAACGCCACCGTCTTCGAACTGGCCGACTGACATGACCGCGACGCGGACACCGGAGGAGGCGGCAGTGAGCGTGACACCCGAGCAGCGGCGGCAGGACCTGGCCGCGCTGCGGGAGCGCTGGTACCGGGAGGGCCACTACTCCTCGCGCACCATGGCCGATGCCCTGGAGGACGCCGGCCGGCGGGTGCCCGGGACGCGGTTCGTGTTCGCCTCGGAGGCGGAGACGACCACGGTCACCCTGGCGGACATGCTCGCACTGGGCAGGCGAGCGGCGGCCGGGCTGCGCCGGCTCGGGGTGCGGCCCGGCGACGTGGTCGCCGTACAGGTCCCCAACCGGCTGGAGCTGGTGGTGTCGTACTTCGGGACCTGGCTGGCCGGCGCGGTCGTCCTGCCCGTCACCCACATCTACGACTCCGCCGAGGTCGGTGTCATCCTGCGCGACGCCCGGGCGAAGGTGCTCGTCGTGCCCGACGCATGGCGCTCCATCGACTTCGTCGACCGCCTGGCCCGCCTCGACGCGGGGCCCGCCCTCGAACACGTCGTCGTGATCGGTGACCGCGTGGCACCGGACGCGGTCCCCTGGGGCGCCCTGCTCGCCGAGGCGGCGGAGGCGCCGGCGCCCGTGGATGTGGCCGCCGACGACGTGTGCGCGGTGATCTACACCTCGGGGACGACCGGTACACCCAAGGGTGTGCAGCACACCCACAACACCCTGCTGCACGAGCTGCGCAAGGGCGACCTGATGAACGAGGCCGGACCCGACGACACCCGCCTCATCCCCTGGCCCTCCGGCCATGTCGCGGGGCTGCTGGCCGCGTGCAGCGGGATCGTCGGGGGCACCGACACGGTGCACATGGACCGCTGGAACGAACGCCGAGCCGTCGAACTCGTCGAGGAGTTCCGGTGCACCATCACCAGCGGCACACCCCTGCACGTGGAGGCTCTGCTGAAGGCCGCGAAGGAGCACGGCCGTGACATCTCCAGCCTGCGGTTCGTGCAGATCGGTGCCGCCAACGTCCCGCCCGCGCTGGTCGCCAGGGCCGACGACGCGGGCATCGTCGTGGCCCGCGCCTACGGCAGCACCGAGCACCCGCGGTGCGCGACCTCACCACTGGACGCCTCGGCGCGCCAGCGGTCCATGACGGACGGCCTGGTGCGCTTCGGCGACGAGGTGCGGATCGTCGACGACACATGGCGTCCGCTGCCGGTGGGGGAGTCGGGTGAGGTCGTGACCCGCGGCCCCAGCCAGTTCGTCGGCTACCGCAATCGCGCGTACGACGCTTCGGCGTTCCTGCCCGGCGGCTGGTTCCGCACTGGCGACGTGGGACGGCTCGACGAGGACGGCCACCTGACCATCACCGACCGCATCAAGGACATCATCATCCGAGGCGGGGAGAACATCGCCTCCAAGGAGGTCGAGGACATCCTCACCACCCATCCACGGGTCCGGCACGCGGCCGTGGTCGCCGAACCCGACCCGCGGTACGGCGAGCGGGTGGCCGCCTTCGTGGTCCTCGACAGCGGCACACTCGACGTCGAGGAGGTGCGCGAGCTGTTCGCCCGGCACCGGGTGGCACCGCAGAAGGCGCCCGAGCGCATCGTGGTCGTCCCCGATCTCCCGCGGGCCCCGTCGGGGAAGGTCCGCAAGTTCGAGCTGCGCGACCGGCTGCGGGGGGCGGGGGCCACGGAGCAGTCCGCCGAGGAGGCCCGTGCCTGACCGCCCGTACCCCGTGCCTGACCGCCCCGTAACCCGTGCCGTCGTGATCCGGTGCCGGCCTCGGCCCCGGCGGAACAAGAGAGGCTCCTCATGGACGTGGGACTGCTGATGAGCTACTCGGGCGGCTTCGCCGAAGCCACCCGGCGGCTGAGCGACTTCGAGGCGGCCGGAGTCGACTCGGTGCTGCTGCCCGAGGCGTACACCTTCGACTCGGTGAGCCAGCTCGGCCATCTCGCCGCACGCACCGAGCGGATGCGCCTCGCGACCAGCATCCTCAACGTGTACTCGCGCACCCCCGCGCTCCTCGCGATGACCGCGGCCGGACTCGACTTCGTGTCGGAAGGACGGTTCGAGCTGGGCATCGGCGCGTCCGGCCCCCAGGTGGTCGAGGGGTTCCACGGGCTGCCCCACACATCCCCGCTGACCCGGATCCGGGAGGTGGTCGAGATCTGCCGGACCGTCTGGCGGCGCGAGCCTCTGCGGCACGAGGGCCGGGTCTTCCAGCTGCCGCTGACCGCCGAGCGCGGGGGTACGGGCCGGGGTGGCCGCGCCCTGAAACTCATCAACCATCCCGTCCGGCCGGACATCCCGATCGTCCTGGCGGCCCTGGGGCCCAAGAGCGTGGAACTGGCGGCCGAAGTGTGCGAGGGGTGGCAGCCCACGCTGTACCTTCCGGAGGCGGCCAAGGAGGTCTTCGGTCCCTCTCTGGAGGCCGGGCGTGCCCGGCGCCCGGCCGGGCTGCCGCCGCTCAGGGTCGTCGCCGACGTCAAGGTCCTCGTCAGCGACGACGCGGAGGAACTCGCGGCCGGACGGCAGCGGGTCCGCGAGTACATCGCCCTGTACGTCGGCGGCATGGGAGCCCGGGGCCGGAACTTCTACAACGCCCTCGTCGCGCGGTACGGCTTCGAAGGGCCGGCGGCGCAGATCGAGGAGCTGTACCAGGACGGCCGCAAGGCCGAGGCCGCCGCCGCGGTCCCCGGCGAACTGGTCGACGCGGTGGCTCTGGTGGGCCCGCGGGGGCTGGTCGCGGAACGGGTCGCGGCGCTCCGGGACAGCGGGGTCACGGGGCTGAACGCCGCGCCGATCGCGGTCACCCACGATCGGCGGGTCGAGGACATGGAACTGCTCAAGCGGCTTGCCGGGTGACCGCCGCGCGTTCCAGGTGGGCGAGTACCCGCTGGTGATGGTGGGCGGCGGTGCCGTGGACCAGGGAGTCCACCGTCGCCCGCCGCAGATACAGGTGCAGGTCGTGTTCCCAGGTGAAGCCGATGCCGCCATGGGACTGCAAGGCCTCCCCGGCGACTTCGGGGAGGCGTTCGCTCGCGAAGGCCTTGGCCACGGCGGCCGCCATGGTGGCGTCCTCGCGGCCCGCGTCGAAGGCCATGGCCGCGTAGTAGGTGGCGGCCCGCAGGCCCCGCAGGGTGATCAGCATGTCGGCCGCCTTGTGCTTGACGGCCTGAAAACTGCCCAGCGGACGGCCGAACTGTTCGCGCACGGTGACATGGCCGACCGTCATCTCCAGCAGCCGCCGGCCCACGCCCAGTGCGTCCGCGGCGGTGAGGACCGTCATCGCGTCCACCCACCGGTTCGCGACGTCGGGGCGGTCGGACAGCACCTGCCCGGCTGTCACGGCCACGTCGTCGAACACGACGTCGTACCAGGAACGCGTCAGATCCAAGGTGGTGCGCCGCTCCGTACGGGCGGCGGACGTCGGGGCCAGGAGGACGTACGGTTCGTCCCCGGTGAGCGTCACCAGCAGCCAGTCGGTGCAGGCGGCGGCGTGCACGGCCGTGGCCCGGCCCGACAGGACGAGGTGTTGCCCCTCCCGGCGTGCGGTCAGGGAACCGTGATGTACGAACCCCGCCTTCAGTCGCCCTTCGCCAAGTTCCGTCGCGGCCCGTACGGCGAGGTCGCTCAGGTCGGGCCCGCCCCAGGCGGCGGACATGGACGCCAGGGCCGTCTCCACGAACGGGCCCGGTGCAGCGGCGCGTCCCAGTTCCTCGGCCACCAGGCAGAGCTCCACCAGCCCCTGCTCCGAGCCTCCTTGGGCTTCGGGGGTCGCGAGGCCCGTCCAGCCCATGCGCGCACCCCTGCTCCACAGCTTCTCGTCGACGTCCAGGCCCGCGTCGAGGACCGACCGGACGAGATGCGGAGGGCAGTACGAGGTGAGCAGATCCCGCGACGCCTCGCGCAGTGCGGCCTGTTCCTCGGAGAGTTCGAAGTCCACCATCGACCGGCCCTTCCATGGTCGTACCGGTTACGGATCACTAGCCTCTCATTGAGTGTAATGATTAAGCTATCTGGCGTGCCAGCTTCCGGAGGATCCCAGGGCCGCGAACCCGGCGGGCGAGAGGAACGATGATGTCGGACCAGGAGTTCAGCGCCGGTGGGCGCGCGTACGAGACCGTCCTGTTCGAGGTGACGGAACACGTCGCCACGGTCACCCTCAACCGCCCGCGCAAGCTCAACGCGTTCAACCAGACCATGGTGGACGAGTTCCGGGACATCTGGGAACGCGTGCGTACCGAGGACGCCGTTCACGCGGTGGTCCTGCGGGCCGCCGGTGAACGCGCCTTCTGCACGGGCACCGACGTCGACGACCGGATCCATCTGGCCGAGAACGTCTGGAGCCAGGAGGACCCGGGGCGGGGGCTGAGTCCCAAGCAGAACAGGGTGTGGAAGCCGGTCGTCGCCGCCGTGCACGGCATGGTCGCCGGCGGTGCCTTCTACTGGCTCAACGACTGCGACATCGTGATCGGCGCGGACGACGCCACCTTCTTCGACCCGCATGTGAGTTACGGCATGACGTCGGCCCTGGAGCCCATCGGGCTGGCCCGGCGCATCCCCCTGGGCGAGGCCCTGCGGTGGGCACTGCTCGGGCTGGACGAGCGGATGTCGGCCGCGCGCGCACGCGAGATCGGTCTGGTGTCCGAGCTGGTGCCCTACCCGGAACTGTGGGGCCGGGCCGACGAACTGGCGCGGATCATCGCGGCCAAGCCGCCCGCCGCCGTGCAGGGAACCGTCCGGGCGATCTGGGAGACGCACGGCCTGGACCGCGAGGCGGCCCAGGCACTCGGCTGGCACTACACGACGATCGGCAATCCCCTCGGCAAGCCGCAGGTCTCGCGCGAGACCTTCGTCAAACCCAAGTGGACGCTGCGCTGACCCGCGCCCGCGCCTGTCAGCCGGCGAACCGTGCGATCTCCGCGTCCAGCAGATCGCCGAGGGTGTCCGCCGGCGGATCCGGCAGGCGCACCGGGGCCTGACGGGTCGGCAGGAGAACGACGGCCCGTCCCGGTGTCGAGACCTCCCCACGCTGGTTGTGGCAGGCCACCTCGATGTGCACCTCGTTGCCGACGTCGGTCCGCACCTTGTCCACCACGACACCGCGCACCCATGTGGTGTCCCCGACGTAGTTGAACTTGCGGTGTTCGCAGCGGAGCCTGAACAGCCAGCCGTCGTCGCCCATCCAGTCGGTCAGCGCGTGCGTCAGCCAGGTCTCGCGCATGCCGCCGTAGTCGTAGCTCATGGGGATGCCCAGCTCCCGCGCGCGTTCCGGCTCCCAGTGCAGCCGCTGCACGGTGTCCGGGATGTTCCGGGCGTTGGGCGGGTACAGACCGGGGGCTTTGCGCCGCACCCGCCGGGCGACCGCGAAGGCCCCCGGCGGCGTCAGCTGCATGCCCCAGCCCACGTGCCAGACGACCACGTCGGTCACGGTGAGCGGCCCCTTGACCCGGGGCTGGAGCTCGTCGCCGACGTGGACGTCCTCGAAGTAGCGGGTGTTCGCCCCGCGGCGCTCCTCGGCGTCGTAGGCGGCGTCGATCTCGGCGAGTTGGTCGGCGGTGTAGGGAGGAAACTCCAGGTCTCCCTTTCCGTCGGCTCGGTTCCTGCTGGTGTGCCGTTCGGCGTGGATCCAGGTGCCGCGCTGGAGGGCGACCACCTGCCCCGCGCCGTCGGCGAACAGGAAGTCGTTGGTGACATGGGCGGCCCGGCCGCCGAAGGAGCTCGGCTTGACCTGGACGCCGACCTGGGCCCGCAGGCAGGAGCAGCGGTCGCCCAGACGCAGCGGCCGGTAGTACTCGAACTCCATGGCCGCCTGGTAGGCGCCGAGCCCGGCGAACGGGTCGCCCTTGAGGATCGCCTTGGCCCCGTCGTCCGGTTCGACGGCGTTCTCGCCCATGGTGTAGAGGAAGTTCGGCGGTGCGATCGTGCCCTTCCACCGGGTGGCCGGTCCGTGTGCGGGGTCGCACCACAGGGGATTGTCGTCGCCGTATCCGAGCGCGAAGTGACGGATTCCGTCGGTGGTCACCTCCAGGTTGTGCGGCGGCAGACGGCGCTGGGGGACACCGACGCGGCGGCGTGAGCGCTCCACGGCATCGTCGGTGAGGAGGCCGTAGTCCGGCCGGTCCGTCAACGTGGTCACCATCTCTCCTTGCTTCGTGGGCGGGCGGCTGCCCGCCGAGTGGACGGGCCAGGCCCTACCTACCGTCGGCGGTGAAGAGTTCCTGGAGCCGGGGCCGGTCGACCTTGAGCGAAGGGGTCCGTGGCAACTGGTCCAGAATCCGCAGATCCACCGGCATCTGATAGCGCGTCAATCGGCTCGCCAGATGATCGAGCAGGTCCTGCCTGCTGGCCTGACCGCACAACGTGACCGCCACGACCGGCACTTCACCCAGACGTTCGTCCGGCAGCCCGACGGCGGTGGCGTCACTCACCGCGGGATGCTGGTGGAGCGCGTCCTCGATCACACTCGGCGGAATCTTGAATCCGCCCCGGTTGATCGCGTCGTCCGCGCGGCCGTGGATGAACAGGAAGCCGTCCTCGTCCAGCGAGGCGAGGTCGTTCGTGCGCAGCCAGCCACCGTCGACGACAGGTAGTTGGGGGCCGCGGACTTCGAGCAGTCCGACGCCGCCCGGTGTCTGGACGTCCTGTGTCGTACGGTCGACCACACGCAGTTCGATGCCGCGGTGCGCCCGGCCCACGCTGCCGCGCTTCGTTCCCGCCCACTGGCGGTGATCGGCGAGTGACCAGCCCGCGATGGCGCCGGCGAACTCGGTGGCGCCGTAGGTGGCGAGGACCGGCACTCCGTACCGCGCCTCGAACTCCTCGGCCAGTTCGGGCGGCAGGGGTGCCGTGCCGGAGCCGATCGCCCGCACGCTGCTGAAGGTGTCGGCGGGGAGTTCCGCGTGCAGCACCATGCGGATCGCGGTCGGCGGCAGGCGCAGTTGGCGGGGCCGGTGCCGGCGTACCAACCGGGCCCACTCCTCGACCTGGAACCGCTCCATCAGGGCGACGGACCGGCCGTCGACGGCATGGGCGATCGCGAAGTACAGCCCGCTGATGTGGGCGAGCGAGGACCACAGGATGACGCACCCCCGGCGCAGGCGGGGGCCGGTGCTGTCGTCGAGCACCGTGCCGGCGGCCTGGAACGCGGCGGTCAGCTGCGGATAGGTCAGTGAGACGCGCTTGGGCTTGCCGGTCGTGCCGCTGGTCATCATCACCAGGGCCACGTCGTCCGCGGGCAGCCCGGGTGGTGCGGGTGCCCAGGAGCCCGGCCGGAGCCGCAGGCCCGTCTCCTGGTGAGCGATCAGGGGGACGGCACCGATGTCCTCGGCGGCGGCCCGGACGGCGTCCCGGGACCAGTCCTGCTCGTCGGCGAGGACGACGTCCGGGCGCAGCGAGCGGATGTCGTCGCCGAGGCCCGTCTCGCCCACGTGGGGGCTGAGGGTGACGACCTGTCGGCCGGTGGCGATCACCGCCAGCAACGCGGCCAGTTGGGCCGGCCTGTTGCGCAGGACGAGGCCGACCCGTCGGGCGGACGGGTGGCCGCTCAGGAGAGCGTCCAGATCGCGGGTGACGTCGGCGAGGTACGACCACGGAAGGCTCGACTCGGCGAAGGTCAGTGCCGTCGCGGCCGGGTCGACGCCCATCACGTGACGGAGCCAGTTCGAGAGCAGGGGCAAGGTGCGCCCGGCGAGATGCGAGCGGGCCTGTTTCGTCATGGCGTCCTTCTACGGGGAGGCAGACGTTTAAGCTAAATTAGTTACTTGATTCTATCGGTGCAGTCCAGGTGAGGCCAATGGGCGGCCCGAACTAGTGAGTCGAAAGCGCTCCTGAAACAGACAAATCTTTTATTTGACATGCCTGATTCTTGGGGAGGACACATGCAGTTGGACGTCATCACCGCACTCGTCACCGGCGGTGCCTCCGGCCTCGGAGCCGCGACCGCGGCGGCGTTCGCCGAGGCGGGAGCGAAGGTGGTCATCACCGACCTGCCCGGCTCGGCCGGTGCCCGGACGGCCGCCGCGATCGGCGGCGGAGTCCGGTTCGTGCCCGCCGACATCACCGACGAGGACAGCCTGCGGGCTGCCCTCGAAGCGGCCCAGGAGACCGGCAGCCTGCGAGCCGTCGTGCACTGCGCTGGCCGCGGCGGGGACCGGCTGCGCATCCTCGACAAGTCCGGGGCACCCGCGGCCCTGGACAGTTACCGGCAGGTCCTGGAGGTCAACCTCGTCGGCAGCTACAACGTCCTGCGGCTGGCCGCGGCCGCCATGGCCGGCAACACCGTCGAGGACGGCGACCGCGGTGCCATCGTGCTGACCGCGTCGGCGGCGGCCTTCGAGGGACAGATCGGCCAGACCTCGTACGCCTCCTCCAAGGGCGGCGTGCACGCGATGACCCTGGTGGCGGCCCGGGACCTCGCGAGCTGGGCGATCCGGGTCAACACCATCGCGCCCGGGACCTTCGACACCCCGATGCTGGCCAGGCTGCGCGAGGACATCCGGCAGAGCATCGCCGAGACCATTCCCCACCCCAGGCGCCTGGGACATGCCGCGGACTACGCGGACCTGGCGCTGGCCATGGTGCGCAACCCCTACCTCAACGGCGAGACCGTCCGCCTCGACGGCGCCCTGCGCATGGGCCCCAGGTGAGCGCCGCCCCCGAGGTCCTGGTGGACGCATACGACCGGGTCCTCGTCATCAGCCTCAACAGGCCGGAACAGAAGAACGCGATGACCCTGGCGGCCGCCCACCTCGTCGCCGAGGCCGTCGACCGCCTGGACGACTCACCTGATCTGTCTGTCGCCGTCCTGACCGGTGCCGGCGGGACCTTCTGCGCGGGCATGGACCTGAAACGGTTCGCGCTCGGGGAGCGTCCGGCGCTTCCGGGGCGTGGCTTCGGCGGGCTCGTCGAGGCACCCCCCGAGAAGCCGATCATCGCCGCGGTCGAAGGCTGGGCACTCGGCGGCGGCTGCGAACTCGCCCTCGCCTGCGACCTGGTGGTGGCGGCGCGGGGGGCGCGCCTCGGGCTGCCCGAGGTCAGGCGCGGCCTGGTGGCACGAGGCGGCGGAATGATCAGGTTGCCGCAGCGTCTGCCGCGCTCCGTCGCGATGGAACTGCTGCTCACCGGCGACCCGATCGACGCCGAGCGGGCGGAGCGACTGGGACTGGTCAACCGTGTCGTGCCCGAGGGCCAGGCGCTGGAGGCGGCGCTACAGCTCGCCGGACGTGTCGCCGAGAACGCGCCGTTGGCCGTGCGGTGCGCCAAGGCCGTGGCGAGCGCCGCCCCCGGCTGGCCGCAGGACGAGGTGTGGCGCAGACAGGCTCCGTTCTCCGACGCCGTGTTCGCCTCGCAGGACGCGCAGGAAGGAGCACGGGCCTTCGTGGAGCGCAGGGAACCCAAGTGGACGGGCCGTTAGGCGCATCGCCCGCCCGGCGTTCGCTCGTCGGGCGGGCCGTACGGACGGCCGTCAGCGGATGGCCACGGGGTTCACCAGCCCGCCGGTGCTGCGCAGGAAGCGCTCGGGCGTCGCGTTCAGCAGGAAGGTGTAACGGCGGTCCCGGGCACAGGCCGCCGCGAGGTCCTCGAGTACCCAGTTCTGCCCCTGGATCATGCCCATCATCACCAGACACAGGACGTGCACGGGCAGCATGACGTCCTCGACGTTCGACGGCAGCAGCTCCATGGGCATGTTGTCGATCGCGGCGGCCGCCGCACGGCGCTCGTGGAAGAAGAGGGGCGCGTCGTAGTCGAGCGCGGGCACCGGCCGGCGATAGCTCGGGACGTCCGCCGCCAGGAAGTGCGTCACCTGCCCGGTCCGGACCAGGACGATGTCACCCTCCTCCACCGGTGTTCCCTGGGCCTCCTCGACGGCCTCCAGGACGGCGCGCGTCACCGGGAACCGGCCCGGAAGGACGTCGACGCCCTGGTGCCGGGCCACGTCCAGGAGGATGCCGCGCGACACGACGGTGCCGGCCGCCTCGATGCCGAGCCGCGTGGCGCCGGAGGCGTCGACCGCGTCCGCCGGTACGCCGTTGTACATGACACCGCGGTGGCTGCAGTGCGACAGCGCGTCCCAGTGCGTCGCCGCTTGCGTGGGGGTCACCACGATGTCGTCGCTGTAGGCGACCGAGTCGGGGGAGTCGCCCATCAACGTGTTGATCGCGAGCATCGTCCGGACCGGATTGATCCGCCCCGGGACTCCGATGCCGTTCTGCGGGCCGTCCAGCGACAGCGACATGGAGAGCGAGAAGCTCTCGCCCGTCACCACCGAGGCCGTCGCCTTCCTCACCACTTCGGCGGTGATGAAGTTGAGCGTCCCCCGCTCGTCGTCCGCGCCCCAGCGCTTCCAGTTGCTGACCTGCTCGGCCAAGGTGTCGAACTCGGCAACGCTCAGCACGGTTTCCGCCTCTCTTCGCTGTGACTCGGGTGCGTACGACGTGACCGTCCAGGCCGGTCCACGTCAGGAGCGCGGCTCCCGGGGGAGTCCCAGGGCCCGCTCGGCGATGGTCGTGCGCAGCACCTCGTTGGCGCCCCCGGCGATGGTGTAGGCGCGGGCATAGAGGAGGGCGTCCTGCCAGTAGCCCCCGTCCACGGCACGGTCGTCGCCCTCGGCCAGCAGGCCGTCCAGCCCCTGGAGTTGGACCCCCAGCGAGACGGCGTCGAGGTTGGTGTCGCTGAAGAAGACCTTGACCATCGCCGGATCGGTCGGTTCGTCGGTTCCCGCCGCCATCCGGGACTGCACGGCCTTGCTCATCAGGTCGGCGACGTACACACGCGTCGCCAGCCGGCCCAGGCGATCGCGCACGGCCGCGTCACCCAGAGGCGGCAGCCCCTCCGGACCGGGCCGGGCCGCCAGCGCCAGCAGACCGCTGAGGTCGTCGAGCAGTTCGGCGCTCCGCGCTGCCACCGAACCCCGCTCCTGGGCCAGGCTCGCACCGGCGACCCGCCATCCGCCGTCGACCTCACCGATCACCCGGTCGGCCGGGATGCGCACCCCGTCCAGGAACACCTCGTTGAAGTCGGCGGTGCCGGTGATCTCCCTGAGCGGCCGGATCTCCACTCCCGGGGAGCGCATGTCGAGCGCGAACGCGGTGATGCCCCGGGTCTTCGGCGCCCCGGGATCGGTGCGCGCGAGCAGGTATCCGACGTCGGCGTACTGGGCGTTGGTGGTCCACACCTTCTGGCCGTCGACCACGAAGTGGTCCCCATCCCGGCGGGCCCGCGTCCGCAGCCCCGCCAGGTCGCTGCCCGCCTCCGGTTCGCTGAAGAGCTGGCACCACAGATCCTGGCCGGACCGTAGCCGGGGCAGGAAGCGGTGCTTCTGCCGCTCTGTCCCGTGGGCCAGCAGTGCGCCCGCGGCGAGGGCGCCGGCTCCGATCTGCCCCCAGGCCCGCGCCCGTGCCAGTTCCTCGGCGACGACGAAGGCGGGCTCGGGGCGCGGATCGGCGAGACCGCCGTACTCCGTCGGCCACGACCGGCCGAGATAGCCGGCGTCATGGAGCCGGGCGATCCACCGGCGCAGCTCGGGGACGAGCGCGGGGACGGGCGCCCGCACCCCCGCGTGGGCCTTCCTGCCGGGAGCGTGGGTACGGATGAACGAGCGCACCTCGGCGCGAAAGGCGTCGAGTTCGGCGTTGGTGTCGAGCCTCATCGTGTCTCCTGTCAGACCGAGGGCATGCCGGGGTCGCGGGGGAGCCCGAGGACCTGTTCGGCGAGGGTGTTCCGCTGTATCTCGGCGGTGCCCGCCCCGATCGTCGAGGCCCGCGTGCGCAGGAAGCCGTGGAGCCACCTGCCGCGCTGCACTGCGTCCTCGGACCCGGGTCCCAGCAGGCCGGCCGGGCCGAGCATGTCGACGGCGAACTCGTGGATGTCCTGCTCGAACTGGGAGATGTGCAGACGTGACACTGAGGAGACGGGGCCCGGCTCCCCGTGGGTGAGGATGTCGGAGATCGTGCGCTGTCCGTTGTAGTGCATGATCCGTGCCCGGATCTCGAAGTCGGCCATCCGGTCCCGGACATCCGCGTCGTCCAGCGCACCGCGTTCCGCGAGGAGCTGCCGGAGTTCGCCGAGGACGCGCCGGTAGGTCGCGGCCTGGTTCATGGCGCCGGCGGCGCGCTCGTGCCCCAGACTCGTGCGGACCAGCGGCCAGCCCCCGTTCTCCGCTCCGATGCGGTCGGCGACCGGTACGCGGACGTCGTCGAAGAACACCTCCGCGAACAGGTGCCCCCCGGTCAGGTCGCGCAGGGGACGGACGTCAACGCCCGGAGCGTGGGCGTCGACGACGAGGTAGGTGATCCCGCGCTGCCGAGACTCACGCGTGCCCGTCCGCACGAGTGTGAAGAAGACGTCCGCCCTGGCGGCGTGGCTGGTCCACACCTTCTGTCCGTTCACCACGTAGGTGTCGCCCTCGCGGTGTGCGGTGGTGCGCAGGCCCGGCAGGTCGGAACCGGCCTCCGGCTCGGAGTAGCCCTGCGCCCACACGGTGTCCCCGCGCAGCATGGACGGCAGCCAGCGCCGACGCTGCTCGTCGGTGCCGTACTTGATGATCGTCGGCGCGGCGATGCCCAGACCCGTCCCGACGGGGCCGGGCACCCGGGCGCGTGCCAGTTCCTCCTGGTACACCACCTGATGGGCGAACGGCAGGTCCATCCCGCCGTACTCCTCGGGCCAGCCCGGTCCGGCGAAGCCGTGGTCGAAGAGGGCGGCCTGCCAGGCACGTGTCCAGGCGAAGCGCTCCTCGGGATCCCGTGGCCGCCGCCCGGGCCCGTGGCCGGAGAGGAAGTCCCGCAGCCGGGAACGGAAGACGTCGAGCGACTCCGGGTTCCGGGGGAGGGGGAGGGCCGATGCGGTCGTCATGGGCGGGCTCCTCCTGACATGGTGAGCCGGGCGAGCCGGACCCGTTCCTCGCGGGGTGTGCCGAACAGCAGCTCGGACGACTTGGCCCGGCGCAGATACAGATGCGCGCGGTGCTCCCAGGTGAAGCCGATCCCCCCGTGGATCTGGATGTTCTCCTTCGCCGCGTGGGTGAACGCCTCCGAGCAGTACGAGCGGGCCACGGCGGCCGCGATCGCCGCCTCGGTGCCGGGCGTGCCCACGACCGACCCGGCGAACCTGGCCGCAGACCGTGCACACTCCACCTCGACCAGCAGTTGTGCGCACTTGTGCTTGATCGCCTGGAAGGAGCCGATGGGCCGTCCGAACTGTTCCCGCGTCCTGGCATGTCCGACCGCCATGTCGAGGCACGCGGCGGCTCCGCCGACCTGCTCCGCGGCGAGCGCCGCCCGCACGAGGTCCCGCACGGCCGCGAGCGGTCCGGAAGCGTCGCCGGTCCCGATCCTGGTCGCGGGGGTGGCGTCGAGGCGGATCCGTGCCAGGGGCCGGGTCGGATCCAGGGCGTCCAGCACCGTGCGGGTGTGACCGGGCGCGGTGGCCGGGACACCGAAGAGCCCGACGCCGTCGGGGCATTGGGCGGTCACGAGCAGCAGGTCGGCGGTGTGCCCGTCGACGACGTACGTCTTCGTGCCGGATAGCACCCAGCCGGCCGGCTCCCGCTCGGCCACGGTGGCGGGCGCGTCCGTCTCCCATGAGCCGTCCGGTTCGGCCGTCGCCAGCGTCGCGGTGAGCGCTCCCGAGACGATGTCCGGCAGCCACCGCTCCATCGCCGGCTCGTCACCGCAGTGCGCCAGCGCCTGACCGGCCAGTACGGCAGTGGCGAAGAAGGGACTCGGGAACAGGGCGCGGCCCATCTCCTCCAGTACGACGCCGAGTTCGGCGGGGCCAAGTCCGGCACCGCCGAATCGCTCGGGCACGGCCAGACCGGTGAGGCCGAGCTGACCGGAGAGCTGGTGCCACAGGCCCGCGTCGTACTCCTGCGGGCCGGTGCCGGAAGGCGGCGGGCTGTGACTCGTGGCCTTGTCCTCGAGGAACGTGCGCACCAGCAGGCGCAGTTCCTCCTGTTCCTCACCGAGACTGAGGCTCATCGCGCATCCATCGACATCGTCGTGCCCTTCACGCAGCTTGACCCTAACAGTGATCGGATAAATCAGTAAACTGATTCTGGTGTCAAGGGTGGAAGGTCGTCCCGCTCAGCGGGCGGAGCCGCCTGGCGGGGATGTGGCCGGACGTCCTTGCCCCGATCCCGGTAATGAGGTTCTCCGAGCAAGTACACTCATTGTCATGAGTGCCACATTGGGGCCAGTCGGCCAGACGGTCCGCGCGCCCAAGACGGCGGAGCTGATCGCCGCGCAACTGCGCCGGCGCATCGTCCAGGGTGAGCTGACGCCCGGCGAGACGCTGCCGCCCGAGATCCAGCTCATGGAGCAGTTCGGCGTCTCGCGGCCCACCCTGCGCGAGGCCTTCCGCATCCTGGAGGCCGAGATGCTCATCAGCGTCCGCCGCGGCAGCCGGGGCGGCGCGCAGGTCATGGCCCCGGACTTCTCCGTGGCGGCCCGTCACGTCGGACTGCTCCTGCAGATGCAGGGGACCACCGTCGACGACGTCTACGAGGCCCGGATGATCGCCGAGCCGGCGTGCGCACGCATGCTGGCCAAGCGCCGCACGAAGCAGGACCTCGCCGACCTCAGCGAGGTGGTGGCGGAACTCCAGTCGGCCGTGGAGTCGAAGGACGACGCCGTGCCCGACCCGGCGCTGTGGTCGCGGCTGACGTACCGGTTCCATGAACTGATCATGGAGCGCTGCGGCAACAGGACCATGGCCGTCCAGGGAGCGGTCCTCCAGGAGATCGTGGCGACCCATCTCGAGATGCGGGTCTCGCGCAACTTCGACAAGACGGAGTCACCCGAGCGTTTCCAGCGGGCCATCAAGGCCTACAAGCGTCTCGTGGTGCTGGTGGAGGCCCGGGACGCCGAGGGTGCCGAGCGGCACTGGCGCACGCACATGAAGGTCGCGGGCACCTACCTCCTCAAGGACGACCTGCACAACAAGCCCGTGGTGGATCTCTTCGCCTGATCCGAGGCGCCCGCACCCATCTCGTCGGACTCTCCTCGTGGCGGTGCGGGCCACGCCCGGGTGACCACGGGCTTCGCAAGACGTGTCCCGGTCAGCGGGACTCGGGGCCGACGGCTGATCGGCGCCACCTACTCTCCTCCTGTTGGATCCAGCCGACCGGGCATCGCGCCCATCGGGGCGGACTGAGACCCAGGAGAGCGGCGATGCGACGCGACCATGACCTCACCGGCACGCTTGCCTTAACACGCTGACGAGCCCGCGTTCCCGCACATCCGCTTCCCCGGAATCCGAGGGATCCCCCGCAGCTTGCGGAGCCTCTTCCGGCGGCATCACCGGCTCTCCGCGTCAACGGCGTCCCTCGGATCGCCGTCTCCCGGATCGCCGTGCCCTCTCCGCCTCGGTGACCCACGTCCTCGGCGCCCAGGCGGTATCCGACCATGCGACGGATCAAGGGAGATCCCATGGACGTAAAGCTGAAGTTCAAGCTCTATCGTATGTCGGTCTGGTGCGGCGTGGTGGTGGTCATAGCCAACACGCTCGCGTTCTCGGTCTTCGGGCACCTCTCGCCGCCCGTCTCGCCCTCGGACAACGCGCAGCAGGTGGCCGACTTCCTGACGGAACACCGGACCGGCATCCTGTGGGCCGTGGTCACGATGGGCGTCTTCGCTCCGTTCTTCTACCCGTTCGCGGTCATCACGAGCCTGCAGATGCGCCGGATCGAAGGCGGCTGGGGCCTGTTGTCGATGATCCAGCTGACGACGGCGGTCGTCGCGCCGACGGGTTGGGTCTACCCGCTGGCGGTGCTGGCCACCGCCGCCTACCGGCCGCACCGCAGCCCCGAGTTGATGCAGCTGCTCAGCGACCAGTTCTGGCTCACGTACGTGGGAGTCGCCGTCATCTTCGTCATCAACGTCGCGGTGATCGGTCTGTCGGCCCTCATCGACCGTCGGCCCGAGCCGGTGTTCCCGCGGTGGTTCGGCTGGCTGAACCTCGTGCTGGCGGCCGCCTTCTTCCCGGGGGTCTTCGTGTACGTGGCGACCGACGGTCCGTTCGCCTGGGACGGGCTGTTCACGGTCCTGATCCCGTCCATCGCGTTCGTCGTCTGGAAGATCGCGATGATCGTCGTGCTGCTGCGAGCGGTCAAGTCCGAGGAGCGCGAGGTGCTGGGACAGCAGACGGCCGTGCCCGCGGCGGCCTGAGGCATACCGAGGATGAGCCGAACTCCCCGCATACGTGAGTGGAGTTCGGCTCACCTGCGTCTTGAAGCTCGATCCATGAGTAGATTAAGTTAACTCAATAACCTTGATATGTGGTTGCCCGTCAGGCACGGGTACGCCGGCAGGGAAGGAGCCGTATGGCCGGGAAAGGCAGGCTCGCGACGGGAGCGTCACCGCACGTGGACAAGGCGTTCATCCGCCGCGCGCTGGACGACGCCGACCTCAACGCGCTGAGGCTCGCGCTCTACCAAGCCACCGGAGACGAAGCCCTGCTCGAACTACCGCTCAAGACCACGCCCATGTACGGCGGCGCTCTCAAGCAGACCGTCCTGGCCGAAGAGGCCGTGTCTACCCTGCGGGCCAGGGCGACGGAGTTCCTCCTCGGTATGACGTCCGGTTTCACCGAGGTGAAGCCGGACGACGTCGAACTGCGCCGCATGTACGAGGCCTTCCGCAACGAGGAGATCACCGACCGGGACTGGTCCTACCGCCGTGACCTCGCCGCTTTCGACGACCATCCCCGGCTGGCCCGGTGGACGGGAGCCAAGCCGCCGATTCCCGACGGCTTCCAGGTGGCGGTCATCGGCGCCGGCTTCGGCGGCATCGCCGTGGCCGTCCAGCTGGAACACCTCGGCATCCCCTACACGATCTACGAGCGGCGCCCGGAGCTGGGCGGCACCTGGAGCATCAACGCCTACCCGGACGTGCGGGTGGACACCACCAACTTCCTCTACCAGTTCTTCTTCGAGAAGAACTACCCGTGGACCGAGTACTTCGCGCGGGCCGGCGAAGTGCGCGACTACCTGCAGCACGTGGCCAAGAAATACGGCGTCCTCGAACACATCAGCTTCGACAGCGACGTGCAGGAAGCCGCCTTCGACGCGGCGACTGGCCGGTGGACGATCGACGCCGTCATCGACGGCCGACCGCAACAGCTCACCGCCAACGCCGTGGTGAGCGCGAGCGGGCTGTTCGCCACGCCCAAGCGCCTCGACACGCCCGGCATCGAGGACTTCCGCGGCGCGATCGTGCACACCGCCGAATGCACGGGCCAGGAGCGGCTGGACGGCCGTGACGTCGCCATCATCGGCAACGGCTCGACCGGTGTGCAGATGATGTCCCAGGTGCGCAGCAGGGCCCGGAGCGTGGGCGTCTTCCAGCGCACCCCGCAGTGGATCAGCCCGCGCGAGCGCTACGGCGAGGCCATCTCCCCGGAGACCCGCTGGCTGCTGGACACGATGCCCTACTACTGGAACTGGTACTGCTACTCGATCGCGACCCTGCGGCTGGGCGGCCAGGTCCTCCAGGAGCCGGACGCGGAGTGGCAGGCCGCGGGCGGCCTCGTCAACGAGGGGAACGACGGCTACCGTGCGAGCCTCACCCAGTACGTGAAGTCGAAGCTGGGCGACCGCCCCGACCTGTGGGAGAAGCTCATCCCGAGCCACGCCCCCATGGCCCGCCGGCTCATCGTCGACAACAACTGGTACTCCTCGCTGCTCGAGGACAACGTCGAACTGGTCACGGAGAAGATCGAGCGGTTCACCCCGACGGGCATCCGCACGGCCGACGGCAAGGAGCGCCCCTACGACCTCGTCTTCACGGCCACCGGGTTCGCCACCCAGAAGTACCTGTGGCCGACCCGCTATCGCGGTCTGGCCGAGGAGACGCTGGAGGAGCGGTGGAGCGACCCCGCGGGCGGCGGCCCGCGTGCCTATCTCAGCCTCACGGTGCCCGACTTCCCGAACCTGTTCATCATGTACGGCCCCAACTCGCAGAACCGGGCCGGGTCGCTGATCGTGTGGATGGAGACCTGGGCGCGCTACACGGCCGAGGGGCTGGTCGCCCTCATCGAGGGGGGCCACCGTTACCTGACGGTCCGCAAGGAGGTCTTCGAGGACTACAACCGCCGGCTCGACGAGGCGATGCTCTCCCTCATCTGGTACGACGAGGGGTCCAGGGACCGCAACTACTACGTGAACGAGTTCGGCCGGCAGCAGGTCAACGTGCCGTGGCGGCTGGAGGAGTACCACGAGCTCCTGGCGAAGTTCCGGCCGGAGGACTACGACTTCGCCTGAGGACGGGATGCGATGAAGGCGGTCCGTTGTGTGCCGCCGGGAATCGAGGTCGTCGAGACCGACGAGCCCGGCGGGTCGGGAGAGCTGGTCCGGGTGGCCGCGGCGGGTATCTGCGGCTCTGATCTGAGGTACCTGCGGCGAGGCAGCACACAGATCATCGGGCACGAGATCGCCGCCATCGCCGCGGACGGCACGCCCGTGGCTGTGGAGGCCATAGCCAGGTGCGGCACCTGTGAGTGGTGCGCCGCCGGCCGGCACAACATGTGCCGCGCGGCGGGCCGGGACGTGCTCGGCATGACCGTACCGGGAGGGATGGCGGAGTACTACCGGGCACCTCGGTCGGCACTCGTGCCGCTGCCACCGGGACTGTCCCCGGACGACGCCGCGCTCGTCGAGCCGGGCGCGGTGTCCTGGCACGCCTGCCGCAGGGGCGAGATCGGTCCCGGCACCCGTGTCGCCGTGGTGGGGGCCGGGACCATCGGGATGCTGGCCGCTGCCGCCGCCCTGCGGATGCGGGCCGCGGAGGTGGCCCTGGTGGCCAGGCACCCCTTCCAGGCCGAGGCGGGCGAACGCCTCGGCGCGACCCGGCCGTCGGGCCGGTACGACGTCGTCGTCGAGGCGAGCGGCAGCGAGAGCGGGCTGAACCGTGCGATCGAGCTGGTGCGCCCCCTCGGCACGGTGGTGACGGTCGGTGTCTTCCCGCCCGGCATCACGTGGCCCCACATGGCCGCCTTCCTCAAGGAGGCCCGCGTCGTGCCCTCGATGGGATACGCCCAGGACGTCACGGGCGCCCGGGAGTTCGCCTGCGCGGCCCGGATGCTGGCCGACCGGCCGGAGATCGCCCGGACCCTGATCACCCACCGGTTCGGCATCGACGAAGCCGCGGGCGCCTTCGAGGCCGCCGCCTCCAGGCCGCCGGGGACCTTCAAGGTCGTCGTCCATCCGTGAACCCCGTGGGCCGCCCCTGCCAGGCGTGCTCCGGACAGTCCACGGACACTCATACACCGTCAGGCGGAGACAAGGATGTCGAAAGCCACGCCGACCCCGTCCTGCTGGTCCTCGTCCGGATGGTGCAGGGATTCTGCGCGGGCGGCGAGGGCGCCGTCTCACCGGCGGTGGTCTCACGCCCTATCTGGCCGCCCGGCTGACCCGGACGGCGGGGCCGCGGGCGGCGGGCTGGCTGGTGGTCGCCGCCGCGGCGGCCGGTGTCACGGTGATGTGGCTGCTGACGTCGAGGTCCCGGCGGTCGGCAATCTCCGACCGGAGTATTGACGAACCCAATGAGTTCAATCGTATAACTGATACAGATAACTAAATCTGTGAGGAGAAGCCGTGACGATCGACGCCGGCGTAGACCAGGCCGCCTTTGAGGTGGTCAATCCCACCGCGGACAGGCTGGACTCCGCGGAGACCTCCCTGGCCCCGCGACTGGACACACTGAACGGAAAGGTGCTGGGCCTGCTGTCCAACAGCAAGCCCAACGCCGAGATCGCGCTGCAGGCGGTGGCGGAGAAGATCAAGGAGACCTACCCGGATCTCAAGGTCCGTCTCTACCCCGGCTCCATCCGCTTCGAACCCGGACTGCTGCGGCGGGCCATCGAGGAGAGCGACGCCCTCGTCGGCGCCACGGCGGACTGCGGCGCCTGCACGTCCTGGCTGATCCACGACGGCGCGCAGGCCGAGAAGGCGGGCGTCCCCCAGGTCACGATCGTGGCCCGGGGCTTCGAGCGCGACACGGACACCAGTGCCAAGGTGTTCGGCGTCCCCGGGCTCCAGTACGTGGTCGTGCCCCGCGTCTTCACCGCGCTCACGCCGGAACAGGCGACCGAGCAGACGCTGCCGGTGGCGGACGACATCATCCGGGCCCTCACCCAGGCTCCCGCCGCCGCCCCGACCGACACCGCAGGGCAGAAGGACGCCGAGGAGCGGCAGGAGACGTACACCTTCCGCGGCCAGGACCCGGTGGAGGCCGTCGAAGCCTTCAACGAGTTCTACCTCCAGACGGACTTCGGTGACGGGCTGCCGCTCCACCCGCCGACCCGGGCGAAGGTGGAAGCCATCATCGAGGCCCAGGGGCGGCCCCGGGACGAACTGATCCTCACCGTCCCGCCGCTGCACGGCCACGGCACCCTGGAGCGGATCGCGGTGAACGCCGCCATGGCCGGGTGCCGTCCGGAGGAACTGCCCGTCGTGATCGCCGCGCTCAAGGCGATCCACGCGTGCCCGCCTCCGATGAACCTCTCGGTCCTGATGTCGACCGGGGCCTTCGCGCCCGTGATCCTCGTGAACGGGCCGCTCGTGAAGAAGCTCGGCATCAACAGCGGGCGCAGCCCGCTCGGGCCGGGCCTCAACAACCGGGTCAACATCCGCATCGGACGGGCGGTCGCCCTGACACTGCGCAACCTCGGCGCGTGGATACCCGGACGCATGGACCTCGACACCATCGGTACCGTGCGCAAGAACATCCAGGTGTTCGGCGAGAACGAGGACGAGAGCCCCTGGGAGCCGTACCAGGTCGGCAACGGCCTGCGGCCCGACGACAGCACCGTGACCGTGGTGCACACCGTGGGGGAGTGGGACCTCGGCTCCAACCACGGACCGGCGGACCGCCGTATCCGGTCCATCGCCGCGCGCACCCCCACGCTCACCCAGGTCGGTTTCATGACGAGCACCCTGGCCGGCCTCGAAGGCAACGAGGACGGGCTGTTCTACCTGCTGCCCCCGGAGACGGCGAGGAAGTTCGCCGACGCGGGGCTGAGCAAGGACGCGGTCAGGAGGTTTCTGCTGCACAACATCCGGCCGCGGATCTGGGACGTCGTCGCGCCGTTCATCGACTTCCGGGAGCGCGGCCTGGTCCGGCCCGAGTGGGAGTGGATGTTCCAGCTCACCCCCGAGGAACAGCGGACCCAGACGATCCAGGCGTTCAACGACCCGGCCGCGATCAACATCGCCGTCGCCGGGCACGGCACGCCCAAGGAGTTCGTCTTCGGCACGATGACCACGCCGATCACCGTGAAGATCGCCGCCCTCGCGTAGTCGCGCACGCAGGCGGAGGAAGGAAGCACGCTCATGGCGGCAGTCGTCCGCGCGGTCACCGACGACGACTTCGACGAGGCCGTCCGGGGGGCCGGGCGACCGGTGCTCGTGGACTTCTGGGCTCCGTGGTGCGGCCCGTGCCGGGCGATGGGGCCCGTCCTCGACGCGATGGCCGAGGCGCACGAGGGGGCCCTCGACATCGTGAAGGTCAATCTGGACGAGAGCCCCCGGGCGGCCCAGCGGCACGGTGTCTCCTCGATCCCCGCGCTCCTGCTGTTCTCCGACGGGGAGGTCGTGACGACGCTGGTGGGGGCCAAGCCCCGCACGATGATCGAGAAGGCCATCGCCGAGTACCTGTGACACGCGAGAGCGGCGGGCTGGTGCGGACCCGGGAACCCCGGGTCCGCACCAGCCCGCCCGTGGACGCGTCAGAGGTTGTAGGCGAACTTACGGCCCGCGCCGCCGTCGACCACCAGGGTCTGACCCGTGATCCAGGCCGAGAGGTCCGTCAGGAAGAACAGGATGGCCGACGCGATGTCGCTCGTCCTGCCCACCCGCCCCAACGGCACCTGTCCGGCGGCCCGGTCGTAGTAGTCGGGCTCGGGGTGCCGCTCGGCCACACGAGGGGTCGCCGTCTGTCCGGGTGCCACGACGTTCACCCGGATGTCCGGTCCGAGTTCGAGGGACGCCGTACTGACCAGGTTGACGAGGCCTGCCTTCGCCGCGCCGTACACGGCGTGGTGGGGGGCGGACCGCAGACCGGAGACGGAACCGACGAACACCATGGAGCCGCCCTCCGTCATGGCCTTCGCGCCGACCTGAAGGGCGAGGAGGACATGACGGAGATTCAGATCGAGCCCGCGCTGCCAGAGTTCGTCGGTCACCTCGCCCAGTGGGCCGTTGTCGGAGATACCGACGATGTCCGCCAGCCCGTGCAGCGGACCGAAGCGCGCGACGGCCTCGGCGACCAGCCGCTCCACATCCGCGCGGTCGGTGGCGTCGCCGGTGAGGGCCAGGCCGTCGATCTCGTCGGCGACCGCCGCGGCGCGCTCGGGGTCCCTGTCGACCACGGACACCCTGGCACCGACGTTCGCCGCGGCGAGGCAGGTCTGCCGGCCGATGCCCAGCCCCCCGCCGAGTACGAGGACATGCCTGTCCTTGAGATCGATCAGACCACGGTAGTCGGGCGTGAGTTCGGTGATGCCCATCGTGCCTCCCTCTCTGCCGAGGGGCCGGTCCGCAAGACGCCGGAGAAGGTGCTGACACGTTCCTTGACGCCCGGCGGAGACACCTCGTTAATATAGCCATATCCGTTAAAGAAGTTAGATGAATAAGCGAGAAGTGTTCAACGCCCCGGCCGAAGTCCGGGCTTGAGGGAGCGGGACAACGCGACCGTGCCGCACGGAATCTGCGTCCGCCGCCCGATGGAGAGGTGAATCCCGAATGATCCAGGTGCAGCCGGAACCCTTTCTCCGTGGTGTACTGCCGGGACTGTCGTGGGCCGAGGGCGGCTCACGGCTGCCGCTCGCGGGGTGCGCGAAGCTGACGGCCGACACCGTGCGGGCCGCCCGCGTGCCGGCCGGCGTCCATCTGGCTTTCACCGGCCCGGCGTCGACGGTCGAGCTGACGGTGGAGGTGGGGGAGCGGACCACCGTGCCGGCCCCCACCGTCCCCGAGGGATTCGTCGTACGAGTGCCGGGGAGCCCCTCCCGGTTGGTCCCCCTGCCTTCCCGGGACGGAACGGTGCGCGTGCGGTTGCCGGAGCGGGACCGGGACCGCGTGGTGCGGGTGTACCTGCCCGAGTCGACGGAGGTGACGGTGGTCGGCCTGGCGGGTGACCAGCGTCCGGAACCCGCTGCGCGGGGCCCCCTCTGGGTGGTCTACGGCGACTCCATCACGCAGGGCTGGTCGGTCACGGAGCCCGGACTGGCGTGGCCCTCACAGGTCGCCGACACCCTCGGACTCGACCTGGTCAACCTCGGCTTCGCAGGGTCGGCGCGCGGCGAACTCCTGACCGCCGACGTGCTGGCCGCCTCCGGGGCGGAGGCCGTGACCCTGGCCTGGGGAACCAACGCCTACTCGTCCCTGCCGACCAGCACCGCCCAGATCGCGGAGACCATGCGGCTCTACCTCACCACCGTGCGCGAAGGCCTTCCCGAGGTCCCGGTCGTGGTGGTGAGCCCGATCGTCCGCCCGGACGCGGAACACGTCCCCAACCGGTTCGGCGCGAGCCTCGCTGATCTGCGTGCCGGCCTGGAGGGCGCGGTGCGCCGGTTCGCCGAGGCGAGAGGGGACGACCGTGTGACCCTCGTGCCGGGACTGGACCTCGTAGCGCCCGAACACCTCGTGGACGGCATCCATCCAGGGGACGTGGGGCACCGCAGCCTCGCCGAGGGCGTCATGCCGCATGTCGCCGCCGGGCTCGGACGGGACGTCGCACCCGCGAGGGCAGGTGCGACATGACGAGCTGTCCGAAACACGCCCGCCGCCCTGCGGGAGAGGGTCCGAGCCGTGACGGGCGCGTCGCCGAACCCGTGGAAGGCCCCCACCGACATCACCTGCGCGCATGCCGCGTCCGCAGGCCGTTCACCAGTGACCGCACCAGCGCAGCACCGCCGCACCACGGCGGGGAGGAGTGAGATGGACCCGTCGAACGTGTTCCGGCTGACCGGAAAGGTGGCCGTGGTCACCGGCGCCGGGAGCGGCATCGGGCGGGCGAGCGCGGGTGTCCTCGCCGCGGCCGGCGCCCGGGTCGTCGTCGCCGATCTGGACCTGGCGGGCGCCGAGGAGACCGTGGCCGACATCAAGGAGGAAGGCGGGGAGGCCGTGGCCCGCCGGGTGGACGTGGCGGATCCGGCCGCCATGGGCGCGCTGGTCGACGAGACCGTCTCCGGACTCGGGCGGCTGGATGTCCTCGTCAACAACGCGGGCATCATGATCCGCCGTCCGCTCGCCGAGGTCCCGCCCGACGAGTTCGACCGCATCCTGTCGGTCAACCTCAAGAGCGTTCTCTACGGCAGCCAGGCCGCGGCGCGGGTGATGCGGCCTGGGTCGAGCATCGTCAACACACTCTCCACGATCATCGACTTCGCCACCGCCGGCACCGGCTCCTACGCCGCCGCCAAGAAGGGCGGCGAGGCGCTGACCCGGACCTTCGCCGTCGAACTGGGACCCCGGGGCATCCGGGTCAACGGCGTCGCACCCGGCTGGACGGACACCGGCATCACCCGGCAGCGGCACGTGGACGACGCGGGCGAGTTCCAGCAGAGCGGGTTCGACCAGCTCGCCGGCAGGATGGCCGCCGCCGCTCCGCTGGGAACGGTGGCCGAGGCGATCGACTCCGCGTACGCCGTGCTCTATCTGGCGTCGGACGCGAGCCGCTGCGTCACCGGACACGTGATCCGCGTCAACGGCGGCGCGTCCATGGCCTGAGGGGCGATCATGACAGGAAGACTGCACGGCAAGGTGGCACTGATCACCGGCTCCGCGCGCGGCCAAGGCGCCTGCGAGGCCGCTCTGTTCGCGCGGGAGGGCGCCGAGGTCATCGTCAGTGACGTACTGGACGATCGCGGTGAGGCGACCGCACGTTCGGTGGCGGGCTGCTACGTCCACCTCGACGTCACCTCCGTCGCGGACTGGAGCGCCGCCGCCGACACCGTGCGCGAGCGGTTCGGGCGCCTGGACGTCTTGGTCAACAACGCGGGGATCGCGCCCGCACGGCTGGGCCGGGTGGACGAACTCGACGTCGAGGATCACCTCCGGCTCTTCGACGTCAACGTCCATGGCGCCTTCTACGGCATCCGCGCCCTGCTGCCTCTGCTGCGGAAGGGCCGCGGCGCCTCGATCATCAACGTGTCGTCGATCGACGGGCTGACCGGCATCGGCTCGATGGCGAGCTATGTCGCGTCGAAGCACGCGCTGACCGGACTCACCCGGTCGATGGCGATCGATCTGGGCCCCCTCGGGATCCGGGTCAACTCCCTGAACCCGGGGGTCATCGACACACCTCTGGTCCGCTCGATCGGCGAAGCCAGGTCGGCGAGGCTGGCCCGCACCGTGGAGCGGCAGCCCCTGGCCCGGATGGGCCGGTCCGAGGAGGTCGCGGCCCTGGCCCTCTTCCTCGCCTCGGACGAGGCGTCGTACTGCACCGGGTCCCAGTTCACCGCCGACGGCGGTCATCTCGCCGGCCCCTACCGGGAGTTACCTGTCTGATCAAGGCCCGGCCGATCGGCCGGGACGAGCCGCTTCGACCAAGAGCGGGCTCCGCCGGGAGTCCGCAGTGATCTGACGACGCAGAGCCGATGAAGTCTTTCCCCATGAGGGACCCGTTGGACGACGCCCGATGCCGACCAGGGCGCCGTCCAGGGATGCTCAGGAGGTCACCGTGTCCGAATCCCCGTCCAGTATGGTCGACAGGGTCGTCATGATCCTGGGTGTCTTCGAGCGGTCCACCGGACCGCTCAACCTGGGGCAGATCAGCGCCCGCAGCGGTCTCCCGCGCTCCTCCGTGCACCGGATCCTCCAGCAGTTGGTCAACGCCCGTCTGCTGAGCAGGTACGACAACGAGTACCGGCTGGGACTGCGCATGTTCGAGATCGGCAGCCTGGTCGTGCACCGCACCCGGATGAACGAGGCTGCCAGGCCCCTGTTGCAGGAACTGTGCACGGCCACCGGACACGTGGTGCACCTGGCGGTACTCGACCGGCAGGACGTCGTCTACCTGGACAAGGTCGGCGGGAACTTCGCCAGCACCCTGCCGTCCAGGATCGGGGGCCGTTTCCCCGCCCACTGCACCGCGGTGGGCAAGGCGATTCTCGCCCACTCGCCCAAGGACGTGGTGGACGAGTACCTCTGGAGCGATCTGGGCCGCCGTACGGAGGCGAGCATCGCCACGCCCCAGGCCCTGGAAGCCGTCCTCGCCCGGATCCGCAGCACCGGATACGCCACGGAGACCGGGGAGTCCGTCTCCGGGGTGTCGTGCGTGGCCGCACCCGTTCTCGTCATGAACCAGGCGATCGCCGGCATCTCGGTGTGCGGCCCCCAGGAGCGCATCCGTGTCGACGAGCTGAAGTTCCACGTGAAATGGATCGCCGCCGAGATCTCCCGCCGCCTGACGGCCACCTCCACGCCACGGCCGCGCCCGCGCCCTCTGATCACTTCTGTCCCGCTCAGCGGGCACATGGCGTCCGCCGGCGTGGCCGACGCCGGACGATGAGAGCGTGATGGACGAAGCGGTGATGACCGCGAACCCGCGACGACCGGCCCCGGCCGCGATCCGTCGGCCCCGCACACCGCGGTGCCGATGGACCGCCGCACGCGGAGGACACTCATGACGGCCGGGACGGAAGCCGTGCTCGCGGCGGCCACCCGGCTGGAGCAGGCGAGTTCCACCGGGCGGGCATGCGGGCCGGTCACCGACCTCATCGGCGGGACCGACATCGCGACCGCCTACCGGGTGCAGCAGACCGTCACCGAACGCAGGCTGGCCACCGGCGCCCGGCTGATCGGGCGGAAGATCGGGCTGACCTCCGCGGCGGTGCAGTCGCAGGTGGGGGTCGACCGGCCCGACTTCGGTGTCCTCTTCGACGACATGCGCTATGTCGACGGTGACGTCGTGCCCTACGGCAGGCTGTTGCAGCCCAAGGCCGAGGCCGAGGTCGCGTTCCTGCTGCGCCGCGACCTCACCGACACCCGCGACCTGTCCGTGCTGCGGGAGGCCGTGGAAGCGGCCTACCCGGCCGTGGAGATCGTCGACAGCCGTATCGCGGACTGGAAGATCGGCATTACGGACACCGTGGCCGACAACGCCTCGTCCGGGGTCTTCGTGCTGGGCGGTGAAGGACGGTCGCTGGACGTCTTCGAGCCGGTGGACACGGTCATGACGATGCGGCGCGACGGCGAGATCGTCTCCAGCGGCACCGGGCGCGACTGTCTCGGGGACCCGCTCAACGCACTCGGCTGGCTCGCCGCGACCGCGATCGAGTTCGGTTCGCCGCTGCGCGCGGGGGACCTGGTGCTCTCCGGGGCGCTGGGGCCGATGGTCCCGGTGCTCCCAGGGGACGTCTTCGAGGTGACGATCGAGCCGCTCGGCACCATCACCGCCCGCTTCTCGGAGGAAAAGGGAGAGTGATGACGGACAGGGTGGGAGTCGCGATCATCGGGTCGGGCAACATCGGAACCGACCTGCTGATCAAGATCAAACGTACCTCGAAGAACCTCGAGGCACTCGCCATGGTAGGGATCGACCCCGAGTCTGACGGTCTGGCCCGCGCCGCCCGCCTAGGCGTGGCGACGACGGCGGAGGGGGTCGAGGGCCTGTTCCGTATGCCGGAGTTCGAGCGGGTCCGGATCGTGCTCGACGCGACCAGCGCCGCCGCGCATGTCGCCAACGCGCGGGCGCTGGAGGGGTCCGGACGGCGGCTGGTGGATCTGACACCGGCGGCGCTCGGCCCCTTCGTGATCCCTGCCGTCAACCTCGGCGAACACCTCGACGCCCCGAACATCAACATGGTGACGTGCGGCGGTCAGGCCAATATCCCGATCGTGGCCGCCGTGTCCCGGGTGACGGAGGTGCCGTACGCGGAGATCGTCGCGTCCGTCGCCTCGCGTTCCGCGGGTCCGGGCACCCGGGCCAACATCGACGAGTTCACCGAGACCACCGCCCACGCCATCGAGACGGTGGGCCGCGCCCGCCGCGGCAAGGCGATCATCATCCTCAACCCGGCCGAACCGCCGCTGATCATGCGGGACACGGTGTTCTGTCTGGTCGGCGAGGCCGACCACGACGAGATCCGTCGGTCCGTCGAGGAGATGGTGGCCGAGGTCGCCACCTATGTGCCGGGCTACCGCCTGGTGCAGGACGTGCAGTTCACCCCGATCGAGCGCGCCGAAGCCGCGACCCTGCTGCCCCAGGCAGCCGGCCCGGTCGACACCAAGGTGTCGGTGTTCCTGGAGGTCGAGGGAGCCGCGCACTACCTGCCCGCCTACGCGGGCAACCTCGACATCATGACGTCCGCCGCGTTGCGCGTCGCCGAGCGGATCGTCGAGCAGGCGGAGCTGGTGGCCCGATGACCGAGATCTACGTCCAGGACGTGACCCTGCGCGACGGTATGCACGCCATCCGGCACCGCATCGAGCCCGAGCAGGTCGGCCGGATCGTCGCCGCCCTCGACCGGGCCGGAGTGGCGGCCATCGAGGTCAGCCACGGCGACGGCCTGGCCGGCGCCAGCCTCAACTACGGACCCGGCAGCCACACCGACTGGGAGTGGATCGAGGCCGCCGTCGCCAACGCCCCCCGCGCGATCATCACGACCCTGCTGCTCCCCGGCGTCGGCACCATCACCGAACTCCGCAAGGCCTTCGACCTGGGCGTGCGTTCGGTGCGGGTCGCCACCCACTGCACCGAGGCGGACGTGGCGGCACAGCACATCGCCGAGGCCCGCGAACTCGGCATGGACGTCTCCGGGTTCCTGATGATGAGCCATATGCTCCCGCCGGCCGAACTCGCCCGGCAGGCGAAGCTGATGGAGTCCTACGGCGCGCACTGCGTCTACATCACCGACTCCGCCGGCCGGCTCACCTCGGAGGACGTCCGCGACCGGGTCAGGGCCTACCGGGAGGTGCTCGACGGCGACACCCAGATCGGTATCCACGCCCACGAGAACCTCTCGCTCGGCGTCGCCAACTCCCTCGCCGCGGTGGAGGAGGGCGCCTACCGCGTCGACGCCTCACTGGCCGGACAGGGCGCGGCCGCGGGCAACAACCCCATCGAGCCGTTCGTGGCGGTCGCCAACCTCAAGGGCTGGAAGACGGGTTGCGACCTGTTCACGCTGGAGGACGCCGCCGACGATCTCGTACGACCGCTCCAGGACCGTCCCGTCCGGGTGGACCGGGAGACCCTCACCATCGGCTACGCCGGCGTGTACGGCAGTTTCCTGCGCCATGCCGAGAACGCGGCGCGGCTGTACGGGGTCGACACCCGGGAGATCCTCGTCGAGGCGGGCCGCCGCCAACTCGTCGGTGGGCAGGAGGACATGCTCATCGACATCGCACTGACACTCCAGACCCAGAAGTCCTGAGGTCCCGTACGCGAGCCTTCCCGACCCGGTCGGTATCCAACAACCCGGGTCGGACCACCACATCGAGCTGTCCTCCGGGTCGTCTCTCCTTCGCCCCGGACTGGGAGGCATTGGAATGGAAACGTCCCGAGGCGGAGTACGAGCAGAAGCCAGGGGTGTCGGACGATGACGGCACTCACCTTCGAGTCGACCAGGGTCACCCACGACGTGGACGGACTCACCTTCGCCTGCCACGAGGCGGGTGAGGGCGAGCCACTGTTCCTGCTGCACGGGTCCGGCCCCGGCGTCAGCGCCTGGTCGAACTTCCGCTACAACCTGCCTGTCTTCGCCGAGAACTTCCGCACGATCGCGCCCGACCTCCCGGGGTTCGGCGGCAGCGACCTGCCGGAACTCACCGAGGTCTATCCGGTGGCCGCCGCGCGCCGGATCGCCGGCCTCATGGACGAACTGGGCATCGAGTCCGCGGTGTTCGTCGGCAATTCCATGGGCGGCGCGGTCGCGGCGGAGCTCGCCGCCCTGTACCCCGAACGGGTCCGCCGACTGGCTCTCATGGGATCGGGCGGACTCTCCGTTGGGCTGTTCGCCGCCGAGCCGAGCGAGGGTTTCGTACGGCTCTTCGAGTTCCTCGACGAACCCACCCGGGAGCGCATGATCGCCTGGGTCAGGACCATGGTCAGCGACCACGGCAGGATCACCGACGAACTCATCGACGAGCGTATGCACAACGCTCTGGAGGAAGGTGTCATCGACAAGACCCGGAAGATCATCGGGTCGATGTTCCATCCCGCTCTGCGGCAGAAGTACACGCCCCTGTGGACCAAGGCGGCGTCCTTCACCACTCCGACCCTGCTGCTGTGGGGGCGCGACGACCGCATGCTCCCCTACGACCAGGCGCACTTCGCCACCCGGTGGCTGCCGGAGGTCGAGCTGCACACCTTCGCCCGCTGCGGTCACTGGGTGCAGGTGGAGCGCAAGACCGAGTTCGAACGAGTGGTGCTGGAGTTCCTCACCCGGAAGACATCGGAAGTGGAAGGTGCGGGGCATGGCGCATGAAGTCGTCGAGAGAGTAGAGCAGTACGGTCCGAAGCTGGCCGAACTTGCCGTCGAGAACGAGAAGTTGGGCAGGCTGAGCGACGAGACCGTCGGTCTCCTGCGCTCAGCCGGTGTGCTACGCCTGCTCCAGCCGACCAAGTTCGGCGGCTACGCGGCGCACCCCCGCGACTTCGCCGAAGCCGTGATGGCCGTGGCCCGGCACGACGGTGCCGCCGGCTGGGTGTGCGGCGTCGTGGGAGTCCACCCCTGGGAAGTCGCCCAGATGGACCCGCGGGTCGCCCAGGAGATCTGGGGCGAGAACCAGGACACCTGGATCGCCTCCCCCTACATGCCGAACGGGATCGCCGAGCCGGTGGACGGCGGCTACGTCCTCTCCGGGCGCTGGCCCTTCTCGTCGGGGACCGACCACTGTGACTGGGTGTTCCTCGGCGCACTGGTCGGGGACGGCAAGGGCAGGCCGGCCTCGCCGCCGAGCGTGCTGCACGTGATCCTGCCCAGGTCGTCGTACGAGATCATCGACGACACCTGGGACGTCATCGGACTGTCCGGTACCGGCAGCAAGGACGTCGTCGTCGACGGCGCGTTCATCCCCACCTACCGGACCGTCAACCAGGACGAGGTGTCGGCCGGGGAAGCGGCGGTGGGCAACGGTGTCACCGAAGCCCTCTACCGGCTGCCGTTCACCTCGATGTTCCCGCTCGGGATCACCTCGGCCGTCATCGGCATCTGCGAGGGAGCCCTGGACGTCCACCTGGCCCAGCAGCGCGACCGGGTCGCGGTGACCGGTGTGCAGGTGCGCGACGACCCGTACGTGCTCTACTCGGCGGGCGAGGCCGCCGCGGAGATCGCCGCCTCTCGTGTGCAGCTGATCGACGGGATCAGCCGGGTGTACGAGCAGGTCGCGGCCGGAGAGCCGGTGTCCGTCGAGGAGCGCTCCAGGGTCCGGCGCAACCAGGTGCGCTGCGCCTGGCGGGCGGTGTCGGCCCTCGACGAGATCTTCGCGAGGTCCGGGGGCAACGTCATCCGGCGTGACAACGCGTTGCAGCGCTACTGGCGGGACGCGCATGTCGGCCTGGCCCACATGATTCATGTCCCGGGCGCGGCCTACCACGCCAACTCCCTGGCCCAGATGGGTCTCGAACTACCGCCGCAGCTGCGGGTGCTGATCTGAATTCCGGTGCCGTGGGCGAGGAGGAGAGAACACATGCAGAGTGAGAGCGGAACGAACGCCTCTTCCCCCGGTCTCCCGGACTCCCCGCACGACAAGGCCCACTTCCGCCAGGTGCTGGGGAACTTCCCCACGAGCGTGGTGGCCATCACGGCGGGAGCGCCCGGAGGACGGCCCGAGGGGATGATCGTCGGATCGTTCACGTCGGTCTCCCTCGATCCGCCCCTGGTGGCCTTCCTGGCGGACCGCTCCTCCGGGACCTTCCCCAGGATCCGGGCGGCCGGCCGCTACTGCGTCAACGCACTGGCGGCCGACCAGGAGGTCCTGTGCCGGTCGATGGCGACCAGGAGCGCCGACCGCTTCGACGGCGTCCCCTGGCGGCTCTCGCCGTTGGGCAACCCCGTGCTCGACGGCGTGGTCGCCTGGATCGACTGCGAGCTCGCGGAGGTCGTCGAGATCGGCGACCACTGTCTGGCCGTGGGGCGGGTTCATGCCCTGCGCGCCGAGTCGGCCAAGACACCGCTGCTGTTCTTCCGCGGCGGCTACGGCGACTACTTCTCCACCACTTCGCTGGTACTGGACCGGCTCGTCGGTTGGTAGCGGCGGTCCCGCGAACGCGGAGCGGGCGGCGAGTCCCAGGACTTGCCGCCCGCTCCGTCGTGTGGCCGGGTGGGGGAGTGGCCTCAGCCGGCCAGGTCCGGCTCGCGCACGGTGACCTCGGCCAGTTCGATGCCGCGGGTCTGGAGCCCCTCCTCGATGAACGCCTTGAGCGACTCGCCGTCGAGCACACATGTGGCGCAGGCGTCGTTGTGGCCTCGGGAGTAGTCGACCGTCAGACGGGACTGCTCGGGAGCGAACTCCGCGAGCCGGATGGAACCTCCGTCGGGAGCGACCATCGGTTCCAGCAGTTCGAGCACTTCGTTGACGACGTCCTGGGCTTGCGGCATGGCCGGTCTCCTCTGTCGTGGGATGAGCGTGCCGGGGGTTTCCGACGGGGACGCGCGAGGTCTGCGGGGCGCCCCTCTCAGGGAGCTTCGGCGGCGTCGAGTGTGTCCATCAGCGCCAGACTGGACCGTGCGTAGGCCTGCCGGCGGCGCTCGCCGACCATGAACGACGGCGGCGCGAAGTAGGCGACGTCACGGGCGATCGACGCCCGGCGCCGGCGGAGGGCGGCCGCCGCGTCGGCTGTGCTCCCGCACAGCGCGATGGCGTCGACCATGGAGTCCGTCACGGCCCGCGCCATGTCGTCGAACCGTCCGTCGGCGAACGCCTCCCTGATCTTCTCGACCTGTGAGGTCCAGCCGTGGTGTGCGGCGAACGCGTCGTAGGTGCGTACGGTCAGGTAGAAGGCGATCATCCGGCGCATGTCGGTGACGGCGCGCTCGGGATCGTCGTCGTCGATCGCGGTCAGCAGCCAGCCGTGCTCCAGCGGCCGCCGGTCGTGTCCGCTCTCGCGCGCGCCGGCCTCGACGGCCGGACGGACGACGCCGTCCCACCAGTCGTCCGTGAAGAGTCCGTGGCCGATGATCCCGTCGGCCGTGCGGCCGGCGGCGGTCGCCATCCCGCGCTGGAACCCGGCCAGCAGGATCGGCACGTCGATCCGGCCCAGCACCGGCGCCTTCACCCGCGCGTCGATCCGGTAGAACTCGCCCTCGAAACGGATACGTTGACCGTTCTCGGCGTGCAGCCACGCTCGTACGGCCGTCACCAGCTCGGACATCCGCGCCACGGGGCGGTCCGCCGCCACACCGCACCAGTCGCGGTTGATGGCGAACGCCCCCGAGCCCAGACCGGCGAAGACGCGTCCGGGCGCCTGCTTCCACAGGTCACGGATCGCCGTCGCATGGGCGAACGGCGTACGCGAGAACCCGTACGCGATCGCCGGACCGACGAGAGCCCTTCGGGTCGACGCGACCATCCCGGCGACCGTGACATAGGCGTCGTGGTCCGCGAACTCGCCGGTGCAGAAGGCCGCGACGCCCGCGGCCTCGGCCTCCGGGCCGACCTCCGCGCCGGGCCAGGGCATGCCGAACTCAGTCATGTGCGCCGATCCTCCCGCAAGTGTCGTGCACTGCTCGGCTGAGCATATGAATTGTAGCATTGAGTTAGCTGATTCAGGTGGTCGGATACCTTCACATCATTTAACTGTTCTTCTAAAATCGCCCCGTTGGTCGGAGGCCCCAGGACGGAGAAACAGGGATGACGCACACCTCGGCCGCGCCCACGGATCTCGATCGGGCGCGCGCCAAGTACCGAGCCGAGCGGGACAAGCGCCTCGATCCCTCGCGCCGGGAGATCCTGGACCTCTCGGCACGCGAGAAGCTGGTGGAGGATCCCTTCACGGATGTGGCGCCGCGTGAGCCGCTGCACGACACGGTCGATGTGATGGTGGTGGGAGGAGGATTCGGCGGTCTGCTCGCCGCGGCACATCTGCGCAAGGCAGGAGTCGAACGCATCCGTATCGTCGAGAAGGGCGGAGACGTCGGCGGCGTGTGGTACTGGAACCGGTATCCGGGCGCGATGTGTGACGTCGAGTCGTACGTGTATCTGCCGATGCTGGAGGAGCTCGACTACATACCCCGGCGCCGATACTCGTACGGCCCCGAGATCCTCGCCCACGCCCAGCGGCTGGCCAGGCACTTCAAGCTCTACGACCACGCGCTCTTCCACACCTCGGTGACCGGGTTGAAGTGGCAGGAGCGGAGCGCCAGATGGATCGTGCGCACCGATCGCGGCGACGAGTTTCAGGCGCGGTACGTGGTGGTGGCCCACGGCTCGTTCACCTCGCTCAAGCTGCCGGCGATCGAGGGCATCGACAGCTTCGAGGGCGCGCTGTTCCACACCTCGCGATGGGACTACGACTACACCGGCGGCGACAGCTCCAGCCCTCTCACCGGACTCGGTGACAAGAGGGTCGGCGTCATCGGCACCGGCGCCACCGCGGTCCAGATCGTGGCCCCGCTCGCCGAGTCGGCCCAGCGGCTCTACGTGTTCCAGCGCACCCCCTCCACGGTCGCCGTCCGGGACAACAGGGAAACGGACTACGCGTGGGCGCGTTCTCTGGAGCCGGGCTGGCAGAAGCGGCGGCGGGAGAACTTCACCGCGGTCACCAACGGCGAGCGGATCACCGAGGACTTGGTGGGGGACGGCTGGACCGTCTTCTACCACGCGATGCTCAGCGGCGACGAATACGGCGCCCTGAATCCTCAGGAGGTCGCGGAGCAGCGCGAGCTGACCGACCTGGAGCACATGGAGCACATCCGGGCCCGGATCGACGAGGTGGTGCGGGATCCGGCGACCGCGGAGGCGCTCAAGCCCTACTACCGCTACCAGTGCAAACGTCCCTGCTTCCACGACGAGTACCTGCCGGCCTTCAACCGGCCGAACGTCGAACTCGTCGACACCCAGGGCGAGGGCGTCCGGCGGATCACCCCGCGGGGAGTCGCGGTCGGCGAGGTCGAGTACCCGCTCGACTGCATCATCCTGGCGACCGGCTTCGACCAGGACTCAGCATACGTCGACCGGGTGGGATTCGACGTCACCGGTCGCGACGGCCTCACCCTCTCCCGGAAGTGGGAGAACGGTCCGGAGACCCTGCACGGCGTGATGTCGAGCGGCTTCCCCAACTTCTTCCTCCTGCCGCCCAACTACACGCAGGGCACCGCCGCGGTGAACTTCTGCCACACCCTGGACGAGACCGCGCAGCATGTCGCCGTCCTCGTCGCCGAGTTCGAGCGGCGGGGAGTGATCGCGGACGTCACCAGGCAGGGCGAGGAGGCGTACGTCCGGCAGGTGACGGAGGGCTCCGGGCTGGCGCTCCTGGGCGGGGGCGGCTTCCTGAAGGACTGCACGCCGGGCCGCTGGAACAACGAAGGGGATCCAGACGGCCGCCCCCGGAAGAACGTCAACTACCCGGGCACCTCCACGGCGTACTTCACCATGCTGGAGGAATGGCGGCACCGCTGTGAGTTCGACGAGCTGAGCCTCACCCCCGCGCCGAAGCCGAGCCCCGAGGTCTCCGTCGCGAAGCCCGTCGACGACGAGAGGAGTGCACGATGACCGGCACCGTTCCCGAGGCACCCGTACCGAGCGCGCCGAACGCGCACCGTTTCCAGGACAAGGTCGTCTTCATCACCGGAGCGGCCCGCGGGCAAGGACGGGCCGAGGCGGTGCGCTTCGCCGCGGAGGGCGCGGACATCATCGCGCTGGACATCTGCGAGGACCTCCCCACCACGACGTACCCGGGGGCGACTCCCGAGGACCTCGCCGAAACCGCCCGGCTCGTCGAGAAGCTCGGCCGGCGCATCCTCACCCACAAGGCCGACGTACGCGACTTCCCCGCCGTACGGGCAGCCCTGGAGGAGAGCGTCCGCGCACTCGGCCGCCTGGACGTCGTGGTGGCCAACGCCGGTATGACGACCTTCGCCCGCACCTGGGAGATCGACCTGGAGCACTGGAACGCGACGCTCGACATCAACCTCACCGGAGCCTTCCACACCGTGAAGGCCGCCGTCCCGCTGATGATCCAGCAGGGGACCGGTGGCGCGATCGTCTTCACCAGCTCGGTCGCCGGACTGCGCGGGCTGCCACTGCTCGCCGACTACGTGGCGGCCAAGCACGGTGTCACCGGACTGGCCAAGACCCTGGCGAACGAACTGGGGGACCACCGGATCCGGGTGAACTCCGTGCATCCCCACGGGGTCGACACCAAACTCGTCCCCGGGATCCGACCGATCCTGGAGAACGACCCGCAACTGAGCGCCTTCTTCCAGGGCGTCCTCCCCGACGGCGTCAGCCAGGCCGAGGACATCGCCGCGGCCGTTGCCTGGATCGCCTCGGACGAGGCACGTCACGTCAGCGGCATACAACTGCCGGTGGACCTCGGCCGTACCAACCGTTGACGCCACCGGGTCCCGCACATTCCGTACCGGTCACCGGAATCGCGCCACCTGCGTGACTGAGGCCGACAACACACTGATGATGCGGCCGCCCGGCCGGGCGGGCGTATGCGGGCGCTCGGCCAGGGACGGGCGCCGAAGCTCCAGGACGTCGTCCTCGGCGCAGGTGACCCGGGCGCGAGAGCCTCAGACGAGGAGGACAGTGATGGCCAGTGGGGAGAACTACGACGTCGTCGTCGTGGGATCCGGAGGAGGTGGTCTGGTCGGAGCCTATGTCGCGGCGTCGCGAGGCCTGCGCACGCTCGTGATCGAGAAGACGGACCGGGTCGGCGGAACGACCGCCTACTCCGGTGCGGGGCTCTGGTTCCCGGGGTCGGCGCCGCTGCTGCGGGCCGGTGTCGAGGAAGGAAGCGAGGACGCCAGGACCTATCTGCGCAGTGTGGTGGCGGACGACACCAGGGAGCAGCTGCAGGACGCCTACCTGGACGCCGGTCGGAGGCTGATCGACGAACTGGAGCAGAACTCCTGGTTCCAGTCCTTCGTCTACGGACCCGTGCCCGACTACTTCGCGGGGGTACCGGGCTCCTCACCCGCGGGGCGGACCATCTTCCCGCCGGACATAGCCGCGGCGGATCTGGGCGAACGAGCCGAGCTGGTGAGGGACTCGATACCCACCGAACGCTGGGGGGCGGAGCGCCCCGCGGTGTTCACCGGCGGACGGGCACTCATCGGCCGGGCCCTGACGGCCTTCCTGGAGACCGGCAACGGGGAGCTACAGGTCAACACCCGTCTGGAGAGCCTGCTGCTGGAGGACGACAGGGTCGTCGGTGTCACGGCGACGAGCGGGGGTGAGCGGACGACCTTCCGCGCCGAGCGTGGAGTTCTTCTCGCCGCCGGAGGCTTCGAACGCAACGGGGAACTCCGCAAGAAGTACCACGCGGTGCCGCTGGACGGCACGTGGTCGAACGGCTGCCCCGGCAACACCGGCGACGCCCTTCAGGCCGGCATCGCGGTGGGCGCTGCCACCGACCTCCTCGACGAGGCATGGTTCGTACCGGGTCTCGTCCAGCCGGACGGACTACCGGTGTTCCACACGGGAACCCGCGGCGGCATCTGGGTCAATGGTGCCGGCGAGCGCTTCGTGAACGAGACCCGCCCCTACGACCAGGCAGGCCATGAACTGGTCCGTCTGCACTCGGCCACCGGTGTCTCCCACATCCCCTGCCACTGGGTGTTCGACCAGCGTCAGCTCGACCGAGACAGCATCGGCGGGGACCCCAGCCGGCCGCCGGACCCGGCGTGGCTGGAGTCGGGCGCGCTGAAGAAGGCGGACACCCTGGAGGAGCTGGCGGAGCTGATCGGGGTGCCGTACGAGGCTCTGAAGAAGACCGTCGAGGAGTACAACGGCTACTCCGCCACCGGTGTGGACGAGCGGTTCCACCGCGGCGAGACCCCATGGGACCAGATGTACCAGCACATCGTGGGCTTCCCGGCCGGGCCCGTGATGAACTATCCGGCGCCGGCGTCACCGGACTTCGCCCATCCGCTGCTGCCGCCCCTCGACACGGCGCCGTTCTACGCCGCGACCATCGTCCTCTCCGACATCGGCACCAAGGGCGGCCTGAAGACGGACGAGAACGCGCGCGTGCTGCGCCCCGACGGCGGAGCGATCGCGGGTCTCTACGCTGCGGGCAACACGGCGGCGGCCATGTCGGGACGGGTGTACCCGGGCGCCGGGAACCCGATCGGCAGCAGCCTCGCTTTCGCGTACCGAGCCGTCCTCGATCTCGCCGGAGACACGACGGTCTGAGGCCCGATTCGCACCCGTAGCGCCCCGACGCCGCACGGGGTCGCGGCCCCGCACAGGGCCGCGGCCTCGCGCCGGACATCGCCATTCCCGCACACGCAACAGAGGCGACGCGGACGCCGGCACATCACGACGAGCGCTGGAACCCTGGCAAGCGGCGCGGTTGGTGATCAGCGATGCGATGCAGGGCTCTCCATTGATTGTACCGACCGGTCGAAGTAATATTCCTTGCGTGCACATCGGAGTGCCGTCGACCAGGCACAGGGTGCGAGGCGGGCAGCTCCGTGGATGTCATGACGAACGCGCGGTTCAGCGCCGTCTGGCGACGAGGTCAAGGAAGAGGAGAGCGGACATGGCCGAGAAGGTGACCGGTGCCGGCGTGACGGAGGAGACCCCGAAGTTCCCTTCACCCCGGGCGGCGGAGTGCCCGTTCGCACCGCCGCCGGGTCTGCGCGCGCTGCACGGCACGGGCAAGTCGGTGCACAGGGTCGAGACCTGGGACGGCACCACCCCATGGCTGGCCACGACCCACGCCGCGACGCGGCAGTTGCTGGCCGACCCGCGGCTCAGCGCCAACATCGGCGCTTCCGGGTATCCGCACACCACTGCGGGGATGAAGGCGCACGCGGGTCAGATGCAGCCCTCGATCAACAACACCGACGGCCCCGAGCACCAGCGCTGGCGCCGGATGCTGACGAGTTCCTTCACCCGGCACCGGATGGAGAAGCTGCGCCCGGAGATCCAGCGGATCACCGACGACCTCATCGACAAGATGCTCGCGGGCCCGAACCCGACGGACCTGAACGAGGCGCTGTCGCTGCCCCTGCCCTCCCTCATGATCTGCGCGCTGCTCGGCGTGCCCTACGAGGACCACGACTTCTTCCAGCACCACGCCGGCGTCACCAACGCACGGTTCCAGACACCCGAGCAGGGCGCCGAGACCGCCAGGGTGCTGCGCGAGTACATCTCCGGGCTCATCGAGGCCAAGATGGACGACCCCGGCGAGGACGTCCTCTCCGACCTCGCCGAGCGTGTGAAGGCGGGCGATCTGTCCATGACGGAGGCTGCCCCGCTCGGGCACATCCTGCTCGTAGCCGGCCACGACACCAGCGCGAACATGATCACCCTGGGCACGGCCGTGCTCCTGGAGAACCCCGATCAGCTCGCCGCCCTGCGGGACCACAGCGACGATCCGAAGTTCGTGGCCAACGCCGTCGAGGAGCTGCTGCGGTATCTGACGATCCCGCACCTGCTAGCCCGGCGTGCTGTCGCCGAGGACATCGAGATCGACGGCGAGGTCATCCGCGCGGGAGAGGGCGTCATCGCGTCACTGGCGGCGGCCAACTGGGATCCGGAAGCGTTCCCGGAGCCCGAGAAACTCGATCTCGTACGCAAGGCCGCCCATCACATGGCGTTCAGCTGGGGTCCGCACCAGTGCATCGGCCAGCAACTGGCCCGCATCGAACTCCACGTGGTCTTCAGCACGCTGTTCCGCCGGATCCCGACGCTGCGGATGGCGGCCGACCTGTCGGAACTGAAGTTCAAGGAAGACTCGCAGGCCTACGGCATCTACGAGCTGCCCGTCGCCTGGTAATGCGACTTCGGCCCAGGCAGGACGCGCCGAGACGGAGGTTCCGGACCCGCCGCAGGCTGTCCCCATCGCCCCATCGCATGACAACCGCCCCTAGTCGCCCGGCCACCGGGAGGACCGATTGTTGAGGTGGAGAGCACGACCATAGCGTCGCGTCAAAGAGCCGATCCCACGGGGAGCGACAATGACGCTACGCCAATCCCGCACAACGAACACGCCGAGCCCGGACAGACAGGGCTGGACACCACAGCTCGTCGTGTCGACGATCGCCATGGTGATGGTGGTGGAACTGGTCGCACTGAGCTACACGATGACGTCGACGGCGCTCCCCTCGATCACCCGGCACTTCCGTACCGACCAAGGCGGTTGGCTCCTCACCTGCTACATGCTCACCGGCGCGGTCGTCAGCCCACTCCTGGGCAAGCTGGCCGACCTGCACGGCAAACGGCGGGTGTTGCTCGGCGGCCTGACCGTGGCCACAGCCGGCGCGGCCGTCTCCGCGGTCGCGCCGAGCTTCGGAGTCCTCCTGGTCGGCCGGTGCCTGGAGGGGTTCGCCATATCCAGTATGTTCCTCACCTACTCGCTGATGCGCGACGTGTATCCGCCACGCACGGTTCCCCTCGCCGCCAGTATCTCGGTGACGGGTATCGGGGCCTTCGGCGTCGGAGTGCCGTTTCTGGTCGGATGGCTCCTCGACACATTCGGCTTCCGGGGCATGTACACCTTCAATGTGATCGTGATGGTCGTTCTGGCCGCGCTGATCCGGCTGACCACGCGGGAGACCCCGTTGCGGCACCCGGCGCGTGTCGACTACGGGGGTGCCGTGCTGCTCGGGGCCGGCGTCGCCCTGGTGCTGGTGGCGGTCGGTCAGGGACAGCGATGGGGCTGGACCTCGGCCTCCGTCCTCGGTCTGTTCGTCGTCGGCTTCGCGGCACTTGGCGGTTTCGTGCTGAGAGCCCGCAGAACGGCGGAACCCATCCTCAACATCGCGCTGTTCACCCGGCGCCCGATCCTCCTGGCGGCCGTTACGGGTGCGACGGCCTACGGCGCGACGGTGGTGCCCGCCACGATCCTTCCCATCCTGTCGCTCACGCCCGCCTCCATCGGCGGGACGTACGGCCTGGGCATGACCGCGTTCGCCTTCGCCGCCATCGCCTCACCCCAGGCCTTCGCCCAGGTGATCGGGGGAGTGACCGTCAGCCGTGCCGTCCGGCGTCTCGCGGCGCGCTGGTGCATGGTCGCCGGTCTCTCGCTGATCGCGGTCGCCGGGGTCTTCCTCTTCTTCTGCCATGACAGTCTGTGGAAGGTGCTGGCGGGTGCGGTGTGCGACGGCCTGGGGACGGGGCTCGCCTACGGCTCCGTGCCGAACATGGTCATCGCGGAGACTCCGCCGGAGGAACAGGCCTCCATCGCCGGCAGCGTCCAGGTGTGCCAGAGCGGTTTCGCCAGCGTCGTTCCCGTCATCATGTTCGCCATCATGGCGGGCTCGTCGACCGTCTCCGCGGCAGGTGTCCGCTACGGCGAGCCGGGCATTCGCGGCGCGCTGCTGCTCATGGTCGGTCTGGCACTCGGCGGTGCCCTGCTCGCGGTCACCGTGCTGTCGCCGAGGCGGCGCGCAACGGCCTCGGCGACAGTCGCCACGGTGCGCACGACGCTGGCGGAGGGGCCCGCGGACGCCTGAGCGAGCGCGATCAGCCCTTGCGGGTCCTGATCTCCTCGGTCAGCTGCGGGACGACGTCGAAGAGGTCGCCGACGACGTCGTAGTCGACGAGGTCGAAGATCGGGGCCTCGGTGTCCTTGTTGACGGCCACGATGGTCTTGGAGGTCTGTATGCCCGGGCGGTGCTGGATCGCGCCGGAGATGCCGTTGGCGATGTACAGCTGCGGGGAGACGGACTTGCCGGTCCGGCCGACCTGGTCGGCGTGTGGGTACCAGCCGGCGTCGACGGCGGCGCGCGAGGCACCGACGGCGGCGCCGAGCGCGTCGGCAAGAGCTTCCACGGTGGTGAAGTCTCCGTTGACGCCGCGGCCGCCGGAGACCACGATCGCGGCCTCGGTCAGCTCCGGACGCCCGGTCGACTCACGCGCGGTACGGGCGGTCACCTTGGTGCCGGTCGCCGCCGCGGAGAAGACCACCGCGAGGGCCTCGACCGCACCGGCGGCCGGGGCGGCTTCTACGGCGGCGCTGTTGGGCTTGACGGTGATGACCGGGGTGCCCCTGGAGACGCGGGACTTGGTGGTGAAGGACGCGGCGAACACCGACTGGGTGGCCACCGGACCCTCGTCACCGGCCTCCAGGTCGACGGCGTCGGTGATGATGCCCGAGCCGACGCGCAGCGCGAGGCGGGCGGCGATCTCCTTGCCCTCGGCGGAGGACGGGATGAGGACGGCGGCCGGGGAGACGGCCTCGACAGCGGCCCGGGGGGCGTCGACCTTCGGGACGACCAGGTAGTCGGCGTACTCGGACGCGTCGTGGGTAAGAACGCGGGTCGCGCCGTGCTCGGCCGGCGCGGCGGCGGTGTTCTCGGCGCCCGAACCCAGCGCGACGGCGACGGGTTCGCCGATACGGCGGGCCAGGGCCAGTCAGCAGCTCCAGGGTGGGCTTGCGGCCGTGCGGGCCGGACGCGTGGTGGCGTTCTCGACCGCGGTCCAGGCGCCCTCCAGGCCGACCTCCGCCGCCTCGATGTCGAGGTCGGACAGGTCCCAGGACTGAACCGGCTTCTTCTTGGCGGCCATGATGCCCTTGAAGGACGGGTAACGCGCCTCACCCGACTGGTCGGTCACCGAGACCACGGCCGGCAGGGACGCCTCCAACTGCTCGCTGGCGGCGTCGCCGTCGCGGCGGCCCTTTACGACCCCGGCCTCGACGGAGACCTCGGAGAGCAGGGTGACCTGCGGGACGCCCAGCCGCTCGGCCGGCAGGGCCGGGACCACACCGGCGGTGCCGTCGGTGGAGGCCATGCCGGAGACCACCGGGTCGAAGCCGGCCTTCTCGATCGCCTTGGCCAGCACCAGCGAGGTGCCGATGCGGCCGGTGCGACGAGGATCCGGAGGACATCCGTGCCGCACTCGATCTCTCTCCCGTTGCCGCTCGTGCTGTGTGACGCCCGGGACAAGGAGTCGGTGAAGGAGGTGCTGCTCGCCTTGCGCGAACACGCGATGCGCGCACTGGCGGCGGAGATGACGGGCCGCCGGCCGGTGTGACGCCGGGAGGACACTCCGTACTCGGCTCGCAGCAGTCCGGGGGAGCCGACACCGGACCCCTGGTCAGCCCCGTTCCGCGGCGATGGCGTGCACAGCGTCCGCGACGGCGCCGAAGGGGGCGACAGGCTGTGGTCCGAAAAACATGCGGTTGTGCAGGACGGCCACGGAGAGGCCCAGTTCGGGCTCGGTCCAAGCGATCGTTCCGCCCGCGCCGGTGTGGGACAGCACTCCCTCGGTGAGGGCCCCACCCTGGCTGTCGTCGCTCACGCCGGGGGCGATGTGCCACAGGCCGCCGTGCCCGACCGGCATGCCGAAGCCGTACGTGTGATCGACGCCCACCGGCCGGGGTTTGCGGCAGCGCCGCAGAGTGTCGCCCGTGAAGAGCTGTACTCCGTCCTGCCTCCCGGCCGCGGCGTAGGCGTCGAAGAGGCGCACCGTGGCCCGGGCCGTGGCGATGCCGCCAGCCGAGGGCAACCCCGCCCGCTGGACCTGGGGCAGGTTGAACATGGAGGGTCCGAACGGCAGGTGTGACGGTGACGACTCTTCCAGCAGCCGGTCGGGGCCCGTGGTGGGAGCGCTGTCGCCCACAAGGGTCGCGACGCGGTGGCGCTGGTCGTCGGGCAGTCCGAGGAAGAAGTCGTCCATGCCGAGGGGGAGCAGCACCTCCTGGCGGACGATCTCCTGGAAGGGACGCCGCCGCGGGTCGACGCGCCGCACGGCTTCCCCCAGCACCCAGCCGAAGGCGAACGGACTGTAGGCGTTTCGGGTGCCGGGCTCGGCGACGGGTGACTGGTCAGCGACCCTGGCGGCCATGCTGTCCCAGTCGCACAGCTCCTCGAGAGTGGTGTCGGCCCCGATGGTGGGCGCACCGGACCGGTGGCTCAGCACGTGGTCGAAGGTGATGCCTCCCTTGCCGTGCGCGGCGTACTCGGGCCAGACGTCTGCCACCGGACGGTCCAGGTCGACGAGGCCGCGCTGTGCGTAGACGTGGGTCACGGACGCGGTGACGGCCTTGGTCACCGAGAAGACCGGGAACAGGGTGTCGCCGTCGACGGGCCGCCCGGTCCCGGTCTCACCGGCCCAGGCGTCCACGATGAGCTCGCCGTCGAGGAGGGCTGCGATCTGTACACCCTTCTCGCCCGCGTCGAGGGCCCGCTGCAGTGCCTTGCCGACCCTTGGGTCGGCGTTGTCCGCAACCTGCATACCGCATCCCACCTCTGTCCATGATGTGGGCCAAAGCCCCTGGGGCTGCGCTCAGTTGTCAATGCAAGAGTATATATAGTTCACTGATATGGCGCTATCGTCGTCGCTCATACAGGACGGGGCCGAGGTGACTGCCGACTGCCGACTGCCGGCCGACGCGGCCCTGGTCCGTCGCGCACACGAGGGAGGACCGACATGGCCGGGCGGGTAGAGGGCAAGGTTGCGTTCATCACCGGCGCCGCGCGTGGGCAGGGCCGCAGTCACGCACTGCGGTTGGCCGAGGAAGGCGCCGACATCATCGCGATCGACATCTGCGAGGACATCGACTCCGCGCACTACCCCCTTTCCACGGAGAAGGACCTGGCCGAGACCGCTCGCCTCGTCGAAGGAGTCGGCCGCCGGATCGTCACCCGCCAGGTTGACGTCCGAGACCGCTCTCGGCTCGTCTCCGCCGTCAGCGACGCGGTCGCCGAACTCGGCCGCCTCGACATCGTGGTGGCGAACGCGGGGATCGCCCCGGTGGGCCTGGACGTGCCCCCGCAGGGCTTCCTGGACGCGGTCTCCGTGAATCTCGTCGGCGTCGTCAACACGGTCGAGGCCGCCTATCCGTACCTGGGCTCCGAGGCGTCCGTGATCTGCATCGGATCGTCCGCGGGCCTGATGGTCGGGAGCGTCGACAGCCCGGAAAGCGGTCCCGGCGGTGCCGGTTACTCCCATGCCAAACGAGCGGTGGCCCGCTTCGTGCACGACCTGGCGCTGCAACTGGCCCCGCGGCTGATCCGGGTCAACGCCGTCCACCCCACCAACTGCGACACGGACATGCTCCAGAGCGGTCCCATGTACCGGATCTTCCGCCCCGACCTGGACGAGCCGCGCCGGGAGGACGTCGAGGAGTCGTTCCGCACCACGCAGCCCATGCCGATCCCGTACGTCGATCCGTCCGACATCAGTCATGCGGTGCTGTTCCTCGCCTCGGACGAATCGCGGTACGTGACCGGGCTCCAGATGAAGGTCGACGCGGGCGCCATCCTGAGGCGCAGCACGTCCGGAGCGCCGGCCTGACGCGGCCGCCGTGGGGTGCCTGCGGTCCAGAGTCGCTGCCATGGCTTTCCATGATGTCCAACACGGTGCGCACGTCCTGAGGCTCATAGCCTCCGGAGCCGATCAGTGACTGCTGGTGGTTGGCGGCGCCAGGCTGACCAGCGCAGCAGGCGATCGCGGTCGCGGCGGGGCCAGGGCAGCACGGTGGCCCGCGGTAGGCGGAGCAGTTCGAAGGCCGCCGGACGTCCGGAGTGGCACTCAGTGTGGGCAGCCGCTTCAGCGGGTTTCCAGAGGCGGGATCGCGGGGACCTCCGGGGCGTTGTCGATGTCCGCCGGGGTCATCCGGAACTCTTGGGGATAGGCGTCGCGCCGGGTGCGGCGGGCGGGTTCGGTGGTGCGCCACATGTAGAGACAGCGGCCGCACTGGAGCACGTCCCAGGCGCCGGGGACCGGGGAGGGCGCGCCGCGCAGGGCACCGGCCATCTCGTACTCGGACTGGTCGTAGCCCATCGGCATACCGGCCGCGATGGTCATCACCGGATCGTTGCCCAGAGTGATCGCGATGGGCAGGTCCTCGCCGAGGCTCTCGGCCTTGCGCAGATGCAGGGCCACGTCGTGCATCGGAACCGGCTACTCCCCTCCCACAGTGACGTACTCGACGACCGCCTCACTGGTAGTGGGCTCGTCCGGCCCCATCATGACGGATCACGCTTTCAGCGTCGGGTACATGGGCTCGGCGTGAAGAGACATGGGGACGGCTCCGTCCATGACGGTGGGATGGGACATCGAACAAGATGCCACCGCGGCGCGTCGGTTTGCTCCCGGTCTCCGTCGGTGCTGCACCGGATCTGAACGTGCCGGCCTTCTACGCGCGTCACAGCGCCAGCGTCTTCGAACGGTAGGAAAGGGTCTCCGACGGGAACGGGGACAAGGAGCTTGGAAACCCTCGTGATTGCCGATCAGCGGCACTCTCCACGGAAACCATGACCCAACTGTCCAGCCCTCGCCTGTGGTTCCCGCGGGACGTGCAGGCGGGGCGACAGGGAGCGACAGTGAGGGATCGGGTACAGCTGAGCTCGGTCGGCTCGGCCGATCCCACGGTCAGGGTCAGATGCGCGACGGACGCTGCGGTTCGCAAGACGACTCCGAGGAAATCTTCCCTGGGCGACCACATCATCATCGTGCATGTCGCTCCTGCTGAACGGGATTTCGTCTGGCCTACGACCAGGTCACCGATGCACCGTGGCGCACGGATAGCCGGTCACCCTGCTCTGGACGCCGATACACACCTGCGGGTTGCAGCCGAAGTGGCTCTGCTGCTCGATTTCGGCAGATTCTGCCTGGAGTTCGAGGAACCCCGGGTGTGTTTGTAGACGGCCATTGGACACCGAGCTGTATGCGGCATCGCCGTCCTGTACGGAGACCGCGTCGTCCTGGGGTACGCGGGCTTACGTCGTCGATGTCGATCCCGCCAGGAGTGCAGCCGCAAGTGCGGTGCCGGCGGCGAGTATGCGGGTACACCTCATGACAACCTCCCGTTTTCAGCGAGTGACCCGTTCCCCCGAGCGCTCGCCGTTTGTCGCGGTCGGCCGTGACACTAGCTTCATTGAAGGGGCCATGGCATGAAATGTGATTCCCCTTAGCGGTTTCTTACCGAGTCCTTGAAGTTGGGCGGGGCTTGCGCTCGGCCTGCCTCGCCGTCACCGATGGTGATGATGCGGCGAGCTGGGCCACAGTCAGCCTCGCCGTCGCGGTGACCCGATGTCCTCGGCGGGATGGAGATCGGTTACGTGGGAGGGGCGTTGCCGGACGGCGAGAGCGCGATCGGCCGCCCAGTTTTTTTGGTGTGCGGTGATCAGCAGGTCGCCGGAGTCGGTCCAAGCGAAGCTCGTGCGCCCGTCACGTCGGCCCTCGCCGGGACCAAGTGCGGGTGGCAGGCGATGACCGCGGACCGGCGGAGGATCCTGCCGGCGCCTTGATCCGCTGGGACTTGGGCCGCCAGATGGACAACGGGGAGGAGGCGCCCGCGGCATCAGGCCGTGAGCCGCCTCGGTCTTGGTGACAGACAGGTGGTTCTCGCGCGCGGGTGCCCTGCTATCAGGCGAAATCGTCGGTTCAAGAGTTACGGCGGGTGCAACTCCTGGTCCGGCAGTGACCGCCCCGCGCTTGGTGCGGAGGAGGCGAAGGTGCCGATCCGGGAGCCCTTGGACCGTCCCACGGCGCCGGGAAAGCACCGCGTCCCGGCGGGGTGACGTCGTTCTTGATGGACTCCGAGTCGTCCGCGATCAGGACACTGTCTGAAGCGCCGGATGCTCGCTCGGCCACCTCATCCTGCTGGCCGTCCGGGAGCCCGCCGAGGTCCCATCGGCTTTACGGCAGCGCCGCTGCGCCTCTACCCGGGCCTGACTGCCCGCTCACCCGCAGGATCGGATCCTCCAGCCCGGATGTCCGGATTCTGTGATCTGCGCCGCACATTCCGGTGCGGCCGCCTCTGGGGCCTCGCGCGGTGATCACGTACCGTCATCAATACCGGCCTCGTATCGCTTCCGTGCCGGTGTCCGCCGTAACGCAGCGTGGATGACGGTCAAGTGGAGCAGGTGCCTCCGCAACTCTCCCCGGAATTCGGCGCATTGACCCTGATCGTCGGCCGTGCATAACATCGCCACTGCTTCGCGGACCACGAGGCAAAAACGGTGAACTCCAGCGAGCGGCTTCGTTCCGCGAGTCTGGAGACAGTGGGGAACAGGACTGACCATCCTGCACCGCCGAACGGGGAATCACATGTACGTACGCGTTTCAGGGCTGTCTCCTGCCCATGATTCGGTGTCATCGGAGCGTCGTCCCGTAATTCCGGATCGGGCGACCGCGCGCAGAGTACTGCGCGCCGCCGATTGAATCAGGGGAATCCTCCTGTCCGAGGGTGCCAGGGCGACGACAGGCCGAGGCCGCGGTACGTCGTCCAGGCATCTTCGTTCTTCATCATTCTCGCCTCGCCGTGAGCGGTTGTTGTTTCACGGAACTGGCAGAGCCCACAGCCCGACATGCCCGCAAAACGTCACGGGAGTGTCCGCTGTGTCCGCCTGTGCGCGCGCTTCGCCGACGGCGCGGAAGAGCCTGCCCAAACGAGTAGGAGTTGTTCAGTCATGCAGTTCAAGAAGGCAGCGATCAGCACCGCGCTGGCCGCCGTCACCTCCGTGACGGCAGTCGCCGGTACGGCGTCCGCCCAGACCCCCGCCGCGCCGCACGCGGCGCCGGCCATCGCCGCCAAGGCGACCGGCGCCTACTCGGACAGCGACGTGGTCGGCTTCCTGGTCTTCGGCCAGGGCCGAGCCGCCGCCGACCACGCGGAGCTGGCCAAGGAGATACGCAGCCGGCGCTCCGACCCCAAGGTCAGTGCCCCGCAGCTGGCCTACCTGATGGGCAAGCTCCACCAGGCCGACCCCGCCTTCCACGCGAGGGTCACGGAGGCCGTGCAGTCCAAGGACCCGTTCGTCGTCCGCCAGGGAATGGAGGCGCTCAACGACGACCTGAAGAAGAGCATCGCCTCGGATCGTACGTCCAAGACGATGAGCGCTGACTCCGTCATGCGGCCCAACGGCTGGGTGTGGACCAAGTCCAACATCGTGACGGTGGCGAACGTCGCGGCCGGCATCAACGTCGCAGCGGGCGCCAACGTGGCGGCGGCCGCCGAAGCCGTGGTGGTAGTGGTCATCGTCCCGGCCGCCGCCAGCTATGGCTTCGACCTACAGCAGTCGGACCAGTTGGACGAGAACGACTTCGTCGCGGCGGTCACTTCCGCCCTCTGATCCGGCGCCGCGTCCGGCGCACCGGTGAGGGGTCGGCCTGCCGTGTCCGCGGCACGGCAGGCCGACCCCGGTCGGAACCCGCGCGGGCGCCCTTCGGGGAAAGGACCCCATCGTGTCGATGCCTGTCGCACGGCGGCAGCTCTACGTATTCGCGATCACTCTCGGCGTCATGGCTTCGTACTTGCTCGTGGCGTTGTTCTACACACTGCCCAGCAACGCGCTGAGCAGCCGTCATTCGAAAGGTGCCAGGCAGTTCTTCAATGATGTGACCCCGCAGGTGTGGGCGTTCTTCACCAAGAACCCGGAGGGTGTGCAGATCGGTGCCTACGCCTTCGACGGGAAGCACTCGAAGAATCTGCTGCGCACCCCGCAGAGCAATCCGTCCAACTTCTTCGGTCTGTCGCGGACCCAGCGCGCCCAGGGGCCCGAAATGGCCATCATCGACGCGTCGGTCCCTCTCTGTCAAAGTAGATCGAGTCAGGCATACTGGATGATTCATTGAGTCGAGGGCGGAGAAGGAGTAGTGCCCGGGTGGCCAGCACGAATGACCACGGGACCCCTGATCCGCAGGTAGAAGCCCGTTCGACCGGTCCTCGCCGGTATACCGCGGAGTACAAGGCGAGGATCCTCGCGGAGTACGAGACGTTGGACAAGAAGGGCAAGGGCGCTCTGCTGCGGCGGGAGGGCCTGTACTCGTCGCTGATCACGACGTGGCGGCAGCAGCGTGACAAGGGTGCCCTGGACGCGCTCGCCGCGTCGGCCGGACGGCCGAAGGCGGACCCCAGGGACAAGGAGATCGAGAAGCTCAAGGCGGAGAAAGCCCGCCTGGAAGCCGACCTCGCGAAGGCCCGCACCGTCATCGAGGTCCAGGGAAAACTCTCCGCGCTGCTCGACCAGTTCGCCACGGACAGCGCCCCGGCCCGGAACGGCGAGAAGAACCAGTGACCGAAGCCCAGCTCGCGGCCGTGGCGTTCGACACCGCCCGCAACCAGGCCCTTGAAGAGCTCACCGGGCTGGTCGGACGCGTCCAGGCATGCGCCGCTCTCGGCGTGAGCCGTGCCACCTACTACCGCCAACACCGCCGAAGCCCCGCCCCGGCCAAGCCGCGGCGGGAACGGCGCCGACACGCCCGCGCTCTCACACCCGAGGAGGAGATACGGGTCCTCGACGTGCTCCATTCCCCGGAGTTCGCCGACATGGCGCCCGCCGAGATCTACGCGGTGCTCCTGGACCGGGGTGTCTACCTGTGCTCGGAGTCGACGATGTACCGGCTCCTGCGACGGCACGGCGAGGTCCGTGAACGCCGCCGCCAGGCCGTCCACCCACCCCGGACCGTTCCCGAGCTGGTCGCCGAGGGCCCGAACCGGGTGTGGAGTTGGGACATCACGAAGCTGAAGGGGCCGGTCAAAGGCGTCTACTACTGCCTCTACACGATCATCGACATCTTCAGCCGCTACACGGTCGGCTGGATGATCGCTGCCCACGAGAACAAGGACCTCGCCGAGCGGTTCCTGTCTGAGTCGATCGCCAAGTACGGCATTGAAGCAGGGCAGTTGACGATCCACTCGGACCGCGGATCCCCGATGGTCGCGCAGAACGTTGCCCAGATGATGGCCGGTCTCGGCGTCACCAAGTCGCATTCGCGGCCGAAGACGTCGAACGACAACCCGTACAGCGAGAGCCAGTACAAGACCCTGAAATACCGGCACGACTTTCCCGAGCGTTTCGGATCCCTCGAGGACGCCCGGGCGTGGTGCACTCAGTTCTTCACCTGGTACAACGAGGAGCATCGGCACTCCGGGATCGGCCTGCACACGCCCCACGACGTGCACTTCGGTCTCGCCGAGCAGCTCCGCGAGATGCGTGCCGACGTCCTCCAGGCGGTCTACGCGAAGCACCCCGAACGCTTCGTCCGCAAACCACCCGAGCCTCCCAAGCTCCCCGCAGCGGCATGGATCAACCAGCCGGCACCAGACACCCCGCTGATCCCAGCACAGCGTTAGAACGATCTACCTGCCTTGATCGCTTTGACAGGTTCCGGGTAACCGACTGGAAGCCATGCAGCGGGACGCTGACGACCTGCCTGAGCCAGGCGGCAGCTCTCCCCGCCGCGAAGATCACCAATCGAAATCCGGTCCAGACCATCTGCGGCGACGCTTTCATGACGCAGGAGTACGTCGTGCCATGGTCGTACCGGAACCTTGTCCCCTACGACCGGCGCGTCACCAGAATTGCACACCTGGATGTCTCATGCCCGTAGCAGAATTCATCGACGAGCAGGCCGCCGGCCTCCAGCGCCATCTGGGCAGATTCGACTTCCGGTCCCGGTGGTTCGGGGTCGGCCGGTCGCTCATCTGCTTCGCCGAGTTGACCGTCATCCTGTTCACGCCTCCCAAGGCTCTGCTGACCCCGGTGCTCACCATCAGCGATGGTGCACGCTGCGGCGGGGTGCGGGCCGCCTCCGCGTACTGCCTGGTGGGCGGTACCTCGCACGCCGAGTATGCGCGCTGGCTACTGGTGGCCATCCTCCTCCTGGCCGCCAGCGGGTACCGGCCACGGTGGACCGCGATCCCTCAGTTGTGGGCGGTCTACTCGATCGCGGTGAGCATCAGCGTGCCTGACGGCGGCGAATCGGTGAGCATGGTCATATCGCTGCTGATGCTGCCGATCCTCCTCACCGACGACCGCACCTGGCACTGGCAGCCGGCGGAAACACCATTGCGGCCGACCGCACACGCCATCGCCTTCGCGGCGTTCTGGGCGATCAGGGTCGAACTCGCCTACATCTACCTCGACACCGCCATCAGCAAGTTCGGGGTGGCCGACTGGGCCAATGGCACGGCCGAGTACTACTTCCTGCGCGACAACATGTTCGGCGTCAGCACGCCGTGGGCCGGCATCTTCCTGCCCCTGTCGAAGAACGCGCTGATCGTGGTCGGCATGACCTGGGGTGCGCTCGTCGTCGAACTGCTCATCGCCGCCTGCGTCCTGGGATCCGACCGGTGGCGCAAGGTCGGCCTGGTGCTCGACGTCCTGCTGCACGGGACGATCATCCTCACCATGGGCCTGTGGAGCTTCGCCCTGGTGATGATCGGTACGTCCACCGTCGCCGCCCTGCCGATGCGCAAGGCGCCTACCGAGAAGACGCCTGCCGAGGAGTCGAACGACACCGGGGGGCCGAAGCGGGCCGATGCGGCCGCGCCGGTCGGTGCGACATGACGCCGGACTCCGGCCAGGCATTGCCCAATTCGGTTGCCCCGAAAGGCGGTTCGGCCGAACGGCGGTGCTACGCTGATGCGGTGGCCGAACTGAAAATCGTGAATGTCACTGCCGGGTATCGCGGGAAAAAAGTACTCCATGACATCTCCCTCGAATACGGCAGAGGCATTCACGTGCTGCTCGGCCCGAATGGCGCCGGTAAGACGACGACATTCCGCGTTCTCGCCGGAATCCTTCCGCCCATGGAAGGAACGGTCCTGGTGGACGGAAGGGACCCGCACGTCGACGTCGCGGCGAAGGAGCTCGTCGGTCTCGCCACCCATCGCTCGGCGCTGGCTCCCCGGCTGAACGTCGTGGACAACCTGCGCTACTGGGCACGGGTCCTCGGCCTGTCACCCGGCACCGCCGAAGAGCGGATCGAGGAGGTGCTCGCACTGCTCGGGCTGGCCGGACTTGCCGACCAGCGGGTCGCCGCCCTCAGCCGCGGCCAGAACCAGCGGGCCGGGCTGGCCAAGGCGTTCCTCGGCAGCCCCCCTGTCCTGTTGCTCGACGAGCCGATGTCCGGCCTCGACCCGGACACCACGCAGCGGCTCTCCGGCCATCTGCGCAAGCTCGCCGACGAGGGGCACACCGTGGTCGTCTCGACGCATGCCCTCGCCGACGCCTACCGGCTCGCCGACGACGTGACGGTACTGCAGGACGGGCGTGTCGCCGGCCGCGGCGAACCGGCGGCGCTGCGCAGCGAGTTGCTCGGCGACGCCTACCGGCTGCGCATACGCGGCTCCGGGGACGTGCCGGCGGCCCTGGAGCGCCTCGGGCACCGGTGGCGGGAGTGCGGGCCGGGAGCGGTCGAGGTGGAGGTGGCCGACGAGGCCGCCACCGAGACGCTGGTCGCGCAGCTGGTCCGCGAAGGCGTGGGGCTGCGCGAAGTCGTACCCGCCCGCAATCCGCTGGAGGACGTGTACCGGCAGCTGGCCGCCGCGGACGGAGGGGACGCAGGATGACAAGCACCATGACGCGCAAGGCGAACACAGCCGGATTCGACCTGGCGCGGTCGCTGACTCTGGCCCAGGCCCTGCTGTGGCGGATGAGGCAGGAACGCCTGCGCAACTTCGCTACGGTCTTCCTGCCGTTCGTACTGACCGTCACGGTCGCCGTCGTGCTGCCTCTGGTCTCGGACGACAGCTCCATGAACGGCGCGGCGGACAGCGCCCGGCTGGGCATGGAGTACGGCGCGAACGCCGACGCGGTCGCCACGGGGCTGCTGCTGGTGCTGATTCCGGGCGTGATCGCCGTGCACGGCACCGTCGGCGCGAGCCTGGCGGTACGCAATGTGGTGGGCGCGGAGGCCGGAGTGGGCGCGCTCGAGACGATGCTGGGCGCGCCGTACACCCCGGCGTCCATCGCCGCGGGGCTGCTCGGCTACGGCCTGGTCGTCACGACCGGACAGTGGGCGGTGATGAGCGGGCTCGGCGCCGTGGCCCTGCTGGTCTCCAGCCGACTCCACCACGACGGACTCTCCGTGGACGGCGGCTATTTGGTGCTGTCGCTGCTGCTGCCGCTGCTGTCGGCGTGGGCGGGCGCGGCGCTGGCACTGCTGCTCAGTCTGCTGTTCCCCCGCTTGTCGCTGCCCGGGCAGGGTGGCCTGGCGGGCAACGGCGGCGCGGTGGTCAGCATCGTGGCGATCCTCCCCGGTTTCGGCGCCCTGCTGACGCTGGCGCTCGGCCTGGGGAACGTGACACCGCTGCGGCTGCTGCTCGGCGCGGGTGGCGTCACCGCGGCCGTCATCGTCGGGAGCCTGCTGGGAATCGCCCGTGGATTCCGTCCGGAATCGGTGCTCGGCTCGGCCTGAGCACCGAGCGGGCCGCACGGAGACGGAAAACAGAAATACAACGACAAGGATTGAGTGATGGCCCGACTGAGCATCGAGATTCGCCCCTCATGGATAGCCCGACCCTTCCACCTGGCTTTCACCCGCCCGTTCTTGGACGTCGACGGGACCGAATCTGCGGCGCAGTGGGGTACGACGGAAATCCCGGTCACCACGGGTCCGCACGAAATAGCCGTGTACTTCCGCTACCGCGGACAGAAATCCGCCCGCCTGGGTATCGGCAGGGCCGAGTTCACGGTGGATGGTTCGTCGGACCCCCTGGTGGTGAGGGCGGCCCTGGGCGTCCGTAACGGAAGCCCCTTCAAGGTCACGGTCGGCTGACCACACCGGACGAGGTGGCTGCGCCCGCCCACGCGCGGCCACCCCCGGGTGGCTTGCTGTGCCCGCCGCACGATCACCTTGGCGACCGAGCGGCGGCAACCGGTGGCGAAGGGACCTCCTCGCGGACGTATATGCGGCGCTTTTGAACCCAGTGAACAGACAAGTCGGCACCTGGGCCGACATCTTGGTCAGGCCCGAAGCCATGAGGACGGTGGTGAACGTCTCCTCGTACTCGGTCACGGCCTCGGCGTCGCGTCCGTGAGGTCGGACGGTCGAGGCGTCGGGCGATCTCGGCGTAGGGGAGGCCCTCACCATAGCGTTCACTTCTCGCTCATTGCAATGACCGGGAGTGGCTGTCGTTGCATTAGTCTCAAGGCCGTTGCAACAGTTTCCTTGCCTTGACCTGCAACGACGCCAATTTGACGCAACGGGAATGTTGTCTGAATCTGGAAAGCAACGTAGCGTTTCCGGTGTCAGAAACAACGAGCGAGTACGGGAGAGCATGATGCAGAAGTTCGACACCCCCGCCCCGATCTCCGCCGTCCTGGACATCCCTGCCGGACGCGTCCAGTTCATCGCGGCAGACCGCGCCGACACCACGGTCGAGGTCTTGCCCGCGGACCCTTCCAAGAGCCGCGACATCAAGGCCGCTGAGCAGACGGAAGTCGCCTACGCCGACGGCGTCCTGCGGATCTCGGCCAAGGCCGCCGACAAGCAGCTCTTCGGCCCCTCCGGATCCCTGGAGGTCACCGTCCAGCTGCCTGCCGGCTCCCGCGTCGAGGCCAGGGCCGCCAGCGCCGAGCTCCGCGGCGTCGGGCGCCTCGGTGACGTCGTCTTCGAAGGCGCGTACCGCCGGATCAAGATCGACGAGGCCGCGAGTGTCCGCCTCACCGCGGTCGACGGCGACGTGGAGGTCGGCCGGCTGGGCGGCTCCGCGGAGATCAGCACCGCGAGGGGTGACATCCGGATCGCCGAGGCCGTGGGTGGCACGGTCGTGCTCCGCACCCAGTCCGGCGACATCTCGGTCGCCGCTGCCGCCGGTGTCTCGGCCGCCCTGGGCGCCGGCACCGACCACGGCCGCGTCAGCAACGCCCTCAAGAACGACGGCACCGCCGAACTCGACATCCGCGCCACCACCTCCCGCGGCGACATCACCGCCCGCAGCCTCTGAACGAGCAGGACAGGACCAGGACCATCCGGCCGGGCCCACCGCGATCGAGATCCCCTCGGTCGTCGCCGAGGACCCGGCCGTCCGTCCCGAGGAGCCCGCGATCCACATGGCAGGGCCTGGAGAAGTTGCGGGGCCTGGAGAAGTAGGACAAGGCGCTCTCGCGCGACCAGGGGGAGCGATCACTGTGGTCTACCTCGATGACCAGTTCGCCACTCAGGGGTACTGGCGGCGGGTCATCTGTGAACTGGGGACAGGGTGGCGGCACATCACCTACGACGAGCGGGCCCGCGACAGGAAATCGAAGCGTTCCGCGGACTACTCCTTCGAGGCAGCCGTCCGGGGCGGCCTTCCGGGTCAGGCTTCCGGCCGGTGCGGTTCGGCGGCGCCCTGAAGGGGCGCGGGGCGTAGGCAGCCAGTGATCCACAGGCCCGGGCTGGTGCGGTGGGCGAGATGGTCGCCCTCACGGCTCGCCGAAAGGGGCGCCGGGAGAGGTGTTTCAGGGGCGAATGCGCAACGCCATGTCGTGCGCCGTCTCGCGGCTGCCTTGGACGAACGTGACGCGGATGAGGCGGACGTGCGCTTCTGGAGTTGGGACGGGCCGACCGGTGAGGCAACCCTCGGTGCGGATTCCGTCAGGGGTCGGGGCGCTGTCGGCGTCGGGCAGCGGCGGGGTGATGGAGCAGCGGATGGAGGAGTCCTCCCGCAGCTTCAGCTTGCGGATCGTCAGCTCGTGGCCGCCGTCGAGGATCGGCAGGGTGAGGAGGGAGGTCCTGGTCGCTTCGGATCCCTTTCCCGCGCGCGTGTCTGGTCCGGGACGTGCGGTGATGCGGAGGCTATGCGATGAGGTGGTCGCGCCGCGTCGGACTTCCGGCCACGTAGTGAACGTACTCGCGCTCCAGTCGGAAACCGGCGGTCCAGGCGAGCAGGCGGCTGGGGCGGTTGTCGCGGGAGCAGGACCAGCTCGCGGTGTGGCCGCGGGCCGCGATAGTTCCAGTGGCGCAGGCGTAGCGCGACCGTGTCCGTACGGGCTCTGCGCAGCGACTCGGCCTGTGCCTTGCCACGGCCTTCGGCGACGGCCTCGGCGAGGTTGGCGAAGATCACCGTCAGCCACAGCCAGGCACTGATGACCCAGGTGAAGACGGCGGGGTGGAGTACCGCGGACAGGGTCGTGAGGACGGCTCCCACGGACACGACGAACAGCACCGGGTTCTTCACCAGGACCCGCGGGTGCAGTTTGCGCAGCGCCTCGGGGAAGGACTGCACGAGCTGTGCGGGTTCGAACAGACCGCTCGGTGCTCGGCGTTTCACCCCTCCCTCCGATCCGGGCCGAGGGTCGCGCCGAGGGCGGGACGGCGGGGGTTGGAGGGGAGCGGCGGGAATCATCGGGACCTTCGTGCCTCGGTGGGGAACCGGACCCACGCGCACAGAGGCACGCCGGCGACCGGTCGGGCTGACAGAGCGTGTGGTGGCCGCCGGGCTCTGCGGTGCCGGGGTCACGGCACCGCAGAGCTGCGCACGGGCGTCGGCGGCGCGATGACGACGAGAACGCCGCCGCGTGCTCGGCCGCCGGGAGGCCATTCGGATGCCTTCGGGCGAGGAAGGCATCCGAGGGTGCTTCCGGGGTGAAGCCGTCATGTCACTGACGTCCGCGGCCTCTCCGGCGACCGAGGGGAAATCTAGCCCGGCCGCACCTGCGAACCGCCCGGTCGAGCATGGAATTTGCGCCTCTCTTACGGCCGGTCGACGGGCGACATCAAGGCCTCGTCAAGGTCACCTGAGGAAGCGTCAGGAGATCATCAACGGACGACGTCGGTGGCCGAAACCGGTCCCAGACTGAGCGGTACGGGGACACGGGCGACCGTCCGTGGCGTGACGTTGGAGGGCTCGTGACTATCACGGCCGGTACCACGCGCAGTTCTGAGGCGGGGGCCGGGACTGTCGCACAGGCACAACCACAGCCACAGCACGGACCGGTCGTCCCGCCTGGGGGTCAGCCAGGTCCGCGGCCAGGGGGGGCGCGGACGGGCCCCCGGAGGCGTCGCCTCCGTCGCGAGACCGTGGCCGCGTGGGCCGCTCTGCGCCGCCGCTACTGGGCTTCCCTGCCCGGGCGGCTGCGTCTCCTGCGCGTGGCCACGGTCTCGCTCGCCGCGGCCCTGGCTCTGTTGCTCGCGCTGGCCGGGCTCGCCGCGACCAGCACCTGGGACAGCGTCGCCGACAGTGACGCGCCGCGCACCATCAGTGCCGCCGACCTCGACCTCGCCCTGAACGACATGGACGCGCAGGCCGCCAACCTCCTGCTGTCCAGCGGGAACGCGGGCAAGGGGCGTCTGGCGACGCCGTACGAGAAGGCGGTCGGCTTCTACGGTGACGCGCGTCGCGCCATCGGCCACGACCTGCGCACGCTCGCCGTCGCCGCCCAGGGCGACCGCACCGACGAGCACACCGTGGAGTCCCTGACCGACGACTTCGCCGAGTACCAGGAGCTGATAGGCCGCGCCCTGGAGAACGACGCCCGCACCGGCGGCAGACCGGCCGCACTCGCGGACTACCGCAAGGCCACCGACCTGCTGCAGAACCACCTCCTGCCTGGCGCAAGGAAGTTGGTGGACTCCAACAACAGTGCGTTCAACACGCGGTACGCGCAGGCCCGTTCGACCCTGGCGACCCAGCTCGTCGTCGCCGTCGTCCTCGGCATACTGTTCCTCGTCTCGCTCGGCGTCCTCCAGTGGTACCTGGCCCGCCGTTTCCACCGGATCCTCAACCCCGGCGTCCTGTCCGCCACGGTCTGCGCGGTGCTCGCCGTCCTCTTCGGCGTCCAGGCGCTGTCGGCCACCGCCGAGCACCTGCGCGGGGCACGGCGAGATGCGTTCGACTCCGTCGTCGCGCTCTCCCGTGCCCGCGCGATCGCCTACGACGCGAACGCCGACGAGAGCCGCTATCTGCTGGACCCCGAGCGCCGCGAGCAGTACGCGCAGGCGTTCCTCACCAAGTCGCAGGAGCTGTACGGGCTCAAGGGCGCGACCCTCACCACGTACGACGACGAACTGGCCACGACGTGGCAGGCGTACCGTTCCGACCACGGCGACCTGCGCTTCACCGGCGAGTTCCGGCGAGAACTCGACAACATCACCTTCGCCGGCGAGCGGGCCGGGGCGGAGAAGACGGTCGAGACGTACGCCGTCTACCAGCGCGACGACCGCAAGATCCGCGCACTGCTCGCGCAGGGCAAGGAACGCGAGGCCGTCGGGTTCTGCATCGGCTGGGAGGCGGGCACGTCCAACGCGCACTTCGGGGCGTGGATGACGGCGCTGGACAAGGTCACCGACATCAACCGCCGGCACTTCACCGCCTCGGTCCAGGCCGGCCGCTCGGCAGTGGGGGATCTGCTGCCCGGGGCCCTGGCAGCCCTCGTCTCGGCGGCCGCGCTCACCGCCCTCGGGCTGCGGCCGCGGCTCGCAGAGTTCCGCTGAGGCGCCCGGCGGGCCGTCGGACAAAGAGTGGAGTTCATGACTTCCTGAATTCAGGACTACGTGTACTGTCGAAGTGTGCTGACTGTTGTCTCCGACATCGACGTGCTGACCCGGTTCGGCCGTGCGCTCGCCGACCCGATCCGCTGCCGCATTCTGCTCGCACTGCGTGATGCCCCGGCATACCCTGCCGATCTCGCCGACACACTGGGCATCTCCCGCACCCGGCTGTCCAACCACCTCGCCTGCCTACGTGACTGCGGCCTGGTCGTCACCGTGCCCGACGGCCGCCGCACCCGCTACGAGCTCGCCGACGAACGCCTCGGGCACGCGCTCGACGACCTGCGCACGGCCGTGGTGGCCGTCGAGACCGACCGCACCTGCGTCGAAGCCGATGACAAGGGGTGCTGCTGATGACCGCGATATCCCTCGGACCCTCCCCGGCCCGCCGCGATCTGCTGGCCCGTCGGATACGTCTGCTGGTCGCCACGACGATCACCTACAACGTCATCGAGGCGGTCGTCGCCCTCACCGCCGGCACTCTCGCCTCCTCCACCGCATTGGTCGGCTTCGGCCTCGACTCGGTCATCGAGGTCTCCTCGGCCGCAGCGGTCGCCTGGCAGTTCTCCGCCCGTGAGCACGCGGTGCGCGAGGCACGAGAGAAGACCACTCTGCGGATCATCGCGGTGTCGTTCTTCGCGCTCGCCCTGTACGTCACCGTCGACGCCGTCCGCGCCCTGGCAGGAACAGGCGAGGCCGAACGCTCCGTCCCCGGCATCGTGCTCGCGGCCCTCTCCCTGGCGGTGATGCCGTTCCTGTCCGCCGCCCAGCGTCGCGCGGGCCGCGAACTGGGCTCCGCCAGTGCGGTCGCCGACTCCAAGCAGACCCTGCTGTGCACGTACCTCTCGGCCGTGCTCCTTGTCGGCCTGGTCCTCAACGCCGCCCTCGGCTGGTCCTGGGCCGACCCCATCGCCGCCCTCGTCATCTCCGTCGTCGCGGTCAAGGAGGGCCGTGATGCCTGGCAGGGCAAAGGATGCTGCGCGCCCCAAGCCGCGACGGTCCCGGCCAGCGCCGCCGCCGACACCGATGCCGAGGACGCGTGTGGCTGCCGTCCCGGCTGCGGCTGCCGCAACTGACCGTCCACCGAGGCAGGGTGACGCAGCGTGGTGAACAAGAACAGGTCTGGGGGAACAGCTTGAGCTCGAGGGGGAATCCGGAGTGTCCCGCTCATCACCCACCAGCCGACCCCCCCCCAAGCCGGAACCCCAAATCAATCGCGGGGCAGCCCGCAAGCGTCCGCGAGTCGCGCCTCCTCCAAGTCCAGCGAGCGTTGCAGGCGGCGACGGGTGGGGTCGCTGATGCGGTGTTCGTCGTACAGGCGCCGGAGCTCGGCCTCCTCGACCGTGATCAGGTCGCGTCGTAGCTGGCGATAGGTGAGGTCGGCGGATTCTGTCGGGGTGTCGTCGCCGTCGGCCTGTCCGAGGCGGTCGCTCGCGTCGTCGAGGCGAGCTGTCAGGCCGCGGCGGAGGCGGTCGAGGACGACGTCGGGGACGGCCTCCAGTTCGGAGATCTCGTCCAGGCGGCTCAGGCCCGCGTTGGCCAGGCTGCAGCGGGCCTGGGCCTCCTCGCGTTCGGTGTGGTCGGGTTCGAGTGCGATGCCCGAGCGGCGTACGACAGGTGCCAGCGTGAAGCCCTGCACGACCAGGGTGGCGACCACGACCGACGTGGTCAGGACGAGGACCAGCGGGCGTTCCGTGAGCGTGGCCCCGGTCTTCGTGGCCACCGGGATGGACAGGGCGGCGGCCAGGGGGACTACGCCGCGGGTGCCCGCCCAGGTCAGTACGACCGGCACCCGCCAGTTCATGCGCTGGATACCGCCCTTGCGCTGCACCACGGCCGACAAGGGCGCCAGCCACAATATGCGCATGGCAATCAGCGTGGCGGCGACGGCGAGCGCGTACAGCGGCCAGGCCCGGCTGCCGTCGGACAGGGCTCGCACCTGGGCCGGCAGAGCCAACCCGATGAGCGAGAACACCACGCTCTCCAGCAGGAAGACCACTGTGCCGTAGACCGCGTGCAGTTGAAGGCGTATGCGGGCGTTGGTGAGGCGATCGCCCCGGCCGCCGAGGACGACTCCGGCCACCACCACTGAGGTGACACCTGACGCGTGTACGGCCTCGGCCAGGACGTAGGCCGCGTAGGGCGTGACGAGGGCGATCACAGTCTCCAGGACCGGGTCCTCGGTGCGCCGCCGGATCAGTGCCACCACGCCCGCGACGGCCCCGCCGATGACCATGCCGCCACCCGCCAGCAGCGCGAACTCGCTTGCCGCAGAACCCCAGCCGACCGCCGCCGAGGCAACGGCGACGCTCACCGCGACCCGAAAGAGGACGAGGGAGGTCGCGTCGTTGAAGAGGCTCTCGGCCTGGACCAGGACCTGGACCTTGGGCGGCAGTGCGAGTCGTCTGCCGAGAGCGGTGACCGCGACCGGGTCGGTGCTGGCGAGCACCGCGCCGAGTACCAGTGCCATCTGCCAGGACAGCGGAGTGATCAGGGACGCCACCGCGCCGACGGCCGCCGCCGAGGCCAGTACCAGTCCGATGGAGAGCACCCCGACCGGCTTCCATACGGCGCGCAGTTCACGCCAGGGCAGTTCCTCGGCACTTGCGTACAGAAGGGGCGGCAGTACGACGAGGCCGATGATCTCGGGGCTGATCTGGATCTCCGGCGTGCCCGGTAGCAGTGCGACGGCGAGGCCCGCGACCACGAGCAGGGAGGGCGCGGGGATCCGCCAACGGCGTGCGAAGGTGGCCACCACGGTGGCGAGGACCACGAGAGCCAGGACCGTTCCTACACTGCGCATGCCATCCCTTTGGCCATGAGAAGGAGACCTTGTGGCTCCCTGCCGACCAGACTTCCCGGCACACCGCTTTCACCCTATCGGGCCAGGGCCCGTCAAAGCAGTGTCAACGTCCACGTGACCGGCGCCAAGAATGCGTCAATGAGCGCGCCGAACGACTCGCACAAGCGCTTCGGTGAGGGAAGTGACCCTTCCCTTTGGGGAATTGATCTCCAGTGAGCGGAGCACATCGGCTGCGATGAGTGACGTACGGACCGATATGAGTGACGTACGGACCGGTGGGGGTGAGGTACGGCCCGGTGCGGGTGACGTACGGCCCGGTCGTCTGAAGGTCTACCTGGGGGCGGCCCCGGGCGTGGGCAAGACCTACCGCATGCTCGACGAGGGGCGACGCAGGGCGGCGCGCGGCGCCGATGTGGTGGTGGGGTTTGTGGAGTGCCACGGGCGCCCGGGCACGGAGGCGATGCTCGACGGCCTGGAGGTCATCCGGCGTGCGCCCTGCGCCTACCGTGGCGGGGAGTTCGAGGAGATGGACCTGGCCGCGGTCCTCGCACGCCGCCCACAGGTCGCGCTGGTGGACGAGATCGCCCACAGCAATGTGCCGGGAGGCGGCCGTAACGCCAAGCGCCGGCAGGACATCGAGGAACTCCTCGCCGCCGGGATCGACGTCATCACGGCGCTCAACATCCAGCACCTGGAGTCCCTCAACGACGTCGTCGAGAAGATCACGCGGGTGCCCCAGCGTGAGACGGTGCCCGACGAGGTCGTACGACGAGCCCAGCAGATCGAGCTCGTGGACATTCCGCCGGAGGGACTGCGCCGCCGGATGGCGCACGGCAACATCTACGCGCCCGAGAAGGTCGATGCCGCCCTCGCCAACTACTTCCGCCCCGGCAACCTGACCGCGCTGCGCCAGCTCGCCCTGTTGTGGGTGGCCGACCGGGTGGACGAGGCGCTGCAGTCGTACCGCTCGGAGCACGGCATCGGCGGGGTGTGGGAGATCCGGGAGCGGGTCGTGGTCGCGCTCACCGGGGGGCCCGAGGGGGACACCCTCGTCCGGCGGGCCGCCCGGATCGCCGACCGGTCCGCGGGCGGCGATCTGCTCGCCGTGCACGTGACCCGCAGCGACGGTCTCGCCGCGGGTGCCTCGCACGCCTCACTCGCCCGGCAGCGGCGGCTCATCGAGGACCTCGGCGGGACCTACCACTCGGTCGTCGGCGACGACGTGCCCACCGCCCTCGTCGACTTCGCCCGCGCCGAGAACGCCACCCAGCTCGTCCTCGGCACCAGCCGCCGCGGCCGCCTCGAACGCTTCGTCACCGGACGCGGCACCGGTGAGACGGTCGTCGAACTCTCCGGCGACATCGACATCCACACGGTCACGCACGAACGCGCCGGACGCGGCACGCTGCTGCCCTCGCGGCGGCGCACCCTCTCGACCGTACGCAGGATCGCGGGTCCGGTCGCCGGGCTGCTGCTGCCCGTGGCACTCACCTTCCTGCTCGATCTCGACTGGGCCCGGGACCGGCTCAACCTCACCAGTGAGGCGCTGCTGTTCCTGCTCACCGTGGTCGGTGTGGCCTGCATAGGCGGGGTCGTCTCGGCGGTGATCGCCTCGGTCACCGCGTCCCTCTTGCTCAACTACTGGTTCATCCCGCCCATCGGCCAGTTCACGCTGGACGACCCGAACGCGCTGCTGGCGCTGGCGGTCTTCGCGGTGGTCGCCGCCATAGTGGCTGCTGTCGTGGACCGCTCGCTGCGCCTGTCACGGCGCTCGGCCCGCGCCACGGCGGAGGCGGAGACGATGTCCTCGCTCGCCGGCACCATCGTGCGGGGCGGAGCGACCATTCCGGCGCTGGTGGAGCGGACCCGCGAGACCTTCGGCATGGACTCCGCGGAACTGGTGGACGAGCCGCCCGGAGAGGACGGCGTGACGGCCGTGCCCGCGGGTCCCGGCGCCTTTCTCGTCCTGCGCGGTCGCACCCTGCCCTCTTCCGAGCGGCGCGTCCTCGCGGCCTTCGCCGCGCATGTGGGGTCGGCGGTCGAGCGGGCCCGGCTCGCGGAGGTGGCCGCCGAGGTGGAGCCGGTCAGGGCCGCCGACCGGATGCGTACGGCGTTGTTGCGGGCGGTCGGCCACGACCTGCGGACCCCGCTCGCCGCCGGCTGGGCGGCCGTCGCCTCGCTGCGCAGCCGGGACGTGGAGTTCTCCGACGAGGACCGGGACGAACTCCTCGCCACCGCGGACGAGTCCATGGCCAAGCTGAACCGCTTGGTGGAGAACCTGCTCGACCTCAGCCGCCTCCAGGCGGGCGCGCTCACGTTGAACATGCGGGCCACGGCATTGGAAGAGGTCCTTCCGGCCGCGCTGGCCGACACCTCCGAAGTCGAGGTGGCGGACCTGGAGGAGGTTCCGGCTGTGCTGGCCGACCCGCCCTTGCTGGAGCGGGTGATCGCCAACCTCGTCGGCAACGCGGCCCGCCACACCCCGGCCGGGCGCAAGGTGCTGCTGACCGCGAGCGCCCACGCGGGCCGCGTCGAGGTGCGCGTCGTCGACCGGGGCCCCGGCCTGCCCCCCAATGACCGTGACCGCCTCTTCGAACCCTTCCAACGCCTCGGCGACACCGACAACACCACCGGACTCGGCCTGGGCCTGGCCCTCTCGCGGGGCCTGACCGAAGCGATGGACGGCACACTCACCCCGGAAGACACTCCCGGCGGGGGCCTGACCATGGTGCTGTCGCTGCCCTTCGCCGAGCGAGCGGAGCAGCCCGGTGGTACGCAGAGCGTGGGAGGCAGCGTATGAGCCTCGAAAGGGGCGTACCAGGGCGCGGGGGCTCGGAGCCGTTGTGATGAGCGCAGGAGGTGGCGGCGTGATGACCGGCTATTTTCACGTCGGCGCGGCTGACGGACGCATACGGGACGAGACGGATGAGACGGATGAGACGGATGAGATTTCAGACGCATACGGAACGTTGACGCCGAACCGTCGCCCACCAGGAACTGGCTGCGTCCGCCCCGCCGTTCTTGACTGACGTGACGTCAACTCTCCATCTCCGCGCGGAACTCGGCCCCCGCTCCCAGCACATGGTGATCTGCGGTGACGACGGGCTCGCGCACCGGCTCGCCGTCGAACTGGACGCCGTGTGCGGCGAGGCCGTCACCGTCGTATTACCCTCCCGGCGCGACGAGCACGGCGCCGAGATCGCCGCGCTGCACCGTGACCCGCACTCGCCCATCGAGCTACTGGTGTCGGCGCACCCCGATGAACAGACCCTGCGGGCCGCCGGCGTGCAGCGGGCCGCGGCCCTCGCGCTGACCTACGGCGACGACCAGGTCAACATGACCGCGGCGCTCCTGGCACGGGGCCTCAACCCCGACGCGTCCGGGTCGGTCAGGGCCTGCTGTCCGTCAGCTCCCGGGCGTCGAGCGGCATCCGCAGGCTGATGCGACGGTGCACGGAGGCGAGCTCGCTCTCCAAGGGCGAAGGCGGCACCGCCAGCACGGGGCAGGCGGCGTGTGCGAGGCAGTACCGGGCGACGGACGGGAACAGAGCGCGGCGCAGCCTTCCGCGGCACCCCACGCCGACCACGAGGAGGTCGTCGCCCTGGTCAGCGGTCTCGACCAGCGCGCGCCCCGGTGTGCCCCAGACGACCAGCCCCTGGTACGGAACCCCGGGCCCGGTGTCGCCGAAGGCCGTGTCGAGAGCGGCGAGCAGCCGCTGGCCCGCATCCCGCCGGAGGCTGGCCATCGGCACCAGGCAGATCGAGCGCCGGTTGGCGAGGTCACCGCCGGGTGGTTCCCAGGCGAGGACGACCAGCAGTTCGGCATCGGTGCGGCGAGCCTCGTCCGCGGCCTGGTGCAGAGCCGCCAGGCTCCCCAGCGAACCACTCCCTCCGGCAACGACGCGCCGCCCCTTGGCATTGCTCATCGCTCGATCACCCCTCGGCGTGCATCCACACAGACATTCGAGTCTCATGGAAGTCCCCGAGGGCGGGTGCGGACGGCTCTGTTGGCGGTTACTTGATGGCAGGCGGGCGGTTCATAACGCTCTTCTGATGCCACGCTCTTCTGACGGCGCTCACAGCCAACCGTTGCGCCGGAAGGCCCGGTAGATCACGACACAGACGACGATGATGCCCAGGATGACCAGGGGGTAGCCGAAGGTCCAGTGGAGTTCGGGCATGTGATCGAAGTTCATGCCATAGACGCCGACGATGCCGATGGGTACGGCGATGAGGGCGCCGATCGCGCTGATGCGGCGCATATCGGAGTTCTGCTGGACGCCGGTCTGCGCGAGGGTGAGGGACAGGGCGGTGTCGGTCACCTCGCAGAGTGTCGTGATGCGTTCGGCGACCTGGGTGAGGTGGTCGTGGACGTCGCGCAGGTACTTGGCGATGTCCGGGTCCACGCCGGGCAGCCGGCCTCCGGCGAGCTCCCGCATCGGCCCCGCGAGTGGGGCCACCGCGCGGCGAAGTTGCAGGAGCTCGCGTTTGAGCTGGTAGACGCGGCGGATGTCGTGGACCTGCTGAGGCGCGAAGGTGGAGCCCTCCGCTTCGTCCACGTCCGTCTCGACGGCGGTGACGACCTCGAGGTACTGGTCGACGACGGTGTCGGCGATGGCGTGCAGTACGGCGGCGGGGCCGTGCGCGAGGAGCTCGGGACGGCTCTCCAGGGCGTGGCGGACGCCCGTGAGCTGGCGGGAGGGCCCGTGCCGTACGACGACGATGAAGCCCTCGCCCATGAAGACCATGATCTCGCCGGTGTCGACGATCTCGCTGGTGGCCGTGAGGTGTTCGTGCTCGACGTAGAGCGCGGTCCGCATGACGAGGAAGAGGGTGTCGTCGTAGCGCTCGAGCTTGGGGCGCTGGTGGGCGTTCAGGGCGTCCTCGACGGCCAGGGGGTGCAGGCCGAAGGCGCGCGCGACGGTCTGGAGCTGGTCCTCGGTGGGTTCGTGCAGGCCGATCCAGACGAAGCTGTCCGGGGTGGCGTGGCAGGAGGACATCGCCTGGTGGAGAGGGAGGAGGCCCGGTCGGCGCTTGCCGTGTTCGTAGAGGGCGCAGTCGACCACGGACTCCGGGTTGGACCGCGGCGGTGGAGGTGTCGGTGGTGTACTGCTGGCCGTCATGGCGTCTCCTCGCGACGGGCGCGGCCTGGTGCGCGTACTGCCGGTTACTAGATTTACATGGGGACGCAAGTAACGTCGTGGGACGCAGGCGGTGCCGACCGGGTGGTCGCCGTGCGCAAGGCGGTGGCCGATCCGTCGTGCTACCGGCTGCTGTGCGCGCTGAGCGGCTCTCGCGGAGATACTTGGCGCGCACGTCGGCTGACCTCCCCGCATCTGGCGAGGCTGCGGAAGTCGGTCTGATCAGTGCGGCCCTGCGCGCCCGCGAGCTGGATCCCGGCAGCCGACCTCTCCAACCATCTGAAGGTGCTGCGCGAGGCCGGATTCGTCGAAGGTGCCGGTGCAGGCGCGGACGGTCGCCGCGAGGTCCGTCGGGGTGCCTGTGATCAGTGTCGTGTGCCTGGTGAGCCCGACCGCGTCTCCCAGGTGCTGCATCGCGTGCGCTCCCAACCGTTTCCCACGGCGTGGGCCCGAACAGCACCGGCCAGGGTCCTGCGTGGGACGACGCACCAAACGGTGCTCAAGCCCTACGTGTGGGCGTGCGCCCGCCCCCGCGTCGAAGGCAGGGAAGACCTGGGGTCCCTGAGCGGCCCGGCGGTGTTCGTGGCAAACCACGCCAGTCATCTCGACACTCCACTGATCCTCGGCGCCTTGCCTCGTCCCCTCGCGTCCCGGTTGGCGGTCGGAGCCGCCGCTGACTACTTCTTCACCTCGGCTGTGGCCGGCATGAGCACGGCGCTGTTGATCAACGCGTTCCCCGTGCAACGGAGCGGGGCCCGCAGAGGAGGGCGCAGCGTCGCCATGAGCCTCCTCGACGAGGGCTGGAACGTGCTGCTGTATCCCGAGGGCACCCGTTCCGTGGACGGGAGTCTCGGGCAACGCGTCAGTGAACTGGCGGCCGGCTGGATCCTGGCCCGCTGAGGCCAAGAACACCATGGCGCACGCCGAGTTCATCCGTGCTCAACGCGGCACGTTGCCGCTGCTTCAGGCGGTTGACTGTCTACCCAAGGGAGACGTCGGAGGGGATGTACTCGGCGCGGTCGAAGACCAACCCACGGCGACACCCGGCGAGTGCTCGGCGTGAACGAGATCGTCAATCCGGGCCGGTTCCGCACCGCGGTCGGTGAAGTCGTCGACGGACCACGGCAGTTCACACAGTCACGTGGGAGGGCCGTGCACCAAGTGCTGTCGCCAGCTGAACGGACACGAGCCACCTGGCAGTTGAGACCTACGAGGTGGGGCTGAACGCATGACCGGGGCAACGAGTCACCTGATCGAGGACACAGGGCCCAGCGTGCTCAGTCACAACGCTGTACCTGAGCGATAGCAGCGCCGAGTCCCGCGCTGATGAGCGCCAGCACCGCCGCAGGGATACGGGCCCCCTCCGAGGACAGCCCCGTTGCGCCTGAGATACCAGCCAGCACAGCGGCCGGCAGCCCGAGCGCGGCATGGGTAAGCCGCCAGAATTGCCGACGGAAGCGATTCTTCCGTGCCTGCTCTTCACACTCGGTCCGAAGATCAGCGACACGCTTTCCCACTACATCGTCTGCCATGCCGCGAGCCTGGCACCACAGCACCGTGCGGACAGGCCAACCAAGAGGTCGTGACCACGCTTCCGTAGCGTGCCGGCCCGGATGTCGTAGTGGGTGAGGGGCATCTGGCGTAGCCGTCACGCCAGACAGCGTGAAAGTCTCATGCGCGGCTATGCGGCTGGAACAAATAGGGAGCGTGTGCAATCTTCCTAGTCGCGTGCCGTGCAGTCCATGCGGATCGATCACAGCGCTTCACTGCGGGCCCCCGGGCCACGTCCAAGGAGTCTGAGTCGAGCTCTCCCTTCGAGCGCTGCGTCGTTGTCACCGTCGACACCACCCACTTCCGTGTGCTCCCTGGCGTACGGCAGGTCACTGTGACCGTCCGCGGAGGCTGGCCGGAGGGCGTGCCGGAGCGGAGAATGGTGTTGTTGCCCTGCTCGTCGGTTGGGCGGTGGTCGGATGGACAGGCTCGGCCGGGTGGGTCCGGGCGTTGGAACCGACCGACGCACTGTGCCTGGATTCGTTGCGGCAGGGTGACGTCGTAGCCTTCGCCCGCCAGTGTGCCCGCTGGGCCGAACCGCGCGAGTTCTGCGTGTGCGCGCGGCCGGCCGATGTCTGAGAGACGGGCGTCAACTCTCGGAGTGCCCCGGACAGGACGTCTCGTGAGGGTCCGTCTCTCGGCTCAGGCTTTCGGCCGTGAGGACTCGTGCGCGAGTGTCAGCAGGTCCGGGGTCCGGGGTCCGGGGTTCGGCGGTGTGCCGTTGTGGGAAGGCGGTGGCGCTCCATGTCGTACGTCGCAGTGAGTGCGCTGAGCCACCCCGGGCTGCTCCGCGAGCGGAACGAGGACAGCCTCGTCGTCGGACCGTGGACACTGTGCGCCACCGTGACCGAGAATCCGCAGACGCTGGTCTTCCCGCTGGGGACGCCCCTCGTCGTCGCCGTCGCCGACGGGCTCGGCGGACATCCCGGCGGCGACGTGGCCAGCGCCCTGGCCGTCCGCCGGATCGCGTCGATCGGTCCCACTCTGAGCAGCGAGGACGCCGTCCGCGACGCCTTGAACGCCTGCAACCGTGCCCTGTACCAGGCCGCCGGCGGCACCGGAAGTGAGCTGGCCACCATGGGGACGACCGTCGCCGGTGTTGTCGTGCAGCCCGGCTCGCTGATGACGTTCAACGTGGGTGACAGCCGGGTGTTCGCGGTCTCCCGCGCCGGGCTGCGCCAGGTGAGCGTCGACGACAGCCCGCCGCTCGAACCCGGGCAGCGCACCACGTCCCTCGTCACCCAGTGCCTGGGTGGTACGCCCGGCTACCGCTCCATCAGTCCTCACGTGACGGCCGCGTCGCTGTCGCCCGGCGACCGCTACCTCATCTGCACAGACGGCCTGACCGACCCGGTGACACCGGACGAGATCGACGCGGTGACACGGGAGCACGACGGCGGACGGGCGGCCTTCGAACTGTGGAAAGCGGCCATCGCGGCGGGCGGACCCGACAACATCACGCTGGCGGTCGTACGCATCGGAGGCGAGTGACGAGTAGGGGAGGCCCTTGTCGCCCTTTTGGTAAGCGGTCAGAGAGGAAAGACCCCTAACGCGCCAGGACGGCGATACGCGGGGGCGGAAATCCAGGGTCACGGTGGCTACGCCGTGTTGCCCCAGTCGTACGGTCCGCCGCCACGCCACTCGATCAGCTCCGGGTCGTCGATGACCCGGTCCTCGGCGGGCAGGCCCGCACGGTGCAGAAAGTCCAGCACGTCGAACAGGCTGTACGCGGTGCCCGTGAACTCGCCCTGGATCATCACACGCCGACCCCCGTCCGACTCCGGCGAAAGCACGACCGCTGGGGGGCGTACGTCCATGTCACCAGCATGCGCCGGGATCGGTCGGCGCGCAGCTGGGGACAGCATCGGACAGCGTGGTCGTAGCGATGCGTGTTGCGGACCGCGTTCACCGGAATGCTCGGCGCCACCACCTGGCACCCCCACCGGGCGCACACTGGACACAGAAAGCCCATGCGTCATGAGTCGAACATGGAGGTGGGCCATGAGCACCCTCGAAGAACACGTCGACGTTGGAGTGCCGATCGACAAGGCTTGGGACGATCTCCACCGCGTGGAGAACTATCCGCGGTTCGTGGAAGGAGTGCGCGAGGTCCGTACGGAGGCGGGTGGTCGAGCGCGTCTGGACGTCGAGGCCGGCGGCCGGGCCCGAGTGTTCGAGGCCGAGATCTCCGATCGCAGGGGGGAACGCGTCATGGAGTGGCACACCACCAGCGACCCCGAACTGGTGGGTTCCTTCTCGCTTCAGCCGATCAACCAGAACCGCACCCGGGTCCGGGCACGGCTCGAGTACGACCCCGACACGGTCAGGGAGACCTTCGGCGGGCTGAGGGGATTCGCCCAGGCGAACGCGATCGAACGGCTCGTCCGCAGCGATCTGGAGCATTTCAAGGAGTGTGTGGAACAAGGAGGTTGAGCGGGGTAGAGAAAGCAGACCCTGGGGACTGTCGAGGACGGCAGCCTCCGCTCGGAGCGGCCGCCGGCGGACCGGCGCCATCGTTCCCCCGACCGCACACTGACCCGGAGCCGTTTGGACAGACCTCACGGGTCCTTCACCACACCGCCGATCCACCAGCGCGGACCACCCCTGTGAGTGAACGCCTCTGCTGAGCTGGGGCGATAGGGTCATAACGGAAGGTCTGGGCAGTCTCGAGGGTCGGGTCTGGCGCAGTTGTCCTTGTCATCCCAGGGGCGCGTCTGCGCCCGGCACACGTCAGGGGGCCTCTTTGCCGCCAGAGACACAACGATGCGCTCTGACGCTCCCGGGCTCCGATCGCCGAGCGACCCCCGGTGCGGCCACCAGCACCGACACGGCCAGGCTGACCTTCCTGTGCGACGCCGTGCGCGGTATCGGCACCACCCTGGATCTCAAGCGCCAGGCCGGCCAACTGGCCCGCCTGGCGGTGCCGGGGTTCGCCGACTTCGCTTCCGTTCATCTGTGCGATCAGGTCGTCGCGTCGGAAGACGACCTCGCGCCCCAGGGCCTGGAGGGTGCGGTGGTGATGCACCGCGTGGCGGCGGTCCACCATGAGGGCCTGGACTGCCGGGAGGAACTCCGCCCGGGGGAGACCTTCGTCTACACGACCGGCACGGCCATGGCCCGATTCCTTGCGGAGATCGAACCAGTCCTCATTCCGCATGTAGGAGACGAGATCCTCCAGCAACTTCCGGCGGAGCTCGACAGTCCGGCCGCCCGGTTGGTGCTGAAGGGCTCCTCCGTCCTGCTGGTGCATCTGGTGGCGCACGGCGGGGCCCTCGGCTTCCTGGTGTTCGGGCGCAAACCCGACCGCCCCGCTTTCGTCGCCGCGGACCTGGCAGCCTGTGAGGAGGTGGCCGAGCGGGCGGCCGTGGCCCTGCACAACGCCCGGATCCACAGCGACGAAGCGACGGCATCCGCGGTGCTGCAGCGCAGCCTGCTTCCCACGCCACCCCCTCGCCTGCCAGGGGTGGAGATCGCCTACCGGTATCACCCCAGCAGTCGCACCACGCAGGTCGGAGGCGACTGGTTTGACGTGATCCCCCTGCCGGGCCACCGAGTCGGACTCGCCATCGGCGACGTGGCAGGTCACGGCCTGCACGCGGCGGTCGTCATGGGGCAGCTGCGCACGGCGGTCAGAACCCTCGCCACTCTGGACCTGCCCCCGGGGCGGATGCTGGCCCGTCTCGACGCCTTCGCACAGCACCTGGGCCACACCCAGCTGGCCACCTGCCTGTACTGCGTCTACGACCCGGCGACCGGCCGCTCCACCCTCGCCAGCGCCGGCCACCTGCCGCCAGTCCTCGTGGGGCCCGACGGCAGCAATGACCTGCTGAAGGTCCCCGTCGGCGCACCGATCGGAGTGGGCAGCGTCACCTTCGACACCCTGGAACTGCTCACGGACCCCGGCAGCCTCCTCCTGCTGTGCACCGACGGCCTGGTGGAGACCCGCGGGCAGGACATCGAGGAGACACTCCGCGCGCTCGGCCGCAGACTCACCACCCAGCACTCGTCGCTGGAGGACACCTGTGAGGCACTGATGCGGCACCAGCATCCCGAGGGCCACCACGACGACATCACCGTCCTCATGGCCCGGCTGAACGGGATTCCATGAGGTTTCTCTGCGGAAGCAGCTCTGGTTGCCGGGGCGGACCGCTCAATTTCGAGCTGTTCCCAGGCGCGTTCGTTCATCGTGGCCAACATCTTCGGACTCCTGATGGGCGGCGGAGCAACCGTATTGCCCGGCTGACGGACTGGGGCGCGGAAGGGAACCTCGAGTGGATGCTAAAAAATTTACCCAAAGGGTATTGACTCTTGGCATATATCGCGCAAAGTGATTAATAGGCCACAACACCGAAAGAGCCGCAAAATCGGTGAGGACGTCTAGTCGGCGGAGTGACTTGGACAGGATGTGGTTTAGGCCCCCGGCAAGCCGGCGCGATACCGAGGCGACAGTGACGACTGAAGCTTCAGGACACGCGCAGCACTACCGGGGACTGTTTTGCCCTCGGAGCCTTCGCGCGGGCCTGACCGCAGCGCGAAGGCTCTGCCGCGCCTGCGCTCCGCGAAACCGAAGAGCACCGTGCCTGTGCCCTGCGGCCGGATCGGTCAGTCTGCATCGGTGTCGGGCTGGATCTCCACGGTGAAGGCCGCGTCCTCGGGGCCGTCGCCTTCCTCGTCCTCCCAGACGATCACGCGTACGTGCCTCTGCCCGGTGCCGCGCACCTCCCACTCGGTCACCAGGTCGGTGACGACGAGGGCAGCGACGTATTCGGCGGCCTCTTTGGGATCGTCGGTGATGACGGTCCCCCGCCACCGCTCGGGATGGCCGCCGTAGAGGCGCCAGCCCTGCGAGCCGTGCGGCTCGTCGACCCGGTACACCCAGCCCTTCTCGGTGCCCATGGCACCGATCCTTCCACTCGAGGAGCACCACGCGCCGCATCGGATCGACGCCCGCCGAGCGCCGGCCGCTCGACATCGTGGTCAGGGCGGTAGCGGCCGAGTACTCCTCGAATGTCAAGGCGTCGTTTATAGGGATCGCTACAGGAGGCGGCCGTGACCGTCATCACCGTGAACAACTCGAAGGGGCGTCTGGATCAGGAGCGGCGCCGCAAGCCGGCCGAGACGCTTACGGACGCGGTGCTCGTGCCTGAGGTCGGCCAATTCGGCGGACTCTTCTCCGACCTGGTCCGTGTGCCTTACGCGGACGACATGCTCGTACCGCTGTCGGACGGTCTGGACCCGGTCGCGATGGCCTCGGCGAGCGACAACTGGTCGCTGTCCTGGCGGCTTGTCGCACCTCACCTGAAGAACAGGCCCGGCGCGCGCGTGCTGGTCGTCGCACGCGGCAGCATCGGCCTGTACGTGTGCGACATCGCCCGCGCGCTCGGCGCCTCCGACGTCCTGTACGTCGACCCGAACGCCGAACGCCGAACGCCGAACGCCGAACACCGCAAACTCGCCGAGAGCTACGGCGCCCGTACCGCGGAGGCGATCGAGCCCGTCCGGCACGGCTTCGACATCGCCGTCGAGGCAACCGGGCGCGTCGGCCAGCTCGCCCTGACCGTCAAGTCCCTTGCCCCGGAAGGTATCTGCGAGTCCGCCGGCAACCACTTCCGTCCCGGCGAGCTCCCCTTGCTCGACATGTACCTCACCGGCGTCACGCTGCGCATCGCCCGTGACAACGTCCGGGGCCACATCCCCGACGCCCTCGACCTGGCCCTCTCCGGCAAGGTCGACCCCGCCCGGGTCGTGTCCCACGTCCTCGACTGGGAACAACTCCCCGACGCCCTGCCCGAGAAGCACCTCAAGCCCGTGTTCGTCCGCGTCGACGGCTGACACATCCCGACCGAGAAACCTGATGAACCCAGTACCGACCGAGTCCCTCAGGACGACCCCCGACCCCGCCCGAGGTGTTGCACCGCATGACGGACGAAGTGCGACGGCTCACGGGGCAGTTGACCGGCCGGCGGCGGGCACGGGCGGAGATCCCGGCGGTGGACGAGTTCCCCGGTCGGGTACGGATGTACAGCCCCGTCACCGGTCCCGGCAGCCCGCTCGCCCCGCCCATGCGGGTGACGCCGGACGGCGATGGCATCGTCGGCCACTGCACCCTCGGCATCGCCCACGAAGGCCCACCCGGCTATGCGCACGGCGGCATGAGCGCCATGCTGCTGGACGAACTGATGGGCTGGGCCTGCTACGCGGCCGGAAGCCCCGCCATGACCGTCTTCCTGCAGATGCGGTACCGGCGTCCCGTCCCCCTGGAGACCCCGCTGCGGACCCACGCCCGCGTCACGGGCACCCAGGACCGGAAGATCTTCGTGGCGGGCTCGATCAGCACCGAGGACGACCCGTCGGTGGCCTTGGTCGCCGCGGACGGGGTCTTCGTCAGACCCGACCCCGACCCCGACCGGGCCCGCACCCTGTTCCCGAACACGCCCTGATCCGATGTCGCGGGCTGCCACCCGTAGCGGGCGGCAGCCCCTCCAGAGCCGCGCAGCCCGCGTTGTCGGACAGCAGGTCGGCGCCGCCCAGCTCGGCCGCCAACAGCTCGGCAGCGGACTGCACGGCCACCGCGTCGGCGACGTCGATGGCCAGGGCGCGGCCAGGTGCTCGGCCGACGCCTCACCCATGCCGCTGAAGGCACCGGTGACGACCGCGACACGGCCGGGGAGGGGACGGGTGGGGGGTCTGATGCTCACCCCCGACCGCGCCGGGCTGCCCGCCGACGGGCGCACCCGCCGGGTGCCCGGCCTGCGCCGCGACGAGGTCGCCCGCCTGGGAGGAGTCAGCAACGCGTCACCGACGGGGATCAGGTCGCCGCCGAGACCGTCGCCATCCTCCGCCTGGAGGCCGGCCGCCACCCTCACGACCGCAGGCTCGCCGACCTCGTCGCCGAACTCACCCTGAAATCCCCCGAGTTCTCCACCTGGTGGAACGACCACCGCGTACTGAGCCGAGGACGAACGCGTCGAGGTCCAGGCGTCCTTGGAGATGTAGGTCGATCAGCATCGGGACGGGCAGCCGCCCTCCTGCTGTAAGCGACCCTGAAGACGTGGCTCGTGATGGGCGGGATACTGGTCGGGGCATGGGAGCGAGTTCTGGCCCTGTTGCCCGCGCCCTCCAGGTCCGTGCGGAGGTTGCGCCCGAGCTGCACGAGCCATTCCGTGGTCGGGTGTGCGGTGGGGCCTGTCCTTCGGGAGGCGGTGGGGCAGGCCGGGGAGCACAGCACGATCCGCCAGCCCGACACGCCCACCCCGCGAGCACCTGGCGTCCGCGCCCCACGCTCCATCCGATATTTGCGAACTTCGGTGAGAAATTTGCAGCGATCTACATGAGTCATTCTTAGCTTCGTCGGAATCTAGCGGGGTGGATGGGGGCTCTGTACGGTCGGGGCGCCGGTTCCTCGGACTCCTTGAAGGAGCATCAGATGCCGACAGGCGCAGGCGGCAGCGAGCGCGGCGGTGGGTGCGACGAAGCCGTTCTCGGTCTACGAGGCCGAGGAGGGAACGCCGGACGGGGGTGCGGCCGTCCGGTCGCTGACCTCGGCGCCGACGACGCAGTACTCGAGCGCCGCCCTGGAGGCTTCGGGCCATTCCTGTGTCCACCTGGGCGGCACGGGCCAGTCGGTGCAGTGGACGAACACCACCGGGCAGCCGATCTCCTTCCTCAACGTCCGTGCCGGCATCTCGGATTCGGCGTCCGGCGGTGGGGTCACAGCGACGCTGGACCTGCACGTCAACTGGGTGTTTCGGCAGGCGCTGAACCTCAACTCCCGGCAGTGCGGTGGCGGACAACAATCCGACCAATGGCGCGGCCGGCAGCCAGTCGGTTGAGCAATGTCACCGTCAGCGACAACACCTCGATCGCACCGTGGGGTGGCAAGGGTGCCGGGATCTACAGGGGCAGCGGCCATCAGGTCAAGGACAACTACATCAGCGATACAGCCCGCTACATCGGTCTGTGAGCCGGGCGCTTCGGTGTCAACGGCAACGACCTGCTGTCCGCGACCGTGGCGGGCAACACCGACGGAACACCGGGGTCGTCGACAGGGTCATGGTGACCGGCAACACCGTCACCGACTCCCTCTATGACGGGCTCGGCTCCGGAGCCTCGGACTTCGTCGACAACTCCAGCGGGTGCGTCGCAACGGTGAGCGACAACCACTGGCCGCCGGCGCTTCCGAGGGCCCCTACGGCGGCACCTCTGCCGCCGTGCCCGGCAGGGTGCAGGCGGAGAACTACGACACCGGCGGCCAGGGGGTGGCCTACAGCGTCACCTCCGTCAACGGCAGCGCCAACTTCTACCGCGTCGACGGCGTGGACCCGGACAACACCGCGGACACCGGCGGCGGTTACGACCTGGGCTGGACCAGCGGCGGACAGTGGTTCCGCTACGCCGTGGACGTCGCCGCGGCCGGCATCTACACCCTCGGTCTCCGCGTCGCGGCACCGTCCGCGGTGGCAGGCGCGCTGCACCTGTCGGATGCCTCCGGCGTCGATCTCCCCGGAGCCGTCGACCCGCCCGCCACCAGCGACTGGCAGACATGGGCCACTGTGACCACGCATGTGAGCCTGCCCGCGGGCCGGCAGATTCTGACTCTCAACCAGGACAGCGGCGGCTGGAACATCAACTACCTCGGCTTTGCCGCGGGGAGCGGATCGCCGTCGGCCACCCTGACGGTGTCTCCCGGATCACTGACCTTCGCCGACCAGGCGGTGAACACGACCAGCGCCGCGCAGACCGTCTCGGTCGGAGCGCCTCCCGCGTCACCATCACCGCCAACAACGGCTGCCCGCGGGCCAGGTGTCCGAATTCCAGATCTGGAACCCCTGACCCCGCCCTCCAGCCTCAAGACGTCACATTAGATCTTGCAGGCTACATTTTTATTGTTGCAAAGTTCTGTCTAGTTCTTGCGGCCTCATATCAAAGATATTACGGTCCCCCTTGCGTCTCTGGCACCCCCCCGTCCTTCCTCTGTCTCCCGTCTCCCTTTGAGTCGCTTCGCCGACCTCAGTCCATCGGGCCGACGAGGTGTCCTGCTCCGCGCTGAACCGTGTCGATCGCCTGCGTTCTCGCGTGTTCTCCGTCCCTCCCTCTCCGGCGGTGCCAGCGGAAGAGTTCCGGCATTTTGCGTGAAAGGAGTGGTAAGTGTTCCATTCCATCCGAGATCTGAGACGAGCCCTCGTCTGGGCAGTCAGCACCGCGATGCTGGCTGTCGTCGGCGTCTTCGCCCTGGCTGTCCAACCTGCTTGGGCGGCGGCCGCTGCCACTGGCGGCAGCGGCGCGAGCCTGCCGTACGTCGAGGTGCAGGCGGAGAGTTCCGCCACCAACGGCACGCCCATCGGCCCGAGTTACACCCAGGGCCAGTTGGCTGACGAGGCGTCGTACCGCAAGGCGACGACGCTGCGGGGCACCGGCGAGTACGTCACGTTCACCACGCCGGTGGCGACCAACTCGATCAACTTCCGGTACAGCATCCCCGACACCTCGGGCGGCTCGGTCTACACCGCCGCGCTGTCTCTGTACATCAACGGTGTCAAGCAGCCCGACTTCACCCTGACCAACGCCTACAGCTGGTACTACGGCAGCTATCCCTTCACCAACTCGCCGGGCAGCAACCCGCACCACTTCTTCGACGAGGCCCACCGCCTGTTCTCCACCACCTATCCGGCGGGAACGACCTTCAAGCTGCAGGTCGATTCGGGGGACACCGCCTCCTCGTACACGATCGACTTCGCCGACTTCGAGCAGGTCGGCGCCGCCCTGACCGCACCCTCGGGGTCGGTGTCGGTGACCAGCAAGGGCGCCGACGCGACCGGTGTGAACGACGCGACCAGAGCGTTCAACGCCGCGATCAGCGCGGCCGGCCCCGGCGGCACCGTGTGGATCCCGCCGGGCACCTACAACATCCCCGGCCACATCAGCGTCAACAACGTCACGATCGCCGGCGCCGGCATGTGGTACTCGACCGTCACCGGCACGGCACCCGGCTTCTACGGCAACTCCGCACCCTCGGCCAGCACCAATGTGCGCCTGCAGAACTTCGCGATCTTCGGCAATGTGCAGGAGCGCGACGACAGCGCCCAGGTCAACGGCATCGGCGGCGCGATGAGCAACTCGACCGTCTCCAACCTGTGGATCGACCACATGAAGGTCGGCGCCTGGATGGACGGCCCGATGGACGGGCTGACGTTCAGCGGCATGCGCATCCGTGACACCACCGCGGACGGCATCAACTTCCACGGCGCGGTCACCAACTCGAAGGTGACCAACAGCGACATCCGCAACACCGGCGACGACGGCATCGCCACCTGGGCGGACTCCGGTATCGGTGCCGACGCCAACGACACGATCTCCAACAACACCGTGTCCCTGCAGATCCTCGCCAACGGCATCGCGATCTACGGAGGCCACGACAACACCGTCAGCGGCAACCGGGTGGTGGACTCCGGCATCACCCAGGGCGGCGGCATCCACGTGGGCCAACGGTTCTCGTCGACGCCGGTCGGCACCACCACGATCTCCGACAACACCATGATCCGGGACGGCAGCCTCGACCCGAACTGGCAGTTCGGCGTGGGCGCACTGTGGTTCGACGGCAGCCAGGGCGCGATCACCGGCCCGGTCAACGTGACCAACGCGCTGATCCAGCAGAGTCCGTACGAGGCCGTCCAGTGGGTCGAGGGCACCATCAGCGGTGTCAACCTCACCAACGTGACCATCGCGGGCACCGGCACCTTCGCCCTGCAGGAGCAGACCGGCGGCGCGGCGAAGTTCACCAATGTCACGGCCACCGGCGTCGGCTACTCCTCCCCGGTGTACAACTGCTCGGTCGGGAGCTTCACGGTGACCGACGGCGGCGGCAACTCCGGCATCAGCGGCACGCCGTACTGCGGAGGGTGGCCGGCTCCGGTCTACCCGCCCTACCCGTCCGAAGGTGTGACGGCCACCCCCGGCGCGCTCAACTTCGGTTCGGTGCCGACAGGTTCGACGAGTGCCGCGCAGACTGTGACGGTCTCCAACCCGACCGACACCGCCGCGCCCGTCTCGTCGATCTCCACCAGCGGGGACTACTCCCAGACCAACACGTGCGGCTCGTCGATCGCGGCGAACGGCTCGTGCACCGTCAGCGTGAAGTTCGCGCCGACGGCGACCGGCAGCCGTAGCGGCGCTCTGACCGTCACCGCGGGCGGGACCACCAACACGGTCAGCCTCTCCGGTACCGGCACCGCGCCGGGCCCGGTTCTGAACACCGACCCGTCGAGCCTGTCCTTCGACGGGACGGTGGTCGGCTCGTCGGCCCCCGCGCAGACGGTGAAGGTGACCAACTCGGGCACCGCGTCGGCGAACATCTCGAGCGTCGCGGTGACTGGTGACTTCAGCCAGACCAACAACTGCTCCACCCTCGCGGTCGGCGCGTCCTGCACGGTGAGCGTCGGGTTCAAGCCCACCGCGGGCGGATCGCGCACCGGCAACCTGACCGTCACCAGCAACGCCAACAACAGCCCGACCACCGTCTCCCTGTCCGGCAACGGCATCGACAGCGGCACCGACATCGCCGCCGGACGGCCCACGACGGCGAGTTCGAGCAGCAGTCCGTACGTCCCCTCGAACCTCACCGACCCGGACGCGTCGACATACTGGGAGAGCGCGAACGGCTCGTTCCCGCAATGGGCCCAGGTCGACCTCGGCCAGAACTTCAGCATCGGCAAGGTCGTGCTCAAGCTCCCGCCGGCGACGGCATGGTCGGCTCGCACACAGACCCTGTCGGTGCAGGGATCCACGGACGGATCCAACTTCTCGACGATCAAGGCCTCGGCCGGGTACACCTTCGACCCGAACGCCAACAACAACACGGCGACGATCACGTTCAACGCCGCCACCGCGCGATACGTGCGGGTGAACATCACCGCCAACACGGGCTGGAACGCCTCCCAGTTGTCGGCCCTCCAGGTGTTCCCCAGCGGGGGCGGCTCCTCGCCGGCGACCCTGTCGGCCGACCCGACGTCGCTGTCGTTCCCCAGCCAGGCGCTCAACACCGCCAGCAGCGCGCGGACGGTGATGGTGACCAACAGCGGTACCGCGGCCGCGACCGTCTCCGGCATCACCGTCACGGGCGACTTCTCGCAGACGAACACCTGCGGGACGTCGATCGCGGAGGGCGCCTCCTGCACGGTGGACGTCACGTTCAGGCCCACCGCGTCCGGCACCCGCGCCGGCGACCTCAGCATCGCCGGCAATGCGTCGAACGGTACGACCACGGTCGCGCTGACCGGCACCGGGGCCGGCGCGGCAAACCAGAACCTGGCGGCCGGGAAGCCCACCACCGAGTCGAGCCACACCGACGTGTACGCGTCGTCGAACGTGACGGACGGCAACCAGGGCAGCTACTGGGAGAGCGCCAACAACGCTTTCCCGCAGTGGGTGCAGGTGGATCTCGGTTCCGCGCAGAGCGCCGGCCGAGTCGTCCTCCAGCTCCCGGCCGGCTGGGGCGCCCGTAACCAGACGCTGTCCCTGTCGGGCAGCACCGACGGCGCCGCTTTCACCACCATCAAGTCGTCGGCCACGTACACCTTCGACCCCGCCACCAACAACACGGTCACCCTCACGTTCACCGCGACCACCCAGCGATACGTCCGGGTGAACATCACGGCGAACAACGGCTGGCCGGCCGGTCAGATCTCGGAGTTCCAGGTCTGGAACACCTGATCCGACCTGAGGGTGCCGCCGAGCGCAAGCGCGCTCGGCGGCACCGACCACCGAAGAGAAGTCCAGATGGGTGTCACACGCAGAGTCTTCTTACGGGCCGCGATCGCGGCCACCGCGGTGGGAACCGCGGGAGCCACCGAGACCGTACTCGCCCAGACCGCGTCAGCGGCCAGCCCGCCGGGCGACGTGGTCGGCAAGATCAGCGTCGGCTACCAGGGCTGGTTCGCCTGCGTCGGCGACGGTGCGCCCATCAACGGCTGGTGGCACTGGAGCCAGGACTGGGGCCGGTCGCCGTCACCCACCAACACCAACATCAAATGCTGGCCCGATGTGCGTGACCACACCAACACGTATCAGACCTCCTACGCCGCCCTCGGCAACGGGCGACCCGCCACGCTGTTCTCCTCGTACGACCAGCAGACGGTGAACACCCACTTCCTGTGGATGCAGCAGAACGGCATCGACACGGCCGGCCTGCAACGCTTCAACCCCACCGGCGGCGAGGGCCCCACCCGCGACGCCATGGCGACCAAGGTGCGCAGCGCCGCCGAGTCGTACGGGCGGAAGTTCTACATCATGTACGACGTCAGCGACTGGACGAACATGCAGTCCGAGATCAAGACGGACTGGACGAACAAGATGTCCGCGCACACCGCGTCCTCGGCGTACGCGAAGCAGAACGGCAAGCCGGTCGTCTGTATCTGGGGCTTCGGCTTCAACGACAACGACCACCCCTTCACCGCCGACGCCTGCCTCGACGTCATCAACTGGTTCAAGGGCCAGGGTTGTTACGTCATCGGTGGCGTCCCGCCTGAGTGGCGGACGGGCACCGGGGGCTCACGGCCCGGCTATCTGGGTGTCTACCACGCCTTCAACATGATCTCGCCGTGGATGGTCGGCGCCATCGGGAACGTGACCGAGGCCGACAACGCCTACACCACCTACACGCTCGGCGACCAGGCCGACTGCGACGCCAACGGCATCGACTACCAGCCCTGCGTCCTGCCCGGCGACGTTTCCGGCCGGCAGCGCGCGCACGGCGACTTCATGTGGCGGCAGTTCTACAACATGGTGCGGGCCGGGGTGCAGGGCATCTACATCTCGATGTTCGACGAGTACAACGAGGGCAACCAGATCGCCAAGACCGCCGAGACACAGGCGTGGGTGCCCACCAACTCCGGATTCCTCGCCCTCGACGAAGACGGCACCGCCTGCTCCTCCGACTACTACCTGCGCCTGACCGGCGACGGCGGCCGCATGCTCAAGGGCCAGATCGCGCTGACCGCCACTCGCCCCACCCAGCCGATCGTCCCCACCGGCGGTGACACCACACCGCCCGGCGCGCCGGGTGCCCTGACCGTCACCGGGCACACCAGCGACTCCGTCTCACTGGCCTGGAACACGTCGACCGACAATGTCGGCGTGACCGGCTACCGCGTCCTGCGGGTGACCGGCTCGACCAGCACACAGGTGGGTACCACCAGCGCCGCCTCGTTCACGCGTCCACCGCCTACACCTTCGACGTCGTAGCCTTCGACGCGGCGGGCAACGTGTCGCAGCCTTCCAACCAGGTCACCGTCACTACCGACCCCCCTTCCAGCCCCATCAACCTCGCCCTCCACCGCCCCACCTCGGAGAGCAGCCACACCCAGATCTACGCCTCGTCCAACGCGACCGACGGCGACACCAACACCTACTGGGAGTCCGCCAACAACGCCTTCCCGCAGTGGGTCCAGGTCGATCTGGGCGCCGTCACCGGCGTCAGACGGATCGTCCTCAACCTCCCCCCGGCGGCCGCCTGGGCCACCCGTACCCAGACCATCTCCGTCCAGGGCAGCACGGAAGGCGGCACCTTCGCCCAGCTTCTCGCCCCGGCGGGCTACACCTTCGACCCGGCGACCGGCAACACCGCGACCCTCACGCTCCTCTCCACCGTCACCACCCGCTATGTACGACTCACCTTCACCGCCAACAACGGCTGGCCGGCCGGGCAGGTCTCGGAGTTCCAGCTTCGGCGTCTGATGAACAGAGGGCCTCGACCCGCTCTCTTGAGGGTGGTGAGGAACAGCAGACGCCCGTCCGGAGGCAGTTCGATGTCCGTGATCGTGCTAGGGGCCACTGACAGCTCCACTTTGGGCGACAGGATCGTCACACGCAGCCGATCTTCGTTCTCGTGCACAGTCCGTCCGTCGGTCCCTCGACCTGGCACCCTGTGGCCGAACACCTGACGGCGGCGGGGGTGTCGGTCTGCTCACGCTGTTCCGCGGGGTTGTCACCAGCGGCGGACGTGTCTCACGGGAGCCGGCTGCCGATTCGTACGCCGTCTACATCGTCCATCTCCCGCTCGTCGTGACGGTGCAGAACTACCTCGCCGGGCGCGGCCCGTCCGCGGCAGCCGCGTGGGCAACGGTGTCCGTCGCCGTCGTACCGCACGCCTTCCTGCTCCCTGCCGGGCTGCGGCGGTTGCCGGGTTCCGGCGAGTGATGTGACGAGGGATCAGTCTTTGTCGTCCTTGCTGTGTCCGTTCTTCCCCTTCTGGGTGTGCTGTTGCTTGTCCGGGCCGTCGTCTCCGCTGTTGCCGGGCCCCTCACCACCGGTCGGGGGAGTGCTCAGGGGCGCGGACGTGGCCGGGGTGGAGCTCGTAGTGCGAGGCGGATCCGTCGGTGGTGTCTCCGCCGAGCTGTGGTCGGGAGAGAACCACGTCAGGCCGACCAGCAGCGCCGCGAGGAAGACCACCAGCGCGGCGACGGTGCTCACCGCCTTCGACCGGTGTACGACGAAGGCGCGAAGTCCCGATCGCTGCCGACGCGGCGTCCGGTGGGCCCCGGCGGTGCTGCCAACGGCGGACGGGAAGGCGTACGTGGTCGCGGAGCCGGGGGCCGCGCCGGCCGTGTTCGTTCCGGGCCTTGCGACCGCCCCCAAGGCGGTCGCGCGCGGCACCTTCGGCTCGGTGAGCGGCGCGGCTGCCGGGAGGGGCTCGGGGCGCCCCCTCCAGGCACCTGCGGCGAACCATTCGGCCGTCTGACGTGCCGTGGGGCGGTCCTCGGGCCGCTTGGCGAGGAGACCGAGCAGGTAGTTCTCGAAGGCGGGCGGCAGACCGACGCCGAGCTCCCGCGGTGGTACGGGGGCCGTGTCGAGGTGGTGGTGGAGGATCGCGACGGCGCTGTCGGCGTGGAACGGCGGTCGTCCGGTGAGGAGTTGGTAGAGCAGGCAGCCGAGCGAGTAGACGTCGGACGCCGGTCCGGCGGGCTTGCCGAGGGCGCGCTCGGGGGCGAGGTACAGGCTGGTCCCGACGATCTGACCGGTCGCGGTGAGCGCGGCACCCGGGTCGTCGACGAAGCGCGCTATGCCAAAGTCGCCGATCTTCACGGACCCGTCGGCGTCGAGGAGAAGGTTGCCGGGCTTGATGTCCCGATGCACGATGCCCTGATCGTGCGCGACGGCGAGCCCCGCGGCCGCCTGAGCGGCGATGCGGGCCACCTCCTCGGCCGGCAGCGATCCTGCCTGGGAGAGCACGCGGGCGAGACTGTCGCCCGTGACCAGCTCCATCACCAGGAACAGACGGCCCTCCTGCTCGCCGAAGTCGATGACGCCGACCACATGAGGGTGGCTGAGCCGGCCCGCGGTCTGGGCCTCCAGACGGAAGCGGGAGGCGCCGGTGGGGTCGGTGTTCTGGGCGAGCAGGAGCTTGACAGCCACTGCTCTGCCGAGCACCTCGTCGTACGCCTGCCAGACCTCTCCCATCGCGCCTCGTCCGATGGTGGCGTGCAGCCGGTACCGGCCCGCTATCAGCACCTGTTACTTCATCCTCACGCTGTGAGACGACTCGACCGCTGCCGGCCATGTCCCTGCGAGGGGACGGGTGATGCTGGGGGTGCCGCAGCGACCCCAGCCTACCGGCAGGCTGAGGGCCACATGATCTTCTTCGCCCAATCGAGACACCTTTGACCGGGGAGAACGTCAACCGATTGCTGGGTGCCGATCACGGGTTCTGTACCAGCCCGGCAGGTCAGTGTCCTTTTCCGGTCCCGCGGCAGCAGCAGCCGGCCAGGTACTCACGAGGCCCACGCCGCTGGGCCGGCGTTCCGAAGAGATCATCGAACCGGACGGCGTACGCTTCCAGCGGACCGGGCGCGGGCGGACACGGCAGCCGCTTCGTCATCTCAAGCTCCCCAGGCCGTAGTTGACGTCTTCACCTCATGGCCCACTCCCGCACGGGCCCGCCGCCAACAAACCACCGTTTGGGCGGAGCTCAGTTGGAGAGATCGAGCGGGGCAGGGACTCTCTTTTCTGGGAGCGACGGCCCGACGTCGGGTGCCCGAACCCGTCGTGCCGAGTGCGGCGGCGCTGGTACACCGTCACCCGGCGGCCGTGCTGGTCGGTTTCGGAACAGCGGACGAAGTACGCCTGCAGGACGCGCTGTTTGGCCCGGTCGCGATTTGTGGGGGCGGATGGCGCGCTCTCGTCGCTGACAACGACGATGCGGTGTACGGCCAGCATGGCGTCCGCTATCTGCTTTGGAGTGCCCTCCACGCCGTTCAAGGTGCCGGATTCCAGCGGGCCGCGGACCAGCGCCAGGTCTTGGATCCCGGTGAATTCGGCGGGCGAGACCAGGGCGGTGTCACGACGGGCCGCGGGGATGTACAGCACCCCATCGCCCGGCTCATGGACCGCAGCGACCATCTTGGCCGTGGACAGTACGTCATCGACTCGGCTGGCCGCACTGTGGAGTGACAGTTCGACGGGAAGCAGCCCGAGTAAGGCGAGAGCCATGACAGCGACGATCAGTCGTCGGGGCGGCGTGCGCAGGCGATCCGCGAGTGCGCGGAGCGCCGCGCCGATGAGCAGGGCGAGCCCGAGATAGCTGAAGAGGACGTAGCGGGAGAGGTAGACGGGATGGGCCAGGGAGACGGCGAGCAGCAGGAGTGGAGGAAGGACAAGCAGTGGCAGGGCAAGCGCGGTGAGCGGGAGTCGGGTGCCGCTGGGCGGGCGGTGGTCTCGCCTCGGGCGTGCGAGCCATGCGCAGAGTGCGCCCGCAAGCAGTGTCAGTAAGAGGCCGAGCAGGGTGCTCTGGTTGATCGGGGGGATCCAGGCGACCTGCTCCGACTGCGCCTTGCTGGCCATGATGAGGGGCAGCGTGCCGATCACGGCGGCGGATGAGCCGACTGCCCAGCGCAGGACGGTCCCTCTGGAGGGGCGGGCGAGGGCAATCGTCACTGCGTGTGCGAACAGCACAAGGAGCGAGAACCAGTTGAGTAGTGCGCCTGCCAGAACAGCCATGCTGTACGCAACCCAGTGGCCGGCGCCCGGGCTGTCGACCGCCTCGACCAGCAGCCGGCAGGCCAGTGCGACGCAGGCCGCGACCAGAGCGTAGGGGCGTCCTTCCTGCGCGTATTGCTGGACGGCGGGGATCAGGGCGAAAGCCAGGCCCGCAGCCAGCCCCGTGTACTCGTCGGCCAGTCGGGAGCTCAGGAGAGTGATCAGGGTGGCAGCGCCGGCCATGGCCAGAACGGAGGGCAGTCGCAGAGCAAGGAGGCTGTCTCCGAAGACAGCGAAAACGCCATGCATGAACAGGTAGTAGAGGCCGTGGACGACATCGATCCGATCCAGCATGTGCCAGATTTCGGGAACGGTCCTGTGGGCTACCTGCCACGTTGCCGCCTCGTCGCGCCACATGCTGTTCTCGCGCCTGATCCCCCACAGGCCAAGGAGAAGGGTGAGGGCTGCCGGACCGGCAGGCGCGATTGAGGTTTTGGGCATGACAAATTCCTGGATCGGCGTGAAGGAGGAGTCGAGCAGAACGTCAGGCGGTCGCCGGACGATCCTGATCACCTGCAGGACGTTAGGCGGCGGAGGTGATCGGGGTCGTCACCTGCGATGACGACCAAGGGGGTCCGCCGTAGGAACTACGACAGACCCAGATACGGCTGTTGGACGTAGTCCTCAAGTGCCAGGCCGTCAACGCCTCCGGCCAATCGGCTGCCCTGCCCGCTGCGTTCACCGACTGCCCATCCATGTCGGACTGTGCTGCTGCCCTCACCAAGGCCGGCTACCGGCAACAGGTCTCTTGCCGGCCCGAAGGCAACTTCTGGACGCTTCAATGGGTGGAGACCTCCTAACCTCGCAAGGCGTGGGTCTGAATCGATCATTCATACGATCGGAGGGCCCGGGGGCTTCGGGTATGGCAGTAGAGGTTGAGCCGTCGGCGCGCGCCGGCATGCGGGGTGGGCGTGCTACGGCGGCTGATGCGGGAGACTTCCTGGGCCGTATGACGCAGTAACGTCAGGGACACCCGAGCCGCCTCTTGCTCGCGGCTGGGGTCGGGTGTCCGGGGCATGGACCTCACCAGGCCGCTCAGCCCTCGTGCAGCAGGTAGGCGAGGAAGCCTTGCCGGGCCCTGGCGGACCGGGGCGACGCGGAGCTTCGGCCGGAAGTCGGCGTCGGTGCGCGCGAGGGCCGCGGCGAGTTCTTCCCGGAGCCGGCCGTCCGCAGCAGCCTCGGTGCGGCCCACGTTCTCGGCCCCGGTCGGCAGGCGCACGGAGCGGAGCACTTGTAGGTTCCATTCGACCGCTCCGACCTGACGTACACGCGGCCCTACTCATCTGAACCCCGCACACATCAGCACGGCGATCCCGATCGACTCGTGACGGTCGTGGGTGCGGCTGGATACCTGGGTCTGGCTGGGCAGATACACCACGAGGGCGCGCCAAGGGCCTGCCGATCATCAAGGTGTTGCTTTCAGATCGGGGGCTCGTTGATGTCGTATCCGCATTCCGGATGAAACGCGTGATCAATGTGCCGTGTGGTTCGGGGTGTTGTTCCCGCATCTGAACGAGCGGCAGCGGCGATTGCTGATGGCCGCGGAGGTCCGGGGGTTGGGGCATGACGGTGTCCGGGCCGTGGCCCGGGCGGCCGGGGTGAGTGAGACGACGGTCCGCAAGGGTGTGTTCGGTCTGGAGGCGGGCCAGTCCCTACTGGGGCGGGTGCGGCGGCCGGGCGGCGCGTGCAAACGCGACGCGGACCTGCGCTTTCAAGCGTCCGGGCCGCTCCTGGCGGCCGGCGGGGGAACCAGTGCCGGTGCACGTCCACGACTTCGCCGACCCGCGGCTGGGCAAGGCCATCCCTTACGGCATCTATGACCTGGCGGCGTATGTCGGCTGGGTCAATGTCGGCATCGACCACGACACCCCCACGTTGGCGGTGGAGTGCATTCGTCGCTGGTGGCACGATCAGGGCCAGGCCGATCACCCACGGGTTTCACGGCTGCTGATCACCCCCGATGCGGGCGGCTCCAACGGCTCTGGCACCCGGGCGTGGAAACGCCACCTCGCCCGCCTCGCCGCCGGAACCGGCCTGATCATCACGGCCTGTCACCTGCCGCCGCCGGGCACTTCGAAGTGGAACAAGATCGAGCACCGGCTCTTTTCCCACATCACGATGAACTGGCGCGGCCGCCCGCTGCCGGTTCCGCTCTCCGTCAAAGATGCCAGTCAGGAGGTCGTGGCTGTCGATCACCTCAGAGGTGCCCCGGGTCTCGTTCCTGTCCGGCCACGCGTCCAGGTTCGGCCGAACCACTCTGTCAGCCCGCACGGCTCGCTCACTGTGTCCCAGAAGTCGTCGAGTGACTCGATCAGCCGACCGCGCAGGTCAACGATCAGCTCGCTGCCCGTCATCGCAGCAGACCACTGAATCCCGCGATGCGATCAATAACGCGGCGTATCTTCACGGCAGGAATGCGTAGAACGGGCCGTCAGGCGCAAAGTTGCGAGAATACAACGTTACGTCCCTACCTTTGAGATAAGCCAGCAACCACTCACTGAACGTCATCTCGTAGAGAGTCCAGGCAGGACTGTCGAACTCCTGGACCACGACGCGCCAGGGCGACGAGGGGTTGTCGGGAATGCGCAGGAAAACCGCCTCGCCCGTCGTGGCCGACGCAACCGGCATCAGTTCCCCGGGGTTCGCCCCCACCGGACTCGGCAGGAACTCCGCCATGTCCTCCTCGCGCCAGAGCTCGAGATCCCCCCTGATGTTTTCTCCCAGACTGTGCAGAAGATGGCCGGCGGGGTGCTCAAGATACAACTGTCTGTTGATCTCGATCGAACCGTAGGCGTCCACGATCTCACGGAAGTCCGCAGGAAATTCGATACCGAGTTCCTGCTCCAGTTCGATCCATGGAGCCGGATCCGACCAGTTGAACCGGGGTTCGCCCAACAGGGCTGTGATCTCTGGAAGCGTTGCCACCACTAGATTCCTTCTAGCACGTCGAGCTGATGCCGGTCTTGGAGCTGACCGCAGTACAGGAGAGAGTCTCCTCGACCCCCTGGGGTCCGTACATGGTCATCCCCACCTGACTGCATTCTGATCACTCTGCGCTTCCTGACACGACGTCCCGGGTGGCGGCGCCCTCGTCTGCCGGCGTTCGGCGCTCTTGTGGCAGCCGGTGCTCCAGGCGCAGCATCAGCGCCGAGCCCAGCGCGGCGAGGAGGCCTACGGCAAGCCAGGGGAGGGCGCGTCCCTGGCTGAAGAGCAGGCCGAACAGGCTGGGCGCGATGATGCTTGAGAACGCGAAGGAGTACTGGAACGCGGCCAGGTAGGTGCCTCGCGACCCGGCCGGTGCCGCGTCCGCAGCGAGCGCATTGGATGCGGGCCCGTAGGTCATGTCCGCGACGCTGTAGCACATCACCACGAGCGCCATGAACGGCACCAGCGCCGGGGACGGTATCAGGACGGCTGCCGCGGACGCGGCGCACCACAGCACCCACAGCCCGCCGCCCCACGCCATGGCCCGTGCGCGGGTGCATCGGCGACGTACGAAGCGGTTGACGGCGGCCGTGCAGGTGGCCAACAGCAGTGTGTTGAGGGCTAGTAGGGGGCCGGGCGCCCAGCCGGGTCCTGACAGACCCTTGACCACGTAAACGGGCAGCGACAGGGCGAGGAATGTGCTGCACAGGGCGAAGATCGTGCAAGTCCCGATCAGCGCGAGGTAGGGCCGGTCCCGAAGCAGTGCCCGGTAGCCGGAGTGGCCCTCGGCCGGTGGTGGGGCATGCGGGGTGGATGGCACTGCGAAGACGACCACCAGTGCGGCGACCAGGAATGCGAGCGCGCTGCTCAGGATCAGCCAGTTGTAGATGCGCGTGGAGTCGACGGCGAGTAGCGCGCCCGCTAGCAGCGCTCCACCACCGGAGCCCGCTTCCCGGAGCATTCCGGTCCGCGCGAACCACTGGTCCTTGGCGTCGGCCCCCTCGGCGTCCGCCTGGTCGGCGATGAGCGTGAAGACCGAGGACCAGTAGACCCGTGTGCCGACCGTCGTCATCAGGACGGCGATCACCAGCGAGACGGCCCCGGAGACAGCCAGGTAGAGCAGGAAGCCCACTCCTTGCAGCACTTGGCCGCCGGCGACCACCAGCCGCGGCCCGAGCCGGTCGACCAGCCGTCCGATGGCCATCGGTACCGGCAGGGTCAGTGCGCCGGCCACGCTGACGAGCACACCGATGTCGGCCAGGTCCAGGTCAGTGACTTTGAGGAAGTAGAGCAACGACAACGGGAGATACAGTCCCGTGCCCAGTGAGTCGACCCCTACCGCTGCTAAGAGTGGCCATCGCCGTGGGCCACTCCGCCCTGAGCCGTTGTTCGGCGCTGCCTTTTCCATGAGATGCACCGTCCTCGTCCTGTCCATCCGATGACCAGCCGTCGTATCAGCGGCTCTCAACTTCTTTGCAAATGAGGGTTGCTCGGGTCGCTGACTATTCGGCCGCGTTGGTCACCCGAACCACCGCTCCAGTTCGAATGCCACGCCGTCGTCCTCCGCTGCCCCGGCGACCACGTCGGCGGCGGCACGGACATCCTGTGGGGCCTGTGTCACCGCGACGCCGCGGCCGGCCCAGCGAAGCATCTCGATGTTCTTGCGCCCGTCGCCGATAGCGAGCACGTCCGCACTGGCCAGCCCGAGTTCGTCGCAGACGCGGGTCATCCCCAACGGCGAGCGACCGGAACACAGCACGGCGTGGACACCTGCATTCAGGACGGCCCGCAACGCCTTGACGATCTTACTGCCGGACAGCTCAGCCGCCGGCTCCTCGACCTCGGTCCCAGCGGGAAGCGTGCCATCCGCGTCGAGTGCCACCAGGTGAGGCCGTCGGATCACGTCGGATCCACGCCGGATCTGGCTGATCCGCAACTACGCGCTGAGCTTCGCCGCGGTCGCGCTCCGCGCCTTCATCGGTCTCGGAGTGGCCCTACAGGGCCCGTTCCCCTCGCTGACCTTCGACGACATCTACACCACGAGCGTGTGGGCGTCGATCCTCGTGTGCGCGGTCGTCGCCGAGTACGTCATCATCCACAGGACACTCGCGCCGCTGGTGCGCAAGCGGTCGAGCAAGCCGCGCACACCTACGTACGACTCCTGATCACTTCGTCGTGGGTGAGGATGTTTAGTGGCGAACTCATCGCTCTGGGCGAGTGTGCGCCCCGGCGGGGCGTGCGTCGTCAGGTACGTAAGAGGAAAGCATGATTGAGCCGGATGCTTCTTTAGTCCCCCTCACTGCAAGTACCACCAGACGGCCGCCGTCCCGCCCCAGGCTCTCTGCCTTAGCAGGACGGATCAATCGCCCGCAGGACTGATCAGGAACGGCTGCCCGGGTATGTCGAAGTCGTCCAACCGCAACGCGTGAAGAGGCGAGTCGAGGTGGCCCAGGTGACCGCGACGGGATGTCGGTCACCTATCGGGGGCAGTCTGTCCGATGGCGGTGGATCGTCGGGGGATGACATCTTCCAGAGACGGCCGGCGCCCTCCCAAGGACGTCCGCCTGGCCGGGTCAGTGAGCCGTACCTGCCCATTGGGCTGTGCGGGCGAAACCGCCGAGCCGTTCGAACCGGGCGATCACCGTCCTCTGCTGAGCCTTGGGAGGGGCGGGCGGCCCGTGCTTACGTGCCCGGGCCGCCCGACGCGATCAGCTGAAGAACGGGTCGTCCACAACGTGAACCCAGCCGCCGCCCGGCTGGCGTCGGAGGATCTCGGTGGTGGTGGTGACCACCGGCTCCGGTCCGACCCCGGTGAGGGTGGCGGTGTTCGACACCAGGGCGACGTCGTCGACCTGTCGGATCTCGCGCATTTCGAGCTTGAGGCGGGCACCGCTGTCGACCATCTGCTGCATGGCCTGGCGGATGGCGTCCGTGCCCACCAGGTGGGTTCCGGGGGTGGGGACGAAGTGGGCGTTCGGCTCGTAGAGCGACACCAACCCCTCGACGTCGCCGGCCTCCAGGTACTCCATGTACATGGCCCCCAACTGCTGGGGTGTCTCGGCACGGCGCCGGGCGGTGACGCCGACCGGCTTGTCGCCCCAGCCTGCCGCGTCGATCAGGTCGTACCAGTTGGGGTAGGCGCCGTAGGGCAGGTGGCGGCGCAGCAGGTCGCCGATGAAGGTCGTCGGGGACGCCTTGTGGGGCTTGGCCACGGCCTGGGTGATGATGAGATCGCTGAACCCGTGGGCCAGGTCCTGACGCGGCAGCAGGGCGTGTACTTCGTCGGCGAGGCCGGCCGGCAGGCTCTCACGGTGGACTCCGAGGATGTCGGTGGCGATACCCAAGTGGGCCAGCGCCACCTCCGTGCCCTTGCGCGAGGCGATGCCTTCCGCGGTGTGCAGAGCGATGGCGTCCCAGGCGACGGCGATACGTTCTTCCTCGACACCCTGCTCGCGCAGGAATGCCGCTGCGAGGTCGGCGCCGTCGACCTCGAAACGCTGGTCGCCGTTGCTGCCCTCCTCGCTCAGTCCCAGGTCGTGCAGGATGCAAGCGACGAACAGCAGTTCGTCGTCGTAGTCGGTACCGGCGCGCAGACCCTTGTTCTGGGCATGGGCGCGGGCGAAGACGTAGCTGCGGACGCAGTGATCGTGAATGAAGCCTGGCGTGGTCTGTGCCGCATGGGCGTAGGTGTCCCGGGCGAGGCTCGTGTCGGGGAGGTCGAGCTGCTCGAAGACGGACAGATGTGCATCGGTGGTCATGATGTGTCTCCTTCTTTTGGGCCCCGGTCCGGGGCGGATCGGGGCGGTGGCCGGGCGGCGCGCTCACGCGTGCCGGGTATGGGGGGTGCGGCTGTACGGCAGGTGGAGTGGCAGCCGGTCGCCCCACGGGGGGATGTGCGGTTGGAGTGCTGTGCTTACAGCTGGGCGACGAACGCGCCGATGTGCGCGGCCACCTGGTCGGGCACCTCAAGGGGCGAGAGGTGGCCGGTGTCCTTCAGGATGGTCAGCGTGGCGGTCGGGATCAGCGGCAGCAGGTGGTCGGCGAGCACGGTCGGCGGGTCGACCTTGTCGTGGCTGCCCGCGAGAACCAGCACCGGCACCTCGATGGCTGAGACGCCGGCCGACACGTTCTGGACCAGGCCTTTGCGCGGCCACTCGAGACGGGCCTCGTCGCCGCCGCGCAGACTGTCCTCGACCACCTGCCGGCGCAGCTCGGGAGTCAGCCCGCCGTGGGTCAGCATCAGGTCGATGCTCTGAAGAACCGCCTCCTCGTTGTCGTAGGCGTGGGAGACCGTCTCCTGCACTTGCTCGCTCACCCCGATCGGCGCGGGCGGCGCGGGCGCCACGAGGACGACACCCCTCAGACCGGTGGGCTTGCGTGCGGCCAGCATCTGAGCCACCTTGCCGCCCATGGAATGCCCGACCAACACATAGCGGGAGTATCCGAGCGCGTCGACGACCCGCTGCGCGTCGTCCGCGAGCTGCTCCAGGTCATAAGGTCCCGGCACGCTCGTGGAGTCGCCCCAGCCACGCTGGTCGTAGGCCACGAAGCCCTGCCCGGGATCCAGACGCTGCAGCACCGGTATCCAGGTGCGCCGTGAGCCTCCCCAGTAGTGCAGGAAGATCAGCGCCGGGCCGTCACCCTCGCGGACGTGGGCGTACACCTGGCCGCCCCGCACGTCGAAGAAGCGGCCCACCACATTCTGCGAAGTCATTGCCGGCTCCTCGTCCACGGCCGGGGCTCTGGGACCGCTCCACCGGTGTGTGAAGTCGGCTGCCCCGTGCTCGCTCTTCGATCCTGCTCCGGAACCTCCCTTCCAGGCCATGGCTCATCTGCCAGCATGCGCATCTTTTGGGCCAGACGTTGCGGGTGAGCCCTTGCTTTCCAGTCATACGATCAGCGGTCTGATCTGGGGATTTATCCCGGGAACAGCTCTGAGTCAGAGCATGGCGGCTCCCTGGCCTTCCCTGCGGCATGGGTATCAGACGTAATATTGCGGCCATGAACAAGCACCGGGTCATGGTCCTGGCGGTCGACAGCGTGCTGCCCATGGATCTGGGGATCCCCACGCAGATCTTCAACGCCCGTCCGAACACCCCCTACGAGCTCACCGTGTGCGGCGACACCGAGGAGGCCGTGACCACAAGCTCCGGATTCACCCTCGGGCTCGCCGCGGGTCTCGAGGCGCTCGCCGAAGCGGACACGATCATCGTTCCGGGCTTCGAGGACTTCCGGCGCCCTCCGCTCCCACGGGTGAGGGCCGCTCTCAAGCTCGCCGGCCGCGCCGGGATACGCATCGCTTCCATCTGCACCGGCGCCTTCGCCGTCGCCTCGGCCGGACTGCTCGACGGCCGCACCGTCACCACCCACTGGGCCAAGGCGGACGACCTCGAAGAGCTCTACCCCCGGCTGCGCGTCGACCGCAACGTCCTCTACATCGACAACGACACCATCCTGACCTCCGCGGGATTTACGGCCGGCATCGACCTGTGTCTGCACCTGGTCCGCAAGGACCTCGGCGCAGCCGTCGCGAACGACATCGCCAGGGACATCGTCGCCGCTCCCCACCGCGACGGCGGACAGGCCCAATACATCAACAGGACCCTCCCCACCCCCCAGGCCACCACGCTCGCCGACACCCGCGAACGGGCTCTGCTCCACCTCGAAGAAGACCTCACCATCCCCCACCTCGCCGACCATGCCGGCGTCTCCCCACGCACCCTGACCCGCCTATGGCGCCAGGAAACCGGCGTCAGCCCCCACCAATGGCTCCTGACCGCCCGCATCAACCGCGCGCGAGAACTCCTGGAGACCACCGACCTCCAGGTGGAACAGATCGCCATCCGGTGCGGCCTCGGCAGCGGCGCCAACATGCGCGCCCGCTTCCGTGACGCCCTCGGCGTCACGCCCACGGCCTATCGCCGCACCTTCCAGTACCAGGCCGCCTGACGGCGAAGGCCAGACCGCGCGGTCACAGAGCCCGTCGACCCAGACATGCGTCCGCCCCGGCCGTGTCCAGGGCAGAAAGACCGCCTCATGGTAGGGCGTCGAGGCCGTCCGGCCGATCCAGGACGCCATCGAACAACGTTGCTGTCGGCTTCCAGGACAGTACGCAGGGATGCGTTCTCCGTGGTGAGGCGCCGCATGCGGTCTTCGTAGATGTGCAGGTGCGGGTGAAGTTTTCCTTGTCCTGCCGAAGATCACGCAATTCGTCGCCCAGCACCAGCACCGCGAGTCCCCCGTCTTCCTGGGCATTCCGGCAATCGACCGGATCGCAGGCCGCACGGGCTAGCAGAGTGAGGCTCCAGAGCCAGACCGCAGCGCTCAGGCGGAGTCCGGTGAGGTAGCTGACGGGGGTGCCGGGTCCCGACCAGACCGGTGGCCTGCGGCACGGTCAGGCCCCTGCTCAGCAACCGGATGCACTCCAACATCCACCGCTCGTTACGCGCCAGGTCACCTTCGGCCGACCGCCGACGCACCTCGACCTGCTGCTCGGGCGTCAACTCCACCGTCACTATCTTCGGCGTCACCACCACTCCCGCCAAAGCCCCCACCCCACGAGGAGTTGTCCTGACCCAAGCCGCTTAGCCTGCGAAGACGGCAGCGAGCGAAGCGATGACCGCGAGGGCGGGCTGGGCAATGTCAGCGGTGGCAGCCACCAGAACTCGGAAGCGTTCCAGCCGAGACCCGGCCGACGTCCGGTCCGCTTCGATACTGGAGTCCAGGCGGACGAGTTCGTGAATTTCGCCAGCGGCCTCCTCTCGATTGGCGTCGGTGAGGTTCCTGCTCGACAGGACAAGGCGGAGGAGTTGGGTGAGCTCGTCGGATGCGGGCGCCGTGCCGTGCGCATTCTGGAAGTCCTGAATGACGGTGTCCTGCGGTCGGTTAATGAACGTGGTGCTTTCTCCATTGAAGTTGAAGTTCTCCGACACTTTGGATCCTCCGGTTGCGATGGAGACCCGACTGTCCCTGATTGTGACGCCTGGCTCAGGCGGTGCGGTGGCCCGCGCAGCCATTCTGATGTCCTCCTGGGCCGAGCGGACGGCCTCGAACGCGGCTCTGTCGGCGGAGCGGGGCGATGCCAGGAGGTGGCCCAGGGCAACAGGGGCAGGGGCGTACGCATCGCCTTTCCTCGGCCAAGGGAACTCGCGATGTTCGCTGTCGGGGTGCATGAAGGCGTCTCTGTCCTCGCGTGACCGGCTGTCGCGCGGCGGGTGGCCATGGCTTGGGGGAGCCAGAGTGCGTGCGATGCCGCCGAAGAGGGTGCGAAAGTAGGCCGTGGACGTGTGCTCGACCGGGAAGACCACTTTGTCGGCGTCAGAAAGTGGGCCCCTCCGGGAGTCAAAGAAGACCAGGCAGGGCAGCTGCTCGGGGCCGAGGCCAAGGAGCGAGGCGACCTCGTAGGCGCCCTGCGGGTCGTAGGGTGTCCACCACAGCCAGTGCATGGTGGACATCACCCGGTATAGCTCGGGTTCCAGGTGGCGGCGCCAGTACCTCTTTGCAACCCGCCAGTTCCTGCGACGCTCCACGACGAAGACGCGAGTGGTCGGCCCAGACAGGACATTCAGGTCGTCGAAGTGGGTGCGAACGTACGTGGCCAGCTCGACGTCGGCGTCGGTGTACAGCAGTAGGCCCCACAACCGCGGTCCAAGCATGGGGGCGTTGCTGTTCTCCGCCAGCTGGAGCCAGCGGAGCAACTCTGCTGGGTTGCGCGGTGGCCCCATCGCATAGTCAAGCCTTGAAGTGTGCTGGATGCACAGAACCAGGAGGTCTCCGTCGGCCACCTCCAGTCCGGAGAGTGTGCGGAAGTCGGGCAGCCTTTCGCCAGTGACGGGGTCCTCGAGCCAGATGCCGAGGATCTGGTCCTCATCACCCGTCATCGGTGGGGATCGCCTAGCCGTCGCGCTTCGCTCAGGCAGTGCGCCTTCAGTTCGCCGACAGTCATGCTCGGCGCATCGGCGTCGGGCACGTGGACATCGAAGAGGTCTTCGCCCAATTGCCGGTCAAGCTCGGCCCACCGCATGGTGTCGTCGGACGGGTCGAAGCTGCCTTCCCTGATCATTTCGCCCAGCGCCCACCAGAACTTCACGCCGTACGGTTGGTGCGAGACCGTAACCCAGTCTCCCTCTTCCACGTCGATCGTCAGTCGCAAAAGCCTCACGTTCCACGATCAGATGTCGCTTATCACCCTTTCTGAATTGTGGGGCTGAGACCCACCCCGCGCAGCGCGTTATCGGTACTGGGCGCGAGGGACCGCCTTCGCGCCACATTTGATCGTCGAGGTGTCGTTGTTGATCGCCGGCCGAGCTGTCGCCGGTGGGCGAACACCGCCGAGGCCATGGCAGGCTCTACACCGTCTTGGCCGTGCACGGATTGATACCGGCCGGCAACTGCGCGATCTGCTTCAACGACTGATCACCGCGGGGCAGTGGCAGACGGACGACCCTGACATCCTCATCGTCGCGGATGCCGGATGCGACGCCCCCGCTTCGCCTTCCTCCTGAAGGGCTCGCCCGTGCAGGTGCTGGCCCGGATGCGATCCGACGGCGTCCTACGCAGGGGCTGTCCCACCCAGGCTCCCGCGCACCCAGGGTCGGCCGCCCCGGCACGGCGGCCAGTTCGTCTTCGGGCAGCCCGACACCTGGGGCACCCCGGACACCGATACCGTCACCGACACATGCCTCTACGGCCAAACCACCGCCCGCTCATGGAACCGGCTCCACCCCAAGCTGACCCACCGCTCCTCCTGGGCCGTGGCCGACGACATCCTCCCGATCGTCGAGGGCACCGTGATCCGCCCGGACATCGACCACCTGCCCAGCGGAGCAACCCCCAAGCCTGTCTGGCTCTGGTGGTCCGGCACCGACGCCACCCCCGCGGACTCCGACCGTCTCGCCCCCCGCCCCGGCCCCGCACGGCCACTGGGCCGAAAGAACACCCGGCCCGCACCCCGCCACGACGTTCACACCCCCCGCAAAACACCGTCGGCGAAACGGCGAACGCAGAAGTCGGCCACCCCACGACCACGCCGCACAGGTCAAAGATCAAGCCAGCGCAATGCGACCCCGCAAGCGGGCCTTCACCCAAGGCCGGGTAGTTAGGGTTTTCGCAGGTCACGCAAGGGGAGTTGGTGACCATGCTGTGGCGGCGTAGAGGCCGGGGCCGAGCTTGTGGATGAGTCCGCTGGTGGCCCAGCGGTTCAGTTGTCTGTACATGGTTTCCAGGGTGACGTCGCCGAAGTGAGCCGCGATGTCGCGGGGTTGCCAGAGGCGGGTGGGGTCTTCCTCAAGCAGGGTCAGGATTCGGTGTCGGCGTCGCTTGCCGGGGGCGGTGTGCCGATCATCCCGGGAGGCGGTCGGCAGTGCGGGCAGCGGATCGGAGGGTTCGAGGATGGTGACGTCGAGGTCGGTGACGGTGCGGCTGGCATCGGGCCGGCCGTCGTTGTCGCATCGCCCGTTGTAGCGGGAGGTCGGTGCTTTGACCTTGCGGGTACTCACCCGCTGCCGCCGGGGTGGGAGCAGGCCTGACAGGATCCGGCGTCCGATGAGACCGACCGGTTCGACGGTCGTGGTGACGACGTCGGCGGCCTGGATGACCTGATCACGGGCGGCTTGGAGGGCGATAGTGAAGCCGCAGCGGTCGGGGTCTGTGCCGGGGACGGACTCGGCGGCGTCGACCATAACGGTCCGCAGTGCCTGGTAGAGCGTGAGGAGCGACCACATCTCCTGCTCGATGCCGATGGGGTCACCCGAGCGCAAAAGGCGGCCGTTCATGATCGTGTGGCGGAGCGCGTAATACGCCGATTCGTGCTCCCACCGCTGATGGTAGAGATCCACCAACACGGCCGCCGGGAAGCGGCGGGCGTCCGTCAGGGTGGTGGCCAACCGGTAGGAGCCGGTGAAGACAGTGCCGTCGGTGCAGGTCACGGTGATCTGCGCATCGATGACCCGCACCCGCACGGTGCCGATGACTGACAGATAGGAGCCGTCGACGAGACGGGTGAGAGCCGGTGTGCGCCGGTTGCTGCGGAGCCGTCCGAGGAACTGGGCGCCGGTGGTGGTGACGGCGGAGAGGAAGGCGTTGCCGTCGAACCCCTTGTCCCAGAGCACCAGCATGTCCGGCCTCAGAAGGTGCAGCAGGCGGCCGGCGTAGCTCGTCTCGCCCTCGGCCGTCGGGCCGAACACCGCACCGATCAGGGCCCGGGTGCCGGTCTCGACCAGCGTCATCAACTCCAGCGTCGGATAGCCGTGATGAGACGTTCTCCCCAGCCAGGCCCGGTTCCGATCGGAGTCGAAGACCCTCTGCGAACTGCAGCCGTCGAATGACACCGTCCGGTAGGGCCCGAACCGCACTCCCGGCGTCGTCGGCCTTGCCAACGGCCCGGCCAGTACGTCGAACAACGCCCGAACCGGCGCGCTGCCGAGTCGCCGGCGCAGGTCACGTAACGCCTTCGCGGTCGGGCAGACCACAGGAATCCCGGACAGGCCGGCCGTCAGCTTGTCCCAGACGAGCCGGTAGCCGACCTCGGGGAACAAGCACATCACGAGCAGAAAGTAGACCCCCACCCGCGAGGGCAGATCACGCAGCCGCCGCTGCACCGTCCTCGTCTCCGACAGGACCGCGTCGACGAGCTCGAACGGCACGATCGCCGTCAGTTCCCCCAGATGACCGGGCGCGAACCGGCCCGCAGCCACCGTGACCGTTCGGGTGATAGTCGCCAACGGCGGCGGCAGGACACAATGATCGAGCAACGGAGCTCCTTCGGGACAAGCTGTCTTGGACGACTGCCTGTACCAACGAGCCCCGTTGCTCTACGTCGGAAACTCGCCAACTCCCCTTGCGTGACCTGCGAAAACCCTAACTACCCGGCCTTGGGCCTTCACCCTTGATCGTGGACACCGGTTGTTATGCGGCGGTGGTCAGCGTAGTTGATCGCTGTTCGTAGTTGATCGGGCTCTGCTGACCGAGGGCTGAGTGCCGTCGCCAGGTGTTGTAGCGGGTGACCCAGCGGAAGACCGCAAGGCGGGCGGCGCGAGCTCCGGGCCAGCGTTTCGCGCCCTTGAGAGTCTCCCTTTTCATGCTGGCGTTGAACGACTCCGCGGCGGCGTTGTCCGCGCTGGTGCCGACGGCCCCGCGTGATCGGATCACGCCGAGGTCCTTGCAGACCTGGGCGAACTCCTTGGAGGCGTACTGGGCTCCGTTGTCGCTGTGGAAGATCGCTCCGCGCAGGTTCCCTCCCCGCGCGCCGGCGGCGGCCTTGAGGGCGTCGGTGACCAGTTCGGTCCGCATGTGGTCGGCGATCGACCAGCCCACCAGACGCTTGGAGTGCAGGTCCAACACCGTTGCCAGATAAAGAAATTGGCCGTCGCCGACCGGGAGGTAGGTTATGTCGCCGACGTACTTCTTGTTCGGCCCAGAGGCGGTGAAGTCCCGCTGGATCAGGTCCGGCACCGGGATGGCGTCGGCTGCGGGGACCGTGGTGCGGACCTTCTTGCGCAGGTGCAGCCCGACGATGCCGAACTTCCGCATGACGCGTTCCACCCGCTTGTGATTGATCCGCAGCCCGGCGCCCTGGAGCTCGGCGGTGACGCGCGGAGCCCCGTAGGTGCCGTCGGACTCGGTGTGGATCGACGTGATCCGCCCGGCAAGTTCGGCGTCCGCACGCGCCCGCCCGGCCCGCGCATCCAAGCCGGCCAGGTGCCGGTAAAACCCGGAACGGGAGAGCCCCAGGATCCGGCACAGCCGCTTCACGCCGAAGGCGTCATGGTGGTCGGCAACGAACTGGAAACGGCTCACCAGCTGGTCTCGCCCGCAAAATACTTCGCGGCCCTCCGCAGGATCTCGCGTTCCAGCTCGAGCTCCTTCACCTGGGCCCGCAGCCGCTTGTTCTCCTTCTCCAACTCGCTGGCCTCCACCGCGCCGGGCACGGCGGCCTGCTCGGCATCCCGCACCCAGGTGCGGAGCGTCTCGTGGTTCACCCCAAGATCCTTGGCCACCGACGCGTACGTCCGGCCCGGGCTGGAGCGGTACAACGCGACGGCATCGGCCCGGAACTCAGGCGAGTACTTCGACGTCCCCAACGGGAACTCCTGTCCTTCGGATCTTCACGATCCAATGATCAGGGTGTCCACGGTCAAGGGGTAACGCCCAGCGGCCCGGCCTCGACCCGGACAGCATCAGCGCAGCCCAGCTTCACCGGGCTGTGCCCGGCGGCGACCCGTCGACTGGAGTCCGCCGCGATTCCGACGCATCCAGCACACGGCCACCCGAGACGACAAACGAATCGGGCCAGTTCATTTGAGACGGGACCCGCTCACCGCAGAGGTAGGGCTGCGCACAAGGTTCATGGGTCGAACCCACTGATCAGCGCTGCCCGGGCTGCGTGTCACTTGGACTGAGTGTGGGCGGCCTTCTCCCTGCAACTGCGGGCGACGATATCGGCGAAGGCCCGGGCGAGTGGGGTGAGAGCGTCCCAGCGGCGGACGGCCCAGCCGACCGGGAGCGGGGGCAGATCGGGGATGGGGACGAGGCGGAGGGGACCGTCACCGGGTACCTCCCAGCCGGGCAGGACAGGCACGACGGCGTGGCCGAGGCCGAGCTCTGCCAACAGGAGGGCGGTGTCCCAGTCGGCGACGCTCGTGTCGGAGCTGCTACGGATACCGAGTTCGGCGAACGCGGCGTCGAGGCGGGCGCCTGAGGTGGAGTTCTGGGGGAGCCGGATGAGACTGATGTCGCTGAATTCGCCTGTGCTGACACAGGGTTGGCCCGCGAGCGGATCGTCGGCGCGGACAGCCAGTACCCAAGGCAGGGCGACGACGGGACGCTGCTCGATACCGCGCACTGGACCGCCGATCGTGACCCAGGCGAGGTCCAGATTGCCGGCGGTGAGGGCGTCGAAGCAGTTGCGGCTGGACGTCTCTGTCTGGAACTCCAGACTGACCTTCGGGTAGCGCCGGCGGAAGGCGACGATGGCCTCGGACATGAAGTGCCGCACGGTTGTTCCGCCCGTGGTGACACGCACGGAGCCGCTGTCGCCGTTGACAAGGTCCCCGAGGCGTCGCAGGGCCAGATCCAGACCGGCGATGCTGTCCGAGGCGGCCTCGCACAAGACGCGCCCCGCATGTGTGGGCACGACACCTCGTGGCTGGCGCTCCAGGAGGCTCACACCGGCCTCTCGCTCCAACCGCTTCACATGCTGGCTCACCGCTGACTGCGTGCAGTCCAGCTCCCGGGCGACGGCGCTGAGGCTTCCCGCCCTGCACACGGCGACGAAGACGCGCAGGTCCTCCAAAGTCATAACCCCTAAGCTATAGCTTGGGGTTGGCTAGAAATCCATAGGATTGACTGGGGTCGTGGACTTCACGATGATCAGTGCAGGGCCCAGGCGGCAACCCGTCCGGCGCTTTCGCGGTGTCCGGACCACAGGCGAAGGCACGGACGGGTGCCGACCTCAAGCGACGTAAGGACACCGTCCTGTACCTGCTCCTCCTGCCGCTTCCGGTCAGGCCATCGCGCCACTGCGCGACCTCGCTGCCGGCGATCAGCGAGTGGGCGGCCGATGCCCCATCCGCGGTCCTGGACCGTCTCGGCGCGCGCCGCTGCCCGCTGATTGGCATCCGGCCGTGCCGTGCGAGACGACCATCCGCCGCGCCCTGGCCCGCCTCGATGCCGATGCACTCGACCGGGCGGTAGGTGCATGGCCGGCCGACCGCTGCATCCAGCCGGGCCCGCAGGCCCGGCGCGCGGTGGCAGTGGACGGCAAGAGCCTGCGCGGGGCCGGCGGCCGCCAAATCCACCTGTTGGCCGCACTCGATCACACCGGCAGCCTGGTCCTCGCTCAACTGGACGTCGGGGACGAGACGCACGAGATCACCCGCTTCCAACCCCTGCTGGGCACCCCGGCCGACACTGCCGTGACTAGCGACGTCATGCACACCCAGGGCGAGCACGCCGACTACCACCTGGGTCGCGGCGCCCACTACATCGTGATCGTCAAAGGGGATCAGAAGAAGCTCCGCAAGCAGCTCAAGGCCCGTCCCTGGCAGCAGATCCCGCTGCGAACTCCCGCGCCCCGAGACACCCACTCACACTGTTCGGCCTCACGTGATCAGTTGCGTCGTCCACTGCCACCGGCTTGGTCAGATGTCACCGTGCCCTCACCGGACCGCGGCGTGGTGCGGGCCGTGCGTGGACGTGGTCACGGACGGCGGTGTGCGGGTGCCGGGGCCGGACTGTGATCGGGTTCTGTGCAAGCCCGTTTGCCACCTCGCGCGCTACGTCCTGCAGTACGGACGCTGCAGTATGCGGCGAGAAGCGGAGGGCCCACTTGACGAACACCTCCCAGGCCACTGGCTACCACCGCGTGGACGGGCTTTGATCGTTTGCCGCTCGCATTTGTGCAGGTCGGCTGGGTGTTCTGCGGGTCATTGAGTGTGCTGGATCGAGGCGGGGGCGAATCGAAGGTGGAGAATATCTCCCTAAACGGCGCTTTCCTGCGGGCAGTTGCGCGCCTTGGTCACCTGAAGATCGCCGCAAGGCCATGACTTTCCCGTTAGGGGTCGTTATCGTCCACTTTCCGAAAATTCTTGTCATCGTGAGTGCATGTGGCAGATTTCCTGTCATTATCGGCGCACCCGGCGGTCCCGCAGCCGGGCTTTGTTCTGCGGCGAGGGGGGTTCATGTCGCGTGCAGACAGGATCGCGGAGATTCGTCGGCGGCGCGCTCGGCAGGCACAAGTACTGGAGCGTGCCCACACGTGGGTAACGGACGTTCTGGAGCGACTGCGCGAGCTGGAGGCGTTACGGACAGAGCTGTTGGGTCAGGTGCCCGATGAGGCACGGAGTCGATTGACCGCGCTGGGCGCCGAGGTGAACGGGCTGCTGGAGGAACTCCCGGGCGAGGTCGCCGCACTCGACGCAGTCGCGGCCCGTTTCCGGCGGGCGACGCTCAATGTGGGCGTGATCGGAAAGGCCCGGCAGGGAAAGAGCCGGCTCATCCAGAGCCTGACCGGACTGACGGACCAGGAAGTGCCCACCAGTGACGGCGGATTCTGCACCGGAGTGACGAGTGTGCTGCGCCACGAGGAAGGCGTCCCCACCCAGGCACAGGTGTACTTCCACAGTGAGCGTTCCTTCCTGCGGGAAGTGATCGCCCCCTACTACGCGGAGTTGGGGCTGGGCCCTGCCCCCACCACCCTCGAACGCTTCGCAGGGCCGTTGCCCCCGGAGCCCTCCGGGGAGACATCCGTCGAAGGAAGCAGGTACAACCATCTGGTTCAGTATCACACCGCACTTCCCGAGTACCGCAGATACCTGGGCATGGCGTCGCCGCATCTGGTCAGTCCGCATGAGATTCGCCGGTTCGTGGCCCAGTCCGACGAGCATGACCAGCAGCGGTACCACACCTTCCGTGCGGTCCGTTACGTGCGAATCACCACCCACTTCGCGCACCAGGACTGGACGGGACTGTCGTTGATCGACCTCCCCGGTCTGGGCGACTCCAATCTGCAGGACGCACAGCGGATCGTGGCCGCTCTCAAGGACGAGATCGACGTGGTGGTGTTCCTGCGCCGTCCGGATCCGCTGGGAGACGGCATCGACACGTCCGACTACCAGCTCTATGACCATGTGCAGGAGGGACTTCCCGACACCGGTCTGGACCGGTGCTCGTTCCTGGTGATCAATAGATGCTCCGGCCCGAAGGGCGACAACAGCGCGAACGCCCGGAAGATGGCGGAGCAGTGGCTGCCCGCCTCGCGGTTCACCGTGGCCGAGGCCCACATCGCGGACTGCTCTCAACCGGACGACGTGGCCGGCGCCATGGATCGGGTGCTGGATTACCTGCTGGCGCACCTCGACGACCTCGACAACCTTTACTTGGCGGTGCGCAGCGAGAAAGCAGCTGAACTGCACGAGCGTCTGACACACGTGATGGCTCGGGCGGAGCGATTGGCCGACCTGGCGCAGCCGACCGAGATCTGGTTCCTGCCGTTCACTTCCTTGTTCAAGCAGACGCACGGTCAGCTGGCGCATGCCCTCGCGGCCTTGGTGCGGGAGCTGAGTGATGAACGGGACCTGACCGACGGGCTGCTCGCTGATGCCGTGGACACGGTGCTGGAGGCGGCAGAGCGTGACCCGGCCCATGCGACGCCAGACGAACTGGTCGCACGTGCCGCGGCCGAGGACGGTTTGAGCATGGCGTACGGGAAGTACCTCAACGAGTCGCGGGCCCGGCTGTCGAGACGCTTCCTGGAGTGCGACGTGGCCCTGCATGCCCGTACCGCCGAGATGCAGCAGCGCGTCGCGGATGTGCTGCGCGGGCCGGGCAGCCTTGGTGGGCTCAGTACAGCTCAGGACGGGCGGGAGTTCCTACTCCAAGTTGCCGCACGAGTTCCGCGGGTGAGAGAGGACGGCGGAAGCGAGATCCGGTATGCGCTACAGCTGTTGGCCGACTTCCAGCTCTCCTACCGGGGCATGCTCCAACACCGGGTACGAGCCTGCCTGGACGGTCTGCACGCCGACACCCCCACGATGCCCTTCCCACACCAGCCAGGTCCGACGGTCCAGCAGGTTCGGGAGATGCTGGAGGTGGCGTACAACGAGGCGCTGTACACCTGCCGGAGCGAGCTGTACAAGGCGCTCGCTGACCCGAGCGCGGCCATCTTCTCGATCGTCGAGGAGTTCTACGACAGGGTCATCCCCTCGGCCGGCGTCGAGGAGGAGTGGCTGGTGTTCTACCAGGACATCAGAGCCGAAATCTGGCCCGGCAGGTTCGCAGCCTTGGCCGAGGACGCCGCGCACCTGCGCCGCTGGTCGGAGAGTGTCGCGGCAGTGACGACCCTCGCGGCTTCGACCGTCCCTGTCGCACTGGTGGAGACGTCCGAGGAGGCCGCGGCGTGAGCGTGCCCGACCGCTACATCCTCGAAGTCACCATGCTCGGCCCGTCAGGCGCCGGAAAGACCTCGCTGCTGGCCTCGATGTACGTCCAGTACTCCTCGGTCATCGGTGCCACGGACCTGGATCTCACCCCAGTCGGCGACACCGCGATCAGACTCACCGACGTCGTCGCAACCTTGAAGTCCCTGTCCCGATCGGTCCAGGTCCGCGACGCGGTCGCGAATACGGCCGCGCTTGACCTGCATCGCTATGAGATAGCAGTCGGCCGCAAGGACAAGAACCCACGCTTCGTCCTGCGATTCACCGACTACGCGGGGGGACTTCTGCGAGACCTCAACGGCAATCCTGTCGCCCAGGGCGTCAGGACCGCTCTCGCTGAAAGCCCGGTCATCATCCTGGCGGTCGACACCCCCGCGCTGGTGGAAGGCGATGGGCGGTACCACGAGCACGTCAACGCGCCGTACCTGATGTACGAACAGGTCAAGCAGATCCTGCGGAGCGACGACAAGCCTCGGCTCCTGATCGTCGTCCCTCTGAAGTGCGAGAAATATGTGGCCACGGAGCACGGCGCCGCAGAGCTGCTGGACCAGGTGCGTACGGGCTACAAGCCCTTGTTCGACCACATCGCGCACGCCAGCGTGAAGTCCCGAGTCGGCTGTGTCGTCGTACCTGTGCAGACCACCGGTTCCATCGTCTTCTCGTCGATCACCCATCCAACGGATGGGCAACTCCGCTTTCACTACCGCAGCCGCCGCCCCGGCGCGGAATACCGGCCGGTTCACACTGACCAGCCCCTGCGCTACACGCTTCGATTCGCGCTCAATGTCTATCGGCGTGAGCGGCGCGGCTTCTGGCGCGAAACGTATGACGGAATGTTCGGCCACGACGAGGCGCTGGAGCGGGCCATCGCTCAGTTCACCGAGGGCACGGTCAACGGGCCCGGCATCGAGGTCGTACAGCCTCATCCGCATTTGAGCGCGCCGACCATGGGGAGGGCGTGAACGCGTGACCACGACCTGGTTCATGCAGTCCCGCGGCCGCCTTTCCCACCAGGACTACTCATGGGCACCTGCCATGGCGCCGGGCACAGGGGGGCTCTCGCCGGAGGACCTGCTGGCGCAGGGCTGCGGCGGCCGATCCATCAGCGACATCATCGACGACACCAAGTCTTGCCTGCTCCTGTACACGCTGCGAGAGCGCCCGGACCGGAATCAGGTGTGGATCCTGCTGATGACCGGTCTCCACCCTACGGCGACCGCCGAGATCGACCACATGAATCGGGACATCCGCGTATCGGTTCTGGGCGCCGGCATTGGCCCCGTCCCGCCCAGCGAACTCGCCGCTACGGCATGCCTGTTCCTCACCGGAGGGCTGCAGAACGGAGTGCCCGTCTTTTACGGTCTTCGGGACGACAAGGGTTTCGCCGTGGATTCCGAAGCATGGGCCGAGGTCATTGCGGGCGCCACGCAGCTCGAAGTGCCTCCGGCCGACGAGGTGCCGCGCCCCAACACGGTCTCGCTGGACACGGATTCCCCAGCAAACCGTCAGTGGGCAGCCGGAATGATCGTTTTTCTGACATCGCGCGTTGCGATCGGGGACTTTTCTGGCAAAGCTCGACTGGTCGGAACCGAGGCCCGGCCGTTCCTGGTCGTCACCTCTCTCCTGGGAGCGGAGTCGCTCAGGAGTCTGATGCCCCTGTGTGGACTCAGTGAGCGCGTCACCGGACGGGAGCTGGCCCATGTGAGCAAAGAACGGGGATGGAATGTCGTCAGAGCACTCACGGGCAAAAGCGTGACCTTCGGTTTGGCGGTGTACGCCGTGCTCACTGTGCTGGCGGCGATCGGCACGATGATCATGCTGCTGCTCTAGCACTTCAGGTCACTGTCAGAGTTCCAGCTGGGGATGCTGTCCGGTACCCGGGACCATACCGCCGCGATCTATCTCGCCGAGCAAGCCGTCGCCGTGCTGCGCACCGGTGGTGACGACATGTGGATGGCCATCGGCCTGAACAACCTCGTTCGGATCCACCACCAGCAGCACTTCAACGACGACACGGGTCGGCACGTCGAGAAGGCAGTGGAGCTACTGAACGAGGCGCTCGAACGCGCCCCGGCCGACCGCCCGGTGCTTAAGAAGGAATTCAAAGATGCCTCGACCGTCCTGCGGGCGGAGACCGCGCCGACCGAGTGGGCAACGCTCCAAGTGAACTTCGGCGTCTGCTTCCACCAACGGGCGGCGGGTAACCGAACCGACAACCTCGACCAGGCGCTCACCCGCTTCAGCGACGCGTTGTCGGTGACACGGCTCCAAGACGACGCGCCGACGTGGATCCAGGCACAACTCGGGTGCGCGGTCTGCTTGATGGAACGGCGCTTGGACCCCGTGGAGCAGTTCGAGCGACAGGCCATCGCCATGATCGACGAGTTGCTGGAGCACACCACGGCGGCCGGGGAGGAACGAGTCTCGGCCGAATGCCACTACCACCTGGGAACTCTGTACGCGGGCAAGGTGGACCGCGGGGCACCGGAGTACGCCGAGCGCGCGGTCGAGCATCTGGCCAGGGCGAGCTCCTACTTCACTGGGGAACGCGACCCCTTGGTCTGGGGAATGATCCACTCCCAACTGTCCCTGGTTCGAGCGAAGGCGGTGGCACCGGACCTCACCGCGGCTCTCGCCGACGCCGAACGTGCGCGAACTCACCGCTGGAGAGTTCCTTGACGAACTGCAGGAGCTTCCCCCGTCGCTCGGCTCTCTTCGCCTGCGGCGCCGGGGATACGCACCCTTCAGCGACCCCGTCTTCTGGGCACCTTTCGTGTTCTTCGGCGCCTGAGGCGTGTGTGCGATGACGGACAACGAGACTGACCTCTACAAGGCCGCCCGCATCGTCCTCCCGCACGTCGACGAACTCCTCGACGCGGCCGCGGCGCAGAGGCTACGCGCCGCGCTGGACGCGGCCGACGACGACGCGATCGTACGGCTGGCCGAGTCGGCGCCCGCCGTCGGGGACTGGCTGGCCGACTACCTCGACGCAACGGCGTCGGAGCTGCGCGCGTACGACCCGCTTGCCGGCGATGCCCAGCCCGTCGCGTCATCGGCCGTGTTCCGCTGCCCCGTGGGAACCCTTGTCTGGTACCGCCGCTCTACCGGCGAGACCCCTCCGCGCTGCCCCACGCACGACGTCGATCTCGTCCGCGCCGAGGACGAGCCCTCGGTTCCGTGAGCGCTGAGGCCGGAGCTCTGTGGGGACGGCACCTGGTGACCGAAGTCCGGCAACCGTCTCGTCGGCACGGCCATGCACCTGCGATGCGAACTTGAGCATGGCTCACCGGGTCAGGGCCGAGCCGCGAACGTCTCTCCGGGGTCGGCGCGACATGGGTGAGCTCGGCTTCATCGCCGGAACCGGCCTGGCCCTCGACGTCACCCTGAGGAGCCAAAATCAGGTGAACGGGGACCTCACCGATGGAGCAGCGGCTGCCCGGCCGGACCAGTTGGAGTGGACAGGACCCGGGCACCCGGGGCCAACTGGGACAAGAGGTCCGCTGGGGTCGTTTCCCGCGGCTGCCTGGATGCGCCGTCCGACACCATGGAGCGCTCATGAAAGGAAGGGCCGCGGCGACAGTGCCGGCGGTTTCCGCCATGCCCCTTGCTGCTGCGAGCGGTTGTCCCGGCCGGACGATCTCGTCCGTCTACGCCAGGACCACATCCGGAGCGCTGTCGGCGGGCATCCCCGTACACATCGGCTCGGCCGCACCGGGCAGCGTGGCCGCCGCCACTGTCACGACCACGGTGCGCTTCAGCAAGCTCGGCCCCATCCTGGATGACGCCCAGGGGCGGACGCTCTGCTTCCCCGAGGCCACCAAGTCGACTACGCCGACCGGCGGCGGAGCATGCGCGTTTGCCTATCCGACGCCGCTCGCCTCCGGCACGCCCAAGTCGGCTCCGTTTGCCAGGAGCAACCTGATCAGCACCTCGAAACGCTCCAACGGCATCACTCAAGTGACCTGCACCGGGCACCCGCTGCACTGCTTCGCGGGTGACACGGCAGCCGGTGACACCAACGGCGAGGAAACCAGCGCGTCCGGCGCCACAGTGGTATGTCGTAAACGCATCCGGCAACAAGGTCGAACCCGATTGATGGGGGACTGATGACCGGGCAAACGGGCGCACGGATGCGGCGTCCCGCACGAACGGTGGCGGGCTTCCTGGCTGCTTTGCTGCCGGTCGCGGTCGCGGTGGGGGTGTATGCGTTCGGCCGCACGCACACACCCGACTACACCAGCGGCCTGTTCGGGCAGCACGGCGTCGGCGTCTACGATCTCAAGGCGCGCCTGGGTAGCGCTCTGATGGCACTCGCGGTCGTCCAACTGCTGCTCGGGCTGTGGATGTACCGGCGCCTACCGGGAGCGGGGGCAGCGCCGCACCGGGTGCACCCCACACACCGGCTCATCGGCCTCCTTGCCTTTCTGCTCTCGCTGCCCATCTCCTACCACTGCATCACCGCCTACGGAGTTGATTTCGCGACCAGTCGAGCAGCGGTGCACTCCATCACGGGCTGCGTCCTGTACGGCGCGTTCGTCGCCAAGGTGCTGGTGGTACGCAGCCGCCGACTGCCCGGTTGGGCGCTTCCGGCCGCCGGCGGCGTCCTGGTCACCGCCATCGCACTGATGTGGTACACAGCCGCCTTGTGGTTCTTCACCGGCTCCGCCCCCGGCTTCTGATGAACCGGCAGCTCACGGTGCAGGAGGACCAGCGGGACTGCCCTCAGGTGCGCAAGGTGGCCCGCAGGCGCAAGCCGACCGCTGTGAGACCTTCCAAGGTGGTGACCTGGTAGCTGGGTTCCGGTCCGGGCGGCTCGCTCAAGTGGTAGCGGCGGGCGGTCTGCGCAGTCAGGAGCGTCAGCATCGCCATGGCCAGAGCGGCTCCCTCGCAGCCATGCGGCCCGGTACCGAAGGAGAGGAAGACCCCGGGTTTCGCCGGCGAGCCCGAATCATCGAGCCAGCGCTCGGGCCGAAACTGGTCCGGCTCGGAGTGTTCCCGTGCGTCGCGGTGGGCGGTGTAAGGGCAGACGAGAACGGTGGACCCGGCGTCGATGGTGTAGCCGGCGAGCTGGGTCTGTCGCGTGGCGCGCCGGGTCAGTAGCCAGCTCGGGGGGTGCAGTCGGAGCACCTCGCGTACCAGTGCCTGGGTGTATTGCAGGCGGTCGAGGTGGGTGCTGGTCGTCGCGGCCGGGTCCGCGGGCAGCAAGGCGGCTTCGGCCGCGACACGGCCCGCAGCCTGGGGGTGCCGGGCCAGGTGGAGCAGGATCCATCCGGCTGCCCTGGAAGGTGTCTCGAAGGTGGCGACGGTGATTCCGGGGAGAGTGTCGAGGATGGCCTCTTCCGGCAGTAGGCCGTAGTGGGAGGAGGGCCGGAGCATCTGTCCCAGCACGTCGTCACCGAGCCGGCCCGATGAACGACGCCGACGGACGATGGGTCGCAAAGCGTTGGTAAAGGCGACTTGCTGCCGTGTGCGGAACCGCCGTGCCGGTGTGGGCATCCAGCGCGGCCATACCCAGCGCGAGGGGCGTACGAGCACCTCCCTGGCCAGGAAGAGCCGTGAGGCGAAGGGCAGCAGGGTGGGAGCGTCTTCGGAGAAGAGGTAGCCCACGCCGATCTCCGCCAGAACGTGCCGTACCAGGGGCAGAACCTCGACGTCCTGACCCGTGGGCCACTGGTCGGCAAATCGAGCGGCACTGGGCGCAATCTCACCGATCCGGGCTGCAACCGCCTGCGGACGCAGTCCGCGCATGCGGGCGGCGTGAGCGCGCGCACGATCCTCAGGCGTCGGTGCTCCGCTCGACCGCTTCAACGGCGGGAAGAGAGGCGAAGGTGCCTTGGGAAAGTCCTGCGCGCGGTGCAGGACTGCTTCACACGGCCCGGCCGTAGCGGCTACGTAGACACCCGACTCCAGTTGCCAGACGTCCCCGCACTCGTCAGCGCCACGGCGTGCCACTCCCAGTCGGTCGCGGCTCCAGGCAGCGAAACTGACCTCGGGCAACCGTGGCGGCTCATTCATTCGGCCCATGAGATCGTCCCTGACTCTGGTACCTGTCCAGGCCGATGTCCTCGGCAGCGTGGCGAGGAGCCGGCGGGCGCCCGGAGGCGCCCGCCGGTAGTGCGGTCAGGCCCGGTCGTCGCCGGCGTACCCGTCCCATTCGTGTTCCCCGTACGCACCGTAGTGGCGGGTGAAGGACAGTTTGCCGAGAAGCTTGGCGATCATGAAGCACTCCTCTCGCCTGTCTGAGACCTCCCAGCCGAGGGTTCAGCAAAGAGGTTCCCGGCAGCACCAAATGGCACTCATTCCATACTGTCACACATACCATATATGTCATATTCGGGTCATCGGTCGGATGCGGTTCCTGCGCATGATGGCTTCGGGTGACCGGTGACGTCCCGGGCTGCCCGGATCTGTGGGTTCGTGCTACGCGGGTACGGCATCTGGTCTGCGGCAACGACCACGGAGCCGCGCCCCGAGTCTCGGGGCGCTGTCCCTGCGCGCTGGAAGGGAAATCCGCTGCGGGCGAGTCTGAGACCCACTCCCGAGCCGGCGGGATCGACCTTGACGATGCTCCAGCGAAAACGTCCGGGATGAGCATTGATCGGCGAGGATCGCCAAGATCCTCAAAGGACTCGTGATCCGTCGGCCGTGGGTTCGATCACCACCCGCACCGCACCGCCCCGCTTCGCCGCGTCAGGCGTCTGAGCTGTGGAAACATCTCAACTGAGGTGTTGGATCGTCAACCTGCCGCTGGACATCGCGTACGGCCGGCTCAACCCGAAGGTGCGTATCTCATGACCACTGTCGAGTCCCCACGGCCGCGGCGCAGCGGGACCGCCTACCGGCGCCGCACCCTGCGCGACCCGGTCGCCGTCGGCTGCCTGGTCGTCCTCTGCCTGGTGGTCGCCGTGAGCCGCGCCGCGCCGCTGCTCGGCGGCGACGGCGTCGGCCGGGTCGACCTGTCCCGGCTGCTGTACGGCGGCCGCACCAGCCCTGTGGGCGGCACGCTCGCCATCCTCGTCGCCTTCGTGGTCGGCGCGCCGCTCGGTCTGGTCAGCGGCTTCTACCGGGGCCGTCTCGCAGGACCTGAACGTCGCCATGATCGTGCTGTGGCCGGGCCTGGCGATGGGCCTGACCATTCTGGCGTCCAGCATGCTGGGCAACGTTGTACGGGACGCGCTGGTCGGGCAAGAGCCAGTCGGCGTTCTCCGTGCTCGGACTGCTGCCCGGCGAGGCCGAGGTGACGGCCGATCGGCTCGCCTTTGACGGAAAGGAGTTGCTGACCCTGGACGCGACCGGCCTCAACGCCCACCCGCTCCGGGTCCGCAATGCCCACCCGTGCCAGCAGGTCGAGGGGTTTGGCACGGGCCTCCCCTTCGGACAGCCCCAGGTGCTTGCGCAGGGGTTCCACCGGCTGGGAGCCGATCCGGAAGCAGGGGTCCAGGTTGGACATGGGCTCCTGGGGGATGTAGCCGATGCCGTGCCCGCGCAGGACCAGTGGTGGCCTTCCCGGTGGCCAGCCAGCGGCCGGACGCCTTTGGACGCAAAACGTGACTGCACAGCCGGCCGAGTCGTGCGGTTCGGCGCCGACTCCAGGTCATGCTTCCCGCAGCGCGGGGACCGAGAGCTCACCCGAGCCTCGGACGATCAGGTGGGTGGGGATGGTGATGGTTCGGGCTCGGGAGCGGTCCCCGTCCAGGCGGGTCAGCGCGGTGGTCGCCGCCGTTCTGCCGAGTTCTTCCGCGTCCTGGGCGACGACGGTCAGGGCAGGCTCGAGCGCCTCGGCGAGTGCCACGTCGTCGAAGGCGACGACGGCGACGTCCTTGCGCTTGCTGCGGGCCAGTTCGGCGATGATGCCCAGCGCCATGATGTTGTTGCCGGCGAACAGGGCCGTGGGGGGATCGGCCAGGCCCAGGAGTTGGGCGGTCGCGGTCTCGGCTCCTTGCTGGTCGTGGGCGTTGGTGACGAGCGACCGGTCGTAGGGGATGTCGGCTTCCTGCAGCGCCGAGCGGTAGCCGGCCAGACGTTCACGGCGGGTGTACAGCTTCGGGGGCAGGTCGCCGACGAAGCCGATGCGCCGGTGTCCGTGGGCGATGAGGTGGGTGACGCCGTCGTGGGATCCGGCACGGTTGGAGCTGACGATGCTGTCCGTGGCGAGCCCGACTCCGGGTCGGTCGAGGAAGATCACGGGTAGTCCCGCCGTGCGGTGGGACTTGAGGTGGGAGTGGTCGGCGCCGACGGACGGAACGACGATCAGGATGCTGACGCGGCGGGCGAGGAACTTGTCCGTCAGGGCACGTTCGCGCTCGGGGTCGTCCGCGGAGGAGCCCATGAGCAGGGTCAGTCCGCGTTCGCGGACGGTGTCCTCGATGGCGCGGGCCACGGCTCCGAAGAAGGGGTTGGCGAGGTCGGGAATGACCAGGCCGATCGTGGTGTCCGGGCCGCCGACGCGGATGTTGCGGGCCATGAGGTTCGGCTGGAAGCCGAGCTTGGCCACTGCGGCGAGTACCTGTTCCCTGGTCTGCGCGGAGGCGGGTCCGTCCTCGTTGAGGACTCGGGAGACCGTCTTGGCGCTGACGCCGACTTCTCGGGCGACATCGGCCAGGGTGGGGCGTCGGTTCGCTGCCATGGAGGAAACCGTCTCCTGAGGGCTCTCGGTTCCGGCCGCGGCCTCGGCCGGAAGCTGCGAGAGCTGAGTTGTGCTGTCAGGTGGCCTGGACTCCGGCGGCCTTGGCGGCCTCCGAGTCCGCTACGACAGTATCTCCGTCCTCGTCGATGCTGAGCGCGCCGGTCATGATGGCGACGACCTCGGCCATGGAGTAGTCGGAGGGCTTGATCAGGGCGGCACGCCGGCCCAGCCGGTGGACGTGGATGCGGTCGGCGATCTCGAAGACGTGGGGCATGTTGTGGCTGATCAGAACGACCGGCATGCCCTTGTCGCGGACTCGGCGGATGAGGTCCAGGACCTGGCCGGACTCCTTGACGCCGAGGGCGGCGGTCGGCTCGTCCATGACGACGACGCTGCGGGCCCAGGCGACGGAACGGGCGACCGCGACGGCCTGCCGCTGTCCGCCGGAGAGCGTCTCGACCGACTGCGTCAGCGAGCGCAGGCCGATCTTCAGGTCGGCCATGTGCTCGGCGGCCTCCTGGCGCATGCGCTTCTTGTCCAGCATGCGGAAGACACTGCCGAGAACGCCGGGACGGCGCAGCTCGCGCCCGAGGAACATGTTCGAGGCGATGTCCATGGAGGCGGCCACGGCGAGGTCCTGATACACCGTCTCGATGCCGTGGGCGCGGGCGCTTTGCGGACCGGAGAAGGTGATGGGCTTGCCGTCCAGACGTATCTCGCCCGCGTCGGGAACCACCGCGCCCGTGAGCGCCTTGATCAGGCTGGTCTTGCCTGCGCCGTTGTCGCCGATGACGGCGAGGACCTCTCCGGGCAGCAGGTCGAAGTCGGCGCCGTCGATGGCGGTGACCTGGCCGTACCGCTTGACCAGGCCGCGGGCCTGCAGCACGGGCGTGGGGGAGGAGGTGGCGGTCATCGGGCCTTCTTCCGGGAGAGCTGGTCGACGGTCACCGCGAGGATCACCAGGACTCCGGTGATCAGGGTCTGGTAGATGGAGGCGACGCCCATCAGCTGGAGACCGTTGCGGAACACGCCGACGATGAGGACGCCGATGAAGGTGCCCAGGACCGATCCGCGTCCGCCGAAGAGGCTGGTGCCGCCGAGGACCACGGCGGTGATGCTGTCGAGGTTGTCGGTCTGTCCGGCCTGCGGGTCGCCGACTCCGGTGCGGGAGATGAGCAGCAGGGCGGCGATGCCGTACAGCAGGCCCGCCACGGTGTAGATGCCGATGGTCAGGCGGGAGGTGCGGATGCCGTTGAGCCGGGCGGCCTCGGCGCTGTTGCCCAGGGCGTAGACGTGCCGGCCCCAGCCGGTGCTGCTCAGCGCGTAGGCGAGGAGGAGGAACAGGGCGATGGTGACCAGGGAGCCGTAGGTGATGTCGGTGTGGCCGAGCGGGAAGGTCTGCCCGAGGGCTGTCAGCGCACTGGGCAGGGTGGTGACCGTCTGCTCCTCGGAGTAGATGTGGGTCAGTGCGAACGCCACGTTGAGCATGCCGAGGGTGACGATGAACGGCGGCAGCGGGATCTTCTGCACCAGCAGTCCGTTGAGGAGGCCGAAGCCGCCGCAGACGACCAGGCCCAGAGCGATCGCGACAAGCGGTGGGACGGAGCCCTCGGCGGCCATCTTGGCGATCACGATGCTGCCGAAGGCCATCACCGCCCCGCACGACAGGTCGATGCCCGCGGTGAGGATGATCAGGGTCTGTCCGATGGCGAGGGTGCCGACGACCATGACCTGCTGCACGATCAGCGAGAAGTTTCCGCCGGTGAGGAACTGGTCGGTCGAGAGGGAGAAGAAGGCGCAGGCCAGGAGGAGGGCGACCAGGGGGCCGGTGGTCGGCGCCGTGAGCAGTCTGCGGGCCGTCGTCGGTGCTTTGAGCTCGGCGTACGGCGTGGTCGTGGCTGTCATGCGAAGTCCTTGTCGGAAGACAGATGTCCTTGTCGGAGGGCGAGGGCACAGGCCCCGCCGCCGGGACGATGGGGGGCGGTCGTCCCTGGTCGGGGAGGTGGGCCGACCGCCCCGCTGAGGGGAGTGACGGTGTGGGACTAGGAGGCGGCTCAGCCCCAGCAGTTCTCCAGGCCGTAGCCGGTGTCCTTCGACGTGACGCCGGCCTGCGCCTTGTCGGTGATCAGGGTGACGCCGGTGTCGGTGTAACCGGAGGCCTTCTTGCCGTCCTTGGCGTACGTCACGACGGCCTTGACGCCCTCGGCGGCCATCTTCAGCGGGTACTGCTGCGAAGTCGCGGCGATCTTGCCGTCCTTGACGGCCTGGGTGCCGGTGCAGCCGCCGTCGACGGAGACGATCAGCACGTCCTTCTCCCGGCCCTTGGCCTTCAGCGCGGTGTACGCGCCCAGGGCGGCCGGTTCGTTGATGGTGTAGACGACGTTGATGCCGGGTGCCTTCTGCAGGCAGTTCTCCATCGCGGTCTGGCCCTTGGCCTGGTCGCCGCCGGTGTCCTGGGCGCACACGACGTCCTTTTCGGTGGCGCCGAAGCCCTTCAGGAAACCGTTGTGGCGCTGGACGCCGACAGAGACGCCCGGCGCCAGGTCGAGGGCGGCTATCTTCGCCGTCTTGCCCTTCATGGCGGCCTTGGCGTACTCGCCGATCAGCTGGCCGGCCTTGAGGTTGTCGGTGGCGAAGAGGGCGTCGACCGCGCTTTCCGGCTCGGTCGGGGTGTCCAGGGCGATGACCAGGACACCCTTGGCGCGGGCCTTCTGAATGGCGGGCACGATCGCCTTGGAGTCGCTCGGGGTGATCAGGATGCCCTTCACCCCGGCGGCGACCATGTTCTCCATGGCGGTGACCTGCCCGGCGTTGTCCCCGTCGAACTTGCCTGCCGCGGTGGACAGTTGGGCGCCGTTCTCCTTGGCGGCCTTCTCCGCGCCCTCCTTCATCTTCACGAAGAACGGGTTGGTGTCGGTCTTCGTGATCAGACCGACCTTGACGCTGCCCGAGCCGGAGCCCGTGGAGCTCGAACCGGAGCCGGAACCGCAGGCCGTCAGAGTGAGGGCCGCGACGCCCGTGACCGCGGCGGCTCTGAGGAGGGAGGAGGACAGACGAGTGGTGCGAGACATGATCGACTCCTGTGGGATAGCGGGCGGCACGGGGTTGGGATCAGAGCGTGCCGCTCGGGGTGTCATCGTTGACTTATGTCATCGTTGACACCGCCTGGCGAGGATGATGGACTCCCCATCCCGGCAACGTCAATGCCTTCCACTCGTCACAAATCGGCAACGTCCGTAGCCGTCGTCTTCGCGTGGCAGGTCAGTGGCCGCGTCGCCGCGAGCCCCATGCCTGACCTTTCCGAGCCGTTCCTAGCCATTCCTAGCCGTTTCGAGCCTTCCCGAGAGAGAGCAGCCCATGAGCCCGCGTCAGATCACTGTTCTGGGAGAGTGCGTCGCGGACGCCTTCACCGAACCGGCCAACTCCTCGAACGAACTTGCTCTGCGGGTGCTGCCTGGTGGCGGACCGGCGAACACGGCGGTGGCGCTGGCCAGGCTGGGCGCGCCGGCCCGCTTCCTGGCGCGGCTGTCCGGCGATGTGTTCGGCCGCCTGTTCCGGGCCCACCTGGAGGCGTCCGGCGTCGATCTGTCGCACGCCGTCGCCGCCGCCGAGTCCAGCACACTGGCCGTGGCGGAGCTGGATGCCACCGGGCAGGCCGCGTTCTCGTTCCACGCGCAGAACACGGCCGACTGGCAGTGGACTCCAGAGGAACTGGCAGGGGTGGATCTGTCCGAAACGGCCTGTGTGCACACCGGGTCGCTGGCGTTGGTCCGTGAGCCCGGCGGGGCGGTGGTGGAGGAGTTCCTGTCAGCGGCGGCTCCGCGAGCCACGATCAGCATCGACCCCAACGTCCGGCCGCTGCTGGTGCGCCCCGAGGCCTACCGCGCCCGGCTGGCGCACTGGTGCGGCCTCGCCGACATCCTGCGCCTGAGCGAGGACGACCTGGAACTCCTCCTGCCGGGCACCCCGCCCGAGCAGGCGTGCGACATCTGGCACGCCGCAGGGGTGCGGCTCGTCGTGATCACGCGCGGCGCCGACGGCGCCCTGGCCTCGCTCGACGGCGAACGGCTGCGGGTGCCCGCGGTGGCCACGCGGGTGGTCGACACGGTCGGCGCGGGGGACTCCTTCACCGCCGGCCTGCTGCATCACCTCGGCGCCCGCGGACTCCTCGGTGGCCGGCTGGCCGATCTCGGTCTCGACGATGTCGCGGAAGCCTGCCGGTTCGGTGCCCGGGTCGCGGCCCTGACCTGCTCGGTCGCCGGTCCCAATCCGCCGTGGCGCAGCCAGTTGGCGCAGCTCACGACCGCCGGTGACGCGTGACGGGCGTCACCGTCAAGAACACCTTCAAGACCCCGCCGACCGGTCCGACCTGAAGGTCCGAGGACGGCACGCTGAAGCTGGACAAGGCCGTCGTCCGGCACCTCGACTCCGCCCACAACTGACGTCCACCACTGACGCCCACCACTGACGCCCACAACTGACAAGGACACAAGACCGTGAAGAAGACCCTGCTCGCCGAATTCACCGCCCGCGAGGGAGCGCAGGACGAGGTCGGCCGCCTGATCGGCGACTACGCTCTGAAAGTGCGCGAGGAAGAAGGCAACATCGCCTTCGACGTCTACACCAAGGCTGCCGACCCGCGCGCGTACTGGATCTTCGAGGTGTACCAGGACGAGGACGCCTTCCAGGCGCACCTGAACGCCCCGTACGGCGGCCCTTTCAACGCCGCCCTCATCCCGCTGATCGAAGAGGACGCTTCGGTGCTGACCTTCCTCGATCCGCTGGCGTGACGATGCCGGGGCCCGCATGTCCGGTCCCCGGCACACCACCTCTACGCCTGGGCACTAGGCCCTGTCGGCCGGGGACCGTCGGGCACTCGCCGACCGACTCCGGACACCTCCGAATGACGTCAGCCGATGCTCACGTCGTCGATGTAGCCCCGGTAGCCACCGGTGGCGCCGGCCCGGTCGTAGCCGAGCAGGATCTTGCTGATCGCATGCCCCGCTGTGGCCGTGCCGAGGTTCACTGTGACGTGGTTCCACGTGTCCAGCTCGAGGTGGCCGCACTGGTCGGCCGGATGGATGCCGGTCCTGGACTGGTCGGTGGCGCCGGAGTCCCGTAGGTTGCTGCCGTCGGTGAAGATCATGTCGATGGCGGCGCAGGTACTGTCGTCGGAGCCGGCGGCCACCCACGGAGTGGTGGCGTCGGACTGGGGGAAGATCCAGTAGCTCAGCGTCGTGTCACCGCGGACGGTGAGTGGTGAGCCGTTGAAGCCGTAGACCCGCATGTACGCGTTGTCGTAGGGCCCGCCGTTGGCGTAGCCCGAGTACATCAGCGAGGTGTTGCCGGTGTGAGCCTGTTCGCCGGTGCGTACGGCTGCCTGGGGGCCTGAGAGTCCGCAGCACAGCCCGGTGACGCCGTAGCTGCCTCCGCCGTTGGCGTCGACGGTGTTGGTCCAGGTCGGCTGGGTCTGTCCGTCCTCGAAGCCCGTGGAGAACGATCGGGTGGTCGAGGACGTGGCGGGCCGGGCCAGTTCGGAGTGGATGGTGGCCAGACTGGTTCCGGCCGGGGCGAGGTCGATGGTCTCGCCGACCGTGGTGTGCAGCTTGATCGTGGTGCCCGAGAGGGTTCCCTTGTGGACGCCGTCCGCGTAGTACTCCATGGTCTTGCCGGGCCAGGGGTTGGTGAAGGTGAGGTTCCCGCCGGACTGGCTGGTGATCCGGGCGTATTCCACGACGTTGTTCCGAATGCTGCTGGAGACCAGGAAGTTGCCGTAGGCGAGCAGGTCGCCGAACTTGGCGTTCGAGTCGGCGGGCCAGTTCGGGAAGACCTTGATGTCGTTCTGGAACGACTGCAGGAGCATCTCGTCGAGGCCCGAGGTGGTGACGTTGAGGTTCTCGACGCCACCGCCGTAGTGGTGCACCGCCATGTTCGGGTAGGAGTGGGTGGTGGCCTCGGCGTGCAGTTCGTCCATCAGCGTGCTGGGGTTGTAGCCGACCATCGCCGCGGCCGCGTACAAGGTGGCCGGGGAGTTGTCGCTGTGCCAGTTGTTCAGCTGCGTGACGGTGTTCCGCGCGGTCTGAAGCAGGTCGGCCGTGCTGTTCAGCCCGACCTGGAGGCCTGGGTAGACGGCCTGGACGGCGACGTCGTTGCCGTCGCTGACCCAGCCGGAGCCTTCGGAGGTCTGCCGGAAGACGGTCTGACCGTTTCTCGTCATCGTGGGCAGCGGGGCGAGGTGGCTGTCGATGTGCTGCCAGGTGGGGATGAGCGAGTGGTTGACGCCCAGGTCCCCGCTCATGTCGATCAGGCCCTGGAACAGCAGGTGCACCAGGCCGAGGGAGAGGATGCTGTTGGTCTGCGGATAGACGCCGCCCTCCTGCGGCGCGTCGTTCTCGATGTTGTACGTGCCCGTGGCCGCGTCCCAGGTCAGGTAGTTCTGCCAGAACAGTCCGACCTGTTCGAGGTAGGGCAGGACCTTGCGCGCGTAGGAGGCGCTGTGGGTGTACTCGTACTTCATGACCATGTCGCTGGCGAAGTTCACGGCGTCGGACTTCTGGTTGTACAGGTCGTCGGCGGCGCTGGTGCCGTTGGGTGAGATGCCCACGGGGTAGAGCACGCCCTTGTAGCCGGCCGCCGCGGCCTTTGCCTTGCCCTTGGGCATCCAGTCCAGGATCGGGTCGTCGTAGGAGCCCATCTGGGCGATGTGGTTGGTCGACATCGCCGAGTAGAACGCCGCTTCGTAGTTGTAGTTGGCGTGATAGTCGCCGTACCAGTTCATGTCCCCGGTGATCCAGTTGCCCCACAGGCCCGGGGCGTACTTCCCGGTGCGCGAGACCGAGCCGAGCAGGTAGAGGGAGCCGTACCAGCTCTTCTCGACGGCCTGGTCGGGGATCTGGACGAAGGACTTGGACCAGTAGCTCCGCCACCAGGACTCATGTGCTGCGTGCAGCTTCGCCAGCGATCCGCCCGTCAGCGAGGCAGCCATGGAGTGGGTGGTGGACCGGTAGCGGGACGTGTCGTGGCTGCTGTTGACTGCCGCGGCGACGGTGTACGTCACGCCGGGCTCGAGGGTCAGTCTCATTCGATTGCCCGACAGGCTCGCGGGTCTGCCCAGGGCGGTCGCCGCGATACGAGCTTGGGGGTTGCCCGGGGCGGAGACGGTGCCGGCCTGCACGTCGGCGTCAAGCACACCCCCCTTGGCCGACGTTGTCGGGGTCTTGCCGTGCCCGTCCTGCACGGTGACGGTCGCGGTCTGCGAGTGCGAGCCGGAAAGGCGCAGGGTGGTCACGAACAGGTTCTCGGTTGCCGAGACCCAGCTCGTCGACGAAAGCGTCTCGCCGCCGAGGGTGTAGGTGCCCTCCACCTGCGCCTGGGCGATGTTCTGCACGACGTGGTAGCGCGAGCCGGCCAGACCCGGAACGGACAGGACGATCCGGCCGAGCGGCTCGATGCCGTTGGTGGCGGTGGAGAAGAAGTCGTTCTTGCCGACATAGAAGGTCTGGTCGTCGATGGAGCCGCCGACCGCGACGCCGACGTCGCCGTTGCCCATCAAAGGGGCGTCGACGGTCCCGCCGTTCGTCAAGGTGGTGGGCGGAGAGTTCCATTCACCCTGGAACTGCGCCACCGTACGCAGGGCCTGAGGCGTGGTGGGATCGCTGACGATCTGCGCGGCGGCGGACGGGCCGCCTTGAACGGCAGTCAGGCCGATGGCCACAAGGGCCGAGGCCAGCAGAGTGCTGATGCGCCGCCGGTAGCGGAATATGGATGGCACTGTCGTGTGACCTTTCGTCTCAGACCGGAGGGGTGCGTTGTCCCCGCCTTTCTCGATCGGGCGTTTCAGGACGACCGGGTACGGCCGCGGCGTGGCTCACCGAGCGCCGTAGCGACCGGAGCCGTGGCGAGGTACGCCGCGCCGAGCAGTGCGGCCTCGGCCGGGTACTGCGCCGAGGTGATGACGATGCTTCCGGCGTGGGCCGGATCGGTTTCGGTGAGGCCCGCTCGCAGCGGTTCCGCCACGAGATCCCAGGCCCTCGCGATGGAACCGCCGACCACGAGAACCGTCGGCTCGAACGCCGCGAGCGGAGGCCCGAGCACCCTCCCCAGGGCGCCGAACGTCTCGGCGAACACGTCTGCGGCGGCCCGGTCCCCCTGACGCGCCCGCTGCGCGATCTCCCGGACATCGGGCGGCACTTCGCCCGTGGCAGCGGCATAGGCTCGCCGCAAGGCACGTCTGGAGACCGTCTCCTCGAGCGGCTTGTCCGCGTACCGCAGGGTGTGGACCCGCCCTTCAGACGGGACCCCGGGCCCGTGCTGCAGGACGCGACCGTCTCGCAGGAAGCAGGAGCCCACACCGGTGCCGAGGGTGATCCCGACGGCGGTGCGGTGCCCACGTGCCGCCCCGGCCCACCATTCGCCGAGCACGAACGCGTCCGCGTCGTTGCAGAAGCTGAGGTCGGCGACATCGGGCAGCGACGCCGTCAGCGCGGCCCGGAGATCGAAACCACGCAGCGCGTCGAACTTGCCGACCCCTTCGTACTGTCCGATGCCGCGTTCGTAGTCGAAGGGGCCGGGCACTGCGACAGCCCACCGGTTCGGGCTTTGCACGGGCAGGTGAGCAGCGCAGCGCACGAGGGCCGACAGTATGTCCGCGGCGCTGCCGTTGCCGTCCAACGCCTCACGGAACGCCCCGCCGAACCGGAGGCCACGGGTCTCGATGTCCACGCTCGCCGCGGTCACATGCGTGCCGCCGACCTCCATCACCGATACGACGGGCCTGCCGCCGGAATTCATCGCACCAGCGCTTTGACGTAGCGGACCGGGCCCCGGCCGAGGGCCCGCACGCGGTACGCACCGACTGACGCGGGTACGGTCAGTGTTTCGGCGTAGGCCAGTTCACAGCGGTGTCCGCCGCTGGTCTCCAGCAGGATCCCGTCGCCTTCCACGACGTTGACGACGTGAAACCGGTCGTCCGTTTCGTCGTTCACTTCGGCGCCCACCGCCAGTTCGAGTCGACGGACCTCGAAGAACATCTCCGGGAGGCGGCCGATGACGTCCTCGCGCCAGCCGTCACCCGAGCGCAGCGTCCGCGGTTTTTGGACCAGGTCCCTGGCCACGGCCTCCCCTGACCGGGCGGGGTCGAGGTTCTCGAACGCGTGGCCGACGTGGACGGGCCGCTGTCTTCCTGCGCGGTCTTCGCGCAGCCAGTCGTAGAAGCGGAGGCTGTAGAGGTAGGGCGTCGCGCTGATCTCGAGTACGACACTGCCCTCGCCACTGCCGTGCGGCGTGCCGCCCGGGATGAGGAAGAGCTGATGCCGGTCGGTGAGGAAGGTCTGGACGTAGCGTTCGATGTCGAACGGCACGCCCTCATGGACCGCTCGGTCCGCCTCGCGGCGGAAAGCCTCCAGGTCGGCGTCCTGGCGCAGGCCCAGGAACACCTGCCGGCCCGGCCCGGCGACCATCATGTAGTACGTCTCGTGCTGGGTGTAGGGCCAGCCGAAGACCCGCCGCATGTAGTCCGATTGCGGGTGGCAGTGGACGGACAGGTTTCCGCCGCCGACGGTGTCGAGGTAGTCGAAGCGGATCGGGAACGATGTGCCGAACATCGCGTGCGCGGATTCGCCGAGGATCTCCTCGGGGTGCCGAGCGACCAGCGCCTGCAGCGGGACCTCGACGCGCGCGCCGTCCGGCGTGCCGACGAGGATTCCGCTCTCCGGCGCGATGAGCTCGTAGCCCAGCGCCGTGTTGGATGCCTCGCGGTTGAAGCCGAGCTGTTCCTGGGCCCAGTGCCCGCCCCAGGAGGTGGTGTTGAAGGTGGGGCGGGTGCGGAAGGGCCGCCCGGCCAGGACGGCGAGGGCGTCGCGCAGGGCAGGGCCGTCCAGCCAGGTGGGTGCCTGCGGGTCCTGGGTGTCCAGCCACCGGCCGACGCCGGTGACGAGGGTGTCGCGGTGCCGGTCCAGGACGGGCCAGTCGATGTAGAACAGCCGGCGTGTGGTGCCCGCCCCGGTACCGGCCGGCTGCCCCAGATTGCGGCCGGTGCCACCGGTGATCTGGGCCTCGGCATAGCGTTTGGGCAGGTCCGCGTACCAGAGCAGGTCGTACGACACCAGGGCCGCCCCCGGCCCGAAGACGACGGTGACACCGCCGGCCGGAGCCTCGGGCTCGGGCAGGGCGGTGAAGAAGTCGGCGAGCCCGGCCCGGGACAGCGGGGCGAAGTCCGGGTCGTCCTCCAGCACCGCGGACGCGGTGAGGTTGAGGATGTCGGGCCAGGGCGCGAAGTGCTCGCGCATGTCGATCTGCTTCACCGCGATGTCGCGGGCGGCCAGCGCGTCGCGGATGCCGGCGGTGACCGTCTCCCAGTCGACGGCGACCGGACCGTCGACGGCGAGGACCAGCCCCGGCGCGAGGTCGGTGACCGGCTCCCGGTATCCGGCGCCGACCTCTCCTGTGATGCTGTGGCAGGGTTCGGCTTCGTAGCCACGAACTGCCGGCATGACGATGTCAGCCTTTCTGTGGGTCTTTTCATGGGTGCGACCCGGGTCGCTCAGACGACCGGGCCGAGATGCGTGAGCGTCCCGGCGCCCTCGACGGACAGGGCGGTGGGCAGCCTGACGGGGCCACCGGTCGTGAACGTGGGGTTGATGTCGAACAGCGCGGAGAGCACCGCCTCGGCACCGGCCGCGCCCGCGATGTTGTCGCGGGCGGCGGTGCCGCGTTCGGCCACCTGGGCCCGGTGCTGTCCGTCTGGGCCGGTGACGATCTCCATGGCCTGCCCCCACAGCCCGCCCGAGGCGGCGGAGGAGAGATCGCGCAGCAGAGCGATCGCCCGGTCGCGGTGACCGAGGCGGGCCAGGCCATGGGCGGTGACGCCGGGCCAGGCGGCGAAGGCGCCGGCCGCGCCGTGGTCGGGACGGTCGGAGGCGGCGGCGATCGGATCGTCGGGACTCAGCGCCCGCATCCAGCCGCCCACCAGCAGACGGCCGGTGACGAAGTCGGCCATCTCCCGCCGTATCCGGTCCGGGAGTTCGCGGTGGAGGGCCGCCGCGACCAGAGCGAAGTCCAGGCAGTGCCCGATCGTGTCGGTCCCGTCCGGGCGGAGTATCCGCCAGCGGCCCGATCCGGCGTACAAGTCCAGCAGCGCGTCGGCCAGTTGACCGGCCTCGGCCTCGGCCCGCTCGGCGTCCTCGAGGCGGCCGAGCCGCCGGTACAGCGCGGCCAGCGAGCGCGTCGAGGCGACATAGGCGCCGTTGAAAGAGGCGACGACACCGGTGTAGGTCGGCACGCACTCCAGCAGCTGCCAGGGATCGTCACCGAAGTCGGCCAGCACGCCCCCGGTGGCCGGGTTCCGTCGCTCGCGCCACCCCAGCCCGAGCCGCTCCAGGTGGGCGAGCACGGTCGTTCCGTCCCTCGCCCCGCCCGTCGACTCGTCGAGGAAGGCTAGGTCGTCGGTGACGCAGACGTAGTGCTCGATGAGCCGGAACAGGGCATAGTCCGTGGAGCTGTAGGCGTTGCCCAGGGGCCCGCCGCCGAGGTTCTCGACACCGAAGGAGTCACGGTAGGGGCCGGCCAGGACCCGCAGCAGCCAGGAGCGCAGTCCGGCCGGTTCCAGCAGGGCGTACAGGCGGCTCCACTCGCAGTGGTCCCAGAAGTAGGTGGTGGTCGGACCGAGCCGGGGGCCGCCGGTGAGGAACACCGGTTCGCCGGGCCGGATGCGGGTGTTGCGCTGGTACAGCGTCTGAAGGGCCCCCATGTAGTAGGTGCGCGCGAGTCCGGGATCCTCGGTGGTGAACGTCGGCAGGTGCCCGGAGAAGTCGGGATTGCCCGGGGTGAACATGTTGGCCCACAGCCGCCGCCAGCCGTCCTGCCCGGCCTTCGCCGTCGCCTCGAAGTCCGCCGCGGCGGTACGGGCCTGTACCGAGACGGCGTCGGAGTCGGTTCCGTACGCGCAGGCGATCTTGATGGTCACGCTCCGGCCGGGCCCGATCCGGCGGGTCCACGTCGCCCGGCCGCCGGTGCCCTCGGCCCGGAGTTCGGCGGGCGGTCCGGCGAAGGTGTAGACGGCGCGCGCCGGTGATCGGGAGTCCGCGAAGGCGACCGTGCCGTCCTCGATGCGGGACACCCAGCGGTGCGACTCGGTCCAGTGCCGGGTACGGGCGATCTCGGCACCCGCGAGACGCATCACCACCTGGTCGGCCTCCACCTGTATACGGACGCGATGCCAGGCCCCGATGGCGAGTTCGGGATCGGTGAACTCCCGCTCTCCCGTGATGCCGAGCCACAACCGGCCGTCCGCGACACCGATCTGCAGCGAGTCGGGGTGGTTGCCGTGGGTGAGTACCGTCCCGGACTGCCCCGCCTCGTCGAGCCGCAGCTCGAGGCTGATCGTCAGGCCGGGCGAGAGCGCGAAGGGGTCCAGAGCCGTCTCGCCGTCGGGCGTCAACGCGGTCGGCTCGTCGGCCCGCAGGGTCACCTCGCCGTCGGCCCCCGCCACCCGCAGTCCGCGCACGGCTCCGGCCACGCCGACCCGCGGCTCCGGCTCCTTGTCGTGGCTGACGTGCGCCGGGAGCGCGTCGTCCAGGAGCATCGGGCCGTGGTCCTCGTCGCGCTGGATCCCCGGAATGCGGGGCTTGCCGAGACGGAGGCGCCGGGGCGCGGGTGACAGCAGGTAGTGCGGCTCGCCTCCGCCCGTGGTGGCCCGGATGCGCTCCAGTGCCATGAAGTCGTGGTGCATGCCGTGGTTCCACGGGCCGTCGTAGAGCCAGCCGTAGCCGACCTCGGAGTGGGCGACCATGGCGAAGAGGTCCTGGGCCAGCTCGACCGTTCTGGCCTTGTCGCTCTCGTTGGTGACCGTGATCCGCCACTGGAGCAGGTCCCGGGACAGTGCCATCCGGGTGTCGGTGGTGAGCAGCAGCCCGTCTTGGCGGCGGTGCTCGCGCAGTACGCCCCACGGCTTCCACAGGAAGCGCTGTGCGGCCGGGACCCGGCCGTCCACGTGCAGCTCACCGGTGTGGTAGCCGAATGTGAACGGCGGGGCGGCCAGCCAGGACAAGGAGGTCAGGTCGTGGTTGACGTGGGCCTGGCCCTGTTGGTTGCGCAGGGAGGGCAGGTGCGCGATCTCGTCCGAGCCGGCCCAGTGCCCGGCGACATCCTCCAGGTCCGGAACGCCCTTCCTGCCGATGTCCACGCTGTGGGCGGCGGTTTCGATGGTCACTTGGTCGCTCCCGAGGTCAGTCCGGCGATGAACTGCTTCTGCAACGTGAGGTAGCCGGCGACGGGAACGACCGCCGCCAGGAGCATCACGCCGAACAACTGGGCGTAATTGGTGGAGAACTGACCGACCGACAGATAGATCCCCGTGGTGATCGTCTGGCCGTGCAGCGGGCCGAGGATGAACTGCGGATTCATGAAGTCGTTCCAGATCCACAGCGACAGGAAGATCGCGACGGTCGCGGTGGCCGGGCGCAGCAGCGGCATGACGATCGTCCACCACACCCGCAGGCTCCCGGCGCCGTCCACGGTCGCGGCCTCGATGATCTCGCCGGGGATCGACCGCAGGAAGCCGGAGTAGACGAACACCGCGAACGACAGATAGCCGCCGCCGACGTTGGCCAGGACCAGCCCCGGATAGGTGTGGTCCAGGTGCAGGAAGGCCAGGATGCGGATGGTGGGCAGCAGCACCACCGCGGGCGGGATCATCAGGCCGGCGGCGAAACCCGCCAGGACGATCCGGCGCAGACGGGCCGAGCGGCGCGACAGCCAGAAACTCAGGGCCGCGCCCAGCGGGATGATCAGCAGGACCGAGGCGACGACGGTGACCGCGGAGTTGGTCAGCCCGATCTGGACGATCCGGTCGGGCCGGGCGAGGGCGTCCGTCAGGTTGTGCGTGGTCGGGGGAGCGGGGGGAGCCGCCGGATCGCGGACGATCTGGGCCTGCGTCTTGAAGGCGTTGACGAGGGTGAGATAGACGGGGCTGACGAAGGCCAGCGTGAGCAGACCGGCTGCCACGAGGTGTCCCCGGGCGCCCCAGGCACGCCGGTGCCCGCGCGGCGCGGGTCCGGATCGCGGCGCTGCCGTGCGCCTCTGGGCCAGGGGCCGTTGCGGTGTCGAGGTGCTCACAGGTCCACCTCCCGGCGGCGCAGCAGGGCGGTCACGGACAGCGCGATGGCGGTGGAGACGACGAGAAGGAGCATCGCGACGGCCGAGGCGTAGCCGTAGCGGTCGTCCGTGAAGGCGAGCTGGATGATGTAAAGGGCGGTGGACTGTGTGGAGTTGGCCGGGCCGCCGGAGGTGAGCACCGCGATGATGTCGTACAGCTTCAGCATCGTGATCAGCGAGATGGTGACGCTGATGGTGGTGCCCGGGGCCAGCATCGGGAACGTGATCCGCCGGAACCGCTGCCACCGGTCGGCTCCGTCGACCATCGCGGCCTGGTACAGCTCGCCGGGGATCGACTGCAGCGCGGCCAGATGGACGACGGTGGTGAACCCCGTCAGCACCCAGGCCGCGACGAGACCGACGGACAGGACGGCCAGGTGCGGACTGCCCAGCCAGGTGATCGGCTTGTCGATGACGCCCAGGGAGAGCAGGACGTTGTCGAGGATGCCGTCGCGGGCCAGGATGTAGCGCCAGACGTAGCCGACGATGACACCGGACAGCACCTGCGGCAGGAACGCGACGGTGCGCATCATCCTGAAGCTCAGCGATGTCTTGTTGAGGAGCATCGCGAAGGCGATGCCGGCGGCGTTGGCGGCGATCGTCACCGTGCCGGCCAGCAGGAGTGTGAAGCCGACGCTTTCGGCCAGGGCGCTGTCGTGCGCCATCTCCGTGTAGTTGGACAGGCCGACGAAGTCGGCCCGCGCCAGCAGCGGGTTCTCGTTCGTGAGGCTCTTCCAGGCGCTCATGATGACGGGAACGACGATGAACAGGACGTACAGGCCCAGCGCGGCGAACGCGATGGAGCCCAGGGCGGTGTCGCCGCGGCGTGGGCGGGCTCGGGTGGTCACGGCTCGGGTGGACATGGTTCTTCCCTCGAAGGAGATCTGCGGCGGCCGGAGCCGCTGAGGCGGGACCGGCGGAGCGGCTTACTTGGTCGCCGAGTCCCAGGCGGCGTCCAGCTTGGCCAGCTGCCCGTCGACGTCGTTCGACGAGAACAGCGCCTGACTGGCCGCGTAGAAGGCGTTGTTGAGCCCGGAGGGCATGGAGTCGTCGTTGGTCGCCCAGCCGAACGCCGAGACCTTCGTGTTCTTTTGAGTGACGTAGGAGTAGGAGTCCTTGAAGACCTTGGTGACGTTCACGCCGTAGTCGTCCAGGGTCTTGCCCTTGAGCATCGGGAACGCGCCGTCACCCTCGATCAGCGCCTTGTAGTTGGCCGGGTCCAGCGACCAGGCCTCGGCGAACGCGGTCGCCTTGGCGGGGTCTTTCGTCTTGGCGCTGATGGCCATGGAGCCGCCCACCGAGAACGGCACCACGAGCGACCCGTCCTCGGTCGGGGTGAGAAACGCGCCGAAGTCGTCGGCGTGGTCCTTCGGCACCGAACCGAGGAACCAACTGCCCATCATGTACATCGCGGTCTTGCCGGAGGTGAAGTTCGTGATGGAGTCGGCGTACTTGACGCCCAGGGCTCCGTCCTCGAAGTAGCCGTTCTTCACCATCGTCCGGTACTTGCCCACCGCCGCCTTGACGTTGGCGTCGGTGAAATGGACCTTGCCCGCGTAGCGTTCCTGGAGCCAGTTCGGGTCTTTGCCGAGCACGTCGGCGGAGAGGATGCCGACCAGCGGCATCGACGCCGAGAACGGATCACCGCCGCCCAGCTCGACGGGGGTGATGCCGGCGGCCTTGAGCTTGGCGCACACGGCCATGAACTCGGGCCACGTCTTCGGGGCCGCGGCGATGTGAGCCTTGGCGAAGAGCTTCTTGTTGTAGAAGACCTCGGGGATGATCTGCGAGTTGGTCGGCGGGATGTAGACCTTGCCCTTGTAGGCGTTGCCCTGGGGCAGCAGGAAGTTGGCGTCCACCCACTTCTGGTCGTACGGCTTGAGCAGCCCGGCCGTGGCGAACGTCGACGGGGTGATCGACTGGAGCAGATCCGGGAACTGCCCGGACGCCTGCAACTGCTTGGCGTATGCGTCCCGGTCCGTGCTGGGCGCGACGATCTTCTTCACCGCGACGCCCGGGACCTTCTTCTCGGCGCCCGCGATCGAGGTGTTCCAGAACGTCGCGGTCAGGCTGGGGGTCTCGAAGGTGAGGTAGGTCAGGGTGCTGCCACCCTTCCCGCTTCCGGTCGACGCGGCGGAGCATCCGGTCAGGGCGAGCGCCGCGGCGAGGCAGACAACGGTCGGACGTTTGCGCCTCATGGAGGTCTCCTGGAGGGACGATGCGGCCCGATGGATGGGGCGGACCGGACGGGATCGACGCCGCGGCATCCTTCGAGATAACGTTATCCCGAGGATAGAAGCGTGTTGCGGGAATGTGTCAAGGGCCGGTCTGATATCGGTCCGATGTTTCGAGGAGGAGCTGCCGGATGACGCGAGCACGGCGTGACAGCGGGGGACGGCCCAAGCGCCCGACGATGGTCGACGTCGCGCGCGAGGCCGGCGTGGCCCTGCGCACCGTCTCACGGGTGGTCAACAACGACCCCACGGTGGGCCCGGAGTACGTCGTCAAGGTCGAGGCGGCGATCGCCGCGCTGAACTACCGCCCCGACGAACGCGCCCGGCAACTGCGCACCGGCGTCACCGGAACGATCGGCGCCGCCGTCCGCCGGATCGCCGAGGTCAACCCCGCACTGGCCGCCATCGAACGAACGGCCCGGGACGCCGGCCTGACCCTCCTGGCCGCCTCCACCGACTTCGACGAGACCAGGGAGCGCGACATCCTGATCTCCATGTGCCGGCAACGCCTCGACGGCATCATCGTCGAACCCTTCGGCGAGAACCACGCCTACCTCCAGCCCGAGTTGGACGCGGGCGTGCCGCTGGTGGCCATGGACCGCCCGATGAGCGGGATCTCCGTGGACTGCGTCATGTCCGACAACGCCTCCGGCATCGGCATGGCCTTCCACCACCTCCACCAGCACGGCCACCGCCGCATCGCCTACATCGGCGACAGCGAACGCGTCTTCTCCGGCAGGGAGCGCGCCGTGGCGTTCCGAGCGGCTCTGCGGGCCCACGGCGAGGCCGTCGAAGGCCTGGTGCACCCCGGTGAGATCACCGCCGATCGAGTGGCCGCGGCGCTGGACACGGCACTGCGAGGTACGGATCCGGCGACCGCTCTGGTCACCGGCAACATGGACACCACGCTCGCGGTGCTGCGGCACCTCGGGCCGCAGGCGTCCTCCCGGTTGGCCATCGTCGGCTTCGACGAGGTGCCGCTCGCCGATCTGCTGCAGCCCGCCCTCACCGTGATCGCCCAGGAGACCTCCAAGATCGGCCGGACAGCCGTCGAGTTGCTGCGCGCACGCATCGCCGACCCCGGCCGGCCGGTGCAGACCGTAGTGGTGCCGGTCGCCTTGAAGGTCCGCGGCTCCGGCGAGGTCCGGCTCTGAGGTTCAGGGGCTATGACCCCGGGAGATCTCTCGACGAATGCACCAAAGGCTCTGCGATTGGCTCGTGATAACGTTATTTCACGAGCTGGTCCTCGACGCCGCTCTTGGCGCATCCCGCTGATGACGGCGGTGTACGGAGCGCCCCTCGTCCTGTCCAGGCCGGCGTCCCCGTGGCGGTCCGCGGCGCGGTGATCGACGCATCCGAACCTGCCAGGAGCCTCGAAAAGAAGTCGACGGTATGACCACCGCCACGTCACAACTTCCCCACAGTGAGCGGTGGGACGGGCTCTTGCCCAGGTCCGTACTTCACGAACATGCCGGTGTTTGATCATACTGTCCAGGGGCTGTGTTCTCGCGGTCAGCGGCGTGGCGCGTCGCCGGTCCTTCCGCGCCGTACACCAGGGCTGGAGGTGAAGGACGCCGCCCCGGCAGGCCATGGATCGGACGGGGGCGTCGCCACTCCTCGGCCGTTTGCGAAGGACTAAGGAGTACGGCCCTCATGCCACAACAGAACACGGCGTCGTCGGACGCGGGTGCCGAACGGCTGGTCGCCGGTCGCTACCGCTTGCTGTCCGTTCTCGGCGAGGGCGGTATGGGCACCGTGTGGCGCGCCCACGACGAGGTACTGCACCGCGAGGTCGCCGTCAAGGAGGTACGCGCTCCCGTCGGACTGGCCGCAGCGCAGGTCCAGCGGATGTACACCCGCTTGGAGCGGGAGGCCTGGGCAGCGGCGCGTATCAGTGCTCGCGGTGTGGTGACCGTCCACGACGTCGCCACCGACGACGGCCGACCCTGGATCGTCATGGAGCTCGTCCGCGGCCGGTCGCTGGCCGACGCGATCGGCTCCCAGGGTGCCCTCACGCCGCGGGAGGCCGCGCGCATCGGAGCCGAGGTGCTGGCCGCGCTGCGCGCGGCACATGGCGCCGGAGTGCTGCACCGCGACGTGAAACCCGCCAATGTCCTGTTGGCGGACGACGGCAGGGTGGTGCTCACCGACTTCGGCATCGCCACCGTGGAGGGGGATTCCGCGCTGACGATGACCGGCGAGGTCGTCGGCTCCCCCGAGTATCTGGCGCCGGAGCGGGCACTGGGCCAGAACCCCGGCCCCGCGTCGGACCTGTGGTCCCTCGGAGCGTTGCTCTACACGGCCGTCCAGGGCCGTTCGCCCTTCCGTCGGACCACCCCGCTGAGCACTCTGCGCGCCGTCGTCGACGATGAGTTGCCCCCGCCGCACCGGGCCGGACCCCTCGTGTCCGTCATCGAAGGCCTGATGCGCAAGGACCCCGACGATCGGATGTCGGCCGAACAGGCCGAGCAGGAGCTGCGCCTGGCTGGTGCTGACGGCACCTCCGGCGCCGACACGGCCACGCCGCCCGCCCCGCTGCCCGTGGTGGCCACCGAAGTGCTGCCCACCGCCGAGTCCCCGCTCGGGGAGACCGCACCTACCGTCGCGGCCACCAGGGACATGGCGGCGACAGCCGACGCTCCCACGGTGAAGGAACCCGCGGCTTCCGGGGCGCCGCCGAACACTGCCTCCGCTCCCGCCGCACCGGAAGCGGGTACGACGGCCACGGCCGACGTACCCACGGCCGACGTACCCACGGCCGACGTACCCACGGCCGACGTACCCGCTGCCGACGTACCCGCTGCCGACGTACCCACGGCCGGGGTACCCACGGCCGACGTACCCGCGGTCGACACACCCACCGCCACGGTCGGCATACCCACGGCCGCGGCACACCCCGACGCCCCCACCGCCCAGGCACAGCCCCCGCTTCCCGATGCCGTACCCGCGGTCACCGTCGAGACGGCCGCCCCGGCGCCCCGCTCGTCCGTCGACGCCGCCTCCCTGCCCACCGCGGACAGTCCCATCGCCCCCGGTGTCCCCGCTTCTCCCGCCCCGCCACGTCCCGCGCCGGAGGCCGCCTCGGCTTCGGGCATCGCGGAGTCGCCCACCGTATTGGCAGGCCCGGTATCAGGCCCCGTACCCACGGCCGTTCCTGCGGTGCTCGCCTCGCCGGCGACGCTCGAGCTCGATGGCGCCGAAGCGTCCGGTCACGGCCCCACGGGGCGGCGACGGCGCACCGGGTACCTGACCGCGGCGGGAGTGGCCGTGCTCGCGCTGCTCGTCGGCGGCCTGGGCTATGTGCTCGGCGGCGGCGACGGTGAGAGCCACAAGGGCACCAGCTCGCCCACGGGGCAGGCGCAGGCGGCCGCCTCCGGTACGGCGAGCAGCGGGTCGGACCACAGCGCCGGGCAGCCCGTCTCGGTCACCGTGACCGGGGGCGCGACCACGTACGTCGGAGACTGCCCCCCGGCGGACTCGCAGGCTCCCTGGTTCACCGCGACCTTCACGGTGTCCCAGTTGCCCTTCCAGTTCTCGTACCGGTGGGTCTCGACGAACGGGTCCGTGATCGACCCGCAGTGGCGGACGCTGGCGTTCCCGGAAGGCGGCCCCCGCACCCACCAGGAGACGGTGCGGCTGTCGACGTATGCGCAGACCGGAACACTCCGCAGCCGGATGGCCGTGGAGATCCGCTCACCGTTCGAGGCGGTGTCCAACTCGGTGCCGTTCTCGGTGACATGCGCCTCGACGACCGGAGGCTAGGGCCTGTCCGGCGGATCAAGTCGCAGGAAACAGGCGGCGCCTCATCGCCGCAGATGGGCGTGCCAAGCCCCGCGTCTGCGGCATGATCCGCCGGACAGGCCCTCGTCAACCGGACGTCAAGGCCGACGCCGCGCAGCAGAGTCATCCCCGCGCATCAGCCATACTTCAACCAGTACGAGTTGGCCCGATCCCGGGCCGACTCGGACATCACCGGTCAAGTGAGCCCTACTGGACCGGAGTTCTGTGTGAGTGACGTACGGCTCTCACCCTCGTAGCGGATCAACCGCAGGGTGCGGCTTCTTTGCCCGCACCCGAGACTTTCGCAAGGAGTTTCTTGTGTCGTCGGTCATCGTGGGACGTACGGGTCCCTTCGCCGGTCAGAGCGTGGTTCTGGGCAGCGCTCCGCTGCGATTCGGACGTAAGAGCGACAACGACGTGATCATCGTCAGCGTCAGCGCCTCCCGCCTGCACACCGAGATCGTGGTGGAGGACGGTGCGTTCGTCCTCTACGACCGGAGCAAGAACGGCACCTTCGTCAACGACGAGCGCGTCACCCGGCACGTGCTCGCGCCCGGTGACTCCATACGCATCGGCGACGAGACCTTCCTGTTCGAGACGCAGGAGGCCCTGGAGACGGTCATGGACCTCTCCCAGCTCGACCTGCCCCGCGCCAACGCCTCGGCGAACCCGGGCGAGCTGCGGGTCACGGTGAGCGGGGGAGGCCCGGTCGGCCTCGCCTTCGCCCTGCTGCTGGAGAACGCCCTGCCGGGGAAGGCGTCCATCACCGTCTACGACGGCCGGTGGATCAAAAACGGCCCCACCGTGGTCTGGAAGGACGAGACCCAGGGCAACGTCCGCCGCCAGCAGGTCGTCACCGTCCAGAGCCGTCAGTACCTCGCGCTCACCGAGGAGATGCAGTCGGCTCTCTTCGACGCCGGCGGATTCTCCGAGATGTGGCCCCTGGGACCGGACTCCGTGGACGGCCGCCCGCCCCGCAACATCCGGATCGCCTACATCGAGGACAAGCTGCTGGAACTGGCCAACGCCAAGTCCGCGATCCGCCTGGTGCCGAAGCGATTCGATCCGTCGGAGCAGCAGCACCGGCTCTCCCAGGAACACGTCCTGGTGATCAGCGAGGGCGGCCGGTCGCGCACCCGGGAGCACTTCGGGGACCGTTTCGGCGCGGCCGACTCGACGATCTACTCCCTCGACGGGGAGCACCTTCAGGACCTGGTGCTGGGACTGCGGGTCAAGTCCCAGCTCTCGGACCCCATGAGCGTCCTGCTGACGGTGGCGCAGAACCGGTTCCTGCTCAACTCGCTGCGTGGCGAGGGGTTCCTCAACATGAGGCTGACCCGCGAGGAGGCCGGCAACGTGATCGGCATCGACCCGGTCCGGCAGGTCTTCGAGGAATGCGTGGCGGCTCGGCCCTGCCTGATGAGCCGTCACGAGGACAACGAGTTCGTCTGCCCGACCCATGGGACCCTGTTCCTGCCCGCCCTGCTGCGCAGCTCGCCGCTGTGGAAGCAGATCCAGGAGGGCCTGAGGCTGTTCGGCGTCCCCGAGGACGATCTCAGCGCCATCACCTCGTTCCGGCTGGACATGGTGCAGCGCCCCCGGTTCACGGCCCAGCTCAGCCGCCCGACCGCCACGAGCCCGGGAACCTACGGCTTCCTGCTGGGCGACGCGGCCAACGCCATCCACTTCTGGCCCGGTCGCGGCCTCAACAGCGGCCTCGCCTCGGCTGTTTCCCTCTCCCGCTCCCTCAGCCGGGTCTGGCAGGGCCGTCCGCTGCGCGACGCCGACTTCATCCGGCACGAGGCGGCGATGTCCATGCTCCAGTACCGGCACAAGAGCCGGGCCTGGAACGCCATGGTCACCACCGACGAACGAGGCGTGACCCGCGCCATCAAGGACATCATCGCCGACAGCATGGAAGGGGACCGGGTCGTCGCCGAACCTGACGCCGAGCGGTCCGACCTGGACCTCCTGCTGGACCGGATGCGCGGGATCCGCGAGCGCCTCGCCCCGCGCCTCCCCGGAATGCCCAGCGACGAGGAACTGCGCAGCCACCTGTCCACCCTCGCTCCGTCGACCCTGCGCGCCCTGCAGGAGAGCGGCGCCTGGGACACGCTGATCGTCGGCGGCGAGGAGGCCGACATCGACATCTTCTACCAGTCGGACGCCCCGGTCTTCGTCGGCCGCCCCGTCGATCCACGCATCATCGGCCAGGCGGCAGGACCGCGGCAGCCGGGGGCGCTCGACCCGGCGTGATGCGGGCACTCCGCCCCTGAGGCCGAAGGTTCACATTCTGTCCCGCCTTCAGAAGAAGGGGGCCCGGCACAGCCGGGCCCCCTTTCGCGGTCCGGCCGGTGGTCGAGACGGTGGCTGTCCGTCTGTTGGGGCGAGGGAGGGGGAGCGGCCTGATTGGCCGTTCGGGCACGCATACGATCAAGGCATGAACGCGTGGAAAGAGAGCCTGGACGCAGCGGGGATCCGGGAACCGGCGTTGCGACGGGACTACGACGCTCAGCGCCGGCTGGTGTCGCGCTTCCGCCGTACCTCATACCTGGCAGTTCAGCTGCTGCTCCCGCGGCCGATGCTGCCCCATGTGGTCGCGGCGACAGCCGTGATGCACCACGGGGACAACCTTCTGGACACCGGTCCGAAGACGCAGCGAGCGGCAAGGTGGGCGTCTTGGGAACAGCAGGTGCGTCAGGTGCTGGACACGGGAGTGAGCGCTGATCCGCTGCTCCGCACGCTGGCTCACACCATCGCGGCCCACCCGCTGCTTCGAAGGACCGTGGAGGAGTATCTGTCCACCGCGACAGCTGAGCTGGAGTTCACCGGATTCCTCGACGAGGCGGACTACCAGGCCTATGTGGATGCCTATTCACTGCCCGCGTTCATGCTGGTAGGCACCCTGCTGGGGCCGGAGGCCGACGACGGGCCGTATCGGACGGCGTGCCGGACGTTCATCGACGGCAGCCAGCGGACGGATTTCGTCAATGACATCGCCGAGGACCTGCGGGAGGGACGGCTGGGCATCCCGGCGAAGACTCTGGAACGCTTCTCCGTCACGCTGGAAGATCTGGCGGCAGGGCGCGAAGTCCCGGGTGTGCGGGAGCTGGTGGGCCATGAAGTCAGGCAGGCGCGTACGGCGTTGGAGGCGGCCAGGGAGCTGCCCGCCCTGGCTCCGGTTGCCTACCGCCCGCTGATGAGCGCGCTGGTCGAGGTCGAGTTGCTGACCGCGGATGCCGTGCTCGCGCGTGGTGCCAAGTTGCTGCGCGGCTCGGCGAGGCCGCCGCTGGTGGCGGCGCTACGGGTGCTGCTGAGCGCTCGCCGAAGGGTTCGCACAGGGGGCTGACAGCCCGTCCCCTGCCGAAAGGAACGGCTGAGCCGCCACGGGACGTAAGGCCGGGGCTGCCGGGACGCGGCCGGCTCCGTGCGGACCGTCCGAGCCGCGGCGGCCAGGTTCTCCAGGGATGCGCGGGTCTCGGGCCAGGCGCGGGTCTTCAGGCCGTAGTCGGGGTTGACCCACAGTCGCTCGGTGGGAATGGCCTTGAGGCCGGTCCGCGGCAGTTCGGCGGCCTCGTCCGCGCTCGGCACCCGCGGGGAGTGGATGTCGTAGACGCCGGGTCCCGTACTCCGCTCGTGCTGAGGCGGAAGGCTTCCGTCCTGGCATTTCCTGGTGCTGCCGCATTCCGCGGACACGGCGGCGCGACCGCCTTGTGGACCGGTTGCGGAGCCGTCATACCCAGCGCATGGTTTTAAGCACCAATTCGAGCCTCATTTGGAGGGCAACGGGTCATGAGCAAGGCGAAGGCAAAGGCCAAGCAGGTCAAAGGAAAGTTGAAAGAGACCACTGGCGACGCCATGGACGACGAGGGCATGCGTGCCGAGGGCCGTGGAGAGCGGATCGCGGGCAAGGCACAGGAGACCGCGGAAAAGGCGACGGACCGTGTGAAGAAGACCGGCCGGTAGGACTGCTCGCTCCGGCGGCACATCCGACGGGACGCACCGAGCCGAGCGAACGCCGAGTCCGACCATCTCGTCGGTCGGCCCCCGCTGAGGCTCGCCTGCGTGAGCCGATTCGAGGCGGTCGGGACAGCTGCCCGACCGCCTCGGTCTGTCGCACGCCAGGGGGCAGCGGTTGCGGCGCGTTCGAAGGGGCACCCGGCTCTCGGGCGACCACCGCGTCCGGGTCCATCCACGGCCCATGACGACCGCGGTGTCAGGCAGGTCAGGCGGTACGACGATGAAGAGCGACGCGGCACCGCACGGTGAGGTCACCACCAGTCACTCGGTGTTCGGAGCACCCTGCTGGGCGAGTCTGACCACGCGCGATCTGCGGGCGGCCGAGGATTTCTACCACGCCGTACTGGGCTGGGAGTGGCGCACCGGCAGCAGTGCGGTGGGCTACCAGTACCGGGTCGCGAGCGTGCACGGTGTTCCGGTCGCGGGGATCTCGGAGATGAACTTCGGGGCGCGCACGAGCGTCGCGTGGACGTCGTATTTCGCGGTGGCGAGTGCGGACGAGACGGTGTCCCGCAGCCAGGAGCGCGGGGGTACGACGGCGGTGGGGCCGATCTCGTTCCCGCCGGGGCGGGCGGCGCTGCTGGCCGACCGGGACGGAGCGGTGTTCGGCATCTGGGAGGGCGAGCTGGTGGCCGGCTGGGAGGAGTGGCGCCGCGCGGCACCGGTCTTCGTACGGCTGCACACCCGCGACGCCTTCGACGCCGCCATCTTCTACGCGGAGGTCCTGGAGTGGGCCTCCTCGGCCCCCGGGTCCTGCGAGGTCCACTACGAGGACAACGAGGTCGTACTGCGCAGCCGGGGCGACGTCGTGGCCCGTATCCACTCCGGCGCCGTCGGGGCGGCGCCCGACCCGACGATCCGGCCGCACTGGCAGATCCATTTCACCGTCGACGACGTGGAGGCCGCCGCCCGGGCCACGCACGCCCACGGCGGCGTGCGTGCTCCTTTTGTCGAGAAGGTCGAGCAGCACCTTGGTATCGGTGACGAGCGCTACGGGCGAGGCCCGCCCCGCCGCGCGCCCCGGCGGAGGCGGGCTCGTCGGTCGGGGCCGGGCCGGGGCGGGCGGTGTGCGGTGTCGGGGCGCGAGCGCATCCCGCCGCCGGATTCAGCTGCCGGGCGTGAGCCCGAGGGTGTCGAGCACCGCGTACACCCCGAGGAACAGGATCGCCGCGCTGCTCAGCACGAGGGCGGCGGTCAGCCAGGGGTTGGCGCGGAAGCGGGGCGGGACGCCGGTGTAGCGCAGGCGCCAGACCGCGACCACGACCGCCAGCAGGAAGATGCCACCGCCGATGCCGCCGATCTGCACCATCAGGACCGGGGACTGGACCCACAGGAAGATGCACATCCACACCGGGGGGAGGCAGCAGGTGAGGATGCGGATGGTGCGAGTGCGCGAGCGCATGTCGTGCCAGTTGATCACTCCGAGCAGACCGAGGGTGTTGGTCCACAGACGGGGGACGCTGGCCGACGAGGCGACGGTGACCGAGAAGAGGACGGAGATCGCGCCGGCCAGGAACAGGTACTTGGCCCAGGGGCCGAGCGTGTCGGTGTAGCTGTGCGACAGCGTGGTGATCATGTCGTTGCCCGCGGGCACCAGGCCCTGCGGGTGGAGCACCGAGGCGCCGATCACGTAGAAGGACAGGGTGCAGACGGTGCACACGATCCAGGAGACGCCCACGTCGAGCCGCATGACCTTGAGCCAGCCCTCGGCCCGCCGGGCGCGCTGCTCGGTGCCGTCGTCGGGGCCGGTCCAGCGGGCGTAGCCCTTCTCGAGACACCAGTACGTGTACGTCGTCATCTCGTCGGCGCCGACGCCGGTGATGCCGAACATGGCGAGTGCGATGCCGACCGTGCCCGCGGGGATCTGGAAGCTCAGTCCGTCGGCGAGCTGGTCGGTGCCGTACCCGAAGGCGGTGAACGGCAGGGCGAGTGCCAGGCCGAAGGTGATGACCGTCTTGAGCGTGATGCCGACGACCTCGACCCGCTCGATGATGTGGTACTTGCCCGTCTGCAGGATGAGGATGGCGCTGCCGGTGACCATGAGGGCCCAGATGGTCAGGGAGGACGTGCTCAGCGCCGCCCCGTGGATCGGCAGCAGGATCGAGCAGGCCGCCGCGGTGCCGCCGATGATGCCGCCGCGCTGGAACATCTTGGCGAAGTCCATGCCGATCCAGAGCCAGTTGATCCAGCTCAGCCGGCCGATCCGGGGGCCGACGTCACGGAAGCCGTCGAGCGCCGGGCGGCCGTTGAGGATGGTCCAGCGGGCCAGCTCCATCTGTACCCACACCTTGACCGCGGTCGAGATGATCACCAGCCACAGCAGCGCGAATCCCGCCTTCGCGCCGAGGGAGGTGGTGGTGATCAGTTCACCGGAGCCGACGACGGCGGCGGACAGCACGAGCCCGGGGCCGAGCTGGCGCGTCCGGCCGCGGAAGGTCTCGGGGGCCGGGCGGGCGTCTTCGGCGCGCAGCGCGTACGGGTCGGTCTGCGCGGGGGGCGGCGCCGCCGTGGCGCCGTCGGTCGTGGTGGCCATATCAGGTCCTTAGGGATCTTCCGGCGTCGTCGCCGGTATCCGGAACGGGGACAGGGTGGTGCCGTGGTGCCTTGTGCCGTGGTGTCTCAACGCGCCTGGTGGTGCGGCTCCTTGCCGGCCAGTACGCGGACGACGTCCTCGGCCACCATCGCGCCCATGGCCTGGTTGGCCTCGGGCGTGCAGGCGGCCATGTGGGAGGTGAGAAGCGTGCGCGGGGCCTCGCGCAGGGGGTGCTCGGCGGGCAGCGGCTCGGTGCTGAACGCGTCGAGGGCCGCGGCCCCGAGGTGCCCGGAGCCGAGCAGGTCGGCGAGCGCGTGTTCGTCGACGAGGCCGCCACGCGCGGCGTTGACCAGGATCGCGCCCGGCTTCATCGCCGCCAGGCGGGCGCGGTCGAGCAGCGGGGTGCCGGACGGGTCGGGCGGGGTGTGCAGACTGACGGCATCGGCGCGCGCCAACAGGGCGTCGAGCGTGGCCGGTTCGGCGCCCTGCGCGCGGACGTCGGCATCGGAGACGTACGGATCGTGGGCGAGCGGCTCCATCCCGAAGGCGCGGGCGTAACCGGCCAGCAGGCGGCCGATGCGGCCGAAGCCGACGATGCCCAGCGTCTTGCCGTGCAGTTCGGGGCCGAACAACTTCGGCCAGCCGCCCGCCGCTACGGCGGTGTGCGAGGCGGCCAGGGAGCGGGTGGCGGACAGCAGCAGGCCGAAGGTGTACTCCGCCACCGCGCGGGAGTTGCTGCCCGGCGCGCACACCACCGGTATCGCGCGCGCGTGGGCGGCGGCCACGTCGATGGTGTCGACGCCCACGCCGTGCTTGGCGATCACCTTGAGGCGGGGTGCGGCGTCCATCACCTCGGCGGTGATCGGGTCCATGCCGACGATCAACGCGTCCGCTTCCGCTACGTACTTGAGGAGTTCGGCGGTGGGCAGCGCCGCGTCCTCACGGGGGCGCAGGGGACCCGCTCCGGCCTCCTCCAGGATCTGCCAGGGGCGCACCGAATGCCGGGCGAAGGTGGGTGTCGTGATGAGCGTGGTCGGCATCAGCGCGCCCCGCCGCGTGCCGCCTGAAGGTGGGACGTCGCTATCTGCTGCAGGTGTACGACGTCGGCCGCGACCGACGCGAACGTGAAGCCCTCGGCGAGGCGACGGGCCGCGCTCGCGCCGTCGGCGTTGTGGATGCCGGCCGCGATGCCCGCGGCCTCGGCCGCCTTGCGGATACGGGTGAGGGCCTGCTCGAAATCGTCCTGTACGGAAGGGTCGGTGGAGGTCGCGCCTCCGATGGCCAGACGCAGGTCGGACGGGCCGACGTAGATGCCGTCCAGGCCGGGGGTCGCGCAGATCTCCTCGACGTCGGCCAGGCCGTCGGCGGTCTCGATCATCGCGAGGACGGCGGTCTGTTCGTGGGTGTCGGCCGGGTTCGGGCCGATGCGCAGCTGGGCGCGCATCGGGCCGTACGAGCGGCGGCCCAGCGGGGGGTAGCGGACGGCGGCGACGGCGTCGGCGGCGTCCTGGGCGTTGTCGATCAGCGGGACGATCACGGCGGTCGCACCCGCGTCGAGCGCTTTGCCGATGTAGGTGAGGTCGTTGGCCTCCACGCGCACCATGCCGACGGCGGTGCTGCCCAAGGTGTCGGTGGCGAGGAGGTTGTTCAGCATGCCCTGGTAGCCGAAGAGGCCGTGCTGGGCGTCGAAGGCCAGGTAGTCGTAGCCGACGCGGGCGAGGCGCTCGGCGGCGATCGGGGAGTCGAGCAACGACCAGTAGCCGATGAGCTGCTCGCGATTGCGCAGTGCGGCGGTGAACTCGGCAGAGGTGCGGCCGGTGGCCATGGGTGTCTCCGTTACGGGGGTGAGGGCGGGAGGTCAGCGGTTGTAGGCGGGCATCGGGCCGCGCAGGCGGGCGCCGACGTCGTCGCAGGCGGCCAGGACGTCCGCGGGCAGCGGGCCCGCGGACGCGGCGGCGATGTTGGCCTTCAGGTGCTCGACCTTGGAGCCGCCGAGCAGCAGCGCGTCGGTGGAGGGCCGCGACAGCAGCCAGCGCAGGGCCAGATCGGTCAGCGACAGCCCCGCTTCGGAGGCGATGCGGGTGAGGTCGGTGACGGCTCGGAACAGGTCCTCGTTCCAGTACCGTTCGCGGTACATCTCGGCCAGCTTGGAGTCGCCGAAGCGCCCGTTGTCCGGGGCCTGTTCGAAACGGTGGCGGCCGGTGAGCAGGCCGCCGCCGAGCGGGTTGTAGACCATCGTGCGCAGCCCGGTGACGGCGGCGTACTCGACGTACTCCTCCTCGATGCGCCGCGCGAGCAGATTGTGGAGCTGCTGGGCGACGACGGGGCGGGGGGCGCCGACCTCGTCGGCCACGCGGTTCAGCTCGGCGATCTGCCACGCGGCGAAGTTGGAGACGCCGAGGGCGAGGACCTTGCCCGCCCGTACGAATTCGGCGACGGTCGCGAGGGTCTCGGTGAGCGGTGTCCCGCGGTCCGGCTGGTGCAGGTAGAAGAGGTCGACGTGGTCGGTGCCCAGGCGCCCCAGGCTCCCGTCGAGCGCGGCGCGCAGGCCCTCGGCGGAGAGCGGCGCGTGCTCGCCCTGGTCGGGGTGCGGGATGCCGGCCTTGGTGGCGAGAACCACCCGGTCGCGGCGGCCGGGCAGCAGCTCGGCGAGGATGCGCTCGCTCTCGCCGCCCGCGTAGCCGTTGGCGGTGTCCACGCCGGTGATGCCCGCATCGAGCGCGGCATCCAGCATCGCGGCGGCCGTCGCGCGGTCGGCGGTGTCACCGAAGGTCATCGTGCCGAGGACGAGACGGGACAACGGGACGGGGACGTGCGGGAGTTCTGGGCCGACGGTCACGGCGGGTTCCTTCCGAGGCGGGTGGTGCCAGTGGTGCGGGTGTTGCGGTCTCGTGCTGGTGCGCGGCTTCCTGCGTGATGTGCGCATCGCGGGTGGTGGCGTGCGGCTACGCGGCCTCGGCCGGTCGCCGCGGTGGTTCCCGGCGATGCGGTGCGCCGCGGCCGAGTGCGACGCGAAGTGCTGTGTGAGCCGGTACGCGTCGCGTCCACCAGGGCGACGCGTACCGCGGTGACGGTCGTCGGCGCCACAGGAACGCTCGCACGACTGCGTAATTCACGCAAGAGGCCTCGCGCACTTCACGCAACTTGTGCCATCATTCTCACCGGGCCGCCCACCGCCGGGCACGCCCAAGGAGGTTCGATCCCGTGGCTTCCCCGCCCCCGCCCCCACTCCCGTGGGTCTCGCCGTCCGTACCGCCGCACGTCGTCGCGCTCGCGGACGACCTGTCCGGCGCGGCCGAGACCGCCTGCGCGCTCGGTGGCCCGGTCCGGCTGTCGCTCGACGCCGCCGACGTGGCCGAGATCGCTGCCACGCACGACCTCGTCGTGGACCTGGACACCCGTCATCTGGAGTCCGCCGAAGCGGCGTACGCCGTACGGACGGCGCTGCGCGCCGCGCAGGCCGGCCCGCCTCGCCTGCTGTACAAAAAGGTCGACTCACAGCTGCGCGGCCACCTCGCCGCGGAGGCCGCCGTCTACGCCGAGGAGGCCGAGGCCGTTGTCATCGCCCCCGCGCTGCCCGCGGCCCGGCGCACCGTGACCGGCGGCGTGGTGCACGTGAACGGCGTTCCGCTGCACCGCACGGACGGCTGGCGCGCGGAACGCGCGTCCGCGCCCCGCTCGCTGCCCGAGGCGCTGTCCTGTCTGCCGGTCCGTACGGTCCCCCTCGATGTCGTACGGTCCGACCCCGCCGAACTCGACGCGGAGTTCCGGCGGATCGCCGCGTCCGGCGCGCACCCCGCTCCGGACGCCGAGACCGACGCCGACCTGGACGCGGTGGCCGCGGCGGCGCTGCGGCTCGGCCCCGGATTCCGGCTCCTGGGCAGCGGTGGTCTGGCGGCCGCACTCGGGCGCGCACTGGTACGTCCCGCCGCCGCATCCCCACCCGCGCCCGCCCAGGACGGCACCCCGTTGCTGTTCGTCGTGGGGACCGCCGAACCCGGCGCTGTTGCGCAGATCGCGCACCTCACCGCGCTCGGCGCGCACCATGTGTCACTGGATCCGACCGACTTGGCGGCGGGCACGGTCCGCCCGCCGCGCGGTGCCGCCGCTCCCGCCCTGACTGTGTTGTCCATCGACGGTTCGGCAGGCCCGCGCCCCGGCATGGGGCGGACCCTCAGCACCGCTCTGGGTGCGCTCGCCGCCGCTCACCCGGGCCGCGCCGATCTCGTCCTGACCGGCGGCGAGACCGCCCGCACCACCCTGGACGCCCTGGGCATAACGGAGTTGGAACCGCTCGGCGAGATCCACCACGGCGCCGTCCACTCCCGCACCCTCGACGGCCGCCGCGTCGTCACCCGCCCCGGCAGCTATGGCGCCGAGGACTCGCTCCTGCGCATCGCCGTCGCGCTACGGCCGCGCCTGGCCGCGTCCACGGCAGCCATCTGAACCTGTCACCGTAAGCCCCCCCCGCCTAGGAGTTGTTCTCATGAGCACCGCCCTCCCCCTCATCGCCGTCACCATGGGCGACGGTGCCGGCATCGGCCCGGAGGTCGTCGTCGCGGCCCTGCTGGACGACGCCGTCCTGACCCAGTGCCGCCCCGTCGTCATCGGTGACGCGCAGCGGCTGCGCGAGGCCGCCCGCATCCTCGGCCTGGACTGCGAGATCGCCGCCGTCGAGCACCCGCGCGACGCCGAGTTCACACCCGGCCGCGTCAACGTCGTCGATCTCGGCCTGCTCCCCGCCGACCTGCCCTGGGGCAAGCTGTCGCCGGTCGCGGGCGACGCCGCGTACATGTACATCAAGCGTGCCGCCGAACTCGCCGTGGCGGGCGACGTGCACGCCATCTGCACCGCACCTCTCAACAAGGAGGCCCTGCACGCCGCCGGCCACATCTACCCCGGCCACACCGAACTCCTCGCGCACCTGACCGGGACCGAAGAGGTCTCGATGATGCTCTCCACCGAGAAGGTGAAGGTCATCCACGTCACCACGCACATCGGCCTGATCGACGCCGTCAACCGCATCGAGCCGGGCCTCGTCGAGCGCACCGTGCGCCGCGGCCACGAGGCGATGGTCCGCGCCGGCGTCCCGAACCCCGTCATCGGTGTCTGCGGCATCAACCCGCACGCGGGCGAGAACGGCCTGTTCGGCTACGGCGAGGAAGAGGAGAAGATCGTCCCGGCCCTGGAGAAGCTGCGCGCCGAAGGCGTCGACGCCCGGGGACCGCTCCCCGCCGACACCGCGTTCTTCCTCGCTTCCCGCGGCGACTACGACCTGATCGTGGCGATGTACCACGACCAGGGCCACGGCCCGGTCAAGGTCCTGGGCATCGAGGCGGGTGTCAACCTCACCGTAGGACTGCCCGTCATCCGCACCTCGGTCGACCACGGCACCGCGTTCGACATCGCAGGAACGGGCACGGCGGAGGCCGGTAGCATGGTCGAGGCGCTGCGCCAGGCGGCCGGGATGGCCGCGCTGCCGGCCGTCCCGATGGCCTGAACCGCCGTCCCCTGCACCGCCGTTACCGCCGCACCGTAGAGGACTCCGTAGATGCCGCCGACCACCTCCCAGGCACGACGCGACCGCATCGTCCACCTCGCCACCACCACCGGCCTCGCCAGCGTCGAGGAACTCTCGCAGCTCTTCGACGTCACCCCCTCGACCATCCGCCGCGACCTCGCCCGTCTCACCACGGAGGGCCGCCTCGCGCGCACCTACGGCGGCGCGATGGCGCTGTCCGCGCACCCCGAGGCGTCGCTGCGGCAGCGCACGGGCGAGGCGTACGAGGAGAAGCGGGCCATCGCGCAGTGGGCGGCGCGGCAGGTCGAACCGGGCGAGACGCTGCTCCTCGACGCCGGTACGACGGTCGGTGCGCTGGCCCATGAGCTGCGCGGCGCGAAGGAGTTGACGATCGCGACGACGGGCCTGACCGCGCTGCACGCCCTGGCGGACGCGGAGGGCGTGCACGTCGAGTGCCTCGGTGGCACGCTCCGCCCGCTCAGCCAGGGCTTCGTCGGCCCCCTCACGGAGGCCGCGCTCGAGCGCATGTCCTTCGACCGGGTCTTCCTCGGCGCCGACGGAGTCACGGTCGACCGGGGCATCTGCGAGGCGGACCTGCGCCAGACCCGCCTCAAGGAGCTGATGTCACGCCGCGCCGACCGGGTCTACGTGCTGGCCCACGGCGCCAAGTTGGGGCGCGCGCCGTTCCACGCGTGGGCGACGCTCAGGGAGGAGTGGACCCTGGTCACGGACACATCGGCACCCGATGCGCAGATCCGTGCCTTCGAGGCCCGCGGAGTGCGTGTCGAGATCGCCCCGCCCGCGGGGACCTGACGCATCCGGCGGGGATTCCCGTGGCCCGGGCAACCCCAACGGGTCAGCACCGATCGCGGACGCGGAGCCCGGCGCGGAGCATGAGAGGGGCCCGCAGACCGGGTCTTCGGACCGGCAGGAAGAGGACGAGCTCCATGAGCAGACGCACCCACGGTGGCCCGGCACGGGCCGGCCGCAGCCGCGCGACGGCTGTTCTCCTGGCCGCCCTGGCCTGCGCCGGCGCGCTCGTCTCCTGCAGCACGAACAGCGGCGGTGACAGCGGCGCCGCCTCCGTCACCCCACGCGCCACCCCGCCGGACACCTCGTCGTTCAGTGGCACACCGCCGTCCGCCCTGGCCTCGGCCGCCTCCTCGATCATCGGCTCCGCCCGGGCCTCGGCCTCGGCGGCGGCCTCCTCGCTGTCCGCCGCGGCCTCGGAGTTCGAGGCGTCCGTCTCGGCCGACACGGCCCGCGCGAGCGCGCAGGCACAGGCGGAGCTGAAGAAGGTACAGGGCTCCGGGAACGCGCGGTCCGACGTCGCCATGACCGGCATGCCCAGGGCGAAGACGGGTGGCCTGCTCGCCGTGCTCGTCAACATCACGAACAACACGGACCGCACGGCCTCGTACGCCGTCCAGATCGACTTCAAGAACGCCGACGGCAAGGTCGTGGAGACCAGGTACGTGGGGGCGGAGAACCTCAAGCCGGGGCAGCGCGCCCAGCCCGTCGCCATCAGCAGACAGCCCACCCAACCCCAGCTGACCCCGGTCCTGGCGAAGGCCCAGCGGTACTGACCGGGGCGCCCGACGAGCGAGAACGACGTCGGGCGCCCCCTGTCCTTTTGGCGGAGTGTCAGTCCTCCCGGACGAGGTGCACCGCCGTGCTGGACCAGTCACCCGCCGGCAGGTCGAGGTCGAGGCCGTACTCGCCGAGCACCGTGGAGTGGTGCACGACGCCGGTGCGGGCGTCGCGGTAGCGGCCCCCGGGGGTCAGACCGCGCGGCCGGACCGGCAGCCTCGGTGCGCCGTGCCGGGAGACGCGCCGGTAGGCGAGCAGCAGGGTCTCCGAGGCGTCCGGGGCGGTGTACTGCACCACGCAGACCGAGTCCTCGGCGGGCGGCGACAGCCGGTCCAGTCTGCCGTGCTGGACGAGATGGCGGACGTTCTTGTACGCGGTGACCAGGTCGGCGCCCTCCCGCAGTTCCTCCTCGGACCAGCGGGCGAGATCCCCCCCGATGCCGAGCGCCCCGGCCATCGCGACGTGGAAGCGGAAGCGCAGCGGGACCGTACGGCCGGTGAGCTGGTTGGGTACGTCGGTCACCCAGGCGCCCATCGTGCGGGCGGGGTAGATCTGGCCGTAGCCCCGCTGGATCCCCATCCGGTCGGCGGCGTCGGTGTTGTCCGACGCCCACGCCTGGTCCGTACGGGAGAGAATGCCCAGGTCGACCCGGCCGCCGCCACCGCTGCACGTCTCGATCCGCAGCGCCGGATGGTCCGCGCGCAGACGGTCGAGGACGTCGTAGAGATTGCGCACGTACTCGGGGCCGAGGCGGTCGGCGCCGTCCTCCCGGTCGGGCCAGCCGGCCTCGCTGAACGCGCGGTTCATGTCCCATTTGAGGAAGTCGATGCCGTGCTCGCCGACGAGCCGGGTCAGCCAGCCGTAGGCCCAGTCCGCGACCTCACGGCGGGCGAAGTTGAGGACCAGCTGGTTGCGCAGCTCGGAGCGGGGGCGGCCGGGGAAGTGCAGCACCCAGTCGGGGTGCTCGCGGTACAGGTCGCTGTCGGGGTTCACCATCTCGGGCTCCACCCAGAGTCCGAAGCGCATCCCGAGCCCGTGCACCGCGCGGACCAGCGGGGCGAGCCCTTCGGGGAAGCGGTCGGGCGCCGGGGTCCAGTCACCGAGACCCGCCCGGTCGCTGCGGCGCGCCCCGAACCAGCCGTCGTCGACGACGTAGAGCTCCACTCCGAGCGCCGCCGCGCGCTCGGCGAGCGCCTTCTGCCCGACCTCGTCGACATCGAACCCGGTCGCCTCCCAGGAGTTGTAGAGCACCGGGGCGAGCTCGTCGGGATGGGGCAGGACATGGGCCAGGACGTACGCGTGCCAGGCACGACTGGCCGCGCCGAAGCCGCCGTCGGTGCACAGGCCCACGAACGGGGGAGTGGCGCACTCCTCGCCCGGCGCGAGCGGCACGGTCGTACCGTCCTGACCGGGGCCGCCGGTGAATCCGGCCCGTCCGTCGGGGGTGCGCTGCACGGTGACACGCCAGCTCCCGCTCCAGGCGAGGGCCGCGCTCCACACCCGGCCGTGGTCCTCCGTCGCCTCACCCGCGTCGAGCATCAGCCACGGGTTCGCGTGGTGGCTGGTGATCCCGCGCCGGCTGGTCAGCACGGTTTCGCCGTACGGCAGCGGGTCGCGGCGCAGCTGGCTCTCGGCGGACCACTGGCCCGTGACATGGCTGAGGCGGTAGTCGCGCAGCGCCGGCAGGGTCCAGGCGGCCGAGTCGGCGCGCAGCAGGGTGACCGGTTCCTCGCCCGCGTTGCGGACGACGGTCCAGCGCTCGATGACGTCCGTGTCCTCGTGCACCCGGTAGTGGAGCGCCACTTCCAAGGGGTAGCGGCGGTCGCGGAAGGACAGCGTCAGCTCGCCCGCCTCGACGTGGTGGCCGGTCGGCTGCCACTCGAACGCGCGGGAGCCGTCGGCGAACCGGACCTGCAGGGACGCCGGCCCGTAGCGCGTACCGCCGTCGACGGGGAGCTCCTCCCCGACGGGCGGCCTGCCCTCGAAGCTGCTGGCCTCGGGCGCGGGCGGGACGGCGAGTTCCCCGGCCTCCGCCGGCGTCAGTCGTGGACCCCACGCGACATGGCAGGGCGCTCCGGTCTCGTCGATCCGCAGCGCGTACGAGGTGCGCGGTGTGGACAGCAGCCAGACCCCGGTGTCCGGGGCGAAGGAGATCGGAGACATGAATCCTCGCGTTCGGGTGGTGCTCACGTACGAGACAAGGAAAAGCCAACCCCGACCTTGGATCACGTGTCAATGGCTGCCCGCATACTGGATTTCCTAGGTCACAGGTACCTCCTGGGACATCCTCAAGAGAATCCTGTTTCTTTCATTGACAGCAGAAAATAAGGGCCTTAGGTTCCGGCCATGCGTTCGACCTCCCTCACCGAGGCGTTCCCGGCCCACACGCCGGCCGCTTCCCAGATCTTCACCACCGTGCTGTCCCACGGCCCGCTCACGCGGTCGGAGATAGCGGGGCGGACCCAGCTGTCGGCGGCGGCGGTCACCAAGGCGGTCCGGCCGCTGATCGAGGCCGGCTACCTCGTGGAGGACATCGCCGACGACGCACGGCATCCCGTCCTCGGGCGGCCCGCCAACCCGGTGCGGGTCGACGGCGGGCGAGCCCTGTTCCTGGGGATCAAGGTGACGGGCGACGAGCTCATCGCCGTACTCACCGACCTGTGCTGCCGCATTCGGGTCGCCCGGCGCGTTCCGCTCACCTCCCACGAGCCCAAGGCGGTACTGACCTCCACCGCGGAGGTCGTACAGGAGCTGCTGACCGAGGCGGACGGCTTCGGGGTGCAGGTCCGGGGGCTCGGCATCGCCGTCTCCGGTGATGTGGACCGGGCGGCCGGGGTGGTGCGCTACTCGCCGTTCCTGGAGTGGCGCGACGTTCCCTTCGCGGAACTGGCCGCCACCACCACCGGTCTGCCGGTCACTCTCGACAACGACGTACGGGCACTGACGGTGGCCGAGCAGTGGTTCGGGGCCGGCGTGGGGCTGTCCGACTTCGCGGTGGTGACCGTCGGCGCGGGCATCGGCTGCGGCCTGGTGGTGCACGGACAGGTGGTGGCGGGAGCGCACGGCGTGGCCGGTGAGATCGGGCACGTGGCGATCGACCCGGCCGGTCCCCGCTGCCACTGCGGCAACCGCGGCTGCGTCGAGGCGATCGCCTCGGACCCCGCGATCGTCGCCCAGGTCCGGGAGGTCACCGGCGCGAGCGTCGCCGACGCCACCGCGGCCCTGGCCCTCGCGCATGACGGCGACCCCGGTGCCCGGGAGGTGTACGCGAGGGCGGGGGCGGCGATCGGTCGGGGCATCGCGACCGTGGCCAACCTCCTCGGCCCCGAGCGCGTGATCATCTCCGGCGAGGGCCTGGCCGCCTACGACCTGTTCGCCGAGCAGATCCGTGACGCGTTCGCCGCGGCAGCCTTCGGCTCGGCCGCGCACTGCGACCTACAGACCCGCCCGCTGCCCTTCGAGGAGTGGGCGCGCGGGGCGGCGGCCACCGCGATCCAGTCCTTCACCACCTCGGACGCGCGCTGAAGATCGGACCCGCTCCACCCGTCGGACCCGCACCGCCCGTCGGACCCGCACCGCCCATCAGAGCCACCACACCGCTCATCAGAACCGCACCCCCCATCAGAGCCACCGCACCGCTCGTCAGAACCGCACCGCTCATCAGGACCGCACTGCCGATCAGACCTGCACCATCCATCAGACCCGCACTGCCGATCAGACACGTACTGACATGCATGAGGAGCAACGATGACGCAGCAGAGCCGCAATCCCCTGGCTGCGCGTGACCCGGGCCGCCGCAAAGTCGTCGGCGGACTGTTCGGACTCGGCGCCGCCGCACTGGCCGCGCCCGTCCTGACCGCTTGCGGCGGGGGAGCGGGGGCCGACCCGAAGACGGTCACCCTCGGATCCAACGGCGGCGACGCCACGCCCAAGAAGGCCTACGCCGCCGTCACGGCGGCGTTCGTCAAGGACAGCGGGCTGAAGGTGAAGACGAACACCGTCGACCACGACACCTTCCAGAAGAGCATCTCCACCTATCTGCAGGGCACCCCGGACGACGTCTTCACCTGGTTCGCCGGCTACCGCATGGACTACTTCGCCAAGAAGAAGCTCTGCAGCCCCCTCGACGACGTGTGGGACAAGATAGGCGCCGACTTCAGCGACGCCACCAAGCAGCTCTCCCGCGGCGAGGACGGCAAGTACTACTTCGTGCCGCTGTACAACTACCCGTGGGCCGTCTTCTACCGCAAGAGCCTCTTCAAGGAGCGCGGCTACCAAGTCCCGCAGAAGTGGAGCGAGTTCATCGCGCTCACGAAGCAGATGAAGAAGGACGGGCTCTCGCCGATCGCCTCCGGCTACGGCGGCGGCGACGCCTGGAGCATCCTCGGCGCCTTCGACTACCTCAACCTGCGGACCAACGGCTACGACTTCCACATGTCGCTGATGCGCGGCAAGGTCTCCTGGACCGACAAGCGTGCCCTCGCCATCCTCGACCACTGGCGCGAACTCGTCCCCTACTACCAGCAGGGCGCCGCCGGCCGTTCCTGGCAGGACGCCGGCCAGTCGCTGCTCGACAAGAAGTCCGGGATGGCCGTCATCGGCCTCTTCCTCGGACAGCAGATCACCGACGAGAAGATACGCGCCGACATCGACTTCTTCCCCTTCCCCGAGATCGACGCCACTCACGGTCAGGACGCCGTCGAGGCACCCACCGACGGCTTCATGCTCAGCCGCCGGCCCAAGAACGAGTCGGGTGCCAAGAAGTTCCTTGAGTTCCTCGGTGGCGCCCACACCGAGGAGCTGTACATGGGGGTCGACCCGAGCAACCTCGCCGTCAACGAGAAGGCGAGCACCGGCTCGTACAACGCGCTCCAGAAGAAGTCCGCCGACCTCATCGCCTCCGCCAAGCACATCAGCCAGTTCGCGGACCGCGACAGCGACCCCGGCTTCATCTCCACCGTCGTACTTCCCGGCCTGACCGAGTGGCTCAGCCACCCCGACGACGGCTCGGGAACGCTGAAGAAGATCGAGTCCCAGCGTTCGCGCTTCTTCACGGCCTGACCAGGACCGGAAAGGTCTCACGCACCGTGTCCTCCGCGCCCACCACGCCCCCCGCCTCGCGACGCGCCCGCCCCCGCCGGCTCGGCACCGGCGACCGGATCTTCCTCACCGTCATCATCGGCATCCCGCTGGCGGCCCTGCTCTTCTTCGTCTGGCTGCCGGCACTGGCCTCCCTGGGACTGTCCTTCACCACCTGGGACGGCGTCGACCTGGCCGACATCCACTGGATCGGCCTGGACAACTACAAGGAGATCTTCACCAACTACCCGCCGTTCTGGCCCGCGGTGCGGCACAACGTGATCTGGCTGCTGTTCACGGCCCTGCTGCCGACCCCGTTCGGCATCTTCCTCGCCTACCAGCTCGACCGGAAGATCCGCTTCACGAGGATCTACCAGACCGCCATCTTCCTGCCGATGGTGCTCTCCCTCGCCGTCGTCGGCTTCATCTGGGAGATCATCTACAACCCCGACACGGGGCTGCTCAACGGCATCCTGAGCGCCGCGGGATCAAGCCACCACATCGACTGGCTCGGCAACTCCGACCTCAACCTGTGGGCCGTCCTGGTCGCCTCGAGCTGGCGGCACACCGGATACATCATGATCCTCTACCTGGCCGGCCTGAAGGGCTTCGACCCGGCGCTCAAGGAGGCCGCCGCGCTCGACGGGGCCAACGGACGCCAGACCTTCATGCGGGTGGTCTTCCCGGCCCTGAAACCGGTCAACGTCATCATCCTGGTCATCACGGTCATGGAGTCCCTGCGCTCCTTCGACGTCGTCTACGTCCTCGGCGGCGGCGTCGGAAGCAAACCGGGCATGGAACTCCTGTCCCTCCTCATCACCGACAACATCATCGGCGAGTCCAGTCACATCGGTTACGGGTCCGCCCTCGCGGTCGTCCTGCTCGTGGTCTCCCTTGCCGCCATCGGGACCTTCCTCGTCCAGAACTTCCGCAAGGAGGACCAGTGACCACGACCGTGCCGCGCCCGGCCTCCCGACCGCGGACCCGGCGCGCGCAGCAGACGCCGAAGACCCCTTCCGGGCCGCGGCGCCAGACCGGCCGTCATCTGATGCTGGGCGGCATCGCCCTGCTGTGGCTGGTCCCGCTGCTGTGGGCCATGTACACCTCGCTGCGGCCCTATTCGGACACCGCGAAGCACGGATATCTCTCCTGGCCCCACAGCCTCAGCTTCGGCAACTTCAGCGACGCCTGGAGCCAGTCCGGGATGCCGCACTTCTTCTGGAACTCCGTCCTCATCACCGTGCCGTCCGTCCTGTGCACCCTGCTGTTCTCGGCGGCGGTCGCCTTCTTCGTCTCCCGCTTCGACTTCCGCTGGAACATCGTCCTGCTGATGCTGTTCACCGCGGGCAACCTGCTCCCGGCGCAGGTCCTCATCACCCCCCTGTACCGCCTCTACCTCCTCATCCCGCTGCCGGAGTGGATGAGCGACTCGCTCCTCCTCTACAACTCGGCCTGGGGCATCATCGCGATCCACATCGCCTACCAGTCCGGCTTCTGCACCTTCGTCCTCAGCAACTACATGAAGACGATCCCGAAGGAGATCTCCGAGGCGGCGCTCGTGGACGGAGCCCCCGTCTGGCGCCAGTTCTTCCAGATCATCCTGCCGCTGTGCCGCCCGGCCTTCGCGGCCCTCGCGACCCTCGAATCGATCTGGATCTACAACGACTTCTTCTGGCCGCTCGCGCTCATCGAGTCCGGCGACAAGCGCCCGGTCACCTCCGCCCTGGCCAACCTCCAAGGCGCGTACTTCACCAATCCCAACCTCATCGCGGCCGGTGCCTTGATGACCGCGATCCCCACCCTCCTGGTGTACTTCGCGCTTCAGCGCCAGTTCATCAGCGGACTCACCATCGGCTCGGGCAAGGGCTGAGCCGCCCCAACCCTGAACCCACTGGAGGCACGACCCATGCGGTCATCCTCGTACCCCGTCCTGCCCCTACGCACCCTGAGAGCCGTGGTGGTGTTCGCCCTCACGGCGGGCCTCGCGACCGCCGTCCCGGCGGCACAGGCCAAGACCCCCGCGCCGCGCGAGACCACGGCCACGCCCGTCGCCGCCAAGCCGTACATGGGCTGGTCGAGTTGGAGCATGCAGTCGTCGAAGTACCCGGGCCTCAACCCGGACGGCGACTACAGCTACCTCACCGAGGCGAACGTCCTGAAGCAGACGGACGCCCTCGCCGCCAAGCTGAAGAACTACGGCTACGACCACGTCAACATCGACGCCGGCTGGTGGATGGACAAGACCTGGAAGACGGGCTTCGACCAGTACGGTCGCCAGACGCCCGACCCGGTCCGATTCCCCCACGGCATGAAGTCGGTCGCCGACCACATCCACTCCAAGGGCCTCAAGGCCGGCATCTACCTGCCCGTCGGCCTGGAGAAGGGGGCGTACGGCGACGGCAAGACGCCGATCTGGAACGCCCCCGGCTGCACCACCGCCGACGCCGTCTACACGGACCTGCGCACCACCAACGGCTGGGACAACGCCTACAAGCTGAACTTCGACAACCCCTGCGCGCAGAAGTACATCGACTCGCAGGCGCAGCAGTTCGCCGACTGGGGCTACGACTTCTTCAAGCTGGACGGCGTGGGCCCGGGCTCCTTCAAGTCCGGTGACAACTACAACAACGTCCCCGACGTCGCCGGCTGGCAGAAGGCCATCTCCGACACCGGGCGCCCGATCCACCTCGAGATCTCCTGGTCGCTCGACATCGGCCACGCCGCCGACTGGAAGAAGTACTCCAACGGCTGGCGCATCGACACCGACGTCGAGTGCTACTGCAACACCCTTGTCACCTGGGAGAACTCGGTCAACGACCGGTGGGACGACGCCCCCGCGTGGAGCCGCAAGGCGGGCCCGGGCGGTTGGAACGACCTGGACAGCCTCGACGTCGGCAATGGCGAGATGGACGGCCTCACCAAGGCCGAGCGGCAGAGCTACATGACCCTGTGGGCCATCAACAAGTCGCCGTTGTTCACCGGTGACGACCTCACCAAGCTGGACAGCTACGGCGTCTCCCTGCTGACCAACAAGGAAGTCATCGCCGTCGACCAGAACGACTCGCCCGTGGCGCGTCCGGTCACCCCGGTCGGCAACCAGCAGGTCTGGGGCACCAAGAACGCCGACGGCAGCTACACCGTCGCCCTGTTCAACCTCGGTGACTCCCCGGCCTCCGTCACCGCCCAGTGGGCCTCCCTCGGATTCACCGGCAACGCCTCCGTGCGCGACCTGTGGAACAAGGCGAACCTCGGAACCTACAAGAACAAGATCACCGAGGCGCTGCCCGCACACGGCTCGCGGCTGTTCACCGTCAAGCCCGGCGGCAGCACGCTGACCACCACGAGCTACGAGGCCGAGGACGCCGCCAACACCCTGTCGGGCAACGCCTCCGTCGCCGGGTGCGACGCCTGCTCCGGCGGCAAGAAGGTCGGCAATCTGTACACCGGCGGCAAGCTGCGGTTCAACGACGTCACGGTGAAGAAGGACGGCATCTACACCGTCAAGGTCGCCTACGTCAGTGGCGACTCCCGCTCGGTGACGGTCTTCTCCGACAGCGGCAACGGCACCAGCGAGAAGTTCCCCTCCACGGGCGACTGGAGCACGGCCGAGACGGTCAGCGTCCAGCTGGCGCTGAAGGCCGGTTCCAACACGATCACCTTCGACAGCGGCAGCGGATACGCGCCCGACATCGACAAGATCGTCGTTCCGCAGTCGGCCTGACGTCCGTAGTCAGACCGAGTTCAGCAGCTGGACTGAGTTCCGCAGTCCGCCACCCCGCTTCCCACGGGGCCCGGTGACACGACCCGGGCCCCGTGGGGACCTGGCCACGCCGACGGTCCGCAACCGTCGTTCCCGCACGAGCCGCTCCCGGATATGGAGTGCACAACCGTGGACATCCAGCACACCACCGCATCACACGACAACACCCCCAGCCGCAGGGGCTTCCTCGCCCTCGCCGCCGCAGCCGGCGCGGCCACCGCACTGGGCGGCCTGCCCGCCTTCACCGCCTCGGCGGCCCCCATGCGCCCCACCGCATCGCCCATGCTGTCCGCGGCCGACGCCGCGAAGAACCAGCTGTGGTGGCAGGCTCCCGGCTCCGCCAACTCCATGATCGAGCAGGGGCTGCCGGTGGGAAACGGGCGCCTCGGGGCGCTCGCGAGCAACGACCCCTCCAGCGAACTCCTGACGATCACCGACGCCACCCTGTGGACCGGTGGCCTCAACGACAAGCTGGACAGCGACGGCCAGTTCCCCTACGGCCGCGACGACTTCGGCTCCCTGACCCTGCTGGCCAGGCTCACCGTCGCGATCCCCGACCACGACCTGGGCAACGTCAACAACTACCGGCGTTCCCTCGACCTGGCCCAGGGCCTGATCAGCACCTCGTACGACATCTCCGGCGTCACCTACCGGCGGCAGATCTTCGCCAGCACCCCCGACGACGCCATCGTCCTGTACTTCTCCCAGCAGGGCGGCGGTTCCTACACCGGCACCGTCTCCCTCGCCGGCACCCACGGCGAGTCCACCACCGCCAACAGCGCGGGACGGTACGCGTCGTTCGGCGCGTCCTTCGCCAACGGCCTCAAGTACGGTGCCGCCGTCACCGCCTACAGCGGCACCGGCAGGGTCCGCGTCGACGGCACGTCGATCGCGTTCAGCGGCTGCAAGGACCTCACCGTCGTCGTCAGCGGTGGCACCAACTACGCGCCCGACGCGGCGGCGAAGTTCCGCGATCCGTCCCTGGCCCCGGAGCGCCTCGCCAGGAACAAGGTCCTGAACGCGGCCGGTCACTCGGCGAGCACCCTGCTGCACACACATGTCGCCGACTTCCGGGCCGTGTTCGGACAGCTGGACATCGACCTCGGCACGTCCTCCGCAGCGCAGCGCGAACTGGACACCTGGGAGCGGCTGCAGGCCCGTCACCGGGACGACATACCCGACCCGGAACTCGAGGCCGCCTACCTGCAGTTCGGCCGCTACCTCATGATCTCCGGGTCGCGCGGCAGCCTGCCGATGGGCCTGCAGGGCCCCTGGCTGGCCGGCAACGACCCGGACTGGATGGGCGACTACCACACCGACATCAACGTCCAGATGAACTACTGGATGGCCGACCGGGCGGGCCTGTCCGACAGCTTCGACGCCTTCGCGGACTACTGCCTCGCGCAGCTGTCCTCCTGGACGGACGTCACCCGGCGACTGTTCAACACCCCCGCCAACAGGTACCGCAACTCCAGCGGGAAGGTCGCCGGCTGGACCGTGGCCTTCTCCACCAACCCCTACGGCGGCAGCGGTTGGTGGTGGCACCCGGCGGCCAACGCCTGGCTCTGCCAGAGCCTGTTCGAGCACTACGAGTTCACCCAGGACCGCGCCTACCTCAAGAAGATCTATCCCCTCATCAAGGGCGCCGTGGAGTTCTGGGAAGCCCGCCTCATCACCACGACCGTCACCGACGCCTCCGGGACCTCACGCGAGGTCCTCGTCGACGACAACGACTGGTCCCCCGAGCAGGGTCCGCAGGACGCCAAGGGCATCACCTACGCCCAGGAAGTGGTGTGGAACCTCTTCGGCAACTACCACACCGCAACCCGGGTACTCGGCAAGGACACCTCCTACAGCGCGACCATCGACGGCCTGCGCAAGCGCCTGTACCTGCCCGTGGTCAGCCCCAAGACCGGCTGGCTGGAGGAGTGGATGTCGCCCGACAACCTCGGCGAGACCACGCACCGTCATCTCTCCCCGCTCTTCGGCCTCTTCCCCGGCGACCGGATCCGCCCGGACGACTCCACGCCGAAGGACATCCTCGCCGGCGCGACGGCCCTCCTGACCGCCCGTGGCATGAACAGCTACGGCTGGTCCAACGCCTGGCGCAGCCTGTGCTGGGCCCGGCTGAAGAACGCGGAGAACGCCTACCAGCTCGTCGTCAACAACCTGAAGCCGTCGGCGAACGGGAGCAACGGCACGGCGCCGAACCTCTTCGACATCATGGACATGGGAGAAGGCCGCGGCATCTTCCAGATCGACGCGAACTTCGGCACCCCCTCCGCGATCATCGAGATGCTGGTCTACTCGCGACCCGGACACGTCGAGCTGCTGCCCGCGCTGCCCGCCGCCTGGGCCGGATCCGGTTCGGTGTCCGGCGTGGGCGTCCGCGGCGGCTTCGTCGCCGACCTCAGCTGGAAGAACGGCAAGGTGACGCAGGCCAGGCTGAAGAGCGTCGGCGGCCGCGAGACGACCGTCGTCGCGGGCGGCGCCTCGCGCAGGATCAGCCTCGAGCCCGGTGAGTCCGTCACGCTGCGGGGCCTTGGATGAGCGCCCTCCGGTTCCGCCGCCGCGCCGTGGGCGTCGTATCCGCACTGCTCCTCGCGGTCTGCGGACCCCTGACCGCCTCGGCGGCGGCGCAGCCGCAGGTTGCGTCGGGTACCTCAGGTGGATCGGGTGAATCACGTGAATCGGGTACGTCGGTGATGTCGGCCGCCACCGCGTCGGGCAAGCACTCCGTGATCACATGGGGCGCCAGTGCCGACCGGCAGGGCGAAGGCCCCGCCGACCGCAGCTACCGGCTGATCGTGCGTACCAGCGTCGGCGGCACGAACATGCGTATCCGGTTGTCCAACGCCTTCGGCGAGCACCCGGTGACCTTCGCGAGCGCGTACGCCGGACTGCAGAAACAGGGTGCGGAACTGGTCCACGGCTCCAACCGCCGGCTGTCCTTCGGCGGGGCCGCGTCCGTCACCGTCCCGGCCGGCGAGACCGTACTCAGCGATCCGCTGCCCGGGAAACTGGCCGCCCAGAGCAACCTGGTCATCAGCCTGTACGTGACCGGCGCCCAGGGGCCGACGACCGGCCACGGCATGGCCATGCAGACCAACTACGCGACCGCGGGCGATCACGCCGCCGAGGAGAGCGCGGCCAACTGGACCGATCCGATGGGCTCCTGGTATTGGCTGGACGCCGTCGACGTGGAGACGTCGGCGGCGGTCGGCTCGGTGGTGACCCTCGGCGACTCCATCACCGACGGATGGGCCTCGACCACGGACCAGAACCGCCGCTGGCCGGACTATCTGTCCCGGCGGCTCCAGGCCGCGTCCGGACTCACCGTGAAGGGAGTGGCGAACGAGGGGATCTCGGGAAACAAGGTGCTCGCCGACGGCGCCGGGCAGGCCGCCCTGAACAGGCTCCAGCGTGACGTCCTTTCCCAGCCCGGGGTCCGCACGGTCTTCCTCTTCGAAGGCATCAACGACATCAAGGCCCATACGGGTGTCACGGTGGAGGACATGATCGCCGGCTACCGGCAGATCATCGACCGGGCCCACGCGGCAGGCAAGTGTGTCGTCGGCGCGACCGTCATGCCGTTCAAGGGCTGGTCCGAGTACGACGCGGCCTTCGAGGCCGTGCGCCAGGGCGTCAACGACTGGATCAGGAACAGCGGCGCGCTCGACGCCGTGACGGACTTCGACAGGATCACGCGCAATCCGTACGACCCGCAGCTGATCCTTCCGTTCTTCGACGGCGGCGATCACCTGCACCCCAACGACAAGGGGATGCAGGCGATGGCCGACGCGGTGGACCTCGGAAGCCTGACGTCCTGCTGACGTGCGGCTCCACGCGGGGCGGTCAGGGGTACGAGACCACGGTCGACGGCACCGTCGAGGTGCCCGACGTGGGTGCGCCGGTCTCATTGACGACGTGCTCGTACTGACCCTGGCCGCCCAGCGAGACGACCAGCAGGTCGTGGAACTTCACGCCCGGCGTGTTCGGCGCGGCGAATCCGTTGTGCTGGACGATCGTCGGATCGACGTTGTAATAGCAGTAGCTGCCCAGGCCCCACCCCTCGTGCGTGGTCACGGAGTCGGCGACCTTGTAGGCCGCGTACCCCTTGACGCCGCCGTTCTGGATGGCGGCCTGGTTCGGCGCGTCGTACGCCTTCTCGTTCTGGAAGAAGATGGTGCGACCGCGCTGGCCGTACCACTGGACGTCGTACTTGTTGAAGTGCTCGACGAACAGACCGGTGGCCAGGACGTCGTCGCCGTTGACGCGGATGCCGTAGTCGGCCCGGTTGGTCTCCCAGCCGACACCGGTGCCGTGGTCGGCGCGCCAGATCCAGGTGTGGTCGATGATCGTGTCGCGGCTGTTGATCACCATGCTGGTGGTGGCCTTGCCGGCGCCCGCGCCGCCGATCCGGACGAAGACGTCCTGGACGGTGGTCGGGTTGGCCGAGTGGTTCGCGGAGGCCCCCGTGGGGCCCACCTCCAGCAGAGTCGCCGAGTTCACCGGTCCGGCGTCGATGAGGAATCCCGCGAGCCGCACCCCGTCGACGTCGGCCGTCCTGAGCGCGGTGACGCCGTTGTCCGGGATCAGGGTGGCGTAACCGAGCCCGAGGACCACGGTGCCCGCGCGGTTGACCTGGATCGGCTGGTCGAGGTGGTAGATCCCCGGAGTCAGCAGCAGATGCAGCCCCTGCGTGAGCGCGGCGTTCAGGGTGGCGGCGGTGACGCCGGGCTTGGCCACGTAGAACTGGGTGAGCGGCAGCGAAGTGCCGCGCGGGGTTCCGCTGCCCCAGGTGGTGCCACGCGCGTTGGTGCGCTGCTCCGGCAGGAAGACGCGGTACTCGCTGCCGCTGAGGTACAGGAACGGCTTCTCCCTCGACACCGGCGTGGTGTCGAGCGTGGTGTAGGGCGGGTTCGGGAAGGACTGCGCGGGTGCGCCCTGGACACCGGAGAAGACCATGTTCCAGACGGCGTTGGCCCAGCCGCCCACCGAACTGTCGCGGGTGTACCACTGCTGCTGCGAGTACGGTCCGACCGAGCCGTCGATGCGGCTGTCGGCGATGTAGCCGCCGCTGGCCCAGCCGTAGCCGCTGGGGGCGAGGTTGAGACCGCCCTTGACGTGCATCCGTCGGAAGGGCGCGGCCTGGGCGACCGCCCACCGGTTGGTGCCGTTGACCGGGGTGAGGGCGAGATTCTCCGCCGAACGCCAGAAGTTCTGGGTGGCGTTGCCGTTGAACCAGCCCGCGTCGACGGTCACATCGCCGTTGATCGTCGTGTCGTCGGGGGAGAGGCCGAGGCCCGCGATGGACGTGTAGAAGCCGAGTTGGGCGTTGAGCCCGTTGTAGGTACCCGGCTTGAACAGCAGCGCGTAGCGGCCCGTGCCGAACTGGGCCGACTCCTGCTGCCGGAACACCTCGTCCAGTTTGGCCTGGATGCCGGAGGTCGAGGGTCCGAACACGATGACGTTCGGACCGAGATCGCCGCCGCCCGGCAGGACCTGCGCCTGCTCGGCGGGCGCGGCGGACGCCGGCGAGGACAGACCGAGCAGCGCGGGCGCGGCCGCGGTGGCGGCCATCGCTCCGAGGACGGACCGTCTGCCTGGCAGGGACCGGCCGGAGTCCGAGGAATCCATGGGGATGTGAGGCATGGGGGGCGACTCTCCTTGTTCAGAAAATGAACGGTGGGAGGTTCTGGGAGCGCTCTCTTGCGGATGCATGCTTCATCCGCGTGAACACAGCGTCAAGAGTTGTCACACGAGTCCTGCGGATTGTTGCTCGAGGAGACGTCAATGGGTAAAGGGTTTGCGGTAGTTCGGTGAGCCCTGGGATCTGCTGAAGGTGCCGGGCCGTGGGTGATTGTCTTCAAGAGGTGCGCACACAAGCGCAGTCCCGTCCCCGCTCCCGTTCCTCGGCGTACCCGGGAGCGGTGTCATGGATCGTCACCGTCATGGGGCCACTGGGCGGGTATGCCGACTCGTGGTGCGCGAGCCGGCGTAGGGGGGCGCCCCGGGTCCTGCGCGACTCGGCGGTGACCGTGCCGGACACTGGACCGGTCAGCAGGGTTGAGGGACCGGCAGAGCGGGCGAGCCGGCGACGAGAGGCGGGCGCATGACCGACCGGATCACCGTGGGCGTGGACGGATCCCCCGAGAGCCGGGCCGCGCTGGCCTGGGCGGGCAGGGAAGCCGTCCGCCGCGGGCTGCCCCTGCGCGTCGTGTACGCCTGGCAGTGGTCCCACCACGAACTGCTCGGCGGCGTTGACCGGGACGAGCAGGCGCGCGGGGCACGGGAGATGGTCGAGGACGCGACCCGCACCGTCACCGACCGGCACACGGACCTGCCGGTGATGGCGGAGGCCCTGGACGGCGGCGCCGTCGACTCCCTGCTGGCCGAGGCCGCGGCGACCGGGATGCTGGTCCTCGGATCCCGCGGGCACGGCACGATCGTCGGCTTTCTGCTCGGTTCCGTCGGCCAACAGGTGATTGCCGAGGCGCCGTGTCCGGTCGTCCTGGTGCGGGCCGACGACCGCGCGGCGTCCGAAGTGGGCGGCCGGGAGATCGTCGTGGGCCAGCAGGGCGGTCCGGACGACAGCGCGGCCGTCCTTCGGTTCGCGTTCGAGACCGCGGCGGCACGGGGCGCCGTGGTGCGCGCCGTGCGGGCGTGGAGCCTGCCGCCGGTGTTCGCCTACAGCCCCGGCTCGCTGAAGCTGCTGGACGAGGCCGGGGGGTTGGAGCCGTACGAGAAGAAGGCGCTCACCGAGGCACTCCAGCCGTGGCGGGAGCGGTTCCCCGACGTGCCCGTCACGCAGCACGTCGAGATGGGCAGCGCCGGGCAGGTGCTGCTGTCGCTGGCCGAGCGGGCCCAGCTGATGGTCGTCGGTCGCCGCGTCCGGCACTCGGCGGTGGGGGGACGGATCGGTTCGGTGGCCCATGCGGTGATGCACCACGCGCCCTGTCCGGTGGCGGTGGTTCCGCACTCCTGAGGTGGAGGTACGGGCTGATCATGAGCCGGCACGGGCTGGGCCTTCGGATATGTTCAAGTTCCGAAGGCCCAGCCCGGCCTCTACGTGTTGTCGGCCCTCGACATGCGCAGGGCGAGGTCCTGGAGCAGGTCGGCCGTCTTGACGTCGGTGCGTCCGGAGTCGTGGAGGTCGGCGAGTTCGGAGAAGAGGAACGCGAAGGCGCCCACGAGAGAGATGGTGGCGGGGAGGTAGGCGTCCGCGACAGCCTGCCCGGCCTCCGCGGGACCGGCGTCCCCAGGCACCTCGACCCTGGGGAACACCTCCGTGACGAGCGCACCCAGCTGGGTCTCGGGCGACTCGGCCTCGGCGTTCTCGTCCTGGGCGATCCTGCGCACCATCGCGTTGGTCTCGGTGAGCACGCCGATGGCGCGCAGGATGATCTCCGTCTGTTCCATGCCGTGAGCCTAGACGGGCGAAGCCCCGCTGTGGCCTGGATGTTCGGGTGGGATGGTAGACAGTGGTCATGAACCACTTCTCCCGCCCCCGCCCGGCCCGCACCCGATGACCGCAGGCATCGACACCCCGGACCGCCGGGGCCGTACCGGACTCGACCGCGTCGGCCGCGATCTGACCGGCAACCCCCGGGTCAAGGTCCGCGAGGTGACACTCCTGTCCAGCCACTGGTACGTGGAGCGCACCACCACCTTCGACTTCCAGCACGCCGACGGCACCTGGAGCACCCAGGAACGTGAGACGCATGACCGCGGCAACGGAGCGACTCTCCTGCTGTACGACGCCGAGCGCGAAACCGTGCTGCTGACCAGGCAGTTCCGCTACCCCGTGTACACCAACGGCCACCCCGACGGCATGCTGGTCGAAACCCCGGGCGGCCTGCTGGACGAGGACGACGAACACCCCGAAGTCGCCGTACGGCGCGAGGTCATCGAGGAGACCGGGCACACCGTCGGCGAGGTCCAGCACGTTTTCGACGTCTACATGAGCCCGGGCTCGGTCACCGAGCGGGTCAGTTTCTACGCCGCCTCCTACGGCCCGTCCACCCGCACCCACGAAGGGGGCGGCCTCGACGAGGAGGGCGAGGACATCGAGATCGTCGAACTTCCCTTCCGCAGCGCACTGGCCATGATCCGCTCCGGAGAGATCGCCGACGCCAAGACGATCATGCTGTTGCAGTGGGCGGCTCTGGAAGGACCGTTCAAGCCCTTGCGTTGACGTGCTCCTCAAGTTCCAGACTCCTGTGCGGGCCCCCGGACGGTCGGGCCCGAACAGGAGGGACCACCATGAAGTACCGGAGACCATCGGTACCGATCCGAAGACCCGCCGTGAGGTGAGTGCGCTCGCGCTCGGCGCGATGCGGTTCGGCTCGGTGACGGACGAGAAGACCTCCTTCTGGTCTGCATGTCGTCCGTGGCGCAGTTGGAGGAGAACCTGGCGGCCGTGGACCTGGAGCTGACGCCGGAGCGGCGGGAACGTCTGGACGCGGCCCACTGAGAGCTCCGAGGGAGTTCGAGGGTGAGGGCCGTCGCCTCAGTGGCGGCCCTCGCGCGTGGAGCTGCGGGTGGTGAGCAGGAGCGCGATGTCGTCGGGGCGCTCGGTGGCCCGCCGTGCGTCCGCGGTCAGCAGGTCTGCCGCACCGGACAGGGAGGAGGCGCCGGGCCGGGCGTGCGGGGTGCCCGTGCGGGACAGGGTCGCGCGCAGTCTCTCGATCCCGTCGTCGATGTCGGCCCCGGGGCGCTCGACCAGACCGTCCGTGTAGAGGGCCAGGACGGCGCCGGGCTCCAGCGTCAGCTCCGTCACCGGATAGCGGGCCCGCGGGGCCACGCCGAGCACCACGCCACCGGGCAGGTCGAGGAGCTCGGTGCGGCCGTCCGGGTGGCGCAGCAGGGGCTGCGGGTGACCGGCGCGGGCCGCCCGGGCGACACCGGTGACGGGGTCCAGCCTGACATAGCAGCAACTGGCGAACTGGCCCGGATCGAGGTCGATGAGCAGCCGGTTGGTATGGCTCATCACCTCGTCCGGAGGATGGTCGCTGAGCGCGAACGCCCGTACCGCGCTGCGCAGTTGGCCCATGGTGGCCGCCGCCTGGACGCCATGGCCCTGGACGTCGCCGATGACCAGGGCCAGTCCGTCACCGGCCTCCACGACGTCGTACCAGTCGCCGCCCACGTCCATGCCCTTGGTGCCGGACAGATAGCGCCCGGCCGTCTCCACCTGCGGGTGCGCCGACAGCCGGTGCGGCAGCAGCGCCTCCTGGAGACCACGGGCGAGGGCGGCCTCGGAGTCGTAGCGCCGCGCCCTCTCCAGGGCCTGCGCGATGAGTCCGGTGAGCGCGGTCAGCACGGAACGCTCCTCCGTGCTGAAGCCCCGCGGACGGTCGAAGCCGAGGATGCAGGAACCGACCGGCCGCCCCGAGGCGATCAGCGGCAGGAAGGCGCGGGCGCCCTCCTTCGAGTCCAGCGGGATGCCGGGATAGGCGGCGGCCAGTTGGGGCATCGACTCGAAGAACAGCGGGCGGCCGGTGGTGAGCGTCTCCACCCCGGGCAGCTTGGCGTCGAGTCCCACCCCGTCGAAGGGCGCGAGGAACCCCTGCGGGAAGCCGGTCTCCCAGGCCAGGTACAGGCGCCGGTCCTGCAACAGATAGATGGCGAGCCGGCGTCCGCCGAACGCGGGCAGCAGCTCCCGCATCACGGTCTCGGACACCTGGCGGGCCGTCACGGCATCCGTCAGCGCCATCGCGAGGAGGACAGGGTGGTACAGAGCCGTCGTGGTGATGCCGGTCGCGAGCTCGGCGTCGCCGGACGGCCCGTCCGCCGCGGGCCGACCGCGGAGGGGCGCCGCCTCGGGCGCCTCCGTGATGTCCGCGACCCGCCCCATCGGGATCAGCTTGCAGGTCAGACTGCCGGGGCCGGGATACACGGACATCGTCAGCCACGTGTCGCCGTGATCCCCCGCCGGTGTCCGGTGGCCCCCACGAGGGCGGGCGACCTGGAAGTGTACCGGCTCCGGCGTCAGCAGCGCGCCGCGCAGATGATCCTCGTAGGACGGCTTGGCCAGCCACGGCACGGCCTGCCACAGCGGTCGCCCCAGCAGCTCCGCCCGGGGCCGGCCGAGGAGCTCCGCGGCGCGCGGATTGACGTAGGTGATCAGCCCGAGCCGGTCCAGCGCGAACACGCCCTCCGGGAGCAGGTCCGCGGCACCGTCCGCCGCCGGGCCCGGGCCCGGATCGACGACCGCGCCGCTGACCGAGTACGGCGGCACGAGAGCGTTGCCCGAGGTCCACAACTCCAGCAGCCGCAGCCCGCCGTTCACCGTGTGCACCGGAAGCGGGTGGGCCGGGGGACGGCCCGCCGCGGTCTCGTGCAGCGCGGCCAGCAGCACATGCGGATCGTCGAGGGCCAGCGCGTGGGTGAGCGCCTGCGGTGTCCCGGGAAAAGCCTTGGCGCCGGTGCCGAGCAGGGCCCACAACGCGTCGTCCCCGGTGACCTCGCCCGCGGCCGGGTCCCAGGTGAACCGCCCGACATAGCGGGGCGGCAGACCCTCGGCGGGCGGCCGTACACACAACGGTTCCCCGTCCCAGACGACGTCGGCACCGTCCTTCTCCAGGACCGACAGAGCCGTCCCCAGGTTCTCCGCCACCGCCGTCATCCGGTCACGGTCCGGCAGTACGTCGGTGGCGTCCGAGGCCGCGGGACGCAGCACCGTCAGGACCCCGAAGGACGACGAGGCGCTCACGACCGGAACGTAGAGCGAACCGAACTGGAACGGCAGCCCCGCCGCGAGTTGCGGATAACGGCGCATCGTCTCGGTGGCGTCGGCGAGCAGCACCTCCATGCCCGTCCGGTGGGACTCGGCGGCCGGGAACGGCCGGGCCAGGGGCATGCGCCACCAGGGACGGAACAACTGCCCCGGCAATCCGGCCAGCACGGCCAGCCGCAGCAGTTCGGGGTTGCTGGAGCGCAGATACACGCCTCCCGCGAAGCCACGGGCCGCCCGGATCGCGTCCGCCACGGACCCGCTGAGCAGGGCGGCCAGGCTATTCAGCGCCTGGACCTCACGCTCGGCGCTCCCAGTCATCGGTCTGCCCTCGTCCGCCCGCCGTCAGGGGGATTCCACAGCAAGAATGCGCCTCACGGGTACCCACCCGCACCTCGACGCCTCAGCCGCGATGGTCGCTCGGAGTTGCACTCGGCGTCACCCGGCCGGGTGCGGGCGTACTCAGCTTTGCCCAGCGCGAAGATACCGCGCCCGCGCCCCTTTCAGGAGCCCCGCGCAGATGTTGCTCCACGGCGCCTTCGGGCCGCGGTGTCCCCGGGCCGCGGTGTCCCCGGGCCGCGGTGTCCCCGGGCCTCGGTGATCGCGGTGGTCAGCGTCGCAAGGTCTGCGCGGCGACGGCCGCCACGGCCTCGGCCACCGCCGCGAGGGCCGGGAAGTCGAGTTTCCACTGCTGCCAGTACAGCGGCACGTCGAGGATCCGGTCCGGCGCGAGGTGGACCAGCCGCCCGGCCCTCAGCAGCGGTTCGGCCTGCACCTCTGGCACCATGCCCCAGCCCAGTCCGGCGACGACGGCGTCCACGAACCCCTCCGAGGTAGGCATGAAATGCCGCAGCGCGCTCGCGCCGGGACCGCCTCGCAGGCCCCGGACGAACTCGTCCTGAAGGTCGTCGTTCCGGTCGAAAGCCATCACGGGAGCGTCGGCGATCAGCTCGCTCAGCGACGCGTCCGTCCCCGCGCCGAGCCACCGCCCGGCGAAGTCCGGGGCTGCCGCCGCCAGATACCGCATCCGGCCCAGGGCGCGCACGGAGCAGCCCGCCACCGGGTCCGGCCACGAGGTCACCGCCGCCATCACCACCCCCTCGCGCAACAGGGCGGCCGTGTGGGCCTCGTCCTCGCGGCGCAGTTCGAAACAGAGCCGCAGCTCGCGCGGTACGCGGGTGAGCGCCGGCAGGAACCAGGTCGCCAGCGAGTCGGCGTTCACCGCGATCGACAACCGCGTCGGCTCCCCGGCCTCGCTCATGCCGAGCTCGGTGCGGGCGTCGAGCTCCAGCCGGGCCAGCCGGCGTGCGAACCGCACGACGACCTCGCCGGACTCGGTCGCACGCACCGGCTTCGTCCGCATCAGCAGGACGCGGCCGGTGCGCTGTTCGAGCGACTTGACACGCTGACTGACCGCCGAGGGCGTCACATGCAGGGCGGCGGCCGCCGCGTCGAAGGTGCCCTCGTCGACCACCGCGAGCAAGGTGCGCACCTGGTCGAGAGGGAGATCCGTCATCATGATCGCTAATGATACGTAAGAATCTTTAGCTGTACTCTTGACGGCTGTGTTCCTAGCGTCGCTGCCATGAACAACGCCCTGACCGCCGCGGTCGCCGGGTTCGGCACCGGCCTCACCCTCATCGTCGCCATCGGCGCCCAGAACGCCTTCGTGCTGCGCCAGGGGATCCGCCGCGAGGCGGTCCTGGTGGTCGTGAGCATCTGCGCGGTGTCCGACGCGCTGCTCATCGCGCTGGGGGTCGGCGGGGTCGGCGCGGTGGTCGTGGCCCGGCCCGAGGCGCTCACGGTGGTCGGACTGATCGGCGGCGGATTCCTCCTCTGCTACGGAATCCTGGCCGCCCGGCGGGTGCTGCGGCCCTCCGCGCTGGAGGCGGCGACCGGATCGGCGGGCTCCCGACGGCAGATCGTCCTGGCCTGTCTGGCGATGACCTGGCTCAACCCGCACGTCTATCTCGACACCGTGTTCCTGCTCGGCTCCCTCGCGGCCGACCACGGCCCGCTGCGCTGGACGTTCGGACTCGGGGCAGCCCTGGCCAGCCTGTGCTGGTTCGCCGCGCTGGGCTTCGGCGCCCGGCTGCTCGGCCGCTTCCTCGCGCGGCCGTCGTCGTGGCGGGTCCTGGACGGCGTGGTCGCCGCGACGATGATCACCATGGGCACTCTGCTGCTCGCCGACGCCTGAGACGGCGTACGCGATAGTGAACCCTGACAGCTGAAAGATGTATCGAGCAGCCAGGACGGCCGTGGACACGAGCAAGAGCAGTACGGACGGGGCGGACAGCGGGACGGACAGCACGTCGGCCGGCGGGGCAGGCAGTGGTTCGGCGACCGGGCCGGCCGAACCCGACGAGACAGCGGGCGCGGCGCGGGCGGAGCGTACCGGCTGGCGCCGCTGGGCGATGGACACCCGCCCGCTGCGACGCCCCGCGTACCGCAGGCTCTGGTCCTCCACCATCGTCACGGCGGTGGGCAGCCAGCTCACCGCCGTCGCCGTGCCCAAGCAGATCTACGACATCACCGGCTCCTCGGCCTGGGTCGGCTACGCGAGCCTCGCCGGACTGGTGCCGCTCGTGGTCTTCGCGCTGTGGGGCGGGGCGGTCGCCGACAGCATGGACCGGCGCAAACTGCTGCTGATCACCAACAGCGGGATAGCCGTCACCTCACTGCTCTTCTGGATACAGGCCGTCACCGGACTCGAATCCGTACTCGTCCTGATGATCCTGCTCGCCCTCCAGCAGGCCTTCTTCGGCCTGAACTCCCCGGCCCGCAACGCCTCCATCGCCCGGCTCGTCCCCGAGCACGAACTGCCCGCGGCGAACGCGCTCGGTTCGACCGTCATGCAGACGGGCCTGGTGGCGGGACCGCTGCTCGCGGGTGCCCTGATCCCCGTCATCGGCCTGGGCGAGCTCTATCTGATCGACTCCCTGGCGCTGTGCGTCACCGTGTGGGCGGTGATGCGGCTGCCCGCACTGCCGCCCCTGACCGGCTCGGCGGCCAGACGGGCGGGCTGGCGCGAGGTCGCCGCGGGCTTCCGCTACATTGCGCTGCACAAGGTCCTGCTGCTGTCCTTCCTCGCCGACATCATCGCCATGGTTCTCGGCATGCCCCGGGCGCTGTTCCCGCAGCTCGCCGCCGAGACCTACGCGCCCTACGGGGAAGGCCTCGCACTCGGTCTGCTGTTCGCGGCGATCCCGATCGGGGCGGTGATCGGCGGACTGATGTCGGGCACGTTCTCCCGGGCGCGCCGGCACGGGCTCATGGTGATCGTCGCGGTGATGGCCTGGGGGGCGGCCATCACCGGGTTCGGCCTGAGCGGCAGCCTCTGGGTGGCCGTGGCGTTCCTCGCCGCCGCGGGGGTCGCCGACATGGTCTCCATGGTCTTCCGCGGCGCGATCCTGCTGTCGGCCGCCACGGACGAGATGCGCGGCCGGATGCAGGGCGTGTTCACCGTGGTGGTCGCGGGCGGCCCGCGCCTGGCCGACGTCCTGCACGGAACGGCCGGCTCCGTCCTGGGCGCCCGCGCCGCCGTCGCGGGCGGCGGACTGCTGGTGGTCGTCGCCATGGCGATCCTGGCCGTCGCGGCGCCCGCGCTGCGGCGCTATGAGTGACGGGATTCGGGGCCTGCCGTTTGGATCAGGCGCCCTTGTCGACCTCCGCGGACTTTGGGCGTCAGCCCTCCGAGACCTGCGCCATCAGCGTCTGGAGGTGAAGTCCCCGATGGACGTCGAGCTCGCCGGACACCCCGGTGCGTACGGCCGTGGCGAAGTCCCGGCGCAGCACCGGCCAGGTCTCCTCGTGGTCGAGTTCGGAGGCGTCGTACACCAGTGGGGCCTGCGGACCGAAGAGTTCGATGCGCGTGTTGCCGCGCTCGACGTGGACCGATCCGGACAGTGACGCCTGACTGACGACACCGTTGGCGTGCTCGCAGGTCAGCTCGATCCAGCGGCGGGGGTCGCCGGTGCCGCGGACCCGGACGATCGGTCCGACCGCGGCGTCCAGGAGATCCAGAAGATGGGGACCCAGGTCGAGCAGGGCGCCGTGCTCGAGCCGCCAGGTGGTGGCGAACTCACCGCCCAGGAAAGCCCCGTGCAGGAGACACGAACGGGCCCCGGTGATCTCCAGCTCCCGCGCTCTGCCCAGGAACTCCCGGGTGGCCGGGTGGTAGCGGTTGGTCAGGACGAGCTGGGAGACGACCCCGGCCTCGTCGACGGCGTCGGCGAGGCGCCGCGCCGACGCCAGATCCACGCCGAGCGGTTTCTCCAGGAGCAGTGCCTTGCCCGCCTTCGCGGCCAGCGGCGCGAGTTCCGCCTGCACCGCGGGCGGAACGGCGAACGCGACCGCCTCGCAGCCGTCGAGCAGCTCCTCGAAACGCGTGACCGCGGTGGCCCCGTGGGGCTCGGCCGTCTCCCGGGCCGCCTCGGCGCGGCGCGCCCACACCGCGGTCAACCGTGTCTCGGGCCCAGCGGCGAGCACACGCGCGTGCACGGCCCGCGCCCAGGGCCCGGCACCGACCAGCCCGACCTTCACCGGGGGATGGGGCCACGGCAGCGAGGCATTGGTCTCGATCGAGGTCACGGAGTCTCCTTCTACTGGCGCCCGGGGTGGGGTGGGGAAACTCCATCACGGGGGCCGGTCTCTCTGCCAGGGGGTGCGGTGATCGGCTGCGGCCGGCTCTTGACCGTCCCTTTCCCTCATTACCTCTGATACAGAGCTATTCTCGGAACGTGGAGTCGGAGAGTTTTCCCGAGGCGCTGGCAGACACCTTGGCCGGAGTGCAGCGACTGATCCGGCGGCGGCTGCGCAGCGGCATGACCGCCCCGCGGCTGCGCGGCGCGGAGGTCGAGCTGCTGCGGCTGGTCGTGGCCCGCCCGGGCATCCGTGTGTCGGAGGCGGCCAAGGAGCTCTACCTGGCGGGCAATTCGGTCTCGACGCTGGTCAACCAACTGGCGCGGGACGGCTATCTGAACCGCGAGACGGACCCGGCCGACCGGCGGGCGGCGCGCCTGCTGCCCACACCGGCGGCGGACGCACGCCTGCGCGACTGGCGCGAGCGGCGCGCGGCCCTCGTACGCCGTCAGGTGGCCCGTCTCGACGAGGCTGACCGCGCGGCCCTGGAGGCGGCCCTTCCGGCCCTCCGCAAACTGGCGGTGACCCTGCACGAGGAGGCCGAGGAGACATGACCCGGAACTTGATCGGCGGGAGAGACTCCACCGAGGAGCCGGTGGCGGAGGCGGATGCCGGGACGGACGCCGTCAGCTGTGCCGGGCTCGTCTACGCCTTCGGCGAGACCACCGCGGTCGACGGGCTCGAACTCTCCGTCCATGACGGTGAGGTGTTCGGACTGCTCGGGCCCAATGGCGCGGGCAAGACCACCGCGATCCGCTGCATCACCACACTCCTGCCGGTTCCCACCGGTATGGTCCGCGTCTTCGGCCACGACGCCACCCGCGAACGCATGGCGGTACGGCGCTTGCTCGGCTACGTACCGCAGCAGCTGTCCGCCGACGCCGGGCTCACCGGCCGGGAGAACGTGGCCCTGTTCGCCCGCGTCTTCGACATCCCCCGCAAGGAGCGCGCGGCACGCGTCGGGCAGGCGCTCGCGGCGGTGGACCTCACCGACGCGGCCGACCGGCTCGCCAAGACCTACTCCGGCGGCATGGTCCGCCGCCTCGAACTCGCCCAGGCGCTGGTGAGCGCACCCCGGCTGCTGATCCTCGACGAGCCGACCATCGGGCTCGACCCGATCGCCCGCACGAGCGTGTGGGAGCACATCAACGCCGTACGCGACGCCACCGGTATGACCGTCCTCGTGACGACCCACTACATGGATGAGGCGGACCAGTACTGCGACCGGGTCGCACTGATGCATCGCGGCCGCGTCCGTGCCCTCGGCACCCCCGACGAGCTGCGCAGGGGCCTTCGCGAGCGGCGCGGCGCCGGGAAGAACGGTGAACTGCCCACGCTGGAGGACGTCTTCCGCGACATCGCCGGCAGCGGCCTCGACGAACAGTCTGGAGACTTCAGCGATGTCCGAAGCACCCGTCGCACAGCGTCCCGTGTCGGCTGAGCGCATCCATCCGGGCGGCCTCGACCTGCTCGTCGTCCCGCCGCGGGCCCGTACCGGCTGGCGGGTGCTGCCCGCCCGGGTCGGCGCGATGTGCGCGGTCGAGCTGCAGAAGCTGCGCCACGACCGCACCGAGCTGTACACCAGGGCGGTCCAGCCGGCGCTCTGGCTGCTGATCTTCGGCGAGACCTTCACCCGGATCAAGGCGATACCCACCGGCGGCATCCCCTATCTCGACTATCTGGCGCCCGGCATCATCGCCCAGTCCGCGATGTTCATCGCCATCTTCTACGGCATCATGATCATCTGGGAGCGGGATGCCGGGATCCTCACCAAACTGCTCGTCACCCCGACCCCGCGCTCGGCGCTCATCACCGGCAAGGCCTTCGCCGCCGGGGTCAAGGCGCTGATCCAGGCGGTGGTGGTCGTCGTCATCGCGGCGCTGCTCGGGGTGGCGATGACCTGGAACCCGCTCCGTCTGCTGGGCGTGGCCGTGGCCGTCGTCCTGGGCTCCGCCTTCTTCTCCTGTCTCTCGATGACCATCGCGGGCATCGTGCTCACCCGGGACCGGCTGATGGGCATCGGACAGGCCATCACGATGCCGCTGTTCTTCGGCTCCAACGCCCTCTACCCGGTCGCCGTCATGCCCGGCTGGCTCCAGGCCGTCAGCAAGGTCAACCCACTGAGCTACCAGGTGGACGCGCTGCGCGGCCTGCTGCTCGGCACACACGCCCACCTGACCCTCGACTACGGGGTCCTCGTCCTGGCCGCGGCCCTCGGCATCCTGTCCGCCTCGTCCCTGCTGGGCCGCCTGGCCCGCTGACCCGGGCGTGGCCTCGAACTTCCTGCCGGGTCCCTCCTGTTCGACGGTGCGTATGCGCCTCCCCCCGCCGTGACTTGACCAGATGATGAGGGTCAGCGGCCCGCGGGGCTCATAGGCTGTGCGTCATTGATCACTTGATCACTTGATTGCCGTCGCACCGGAGGAGCCAACGTGACGCCACGTCCGCATCAGACCACCAGACGCACAACCATCCTTCGACGAGAGGCAGTTGTCGCCGCGGTTCCCGTCGCGGTCGCCGCCCTGCTCGTCGCGGCGGGCCCGGCGGCGGCCGGTACGGTGGGCTCGTCCGGAGCCGGGGACACCTACTTCCCGCTCTCGGGCAACGGCGGCTACGACGTCCGGCACTACGACCTGACCCTCGGCTACGACCCCCAGAGCCGCCACCTCGACGGCAAGGCGGTCATCACCGCCCGGGCCACCCAGCGACTGACCCGCTTCGACCTCGACTTCAAAGGGCTGAAGGTCACCGGCGTCACCGTCGACCGCGCCAAGGCGTCCTACCACCGCGACGGCCAGGAACTCGTGGTCACCCCCCGCCACTCCCTCCAGCGGAATCGGGAATTCCGAGTCACTGTCACCTACTCGGGCACGCCCAAGCCGGCCACCGACCCGGACGGCTCCCTGGACGGGTGGATCCCCACCGACGACGGCGCGTTCGTGGCCGGCGAACCGCAGGGCGCCATGACCTGGTTCCCCGCCAACAGCCATCCCAAGGACAAGGCCTCCTACGACTTCACCATCACCGTCCCCAAGGGACACACCGCCGTGGCCAACGGAGTCCTCCGCGGACAGTCGACCAGCCACGGGCGTACGACGTTCCGCTGGCGGCAGTCCGAGCCGATGGCGGCCTACCTCGCCACGGCGACGGTCGGCAAGTTCAAGGTCGAGCAGTACACCACCGCCGACGGGCTCAAGGTGTACAACGCGGTCGATCCCCGTGAGGCGACCGCCGCGGCGCCCGTACTGAAGAAGCTGCCGTCCGTGCTGGCGTGGGAGAGCGGCGTCTTCGGCCCCTACCCCTTCCGGGCCGCCGGGGCCATCGTCGACCGGGCCCCGCAGGTCGGATACGCGCTGGAGACCCAGACCCGCCCGGTGTACGACTCCGCGCCCGACCTGAGCACGCTCGTCCACGAAAGCGCGCACCAGTGGTTCGGGGACTCCGTCAGCCTCACCGCCTGGAAGGACATCTGGCTCAACGAGGGCTTCGCGACGTACGCGGAGTGGTTGTACGCCGAGCAGCACGGTGGGAAGACCGCGCAGCAGACGTTCGACTCCCTCTACGCCAGGCCGGCCGACAGTGGTCTGTGGGCGTTTCCGCCCGCGGATCCCGGGAGCGGGGCGCACATCTTCGACACGCCCGTGTACGCGCGTGGTGCGATGGCTCTGCAGAAGCTGCGTACGGCTGTAGGGGACGGGGTGTTCTTCCGCGTCCTGCGGACCTGGGCGACGGAGCACCGTGGCGGACACGGCACCACCGCCCAGTTCATTCACCTCTCCGAGCGGTTGTCCGGGAAGGATCTCGACGCGTTGTTCCACACGTGGATCGGCACGGCGGGCAAGCCGACCGCTCCCTGACCGCCCAAACGTCAGGCGGGGCGGAGCCAGATCGTGGCCAGTGGGGGAAGCGTCAGACGCAGGCTTCCGTCATGGGCCTGGAGATGGGGGTTGTGGACGTCGCTGCCGCCGTAGTGGGCGGCGTCGGTGTTGAGGACTTCGTGCCAGGCGGGTACGGACTCGGGGATGCCGAGGCGGTAGTCGTGGCGGACGACGGGGGAGAAGTGGGAGACGGCGAGCAGGGGGGTGCCGTCGGCGTCGTGGCGGAGGAAGGCGAGGACGTTGTCGTCGGCGGCGTCGCCGGTGATCCAGGTGAAGCCGGCGGGGTCGGTGTCGCGTTGCCAGAGGGCGGGTTCGTGGCGGTAGACGGTGTTGAGGTCGCGGACGAGGTCGCGGACGCCGCGGTGGTCGGGTTCGGCGGGGTAGGCGGGGTCCAGGAGCCACCAGTCGGGGCCGTGGGCTTCGGACCATTCGGCGCCCTGGGCGAATTCCTGGCCCATGAAGAGGAGTTGTTTGCCGGGGTGGGCCCACATGAAGCCGAGGTAGGCGCGGGTGGTGGCGCGTTGCTGCCACCAGTCGCCGGGCATCTTCGACACCAGTGACCGTTTGCCGTGGACGACCTCGTCGTGGGAGATGGGCAGGACGTAGTTCTCGCTGTAGGCGTACACCATCGAGAACGTCATCTCGTTGTGGTGGTACTTGCGATGCACGGGGTCATGGGCGATGTACTCGAGCGAGTCGTGCATCCACCCCATGTTCCACTTCAGGCCGAATCCCAATCCACCGTGCGAGGTCGACCGGGTGACGCCGTCCCAGGCTGTCGACTCCTCGGCGATCGTCACTACTCCGGGGGCGCGGCGGTTGACGGTGGCGTTCATCTCCTGGAGGAAGGCGACGGCGTCGAGGTTCTCCCGGCCGCCGTGTTCGTTCGGGGTCCACTGCCCCGGCTCCCGCGAGTAGTCCAGGTAGAGCATCGAGGCGACCGCGTCGACGCGCAGTCCGTCGATGTGGAACTCCTCGCACCAGTACACGGCGTTGGCGACGAGGAAGTTGCGTACCTCGCGGCGCCCGTAGTCGAATTCGAGGGTGCCCCAGTCGGGGTGGGCGGCCCGCTGGGGGTCCGCGTGTTCGTACAGGGGGCGTCCGTCGAACTCGGCCAGCGCCCATTCGTCGCGCGGGAAGTGGGCCGGTACCCAGTCCATGAGGACGCCGATCCCGGCCCGGTGCAGGGCGTCGACGAGGTGTTTGAAGTCGTCGGGGGTGCCCAGCCGTGCGGTCGGGGCGTAGAAGCCGGTGACCTGGTAGCCCCAGGAGCCGCCGAAGGGGTGTTCGGCGACCGGCATGAGCTCGACATGGGTGAAGCCCAGGTCGCGGACGTAGGCGGGCAGTTGCTCGGCCAGTTGGCGGTAGGTCAGGCCGGGGCGCCACGAGGGCAGGTGGACCTCGTACACCGACAGCGGTGCCTCGTGCACCGGACGGGCCCCGCGCGCCGCCATCCACTCCTCGTCCCGCCACACATGGGACGACTCCGTCACGATCGAGGCGGTCGCCGGCGGGACCTCGGTGCGGCGGGCCATCGGGTCGGCGCGCATCGTGTGCGTACCGTCGGGCCGGGTGATGTCGAACTTGTAGGGCGTTCCCTCGCCGATGCCGGGCAGGAACAGCTCCCAGACGCCCGTGGAGCCGAGCGACCGCATGGGGTAGGCGGTGCCGTCCCAGTGGCAGAAGTCCCCGCAGACCCTGACGCCCTGGGCATTGGGCGCCCAGACCGTGAAGCGGGTGCCGGTCACGCCCTGGTGGGTCAGGGGATGAGCTCCGAGCGCCCGCCACAGCTCCTCGTGGCGGCCCTCGCCGATCAGATGCAGATCGACGTCGCCCAGCGCGGGCAGGAAGCGGTACGGGTCCTGCACCTCGAACTCGTGGCCCGCGTACGTCACCGACAGCACGTACTCGGGGATCGTGTCGAGCGGAAGGACGCCCGAGAAGAAGCCGTCACCGGCCCCCCGTAGCTCCGTGCGCCGCCCGTCCACCACTACCGCGACGGCCTGGGCGTACGGTCGCAGCACGCGGAACACGATGCCGCCCGGCACAGGGTGCGCGCCGAGCAGCGCGTGCGGATCGTGGTGGGCGCCCGACAGCAGGCGTGCGCGGTCCGTCGTGTCCAGGGCGGCTACCGGCCTCGTGCCAACGGCGGTGGTGGGAACTGCCACGGCTTCAGCCTCCTCGGGAAAGGGATGGGGCGGTCGGATCTCGGGCTCAGGGGCGTCGTCAAAGACGTTCAGGAGGACGTTCGACGCGATGTCCGGCCGGTCGGTCCTCATGACCGTCGGCGGGGCGTTCGGTACGACGTTCCCCCGCGCCTTCGGCGAGCCGCCCGACCGCCGCCATCGGGACCGGCAGCCAGTCGGGTCGGTGTCTTGCCTCGTACAGCACCTCGTACACGGCCCTGTCGGTCTCGTACGCGCGCAGCAGTTCGGGCTCCTCGCGCGGGTTCCACGAGGCCGCGGCGGCGTAGCCCGCGCAGAAGGCGCCTCGGCAGCGCTGCGCCCACTCGGGGCGCCACGGGTGGCGGGAGCGCGCGGCGTAGTCGAAGGAGCGCAGCATGCCCGCGACATCGCGTACGGGGGACTGGAGACGTCGGCGCTCGGTGAGCGGACGGGCCGGCTCGCCCTCGAAGTCGATGACGGACCACTCCCGCCCGGCCCGCAGCACCTGACCCAGGTGGAGGTCACCGTGAATCCGCTGCGCCGGCCGGATCGCCGCGTCGAGCGCCGCGAGGGCGTCGAAGACCGACCGCAGCCTGGCCACGTACGGTCGGAGTTCGGGCACGGACCGGGCCGTGGTGTCAAGCCGTTCACTCATGGCGGCCGCGAGTCGCCGGTGCTGTAAGGGACTTGGTGCCCGTACGGGGAACGCCGCCGCCAGCGCCAGATGTATCTCGGCGGTGGCCAGGCCCAGTTCGTATGCCTCCTCGGTGAACTCCCCGCCCGAGGTGAGCGATTGGAGCGCCAGGGTCCAGCCGTCGGTGGCGTCGCGCAGGAACGGCTGGAGCACCCCGAGTGTCGCCTCGCGCGGCTGCGCGGTGCCGAACCACGCCGCGGGGGCGGGGACGCGGGTGCAGCCCTGCCGGGCCAGCGCCCAGGGGACCTCCAGGTCCGGGTTGATGCCCGGCTGGACGCGGCGGAAGACCTTCAGGATGAAGGAGTTCCCGTACACGAGGGAGGAGTTCGACTGCTCGGTGTCGAGGAGCCGGGGGGTGAGACCGCAGGGCACCGTCACCCGGGGGTCCCGCTCGAAGAGCAGCGGGCCCGCGGCTCCGGGGGTGCGCAGCCGCTCCAGGAGCAGACCCGCCGCGCTCGGGTCGTGGAACGCGTCGTACACGCTGAGGTCGGCCAGAGGGCCCGCGCTCGGGCGTCCTATGAAGGCGGCGGCGAGCCGGGGAGGCAGGACCTCGCGTGCGCCGAGCAGGAGCTGGTAGCAGTCGTCGGGCGGGGGAGTGCCCGGGCCCTCGTGGCCGGAGCCGCCGAGGTGTTCGGTGCGTATCAGGAGATGCAGGCAGCCGGGGTACAGCTCGGTCGACGACACCACGCTGAGACCGGTGACGGGGTGGCCCTTGCCCGCGAACCAGCGCTGCCGCGGCAGCCATTGCCGCAGCAGTTCGGCGAGAGAGGTGAGCAGCTCGGCGGGGGCATGACTGCCCGGACGGTGCAACGCGGTCTTCGGCATGGCGACACGTCCTTTCAGAGGCAAGCGATCTTCGGGCACACGATCAAGCGCGATCAGGTGCGGTCAGAGTCGCTTGGCGGTGCCGGGGGCGATCGCGCGTCGCAGCCGGAACCAGTAGAAGCCGTGACCTGCGAGGGTGAGCAGGTAGGGGAGTTCGCCGATGGCCGGGAAGCGGACTCCGCCGATGAGTTCGACCGGGTGGCGGCCGTTGAAGGCCCGCAGGTCCAGTTCGGTGGGCTGGGCGAAGCGGGAGAAGTTGTGCACGCAGAGCACGAGGTCGTCCTCTTTGTCCTCGGTCGAGGGGGCCTCGCGCAGGAACGCGATGACCGCCGGGTTCGAGGACTGGAGCTCGGTGTAGGAGCCGAGGCCGAAGGCCTTGTTCTGTTTGCGGATCTCGATCATGCGGCGGGTCCAGTGCAGCAGTGACGAGGGTGAGGACATCGAGGCCTCGACGTTGGTCACCTGGTAGCCGTAGACCGGGTCCATGATGGTGGGCAGGAAGAGCCGGCCGGGGTCGGAGGAGGAGAAGCCGGCGTTGCGGTCGGGTGTCCACTGCATCGGGGTGCGCACCGCGTCGCGGTCGCCGAGCCAGATGTTGTCGCCCATCCCGATCTCGTCGCCGTAGTAGAGGATCGGCGAGCCGGGCAGTGACAGCAGCAGGGCGGTGAACAGCTCGATCTGGTTGCGGTCGTTGTCGAGCAGTGGCGCGAGCCGCCGCCTGATCCCGATGTTGGCGCGCATACGCGGGTCCTTGGCGTACTCCGCGTACATGTAGTCGCGTTCCTCGTCGGTGACCATTTCGAGGGTCAGCTCGTCGTGGTTGCGCAGGAAGATGCCCCACTGGCAGCTGGACGGGATCGCCGGGGTCTTCGCCAGGATTTCCGACACCGGGTACCGGGACTCCCTGCGCACCGCCATGAAGATCCTCGGCATGACGGGGAAGTGGAACGCCATGTGGCACTCGTCGCCGCCCGAGGGGAAGTCGCCGAAGTAGTCGACGACGTCCTCGGGCCACTGGTTCGCCTCCGCCAGCAGCACCGTGTCCGGATACAGGGAGTCGATCTCCTTGCGCACTCTCCGCAGGAACGCGTGTGTGGCGGGGAGGTTTTCGCAGTCGGTGCCCTCGACCTGGTAGAGGTACGGCACCGCGTCGAGACGGAACCCGTCGATTCCGAGGTCCAGCCAGAAGCGGAGGGCCGCGAGGATCTCCTCCTGGACGGCCGGGTTCTCGTAGTTGAGGTCGGGCTGGTGGGAGAAGAAACGGTGCCAGAAGTACTGCTTGCGGACCGGGTCGAAGGTCCAGTTGGAGGCCTCGGTGTCGACGAAGATGATCCGGGCGTCCTCGTACTGTTTGTCGTCGTCGGCCCAGACGTAGTAGTCGCCGTAGGGCCCGTCGGGGTTGGTCCTCGACTCCTGGAACCACGGGTGCTGGTCGCTGGTGTGGTTCATGACGAAGTCGATGATGACGCGCATGCCGCGCTGGTGGGCGGCGTCGACGAATTCGACGAAGTCGGCGAGGTCACCGAACTCGGGCAGGACGGCGGTGTAGTCGGAGACGTCGTAGCCGCCGTCGCGCAGGGGGGATTTGAAGAACGGGGGCAGCCACAGGCAGTCGATGCCCAGCCATTGCAGGTAGTCGAGTTTCGCGGTGAGGCCCTTGAGGTCGCCGACTCCGTCGCCGTTGCTGTCCTGGAAGGAGCGGACCAGGACCTCGTAGAAGACGGCGCGTTTGAACCATTCGGGGTCGCGGTCCTTGGCCGGAGTGTCCTCGAAGGTGTCCGGGACGGGCTCGTTGACGATCATGTGGTGGGTGACCCTCCGATCCGCTGTGAGGTGTCGACGGCGAGCACATGCGCACCGCCCGGCCCCAGTCGCACGAAGTCGGCCCTGCCCCAGCGGTAGGTCTCGCCGGTGAGCTCGTCGCGCACCGGCACGGACTCGTGCCAGTCCAGGCCGAGCTGCGGCATGTCCAACGAGACCGTCGCCTCCTGGGTGTGGTGGGGATCGAGGTTGACCACCACCACGACCATGTCGTCGCCCGAGCGCTTGCTGTAGGCGATCAGGGCCTCGTTGTCGGTCTGGTGGAAGTGCAGGTTACGCAGTGCGTGCAGGGCCTTGTGGGACCGTCTGATCCGGTTCAGCTCCGTGATCAGTGGCGCGATCGTACTGCCCTCGCGCGCGGCCGACTCCCAGTCACGTGGACGCAGTTCGTACTTCTCGGAGTTCCGGTACTCCTCGCTGGCGGGTCCGACCGGATCGTTCTCGCACAGCTCGTAGCCGGCGTAGAGCCCCCACGACGGCGAGAGGGTGGCGGCGAGCACGGCTCGCACTTCGAAGGCGGGCCGACCGCCCCGCTGGAGATAGCCCGGCAGGATGTCCGGGGTGTTCACGAAGAAGTTGGGCCGCATGAAGGCGGCCGTCCCGCACGACAGTTCGGTCAGGTAGTCGGTCAGCTCCTGCTTGGTGTTGCGCCAGGTGAAGTACGTGTACGACTGCTGGAAGCCGACGGCCGCGAGCCTGTGCATGATCGCGGGCCGGGTGAACGCCTCGGCCAGGAAGATCACGTTCGGATCGGTGCGGTTGATGTCCGCGATGACCCGCTCCCAGAAGACCACCGGCTTGGTGTGCGGGTTGTCGACGCGGAAGATCCGTACGCCGTGGTCCATCCAGTACCGCAGCACCCGCAGCGTCTCCTGGACCAGCCCCGGCATGTCCTGGTCGAAGGCGATCGGATAGATGTCCTGGTACTTCTTCGGCGGATTCTCCGCGTACGCGATCGACCCGTCCGCCCGGTGGTGGAACCACTCGGGGTGCTTCTCCACCCACGGGTGGTCCGGGGAACACTGGAGCGCGAAGTCGAGAGCGACTTCGAGCCGCAGTTCCGCCGCCCGGCGTACGAACGCGTCGAAGTCGTCGATCGTGCCGAGATCGGGATGGATCGCGTCGTGCCCGCCCTCGGCGGAGCCGATCGCCCAGGGCACGCCGACATCCCGACGGCTCGCCGACAGGCTGTTGTCGGGGCCCTTGCGGAAGGTGGTTCCGATGGGGTGGATCGGCGGGAGGTACACGACGTCGAAGCCCATCTCGGCGACGGCGGGCAGCCGTTCGGCGGCGCTGCGGAACGTGCCGTGCACCGACGGGTCCAGCTGTCCGCTCTCCGAGCGTGGGAAGAACTCGTACCAGGCGCCGTACAACGCCCGCTCCCTTTCCACGAGCAGGGGCATCGGCAGCGAGCGGGAGACCCGTTCGCGCAGCGGGTGTTCGGCGAGAGTGGCGGTCACTTCCGGGGCCAGCGCGGCGGTGAGACGGGCCGTGGGCCGCCGGGAGCCGTCACGCAGGGCGTTCGCCGCGGCGCGTACGACCGCTCGGGCGGCCGGGTCGGGCACCGCGGCCGCGGCCCGCTCGTACAGCGCGGCGCCCTCCTCCAGGACCAGTCCGGCGTCGATCCCGGCCGGGACCTTGATGCCGGCGGCGTGACGCCAGGCGGCCACGGGATCGCTCCAGGCCTCCACCAGATACGTCCACCGGCCCACGGCATCCGGTGTGACCTCGGCGCCCCAGCGGTCGGTGCCCAGGTCGAGTTCACGCATCGGGGCCCGCGGGCCGGGCCGGCCGCTCGGATCGCACAGGACGACCTCGGCGCCGAGCACATCGCGGCCCTCGCCGAAGACGGTGGCGGTGACCTCGAAGGTCTCCCCGACGGCCGCCTTCGCGGGGCGCCGGCCGCATTCGACGACCGGCAGGACGTCCACGATCGGGATGCGGCCGATCGGGTCATGGCCGCCCGCCGTATGTGCCTCCATGTTTCGCCTCCGCCGTCCTCGCGCCCTGCCACCTCGGTTCAGAGCTGTGCCGAAAATTTCCGACCCACGGTCCGTCTCAGGGACATCTGCCGACCGCTCGCCCCACTCCCTGCGCCTGAGTGCCCTGGGAGAGTTGAGAGCCCCGCGCGCCGTGCGCGACCGCCACCGGTGACAGCGCGGAAACCGGTGCCTCGCCCCGCAGATAGTGCTCGGCGGCTTCCACCGCCTCCCGCGCACAGCGCTTACCCATCAGCACGCACAGGGTGTACCCCGTGTTCTCGAAGTTGCCCCGCACCGCGTGGTCGGTGGGGGCCACGAGCAACAGGCGTTCCCAGGCCCGGTATCGCTCCAGATGCCTGGCGACCTCGGCTTTGGCAGGCAGCAGCATGCGCCGGTCACCTTCCCACTCCGTCGACTGCGCACGGGACCCCCGGCTGCTGCCGGACGGCCGTGCACGGAAGGGCACCGACCCACTACGGAGGGCGGTGCCCTCACTCATGGTGCCTGCGCGGGCACCCAGCGTCTTGTTGGCTCTTCAACCATATTGGGACCCTTCTCGTGTTGCACGAACGGAGTAGCACTCGCACTCTGGGACTGACTCAGAAGCGACCAGCGCTCACGCTTCGTGTTCGGGGCTCGGTCCGCGAAGGGCGAGGAGAGGCGAGAGCTTCGCCGTGAGGAGCCAACGAAGATGAAACCTGCAGTGCCCTGTTACTACCACCTCGACGTGGAGGTCAGCCCGGAGCGGGTTGGCCAGGTCAAGCGCATTTTGGGGGCCCATCTCCGGTACTGGAACCTGGAGACGCTCGTCGATTCCGTATGCCACTGTGCGGAAGCGCTGCTGCATACGATCGACCGGCACGCGATGGACAAGAACACCACCATCGAGATGTGGTGGAACGGTTCGCACCTCATCACCGCCGTCTCCGACAACGACCAGGATCTGCGCCCGCACAACGCTCCCCAGGGTTGCCTGGCGCAGATCGCCGCCCTCAGCGACGGCTGGGGCTGCTGTGCCACCGGCGCCGGCGGCAAGATCATCTGGTTCTCCTGGCGGGCCCGCGCCGCCGAGCGCGCTCCGCTGGTCCCGACCGGGCCCGTGCCCAGCCTGCGGGAGGCGCGCCGGACGCCGCCTCAGGTGGTGCTGCCGGAACCGGCGTTCGCGGGGTCCCCGCACGACACGGAGGCCGTGATCGCCGTGACGTGATCGCGTGCGTACCCGGACCGGGCGCCCCTGCCCGCCCCGGGTGCGGCATGCGACGGCGAAGGCGCCGACTTCGCCCTACGGCTACCGGGTCCACGATCCTTGGGACCCGGCGGCCGGCACCGGTGCGATCCGGTGAAGCGAGCGCACGCTCGGCGAGTTCGGCCGGTACGGCGCCGTCGGGAACCGGAGCAGAACAGGCGCGTCCGATCCATCGGAGGGAGACTGGAGCCAAAGGCCCAGGGCACGGGCGCCCTGGAACCGGCCCCCAGACAGGGGGAGGGGCATGTCCATCACACCGGCACAGGCAGCGCGACAGGAACTAACGGGATTCAAGGGGCAGTTGATAGGACCCGGTGACTCCGGGTACGACGAGGCCCGTACCGTCTACAACGCGATGATCGACCGGCGGCCCGCCCTGGTGGCGAGGTGCACCAGCGCCGAGGACGTGTCGTACGTCGTCGGCTTCGCCCGCGACCACGGGCTCGCGCTCGCCGTGCGGGGCGGGGGCCATCACGGCGCGGGTCTGGGGGTCTGCGACGACGGTGTGGTCCTCGACCTCTCACCCCTCAAGGACATCGAGGTCGACCCGGAGGCCCGCACGGTACGGGTCGGGGGCGGCTGCGTGTGGGGCGAGGTCGACCGTGCCACCCACCAGCACGGCCTGGCCACTCCCGCCGGCATCATCTCCACGACGGGAGTCGGCGGCCTCACCCTGGGCGGCGGCATCGGGCATCTCACCCGTAAGTACGGGCTGACCGTCGACAATCTCCTGGCGGCCGACCTCGTCCTGGCGAGCGGGGAGCACGTGCGTGCGAGCGACGCGGAGAACCCCGACCTGTACTGGGCGATCCGCGGGGGCGGCGGCAACTTCGGAGTCGTCACCTCGTTCCTGTTCCGGCTGCACGAGGTCAGCACCGTCGTAGCGGGCCCGACCTTCTGGCCCGTCGAACTCGGTGCCGAAGTCCTCACCGTCTACCGCGACTTCCTCCCGAACGCCCCCCGAGAGCTGAACGGCTTCTTCATGTTCGGCTCCGTTCCGCCCGGCCCGCCGTTCCCCGAGGAGATCCATCTGCGCAAGGTCTGCGGGGTCATCTGGTGCCGCGTCGGGGACGATGCCGAGGCGGCGGCCGCGGAGATGGCACCCCTCTTCGACGCCGTGCCCGAGCCGCTGCTGCGCGGGGCGGCGCCGATGCCGTTCCCCGCGCTCCAGTCCGCGTTCGACGGGATCTACCCGCCCGGCGACCAGTGGTACTGGCGCGCGGACTTCGTCGACGAGATCCCCGACGAGGCGGTCGCGTCGCACCTCGGGTACGGCGCCCAACCGCCGACCTGGAAATCGACGATGCACCTGTACCCGATCGACGGCGCCGTCCACGACGTCGCACCGGCGGACACCGCGTGGAGCTACCGGAACGCGCACTGGGCGACCGTGTACGCGGGCGTGGACTCCGATCCGGCCGGCGCCGAGCGCGTCAAGCGCTGGAGCGTGGACTACTCCGACGCGCTGCACCCGTACTCCGCGGGCGGGGCGTACGTGAACATGATGATGGACGAGGGCCAGGAGCGCGTACGGGCCAGCTACCGCGACAACTACGCCCGCCTGGCCCGGGTCAAGGCTGACCGTGACCCGGACAACCTGTTCCGCCTCAACCAGAACATCGAACCGGCGCCGCGCACCTGATCACGGCTTGAGCGCCACCCCGCCGTGCACGTCGGTGGGCTCCGGTGTCGTGCCGGGCGCGGGGCGCCACAGGGGGCAGGAGACGATGCCGGGTTCGATCAGCTCCAGGCCCTCGTAGTACGCGGTGATCTGTTCCGGGCTGCGCAGAACGTACGGGACGGCGCCGGTGTCGTCGTAGCCCTGCTGCGCCTGCTTGAGCGCGGCGTCGGTGTCGGTGCTGTCGTAGTGCACGAAGTAGCTGCCGGAGGGCAGGGCGGCCTGGAGGGTGCGGACGATCGACTTGGCCTCCTCGTAGTCCTGGATGTGACCGAGGATGCCCATGAGCATCAGGGCGACGGGCCGGTCGAAGTCCAGGATCCGGCTCGCGGCCTCGACGATCTTCTCGGGCTCGTGCAGATCCGCGTCGATGTAGTTGGTGACACCCTCGGGGGTGCTGGTCAGCAGCGCCTGCGCGTGGCGCAGCACCAGGGGGTCGTTGTCCACGTAGACGATGCGCGACTCGGGCGCCACCCGCTGGGCGACCTGGTGGGTGTTGTCGTACGAGGGCAGGCCGGTGCCGATGTCCAGGAACTGGCGGATACCGAGCTCACCGGCCACGAAGGTCACGGTCCGGATCAGGTACTCGCGGGAGGCCCGGGCCATCGTCTCGATGTTCGGCGCGACCTCACGGTAGGCGTCGCCCGCGATCCGGTCGACCTCGTAGTTGTCCTTCCCGCCCATCCAGTAGTTCCAGATGCGGGCCGAGTGCGGCACCGTGGTGTCGATCTTGGACAACGCCTCTTGGTCGGGGTTGGGCCGGCCGTCTGCCATGGGATGTCTCCTGCCTCCGTCACGCGGTCTGTCAGTAACCTACCGTCAACTGCTTTTGATAATCGCCGAGTTGAGGATCGGTGCGGGCGGGGCCACGAATGGGGTGGCCGAGGGCCTCGGCGTCCACGGTCACCACGGGGACGTGTTGGGCAAGGGTGCGCAGCGCTCGCTCGTACGCGTCGACCGCCTCGGTGTCGTCCGCCTCGCCGGTCACGTGGACGAGGGCCCCGTCGCGTTCCGCCACCGCTTCGGCGAAGTCCAGGGCCTGGATCCAGGTCACCCGGGAGCGTCCGCGGCGCAGCGGTCCGTAGACCAATTCGTGGACGAGACTGCCGTCGACGGCCAACCGGCCCGGCGCGGCGAGGAGTTCGCGGTAAGGCTGGGTGGGGTCCACATGGTGGAGGGGCCCGCGGCAGAGCCGGACCAGGAATCCGTGCCGGGCCAGCTCGGCGATCAGAACGCCTCTGCCGATTCCGTCGGGACCGTCGACGACCAGGGTCCGGCACTGGCTGAGGGCCTGCTCGAGGATCACCCTCGCACCTCGCGACAGGGTCCGGTGCGCATACCGCTCCCTCCGGGACGACCGACGCCCTCAGTGTGAACGGACAACCCGCACGGCGGGAGTGGGCGTGCGGGTTGTCCGGTTGTGCGGGCGTAGTGGTGCGGCTCCGGCGGTGCTGTAGCGCCTCAGGCGACGAGGAAGTCGGCCTGGCCCGACTTGGCGCCTTCGAGGAACGAGATCATCTCGTCCCGGGTGTAGACCAGCGCGGGCCCGTCCGGGTCCTTGGACTGGCGGAAGGCCACACTGCCGTCGGGCAGCCGCTTGGCCTCGACGCAACTCCCGCCGTTCGTACCGCTCCAGGGCTTCTCCCAGCCCTCGGTGCCCAGGTCGACGGCCGGCATGCCGCTGTAGATGGGGCCCTTGGTTCCCATGGATCACAACTCCTTACGCAGTTCACCCAGGATGGCCCTGGTCCGAGCGACCGGTTCCGCCTGCACGGACATCCGGTCCAGCACTTCGAGATAGGTGACGACGTCGGCGGGCCGGTCGACATAGACCGCGCCGGCGAGGCTTTCGGTGTAGATGACGTCGGGCAGTTCGGAGAAGCCGAAGCGGAAATGGTGGAACGGGCCGAAGGCGCCGGGATGTGCCCCCGCCCCGAAGCGCATGACCTGGATCCTGACCTTCGGCATGTCCAGGACCTCGTGCAGCCGGTCGATCTGGGCCCGCATCACCTCGGCCCCGCCCACCGGGCGGCGCAGCACCGTCTCCTCGAGGATGGCCCAGATGGCGGGCGCGTCCGGCTTGGCGAGCAGGTCCTGCCGCTTGGTCCGCAGGGCGACACGGCGGGCGACGTCCTCCTGCGACGCGTTGGGGAAGCCCACGCGCATGAGCGCGGTGGCGTAGTCGTTCGTCTGCAACAGGCCCGGAACGTAGTGGGGTTCGTAGAGACGGATGACGCTGGCTTCGCTCTCCAGGCTCACGTAGGCGCTGAACCACTCGGGCAGCACATCGCGGTACTTGTACCACCAGCCCGGCTGATTGGCCTCCCGGGCCAGCGCGAGGAAGTCGTCGATCTCCGTCGCCGGTACCCCGTAGGTGTGCAGCAACTCCTTCACGTAGGGGATCCGGAGGCCGACCTCGGCCTTCTCGATCCGGCGGACCGTCAACGGCGTGACCTCGATCGCCCGTGCCGCCTCCTCGAACGACACTCCCGCCCGTTCCCTCAGCTGCCTCAGCCGCTTGCCGAGAACCATCCGCAGGACCGTGGGTGCGCTGCCGCTCGAGCGGTTGTCACTCACGTCCTACCTCCCGGTACGGCTGTATCACAGCGTGCAGTGTGCCACGCGGTCGTTGACAGAGACAGGGCGATGCGGATCGTTCTGAAATTATCAGAACGCTGGTTGCGTGTTGAGCCTGTCGGCGACCATAGTGATCGGGCGACCTGTCACACAGTCAGTGGCGACAAACGTCCAACCGTGCCGTGCCGTCGTGGAATTGATGTACCGGCAGGTACGGCGCAGCCCGTACGGACCGTGATGCGAGACCTGGGTGGCCACCGTGACCGACGGACAATCAAGGAGCGCCGGCAAGGGCCCCGGCGGGGCCAACTCGACGCTGGCGGCCGCCCTCAAGGAAGCCGGCTGCTCCTATGCCTCCCTCGCCCTCAGGGTCAACGAACTTGGCCGCCGTCAGGGCGTGGACTCCAACTACGACAAGGCGTCGGTCACCCGCTGGCTCCAAGGCCAGCAACCACGGGGCACCACACCGGAGTTGATCGCCGCCGTACTGTCCGAGCGGCTCAGCCGCGCCGTGTCGCCCGCGGACCTCGGCTTCCACGCCGACCAACAGCGCCCGGTCGCGGGCCGGGCCCTCGTCTATGGCGAAGACGTGGCGGAAACCCTTCACACCCTGGCCGAACTGGGCTCCACCGACATCTCCCGCCGCAGTCTCCTCGGCGCGGTGCCCTTCGTCGCCACCGCGCTGACCAACCCCCAACGAGATTGGCTGCTGTGGCTGTTGGAGCAGCAGGACGGCTTCCATCCGACGGTGGTGGCGAGCGGCGGGCCCGTCGAACAGGTGCACGCGATGATCGCCATGTTCGACCAGATGGACAACCACTACGGCGGCGGCGGTGTGCGCACGAGCATCGTGCACTACCTCTCCACCGAGGTCGTCCCCATGCTGCAGCGCCGCGGCACCCCGCCGCAGCTGCAACGGCAGTTGTACGCGGCTGCCGCGCGCCTCGCCGCCATGGCCGGCTGGAGCTCGTACGACGCGGGGGAGTACGGGCTCGCGCAGCGGTACATGACCCAGGGGCTGCGCCTGTGCGCCGAGGGGCGTGACCGGGTGCTGGGCGGTCAGATCCTGGCCGGACTCTCCCATCTGGCCACCAACCTCGGCCGTCCCGACGAGGGGGTGGCCCTGGCCCGGGCCGGCGTCGCCACCGCGAAAGGGGCGGGCAGCCCGCTCGGACTGATGCGCCTGCACGCCATGGCGGCACGCGGGCATGCCGCCCAGGGGCACTCCTGCGAGGCCTCGGAGGCGCTGCGCCTGGCGGAAGGGCAACTGGACATGAGCCGGGGCGCCGACCAGGAATCCGTCTGGGTGCGCTACCTCGACCACCACTATCTGCAGGCGGAGGCCGCCCTGTGCTTTCGTGACCTGGGGCTCGCCGCCCAGGCGGAACGTACGGCGAGCGAGTCGCTGAGTGCGAACGCCGACCGGCGCAGACGCCAGGCCATCAGCCGCTCGGTCCTGGCGACCGCGCATCTCCAGCAGGACCGGCTCGACGAGGCCGTCGGCGCGGCCACCGAAGCGCTGGAGACCCTCAGTACCGTGCACAGCGAACGGTCGATCCAGGCCCTGCGGGACTTCCGCACCCGGCTGCAGCCTCGCCGCCACGAACCGATGGTGCGGGAGTTCGAGCGCAGGTCGCGTGTGGTGCTGGGGGTGGCGGCATGACGGGGAGTGCGGCGGCCGGTCCGGTGGACGACTTAGCGGGCGTGGTCCCTGAGGCAGGAGGCGTTCCTGAGACAGAGACGGGCCCTGAGACAGAGACGGGCCCTGAGACAGGAATGGTGCGCTCAATAACCGTCCGGCGAGGGCGCGTTCTGGGCGCGGTCGACGGGGAGGTGGGCTCCCGAGATACCGCTCGACCAGTCGGACAGCAGAAACGCCACCACCCGGGCGACCTCCTGCGGAGCGACCGGCGCTCCGCTCGGAAGCTCCGTCGCCACGAATCCCGCGTACGCCTCGGGGTCGTCCCGGCGCATCCGGTCCCAGCGCCTGCCCGGGATGAGCATCGACCCGGGGGAGACGGCGTTCACCCGGATTCCGTCCGGCCCCAGTTCACGGGCGAGCGAGGCGGCCAACTGGATCTGGGCGGACTTCGCCACCCCGTACTGGACGGGCGGCCCGGGCTTCCAGCCGGAGATCGACGAGATCACCACGACCGATCCGCCACCGGCCGCCCGCAGATGCGGCACCGCGGCCCGGACCAGGCGCGCGGCATGGCCGACGTTCACCTCCCACGTCGCCGCCCAGTCCTCGGCGTCCGCCTCCTCGAAGCGGCCACCGCGAGAACCGCCCGCACAGGCCACCACCCCGTCAAGACCGCCGAAACGATTCGCCATGGCCGCGACAAACTCCTCCAGGCGCTCCGGCTCCGTGACGTCGAGCGCCTGGGTGAACAGCGGGGAGTCCAGCGACGCCGCCAGCGCCGTCAGGTCACGCGCGCCGCGCGCACAGGTGGCCACCCGGGCCCCTTCGGCGACAAGCAGCCGCACGATCTGCTCGCCGAGCCCGCGCGTTCCACCGGTGACCAGGACGCGCTTGTCGCGCACTCCCGACCACCCGGTGGGATCGCCGGGGCGCACCGGCGTAGGGCTCCCGCTCACGTTCCTCACCCGATCGAACATACATCCCACACCACTACGTGCCTGCAACCGGACAACCCCGATACCCCCTGGTCGACGCGGGGCCATGCCCTGTTGGCTGCACGGGCAGCCATCGAGCACATCCCCCACCCGCGCTGCAATGAAGGAGGATCGATGACGGCGTCCAGGGCTCATCGCCGCGGGCCGTCGCCCTCACCGCAGCACGTCGCCGGCGCGCTGCCCATGACGCACCACGGCCTGGCGCGGACCACCGTCCCCGCCCATCCCTCACGCGCGGCCGACGTGCGGGGCATGGTCGCCGAACACCTCACCCGTCTGCGCCTGCCCTCCGAGTGCCTCGACGATGCCGTCCTCGCGACCGACGAACTGTTCGCCAACGCGGTCAGACACGGAAGTCCCGACCCCCGCGACACCATCACCGTCACCCTCGAGCACATCGGGCACGAGCTGCGCGTGACGGTCGCCGACCGTTCGTCCGCCCTGCCACGACCGCGCGACACGGGCGGCGCCGAGGAGTCGGGACGCGGACTGGCCATCGTGGCCGCACTGTCCGAGGACTGGGGCGTCGCACCGCCCGACCCCGGCACCATGGGCAAGAAGGTCTGGTTCACACTGGCGGCGCTGCGGGGCATGCCATGAAGCGATTCCCGGGGCACCTCGCGGCCGGCACCCCGACGGAACCGGACGGCGCGCGGCCGGAGCCGGACGGATCACCCGTGGGCCCGGAAGGATCATCGGTGGGCCCGGACGGACTCCCGGTGGGACCGGACGAATCACCGGTGGGGCCGGATCCCGCGTCCGCACGGATTCTCCCGGCACTCGCCGTCGCGCTCGCCCGTGAGCTCTCGCGCCGGGCCGACGAGGAGCGGCACCTGATGCGGCAGGCGCGGACGAACCCCACTCCACAGGTCCGGCGCGGTCTCGTCGAATGCCGCAGGACCAATGCCGACGCCCTCGCGACGATCGTCCGCCGACACGGCTGGCCGACCGCGGACCTGGTCGGCGCGCCCGCCTCGACGGCGGCCCTGATGATCCTGCTGCACGCCCCGGACCTCGACTTCCAGCTCCGCTGCCGCGACCTGATCGCCCAGGCGACCGCGGACGGACGCTGCCCCGGACCGCATCACGCCTACATCGCCGATCACTGCGCGGTCGAACTCGGCCAGCCCCAGTTCTACGGCACCCGGGTCGACCCCGCGACCTTCCGCCCGTATCCGATCCGGCGGCCCGAGACCCTCGAGGAGCGGCGCCACGACGTCGGCCTCGGCCCCCTCGACGAGCAGATGCGGACGCTGCGCCGCGGCGCCTGAGAACGTGATGTGCAGCACGCGCGGAAATGTCCCCCGGGTGGCGGGGACGCGGGTTCTGGCTGGGCACGGCTTGATCGCCGATCAAGGAGGGCAAAAACGCTGGCCACGGTGCGTTCCGCCCATTTGACACCCAGTTGAGGGCACAGATAGGAAACAGCTCTCTGAGGTGGAGAGGTGGACCGTGCACGAACCGAACGTGGTCGGGGACTGGCAGGAGTACGACGAGCACGCCGGCCTGCGCGTCCGCGTCCACGGGGTGGAGCGGGCCGAGCCCCCGCGCGGACGCGACGACGCCGCCGAAGGGCTCACCTACTTCCGGTGCCGGGTGACCGTCGAGAACCGCGGTGGCGAGCACTTCGGCATCCACCTCGAGGACGGCCAGATCGACATCCGTGTGGGCCCCGACGGTGAGAGCGCCTTCCTGGACTGGCGCAACTCCCAGTTCATCGAGGGCTATGACGTCTACCCCCTGCGCCGGGCCACCGCGGTCCTCTTCGCCGCCGGCCCGGACGCCTCCCTGTCCCGGGCGGACATCCAGATCCAGCTGAAGGTCGACGACGAGTGGACCGACCGCTACCTGTGGGTCGGCGGCATCGACCTGTACGAGGGTTCGGTCGACGTCGGCGCCCGCTCCGACTCGGCGAGGGACAGCCTCGCCTGGCAGGTGAGCGACTTCCTGCGGGGGGAAGCGGGCTCATGACCCGCTCCCCTGGCCGCTGATCAGGCCGTACGGCGTTCCGTCGTCCAGTGGAGCAGCGCCAGCACCGGCAGGGCGGCGCCCAGGACGGTGACCGCGGTCCACCCGGCGGCGTGGTAGGCGATCGAGCCGAGCTGGGAGCCGAGCGCGCCGCCGACGAAGAAGATCGCGATGAACGCGCTGTTCAGGCGGGCGCGGGCGTTCGGGTCGAGCTGGTAGATGCTGTGCTGACCGAGGATCATGGTGGTCTGCGCGGCGGTGTCGATGAGGATCGCGGCCAGGGCGATCAGGGTGATGTGGGACTGACCGAAGCCCGCGAGCGCGAAGGCCAGGGCCGCGACCGCGAAGGCTATTCCGGTCAGGGGACGGACGAGCCCACGGTCGGCCCAGTGACCGGCGAAGGGCGCGACGGCCGCACCGGCCGCCCCGACGAGGGCGAAGAGGCCGACACCGATGGGGGAGTAGTGGAAGTGAGGGCCCGTCAGGACGTACGACACGGTGGTCCAGAACGCGCTGAACGCACCGAACATCGCCGCCTGGTAGAGGCCCCGGCGCAGCAACGTGGGGTGACGGCGCACCAGTTGGAGCGTGGAGCGCAGGACATGGGCGTACGGCAGGGTCGTGGTCGGCGCGTGCTGCGGCAGGGCCGCGCGCAGGGCCAGGGCGAGCAGGGCCATCAGGACGGCGGAGCCGAGGTACACCACCCGCCAGCCGGCCACGTCGGAGACCAGGCTGCTGAGAGTGCGGGAGAGCAGGATGCCGGTGAGCAGGCCGCTCATCACCCGTCCGACGATCCGGCCACGGGCGTGGTCGGGGGCGAGGCTCGCCGCGAAGGGGACCAGGATCTGGGCGACGACCGAGGTGCCTCCGCTGATCAGGGAGGCGATCAGCAGCATGGGGAAGCTGGTGGCGAGACCCGCGGCGACCAGGGCGAGTGTGGTGACCGTCAGGAGCACGCTGATCAGTCCGCGCTTCTCCAGCCGGTCACCGAGCGGGACCAGGAAGAGCATGCCCAGGACATAGCCGACCTGGGTGAGGGTGATGAGCCCGCCGGCGGTCGCCGTGCCGACGTGGAACACGTCGCGCAGCGAGGACAGCAGGGGCTGGGCGTAGTACAGGTTGGCGACCGTCAAGCCGGAGGCGACGGCGAAGAGGCCGACCAGCCAGCCCGGCACGCCGTGCGCCGCCTGCGCGGTGGCGGCCTGGCCGGGTGACTTGAGGACGGGGGACTTGGACACGGGCACCTTCTCGGGAAGGGAACCGGTGGAGCGGTTCGGGAAGCACTGAGTGGTGGTCGAGCGGCCTCGTAGTCGCTCGCACGGTTTCCTCAGCACCGGAGGAGCCTCCGTGCTTCCCCCGCCATGGCGATGATCTGAAATGTCAGTCATCTCTGAAAGAGATGAACCACTTCGGCCCTCCACCGCCTCCCGCGCCGCGGTCCGTCAGGTCATGTGCCGCAGCAGAGCCGCGACCGCCGGGGGCGTCTCACCGCGCGGCTGGACCACCATGACCTTCCAGTGCGGCGCGTGCCGGTCGAACCGGTGCGTGTCCAGGTCGGGGAAGCGGTCGGCGATCGAGGTGGGCATGACGCAGACACCCAGGTCGGCGCGGACGAGTTCGGACGCCGCCACGATGTCGTTCACCTCGAAGGTGGACTCGCGCTCGACGGCGGCCGCACGGAACGCCCGGTCGACGGCGAGGCGGATCGCCCAGCCGGGCGTGAAGTCCACCATCGGCAGCCGGGCCGCTTCGGCGAGCGTGACCCTCCCGTCGGGCCCGGCCCCGGAGGGGGTCCGCCCCGGCGCGGACACCAGCACCATCTCCTCCCGGGCGAGCAGCCGGGTCACCAGCCCGCGCTGCTGCTGACGGTCGAGCGCGACCACGGCCAGATCCACCGTGCCCTCGCGCAGCGCCTGGCGGATGTCGGTCACGGCCGCCTGCCGCAGTCGCACCACCACACCCGGATGCTCCGCCCGCAGCGCGGCCAGCGGGCGGTGCAGGTCGGCCCACACCCCCTGCATCGTGCCGACCGTCACCCGCCCCCGCAGCTGCCCCCGCGCCGCGTCGACCACCGACCGCGCCTGCTCGGCGGAGCGCAACGTAGCCCGAGCGGCCGGTACGAAGGCCTCGCCCGCCGGGGTCAGCGACACCCGGTGCGTGGTGCGGTCGAACAGCGGGGTCCCGAGCTCCCGCTCCAGTGCGCGCACGGTGCTCGAAACGGCGGACTGCACCACGTGCAGCCGCTGCGCCGCAGCGGTGAACCCGCCCTCCTCGGCCACCGCGACGACGACCTCCATCTGTCGCAGATCCATGTCCTCTCCCGATGCCCGGTCCATCTCAGTCAGTGATGGTCATCCTCCTGGGTTATCACAGAACTGGGCGGGGCGGTCTCTCTACAGCGGTAGATCCGTGGAGACCTCGAAGCCGCCCTCGGCCCGGTGATCGGCCTTGAGCCGGCCGCCCACGGACAGGGCGCGCTCACGCATGCCGATGAGACCGAAACCGTGGCCCGGGGCCGGAGCGGCGGGCGCCGTGGTCGCTCCCTCGTCGGTGACCGTGATGGTCAGCCGGTGGTGGGAGTAGACGAGCCGTACGTGTGCGGTGTCCGAGGCCGCGTGCTTGGTGACGTTGGTGAGCGCCTCCTGAACGATGCGGAAGGCGGTCAGGTCCACTCCCGGTGACAGCGGGCGTGCCTCGCCCTCGGTGGTGACGTCGACCTTGAGTCCCGCGGTCGCGAACGCGGCCGTGAGGTCCGGGAGCCGGTCCAGGCCCGGGGAGGGCTCCAGCGGCGCGTCGGGGTCGTCGGCCTGGCGCAGCAGGCCGACGGTGGCCCTGAGCTCGCGCAGCGCCGAGGCGGTGGTGCCGGAGAGGTCGTCGAGGATCTTCCGTACCTGCTGGGGGTGGGTGCGCTGGAGATGGGCGGCCGTCCCGGCCTGCGCGTTGGCCAGCGCGAGGTGATGGGCGACGACGTCGTGCAGTTCACGGGCGATCCGCATGCGCTCCTCGGCCACCCGGTGCCGCGCCTCCTCCTCGCGGGTCCGCTCGGCGATCTCCGCGCGGGCGTGCACGGCCTCCAGGTAGTCGGCCCGCAGCCGGGCGGCGGTGCCCCAGGCGATGGGTATCAGTACCCAGAAGGCGGGGCCGACCGTCTTGAGCGACAGCGGATGGTGGTGCGACGGGTCGAAGACCAGGGCGGTGGTGATCAGCAGCGCGGCGGTGGAGGCGAGGCCGATGCGCGCGGTCCTGCGGTCGGTGCGGACGGCCAGCCAGTAGAGCGCGGCCATGAGCGGTGCCAGCAGCAGGGGGGTGATCGGGTGGCCCAGCGCGCCGGCGGCGTTGGAGGCGGCCGCGGTCACCGCGACCACCGTGCGGGGGTACGCGTGGTGCCACAGCAGGGCGAGGGCACCCACGCCCGCCAGGAGCACGCCGGGCCACGAGGCGATCCGCCGGCCGGCGGGTTCCGTGCCGGTCCAGGTGCCGCCGAGCGCGGCGGCCGCGAACAGCAGCAGGACGACCGACGCGTCCACGACGCGGGGACGGTCCTTGGCGAACCGCTGCCAACTGGTGTTCATCGGGGGGTTTCCCGTCGGGTGCTGTGATCGTGGTCTGACACGCCTGTCCGCAGAACTTACTTGAGTCAGGCAATCAGTGCTACCGTGGGGGTATGCCCACGCGACTGCCGGGCCCGGCGCATCGAGCTCACCCCGACGGACGACACGTCCTGGTCGTCGTCGAGGACGCCGAGACCACTGAACTGCTGGCGACGACCATGGAGTTGGCCGGCTATCGGGTCAACACCGTGCGCACCGGCGCCGAAGCCCTGGTGCGTCTCGTCGAGCACCGCTTCGATCTGGTCGTCCTCGACGTGACACTGCCCGACCTGCAGGGCCTCTCCCGCGGGAGCCGCTTCACGCCCGCCGATCGCCCCCCGGTGCTCTTCCTGACCGCGTATCAGTCCCTGGGCAGACTCGTCCCCGAACTCGGTGCGGGCCGGGAGGACTACGTCACCAAGCCGTTACGGATCGCCGAGGTCCTCGCGCGGGCCGAGGTACTGCTGCGCGACCGCGGTCCCGGACGGGAAGGACCGTTCTACGGAGACCTGGTACTCCACGACGACACCTGTCAGGCATGGCGTGGCCGACGGGAGATCGACCTCACCCCGGCGGAGTACCGGCTGCTGCGGCATCTGCTGGTCAACGCCGAGCGGGTGCTCTCCAAGGAGCAGATCTGCCGTCATGTGTGGGGCGAGGGCCGCGCCGACAACGCGATCGAGAAGCTCGTCTCCCGTCTGCGGCACAAGGTGGACCGGGAAGTCCCCGTGCTGATCCACACCCGCAGGGGTTTCGGCTACTGGCTCGGCCGCTGAACCCACCCGGCCGGGCGGCCACGACCCCGCGCGTCACGAGTGAAGCCCCTCGCGAGGTGGTGTGTCGCGGGCGCGGGACGCGACTCCGGCCGGATTCGGCCGCCCCCTGCACCCGGTCGATGTGGTGATCTGCGTCACGTCAGCTTGCCGTCAGGAAACTGACCGGAGTGTGTCAGTCCGTTCCGGTTGCATGAGCGTACTGGCCCTTCCGCCGTTCTTCGCTCTCCGTCTCGGCGGAGCCCCCACCGAGGAGTGACATGGCTCAGCCCCAGGCAGGCGCTGTGCGCGACGCGGCCCAGCTGGTCCCCGAGTTCTCGATGCTCGGGGCGGCGGGCGGCCGTCCCTGCGCGCCGGCCCCGGAGGTGGCGGAGCCGTGTGACGCGAAGCCGGTCGCGAACGTTCGCATGTGGGACGAGAACACACTTTGGCTCATCGCCCGCCACACCGACCGGCGCACCCTGCTCGGCGACTCCCGGACGGCGTTCATGCTGTCCGCGTCGTCGTCGGTGATCTCCGAAGTGCTCGAAGTGCCGTACAGCGAGCGCGAGTTCCTCCACTTCGGCTGCGACCGCGCACCCGACCGGTGAGCCCACACCGACCTGGACCGACCTGTACCGACCGAAAGGAAAAGATCATGCGTGTGGAACTGGACGAACCGAAGTGCGTCGCGGCGGGGCAGTGTGTGATGGCCTCTCCCGAGGTGTTCGACCAGCGGGAGGACGACGGCGTCGCGATCCTGTTGGAGGAGCAGCCCGGGGCTGAGTTGCTCGACGGCGTGCGCGAGGCTGTCGCGATCTGCCCGGCCTCGGCGATCCGGCTGGTCGAGAAGTGAGGCGGATCCTGGTCGTCGGCGCCTCGGCCGCCGGGCTCGCGGCGGCCGAGACGCTGCGCCGGGAGGGGTACGACGGCACGCTCACCCTCGTCGGTGAGGAGGCCCATGCGCCCTATGACCGCCCGCCGTTGTCCAAGCAGATCCTCTCCGGTGAGTGGAGCGCGGAGCGGCTGCCGTTGCGCGCCCGTGCCGATCTCGACGCCCTCGACCTGGACCTGCGTCTGGGACGCGCCGCGACCGGCCTCGACCTGGCCGGACGCGCGGTGCTGCTGGCGGACGGGACGCGGCTGCCGTACGACGGCCTGATCGTGGCGACCGGCGTACGTCCGCGCAGGCTGCCCGGCGAGGGCGACGCGCATGTGCTGCGCACCCTCGACGACGCGCTGGCCCTCAGGGAACGGCTGGGGCCCGGGCGGCGACTCGTGGTCGTCGGCGCGGGGTTCCTCGGCGCGGAGGCCGCCGCGGTGGCGCGGGGTCTGGGAACGGAGGTCACGCTTCTTGAGCCGGCGCCGGTTCCGCTGGCCCACGCGGTCGGTGAGCAGGTGGGGCGGGTCCTGTCGCAGGCTCACCCGGACCACGGTGTGGACCTGCGCACCGGGGTCGGTGTGGCCGAGGTGTCCGGCACCGGAGTTCGGCTCACGGACGGAGAACTCGTCGCGGCCGACGAGGTGTTGGTGGCGATCGGTTCGCTGCCGAACACCGAGTGGCTGGAGGGCGGCGGTCTGAAGGTGGCCGACGGGCTGGTGTGCGACGAGTACAGCGCCGCCGCGCCGGGTGTGTACGGGGCCGGGGACGTGGCCCGCTGGCACAATCCGCTGTTCGGTACGTCGATGCGGATCGAGCACCGGACCAACGCCGCCGAGCAGGGCATGGCCGCCGCCCGCAACCTCCTCCACCCGGACGCGCGCAAGCCGTTCGCGCCGGTGCCGTACTTCTGGTCGGACCAGTACGACATGAAGGTGCAGGCGTTCGGCCATCTGCGCGGCCATGACGAAGTCGCCGTGGTGGAGGGTGAGTTGGCCGCGCGTCGGTTCATCGTCGCCTATCGCACGGGTGACCGTCTGGTGGGAGCCCTGGCGATCGGTATGCCACCCAAGGCGATCCGCGGCTGGCGCCAGGCCGTGGCCACCGGCGCGTCCTGGCGCGAGGCCGTCGGCACGGCGTCGCCGCCCCTCGATATCCCCTGAGCCAGAGGTTGGGAGGTCAGGGTGGTGAAGATGCGGTGACGGCCGATGTCCGGTGTGTTGTCGTCGCTCACCGGCTCACCCGAGCCGGGCCACGATGTGCGGAAGGTCGGCCGTCGATCGGATCCCGGGGGACGCCTGGCACAGCACGGGTACCGCGTTCACGGCGCGGTTCGCCGTGTACGAGGGCGACATGGCGGCCATCCGGTCGAGGGGCACCGGGAAGCGCAGGTCGATGTCGAGCGGCGCGTCGCCGTCGATCGTGACGTGCCAGCCGGTGGCGCGCAGGTCCCAGGCGCGGTCGAGGTCGGTGGCGCAGTACCAGGTGGCCCGGAAGCACAGCAACGGTCGGCCGTCCCGCAGCCCCGAGACCGTGATCCGTTGAGCGGCCACGGTGCCCGGTCGCAAGGTGCCCGCGGCGATGTGGATCGGGCGGGGCGCGGTCGCGACCTCCCCCTCGGCCTCGACCGAGTCGAGGGGGATCGAGAGCGTGTCGGCGACCATGTGCAGCGAGGGGCCGAAACTGTCGCGTACGGCGGACAGCCGGTGCTCGTCGTACTCGGCGGGAGGTCTGCCGAACCCCATGACGTCGAAGAGGAGCCCGGGCGAGTCGCGCTGGGAGAGATCGGCGAACTCCTCGATGATCAGCCCGTCGAGCCGCCGTTGGATCGAGCTCAGGGCGAGCGGAAGCGCCTCCGTGATGAACCCGGGGCTGCTGCCGGTGCTGTGGATCGAGGAGTTGCCGCTCTCGCACGCGGCCTCGACCCGCTCGCGCACCGCGGGGTCGAGGCTGGCGGCGCGATGGAACTCGCCGCGCGTCGTCACGACGTTCGTGCCCGAGGCCAGCAACCGGCACACCTCGTCCATGTCGCAGGCGCGCGGCATGTAGAGGACGCAGTCGGCGCCGAGCGCCACGATCTCGTCGATGTCATGGGTCGCGATCACACCGGTCGGGCCCAGGCCGCACAGCTCGCCCGCGTCACGTCCCGCCTTGTCCGGCGTGTGCGCGTACAGCCCGGCCAGCGTCAGGTCCGGATGTTCGAGGACCGCCCGCAGCGCGCGGGAGCCGATGTTGCCGCTGGCCCATTGGACGACCCGGTAGTGAGGCCTGGCGTCCGTCCGTACGGTCATGGGAACCCCCTGATCCTCCGGCACCACGGTGAGAACCATACTCTCCGAAATGGAGAAGGGAACTCCCTGTGCGGGTGGATCAGGGGGTCGAGACCGTGTTACGCGGAGGCGGACCTGCCGGCCGTGGCCGGAACGCCGGAGATGCCGCCCAGGCAGAACTGCCAGACCTCTTCGGAGGTCACCGGGTGGGCATGGCTGTCGGCGGGGACGCCGTGGGCCTGCGAGGCGAACATGACGGTCTGCATGACGAGGGCGGCCTGGCGGCGGGGCTTCGCGTCGGCGATGAGACCGGCCTCGGCGGCCTGCTCGATGATCTCGGTGAAGACGGTGAGCAGCGGGATGTGGGCGGTCGCCACCTGCTCGGGGTGTTTGACCAGCAGTTGCAGCGCGAAGTCGTTGAACAGCGGGCGCTGGACGCCGGGGCTGGGGTGTGACTGCTCATAGAGCGTCTCGACCGCGATCCGCAGGCGCTGCAGCGGATCACTCTCGGTCGCGGCAGCCTCGCGGACCTTGGCGGCGCCCATCGAGAGCGCGTCCTCGAACAGCGCGAGGAGCAACTCGTGCTTGCCGTCGAAGTGCTGATAGAAGCTGCGCAGGGACTGCTTCGAGCGGTCGACGACCTCCTGGACGGTGAAGTCGGTCGTGCCCTTCTCGGCGATCAACTCCTGTGCCGAGTCCAGGAAGCGCTGGACGCGTTGCTCGGCGCGAAGCTTCGCGGCGCGGGTCGATCGCTCTACGGCGCGCTGGCGCCACGCTGGTTCTTCGGGGACTGCGGTCACATTGCAGAACGATACTCCACTTCAACGGGAATAAGTTGCGGCGCCCTACCGAATCACGCAGCGCAGGTTACGAGACTCTTACTTGCATTCACCGAGAATGATATTCTCGCCGCATGTATCTGGGATGGCAGGCGAAGCGGCGCCCCGACGCGATCGCGGTCATCGAGAGCGGCGGCAGGACCGTCACGTACGCCGAGCTCGACGCACGGTCCCGGCACCTGGTGGCGGCGCCGGACCTCAAGCCGGAGGACGCCCTCGCGATCCGTATGCCCAGCGGCGCGGCCTTCCTCATCGAGCGTCACCGGGTCACGGACGCACAGTTCGTCCCCGCTTCACGGTCATCGGTCCGCAGGAGTGGCCGGCCCGCCCGGGATCGGTGGGCCGGGCGGGCGACGACGTTCGCGTCGTCGACGGCGTCGTCCACCGAGGCCGAGGACTTCCTCGGTCTGCCCAGGGATCCCAGCGGAAAGTTGCGCAAGGGCCTGCTCCGGGAGACGTACTGGCGGAACCACGAATCGAGGATCGTCTGACATGGCATGGGACTTTTCCACCGAGCCGGAGTTCGAGGAGAAACTGGAGTGGATCAGGTGGTTCCGCGCCGAGCGCGTGGACCCGCTGGACCTGGTCTACCCGGACCGGGCCTTCCATCCCCTCGACGAGGAGACCGGCCCGGTCGTCCGGGCCCTCAAGCAGCAGGTGCGCGACCAGGGCCTGTGGGCGCCCCACCTCGGCCCGGAGCTCGGCGGACGCGGCTTCGGCCAGCTCAGGCTGGCCCTCATCAACGAGATCCTGGGGGAGTCCAGTTGGGCCCCTGTCATCTTCGGCACGGCCGCGCCGGACACCGGCAACGCAGAGATCATCGCGCGGTACGGCACCGAGGAGCAGAAGGAGCGCTATCTCAGGCCGTTGCTCGAAGGCGAGTGCTTCTCCTGTTTCTCCATGACCGAGCCGCAGGCCGGCGCCGACCCGAAGATGTTCACCACGCGTGCCGAGCGAGATGGCGACGACTGGGTCATCACGGGCCGCAAGTTCTTCTCCTCCAACGCCCGCACCTCCAAGTTCGTCATCGTGATGGCCGTGACCGACCCGGACGTCAGCGCGTACCGGGGCATGTCGATGTTCCTGGTGCCCAGCGACACCCCGGGCATCCGCATGGAGCGCCACCTCGGTCTGATGAGTGAGGCCCCGGACGAGGGCATGCACGCGCTCATCGAGTACGACGGGGTCCGCGTTCCCGGTGACGCGCTGCTCGGCGGCGAGGGCCAGGCCTTCGCCATCGCGCAGACCCGGCTCGGCGGCGGGCGGGTCCACCATGCGATGCGGGTCGTGGGCCAGTGCCAGAAGGCGCTGGACATGATGGCCGAGCGCGCCCTCTCCCGGGAGACCCAGGGCAGCAGGCTGGCCGACAAGCAGCTCGTCCAGGCCGACCTCGCCGACTCGTACGCGCAGTTGCAGCAGTTCAGGCTGTTCGTGCTGCACACGGCCTGGCAGATCGACCGGTACCAGGACTACAAGCGGGTCCGCAAGGACATCTCCGCCATCAAGTTCCTGACGCCGAAGGTGCTGCACGACATCGTGTACCGCTCCATGCACCTGCACGGCGCCCTGGGTGTGTCCAACGAGATGCCCTTCGCCGACATGTGGACCGGCGCGGCCGTCATGGCGGTCGTCGACGGGCCCTCGGAGATCCACAAGGTCACGGTGGCCAAGGACCTGCTGCGCGGCTACGAGGCCGCGTCGGGGCCCTGGCCCTCACAGCATCTGCCCGCTCGCCGGGAGTGGGCCCGCAAGCAGCTGGAGAACATGTGAACATCGAGTCGCTCGCCCGCTGGCTGGACGGTCAGGACATCGCTCCGGGTGAACCGGTCGAGGTGTCCCTCATCTCCGGGGGCACCTCCAACGACATCTTCGACATCCGGCGCGGCGAGCGGCGGATGGTGCTGCGCAAGCCCCCGGAGAAGGTCCCGCCGGGCCGCAACGAGACCATGCTGCGGGAGTTCCGGGTGCTGAACGCACTGAACGGGACGGAGGTGCCGCACCCGGAGGCCATCGCGGTCTGCGACGACACCGACGTGATCGGCTCGTGCTTCTACCTCATGGGCCATGTGAACGGCTGGTCGCCGATGAACACCGACGGCTGGCCCGAGCCCTTCAAGAGCGACCTGTCCCTGCGCCCCGGTCTCGCCTACGAGCTGGTGGAGGGCATCGCCAAGCTCGGCAACGTCGACTGGCGGGCCCAGGGACTCGAGGGGTTCGGCCGCCCGGACGGCTTCCACGACCGCCAGGTGGACCGCTGGCAGGCGCACCTGGCGAAGTTCAGGTTCCGCGAGATACCGGGACTGGACGCGGCGGCCGCCTGGCTGCGCACCCACCGGCCCCGGCACTGGGAGCCGGGCATCATCCACGGCGACTACCAGTTCGCCAACGTGATGTTCGAGCACGGGGCGCCCGCCGAGCTCGCCGCCCTGGTCGACTTCGAGATGGCCACCGTCGGCGACCCGCTGCTCGACCTCGCCTGGGTCGTCATGGGCTGGCCGAACGCCGACGAGGACCGGGACGCCGCGGGCAGGTACGCCGACTACACGGGCATGCCGGACCGGGCCGACATCATCGAGCACTACGCCAAGGTCAGCGGCCGGGACGTCAGTGACATCGACTACTACGTGATCCTCGCCCGGTTCAAGATGGCGATCGTGCTGGAGGGCGGCTACGCCCGCCATGTGAAGGGCGACGGCGGCAACCCGAAGATGGCCTACTACGGGGACGCGGTCCTGCAGATGGCGGCCCAGGCGGCCGAACTGGCCGCGACGACCCGGCTATGAGGGCGGCCCGGTGCCACGCCGTCGGCGGCCCGGTGGTCGTCGAGGAGGTTCCCGACCCGGACGGTGAGGTACCCGTCGACGTGCACTACGCGGCGGTGAACTTCGCCGACGTCCTGGTGATCCGAGGCACCTATCAGGTGAAGGCGGAGCCGCCGTTCACCCCAGGCAGCGAGTTCGCCGGGGTGGTCGCCGAGTCGGGGCACGGGTTCGAGAAGGGCGAGCGGGTCTACGGGTCCGTCTTCGTCGGCGCCTTCGCCGAGCGGGTCGCCGTCCGGGCGGCCAGCCTGTACCGGATCCCCGACACGATCCCGACCCGGCGCGCGGCGGCCTTCGGGGTCTCGCACGCCACCGCGTACAACGCGCTGACGCTGATCGGCCGCCTCCAGGAAGGGGAGCGGGTGGCGGTGCTCGGCGCGGCCGGCGGGGTCGGACTCGCGGCCGTCGAACTCGCCGCGCTGCTCGGCGCGGAGGTGGTCGCCGTGGCCTCCACCGAGGAGAAACGGGCGGCCTGCCTCGAACAGGGCGCCCACGAGGCACTCCCGTACGACGACCTCAAGCGGCGGCTACGGGACTCGGGCGGCGCCGACCTCGTGATCGACCCGGTCGGCGGACCGCACTCCGAACAGGCGCTGCGGGCCATGCGCTGGGGCGGCCGGTTCGTGAACGTCGGCTTCGCCAGCGGCGAGGTGCCCCGGCTCCCGCTCAATCTGGCGATGCTCAAGGGCGTCACGATCCACGGCTTCGACTTCGGCGGCTGGGCACGGCACGGCCGGGAGCAACTGGCCGTCACCCGCGCGGAGCTCAACCGCATGTTCGCCGAAGGCCTGATGAACCCCCGGGTCCACGCCGTCCACCCGCTCGACGAGGTGGCGACCGCCCTGGACCTGGACCGCCGCGCCATCGGCAAGACCCTTCTGGAGGTGGGCCGTGGAGTTTGAGCTCGACGAGGACCAACGGCTGCTGCAACGGCTGGTACGGGAGACGGTCGCCAAGTCCCGCTCGCAGCCCGAGGACCAGCTCTGGTCGACCTATCTGGAACTCGGGTGGCTGGAGGCACCTCCGGTCGAACTGGCCATCGTCCTGGAGGAGTTGGGGTACGTCGCCGATCCGACCCCCTTCCTTGCCACGGCCACCTGGTTCGCCCCGCTCGCCGGGCGACTGCCGAGCGGTTCGGGAACCGGAGTGTTCGACGGCACGGGCCGGTTCGTCCTCGACGCGGACCGGGCGGACGAGATCGCCCTGCTCACCCGCGACGGTGTGCGGATCGTGGCGGGCCCGGACCTCGGCGCGGCACGCGTCGACATCTTCGACCCCACCCTCCACGCGGCCCATGTCGAGGCCTCCGGCCTGGTGCCCGGGATTCCGGACCTCGCCCTGATGGGCCTGGCGATCTCCACGGTCGGCAGCTGCCGGCGCATCCTGGACCTGGCCGTCGCGCATGTGAAGGAACGCGTCCAGTTCGACGTGCCCATCGGCTCCTTCCAGGCCGTCAAACACAAGGCGGCGGACATGTACGTCGCCATCGAACGGGCCCGGGCCCTCGCCTACTTCTCCGCGCTGACCATCGCCGAGGACGACCCACGGCGCGGCAGGGCGGCCTCGATGGCCAAGGCCGCCGCCGGGGAGTGCCAGCGGACCGTCTTCCGTGACGGCTTCCAGCTCTTCGGAGCGATGGGATTCACCTGGGAGAACGAACTGCAGATCCACCTCAAGCGGGCCAAGGCCGGCGATCTGCTGCTGGGGACGGCGGCCGTACACCGCAGGGCGTTGCTGGAGCAGACGCGGCGGGAACGGGAGAGGTCAGGGCCGGATCGGGAGACGAGCGGGCAGGAAGAGGCGGTGGCGGGATGAAGCTGGACTCCGGCTCCGAAGTGGACGAGTTCCGCGCCGAGTTCGCCGCCTTCCTCGACGCCCACCTGCCCACCCCGGACGAGGCCCACCCCGCGTCGCGGTCGAGCGCCGACGTCCCCGCGTGGGCACGCCGCTGGCAGCGCACGCTGTTCGACGCGGGCTGGCTGCTGCCCGGCGAACCTCCCGAGTACGGCGGCCGGAACGCCACCCTGCCGCAGCAACTCGCCCACCTCGAAGAGCTGTCGAGGCGGCGGATCTATCACAGCTTCAACCCCCAGGGCATCGGCATCATCGCCGCCTCGATCCTCACGTTCGGGACCGAGGAGCAGAAGCAGCGGTGGGCGATTCCCCTCCTGCGCACCGAGATCACGGCGGCGCTCGGCATGAGCGAGCCGGGCGCCGGATCCGACCTCGCCGGGCTGCGCACCCGCGCGGTCCTGGACGATGGGGGCACCGCCCGCTCGAGCGGAGCCGAGAGTGGGGGACACTTCGTCGTCAACGGACAGAAGGTGTGGACCTCGGGCGCGCACGACGCGGACGTCCTGCTGACGTTCGTCCGCACCGACCCGGCCGCGCCCAAGCACCAGGGCATCAGCGTGCTGCTCATCCCCACCGGCACCGAGGGTGTGGTGCGCAGGCCGTTCGCGTCCATGGCCGCGCGGGACGACCTCGACTTCAACGAGGTGTTCTTCACCGACGTCCGGGTCCCGCGCGAGAACCTCGTCGGCCCCCTGAACAAGGGCTGGTCGGTGGCGCACGGCTCGCTCGGGCACGAGCGGACCATGCTGTGGCTGAGCTTCGCCGAGCGCCTCGACGATCTGATCCGGGACGCGCCCAGCGACGAGGAGTGGTACGCGACGCTCCTCATGGACGCCCAGGCGCTCAGGCTGCTCGGCTACCGGCAACTGGGCGGCGACCACGACCCGGCGGAGCTGTCGGTGCTCAAGCTGCTCGGCTCGGAGGCGATCCAGGTCGCGAGCCTCAACGCACTGGAGGACCGCGGGCCGGAGGGCCTGGTCCATCCCGAAGTGACCGGCCCGCCGAACCACATGAGCATCGACAACTTCATCTCCAGCTGGTTCGAGCGGTACGCGCGCAGCTTCGCGGGGACGATCGCGGGCGGCACCTCCGAGATCCAGCGCAACATCATCGCCGAGCGCATCCTCGGCCTGCCGAGATGACCCAGGAGGACGTGGATGGACCAGATTCTGTACGAGGTCGAGGACCGGGTCGCGGTCATCAGCCTGAACCGGCCCGAGGTCGCCAACGCTCAGACCATGGGACTCCTCGACGACCTGGACGCGGCCTGGACCCGCGCCGCGGCCGACGAGGACGTACGGGTGATCGTGCTGCGGGGCAACGGACGGCACTTCTCGGCCGGCCACGACCTGAAGGACCGCTGGCCGAGCCCCGACAAGATCACCCTGGAGTGGATCTACACCGCCGAGGCGCGCAGGTACCTGGAGTACACCCTGCGCTGGCGCAATGTGCCCAAGCCGTCGATCGCCGCGGTCCAGGGCAAGTGCATCGCGGGCGGCCTGATGCTGTGCTGGCCCTGCGATCTGATCGTGGCCGCCGAGAACGCCGAGTTCTCCGATCCCGTGGTGCACATGGGCATCGGGGGAGTGGAGTACCACGGGCACACCTGGGAGCTCGGACCGCGCAAGGCCAAGGAGATCCTCTTCACCGGACGGGCCGTCACCGCCGAGGAGGCGGAGAAGGTCGGCATGGTCAACCGTGTCGTACCGCTCGACGAACTGGACGCGGCCACCATGGAGTTGGCCGGGCAGATCGCGCGGATGCACCCCTTCGCGCTCCGCCAGGCCAAGCGGGCCGTCAACCAGACCCTGGACGTGCAGGGCTTCTACGCGGCCGTCCAGTCGGTGTTCGACATTCATGAGACCGGGCACGGCAACGCGCTGAGCGTGGGCGGCTACCCGATCCTCACGCGGCTCGAGGAGATGAAGGACCACATCAAGGCGCAGTGAGCACGGACGGCTTGATGACGACGTCCTGAGGGGCGGGGCGCAGAACGCGCCCCGCCCCTCAGCACACCCCCGCGCGCAGACCTCGTTCAGCCGCGCTCGTGACGGAAGACCTTCCCTCCCTTCATCACGAAGCGGACGTCGGCCATCACCGAGATGTCCTCGAGCGGATTGCCGGGTACGGCGATCAGGTCCGCGAGGAGCTCCTCGGCGATCCGTCCGCGGTCCTCGGCGTCGATCAGCTCGGCCGCGTTGACCGTCGCCGCCCGGAGCACCTCCAGCGGGGTCATCCCGCGCTCGACGAGGGCGATGAGCTCCTGGGCGCCGCGGCCGTGCGGGATCGCCGGCGCGTCGGTGCCGACCGCGATCTTCACGCCCGCCTTGAGGGCCCGGGCGACGACCGTCCTGGCGTGCGGGAAGATCTCGCCCGCCTTGGCCTTCAGTTCGGGCGGGGCCTTGGAGATGTCCATGCCGTCGATCAGGGCGGTCGTGGCGACGAGGAAGGTGCCGCGCTCGGCCATCAGCTCGATCGTCTCGTCGTCCAGCAGGAAGCCGTGCTCGATGCAGTCGATGCCGGCCTCGACGGCCGACCGGACGGCGGCCGCGCCGTGGGTGTGCGCCGCCACCTTGAGTCCGCGCCGGTGGGCCTCGTCCACGATGGCCCGCAACTCCTCGTCGGAGTAGTGCTGCGCGCCCGCGGTGCCCGTGTGGGACATGACCCCGCCCGACGCACAGACCTTGATCAGCTGGGCGCCGTACTTGATCTGGTGGCGGACGGCCTTGCGCACCTCGTCGACGCCGTTGGCGATGCCCTCCTCCAGGGAGAGGGGCATGATGCCGGGGGCGTACGCGGCGAACATCGTGGGGTCCAGATGCCCCCCGGTCGGGGTGATCGCGTGCCCGGCGGGGACGATGCGGGGGCCGTCGATCCAGCCGGCGTCGATGGCCTTGCCCAGCGCGACGTCCAGCAGATAGCCGCCGGTCTTCACGAACAGGCCGAGGTTCCTGACGGTGGTGAACCCCGAGCGCAGTGTCCGGCGTGCGTTGGCGACCCCGCGGAGCATGCGCAGCGGCGGGTCGTCCTGGACGGGGGAGAGGCCCGGGACCTCGCCCCGGCCTCCCATGAGGAGGTTGACCTCCATGTCCATCAGGCCGGGCAGCAGCGTGACGTCGCCCAGATCCAGGACGTCACCCTCGCCTCCTTCTCCGCCGCCGCTCGCGATGCGGTCGCCGTCGACGATGACCAGGCCCGGTTCCTCGATCTGCCCCGTCTCGACGTGCAGGACGCGGGCGGCCTTGAGGGTGACCATCCTCAGACCCGCGGCTCGGCGATGACGTCGAGATAGGCGGCGCCCGAGTCGGGGACGCGGGGCTGCTTCCAGACCTCGATGGGGAAGGACACCATGACGAGGGAGAACATGAGCAGCATCAGATTGCGTTCGGGCTCGGGCAGGTCGTCGAGCGGGAACTTGTCGAGGTGTGTCGTCGCGCGGTCCAGCAGGGGGAACGCCGCGTCGTAGAACGCCTGCATGTCCGCCATGCTGCTGGCGAGGCGTTTGGCGTAGCGTTCGCGTTCGCTGCCGAGGACCCAGTCGCTGTAGGGCTCGAGTTCGGCGAAGTCACTCGGCAGCATCGGCGTGCTCCTTCACGTAGTCCCTCACGACCTTGTGGAGGTGGCGCAGGAGGATCTCCTGGTCGTTGAGGGGGAAGTCGGTGACATAGCGGCCCTTGAGCATGGTCTGGGTGGCCTCGAGGGTGTTGCCGTCCTGGAGGGCGTACTCCTTGAAGGTGACGGCGGCGAGTTCCTGGGCGAGGCGGTCGCGGGCGGTCTTCGCGGGGACGAAGTAGAGGTTCGCCTCGAAGAGGTGCTTGTCCACGGCCGTCGGCCAGTAGTGGTACGTCAGATACCAGCCCGGTGCCCAGATGAGCAGCATGAAGTTGGGGAACAGCACGAAGGAGTCGGTGCCCCAGGAGCGGTGACGGGCCGGGTTGAGACCGGTCGGCAGCGGGTCGAGGCCCGCGATGTCGGGCCGGTCCCAGGGTCCGAACAGGCCGCTGCGCAGCTCCCGTTCGATGGGCTTGACCATCGAGGGGTCCTTCGGCGGTGCCATGCCGCCCCAGGACGAGATCATCGAGTGCGGGCTGTGCAGCTCGTAGTGGAGCGCCTCGAAGCCGTAGCCGAGAAGCTTCTCCGCCTCCTCCTTGGTGGCCTGCTTCTGGTGCAGGACGGGAGCGTGGTAGAACTCCGCGAAGGCGTCGATGAACAGCTTCCAGTTGCTGCCGACCTCGGACTTGTAGGTGAAGACGTCGGTCATCTCGTGGAAGGGGTAACCCTCCAGGCCCTTGGCCATGTCCCCGAGGTACTCCCGCAGGGGCTGCTGGGGGTCGAGGTTGACGAAGACGAAGCCTTCCCAGATGTCGCAGGCGACTTCCTTGAGACCGTAGTCGTCCTTGTCCAGGTCGAAGAACTCGCCCTCCTGCTGGACGAAGGTGAGCTTGCCGGTGAGGTCGTAGCGCCAGGCGTGGTACTTGCAGGTGAACTGGCGGCAGGTGCCCTTGACCTCCTCGCCCGGGAAGTCGTTCCAGACGAGCTTGTTGCCGCGGTGGCGGCAGACGTTGTGGAAGGCGCGGATCCGCTGGTCGCGGCCCCGGACGATGATCAGTGAAGTGTCGGCGGCGGCGAGTTCCTTGGTGAAGTAGTGGCCGGGCTTGGGGACCTGTTCGACGCGTCCGACGTTGAGCCAGGTCCGCTTGAAGACGGCCTCGCGCTCGGCCTCGTAGTACGCGGGATCGATCGAGTCCTCGTAGTTCACGGGACTCGTGCCCAGTTCGGGGTACTGCTCGGTCCAGCTCCCGGCCTCAGGCTTGCTGAAGTGTGGCATGGCTGTTCCCCTTTCCTGAATGAGAATAGCATTCTCATTCAGCGGTAGTGAAGTTCTCCGCAGGTAGGCCGGGATCGAGCTCCACCTCGAAGGTGTTGAGGACCATGGCCAGCAGGCCGTACGTGCCGACGGTGAAGACCAGATCCATCAGCTGCCGGTCGTCCAGCTCGGCGGCGAGCGCCCGGTAGGTGTCGTCCGACAGGCCCGAATCCGCCTCCAGTTCGTCCACGGCCCGGGTGATCGGGGTCGGCTTGCCGACGCGGATCGCGTCGATCTCCTCGTCCGTGACGCCGGCCTTCCGCGCGATCAGCACGTGCTGGACCCACTCGTACTGACAACGCCTGCGCCAGGCCACCCGCAGGATGGCCAGCTCGCGGGTGCGCGCAGAAAGCGTCGAACCGCCGCCCAGGAGATGCCGGTTGTAGCCGAGGAAGGCCTTGGCCAGTTCCGGGTGCTGCGCGAGGAGGCCCAAGACGTTGGACGGCGGCAGCTTGCGCCCCGGCGCGAGGGACGCCAGCGCCTCGGTGTCCCACTGGTCGTAGGGGAGCGGCGGGATGCGGTTCATGTGTTGCGGCCCCCGTTCACGCCCAGGATCTGGCCCGTGATGTAGCCGGCCTCCTCCGACACGAGGAACGCGCAGGCGGCGGCGATGTCCTCCGGGCGGCCGACCCGCCGTACCGGAGTGCGTTGGATGTGCTCCTCGACCGTCCCGCCGAGCAGTTCGCGCGCCTCCGCCTTGCGCAGCATCGGGGTGTCGATGAAACCGGGCGGCACCGCGTTGACGGTCACGCCGAACGGGCCCAGCTCCAGGGCCAGCGCCTTCGTCAGGCCGTTGACCGCCGACTTCGACGCCACGTAGTGCGTCATGAACGGCTGGCCCGACTGGGCGCTGGAGGAGGAGATGTTGACGATCCGTCCCCAGCCCGCCTCCATCATGTCCGGAAGCGCGGCCTGCACGCAGTGGAAGACGCCGTTCAGATTGACGTCGATCACCCGATGCCAGGCCTCGAAGGTGAGGTCGGAGAAGCGCTTGAAGCCGTCCGTTCCGGCCGCGTTGACCAGGATCGTGACCGGTCCCAGCCGCTCCCTGACCGCGGCCAGCGCCGCATCCACCTGGGCCCGGTCGGCGACGTCGGTGGCGGGGGCGACACTCGTGTCCGACGGATTGAGGTCGAGTGCGGCGACCTGATAGCCGTCCTTGGCCAGTCGCTCCGCGATGGCCAGACCGATACCGGAAGCGCCGCCGGTGACGACGGCCGTCCTCATGACAGTTCCTCGTCGCCGACGACGGCGGTGCGCTGGAGCGTCCGCTCCGAGTCGGCGCCGTACGGCAGCGCCCTGCGCGGGTACTCGGCCGTCGCGTTCCTGGCCGGGTCGAGCGAGATGGCTACACCCAGGCTCGGACTGAGGGTCTTCGTTGCGATCATGAAAATATCCCTTCCATATGCGAGAATAGTATTCTCGCCGGTTGGTCCACCGGAAGGCCCGCGACGACGGGCCTCTTGCCTCTCGATGTCGCTGAGGTGTGCCTGTCGATCCTGAATGGTGGTCAGGTTTGGCTGGTTGTCACCTTCTACTGTCTGCCATGACGTTCTCGTTTCCGGAATATTGATTTGCGTAAGCTGAGAATGTAGTTTCCACCACATCCGAGCAAGGAGGCAGGATGCGGTTCCAGGACAAGGTGGCGATCGTCACCGGCGCGGGCCAGGGCATCGGCGAGGGCTATGCCCGGGCACTGGCGGCCGAGGGTGCGCGCGTGGTGGTCGCCGAACTCAACGAGGCACAGGGCGAGCGGGTCGCCAAGGAGATCGGCGACGCGGCTCTGTTCGTCAAGGTGGACGTGGCCGACCCGGCGTCGACGGAGGCGATGGCGGCCGCCGTGATGGCGGAGTTCGGACGCATCGACCACCTGGTCAACAACGCGGCCATCTTCCACAGCATGAGGCGCGACGGCCTCACCACGGTTCCCCTCGACTACCTCAACCGCTTCCTCCAGGTGAACATGCTCGGCGCGCTGCACTGCACGCGTGCGGTCGTCCCGCACATGACCGAGGGCGGGTCGATCGTCAACCAGTCGTCCACCGCGGCCTGGATCGGCGGCGGTTACTACGGCCTGGCCAAGGCCGGGATCAACAGCCTGACCGCCTCGCTCGCCGCCGAGCTCGGCGGCAGGAACATCCGGGTCAACGGGATCGCGCCGGGCCCCACGGACACCGAGGCCACCCGGAGCATCGTGCCCAAGGAGTACCAGGAGCAGATGACGAACAGCCTGGCCATCAAGCGGATGGGCACCCCCGAAGACCTGGCACCCACCGTCCTGTTCCTGCTCTCCGACGAGGCGCGCTGGCTGACCGGCCAGGTCGTCAGCGTCGACGGCGGACAGGTGGTCCGGCTGTGAAGCGGCTGCTCATCGACGGCCGGCTCGTCGCGACCGAGAAGACCTTCCCCTCGCTCAACCCCGCGACCGGCGAGGTGCTCGACCAGGCCCCCGACGCCACGGCCGCCGAGGCCGAGGCCGCCGTCACGGCCGCCCGCCGCGCCTTCGACACCACGAGCTGGGCGACCGACACCAACGAGCGCGTCCGCTGCCTCCGCCAGCTGCACCAGGCGCTGACCGACCATCAGGAAGAGCTGCGCGACCTGACGATCGCCGAGGTCGGCGCGCCGCGCATGCTCACCCACGGCCCCCAGCTCGACGAGCCGATCAAGCTGGTCTCGTACTACACCGACCTGCTGGAGAAGTACCCCCTGACCGAGGAGCTCGGCGAGACCGAGATCCGCGGGCAGCGGCACCGCCGCTGGGTGGAGAAGGAGGCGGCCGGGGTCGTCGCCGCGATCATCCCGTACAACTACCCGAACCAGCTCGCGCTCGCCAAGCTGGTCCCCGCGCTCGCCGCCGGCTGCACGGTCGTCCTCAAGGGCGCCCCGGACACCCCGCTGACCACCCTGTACCTGGGTGAACTGATCGCCGAGCACACGGACATCCCGCCCGGCGTGGTCAACGTCATCGTCTCCTCCGGGGTCGAGGCCGGCGAGGTGCTCACCAAACACCCCGACGTCGACATGATCACCTTCACCGGCTCCACCGCCACCGGCCGCCGGATCATGGAGGCGGCGAGCGCCACCGTGAAGAAGGTCTTCCTGGAACTCGGCGGCAAGTCCGCCATGATCGTCCTCGACGACGCCGACTTCCGCGCCGCCTCCATGTTCGCGGCCTTCACCATCTGCTCCCACTCCGGACAGGGCTGTGCGCTCACCTCCCGGCTGCTCGTGCCGAGGGAGCACCACGACGAGATCGTCGCCATGGTCGCGGCCGGCCTCGAACGCGTGTCGTACGGCGATCCGACCGACCCCAAGACCTTCATGGGGCCGCTCATCAGCGAACGCCAGCGCGACAAGGTCGACGGCATGGTCCAGCGGGCCGTCGCGGCCGGCGCCACCCTGGTCACCGGCGGCAAGCGCGTCGACCCGGGCTTCTTCTACACGCCCACCCTGCTCGCCGACGTCGACCCGGCCAGCGAGATCGCGCAGGACGAGGTCTTCGGACCGGTGCTCGCGGTCATCCCCTACGACGGCGAGGACGACGCCGTACGCATCGCCAACGACTCGATCTTCGGCCTGTCCGGCGCGGTGCACAGCGCCGACGACCAGCGGGCCGTCGCCGTGGCGCGCCGCATCCGCACCGGCACCTTCAGCATCAACGGCGGCAACTACTTCTCCCAGGAAGTCCCCTTCGGCGGCTACAAGCAGTCGGGCGTCGGCCGGGAGAGCGGCGTCGCCGGACTGGAGGAGTTCCTGGAGACCAAGTCCTTCGCGGTGGTGGTCCCGTAATGCGTCCGCTCGAAGGCATCCGCGTCCTCGAAGTCGCCATGTACGGCTTCGTCCCCTCGGCGGGAGCCGTGCTCGCCGACTGGGGCGCGGACGTCATCAAGGTCGAGCACGCCGTCACGGGCGATCCACAGCGCGGCCTGCGGCAGACCGGCACACTGCGCGTCGAGGGCGACCCGAACCCCAACATCGAGCACGCCAACCGGGGAAAGCGCAGCCTCGGCCTCGACATGACCCGGCCCGAGGGCAAGGAAGTCCTCCACGACCTGGCCCGCCGCTCCGACGTGTTCTTGACCAGCTTCCTGCCCGGACACCGGCGGCGGTTCGGCATCGACGTGGACGACATCCGCGCGGTGAACCCCCGCATCATCTACGCCCGGGGCAGCGCGCTCGGGCCGCGCGGACCGGAATCCGAGAAGGGCGGGTACGACATGACCGCCTTCTGGGCCCGGGGCGGCACCGCCGCCAGTATCACCCCGCCCGGCGTCGAGGGCATGATCAGCCCCACGCCCGCCTACGGGGACACCATCTCCGGCACGAACCTCGCCGGAGGCATCGCGGCGGCACTGCTGCGGCGCGAGCGCACCGGCGAACCGTCGGTCGTGGACGTCTCCCTGCTCGGCAGCGGCGTATGGGCCAACGGCCAGGCCACCGCGGTCTCGCTGCACCTCGACAAGTCCTGGGTGGCACCGGTGCCCGGTGCCCACGGCTCGCCGGTCAACCCGCTGTCCGGCATCTACGCCACGGCCGACGAGCGCTATCTGGCCTTCGTCATGCTCCAGCCCGGAAAGTTCTGGGCCGACGTGTGCCACCACATCGACCACCCGGAGCTGGCCGACGACCCCCGCTTCGCCACGGCCGAGCTGCTCGCCGCGAACACCGAAGAGGCCGTCAAGATCCTGCGGACGGTGCTGGCCGGCCGCACCCTCGCCGAGTGGACCGAACGCTTCGCCACCCTCGCCGGGCCGTGGGCCCCGGTGCAGGACACCCTCCAGGTGGGCGCCGACGCGCAGATCCGGGCGAACGAGTACCTGCTCCGGGTCGGCGAGATCGATCTGGCGGCCAGCCCGGTGCAGTTCGACACCACCGCCCCCTCGCTCGGGCCGGCGCCCGAGTTCGCTGCCCAGACCGAGGAAATCCTCGTGGAACTGGGACTGGACTGGCCCCGCATCATCGAGCTGAAAGAAGCGGGCGCGGTCACCTGACCACCCTTTTTTCGGGGAACGAAATCGAGGAGAACCGATGAGACGCTTGCTCATCGCTGTGGCCGTCCTGGCCCTGGCCGGGTGTTCCGCCCGCTCCACCACGTCGCCGAGCGGCGACAAGCCTTCCGCATCGGCGTCCGACTCCGCCGCGGCGGCCGACTTCGGCACGCTCAAGAACGTCTGCCACTCCGGCACGGCCAAGGCCTCCACCTCCCAGGGAGTCACCAACTCCGAGATCAAGATCGGCGTCTTCAGCGACGTCGGCTTCACCAAGAACCCGGAGTTCGTGGACGCCGCCAAGGTGTTCACCTCGTGGTGCAACGACGCGGGCGGCATCAACGGACGCAAACTCGTTCCCGTCACCCACGACTCCAAGCTCGTCGAGGTCCGCCAGCGGATGATCGAGGCCTGCCGCTCCGACTTCGCGCTCGCCGGCGGCGGCGCCGCGCTCGACGGCATGGGCGTCAAGGACAGACTGAACTGCCTGCTCCCCGACTTCCCCGCCCAGACCAGCCAGGCCATCGGATCGGACCTCCAGGTGACCGTCCAGGGTGCCGCGACCGGCTACTCACCCTACGGGGGCTACTTCTCCTGGCTGCTCAAGGAGGCGTACCCGGCATCGGCGAGCAGCGTCGGCGTCATCGCCGGTGACTCCCCGGTCGTCAAGGACATCACCGCGCAGGACAAGGAGACGCTGACCGCGGCGGGCGGCAAGATCACCTACTCGGACCTGTATCCGGCCCAGGGCGTGTCCGACTGGACGCCGTACGCCCAGGCCATCAAGAACAAGAAGGTCAAGGGACTGGTCTTCCTCGGCGACTTCGCCAGTCTGGCCAAGCTGGAACAGGTCCTCACCAACATCGGCTACGCACCCGACTGGATCGACGCCAACAGCAACGCCTACGGCCCCGCCTTCATCCAGCTGGCCGGTTCCGCGCTGGCGAAGCAGGCCAACTTCGCCGACCTCGGCGGCTTCTCCCCGCTGGAGGACGCCACCGCCAACCCGGCGACCAAGATGGTCGAGGACCTCTACGAGAAGTACGCACCCGACGCCCAGGTCACCCTGCCGGCGCTGAAGGCCTTCTCCAGCTGGCTGCTGTTCGCCACGGCCGCGGGCGACTGCGCCGAGCTCACCCGCACGTGCGTGTACGACAACGCGCGCAAGCAGACCGCGTGGACCGGCGGTGGCCTGCAGGCCCCGATGGACCTGTCGTCCCCCACCGTGCCTCCCAAGTGCTTCGACCCCGTCAAGGCGACCGCCAAGGGCTGGGTGGCCGCCGACTTCAAGCCCGACACCGGCGCCTATCGCTGCAACGGGACCCCCTACAAGTTCAAGGGCACCTACACCAAGCCCATGACCCTGGCCGATGTCGGCAAGTCGTTGGCGGACCTGAAGTAGCCACCCCGCGGCAGGAAGGAAGCGATGTGAAGGTACGGGTAGACCCGGAGCGCTGCCAGGGTCACACGCTCTGCGCCATGCGTGCTCCGGACATCTTCGAGCTCAGCGAGATCGACGGCCACTCGTCGGTGATCAAGGAAGAGGTCTCGGACGACCAGCAGGACGAGGCCGTCGAGGCCGTCAGGTCCTGCCCCGAGCGAGCGATCTTCATCTCCTGAGGGGAGAACAACCCGATGACCACGGACGACACCGTCAACGACGACCCCAAGAGGAACCCGGTCCACTTCGACCGGCACACTCCCGAGTACCGCCACGAATTCCAGGCGGTCACCCAGGAGTTGCAGTCCAAGTGCCCCATCGCCTGGTCCGAGACCTACGGCGGCCATTGGGTCGCCAGTGGCAACCGCGAGGTCTTCGAGCTGGCCCGGTCCGCCGAGTTCCTCTCCAACGACCATGACGTCAAGGGCGAGCGGCGCGGGTACCAGGGCATCACCATCCCGCCGCCGCCCCGGGCGAAGGCCGTCAGGGGCGGGTTCCTGGAGATGGATCCGCCCGAGCAGCGCTACTACCGCCAGACGCTCAACCCCTATCTGTCGCCCGCCGCCATCAGCCGCTGGATTCCGCTGATCGACGAGGTGGCGCGCGCGTGCATCGACGAGAGGATCGAGTCGGGGCGGATCGACTTCGTCGACGACCTCGCCAACGTCGTGCCGGCCGTGCTCACGCTCGCCATGATGGGCATCCCGGTCAGGAAGTGGACCATCTACAACGAGGCGGCCCACGCCTCGGTCTACACCCCGCCGAACTCACCCGACCAGGCCCGCGTCGTCGAGCTGCAGAAGGCGATGGGCACGGACCTGGCCATGACCATCGCGGAGATCCGGCAGGCACCGCGCCCGGGCCTGGTCGACGCCCTGGTCCGCGCGGAGATCAACGGCCAGTCCCCGCCCGACGATGAACTCCTCGGCGTGCTCGCCCTGTTGATCGGCGGCGGGTTCGACACCACCACCGCGCTCACCGCGCACGCGCTGGAGTGGCTCTCGGAGCACCCGGCCGAACGGGACCGCCTCAGCCGGGACCGCAAGGCACTGCTGGACTCCGCGACCGAGGAGTTCCTGCGCTACTACGCCCCCGCGCCCGGCGACGGACGGACCTTCTCCGCGGACTGCGAGATCGCGGGCACCCGGTTCAAGGAGGGGGAACGGCTCTGGCTGTCCTGGGCGATGGCGAACCGGGACCCGCAGGTCTTCCCCGAACCCCACTCCATCGACATGGAACGCAAGGGCAACCGGCACAGCAGTTTCGGCCTCGGCATCCACCGCTGCATCGGCTCCAACGTGGCGCGCACGGTGTTCAAGCGGATGGTCACCCAGGTCCTCGACCGGATGCCCGACTTCCACTGCGACCCCGAGGGCGCGGAGCACTACGAGACCATCGGGGTCATCCAGGGCATGCGCCACCTCCCGGCGACCTTCACGCCGGGACCCCGGATCGGTGCCGGGCTCGACGAGACCCTGGAGAGCCTCCAGAGGGTCGTCGACGAACAGCGGCTCGCCGAGCCGGTCACGGTACGCAAGGGGCAGGCGAGGATCGACCGCTGATCTTCGGCGGCCCGTCAGGAGTACGTGTGCCACCCGAGCGGGGGCACGGTGAGGAGACGATGTGGCCGGACCCACGGGACGTCCGCTGCCGGTGATCACAGAGGAGAACGAGTTCTTCTGGACCTCCGGCGCGGACGGCCGGTTGCGCCTGACGGAGTGTCAGTCCTGCTCGGCCCTGCTGCATCCACCCCAGCCCGTCTGCCGCTACTGCCGGGGGCACGAGACCGGGGTGCGGGCCGTCTCCGGGTACGCGACGCTCATCGGCTTCACGGTCAACCACCGGTTCAGCGCGCCGGGAATGCCCGCGCCCTATGTGGTGGCGCAGGTCGCCGTCGAGGAGGACACCCGGGTCCGGCTCACCACCAACCTCGTCGAATGCGACCCCGACGAGCTCGAACTGGGCATGCGCCTTGAGGTCGTCTTCGAACAGGTCGAGGACGTATGGCTCCCGCTCTTCCGCCCCGCGGCCGAGCAGGGTCCCCCGGCCCCGCTGCCCACGGACGAGGTGGAACCCGAACACATGGCGCGCCACATACGCTCCATGGCCACGCCCGAGAAGTTCGAGGACAAGGTCGCGATCAGCGGCATCGGGATGTCCGAGATCGGGCGCCGGCTGATGGTCCCGCCGCTGTCGCTGACCGTGCGGGCCTGCGAACGCGCCGTCGCGGACGCGGGCCTGACCCTCGACGACATCGACGGCCTGGCGACCTACCCGGGCGCGGGTGCCTTCGGCGGCTTCGCCGAGGGCGGCATCACCGCGCTGGAGGACGCCCTCGGTATCAAGCCGACCTGGTACAACGGCGGCGCCGAGACCTTCGGTCCGGGCGGCTCGCTCATCGCCGCGATGCTGGCGGTCGCGGGAGGACTCGCCCGGCATGTGCTGTGCTTCCGTACGGTCTGGGAGGCCTCGTACGGCGAGCTGATACGGCGCGGCCGGATCAGCCAGGAGACCGGTCGCAGGGTCACGGGCTGGCAGAAGCCCTTCGGGGCGATCTCCGCGGCCCACACCCTGGCCCAGAACGCCCAGCGGCACTTCCACCGCTACGGCACCTCGCGCGAGACGCTCGGCTGGATCGCGCTCAACCAGCGTGCGAACGCCGCGCTCAACCCGACCGCGGTCTACCGCGATCCGATGACCATGGACGACTATCTGTCGGCCAGGGCGGTCACCACCCCCTTCGGGCTGTACGACTGCGACGTGCCCTGCGACGGATCGGTGGCCGTCATCGTGTCGGCCGTGGACGCCGCACGGGACCTGGCCAAGCCGCCCGTCCTGGTGGAGGCCGTCGGCACCCAGATCATGGAGCGGCTCGAATGGGACCAGAGCTCCCTCACCCACGAACCACAGGTGCTCGGCCAGTCCGCCCACCTGTGGACGCGCACGTCACTGCGTCCCTCGGACGTCGACGTCGCCCAGCTCTACGACGGCTTCACCTTCAACTGCCTGTCCTGGATCGAGGGGCTCGGCTTCTGCGGCATCGGTGAGGCCAAGGACTTCCTCGACGGAGGCAAGAACATCGCCAGGGACGGACTGCTCCCGCTGAACACCCACGGCGGCCAGCTCTCGCACGGCCGCACCCACGGCCTCGGGCTCGTCCACGAGGCCGTCACGCAGGTGCGCGGCGAGGCCGGAGCGCGCCAGGTGGAAGGTGCCCGGGTCGCCGTGACGAGCACCGGCGGCCTCACCCCCAGCGGGGTCATCCTGCTGCGGGCGGACACATGACCGGCGTCTCCCGTGTCGTCGACGTCGACGGCATCCCCGTATCGGCGCTGCTCCAGGAGGCGCGCCGGCCCCGGGCCGTCGTCCTGGCGCTGCACGGCGGGGCGGCGCACTCGGGGTACTTCGACTACCCGGGCAGGCCCCACCTGTCGCTGCTGCGCACCGGTTCGGCGCTCGGGTTCACCGTCCTCGCGCTCGACCGGCCGGGATACGGCAGCTCCGCCCCGCACGGAGGGGAGCTGGCCCCGGCGGAGCGGCGGGTCGATCTCGCCTACGCGGCGGTGGACCGGCTGCTCGCCTCGCGTCCGCGCGGGGCGGGCGTCTTCGTGCTCGCGCACTCGATCGGCTGCGAGCTGGCGCTGCGCATGGCGGCCGACGAGCGGGGGAGCGACCTGCTGGGCGTGGAGATCGCCGGCACCGGGCGCCACCATCACGACGACGCGGTGGACATCCTGGGCGTGCGGCACAACGAGTCGTGGCCGAGGCCGGCGGCCGGCAGCGTCCGGGACCTGCTGTGGAATCCCTCGCACCTCTACGAGGACGATGTCGTCGGCGGCGCCCGGTTCGCCTCGCCCTCGCCGAGCTATGAGGGGGTCGTGGCCAGGAGCTGGCCGCTGGTCCTTCCCGAACTCGCCCCGCGGGTACGCGTCCCCGTGCACTACAGCCTCGGCGAGCACGAGCGGGTGTGGCGGTCCGGGCCTGCGGCGCTGGCCGACATCGCGTCCCTGTTCACCGCCTCGCCGCGCGTCGTCGTCGACGAACAGGCCGACGGCGGCCACAACTTGAGCATCGGGCTGACGGCGATGGCGTACCACCTCAAGATCCTGTCGTTCGTCGAGGAGTGTGTGCTGGCTCGCGCGAGCGCGGCACAAGAGCGGCCGGGGAGGGCGAGTTGAGCGACGCGGACATGGCAGCGCTGCTGCTGGTACGGGTGGTCCTGGGGATCGTGATGATCGCGCACGGGCTCAACCACTGGCGGGGCGGCGGCCGGATCGAGGGCACGGCCCGCTGGTTCACCGGCCTCGGTCTGCGCGGCGGCACGCTTCAGGCGTGGATGAGCGTGGTCACCGAGATCGGCGCGGGCGCCCTGCTGATCGCCGGGCTGCTCACCCCGCTGGCCTGCGCCGCGGTCATTTCCGTGATGCTGGTCGCGGGCGTCCTCGCACACCGGCCCAACGGCTTCTTCGTCTTCAAGGAGGGCTACGAGTACGTCCTCGTCCTCGCGGTCGTCTCGCTGGTCCTGGCCGTGCTGGGCCCCGGCAGGCTCTCCGTGGACCACGCCGGGGACATCGAGATCACCGGCTGGGCCGGCGGCGGTATCGCCCTCGGCGTGGCCGTGGCGGCGACGGCCGCTCTGCTCGGCGTGTTCTGGCGCCCGGCACCGAAGTCGGCCGAGCAGGAGGCCCGTTGATGCGCGTCGGATTCATAGGCCTGGGCAGTCAGGGCGCCCCCATGGCGCGCCGGATCGTCGACGCGGGCTTCGAGACGACCCTGTGGGCACGCCGTCCCGCCTCGCTCGCCCCCTTCGACGACACGCCCGCGAGGCGCGCCGCGTCGCCTGCCGAACTGGCCGCCGCCAGCGACCTCGTGTGCGTCTGTGTCGTCGACGACGCGGACGTCGAGGAGGTAGTCGCGGGGGAACGCGGGGTGCTGGCGGGCCTTCGGCAGGGAGGGGTGATCGCCGTGCACAGCACCGTCCATCCCGACACCTGTCGCCGTCTCGCCGACCGGGCCCGTGCCCACGGGGTCACGCTGATCGACGCGCCGGTGAGCGGTGGTGGCCCGGCGGCGGCCGAGGGCCGTCTGCTGGTGATGGTCGGGGGCGAGTCCGGGACCGTACGGTTGTGCCGCAAGGTGTTCGAGACGTACGGCGATCCCGTGGTCCACATGGGCCCACTGGGCTCCGGGCAGCTCACCAAACTCCTCAACAACGTGCTGTTCACGGCCAATCTCGCGACCTCGGCGGGCGCCCTCGCGCTCGGCCGGGAGTTCGACGTCGATCCCGCCGCTCTCGCCGAGGTGATGGCCCACGGCAGCGGATCGAGCTTCGCGCTGGGCCGGATCGCGGCGGCCGGCGGGACGCTCGACCGCATCGCGTCCCAGGCGGGAGCGCTGTTGCGCAAGGACGTCCGGCTGGTGGCCGATCTGGCCGGCGCGGCCAGGGCCTCGACGGGCATCGTGCTGGACGCGGCGGACGCCACCCTCGCCCTGATCGAGCACGAGCGCTGAGCCCCGTACGTACGGACGCCGAGGGCCGAACGGTCCGTGTTCGAGGGGTCCCCTGACGGCGACGGCGAACGTAGTGTTACGTCGGCACGGTCCGTCGCGGGAGGGGTACCGGATGACAGAAACCCGGCGCGAGGAGATCCTCGAGGCGGCCCTGAGGGTGTTCGCGGAGCGGGGCTACCGGGGGGCGTCGATCGACGCGGTCGCCGAGCGGGCGGGACTGACCCGGCAGGGCGTGCTGCACTACTTCCCGAGCAAGAAGAAGCTCTTCATGGCGCTCCTGCGCTTCAGGGAGGACCTCAACCGCGAGCATCTCGTGGGCCATGACGACAAGGACGACTGGCCCGGGCTGTTCGCCGAAGTGGTCGCCTACGACCACACCCACCCCTGTCTGGCTCAGGTCCACAGCGTGATGCTGGCCGAGGGCGTCACGGGAGGCGACCCGGCACAGCAGTACCTGCACGACCACTACGAGACCATGCAGGCGCTGATGATCGCCCGGCTCACCGAGCGGTACGGCGAGCGCCTTCCCAGCGGTCTGGCCCCGCGGGCCGCGGCCCGGGCCATGCTGGCGATGCTCGACGGCATGCAGCAGCAGTGGCTGCTGGACGGCGAGCAGGACGACTACCCCGAGATCATGCGCGATGTGCTGTCCGTGCTGCTGGGGTCCACGCCCGTATGAAGTCGCCCATGGCGGTGACGGTCTCCGGGTGGAGGCTCGGCGTGTCGGGCCGGATCCGCAGGTCCACCGTGACACCGGAGCGCGCCGCGCGGGTGGCGAACCCCAGGGAGTCGTCCAGCAGGGGATCGGTGCCCGCCGCGAGCAGTTGCACGGGCGGCAGCCCGTGGAGGTTGGCGTGCAGCGGGCTCAGCAGCGGATCGGCCGGCGAGGTGCCCGCGGCGTAGTGGGCGCAGCGGCGGCGCAGTTCGCAGATGTCGAAGGTCGGATCGGCCGCCGCGTTGAGCAACAGGCTCGGGGAGTCCAGGGTCAGGTCGAGCAACGCCGAGTTGAGCACCCCGCACTGCGGCGGCGGGGCGCCGAGGTCCCGCAGCCGGACCAGCAGGGCGGCCGCGAGCCCGGCCCCCAGCCGCTCGCCCGCGACCGACACGGGTCCCCTGGCCTCGCAGTAGTCGTACGCGGCGTGCACGTCGTCCAGCGCGTCCGGGAAGGTGCCCCCGTAGCGGGCGCAGACCACGACGGTGTCCGTCCACAGGGCGAGGCGGCCCGCCAGGTCGAGCGCGGCCTCCGGGGTGCACGAGAGATGCCGGTCGCCGTGCAGATAGAGGACGACCGCTTCGGCGCCGCCGGGCGGCCGTACGACCGGGCCGACGGGGCCCGTCTCCACCTGGACCTCACTTGCCACGGGACATCACCTTCTCCGCTGCTTGCCAGTGTTCGTCGGCCACCCACAGGCGGGCGAAGGCGCGGGCCGCCTCGGTCGCCGGTACGGCGCCGCTCATCACGTGCTTGATCTCCCGCGCCGGAACGGAGGCGAGGGAACGGGCCAGGGCGCGCCAGCCCTGGTCGAAGTCGGCCCGCGGCAGCACCAGGTCGATCACCCCGAGACGCCGGGCCTCCTCGGCGTCGAGCACGGTCCCGGCAGCGGCGAGCATCAACGCCCGTCCCCTGCCGATCAGTTGGGCGAGCCGCTCGGCGCCGCCCCACGCGGGCATGATCGCGAGGTTCACCTGGGTGAAGCCGATCCTGACGTCGTCCGCGGCCACCCGGATGTCGGCGGCCAGGGCGAACTCGGCGCCGCCGCCCAGGGCATGGCCGTTCAGGGCGGCGATGACCGGGCCGGGGAAGCCCGCGAGCCGGTCGCAGATCCGACGCATCCGCAGGGCCATGGCCGTCGCCTCGTCCTCGGTACGGATCGCGGCCAGTTCCTTCAGGTCCCCGCCCGAGACGAACGCCCGGTCGCCCGCGCCCCTGACGACCAGGGCCAGGGCGTCGGCGGCCGCGTCGAGGGCCTTGTCCAACTGGTCCATGGTGGCCGGCGCGATGGCGTTGCGGGCGTGTGGACGGTCGATGGTGATGACCGCGAGCCCCTGGTCCAATTCAAGATCAACCATGCAGGCTTCTCCAGTGGAGAGAGTGTAATTCTCGCTGAGTGAATATCATATTCTTGCGAAGGGTGGCGGTCCAGACCGACGCCGCCCCCGTCTGGTCGCGCGGCGTACGTCAGTCCTCGTAGACGACGGTGATGTCCGGGGTCACCGGCTCGCCCTGACAGGTCAGCACCCAGCCCTCGGTGACCTCGTCGTCGTCGAGCGCGTTGTTCACCCGCATCTTGGCCTCGCCCTCGGTGACCTGGGCGAGGCAGGTGCCGCAGTTGCCCGACTCGCAGGAGAAGGGCGGCATGAGGCCGGCCCGGCGCGCGCTCTCCAGCAGGGTCTCGCCGGAGTGCCGTGGCACCGAGCGCCGCTTGCCGGCGAGGACGATGCTGACGGTGCCCTCCTTCTCCGCCGCGCCCCCGTTTCCCGGGCCGCTCGGAGTCTCGTCGGCCGCCGGGGTGAAACGCTCGGCGAAGATCCGCCCGGCGTCGACGCCGTGTACGAGCAGGGCGTGCTCCGCCAGGTCCATGAAGGGTGCGGGGCCGCAGAGATAGAAGTCCGCGTCCAGGTCGGTGCCGGCGAACTCGCGTACCTGGAAGTCCCTGATGAAACCCCCCTGGTCGTCGAGGTGATGACGGATCTCGAACCGGTCCGGGTGCCGCTCGGCCAGTTCGGTCAGCGCGGACCCGAAGATGATCGAGCCGGCGTCCCGGTTGGCCGACAGGACACGGACCCGTCGGCTCGTCGTCGCCAGCGCGGTCTTGACGAGCGACAGGACCGGCGTGATGCCGCTGCCCCCGCAGTAGGCCACCAGAGGCTCGGTGGTCTCCCGCAGGCAGAACACCCCGGCGGGGGCCGTGGTCTCTATGACGTCGCCGCATGCGAGATGTTCGTGCATCCAGTTCGACACCAGGCCGCCCGGCACGCGCTTCACCGTCGTCATCAACTCGTCGTCGGTGTCCGGGGAACTCGACATCGAGTAACTGCGCAGGGCGCCACAGGCCCTGACCGTCAGAAACTGCCCGGCCCGGTAGGGGAACGGGGCGTCGAGCACGTATGTGCGCGTGTCGGCTGTCTCCTGGACGATCCGCTTGATCCGGACCGGGTGGAAGCCGTGGTCTCGTACCATGTATGGAATTTAGCTTCTCCCTCTGCGAGAGTGCAATTCTCGCGCTGAGGAGGGAGCTCTCGCCATGCGGACCGCCATGCGCACGATGCCCGCCGAGCTGATCGAACGGTATGAAGCGGAGGGCTGGTGGACCCGGGAGACGATCGGGGACCTGCTGGCGTACGGCCTCGACGCCGCCCCCGATGTCGAGTTCCGAGTCCACTCGGCCGTCCGGCCCTGGGAAGGGACCTTCGCCGATGTCGAACGGACGGCCCGCAGGCTCGCCGCGGGGCTGCGCGCCCGAGGAGTGGGCCCCGGTGACGTCATCGCCTTCCAGCTGCCCAACTGGATGGAGGCCGCCGCGGTGTTCTGGGCCTCGGCCTTCCTCGGGGCGGTCGTGGTGCCCATCGTCCACTTCTACGGGCGCAAGGAGGTCGGCTACATCCTCGACGCCGTCGCGCCGCGCGTCTTCGTCACGGCCGCCCGCTTCGGCCGGATGGAACACCAGCCGGACCTGAGCGCCGCGGTGCCCGTGGTCGGCGTCGTGGGGCGGGACTTCGACGACCTGCTCGCCGACGACCCGCTGCCCGGCGTCCTCGCGACGGACCCCGCCGCGCCCGCCCTGATCGCGTTCACTTCCGGCACCACCCGCGACCCCAAGGGTGTCGTCCACTCCCATCAGACGCTGGGCTTCGAGACGCGCCAGCTGGCCGGGCTCTACCCGCCCGACCGGGGCCGCCAGCTCACCGCGGCTCCGGTCGGGCACTTCATCGGGATGGTGAACTCCTTCCTGATCCCCGTCCTCGACGGCTCGCCGGTGAACCTCGCCGACGTCTGGGACCCCGGGCGGGTGCTGGAGTTGATGGAGAGCGACGGGCTCACCGTGGGCGGCGGGGCGGCGTACTTCATGACGAGCCTGCTCGATCACCCCGACTTCACTCCCAGGCACCTGAGCGCCATGAAGTACGCGGGACTCGGCGGGGCGGCGGTCCCGGTCGCGGTCACCACCCGGCTCACGGAGCTGGGTATGACGGTCTTCCGCTCGTACGGCAGCACGGAACACCCCTCGATCACCGGCTCCCGCCACACCGCGCCCGAGTCCAAGCGCCTCCATACGGACGGTGACGCCCTGCCCGGTACGGAGATCCGGCTGGCCGAGGACGGCGAGATCCTCAGCCGGGGGCCCGACCTGTGCCTCGGCTACACCGATCCCGCCCTGACGGAGCGCGCGTTCGACGGCGAGGGCTGGTACCGCACCGGTGACATCGGGGTGATCGACGACGACGGCTACCTCACCATCACCGATCGCAAGGCCGACATCATCATCCGCGGCGGCGAGAACATCAGTGCCCTGGAGGTCGAGGAGGCGCTGCTCGCCCTGCCGGCCGTCGCCGAGGCCGCCGTGGTGGCCGCCCCCGACACCCGCCTCGGCGAACACGCGGCGGCGGTCCTGCGGCTGAGGCCCGGTCACCCCGCGCCCACGCTCGACGACATGCGCGCCCACCTCGAACGGGCGGGCCTGGCCCGGCAGAAGTGGCCGGAGGAGCTGCATGTCGTGCCGGAGTTTCCCCGGACGGCGAGCGGCAAGGTGCAGAAGTTCGTTCTCCGTCGGGACATTGCCGGGCGAGCAAGTTGAGAATAGGATTCTCGTAATCAGCGAAGGAGGATCTCATGCCGTCGCGCGTGTTGCCGTATCCGTTGTTCGACGCCGACAACCACCTGTACGAGACAGAGGACGCCCTCACCCGGTACCTGCCGAAGCAGTACGAGGGCGCCATCCAGTACGTGCAGGTGAAGGGCCGTACGAAGATCGCGATCCGTGGTCAGATCAGCGACTACATCCCCAACCCCACGTTCTCGGTGGTCGCCCGGCCGGGGGCGTGGGAGCAGTACTTCCGGGAGGGCAATCCGGAGGGCAAGTCGCACCGCGAGCTGTTCGGCGAGCCGATGAAGTCGATTCCCGCGTTCCGCGAGCCCGGGCCGCGACTTGAGCTCATGGACGAGATGGGGATCCAGCAGGCGCTGAACTTCCCGACCCTGGCCAGCCTGATCGAGGAGCGGATGCGGGACGACCCGGAGCTGATCCACGCGGTCGTCCACTCGCTCAACGAGTGGCTGTACGACACCTGGAAGTTCAACTACAAGGACCGGATCTTCACCACGCCGGTGATCAGTCTGCCGATCCTGGACAAGGCGATCGCGGAGCTGGAGTGGTGCTTGGAGCGCGGTGCGCGCTCGATCCTGGTCCGCCCCGCCCCGGTCCCCGGGTTCGGCGGCTCGCGGTCCTTCGCGCTGCCGGAGTTCGACCCCTTCTGGAAGCGGGTCGAGGAGGCGGGGGTGCTGGTGTCGATGCACTCCTCCGACAGCGGCTACTCGCGCTACTCCAGCGACTGGGAGGGCAGGAGCCAGGAGATGACGCCGTTCCAGGCGCAGACCTTCCGGATGCTGGGCGAATGGCGCCCGGTCACCGACTCCGTGGCCTCCTGGGTCTGCCACGGCGCGCTGTTCAGGTTCCCCGAGCTCAAGGTCTCGGTCATCGAGAACGGATCCTCCTGGCTGGTGCCGCTTCTCGACCAGTTGGCCGACGTCTACAAGAAGCAGCCGCAGGGCTTCCTGGGCGACCCGGTCGAAGAGGTCAAGAACCGGATCCACATCAGCCCGTTCTGGGAGGAGGACATGGCCGAGCTGGCCGGGATCATCGGCGTCGAGCGGGTGCTGTTCGGCTCCGACTACCCCCATCCCGAGGGTCTGGCCGACCCGGTCACCTACATCGACGCGATCCAGGGCATGAAGGAGACCGACCAGGCCAAGATCATGGGCGGCAACCTGGCCCGGTTGATCGGCGTATGAAATGGGAGACCATCCCGCGGATGGTGCTGAGCGCGGCCGACCGCTTCGGTGACGCCGAAGCGGTCGTGGACGGTCGACTCCGCCTCACCTTCCAGGAGTTGGCCGACCGCGTGCGCACCGCCGCGGGAGCGTTCGCGGTGGCGGGCGTCGGCAGGGGTGACCGGGCGGCGATCTGGGCGCCCAACTCCGCCGAGTGGATCATCGCGGCCTTCGGGCTGTTGACCGCCGGCGGTGTCCTGGTCCCGGTCAACACCCGGTTCAAGGCCGACGAGGCCGGCGACATCATCCGCCGCAGCGGAGCCAGGGTCGTCCTCGTCGAGAAGGGCTTCCTCGGTCTGGACTTCGAGGCACCGCCCGGCGTGCCCGTGATCGACATCAAGTCGGACTTCCTCGCGAACGGTTCGCCGTACGAGGCCGAGGTGAGCGGCGACGACGTGTGCGACATCGTGTTCACCTCGGGGACCACCGGGCGGCCCAAGGGCGTGCCGATGACGCACGCCCAGACGCTCCGGCTGTACGCGGAGTGGTGCGACCTGGCGGACCTCAGGGAGGGCGACCGCTATCTGATCGTCAACCCGTTCTTCCACATCTTCGGCTACAAGGCGGGCTGCATCACGTCCCTGATCCGGGGCGCGACCATCCTCCCGGTGCCGGTCTTCGACGTGGACCGCGTCCTCGAACTCGTCGAGCGCGAGAAGGTGACGGTCCTGCCGGGCCCGCCCACCCTCTACCACTCCCTGCTGGCCGCACAGGGCGGCCACGACCTGTCCTCGCTGCGGGTGGCCGTCACCGGAGCCGCCGACATCCCGGTCGACCTCGTCCGCAGGATCGTCACCGACCTGCCCTTCCGGACGGTCATGACGGGCTACGGCCTCACCGAGGCGGGCACGGCCACGGCCTCGCGGCCCGGCGACTCCTTCGAGGACATCGCGACGACCGTCGGCACCCCCTGCGACGGCGTCGAGATCCGGATCGCGGACGACGGCGAGGTCCTGGTGCGCGGGTACAGCGTCATGCGCGGCTACCTCGACGACCCGGCCGCCACCGCCGAGGCGATCGACCCGGACGGCTGGCTGCGCACCGGGGACCTCGGGACGCTCGACGACCGGGACCGGCTGCGGATCGTCGGGCGCAAGAAGGACATGTTCATCGTGGGCGGCTTCAACGCCTACCCGGCCGAGATCGAGGGCTTCCTGATGGAGCATCCGGCCGTCGCCCTGGCCGCCGTGATCGGCGTACCGGACGAGCGGCTCGGACAGGTGGGCAAGGCCTTCGTGGTGCCTCGCGGGTCCCTCGCGGCGGACGAGCTGATCGCCTGGAGCCGGGAGCGGATGGCCGGGTTCAAGGTGCCCAGATATGTGGAGTTCCTCGAAGAGCTGCCGCTGAACGCCACCGGCAAGGTGATGAAGGACCGATTGCGATGACGTCTGAAGCGAAGCCGCCGGAGAAGAGTCCCGTGAAGCGGCCGGAGAAGGATCTCGTGAAGCCGCCGGAGAAGGACGACTTCTCCCACACCGCCTCCGGGATTTCCCTCAAGGCGGTCTACGGACCGGCGGACCGGCCCGTCGAGCCGCCCGCGCCGGGGCGCTTCCCCTTCACCCGCGGCAACTACTCCTCCGGCTACCGGGGGCGGCTGTGGACGCTGCGCCAGTACTCCGGCTTCGGCACCGCCGAGGAGTCCAACCGGCGCTACCGCTACCTCCTCGAACAGGGCGGCACCGGACTGTCCGTGGCGCTCGACCTGCCCACCCAGTGCGGCTACGACTCCGACGACCCGGAGGTGAGCGAGGAGGTCGGCCGGGTCGGCGTCGCCCTCGACACGCTCGCCGACGCCGAGGTGCTCTTCGAGAACATCCCCCTCGACCGGATCAGCACCAGCTTCACCATCAACGGCACGGCGGCGATCCTGCTGGCGTTCTACGTGGCCGCCGCCGAGCGCGGCGGGGTGCCCCGGGCCAAGCTCACCGGGACGATCCAGAACGACATCCTCAAGGAGTACGCCTCCCGGGGCACCTGGATCTGGCCGCCCGAGCCCTCGCTGCGGCTGATCGCCGACACCATCGAGTTCTGCGCGGCCGAGGTGCCGCGGTTCAACGCGATCTCGGTGGCCGGCGCGCACTTCCGCGACGCCGGCGCCAACGCCGTGCAGGAGATGGCGTTCACGCTCGCCGACGGCGTCACCTACTGCGACACGGTGCTGGCGCGCGGCCGGATGACGATCGACCGGTTCGCCCCACAGATCTCCTTCTTCTTCTACACCCACGGCGACTTCTTCGAGGAGATCGCCAAGTACCGTGCGGGCCGCAGACGTTGGGCGACGATCGTGCGCGAGCGGTACGGGGCGAGCACCGACAAGGCGTCGATGTTCCGCTTCGGCTGTGTGGCCGGCGGGGCCTCCCTGTACGCGCCGCAGGCGCAGAACAACACGGTCCGGGTGGCGTACGAGGCGATGGCCTCGGTGCTGGGCGGCGTGCAGTCGATGTTCACGGCGGCCTGGGACGAGCCGTTCGCGCTGCCCAGCGAGGAGTCGGCGACCCTCGCCCTGCGTACCCAGCAGATCCTCGCCCACGAGACCGGCGTCGCCCGCGTCGCGGACCCGCTGGGCGGCTCGTACTTCGTGGAAGCCCTCACGGACGCCACCGAGGAACGCATCGTCGAGATCATGGCGGACCTGGAACACCACGGGGGCATGGTCCGGGCGATCGAGGACGGCTACCTCCAGGGACTCATCGCCGACGAGGCCTACCGCCTCCACCAGGACGTCGAGGCGGGCACCCGGCCGGTCGTCGGCGTCAACCGCTTCGCCACACCCGAGCCGCCGCCCCAGCTGGAGACGTACGAACTCGACGGAGAAGGCCGGGACCGGCAGTTGAAGCGGCTCGCCGAGGTGAAGGCCACCCGCGGCGCCGCGGCCGTACGCGACCGGCTCGCCGCCCTCGCCCGCGCCGCCGAGGGCACCGACAACCTCATGCCCCTGCTCATCGACTGCGCCAAGGCCTACTGCACGGTCGGCGAGATGGTCGCCGCCCTGAAGGCGGTCTGGGGCGAGTTCCAGCAACCGGTGGTGTTCTGATGTCGACCCGTGTACTCATCGCCAAGCCCGGTCTGGACGGTCACGACCGCGGGGCCAAGATCGTCGCGCGGACGCTGCGCGACGCCGGCTTCGAGGTGGTCCTCACCGGCATCCGCCAGCGCGTCGACACCATCGTGGCGACCGCGCTCCAGGAGGACGTGGCCGTCGTCGGCCTCAGCATCCTCTCCGGCGCGCATCTGGCCCTGACGACACGGGTCGTCGAGGGGCTGCGGGCCGCCGGGGCCGAGGACATCGCGGTCGTCGTGGGCGGCACCATCCCCCTGGCCGACGTGCCCCATATGAAGGCGGCGGGGGCGGCGGCGGTCTTCCCCACCGGAACACCCCTCGACGCCATCGTGGCGGAGGTGCGCGCCCTGACAGCGGTCGTCCCCGCCTCGCCCTGACGTCCTGACCTGCCCCTGCCTGAGGACTGAGGCCTGAGGACGCGGGAGGTCGACAACTCGAAACGTGGGAACCACGCGAACTGGGAGGCACTGTGCGGGTCGGTGTGATGATCGGGCCGGAGCGCGGGGACTCCGCGCGCAAGGCCGCGCGGATGATCGACGACGTGACCTGGGCGGAGCAGGCGGGCCTCGACACCGCCTGGGTGCCCCAGATCCCCACGGACTTCGACGCGTTGACGGCCGTGGCCCTGATGGGCGCGCGGACCGAGCGGATCGAGATCGGGACCGCGGTCGTACCGCTCCAGACACAGCACCCGATCGCGCTCGCGCGCCAGGCGCTGTCCGCGCAGGCCGCGACGAACGGGCGGCTCGCCCTGGGCCTCGGCCCCTCCCACCACTGGATCATCCAGGACATGCTCGGCCTGCCCTACGAGCGGCCCGCCGCCTTCACCCGTGACTGTCTGGAGGTCCTGGACGCGGCGCTGCACGGTCCGGGCCCGGTCGACGTCGAGAACGGCACGTTCACGGTGCACAACCCGCTCGACCTCGGCCCCGTGGCCCCCCTTCCGGTGCTGCTCGCCGCGCTCGGCCCGGTCATGCTGGCACTCGCGGGCGAACGGGCGGACGGGACCGTGCTGTGGATGGCCGACGAACGCGCGGTCGCCGACCATGTCGTCCCCCGTATCACCAAGGCGGCGTCCGGCGCGGGGCGTCCGGCACCGCGGATCGTGGCCGGCATCCCGGTCTGCCTGTGCCGGCCCGCCGAGGTCGACGCGGCGCGCGAGCGGGCCAACCGGATCCTCGGGGAGGCCGAGATCTCGCCCAACTACCAGCGGCTGCTGGACTACGGCGACGCCCGGGACATCGGCGACCTGTGCGCGGCCGGCGACGAGACGGCCATCGCGGCCCGCTTCAAGCGCTTCGCCGACGCTGGGGTCACCGATCTGTCGGTACGGCTGCTGCCGATCGGCGAGGGCCGCGAGGAACTGATCGCCTCCAAGCGCCGAACCCGCGAGGTGCTCGCCGGGATCGCGGCGGACTTCCGATGACCGGCGGCCACGCGACCCCCGGGCCGCTGGACGGCATCCGCGTCCTGGAGGTCGGCCACATGCTGGCGGGCCCCTACGCCACGATGATGCTCGCCGACCTCGGCGCCGAGGTCATCAAGATCGAGCCGCCGGGCGGGGACATCTCCCGGCAGGTGAGCGACGCGTACTTCGCCAGCCTCAACCGGGGCAAGCGCAGTGTCCGCCTCGACCTGACCACGCCGAGCGGTCAGGAACGACTCGGTGAACTCGCCGCGGACGCCCACGCGTTGCTGGTCAACCTCAAACCGTCCGCGATCCACCGGCTCGGCCTCACCTACGAGGCGCTGAGGAAGTGGAACGAACGGATCGTATGCGTCGCGCTCACGGGCTTCGGCCTCGACGCGGGCGACGACCCGGCCTTCGACTACGTCGTCCAGGCGGCCACCGGCGTCGCCGCGCTCACCGGCGACCCGGCAGGCCCGCCGACCCTGCCCGGCTACTCCTCGGCCGACAACTCCTCCGGCCTCACCGCGGCACTCGGCCTGCTCGCGCAGATCGTCTCCGGCCGCGGCGGGCAGGTCGAGGTGTCACTGCGGGACGTGATGCTCTCCCAGCTCAACTACCGGGCGTCGGCGTACCTCAACGAGGGCGTGGAGCCGCGTCGCCTGCCGCTCGGCGCGCACTCCTACTACGTACCGGCGCAGCTCTTCCCCACGTCGGACGGTCACTTGGCCCTGTTCATCACCCACGACAGCTTCTGGAGGTCCTTCGCCGGGGAGGCGGGTATCGAGGGCTTCCCGGCGATGGCCGAACGGGCGGCGCGTCGCGAGGAGGTGCTCGACGTGGTCACGAAGGCCCTGGCGACCGACACCGCGACCGCCTGGGAGGCGCGCCTGCGTCCCCTGGGCGTACCCGCGGCGGCCGTACGGACGTTGCCGCAGGCGCTGGCGGCGACACCGGAGGCGATCGTGACGGCCGGGGACTTCCGCCTCGTACGTGGTCCCGTGCGGGTGGCCGGGTACGAGCCCGCGTACGGACCCCCGCCCCGCCTGGGCGAGCACGGCTCGTAGCGCGCGGGCGGTTCGTGGCGGCGATGTCGTGTGAAGGGGTCCCGGGAGTCGAACTCCCGGGACCCTTGCGTTCACCCCGGCATCGACTCCGACTTCTGCACCGTGCCGGTGACACCGCTCGCGTCCTGTCCGGCCAGGAGTACGGCCGCGTTCGCCATCGCCTCCGGGGGTTCGATCATCTCCGGTGGGATCTCGCGTCCGCCGCCCCCGGCCTGCCAGCCCTCGGTGACGACGACACGCGACGGAGCCAGGCAGTTGACCGCGATGTTGTCGGACTTGAGGGTGGTGGCGAGCCCGAGGTAGAGGCGCTCGACGCCCGCCTTGGAGACCCAGTACGCGTTGGCGCCCCGGTCGGTCATGCCGACCCCGTTGGTCGTCACCGCCACCAACGAGCCCCCGCCGCGTGCCCTGATGTACGGGATGACGGCCTTGGTGACGAGGAAGACCCCGGTGAGATTGACGTCCAGGCACAGCTGCCAGCGCTTGAGCGGGGTGGATTCGACCGGGCCGAGCCACATGACCCCGGCGTTGGCGATCAGGATGTCGATCCCGCCGAACTCCGCGACGGTCGCGGCCACGGCGGCCTCGACCGACGCCTCGGAGGTCACGTCGCACGCGACCGCGAGGGCGCGGCCACCCGCCGACGTGATCCGCTCGGCGACGGCGTGGATCGTGCCGGGTATCCGGCCCTCCTCCTCGGAGCGCGCGGCGACCGCGACCGCGGCCCCGGCCTCCGCGAGCCCCCGCGCGATGTTACGGCCGATGCCCCGGCTCGCCCCGGCGACGAACGCCACCTTCCCCTTCAGCTCGCCGCTCACGTTCACTCGGCCGTTCACTCGCCCGGTCACTTCGGCGGGAACCGGAGGGCGCCGTCGAGGCGGATGACCTCGCCGTTGAGATAGTCGTTCGCGCAGATGTGCTCCACGAGCGCCGCGTACTCGGGGGAGCGGCCCATACGCTTGGGGTGCGGGACCTTGGGCCCCCAGTAGGCCTCCAGCTGGTCGCCCGCCGCGCCGTAGGCCGGGGTGAGGAAGGTGCCCGGGGCGATCGTGACGACCCGGATGCCGAGCGGCGAGAGGTCGCGTGCGGCGACGAGGGTCATGCCGACCACCCCGCCCTTGGCGGCGGCGTACGGGATCTGGCCGATCTGCCCCTCGTACGCGGCGATCGACGCGGTGTTGACGATGACGCCCCGGTCGCCGTCGACCGCTTCCTGGCGTGCGATGGCGGCGGCCGCCAGGCGCATGACGTTGAAGACGGCCGTGAGGTAGAAGTCGATGGTCTTCCGGAAGCCCGCGAGGTCCAGGGGTTCGCGGTCCTTGCCGACCAGCCGCCCGCCACTGGCCGGTCCGCCGTGCGCGTCCACCGAGATCCTGAGCGGTCCGGCCGCCTCGGCCGCGGCCATCGCCGCCTTGACGTCGTTCTCGTCGGTGGCGTCCGTCCGTACGTAACGCACCCCCAACTCCGCCTCGAGCGCCTTGCCCTTCTCGTCGGCGAGGTCGGCCACGACCACCTTCGCTCCTGCCGCGTGGAGGCGACGGACGGTGGCCTCGCCCAGGCCCCCCGCCCCACCGACCACGACCGCGGAACTCCCACTGATCTGCATCAAGGTTATCCTCTCTTGCAAGCAGGGCTCTGTGTATAAGAGAATAGCATTCTCATGAATATCACCATGATCCTTGAGATGGCGGCTTCGGCCGGCGATCGGGCGGTGATAACGGCGGGCGGCCGTTCGCTGACCGCCGCCGAACTGCTGCACCGCGCCCATGCCGCCGCCCACCGCTTCCGGGGCCATCAGGCCGTCGTCTATCTCGACGCCAACCAACTCGCCTATCCCGTCGCCCTGTTCGGAGCCGCTCTGGCGGGCGTTCCCTTCGTGCCGGTCAACTACCGACTCGGCGAGCGGCAGTTGAACGCCCTGCTGGACCGTCATCCCGGCGCCGTGGTCCTGCGCCCCGCCGACCTCGACGCCCTCCTCGACGGGCGGCCGGACGTGGAGTTCCTGGACCCGCCGCAGGACCAGGACTCCGTCGCCGTGCTGCTCTACACCAGCGGCACGACCGCCGAACCCAAGGCGGCCGTGCTCCGGCACCGCCATCTGCTCGCCTATGTGCTGAACACCCAGGAGTTCGCGTCGGCCGAGGAGGGCGACGCGTCACTGGTGGCGGTACCGCCGTACCACGTCGCGGGACTGATGAACCTGCTGACGAACCTCTACTCCGGCCGCCGGATCGTGTACTTGCAGGCGTTCGAACCACGGCAGTGGCTGGAGACCGTACGCGGGGAGCGGATCACCCACGCCCTCGTGGTCCCCACCATGCTCGCCCGGATCGTCGCCGAAGTGCCCGGCGACGACGCCGGGACCCCCCTGCTGCGCAGCCTCGCCTACGGCGGCGCGCGCACCCCGGGGCCCATCGTGGAGCGGGCGTTGCGCGTCTTCCCGCAGACCGGCTTCGTCAACGCCTACGGCCTGACCGAGACCGCCTCCTCCATCGCCGTCCTCGGCCCCGACGACCACTGGCAGGCGTCGGCGTCGGACGACCCCGCGGTACGCGACCGCCTCGGCTCGGTGGGCCGGGCCCTGCCCGGGATCGAGATCCAGATCCGCACGGACGACGACAAGCCGGCCCTGCCGGGGGAGACCGGACTGGTCTTCGTACGCGGCGAGCAGATCTCCGGCGAGTACGGCGGCCGCAGCGCCCTGGACGCCGAGGGCTGGTTCGCCACCCGGGACCGGGGACGGCTCGACGCCGACGGCTACCTCTTCATCGAGGGGCGCGCCGACGACACCATCATCCGCGGCGGCGAGAACATCGCCCCGGCCGAGATCGAGGACGTACTCCTCGCCCATCCCGGCATCGTCGAGGCGGCCGTCGTGGGGCTGCCCGACGCCGAGTGGGGACAGCGGATCGTCGCCATCGTCGTCGGCGCGGGCGACCCGGCCGAGATCCGGCAGTGGGTCAAGGACCGGCTCCGCTCGTCCAAGACGCCGGACGCCGTCGTGTTCCGAGCCGAACTCCCCAAGACCGAGACCGGAAAACTGCTGCGCCGCACCCTCCTGGCCGAGTTGGAGACCACCCATGCCTGAAGCAGTCATCGTGTCCGCGCTGCGCACCCCCATCGGCACCGCCGTCAAGGGCACCCTGCGTGACACGACCGCGTTCGACCTGGCCCACCACATCGTCACCGCCGCGGCCGAAGGCCTCGACCCGGCCCTCATCGACGACGTGATCCTCGGCGAGGGACTCTACGGAGGCGGCGTCCTGGCCCGGCACGCCGCGGTCACCGCGGGGCTCACCTCGGTCGCGGGGCTGGCCAACAACCGGCACTGCGCCGCGGGCATGGCCGCCGTCCAGAGCGCCGCCGCGAGCGTGATGGCGGGCATGGACGAACTCGTCATCGCCGGCGGCGTCAACTCGGCCTCCACCTCCCCGAAGGCACTCTTCCGGGTCGACGGCGAATGGGAACCCTGGATGTCGCCCACCCACCCCGACCGCCCCGACGCCCCCAACAAGGACATGTCGATCACGGTGGGCTGGAACACCGCCGTCGCGGCGGGCCTCACCCGCGCGGAACTGGACGCCTGGGCACTGCGCTCCCACCGCAACGCCGTGGCGGCCATCGACGAGGGACGCTTCAAGGAGGAGATCGTCCCGATCGACACCCCGCACGGGCTGTTCTCCGTCGACGAGCACCCGCGCCGGGACACCAGCGCCGAGAAACTGGCCAAACTGAAGCCCCTGCACCCGGAGATCGACGGGTTCAGCATCACGGCCGGCAACGCGGGGGGCGCCAACGACGCCGCGGTCGCCCTGGTCGTCGCCGGCGACACGACGGCGGCCCGCGAGGGGCTGACGGTCCTGGGCACCGTACGGTCCTGGGCGTCCGTCGGCGTCGACCCCGCCGAGATGGGCCTGGCCCCGGTGAAGGCGATCCCCAAGGCCCTGGCCCGCGCCGGCCTGTCGATCGCCGACGTCGACCTGTTCGAGATCAACGAGGCGTTCGCCTCCGTGCCCGTCGCCGCCGTCCGGCTGCTCGAACTCGACCCGGACACGGTCAACTTCAGCGGCAGCGGCTGCTCCCTGGGCCACCCGGTCGCCGCCACCGGGGCGCGCATGCTGGTCACGCTCGTCCACGAACTGCGCAGGCGTGGCGGCGGCATCGGCGTGGCCGCGCTGTGCGCGGGCGGCGGCATGGGTTCGGCGACGGTCATCGAGGTCCCGGCACCCTGACCTGACGGCGCGCCCCGGCGTATGGCGCGTGCCCGCGCCCGGGCCGGGGCGCCCCGCTGCTCGGCGCCCCTGACGAACCCCGCCGCCGGTGGATCAGCTTCGGAAGCCGACGCTGGACAAGCTCCGGAAGCGGAGCAGCGCCTCCTGGGCGTACGAGGCGACGAGAGCGCCATCCTCGGTCAGGACGTCCCCCCGGCCGAAGCAGCGGCCGTGGGCCAGGATCGGGCTGTGCTGGTGCAGCAGCAGCCAGTCCTCGGTGCGCGGCGGCCGGTGGAACCAGAGGCTGTGCGAGGTGACGGCGGAGGTGAACGCCGTGCGCGAGTCCCGCTGGGAGATCCCGTCGAGGCGGCGCACGGCGGTGCCGATGAGCGTCAGGTCGGTGGCGTACGCGATGAGCGCCGGGGCGAGTTCGGGGGCGACCTCCGGCGTGCGCATCCACAGGTCGTACTCGGGCGGCTCCGCCTTCGGGGACTCCAGGTTGGTGATCGACCGGGTCGTCCAGGGGATGAGGCCGAGGTCCACGTCGTGCTCCGCGCCGGGCACGGAGGGGACCTCGAAGTCGCTCTGCTGGTCGAGTCCGTCCTCCTCGGCGTGCAGGGACGCCGAGGCGGTGGCGATGACACCCGGCGTCTGCCGGGCGACGATCGTCAGCGTCGCGAAGGTGCCGCCCTCACGATGGCGCGTCACTTCGTAGCGCACGGGTTCGTCGGTCAGGCCCTCGCGCGGGAACTGGGCGTGCAGGGACTTGACGGCCTTGTCCGGGCAGGTGAGAGCGGCGACCCGGACGAACTGTGCGAGCAGCTGCCCGCCGAACAGCCGGTGATAGCTGAGGTGTTGGTTGGATCCCTCGAAGCCCGTGACGGGCTCGGGTGCCGAGGGGGCGGGGCGCAGCTCCAGGCAGGTGAGCAGGTCGTTCCAGAGGTCGGTCACAGGCACTCCCGGTGCGGTTCGGTGGGACGCGGCGGGCTGTGGTGCGGAGTGGTTCAGCAGGCGCGCAGACGCGCGACGAGGTCCATGGCGGCTTCACGGTCCAGGCTCGGCGGAGGGGTGAACGAGAGACGGGTCAGCAGCCCGCCGAAGCGTTCCGCCACTCGTGCGGGCAGCTCGTCCACGGGGGCGACGATCGCGAACGCGTCGACCATCTCGTCCGTGATCAGCCCCGCCATGTCCTGCCAGCGCCCCGCCTTCGACAGCGTGGTCAGCTCCTCGCTCGCGCCGTCCCATCCGTGCAGTGCGAAGACGCCCCGGTACGCCGGTGTGGACGCGTAGAAGGCGATACGGCCGCGGAGCACCGGGAGGGTCGTCTCGATCTCCTTGTCGGTGCCCGTGACGAGGAACGGGTTGCCCAGCACCTCGAAGCCGTCCAGGGACGCGCCCGCGCGTGCGCGCCCCTCGCGCAGGGCGGGCAGCGTCCGTTCGCGGATCCAGCGGGCGGTGGTGTAGCCGTGGCAGAGGAAGCCGTCCGCGACCTCACCCGCGACCCGGGGCATCAGGTCGCCGACGCCGGCGAGCAGCACGCTCGGCGGCCCGAAGGCGTGCGGGGGCGGGACGAAGTCCGGGGGCATCAGGGTGTGGCGGTAGTACTCGCCCTGGAAGTCCAGGGGGGTGCCGTCGTGCCACGACGACCAGATCGACCGCAGGGCGAGGACGTACTCGCGCATCTGCGCGGCCGGTCTGCCCCACAGCATGGAGAACCGGCGTACGACATGGGCCTTCACCTGGGAGCCGAGACCGAGCATGAACCGGCCGCGGCTGTGCCGTTGAAGGTCGTCGGCGGTGTGGGCGAGGGTCATCGGGGAGCGGGCGAGCGCCACCGCGATGGACGTGCCCAGGGCGATGCGTCCGGTCGCCCCGGCGGCGACGGCCAAGGGGAGGAAGGGGTCCTGGTTCACTTCTCCGGCCCACGCGGCGTCGTAGCCGTGGTCCTCGAGGGTGCGGGCCCGTGCCACGGCGTCCGACAATCCGCGGACCGTACCGTCGATTTTCATATGGCGATAGTAGGGTATGCACATTCCGAGAACGAGATTCTTGCAGCCGTGAGATTCTTTCGGGTGGAGGTGGCGTTTTGGCCGGGCGGGAGCCTGTCGTCCTTGTCGACGTCGAGGAGCGGATCGCGACGGTGACGCTCAACCGGCCCGAGGCGCGCAACGCGCTCAGCCGGGAGGTCACCTTCGCGCTGTGGGACGCGGTCACCGCCGCGGGCAAGGACCTCGACGTCGATGCCGTGATCCTGACCGGCGCGGACCCCGCGTTCTGCGCCGGGGTCGACCTCAAGGAGGTGTCGGGGGAGTCACCGCCCACCGCGACCCCGAGGGCGCCCGGCCAGGGGCCGGAGCGCGACAGCAACGGTCTCTTCCGCTTCCTGCCGGTGATCGGCAAGCCCGTCATCGGGGCCGTCAACGGCGTCGCGGTGACGGGCGGGCTCGAAGTGGCTCTGCAGTGCACGTTCCTGGTGGCGTCGCGGCGCGCCCGGTTCGCCGACACCCACGCCCGGCTCGGCATCATGCCGGGCGGCGGCGCGACCGTACTCCTCGCCCAGGCCGTCGGGCACCGGCGGGCCGTCGAGATGTCGCTCACCGGCAACTTCCTGACCGCCGAGGAGGCGCTCGGCCTCGGACTGGTCAACCATGTCGTGCCGCATGAGGAGTTGCTCCCCTTCACCCGTAAGCTGGCCGCCGACATCGTGAACAACGACCAGCGCGGCGTGCGCCGGTTGCTGCGGCACTACCGTCAGATCGCGGGCGTGGCCACCCTCGACGAGGCGCACCTCATCGAGGGCCACATGGCCGAGACCTGGCAGCCGGGGACCAGCGAGGTCGCCGCCCGGCGCGCCGACGTCACCGCGCGGGGACGGACACAGGCCCGGTCCTGACGTCACGGCAGGAGGGCACGGACGGTATGACGGCGTACGTCGTGGACACGACCGGCGGCAAGGTGCGGGGCGCCGAGATCGACGAGGGCGTCCTCGCCTGGCGCGGCATCCCCTACGCGGCCCCACCCGTGGGCCCGCTGCGCCTGCGGTTGCCGCAGCCGGCCGAGCCGTGGAGCGGCGCCCGCGACGCCCTCGCGTACGGGGCGCCCGCCCTGCAGCCACCGGCGCTGATCCCCGCCGGTACGACGAGCCCCGCCGACGCCCCCGTTCTGCCGGAGCCGTCGGAGGACTGCCTGTACGTCAATGTGACGGCCCCGGCCGACGCCGAGGGCCTTCCCGTGGTGCTGTGGATCCACGGCGGCGGCTATCAGGTCGGCGCCGGCAGCGACATCGCCGGGGACGGCCGTACCTTCGCACGCCGCCACGGCGTGGTCGTCGTGACGTTCAACTACCGGCTGGGCGCCCTTGGGTTCCTGGCCGTGGACGGGGAGGAACACACCGGCGCCTTCGGCCTGCACGACCAGATCGCCGCGCTGCGCTGGGTCCACGAGAACATCGCCGGCTTCGGCGGCGACCCGGACCGGATCACGCTCTACGGCCTGTCCGCCGGTGCCAAGTCCGTCGCCAACCTGCTGGCTTCACCCCTCACCCGAGGGGTGATCCACCGTGCCGCCTCGTCGAGCGGCGGGGCGGACCACGTCGCCGACCGGGCCCAGGACGCCGCGGTCGCCCGGCGGTTCCTGCGCGCGCTGGGAGCCGGAGCGGAACACCTCCGGAAGGTGAGCGCCGAGGAGATCCTCGATGCGCAGACGGCGCTCGGTGAGGGCGTACGGACCACCTGGCTGTGGCGCCCCTCCATCGACGGACTCGCCCTGACGGGCAAGCCCCTGGACGCCATCGCGGCGGGCGCCGCCGCGGGTGTCTCGCTGCTGGCCCAGACATGTGTCAACGAATGCGCCCTCTACCAATTGCTGGACCCCGAAGCGGCCGATCAGGCCGACCGGGTCCTCGAGGAGTCCTTCGGCGCCGCCGCACGTGACCGGATCCTCGCCGCCTACACGGCGGCCCGGCCCGAACTCGCCCTGGATCCGGTTCAGTTGCGCGTCGACGTCATGACCGACGAGCGGTACGGCATCCCCACGGCCCGCCTCGCGGACGCCCAGTCCGCGCACGCCCCCGTGTGGCGCTCCCGCTACGACGTGCCCCTGACCGGCCTCCCGCGGTCGGTCGCTCCTTCCGGCACGCTGCCGGCGTTCCACGGCACGGACGACGACGCCGTCTGGCTCGGCGGCCCGGGGGTCAACCAGCGGCTCCATGACGCCTGGGGAGCCTTCGTCACGACCGGCGTCCCCACTGCCGAGGGTCTACCGGACTGGCCCGCGTACTCCACCGCCAGGCGCGCCACCATGGTCTTCGACGCGGCCGGGGCCCACATCGTCGACGACCCCCGTGGCGCCCGACGCGCCGCCTGGGACGGCCGAGTGTGGCAGTCGGGCACCTGGTGGCCCCTCGACGGCTCCGGTGCCCAGCGTCACAGCTGAACAAGTCGCGGAGCCGAGCGGCCCTCTCGTACGAGTGCTCCGGCCTCCCGTGTCAACTCCCGTGCGCTGCCCAGCAGTCCGTCCAGAACGAGGGCACGTCGGACGTGTCGGTGCAGGTCGTGCTCGGCGGTGAAGCCGATCCCGCCGAGGACCTGCTGACAGCGCCGGGCGGCCGTCAGCGCCGCCTGTCCGGCCGCCGCCTTGGCGAGCAGGCAGCCGAGGTCGTCCTCGGCGGCCATGAGGGTCGCCTCGGCGCCGTCGAGCGCGACGAGGGTCTCGGCGAGCCGGTGCCGTACGGCCTGGAAAGAGGCGAGGGGACGGCCGAACTGGGTCCGGCCGAGCACGTGCGAGCGGGCGAGCGCGAGCATCGCCCGGCCGGTGCCCAGGAGCCACCAGCCGAGCGCCCGGCGTCCCGCGGCGAGCGGGAAGGGATCGCCGGCCGCGACGGTCCGCAGCGGCAGCTCGCCGTCGAGCGCGCCGCCCGCCTCGTCCGTGCGTTCCCACACGGCCCACGCGCCGCCCGTGTACGGCAGGGGCAGCGTGCCCCCGACGGCACGTCCCGCCGCGTGCAGCAGGACGTCGTTGAGCAGCGGCGCGTGCGCGCCGGTCTCGCCGAGCAGCCCGAAGGTGAGCGGGACCGCCACGTCCGGCACTTCCGTCAGCAGGTCGGACCAGCCGAGGTCGGCCAGGGCCGTGTCGAGGGCGCGACCCGACGCCGCCGTCATCGTCTTGCGGAGCGTCTGCGCGAACAGGTCCCGCTCGGCGGCATCCATCGTGTGTCAGTCCCTTCCCAGGTCCAGCAGCCGGCGGGCGATGATGTTGCGCTGGATCTCGGCGGTGCCGCCGTAGATGGTCGCCGCCCGCGAGTACAGATACTCCTCTCGCCACGGCGTGTCCGTCAGTTCCAGCACGCCGGGGAGCAGGTCCCGGGCGGTGTCGAAGAGTTGCTGCTCGGCGCCGGCCAGCAGCACCTTGTCGACCGAGGTCTCCGGGCCGAGCCGGGAGCCCGCCGCGAGGCGCCGCTGGGTGCCGTGGGAGCGGCAGCGCACGGTGTGCAGTGCCAGATAGGCGGCGCCCAGGGCCAGGTCCTCCCCGGGGTCATCCGGTTCGGCCAGCTCCGTGAGCAGTCGGTCGAGCCGGGTGTAGAGATGGGCGACGCGGTGCCAGAAGCAGGTGGAGCGCTCGTGCGGGAGCAGGTCCATCGCCAGCCGCCAGCCGTCCCCTGGACGGCCGAGCATCCGGTCGGCGGGGACGACCACGTCGTCGAAGAACACCTCGGCGAACTCGTCCACGCCGTGCATCGTGCGCAGCGGCCGCACGGTGATGCCAGGGGCGTCCATGTCGACGAAGAACGCGGTGATCCCGTCGTGGCCCGGCGCGGTGCGGGTGAGCAGGACACAGCGGGTCGCGTACTGCGCGAGGCTCGTCCACACCTTCTGGCCCGTCACCACCCAGTCCCCGTCCCGGGGGTCGGCCCGGGTGGTGAGGGAGGCGAGGTCGCTGCCCGAGCCGGGTTCGGAGAAGCCCTGGCACCACTGTTCCCGGCCGCCGAGCAGCAGCGGGACCATTTCCGCCGCCAGCTCCGGACGGGCGTACGAGATCATCGTCGGGGCGAGCACCTCGATCATCGAGTAGATGCCGGGCTCGGCCAGGCCCCGCGTGGCGACCTCCTCGCCGAGCACGGCCCGCAGTACGGCGGGCCCGCCGAGACCTCCCACCTCGGCGGGCCAGCCGTACCGCATCCAGTCCGCCTCGTAGAGCGCGCGCCGGACTCGGGCCAACTGCGCGACCTGGCCGTCGAGGGAGTGATCGGGCCCGGGGGAGAGGTCGTTCCCGTCGAGCCAGCGGCGCAGACCCGACCGGAACTCCGTGACGTTCATGCGCCCGGGCGTTCGAACGCGTGCGGGCGGCCCGAGTCGTGCGCTCCGCCGCGGCGGATGAACGTCATCGCCCGCGTACGCAGCCGCCAGCCGTCGGCGGTCCGCAGATAGGTGTCGTTGTAGTAGCCGATCCGCATGGCGTGGGTGGCGTGGTCGATGAAGCACAGCGGCTGGGTGCCGGTCGCGGTGTTCCCGTCCCCGTCTCCGTCCGTGGGCGGCTCGATCACGGCCGTACCCACCAGGAACAGACCCTTGGGCGCGGCGGCGACCAGTGCGGGGAACTCGTCGAGCCCGTAGGTGTCGCCGAAGGCGCTGTAGGTGCCGTCGGGGGTGAAGACCGCGAGCACCCCGTCGATGTCGCCCCGGGTCATGTGCACCGCGTAGCGGCCCAGCAGCTGCTGAATCTCCATCAGGTCGTCAATGGACAAGGACCCTTCCACCCTTCGGCGAGAATGGCATTCTCATTCATGAGCTGCAGGTTTCCATGTGTGGGTCATGGCGTCAACGGTCGCGGCGGAGCTTCGCGAAGTCCCAGCTCACGACCTTCTCCACGGCGAGCCGGAGCCAGCCGTGCCTCCCGTCGTACCGGAAGGTGCCGCCGCCCATGTACTTGTCCGCGAAGAGCTGTTCGGGGCCGACGAGCTCGTCCAGGAGGTCTCCCTCGCGGGGCGCCTCGCCGACGACCTCGGCGCTGCCCCGTAGTTCGACGCCGCGCAGGGCCATGAAGTCCGTGCCCCCGTCGTCGACGATCACGCTGAGCCGCCGATCGCGGTCCAGGTCGGTCCAGCGCTGGCTGCGCACCAGCGAGTTGAGCCACAGCGTGGACCCGTCCCACACGAACCACAGGGCGCTGACATGGGGATCTCCGTTCCGTCCGACGGTCGCGACCCGGCACAGCGGCTGGGTTCGCAGGAAGGTGTCCCGCTCGGTGTCGGTCATGGCGATCGCGGTTCCCCTGCGCTGGACGCTCATCGTCTCTCCCGCCTTTGTTTGAATGGTTGATTCTCCCTCAGTGAGAAGCTAGTTTCCACCAGTAGAGAGGAGGAGGCCCCTTGAATCAGCCCACACCCTTCGCCGCCCTGGGGGCGGTCGCCGAGTACGCCTCGCGGCAGATGGCACCACCGCCTCCCGGCCGACCGGCCGTGGAGACCGTTCGCCCTCGCCGGTCCCGGCGAGAGTGTGAGTGAAGGCCCGTCATGGAGCAGTTCCTCACCTTCGGGATCGTCGGCCTGAGCACCGCCGCGATCTACGCGGTCATCGGCAGCGGTCTGGTGCTCACCTACACGACGACCGGCGTCTTCAACTTCGCGCACGGTGCGGCGGGCATGCTGTCGGCCTTCACCTACTGGCAGCTCACCGGCGGCTGGGGCTGGCCGGTCCCGGTGGCGCTGGCCGTGGTCCTGCTCGTCCTCGCCCCGGCCTTCGGCCTGTTCGTCGAGAAAGCCGTCCTCAGACCCGTCCAGGCACTGGGCGAGGCGGAACGACTGGTCATGACGGTGGCCCTGCTCAGCGGACTCATCGCCGTCGCCCGGTGGATCTGGGACCCCAACGTGCCGCGGACCCTGCCGACGTTCTTCGCCGACCGGAAACCCTTCCACATCGGCTCGGCCGTGGTCACCTGGCACCAGGCCCTCACCATGGCCGTCGCGGTGCTGGTCGCGGTCGGCCTGCGGATCCTGCTCTACCGCACCCGCCCCGGCGCCGAGATGCGGGCGACCGTCGACGACCGCGCCCTGGTCGGGCTGACCGGAGCCCATCCCGTACGGGCCAACAAGACCGCCTGGATCCTCGGCACCCAACTCGCCGCGATCGGCGGCATCCTCATCGCCCCGACCGTCACCCTCGACGCCGCCCAGCTCTCGCTGCTGATCGTCAGCGCCTACACCGCGGCCATCTTCGGCCGGCTGCGCAGCGTGCCCCTCACCTTCGTCGGCGCGATCGTGGTCGGCTGCATGGAGAGTTATCTGACCGGCTATCTCCCGCAGAACGCCTACCTCCCGGGCCTCAGGCTGGCCGCCCCCGCGCTGCTGCTGTTCGTGGCCCTGCTGGCGTTCCCGCACCGGCGGCTGCGCGGCCGCGACCGCAAGCTGCGCCCGGTGCCGGTTCCGACGGCCCGCGGCACGGCCGCGTTTGCCGTCTGTGTCGTCGCGTTCGGCGCGGTGCTGGCCTCGGTCCTCGGCGAGGCCGACCTCATCACCTACGGCGCCATCTTCTCGCTCGGCGTGGTGGCCCTGTCGTACGTACCCCTGGCCGGGTACGCCGGCCAGATCTCGCTCTGCCAGCTGAGCATGGCCGGGATCGGGGCGGTCGTATGGGCCCACCTGGGCGCGCACGGGGAGTTCTGGGCCCTCGGAGCCGCGATCCTGGTCTCCGCGGTGGCCGGCGCCGTCGTCGCGCTGCCCGCGCTGCGGCTGTCCGGGGTGTACCTGGCGCTCGGGACCGCCGCCTTCGCGGTCGTCCTCGACCGGTGGATCTTCACCCTGCCGGCCTTCCACCTGTTCGGGATGCGGATCGCCCTGTTCGACCAGGGCTCGGTGGACGTCGCCGGACCCCGGCTCCTCGGCCTCGAAGTGGACACCCCGGCGAAGCAACTGGTGTTCGCGGCCGTCTGCCTCGCACTCGCCTCGCTGGTCGTGGCGGCGGTGCGCCGGGGCCGGTTCGGGCGGCGGCTGATCGCGCTGCGCGACAGCGAGGCCGCCTACGCGACCCTCGGCGGCAGCCTGCTGCGGGCCAAGGTTCTGGTGTTCGCGCTCTCCTCGGGCATCGCCGGGCTCGGCGGGGCGCTGTACGGAATGCAGCAGCGGTCCATCACCGCCGACCAGTTCAACCTGGTGGCGGGACTGCCGATCTTCCTCGTCGCGGTGGTCGGCGGCCTCGGCACGGTGGGCAACGGACTGTTCGCCGGGACCGCCTACATCGGCCCGACGAACGCGCTGGTCGCCGTCGCGCCCTGGGCACAGAACCTCGTCGCCCTGCTGCCGGGCCTTGCCGGCATCGGGCTGGGCCACAACCCCGACGGCATCGTGGTCCGCTTCCGCCGCGAGTGGGAGCCACTCGGCCGGGACCGGATCGCCCTGCCCGGCCTGCTGTGCGTGCTCGCCCTGCTGTGGGCACTGCGCCTCGGCGACCTGATCAACGGCTGGACGTTCCTGGGCTGTTCGGTGGCCGCGGGGGTGGCGCTGCGGATCTGGGCGACGGCCAGGCACACCACCGCCCCGACCGAACCGGAGGTTCCCGTCGAGTGGTGGGGACTGCGGCGCGCCTGGCGTCCCGAGGACAGGGAGGTGCTCGCCCGTGGCCTCGCTGCGGATTAGCGGAGTGACCGTCGCCTTCGGCGGCAACCGGGCTCTGGACGGCGTCGCCCTGACCGCCGAACCGGGCCGCGTGACCGGACTCATCGGCCCCAACGGAGCCGGCAAGAGCACCCTGTTCGACGTCGCCTCCGGACTGCGCAGGCCCTCCTCCGGACAGGTCTTCCTCGACGGACACGACGTCACCCGGACCAGCCCCGCGGGCCGCGCCCGGCGCGGACTGGCCCGCACCTTCCAGCGGCTGGAGCTCTTCGGCCGCCTCACCGTCCGCGACAACCTCCTCGTCGCGGCCGAACTCGGCCCCGACAGACGCCGGGCCCACCACGCCGTCACCGAGACCCTCACCAGGCTCGGCCTGACGCATCTCGCCGACAGTCCGCCCGACGCACTGCCCACCGGAGTCGGCCGCCTGGTCGAGGTCGGCCGCGCGATGGTCATCCGGCCCAAAGTGCTCCTCCTGGACGAACCCGCCGCCGGACAGGACAGCGAGGAGACCGAAAGGTTCGCCACGCTGCTGCGCTCGCTGACCGACGACGGCACGGCCGTGGTCCTCGTCGAACACGACATGAGCCTCGTCATGGGCGTGTGCGACGAGGTGTACGTACTCGATCTGGGCAAGGTCATCGCGTCCGGGCCGCCCGAGGTGATCCGGAACGACGAGACCGTCCTGGCGGCCTACCTGGGGGACGCGTGAGCGCCATTCTCGAACTGAGCGGCGTCCGTGCCGCCTACGACCGGATCACGGTCCTGCACGGCGTCGACCTCCAGGTCGCCCCCGGGCAGGTGGTGGCCCTGCTGGGCCCGAACGGCGCGGGCAAGACCACCACCCTGCGCGTCGCCTCCGGAGTCCATCCCCTCGCATCCGGCCGTCTCCTGCTGGGCGGCCGGGACATGACCGGCGCCGACCCCCGCGACCTGGCCCGCGCCGGGGTCTGTCTGATCCCCGAGGGCCGCGGCGTGTTCCCCAACCTGTCCGTCCGCGACAACCTCCTGATGATGACCTTCACCGGCCGCGGCCGAGCCGAGATCGAGGACATCGCCTTCCAGCGCTTCCCGATCCTCCGCCGCCGCGCCTCGCAGGCGGCCGGCACCCTCTCCGGCGGCGAGCAGCAGATGCTCGCCCTCGCCCGGGGCCTCGCCACCGACCCCGCCGTCCTCCTGCTCGACGAACTCTCCATGGGACTCGCCCCGTTGATCGTCGGCCGTCTCTACGAGCAGGTCGCCGAGATCGCCCGGCAGGGCGTGGCCGTCCTGGTGGTCGAGCAGTTCGCGGCCGCCGTCCTCGACATCGCCGACCACGCGGCCGTCCTCGTACGAGGACGGGTCCAACGGCAGGGCCACCCCGACGGCGGGCTGCGCGCCGAACTGTCCGCCCTCTACCTGGGGAGTTCCGCATGACCACCACCGAGCCGCGCGCGGACCGCTTCGTTCGAGAACTGGCGGTACTGAAGATCCCCGACCCGGCCGCCGCCCGGGCCACCCTCTGGCTGCGCCTCGGCGTCCTGCTGATGGTCGGCGGCCTGGTGCTCGGCGTGTCGGGCTACCTGGTGTCCCACGACACCGTCGACCCGCTCGTCCAGGGCGACGGACTCGCGCTCGGACTGGGAGGCATCTCCGCGACCGTGGTGGGCTCCGCGCTCTTCCTGCGGTACTCGCTGACCGGCTTCCTGCGGTTCTGGATGGCCCGCCAGTCCTACGACATCAACCTGCTCGCCGATCGCCTGCTCGAAAGGGACATCCACCATGACCCCACCGGCAACGACGCTGCGCCCCGGTGACCAGCTCGCCAGCGCCGTCTGCGGCACGCGGGTGGTCGTCGTCCGCGCCCCCGCCGACGGCTCGGCCCAGCTCGCCTGCGGGGGCAGCCCGATGGTCCCCGCGACCGGCGCGAAGCCGGCGCCGGGCGGCGTGGCCGAGGCCGTCACCCTCATCGGCAAGCGGTACGTGGATGCCGACGGGGCCCTCGAAGTGCTCTGCACCTCCTCCGGCACCGGCGAACTGAGCTGCGACGGCGTCCCGATGACCATCAAGGCGGCCAAGCCGCTGCCCGCCTCCGACTAGCCGTACGCCCTCAAGCCTCCCACCCGAGCCGCCTGCCTCCCCCTTCCGGAAGGGAACCCGTCATGGATCGAGACGATCTCATCCTCATCAGCGTCGACGACCACATCATCGAACCCCCCGACATGTTCGTGAACCACCTCCCCGAGCGGTACAAGGACGACGCGCCCCAGCTGGTCCACCAGGACGACGGCACCGACACCTGGACGTTCCGGGAGACCGTGATCCGCACCGCCGCGCTCAACGCGGTGGCCGGCCGGCCCAAGGAGGAGTACGGCCTCGAACCGCAGGCCCTCGACGAGATCCGTCCCGGTTGCTACGACGTGAACGAGCGCGTCGCCGACATGAACGCGGGCGGCATCCTCGCCCAGATGAACTTCCCGTCCTTCCCGGGGTTCGCGGCCAGGCTGTTCGCCACGGAGGACGCCGACTTCTCGCTCGCGCTCGTGCGGGCCTACAACGACTGGCACATCGACGAATGGTGCGGGGCGCATCCCGGCCGGTTCATCCCGATGGCGATCCCCGTCATCTGGGACGCCGAACTGTGCGCGGCGGAGGTGCGCCGGGTGGCGGCCAAGGGCTGTCACTCGCTGACGTTCACCGAGAACCCCGCGGTGCTCGGGTACCCGAGCTTCCACGACCCGTACTGGAACCCGCTCTGGCGTGCGCTGTCCGACACCGGCACCGTGCTGTCGGTGCACATCGGCTCCTCGGGCAAGCTGGCGATACCGGCGGTCGACTCGCCGCCCGACGTCATGATCACCCTGCAGCCGATGAACATCGTCTCGGCCGCCGCCGACCTGCTGTGGTCCCAGCCGGTCAAGGACTTCCCCGATCTGAAGATCGCCCTGTCGGAGGGCGGCACCGGCTGGATCCCCTACTTCCTGGAGCGCGTGGACCGCACCTTCGAGATGCACGCGGCCTGGACCCTCCAGGACTTCGGCGGGAAGCTGCCGTCGGAGGTCTTCAGGGAGCACTTCCTCACCTGCTTCATCAGTGACCCGATGGGGGTGAAACTCCGTCACGAGATCGGCATCGACAACATCGCCTGGGAGTGCGACTACCCGCACAGCGACTCGATGTGGCCGGAGGCGCCCGAGGAACTCATGGGCGTGATGGAGCGCTTCGACGTGCCCGACTCCGACATCGCCAAGATGACCCACGAGAACGCCATGCGCTGGTACTCCTTCGATCCCTTCACCCAAGTCCCGCGCGAGCAGGCCACGGTGGGGGCGCTGCGCAAGCGGGCCGAGGGCCACGACGTGTCCGTCCAGTCGCGCAGCCACCGTCTGATCGAACCCGCCGAGAAGCTGGAGGCGTACCGTTCCCGGGCGCGCGCGGCGACGGGTGCCGCCCGATGAGCGACCTGGTCCTGACCGAAGGGATCGGCAACGTCCTCGTCGCGACCCTGAACCGGCCCGAGGCCCGCAACGCGTTGAATCCGGAGCTGATCGACGACCTGTCGGACGTCCTGAGGGAGGCGGACGCCGACCCGGCGGTCCGGGTGATCGTCCTGACCGGCGCCGGCACGGTGTTCTGCGCGGGCATGGACCTCAAGGCGTTCGCGAAGGGCGGCGGCAAGTTCGACGGCCTGGTGTGGTTCTTCCGCGACGGCATCGGCACCCCCGTGATCGCGGCGCTGAACGGCTCCGCGCTCGGCGGTGGCTTCGAAATGGTGCTGGCCTGCGACCTGGTCGTCGCGGCCGAGGACGCCACGCTCGGGATCGCCGAGGTCAAGCGGGGCCTGTTCGCGGCCGGGGGCGGCACGACGCTCGCCGACCGGGTGCCGCTGGCGGTCGCCCTGGAAATGGGCCTGACCGGCGATCCGGTCACGGCCACGAAGGCCGAGCGGGCCGGCCTCGTGAACCGCGCCGTCCCCGTCGACCGGGTGCGGGAGGAGGCGCTCGCCCTGGCCGGGCGGATCGCCGCCAACGGTCCGCTGGGCGTCGCCATGACCAAGAAGCTGATACGGGAACGCCGCTGGGCCGAACCGGACGAGGTCATGTCGGTGTTCCGCAGCAAGGACGCGGCGGAGGGCGCCCGCGCCTTCGCGGAACGCAGGACGCCGGAGTGGACCGGCAGCTGACGCGCGGCGAGGCGGCGTTCGCCGCGGTGATCTCGCCGACCATCCTCCGCGGAAGTCGTGAGCACTTAACCGGTTAAGTGCTCACGACTTCCGGCACACATGCCCAGGGAGTCGACATTCCGTCGACCAGGCCCCATCTGAGCGCCTCCGCCGCGCTCAACGTGCCGCCCGACAGGGCGAGATACGCGGTGCGCTCCCTGCCGATGCGGACCGGGAGGCTCGCCGTGCCGCCCGCGCCCGGGATCAGCCCCATCCCGATCTCCGGCAACCGGATCGCCGTGTCCGGCGCGGCCAGCACCCGCCCCGCGAACGCCGCCAGCTCGATGCCGGCGCCGACACAGGCGCCGTGCAGATGCGCGGTCACCCGGGGCCCGCACTCCTGGAGCAGCGCGGCCGGACTGCGCCGCACCCGCAGCAGGTGGGCCCGCGCCGGATCGCGGGACGTCCCGAACTCCGCCAGGTCTCCTCCGCTGCAGAACGCGACACCGTTCCCGTACAGGTCGACACGCGCGATCGACGGATCCGCCACGGCGACGTGCAGCGCCTCGCACAGGGCGTCCCGGGTCCCGGCGTCGAACGCGTTCCGCACCCACGGCCGGTCGAAGGTGATGGCCAGCCGGTCGCCGTCACGGGACAGGCGTACGGGCTCGGCGGCAGGACGTGGAGTGCGCGGGTGCGCCGAGGCCAGCCAGGCGCGGAAGCCCGCACCGCTCTGCAGCATCGAGTAGGCGAGGGACTCGAGGACCAGCCGCTCGGGCGGAGGGACCCGACCGCCCATGCGGAGCACCTGCGTCAGCGCGACGGAGGCCGCCGGCTGCGCCGCGACGATCGCCGCGAGGCGCTGGGCGACGGCGTACGGGTCCGCGCATCCCACCCACGGGCGAGGGGGATCGGCGACACCGGTGAGCAGGACGTCGAACTCCGCGGCCGCGTGGACCGGTTGTGCCGCCACACCGACGAGAACCCGATCCTTCGCGGCGGCCCACACGGGCGCCTCTCGGTCGAGGTCGACCAGGTGGAAGGGCGAGTCCAAGGTCATGTCGTTCCCCTCCCCAACCGGCGGCGACTGGAGTGTAATGGGAGATCGCCACGACCGAGAAGGGGGTTCATGGAATGGAGAATGAGACTCTCCGGGGCTGGATGGAACCCGTCGAGCCGTTCCTCGGCCCCCTCCACGACGTGGCGAAGGCCTTCACCGGCCTCACCGGCGTGCCCGTCGACATACCGACCGCACTCTTCCTCCGCGCCGACCTCACCGGCCTCCCCCTCCCCGGCAGGGTCTCGGCCGGCGGCTCCTGCCACCTCCTCGAAACCGCCGACGGCTGGGCCGCCGTGAACCTGGCCCGCCCCGACGACCTGGCCGCGGTCCCCGCTCTCGTCGCGCTGCTCGGGGGAGCGAGGACGCAAGAACCGCACGAGGCGGCACGGCGAGTCGGGGCGGCCGAGGTCGCGGCACACGCGCAACTGCTCGGGATCGCGGCCGCCGCCCTCGGTTCGGCCCGCGGCACCCGCGCTCCCGTACCCGCCGAGCGAGGCGAGGCGGCGAGCCCACGTGAACCGGCCGGGCTGCGGATCGTCGACTTCTCGGCCCTGTGGGCGGGCCCCCTGTGCGCCCGGCTGTTGGGGGAGGCCGGGGCCCGGGTGGTGAAGGTGGAGAGCACGACCAGACGGGACGGCGCCCGCCACGGATCGCCCGCCTTCTACCGCTGGCTGCACGACGGACACGACAGCCTGGTGCTCGACTTCGCCTCCGGGGCACCCGCCGAGGTCGTGGCGGGAGCGGACGTCGTCATCGAGGCGTCGCGCCCGAGGGCACTGCGCAGACTCGGCATCCGCGCCGAGGAGTTCCTCGCGGCCCGCCCCGGCCGTGTCTGGCTGAGCATCACCGGCTACGGCCGCGACGAGGACCGTATCGCCTTCGGCGACGACGCGGCGGTCGCGGGCGGCCTCACCGGCCTCGACCGCGCCGGCGACCCGGTCTTCCTGGGCGACGCGCTCGCCGACCCCGTCACCGGCGTCTTCGCCGCCCACGCCGTCGCCCGCTCGCTGGCCGACGGCGGAGGAGAACTTCTCTGCCTCTCCATGGCCGCCTGTGCCGCCGTCCTCGCCGGCAGTCGTTGACGTGCTGATCAGGGACGTGGACGTCGAGGGCTTGGGCCGGGTGGACGTGCGGCTCGGGGGAGGACGGGTCGTCGGGATCGGCCGACGGCTTGCGGGGCGCGGCGATGTCGACGGCCGGGGTGGCGCGTTGCTGGTCGGCCTGCACGACCACCACGTCCATCTGGCGGCGCTGGCGGCCGAGGCCGCGTCCATCCGGGTCGGCCCGGCGGACGCGGGCGACAGGGAGGGACTGGTGGCCGCCCTGCGGCGGGGGGCGCCGGGGGAGTGGGTACGGGCCGTCGGCTACCACGAGAGCGTCGCGGGGGAGCTCGACCGACGGGTGCTCGACGGGTTCGCGCCCGATCGGCCGGTACGGGTCCAGCATCGCAGCGGGGCCCTGTGGGTGTGGAACAGCGCCGCGTTGCGGGCCGCCGGGCTGGACGGTGAGGGCGACGGGCGGTTCTGGAGGCAGGACGAGCGGTTGCGCGGGTTCGCTCCGCCCGTACGGCTGGATCTGCGCGGCGTGGGGGCCCGGGCGGCGGCGTACGGGATCACCGGATTCACCAACGCGGATCCGCTTCCGGGGAAGGGTCTGCCGGAGCTGCTGTCGGTGCTGCCGCAGCGGCTCGTCGTGATGGGGGCCGGCGACGCGCCCGTGAAGTTCCTGCTCGACGACGCGACCCTGCCGACGCCGGACGAACTCGCGGCGTCCATGGCGGCGGTACGGCCCCGCCCGGTGGCTGTGCACTGTGTGACGCGGGTGCAGTTGCTCGTGACGCTGCTCGCCCTGGACGAGGCCGGGCCGGTCACGGGCGATCGGATCGAGCACGGGTCGGTGATCCCGGCCGAGACGATGCCCTGGCTCGCGCGGCTCGGCGTGACGGTCGTGACGCAGCCGCACTTTCCCGTGGAGCGGGGACGGGAGTACGCGACCGATGTGGAGCCTGACGACCAGGCTCACCTGTACCGCTGCCGGTCCCTGGCCGAGGCGGGGATTCCGCTCGCCGCCGGGACCGACGCACCGTTCGGGACCGCCGACCCCTGGGCGGCCATGCGGGCGGCCGTCGAGCGGGCCGGCGGGGAGGCGATGGACCGGCGGGCGGCCATGGACCTCTTCGCGGGCGAGCCCCGACACCCGTCACGGGCACGGCGGTTGACGGTCGGCGCGGTCGCCGACCTGTGCCTCCTGCACGTACCGCTGAAGGAAGCACTCGACCTCATGTCCGCCGACGTCGTACGCGCGACCTTCATCGGCGGACGGCGGATCACGCCGCCGGAGTGAACACGTGGGGCGCTACACGCTGTATCCGCCGTCCACCCCCAGCGCCTGCCCGGTGATGAAGCCGGCGCGGTCCGAGGCCAGGAACGCCACCGCCTCCGCGATGTCCTTCGCCTCGCCGAAGCGGCGCAGCGGGATGTTGCGCCGGGTGATCTCCAGGGCCGCCGTGTCGAGTTCCCCGGAGCTGATCAGACGGGCGGCGATGCCGTCGGTCAGCATGCCGGGGCCGACACAGTTCACACGGACGCCGTAGCGGCCCTCCTCGGCGGCCAGCGCCCGCGCCACCGCCTCGACCGCTCCCTTCGTGCCCGACGACAGCCCGTCGCGCACGGGGAACCGGCGGGTGGCCACGGTGGTGACGGCGACGATCGTGCCCCGCGTCTCCCGCAGCCGGGGCAGCGCGGGATGGACGAGGTGGAAGAACGCCATTGCGTCCGCGTCGAGTTGGGCCCGGTACTGACTCGGCGTCACCTTGCTGAGGTGCACCATCGGCACGTGCGGGCCCGCCGCGTACACGAGCGTGTGCAGGCCCCCGAAGGCGTCGGACGCCTCGGCGACCGCGTCCGCCGTGTCCTGCTCGTCGCCCAGGTCGAGGCGGAGCGCGAGGACTTGGCGCCCGTACGCCTTCACCTCGGCGGCGAGGGCGTCGGCCCCGGCCCTGCTGGTGCGGTACGTGAACGCCACGTCGCTGCCGCGCTCGGCCAGCACGCGCACGACGGCCGCGCCGATACCGCCGGTGCCGCCCGCGACGAACGCGACGCCGGTCCTGCTGGAGAAGTCCGCCATGATGCTCACAGTCCCAGGGATTTGGCGATGATGACCTTCATGACCTCGCTCGTGCCGGCGTAGATGCGGGTGATGCGCGCATCCGCGTACAGCCGGGCGATGGGGTACTCCAGGATGTACCCGTACCCCCCGAAGAGTTGCAGACAACGGTCGACCGCCCGCGCCTGCATCTCCGTGCAGAACAGTTTCACCTTGGCCGCGTCCGCTCCGGAGAGTGCGCCGTCGACGAGCTCGCGCACCGCCCGGTCGAGCATCGTCTGCGCGGCCTCGATCTCGGCGGCCACCGCGGCGAGTTCGAACTTCGTGTTCTGGAAGGAGGCGACTCGGGTCCCGAACACCTGCCGCTCCTTGACGTACTCGAGCGTGGTGTCGAGCGCCGCCTTCGCCTGCGCGACCGAGCCGACCGCCACCGTCATCCGCTCCTGGGGGAGGTTGTGGCCGAGATAGCCGAAGGCCGCGCCCTCCTCGCCGAGCCGGTTGGCGACCGGGACCCGCACATCGTCGAAGGACAGCTCCACGGTGTCCTGCACCTTGATGCCCATCTTGTCGAGCACCCGGCCGCGGGCGAACCCGGGCATGCCGTCCTCCACGACCAGCAGGGTCAGGCCCGCCCGCCGGTTGTCGGGATCGGTCGACGTACGCGCCACGACGATCACCAGGTCGGCGAGGAGGCCGCCGGTGATGAACGTCTTGGCCCCGTTGAGGACGTACGAGTCCCCGTCGCGTACGGCGGTGGTGCGGATGCCCGCGAGATCGGAGCCCGTGCCCGGTTCGGTCATGGCGACGGCGGTCAGCAGCCGGCCCGCCGCGAGCCCGGGGAACCAGCGCTCGCGCTGGTCCTCGTCGGCGTAGGCGAGGAAGTACGGCAGGACGACGTCGAGTTGGGTGCGAACGGTGCCGAGCGTGACCAGGGCGCGGGCCGCTTCCTCCTGGAGCACGACGTTGTAGCGGTAGTCGTGCAGACCCGCTCCGCCGTACGCCTCCGGTAGGGAGATGCCCAGCACCCCGAGCGAGCCGAGCTGCTCGAAGAGCTCGCGCGGCAGCCGGCCCGTGTCCTCCCACTCCGTGTAGTGGGGGACCACCTCCTTCGCCACGAAGCGCCGGACGAGCTGACGGAACGCCTCGTGGTCGGGGGTGAAGAGTTCTCGGCGCACGACGTCCTCCGTGAAGGTGCTCAGGATGCGGGGGATACGAGCTCTACGAGGGTCGCGTTGGCGGTGCCACCGCCCTCGCACATGGTCTGCAGGCCGTAGCGGATCCCGTGGTCGCGCATGTGGTGGACCATGCGGGTCATCAGCACCGCCCCCGACGCGCCGAGCGGATGGCCGAGCGCGATCGCGCCGCCCAGCGGATTGAGCAGCGCGGGGTCGGCGCCGGTCTCGGCGAGCCAGGCCAGGGGTACGGGTGCGAAGGCCTCGTTCACCTCGAAGACGCCGACCTCCCGCAGACCCACGTCCGCCTTGCGCAGCACCTTCTCGGTCGCGGGGATCGGGCCCGTGAGCATGAGCACCGGGTCGGATCCGGTTACCACGCCCGCGCGGTAGCGCACGAGCGGCGTCAGCCCCAGTTCACGTGCCTTCTCCGGTGTCGTCACCAGCAGCGCCGCCGCCCCGTCGGAGATCTGGGAGGCGTTGCCCGCGTGGATCACACCGTCCTCGATGAACGCAGGCCTGAGCTTGGCGAGGGTCTCGACGCTCGTACCGCGCCGGATGCCCTCGTCGAGGGCCACCGTCGTCGCCCCCTCGGTCGACACGGCGGTGATCTGGGCCTCGAAGGCACCGGCGTCCCGCGCCGCCGCGGCCCGCTCGTGCGACAGCGCCGAGAACGCGTCGAGCCGCTCCCGCGAGAAGCCCCACTTCCGCGCGATCTTCTCGGCCGAGATGCCCTGGTTGAAGGAGAAGTCCTGGTAGCGGGTGAGGACCTGGGGTCCGTACGGCATGCCGGTGGAGCGCGCGGCCCCGAGCGGGACCCGGCTCATCACCTCGACTCCGCCCGCCACGACGACGTCCTGCTGGCCGGACATGACCGCCTGCGCGGCGAAGTCCAGTGCCTGCTGGCTCGACCCGCAGGCCCGGTTGACCGTGCTGCCCGGGACGCTCTCGGGCCAGCCCGCGGCCAGCACCGCATAGCGCCCGATATTGCTCGACTGGTCCCCGACCTGGGAGACACAGCCCCAGATCACGTCGTCCACGACCTGCGGATCGATCCCCGTCCGCTCGACGAGCGCGCCCAGCACGACCGCGGAGAGGTCGGCGGCGTGCATGCCGGACAGTCCGCCGTTCCGCTTGCCCACGGCGGTGCGGACCGCCTCCACGATCACTGCTTCCCGCATGTCGACCCTTCCGATCGTTGCCCCTGAGATGTCCGCGCCGGAACAGAACGCGTCACCGGCTCCTCGCTCACCGCAGCTCTCCCTCGGCGTTGATCCCCAGCTCGGCGAGGACGGCCGCGGTGTGTTCACCGAGGGCCGGGATCGGCCCCATCGGCTGCTCGTAGCCGGAGATGACCGGGGGCGGCAGCAGCGCAGGTACCGGACCGACCGGCGTCTCGATCTGGCGCCAGCGGTCGCGGGCCGTCAGGTGCGGGTGCGTGACGACGTCGCCGGGGGTGTTGTAGCGGGAGTTCCCGATCCCCGCGGCATCCGCACGGTCCTGGACGTACGCCAGATCGTGGCGCGCGCACCACGCGCCGAGCTCCGCGTCGAGGAGCTCACTGTGCGCGACCCGGCCGGAGTTGCTCCGGAAGCGCTCGTCGTCCGCCAGATCGGGGCGGCCGAGCAGCTCGCGCGCGAGCCGCCGCCACTCGCCGTCGTTGGTGGTGCCGAGGACGACGGTGTGACCGTCGGCCGTAGGATAGGCGCCGTACGGCGCCACCGCGGGCGAGCCCATGCCCTTCGGCTCCTGGTCCACGCCCGTGTGCCGGGTGTAGGTCAGCGAGTAGCCCATCAACTCCGTCATGGTGTCGAACAGGCTGACCGCGGCGGAGGTGGGCCCCCGCACCTGGCCGCGCTCCTTCCCGCAGAGCAGCGCCATGATCGACAGAGCGGCGTACAGACCGGTGCTCACATCGGCCATCGGCGGCCCCGCCTTGGCCGGCGCGCCCGGTCGGCCGGTGGTCGCGCACGCGCCCGACTCGGCCTGGACCAGCAGGTCGTAGGCGCGCTTGTGGGAGAGTGGCCCGCCGGGCCCGTACCCGTCGATCTCCACCGCGATGAGCTCGGGATGGCTCACGGCCAGGTCGGCGGGGGCGATGCCGAGTTTCGCGGTCGCCCCGGGCGCGAGGTTGGAGACCAGGACATCGGCGCGGTCGAGCAGCCGGCGCAGCACCGCCATCCCGGCCGGGGACTTGAGGTCCAGGGCGACCGACTCCTTGCCCCGGTTGAGCCAGACGAAGTGGGCCGCGAGGCCGCCCACCACGTCGTCGTAGTGCCGGGCGAAGTCGCCGCCCCGAGGGTTCTCCACCTTGATCACCCGCGCCCCGAAGTCTCCTAGCGTGCGGGTGCACATGGGAGCCGACACCGCCTGCTCCAGAGTCACCACGGTGATGCCCGCGAGGGGACCGGCCGAGCCGTGTCCTGACGCGTCCACACGATCAGTTGTCACTCGGCCCGCTCCAATCGCGCCGCAGCCCGTCCTTGAGCACCTTCTGGCTGGCGTTACGGGGCAGCGCGTCGACGAACCGGACATGCCGCGGGACCTTGAAGTTGGCCATGTTCTCGCGCGCCCACGCGACGACGTCGGCCTCGGTGAGCCGGTGGCCCGGCCGCACGACGAGGAAGGCGCAGCCGACCTCACCGAGACGCTCGTCCGGCACTCCGATGACGGCGGCCTGCTCGATGGCCTCGTTCCCGAGCAGCAACCTCTCGATCTCGGCCGGATAGGCGTTGAAACCGCCGACGATGTACAGGTCCTTCTTGCGGTCGACGATGGAGAGGTTCCCCCTCTCGTCGAGGCGCCCGACATCACCGGTGTGCAGCCAGCCCTCGGCGTCGATGGCCGTGGCGGTGGCCTCCGGGTCGTCCCAGTACCCGCGCGTGACGTTGTAGCCGCGCACCAGGACCTCCCCGTCGTGCCCGGTGGGAACAGCCAGGCCCCGGTCGTCGACGATGCTCACCTCGACGTCCGGGACGGCCCGTCCCGTGGTCCGCGCGACCGTCTCCTCCGAGTCCCCGATCCGGGTGGTCGTCACCAACGCCGTCGACTCCGTCAGCCCGTACGCGCTCATCACGATGTCGAAGGACAGGCCCGACTTCATGGCGCGGATCAGCGATTCCGGAATGACGGTGCCGCCCGTCATGGACACCCGCAGCGAGGAAAGGTCGAACGCGGCACGGTCCGGATGATTGACCAGGTCCTGGAAAATGGTCGGAGGCCCCAGGAGAATGCTGACCCGTTCCCGGCCGATGATCTCGAGCGCGTGCCGTGCGTCGAAGGTACGCATGGGGATGACCGTCACGCCATGGATCAGGGAAGCGAGCCAGCCCGCTTTGTAACCGAAGCAGTGGAAGAACGGCGGGATGATCAGAAAGCTGTCCGAATGCGAGAACGTGTATTCCTCGGACATCCAGCCATAGGCGCGCAGGGACTGTCCATGGGTCAGGACGACACCCTTGGGATGACCGGTGGTGCCGGAGGTGAACATCACGTCGGACACGTCGTCCGGAGCAAGCCGGTCGATCAAGTCGTGGGCCGTGGACGGAGATTCGGCCTCTCCCGCGCGAAGGAAGTCCTCCCACGCGAGGTCCGCCGCGCCCTGGGGACCGAGAATCGACACCGTCCTGCGCAACGCGGGCAGATCCGGATCGGCGTTCCTCAGCCCGGCTATGTAGTCATTGCCGAGGAAGGACGAGGCGAAGACGGCCTTCGCCCCGGACTTGCGCAGAATGTAGGAGATCTCCGGTGCCTTGAACCTCGTGTTGAGCGGCACCACGATGCCCCCGGCGCCCTGGATGCCGAGCGCGGCCACGATCCACTCGGCGGAGTTCGGAGCGCACAGACCGACACGGTCCCCCGGCTCGACCCCCAGCGCGACGGCGGCCTTCACGGCCCGGACCATCTGCCGCTCCAGCTCACGGAAACTCCACCGGCGGCCCTCGTCGACGAGGGCCGGCGCGTCGGCGAATTGCTTGGCGGCAACTCTGATCACATGGGGAATACTCCGGTATTCGAGGTCGTATCGCACGGGTGAGCTCCCATCGGACATGAAATCCCGCTGATCCAGGCCCTAGGGCCTGTCCGGCGGATCATGCCGCAGACGCGGGGCTTGGCACGCCCATCTGCGGCGTTGTCGTCACTCGCCGACTCCCCCACTCTCGACTTCTCCCCCAGTGCCTTAAGGGCCTGGGAGGTACCCCCAGAGCGGGGGGACCCCCATCGCGTCGACTCCCTCCTCCGCCTTGCAGCTGCACGCACCAAGCCCCGCTCACCAGCGTCGATGAGGCGCCGCCTGTTTCCTGCGACTTGATCCGCCGGACAGGCCCTAGTTACCGGACGGCAGACCCAGGACCCGTTTCGCGATGATGTTGCGCTGGATCTGAGATGTTCCGCCGTACACGGACGCCGCTCTGGAATAGAGGTAGTCCCCGAAGAGCTCGTCCGCCCCTCCTCGCTCATCGTCTTCCACTTCCCCGCCGCGGAGTCGTACCTCGGGGAAGACCTTGAGTGCCGTCTCGTAGAGCCGTTGCTCGGTCCTGGTCATCAGCAGCTTGTCGATGGACGACTCCGGTCCGGCGACCTGCCCGCCCAGCCGCTCTGCGGTGCGGCGCCGGGCGTGCGCCACCAGGACCTCGTAGTCCACGAAGCACCGGCCGATCTCGGACAGCAGCCCGTCCGGGAGGTCTCCCCGGCGTTCCCGGGCGGTACGCCGCAGCCGCTCGACGAGCAGCCCGTACTTCGAGAGGTGACCGGTGTCCAGGGCGTTGCGCTCGTACGACACCGTCGTCATGGCCAGCGGCCATCCGTCGCCCTCGGCGCCGATGCGCTCGGACCGGGCGATGCGTACGTCGTCGAGGAACAGCTCGCAGAACTCGTCGTCGCCGTTCGCCGCCCTGAGCGGCCGTACCGTCACGCCCGGCCGGTCCAGCGGCAGGGCGAACGCCGAGATCGACCGGTGCGCGGGTGCCGCTCGGTCGGTCCTGGCGAGCAGCAGGCACAGACCGGAGTACTGCGCATAGCTGGTCCAGAGCTTCTGCCCCCGTACGGTGTAGTGGTCCCCGTGCGGGGTCGCGACCGTGCTCATCCCGGCGAGGTCCGATCCGGCTCCCGGCTCGCTGAAGCCCTGACACCACACGTCGTCACCGGCGAGCATGCGCGGCAGCCAGCGTCGGCGCTGCTCGTCGGAGCCGAACTCCAGGAGCGCGTGGGCGAGATAGCCGATCCGGGGGACTCCGGGGGCGTGACAGGCCCCGAGTTCATCGCTGATCGCGACCTGGTGCAGCGCGCTCAGGCCCCGGCCGCCGTACCGGACGGGGACGTCGAGGCCCACCCAGCCGCCCGAGTACAGCAGGCGGTGCCACCGGTGGAGGAAGATCGGGACCGGCTCGTCCGGGAGACGTTCGGGCAGCGGGTGGTCGGCCAGCCAGGCACGGAACCGGCGGCGCAGCCGGTCGAGGTCGGCGGGATCGCCGAAGTCCAGGGGGATGTCGGTCATCGGGTCAGCTCCGGCTGGGCCAGCGTCGTCAGGAGGTCGGCCGTCGTCGCCAGCGTCACGGCGCCCATGCGGACCTTGCGCAGGTACAGGTGCGCGATGTGCTCCCAGGTCTGGGCGATCCCGCCGAAGACCTGCATGCCGGTGTACACCGCGTCGAGGGCGGAGGCGTTCACCTCGGCCTTGGCGACGCGCGCGGCCGTCAGGGCCCTCGCGGGCGACTCGTTGTCCAGGCACCACGCGGCGTACCGGGTCGCACTCGTACCGGCCTCGACGAGGACCGTCGCGTCGGCGAGCAGATGCTGGACCGCCTGGAACGAGCCGATCGGCCGCCCGTACTGACGGCGCTCCCGGGCGTACTCGACGCTGAGCCGGACGAACGCCCCGGCCGCGCCGACGAGTTCACTGCTCACCATGACGAGCGCGTAGGCCTGCCAGTGCCGGTACCGCTCTGCTTCGAGCCGACCGACGAACCGTGCCGTCGGCTCGGACGGCACCGAACGGATGCCGCGCAGGAGGTCGATGCCCGGTGTGGTCGCGCCGAGTCCGAGGGCGGTCACCGTCCCGTCGGGTGTGACGCACAGGGCGCTGTCCGCTCCTTCGCAGTCCCAGGCGAGGAGTCCGGACGGGGAGGAGCCCGGAGCGGAGTCCGGGAAGCGCAGATCGTGGGCGAGGGCGATCGTCGGTGTCGTGCCGTGGGGCGGGGGGTCGGCACGGTCGAGGAGCCGCAGCAACTCGGGGGCGAGGAGCACGGTGCCGAGCAGGGAGGTGGTGAGGGGCTGCCGGCCGTGTTCCTCGGCGAGCAGGGCGCACTCCTGGACGGTGGCGGCCGGAGGCGAGGAGCGGCGCAGTTCGGCGAGGCCCAGTTCGCCGAGCGCCTCCTGCGCGGTGGTGCGCGCGGTCGGCTTCACCTCGTCGGCCGAGCCGATGCGGAACCGCGCGGCGAACGTACGGAACATGTCCCGTACGAGCAGGAACTCCTCGGCCTCCACCGTCAGTCCTCCTCGACCTCGGTGCCGGTCGATCGTCGCCGGGCGCGGGACGCCAGCTCCTCGACGATCCGGATGTGGTCGGGGCTGGTCATGGTCGCCCGCTCGGCCATCAGCGCCGCCTCCATGCCGCCGCGCGACACCTGCTCGACCACCACGGCGAGGGCCATCTTGGTGGCGCGCAGCGCCTCGGCCGGCTGGGCCGCCAGCCGACGGGCCAGTGCGAGGGCCTCCTTCTGCAGGTCCTCGGGGGGAACGGTGCGGTTCGCCAGGCCCAGTTCGACCGCCGTGGCGGCGGGAATGCGGTCGCCGGTGAAGAGGTACTCCTTCGCGCGGAGCAGGCTGGTGAGCAGGGGCCAGAGGGTCACTCCGCCGTCGCCCGCCACCAGGCCGACCGAGACGTGGGGGTCCGCGAGGTAGGCGTCCTCCGCCATCAGGACCAGGTCGCAGCCCAGCGCCAGGCTGCAACCCAGCCCGACAGCGGGGCCGTTGACCGCCGCGACGACGGGCAGCGGGAAACGGATCATCGCCGTCTGGATGGTGCGGTCGAGCCGGATCGACCGCTCGCGCAGCTCCGGATCGCTGTGGTGACGCCGCAGGTGGTCGAAGTCGCCGCCCGCGCTGAACGCGCGGCCCGCGCCGGTGAGGACGACGGCCCGCGCGTCGGGATCGTCCGCCAACTCCCGCCAGACGTCGGCCAGCCGGCGGTGGAGCTCCTCGGTCACACCGTTCAGCCGCTCGGGCCTGTTGAGTGTGACGATCCGGACGTCGCCGTCCGCTTCGACGGTGATGACGGAGCTGACCTCGTCCATGGGGACCCCATCTCCAGTGCCTCAGTCGCCCCAACCTCAGATGATATTAAAGGTCAGACCGAATGGCCGTCAACGATCCGGAAAGGCCCGCCTTGAGCTCGCGGGAGTCAGTCCTCCGTCGGCCCGGACAGTTCCACCTGGCCCCGTCGGTCCACCCGCGCGGCCGCGTCGGCGAACCCGCACACATGGCGCGACATGCGCCGCATCGCCGCCGGGCCGTCCTGGTCGCGGATGGCCTCGGTGATCTTGGCGTGGGCGCGGGCGGTGATCGCGCGGATCTCGGCGTCCATGAACTGTTCGAGATTCGTGGCGGCGTAGATCGACTGCGAGAGCGCGCTCATGAACCCGATCAGGAGTTCGTTGTCGCTGGCCCTCGCCACCGCGCTGTGCCAGTCGATGTTCGCCCGCAGGAAGCGCGGGATGTCGTCCCCCGCCTCGACGAGATCCCGCTGGGCGGCGTCCAGTTCGGCGAGGTCGCGGTCGGTGCGGCGCACCGCCGCCAGCGCGGCGCACGTGGGCTCGATGGCCTCCCGCGTCTCGTGCAGCGCCTCCAGCCGGATCCGCTGCCCCCGGATGACCAACTGCACCGTACTGGCCAGCGATTCACGGCCCGGCCGGTGCACGAAGGCACCGCCGCCGCGGCCCGGCCTGATCTGGAGCAGCTTCTCCACCTCGAGAATCCGCAGCGCCTCCCGTACCGTGGCGCGGCTCAGCCCCGTCTGCTCTACCAGTTGACGCTCCGGCGGCAGCGCCATGCCCTCGGTGAACTCGCCGGAGAGAATGCGCTCACGTACCTCCGACGCCAGAACGTCCGATGCCTTCGGAACCGTCAGGGCGTCGAAGCGCGGGTGAGACCTACCGGGCATGTACGTACTCCTGGGACCGATGCCACTGCTTTGGTTGAACCATTCAGCATAGTACGGATGCCCATGGCCACCCCGAGCCGCGGCCGCGGGTCACATGACCATGCCGCCGTCGACGGGCAGCACCTGGCCGGTGACGAAGGAGGCGGCGTCCGAGGCGAGGAAGACGAAGCTTCCGGCGATCTCCTCGGGCGCGGCCCAGCGCCCCAGGGGGATCCGGGCGAGCATCGCCTCCGCGAACTTCCTGTTGGTGCGGATCGTCTCCGTCATCGGCGTCGCGGCCAGCGGCGCCAGCGCGTTGACCTTGATCTGCTTGCGTGCCAGCTCACGCGCCAGGGACTTCGTCAGGCCGATGATGCCCGCCTTGGCCGCGGAGTAGTTCACCTGGCCGAGGGTGCCGACGATGCCGGCCGACGAGGTGACGTTGATGATCCGCCCCGTACCGTCGGTGGGCAGGAACGGCAGCGCGGCCTGCGCGCAGTGGAAGGCGCCCATCAGGTGGATGTCGACGATCCGGCGGAACGCCTCCTCCTGGAGGTTCTCGAACATGTCCGGCGCGATGACTCCGGCGTTGTTGACGAGGATGTGCAGCTTCCCGCCGGTCAGCGCGGCCGCCCGGGCCGCCGCCGAGTCGGCCGAAGCCCGGTCCCGTACGTCCAGTACGGCACTGTCCGCCCGCTCGCCGGCCGCGGAGATCTTCTCGGCGACCGCCGCGGCCGCCGCCCCGTCGACGTCGGTGACGAGCACCGCGGCCCCGGCGTGCGCGAGTGCCTCGGCGACCGCGGAACCGATGCCGCCCGCGGCTCCGGTGACCAGGGCCGATCGTCCACTGAGATCGAACAGACCGGTGTTGTCGGCCATCAATAGCTCCTCGGCATTCCCAGAGTGTGCGATCCCAGATAGTTCAGGATCATTTCCTGACTGATCGGCGCGATCTTCATCAGACGGGCCTCGCGGAAATAGCGGGCCACGTTGTACTCCTCGGAGTAGCCCATGCCGCCGTGGGTCTGCAGGGCCCGGTCGGCGGCGGTGAACGCGGCGTCCGCGCAGAGGTACTTGGCGGTGTTCGCCTCGCGCCCGCACGGCCGACCCTTGTCGTAGAGCCAGGTCGCCTTGCGCAGGATCAGCTCGGCCGCGTCCAGCCGGGCGAGGGAGTCCGCGAGCGGGAACTGGATGGCCTGGTTCATGCCGATCGGCCTGCCGAACACCACGCGCTCGTTGCCGTAGCTCACGGCCTTCTCCAGCGCCACCCTGCCGATCCCGAGTGCCTCGGCGGCGATCAGCATGCGCTCCGGATTGAGTCCGTCGAGGAGATAGCGGAACCCCTGGCCCTCCTCGCCCACCCGATCCTCGACCGGGACGCGCAACTCGTCGATGAACAACTCGTTCGAGGTCACGGCGTTGCGGCCCATCTTCGGGATGGGGCGGACGTCGATCCTGTCGCGGTCCAGGTCGGTGAGGAACAGCGTCAACCCGTCGGTCCGCCTGGCGACCTCGTCGACCTTCGTGGTGCGGGTCAGCAGCAGGATCTTCTCGGACTCCACGGCTTTGGAGATCCACACCTTGCGGCCATTGACGACGTAGTGGTCGCCGTCCCGCCGGGCGAAGGTCGTGATGCTCGTCGTGTCCAGGCCGGCCTCCGGCTCCGTCACTCCGAAACAGACGTGGAGATCGCCGGTGGCGACACGGGGAAGCGTGCGCCGCTTGAGTTCCTCGGAGCCGTGCACCACCACGGGCTGCATTCCGAAGATCGACATGTGGATCGAGCTCGCGGCGTTCATCCCGCCGCCGGATCGCGCCACTTCCTCGAGCAGCAGCGTGGCCTCGGTGATGCCGAGACCGTGACCGCCGTACTCCTCCGGAATGGTGAGTCCCAGCCATCCGCCGTTCGCGACGGCGGCGTAGAACTCCTCGGGAAACCGGTGGTCCCGGTCCTTCTCCATCCAGTACCGGTCGTCGAAGTCACGCAGGAGCCCGACGACTGCCTTGCGGATGGTTTCCTGATCTTCCGTCAGCTCAAAGTCCACGATGTGGGACCCCTCCGCAGCTTTGATATCTGCGAAACATAACAAAGGTCAGACCGTAAGTATAGTGAGCGTGAGCGTGACGACCCCCCGGGGGAGTTCGGTGACCAGGTCCTAGCGGTCGGCGGCCGGGTTGCCCTCGACCCACTGGATGAGGAGTTGGCGTACGTACGGGTTGCCCTCCTGGGCGGAGTGCGCCAGCCGCTCCGCGCTCGCGCGGGCCGCCCGCCAGGCCACCGGGGTGTCCTCGGTGTGCGCGGCGTCGGCGGCGGCCAGCGCGTCGGCCGCCAGGCCCCGGAGATCCTCGGCGAGGTCGTCGTCCGCCGCGGCCCGGTACGCCTCCAGACGCAGCGCCGCCAGTTCCTCGGCGGTGGGGGCGGGTCGCGCCGGGGGCTGGGCGTAGCCGCTGACTGCTATGACCACGCAGAACGTCGCCACGTCCCGGCGGCTCTCCCGCTGTCCGCGCGCGATGGCGGGCCCGAGCCAGGCGGCCGCCTTCCAGTGGGCCACGGTGGTGGCCGTCAGGAGGGAGACGGTGAGTGCCGCGAGAGGAATCCAGCCACCGAGGAAGTAGCCGATCGGGCCGAGCACGAGGAGGCAGGCCCCGCTGAGCATCCAGATGCGACGGCGGCCGATTCTGAGGTGTCGGGGCTCCATGCCCTTCAGTGTCGCAGGGGCGTGCGGGGAGAGGTGAGGCGGCGCGGGATTAGCCGAGCGCGCCACCGGGTGTCGGGGCGCGACGGCTCACGGCCGGGTTGCCGACGCGGGCCGAACCTCCGGCGCTAACGTGACGGACATGCGCCGTGGGAACTGGCTCGGAAGTGTCGTGACGGCAGCCGTGGTGGCGCTTGCCGCGGGCTGCGGCGGAGCCGCAGGGACGCCGGCCGTGTCCGCGGCGCCGACACCGGGGGCCTCGAGGGCGATCACGGTGACGAGCCCGGCCTTCGCGGCCGGTGGCACCGTCCCACGCCGTTTCACCTGCGACGGCGCGAACGTGTCCCCGCCGCTGCGCCTGTCCGGTGTGCCCGGTGACGCGGCCGAGTTGGTCGTGCTGGCAGAGGATCCGGACGCGCCGTCGGGCACCTTCGTGCACTGGCTCATGTGGGGCGTCGACCCGCACCGGACGACACTGGCAGAGGGCGCCGTCCCGAAAGGGGCTGTGCAGGGCCGCAACGGCTTCGGACAGCGCCGCTACGGCGGTCCCTGCCCGCCCGCCGGCCAATCCCACCACTACGTCTTCTCGGTCCTCGCCGCCGACACCAGGCTGCACCTCCCCGCAGGCGCCACGGTCGACGCCGTACGCCGCGCGCTGGCCGGTCACACCGTGGGCTCCGGCACCCTCGACGGGCGCTACGGACGTACCGGCTGAATGGCCGGAGATCGCCCTGCCCAACGGTGACGGGCGTACATACGATGCGGTCGACCCCGGCCTTCACAGCTCCTTCACAGGCAGGGGTCGCATGGGCGTGGGCTTGTCATGTACATGCTTCAACGATCCATGCTTGATCCAACGCACTGGTCTGCGACGGCGCCGCACGTCCGCGTGAGGCGCCGCACCCCCCAATTCACGGCGGCACACGATCCGTACCGCCGTAGACACCAACGCAACGGATTGGAGCACCATGGCTGGTGGGATGCTTCTGGGCGGCGCGATAGCCGCCCTGTTCGCCACCGCACTACCAGGGTCGGACCCGTCCTCCGGGATCGTCGACCCGCCCCCGGACAGGATCGTCATCAAGGTCGCCACCGTGAACGGCTCAGGCTGCCCGCAGGGCACCGCCGCCGTCGCGGTCTCCCCCGACAACACGGCCTTCACGGTCACCTACAGCGACTACCTCGCCCAGGTCGGGGGCTCCTCCGACCCCACCGCCTTCCGCAAGAACTGCCAGCTCAACCTGATCGTCCACGTGCCGCAGGGCTTCACGTACGCCATCGCCAGCGCGGACTACCGCGGCTTCGCCGCACTCCAGTCGGGTGCCAACAGCACCGAGAAGGCCTCGTACTACTTCCAGGGCTCGTCGAGCACGGCGGCCATCACCCACCCCTTCCGCGGCCCCTACAACGACAACTGGCAGGCCACTGACGTCACCGACTGGGCCCAGCTCGTGTGGGCGCCCTGCGGCGTCCAGCGGAACTTCAACATCAACACCGAGCTGCGCGTCAACGCGGGCACGTCCGCTCCCGGCAGCACCAGCTTCATGACCATGGACTCCACGGACGGTGACATCAGCACCGTCTACCACCTGGCCTGGAAGGAGTGCCCCGCCTCCTGACCGACCTCGCTGTCCGCACGTCCTTGACCGGCTCCGCCGCATCGGAGCCGGTCAAGCGGAACCGGCGAGCTGGGTGCCTGTCCGGCGGATCAAGTCGGAGCTCTAGGGAAGCAGTCTCTCGATGGCTGTGGGTCCGTCCTCCCTCAGCCTGCGCTCGGCCCAGGCGAGGTTCTTCGGACTGAGGTCGCGACCCGCGGCGAGCACCATGTCCTCGGCGGTCACGGGGCCTTCGGAGCCGGTGTGCAGCAGTGTGTCGGGGGTCGCCTTGTCGTCGGACGGCACGGGCGAATCGGGCTGGCTTATTGGCATGATCTCTCCCTCTTCCACCTGACCTGTTCTCACGCTACGGGCATTCCGCGCACCCCGCGCGACACACCCCGTCCGGACGCGGCTCGGGGAGGGGCCGGGGCGCCCGCGCCCCATTCGGACGTACAACAATGTCGGTCGTCGGCGGCGGAGGTGATGGTGGAAGCACTCGCACCCCTGCGAATGATCGGAGCATGTAATGCGTATTCGTCTGATGGCTGCCGCCGGGCTGGCGGGCGTGGCCCTGCTGGCCACCGCCGGGACCGCTGCCGCCGCCGACCCCGACCCGGTCGGTGTCGCGTCGAACAGTCCTGGTGTCCTGTCCGGCAATGTCATCCAGATCCCCGTCGACCTCGGCCTCAACCTCTGCGGCAACTCCATCGACCTGCTGAGCCTGCTGAACCCGGCCGTGGGGAACACCTGCACGAACAACTGAGGGGCTGACCGTCGAGCCGCGCCGGGCAGGTCTTCCCCTGCCCGGCGGGCCGCCGACGGGCTACTCGTCCGCCCCGTCGAGCGGAGCGTTCGACGGGGGGATGATCCGGGGCCGCGAGGTCCGGGTCGGGCATCTCCGGGTCGAACGGGAACAGGGGGCGGCGGATACGGCGGTGGCCCAGCCGGAGCAGGTCCTGGTCGACGCCGCCCGGGGTGAGCGCCGTCTTCCAGCCGGATGCAGCTTCGGTACGCCTTCAGGCTGTACCCGGAGCCGGGTCAACGCCTCGTGCTATCCAGGTCGCACCCGTGAGGAAGCCCGGAAGGTGGGCGCGGCCTTCCCGGCGGCCGGTGAGCTGTCCAGGAAGCTGATCACCGAGGCGAAGCGGACGGTGGAGCGGTCCTGGCTGGGCGAGGTCTGACCTGTGGTGCTCCAGCAGTCCCTGCGCGACGCGGAATCCGCGTACCGGAACTTCTTCGCCTCCCTCAAGGGCGGGCGGAAGGGCGCGAAGAGCGGTGCATCCCGCTTCAAGTCCCGCAAGGGCAGCCGTCAGTCGATCCGCTTCACGGCCAATGCCCGCTGGCCGATCACCGCGCGCTCCCTGACCGCCCGGGGTGTGGCCGAGGCGGCGGGCGAGGGTGACCCCGACGCGGGCCCGGTTGGGCAGCCGCGCGGTGGCGATCGGCGCGGGGACCCGAGTCCGTACGGAACTCGGCGCGGTGACAAGGGTGTAGAGGACGAGACGGGTAACTGCCGTTGTCCGGTGGGTGAGTTGACGGTCAACGCTCCTATATTGCTCTGTACATGACCGCAGTTGACGGGCCAGACTGTGCGCCGAAACCGCACCCCCCACCGAGGAGCACCTCATGCGCATGCCCGCCCGGCAACGTTGTCACACGGTCCTGGCCGGTCTCGTCACCCTCGCCACGGCAGCCGTGCTGTCCGTCTCCGCCACCACGCCGGCCGCGGCCGCCGACACCTGGACCGAGGTGGGCTCCGACCGTGCCGACCCGCTGACCGAGAGCCAGGGCCTGACCTCGGTCGAGGTTCCGGCCGGCAGCCCCAACCACTACACCGGCATCGGCACCATCCCGATCGGCGTCAGCAGCCGTGGCTGGAACCACGTCGGCGACCCGGACGCCTCCTACAACGGCTACTACGTCGAGCCGTACCAGGCCGACTCCGGCAGCGCCAAGATGTTCCGGGTGCAGGCGCCCGGCGGCGCATGGTCGGAGTACGTCCACGCGCTGAGCCCCGGCGAGGCGCTGAACAACTCCTTCGACACCATCTCCCCGGACGGCCAGTGGATGGTGTCGGGGGAGTGGGGCACGATGACCCGGCTGCTGGTGTTCCCGACCCCCGGCGTGAACGCGAGCACCTCCCCCTCGGCCAACCTCCCGCAGGCCTCCACCATCAACCTCGACCACGCCGTCCGTGACGTGCAGGGCTGCGACTTCGTCACCGCGACCCAGCTGCTGTGCTCCTCCGACGACCCGGAGGGCAGCCTCTTCGGCATCACCAAGCCGCTGCTGCAGATCGACCTGTCCGCCGCACCGAGTGGCAGCGGCGATGTGACGGGCCATGTCACCGCCCTGCGTCAGCTCCCGCTGCGCAGCTCCTGCTCGGGCACCTTCGAGGCCGAGGGCATCGACTACGACCGGCGCACCGGCACACTGCGCGTGATCGTCGTGTCGCCCGGCTTCTGCGTCCTGACCGACAGCAAGACCTACCGGTTCACCAAGAGCTGAGCGTCCGCTCGCGGGGCGTGACACCGGCGGAGACGGGGGCGTAGGCGTCCGAGGCGGGGGAGGTCTAAGGTCGGAAGCAGAACCAGAGAAATGGGGAGGCGGCCGACAGTGGTGCAGGACGAGGCCGTGATCGGCTGTACCGGGGAGCTGCTCATCGGCACACGGGGAACCGCCGGTCCCGGCGAGATACTCGTGCGGGTCAGAGGCGGATCCGAGACCTTCCTAGCCTGGTCGCAGGAGCCCTTGCCTACGGGGGCGACCGTGCTCGTGGTCGAATCCAGAGGATGCCGTGAGGTCGACGTCATCCGCTGGGTCGATCCGCTGGACGCGTTGGACGGCGATTCCGTCGACGCCGGTTAAGGAGAAACAGGATGTTCGGTTACCGCGTTCCCGCTCCCGACGAGGCGATGTTGATCTCGGGAGGCAGGCGGGGACTGGGGGGCGCGCCGTTCCGAGTGGTGACGGGACACGGAAAGTTCGTGCTCCCCGTCTTTCGCAAGACCCGCTTCCTCACCTTGTCGATGTGCGAGGCCGAGGTCACCGAGACCTGTGTGACCCGGCAGGGCATCGCGTTGCACGTCCGCGCCGTGATCGCGTTCAAGGTCGGCAATGACCACGAGAGCATCATCAACGCCGGTCAGCGGTTCCTCTCCGACCAGGACCAGATGTCGGTGCTGACCGGCCGGATCTTCGCCGGTCATCTGCGCGCCATCATCGGCTCGATGACCGTCGAGGAGATCGTCACGGAGCGGCAGAAGCTCGCCGCGGAGGTCCTGGACACCTCGAAGGTCGAGATGGCGAAGATCGGCCTGATCGTGGACTCGCTGCAGATCCAGTCGATCGACGACGGCGACGTCGGTTACATCGAGGCCATGTCCGCACCGCACAAGGCGGCCATCCAGCGGCAGGCCCAGATCGCGCAGGCCCAGGCGACCCAGGCCTCGGTCGAGGCGGAGCAGGTGGCCGCGCGCAACCAGGCCGAGTACGCCCGCCAGACCGCGGTCGTGAAGGCGGAGTACTCGGCCGAGGTGGACCGCGCGCAGGCGCAGGCCGCCCAGGCCGGACCGCTGGCGCAGGCGCACGCCCAGCAGGAGGTGCTCGCCGCGCAGACCGAACTGGCCCAGCGGGCGGCTCAGTTGCGCCAGCAGCAGCTCGTCGCCGAGATCGTCAAGCCCGCCGAGGCCGAGGCGGAGCGGATCAAGGTGCTCGCCATCGCCGAGGCGGAACGCATGAAGATCCAGGCCGAGGCCGCCGCCTCGCACGACCGCGTGGCGCTCGACCGGATGCTGATCGACCAGCTCCCGCTGATCGTGAAGGAGGCCGCGGGCGGTCTCGCCGGCGCCAACGTCAACGTCCTGAACGGCGCGGACGGCCTGGGCGAGATCGCCGCGGGGCTGGTCGCGCAGGGCCTGACCATCCTGGACTCGGTCCGCCAGAATCTGAACGGTCAGAACGCGGGCGACCAGAAGTCCGGGGGGCGTTCGGAGAAGACGGAAGGGCTGCTGGAGCTCCAGAGCTACCGGCGGACCCCGGAACAGGGCAGCGACGGGAACGAGCCCGAGGGTGGCCCGTCCTCGACGACCTGACCGGAAGTCCCCGCACCGCGACGGCACGGGCGCCCGGTTCGGTGCGGCGACGGACGAGTGACGGAGTGAAGCGGCCGCCGTTCCCTGGGGACGGCGGCACGCTCCCACCCGAGCGGTACACCGGAATTGACGTGCCGTCAGGAAAGCCATCCGGTGGAGCTGTTCCCGGGAGGAAGGGACGGGGGCAGAGCGCGAGGGCTGGGGCCCGAAGTGCCGGGTGGCCTCGGGAGGAGACCGCCCGACGAGGGATCCCTGTTGAGGATCCATTCGAGTTCGCGCTGGATCCTGCGGGCCTCGTTGCGGACCTGCAGGGGTATGTCCCCTCGTTCGGAGATCAGTTGGGCGTAGATCGGTGCGTCGTGCACAGGTGGTGCTTCTCCTCGGGTCAGGTGCCTTCCCTCTACGGTAAGGCCGCGGCGGGACCGCGGGACTCATCCTCCCAGTTCGGCCAGAACCGGAAGCACCTGACCATGGAATGGCACCTTCCCCACTGGCCCTCGGTGTCCCTACGAGTCGTTGGCGCTCGACGGACCGAACAACTCGATCTCGGCTATGGAGACCTGCTTGTCCCCGGCGGCGCCGTAGGCCGAGCGGATGATGAAACGGACCGCCGTGACATCACCCACGCGGAACTTACGCTGCTGACCGCCCGCAACCTGGTCGAGGGTGAGGAAGCGGGTGGTCGTCTTGCCGTTCGCCGTGGTGATCCGGGCCTCGATACGGTGCGGCAGCGCCGACTTCGTGAGCTGGTCCGCGTGGTTGGAGGTGCCCGAGGTGATGATCACGTCCAGCAGCCGGGTGGGCTGTTCGAAGCGGGCCTCGAGCCACTCGCCGTCGCCGGACTGCGCGATGCCCGGTCCCCACCAGGTGTTGTTGAGCTTGTCGAAGGCGAGCCCCGCGCCGTGGCCGGGGAAGGAACGGGACGCCTTCACGTGGTCGGGGCCGACCGGGACCCGCTTGGCGAAGTGGTCCTTCACCGCCTGCACGGCCGTACCGGTGTTCATCGCCGCGAACACCAGCAGGCCGAGCACCACCGCGCCGACCACCCAGTTCATGACGCGTCCGAAGCCCCGCCGCAGTCGGGGCCGGTCCCCGGCCCACGGCACCTCCCCGTTGCGGGAGTTGAGCACCCGACGCCACCAGGGCAGCCGGCCCGGCGCCTGCCGTTCCCCGGCCATGGACAGCGCGCAACGCCCGCAGAAGTGCCGGTCCGGCCGGTTGGGAGTGGCACACCAGGGGCAGGGCACACCCCCGTCCGCACCGGGCTCCGCGACCGGGGTGCGCACCTGCGGGCGGTTGGCCACGGGGCGGCCCGGCAGCACGGGCGCCACCGACGGCGCGACCCGCGGTTCCGGGTCCGCCACCGGCACCAGCAGGGACCTGGCCCGCTCGGCCGCCGCGTCCCGGTCGGGGGCGGCGGACGGCAGTGGCTCGGTGGCCGCGGTCTCGTCCGGCCGCGCGGGAGCGGCGGGAACGGAGCCGTGGGCGGCGACAGGGGCCGGGTGGGGACGCGCCGTGTCGTCGCTCATCGGGCTCGGATCCGCCGCTTCGCTGGATACGGGCGTACCGGATACCGGCGTACCGGGGGCCGACGCGTCCGGTCCACTGCCGACGGCATCGTCCTCGTGCGGGTCGCGTGCGGGCCGCGCGGTGCCCGCCCTGTCGGCGCCCACGGTGTCCGCCTCCGCGATGGAGCCCGCCGTGTCGTGCGCCGTACGAGCCGTCCCCGTACCGGCGCCCGGTCGTGCGAACGCGTCCCAGCCCGGCTCGCCGTCGGCCGGTCCGGCGGATCCCGCCGCCCGGGAGCCCTGGTCGCCCGCCGTCGGCGCCGCCTCGTCGGCGGCCGCGGGACGAAGGGTCCGGGCGGCGACCCCCGCCGGAGCCGGGTCCCCGGCCCAGTCGAGCACCGCGCCGCAGGCGTCGCAGAAGGACTGTCCGGGCTCCGCCCGGGTGCCGCATTCGGCGCAGGCCGGGGCACGCCCGGGGCCGGTGCCTGGGGTCTGGGTGGTCATTTCTCGGGGATCCTTTCGGCGGCGGTCACCTGGACCGTGTAGGGCATGTGGGCGGGACGGGCGGCCGCCACGAGGTTCTCCAGCCGGTACTCGTCCGCCGGGGTCGGGTCGGGCAGCCGCAGCGTGACGTGCAACCGGGGGCGGCGGTCGCCGGGGACCGGGCCGAGCGGACGCGGGTCCCAGGCGGCGGCGCCGCTCTCGCTGATCTCCGGCTCGACACCGAAGGCGAGGCGTATCGCTTCGGACAGGCCGCGGCGGGTGCCTCGTACGCGATGCAGATACGCGGCGGCGGCGACGGCCGCGCGCAGCCGCGCGTCCGGTTCCGTGCCGTCGACCTCGGCGCCGACCCAGGTGCCCAGCCAGCGGGCGAAGTCGGCGGGAGCGAGCGCCGGGTCGAAGTAGGTGTGCAGACAGTCGAGGGCGAGCAGGATCGGCGCGACCACCTCGTCAAGGCCCGCGACGAAGCGCAGCGCCAGGTCGTCGTCGGCGAAGACCGCGGGGAGCATCGCGCCGATCGGCGCCGAGGACTCCAGGCCGTCGATGGAGCCCCTCATGAACCGTCTCCGATGACGCGGACCCGGTGGTCGAAGGAGAACACCAGGGAAGGGGCTTCCAGGTCGATCCGGTCGGTCGGGTCGCCCCGCTTGCCGGTCAGCGGGTCGGCGGGGTGGAGCTGCACCGCGTCGACGAGCTCGACGCCGGGCACGCGTTGCAGTACCGCGAAGACCTCGCCGGCCTGTACGGGCCGGCCGAACGGCCAGCCGGTGCCGTCCGAACCGCCGGTGAGCGGGTCCAGATGACGGTAGAGCGCGTCGTGGGCCTGGCGACGCACCCGGTCGGTGTCGACCCCGCGGAAGGCGTGCACGGTCGCGACGACGGTGACGCCCTGGTAGAAGGGCGGGCCGACCGCGAGCCGGGTACCGATCAGCCGGCGCTCGTCCAGGTGCCGGGTGATGCGCTGCAACAGGGCATCACCGGGGACGAGTTGCTCGAAGCGCAGCCGCCCGCCGGGGTCGGGCACGGCCTGCGGGACGACCAGGACACGGACCGCGTAGGCGCCGTGCTCGCCCTCCTCGCCCTCCAGGCAGGTGATACGGGCGGTCTCGGGGGCGGCGCGCCGGGCCAGTTCCTCGTAGTCGCGCAGGGTCACGGCCCGCTCCTGGGCCCGCAGTGTGATCGGTGCCCGGGTCTTCGCCTCCTCGACGGTCTCTCCCTCGACTCCGCCCCGGGCGGCCTCCCGGTTGACGACGTCGGCCACGTACGGCACCGAACTGCGCAGCACCTGGACGGCACCCCGGGCGACGTTTCCGGCCCGGCCGCCGCCGGTGCGGTAGCGGCGGGCGCGGATCACGGCCCCCTTGGGTGCCACCGTCCCGTACTGGCGCATCGTTCCGTCGGGTTCGCGGACGGCGGGCCCGAAGGCGATCTCGCCGGTCGCCGCGTCCAGGGTGATGTGCTGGTCGGTGGGACCGGACGCGGCGAAGTGCGGGACGACGTCCCAGTCCACCCAGCCGTCGCGCTCGGCGGTCTGCAGCAGTACCGGCGGGGTGTCGCCGACGACGGGGAAGTGGGCGAGCCGCAGCCGCTGCCCGGGCAGACCGGTCGACTCGCCGAGCGCCTCGTCGTGGACGGTCTCGGCGTGGATGGCCGAGGTGGTCCCGCCGAGGGTGAACGCGTCGGCGGACCTGATGGTCGGAGACGTGGTGTAGAAGGGCTGGTCGGACAGCGGTTCGGTGACCCGGCAGCGCACCCAGCCCGCCTCCTGGCCGCCGGTGCGCGAGAGCGTGTGGCCGCCCGGGACGTGCAGGACCACCTCACCGGGCCGGTTGAGACCACCGGTGCCGTCCCGGTCGACCTCGCAGGCCGCCCAGCCGTCCTCGGTCCACGCCTCCCAGACCAGCGGCGGCTGGCGCGGATCGACACCGACACCGTCGACCCGGCTGTCCAGCTCCAGGCCCAGCGCGCAGTGCGGAACGGCGGAGGTGAGGCCGAGGAGCATGCAGTCACCGGGGCTCGGCGACTCCGCGAAACACAGCACGTCCTTGCCCTCGGCGAGATCGGCGGTCCGGTCGGTGACCGCGCCACCGTTCTGCTGCACGACCAGACGACGCAACGAGCAGGGAACCACGGTCAGTTCACGCTCGGTCGCGAAGACGACGGCCTCCTCGTTCTCGGTGCGCACGGTGGCGGCCTCGGTTCCGACCGGCAGCACGATGGGCTCCTCGTGCGGTGCGGAGAGCCAGAACGTGAGGTCCGTACGGGCCGCCGAGGGCGGGAACAGGGTGATGCCGACGAGGTCGAGAAAGGCCAGGTGGTTCTTCTCGGGGACGCGGTTGAGCCGGTAGACGATCTGGTCGGCCATGTGGGCGACCGTTTCCACGAGGGTGACACCAGGGTCCGACACGTTGTGGTCGGTCCATTCGGGGGCGCGCTGCTGGATGTAGCGCTTGGCGTCGTCGACGAACTGCTGGAAGCGGCGGTCGTCGAGGTTCGGGGAGGGCAGTGCCATCAGCGGTCGCTTTCAAGGGAGTTGCCCGCGCCGGGGGCGTCGGGCTCCTCGTGGGAGGGGATGACATAGAACGGAAAGACCAGGCTGCGCGGGTTGTTGGTGCCGCGGATCGAATAGCGCACGTCGATGAAGAGCACGCCCTGGTCCGGCCCTGCTGTCACCTCGACGTCGTTGACCTCGATCCGTGGCTCCCAGCGGTCCAGGGTGGTGTACACCTCGTGCTGGATCCGGCCGGCCGTCGCCTCGTTGACCGGCGCGAACACCAGGTCGTGGATGGCGCAGCCGAACTCGGGCCGCATCGGCCGCTCGCCCGGCGCGGTGGCCAGCACCAGCCGGATGGCCTCCTCGATCTCGCGCTCCCCGCTGACCAGGGCGATGCCACCGGTGGGACCGATGCGCATGGGGAACGCCCAGCCGGATCCAACGAACTGCTCGGCCATCAGAGGGCCACCCGCCTACTCCTGAAGAACGTCCCGGCCGTCACGGCAGCGGATACGGCTTGTTGTTGACCAGCACCACACCCTGCAAGGCGAGCGTGATGGCCCGAATGCCCACATTCGCGATGGAGTTGACCTGCACGCTGCCGCCGGCGGTGAGCGTCGCGGCACCCACCGCCTTGAGGCTGAGCGCCCCCATCGCGTCGACGGTGACCGCACCACCGAGCGACTTGAGGTTGACCAGCCCGCGGCCCTCGATGTCGAGCGGGCCGCCGCTCTTGATGGTCAGCCGCCGGCGCGCGCTCAGGGTGAGATCGGTGCCGGCCTCGACCGACACCGACCGGCTGCCCTTGATGGTGACGGACCCCTTGCTGTCCACGGTGATCTCGGTCTTCGTGCGATCGAGATTGATGATCAGCTTGTCGTTGCCGGAGGCGATCCGCACCCCCTGCTTGCGGCCACCGGTCTGCTGACTGAGCAGGTCCACCCGGTTGCCCTTCCGGTCGGACAGGGTGTGCCGGATCGCCTGCTTCTTCAGCCCGTCGTGCAGCGGTACGTCACTGACCACGGTCGGTTTGTCCTTGCCGTTGTAGAGGCCGCCGATGACGAACGGGTGGTCCAGGGCGCCGCGGTCGAAGGCCACCAGCACCTCGTCGTCGACGTCGAACGGGAACACCCCGCCGCCGCCCTTCCCACCGAGCTGCACGGTCCGCGTCCAGTCGCTCTCGTAGGCGTCGTCCAGCCAGGGGAACTGGAGCTTGACCCGGCCCTGCTTCAGCGGGTCCTGCACATTCGTCACCAGGGCGTTGGCCACGCTCGGCAGCTTCGGCGCGGTGGCCGTGCCCCCGCCGGACGTGAGGCCGTACAAGGAGCGCCACTGGCGGCCGCTGACGGTGATCCAGGTCTGGTAGTGCTCGTCGTAGCCGAAGACGTGCCGCACGGACGTCACCGTGTACTTGCCCTCGAACGGCTTGCCCACGTCGGTCAGCGTGACCGGAACACCGGGCCGCAGCTTGGGGTTGCCGAACACCATGACCTCCAGTTCGGCGAAGGAGGAGGTCACGTCGTCGGCGAGGGCCTTGGCGGCGACCTTCACCTCGGCCAGGCGGTCGAAGGGTGTGTCGGTCTCGACCAGTTTGGCGGTCTTGAACTTCTTCGCCGTCTTCTGCGGAGTGGTGCCGATGGCGAAGCCGTCGTTGGACGTGGCGGGCGACGTGGCGGTGAGCTTCTTCTTCGTCGTGACGTTCCAGCCGCGTGCCTCGGTCTTGGCGACCTGGTCGGCGGAGGTGACCGCGGCCCGGCAGCGCAGTACGTCGACGCCGCCCTGCAGGACGAAGGGGCTCTTGTCGCCGGGCATGCTGGTCGGCGGCGCCGTGGAGGCCGGGTCGGCCTTGGCGAACTGGAACCTCCCCTCGGAGTCCAGCGACATGACCACGTCGTTCTCGTCGGCGAGCCGGGCGAGGAAGTCCCAGTCGGTCACGTTGGCCTGGCTGATGAACTCGTAGACCGTCGTGGTGGGCCTGATGCCGCCCTTCCCCCCGCCGATCGGAATGCCGTTCATCGTGGCCAGCTTCTTCGCGATGTCCGCGGCCGTCTGATTGCGGTACGCGGCCACCCTGCGCTGGCGCATCAGGCGGTGGCCCATGTCGTAGCCGCGGATGACGGTGAACGTGCCGGTGCCGTCGTAGTCGGTCTCCATGCCGGTCACCTCGCCGGTCAGCAGCGGGGAGCCCGCGCCCTGGCCGTCGGCGACCGGCGCGAGTGTCACCGGGGTGCCGCACTGGATGCCGAGTTCACCGAGCACCAGCCGGTCCGGGTCGCGGAAGGTCAGCCGGAACGCGGCCGGCACCCCCGCCCCGAGGTCGACCCAGCAGCCGACGAGGTCGGAGGCGATCTTCTCCGGGACAGGACTGCCGTCCACCGTCACGTGGACGACGTTGGAGTACGAGGGCTGCACCATCAGAAACCCACCTCTTCGGCGGCGGGCAGCACCAGCTCGACGCCGTTCGACAGCCGGTTCGGGTCGTCGATGCCGTTCGCCTCGGCGATCGCCCGCCAGGCCGCCGCGTTCCCGTACTCCCGCCACGCCAGCGACTGCAGCGAGTCGCCCGCGACGACCCGGTGCACACGCTGTGCGGTGAGCGCGCCCGACGTGGGGTTCTGCCCCTTGGTCTTGCTGGGGATCTCGTGCAGATGCACCTGACAGGTGGCGCGGATGGGCACGCCCGTCGTGCCGAACAGGGAGTAACTGGCGTCCACCGAGCTGACGTACGCCGTGAACCGCGCGGTCGAGAACGACCCCCACTGGAACACCACCCACGGAGTGGACGGCTGCTTCGCCGCGATGCTCTTCTCCGTCACCTCGCAGCAGGAGAACAGCGCCTCGACCTTCTTCAGCACCGAATTGCTGGTCGGGTCGTCGGACGAATCGAGGAAGATCTCGACGGTCATCTCGCGGGGCTCGGGCCCCATGAACTCCGGGAGTGAGCCCTTCCGTACGGCCGCGGTCGGGGTGGTCTTCCAGCGGGCGCGACGGCTGAGTGAGAGCGTCGAGGGGTTGAAGTCGAAGTTGAACGTCTTGGTCAACGCGCCCGGAGTGGTGCTGCGGCCGATGGGCGGCTCGTGAATGGCCAGTGTGGCCCTCACAAGACTCTTGCCCGCGCCGCCCTTTCCTGACTTGCCTGCCATGGTCTTCGCCGTTCCCTAGTCCGTGAACCCGTGGTGGGTGATTTCCAGCACCTCCGTGGCCACGGCCGGGCTGGCCGGGTCCAGGGAGGGCCCCTGCCAACTGACCGGGAGCACGTCGAGCAGACCCCAGCGGGCCACCTCCGATCCGTCCGCGCGCAACGCCGCGATCTGCGCGGTCGGCCGCTTGACCCCCGTGGTCACCGACGACACCCAGGCCGCGACCTTCGCCGTGTCCGGCGTCAGCGGGCGGGTCAGCCGGATGTTGGAGAAGGTCACACGGGACGGAAGCTGCCACACGAACCCGTTGTTGCCGCCCTCCTGGCGCTGCTCGATCTCCACCTGCGACGAGAGTCCTTCGCACCCGTTGAAGTAACCGAGGCTCTCGCCGTCGATGGTCAGGGTGAAGAAGATGGTGGAGCCCGGGTCTCGATCGGTGGCCATCGGGGATCGGCCTTTCTCGGGGTGTCGTACGGGGAGGGGCGTCGGACGGGGTGGTGGAGGTCAGCGACGGGGATCGCGCAACTTGCCGATCCGCTCCCGTTCGAGACGGAGTTCGGTCCGCAGCAAGCGGGTGATCGGCCCTGCCAACTTGTATGTCAATTCGTCGATCTGACCCTGCGTCAGAGAGCGGGGATCGAAATCGACGGCGGTGTACGTGGGTGGGGCCTCCTCCTCGCGCGCGGCATGCGAGGGCAGGGGCCGACGGGGCGGCTCGGTCGCGGAGTACGGGGGCGGGGGGCCGCTCGGAGGAGGGGGTGGCGGTGGCGGATGCGAGGCGGGTGAGTGCGCGGGAGGGGATGTCGGGTTGACGTCCCGTTGGACTGAGGGGAGGGCCGGGGGCACGACGGGGGTGACAGGTGCGGTGGCAGTGGGTGTAGGAGAGGTGGTGGAGGAGCGCTGCACCGGCAGGGCTGCGGGTGGGGTGGCGGGGGTTGCGTTGAGGGGGACGGCCGTTCGGGGGGTGGGGCTCGCGGATGTCGTCGGGGGCGCTGGGGTCGTCGGGGCTGTCGGGTTCGTGGGCTGAATCGGGGGCGTCGGTTGTGCGGGTTGTGCCGGAAGGGTGAGTCCACCCGACGGTCGAGGCGTGGGCGTGCCCGGGGCGGATGACCGCTGAACGGCGGGCGTGTCGGATGCCCGCCGCAGCGGGGCGGGCTCGGAGGTGACTCGCTGGACGACTGGGGCACCGAGGCCGAGACGGCGTGGGGTCGTGGCGTCGGGGCGAGGTGCGCGGTGCTGCTTCGCGATCACCTGGGGTTGTGGTGCGGGGGTCGAGGTCTCGGGCTGCCGAACTGCCGAGCGCTGTACGACGGGCGGGGTGGGCACAGCGGGGGCATTGAGGGCGGGCACGGCGACGTTCGTACGGGCGATGCCGGGGTGCTCGGGTGCGGGTGCGGGTGCGGGTGCGGGAAGAGGAGCAGGAGCAGGTGCGTGGGGGGCGAGGGGGCCCGTGGCACCGGCGGGTGTTGCCGACGACGTACTCGCACCGGGCAGCGGTGTCGAGGGAGTTGAGGGAGTCGAGGGAGTCGAGGAGGCAACGCGCTGGATTGCAGGGGCGGTTGCCGTTGGCGAGCTCGGGGTCGACGGCTTCGCGGGACCCGTGGAGGTCGGGCTCCGTCGCGCCGATGGGCCGCTCGCCCCGGTGCCGGGCCGCGCGAGGGGGACGGCGGCAAGGCGCCGGAGGACCGGGGCACCGGAGCCGGGTGCCTCGGGGCCGCGCGTCGTCGTACGGCCGTGGGCAACGGCGACGGGTCCGCCGACGGACGGTTGCGACACCGCCCGCTGCACCACGGCACCGGCGCCACCGGGCAACCCGTGAGCCCTGGGCGACGAGGGTGCCGTCCCCGGTGCCTCAGGTGATCGGGGTATCGGACGGGGTACCAGGCCGCCGCCGGACACGGGACGGGCCCCGGCTGCCGAGGAACGCTGTATGGCCGGGGTCGGGGCCGGGGCCGGTCCGGCTACGGCCACACCGGGGGTGACGGACGTGCCCCTTGCCGGGACGGCTGCTCCTGCCGGCGTGGGTCCGCCGGCACGCTGCGCCGACGGGCCGTTCGAAGAGCCGCCGCCGGAGCCGTTGGAACGGGACCCGCTCCGGCCGCTGTCGGCTGAGGCGACGCGCCGCAGCGGTACGGCGGCGGGAGCGGTCCGGCGCTGGACCATGACGGCAGGGGGCGTGGCGGGCAGCAGCGAGGTCAGCGCGCGTGCGGGAGCGAGCGCGCGCACCTGTGGACGTGGCGACGGGGAGGAGGGAGCGACTGGTTCCCCGCCGGCGTCCTGCCGGGGGACGACGGGCCCACTGCCCGCCGGGCTTTCCGCCGTGGCCCGTGCGACGGGCAGGGGCGGGGGACTTGTTGTTGTCTCCGCCGCACTCGTACGTTCCTGAGCGCGAGACTCCGCCACGACGGCCCGCTGTACGACAGGACTGTCGAGCGTGGCCGTACCCGGCGCGGTGGAACCCGCCGGGGCGGGAGCCGGGGCCGTGGCGGGAGCCGGGGTCGGGGAAGACACCGCACGCTGAACAGGCAGGTCCCCGGACGGGGCTCCATGCCTGGGAGATGCCGTCCCGGAGGGAGTCGTCGTACCGCCGGGCACTCCCGGTCGTCCCGTTGGGGTTCCGGTCGCACGCTGCACCGCGTGCTGCACCGGGCGTTGTACCGGCGCCGCGTTCGAAGGCGGAGCGGACAAGGGCGCGCCCAGCCCCGAGCGTCGACGTGGTGTCCCCGCAGCCGGGCTGACACCCGGAGCCATCGGAGTCGCCGGAGCCATCGGAGTCACCGGAGCGGTCGGCGCCGCCGGTGCCGCCGGAAGGGGGGACACCGGTACGGATGCCCCGGCCGACGGTCCGTCCCCAACGGACGGCGCCCCCAGCCCCGTACGTCCGGAACCGCCCGACGTACTCCGCTGGACCGGAAGATCGGACCTGGCGGCAGAACCGTCGCGCGATCGCGACACGGAGACGGGAGGCGGGACCGGGCCGGTGGAGCCAGTCGGCGCCCCGGAACCCGGGAGTGCGGCGGATTCGGCCCCGGCGGGGGCGGCCGAAGCCCGGGGAACGGTGTCCGAAGCCTGGGGAACAGTCTCCGATGTCCGGGAAGCGCTCGCGGAAGCGGCAGAACCGGACGTCGTTCCGCCACTGCCACCGTCACGGCCGCTGCCTCTGCCACCGTCACGGTCACCGGTGATCGGGACGGTGACCGCGGGCGCCGACGGCGGCTGCGGTGCGGACGCATGCGAGACGGGCGGCGGCGATACGGACGGCTGTGGCGCGGACGGTCGCGGCGCGGGTGGCTTGACCGTCGGCAGAGCCCGCTGCTGTACGGCGGGCCTGGCCGGCGCCTTGGTCAGCGAGGTCGGCCGCGTCGCCCGGGGCGCGGCGGGCGTCACCCGTGGGCCCGTCGGACCGAGGGCCGCGCCGGGGGAACTCATGCGCCGCACGGGCACCGCGTCGGTCCCCTCGCCCGATGCGAGGGCCGAGGCCACCGGCAGGGAGAGCGAGGGGAGTTCGAGCCCGGAGGCAGGTCCCACCGGGGCCGCGAGCACGCCCTTGACCAGTCCGCCGGGCGCGCCGTCGAGGACGGCGTGCGACAGCGTGCCGGTGAAGGAGGGGTTCTGCCAGGTCGTCAGCCGGCCGCCGAACCCGGCGTCGGCGACGGAGCCCGGCCGGTCCGTGGCCCGCTGGATCGGTGGCAGCGCGGGCCAGGCGGCGGGCCGGACCACATGTGCACCGGCTGCCCTCCCCGCACCGCCCGCCGTGGACGTATCGCCCGTCCCGGTCCCCGTCTCCGTACCACCTGCCGGAGCCGTGGCACCGGCAGGTCCGGAAGCGGACGCGGCGGCGGAACCGCTGCCGGACCCCCGCTCGGATCCGCCGCCCCGCAGCCGATCAAAAAGCCCCACGCCGTGTCACCCTTCTCCGGCGCCGCGGTTGACGAGTGCCGCGATCTGTTCCGTGTAGCCGCGCCGGTCGCGGTGTTCGAGATCCAGGATGGTCTCCAGGCTCCAGTGGAAGTGATAGGCGATGTACGCGATCTCCTCCTGGATGCGGTCGGTCGCGTACGTCACGATTCCCCCAGGCGGCTCCCGCCGAGTTCGACCTCGAACGGCTCCTCGCAGTGCGGGCAGGTCACGGCGGCACGGGTGTGGCCCTCCGCGTTGACCTGACGGTAGAAGTCCTGCAGGAAGGCCAGGTCCGAGGCGAACATGTTCTCCACCACCCCGTCGTGCACCAGCGGAAGCGTGCCGAGCCGGGTGATGACCCGGCCGAGCAGCACGACCGACAGGTACGCCGGGTTCTCCTGCACCCGCATGTCCCGCAAGGGGACCAGCTCGTCGCGGGCGGTGGCGAGCCGCATCACGCCGTGCCGGTGCACGGTGCCGGAGTCGTCCACGTACCCGCGCGGCAGCTCGAACTCGAACTCGGTGCGCAGTGGTTGCACGGGTGCAGCCGCGACCGGGGCCGGAGCCGGAGCAGCGGTCTGCTCCGGCTCCGGTTCGGCGACGGCCGCGGCCGCCGCCCTGGGAGCCGTACGGCGCATTACTCGATGACCAGTTCTTCGAAGGTGATCGTCACGGTCTCGGTGAGCGCGGAGGCCTCGCCCGCCTTCACGGTGCTGGTGTCGATCTTGCTGCACCAGGCGTTGCGCATGTTGTACCGCTTGACCGGGTTGTTCATGTAGTCCATCACCATGATGGTGGCGTTCTTGCGGGCGGTGCTCATCTGACCGGCGACCGACTCGGTGATCCACTGGTTGAAGGCCGCCGACTGCGTCATACCGCGGACCACCGTGCAGGTGCCGGCCTTCTTCACGCCCGGCAGCTTCTTCGTGACGGGGATGCCCTGCGAGGAGACCTGCTGGTACTCGATGACGTCCTGCTCGATGCTGAGGCCGCTGACCTCCGCGAGGTACTCGACCATCACACCGTCGATCTGGAGGCCGAAATTGTGTGAAGTAAGGGCGTCACCCGGCTGGAGACTCATCTGTTCTCTGTCCTTCTAGGGTTTCTTGGGCGTACGGGGCGGAGCTGGCGGCCGATGGCCGAGAGGGCGGTCCTACTCCTCCAACTCGCCGCTGCCGCTGGAGAACTGGGCCAGCCGGAAGATCACGAACTCGGCGGGCTTGACCGGCGCGATGCCGATCTCGCAGATGACGCGGCCGAGGTCGACCGACTCCGGCGGGTTGGTCTCCTCGTCACACTTGACGTAGTACGCCTCCTCCGGCCGCGAGCCGAAGAGGGCGCCGTTGCGCCACTCGTTGACCAGGAAGGCGGAGACATTGCGCCGGATCCGGGCCCACAGGGCGTGGTCGTTCGGCTCGAACACCACCCACTGGGTGCCGATCAGGATCGACTCCTCCAGGTAGTTGAAGTACCGGCGGATGTTCAGGTAGCGCCAGGCCGGGTCGGAGGACATGGTGCGGGCACCCCAGACGCGGATACCGCGGCCCGGGAAGGCGCGGATGCAGTTGACGCCGATGGGGTTGAGCAGGTCCTGCTCGCCGCGGGTGATCTGGAGCTCCAGGTCCACCGCTCCTCGTACGACCTCGTTGGCGGGCGCCTTGTGCACTCCGCGCTCGGAGTCGTTGCGGGCCCAGATGCCGGCGACGTGGCCGCTCGGCGGGATCAGCCGGGACTGGCCGCTGGCCGGGTCGAAGGCCTTGATCCAGGGGTAGTAGAGGGCGGCGTACTTGGAGTCGTAGCCGGCCGTCTCCTGGCGCCACACCCGGATCTGACGGGCGTTGAGGCCCGGCGGCGGGTCGATGACCGCGACCCGGTCGCCCATCAGCTCGCAGTGCGCGATCAGGCCGAGCTGGACGGCCTTGACGGCCTCCAGGTCGATGGCGCCGCGCTGGTAGGCGGCCATCAGGTCGGGGACGGCCACCATCGAGACCTCGTCCACGGCCTCCAGGCCGCCGAAGCCGGTGCGGTCTGCGGAGTCGCCGAGGTACTGGGCGGGGCCGGGGTGGCCGTCGTCCGTGGTGGCCGGGACGGCGGGGGAGGAGGCGGACGGGGTGGACGGGGCGGCGAGCGCCACCGTCTGGTTGTCGGGGCGGGCCAGCTGGGCGGCGGGCGCGGCCTCCTGCACGGCGATGAGCTTGGAGCGCTCCTTCACCTGGGTGACCACGTAGTTGCGGCCGCCCTTCTTGGCGGTCACGTCGAAGGTCTCGGCGACCTTGTCGCCGTCCTTGACGATCAGCTTGAAGCGCTCGGCCGGGCCCTCGCCCTCGGGGTCGGCGACCTCGACGCTCAACGATCCGCCGGCGACGGCGCTCACCGAGAACGTGCCGAGCTGCCTGGGCTCGCCCGGGGGCAGCGCGGCCTGCGCGCCGGAGCCGGTCACCGCGGCGGGGGCCACGGAGTCGCCCGAGGCGCCGCCGGCCGTTCCGCCGACCCGGACGACGTAGGCGGCGCTGCCGCCGTTGTTGAAGAAGCCGTAGACGGAGTGCGCGAGGTAGTACCCGTCGGTGAACTCACCGAAGGCCGCCACGTACTGCGTCCAGTTGGTCACCAGTGTCGGCTCGTTCAGGGGGCCGATCGGGGCGAGCCCGACGAAGGCCGCCACCGAGGTGCCCACGCCCTCGATCGGACGCGAGCCGCTGGCCACCTCCTCGACGTAGACGCCCGGCGACAGGTAGGACGGCATGCTCTGCTCTCCTCGGGGTACGAGATGGGACGTCACTCACCCTCACGCGCGAAGCGCGCCTCCCGAAACGTCCTGCGGTGCCGGGTCGGGGGCAGCTGTGTTGCCCCCAGGGGCAATTCGGGAGGGGGATTGCGGGGGTGTAGGGGCCCTGGCCCCCGAGGACCGGCGCGCACACCTCTGCCGTACTGGTCGCGCTCTGCCGTACTAGTTGCTGATGCTCCACGCCCACGCGGCGCCCTTCGCGATTCTCGCGGTGAGCGTCAGGAAGTCCTGCTTGACGACCTCCGGGGTTTTCTCCGGAGGGAAGAGCGGCTTGATCGGCGAGTCTTCGGGGAAGTCGGCCGACAGCAGGGCCCGATAGCGGTTGTAGACCTGTGCGATGTCCTTGCGGACCGCCTCCGATCCGCTCTTCGGGGGCGCTCCGAGGAGCCGGTTGTCATTCGTCGCCGCCATGGAGGCGACATCCATCAGGAAACAGTCCAGAAGGTCGGTCACGTCCTGTTGCTTGGCGCCGTCCACCTGGTCCTTCACGTCCTGCAGCAGACGTTCCGCCATTTCCGTGGTGACCGCCTTGTAGACCCCGTAGCGGGGGCCCTGGGGAATCACGCCGAGCACGTGGTCGGCCTGCTTGGCCTCGGCCGAGTTCATGAACTTCGGCTGTTCCTCGAGACCCGGCACGGGGAAGGGCATCCCCTTCAAATGCTGCTCCTCGTCGAGGAGTTGAGGCTTTGCCTCCGCGAGAGGATGTATGCCGAACTCGTGGGAGAGCATTCCGACGATGTAACCGATGTCATAGTTCTCGAAGTAGTACGCGGCGAGAATGACCTTTACGCCCTTGTCCCCGTTGTCCTTGACCTCGGCCGGAGTGTCCGTGATCCGCTTCTCCAGGACGATGTCGCACGGGCGGCCACGGAGATAGTCCCTGATGAGGTTGTGCTCCGACAGCAACTGAAGAACGCGCTGGGCCTTGCCGAAGTACTCCGGGTATTTGTTGGCCACGTTGGTGAACGCGATGTTCCCGCTGGCCATGCGGGCCCGCTGGATCGGCAGTGCGGCGCGCTGCACCGGAGCCGCCTCGACCGCACCGGCGGAGGCCGGCCGGTTCTCCAGTGGGACCGGCCCGGACATGACGCGTTTCGCATTGGCCTCGGCCGCTTGCTCGAAGCTGTCCCCGGGGTCGGACATGTGCAGCCCGTTGCCGTTGTCGGTACCCGCGACGGGGCCCTGCCGCTGCTGGACCACATGCGTGAGTTCATGAGCGAGCGTGTGCTTGTCGGCGCCCCCTGGGCCGATGACCACATGGCTGCCGGAGGTGTACGCATGGGCGCCGATCTCGGCCGCGGAACGCTGCGCCACGGCGTCCGTGTGCAGACGTACGTCGGAGAAGTCGGCGCCGAGACGGGCCTCCATCTCTGTCCGGACCCCGGTCTCGAGCGGGCTTCCCGTGCTGCGCAGGATGTCATGGACCGCCGATCGCTGCACCGGTGCGGAGTGCCCGCACGCCGGGCCGTGTTCGTGAGCCTCCCGGGCCAGCAGTCCGGCGACCGCCGCGTTGCCCGCGGTGCGCTGGAGCGCGGTCACGGCCGACGGGGAGAATCCGCCGCCGGGCAGCAGGGCTGCTCCAGGTACCGGGCCCGCGCCCGCGGCCCCGTCCGTCCGCCGTGCAGCCGCCCGGTCGGCAGGCCCACCTTTTCGGGCCTGCTGCTGGTCTGTCTGGCGTTCCTGCACCGTCTGCCTCCTCGGCCGTCCGCGTGTGGTCCGCCGAGCGCACGGTCACACAACTCACCAGAAGAATGATGCGAGCGTCCTCCGCCCGGCCCACAAGGTCACCGGGGACCTGTTCGGGAGCAGACCCCGTGCCCGAATGGGCCACGGAGTGGGTCCGCGTGATGTCTGGCGCTCCGTTCCGGTGCCGTGGCAGGGGACTTCCGGGCAGCGTTTGTGCCCTCTGGTCTCCTGACCGGAGCGGGTAGTCCTCATAGCGTCGACGGGGTGAGCCTTTGGACTTCGTTGGAGCCTGCCTCCAGCACTGTGGATCCCGGTGGCAGTACCAAGGTGCGGCTGCGGTTGCGTAATACCGGTGATGTGGTGGATGAGTACCGGTTCGAGCCGGTGGGTGATGTGGCGCCCTGGACAACCGTGGAGCCGCAGACGCTGCGGTTGTATCCGGGGACGACGGGGACGGTGGAGTTGACGTTCTCGCCGCCTCGTTCTCCGGATGCGGTGGCGGGGCCGAATCCGTTCGCGGTGCGGATCACGCCGACGGAGCATCCGGAGGCGACGACGGTTCCTGAGGGGAATCTGACGATCACGCCGTTCACCGAGGTGCGGGCGGAGTTGGTGCCTCCGACGGTGAAGGGGCGTTTTCGTGGGCGGCCGAAGCTGGCGGTGGACAATCTCGGTAATACGAGGCTGACGGCGTCGATCGGTGGCAGTGACAACGGTGATCATCTGTCGTACGACATCCACCCCAGTAATGTGCAGGTGGAGCCGGGTCGTGCGGTGTTCGTGAGGGCGACGTTGAAGCCGCGGCAGATCATCTGGTTCGGGTCGAAGGAGCAGCGGCCGTACTCGTTGGCGATTCAGCGGTCGGGTACGGCGCCGCAGTCGGTGGAGGGTACGTATGTGCAGCGCGGGTTTCTGCCGCGTTGGCTTGCCACGTTCCTGGGTGTGTTCATGGCGCTCGCGATCACCTTTGTGATGCTGTGGATCGCGTACAAGCCCCAAGTACGCACGGCCGCCACGGAGAAACTCCAGGAAGCCGGCATCAGCACGCTCCCGGCACCCACCCCGTCCCTGTCGGCGGCGCCGAGCTCGGCGCCGGCGGAGGTCCCGGCTCCGTCCCAGGCACAGCAGACGCCCGAGAGCGGTGGCGGTGACGGTGGTGGCGGTGGAGCGGTGGCCAGTCCCAAGGCGACGAAGAAGACGGCGACCGGGCCGCTGCCCGCGACCAACATCGTGCTCAGGAACCCCACGACCAAGAAGTGCGCCGACATCCCGGGCTACGAAAAGGGTTCGGTGAATGGCCCGGTCAGGGAGTTCACCTGCGACGGCACCACCCATGACAACCAGCTCTGGAACCTCGAAGTGCGGGAGAAGGGCGGCGGTCCCGAGAAGTCGGACCTCTTCCAGATCCGCAACGTCAAGGACCAGATGTGCATGGACCTGCCGGACTACGGCGCCAAGCCCGCGCAGACGGGTGTGTTCGAGTTCCAGTGCGACGGCACGACCGCCGACAACCAGCTGTGGTGGCTCGACAAACAGGACGACGGCCACTACTGGATCCGCAACTACTCCAGCAATCACCTGTGCCTGGACGTCGCCGGCTTCAGCACCGGTGGCAACGACACCCCGCTCACGATCTACTACTGCAGCAAGACCGACGACCAGGAGTGGGACATCGTCCACCCGTCCTGACCCACAAAGGGCAGTGTGCCGCAGCTCTTTGGGCAGCCGTCATGCCCCGATGCCTGCTGACGGGAGCGGCACCCCGGCCATAGCGTCGACGGGGTGAGCCTTTGGACTTCGTTGGAGCCTGCCTCCAGCACTGTGGATCCCGGTGGCAGTACCAAGGTGCGGCTGCGGTTGCGTAATACCGGTGATGTGGTGGATGAGTACCGGTTCGAGCCGGTGGGTGATGTGGCGCCCTGGACAACCGTGGAGCCGCAGACGCTGCGGTTGTATCCGGGGACGACGGGGACGGTGGAGTTGACGTTCTCGCCGCCTCGTTCTCCGGATGCGGTGGCGGGGCCGAATCCGTTCGCGGTGCGGATCACGCCGACGGAGCATCCGGAGGCGACGACGGTTCCTGAGGGGAATCTGACGATCACGCCGTTCACCGAGGTGCGGGCGGAGTTGGTGCCTCCGACGGTGAAGGGGCGTTTTCGTGGGCGGCCGAAGCTGGCGGTGGACAATCTCGGTAATACGAGGCTGACGGCGTCGATCGGTGGCAGTGACAACGGTGATCATCTGTCGTACGACATCCACCCCAGTAATGTGCAGGTGGAGCCGGGTCGTGCGGTGTTCGTGAGGGCGACGTTGAAGCCGCGGCAGATCATCTGGTTCGGGTCGAAGGAGCAGCGGCCGTACTCGTTGGCGATTCAGCGGTCGGGTACGGCGCCGCAGTCGGTGGAGGGTACGTATGTGCAGCGCGGGTTTCTGCCGCGTTGGCTTGCCACGTTCCTGGGTGTGTTCATGGCGCTCGCGATCACCTTTGTGATGCTGTGGATCGCGTACAAGCCCCAAGTACGCACGGCCGCCACGGAGAAACTCCAGGAAGCCGGCATCAGCACGCTGCCGCCCAGCCCCTCGGCCTCCGTCGCGCCGCCCGCGCCCTCGCCCAGCGCCGAGGTTCCGGTCGCGCCCGCGGCGACCGAGACACAGTCCGCGAGCGGCGGCGGGGGTGGCGGTGGAGCCTCGCCCGAGGCCGAGCCGAAGGAGTCGGCCAAGCCGCAGGAGGACACGGCGGCGACAGCTGTCGCGCAGCTGGCCGCGCAGGACCCCGGACGGCACATCTGCTACCGCGCCTATCTGACGGACAAAGGCTGGACCAAACCGGTGTGCGACGGCGCCGTGGCCGGCACGGTGGGACAGAACCGCCCGATCAAGTCCCTCAACCTCGCCACGTCCGACACCGACGGCACCGCTGCCAGCGCCTTCGTCCACTACCCCCAGTCGACCGACGGCAAGGGGCACTACGACGGGCCGTGGAAGGGCGTGGTCGACGGCGACGACCTCTACATCGGCAGCACCAAGAAGGACGATCCCTACTTGCTGGGCTTCGCCATGAACGTCGGCGAGAGCAAAAGCGTCGTGTGCGAGACCGTGCACGTCCACAACGAGGGCTGGCACGGCCTGGGCTGCGACGAGCCCGGTGGGGACAACTACATCTTCGGCGGGACCCTGAGCAACCTGCTCTGGATCGAGGCCGTCAAGTTCACCGTGTGAAGCGTCCCTGCCCGGCCGACGACTGTCGGCCGGGCAGGGACGCCCGCACGAGCATCGGTGTGAGGAGCTACCAGGTGCCTTCACCCGGTACCAGTCGGCCCGCCTTGCGGTACTCGCGGCGCGCGCCCTCCAGGAGGTCGGCCGTGTCGACCGGCGCGCCGCGGCCGGCCGCGCCGTAGGCGGCCGTGACGACGGCGCTGCGGATCGAACCGCCGGACAGCTCGAAGTCACGGGCGACGGCGCGCGGATCGGTGTCCTCGGCGCACGGCACATGGGTCAGGGCGTGCTGCCACAGGGCCAGCCGCTGACCGGCGTCCGGGAACGGGAAGTCGATCACGAGGTCGAGACGGCGGGTGAACGCCTCGTCGATATTGGCGCGCAGATTGGTCGTGAGCAGCGCGATGCCGTCGAAGGACTCCAGCCGCTGCAGCAGATACGAGCTCTCCATGTTGGCGTACCGGTCGTGCGAGTCCTTGACTTCGGACCGTTTGCCGAACACGGAGTCCGCCTCGTCGAAGAGGAGCACGGCGTCGGTACGGTCCGCCTCCGTGAAGATGCGCTCCAGGTTCTTCTCCGTCTCGCCCACGTACTTGTCGACGATCGAGGAGAGCTGCACGACGTAGAGGTCGAGGCCGAGTTCGGCGGCGACGACCTCCGCTGACAGGGTCTTGCCGGTGCCGGAATCGCCCGCGAAGAGACCGAGGACGCCCCGGCCGCGGCCGCCGCCCGCGCTCAGCCGCCACTCGCCCAGCACCTGGTCACGGTGGCGGGCGCGCAACGCCAACTCGTGGAGCTGCGCCAGCGGTTTGTCGGGCAGGACGAGATCCTCCCAGCCGACGTCCGGACGGATCCGGCGGGCGTGCCGCTCCAGTCCGGAGGCGGACTGCTGCCGGGCGGCCAGCCGCAGATGAGTGGCGGTCAGCGCGGTACCGTCGAACGCGGCGAGGCGCCGCGCGGCACGGGCGGCGCGCAGGATCCGATCGCCACCGAGCCGGTACGGTGCCACGACCGGGGCGAGGTCGAAGCCGAGGGCGGCTTCCGGTTCGGGTGCGGCATCGGCGGAGGATTCGCCATCGCCATCGCCATCGCCATCGCCGTCGACATCGCCATCGCCATCGGTGCCGAGCGCCACCGTCCACGCGTCCACCGCCCCTGAGCGCAGCCGGGGTGCGTCGAGGACGAGCGGATCCCGGTGGTCGCACCAGTGCGGATCGTACGGGCGGGCGTCGGTGAACAGCACGGACACGTCGTCCGCCGCCAGCGCCCGCATCAGCGGGGCGGGATCCTCCGGCAGCGGCGAGACGACGATCGCGCAGTCACGCAGCCGGGCCTCGCGCAGCAGTTCGGCGATCGGTTCCTGTGCGGTGGTGTCGCCCGGAGCGAAGTGGAGCGCCTCCTGACCCGATGCGCCGCGCAGCGCGCCCGCGGCGCAGGCGAGGCCGTCTCCTGCCCGGTGTTCGCGCAGATAGACGGTGAGCGGGGCCGCCGCCAGCCGGTCGGCGAGCCTGCGCAGGAAGACCTCGTCGTACGGCTCGCCCCGGACCGGCGCCCGGAGGCGGTGGACATGGCCGGTCAGCGCGGCGTCCAGGGTCTCGTCGCCCAGAAGGTGGGCGATCAGCCGGTCAGGTATGCGCAACGACCTGCTCAGAAAGGGACGTTCGGGTTCCTCGACCACGATCAGGCCCAGTGCGGGCAGCGGCGCCGAGGGATGGAACCGGGCTCGTGCCTCGGCGCGGTGCGCCGGAAGTCCGCACAGGTCGAGGGCGAGCCCGGTGGTGGCCCGGCGGCGGCTGACGTCGTCGTTGAGGTAGCCGTACAGCGGCTCGAAGGTGCGGTCGAGGTCCGGGGCCAGCGCGATGAGCAGGATCCGGACGTCCAGCTCGGTCAGTCCGAGCCGCCCGGCCAGCAGATCCAGCCGGTCGCCGCGCTCCGGGGCCCAGTTCTCGGGGGCGGGATCCTGCCCGGCCGGCTCCAGGAGATGCCGAACCGCGTCCTCGGACAGATAGAGGCCGCGCAGCGGATCGGCCGCGGTGGGATCGGTCGCACTGCGGTACTCGACCAGGAGCGCGACACGCTCGCGCAGCCGGGAGAGCCGGATCAGGAGCGCGTCGGCCGATTCCTCGGAGACGGTGGCGAGTGAGGCGTTGTCCATGGCCGACGAAGTGTCGCGGGCGGGTGAGGTGCGGCCGGTGGCCGACGAGATGCCGTTCGCGGCCGACGTCGGGACGTGCGGGGTCACTTCGCTCGCTTCTCTCCGTCTCGATCCTCCGCGACCGGGTGGTCCCCGGCCGGGAGATCCGTGCCCGCGGCTGTGTCGGCCGCAGCCGTGTCGGCCGCGGTCGTGGACGCCAAGTGCCGTGCCCGATGCCGTCGTTCGGGCGAACCCTCCAGGGTTCCGTCCATCCCGCGTACGCGCACGCCGGCGCCCTCCGTGACCGGCGGCCCGGCGTCGTACTCCGGGAACGACGGGAACGGCGCGGTCACCACCAGGTCCAGCGACGGCTTCAGCTCGCCGCCGAGCGCGGACCAGATCTCCGCGAGGGACCGGGACTCGGTGTGCAGATTCGCCACCGAGAGCGGCACGGACAGCCCCAGCGCGGCCAGCGCGCCGGGCAGTGCGTGCGGGGGCAGGATCTCGTGGGGGAGCAGCGTCGCCAACACCGCGGACAGCAGCCGGTGTTCGTCCTGTGGCTGCTTGGTCCAGGCCGTCACGAGATACGACAGCCGGAACCAGCGGGGCGGTTGGCGGCGGCGCAGCACGATGCCGCGTTCGTCCCGCACGGCCATGGCGCCGCGCTCACGGCGCCGCACATCCTCCCGGATGTCGTACAAGTAGGCGTTGATGGCGGGCGCGTTGCGGCGGGCGGCCCACTCCCGGCTCGGCGCGTCGAAGGCGACCTCGATACCGGAACCGTCCAGCGCCCCGCTCCTGAGCAGCCCTTTGAGGACCTCGTCCACCTCGTGAATCACCGTCGTGCTCCCGCCGTGCCGTCACGTACCGCCGCGCACCGGCCGTGGGCCGGCTGCGTACCCGCTGTGTACCCGTCTGCTGTGAACCGTCCGGTACCTCTCCCGACAGGCCCCGTGCGATCGACCGTCCGCCTCAGATGTAGCCTTCCCTGAGCGCATAGGCCACGGCGTGCGCGCGATTGCGCAGATGAAGCCGGGTGGTGAGCCCGTGCATCACGTTCTTGACGGTACGTTCGGAGTAGGAGAGCTTGCTCGCTATCTCCCCGGTGTCCAACCCCTCGGCGACGAGCCTCAGCACATCGATCTCGCGTGGCACGAGGCCCGAGAGCGGAACTCCGGACTGGCCGGACGCGGTGCGCTGGAGCGATCCCACCTGAGTGATGAGGCGTCCCAGCAGATCCGCGGGCAGGTCCCCGTCGCCCCGTGCGGCCGCGAGCACGGCCTGCACCAACCGGTGTGCGCTGGCCTCGTGGCGCCAGACGATGGCCCCGACACCGCACTCGATGACATCAAGGAGCTCGGCCTCACGGATCGCGTTCACCACCAGCACGGCGCGCGCCCCGTCGCTGCGCACGAGTCGGCGCAGCCGGGACAGTGTGGTCTCGTCCGGCCCCTCGTTGACCAGGACGGCCACCATGCCGGGCCCGGCCTCCGCGCTGTCGAGGAGTTCGATCACCGCGTGCTGCCCCAACTGGCTGCGCACCCCCGCCCGGGAGATCGGGTCGGGCGCTTGGACCACCACCGGTATGCGATTTCCGGAATCCACCGCGCCGGTGTCGGCGGGCCGCTGTGACACGCCTGCGTCAGTGGTCCGTAATGAACTGCGCAACCGCTTCTCCCAAATCCACGTGCTGGTCGCCCCTGTGTCGCCAGTGGCCGAAGGGCTTGTCCCAGACTTCTGTGCCTGGCGTGCCTCGCGCAATCGTGGAGGACCACGAGACGTACCACGAGATCGATCATGAAACGTCCACGACAGGAGACATCGATGCGCGAGGCCGAATCGCTGCGGGAACGCCGCGAGGCCTTGGAGCTGGTGGCCGCCGAGGCGGACCGCGCCTGTGCCGGGGCCGGCCGTCTGGTGCTGCTCAGAGGGGCCACCGGCACGGGGCGCACCGCTCTCCTGGAGGCCACGGCGGCGCAGGCGGCGGCCCGTGGCATGCGGGTGCTGCGGGCCCGCTGCTCGCCCGACGGCGAGGCCGGAGAGTTCGCGGCGGTCCTCCAACTTCTCTCATCGGCCGATCAGTTAGACGCCGGGAGTGAGCTGTTTCCGGACGTTTTCGACGACAACCCGCACCATTGGTCCTACGCCGAACACTTGTGGAGGCGGCTGCGCTCCCATGCCGCCCGGGCCCCGCTGCTGCTGGCGGTGGACGACGTCCACTGCGCCGACGAACCCTCGCGCCGCTGGCTCGTCGACGTCGCCCGGCGGATCGACGCACTGCCCGTCCTCCTGGTGGCGACCGAACGCAGCCAGTACGACATCGACCCGCCGTCCGCCGGTCTGGCGCACGCGCTCTCGCCCACCCTGGTGCGCACCCACACCCTCGCCCCGCTGAGTGCGAACGCGGCCGCACAGCTGGTCCGTTCGGATGTCGGCGCCGCCACACCGGCCTGGGTGGACGACTGCGTCCGGGCCGGCGCGGGCAGCCCGCTGCTGCTGCGCGCCCTGCTCGACGACCTCCGCGCACAGGAACCGGACGGCGCGCCCCCGAGGAGCGTGCCGGACACCTGTGCCGCCCTCTACCCGGGCGCGTATCCGGCCGCCGTCTCCTGGTGGCTGGACAGCGCCGGAGAAACGACGGTGGGGGTGGCCCGCGCCCTCGCGGCTCTGGATGCGGACGTGTGGGAGGAGGGCCACGCGGAAGAGTTCGCCGAACTGCTCGCCCGGATGGCGGGCGCGGACGCCGCCCGGGTGCCCGGCTGGCTGACCGCCATGACCCGCCTCGGTCTGCTGCGTCCCGATCCCGACGGGCGCCCGCGCTTCGCCCACCCGCTGCTGCGGGACGCGGTGCTCAGCGGCTGGCCCACCGTCCGGCGGCAGGCGGCGCACCGTACGGCGGCCGAAGTGATGCTGGGCCGGGGCGACCGCGCCGAAGCGGTCGCCGGACAGCTGTTGCGCACCCCGGCGGTCGGCGCGGCCTGGGCCACCGTGGCGCTGCTGGACGCCGGGTCCGTCGCGGTGCGGGACGACCGGCCCGACGAGGCCGTGTCGTATCTGCGTCGTGCGCTGGACGAGCCGTTGACCCCTGTCCGCCGGACCATGGTGCTCACCGAGCTGGGTTCCCTGGAGTTCGCCGCCGCCCGCTCCTCGGCCGGGATACCGCGGCTGACCGAGGCGACCCGGCTGCCGGGCATGCCGCAGGACCGGGTACGGGCGGCCGTGGCCCTGGGCACCGTACTGGCCCGGCGGGGCAAGGCGCGCGCCGCGATGGACGTCCTGCGGGGCCTGGACGAGCAACTGACCGACCATCCGGACCTGATACGGCTGCTGCAGACCGCCTCGGCGCTGCTGTCCGACCACGACCAGGGCACCCGCCAGGAGGCGTACCGCTGGCTGCACGGCACCGCCGAGCGGTCCCCGGACCTGGTCGGAACGGCAGGTCAGGCCCTCCTGGTCCGCTATGACGCGACGGCCGGGCTGATCCCCGCAGCCACGGCCATGAAACGGATCCACGCGCTGCTGGACGAACCGACCGACGCGCTCGCCGAACCCTTCCTGCTGGGTACGGCCGCCGCCGTCGCTCAGTGGGCCGACGAACTGGTGGAGGCCGAAGGGCTGGTACGCCGAGGACTGGACCGGCAGAGCCCGTCCCTGTTGCACCCCATGCACCTGGCACTGCTCAACGTACGGGCGGACATCGCCGCGACGCGCGGACAGTACGCCGATCTGCTCGCCGAACCGGCGGACTGGCAGGCAACCGCGGCCACCCGCCGCCGGACCGATCCCGCCAACGCGCACGGCCACGCCGTGATCGCCCTGGTCGAGACGGGCCGCACGGAGGAGGCGGCCCGGCTCGCCGACAGCTTCGCCCTGGGGGACGCGCACGACTCCTGGGAACTCAACCGATTCCTCTACGCGCGGGGCGTGTTGCGGTCCGCGCAAGGGGATCACGCGGGCGCGCTCGACGACTTCCTGGAATGCGGTCGCCGGCAGACGGCACGCGACGTGGTGAGCCCCGTGGTCACCCCCTGGCGGACCGCGGCGGCCGAGTGCCGCAGCGCCCTGGGCCGTCCGCAGGAAGCCCTGGCCCTGGCCCGCGAAGAACTACGGCTCGCCCAGGTGTGGGACACCCCCCGACTGGTGGGCCGGGCGCTGCGCGGGCTCGCCACCGCGACCGGGGGCCGCCGAGGTCTGGAACTCGCCGACCGTGCCGTACGCATCCTGCGGGACGCCTCCGCACGGACCGAGCTGATCCCCGCGCTGATCGCACAGGGGCGTCAGCTCGTCGCGGCGGGGGACCGGAGCCGGGCCCGCGACGCGCTGCGTGAGGCGGCCGAGCACGCCGAACGGCTGGGCGCGGTACGAATGCGGGCGCTGGCCGAGGAGGCCCTGCCCGAAGGCCGTTCCCGCGGCTCGGCGACCGCCCTCACCGGATGGGAGGCGCTGACCGGCAGCGAGCGACGGATCGCCGCCCTCGCGGCCGACGGGCGCACGAACGCCGAGATAGCGGAACTCCTGCACCTGGCCCGGCGCACCGTCGAGACCCATCTGACCAGCGCCTACCGCAAGCTGGGCATCCGCCGCAGGGCGGAGCTCACCGCGGTGATCGGCGAGCGATCGACGGATCCGGCGGAGCCGGTGGAGGAGCCGGGCGGCTGACACGCCCCCACATCAGGACCCGAGGCGGCCGTCCGGGTCGTGGAGCTTGGCGTGGTTGGACGGGTCCTGGAGCATACGGCGGGCCACGGGCGCCGGGATCCGTACGACCACCGGAGTGGGAACGGTGAAGTCCCGTACGGCGACGGACGGGGCGCCGGAGCGGCCCCGGTCCCTCACCCGGGCCACCACCCGCACGTCCAGGGTGAACTGCACCAGCGTCGCCTCGAACTTGGGCTTGTGCAGGGGCATCGAGCCGGACCCGTGGGCCGAGGTGTCGGTGGCGCCGCCGACCTGGTCGGCGTTGCCGAGGAGCTGGTTCATCCGGAACTCGTCCGCGTTGAGTACACCGGCGCCGCCCAGCCCCCGTACCGACTTGTTGTGCTCCACCGCCTGCTGATGGTCCGTGCCCGTGGGCCGGGGCGCGTCCAGGGCGCTCTGCGCCACCGTCTCGAAGGTCATCTTGTCACCGACACCCAGCACCCGGCCGGCGCGCAGCCGGGCGTGCAGCGAGGTCCGCAGATCCTGCCCCCGTGCGCCGGAGGCGTGCACGACCGGGAGGTCGACCCCGGCCGCGGTCAGCAGCGGCAGGGCGGCGATCAGCCACTCGGTGGACACCGCCTCGCGCTGCGCGTACGCCGCCGCGTCGCCCGTCCTGCGGTAGCGCTCGCCGCCGTGCGCCGCCCGTACCGCGTCGTCGATCACCCGGCGGATCTCGGGGGCGCCGCGGAACCCGTTGACCTGCGCCTCCATCGGAAGGGTGACCCCGCGGCCGTGCCAGGGGCCCAGCCGGCTCGCTTCGGCGTCGTCCGGCCGCAGGAACGTCTGTCCCCCCTCCGCGCGCGGCACCGGCCGCAGCCGCGACAGCGCCTCGAGGTCCTTGACCAGAACGCGGTGGACCAGGGACTGCCCGCCGAGGGTGGCGAGGCCCACCCGCCCACGGGACGAGTGCAGTTCGAGGGTCGCCTCGATCGGCACCCGCATCCTGACCGAACGGGCGGAGGCCTCGGCGACGGTCTTCATGCCGAGCTGACCCCGCCCCACGGTGGCCGATTTCGTGACATCGCTGACGCCGACGCCGAGTCCGCCGGAGCCGCCGACGCTCTTGAGCGGACCACCACCGCCCTCCGGCTTGCCCGCACCGGCCACGACGCCCTCGACGGTACGCGTGTCGCTCGTCTCGCGGGTGTCCGCCCGCTGTGCGGCGGCCGAGGTGATGTATTCCATGTCGCGGCCGTCCTTCGCCTCGCCCTCGGCCGTGCCCTGCCGGGTGCGTCGTACCCGGAACACCGCCCAGTACGGTGTGTCGCGGCCGCGGAACAGCTCGACGGGCACCCCGCCGTCCATGGCCCCGGAGAGCAGCCCGGCCGACCCGTCCCGGTCCAGGACCCGCAGCAGCCGCTGCGTGTTGTCGTGCGGATCGGCCAGTTGCCGCTTCGGCAGCAGTTCCTCGGCGAGGGACCGGTCACGCCGCCCGACGGCGGCGCGCAGCCGCTCCAGCAACGGGACGAAGTCGGGCAGTTCCTCGATCATGCCGAAGCCGAGCGGCAGTTCCTGGGCGAGGGCGGGCGCCGCCGGGGTGGTCGTGCTCGACGACTCCCCGCTCCGGGACGCCTCGGTCCGCTCCTGGGTGGCCTTCCCCTTGCCCTTGGACTCTTTGCCCTTGGATTCCTGGCCCTTGGACTCCGTACCCCGGCGTGCGGACTCCTCCTGCGAGGATGTCTGCCCGGCGGCCCCGGGAACGCGCAGGCCCGCGGCCGCCAACTGCTCCTGGGTGAGCCAGACGGCGGCCGCGGCGGGCAGTGTCCGCTCGCCCGTCGCGACGTACGGGCCGCCCCCCGTGACCTTGACCTCGCTGACCATCCGGACCACCAGGTCGCAGTGGACCAGATAGAGGGGCCGGGTGCGCGGGGTGTGGGCGTTGCGTTCGACGGTGCCGCTCAGCGTCGTCGCCGTCGCGGCGCTCCGGCCCAGGCTCCGGCCGGCCGACAGGCCCTCGCCCAGCCGCCAGTCGGCGCCGTTCTCCGAGCCGAGGGCGCCGCCCTGCACGGTCGTGGAGGTAGCGCTGCCCTGCTGCCCGGTCATCTGGTGACCGCCGAGCAGGAACGTCTCGGTACCCGCCCCGGTGCCCTCCGCGACCACCTCCGGGTTGGTGAGGGCGAACCGTGTACCGACCGCGCCGTCGAGCGCGCGGAGCCTGCGCGGGTACCGCAGGTTCTTCACCACCCACCCGGAGGACACCGCCTGCCGCAGCGCCGAGGTGATGGCCTGCGGACTGAAGCGTTCCTCGATCGCCAGCCGCGGCGCGAGGCCCTCCGTCTGCAGCGCGAGGTCCTCCCGAAGCTCCCGGTTTCGGCCCGCGGCCTTCGACAGGAGCTCGAAGGCGAGGTCCCGGATCGGCCCGCCGCCTCCGACGGTCTCCACCAGCGTCCAGTCCCGAACCGCCCGGCCCGCGATCGAGCGCGGTGCCATGGTCGACAGATCGCCGATGCCCGACGCGTTGAACTGCCGCTGCGGCGGCGCCAGTCCGGCGGTGCGCCTGCCGGTCCTGGCCGTCAGCCGGTCCTTCGCGGCGGTGTCCAGGGTGAACGCGGTCGGGGTGAGCAGCCGTACGTCCTGCTCGACCAGGTCGAGCGCCTCGGTGTCCGCGGTCGAGGCGATGCGCACGGCCTCGGGTGCGTCCCGCCCCGGCATGCCCGGGGTGAGGGCACGTCTGGCGGTCCGCTCCCGGGTCGTCATGGTGACGTCCACGTCCAGGCGCAGGGCGCCGCCGAACGCGCTGGTGTTCTCACCGCCGTTGGTGAGCACGTCGGAGCGGGTCGCCGGGCCCGCCTGGTTGCGCCGGGTGCTCTGCCGGGTCCGCTCGCCGCGCACCGTGGCGGACAGAGCACCGGGGATCAGCCGGAACTGGCCGAGCGCCAGTCCGCCGATCGACCGTGAACTGGACCGCCCGCTCTGCGAGTTGCTGGTGACGCCGCTGTGGCTGCGCACCAGCCAGTCCTTCGTCTCCCCCTGGTAGCCCGTCTCGCGCAGGGCGCCGACGACCTTGATCTGGACGTCGTGCGCGTGCCATCGGCTCTTGCGCCGCATCCGGACCCGGATCCCGGAGGAGAGCAGCTGGTCCTTGTTGACGCGCAGGTTGGTCTCCGAGAGTACGGTGATCAGCTCGCGGTAGTTGCGCCGCTGCACCTCGCCCTCCTCGCGGCTCACCTCGGTCCCCGCCCCCGCGCCGAACGCGGGCAGATAGCCCGCGAGTCGCTGATCGGTGGCGAAGAGCCGCTCGATGCCGGAGAGCAGGGGAGCGGTGTCCAGCTGGCTGATCGCCACGCTCGACCCCATGGCCCCGAACGGCAGGTGGCGCTCGTTGCCCGGACCGGCCGACGACCCGGCCCCGTCCCGTGACTCCTCCCCTTGCCGCCGGTCGAGCTTCTTCCCGTCCGCGTCCGTTCCCGGCTCCTTGACCATGGGGCCCGCCGTGACGCCTTCGGGCAGTTCGAGGCCCAGCGACCGGACCTCGTCGGCGCGCAGGCTGACCCACACATCCATCGAGTGCTCGGCCGTGCGGGTCCCGGAGCGCACCTTCATGGCGGGGGAGAGCGGCCCGGTCCCCTCGACGCTGAACCGCACCTTGCCGAGGTAGAGCACCTTGTCGCCCCTGACCTCGGCGCCCTGACGGCTCGACACCGTCTGCTCGGCCACCGAGAACCGTGCCTTGCGCGCCCCGGCCGTGGGCATGACCGTCGCGCGCACCGCGGCGGCGCTGCCCAGCACGCCGAACCCCGCCGCCGGGCCCGCGCCGAAGGTGCCCCCACGGCCCTTGGCCGCCGTGTGGGACACCGAGTGCTGCGCCTGCTGGTGCGTACGCAGTTGGGTCTTGCCGGTCGTCCAGGCGGGCGACAGGGCGGTGAGATCAGCACGCATCCGGTAGGTGCCCGTGGCGCTGCCGTCCTTGGAGGCGAGATCCTCCCCGATCACCCAGCCGCTCAGCAGCCGGGGCAGGTCCTCCAGGACGGTCGTGGTCGAGGTGGCGTCGTGGAGCCGGGCCCGCCCCGGCGCACCACGGGAGGTCAGGGAGGGGTGCAGTACGGAGCGGACCGTGTCGAACAGCCCGCCGCCGCCCGGATGAGAGGCCGCCGCGTCGTCCAGCGCGACCGGGGCCAGCGAGTCCGCGAGCCGTACGCGCCGCGCGGTCTGTGTGTCGAGGGGGCGCTGCCGGGCGGGTGCCTCGGCGGTGACGGGCACCAGGTGTTCGGTGGGTACCCGCATCATCAGGGACCCGGCGCCGCTGAACGTCCGCGCCCGCTCGCGCTGCCCCTCGTCCTGGGGCTGGACCCGTACGCCGTAGCGCACCCGGCGCCGTATCTCGACGGACCCCTTGTCGCTGCGCAGCACCCGCGGTTCGGACATGGTCTTCTGCACACGGGAGTCGGTGGAGGACTGGAACGGCTGCGCGTTGGCCATGACCGCCCCACCGAGCCAGACGCCCGGGACGACCGGCGCCAGCCCGAACGCCATGAAGTTGACGCCTTTGCTGGACGAACCGCCCGAGGAATGGCTCACCACGCCCGAGGTGTTGTGCTGGGTGTCCACTTTGATGTTGGAGCCCTCGGCCGTCCGCGCGTCCTGGGCGGCCTGCCGGGGGTCGACCTTGGTGCCGCTGCCGTCCCCGTCGTCGTGATCGTCGGCTCTCGCCTTCCCCTTCCCCTTGCCCATGGAGCCCTCCGACCCGGCCAGCAACGCGGCCATGGCCCTGGCCTGTTGTACCGCCGCGGCCTGAGCCTTCGCGGCCTCCGGGGAGACGAAGGTCTCGGGGAGATCGGTGCCGTCCCGGGAGATGGTGACCGTGACGTCGTACCACCCCTTCCCCTCCGGGCCCTCGACGGCGAACGAGCGGCCCTGGCCGTAGAACGTTTCCGGCCGCCCGGCCAGCTCCTCGCGGATCTCGGCCACCGTGCCGTCGGACCGTCCGACGACCGTCCCGAGGGCGGTGGACACGAACTCGTGACCGGTCAGGCCGTACGCGGTGGAGAGCCCCGCCGCCCGTAACTCCCGTAGATACGGCGGCAGTCCGAGCGGCGGATGGGAGGAGCCGGTCCGTGTACCGGTCGGCCGGGGGACCGACCGGCGCGTGACCGCCCGACGGGGGCGCGTGGTGGCGGCGCGCGGCCGGCCGCTCTCCGTGCCCTCCTCGGACTCCCGCGCTGTCTCTTCGACCGCGGGAAGCACCGCGGGCAGCCGGGTGGCGGCACCGTTCTCGGGCAGTTCTTCGAGGGCGGGCAGGACGGAGGGCGCGGGTCTGGGCGCCCGGGTGGCGCCCGGCACGCCGTCGGCACGCAGTGCGCGCACCGTCGCCGCGTTGCCCGCGGCCTGTTGCAGAGCCAGCAGTGCCCGCGGAGTCATCCCCGGGCCGGTCGTCGGGGACGCCGGGTGCGGCGCCACGACCTCGGCGCCGTTCCTGGTGGCCGAGGGCGTGTCCCGGCCGCCGGGTCCCCGGCCGTGGTCCCCGGTCCTGCCGTTTCCGGCCGATCCCTGCCGCTGCCTACGCACAGTGAGCCATTCCCGTCATGAGGACCGCCGTCCCGCCCCCATCGGATCCGTCCGCTCGGGAGCGTAACCACCGCGTGGGCCCCACAGGGAGCAAGATCATGGACTCGGACAGATGGCCGCCCACCGAAAACCACAGGGTCGACCGCAGTACACCCGCGCTCCATCTCCGGCCGCGGTGCGCTCACTTCGAACACGGTGGAATGGCGTTGCCGCCGCACTCCCTCGGCCCCCAGTGTTGCCGGGAAGGCGAAACACCACACACAGGGGGAATCTCTCATGCGCCGTATTCCGGCCGTCATCACCACGTGCGCCGCGACGCTCACCTTCCTCGCCCCGGCCGGCCTGGCCGCCGCCGCGCCAGCCGCGCCCGCCGAGCAGTCGTACACCGTCGTGCCCTACGAGAACGTCAACGTCCGCCAGTTGCCGACGAAGGACAGCGCCTACCTGGCCACGCTGACCGCCGGTCGGTCCTACACGGCGTACTGCTGGACCCACGGGCAGACCGTCACGGACCACGGCTACACGAACGACATCTGGATCGGATTCGCCGACGGATTCAGCAGCGCCGTCTATTTTAAGGGCGACCAGTACGCGAATCTGCCGGCCACCGCCCAGTGCTGAAGGCGGCGGAATTCACCGGAATTCACTGTGATCACCCCTCCGTGCCAGGGAGTTCAGCCATGAGTATCCGACGCAAGGCCGCCGCCGTCCTCGCCGGAGCCGTGCTCGCCTGCGGCCTGCTGAGCGCGGGCACCGCCTCGGCCGCGGCGCCGACCGGGCGCACGGCGCAGTCCGCCTACGCGACGTACACCGTCGTCCCCGTCGTCGACGCGCCCATCCGTTCCGGTCCCGGCAACGGCTACCCCGCGATCGGCACACTCCGCCCCGGGTACGGCTACCCCGCCCTCTGCTGGCTCTCCGGCGAGACGGTGGTCGACCACGGTTCCACGAGCCACATCTGGATCTACGTCTCGGGCGGTGCCGGCATCGGCAACGGCTGGGTCAGCGCCCTGTACCTCCGCGGTGACGAGCGGGCCGACCTTCCGGCTTCGGCACAGTGCTGACCCGAGGAGCCGTCAGCCGACACGGGGGAACCGAAGTTCAGTCCTGATGGGCCCGCAGCGCGGCGAGGGCCCGGTCCGCGTGGGCGCTCATCCGCAGCTCGCTGCGCACCACTTCCAGGATCGTGCGGTCCTGCGCGATGACGAACGTGACCCGCTTCGTGGGCGCCAGGGAGAAGCCCCGCTTCACTCCGAACCGCTCGCGGACCGTGCCGTCCACGTCGGACAGCAGCGGGAACCCGAGTGTGTGACGCCCGGCGAACTCCTGCTGCTTGTCGACCGCGTCACCGCTGATGCCGACCGGCCGCGCACCGGCCGCGGCGAACTCGGCGGCCAGATCACGGAAGTGGCAGGCCTCGGTGGTGCAGCCGGGGGAGAGGGCGGCGGGGTAGAAGAACAGCACGACCGGTCCCTCGCCGAGCAACTCGGTCAGCTTTCGCTGCGTGCCGGTCTCGTCCGGCAGGGCGAAGTCCTCGACCTTGTCGCCCACATCCACACCACGCGTCATGACTGACCCTTCTCACCTTTGGCAACGCTGCGTGCCCACAGTACAAGGGGCACCTGCAAGGGGAGTCGCGCGATGGCCGCGGCCTTCTGCGGTGCGGGACGCCGGCGCCAGTCCACGGCCATCTGGACGTTAGCGGGGAACACCCCGACGAAGAAGGCCGCGGTGGCCAGCGCGGCCGTCCGCCGTGTACGAGGCGCCGCCACCCCGGCGGCGAGCGCCAGTTCGGCGACACCGCTCGCGTACGTCCAGGCCCGGGGTGCCCCCGGCAGCGCCCGCGGAATGGTCGCGTCGAACTGCCGTGGCGACACGAAGTGACCGACACCCGCGGTGGCCAGCAGGCCGGCGAGGAACAGGGCTGAGCGTTCCGACCGTGGCACGGTTCCTCCTCCAGGGGCCTGCCGCGAGATGTTACTGGAGGGTAGGCGTGGAGTTGACGACGGGGCGGTGGACGTCGGGGCGCGCGAAGGGTCCCTCGTGCCTCGGAGTGATGTCAGCGCGCGGCGCGGACGCCGTCGAGTGCGACCGTGAGAACACGGTCGCGCTGGGTGTCGTCGAGGAAGTTCGTCGAGGTGATCCCGGCGACCATGCGCAGCAGATCGTCGAAGGCCATGTCCATGCGCGCCTCGCCGGCCTTCTGTGCCCGCTCGAACAGCGGGCCGCCCGCCTGGTACATCGAGTCGCGGCAGGTCAGGAAGATCTCCGACTCGTTGTCGAGCGCCTCGCGGATGGCCCGCTTGGTCACGGTGTAGTCCACGAAGCGCCGCAGCCACGAGGCCAGCGCCTCCCAGGGTTCCCGCTCGGCGACGTCCAGGGCCATCCGGCACAGGGCGTCCACCTCGTCCGCGTACACGCTCTCGAAGAGGTGGCGGCGGGTGGGGAAGTTCCGGTAGAGGGTCCCGATGCCGACGCCTGCGCGTCGGGCGATGTCCTCCAGGGACGCCTCCGCGCCGTGTTCCGCGAAGGCGTCTCGCGCGGCGACCAGCAGGGCGTCGTAGTTGCGTGCGGCGTCTTTGCGGTGCGGGCGCCGGGACGCGACGATCCCGCTGACGGGGAACGGCTGAGCCGTCACTTGGTGCCTCCCGGCCGAGAAGAAGGTTGAAGCGGAGGTATGCCTCCGCTACAGTGGAGGCATACCTCCACTTTAGCAGTCGGGGGGTCCGTTCCCCATGGTTGCGTGCGGCCGCACGCACCGTCGGCGCGCGCGTACCCCCCTGTGACCTCGAACGGGTCGTGCGCAGCCCGCCCCCGCTCCCTGAGCGGCCGTTCCGCTTGCTCTGTTCGTTCCGTTCCGTTCTTTTCCGCTCTGTTCGGAGAGGCTTTTTCATGCCCCGGAAGTCCACCCGCCTCACCTTCGCGGTCCTCGCGACCGGTGCGGGCGTGTTCTCCATGCTCCAGTCGCTGATCGCGCCGGCCCTGCCGACCGTCCAGCACGCCCTGAACACCTCGCAGTCCACCGTGACCTGGGTGATGACGGCCTACCTGCTGTCCGCCTCGGTCTTCACCCCGATCCTCGGCCGCGTCGGTGACCTGGTCGGCAAGAAGCGCACCCTCGTCGCCGTCCTCGTGACCGTGACGCTCGGCTGTCTGCTCGCCGCGCTCGCGCCGAACATCGGCGTGCTGATCGTCGCCCGGGTCGTCCAGGGCATAGGCGGAGCGCTGTTCCCGCTCTCCTTCGGCATCATCCGGGACGAGTTCACCGCGGCCGAGGTCGGCCCCAGCATCAGCAATCTGTCCGCCGTGATCGCCGCCGGCGGCGGCGTCGGCCTGGTGGCGGCCGGTCCCATCGTGTCCGCACTCGACTACCGCTGGCTGTTCTGGCTGCCCGTCGGTGTCGTCGCGGTCACCACGCTGATCGCCCTGCGCTACGTCCCCGAGTCCCCGAGCCGGGCCGAGGGACGTGTCAGCTGGCTCGGCGCCGTGCTGCTGTCGGGCTGGCTGGTCGCGTTGCTGCTCCCGCTCAGCCAGGCGGGCCAGTGGGGCTGGGGATCGGCCCGGGTGATCGGGCTGTTCGCCGCCGCCGTCCTGCTCTTCGCGCTGTGGCTGCTGGCCGAGGCGCGCTCCCGCACGCCGCTGATCGACCTGCGCGTCATGCGGCTGCCCGCGGTGTGGACCACCAACACCGCAGCGCTCCTGTTCGGCGCGGGCATGTACGCGATCTGGTCCTTCCTCCCCGGCTTCGTACAGACCCCGAGTTCCGCGGGGTACGGCTTCGGCGCCAGCGTCACCGCGGCCGGACTGCTCATGCTGCCGATGCTGCTCGCCATGTTCTGCTCGGGCGTGCTCAGCGGTCGGCTGGAGCCCGTCCTCGGCGCCAAGAAGCTGCTCACGACCGGTGCCGCGCTCGGTGCGGTCGCCTGCGGCTTCCTCGCCCTGTGGCACGACCAGCAGTGGCAAGTGGCCTTCGCCGCGGGCGTCTTCGGCCTGGGCATCGGACTCGCCTTCGCCTCGATGGCCAACCTGATCGTCGGCAGCGTCCCGCCCGAGCAGACCGGCGCCGCGACCGGGATGAACGCCAACATCCGTACCATCGGCGGGTCCATCGGCGCGGCCGTGACCAGTGTCCTGGTGACGGGCCGGCTTCAGCCCTCGGGCCTTCCCTACGGCTCCGGCTACACCCACGGGTTCACCCTGCTCGCCCTGCTCTGCCTGGCCGCGGCGCTGGCCGCCCTGCTCGTGCCGGTCCAGCGCGCGGGCCGGCTCTCCGCCTTGGCCCGAGCGGACGCCGACTCCTCGCGTACGGCACCGGAGGCGGCCGTCGCTCCCGGCGCGCGGAGCTGACCCCGACCGGGCTCGGTGTGACGACGCTCGGTGTGACCGCGTTGATGCGTGAAGATGCTTGTCGGACAGGGGTACGGCTCCGAACGGGCGGCGCGTTCACCCGACTCGGTGAGCGGTATCACGGGCGCGTACCACCGGCGCACGCACCGCCGTTGCTCCGACATGGACAGCACTCACACGGCCCGGCGCTACGCCGAGCTGACGGACGGGCATCTGGGCCGGCCGCCGGACCACGCCCAACTGGTCGCGGAGTGGGGGGCCAAGGACCGGGTGGTTCCGGAGCACCGCGAGGGGGTCGCGGTGCTGTGGGCCTCCTTCGCCGCCTCCAGCCCCTTCGAGGGCGCGGTGTCGCCGGTCGACTCCTGGGCGGAGAGGCGGGACGAGGAGGCCGCCGGACCCGTAGCGGCCGAACCCGAAACCGTATCCACCGGCTCCGTACCCGCCGTCCCCGTATCCACCGGCTCGGTACCCGCCGTCCCCGTACCCGCCGTCCCCGTGCCTCGCGGCCTGCTGGGCTGCTGGTGAACCCCTCCGCGCGCTGCCGCGGAGCGAGGGTCACCCTCCGGGCGGTGGTGCCAGGACGGCGAGCGTCCCGTTGGCCCGCTGCAACGCGAGTTCCAGGGGGACGGCGGCATGCAGGGCCCCGGTCCCGTCGGGCGGAATGAGCCACTCCAGGGACCGCGCGGAGCGGTACGGCGGTGGTACGGCGACCCACGAGCCCTTTCCCGAGTGGCGGAGTCCGGATCCGACCCAGCGGCTGGCCGGGTCCGGCGGCAGGAAGAAGCCCACTCTCCGGGCCATGGTGTCTACCAAGGTGGGTCCGGGGGCGCGCAGCGGGTCGTCCCACAGGATGTCCAGGGCAAGCAGACCGAGTTGCTCGGGAACGCTGAGCAGGTCCCAGAACCGCCCGGCCTCCATGAGCACGGTCCCCGCCCCCTGATCCCACTCCCGCTTGCAGGCCCGGGGGTCCGAGGCGGCTGCCGCGAGCCACTCGACACCTTGCATCCACATCACATCCGGCATGAACAACTCCAGAGCATTCGCAGGCCGTCTGACCAGGCGTGGAGCGGCGCACTCGGATATGGATCCCGCACCCGGGCGCCGCCCCGGCGTGTTCATGCTGGTAGCTATTTCTGTGCAGCGGAAGGGGTGGCGTGGTCTGGCGTTTTCGCCGAAACGTTCTTCTGGAGAGGGCCGTGGCTCAGAGGTCCGTCAGGTCCGTGACGTGTCCGTCAACTTTGTCCACCTCTTTGTCCACCTCGTGAAGCGAGGATGCTGAGCGCGTTGGCCGCGACGACGGCGCCGATGGCCGCCCACTCCGTCCAGTCCAGGCCCTGGCCGAGGGCGACCCACCCGACCAGACCGGCGAGGACGGGATTGACGCTCATGAAGAGGCCGAAAGCCGGGGCCGGGACACGACGCAGGGTGAACAGGTCCGCGAGGTAGGGCACCGCTGAGGACAGCACACCGGCGGCCACGGCACAGCCGACCGCCGTCGGCGTCGGAGGATGCCGGACGGCGACGGCGACGCCGACCGGCAGGAACAGCACGGCGGAGAGCCCGGCGGCGGCAGCGGAACCCGCCGCGCCGGGGATGCGGCGGCCGACGGTGCGGTTGAGCAGGATGTACGACGCCCAGCAGACGGCGGCCAGCAGTCCCAGGCCCATGCCGAGGAGGTCGGCGGAGGGGCGCGGACGCATCAGCGTGACGACCCCCGCCGTGGCGATCACCGCACAGCACGCGTCCACCCGGCGGCGGGACGCGGCCAGCGCGATGCAGAGCGGGCCGACGAACTCAAGGGTCACCGCCAGCCCCAGTCCGATGCGGTCGATCGCCGTATAAAGGGACAGGTTCATGGCCCCGAACACCAGCGCCAGCAGCACGACCGGCCTCCACTGGCTCCGGGTGAACGTCCGCAGCCGGGGGCGGCCCACGGCCAACAGGACGACCGCGGCGACGTACTGGCGTACGGCGACCACGCCGACGGGGCCGAGGACGGGGAAGGCCAGGGAGCCGATCGCGGCACCGGTCTGGTTGGACAGGCCGCTGGCGACCATGGTGATCACGCCGACCGGGCGCGTGCCGCCGGGCTTCGCGGTCGTGGGCGGCGAGGGAGCGCGACGCGCGGTTTCTGCCGGGCGGGCGGAGGCTGCGTACATGTCTCGATGCTGGGCGGCCGGGGCCCTTGCGTAAAATGCATCAACCGATCGATCTATACGCTTGAGTCATGGATGTGGAGCTGCGGCAGTTGCGCTGTCTGGTCGCGATCGTCGACGAGGGCACGTTCACCGACGCCGCCATGGCGCTCGGTGTCTCCCAGGCCGCCGTGTCCCGCACGCTGGCCTCGCTCGAACGCGCCCTCGGGGTGCGGCTGCTGCGGCGCACCTCCCGCGAGGTCACTCCGACGGCGACGGGACTGCGTGTGCTTGCGCATGCCCGGCGGGTACTCGGCGAGGTGGCCGACCTGGTCCAGGAGGCCACGTCGGGGCGCGTCTCGCTGCGGATCGGGTACGCCTGGTCCGCCCTCGGCCGTCACACCCTGGCGTTTCAGCGCGACTGGGCGCGAGCGCACCCCGAGACGGAGCTGCGGCTTGTCCGGGTCAACTCCGCCACCGCCGGCCTGGCCGAGGGGGCCTGCGACGCGGCCGTGGTGCGCAGACCGCTGGACGACCGGCGGTTCGACTCCGCGATCGTGGGGCTGGAACGGCGGTTGTGCGCCATGGCCGCCGACGATCCGCTGGTCGGGCGCCGCTCGGTGCGACTCGCCGACTTCGGCGGACGTGTCCTGCTGATCGACCGCAGGACCGGCACCACCACGACGGAGCTGTTTCCACCCGACTCGCGACCGGCAACCAGGGACACGCACGATGTCGACGAATGGCTCACCGAGATCTCCACGGGCCGCTGTGTGGGCATGACGGCCGAGTCCACCGCACACCAGTATCCGCGTCCCGGCGTCGTCTACCGGCCGGTGCGCGACGCCGAGCCCATCGCGGTGCGACTCGCCTGGTGGCGGGACGACCCGCACCCCGCCGCCCCGGCCGCCATCGAACTGCTGACGGAGCTTTATCGCCGAGCCGTGTAGTGGGCCCCGGTGCGCGTCGGGTGCGCCGTGCACCGGACATCATCACGCCCCCGATCGGCTCTGTCGCGACGGTACCGGGACCGTGGACGACCGCCGGCGCAGGTCCTCCAGACGCACGCCAGCGGTCCCGTGTCGCTGATGCGACACGGGACCGCTGCAGAAGACCAGCCGGTTGTGGCGAGATGACGGGTCGTCAATCTTCAGGTGTCAGGCGTGACCACTGGGGTCAGTGCCCGCCACCGCCGCCGCCACCGCCGTGACCGCCGCCGCCACCGCCGTGACCGCCACCGCCGCCGCCGTGGCCACCGCCACCGCCGCCGTGACCACCGCCACCGCCGCCGTGACCGCCACCGCCGTGACCGCCACCGCCGCCACCGTGGTCGCCGCCACCGCCGCCGTGGTCGCCACCGCCGCCGTAGCCACCGCCGCCGTGGTCACCGCCACCGCCGTAGCCGCCACCGTCGTGGTCGCCGCCACCGCCGTGGTCGTTGTCCCAGTTGCTGTAGGAGTAATCGGACGAGTGGTCCGAGTGGGAGCTGGTTGCGCTGGCGATGCCGGCTGTGCCGAATGCCAGGGCCAGAGCGGCGAACAGGCTGGCGAACAGCCGGAACGTCCTTGAGGTGATGATCCGCATGGTGCTTTCCCTTCCCGGGAGCGTAGACAGGTGCTAGCGCTGCACGGCCGCGGTGACGTCGGCACCAGTAGTAAGGCGCTGAAACGTTCGCGAAAGGGTCCGGTACATCGGCCTTGAAGGTGACGGGATTCGCCGTCGCCGAATCACGCGCTGAACGCGCGGCATCGGACCCACCTGGGCTGCTGAGTGCAGCGAACCCCGTGGCGGGGTACCCGTCCGTCTGTTAACCGACGACCGGTTTGTCATCGGTCGGGATGTAGTCGGTCGGGATGCTGAGATTGTTCGTCTTCTCACCAGGCAAAACGTCTGTTTTCTGTTCAACCCGTACCCAACCTACGCATATGGGTACATTGAAGTCAAGCGGAGCAGGTGGGTCCCAGGGGTGCGGGAAGTGGGCGGTGGCGCCGTGGGCAACTCCCTTTACTTCCTTTTGGCGTTGAGCGACTGACGCCCGCCCAGGTCGAGGCTGGTCACAGCGGTCCCGGCCGTCGTCCTCGGCCCGCACGGCGCACGACGCGCGCCCGGCTCGACCCACCCAAGGAAGCGGATCCGACGTCGAGTTGGCATTCCCCGCGGTGGATCCTCGACGATCCTCTCCGCAGGCCGCCGACGCCTTCGGCATCCGCTGAGTGAACCTCGCGCCCTTACCCAGCCCGGGAGATGATGCGCTGACGTCTCCGCCATGAGCGCGGGCGATGCCGATCCCGTCGTCCGTGACGGGGACGATGGCGTGGGGCCAGGGACCGGTGTCGCCGTATGCGGAGATCGGCACCTTCCCGTCGGGGTCACACGCGGTCAGCACGTGGTGGAGCAGGGTCACCAGGAAGTGGGCGACCCGGTCCGACCACGTCCGGGTCGATACGGCGTGGCGGCGCCCCACACGCACCGCGTGGTACTCCCCGGTCACCGAGAGTGGCCCCGACGCGGCGGGCGTGGGCGTCGCGCTTCCTGCTCGGTGACCGATCCGGGACCGCCGATCCCGCCGACCGACCCCGCTATGAGAAAACCGCTAGCCGGGGTGCACTCCGCTTTCCGAGGGCCCGGTTGCCTGGTCATTTCAAACGGGTCATCCTCGACGCGCACGCACAGCACTGTCGTTTTCCGTATGCCAAGGCCGGGTCGTGCACCCCGAGGAGAAAGCCGTGAACGCTTTGCCACCCATTCAGGGGCAACAAGACTCCGCAGCGGCGACCGGTGAGCGCGCCAGGCCGATGGTGATCCTGTGCCCCGCACCGCAGAAGACCGAGCGCATCTTCACCCCGGAGACGCTGCGCCGGCTCCGCGCCGACTTCCACGTCGTCGACCTCGACGGAGAGCCGGACAGCGCCCTCGACGCCTGCCTTCCCGACGCGTTCGCCGTCATCGGCCAGCCCGACCTGCCCCGGGAACGACTCCGGCGAGCCGGCAAACTGCGCGCGCTGCTCAACGTGGAGGGCAACTTCTTCCCCAACGTCGACTACGAGACGTGCCACGAACAGGGCGTACACGTCCTGGGAGCCGGTCCCGCCTACGCCCAGGCGGTCGCCGAACACGCCCTCGGACTCGCGCTCGACCTCGCCCGCGGCATCAGTCGCGAAGACCGCGCCTTCCGCGCCGGCCGCGAGACCTACGTCTCCGCCGGCACGGAAGACTCCATCCTGCTGCGCCACGCCAGCGTGGGACTGATCGGCTTCGGCAACCTGGGACGGGCACTGCACCGGCTGCTCGTCCCGTTCGCCCCCACCCTCAGGGTCTACGACCCCTGGCTGCCCGACTCCGTGCTGCGCGAGCACGACGTCCTGCCGGCCTCCCTCGCCGAGACCCTGGCCGCCAGTCAGTTCCTGTTCGTCCTCGCCACCGTCACCGGCGAGAGCGAACGCCTGCTCGGCCCGGCCGAACTGGACACCGTCCCGCCCGGCGCACGCCTCATCCTGGTCAGCCGGGCGGCGGTCGTGGACTACGACGCCCTGCTCGACCGCGTACGCGGCGGCCGCTTCCTCGCCGGTGTCGACGTCTGGCCCGAGGAACCCGTCCCCGCCGACCACCCCGCCCGGAGCCTTGAAGGCCTGGTCCTCTCCGCGCACCGGGCCGGTGGCATCCCTCAGGCGTTCACCGAGATCGGCCGCATGGTCCTCGATGATCTCGCCCTCATCGCCCGGGGCCTGCCACCGGTGCGGATGCAGGTCGCCGCCCGCGAGCTCGTCGGCCGCTACCGCAACCGGCCCGTCTCATGACCGTCGTCGTCACCCGCGGGCTGCTGTTCGACTCCGACGGCGTGCTGGTCGACTCCGACGCCAGTGTGGTGTCAGCCTGGAGCCGCTGGGCGGAGAGGTACGGCCTCGACCCCGCGGAAGTCACCGCCATGGTCCACGGCCGCCGCTCCGCCGACACGGTCGCCGCCCTCCTGCCCAGTCACCAGGTCCCCGCCGCGCTCGCCCTCATCGACCGCTACGAGGTCGAGGAGGCCGCCGACGTCACCGCACTGCCCGGAGCCGCGGAGATGCTCTCCTCGTTGCCACCCGGAACCTGGGCCGTGGTCACCTCGGGCGTCACCGCCCTCGCCACGGCCCGCCTGGCCGCCGCCGGCCTCCCGATCCCGCCGGTCCTCGTCACCGCCGACATCGTCACCCACGGCAAGCCCGCACCCGAGGGGTATCTCACCGGTGCCGCCCGGCTCGGCCTGGCCCCCTGCGAGTGCACCGTCTTCGAGGACGCGCCCAGCGGAATCCGGGCCGCCAGAGCAGCCGCCGTCGGCGCGGTGATCGGCGTCGGCCCGCGCAGCCACGGCCTCGACGTCGACACCACCATCGACGACCTCAGCCACGCCCGCTTCAACGCGGGAAGCCTCTACCTGGAGTGAGGACCGGGACGACGTCGTCAGGCGCGGCCCCGCTTCTCCGCCTCGGCGTCGGCGACCGCGATCGTGATGCCGAGTGCTTTGGCGATGTTCCCGGCTGCCGTCATGACACGGGCGGTGCCCACGATGGGGGCGATGGCGACCAGGACGTCCTGCAGTTGGTCGGCGGTGAGGCCGGCCTGGAGGGCGGGGTCGATGTGGGCGACGTAGGAGATCGGCGGAGCGTCCGAGGCGGCGAGGGCCGCGATGCGGGTGAGCATGAACGTGTCCTGGGTCAGCCCGCACCGTTCGATCGAGTCGACCGTCATCGCGGCGAGGGTGTCCAGTACCGGAGTTTCAGATGCTGTGGCCATGGCGGTTCGTCTCCTGTTGGTGTCCTGAGGGGGATCGGCGGACGGAGGAAGGGGATCCGCGTCTCGGTTCAACGTCCCCTGCTCGACCGTAGATGCGTTTCTCGCGGATCGCCTGTCGACCGGAGCGCGGGCGAAGCATGTCGGCAACATGGGAAACAAAATTGTTGACAATATTGGTGGGCTGGATTTAGGTTCGACAGGCACTCACTCAGGGAGGGCGCGATGCCGAAGGAAGCCGGCCCAGGCACCGGCGAGCAGGCCAAGCAGCACGCACTGGTGCAACTGCGGCAGGCGATCCTGCACGGAGAGATGGCGCCGGCCCAACGGCTGGTGGAGAACGAACTCGCCGAGCGGTTCGGCGTCACGCGGGCCAGCGTCCGGGCGGCGCTGATCGAGCTGGAGTCGGAGGGACTGGTCGAGCGGATCCGCAACCGCGGCTCGCGGGTGCGGGTGGTGACGGTCGAGGAAGCGGTGGCCATCACCGAATGCCGCATGGTGCTGGAGGGCCTCTGCGCCGCCAAGGCGGCCGTCGGGGCGAGCGAGGACCAGCTGGACCAGCTGACCGACCTGGGCACGGCGATGTCGAAGGCGGTCGCCAATGGCGAGCCGGTGGTCTACTCCCAGCTCAACCACGAACTGCACGACCGGATCAGGGAGTTCTCCGGCCAGCAGGTCGCCGTGGAGCTCCTGGAGCGGCTCAACGGGCAGCTGGTGCGCCACCGTTTCCAGCTCGCTCTGAGACCGGGGCGTCCCCAGCAGTCCCTGAGTGAGCACCTGGCCATGATCGAGACGATCAGGGCCCGGGACCCGCAGGCGGCCGAAGCGGCCGTCCGTACCCACCTCGCGGGAGTCATCGACGCACTGCGCCAATGACGTCGCCGGGGTGGGTCAACCGGCCTGTCCACCAAGGAGATTCGAGCAATGACGCACGGCAAGGCGCCCACCACCCCACGATCGACACTCGTCATCACCGCGCACGCCGGGGACTTCGTCTGGCGGGCCGGGGGCGCCATCGCCCTGGCCGCCTCCCGTGGAGAGAAGGTGACCATCGCGTGCCTCACCTACGGGGAGCGCGGTGAGTCCGCCAAAGCCTGGCGCGAGGGCAAGTCGCTGGAGGAGATCAAGGAGATACGCCGCGCCGAGGCCGAGGCGGCGGCCTCGACCCTGGGCGCCGAGGTGCGATTCCTCGACGCCGGCGACTACCCCCTGCTCGCCACCCAGGAGCTGACCGACCAGCTCGTACGGATCTACCGCGACACCCAGCCCGACGTGGTCCTGACCCACCCCCTCGACGACCCCTACAACGGTGACCACCCGGCCGCCGCCCGCATGGCCCTGGACGCCCGCGTCCTCGCCCAGGCCATCGGCTACCCCGCCGAGGGCGAAGTCATCGGAGCCCCGCCGGTGTTCTTCTTCGAGCCGCACCAGCCGGAGATGTGCGGCTTCAAGCCGGAGGTACTCCTCGACATCACCCCGGTCTGGGAGACCAAGCGCAAGGCCATGGAATGCCTGGCCGCCCAGCGGCACCTCTGGGAGTACTACACCGACCTCGGCAAGCGGCGCGGCGTACAGCTCAAGCGCAACGCGGGCCCCAACCTCGGCCTGCCCCACGCCACCTACGGCGAGGCCTACATGCGTCCCTACCCGCAGGTCACGGAGGAGCTGGCATGAGCGGCCTGATCGTCACCAACCCGCCACGCGCCCGCGCCGAGGACGTCGAGGCGCTGGGCGGATACGGCGTGGCCACGATCCACGAGGGCATGGGCCGCACCGGCAGCCTCGGCCCCGGGTTCCGGCCCGTCCAGCAGGATGTGCGCATCGCGGGCACCGCGGTCACCGCCCTGTGCTGGCCGGGCGACAACCTCATGATCCACGCGGCCGTCGAGCAGTGCCGCGAGGGCGACGTCCTCGTCGTCACCACCACCTCGCCCTCCACCGACGGCATGTTCGGCGACCTCTTCGCCACCGCGCTCCAGTACCGCGGGGTGCGCGGTCTGATCATCGACGCCGGGGTGCGCGACACCGCGGATCTGCGCGCCATGGGTTTCCCCGTCTGGTCGACGGCCGTCTGCGCCCAGGGCACGGTCAAGGCCACGGGCGGCTCGGTGAACGTACCCGTCGTGCTCCGCGGCCAGGTCGTCCGTCCCGGTGACGTCATCGTCGCCGACGACGACGGCGTGGTGTGCGTACCCCGTGAGCAGACCGGTACGGCCGTCAAGGCGGCCGAGGCGCGCACCGCCAAGGAGAACGCTTCCCGGGCCGCCTTCGCCGAAGGGCAGCTGGGCCTGGACCGCTACGGCCTGCGCGAGACCCTCGCTCGGCTGGGGGTGAGCTACCAGGACTACGAGGAGTACGCGCGCAACGGATCGCTGTCATGAGCACCGGCGAGGAGCCGCGCTGCATGCTGATGCGCGGCGGGACCTCGAAGGGCGCCTACTTCCTGGCCGAGGACCTGCCGGCCGACGCCGGGGAGCGCGACGACCTGCTGCTGCGGGTCATGGGCAGCCCCGACCCCCGGCAGATCGACGGCCTCGGCGGAGCGCACCCGCTCACCAGCAAGGTCGCGGTGGTCTCCCGCTCCCAGAGCCCCGGCGCGGACGTCGACTACCTCTTCCTCCAGGTGGGGGTGGACCGGGCCGAGGTCTCCGACCGGCAGAACTGCGGCAACCTCCTGGCGGGAGTCGGCCCGTTCGCCGTCGAACGCGGGCTGGTCGCCGCCCGGGACGGGCACACCTCGGTACGGATCCGGATGGTCAACAGCGGTGACCACGCCACCGCCACCTTCCCCACACCGGACCGGCGCGTCTCCTACACGGGGTCGGCCGAGATCTCGGGTGTGCCGGGCACCGCCGCACCCGTGGTGATCGAGTTCGAGCAGGGCAGCGGCCCGCTGCTGCCCACCGGGCGCGCCCGGGACATCGTCGCGGACACGCCGGTGACCTGCGTGGACAACGGCATGCCGACCGTGCTGATCGCCGCCTCGTCCGTGGGGGTCACCGGCTACGAAAGGCCGCGTGACCTGGAGGAGGACCTGACCCTGCACGACCGGCTCCAGCGGATCCGTCTGGAGGCAGGCCTGCTGATGGGCCTGGGCGACGTCAGCGGGACGACCGTGCCCAAACTCAGCCTGCTGGCGCCGCCCACGAACGGCGGCGCGGTCATGACCCGCACCTTCATCCCGGTCCGCTGCCACACCTCCATCGGCGTCCTGGGAGCCGCCAGTGTCGCCGCCGGGCTGCGCATCCACGGCGGCGTCGGCCAGGAAGTCGCCCGTCTGCCCGAGAACGGCGGACGGCTGCGCATCGAGCATCCCACCGGATTCCTCGACATCGAGAGCGAGATCGACGACGGCTTCTCGGGGGCCGCCCCCGTGGCCCGGCGTACCGCCGTCGTCCGCACCGCACGCAAGATCTTCGACGGTACGGTCTTCCCCCGGCCGGCCGGAGCCGCACATCACTCTTAAGGAGGCCTGTATGGCCCCGCCCCTTGGCGACATCGCCCACCTCGGGCACGTCGAACTGCTCACCCCGGACCTCGACGGAAGTCTGCGGTTCTTCACCGACTACCTCGGCCTGACGGTCAACGGCCGCAGCGGTGACTCGGTCTATCTGCGGACCTGGGACGACTACGAGCACCACAGCCTCGTGCTGACCGCGCACGAGACCTCCGGTCTGCGCCGCACGGCCCTGCGCGCCTCCAGTGAGGAGGCCCTGCGGCGGAGGGTCAAGGAACTGGAGGCCGCCGGTCACCAGGGCCAATGGACCGAGGACGAGCCGGGCCTCGGCCCGCTGTACGTCACCGCCGACCCCGACGGCCACGAACTGGCCCTGTACTGGGAGTCCGAGTGGTATCAGGCCCCGGACGAGCTGAAGCCGGGGCTGAAGAACCAGCCCCAGGCCAAGCCCGGTCACGGTGTGGGCGTACGCCGCCTGGACCACGTGAACTACCTGGCCGCCGACGTCGCCGCCAACGCCGACTTCCACCAGCACCTCCTCGGTGCCCGGCCGACCGAGCAGATCCAGCTCGACCGCGGCAGGATCGCCGCGAAGTGGCTGACGTTCACGAACAAGTCGTACGACGTCGTCTACACCGAGGACTGGACGGGCTCGCGCGGGCGGCTGCACCACATCGCGTTCGCGACCGACACCCGCGAGGACATCCTGCGCGCCGCCGACCTCGCCCTCGACACCGGCGTGTTCATCGAGACGGGCCCGCACAAGCACGCCATCCAGCAGACGTTCTTCCTCTATGTCTACGAGCCGGGCGGCAACCGCGTCGAACTGTGCAACCCGCTCACCCGGCTCGTGCTGGCCCCCGACTGGTCCCTGATCACCTGGACCCAGGCCGAGCGGGCCAAGGGACAGGCGTGGGGGCTGAAGACCATCGAGTCCTTCCACACCCACGGCACACCGCCGATCGAGCAGACCGACCGGGGCACGGACACCTGAGAGCAGGCCGGCGAAACGGACGGGGCGGCACACGACTGTGTGCCGCCCATGCCCGTTTCACCTGCTGTTTTTCTCCCGATGCGGCCGCCTGGATTGTTCCTGAGATTGTTGACAAAAGTGTTGACACTCGGGGAACGGGAACCTTAGCGTCGTGCGCACCATCGGGTCAGCCGCTCGAACCGCACCGGCCCGCCGCACTCATCCCCTCCAGGGACACCGCTCCCGGACGAGAGGAAACAATGATGTCTCCCTCCCCAGACCTGCGCGCCCGCGGGACCGGACTGGCCACGCTGGTCGTCGGCCTGTGCTGGCTGGTCGTGCTCTTCGACGGTCTCGACATGTTCGTCTACGGTTCCGTGCTGCCCAACATGCTCGCCGAGCACGCGCTGGGGCTCCAGCCGTCCCAGGCCGGCGACCTCGGCAGCTACGCCACCTTCGGCATGCTGATCGGCGCGCTGTCCGCGGGTACGGTCACCGACTGGATCGGCCGCAAGAAGGTGATCATCACCTGCACGGCGGTCTTCTCCCTCGCGTCCGCCCTCTGCGCCGTCGCCCCCAGCCTCGGTGTCTTCGGACTCGGCCGCTTCATCGCGGGTCTCGGCCTCGGCGGTCTGCTCCCCACCACCATCACGATGGTCGCCGAGTACGCCCCGCGCGGCCGCCGCGCCCTGATCGTCGGCACGCTGATGACCGCCCACCAGGCCGGCGGCATCCTCGCGGGCTTCGTCGGCCTGTGGACCACCGGCGCGGGCCAGTGGCGCGTCGCCTACTGGATCTGCGTGGTCCCGCTGCTCATCGGCGTCCCGCTGATCGCGAAGTACCTGCCTGAGTCGCTGAACTTCCTGATCGCCAAGGGACGTACGCACGAAGCCCGCGAGCTCGCCGAGCGCTACGACGTCGAACTGCCCGCCCCCGCGGCGCGGCGCCCCGTGGCCGGGGACCGCTGGAGCGCCGTCTTCGCCCTGTTCCGCGGCGGTCTGTGGCGCACCACGCTGCTGTTCTGGCTGGCCTCGTTCTGCGGCCTGCTGCTTGTCTACGGTGTCAGTAACTGGCTGCCCACCATGATGCGCGGCGCGGGCTACGAGCTCGGCTCCTCGCTGTCCTTCGTCATCGTCATCAACCTCGGCGGCATCGCCGGCATGCTGATCGCCGGCCGCTTCTCCGACCACTTCGGCGGTGCGCGCGTCGCCACCGTCTGGTTCGCGGCCACCGCCCTCGGCGTCTACCTGCTCGGCATCCACATGGCGCTGCCGCTCACCTACGTCGTGGTCTTCCTGACCGGCCTGTTCCTCTTCAGCGCCCAGGCCATGATCTACGCGACGGTGGCCGGCCGCTCCAGCGACGACAACCGTGCCACCGCCGTGGGCTGGGTGTCCGGCATCGGCCGCTTCGGCGCAGTGTTCGGACCGTGGCTCGGCGGCCGGCTCGTCGCGGCCAAGTCCGAGAGCTGGGGCTTCACCGCGTTCGCCGTCGCCGCCGTGCTCGCCACGGTCTTCGTCGCCCTCACCGGCCTGCGCGGCCCCCGGCAGACCCCGCAGCCCGACGCCGCCCAGCAGCTGACCACCACCGGCTGACCACGACGACATGCCTGAGGCCGGGACCTGGCGGGGCCCGGCCTCAGGCATGTTCCGTTCTCAGCCCATCTGGTCCTGTGCCGACAGGTGTTCCACCGTCACCCCGGTCTCGGTGAACGTACGCGTGACCGTGCCCGACGTGTACACCCACAGGATGCGCAGCGGGCGGTCGCCGATGTTGCGGAACAGGTGGGGGACGGGCGACGGCACGTACGTGGTGTCGAACCGCTCCAGCTTCGTCACCTCGCCGTCGACCACCACCTCCGCCTCGCCCTCGAGGATCGTCACGTGCTCGTCGCAGTTGTGCGAGTGCAACGGTGCCCCTGAGCCGACCGGATAGACGCTCATACCGCTGGTGATGCGGTTCTCTCCGGCTGCCGACGGTGTGGTGATCAGCGGCGTCGTCACGACGGCACCGCCACGGTCGAGCAGCGGCACGGACGCGACTTTGATGATCGTGGTCATCCGGAGTTCCTCTCCCATCAACGCTGTTGCGTCGATCGACGTTAGGTCGCGTCCCCATGAATGGGTGCCCTCCGGCGTGCAGTTTTACCTTGCATTCCGGGAGGGGTGAGCTTCCCGAACTCGGCTGTACCTTCGGCTGGCACCGCACGGCTTCCCCGTACGTGCCGGAAACACGCCGGAAAGAGAAGGCAGGTATCGGCCCCATGAGGCTCCCCGTTCTCACCGATGAGGAAATGAATCCCCGCCAGCAGGAACTGGCCGCCCGCATCGCCGGCCGGCGCGGCGCCGTCCGTGGCCCCTTCCGGGTCTGGCTGCACAGTCCGGAGATGTGTGAACGCGCCGAGTCCCTCGGTGCCTTCGCCCGCTTCGACTGCGCCCTTCCCAGGCATCTGCGTGAGCTCACGCTGCTGATGGCCGCCCGGAACTGGGACGCGCAGTACTCCTGGAACGCGCATGTGCGCCAGGCGATCGAGGCAGGCATCCCGGAGGCCGCCGTGAAGGCCGTCGCCGAGAAGCGCGAGGCGGTCTTCGACGACGACGCGGACCAGGCCTTCTACCAGTTCTGCCGCGAGGTCCTCGAGAACCACTTCGTCTCCGACGAGACCTTCGCCCGCGCGCTCGAACACTTCGGCCCCAAAGGGCTGGTCGACACCATCGGCGCGCTCGGCAACTTCACCATGCTCGGCATGTGCCTGAACACCTTCCAGGTGGACCTCCAGGCCGATCGCGAGCCCCCGTTCCCCGACATCCGCGGCTACGCGCGTGTCGTCCCCGACGGGGACGGACCGCGGCCGTGACGGCCCTTCCGGCCGTGGTACGGGTACGAGGCGTCACCAAGAGTTTCGGCGGAGCGGCCGCGCTCAAGGGTGTGGATCTCGACCTGTACCCCGGCGAAGTGCACGCGCTGATGGGCATGAACGGAGCCGGCAAGTCGACGCTGGTGCAGATCCTCTCGGGGGTCCAGCAGCCCGACGGCGGCACGATCGAGGTCAACGGTGGCACATACCCCGGGCTGACCGTGCGCAAGGCCCGACGGCTCGGCATCGCGTCGGTACCCCAGCGCCGCGAACTGGCGATGGGCCTGACCGTGGCCGAGAACGTCATGCTGGGCGACCTGCCCACCCGGCGCGGCACGGTCCACTGGAAAGCGGTCGGCTCCGAGGCGAGGAAGGCGCTGTCCGGCCTCTGCATCGACATCGACGTCCAGCGCACCGCGAGTTCGCTCACCGTCGCCGAGCAGACCATGGTCGAGGTGGCGCGGGAGGTCCGCCGCGGCGGCCGGATCCTGATCCTCGACGAGCCGACCGCCTGCCTGAGCGCGGAGGCCGCGCGGCAGATCAGGGACCTGGTGCGCACCCTGCGCGACGAGGGCGTCGCCGTCGTCTACATCTCGCACTACATCGACGAGGTCATGGCCGTCGCGGACCGCCTCACCGTGCTGCGGGACGGAGACGTCGTGCGCAGCGCGCCGGCCGGTGACCTCGACCCGGCGGGGCTCGTGCGCAGTATGGTCGGCAGGGACGTGGTCTCCCGGCGCGTCGAACGCCCCGCCCCCAAGGACGACATCGGCCTCGCGGTGCACGGCCTGAGCGACGGCCGGGCCGTCCGGGACTTCACCGTCGAGGTGCGCAAGGGCGAGATCGTCGCGGTGCTGGGACCGGCCGGGGACGCGCAGTCGCGCCTCTTCGACCTGCTGTCCGGCCGCCGCCGCCCCGACCTCGGCACCGTGCTCGTCGACGGCACCCCCGTGCCCCCCGGCCGTGTCCACGCCTCGCTCGCCAGCGGCCTGCGCTGCGTCACCGGAGACCGCAGGGCGCTGGGCCTGGTCCCCGAACTCTCCCTGGACGAGAACCTGATGCTGGCCGACGACCGCTTCGCACGCCGCCGCGTGCACCGGCGCGGCGCGCTCACCCGCCGCGCGGCCCCGCTGCGAAGGAGCTACGGAGTGGTCTCCCTCACCGGGAACCCGCCGGTGAGCGCGCTGTCCGGAGGCAATCAGCAGAAGGTGCTGCTGGCCAAATGGCTCCAGACCGAGCCGGTCGCCTGCTTCCTGGAGGACCCCACCAACGGCGTGGACATCGCGGCCATGGCCGACATCCACACCCTCGTCGACGACCTCGCCTCGCGGGGCACCGCCGTACTGCTCGCCTCCTCCTCCGCCGAGGAGGTCATGCGGCTGGCCGACCGCGTCGTGGTCGTCAGCGCCGGCCGCACGGTCGCCGAGCACGACATCACCGCCATCACCCACGACGAACTCGTCGCCACCGCTCTCGGAGGTCAACCGCAGTGAGCGTCAAGACACTTACCGACGCCCCGGGCGTCAGCGACCCGCCCGAGGAGCCCCGGCCCCGGTTCACCCTCGGCGCCCTGCGCCGTGCGCCGCACACCGGCCTGATCGCGGTCCTGATCGTCGTGGTGGTCGCCACCGCGCTGCGGACCGACTCGTTCGCCACCACCACGAACCTGATCAACGTGCTGCGTCAGGTGAGCGTCACCGCGGTGATCGCGGCAGGGCTCACCCTGCTGATGACCGCGGGCGGCATGGACTTCTCCATGGGCAGCAACGTCTCCGTCACCACCGCCGTCGGGGCGCAGTTGCTCTCCCACGGCCACTCCACCGCCTTCACCGTCATCGCCTCGGTGCTGCTGGCCACGGCCGTCGGACTGGTCAACGGGCTGGTGGTGACGTTCACCGACGTGGCCCCGTTCGTCGTGACCCTGGCGACGGCCACCCTCCTGGACGGGGTCGCGCTCCTGGTCCTGGACGGCCTCAGCGTCTCCATCGGCACCAGGATGTTCTCCCTGGGCAACGACAAGGTCCTCGGGGTGCCGTACCTGCTGATCGTGGCGGTCCTCGTGCTGGTGGCGACCGCCCTGGTCATGCGGTTCACCGTGTTCGGCCGGGACGCCTTCGCCATCGGCGGCAACGAGCACGTCGCCCGGCTCAGCGGCATCAACGTCACCGCGCGCAAACTCACGCTGTACGCCGTCACCGGCGCCCTCTCCGGTCTCGCGGGCGTGATGCTGCTGTCCCGGCTGGGCGCCAGCAGCCCCGGCACCGGCGGCCTCACACTCCAACTCACCGCCGTCGCCGCCGTGGTGATCGGCGGCACCTCACTCGCCGGAGGCCACGGAACCGTCGTGGGGACCGCGCTCGGGGTCCTGCTGCTCGGCGTGGTCGCCAACGCCCTCAACCTCGTGCAGGTCTCGAGCTACTTCCAGCAGGTCTCGGTGGGCGGCGTGCTGCTCGTCGCGGCCATCGCCAACGAGCTCCACAAGGCCCGCTCCGCGCGGCACTGACCCCCTCTCCTTCTCTCCACCGCCCGTCATGAAAGGCCTACGACCATGAGACTCTCCGCCCGCTCCCGCCGAGCGATGCTCGCCGCCGTCGCCGGCACCACCCTGGTACTGAGCGGCTGCGGCAAGGACACCGGCAGCGGGTCCGGCTCCGTGTCCCTCGGGTTCGTCAATGGCGCCGACACCGAATTCCACACCTGTTTGCAGAAAGCCCTGGAACAGACGGCGAAGTCGGAGGGCGCGAAGGTCTACACGGCCAACTCCCACCAGAATTCAGGCACCGAACTGTCCAATATCGAGGACATGATCTCCCGCAATGTGAGCGCCCTCATCGTGCAGACCGTCAACGTCGACGCGCTGAAGGGCGACATAGCCAAGGCCAAGGCCTCCAACATTCCGATCTACCTGACGTCCGTGGCCACCAGCGACGTGAACGACATCCTCGGTGCGGTGGTCGTCGACCTCGGCAAGGTCGGGGCCCTGGACGCCGGCTGGGTCGCGAAGGACGCGGGCGGCAAGGACGTACAGGTCGGTGTCATCGCGGGTGCGCCCGGTGCCGCCTCCGATCTGCTCGTGGGCGGTTTCACCAAGGCGCTGCCCGGCAACGCCGAGGTGGTCGCGAACCAGCCAGGCATGTTCAACGCCGCCAAGGCTCAGGACGTCGCCGAGAACATGATCCAGGCCCACCCCGACCTGGACTACGCCTTCGTCGCCAACGAGGAGATGGGCCTCGCGGCACGCAAGGCGTTCGACGCGGCCGGCGCCAAGGACGTCAAGATCGTGACCGTCAACGGCACCGACGACGGTCTGGCCGCCGTCAAGGACGGCCGTTTCTCCGCCACCGTGTCCAACTCGGCGATGACGATCGGCCAGACCGCGGTCAAGAACGCGATCGGGCTTCTGGACAAGAAGAAGGTTGACAAGATTGCCAACATTCCTCTTCTCTTGGTCACCAAGGACAACCTGAGCAAGGCACCGCAGTACTGCCCCAAGTAACCGAGCCCGCACCGCGAGCGGTGCCTGCCGCAAGGCGTCCTGAGCCGCCCGTCCACCGCGTCGCCGGAATGTCCGACACAGCCGCCATGAGGACATTCCGGCGCGGCACGCCCGCACATCCGAACGACCGGCACCGCCGCCGGGGTCCACCCCTGGCAGACGTGGGCCTCCGGAGGAAACATGGACCGCTTGCTCCTCATGCACAGCTTCGTCACCGTCGCGCAGTCCGGCAGCTTCAGTGGAGCCGCCAAGAAGCTGGGCTCCTCGGGCTCACTGGTGTCACGGCACGTCGCCGAACTGGAACGGCAGGTGGGGGTCCGCCTGGTCAACCGCACGGCCCGTTCGGTGAGCCTCACCGAACCGGGGCAGCGCTACGCGGAGTTCGCCGCGCGCATCCTGGAGGAGATCGAGGCCGAGGACGCCGGCATCGCCCAGCTCCACGACCGCGCCGAAGGGACGCTCAGCATCATCTGTCCCAAATGGATAGGCAGCCTCGACCTCGGGGACGCCATCGCCGCCTTTTCCGCCGCACACCCGAAAATCCAGGTGCGATTCGAACTCGGCGGCATGTCCGACCGGACCTACGATTTCCTGGACGGCGGATTCGACGTGGCATTCCACACCCGGGATCTCCGGGACTCCAGCGTCCGCCTCAAGAAGATCGCCTCGCTCCCGTTCGTGCTGTGCGCCGCCAAGGAATACCTGAACCGGAACGGGCCACTGACCGAGCCGAACGGTCTCGCGCACCATGACTGCCTCGTGCACGTCAACGACCCGGTCTGGCGCATCGGTCACGGACACGCGTCCACCCTGCACAAGATCCGCAACATCGCCTTCTCGTCCAACTCCTACATCGCCCTGCAGAAAGCGGCCGTGCACGGGCGCGGTCTCGCCCTGCTCCCGCAGCGGCCGGCCTACGACGACCTGCTCTCCGGTGCTCTGCAGGTCCTGCTGCCCGAACTGGCGGTGCCCGACCGGCCGCTGTACGCGATCTACGGCCCCGGGCAGGACACCCCGCGCAAGATCAGCGTCTTCCTCGACTTTCTGACGGACTGGTTCTCCCAGAATCCCATTCCGGCGATCCGGCCGTAACCGCAAGAAACGATTGCACAGTCCGTCGGCCTCGAGCGTTGAGACGCCGCCACCCGAAATCTACGCTCACCAGGCGACCCGTGAAACGAGGAGACCATGGGAATCCAGAGAATCGAATCGGTCACCTACGGCATCGGCGACCTCGACGAATGCGCCCGGTTCTTCGACGACTTCGGACTGTTCCTGGTGGAACGGACCGACGAGTACGCGGTGTTCGAGACGCTCACCGGGCAGACCCTCCGCCTCGACACCGACCCCGGGCCACTGCTGCCGCCGCCGGTGGAAGCCGGTCCCACCCTGCGCGAGGTGGTGTGGGGCGTCGACACCGCGCAGGAGTTGGCGCGCCTGGTCGAGGCCGTCGGCCGGGACCGGGCCGTCCGGGAGGACGCCGCCGGGGTGTTCCACACCGTGGACGAGACCGGTTTCGGGGTCGGACTGACCCTGGCCCGGCCGAAGCCGGCGCCCGTCACCCCCCGGCCCGCCAACGCGCCGGGCAGCGTGGACCGTTGGAACACCGCCCTGGAGCCGATCATCCGCGTCCGCCCCCTGCGGATGTGCCATGTCGCCCTCAACATCCTCAAGGAGGGCCGCGAGGAGGCCGTCGCGTTCTACGTGGAGCGCCTCGGCTTCTGGCCCACCGACGTGGTGAAACCCATGGGCGTCTTCATGCGGGCCCCGGGCGACCAGGACCAGCACACCATGCTGCTGTGCCACCGCCCCGACAAGGCAGGCGTCAACCACGTCGCGTACGAGGTGCCCGGCTTCGACGACGTCATCGAGGGCGGGAACTACATGATCGACCACGGCTGGCGCGAGGCCCGCAGACTGGGCCGCCACACCGTCGGTTCGAATGTCTTCCGGTTCGTGCACGCGCCTTGCGGCGGACGGGTCGAGTACGCCGCCGACATGGACAGGGTCGACGACAGCTACGAGACCCGGGTCCACGAGACCACCCCGCCCCACCACATCTGGGCGCTGCGCACCAACCGCGACCAGCAGGACGCCTCCGCCTCCTGACCCTCCGCCGCCTTCGCCCGGAGGACCCCCTTTTCGCTTCGTTCGCCAGCCTGAGAGGGCACCCACTCATGACCTCCGACCACGGCTATCCCGCCGTCCGCATGTACATAGCGGGCGAGTGGTGCCAGGGCGGCACCGGACGGACCGCCCCGATCGTGAACCCCGCCACCGAGGAGGTGATCGGAGAAGTACCGCTCGCCACCACCGACGACCTGGACCGCGCCCTGGCCGGCGCCGCCGAAGGCTTCAGGACCTGGCGCGACACGCCCGTCGCGCGGCGCACCGCCGTCCTGCACGCCGCCGCCGACCTGCTCACCGAGCGCAGCGCCGAGGTCGGGCGGATCATGACCCTGGAGCAGGGCAAGCCCCTCGCCGAGGCCACCGGGGAGGCCCGCCGGGTCGCGGACACCCTGCGCTGGCACGCCGACGACGCCCGCCGCGCCTACGGCCGCATCATCCCCTCCGCCCCCGGCACCCTGCTGTCCGTACGACGTGAACCCATCGGTCCCGTGGCCGCGTTCGTCCCCTGGAACTTTCCGGCGGGCGGCCCGATGCGGAAGATCTCCTCCGCGCTCTCCGCGGGCTGCTCCCTCATCATCAAGGCCTCGGAGGAGACGCCCGCCACCGCCGCCGCCCTGGTCGGGTGCTTCGTGGACGCGGGTCTGCCGGCCGGTGCGCTGAACCTCGTCTTCGGCGAACCCGCCGAGGTCTCCGCCCACCTCATCGCCTCCCCTCTCACCCGTCTGATCGCCTTCACCGGCTCGGTCCCCGTGGGCAAGCTGCTGGCCGCCGTGGCCGGTGAGGTCATGAAGCCGTCCTTGATGGAGCTGGGCGGCCACGCCCCGGTGATCGTGTGCGCGGACGCCGATCCGGCCAGGGCCGCCCGCCGCGCCGCACAGGCGAAGTTCGCCAACGCCGGACAGGTGTGCACCTCGCCGAGCCGGTTCCTGATCCATGAGAGCCTCGTCGACGACTTCACCGCGGAGTTCGTGAAGGCCGCCGAAGCGGTCGTCGTCGGCGACGGCCTGGCCGAGGGCACCACCATGGGACCGCTCGCCAACGAACGGCGGCTCCAGGCCGTTCAGCGCCTGACCGCCGACGCCGTCAGCCGCGGAGCGACGGTCCGCACCGGCGGCGAACGCCTCGACCGCGCCGGGTACTTCTTCGCGCCGACCGTCCTGACCGACGTACCGGCGGACGCGGACCTCCTGCGCGAGGAGCCGTTCGGGCCGATCGCGCCGATCGCCTCCTTCGGCGACCTCACCGAGGCGCTCACGACCGCGAACGCGCTGCCGTACGGCCTGGCCGCCTACGGTTTCACCGAGTCCGCCGCCACCGCCGAGCACCTGGTGCGTGAACTGGAGGCCGGCATCCTCTCCGTCAACCACTGCGGCGGCTCCGTCAGCGAAGCCCCCTCCGGTGGCGTCAAGGAGAGCGGATACGGCAGGGAGGGCGGGCCCGAGGCCCTCGACGCCTACCTGATCACCAAGCGCGTCTCCCATCTGCTGGCGGGCTGAGCGTCATGCGATACACCCGTGTCTCGGTCGGCGGACGGGCGGTGTGGGGCCGGGTGGGGGAGGAGGACGTCGAGCTGCTGTCCGAGTCCCCCCTGGAAGGTGACCCGACCGTCATCGGCACCGTGCCGATCGCCACCGCGCACTGGTTGCCCGTCGTCGTCCCGCCCGTGTTCTACGCGGTCGGCATGAACTACCCGCGCCACATCGCGCACGCACACGCCGAGAACCCCGCGCGCCCCGAGGTCGGTTACCGGGCCAACAACGCGCTCACCGGCCACCTCTCGCCCATCGTCAAACCGGCTGAGGTCGAGGGCCGGTTCGAGGCCGAGCCGGAACTCGTCGCGGTGATCGGCCGCACCCTCCGGCACGCCACCCATGAGGAGGCCCGCGAGTCGGTCTTCGGCTGGACGATCGGCAACGACGTCAGCGCCCGCACCTGGCAGCACCAGGACCGCTCGTTCTGGCGCAGCAAGAACAGCGACACGTTCAAGCCCATGGGCCCCTGGATCGAGACCGATGTCGACGCGCTCGCGCAGACCACCACGCTCCGTGTGAACGGGGAGGTCCGCGCCTCGTTCGCGACCGGCGACATGGTCTTCGACCCCTTCGACCACATCGTCGAGATCACCAAGCACATCACCCTGCAACCCGGCGACGTGCTGTGGATGGGCGCCGAGTCCACCTGCCAACTGGAGCCCGGGGACACCGTGGACATCGAGATCAGCGGCATCGGTGTCCTGTCCAACCCCGTACACAGCGAAGGGAATCCGTCATGAGCACCGCACCCCGCTACATCCACCACGTCAACTTCCCCACCACGGACCCCGACCGGACCGCCGAGTGGTACACCAAGGTCTTCGGTATGAAGCGGATCATGCCCAAGTCCAACACCCGCGTGGTGCTGATGACCCGCGGCAACTTCGATCTGCACTTCACCCCGGTCGAGGAGATGGAGCGCATGGCGCCCTATCACTTCGCCGTCGAGGTCGACGACTGGGACGACTTCCTCACCCACCTGAAGGAGCTGGGCATCCGGCACACCCGCCCGATCGAGCGGCCGGAGAACCAGTCCAAGTTCTGCTACATCCACGATCCCGACCACACCATGATCGAGCTGGTCTTCCACGGCAGGCGCCCCAACTGACCATATTCCGGCCGGAGTTCACCCTTTTACCTCGCTAGGAGTTCCCTGCCATGCCCCTCGCCGACTCCGACGGCACCCCCATCTACTACGAGCGCCACGGCAGCGGTCCGGCGATCCTGTTCGTGCACGGCAGCGGCGGCCACCACGCCGCGTGGTGGCAGCAAGTGGCGGCGCTGCGCGAGGAGTTCACGGTCGTCACCGTGGACCTGCGCGGCTTCGGCAAGTCCCACGCCCCGATCCGTCCGCACGCCTCGAAGCCCGAGTTCGACGGACAGGACTTCCCCGGCGACGTGGTCGCCGTACTCGACCAGGAGGACCTGACCGACGTCATGCTCGTCGGCCAGTCCATCGGCTCGGTCGCCGCGCTGCGCGCCGCCCTTCTGCGTCCCGAGCGTGTCTCGTCGATCGCCCTCGGCCACTCCCTGGGCGGCATCAGCCACCCCGAGCTGAAGGAACTGGCCGCCGCCGACCGCGCCGAGGCCGTCAAGCTCCCCGTCATCGACCGCCTGCTCACCCGGCGGTTCCAGCGGGAGCGCCCCGACCTCACCTTCCTCTTCCAGCAGATGGGCACCTTCAACGTCGCCAAGATGGCCGACCTGCGCAACCTCGACACCGACGGCCCCTCGCTGGAGGAGATCCAGAACTCGGGCGTCAAGGTCGCCTTCCTGGCCGCGGAGAAGGACGCGGTGCTCAGCGTGAAGACCGTCACCCGCGCCCACGAGCTGCTGCCCGGCTCACATCTGGAGATCGTCCCGGACGCCCCGCACTCCATGTACTGGGAGGTGCCCGAGCAGTACAACGCGGCCGTCGCCCAGCTGCGTCGCACCCTCACCGCACAGAAGGAAGCCGCATGAGCAGCCTCACCCTCGATGCCGCCGAAGAGATCGTCGACGCCGCCCTGAAGCGCGCCCAGTCGCTCGGGAAGGCGGTGAGTGTCGCCGTGGTCGACTCGGGAGGCTTTGTCATCAGCGTCCGCCGCTCGGACGGCGCGCGTCCGCTCACCCCGGACATCGCCCGCGCCAAGGCGTACACCGCGGCCGTGATGCAGCGGCCCGGCAAGATGCTGAAGAAGTGGCAGGAGAGCCAGCCGGTCTTCTTCTCCCAGCTCTCCCAGCTGCCCGGCGCGGCCCTGCCGATCACGGCGACCGAGGGCAGCGTCACCATCAAGAAGGACGGCGAGATCATCGGCGGCCTCGGTATCGCCGGCGGCACCGCGGACGAGGACCAGCAGGTCGCCGACGACGTCCTCGAATCCCTCGGCTACGAGCTGGAGTTCGCCGCCTGGGGCGTCGCGGGCACACCGGACCCGGACTCCGAGAAGACCGAGAAGACCGAGAAGACCGAGAAGACCGAGAAGGGAGCCTGAGCCATGGCGGACACGTTCAACTACCGCATCGACCACCACGGCAGCCTGGTCCGCCCCGGCACCCTCCTGACCGCGCGGGCCGAGGGCGACCCCGAGATCGTGCTGAAGGCCGAACGCGAGGCGGTCGGGGAAGCGGTGGCCCTCCAGCGCAAGCTGCGCACCACCGTCGTCACCGACGGGGACTTCCCCCGCGAGGACTTCCGCAGCGCGGTCTTCGACGCCGTCTCCGGCTTCCGTCGCCTGGACACGGAGACCTCCGACGGCCTCCCGCGCTGGGTGGCGGAAACCCTGCCCAAGGCGAACGGTCCGCTGCTCGCCGACTGGGCCGGGCGGCTCACCGAGTTGACGGTGATCGCCCCCAAGGCCTCGCTGCCCTCCCCGGCCTATCTGGCCGCCACCACCTTCGAGCCCGAACTCGCTACGTCGGGCGGGCCCTCCTCGGCCCGCGAACTCGGGGAGGCCCTCGCGGAGATCATCCAGGCGGAGATCGCGCTGCTGGTCTCCCGGGGCGTCCGGCTCGTCCAGCTCAACAACCCGCTCCTGATCGGCCATGTCGGGGCCGACCCGGTCGCCCCCGGCGCACTGTCCTTCGAGGACGCGCTGGCCGTCGACGCCTTGGCGATACGACTGGAAGAGCGCCCGGAGGGAGTCAGGATCGGCGTCTGCCCCGGCTGGGAGGCACCCGCCGCGGTGGACCGGGCCAGGGCCGAGCGTTTGTACGGAGGGATCCCGGCCGACCGCTGGATCCTGCCGTACGACAAGGGCACCGACGCCGAACTCGACCTGGTGAAGGCCCTGCCGGAGGACCGGGACGCGTGCCTGGGCGTGGTGGACGCGACCGTGTCCGCACTCGAGGACATCGACACCGTGATGGCCCGTATCGACGCCGCCGCCGAGGTCAAGGACCTCGAGGACATGGCCGTATCGCCGTCCCGCGGCTTCGCGGACACCGCGACCCGGCCGCTGCTGAGCGCCGAGAACCAGCGGCGCAAGCTGGTGCTGGTGGAGACCGTCGCCCGCTACTGCTGGGGCAACGAGTTCTGAACGAGGGGCGGCACGGAGGCCGGGAAGCGCGCCCGCGCTTCCCGGCAGGGTCTCAGAGGACTTCGGCGAAGGTCACCGTGCGCTCGGTCAGCAGCGGCCACACGGTCTCCACGATCAGCTCGGTGAAGTGACCGGCGACCTTGTGCGCATCGAAGCCGGCGCGGTCGGCGTACTGCTCGTACAGCACGAAACCGCCCGGCCGGTCCACCTCGGCGTGCACCTCGTACGCCAGGTTCGCCGGCTCGGCACGGGTGTGCTCGCGCGCCTTCAGCAGCGCGGCGCGCACGGTGTCCTCGTCGGCGGACTCGCAGCGGTAGTGGGCGACGACTGCGTAGGCCATGTCTGTCTCTCCTTAGGGACTCCGACTCCCGGCGGCGTCGTACAAGCCGTCCGGCCTGCAGATTCCAGCACGGATCAGTCGCCCGCCGACCCGCGCGCGGCGCAAGCAATGACTGCCTGCGCGGGGCTGGTGGCACGGCCCCGACATGGTGTGTTGTCGCATCCGGCCCCCTGTGGCCGCTCCCTGTGCAGACCGCGGCACCCGCACCGCGGCGGACGAAGGAAGTGATCTTCATGCGAACCCTGGAAACCCTCTCCGGTGGAGAGTGGGTGGCGACCGGCGAGTGGATCGACGTCCACGACCCCTCCGATCTGCGGACCCCCGTCGCCCGCGTCCCCGCACTGAGCGCGGCCGACGTCATCCGCGCCTACGACCACGCCGAGCAGGGGTTCGCCGTCTGGAAGCGCACCAGCCCCTTCGAACGCGCCCGGATCATGACCGACGCGGCCCGGCTGCTGCGCGAGCGCCTCGCGGAGATCGCCGAGGACCTGGCGACCGAGATGGGCAAGACCCGGGCCGAGGCCACCGGTGAGACGATCAAGGCCGCGGACTTTCTCGAGTACTACGCCGGTGTCGCCCGCCAGGGGTACGGGACCCTCGTGCACGACGTCCGCCCGGACACCCGCACGCACCACCAGCGAGAGCCGCTCGGCGTCGTCCTCGCGATCACCCCGTGGAACGACCCGCTGATCACCCCGGCCCGCAAGCTGGCGCCCTGCCTCGCGGCGGGCAACGCGGCCCTCCTCAAGCCCGCCACCGACACTCCGCAGGCGGCTCTGCACTTCGCCCGCGCCCTCCACGACGCGGGTCTGCCCGCCGGTGTCCTCAACGTGGTCACGGGCCGCGGCGCGGAGATCTCCGAGGCGCTGATCGCCGACCCGCGCCTGGCCGCGCTCACCTTCACCGGCAGCAACGAGGTCGGCGAGGCCCTGCGCGGCCGGCTCGCGCACAGCAACATCCGCTTCCAGGGCGAACTCGGCGGCAAGAACGCCACCGTCGTGCTCGCCGACGCCGACCTGACCGCGGCCGCCAAGGCCGTCGCCGCCGCGGGCTTCGCCCAGTCAGGACAGCGCTGCACCGCCACCAGCCGGGTGATCGTCGAGCGGCCCGTGTGCGAGGAGTTCACCGCTCTGCTGCTCGCCGAGGCGACCGCGCTGCGCGTCGGTCCCGGCCTCGCCGAGGGCACCACGATGGGGCCGCTGGTGAGCGCCCGTCAGCGTGACGGAGTCCTGTCCGACATCGAGCGCGCGGTCAAGCAGGGCGCGACGGTCCTCGTCGGCGGCGACCAGCCGCGGGACGAGGCACTGAGCCACGGCTGTTACGTCAATCCCACCGTGCTCGGCGAGGTGACCCCGGAGCTGGACATCTGGCGCGAGGAGGTGTTCGGGCCCGTTGTCGTGCTGCTCCCGGTGGACTCCTTCGAAGAGGCGGTCGAGGCGGTCAACGACTCCGTCTTCGGCCTCGCCGCCGCCGTGTTCACGCGGGACCTGGCCGCCGCGTACCGCTTCGCCGACGAGGCAGAGTGCGGCCAGATCGCGGTGAACACCACCACCTCCGGCTGGGACGTCCACCACCCCTTCGGCGGCTTCCGCGACTCCGGGTCGCCGTTCAAGGAGCAGGGCGAGGAAGCCCTGCGCTTCTACACCCGGGTCAAGACGGTCGCCGTCCACTTCGGTGCCCGACGGGTGTGAGCACGGGCCTCAGAAAGGAAAGGAGGATGCCGATGGCTGACGAGACGGTCGGCATCGTCGGCGCCGGCATCGTGGGCCTGGCCACGGGGCGTGAGATCGCCCTGCGCCGCCCCGGCACCCGGGTCGTGGTGCTGGAGAAGGAGCGGGCGGTCGCCGTCCACCAGACCGGGCACAACTCGGGCGTCGTGCACGCCGGCATCTACTACGCGCCGGGCAGCCTCAAGGCGGAGCTGTGCGTGCGGGGCGTGTCCGTGCTGCGCGAGTACTGCCAGGACCGGGGGCTGCCGTACGCGGAGATCGGCAAGCTCGTCGTGGCGGTGCGCGGGGACGAGCTGGGCCGGATGGAGAACCTCTACGAACGGGCCCGCAACAACCACGTGCCGGAGCTGAGGAAGGTCTCCAAGGAGGAGATCAAGGAGCTGGAGCCCCATGCCGGGGGTATCGCGGCCCTGTACTCCCCGCGCACCGCGATCACCGACTACCCGGCGATCGCCCGGGAGTTCGCCAAGGACATCGAGGCCTCGGGCGGCGAGGTGCGGCTCGGATTCCCGGTCACCTCGCTCACCGACGTGCCCGGCGGCATCGAGGTGGCCTCCGGGCAGGAGCGTGTCCGTGTCGACCGGCTGATCCTCTGCGCGGGTCTCCACTCGGACGCCGTGGCCAAACTCGCCCAGGACAGGAAGGAGCCGCGGATCGTGCCGTTCCGGGGCGAGTACATGCTGCTCAAGCCGGAGCGGACGGGCCTGGTGCGCGGGCTGGTCTACCCGGTCCCGGACCCGCGTTACCCCTTCCTGGGCGTGCACTTCACCCCCCGCGTCGACGGCTCGGTCGAGGTCGGTCCGAACGCCGTCCTGGCCCTGGCCAGGGAGGGCTACACGCTCGGCAGGATCTCGCCGAAGGACCTCGCGGGACTCGCGGCCTACCCCGGCTCCTGGCGGATGGCCGCCCGGCACTGGAGGACCGGCATCAGGGAGTACCGCGGCTCGCTGTCCAGGGCGGCGTTCATGAAGGACGCCAAGCTGTACGTTCCCGGCGTCGGCGTCTCGGACGTGGTCCGCGGCGGAGCCGGTGTACGCGCCCAGGCACTGGACCCGGACGGCACGCTCGTGGACGACTTCCGCATCCATCAGGTGGGCCGGATCACCGCGGTCCGCAACGCGCCCTCCCCGGCCGCCACGGCCTCCATGGCGGTCGCCGAACATATCGCCGACGCCGCCCTCGGCAACGCTTCCGCAATCTGAAAATGCCCTGCGTACAGGGCCCTTTCGCGCAAGTAGTGCTTGCATCCCCGGGACTCGGCAAGGCCTCACCACCCGCCTAGCGTTTCTTCCACACCACCCCGCCATCCCCATCGAGGGAAGCACCTCCCCTTCGGGGGAAGCACCTCCCCTTCGGCAGAAAGAGTTGAGGACATGTTCGTTGTCGACACGCAGATCCACATCTGGAAGGAAGAGACCCCGGACCGCCCCTGGGTCCCGGGCGCGCGTGAGCGCATCCGCCTCAACGGCCACCGCGAGGACCCCTTCTCCTACGAGGAGGCCCTCGAGCTGATGGACGAGGCCGGGGTCAACCGGGCGCTGATCCTGCCCCCGTCGTGGGAGGGCAACCGCATCGACTACGCGATCGAGGCCTGCGAGGCGCACCCGGACCGCTTCGGCATCATGGCCCGCGTCCCGCAGGACGACCCGGTCGAGGGCACCGCCCTGCTGAAGGAGTTCGCGCGGAACCCGTACATCAAGGGCACCCGGCTGACCTTCCACCGACCTCAGGATCGCAACTGGATGATCGACGGGACCAACGACTGGTACTGGCCGATCGCCGAGGAGCTCTCCATCCCCACCATGGTCCACGCCCCGATCTGGAAGCGTGAGCTCGGCCAGATCGCCGCCAAGCACCCCGGGCTGAAGATCATCATCGACCACATGGGCATCATGGCCCGCTGTGTGGACGACGCGATCGGCTACTGGGTCCAGGAGACCGCGGACCTCGCCGAGCACCCCAACATCTACGTCAAGGTCTCGGCCCTGCCGGGCTACTCGACGCAGCCCTTCCCGAACAAGAACATCGAGAAGTACGTGCGCGAGATGGTCGACAAGATGGGCCCGCAGCGCTGCTTCTACGGCACCGACATCACCCGGTTGCTCGGCCACGGCATCACCTACACCGACACCATCGAACAGTTCACCAAGCACTGGGACTTCACCCCCGAAGAGCTCGAGTGGATCATGGGCCGAGGTATCTCCGAAGTCCTGAACTGGCCGATCGAGGGCTGAGGAAGCACACGAGATGACGGACACCCGGAACACCCCGGGCACCGACGGCGGCGATGCCTTCGTGGCCGCCTTCAACGCCGTCGGCGCCGACTACCTCTTCTGCTCCTCGGGGTCCGAATGGGCCCCGGTGTGGGAGTCCCTCGCCCGCCGCCACCGTGACGGGCTTCCGTGCCCGCGCTACCTCGACCTGACCCACGAGACCGTCGCCGTCGGCATGGCCACCGGCTACGGACTTCTCACGCGCCGGCCGCAGGGCGTACTGCTGCACGCGGCTCCCGGCCTGCTGCAGGGCTCCATGGCCGTCCACGGCGCGCTCCTCGCCGGCGTCCCGATGGTGGTCGCCTCCTCGGAGTCGACGACGTACGGCGACGGACCCGGTCAGGACCCGGGCGGCCAGTGGTACCGCAACCTGTCCCTCGTGGGTGGCCCGCACGGCGTCGCCCAGCCCTTCACCAAGTGGGCCAACGAGGCGGCGAGCGTCCACACCCTGCCCACGATGATCACGCGTGCGGCGGAGCTGTCCTGGCGGGCCCCGGCGGGCCCGGTCTACCTCAACATCCCCCTGGAGATCCTGCTGGAGGAGTGGGACGGCCGTGAGGCCAAGCCCGTCGTACCGCCGGGCTCCACGCACAGCTCACCCGAAGAGGTCGACCTCGTCGTCCAGCTGATCCGCGAGGCGGACAGTCCCGTGATCGTCACCGAGACGGCGGGCCGTGAGGCGGGCGGCTTCGAGGCGCTCCTCGCCTTCGCCGAGGCGTGGAACATCCCGGTCGTCGAGCCCGACTCGGCCGTGTGCGGCAACTTCCCGCGCACCCACCCGCTGCACGCGGGCAGCGACATCGGCCCATGGATGGACGAGGCGGACCTCATCCTCCTCGTCAACTGCCGCGCGCCCTTCTACCCGCCCTCGCGCCGTCCGTCGAAGGCGCGGATCGTCGTCATCGACGAGGTGCCGCAGCGCCCGCACGTCGTCTACCAAGTCCTCTACGCGGACCGGTACCTGGAGGGCGATGTCGCCAACACCCTGCGCCAGCTCACCAAGCGGGCGAAGGCTGCCCACGCCGACGAGGCAGCCGTGACCGCCGTCACCGCGCGGCGCGCCGCGCAGGAGGAGCGACACGCCGACGAGCAGGCCGCGATCGCCGCGGCCGAGGCGAAGGCGGCAGAGGCCGAGGGCATCGACCCGGTGCTCGTGGCCGCGACCCTGCGGGGGCTGCTCGACGGGCGGGACGCGATCGTCGTCGACGAGACGATCACACACAGCCGTGTCGTCAAACGCCATGTGCAGACGTCCGACCCCGACTCGTACTTCTATGTGCAGGGCGGACTCGGCCAGGGCATCGCGGTGGCCCTCGGCGTCAAACTCGCCGCCCGGGAACGGCCCGTGGTCCTCACCATCGGCGACGGGGCCTTCGCGTACAACCCGGTCATCCCGTCGTACGACGCCGCCAAGGCGTACGACCTGCCGCTGCTGATCGTGGTGTTCAACAACCGCGTCTACAAGTCGATGAACCTCAACCACCGCAGGTTCTACCCCGAGGGCGCGGCCGCCGAGACCGGCGAGTGGCTCGGCACCGACCTGCACCGGCTGCCCCGGCTCGCGCAGTTCGCCGAGCCGTTCGGCATGCACACCGAGACGGTCGACGCACCGGACGCGCTCGCCCCCGCCCTGGAGCGCGCGCTCAAGGCCGTGGCGGAGGGCACCACCGCCGTCGTCGACGTTCTCGTCACCCGCTGACCCAGGAGGCCCCCGCCACCATGACCGACACTCCAACGCCGAAGTCGGGCAAGGTCCTTGTCCCGGCCGAGGATCTACGCGTCTTCGCCGCCGCCCTTCTGGAGAAGGGCGGACTCGGCCCCGAGCACGCCCGCACCACCGCCGACGTGTTCGTCTGGGCCGCGTTGCGCGGCGTCGACTCCCACGGCACCGCACGGGTCCCCGCCTATCTGGAGCTGCTCGCCAAGGGGGTGGCCAACGCCAAGCCCGAGATGACGGTCGAGTCCAGTACGCCGGCGGTCGCCGTCCTCGACGCCGACCGCGCGCCCGGCCCGGTGGCCCTCACCGCGGCCGCCGAGGAGGCGGTGACCCGGGCCAGGGCGGCGGGCATCGCCGCCGTGGGGGTACGCCGCACCGTCCACACCGGCGCCATCGGCTACTACGTGTCGAAGATCGCCGAACAGGGCCTGGTCGGCATCGCCTTCGTCGCCGGGATGCCCAACATGGGCTACACCGGGGTCAAGGGCGCGGCCGTTGCCACGAGCCCGCTCGCCATCGCCGTACCCGCCGAGAGCCACGCGCCGCTCCTCCTGGACATGGCCACCGCCACGATCGCCCTGGGGAAGATCCGCCAGGCCAGGACGAGCGGCACCCCGCTGCCGGAAGGGGCCGCCGCCGCCGAGGACGGCACCCCCACCACGGACCCGGAGAAGGCGGTCATGCCGCTGCCGTTGGGCGGCGCCAAGGGATCCGGCATGTCGCTGGCCTTCGAACTGCTCACCAGCGTGCTCGTCGGAGCACCGATCTTCGCCGCCTTCCACTCGGACGATCCCCAGGGCCGCAGGCACCGCCAGAACGCCCTGCTCATCGCCATCGACCCGGCGGCCTTCGGTGACGCGGACGGCTTCACAGCGGCCGTCGACGCCACCCTCGGCACGCTCAAGGGCCTGGCCGCGGCGGACGGCGCCGAGGGGGTTTTCTACCCCGGGGAGCGCAGTGCCGCCGTGGGTGTGCGGCGTGCCGAGAAGGGGGTACCCGTGACGCCGAAGGTGTGGCGTGAACTGACGGAGAGCGCGGGCAAGTTGGGCATCACACCACCCGAGGCCCGCTCGCAGGGCTGACAGTCGCCTCCATGGAGAGGGGGATGGAGGAGCGGGTGGCCGGGGCGTCCGACGCGCGGTGGGCGCCCCGTCCGCCTCGGGGCGGACGCCCGCTCAGTCCGCCTTGCCGGTCCCGGTGTCGACGGACCGCCGTACATGACGGGCGATCAGGGCGTAGATCTCCCGGGCCTTCTCGTCGTCCTTGCCGTCGTACCCGTGATCGACCTGGGGCACGTCGTGGTGCTCGACGAGGGCGCCCGCCCGCTGAAGGCGCTCGGCGTAGCGCACGCCTTCCGCCTTCAGGAGGTCGTACTCCGCGGTGACGACCAGCGCCGGGGCGATGCCCTTGAGGTCGGCGGTGTCCGAGGGATGGGCGGGCGACACCAATCGGTCGGCGCGCTCGCGCGGGTCGGGCACGTAGCAGGTGTCGAAGACGTCCGCCATCCACGGCCGCAGCACCGGTTTGGCGATGGCGGCGTGCTTGTCCTTGGCGCTCGTCGCGAGATCGAGCGGTGCGTAGTGCAGGACCTGGAGCGCGATCGAAGGCCCGCCCTCCTCGAGCGCCTGACGAGCGACGGCCGCGGCGAGACCGCCTCCGGCGCTCTGGCCGCCCACGGAGAGCCGGCTGCCGTCCCAGCCGTGCTCGGCGCCGTGCTCGGCGATCCACCGGACGACCTCGAAGGCCTGCCGGGGCGGAGCCGGGAAGGGGTGCTGCGGAGCGACGACGTAGTCCACGTTGAGCACGGTCACCCCCGCTTCGGCGGCGAGGAAACGGCAGAGCGGATCGTCGATCTCCGTCAGGGGCATGACGTAGCCGCCGCCGTGGAAGTTGACGTGAACCGGCGGTGGTGGGCCCTCGCTCGCGGGCGGATACACCGTGACCCGGGCCGGGGCGACCGAGGTCGGGATGGTCAACTCGCGTACGGTGCGCGGGAACTCGGGGAGGCGGGCGTGCCAGGCGGCGGCGGAACCGCGGCCGCCCGGGCGCCGGTCGGCCGCCAGGGCGAGGCGCTGCATCGACTTGGCGGCGAAGGAGGCCACGGCGGGCCTGGCGAGGAGGGACATACGGTTCCGATCGTCGAGCCGTGTCATCGAGCCGTGTCATCGAGCCGTGTGGCCAATCAACAGGATTCCTGGCAATTGGTGGGCCGATGCTAGCACGGGCGATCGAATCTCCTCGGTCAGTTGACCCCGCGCGGTACGACCAGTCCGCAGTCGTACGCCAGGATCACGGCCTGGACGCGGTCGCGCAGTTGGTACTTCTCCAGGATGTGGGCGACGTGTGTCTTGACCGTGGTCTCGCCCACGCCGAGTTCGAGCGCGATCTCCGCGTTGGACAGGCCGCGGGTCAGGGCGCGCAGCACGTCGAGTTCGCGGCCGGTCAGGGCGTCGAGCTTCGAGGGTACGGTCGGCGTCGTGGGCGCGGCGAGGTGGGCGAAGCGACCCAGCAGCCGGTGGGTGACGCGCGGGGAGAGCACGGCCTCACCGTCGGCCACCGTACGGATCGCGCCCACCAGGGAGTCGGCGGGACCGTCCTTGACCAGGAAACCGCTGGCCCCGGCGCGCAGGGCGTCCACGACGTGCGCGTCCAGGTCGAACGTGGTGAGGATGACGATCCGGCTGGGCGAACCCGACCGCACGATCCGGCGGGTGGCCTCGACGCCGTCCATGTGCGGCATCCGGATGTCCATCAGGACGACATCGGGGCTGAGCGCCTCGGCGCTCGCGACGGCGGCCGCGCCGTCCGACGCCTCGCCGACGACGACGATGTCCGGTTCGGCCTCGAGGATGAGCCGGAATCCCGTCCGGATCATGGGCTGGTCATCGACCAGCAGGACGCGGATGGATCGCATGCGGGGCGTGCCCTTCGTGCTGGGGGTCGGGTTCGGGGGAGGGGAGCGGGACGACCGCGTGGACGCAGTATCCGCCGCCCGGGCGGTTGCCGGTGTGCAGGGAGCCTCCCACGGCGCCGATCCGTTCGCGCATGCCGACCAGACCGTGACCGGAGCCCCGCGCCAGGGTGGGCGGTCGGGAGGTCTCGCCGTCCTGCGGCGGTCCGTCGTCGCAGAGCCGCACGGTGAGCCGGTGCCGCTCCTGCTCCCAGGCGACGGTGAGCGCGGTATGGGTGTGACCGGCGTGCTTGAGGGTGTTGGTGAGGGCTTCCTGCACGACGCGGTAGACGGCGAGCTGTGAACCGGCCGGCAGCTCGGCGGGAGTTCCCCTGGTGTCGAACTCGACCTGGAGTCCGGCGGCGCGCACCGAGTCGACGAGCGTGGGAAGGGCGTCGATGGTGGGCTGCGGCGGTTCCTTGTTCGGATCGCTCTGCGCCTCCTCGTCCGTCCGCAGCACGTCCAGGAGCCCGCGCAGCTCGGTGACGGTGGCCCGTCCCGTCTTCTCGATGGTGCTGTGCAGTTCGTGGGCCTTGGCGCTGTCGCGGTCCTGGATCCGGTCGGCGGCGATGGTCTGCACGACCATGAGACTGACGTTGTGGGCGACGATGTCGTGCAACTCGCGGGCGATCCGGGCACGTTCCTCCATCACGGCGGCCCGTGCGTTGGCGACCTGTTCGCGTTCGATCGCCGCGGCCCGTTCCAGCGCCTGGTTCTGGATGGCGGTGCGCGCCCTGGACAGCCGGCCCAGCGCCCACGCGGCGACCAGCAGCACCGTCTCGGTCAGCAGGGTGGTGACACGGTGCCCGGCCGGGGCGAGCAGCGACTCCGTGACGGCCGCGGCCGGGATGAGCGCCGCCACCACCAGCGTCGCCGTACGGGGACCGGACCGTACGGCGGTGAGGAACACGCCCGTGGCCACGCCCACGTAGGTCGGCCCGATGGAGGTGCCGTCGGGCCCGGAGAGCTGCGGGATGTAGTGGAGGCCCTGGAGCGCGGCGGCCGCCGCCGACATCACCAGCAGCGCGGGCAGCGGAGACCGGCGGTGGACGGCGAGCGGCAGCGCGGACACCAGCACGAGCACCAGGAACCACACGTCCGGCGAGCGCAGTTCGGGTCCGCCGGGAGGGATCGCCAGCGGCACGGCCGCGCATCCGGCGATGAGCAGCAGGGCCAGACCCGCGTCGGTGACGGCCGGGGGCACACGGCGCCCGGCGAACGAGTCCATCAGGTCCATGCGCCCCACGTTAGACGGCTCAACCCGTGCGCTGATCTGCCCTGGGGGTGACTGCGCGCGGCCGGTCTCCTCCGTGGCGGCATCGTCCGCAAGGAGGAGGCGCCCCGCGTGACCGGCGGCGCGAGGAGACCGTGTCCTCCTCCGTACGGCGGAGGGCACCGGCGATCTCGCCCGACCGGGGGAGACCACGGTTCGACGGTGCGGCCGAGGCCACGCCCCGCCGCCGCCGGTGGACTTGGAGCACCACTCACGGAACGCCGTGCGAGAAGTGGGAACTTGAGAAGTCGAGGAGTCACAGTGCGGTCTTGGGGCCAACAACCGGACGGGCCGGCCGACGGTCGGTACGCGGTACAGCTGACGGACGTGACCAAGCGGTACGGGGATGGCCCCTCGGCCGTTCTGGCGCTCGACAAGGTCGACGCGGGCATCGCACCCGGCACGTTCACGGCGGTGATGGGCCCCTCGGGATCCGGCAAGAGCACCTTCCTGCACTGCGCGGCGGGCCTCGACCGGCCCACCTCGGGCGTGGTCCGCCTGGGCGCACAGGACCTGTCGACGCTCAAGGAACGACGGCTCACGGAGCTGCGCCGCACGCGCATCGGCTTCGTGTTCCAGGCGTTCAACCTGCTGCCCTCGCTGACCGTCGAGCAGAACGTCACGCTGCCCCTGCGGCTGGCCGGACGACAGGCCGACGCGGGCTGGTTCGACCACATCGTGAAAGCCGTCGACCTCGGCGACCGGCTCGCACGCTTCCCCGCCCAGCTCTCCGGCGGCCAGCAGCAGCGGGTGGCGATCGCGCGCGCCCTGGTCACCCGTCCCGAGGTGATCTTCGCCGACGAGCCGACCGGGGCGCTCGACCCGGAGACCGCCCGGGACATCCTGGGGCTGCTGCGGCAGGCGGTCACCGACCTGCACCAGACGGTGGTCATGGTCACCCACGACCCGGTGGCCGCCGCACACACCGACCACGCCCTCTTCCTGAGCTCCGGACACCTCGTCGACGCCTTGGCCGAGCCGAGCGCCGACCGCGTCGCGGAGGTCATGGCCGGCCTGCGGAGGGCCGCCTGATGCTGAGCCTCGCCCTGCTGACGCTCAAGGCCCGCAAGGGTGGATTCGTCGGCACCTTCGTCGCCCTGCTGCTCGGCGCCGCCGTCCTGAGCGCTTGCGGGATCCTGCTGGAATCGGGCATACGCGCCGGATCCTCCCCCGAGCGGTACGCGGCGGCCGACGTCGTCGTAGCGGGCCGCCAGGAAGTCGAACAGACCTTCAAGGACCTCGACGGATCGACCGTCAGGCAGTCCGAGCCGCTGCCCGAACGTGTACCACTGCGCGCCTCGTTGGCCGGCCGGATCACCGGCGTCGACGGCGTCAGGTCCGTGATCGCGGACACGGGCGCCCCGGTGCGGCTGGTGACCGATGCCGGACAGCCGGTGCCGGGACGCCACGGCGCGGGTGTGGCGGCCCACAACTGGTCGGGCCTCGGCCTCGGCGACTTCCGGCTGACCACCGGTCACGCGCCACGCGCCGCCGGGGACATCGTCCTGGACACCGGACTCGCCGCACAGGCGGGCGTCCGCCCCGGCGACGACATCCGCCTGATGACCACCTCGGTGCCCCGCACCTTCCAGGTCGCCGGACTGGTCGCCCTGAAGGACGGTGACGCGCCCCGCCGGTCGGTGGCGTTCCTGGCCGACGCGACCCTGCGCCAGTCGGTCCCCGAAGCCTCCGTCCAGGCCTTCGGCGTCCTCGCCGCGCCCGGCACGTCACCGCACCGACTTGCGGATGCCATCAAGTCCACGCTCCACGACGACACCCTCGCCGTACACACCGGGGAGGGGCGCGGCCGGGCCGAGTTCCTCGACGTCACCGTCAGCGGCTCCAACCTCGTCGTCCTGGCCGCCGCGATCGGCGGCAACGTCCTGCTCGTCGCCGTCTTCGTGCTGTACGCCACCACGTCCCTGTCGATCCGCCACCGCCGCCGGGAGATCGCCCTGCTGCGCGCGATCGGCACCACCCCCGGCCAGATCCGGCGCATGGTCGCCGCCGAAGCCGCCGCCACCGGCCTGCTCGCCGGTGTGCTGGGCTGCCCGGCGGGTCTGCTCCTCGTGTACTGGCTGCGCGACCGGTTCGCCGGACACGGCATCGTCCCGGCCGACTTCGGGCTCGCCCTCAGCCCCCTGCCCTTCCTCGCGGCGGTGCTCGTCACCGTCCTGACCGCGCTGGTCGCGGTGGTGTCCGCAGCCCATCGCGGGACGCGGATCCGGCCCACCGAAGCCCTCGGCGAAGCCGCCGTGGAGACCCCAGGGCTCGGCCGCGGACGGCGGATCACCGGCGGTGTGCTGCTCGTGCTGTCCGCGGGGATCTTCGTCACCGGACTGGTCCAGAACGCCGACTTCTTCACCCTCGTCGGGCTCGCCAACTCCCTCGTACTCGTTCTCGTCATCGCCGTCGCGGTCCTCGGCCCGCTGGTCTGCCGCACCGCCGTACGCCTGCTCGCCCCGCTGCTGAACCGGACCGGTGTCACCGGCTACCTCGCGGCGGCCAACACCCGGGCCAACGTGGGCAGGCTGGCTGGCGCGATCACCCCGCTCGTACTCGCCGTCTCCTTCTCCTCGACCGTCGTCTTCGCGCAGACCACCGGGCTCAGGGAGTCGGCCGACCAGTTGCGGGCCGGGCTCGTCGCCGACCACGTCCTCACCGCGCCGTCCGGAGTGTCACCCGAACTCGCCGAGAAGGTGAAAGACATGAAGCAGGTGGCGTCGGCCACCGGACTGGTCAGGTCCAAAGTCGTCGCCATCGCCAAGATGTTCGGCATCCAGGATTCCGTCTCGCTCAGCGCGCAGGGCGTGGATCCCCGGGCACTAGGCAGCGCCCTCGATCTGCGGCCGAGGGAAGGGAACTTGAAGGCCCTGTCACGGAACACCGTGGCGATCAGCACCACCACGGCCTCCTGGCTCGGGCTCGGAGTCGGGGACACCGCCAGGCTCCATCTGGGCGACGGCACCCCGCTGCGGGCCAAGGTCGTCGCCGTCTACGAACGCGGCTTCGGGTTCACCGACGTGACCATGGACCACGACCTGCTGCTCGCCCACACCACCGGGAAGGTCGACGAGTCCGTCCTCGTACGCTCCGCCGCCTCGGCACCCGACCTGACCCAGGCCCTGTCGCACGTGGCCGCGGCCTACCCAGGCACGGTGCTCCGTGACGGCCTCGCCGTCGACGACCAACTGGCGCAGCAGCGGGCGAACGCCTGGGTCAACTACCTGGTCGTCGGCGTGATCATCGCGTACACCGCGATCACCGTCGTCAACACGCTGGCGATGAACACGGCCGCGCGCCGCCGGGAGTTCGCTCTGCTGCGGCTTTCGGGCACGGCCCGCGGGCAGGTCGTGGGCATGATGCGGCGGGAGAGCGTCATCGTCATCGCGGCCGGGGTGGGCATCGGGACCCTGCTCTCCGCGTTCCCTCTCGTCCTCGTGTCGATGGCGGTGAGCGGTACCCCGATCCCGGCCGTGCCAGGCCTCGGCTATCTGGCGATCGCCGGCGTGACGGCGGCCCTCGCGGCGGCGGGCACGATGCTGCCGACGCGGATGCTGTTGAGGATCCGACCGGTCGAGGCGATCGGTGCGAAGGAGTGACATCGACGTGAGGCGAGGCCCGGGCGCCCTACCGGGCAACCCGGGCCTCGCCCGTGCCAGTTCTGCCCGTGCCGGGTCCCGCCTGTGCCGGGCCCTGGCGGTGGTCAGTCCCTGAGGCGGTCTATCTGACGGATCTTGTTGGTGGCGTCCAGGGCGGCGACCTTGTAGGACTCGGCCAATGTCGGGTAGTTGAACACCGCGTCGACGAGGTAGTCGACCGTGCCGCCGCAGCCCATCACGGACTGCCCGATGTGGATCAGCTCGGTGGCCCCGGTGCCGAAGCAGTGCACGCCGAGCAGCTTGCGGTCGTCCGGGGAGACCAGCAGCTTGAGCATGCCGTGCGAGTCGCCGATGATCTGGCCCCGGGCCAGCTCGCGGTAGCGGGAGATACCGACCTCGAAGGGCACACACTCCTCGGTGAGCTGGTCCTCGGTGCGGCCGATGAAGCTGATCTCCGGGATCGTGTAGATGCCGATCGGCTGCAGGTCGTGCATCGGGTGCACCGGCTCACCGAAGGCGTGGTACGCCGCCGTACGGCCCTGCTCCATCGAGGTCGCCGCCAGGGCCGGGAAGCCGATCACGTCGCCCACCGCGTAGATGTGCGGCACCTCGGTGCGGTAGTTCTCGTCGACCTTGATGCGACCGCGCGGGTCGGCCGACAACCCGGCCTTGTCCAGGTCGAGTTCGTCGGTGAGGCCTTGCCTGCCCGCGGAGTACATCACGGTGTCCGCGGGGATCTTCTTGCCGCTCTCCAGGATCGTGAGAGTGCCCCGTGGATGACGTTCGACCGCCGCGACCGTCTCCCCGAAGCGGAAGGTGACCGCGAGGTCCCGCAGGTGGTACTTCAGCGACTCGATCACCTCGACATCGCAGAAGTCGAGCATCCCGGCCCGCTTCTCGACCACCGTGATCTTGCTGCCGAGGGCCGCGAACATGGAGGCGTACTCCATGCCGATCACCCCGGCCCCGACGATGACCATGGAGCGCGGCACCCGCTCCAGGTTGAGAACGTTGTCCGAGTCCATGATCGTCTGCCCGTCGAACGCCACGCTCGCGGGCCGCGCCGGCCGGGTGCCGGTGGCGATCACGATGTGCTCGGCCGTCAACAGCTTCTCGTTGCCGTTCGCTTCGACCAGGGCGACCGTGTGGTCGTCCACGAAGCGGCCGGTGCCGGCGAACAGGGAGATGTGGTTGCGGGACAGCTGGCTGCGGATGACGTCGACCTCGCGGCTGACCACGTGCTGGGTGCGCGCGGTCAGGTCGGCGACGGTGATGTCCTCCTTGAGGCGGTAGCTCTGGCCGTACATATCGCGCTGGGTGAGGCCGGTGAGATAGAGGACCGCCTCACGCAGGGTCTTGGAGGGGATGGTCCCGGTGTGGATGGAGACCCCACCGACCATGTCGGGGCGGTCGAGGACGGCGACCCGGCGGCCGAGCTTGGCCGCGGCGATGGCGGCCTTCTGACCACCCGGGCCGGATCCGATGACAAGCATGTCGAAGTCGCGCACCCTCCGGAGTCTGTCAGGCGCGGGTCCTCACCCGGAAGGGTGAATGGGCAACAGTCCGTCTCACATGAGGGATTGAGACAGGCTCAGCGCACGAGACACGGACGCTTGCTGTCGAACTCCCAGCCGGGGACCAGGTAGCGCATCCCGACGGCGTCGTCCCGCGCCCCGAGCGCCTTCTCCCGGTAGAGCTCGTGGGCCGCGAGGAGCCGCTCCATGTCGAGCCGGACACCGAGACCGGGCGCGTCCGGCACGGAGATCTCCCCGTCGACGATGCGCGGCGGTGCGACGGTGAGGCGCTCCAGGCCCTCCTGCCAGATCCAGTGCGTGTCCAGGGCGTTGTACGCGCCCGGTGCCGCGGCCCCGCAGTGCGTCACCATCGCCAGCGAGATGTCGAAGTGGTTGTTCGAGTGGCAACCCCAGGTCAGCCCCATCGCGTTGCACAGCTGCGCGACACGCACCGAGCCCTGCATGGTCCAGAAGTGAGGGTCGGCCAGCGGGATGGACACCGACTGCAGGGCCAGGGCGTGGGTCAGCTGCCGCCAGTCGGTGGCGATCATGTTGGTCGCGGTCGGCAGGCCCGTGGCGCGGCGGAACTCGGCGAGGATCTCCCGCCCGGAGTAGCCGCCCTCGGCTCCGCAGGGGTCCTCGGCGTAGGCGAGCGTGCCCATCAGGGGCGCACACAGCTCGATCGCCTCGCGCAACGACCACGCGCCGTTCGGGTCGAGGGTGATCCGCGCCTCGGGGAAGCGGTCCTTGAGCGCCCGTACGGCCTTGACCTCCTCCGTGCCCGCCAGGACACCGCCCTTGAGCTTGAAGTCCCGGAAGCCGTAGAGGTCGTGGGTCGCCTCGGCCTGCCGGACGATCGCCTCGGGCGACAGTGCCTCCTCGTGCCGGATCCGGTACCAGTCCTCGGTCGCGTCGGGTGCGCGGACGTACTCCAGATCCGTGCGGTCGGGGTCACCGACGTAGAACAGATAGCCGAGAACCCGTACGGAGTCGCGCTGCTGCCCGTCCCCCAGGAGCGCCGCGACGGGTACGTCGAGGTGCTGGCCCAGCAGGTCGAGCAGCGCCGACTCGACGGCGGTGACGGCGTGGACGGTGGTGCGCAGGTCGAAGGTCTGGGCGCCGCGTCCACCGGCGTCGCGGTCGGCGAAGCGGTCCCCGATCTCGCGCAGGACGCGCTTGTAGTCACCGACCTTCGCCCCGACGACGAGGGACTCGGCGTCCCGCAGTGTCCGCGTGATCTTCTCCCCGCCGGGGACCTCACCGAGGCCGGTACGCCCCTCGGAGTCCGTCAGGACGACGACGTTACGCGTGAAGTAGGGGCCGTGCGCGCCGGAGAGGTTCAGCTCCATGGAGTCCCGGCCGGCGACCGGATAGACGGAGAAGGCGGTGACGGTCGGCTGGCTCTTGTTCATACGTCTCAAAGTCCTTGGGTACGGGGGTGATCAGGGGGTGGGGTCAGAGGCTGAGGACGTCGAGGGCTTGCTCGACCGCCAGGACACCGCCCAGACCGAGGACGGCCAGCACGGTCGTGTACGTGGTGCGGACCTTGATCGCCTCGATGACCGAGAGGTTGAAGTACTCCTTGAACAGCCAGAAGCCGGGGTCGTTGACGTGGGAGAAGGCGATCGAACCGCAGCAGACGGCGAGCACCATCATCTCGGGATGTGCCCCGCTGCCCGCCAGGAGCGGCAGGACCACGCCGGAGGCCGTGACGACGGCGACCGTCGCCGAGCCCAGTGCCACCCGGAGGATGACCGCGATGAGCCACGCGAGGACGATCGGCGAGATGGACCAGCCTTGCGTCTGGTCCTTGATGTAGTCGGATATCCCGCCCTCGACGAGGACGTTCTTGAAGGCGCCGCCGGCACCGATCACCAGCAGGATCATGGCCATCGCCTGGGCGGCGGAATTGCAGGAGGCGCTGACCTCCGCGAGGCTTCGGCCCATGCGCGGACCGAACGCCCAGATCGCCAGCAGCAGGGTCAGCAGCAGCGCGATCGGCGCGGATCCGATGAAGGTGACGAAGTGCAGGAACGGGCCCGAACCGGACGTGGCCATGTCGGTCACGGCGGCACCGGCGATCAGCACCACGGGGAACAGGGCCACGCCCAGCGACCAGCCCAGCCCGGGCATCTCCTCGTCCTCGAACACCTGCTCACTGACCAGGCCCCGGGGGATCGTGGGATCCATCGCCCTGATGAACGGCAGCCGCGGCCACACCAGGGCGATGAGCGCGCCGACCGGGACGGCGATGAACAGGCCGTAGAACAGCGTCAGACCGACGGACGCGTGGAAGGTCGCGGCCACCGCGGTGGGGCCGGGGTGGGGCGGCAGGAAGCTGTGCATGGTCGACAGGGCGATCGACATCGGCAGCCCGACCCACAGCAGCTTCGCGCCGGTCACCCGCACCAGGGTGAACGCGATGGGCACGATGATGATGAAGGCGACCTCATAGAACATCGTCACGCCGATGAGCATCGACGTCACCACCATGGCCACCTGGACGCCGCGCGGGCCGAAGGCGTCGAGGAGCTTGCCGGCGATGCGCTGGGCGGCGCCCGAATCCCCCATGACACGGCCGACCATGGCGCCCAGCCCGATGGTGAGCATCGTGTCGCCGACCTGGCCGCCGATGCCTTCGGAGAGGACGTCCGGGATCTTCTCCAGCGGAATCCCACGGACCAGACCGACGCCGACCGCCACCAGCAGCAGGGCGGCGAAGCCGTTCAGTTTGAGCTTGGTCATGAGCAGCAGCAGGACCAGAACGCTGATCCCGACTACGAGGAGCGGCACGTTTCAGTTCCCCTTTGAACTGTTGGACCGGGTGACGGGTGGCAGATGACGGAAGACGAATGACAGACGACAGACGACGGATGACAGATGACGTCGTCTGTCAGGCGGACAGCCCTACGGCCCCCACCACGTTCAGACCGTCGTCGAGCACCTTCGTCAGCGCGGCGAGGTCCTCCGGGCCCGGGTCCGTGAGCGGAGCGCGGACCGGGCCGACCGGCAGACCGCGCAGCCGGGCGGCGGCCTTGACCAGCGACACCGCATAGCCGGGCACCCGGTCGCGCAGCTCGACGAGCGGGACGTAGAAGTCGCGCAGGAGCTCGGTCACCCCCGCGTCGTCGCCGTCCCCCAGGGCGGCGAAGAAGGCGTTCGCGATCTCGGGTGCGAACGCGTGCACCGCCGAGGAGTAGGCGGGGACGCCCACGGTGGCGTAGGCGCGGGCCTGGATCTCGGCGGTGGAGGCGCCGTTGAAGAAGAGGAAGCCGTCGGGCGCCGCGAGTGTGAGGCGCTGAAGCCGGTCGAGGTCGCTGTGCCCGTCCTTGAGGCCGATGACCGTGGGGATCTCCGCGATCCGGCGCAGACTGTCGGCGGTGAAGGCGACCTGACCGCGCTGGTAGGCGATCAGCGGCAGAGAGGTGCCGGACGCGATCCGCCGCAGCTGTTCAACGAGGCCTTCCTGCGGGGCCGCGACCAGGTAGTGGGGGAGTACCAGCGCGGCGTCGGCGCCCGCCTCTTCCGCGATCCGTGCGAAACGCAGCGCCTGCGCCCAGCCGTAGCCGATGCCCGCGACCACCGGCAGCCGTCCGTCGGCGACCTCGACCGTGGCCCCGACGACCGCGCGGTACTCGTCCTCGTCCAGCGAGAAGAACTCCCCGGTCCCACAGGCGGGGAACACCGCGCCCGGCGCGTTGTCCAACTGGGCGGTCAAGTAAGCGCGGTACGCCTCGAGATCCAGGCTGCCGTCCTCCCGGAAGCTGGTGAGCGGGAAGGACAGCACTCCGCCCGCCATGCCGTCCCGCAGTCGCTTGACCACGCCCTCGGTCGCCGCACTGAACTGTGTCATGAACTCTGTCCCCATATGCAGATGGCATCTATGTATGCAGATGGAGGCTAGGTTCGTGAACGCGCGGGGTCAATGGGTCCGGCACGGCGGATTTACGATGGGGCCCATGCCGGAGAGCAGTGGTGTGCGAGAAGTGAAGTCGGCGGCCCGCACGGTCGCGCTGCTGGAACTGCTCGCCGGGCGGGGCGACCGGCCGGCCCGGCTTGACGAACTCGCCGCTCGGCTGGAGGTGCCGCGCAGCAGCATGTACCAGCTGCTGCAGACCCTCGTAGACCGCGGCTGGGTGCGTACCGACACCACCGGCTCGCTGTACGGCATCGGGATCCGGGCCCTGCTCACGGGCACCAGCTATCTCGACAGCGACCGGCACGTGCGGGTGGTCCGCCCCTACCTCGACGAAGCCTCGGACGCGCTGGGGGAGACCATCCACCTGGCGCGCCTCGACGGCACGGACGTCGTCTATCTCGCGACCCGTGAGTCCCACGAGTACGCGCGCACCCTGAGCCGGGTCGGCCGACGGGTCCCGGCGCACGCCGGAGCCCTCGGCAAGGCCCTTCTCGCCGAGCGTCCGGACGACGAACTCCCGCTTCCCGACGCGCCGTTGACCGCCCTCACGGAGAACACGCACACCGAGCAGGCCACCCTGCTCGCGGACCTGGCGGAGGTACGGGAGCGCGGCTACTCCATCGACCGCGAGGAGACGGTGCCCGGCGTCGCGGGCTTCGGCTTCGCCCTGCGTTACGACACGCCGGCCGTCGACGCCATCAGCTGCTCGGTGCCGGTGGCCCGGCTCACCGAGGAGCACGAGGCCCGAATCGTCGCCGTCATGCGGGAGATGCGGATGAAGCTCGAGTCCCTGCTGTCGCCCGCCTCGGGTGCTCCCGACTGGCGTTGACCGGTTCGGCGGCGACGGTCTCGGTGGCGACGCTTTCGGTGGAACGTCCGGTCCGGCACCGGGCGCGGTTGCTACCGTCAATCATGGACACGACGTTGTACGGCCCCGGCGCCTGGGAGGGGCCGGCGCGCCGCCATGGTCCCGTTCGACGGGTCGCGGTCGTTTCCGACGTCCACGCGAACGTTCCGGCGCTGACCGCGGTCCTGGCGGAGATCGAGGAGGCCGCCGTCGATCTGGTGGTCTCGTGCGGAGACCTGACCTGGGGCGCCGAACCCGACCGTACGGTGGAGCTGATGGCCGCGCTGCCACGGGCCCTGTTCGTCCGGGGCAACGGGGAGCGGGCCGTCGTGGACATTCACCGCGGGGTCCGTCGGCCGAGCACCGAGCGTGAGGCGTGGGTGCCGCGGCAGCACTCGGGCGCGAGTGTCGCGTTCCTCGCCAAGATCCCCTTCAGTGTCGTCGTGGACGTCGTCGGGCTGGGACCCGTGCGGTTCTGCCACGGATCGCCGCGCGGCGACACCGAGCTGATCACACCCGCGACGCCTGCCGGGCGTTTCGCGGAACTGGCCGCCGACGTCGAGGAGGCGGTGATCGTCACCGGGCACACGCACCTCCAGTTCGACCGCACCGTCGCCGGACGGCGCAGCGTCAACCCGGGCAGCGTCGGGCTCCCCTTCCACGAGGGCCCGCCCGGCACCGCCTTCTGGGCCCTGCTCGGCCCGGACGTCGAGCTGCGGCAGACCTCGTACGACATCGACGCGGCCCGTGCCACCGGGCCCCGCACGGGGGACCCCGCGGCCGAACGCATCACCGCCCTGCTGAACACCCCGCCCACTCCGGCCGAGATCACCGCGGACGCGGAGGGGCGGGTCTTCTCCGACTAGGACCTGTCCGATAGAACCTGGAGAGCCTGAGGCGTATCCAGCTACGGGCGGCCGGGTTCAACGGCGGGCGGCCAGGGTCTCCTCCACCCACTGCCTCAGCGCCGGCGCGGGCGCCGCTCCCGTCTTGCGCGCGATCACCTCTCCCTTGTCGAGCAGCAGCAGCGTCGGAACGGCCTGCACCTGGAACCGCTGGGCGAGCCGCGGACTCTGGTCGATGTCGACCTTGACCAGCTTGACCCGCCCGGCGAGTTCGTGGGCGACCTGCTCGAGCGCGGGGCTGACCATCCGGGAGGGCCCGCACCAGGTGGCCCACAGGTCGACGACGACGTACGGCTTCGTCTGCTCGGCGACCTCCCCGAAGTCCGCGTCGCCGGCGTCGGTGATCCACGCGAGCGGGGACTTGCAGTTCCCGCAGCGTGGCGTGCCCTGGGCCGCCGTCGGCACCCGGTTCTTGCGGCCGCAGTGGTCGCAGACGACCGTCCTGGTCGTGCTCGTACTCGTACTCGTGGTCACCGCACTCACGCGGCTCTCCGCACGTCCGGGGCGGCTTGTTCGCCGTAGGTGACGACCAGTTCGCCGTTCTGGGCGTCGACGCGGATCGTCGAGCCGTCCTGCACGTCACCGCGGATCAGCGCCCGGCCGACCATCGTCTCGACCTCGTGCGAGATGTACCGGCGCAGCGGCCGGGCTCCGTACACGGGGTCGAAGCCCTGCTTGGCGATGAGTTCGCGGGCGGAGTCGGTGAGCTCGACGGCGATCTGCCGTTCGGCCAGTCGCTGGCGCAGGTCGTTGAACTGCAGCTCCACGATCCGCTCGATCTGGGTCATGCCCAGCGGCTTGAACAGCACGATGTCGTCGACGCGGTTGAGGAACTCGGGCCGGAAGTGGCTCTGCAGGTCGCCCATCACCAGCGCCCGCGCGTCGGACTTGATCTCGCCGTCGGCGCTCACCCCGTCCAGCAGGTGGGCCGAGCCGATGTTGGAGGTCATGATGATCACGGTGTTGCGGAAGTCGACGGTACGGCCCTGGGAGTCGGTGACGCGGCCGTCGTCGAGGACCTGCAGCAGGATGTTGAAGACGTCGGGGTGGGCCTTCTCGATCTCGTCGAACAGGACCACGGAGTACGGCTTGCGGCGCACCGCCTCGGTGAGCTGGCCGCCCTCCTCGTAGCCGACGTATCCAGGAGGCGCTCCCACCAGCCTGCTGACGGTGTGCCGTTCCTGGTACTCGCTCATGTCCAGGCGGACGATGCTCTCCTCGGAGTCGAACAGCGACGCGGCGAGCGCCTTGGCCAGCTCGGTCTTTCCGACCCCGGTGGGGCCGAGGAAGATGAACGAGCCGATCGGCCGGCGCGGGTCCCGGATTCCGGAGCGGGCCCGGATGATCGCGTCGGTGACCAGCTTGACCGCCTCGTCCTGGCCGATCACCCGCTCGGTGAGGATCTCGTCGAGGCGCAGCAGCTTCTCGCGCTCGCCCTCCTGGAGGCGGGTGACGGGGATGCCGGTCCAGGCCGCGACGATCTCCGCGATCTCGTCCTCGGTGACGACCTCGCGCAGCAGTCGGTTCTCGCCCTGCTTGGCGGCCAGCGCCTCCTCCTCGGCCGTGAGACGGCGTTCGAGTTCGGTGAGCCTGCCGTAGCGCAGTTCGGCGGCCCGGTTGAGGTCGTAGCTGCGCTCGGCCTCCTCGGCGTCCTGCCGGACCTGCTCCAGCTCCTGTCGCAGCTCCTGCACACGGCGGATGGCCTGGCGTTCGGCCTCCCACTGGGCGTGCATCGCGTCGGACTCGGCACGCAGGTCGGCCAGTTCGCGGCGCAGCTCCTCGAGTCGCTTCTTGCTGGCGGCGTCGGTCTCCTTGGCGAGCGCCGCGTCCTCGATCTCCAGACGGGTCACCCGGCGGGTGATCTCGTCCAGTTCGGCGGGCATGGAGTCGATCTCGGTGCGCAGCCGCGCGCACGCCTCGTCGACCAGGTCGATGGCCTTGTCCGGCAGGAACCGGTCGGAGATGTAGCGGTGGCTGAGGGTCGCCGCCGCGACCAGCGCGGTGTCCTGGATCTTCACACCGTGGAAGACCTCCAGGCGCTCGCGCAGTCCGCGCAGGATGGAGATGGTGTCCTCGACGCTCGGCTCGTCCACCAGTACCTGCTGGAAGCGGCGTTCGAGGGCCGCGTCGGACTCGACGTACTTGCGGTACTCGTCGAGGGTGGTGGCGCCGATCATGTGCAGCTCGCCGCGCGCGAGCATCGGCTTGAGCATGTTCCCGGCGTCCATCGCGCCCTCGGCACCGCCGCCCGCGCCGACGACCGTGTGCAGTTCGTCGATGAAGAGCAGGATGCGCCCCTCGCCCGCCTTGACCTCGCTCAGTACGGCCTGCAGCCGTTCCTCGAACTCGCCGCGGTACTTGGCGCCCGCCACCAGCGAACTCATGTCGAGCGAGAAGATCGTCCGGTCGCGCAGCCCGTCGGGTACGTCACCCCGCACGATGCGCTGGGCGAGTCCCTCCACGATGGCGGTCTTGCCGACGCCCGGGTCGCCGATGAGGACGGGGTTGTTCTTCGTCTTGCGGCTCAGGATCTGGATGACCCGGCGGATCTCCGCGTCCCGGCCGATCACCGGGTCCATCCGGCCGCTGCGTGCCTCGGCGACCAGATCACGGCCGTACTTCTCCAGCGCCTCGTACGCCGCTTCGGGCGTCGCCGAGGTGACGCGCTGGTTGCCGCGGATCCGGGTCAGCGCGGACAGGAACCCGTCCTTGGTGACGCCGTACTCCTTGAGCAGCCGGCCGGAGGCCGTGCGGGACCCCTCGTCGGCGAGTGCCAGCACCAGGTGCTCGACGGACACGTACTCGTCCCTGAGCCGCTTGGCCTCCTGTTCGGCCAAGTCCAGTACCTTCGCCAGCCGTTGGGTGACGTACACCTGCCCTGGGGTGGCACCGGGGCCCGTCACCCTCGGCCTGCGGGCCAACTCCTCGTTCAGCGCGGTGCGCAGGCCTCGGGTGTCGGCGCCCGCCTGGTCGATCAGCCGCGGTATCAGGCCGTCCGGCTGGTCGAGCAGGGCGAGGAGCAGATGCTCGCCGTCGACCTCGGTCTGGTGCAGCCGGCCCGCGATGGTCTGCGCTTCCTGCAGCGCCTCCTGGGACTTCTGGGTGAGCCGGTTCATATCCACGATTCATCACTCCTGGAGCCGGCGTTGCTGCGCCTCAGAGCGTCCTCCAGCTCACTGATCCGGTCGAGCAGATCGAGCACCAGACCCAGGGAGGCGTAGTTGAGGGGGAGCGCGGCGCGTAGTCGTTGGATGCGGGCGAGGGTGGCGGGAGCGGACGGCTCGAACCACAGCCGCCCGGTGGTGTCCCGGGTGGCGTCGACGAGGCCGAGGGCGACGAATCGGCGTACGAGATCCGGATGGAGACCGGCACGGGTCGCGACGGCGTCGAGACCGAGCCGATGAGGCGGTCCGAGCGGCGCGGCGCGGACCACGATGTTCAGGGTCGGCCGGGGTACCGGGGTCGCGGCAGGGCGGTGCGCACCACCGGGACGGGGGGCGGTGGTCATCGGGGTCTCCTCGGGTCGAAGGCGGACACGGCGGCCAGCTCCTCGAAGAGCTCACGCTCGCGGGCGGCCGGCTCGGGCGGCACCATGACGCGGACCTCCGCGTACAGGTCGCCGTCCTTGCCGCGCGGGTTGGGCATGCCCTCGCCGCGCAGCCGCAGCCGCCGGCCGCTGGAGGAGCCAGCGGGGACGGTGACCTTGGCCGTGCCGCCGAGGGTGGGCACCGGCACGGTCGCGCCGAGTGCCGCCTCCCACGGCGTCACCGGGAGGACGACGTGGATGTCGCGGCCCTCCAGCCGGAACCGCCCGTCGGGCTTGATCCGCACCCGCAGATACAGGTCGCCCGCCGGGGCGTCGGCGCTGCCCCTGCCGCCTTCTCCGGCCAGTCGGATGCGCTGACCGTCCACCACACCGCGCGGGATGTTGACGTCGTAGGTGCGCTGCCCGCCGGGGCCGCCCAGGGTGATGCCGCGCTTGCCGCCCCGGTACGCCTCCTCGACGGAGAGCTGGATCTCGGCCTCCTGGTCGGCGCCCGGCACCGGCCCCCAACCGCCTCCACCACGGCCCGCGCCGCGTCCGAAGACCCCGCCGAACAGGTCCTCGAAGTCGATGCCGGAGCCGTCGAAGCCGGCGCCGTCGGCCGTACGGTGGCGCACCCGGGTTCCGGCGCCTCCAGCCCCTGCGACGCCCGCGCTCCAGCCGCCCCGGGCGCCCGCCGCCGCGGCCACCCGCTCGTCGTAGTCCTGCGGGATCTGCCGGAAATTCTCACCGAAGCGGTCGTAGCGCGGCCGGGTCTCGGGGTCGGACAGCACGCTGTACGCGTCGTTGATCTCCTTGAAGCGCTCCTCGGCCCCCGGGTCCTTGTTGATGTCGGGGTGGTGTTTGCGTGCCAGCTTGCGGAAGGCCTGCTGGATCTCCTCCGCGCTCGCGGTGCGCGGCACCCCGAGCACGTCGTAGTAGTCGCGTGCCATGGGGTGTCACTCCTGCCGCTTGCTGACCATGACGAAGGCGGGGCGCAACTGCTTCCCGTCCGCCCCGTAGCCCGGGCTCACCACCTGGGCCACGGTGTTCGGCTCGGCGTCGGGGGTGTCGACGACCCCGACGACCTCGTGCAGGGTCGGGTCGAAGGGCACCCCGACCTCCTCGTAGCGGGGATAGCCGAGACCGCGCAGCACCTCGACCGCCTGGTCGCGGACCGCTTCGATGCCCTTCAGTACGGCGGAGGGGTCGGAGTCGGAGTGGGCCAGCGCCCGTTCGAGGTTGTCGAGGACGGGCAGCCAGGCCCCGGCGGTGCGGGCGCGTTCCTCGGCCCGCACGCGTTCCAGTTCCTTCGCGTGACGCTTGCGGAGGTTGTCCAGGTCGGCGAGCGCGCGGCGCCAGCGGTCGCGCATCTCGTCGAGGGCGGCCGCCTGCTCGTCCGCCTCCGGCACGTGCGCGGCCGAGGGGTCCGTGCCCGCCTGCTGCTGCGAGGAGGGCGGGTTCGCGCCCGGCCGCTCCGTCGCGGAACGGGTCTCGCCCGCCTGCTCCGGGGGCGTCATCGGCTGCTGCTCGGTGGCCATGACCGCTCCTCAGCTCTTGTCGAATTCCGCGTCGATCACGTCGTCGCCGGATGCCGCCGAGGCGCCCGCTGTCTCCTCCGTCCCCGTTCCGGCGCCGCCCCGGGCCTGTGCGGCGGCGCCCGCCTGGTACTGGGCGAGCGACGCCAGCACCTGCTGCAGCTCGGAGGTCAGCGGCCTGGCCTTGTCCGGCGAGGCCTCCTGCTGGACCGCCTCACGGGCATCGGCGACGAGCATGTCCGCCCGGGCCCGCTCGTGCGAGGGCACCGCTTCCCCCAGCTCGTTCAGCCGGCGCTCCACCTGGTAGGCCACGGCGTCCAGTTCGTTGCGGGCGTCCACGGCGTCGCGCAGCGCCTGGTCCTCGCCGCGGTGCTGCTCGGCCTCCTGGACCATCCGTTCCACCTCGCTCTGGTCGAGGTTGGAGCCCTCGCTGATGGTGATGGTCTGTTCCTTGCCGGTGTCCTTGTCCCGTGCGGTGACGTTCAGGATCCCGTTGGCGTCGATGTCGAGGATGACCTCGACCTGCGGCTCGCCGCGCGGTGCCGGGCGGATGTCCTTCAGCTGGAAGCGGCCGAGGACCCGGTTGTCGGCGGCCATCTCGCGCTCGCCCTGCAGGACGACGACGTCCACGGCCTCCTGGTTGTCCTCCGCGGTGGAGAAGGTCTCCGAGCGGCGGACCGGGATCGTGGTGTTCCGGTCGATGATCTTCGTCATCACACCGCCGCGGGTCTCCACGCCCAGCGACAGCGGGGTCACGTCGAGCAGCAGGACGTCCTTGACCTCGCCCTTGAGCACGCCCGCCTGGATCGCGGCACCCAGCGCCACGACCTCGTCGGGGTTGACGCTCATGTTCGGGTCCTTGCCACCGGTGAGCCGGCGGACCAGGCTCTGCACGGCCGGGATGCGCGTCGAGCCGCCCACGAGGATGACCTCGTCGATGTCGTTCGCGCTGGTCTTCGCGTCGGCCATCGCCTGCTTGACCGGTTCCATGGTCCGCTCGACCAGGTCGGCGGTGATCTTCTCGAACGTGGACCGCATGATCGTCTCGGTCAGGTGCTTGGGGCCGGCGGCGTCCGCGGTGATGAACGGCAGGCTGACCTGCGTCTGCGTGACCGAGCTCAGCTCCGTCTTGGCCTTCTCCGCGGCTTCGAACAGCCGTTGCAGCGCCTGCGGGTCCTTGCGCAGGTCGATCCCGTTCTCCTTCTGGAAGCCGTCCGCGAGCAGGTCGACGAGGCGACGGTCGAAGTCGTCGCCGCCGAGGTGGCTGTCGCCCGCCGTCGAGCGCACTTCCACGACCCCGTCACCGACGTCAAGGATGCTCACGTCGAAGGTGCCGCCGCCGAGGTCGAAGACGAGCACCGTCTCGTGCTGCTTCTTGTCCATGCCGTACGCCAGCGCCGCCGCCGTCGGCTCGTTGATGATCCGCAGTACTTCGAGCCCCGCGATGCGCCCGGCGTCCTTGGTCGCCTGGCGCTGGGCGTCGTTGAAGTACGCGGGCACGGTGATGACGGCCTCGGTGACCTTCTCGCCCAGCTGCTTGCCGGCGTCGTCGGCGAGCTTGCGCAGCACCAGCGCGCTGATCTCCTCCGGTGCGTACAGCTTGTCGCGCACCTTGAAGCGCGCGACTCCGCCCTCGCCCTCGACGACGTCGTACGCCACCGCCTTGGCCTCGTCGGATATCTCGTCGAAGTGGCGGCCGATGAACCGCTTGGCCGAGTAGATGGTGCCCTTGGGATTGAGGATCGCCTGGCGCCTGGCGAGCTGGCCCACCAGCCGTTCGCCGCTGTCGGTGAAGGCGACGATGGAGGGCGTGGTGCGCGAGCCCTCGGCATTGGGTATGACGGTCGCTTCACCGCCCTCCCATACGGCGATCACCGAGTTGGTGGTGCCCAGGTCGATTCCGACTGCCTTGCCCATGAGGAACTCCTTCGCCTGCCACCCCCGGCGTTCGCCCGTCTCCGGTGGCGGCGGTTGTCTTCAGGTGAGGTCGCGTGTCCGCGGGCGTCGGCGGGCGGACACGGGCCCTGGGTTCCGTCCTAGCCAGGGTGTGACGGGACGAAGGACGACGCCTGCTCCCGGCGGGGCGAAATCCGGCCCCTCTCCTCCACCTGGGAGTGCAGGAGACCGCCGCGGGACGGACGCGACCCTACACGCGCGAGAAGCGATCCTACACGCGCGAGAAGCGATGAAAAGGCGCGAAAGCTAATATTGCGGCATGTCTGGCATGGCCGACGACGCGACCGGTGCGGCGCACCAGAGCGGCGCACCACGCGGCCTCGGCAGCCGGGCGCCGACCACCGCCCTGGCCGGCTGGGGACGCAAGCAGTCGGCGAGCCTGTACGACGTGTTCGTGCTGGCCGTGGCCATGCTCGACGGCCGTCCGGTGGACGAGATCCTCCAGCTGGCCATGGACGAGGTGCCCCGCCTCCTCGACTGCCGGCCCGAGGGCTGCTACATGCTCAGGAACGGCCGCTTCGAGCTCGAGGCCACGCCGAGCACACGGACCCTGGGCGGCCGGGCACCGCGCGATCTGCCCGACCCGGTCGAACAGCTGACCTCGCTGGGAGGGGAGGACGGCGCCGTCCGCTTCCGGGAGGGCGGCTGGGGCTGGGCGGTGGGCCTGCGCAGCTCAGGCGGGCTGCTCGGCTACCTGCTGGTCAGCGCGGGGAAACCGCCTCCCGACGAGGACCGCTTCCTCGTCTACGCCCTTGCCCAGCCGACCGGCGCCGCGCTCTACAACGCCGAGGCCCGCAGCCGTGACCGCGAGTACGCCCGGCAGCTGTTCCGGGCGATCGAGGAGCGGGACGCGGTCAACGAACGGCTCACCGCGCTGGTGGCCGAACTGGAGGGGCAGCGCACCGTGCACGACGTCCTCGCCCGGACCTCCGTCACCGACGAGGGGGAGCACGGCATCGCGGCCGCCGTGTACGAGCTGACCGGCCTCGCCACCCGTGTCGAGGACCGCTTCGGAAACCTCCTGGCCCAGGTGGGGCCGGTGCCGCCCGAGGTCGACACCAAGCCCGATCCGCTCCGGCGCGAGCAGCTCATGCATGACGCGATGCGCGAGCTGGGCCCGATCCGCCACGAGGGACGCCTCATCGGTCTGGCCCGCCATCACGGCGAGGTCCTCGGCACCATCGCGCTCATCGACCCCGACGGCACGGCGGGCGGGGCCGACACGTTCGCCCTCGAACACGCGTGCACGGCACTGTCCTTGGAACTGGCCCACCGCCGCAGTCTGGCGGAGGCCGAACTGCGGCTGCGCCGGGAACTCGTGGACGATCTGCTCACCGGCGCCGACGCCGGCGGCGCGTACGCCAGGGCCGAGGCCGTCGGCCACGACCTGCACGGACCGCACCACGTCACGGTCGCACAGTGGTGGGCCACGGCCGCCGACGACCGCTTCCTGGGAGCGGTGGGACGTGCCGCGCAGGCGCTGGGCCTGCGGTCGCTGCTGGCCCGGCGAGGGGACATGGCGGTACTCGTGGTCCGGGGCGAGCCGCGCGACTCGGGTCTGTACGAGGCGCTCGCCGACGAAGTGGGCTCCACGCGTGGCGCGGTGGGCATCGGCAGCCTGTGCGAGGCGGTGGCCGACATCCCGCGCTCCTTCGACCAGGCCGTCCGCGCACTCGCCGTACGCCGCCAGTCCCACCCCCCGGACGGCACCACGACCTGCGAGGAACTCGGCCTCTACCGCATCCTGGCCCGGGACAAGGACGCGGGGGACGTCACCGACTTCGTCCGCGAATGGCTGGGCGCGCTCCTCGACTACGACGACGCCCACGGCACCGACCTGGTGCACACCCTCACCCGGTACTTCGACCACGGCGGCAACTACGACGAGACGGCACAGGCCCTCGCCGTGCACCGCAGCACACTCCGTTACCGGTTGCAGCGCATCAGAGAGGTCAGCGGCCGTCGGCTCGACGAGGTGGACAGCCGCTTCAACCTCCAGGTCGCCACCCGGATCTGGAAGGTCAGCGGTCCCGCATGGTGACCGGCCGGCTCGCCCGCCACGATCTTCGAGGCCATCGGCGCCCGCGCCACCGCGGGTTCGCCCCGCTCACTCGAACCGGGAGGGATCGCCCGCCCCCCGTCGTACGATCTCGGGCTCGCCCTGCGAGAAGTCGATGACGGTCGTCGGCTCGACACCGCAGTCGCCGGAGTCGAGGACCGCGTCGACCACGTGGTCGAGTTCCTCCTTGATCTCCCAGCCCTGGGTCAGCGGCTTCTCCTGATCGGGCAGGAGCAGGGTGCTCGACAGCAGCGGCTCACCGAGTTCGGCGAGGAGCGCCCGGGCGACGACATGGTCGGGAATCCGGACGCCGACCGTCTTCTTCTTCGGGTGCAGCAGCCTGCGCGGTGCCTCCTTCGTCGCCGGGAGGATGAAGGTGTAGCTACCCGGAGTCGAGGACTTGATCGCGCGGAACACCGCGTTGTCCAGGCGGACGAAATGGGCCAGCTGCGCGAAGTCCTGGCACATCAAGGTGAAGTGGTGCCGGTCGTCGAGCCGACGGATCGAGCGGATCCGGTCGAGTCCGTCCCGGTTGCCCAGCTGAGCCCCGAGGGCGAAGCAGGAGTCGGTCGGATAGGCGACGAGCCCCCCGCCACGGATGATCTCCGCCACCTGGCTGAGAGTGCGCTGCTGGGGGTTCTCGGGGTGCACGTCGAAATACTTGGCCATGCGCCGAGCTTAGATCGGCGGCGACGGGGACCTGTCCATCCGACCCGTGGTCATTCGTTCGGCCGGCTCACGGGCCGGCCCCGACGCGCGGCGCCGGGATCAGTGGGACTCGCGGGAGACCTCGTGGCCGCTGGAGCCGATCAGGAAATCGAGGTCCGCGCCCTGGTCGGCCTGGGTGACATGGTCGACGTACAGGCGCTCCCAGCCACGCCGGGGCGCGGCGAAGGCGCTGGTCGTGGACTTGGAGGGGCGGCGGGCCGCGAGTTCGGCCTCGGGGACGTCGACGTCCAGGCGCCGTGCCTCGACGTCGAGCACGACCTGGTCACCCGTCTCGACGAGGCCGAGCGGGCCGCCCGCCGCGGCCTCGGGAGCGGTGTGCAGGACGACCGTGCCTCGTTCAGATGCGCGTTGCACGGTGTCAGATCGGAGGCGGTGTTGGCGATCGCGATGTGCGGACGGCCGTCGAAGGCGTGCGCGGGCAGTCCTCTGCGCATCCAGGCGCGGTGAATGTAGGCGTTCCGGTCGGTGCCCGCGTACCACTGCGCGGCTCGCGCATCGTCCACCTCTTCCAACCATCGGAATTCTGATCCGGACCGTGGAATTTCGTCACCGTAACCGAGATCCTGTGGGCCGAGAACCCGAAGGGACACCCGAACCGCATGCGAGCCTTCGTTGTCACCGGCCCGGGCCGGACCTCCGTCGAGGACGTCGAAGCCCCGGCTCCCGCGGCGGGCCAGGTGATCGTCGACGTCGAACGCGCGGGAGTGTGCGGCACCGACATGGAGTTCTTCACCGGTGACATGGCCTATCTGCGCCAGGGGCACGCGCGCTACCCGATCCGCATCGGTCACGAGTGGTGCGGCACGGTGTCCGCGCTCGGCCCGGGCGTCGACTCCCGCTGGCTCGGGCGGCGCGTGACCGGCGACACGATGCTCGGCTGTGGACGCTGCCGGCGCTGCTCGGCGGGCCGCCACCACGTGTGCGGGGACCGCTTCGAGGTGGGGATCAGGGGCGGCTGGCACGGCGCGCTGGCGGAGCGACTCGCCGTCCCCGCGAGCGCCCTGCACGCCCTCCCGGACGGTGTGGACGCGACGGCCGGGGCGATGGCCGAACCCGGTGGCAACGCCCTGCGGGCCGTCGAGAGTGCCGAACTGGCCCCAGGCGCGAGGTTGTTGATCCTCGGGCCCGGCACGATCGGCCTGCTCGCGGCCCGGTTCGCCCTGGCTCGCGGCGCCGAGGTCCACGTGATGGGCGTGACCAGGTCCTCCTTGGCCTTCGCCCGCACACTCGGTGTCCACGGAGCGTGGACGGCCGAGGAGTTGCCGCACCTGCCCTGGGACGGAGTGATCGACGCGACGAACGCGCCGGACCTGCCGGCGCGGGCGATCGAACTGGTCGAACCGGGCGGCCGCGTGGTCTACATCGGTCTGGCCGCCGTTCCCAGCACCGTCGACACCCGCGCCCTCGTCCTCAAGGACGTCACGGCCGTCGGCATCCTCAGTGCGTCCGCGGGACTCGCCCGGGCCATCGAGGAGTACGCGACGGGCATGGTGGACCCCAGGCCGCTGGTGGCGGCCACCGTCACCCTCGACGCACTCGGCGCCGTCCTGGCCGGGACCCGCCCCGACGGTGCGGGCCCCGGACCCAAGATTCACGTCGACCCGCGGCCTTGACGCGTGCGACGCGGTTGCGGGCGCCGTCCCGCAGTGTCCCCGCGGCCGTTCCTGAAGCCTCGCACCCCTGGTACCAACCAGGTACCATCGGTGTATGCCATCACTGAACGTGACCTTCACCGAAGAGGAGCTGGAGGGCGTGCGCGCGGCCGCCGCGGCCGACGGCAAGAGCCTCAAGCAGTATCTGCACGACCTCGGTGTCCGGGAGATGCAGCGCAGGCAGTTCGTCGCCGGTGCCACCGTCTGGGCCGACCGCCTGCGTGGCGAGTTCGACGACGCGTTCCCCGACGAGGTGCCGCCCGCCGAGCGCCGGGACGCGTCCGCGGCCGCCTGATGCACCTGACCATCGATGTCGCCTGGCTGCTCGACGTCCAGGAGGTCGCCCTCGCCCGCGAGGACATGTCCGTGTCGGACTACTCCGCGCTCGTGGCGGCCGTCGCCCGGCACAAGACCAAGCTGCCCACACTCGCCGCGGCCGACCCGGACCCGGCCTGGCGCGCGGCCGCGCTGATGCACACCATCGTGCGCCTGGAGCCGCTGCCGCACCGCAACAGCCTGTTCGCCGCGTTCGTCGCCGCCCAGTACATGGACCAGTCGGGCGAGGGCATCGACCCGCCCTACGGAGCCCTGTCCGACCTTGTCCGCAAGATCCGCGACACCCGCGTCGGCGTCCCCGCCGTCGCCGACCAGCTGCGCTCCTGGAAGGTCTGACCCGCGAGGGGCAGGCGTGAGAGTGCGGGCCCCGATAGGGAGACCCATACTTTTCGGGCGGCCGGAACATCCCCTCCGCCGAAAGGGGTAGTGGCCTGAATTCCCGGTCGTTCCGCACCGGACGCGGCGCTGTCGCCGCTTTCGACGCTTGCGAGCAAGTACAGGACGACTCGATCGGAAAGACCCATGCGAGCAACTCTGATTTACGGTGCCGGTGACGTGCGTGTGGAGGAAGTTCCCGACCCGAAGATCCAGCGGCCCACGGACGCGGTCGTACGCGTACTGCGGTCGTGCATCTGCGGCAGCGACCTGTGGCCGTACGCGTCGCGTCCGCCCTCCGAGCAGGGCGACCGTATCGGCCACGAGTTCCTGGGTGTCGTCGAGGACATCGGCGCGGAGGTGCCCGGACTGCAGACCGGAGACCTGGTGGTGGCCCCCTTCGTCTGGTCGGACAACACCTGCGACTTCTGCCGTGAGGGCCTGCACACCTCGTGCCGGCACGGTGGTTTCTGGGCCGCGGAAGGAGTGGACGGAGGCCAGGGCGAGGCCGTGCGGGTGCCGCAGGCCCAGGGCACACTGGTGAAACTGCCCGTCGGGGAGGACTCCGCCCTGCTGCCGTCGCTGCTGACCCTGTCGGACGTGTTCTGCACCGGCCACCACTCCGCGGTGACGGCGGGCGTCACCCCCCGTACGACCGTGACGGTGGTCGGTGACGGTGCGGTCGGGTTGTCGGCGGTGCTGTCCGCCAAGCGGCTCGGTGCCGAGCGGATCATCCTGATGGGGCGGCACAAGGACCGCACCGATCTCGGCCGCCACTTCGGTGCCACCGACATCGTCGCCGAACGCGGTGAGGAGGGCATCGAGCACGTTCGCGAGCTGACCGGCGGCGACGGTACGCACACGGTGCTGGAGTGCGTCGGTACGCTGCCCGCGCTGGAGATGTCGCTGGGCGTGGTCCGCGCGGGCGGCACGATCAGCCGGGTGGGCGCCCCGCAGTACGACCAGGTGCCGCTGGGCTTCCAGGAGTTCATGAACAACATCACCCTCACCGGCGGTGTGGCTCCGGCCCGCGCCTACATCGAGGAACTCCTCCCCGACATCATGGAGGGGAAGATCGAACCCGGGCGCGTCTTCGACCGCACGGTGAGCGTCGAGGAGGTACCCGACGGCTATCGGGCGATGGCCGCCCGTGAGGCGCTGAAGGTGCTCGTACAGCCCTGACCGCGGCGCTGACCGCCCCCGCCTGTCCGAGGAGGCCCAGGGACCTGCGCGGCAGCACCGCGGGGAGCCGTGTCGCATCCCTGAACACGGCTCCCCCGCACACCACGGTCTGCCGGGATGCGGGCCGGGCGAGCAGGCTGGATGCTCGTTGAAGATCCCATTTCCCGGGAGCATCCCATGTCCGTCCCTGTCACTCCGGCCCGGCGACCTGTCGGCGATCCCCCCGGGGCCAGGCCCTCTCAAGTCCCGTGCCGGCGCTGACGGCGGTGCTGCTGGACAACGTCCCGGCCGAGCGGGCGGGTTCCACGACGATGCGACTGGTGCCACGCAGGGGAGCGGTCGGCCAGGGCCTGACTTCGGCAGCCACCCGGCTGCCGATGACCCCCTCACGTTCACCCCCCACTGGAGAACCGTGCTTACCGTCCCCGCATACGCCGCCACCTCGGCGACCGAACCGCTCGCGCCGACCACCGTCGAGCGCCGTGACGTCGGGCCGCACGACGTCCTCATCGACATCAAGTACTGCGGCATCTGCCACTCCGACATCCACAACGTCCGCAGCGAGTGGGGCCCGGCGACCTACCCCCTGGTCCCCGGCCACGAGATCGCCGGCATCGTCACCCAGGTCGGCTCCGAAGTCACCCGGCACGCCGTGGGCGACCGGGTCGGCGTCGGCTGCGTGGTCAACTCCTGCCGTGAGTGCGTGCCCTGCCTGCGGGGCGAGGAGCAGTACTGCCTCAAGGGCAATACCCTCACCTACGGCTCGATCGACGCCGACGGCACCCTGACCCAGGGCGGCTACTCCACCCATGTCGTGGTCAACGACGACTTCGTCGTCACCGTCCCCGAGGGCCTCGGCCTCGACGAGGCCGCCCCGCTGCTGTGCGCGGGCATCACCACGTACTCCCCGCTGCGCCGCTGGGGCGCGGGCCCCGGCAAGAAGGTCGCCGTCATCGGACTCGGCGGACTCGGCCATATGGCCGTCAAGATCGCGCACGCGATGGGCGCCGAGGTCACCGTCCTGTCGCAGTCGCTGAAGAAGATGGACGACGGCCTGCGTCTGGGCGCCCAGCACTACCACGCCACCAGCGACCCTGCCACCTTCGAGCAGCTCGCCGGCACCTTCGACGTCGTCCTCAACACGGTCAGCGCCAAGCTCGACCTCGACGCCTACCTCGGCCTGCTCGCCGTGGGCGGTGCGATGGTCAACGTCGGCGCTCCCGCGGAGCCGCTGTCGCTGAACGTGTTCTCGCTGATCATGCAGGGCCGGGTGTACGCGGGTTCGCTGATCGGCGGCATCCGCGAGACCCAGGAGATGCTCGACTTCTGCGCCGAGCACAGCATCGGCGCCGAGGTCGAGATCATCCCCGCCGAGAAGATCAACGAGGCGTACGAGCGCGTCCTGGCCTCGGACGTGCGCTACCGCTTCGTGATCGACACCGCGACCCTGGCCTGACCCACCGCGGCACCGTCCGCCCGAGACCACCCCGTACGAGACGCGCCCCGAGCTCTCGTACGGGGTGCTGCCGCATCCGTGCGGAGGTCACCCGAGGGGCACTTCAGGAAAGGCGCCCGCCCGTGCGGCGCGCGGCAGGAACCCGATGGTGCCCCCGGAGCTGGTGCGCAACCGCACCCTGGGTATCTCCGGGCTTCCTGCACGGCCCGCGCGTCAGCCTCCTGATGGCCGCGGCACTGCTGCTGACCACGGCCCTGGTCGGCCTGCTGCTGAGGCCCACCACACGGAAGTGACGCGCGCGCCGCGTCCCGCGCCGCCCGAGTCCTTGTCAGGCGGAGGTTTCGGGGCGGTCCGGCTGGGACCAGTGGGTGTGGAAGGAGCCCTCGCGGTCGGTGCGCCGGTAGGTGTGGGCGCCGAAGTAGTCGCGCTGCCCCTGGAGGAGGGCGGCGGGCAGGCGGTCGGCGCGCAGGGTGTCGTAGTGCGCGAGCGCGGCGGAGAACGCGGGGACGGGGATGCCGCGCCGGGCGGCGGAGGCGACGATCTCCCGCCAGGGCACCTGGGCGTCGCTGATCTCCTGGGCGAAACCGTCCTCGGCGAGCAGGCTGACGAGGTCTGGGTCGGTGGCGTACGCGGCGCGGATACGGTCGAGGAAGGAGGCGCGGATGATGCAGCCACCGCGCCAGATCCTGGCGACCGCGCCGAGGTCGATCTTCCAGCCGTACTCGGCGGCGGCGTCCAGGATCATCTTCCAGCCCTGGTCGTAGGCGATGACCTTCGAGGCGTACAGGGCGTGTTCGACCTGGGCGGTGAAGCGTGTGGCCTCGGTGGGGCTGAGCGGGGGAGTGGTGCCGCCGGGCAGCCCTCGGTAGGCGGCGCGCAGGTCGCTCTGGCCGGAGGCGGCGCGGGCGAAGGTGGCCTGGGCGATGGCGGTGACCGGGGAGGCCAGGTCGAGGGCGGTCTGTACGGTCCAGCGGCCGGTGCCCTTCTGCCCGGCGGCGTCGTCCACGATGTCGACGAACGCGCCGCCGGTCTGCGGGTCGGTGTGGGCGAGGACCTCGGCGGTGATCTCGACCAGATAGGAGCCGAGGCGGCCCTCGTTCCAGGTGCGGAAGACGTCGGCGATCTCGGCGGGGCTGTAGCCGGCGACCTGGCGCAGCAGGTCGTAGGCCTCGGCGATGAGCTGCATGTCGGCGTATTCGATGCCGTTGTGGACCATCTTGACGAAGTGTCCGGCGCCGTCGGTACCGATGTGGGTGGCGCAGGGTTCGCCGTCGACCTTGGCGCTGATGCTCTCGAACATCGGGCCGAGCACGGCGTACGACTCCGTCGAGCCGCCGGGCATGATGCTCGGCCCGTTGAGCGCGCCCTCCTCACCGCCGGAGATGCCCGCGCCGACGAAGTGCAGGCCGCGTTCGCGCAGCGCGGCCTCGCGGCGGCGGGTGTCGGCGAAGTGGGCGTTGCCGCCGTCGATGATCATGTCGCCGTTTTCCAGGAGCGGGGCGAACTCGTCGATGACGGCGTCGGTGGCCGCACCGGCCTGCACCATGATCATGAGGCGGCGGGGCCGGGCGAGCGCGGCCACGAACTCCTCGGCCGTCTCGGCCGGGACGAAGGAGCCCTCGTGGCCGAACTCCTCGACCAGCGCGCGGGTGCGGCCGGCGGAGCGGTTGTGGACGGCGACGGTGTAACCGTTCCGGGCGAAGTTACGGGCCAGGTTGCGGCCCATCACTCCGAGGCCGGTGACGCCGATGGAAGCGGATGCGTTCATGAGGCTGCCTGTTCTTCGAATGTCGGCCATGTCAGGGGCGGGCGACCCCGTGACCATGGGTACGGGCCGACGGCCCGGTCTTCTCGATGCCGAGGCGGCCAATCTTGATCAGGTTCCCGCAGGTCGCCGTCGAGGCGCGGGCCACGCGGCCGCGACGCGCACGGCGTCCAGCGGTGGGATGTTTCGGATCATCGCTATGGGTAATGCGGAGAATATGGCGCATATCGGCTACGCGGTGATGACCGAGCAGACCGACCCCGTGACCTTGTCGCGGTCGCCCGCGCGCACGAACGGTTCCGCTGGGCTCTCGGCGGCCGGCCAGGGTGGGCGGCGACCAGCAGCTTCCGTTCATCGCCTGGGCCGAGAAGACACCGCTGCCCGCCCTGCGCGAACTCTGACGACAACGCGATCCGCACGCGGTTCGGCCCCGCACCGCCGGTGCCGGGCACGACCAGGAGACGTGAGAGGACATCATGAACAGCACCGCGCACGACACTTCGTCATCCGTCGACCCGACCGATCGGCGGGCCTCTTCCCCGGAGCTGGTGCAGGTCGTCCTGGACACCTGCTCCGTCGCGGACGCGGACACCGTGTTGCGCGTCCTGGGTACGCGCTTCGCTCCGGAGAGCGGCGACGAGGCGCCACGGCACGACAGCACCGCCCCGTCCGACACCTGGACCGGAGCCTTCCTCGTCGGGCGCGACGCGCGCGACGCGGCGCTCCCGCCGGAAAGCTCCCTGGACGGCTCCGTCACCGTGGAGCTCCAGGGCGGCCCCGTGGCGGTGGACCGGCTGCGGGAGACCCTCACGTCGGCCTTCGACGTCCAGGTGTCCGGATCCGCCTCCGGCGACCAGGAGGTCGATCTACGGCTTCGGCTGACGAACGCGTAGGGCTCCCTGAGCCACGCGACTCAACGGGGCGTGTGGCAGGGCGGAGCAGGCCCGCCACGCGCCGATCCGGCGGACGCGAGCGGGAGGTGACGTCCCCGGCACGGTCGCCCGGCGGCCCCGGTCGCCAGGGCGGCCCCGGCCGGGAGGCCGGAACGCCGCTCATCGCCGTGCGCGGACCGAGCGGCATGGTTCGTACACCCACGGCGCTGAGGACCGTGCCCCAGGGCGCTGACGCTCCTGCCCCAGGGCGCCGACGACCGTATCCGGGACGTTCGGACCGTCATCCTCAGTGCTTGGTCCGATGGCGGATCTGGCCCGCGGCCCTTTCGGTCATCTCCTGGGCCTTGCCGCGCAGCTGCTCGCCGCGGCCCGCCCTCTGCATGGATTTGTCGCCCAGGGCCTTGCCGAGGGTCTCCCTCATCTTGCCCCTGAGCTGCTTCGTTCTCGCGTTGCCCTTCATCATCACGGTCGCTTTCCTCTCGAGGCCGCCGACGAGTTCGGTGCGGCGACATGCCTTTCTTCACCGTGTGGCCCGGAGGTGGACACCGCAAACCGGAGGGTGCGATTTCACCGTTCGGGTCCGCTTCTGCCGGTTCGCCGCGGAAGAGCTCATCGCGCTGCCCTCACATACCGGCGCACCACGTCCGGCAGGTAATCCACGTACCGGCCGAGCCCGGTCACCTGCGCCGCGGAGCGCACGCTCGTGAGCCGGTCCAGCTCCGGGCCGGGCCCCTGCGCGGCGGACGAGGCCACCAGGGCCGCGTGGCTCTCGCGTACGAGGGCCACCGGCAGGCGAGGCGCGAGGAAGTGGACACCGACGTTCCCGGTGTTGCCCCGGGTGACGCCCCACAGGGTCAGGTCCTCGGGTTCCACATCGATTCCGGTCTCCTCGGCCAGTTCCCGGGCGGCGTGCCGCCCCAGCGCGGACAGATCGAGGGTGGCACCCGCCTCCGGCGGCTCGGCCACCCCGCCCGGCAACTGCCAGCGGCCGGGAGCCGACGTGGTTGCCGACTCCCGGCCCACGACCAGTTCCCCGTCGTCCGTCGGCTGCAGGACCGTCACGAACACGGACCCGGGCGTCCACCCGTTGACGCCCCGGATCCCGCGAAGCGCCCGATAGCGGTACGTCGCCCTCGCCCACGAGAGGACCAGCTCCCGCTCCTGCCGTTCCCACCCCATGCAGGCAACCATCGGCCCGTCGAAGAGATACGGATTCACGGACACCGCCTCCTCCCAGGCGCGGTCCATGGCAAGCCGTTCCTCGGGCGACACCCATGGGGCCCCACGTTTCGACCAGACGAAGGCGGCCGACGTCCATGAGCCGCACACCGGATGAGGACAACGGTTCGGTCACCGGCCCATGCTGACACGTCGGTACCTCCCCTGCGGCCGCCGCGATCGACCGGCGTGACGCCGGTTCGGCGGGGCGCCACCGCATCCGGTCGACCGGGATCCGGCGCTCCTCTTGCACGGCCCCCGAGTTGCTGATGTCATATTCAGTCGCAGGCCGGTGACTTTGGCCGATTACCCTTTCGGGTGATCCCAAAGTATCGGCTACCTTGTGGCTGCACAGATGTTGATGCCTAAACAAGGCTTGCGTCGATGCCCCTTCCCCGGTCTCGGTCGTGTCGATTCATCCCGCATGCCCGTTTCCCGACTCGCCTTCATTCCGAGCGGAGTTCGCGTGACCCGACATCGCGCCATGGCGTGGACGAACAGTCCTCTCTGCACCGGTCCTGGTGGCGAGGCGGTCCGTACAACCCCGTAGGTGCTCCGGCGATGTCGAGCCGACCGCCGCCGGGACGCCGCACCGTGGACGGCGGGGCGGCTCCCAAACTCGATGACTGTCGTGCACCTGCCTGCCTGAGGGCTGTCTGAGCCCGCCGGGCGTTCCCCATCACAGCTGAGTGAAAGCCCCCCAAACTCCGTGACCATTCAACTGTACGAGGGCCGACCGGCCGGTCGGCATGCCGCCGTACCTCCCGGCAGCCTGCTCCGCCGGGTCTACGCACCGCGGGCCTTCGACGCGCTCGCCTTCTCCATGTCGACGTACGCCATGCCGCTCCTGGTGCTGGCCACGACCGAATCCGCCTCGCTGACCGGGCTGGCCTTCGCGCTGGAGTGGCTGCCGCGGGTGGCGGCCTTCGGCCTGGCCGGTGATCTCGTCGACCGGCGGGGGGCCGCCATCGTGTTCTTCCTCGCCTCCTCGGCGCGCGCGGTCCTCGTGGCGGGCGGGAGCGTCGCGCTGACGATGCTGGAGCGGGGGACGGCGGAGACACTCGTCGTGATGGCGCTGGCCGCCGCGACCGGCACCCTGACGCAGTTCAGCTTCATCGCCAACGAAGCAGTGGGCGCGATCGTCAGCCGCCGCGCGGACACCCAGGCACACAAGGTTCAGGCCATCCTGATCGGCATCGACCAGACGGCGACGCTCACCGGACCCGCGCTCGGCGGCGTCCTGCTGCTGGCCGGGCCGGCCCACATGCTCGCCGTTCTGAGCGTGCTGTCGTGTCTGGCGGCGGCCCTCGCCCTGCAGACCCCGCCGACCCCCCTGCGCGGCTCCCAGCCCGGCACCACACAGCGGGGAGTGGGCCTCAGAACGGGCTGGCGGACGCTGCGTTCACTGCCCGCGCTCGGTTGGCTGGTGGGCGGCCTGACCGTCTCCAACCTCGCACTCGGGCTGCTCCAGTCCGCCAGCCCGATCATCGTCGTCGAGCGCTTCGGTCTCTCCCCCGCGGCCGTCGGCACCCTCTGGTCGGTGGCCGCGGCCTCCACGCTCCTGACGGTCACGGTCTGCCGCTTCGCGCTCAACCGGTTGGGCCTGTGGGGAGTCGGCGTGGTGTGCTCCACCGTCGCGTCCGCGGCCTGTCTCGCCCTGGCCCACGCGCCCACGTACACCGCGTACGTCGTCCTCATGGCGCTGTTCATGGCGGGCGACGGCGGCCTGACCGTCGTCCTGCGCACCCTGCGCTCACTCCTCATCCCGGCCGCGGTCTTCGGCAGCACCCTCTCCCTGACCATCCTGCTTCTGCTGCTGCCCTTCCCGCTCGCGGGCATCGTGGTCGCCCTCACCTCACCGTGGGCCCTCGACTACGTCATCGCCGTGTGCGCCGCGCTGCAGGCCGTCGCCCTCGGACTCGCCTTCCTGCGACTGCGCACCGATCCGGTCCTGCGCACCCCGGGCAAACCAGCGCAGGTCACGGCCTGAACCAAGTGGCGCCCCGCGGCGGCCCGTTCACGCGGCCTGGGGTAAGGTCTGCCACCGGTTCGTAGCCACTGAGGGGCTACGAACCGGCGCCGGGGCGGGGAATGTCGGAGGACTGCGAACGGTGGAATCCCACGTGGGGGACGGCGGATCCATGGACGTGGACGACACGCGGCTGGAGGCGATGAGCGCGCAGCCGCTGATGACCCGGGACTACGAGACGCGCCCCGCGCTCGTGTACGAGCGGCTGAGGCAGCGTCACGGCCCGGTCGCGCCGGTCGACCTGCTGGGTGTCCCCGCGTGGTTGGTCCTGGGATACCGCGAGTCGCTCCAGGTCCTCCAGGACGACGACGCGTGGCCGAAGGGCCTGGAGAACTGGCGGGCCCGGTCGGAGGGCAGGGTTCCCGCCGACTGGCCGCTCGGCCCCTCCCTGGAGGTGAACCATGTGCTGATCCAGGGCGGTCCCGGCTATCAGCCGCTGCGTACGGCCTGGGACGCGGCGCTCAAGCCCTTCCAGGACCCGCGCCATCCCCAGACGAAGCGGCTGAAGACGGCCGTCACGGCCCACGCCGACGAACTGATCACCCTGTTGGGCCAGGGCGGCGGCACGGGCGTGGCCGACCTGTCGGCGCAGTTCGCGCGACCGCTGCCGCTGATGGTGGCAAGCCATCTGCTCGGCTTCCCCGGCTCACAGGGTGACGACGCGCTGATGGACATGTGGCGGGTGCTCGACGCGGGGCCGGACGCGGAACCCGCCCTGGAACGCCTGCTGGAGACCCTGGTGGAGCTGGCGGCGGCCAAGCGGACACGGCCGGGCGACGACTTCCCCTCCTACCTGCTGGCCGCCCACCCCGACCTCTCCCTCGACGCGCTTGCCCGTGAGCTGTTCATGCTGCTCGGCATGACGTCCGACCACGTCGGCATCCTGATCTCCAACACCGTGGTCGAGGTCATCGCGGGGGAGGGCGGCGCGCGGGCCAGCCTGTCCGCCGGGATGGTCAGGGAGACCATGAACCGGGTCGTCATGCGCAAGCCGCCGCTGGTGAACTTCGTACCGAGGTTCGCGGCGAAGGACACTCCCCTCGGCAACTACACCATCCGCGAAGGCGATCCGGTGTGGGTGTCCTCCGCCGCCGCGCACGCCGATCCCGTCTTCGCCGACCACGTGGTGGCCAACACGACGATCAGCACCCGGGCGCATCTCGCGTGGGGCGCGGGCCGGCGCCAGTGCCCGGCGCGCGAGCTGGCGTCGACGGTCGCGGCGGCGGGTGTGAGCCGGCTGTTCGAGCGCTTCTCCCACCTGGAACTCGCCCTCCCGGTGGACCAACTGCCCTGGCGCTCCTCCCCGTTCATGCGCGGACTGCGATCGCTGCCCGTACGGTACGAACTCGCCTCGCCGGTCGCCCTGTTGGCACCGGAAGGGCAGGAACGGGCCGCGGAGCCAGAATCCGACAAACCCGACACACCCGGGACGGTGGCGACGAACCAGGCCGTCCAGCGCCGCTCGTCGCTCTGGCGCTACCTGACGGGCCTGATACGGACGGGCCGTTGAGGCCGACTGCGCGCCGCTCCCGCGAGACCGCGATACTGTCCCGTTCGGCCCTGGCCGACCTCATGACCCGCGCCGTACTCGGCACGGCGGGCCGAACGGACGAGGTTCAAAGGGACAGTTCCAGCACGAGCGGGCGATGGTCCGAGATCCCCGTCACCGGTGTGCGCGCTCCGCTCGCCGCGCTCACGCCGACGCCGGTCGCGAGCACATGGTCGAACTGCACGACCGGACGGTGCGCGGGATAGGTCGGGACGCGGGCCAGATCCCGCCAACCGCGGGGCGACGGTGCGGTGCGGGCCTTGCGGGGCGCGTCGAGTACGGCCCTGGGCAGGACACCGACCAGGTTGAAGTCGCCCAGCAGGACATGAGGTGAGGGCAGGTCGGCGATCCAGCCGCGGACCGCGAGGAGCTGCCGGATGTTCCATCCCGGTACGAACGACAGATGCACCGCCACCGCCGTGAACGGACCGCCCGGTCCCTCCAGTACGGCGGCCAGCGCGGCGCGCGGCTGGTCCCGAACCATGGTGAGCCCGGGTCGCCCGGCCATTCTCAGGGGCATACCGAGGGGTGCCGGGGCCAACCGCCGGGCCCGCCACTCCCGTACCGGCAACCGGGAGAGCAAAGCGATTCCGTGCGAGGGGACATCCGTGGCCGAAGTCGCGTCCCGTGGGCCGTACACCCGCAACCCCGGCTCGGCCGGGTCGAGGACCCATCCCCGGTGCGGTGTGGAACGGGCGTGGAACGCGCTCGCGTAGCGCCAGTGCCTCAGTCCCGCCGCGTCGGCGGCGACCGACGCCTGGTCGACCCCGCCCGAGCGCTCCTGGAGGCGGTCCAGTTCCTGCAACGCCAGGACATCGGCGCCCAGGGACTGGACAGCTCGGGCGAGCGGATCGCCTGCCGGGTTCGGGGCGGGGGAGAAGGGCCTGCCGTTCGGCAGCGGTCGGCCGTGCAGCACGTTGAACGTCGCGAACCGCACCGGTCGACGGCGCGCACCCTGGTCCCGCCGATTCCGCTGATTCATGGTCAGGCCTGGCTTCCCGTACCGGGCCGGTCCGTGTCCTGGCGCGCCCGGGGCCCCGCCCACTGTACCCATGGAAGCGATGAACCAGCCGGCAAAGGGGTGGCAACCCGCGCTCGGGTCATGTCCGATGACGGGACGCGGGGTGTCGAGAGAGCAGGTCGGTCATGAGCATCACCGCCAACCCGGCGAACCCGCCCGGTCACAGTGCTACTCCGACAGCGACCAGGGGGCGGAACGCAGGTCGGCGACGCTGCGTCGGTCGCGGCTCGCCGACGGCTCTTCGGCGGCCTTTCCGAGCGCGATCATGGAGACGATCACCCATCCCGGGTCCGGGCACAGTTCTTTGGTGAGGCCTTCCAGGTCGAAGGCCCGGAACTGGTGGGCGTCCAGTCCCATCGCCTGGCCCTGGACGGTCAGGTGGGCGACGGCCTGCCCGAGGTCGTAGTCCGCGAACTCGGAGTAGAGCAGCCGCGTGTCGCCGACGTAGCGGCGCGCCAGCGTGACGACGAGGAGGCCTGCGTCCGTCGCCCACCGGGCCGAGCTGGGCGCGAGATGGCGCACCACCCTTTCGTGCTCCCGCTCACCGGGCCGGCTCGTGAAGAACCCCCATGGCTGGGAGTTCCCCGCGGACGGTGCCCACCGCGCGGCTTCCAGCAGCAAGTCGAGGGAGTGGTCGTCGACGGCGGCCGACGGGTCGAACTTGTAAGGGCTGAACCGTCCCGCCAAGAGGGGATGGAGGCCGGCGAGTGGTTCCGGATCACGTTGCACGCCCGGGTACAACTGACCATCGTACGGGCGTATTCCAAGGCCGGGACGCCAGCCGGTCGGGCGCGTTCGGAGGAGGGCACAGCGCTCTTGCGGGAGGGCACTCTGACGCGCGGCCCCGCCGAACGTGCTCTGTCCGCCTGTGACGTGGTCACGGACGATGTGGCCCTTCCCCTGGGATGCCGACCGGCCCGCGCCGCCTGATCGACCCACCCGGCGGACCTTCGCGCCGTTCGTCACCCGTGTCACCCGCGTCACCCGTGCCCCCCTGACCGTCCGGCCTCGGCCGAAAAGCGCCCTGAGCCGGGGTGAACATCCAGCAATCAATAGCCAATTTCAGCCGTTGCTTTGTCATCTCCATGACAAGACTGTGCATGCGATGTCAGTCTGCTCTTGAACGTTCACCGTTCCTTCACACCCCCCACCTGTCGCGCGCCGCCGAGTTCCGTCACACCCCTCGTGGGCCACCTCGTGCAGCGCCCTTCCCTGCTCAGCGCGTCGCCAGCCGGCCACACCCTGTCGGCCCGCTCTCTCGGCCTCGACCACGGGCCGATCGTCGCCAGAAGGAGAAGCCCTTGCTCCCGCCCCACCGCCCCTCGCACCGACGCAGATACACCGCGGCGTTGGCGCTCACCGCCGCCGGCACGCTGCTCGCTGCCGGTTTCCACACCGGCGTCGCGTCCGCCGCTCCCCTCGACCGCGGCCACGCGAAGATCGTCGCCACTCCCCGGGCCGGTGCCGCCCCGGCGAAGCTGTCTCCCGCCGCGCACGCCGCGCTGCTCAAGAGCGCGACCGCCGCGGTCGGTGACACCGCGAAGATCCTCGATCTCGGCTCCAAGGAGAAGCTGATCGTCAAGGACGTCGCGAAGGACGCCGACGGCACCACGCACACCCGCTACGAGCGCACCTACGCCGGTCTGCCGGTGCTCGGCGGCGACCTCGTCGTACACGTCAAGAACGGTCTCTCCACCGTGTCCGAGGCGAGCAAGGCCGATCTCAAGGTGGCGACCACGACCGCCCGCGTCACCTCCTCGACCGCCGCCCACAAGGCACTCGCGGTCGCGAAGAAGGCCGACGCCACGCGTCCCGCGGTCGACGGCGCTCCCCGGCTCGTCGTCTGGGCCGCCGGAGCCGAGCCGGTACTGGCCTGGGAGTCGGTGGTCGGCGGCACCCAGGACGACGGCACGCCGAGCGAGCTCCACGTCATCACCGACGCCACCTCGGGCAAGGCCCTGTTCGACTTCCAGGCGGTGCGCACCGGCACGGGCACGGGCCAGTACGCCGGATCGGTTCCGCTCAGCACCACGCCGTCCGGCTCCACGTACCAGCTCGTGGACGGCGACCGCGCGGGTCACCGCACCTACGACCTGAACCAGGGCACCTCGGGCACCGGCACCCTCTTCACGGATGACAACGATGTCTGGGGCGACGGTACCCAGAGCAACCGGCAGACGGCCGGCGTGGACGTCGCCTTCGGCGCCGCGGCCACCTGGGACTACTACAAGGACGTCTTCGGCCGCAACGGCATCCGCAACGACGGCGTGGCCGCCTACAGCCGCGCCCACTACGGCAACAGCTACGTCAACGCCTTCTGGTCCGACAGCTGCTTCTGCATGACGTACGGGGACGGTGCGAGCAACGCGCACCCGCTGACCGCCCTGGACGTCGCCGCACACGAGATGAGCCACGGCGTGACCGCCGCCACGGCGGGTCTCACCTACTCGGGCGAGTCCGGTGGCCTCAACGAGGCGACCTCGGACATCTTCGCCGCCGCGGTGGAGTTCCATGCCAACCTGGCCGCCGACGTCCCCGACTACCTGGTCGGCGAGAAGATCGACATCAACGGCAACGGCACCCCGCTGCGCTACATGGACAAGCCCTCCAAGGACGGGGCGTCCCGCGACAACTGGGACTCCTCACTGGGCGGCCTCGACGTCCACTACTCCTCCGGACCGGCCAACCACTTCTTCTACCTGCTCTCCGAGGGCAGCGGCGCCAAGACCGTCAACGGGGTCTCCTACGACAGCCCGACCTACGACGGTGTACCGGTGACCGGCATCGGCATCGAGAACGCCCAGCGGGTCTGGTACCGGGCCCTGACCACCTACATGACCTCCAGCACCAACTACGCCGGGGCCCGCACCGCGACCCTCCAGGCCGCGGCCGACCTCTTCGGCGCGTACAGCGACACCTACCTCGCCGTCGCCGCCGCCTGGGCCGGGATCCACGTCGGTGACCGGATCGCGCTGGGCGTCAACGTGGCCCCGATCGACGACCAGACCAGTGGCGTCGGCCAGCAGGTCTCCCTGCAGACCAGCGCCTACACCACCAACTCCGGCGCCGGCCTGACCTACGCGGCCACCGGCCTGCCGGACGGTCTGACGATCAGCGACACCGGCCTGATCTCCGGGGTTCCGACCACCACCGGAAGCAGCGACGTGACCCTGACGGTCACCGACAGTACGGGAGCGTCGGTCTCGGTGAGCTTCACCTGGCGCGTGGCGAACATCTTCGCCAACAGCACGAGGGTGGACATCCCCGACGCCGGAGCCGCGGTCGAGTCGCCGATCACCATCACCGGCCAGTCCGGCAACGCCTCGGCCACCACTCAGGTCTACGTCAAGATCATCCACACCTACCGCGGTGACCTGACGGTCTCCCTGGTCGGCCCCGACGGCACCGTGTACCCGCTGCTGAACCACAGTGGCGGCAGCGCCGACAACGTCGACCAGACCTTCACCGTCGACGCCTCCGCGCAACCCGTGACCGGCACCTGGAAACTGAGGGTCCAGGACACCGCCGCGATCGACGTCGGCTACATCCAGCAGTGGCAGCTCACCCCCTGACCGCTCCGCCCTCCGGCCTCGCCCGCCCGGCCCGCCCCGCGCGGTCCGGGCGGGCGAGCGCCCTCACCGCTCTGGGCCCGGCCTAGGTGTCCTCACCCCGCTCACCCTGGACATCAGGTGTGAGCACCAGCATCGTGACGTCGTCGCGCACCGCGGTGCAGAACCGTAGGAGGTCCTCCCAGACGCGGTCGGTGAGGTCGGCCGGTCCCTCCTGGGCCAACGTGGTCAGGCGCTCGGCCAGGGGATAGAAGGCGCCCGTCCCGTCCCGGCTCTCGGTTATTCCGTCGGACCCCAGGAACAGCCGGTCGCCGCGCTCCAGCCGGATCGTGCAGATCTTCGGCGGGGAGATCTCGAAGAACCCGAGGCCGAGGGGGGCACCCGGTTCGAGAACGAGCTCGACGGCCTTCGCGTCGCGCAGCAGAAACGCATGCGGGTGTCCGCAGGAGGTCAGGCGCACCGCGTCCGCGTCGGCCGAGAACTCGAGCAGCAGGGCGGTCGCGAACAGCTCCGCGTGTGCGGTCTGGGCCGAGTCCACGATGAGTCGGCGATCGAGGCGGGCCGCGGCCGACTTCAGGTCGCGCTCGTCGAGCACGGTCTCGCGGAAGGCCCCGAGGAGCGAGGCGACGGTCGAGACGGCCGACAGCCCGTGCCCCTGCACATCCCCCATCACCGCCCGTACGCCGTACGGGCCGGCTCGTACGTCGAAGAAGTCGCCGCCCACCAGCGTCTCGCGCTGCGCCGCCCGGTAGAGCGCCGCGCAGTGCACCGGGCCGACGCGTTCGGGAAGCGGCGGCAGCACGGCGAGCTGGGCGGCCTCCGCGACGGTACGCACCGTGACCAGGTGGGCGTCGCGCCGGCTGCGCACCAGGGACACGACGACGCTCAGGATCGCGACGAACGTGATGGTGAGCAGGTCGGTGTTGCCGGGATGGTTGAGCTGGAGCGGCGGTACATACAGGAGCACGATGATGACGGCGCCGAAGACGGCCGTAGCCACCGGCCCGTAGGAGAGCACGGCCAGCGACGGGATGGCGCCCAGCAGGAAGCCGATGTCCAAGGGGTGCGGACTCACGAGTTCGGCGACGCAGACCGCCACCAGCAGGGCCGGCGGCAGCACCCGTACCCAGGGCGGTGGCGGTGCTCCGCGCAGCCAGCCTCGGTCCTCCCGGCCTCGGTCCCGCTGGTCGGCCGTGCCCATAGCACTCCTTCCTACCCCACCACGCTCCTCCTTCCGGTTGCCGGGCGCATCACGGAGTCCCCCCACGGAAAAGGGGGAGATCGGTCGACCCGGACGTGGTCGCCGCCGAGATCGACGAACTGGATCCGGAGACGACCACGGACGCGACCCCGGAGGAGGCCGCCGCGCGCAAGATGGAAATCCGGCTGGTCGACGACGAAGCGCACCTGATCCTGCGGGACCCGACAACGGTCACGGTCGCCAAGAAGGTCACCGAGCTGTCCGGTGGCCCGGTCCAGGGCGTCGGGCCGGTCGCCGGAATGTTCGTCCCGCTCCGGCGGTCGACCAACCAGCTGCTGCAGATCCAGCGCATGCCGGAACCGGAACCCGAAGACGAGTGCGGATCCGCCGCGAGCAACGCGGCCAAGGTCGTGCGCGCGGTGCTCGCGCCGCGGCTCCGCCGGTGAACCGGCTGATCAGCGGGCCGGAAACGGTCGGTGGGACGGGCGAGGACGGGGCCGTGTTGAGCGACGACGCGCTGGCGCCGTTCTCGTCGGCGACCAGGGCGTGGTTCGCATGCGCGTTCGCCGCGCCCGCCGAGGCGCAGCGCGCCGCCTGGCAGGCCGTCGCCGCCGAACGTCACGCTGCTCGGCGACGACCTCCTGTCGTGTGGTGGGAGGCGGGTGACATCCGCGTGCCGGGCGGCGACTGTGCGCACTCGGAGGATCTCGTCGTGATCCGTACCTCGTCCTCGACGGACACCCGGTGGTACGCCCTACTTCGGTGTCTGGAAGCCGCCGATCTTCTGCTCGAGCAGTTCGGCCAGCCGCAGCGGGGTGCGGTCCTCGAACATCGGACCGATGAGCTGCACTCCCACCGGCAGACCCTCGGGGGACCGGCCCGCCGGTATGGCGGTGGCGGGCAGGCCGGGCATGGTGGGCAGACCGGCCCAGACGAGCTGGTCGAAGTACGGGTACCCGACGCCGTCGACGTCGATCCGGCGTTCCAGCGGATTGGGGTTGTGGTCGTGCGGGAACGCGGGAGTCGGCGTGATGGGACACCCACGGCGTCGAACTCGGCGAAGAGCTGCCGCCAGCTGTGGCGGTGGAGTTCGCGACGGCTGTTCGCCTCGATCCAGTCGCGGTGGCTGAACACCATGCTACGCAGCCGCGTCGCGTCGAGGCTCTGGTCGTCTGCGCTCAGTCCGGCGGCGCGGGTCCGCAGCTGCTCGTACGCTTCGATGGGAAAACGCGCAACGGAGCTCGAAAACAGCAACTGCGTGTAGAGCGTCGCGGCTTCGGTCAGATCGGGCAGCAGCGGAGTGTGCCGTTCGACGCGGGCGCCGCCGTCGACAAGGGCGTCGGCCACCCGGTTCACGCCCGCCCGCACAGCGGACCCGGTCGGAATGAGCGGATGCTCGTCGACGACCAGGACCTGGAAGTCGCCGAGCCGCTCGTGGCGCGCGGGCGGCAGCGTCAAGTCGTGCGCCTTGCCGAGCGTCAGCGGGTCCGGTCCGGCCATGACGTCGAGCAGGAGCGTGAGGTCGCGGGCAGTGCGCGCCATCGGACCGACGACGGCGAGGTCGAGGTCGACCGGCAATGGCGGTGCCGGCGGCGCGACCATGCCGCGGGTCGCCGCCAGTCCGAGTGTCGGCTTGTGCGCATAGATGCCGCAGAAATGCGCGGGGGTGCGCAGCGAACCGGCGAGGTCGGAGCCGATGGACAGCGCGCAGAATCCGGACGCCAGGGCCGCCGCTGATCCGCCGGAGGATCCGCCCGGCGTGCGATCGTGATCCCACGGATTGTTAGTGGTGCCGTAGATCTCGTTGAAGCTCTGGATATCTTGCAGCCCCAAGGGCACATTGGTCTTACCCAGCACCACCGCGCCCGCGGCCTTGAGCCGCGACACCTGTACCGCGTCCTCGGCCGGCACATGGTCCCGGTGTTGCGGCATGCCCCAGGTCGTGGGCAGCCCAGCCATGTTGTAGGACTCTTTGACCGTCACCGGAATGCCGAGCAGCGGCCCGTCCTCACCGCGGGCGCGCGCCTGGTCGGCGCCGCGCGCGGCGGCCCGTGCACGGTCGAAGTCCGGTACACAGATCGAGTTGATCGCCTTGTCGTCCCGCTTTATACGGGCGATCGCGGCGTCGGTCAGTTCCGCCGAGGTCACTTCACCGGCACGTAAGGCAGCCGCGAGTGTTTCGGCCGTCTGAAAATTCCACTCCATGAATCCGACCGTATCGGCCACTGGAAGAGGCCATAAAATGCCGCTTCGCACAACGGGTCGGATGCCGTCAGTCGCCGCAGACGCCTGTGACCTGGGTGGACTGGAGTGGCTGAGACAGCCGTCGAAGCGGCGTGGTTGTCCCCTGTGCCGGAAAGAGTGCGCCGTCCGTTGGCGGTGGCGGCGGACGTCACGTTCGACGACGCGCGGAAACCGGTCGTCACACGTTGGAGCGCGCGATGCGGAACCCTACGTCGTCGACCTGGAATGTCGGGTGGCTGCGGCGCCGCGCGGAGGCCCGGCAACTCCAGTGCTCATCGAACCAGCCACCGCCGCGGAGCACCCGGTAGGTGCCGTAGACCTCGGCGTCGTAGACGTCCCAGCACCAGTCCCAGACGTTGCCGAGCATGTCGTAAAGACCCCACGGGTTGGGGTGTTTGCCGCCCACGGCGTGGACGCGCTCGTGCGAGTTGCCGCGGTACCAGGCGATCTCGTCGAGCGGCGCGTACCGCGGCCCGGTCGTACCGGCACGGCAGGCGTGCTCCCACTCGGCTTCGGTCGGCAGCCGGTACCCGTCGGCGGATGCGTCCCACTCGATGCCTTCGCTGTCGGCAGGGAGGTGGTAGGCGGGCGTGAACCCGTCGCGCAGGGACAGGGAATTGCAGAACCGTGCCGCGTCCCACCAGGAAACGGACTCGACGGGCAACTGGTCCCCGTGGGCGGTACTCGGCCGCCGACCGGTGATCTGTGCGTACAACGCCTGGGTGACCGGGAATGCCGCGAGCTGGTAGGGCGCAAGCTCGACCGACCAACTGCGTTGCGTCCGCCGGTCCGACAGCGTTACCTGCCCCGGCGGGATGGCGACCATCTCGTTTCCCGCGATCACGTCCATGACCAAGAGATCCTACCGAGACGTGTCAGTTCGCCATGGCGAGGTCGGACCAGGACGCCCCGGCGGCGACGGCGAGCCATTGCGCCGCGCCAGCCGAGAGCTCCCGGACGAAGTCGGCCTGGTCGTCGGCCGTCCGGCATTCGGTGGCCGGGCGGGCCGGCCAGGCCGACATCGGTGTGGCCCGCCGAGCCGTCTGCTGGTCGCGGCCGTGCACTTCAGGTTTGGTTTCCGAGCCGGAGCCTCAACTGTTGGTCAGTGTGCGCTCGAGGAGGGGGAGCAGGCGGTCCCAGTGGCGCTGCAGTCCGGCGGGGTCGAAGGCGTCGGTGTCGGACATGGTGAACCCGTGGACGGTGCCGGGGTAGATCTCGGAGGTGTAGTCGACCTTCGCGGCGTCGAGGGCCCGGTTGAGCTCGCTCAGGGCCTCGGGCGTCAGGTCGCCTTCGGCGTGGCCGAAGTGGACCTGGGCGGTGATCTCGGCGAGGGTGTCGGGCCCGTCCGCGCCCACGGGACCGTGGAATGCGGCGACGGCGGCCACCTGGCCGGGGTGGGCCGCGGCGGTGCGCATCGCCAGGAGGCCGCCTATGCAGTAGCCGGTCACCGCGACCGGTCCGGCGGCGACCTCGGGCTGGGTGGTGAGGAAACCGAGGTAGGCGTGGGCGTCACGCCGTACGCGTTCGGCGGTGTGCGCCTCGATCAACGGCATCAGCTGAGCCATGAGCGCGGGCCGGACCTCTGCTCCGATGTGCTCGGGAAGTTCGATCAGCGGTGCCGGGCCGTGCCGGTAGAAGAGGTTGGGGACGAGTACGTAGTACCCGTGCCCGGCCAGTTCGCGGGCCATCTCCCGCAGCACAGGCCGGATGCCGAAGCCGTCCGCGTACATCAGCACCCCTGGGTGCGGCTCGCCGTGGCCGGGGAAGGCCGCGAAGGCGTCGGCCTGGCCGTCCGTGGTGGGAATCCGCAGCGTCTTGGTGGGCATGAACTCTCCTGTCGTGGTTGATGTGTCGAGCCTGTGATCAACACGACGGAGGCGGAGCCCGCGCAGCAACGCGAGTTCCTCGACCGAACAGCGGGCCCGCACCGGCCCGTACGGCGCTCAGAAGAGCACCGGGTCACCAATCTGTGTGTGGCGCAATGCCGTCCCGGTATTCATGGCCGCGCAGTGTAGCCCGCCGGGCGGAAGCCGACGCCGGCACCCCGGTTCGACAAGCTCGCCGTCCGCGGGATCCGGTAGCGGCTCCACGCGGCGAGCGTGAGGGCGCATGACCATGCTCCGCCTGTGACGGCGACACTGCTTCATGATGTCGGTGAAGCGGGCGTCGTTGCCGTCGAGGCTGAGCGTCACCAGGGTGGCGTTCTGGAGGGTGGTGTTCTGGTCGAGTGGTGCGACCGGGATTCCACGCCGTGAGACAGCATGGAATCCCGGGTTTGCGGCTCGTGCGGTGCTGCCTAGTTGCAGTTCGTCGAGTCTCGAACAGCGTTGACGAGGTAGGTGCTTGAGCTTGAGCTGTTCTTCATCAGTGCGGTGACCGTGCCGCAACCGCCGTGGGTGCGGTAGACGGGTCCTGCGTACTCGCTGAAGGTGCCCTCGTCACTCGCACAGCCCTCTGCCGTGTAGTTCGAACAGAGCTTGACCTTCATCCACTTCGCGCCACTCGTGTTGTTGTCGAAGATGGCACACGTAGGAGCGTCATTGCTCGCGGGGTTGGATCCCTTGACGTAGGTGAACAGGGTCCCCAGGCGCGAGGCGTCGGGCAACTGCTCGGCTCTGTAGAGGTTGTACCCCGTACCGCAGACAGTCGCAGCCGCTACGACTGCGACGGGATTCTCCGCTGCGAACGACCTGGCGTTGTCGTCGGCCTTGGTCGAAATGCTGGGAACCGGCCGGTCGGCTGCCGCGACCTGCGGAGCGGTCAGGCCGAGTATGCCCAGGGTGGCTGCCGCCGCTGAAAACGCGATTTTCGCTGCGTGCTGGCTTCGTACGGTCATGAGATCCCCCTCTGGAAATCATTGAACTAGCCGCCCAAGAAATTCTAGAAACGCGGATGGGCGAAGCGAATAACAGCGGTGAGAGCCAATCAGATCGTCTCTCCCGCTGTCTACGTGGATTTCCGCGAGAAAACGGATGCTGTTGTTCCGCTGTGACTCTGAGCGCGTGGATCTTCCTCTCTCGAGGGGAAGAACCGGGCGATCGTCCGGTTTCCCAGTTACCCGTAGTCCCGACCCCGAGGTGAGTCGAGTGGCGCACGTCACGCTATGGGCGAAGCTGTCGAACTGGTCTGTTTTTGGCCATTGGCCGAAGGTTGACTGGAGTCCGCCACCACTGATGTCAGGGCAGGGGTTGAGTCGCGGAGGGGCGGCGACACCTGCGGATTCGTGATCACGGTCCGAGTGTCGGCGGACGTTGGTTCGCCGACACTCCGGAAGTGGCCATTGGCGCCACGGTGCGGCGCTTTGTGGGGCGGGATGTCACCGCTCCACCGGTGAGTTCCCGAGCGCGACGTCGCCCGCTATTTCGCGGATTTCTTCATGCTTGACCCACTTCTTCTTTCGCGGCTTGGGGGGATCTTGAAGTGGTCGATGGAACCCGCTTGCCTGTTTCATCGCCATCAATGCCCAGGTCGAATGATGCAAAAGCGTCCAAGGGAGACCCTTTCGCCTCGACGACGTGTCCGAAACATAAGCGCAGCCGCCACCGCCGCGGAGTTGCACCGTGCTCGGGGAGGGCGCGCGACTTTCGGAATCTGACACAAGGTCGCGTACCGCTGCGATCGAGTGCTCCACTGGCCGGCCGGATCCGGCACCGCGTCCCCCGCCGCCGGTCAGTGGGTGTGGCGGCGGACCGCGTCGAGGAGCTGGTCGATGTCGTCGGCGTTGTGGGAGAAGGCGGTGACGAACCGTACGATCCCCGGCTCCCAGCGGTCGTGGTAGAAGGCGTAACCCTCGGCGAGGAGTCCTTCGGTGACCTGCTGGGGCAGGCGGCAGAAGAGGATGTTGGCCTGCGGCGTGGCCAGCAGGCCGGCGCCGGGGATGGCCTTGAGGCCGTCGCCGAGCCGGGTGGCCATCGCGTTGGCCCGGCGGGCGTTGTGCAACCACAGGCCGTCGGTGAGGTACGCGTCGATCTGGGCCGCGTGGAAGCGCATCTTGGAGGCGAGCTGACCGGCGCGCTTGACGCGGAAGGCGAGCTCGGTGGCGAGTGCGGGGTCGAAGGAGACGATGGCGTCGGCGGTCATCGCGCCGTTCTTGGTGGCGCCGAAGGACAGGACGTCGATGCCGGCCTTCCAGGTCATCTCGGCCGGGCTGGCGCCGAGATGGTCCAGGGCGTTGGCGAAGCGCGCGCCGTCCATGTGGACGCGCAGTCCTGCGTCCTTGGCGATGGCGGACAGGCGGCGGATCTCCTCCAGGGTGTAGACGCTGCCGCTCTCGGTGGCCTGGCTGATACTCACCGCGGACGGCTGCACGCTGTGCACGTCACCGGTCCGGCGGCCCACCGCCACCCGCAACGCTTCGGGGTCGATCTTGCTGTCGGGGCCTGGGAGGCCGACGAGCTTGGCGCCGCTTGTGAAGAACTCCGGAGCGCCGCATTCGTCGTGGTTGATGTGGCTGTCGGGGTGCGAGAGCACGCTGCCCCACGGCGGGGTGAGGGCGGCCAGGCTCAGGCCGTTGGCGGCGGACCCGGTGGAGACCGGGAAGACATCGACGTCCCGCTCGAAGATCTCGCTGAGCCTGCGGCGGGCGCTGTCGGTGAAGGGGTCGTTGCCGTACGGCAGGACCTGCCCGGCGGCCGCGTCGACGACGGCCTGGGCTATCTGCGGGGATGCCCCGGCCATGTTGTCGCTGATGAAGGCACGGCTGGAGGGGGTGATGGCGGGGGTGGTGCTCATGAGGGGTCTTCCTTGGTCTCAGGTGCTGATGGGGGAGGCGAAGACGACGGTGATGTCCACTTCCTCGGCGCCGGTGCGGTAGAAGTGCGGGGCGTCCCCGGCGAAGGCGAGCATGTCGCCGGGACCCAGGTCCTGTGGGGCGTCGACGGGACCGGCGGTGACGTGCCCCGTGGCGATGAGTAGGTGCTCGATCGTGCCGGTGGCATGCGGGACGCCGGCCAGCTCCGTCTCGGCCGGGATGCGCAGCCGCCAGATCTCCAGACTGTTGCCGCTGCTGATACGGCGCAGCAGTTCCCGGGAGACCTCACCGGGTTCGACGTCCGTGCCCGGCCGGAAGACCGGCCCGGTGTCGGCGTCACGCGCCAGCAGGTCGGCGATCGGGATGCGCAGGGCGATCGCGATCGCGTCCAGGGTGTCGATCGTCGGATTGCCGTTGCCGGCCTCCAGCTGAGACAGGGTGGCCTTGCTCAGCCCGGCGCGGCGGGCCATCTCCGCGGCGCTCATGCCCCGCTGCTGGCGGCGCAGACGGATCTTCGCGCCGACCGCGGCTGCGGTACTGCTCACTGGCTGGCGGCCGGAGGGCGGGGGCGTCATCAGGGGCTCCTGTGCGGTGTAGGACGGGTTCACACTCCTCGATTGAGTGAACCATGCGTTCACTATACCGAACGATACAAGGTGGTGAACCTGACGTTCGTTATAGTGAACGACATCGATCCTGATCGTGGCATCAAGAGCCGTAGTTCGAAATTCAGGCGCACAGTTCGAAACGCGGCGCGCCGGTAGGCATGCCACCAACCACACTTTGGCTCTCGCCCCGGAGCCGCGCGCCAGGGAGACTGCAGATCCGATGCCGTACGTGAAGGAGTTGTGATGCAGGTAGCCGTGGTCACCTTTGACGGGTTCAACGAGCTCGACAGCTTCATCGCGTCCGCGCTGATCAACCGGTGCCGTAAGGACGGCTTGGAAGCCTTCATCACGACGCCGACGCCGGTCGTCGCGTCGATGAACGGCGTCGAGGTGACCGGGCAGCGCCCGATGGAGTTCGTGACCGAGGCCGACGTCGTGCTGATCGGCAGTGGGGTGAAGGCGCGCGACGTGGTGGCCGACGACCGGCTGATCTCCAGGCTGCGGCTCGACCCATCACGACAGCTGATCGGTTCACAGTGCTCCGGCGCACTGGTGCTCGCCCGGCTCGGGTTGCTGCATGGCATGCCGGTTTGCACGGACATGAAGAGCCGGCCCTTCGTCGAAGCCTGCGACGTCACCGTGCTGGACGCGCCGTTCCACGCCGAGGGGAACATCGCTACCGCGGGCGGCTGCCTGGCATCCCAGTATCTCGCCACGTGGGTGATCACCCGGATGCTAGGGGAGGACGCCGCGCGCGACGTCATCGGCTACGTGGCTCCGGTCGGCGAAAACCAGGAGACCGTCGAGCGCGCCATGCGTGCCGTCCGCGCGGGCGAGGCCGCACTGCGCTGACGCGTCGCGGTGAGGCGCACTGCGGGAGCATCGGGGTCGTGACCGGGTACGTACGGCTGGTGCCGGACCGAACCAGGCGCTGGCCGGACGTAGCCACGTTGAAAGGCATGACCTCGCGGTGGGCCGCACCGCAGGAACGGAACTCTTAACTCCGCGACCGGGCGCGGCGCGCGGAGCGATATTCCGGTGCGCCGACCGGTTGGCGCTCCCTACACTCACCTCACATCGCGCGCTCACCGCACCTGCGGAACATCACGGCGCGCGTTCTGACGAGTGAGGGGAGCCGGGCCGTGCGTCACCGCACCGCTGTCGTTGTTCCCCCGTCGCGGTACGAGGTGATCCTCGTGTCTTCGGGGCCCCGGTGCCGGCTGCGCGGCCGCCACCGGTTGTCCGTGACGAACATCTGACCTCCCGCCGCCCGTCACCGGGCCGATCGGCTCCGTACGTCCCGATGGGGATGTGGGGTGGCCAGAGGTCCCCGCACGGCCTGTGGCACGTCCGCGGGCCGCTTCGTCCGGTAGATCGCGCCGCCCCATCCGGATCATTCCGAAAGGCCATGGGCCGTGCGTACCGACCTGCACCGTCACCTCGACACCCCGCTCGCCGCCGTCCGCAACCTGGGCATCCTCGCCCACGTCGACGCCGGGAAGACCACCCTCACCGAGCGGATCCTGTATCTCACCGGGACCACCCACAAGCGGGGTGAGGTCCATGACGGCACCACCGTCACCGACTTCGACCCCCAGGAACGCGATCGTGGCATCACCATCTTCGCCGCGGCCGTGAGCTGTGCCTGGGACGCGCACCGGATCAACCTGATCGACACCCCGGGCCACGTCGACTTCTCCGACGAGGTGGCCCGCTCCCTGCGGGTGCTCGACGGCGCCGTTGCGGTGTTCGACGCCGTCGCCGGAGTCGAGCCTCAGAGCGAGTCGGTGTGGCGCCAGGCGGACCGGTACGGCGTGCCGCGGATCGCCTTCGTCAACAAGCTGGACCGCATCGGCGCCGACCTCGACACCGCGGTCGAGTCGATCCGGGAGCGGCTGCATCCGGCCCCGCTGGTCGTCCAGTTGCCGATCGGATCGGAGGCCGGGTTCACCGGGGTGGTGGATCTCCTGCGCATGCGGTCACTGGTCTGGCCCGAGGGCCGCGACGCGGTCGAGGAAGGTCCGGTGCCCGAGGCGCTGAGGGACACGGCGGAAGGGCGCCGCCGACAGTTGGAGGAAGCGGTGGCGGAACTCCACCCCGGCGCGCTCGAGGAGTTCTGCGCGCGAGGGACCCTTCGCGCGCGGACCCTGGCCGCCGCGCTGCGCGACCTGACCCGTTCCGGCGACGGTGTGGTGGTGCTGTGCGGCTCGGCCTACCGCAATCGCGGGATCGAGCCGCTGCTCGATGCCGTCGTGGCCTACTTGCCGTCGCCGTGCGACGTGCCCGCGGTACGGGGCACCCGGGACGGCACGGAACAGGAGCGGCCGGCCGACCCGGCGGCACCGTTCGCGGCCCTGGTGTTCAAGGTGAACGCGACCGCCACGGGGCGGCTGACGTACCTGCGTGTCTATTCGGGAACGGTCGGGAAGGGAGAGACGGTGTGGGACTCGGGCACGGGGCGCGTCGAGCGGATCGGCCGGATCCTGCGGGTCCAGGCCGACCGCCACGCCCCACTGGAGCAGGCGGTGGCAGGGGACATCGTCGCGGTGGTCGGGCTGAAGTCGGCCCGCGCCGGGTCGACCCTGTGCGCTCCCGGGGCTCCGTTGGTTCTCGAACCGCCCGCCGTCGCCGATCCGGTCGTCTCGGTGGCCGTCGAGGCCGTCGGCAGCGCTGACACGGACCTGTTGGTGTCGGCACTGACACGGCTGGTCGAGGAGGACCCCTCGCTGGTCGTCCGCACCGACCCCGAGACCGGCCAGATGGTTCTGTCGGGCATGGGCGAACTGCACCTGGAGGTGGCGGTGGAGAAGATCCGACGCGCCCACGGGCTGGACGTCCGGGCCGGCCGGCCGAGGGTGGCCTACCGGGAGACGGTCGCCCGGGGAGTGTCGGGGCTGGTCCACCGGCACGTCAAACAGGACGGCGGCGCCGGTGAGTTCGCCCACGTCGTACTCGATGTGGAGCCGCTGGAGGATGTACCGGGCGACGGCGCCGCGGACGCGACGCGCTTCGAGTTCCGCTCGACCGTCGTCGGCGGACGGGTGCCACAGGAGTACGTCCGGGCGCTGGAGGCCGGGTGTCGCGACGCGCTGGCCGACGGGCCGCTCGGCGGACACCCGGTCACCGGGGTGCGTGTAGTCCTCACCGATGGAGCGACCCATCCCAAGGACTCATCGGAGCGGGCCTTCCGGACGGCCGGCCGGTTCGCACTGCGGGAGGCGCTGCGCGCGTGCGCGATGGTTCTCCTGGAACCGGTGGCGGACGTCACGGTCACCGTGCCGGACGACGCCGTGGGCGGAGTCCTCAGCGACCTCGCGGCGCGACGCGGGCAGGTCTCGGGCTCCGTCGCGCGGGCGGGCGCCGTGGTGATCACCGCGACCGTGCCGCTGGTCGAGCTGTTCGGTTACGCGACCCGGCTGCGCGGCCGCACCCGGGGCCGGGGAGTCTTCACCGCCCGGCCCGCCGGGTACGCCCCGGCGCCGAGCACGGCGTCGACCGGGGCTTCGGCCCGTTGACGCACAGGACGGTCCCACCCGACTTCGGGCGGGACCGTCCCACACCCGCCCCGGACGACCGCGGCCCGGGGCGGGTGCGTCAGACGCGCCGCCGCGTCAGGCGACAGCAGTGCGTCAGGCGACCGCGGGGTCGAGCAGCCCGGTGCGAAGACGCCTGATGATGCGGGTGATCAGACGCGAGACGTGCATCTGCGAGATGCCGAGTTCCTCACCGATCTGGGCCTGGGTGCGCTCCTCGACGAAACGCATGTGGATGATCCGGCGCTGACGTTCGTCCAGTTCGGCGATCAGCGGTGCCAGGGACTGGAAGTCCTCGACGAGTTCGAGCGAGGCGTCGTCCTCGCCGATGAAGTCCGCGAGAACGCTGTCCCCGTCAGCGCCGTCGTCGGCGGTGAGCGCGGCGTCGAGGGACGAGGAGTTGTAGCCGTTGGAGGCCTTGCGCGCCTCGATGACCTCCTCCTCGGAGAGACACATCAGCTCGGCCAGCTCACGAGTGGTCGGGGTACGGCCGAGGCGGGTACGCAGTTCGTCCGTCGCCTTGGCGAGCTCGATCCGCGCCTCCTGAAGACGGCGGGGTACGTGCACGGCCCAGCTGGTGTCGCGGAAGAAGCGCTTGATCTCGCCGACGATGTACGGAACGGCGAAGGAGGTGAACTCGACCTCGCGGGTCAGCTCGAAACGGTCGATCGCCTTGATGAGCCCGATCGTGCCGACCTGGACGATGTCCTCCATCTCGTCCTGGCTCCGGCTGCGGAAGCGAGCCGCCGCGTACCGCACGAGGGAGAGGTTCATCTCTATGAGCGTGTTGCGCGCGTACTGGTAGTCGTGCGTGCCTTCCTCCAACACGGCCAGCCGGTCGAAGAACTGACGCGACAGCTCGCGCGCGTCCTTCGGGCTGATCTTCAGCGGCTCGTCGATCAGGGGGAGTGCCTCCTCCTGTGCCGTCCCTGCCTGCTGTGCCGTGTTGGTTGCCTTCGCTGCCGTCACGGCTGCCATGCGGTCCACCCCAAATCGTTCGAAGGAATTGAAGACAGGGCCCGTCTGCCCCGTCTCAAGCCGGTCATGCCATCCAACCTCCGAAACTCGCGGAACGCGTCTGTTCCGCGGCCCGCCGGACGTGGGTCCAGGACCTCTTCTCGCCGAAGCCCCCTGCCGGATGCACACGGACGCCAACCGCCGCCGCCTAAAATGGGATCCGAGGTGAGCCAGTGGGCATGGAGCAGGGAGAAGACGGAACGAGGTCGTCCCTCACCCGGGACCGGGCGGAGCCCTTCGCGCACCCCGCGCTCCTGTACCGCTCCGACCAGGAGTATGCGCAAGGGACGCTGCCGTTCGTGTCCGAGGGCCTCGCCACCGGCCGGCCCGTGGCGGTGGCGGTACCCCCGTCTCGACTCGAACTGCTCAAAGCGGAACTCGGACCGGCCGCCGAGGAGGTCCGCTGGATCGACATGACACAGGCCGGCCGGAATCCCGGCCGGATCATTCCCGCGGTGCTGCGATCGTTCGCCGACGCCCACCCCGGGCGCCAGGTGCGCATCATCGGGGAGCCGATCTGGTACGGCCGTACGCCGCTGGAGTACCCGGCCTGCGTCCAGCACGAAGCCCTCATCAACGAGGCGTTCCACGGACGCGACGTGACCATCCTCTGCCCGTACGACGCGCGAACCCTCTCCGGCGACGTGATCGCCGACGCACACGCCACGCACCCCGTGGTGATCAGCGACGGGCGGTCGGGCGTGAGCCACGCCTACGATCCCGAACGTGTTCTCGCGCGCTGCAACGAGACGTTGCCGTATCCGCCGGGAGCGGCAACGGTCCGCTTCGACGCCGGACTGCTGCCGACCGCACGCGACTTCGCACTGCGCGAGGCACGGGAGCGGGGGATGGCGCCGCCCCGGCTGCAGGATCTGAACCTTGTCGTCGCGGAGTTGACGACCAACAGCGTGGTGCACGGAGGCGGTTCGGGGACACTGCGGATCTGGGCCGAGAGCGAGCAGATCGTCTGCGAGGTGCGCGACGAGGGGCACCTGACCGACCCGCTGGCCGGCCAGCGCCCGGCGTGCCCCGACCAACTCGGCGGTCGGGGGCTGCTCCTCGTCCACTTCCTCTCCGACCTCGTACGCGTCCACACCGGCGCGTGCGGAACGACCGTACGCAGTTACCTCGCCCGGAGATGACCGAGTTCGCCCGTCTCCTGACGCGTACCGTTCCGCTCGGCGGACCGCGCCGCCCGGCGTTCCGTCCGCGCCCCCGTGCTACTCGCCGCGATGCCGCCAGTACCAGACCAGGACCGCGACGAGCGCGCAGAGATAGACCAGGGGCAGGATCAGGCCCGGGACACGGGTCGCGGTCACGAAGCGGCTCCGACGGGAGAACAGGCCGATGCGGCCGGGATGTGTGCCATTGCTGTCTGCTTTCGATGAGCTGCGGGCCGGTGGGGGCGTGTGCGGCGACAGGAGCAGACTGATCAGCACTCGCGGCCCGGGTGGTGGGCTCAATGATGACGGCAGGACACGCGGTTCGGCCCCGTGCGGGTCGGCTGGACTTGTGTACGGCGATTCCCCCCGTTCCGCGCGGCGGTGTCGACAGGAGTCCCGGGGGCACTCGGGTTCCACCACCACTTCGGAAGAGGAGAGTCCATGCTCGGAATCGTTGCGGCGATCGTGTTGTTCCTCGCGTTCTTGATCAATGCCGCGGACATCTCGACGAACGACGTCTTCACGTCGACCAATGTCATGCTCATAGGGCTGGTGCTGCTTGCCCTGCATGTCTCCGGCGTCGGCGGCGGCTGGGCGAGCCGAAGCCGTAGGCGCTGACACATCAGGTCAGCGACGCGCAGCTCACCCGCACATCGCACCCAAGGAGCCCGAGTGACCTACGACGTCGGCGCGTTGCGCGCCCAGATCCCCGCCCTGCGGACCGGCATCGCGTACTTCGACGGTCCGGGCGGCACCCAGACGCCGGCGGCGGTCGGCGCGGCGATCGCCGACGCGCTCACCCGACCGCTGTCGAACCGGGGCAGCGTCACCCCGGGAGAGGCGAACGCGGAGGCCCTTGTCCGGGAGTTCCGGCAGGCCATGGCCGACCTGCTGGGCGGGGAACCCTCCGGAGTCGTCTTCGGCCGCAGCGCCACCCAACTCACCTACGACTTCTCCCGGGCGCTGGCGAAGGACTGGGCCCCCGGCGACGAGATCGTGGTCAGCCGCCTCGACCACGACGCCAACATCCGCCCCTGGATCCAGGCCGCGGAACGGGCCGGCGCCCGGGTGCGATGGGCCGACTTCGATCCGGTCACCGGCGAACTCCCGCCCTCGGCCGTGGGTGAACTGCTCACCGAGCGCACCCGGCTGGTCGCCGTCACCGCTGCCTCCAACCTGATCGGCACCCTCCCCGACGTCGCGGAGATCGCCCGCCTGGTCCACCGCACGGACGCACTGCTCTACGTCGACGGCGTGCACTACACGGCGCACGCGTTCGTGGACCTCGCACGGCTCGGCGCCGACTTCTTCGTGTGCTCGCCGTACAAGTTCCTCGGCCCGCACCACGGCGTGCTCGCCGCCGCTCCGGCCCTGCTGGAGACGCTGCTTCCCGACAAGCTGCTGCCTTCCACCGACATGGTCCCGGAGCGTTTCGAGCTGGGGACGCTGCCCTATGAGCTCCTTGCCGGCACCCGGGCCGCCGTCGACCTGCTCGCCGGTCTCGGGACCGGTCCGGCGGATGACCGGCGTGCCCGGCTGCGGTCCGCCTTCGCAACGATCGAGCGGCACGAACGAGCGCTGCGGGACCGGATGGAAGACGGCCTGGCCGCACTGGCGGGCGTCACGATCCGCTCCCGGGCGGCCGACCGCACCCCCACCCTTCTCCTGACCTTCGACGACCGCGACACGGCGGACGCCTACCGCTTCCTGGCCACGCGCAGCGTGCACGCGCCCGCGGGAACCTTCTACGCACTGGAGGCATCACGCCACCTCGGCCTGGGCGACACCGGAGGCCTGCGCCTCGGCCTGTCGCCGTACAACGACGAGGACGACGTGGAACGGCTGCTGGAGGGCCTGGCGGCCTTTCTGAAGTCGTGACCGCCGAACCCTTGTAGTGCCGCGGAACTAGGCGGCGGACCCCCGCGACGCCGTGCCCGCGGGGGTCGACACCCGTACTCCGAGCGGGCGCGCGAGGCCGATCACGCCTTCGTCCAGGCGCTGCAGATGCCGCAGTACCCGGTCCGTCACGCGGTCGTGCCGGGGGAGTCCCGGCCGGTCCGACTCCAGCATGGACGCGAGGCTGGGGCCGGTCTCGGCCACGCCTTCGGTGTCGTCGTCCTCGACGCGTGCGACAAGGACGTCGATGTTGTGCGCCATGCGCCGGCCGGCCCCCTTGAGCCGGGGATCGGCCGCGACGGTCTTGCTGTGGGGCAGCAGCTCGGCCGTCGCCGCCAGGGAACGCGCGTGGTACGCGCACGTCTCCAGGAGCGCCACGAGATAACGCACGGTCTCCCGGCGGGCCCGCAGCGGGGTGATCGGATGGGTCAAGGGCTGCGTGGAGGACCGTAGATCGTCCAGAGCCGTGTCGAGATCCCGCGCCTTGTCCAGCAGCTCGGTCGCCGGGCCGCCGCTCAGCTGATCGACCGCCGCATCGGTGACCTCCCCGAGCCGCTTCAGGACCGTGGCCAGCAGCTCGTCGGTACGGCGGTCCGTGTTCACCGGCAGGACCAGGGCGGCCGCGATGACACCGCAGGCGGCGCCGAGCGCCGTTTCCTCGATGCGAAGGACGAGCACCCCGGTGCTGTAGGTGTTGAGCAGCGTGTACAGCAGGCCCAGCATCGCCGTGACGAAGAAGGACATCAGGGCGTACGACAGCGGCGCGGTGAAGAACATCGCGAAGATGAACAGCAGCACCAGGCCGAACGCGGTCCAGGTGTGGGAGCCGACCACGCTTGCCAGCAGGGCACCGGCGACGACACCGAGGACGGTGCCGAGCAGCCGGCGGTAGCCCTTGACCAGGATCTCCCCGGTGGACGCCGTGTTCAGGAAGACCACCCAGCAGGTCAGCACGGCCCAGTACCAGCGCTGGCTGGAGAGGAACTCACCGCCGACGATGGCCAGGGCCGAACCCACCGACACCTGGACCGCGGTGCGGGTCGTCGGACGCTTCCACCCCGTGCGGTCCTGCGTGTCCCCCTCGTCCTCCTCGGCCCTGACGATGGCGACGTCCTCGGCGTCCAGCTCCTCACGGGAACGGGTCGTCGACGGCGTGTCGTCGGACTCGTCCTGGGGCCCGTCGATCGCGAGCCGCAGACCCAGGACGGCACGCGCCGTCTCCCCGATCCCGCGGAAGACGTCCTGGACGGCCGCCGAGGCGCGCGGCAGGTTCTCCTCGTCGCGGTAACCGAGCAGCCGGTTGCGCACATGGGCCACCCCGGTACCGCGGTCCTCGGCGACCGGGCGCAGGACGAGCAGGCGCAGCGCCTCGAGATCACGGCGCAGGGTGGCGGTGGTGTCGTCCTGCGTCCGGAGCCGGTCGCTCGCCGCGGGCACGGGCGCGTGCGGCAGATGCAGGGTGAGCGTGTCGGCGCGTTCCGCGCTGCGTGCGGTGAGGATGAGCACCCCGAGCCGCTCGGCGGCGATCTCGGCGTCGGCGATGCGCCGCTGCACGTGCGCGGCGGTGGCGCTGTCGCGGGTCCCCTCCTCCAGCCGCCCCTGGATCATCATGGCGCTCTCGTGGAGCCGGGCGGTGTGCCGCCTGACCTCCTCCAGAGCCTTCTCCACGCGGTCCGGGCCGGCGTCCAGCAACTCGATCTGGGCGGCCACCAGTTGCGCCAGCCGGGCCCGGAAGGCCGAGCGCAGCCGACGCAGCACCCGTTCGGGTGTTTCCGACACGAGGACGAAACGCACCAGCGCGCTGCACACGAACGCGACGACCAGGGTCCCGCAGAGCCCCGGCAGACCGGAGAGGCCGGCCCTGACGAACAGGGACACGAAGTAGACCTGGAACCCGATGAGACCCAGGGCCGTCCCGCGATCACCGAAGCGGCGGCTGTACACGGCGGCGAAGATCAGTGCCAGGAAGAAGAGGTCACCCGCGACCACGTGGGTACTGAGCAGCGCCCCCAGCGACATCGAGGTGAGTGCCACGACCAGCCCGAGCGCGAGCGTGACCGCCTGTTGGCGCCACTGCTTCTCCTTGATGGCGAAGGTCGCGGCCATGGCCGTGATGGAACCGGCCACCAGGTGACTCTTACTGGCCCCGAGCGGCGCCAGTACGGCGAGCGTGAGCGCGATGGCCCCCACCGTCCGCAGCCCGGCCATGAGCCGCAGCAGCCCGGGGTCCGATGCCGCGAAGCGGTCCCAGATCCTTGTCCGGCCCGGCCGTGTCGCTGTCCTCACGCTGCTGTTCTGCCTCGCTCTCCGCCATGATCAGCGGTTCCAGCATGGCACGGGTCGACGCCGGTGCGGCCTTCCGGGTGTCCGAGGCGGTCCCGGGCTCGGTCGGCCTCGCCCAGCGCGGGCCTGGCGTGCAGTTGAGCTCGGTGTCCCAGCGGTCGTCGGCGGCGAAGACGTCGTCGACGTGCACGGCGAAGTAGTTGCGCGAGGCGCCGAGGTGCACGCCCCCGGTCATCCACTCCACGATGCCGCGGGCCAGCAGCCGGAACTGCTGCTGGTACTGGTTGTAGACGAATGTGACGACCAGCTCGCGCCGCCCGTCGTGCCGGTACTCGCCCACCAGGGAACCCCGCGTCGACTGCCCCGGTATCGGCGCGTCGACGTATGGGGTGAAGTCGGCCCCCGGGGCGGGCGTCGACAGATACGCGTAACTCTCGCCCACCGTGGGGGAGTTGTCCTCGAATGGCACCGTGTCGTCGAGATAGCCGAACGGCCCCGCCTTGCCCGCCGCCGTGACCTGAGCCTGTACGCCGTCGACGCTGCCGGAGTAGCCGCCGCTGACGGGGTACGGGAGCCCGGCCTCCGGACGCGCGTAGGTGTACGCGTCCACCTGAGGGATGGCGTACGTCTGCTCGTAGGCGGCCAGCGCCGCCATCTCGGCGGAGCCCGCCGGGAACGGGTTGTCGTTGGGCAGGACGACGGCTTGGAACTTGGCGCGCGGACGACCGTCCACCGTCTCCGCCAGGAAACCGGCGTCGATCACGGACCTGCCGGACTGCTGGAGGTCGACCTCGGTGTACGGCGTGCCGGCGGCGTCCAGCTCGGCTGCGATGGCATCGGTCGACGGGCCACCGTCGCTCACGACCAGCACCCGCAGATCGATCCGGGGTGCGGTGGCGTCGGCGTGAGCCGTGCCCGCCGGTAGGCCGAGCGAGGCGATGAGCGCGCCCACGCCGAGCGCGGTTCTGTGCATGGTCCGCGTGGTCCGCTGCATGCGGCGAAGTCCCCTCCCCGGGCAGGGGTGAGTGCGGCTCCTTCGGAGCGGACGCACCCCCTTGCGCGACGCCGCCGCCCCCCTCAGGTGCCGGTCGCCGACGCATCCGCTGCGTCACATGGTGGTGTCCGTGTGTAGCTTTCGTGGTCATGCTGCGAAACGTGACGGAAAAGCACGGGCATCTAATCGGTCATCAAGGTGTCCGGAACGCCGGTCCGTCGGTCGCAGCGGACTGTGGGGCGAGACTGCCCCATGGCCCCCGCGGACTGGTCGTGACCTGAGCCGGAGCGGATGCGGAGCGAGGGAGTCCACCGCGTTGCGGCATCACCGGTCCGGATAATGTGAACTTCACGTGTCCGGGCCGGAATTGATTCATCCGCACCCCGACACGCCGGTGGCGGCCGACCCGCGCGCAGCGCGAACCGTCCGCCACCAGGGGCCAGGTGTCCCACGGACGCCCCGAACCGGAGCTCGATCCGACGTGGTCACCGGCCTGCCGTCAGGAGCAGAGCACGCGGGTCTCGGGAGTGTAGACCGGGCCGCCGCTGGAGTTGGCGCTGTCACTGAACTCGGCGTAGAAGTACGAGTAGAAGCCGATGTTGCCGTTGCAGCCGGAGTCGGCGGCGATCTGCAGCGTCAATGTGACGGTCCGGCTCTGGCCGGGCGGGATGGTCCAGCCGTAGTTGGCGCCGAGGTTCGCGGGCCCGGTACCCGAACAGGGGGTGCTGCCGGCGGCCGTGGCCAGGCTGCAGCCGGTGAAGCTGTACTTCAGGTCGGGCCGCTGCGTGGTCAGCCACGTGGGGTCGATCGTCTGATAGACGAACCAGACGTCGTACGTCCTGTTGTTGGTGATCGTCATCGACAGGTTCACCGTGCCGCCCGGTCGGGTGGTGGCGCTGTCGGTCGTGAACGTCAGGTCGGCCGGAGCCGGGTCGGCCGCGCTCGCGCTGGGCGCCAGACCGAACACGGCGAGGACAAGGGCGAAGACGACGGCGAAACCGAGGCGTCTCATCAGAGTGGATCGCATGGCCCGGGAGGCTAGGCAAACCGCGAGGGCACCGTCTGCCCCAACTGGCACGCCGGAAGGGGCACTCGGCCGGAAGCGTGCGTCTCGTGAAGCCGATGTAACCGGGCCGTCACGCAATGCGATCACCCGCACCCGCCCATGACATCGAAGCTTTGGTCGGCCCGGACGTTCTTTCGACGCCGGACGGTTCCCAGGGGTGACCGAGCGCTATTGGCCAGTACCCCCCGGGCCGCAGACGAGGGAACCGTGCCAGCCGCTTGTCACGCGGGAACGTTCTCGGCCAACCCGTGATTTCCGGCCGCGGGAGCCGTCAAGGGGCGGACTCCATGGTGCCGCGGGAGCATGGATGTGGGGCGCGCGTCCTGGTTGGCCGAGTGTGCCCGTGTGCGCCCATGGGAGAAGCGGGAGAGGAGGAGGGGCGAGCCGGTGGGGTTGGTGTTCTCCGTCGCCTTCGCGGTGCTGGCTGCGGTCAGCAACGCGACCGCCACTGTCCTCCAGCGCCGCGCCGCACAGGACGTGCCGTTGTCCGAGGGCTTCCACGCCAGGCTGCTCATCGAACTGCTGCACCGGCCGGTGTGGCTGGGCGGGATGGCCGCGGTCATGGCGGCGGCGTGCTTCCAGGCACTGGCGCTGGTCGACGGAGCGCTCTCCGTCGTACAGCCGATCTTCGTTCTGGAGCTGCCGTTCGCGCTGCTCATCGGCGGTCTGGTGCTACGGAGGCGGGTGACCCGGCACGGATGGATCGCCGTCGGGTGTATCGCCGGCGGCCTGGGCATCGCACTCGTCGCGGCCGCACCCTCGCTCGGGACGGACCTGCCCACCACGGGCGGGTGGATCCTGGCCATGGTGTGCTGTGTCGGCGTCATGGCGGCTGCCGTCGCAGTCGCGCTGCGGCGCCCCGCCGGACGCGCACGCGCGGCCTGTTTCGGCGCGGCGGCGGCCATCGGCTACGCACTCACCGCGGCCCTGATCAAGGACGCCACGCACGCCTGGCAGACGGGCGGCGCCACCGGGTTCTTCCTCGCCTGGCAGACCTACGCCTTCGCCGCCGCCGGAGTCTGCGCACTGTTCCTCCTGCAGAACGCCGTGCAGTCCGGCCCCCTCGTCGCTTCCCAACCCGCCCTCACCCTCGGTGACGCCCTGGTCAGCCTTGCCCTGGGCGTCACCTTGTACGGGGAGGAGGTACGCACCGGCTGGTGGCTGATCCCCGAGACCGTCGGGGTCCTCCTGATCCTGTACGGGGCGATCCTGCTGGCCCGGATCCCGCTCACCAAGGTGCTCGTCGCGCCACCGGTCGCGCCGGACCGTACCAGGGCCTGAGCCGCGAGGTTCTACGGCTCGGCCGGGTTCACGCTTCGAACTCGGTGAGATCGATGGCGTGAACGCGCAGCGAATAGCCGAACACCGGATGCGTCGTCTCGCGCTCCAGCGTCATACCGAGCTTGCGGATGACGTTCTCGGAGGCGTCGTCCCCCGCTCGGCTGATGCTGATGACGCGGTCGAGGCCACGATCCTGGAGTGCGAACTCCAACGTGGCCTGGGCGGCTTCGGAGGCGTACCCCTGGCCCCAGAACGGTGAGCCGAGCCGCCAGCTGATGGCCACGGCGGGCAGGACCTCCGGCAGGAACTCGGGCACGGACAGGCCCACGAAGCCGGCCAGTTCCCCGGAGGCCAGCAGCTCGACGGCGAAGAGGCCGAATCCCTCCTCGTCCCATTCCTCCTCCCACTGCTCGATGGCGTCCGCGGTGTGCTCCACGTCGCGAACGGAGCCGTCGTCGATCCAGTGCATGACTCGGGGGTCGGCGTTGATGTCCGCCATCGGCACGACGTCGTCGTCGGTCCAGCGGCGGAGGAGGAGGCGGGGCGTGTGGATCTCGGTCATGGCGCCCATCCTGCCTGATGGTGGCAGGTCGGACCGACCGGCCGCGGCAGCCTCGAGATCGTGCTGTCGCAGTTCGGGAGTCCTCAGTGGTCGGCGGAGCGGGACATCAGGTCGGTGACCTGTTCGCGGACCGCTTCCCAGGCCGTGGCGTGCAGTGCGCCGAGGGCCGTACGACGTAGGTGATCGAGGACCCGTTCGGTATCGGAACCGGTGTCGTACTCGGTGCTCTCGGCGAGCACCTCGTACCCGTCGCGGACGGCGACACGGAGGCGGGTTCCCCCGTCGTCGGCGGCGTGCAGAGCGGCCGCGACGACGAACGGCGGCGGACCCCCCGCTTCGCCGGCCAGCTTGCGGTACGAACTGGCTATCGGATCGCGCCAGCGGAGGCTGAGCAGCAGGTGGCCCTTGGCCAGCACCTCGGCCAGGTCGGTCTCGTAGACGCTGTCCGGTTCCAGGACCACCGCGCGGGCTTCCAGTACGAGGGCGGCGGGCAGCAGGCAGCGCAGCGTGCTGCCGACTATGTTGCCGCCGACGGTCGCCGTGCGGCGCACGGCTCCGGTCCCCACGGTGGAGGCCGCCCGTCGCAGTGCCTCCGGCACGCGGTCGTCGATCCGGTTGAGCACCACGGCCCCACCCAGTGCCTCGCGTCCGATCGTGTTGGCCTCAGGCAGGTCGCGCAGCGACATCGCCCGCTCGGGGAAGCCGTCCCGCTGCCAGGTGGCCCACACCAGCGTCGCCCCGCCTATGGGCACCGCCCCCTCGGCCATGCACTCCTGTGCTTCGGAAACGGACGTGGGCAGACGCAACAGCACGGCAGCCGACCTGCTTTCTGGAAAATGAGCGGCTGGGTAAGCGCTACCTCAGCCACATGACCGTCGACATGGCGCATTTTCCCCCGGCACACGGGGGCGCGTACAGGGCTCACCGCATCACCCGGTGCGCCCCTTTCGCCCGTGGTTCAGCCGCTCTCGCTGCCGAACACCCCCAGGATGCGCTCGGCGGCCAGCGTGGCCGTCAACTCCCCGTCCCGCACCTGCTGTTCCAGGCCGGGAGCGAGGGCGCGTACGGCCCGGTCGGCGTGCAGGCGGCCGAGGAGTTCGTCGCGGACCATCGTCCACGTCCAGTCCACCTGCTGGTCGCGGCGCTTGGCGGCGAGGCGGCCGGTGGAGTCGAGGAGCGCACGGTGCTGTTCGAGGCGCTCCCAGACCGCGTCCAGGCCGGTCGACTCACGGGCGCTGCAACTCAGTACCGGTGGGGTCCAGGCGGCGTCGGCGGGGTGCATCAGCCGCAGCGCGCCCGCCAACTCCCGTGCCGCCGCGCGGGCGTCGCGCTCGTGCGGTCCGTCCGCCTTGTTGACGGCGATGACGTCCGCCAACTCCAGGACGCCCTTCTTGATGCCCTGCAACTGGTCCCCGGTGCGGGCGAGGGTCAGGAGCAGGAAGGAGTCGACCATGTTCGCGACCGCGGTCTCCGACTGGCCGACGCCGACCGTCTCGACCAGGACGACGTCGTAGCCCGCCGCCTCCATCACCACGATCGACTCCCGGGTCGCCTTCGCGACCCCGCCGAGTGTGCCGGCGGTGGGGGAGGGCCGTACGAAGGCCGCCGGGTCGACGGCCAGGCGCTCCATCCGGGTCTTGTCACCCAGGATCGAACCGCCCGTACGGGTCGACGACGGGTCGACGGCGAGCACCGCGACCCGGTACCCGAGCGAGGTGAGCAGTGTGCCGAACGCGTCGATGAACGTCGACTTGCCCACGCCGGGCACGCCGCTGATCCCGATCCGCCGCGCCCTTCCGCTGTGCGGCAGCAGCTCGGTCAGCAACTCCTGTGCCATGGCGCGGTGTTGGGGACGGGTCGACTCGACGAGCGTGATGGCGCGCGCCACCAGCGCCCGCTTCCCGTCGAGTACGCCCTTCACATAGGTGCCGAGGTCGATCGCCATGGGGGTCAGAGGTCGTGGCCGAGGTCGGCGGACAGCCGCTGCACCAGGTCGTACGCCGCGTCCGGGATCACCGTCCCGGGCGGGAAGACGGCCGCCGCGCCCATCTCCAGAAGCGTGGGCACGTCCTGCGGCGGAATCACCCCGCCGACCACGATCATGATGTCCTCGCGGCCCTCCTCGGCGAGCGACTCCCGCAACGCCGGTACGAGGGTGAGGTGTCCGGCGGCCAGCGAGGACACCCCGACGATGTGCACGTCCGCCTCTACGGCCTGGCGCGCCACCTCGCCCGGGGTCTGGAACAGCGGGCCGACGTCGACGTCGAAGCCGAGGTCGGCGAAGGCGGTGGCGATCACCTTCTGGCCGCGGTCGTGGCCGTCCTGGCCCATCTTGGCGACCAGGATGCGGGGCCGGCGGCCCTCGGACTCCTCGAAGGAGGACACCAGGGTGCGGGTGCGTTCGACGGACGGCGACTCGCCGGCTTCGGTGCGGTACACACCCGAGATCGTACGGATCTGGCTCGCGTGCCGTCCGTACACCTTCTCCAGGGCGTCGGAGATCTCGCCGACCGTGGCCTTGGCACGGGCCGCGTTCACGGCCAGCTCCAGCAGGTTGCCGGTGCTCTCGGCCGCGCGGGTCAGGGCATGCAGCGCGTCCTGGCACGCCTGCTCGTCGCGCTCCGCGCGCAGCCGCCGCAGCTTCTCGATCTGCTGGGTGCGTACGGAGGAGTTGTCGACCTTGAGGACGTCGATCTGTTCGTCGGTCTCGACGCGGTACTTGTTGACGCCGATGACCGGCTGGCGTCCGGAGTCGATACGGGCCTGGGTACGGGCCGCCGCCTCCTCGATGCGCAGCTTGGGGATGCCCGCGTCGATGGCCTTGGCCATACCGCCCGCCGCCTCGACCTCCTCGATGTGCTGCCACGCCCGGCGCGCGAGGTCGTACGTCAGCTTCTCGACGTACGCGCTGCCGCCCCACGGATCGATCACCCGCGTGGTGCCGGACTCCTGCTGGATCAGCAGCTGGGTGTTGCGGGCGATGCGTGCGGAGAAGTCGGTGGGCAACGCGAGGGCCTCGTCGAGGGCGTTGGTGTGCAGCGACTGGGTGTGGCCCTGCGTCGCCGCCATCGCCTCCACACACGTACGCGTGACGTTGTTGAACACGTCCTGCGCGGTCAGCGACCACCCGGACGTCTGTGAATGGGTGCGCAGGGAAAGGGACTTGGCGTTCTGCGGGTCGAACTGCTTGACCAGCTTCGCCCACAGCAGCCGCGCCGCGCGCATCTTCGCGATCTCCATGAAGAAGTTCATGCCGATCGCCCAGAAGAAGGACAGCCGCGGCGCGAACGCGTCCACGTCCATCCCCGCGTCCCGTCCCGCCCGGATGTACTCCACCCCGTCGGCCAGCGTGTACGCCAGCTCCAGGTCGGCCGTCGCGCCCGCCTCCTGGATGTGGTATCCGGAGATGGAGATGGAGTTGTAGCGCGGCATCCGCTGCGAGGTGAAGGCGAAGATGTCGGAGATGATCCGCATCGACGGCTTCGGCGGATAGATGTAGGTGTTGCGGACCATGAACTCCTTGAGGATGTCGTTCTGGATGGTCCCGGCCAACTTCTCAGGCGGTACGCCCTGCTCCTCGGCGGCCACGATGTAGAGCGCGAGTACGGGCAGTACCGCACCGTTCATGGTCATCGACACGGTCATCTTGTCCAGCGGGATGCCGTCGAAGAGCTGGCGCATGTCGTAGATCGAGTCGATCGCCACGCCCGCCATGCCGACGTCACCGGTCACGCGCGGGTGGTCGCTGTCATAGCCGCGGTGGGTGGGCAGGTCGAAGGCGACGGACAGGCCCTTCTGGCCGGCCGCGAGATTCCGCCGGTAGAAGGCGTTGGACTCCTCGGCGGTGGAGAAGCCCGCGTACTGACGGATCGTCCAGGGCTGGTTGACGTACATCGTCGGGTACGGGCCGCGCAGATACGGGGCGATGCCCGGGTAGGTGCCCAGGAAGTCCAGGCCCTCCAGGTCCTGCCCGGTGTACAGCGGCTCGACCGCGATGCCCTCCGGGGTCTCCCACAGGAGATCGGCCCCGCCGGTGGCCTTCTTGACGGCCCCGTGCCAGTCGTCGGTGCCGCCGTCGGCCTTCGGGACCCCCAGCTCGATCCCGGAGAAGTCGGGAATTCCCATGGCTGCCATCAGGACACTCCCATACGGTCGAGGGTGGCGGAGAGCACGGCTACGGCGTCGCACCCCGCGAAGACATAGTCATCGACATCCGGGTACTGCCCGGGACGGCCCGCGAGGAACACGTGCCCGGCACCCGTCGCCTTCAGCGCCCCGGCGACCTCCGCGGCCCGCTCCTCGTACAGCGTGTCGCTGGAACACAGGCAGACCTCACTGGCGCCGCTGTCCTCGAACGCGCCCTCGGTGACGGGCTCGATGCCACCCGCCTGGAACAGGTTCGAGGCGAAGGTGAGGCGGGCGGTGTGCGCGGCGGCCGGGCCGAGGGCGGCCAGGAAGATCCGCGGCCGGGAACCGGTCACCGCCAGGTGGGCGTCGGAACGGGCCCGCAGCGCCTCGAACGCCTCGTCGCGCCGCACCCGCGGCAGCCCGTCGCCCGGCGGCACGGGGGCGGGTTCGCGCTCCACCAGACGTTCGGCGAGGTTCGGGAACTCGCTGACCCCGGTGACGGGCTCGCGCCGCTTGGCGAGCTTCGCGCTGCGCGCCTCCCAGGTGTCGGCGAGGTCCTGGCCGAGCCGCCCGGAGCGCAGGGCCGCCGCCTGGCCGCCCTCCCGCTCGATCCGCTGGAAGAACTCCCAGCCCGCGTGGGCGAGTTCGTCGGTGAGCCGCTCCACATACCAGGACCCGCCGGCCGGGTCGATCACCCGGGACAGATGCGACTCCTCGACCAGGATCGTCGAGGTGTTGCGGGCGATCCGGCGGGCGAAGGCGTCCGGCAGTCCCAGGGCGTGGTCGAAGGGCAGCACGGTGACGGCGTCGGCGCCGCCCACCCCGGCGGCCAGCGTCGCCACCGTCGTGCGCAGCATGTTCACCCACGGGTCACGGCGGGACATCATCACCGGCGAGGTCACCGCGTGCTGCACCTGACCGACCGGGGCCCCGCAGACCTCGGTCACCCGCGCCCACAGCCGGCGCGCCGCCCGCAGCTTGGCGATGGTCAGGAACTGGTCGGCCGTCGTCGCGTACCGGAACTCCAGCTGGGCGGCGGCCTGTTGGACGGTCAGCCCCGCCTCGGTCAGCTCCCGCAGATAGGAGACGCCGGTCGCCAGCGAACTGCCCAGCTCCTGGGCCGCCGAGCCGCCGGCCTCGTGGTACGGCAGCGCGTCCACAGTCAGCGCCCGCAGCCCCGGGTACTCCTCGGCGCACAGCTCCGCGAGAGCGGCGACGGGCGCGAAGTCGAACCCGTCGTCTCCCGTACGGGCCTCGTAGCCCAGCGGGTCGGCTCCCAGGTTGCCGCGCGCGGCCTCCTTGGCGACCCCGCGCTCCTGGTAGAGCCGTAGCAATTCGCGTGCGGCGGGTTCGACTTCGCGTCCCGCGTCGAGGACGACGGGAGCCAGGTCGAGATAGACGCCGTCGAGGACCCGGTCGAGCGAGGACACCGGAATGGCGTCGGCACCGGCGACCAGCCAGAGCGAGGTGACGCCGTTCTCCAGGTCCGCCAGGACCGCCGCGCCGTCGGCGGCGGTGTGCTGCTGCCGTACGTCCCAGCCGCCGAGGGTGTTGCCCTCGGGGCGGCCACCTCGGACGAAGGGAGCGAAACCGGGCAGGCCGGGATCGGGCGCGGAGTCGTCCGCGGTGTACAGGGGCCGGGCGCGTAGCCCGTCCTCCAGCGTGGTGGACAGGGCGTCTTCCGCTGCGTCGCCCGAGACTTCCTTGCCCGACTTGCGCAGGACGCCCTCAACCAGGCGTTGCCACTGCTCATGCGTCGCGTCAGGGAACTCGGCGGCCAGCGAGAGCCCGTCGTCAGGCAGGACCGTCATGCTCGGATGCTAGGCCAGATCCGCAGGTGAGCAGCAGAGGACGCGGCTGTGACCTTGACCTCCCAGAGGCGGGCTTGATCAACAGGCCGGGTTCGTACTACGGCGGCACATGGATCTCGGACAGCGCCGGTGCCGCGGAGTGAGGAGGACGATCTGCGCGGAGTGCGCCCTGGGCTGCGGGTACACGGTCTGGCGCCGGCCCCGGCAGCGGAGGAAGTTCAGCGCCGCGGTGTCCTGATGGCCGGTCACCGCCCAGGCCCGGTCGTCCAGGCCGCGCAGACCGGTGGTGGATCCAGGGTCGTGACGCACAGGAGCATCAGTCGGGTACGGGCCACGGAGACGCCGAGGCAGGCCGCGGCCTGAGTAACGAACGCGAAGGCCTCGAGTGTGCGCGCGTGTCCGGGACAGCCGAGCGGGACGATCGCGAGCCCGGCGCCGCATACAGCGGCGAGCAGGGTGCGGGGCGGCGAGCAGGGTGTGGGGCAGCCGCAGGTTCCACACGATGCCGTCGCGGATCGGGGTCAGCTCCGATGTGCGGCCACCGAGGTGGGAGGCCACGGCGGACCAGACCTCCCCGACACCCATGTCCGCGGGGCCGATGGTGTTGGCCACCGCCACGGACGCGTCGATCCCGTCAGTGGCCTTCGCCACCCGTGCCTTCAGGCCCGCGACGAGCTCGGTGCCGCGCTCCTCGACGCCGAAGACCTCGGCCAGGGTGGAGGCGAAGGAAGCGGCGACGAAGTCGGGTTCGGAGTCGAGGACCTTCTTGATCACGCCCCTGTCAGCCGCGTTTTCAGCACGATTGTTAGCCTTGGCTGTGATCCGATTCCCCGTGTCCTGCCAAGGCTTGCGATGAGCGCCGTCGGCTCCTTCCCGCTCGGCGCCGCGACCACGCTCGCCGAACTCGCCGCGGATCCCCATCCGCGACTGGCCCGGCTCCGTGCGCACGAGCCCGTTTCCTGGCTGCCGGAGCTGGACGGCTGGCTGGTGACCCGCCGCGATCTCGCGCTGAGCGTGATGCGGGACCCCGCTACCTTCACCGTCGACGACCCCCGCTTCTCCACCGCGCAGGTCGTCGGCCCGAGCATGCTGTCCCTCGACGGTGACGAGCACACCCGCCACCGGGAGCCCTTCACCGCTCCCTTCCGCCCCCGGGAAGTACGGGACGGCTTCGCCTCGTTCATCGAGCGGGAGACCGACCGGCTCATCACCGCGCTGGAACCGGCGGGCGCCGTCGAACTGCGACGCGCCTTCGCCGGCCCGCTCGCCGTCGCCGTCGTGACCGAGGCACTCGGGCTGGTCGGCACCACCGCGGACACGGTGCTCTCCTGGTACGACTCCATCGTGCGGTCGGTCTCGGACATCACCGCCGGACACGAGGCGGCACCGGCGGGCGCCGCGGCTTATGCACGGCTGCGTGCCGCTGTCGAAGCCACCGTCGCCGACCGGGGCGCGGCTTCGCTCCTCGGCTCAGCCGCCGAACGGCTGGCGCTGCCCGAAGTGGCGTCCAACGCCGCGGTGCTGATGTTCGGAGGGATAGAGACCACCGAGGCGATGATCACCAACGCGCTGCTGCACCTGCTGCGAGACCCCGGCCAACTCGCCCTTGTCCGGGCCGACGCCGACCTGCTGGACGGCGCGATCGAGGAATCGCTGCGCCTGGAACCCGGAGCGGCGGTCGTGGACCGTTACGCCACCCGTGACACCGTCCTCGGCCCGGCCACGATCCGCAGGGGTGAACTGGTCACCGTCTCCCTGACGGGCGCCAACCGCGACCCGGCCGTCTTCCCCGATCCCGATCGGTTCGACGTCCGCCGCGAGAACGCGCGTCTCCAGCTGGCCTTCGCACACGGCCCGCACTACTGTCTCGCCGCGCACCTCGCCCGGCTGGAGACCCGTATCGCCCTCCAAGGCCTGCTCGAACGCCTCCCCGCCCTGCGTCTCGACCCGGCTCACCCGACCGCTCCGCACGGGCTGGTCTTCCGCAAGCCGCCCACCCTGCATGTCCTGTGGGACAGCCCCGCCCGATCAGCGTGACACGGGGGTGCGTCGCAGGGATCTCATGAAGGGCCGCAGAAGCCATCGCCTGGCGGGTACCTCCACGTACTCGTAGAGGAGCCAGGCGAGTGCCAGGGACACCGCGAAGGCGGTGATCGCGCCGATCGGCGACGGTTTCGACAGGTGCTGCCCCGCCCGCAGCACGAGCAGGTGGACCATGTAGAAGGCGAAGGAGAGTTCACCCAGTCGGACGAGGGCCGGATGCCGCCACAAGCTGGGCAGGCCGCGTACGTCGGCGAGGGCGGCCGCGGGGATCAGACAGGTGAAACCGACCAAGGTGCAGGCGACACAGGCGTACGCTCCGCCGACCTGGGAGACCAGGAAGTAGCCGATGATCGTCAGGGCCACCGACGCCTCCAGGCCGGGGCCGCGCCAGCGGCCGAGGAGTACGAGGCGGGCGACGGCGACTCCGAGGACGAACTCCGGCAGCCGGGCCGGGGGGTAGGAGTACAGGGTCCGGCCGACACCCATGTGCAGGTCCGCCCGGGTCAGGATGAGCACGGTCAGGACGCTCGCGCCGGCCAGCGCGGCCGCGGTGAGGGCCCCGGCGTGCCGCAGCAGCAGGGCGAACGCGGGGAAGGTCGCGTAGAAGAACGCCTCGCACGCGAGGGACCAGCTGACGGGGTCGAGCGTCTGCCACCACGGGTGCCACCAGGAGTGGACGAGGAGGAGATTCGCCGCGCTGCCGGCCGGCTTGCCCATGCCCATGACGAACACCGCGATGCAGGCTGTGACCAGGTGGATGGGGTAGAGGCGGGCGAAGCGGCGGCGCCAGAAGGCCGTGGGGCGGTCGTCGGACCGGGCGGACCAGGAGAGGACGAAGCCGGAGAGCAGAAAGAAGAAGGAGACCCCGGTGGAGCCCGCCCCGAAGCCCCAGTCGGCGAAGTGACGGGCCTGCCCGTTGAAGTAGCCCAGATTGCGGGTGTGCAGGCAGAAGACGAGAAGGGCCGCCACCCAGCGCAGACCGGTGAGGGAGGGCAAGGGGCCGGGACGGGTGACCTCGCGGAGGTGAGTCTTCGATCGGACCGGCGATTCGGATTGCTCCGGGTCGGCGAAGGAAGACTTGCTCACGATGGGACCGCCTGTGTTGGTCAAGGGGAAGTGCTCGCTGGGGATCGCCGGCTCGGGTGGGAGTGGCCGCGCTCGGGCGGTGCTCGGTGGTGGAGTGGAGTGGGTGGTGAACTGGGCATCGTCGGGGTGGGTGTCGTCGACGCGTGTTCCCCGAGGAGCCGGTAAGTATGCGTGTCGAATTACCGTTCGATGCGGTGACGGGGGCCGGCAGAGCGGCGCCGACGGAGGGTGACACGCGGGGTGATCCCGCGTCGCGTAGCGGGCGTCGGCGGCTGTCGGCATGTCACGTGGCACGGCGACGCGAGGTCACGCCGCTCCGGTGAACTTCCGCACGTTGCGGAGCTGGTGGGCCATCTCGGCCGGGCTGGTGCGCCGAGGGCTCGGCGCGGTGTACGTGGGAAGCGGCGGCCGGTCGGTGCCGCGGCGAAACGGGCCGAGGAGTGGGCCGGACGGAGGCTCTCGTCGGCCGGGAGGAGCCTGCCGTTCCGTAGCCGTACGGCGCACACGGCTTCGTCGGCCGCTCGCGCGGACCACCGGCCACCGGCGTTGCCGAGCCGGTCGCCCGCTGACGGGGGACGAAGGCGGCGAGGGCGACGCTCCCGCGCCCCGCGGTCGGCGGCAGGCGCGGGAGCGTTCGGCCGGGCCCTCAGCGCGAGGTGAGTCTCCACAGGTGGTCGGTGGTGCCGTTGTCGTCCCACTGGAGGACTTGGGCGCCGGAGGAGGTGCTCATGTCGGTGACGCCGAGCAGGAGGCCACTGTTGTAGTTGGCGATCTTGTAGGAGCCGTTGTCGGCGGGGATCAGTTGCCAGAGGTGGTCGGCGGTGCCGTTGTCGCCCCAGATCAGGGCCGTTCCGCCGGCACCGGTGCTCATCCCGTTGATGCCGAGCAGCAGACCACTGGCCTGGTTCACGATCTTGTAGAAGCCCGAACCCGCCGACACCAGCGTCCAGTTCTGGTCGGTGCCGGTGGTCGAGGTCGCCTGGACGACGGCGGTGCCCTGCGCGGTGCCCGCGCTCTGTGTGTCCAGCGCGAGCCCGCTGTTCCTGTTGGTGATCTGATAGCGCCCGGCCAGCGAGGTCGACGTCCCGCTGGGCGTGACGACCAGGTGGTAGCCGTCGGACGCGTTCATCGCGACGGGAACGGTGAGGGAGCCGTTGCTGACCGGGTAGTCGCTCTCGGAGATGGTGTACGGGGCGGAGACGGCCGTGGTGCGGCCCTTGGACGGGGTGTACTCCAGCTTCACGTGCGCCGTGCCGCCGAAGGCGGACAGGGATCCGAGTCCGTTGACGGTGACGGCCGTCGAACCGGTGCCCCCGCCGAAGATCACGCTGATCTGCCGGCCGTCACCGGTGAGCGAGGCGGCGCCGTCGATGCCGGTCTGTGCCGGGGGAGTGGTGGTGAGCACGTTCCCGGACATGTCGCCGTACCACTTGTAGAGCCAGTAGGAGCCGTTCGGCGATCCACCGGTGTCGGTCAGGGTGTCGCCAAGGGTTCCGTAGTGGTTCCAGAAGGCGAGTTCCGCGTCGTGGACGCCCGCCCGTTCGAACTTGGCGACATAGCCGACGAGGGCGCCGGGTATCCCCATCTCGCTCGGCGTCGCGTACTCCTCGATGGAGATCGGCCGCGGGCTGATGCCGAGGCCGCTCTCCAGGGCCCGGTAGGCGGATACGTGTGCCGCGATGTCCTTGCTGCCCTGCAGCTCGTGCCAGGCGATGACGTCCGGGACGGTGCCACTGGCCTTGGCGTCGGTGAGGAACTGGCTCATCCAGCTCTGGTTCCACGCCGAGTAGCTGGGGCCCTGGAGGGGAGTGGCGGCGTCCTTGGTGCGTACTTCCTTGTACGTGCGCGCCCAACCCGCGTCGAAGGCACCGGCGTTGGTGGTGTCCCAGGTCCAGTCGGGCTCGTTCCACAGCTCGTACGCGCTGATGTTGCCGGCGCCGGCGGACTTGACCGAGGCGACCTGGGTGTCGACGGCGGACAGCCAGTCGCTCCAACTCACCCACTTGTAGGGGAAGTCGGGGTACCAGTCGGGCATCCGGACGACGACCTTCGCACCGGCTCTGGCGGCCTTGGGGGCGACGACCAGGGCGTCTCCGGCGGGGCTGGGCTCACCGTTGGGCAACTGGTGGCCGCCGGGTGCCATCTGGACGAAGGTGTTCGGCTTGAGCGGCTGGACGAGACTGTCGGCCGGGGTGCTCGCGTCGGCGAGGCCGTAGAGGCTGCCCGTGGCGACATGGGTGACGGACCGCAGGGTCTGGGCGGCGTTGACGACCAGGGTCGTGGACGCGGTGGGGGCCGCCTGGGCGGGTGTGCCCGTGAGGGCGGTCGCTGCGGTGGCGAGGACCGTCGCCACAACGGCGGCGGCCGTACGGTCGAACGGCCTTCTGGGCGTGCGTGGCTGAGATCTCGGAACAGGCATGGGCGGCGGCTCTCCTGACGGATGAGGAGGTGGATGGGCGGCTGACGTCCCGGTCAGTCCTTGACCGCGCCCGCGGTGACCCCGGCGGCCACGTACCGCTGCGCGAGGACGAGCAGGACGGCGGCGGGTACGGACGCGACGACGGCGGTGGCCATGATCGCGTTCCATTCCTGGTTGTTGTTGCCGATGTAGCGGTAGATGCCGAGGGTGATCGGGCGAAGATCGCCGCCGCCGTCGAGGGTGTTGGCGAAGACGAAGTCGGACCAGGCCCACAGGAAGCTGAACAGCGAGACGGTGACGACGGCGTTGCGGCTCACCGGCAGGACGACGGACCAGAAGGTGCGCCAGGTGCCCGCGCCGTCGATGCGCGCGGCGGCGGTGAGCTCGTCGGGGATGCCCGACATGAACGCCGTGAAGATCATGACGCCGAAGGGCACGGCGATGGTGGAGTCCGCGATGATCAGGCCCCACCAGGAGTTCAGCAGACCGAGGTTGAGGAAGATCCCGTAGAAGCCCATCGCCATGACGATGCCGGGGATCATCTGGGCGACGAGGAGGGCGAGGCCCATGATGCCGCCGCCACGGGGGCGGAGTTTGGCCAGTGAGTAGCCGGCCGGTGCGGCGAGGACGAGGGTGGCGGCGACGGTGCCGAGGCCGATCAGCAGACTGGTGCCGAGGTAGGGCATCTGGTCGTGCAGCACGGCCCGGTAGCCCTCGAACGTGGGGTGCAGCGGGAGCAGGTCGGGCGGAGACTTGCGCATGTCCTGCTGGGGGGTGAGGGACACGTTCAGCATCCAGTACACCGGGAACAGCATGATCCCGGTCAGCAGGAGCCCGACGGCGGTGTGATGGCGGGAGCTCGCACGGGACTTCACGCTTCCTGCCTCCTCTGGACGCGGATGTACAGCAGGCCGAAGACGAGGGCGATGAGGATGAGGATGTTGCCGACGGCGGCACCGGGGCCGAAGTGCGGGAGCAGGGTGCCGAACGCGAGCTGGTACGACCAGGTCGCCAACGTCGAGGAGGAGTCTCCGGGACCTCCCTTGGTCATGATCCAGATCAGGTCGAACACCTTGAGCGTGTAGACCAGGCCGAGCAGCAGGGTGATCGCGGAGACCGGCCGCAGGAGAGGGAAGGTGATGCGGCGGAACTGCTGCCGGCCGCTCGCCCCGTCCAGCGAGGCGGCCTCGTACAGCTCCCCGGGGATGTTCTGCAGACCGCTGTAGAGGATGACCAGGTTGAAGGGGATACCGATCCAGACGTTGGCGATGACGACCGAGACGAGCGCCCAGTGCGGCGAGGTCAGCCAGTCGACGGGCGAGACGCCGACCAGGTGGAGGGCGTAATTGACCACGCCCGACTCGCTGTTCAGCATCCAGGACCAGGTCGACGCCGACACGATCAGCGGCAGCAGCCACGGGATGAGGAACAGCGCCCGCAGGGTGGTGGAGAGACGGAAGTGCCGGTTGAAGAAGACCGCGAGCGCCAGCCCGGCCGCGTACTGGAGCACGATCGACACGAAGGTGAACACCATCGTGTTGCGCAGCGCGGGCCCGAAGGTCGGGTCGCTCAGCACCTGGGAGAAGTTGTCCCAGCCCGAGAACGGCGCGTCGCCCGCCACGAACGAGCGGACCGTGTAGTCACGCAGGCTCAGATCGAGGTTGCGGTAGAGCGGATAGAGATAGAAGGCGGCGAGATAGGCGACGAGCGGGGCGAGGAAGCCCAGCGCGGTCAGCCGGTCCCTGCCGCGCCGACGGCGTGGCGGCACGTCACGCCGGTCGGCGCCGCCCGGCGCTCCGGACAGGGCCGGGAACCGCTTGGGACGGCGGTCGACTCGGGCGATGGTCATGCGAACTCCTGGATGCGGGTGGCGGTGTCCGGGACGCGGCCTGCGCTGCCGCGCGCTGTCAGCCCTCGTTCTGGCCGGCCGCGTCAGCCCTTGCTCTTGCCGGCCGCCGTCTGCGCCGCGTCGAGGGCTGCCTCGGGGCTCTTGCCACCGGACAGGGCCGCCTGCACGGCGGTCCACATCGGCTGCGAGATGGTGGGGTACTTGGTGCCCAGTCCGCCGCTGGTACGGCCACGCGCGGCGGCCACGGCCTCCACCCACGGCTTGAGCTTCGGGTTCGCCTTGACCTGCTGGGCCTGGACCGCCGCGGTGGGCGCGACGTACGTCAGGGCGGTGTCGCTGGTCAGCAGGCTCTCGGAGCTGGTCAGACAGGTGACGATCTTCTTGCTGATGGCGTAGCGCGCGGTGTCCTGCTGCACGGGCACGGTGACGAACTCGCCACCGGTCGGCACCGGCGCCGAACCGCCGTTCTGCCCGGGAATGCTGACGACCCCGTACGGGAACCCGGCCTTCTCCGCGTTGGCGAGCTGCCAGGTGCCGTTCTCACCGAAGGCGTAGTCGCCGGTGGCGAACTCCTGCCAGCTGGTGGTCTGGGTGTTGTTCAGGACGTCCTTGGGCGCGAGTCCCTCGTCGACCCACTGCTTCCACAGCGACAGCGCGGCCACGCTCTTCGGCGAGTCGAGGTGGGTGAGATCGCCGCCCGCGCCCCAGAACCACGGCAGGAACTGGAAGCTGCCCTCCTCCGTGCCGATCGCCGAGAAGGTGATGCCCTTCCTCCCGGCCGACTTGACCTTCTTCAGGGCGGCCGTGAGCGACGCCCAGTCCTTGATGGAGGCGGGGTCGACATGGGCGGCCGTCAGGACCTTCTCGTTGTAGTAGAGGGCCAGTGTGTTGGCGCCGATCGGCACACCGTAGGAGGCGCCGTCGATGGTGCCCGCGCCGATGATGTTCTTCTGGATCGCGGACGTGTCCAGACCGAGTTCGCTCGTCTTGTTGAGGATCCCCGCCTCCACCAGTGTGGAGACGACCGGGTTGTCCACGAGCATCACGTCGGGCGCGTTGCCCTGCTGCGATGCCAGCAGCGCCTTGTTGCCCAGGTCGGTGGTGTCGTAGCCGGTGCGCTTGATCTTGACGCCCGCCGTGGTACCGCACTGGGCGACGCGCTTGCCCCAGTCCGAGGAGGTGTCGAACTGCGGGTACGGGTCCCAGAAGGTGTACGTCGCCGACTTGCCGGAGGAGGCGGAGGAACCCGAACCACCGCCCCCGCAGGCCGCGACGGAGGCGAGGGTGCCGACGGCGACACAGGTGGCGAGGAGGGTTCTGCGGGTGTTTCGCATTGCGGTGACCTCGTTGTCATGAGTGGTCATGCGGGGTGACGGGGCTGACGGGGGTGACAGAGGTGACGGGGTGCGCAGGGGGCCGGAATCAGGAGGTGGGCAGCCAGACGCGCATGCTGCCGTCCCGCCGGTTGGCCCAGGCGTAGTAGGGGATCGCGGTGAGTTCGACGGGCGCGCCCGAGGGCACGCGGTCAGGGGCGGCGTCGGCGGAGCGGTAGGGCCACCAGCCGACGTCCGGGACCGGGCGCCGATGCCCCGTGGCGACCACGGTGGTCACACCGCCGAGCAGATCCGGCCGTTGCTTCACGGCGAGGGGGTGCGCCGTGTCGATGACGACGTCGTCCAGACCGCCCCCGGGGTGGTCCACCTGCTCCAGGCAGTACACGAGCGGGCCCCGCTCGATCGCCACACAGCCGCGGACCGCGTCGACCCGGGGGTCGGCCGCGGTGAGGCGGGGCTCCAGGCCGAGTTCGAGGACGACCCGGTCGCCCGGTGCCCAGGTGCGTTCCAGGCGCAGCCAGCCGTCGGCGACGGGGGCGTCGTTCTGGTCGTACGTCCGGTCGCCGCACCGGACGCGGTACTCGTGGCACCACTGCGGGACGCGCAGGGACAGCGTCCAGGGCCGCTCCCGCGGGGTCTCCTCGACGGTCAGGGACACCGCGCCGTGCCAGGGGTAGTCGGTCTCGGCGGCCACGGTGACGGGCGTGCCGGCGAGGTCACCCCGGTAGTGGCCGCTGACGTACTGGTGGATCTGCAGGCCCTGGCCCCCGGCGTCGGTCGAGGACAGGTAGTGCTCGAGTCCGGCCAGGAGTCGCATCACGTTCGGGGGGCAGCAGGCGCAGCGGAACCAGCGGGTGCGGCGGGCCGACTGATCGCCACCCAGATCCGTGTGGCCGTCGCGGACCTGGAGCGGATTGACGTACAACCAGCTCTCGCCGTCCAGCGAGACACCGGCGAGGAACCCGTTGTAGAGAGTGCGCTCGATCAGGTCGCTGTAGCGGGCCTCGCCGGTGAGCAGGGCCATGCGCCAGCTCCACTGGATCGAGGCGATGGCGGCGCAGGTCTCGCAGTAGGCACGTTCGTTGGGCAGCTCGAACGGGTCGCCGAAGTCCTCCTTGTCGTGGTGCGCCCCGAGACCACCGGTCAGATGGGTCTTGGTCGTGGTCATCGCCCGCCACAACCGCTCGGCGGCGGAGCGCAGTTCGGCGTCGCCCGTCTCGGTGGCCACGTCCGTCGCGCCCGCCAGCAGATACAACTGGCGCACGGCGTGCCCTTCGACGGTGACCGCCTCGCGCAGCGGCACGCGGTCCTGGCAGTACGCCTCGCCGCCGAGCAGGCCGTGGCCGTAACGGTCGACGAAGTAGCCGGCGAGATCCAGATAGCGCCGCTCACCGGTCTCCCGGTACAGCTCGACCAGGGCGGTCTCCACCTCGGGGTGGCCGTCGATGCCGTCGATCGGCCGGCCACTGCCGGGAAGGCCGAAGACGGAGTCGATGTGGTCGGCGAAACGGCTTGCCACGGCGAGAAGTTCATCGCGCCCGGTCGCCCGGTGATGGGCCACCGCCGCCTGGATCAGATGGCCCGCGCAGTACAACTCGTGGCCCCAGCGCAGGTCCTGGTAGCGCTCGCCGTTCCGGCGGACCTGGAACCAGGTGTTGAGGTAGCCGTCGGACTGTTGCGCGCCGGCGACCAGAGCGATGATCCGATCCACGTCGGCGGCGAGCTCACGCAGGTCGGGGCTGCTGTCCTCACCGTCGGCCGACGGCCCGCTCTGGGCGAGCTGCCAGGCGGCGGCCTCCAGCCACTTGTAGACGTCGGTGTCGACGAAGGGGTACACGCCCTGGAACTCGCCCTGTGCCGTGCCCGCCGCCAGACGCAGGTTGTGCAGGTTTCCCGCGGACTCCAGCAGGGCGGGGCCCTGCGGGATCGAGGTGTGCGCGTTGACCTCACGGCGGTCGTGCCAGAAGCCGGTGCGCACCTCTGCGGCGGCGGGACGCAGCACGGCCTGGGCGTCCGGGCCGAGGCGGACCGGGCCCGCGGGGGCGGCGCCCTCTGCGGGGGAAGCCGAGAGGCCGGTGGGGGAGGGCAGGGCGGAGTCTGTGCGGGGCATGGTTCTCCGGGGAGGTGGTGGCGGGGAGGGGATCGGCATGCGGGGCAGGGCGCGACGGCCCCCGTGCACGAAAGGCGGGAGGTTCTCGGAACTCGTTTGAGCAACCGTTTTTCCTGTCGAGAAGTAGAGGGCAGAGGGGTAGTCGGGTCAAGGGTCACGGCAAGAGATTTTTCTGTTGCCCGGTGGCTGGTACTCACCCCGGGGAGGCTGCGACGATGGACGGGTCGTTGCCATCCAGGAAAAGGTTTGCTCGTGACCGCTGCTCCAGATTCCCGCTCCGCCGGCCCGGCGAAGCTCGCCGACGTCGCCGCCCTGGCGGGCGTCAGCGTGGGTACGGCGTCGAAGGCGCTGAACGGCGGCGGGCGGATGCGCCCCGAAACCCGTCAGCGGGTCCTCGACGCCGTGGACGCACTCGGGTTCCGGCCCAACCAGCACGCGCAGAGCCTGCACACCGGGCGGAGCTGGACGGTCGGGCTGATGACGACCGACGGCATCGGCCGCTTCAGCACCCCCGTACTGCTCGGCGCCGAGGACGCGCTCGGGGCCGGCAAGATCTCCGTGCTGCTGTGCGACACCCGCGGCGACGCGATCCGGGAACAGCATCACTTGCGCAACCTCATGGACCGCCGTGTGGACGGCATCATCGTCACCGGCCGCCGTACGGACCCCCGCCCGCCCCTGAACGGCATCGAGGCCGTCCCCATCGTCTACGCGCTCTCGCCGTCCTCCGACCCGGCCGACACCTCGGTGGTCTCCGACGACCGGGGCGGGGCCGTACTGGCAGTCGAGCACCTGCTGGCCACGGGCCGCACGCGCATCGCGCACATCACCGGCCCGGTACACCACGCGGCCGCCCGCGACCGGGCCCGGCACGCGGTGGAGCATCTGGAGCGGGCCTCCCTCGAACTCGCGACCGGGCGGGTCCACCACGGGGAGTGGAGCGAGGCATGGGGGCGCCGCGCCGCCGACGCGGTGCTGCGCACGGCACCGGACACGGACGCCTTCTTCTGCGGCAACGACCAGATCGCCCGGGGCGTGGCGGACGCGCTGCGCGAGCGGGGGGTCGACGTGCCCGGTGACATCGCGGTCGTCGGTTACGACAACTGGGACACGATGGCCCTGGCCAGCAGGCCGCCCCTCACCACGATCGACATGGACCTCGCCGAGATCGGCCGGATCGCCGCCCTGCGACTCCTCGAAGCCATCGACGCCGACCCGGCGCCGGGGGTGCACACCGTCCCCTGCCGACTGATCGTCCGCGAGTCCAGCTGAGCGTTCCGGGAGGGGGATCGGCGCATCCACGGCGGGCGGATGGCGTGGGCGTCGAGGTGGCGCGAGGCTCGGCCGAGGAGCAGCGGCCCCGCCCTCGCACGGCGGCCCGCGACAACGCGGCCGCGGCGCCCGGCCCCCTTGCCGCGCTCGGCGTTGTCCGCACCGGCGAGCGGGACGACCGCCACGCGTTCGCAGGGCACACTGGCCGGTATGCCTGTCTCGCTGCATCACATCGTCATCGACGCGCACGACCTGCCTGCCCTGGCCCGGTTCTGGGCCGAGGTACTGGGCTGGCGGATTCTGTCCGAGCGGGAGCGGGAGGTGGTGATCGGGCCGGACGAGACCGCGCCGGTGGGCATCTGCTTCATGCCGGTGACGGACCGAAAGGTCGTGAAGAACCGCCTGCACCTCGATCTGACGTCCGCCGCCGAGGACCGGGAGACCGAGATCGAACGCATCCTCGCGCTGGGCGCCCGCCGGGCGGACGTAGGGCAGAGCGGCAGTGAGTCGTGGACCGTGTTCGCCGATCCGGAGGGGAACGAGTTCTGCGTGGTCCGCCCGAAGGAGACCCTCATCAACTAGGGCCCGTCTGACAATTCCCGTCGTCGGAATGCCCGCGGTCGGCGCCTGCTCAGTGAGTGGTGCCTTCGGCGTGGCCGAGCGGTCTTCCGAACGTCACGTTCCAGCGTCCGGCACGCCCGCTGAACTCGACGGCGTTCAGTGGCGGTACGTCGATCCGCCAGAAGGCGGACTCCGGTGCTCCGAGGGCCCGCACGGCCGCGGCTCGTACGACTTCCGGCTCGACCACGGCGACGGTCCGGCCCGAGAGCTGCGCGACCTCATCCAGCCAGACCGTGACCCGCTCGCAGAGGTGGAGCACCGACTCGCCCCCGTGTGGGGCGGCCGTGGGGTCGGCCAGCCAGAGCGCGACGGCGTCCGGTGCTTCGGCGCTGACGTCGGCCAGCGTACGGCCCCGCCAACCGCCCACATCGAGTCCCGTCGGCGCGGTCTCGACCGTGTCGTCGAACCCCAACGCCGAGGCGGTCTCCCGGCATCGCGGGGTGGGGGAGACGAGTGTCCGTTCGGCTGCCCTGAGCGAGCCGGCGGCCGATCGCGCACGCGCGGTGCCGGTCGCGTCGAGCGGGCTTCCGTCGTCGAAGCGTGCCTCCCGCAGCGCCGCACTGATCGCGGGTGAGATCATCATCAATCGGCTGGTCATTCGCCCACTCTCATGTCCGACTTCCCTGTCCGTCCGGGGAGTTCGCAGCCCGCGCAGAGCATAGGGCGCATTCCCCGCCACCTTGTGCGCCCTTGGCCGCGCCTCCGCTTCGCGGTACGTTCTCGTCGACATCGACGACGGTCGGCGGAAGCCGGTGAGATTCCGGCACGGTCGCGCCACTGTAAACCGAGTGCCCATGCCTCCTCTTGGCGGCCTGAGAACCGGGCAAGTCAGACCCGCGCCAGTCGTCCTGTGCACCACCGAGACGGGACGCGAGTTCCCCAGGAGGTTCTGCCTTGGCACAGTCCGCTGTTCAGCCGGCCACCACCCCCACCGCCGTACCGGCCAAGCTGCCGATCGCCGCGATCGTCCCCTGGGCGGTCTTCTTCGGCATCCTGATGCTGGTCCTGCTCTACTTCGTCGGCGCCGAGCAGGGCGCCACCTCCCTCGTGTCCGGCGAGAACGTCCACGAGTGGGTCCACGACGCCCGCCACCTGCTCGGCTTTCCCTGCCACTGACGGCGACGAGGAAACGTCCTGAAGCACCCGCCAGCCCGTTAGCCCCCCAAGCTGCCGTCCGTCGGCGGCCCCGACACGACTACGGCCCCGATCGCCATGGTGATCGGGGCCGTTGCGTCTGTCCCCTCTTGTGAGGGAAACCCGCACGGTCGGCCGCGCTGCTCATGCCGAGCGCGGGTGATCGGGCGTGTCGTGGAGGGCGGCGAGGTGCTCGAGCAGCAGGCCTTCACGAGTGGACCAAGGGCAGACCTCGACCGCCTTGGCCTCGCAGGCCTCCATGAGGGCCTCGGCCACCAGGGCTCCGGCCAGGGACTGTTCGGCACGGTGCCGGGAGATGCCAGGGAGCTTGGCGCGGCGGACCGGATTCGCGGCCGCCAGTACCGGGACGCACGCACGCAACTGGGCCAGGCCCAGCTTCCGTTGCGAGCGGTGTGCCTTGCCTCTGGCGGCGGCGAGCCGGGCGAGCTGCTCGAACGTCTTGGAGCAGGCCAGCACGCGTGTCCCCGGTTCCGCCCGAGGCAGGTCGGGGACGGCTTCCAGCTTTCGACGCAGATACCGACGGATCTCGTTGAGCCCCTGTTTCGACGGGGCGATGCCGCCGGGCAGCCAGTCACGGGTGATTCTGCGGGCGCCCAGGGGCAGGGAGTGGACGCTGTGCGGCTGGTCTCCGGTACCCGAGGCGATCTCCACGGTGCCGCCGCCGACGTCGAGGACCAGCAGGCGCCCGGCCGTCGGGCCCGCCCACTGGCGGGCCGCCACATAGGCGAGCCGCGCTTCTTCTTCGCCGTCCAGCACGCTCAGTCGGGTACCCGTTCGCCTGGCCACACGCCGGATGACCTCGTCGCGGTTGGGTGCGTCCCGGATGACGGAGGTGGCGAAAGCGAACATGTCGGTTTCGCGCAGTCGAGGGTCGGAGGCGACCGCCTGGGCCACGGCGCGCTCGACGCTCTCCACCCCGGCCTCGTCGAGTCGACCCTTCCGGTCGAGCGTCTCGTGCAGTCGCAGACGCACCTTGTGGGAGAACACCGGCTCCATCACCGTGCCCGGCCGCGACCGCACCACCGTGAGCAGAGCGCTGTGGCACCCGACGTCAAGTACACCGGCCTGCCGCATCCAACCGCCTCCCCTGGTCTCTGTTTCCTCCATGCCGGACCCGATCGAAATCGTCTCCCCATGCTCCGACGGCCCCGCCACCGATGCGACGGGACTTCCGGTCCACTGCGTGCGCGTCCCCTCACCAACCGTGAACACTACGTGCCGCCCGGACAAGGCTGGGCCACAGCCGATTTCGAACCCGGGCGCAGGAAGAGCGACCTCACGCCCCCGGCCCCTGCGTGGCATCGATCTCGCTGACAAGGACCTCGATGCGGGCCTTGATCTCGTCCCGGATGGGGCGCACGGACTCCACACCCTTGCCTGCCGGGTCCTCCAGGGCCCAGTCGAGGTACTTCTTGCCAGGGAAGACGGGACAGGCGTCGCCGCAGCCCATGGTGATCACATAGTCGGACGCCTGGACGGCCTCGGTGGTGAGGATCTTCGGCTTCTGGGCGGCGATGTCGACGCCGACCTCCAGCATGGCCTCGACCGCGGCCGGGTTGACCTGCTCGCCCGGGATCGAGCCGGCCGAGCGGACCTCGATCCGGTCGCCCGCGAGCTGCGAAAGGAAGCCCGCGGCCATCTGTGAACGCCCGGCGTTGTGCACACAGACGAACAGCACGGAGGCGAGCGGAGTGGCAGACATCGGTACTTCTTTCGCGGTCAACAGCCGTACGGGGGTGAGTGCCGGCCGGAAGGGTGCGAACCCTGGTCGGCGCGGGCCGGAACTCGTATCAGCCTCGAGTGATGTGACAGTATCAGTCCATGCTGACGTCAGCCGATGCTGATCTGATACGGGTCCTGGCCGACCCGCTCAGGCTCCGGATCGTGACCCTTCTCGCCCGGGAGACGCTCTGCACCACGCACCTGATCGAGGAGACGGGCGCCAAGCAGACCAATCTCTCCAACCACCTGAAGGTGCTGCGGGAGTCCGGGATCGTGGAGACGGAGCCGTGCGGCCGGTTCGTCTACTACCGGCTCAAGCCCGAGGCCCTTGCCTCCCTCGCCGGTCAGTTCACCGACCTCGCCGAAGCCGCGCGTACCACCGTCGAGAACAACACCAAGCGGTCCTGCCCCTGACCGCCGGAGAGTTAGGGTGCGCTGGTCAGTGTCTGGGAGTCGAGGAGGTCCTCGCTGTACAGGTCCTGCACCCAGTTGGTCTGGTAGATGGTCTCCAGATACCGCTCACCCAGATCCGGGGCGATGGCCACCGCGGTCAACCCCCGTCCCTTTTCCCGGCCAAGCCAGTCCATCGCGCCGCTGACCACGGTGCCGGTGGACCCCCCGAACAGGAACCCGCGCCTGGCCAGCCGATGGCAGGTCCGGATGGTGTCGGTCTCCGCCACGCGCACCACGTCGTCCACATAGGACTCGTCCAGGAGCGGCGGCCGCCTGCTCGCGCCCAGGCCGGGAATCATCCGCCGGCCGGCGGCGCCCCCGAACGTCACCGATCCCACGCTGTCGACGGCCACGATGCGCACCGGGCGGTGCCACTCGCGGAAGTAGCGCGCGCAGCCCATCAGGGTTCCGGTGGTGCCGGCCCCGACGAACAGCACATCCAGTTCCGGGAACTGCCGGGCGATGGCCGGCGCGGTCCTGCGGTAGTGGGCCATGCTGTTGCCGGGGTTGGTGTACTGGTTGAGCCACACATAGCGGTCGTCGGAGGCACACAGCGCGCGCACGTGGTCGATGCGTGCGCCGAGGAAGCCGCTGACGGGGTCGGGCTCGGTGATGAGGTGGACCTGGCTTCCCAGGGATTCCATCATCAGCCTGGTCGCCAGGTTGCAGCGGGAGTCGGTCACACACAGGAACCGGTAGCCCTTGGCGGCCGCGATCATGCTCAGGGCCACGCCCAGGTTGCCCGAGGACGACTCGACCAGAACCGAGTCCGGCGTCAGCAGGCCGTCGCGTTCGGCGGCTTCGACCATTTCGGTGGCGGCCTTGAGTTTGATCGATCCGGCGAAATTGAAGCCCTCGCACTTGAGGAACAGTGATTGCCCGAAGATTCCCTCAAGGTCGACGAAGAGGTCGTCCTCGTTGAAGTCCTGGGGAACGGATATGACGGGCATGGTCGGCTCCTTGACTGTGGTGAGGGGACTGCCTTCCGGCCGTTGATCCGTCTGGGTGCGGCCCGGGAGGAATTCGGTGTGGCGAGTTGCGACTCGCCGGAACTTCTCCAGTACGCCCGAATCCGGGCAGCCTTGTCATGCCACCGAAATTCGGGGCTTGACATGCGCTCTCTTCGCGCATAAGTGGCCGTTCCAGGGGTGAAACAGCGCGCATGGGCGGGCCCTACCCGGGCTGGAGCAAGGGGGCTGCCGGCCCTCATGGCCTGCCCCACTCAGGTATCCGCTCCCCACCCGGACACCGCTGGACGAGGCGGCGACGTTCAGCGCAATTCCCGGGTGTTTTCCCCTCGGATCGAACGGGCGCCTGTGAGATGCGGTCGTAAGTCGGGCGACGCGCACGGAAAGCAAGGGATCGCAGGGCGATGACCGGCAAAATGGGCGGGCTATCAAGGCCGGTGTGCTGCGTCAAGCCCCGAAATTCAGGGGCAGGACAGGAACTCCCCGGCCGGGCCTACTGGAGAGGCGGACACCACGAATCCGTCCGCACCTACCGCCGCTGAACGAAACGTCATCGAGGAGCTCACGTGCTAGAGAAATCCGTGGAGGTCTTGACGGCCGATCCGGCTGACATCTCGACCCTCCAGGACGGCGGGGACACCGACCCGGGGACGGACACCGAGAGGCGTCTGGCCGAGGTGCTGGCCGGCGTCGTGCGCGTCGAGCAGGTGCCGGCCGACAGCCACTTCTTCAACGACCTGGGCGCCGATTCCTTGGTGATGGCCCAGTTCTGCGCGCGGGTCAGGAAGCAGGGGGACCTGCCGACGGTGTCGATGAAGGACATCTACCGGTACCCCACCATCCGGAGCCTGTCCGCCGCGCTCGCCGATGCCTTGCCTGCCCCAGTCCCAGCCCCAACCCCTGCCCCCGTCCCGTCCCCGTCCGCGGAGGCGCCGGCGTCGGCACCGGCGCAGACACCGACCGACGTACAGACATCGGCCGAGGAGACGATGCGGGCGCAGACGCCGGCGGCTGCTCGTACACGGCGCTACCTCGTCTGCGGAACGCTCCAGTTCCTGATCTTCCTGGGCTATTCCTTCCTCGTCGCCCTGGCCGCCGAGGAAGGCCACCGGTGGATCTCCACGGGATCGGGTCTGTCCGACCTCTATCTGCGGTCCGTCCTGCTCGCCGGCGCGGGCTTCCTCGGCCTGTGTGCCTTGCCGGTCGTGGCGAAGTGGACGCTCGTCGGCCGTTGGCGGTCCGGGGAGTTCCCCCTGTGGGGCATGGCCTATCTGCGTTTCTGGGTCGTCAAGACCCTGATCCGCACCAGCCCCGTGCGGCTGTTCGCCGGTTCACCGCTCTACGTCCTCTACCTCAGGGCGCTCGGCGCACGGATCGGCAAGGGCGTCACGATCCTCTCCCACACGATCCCGGTCTGCACCGACCTGCTCACCATCGGTGACGGTACGATCATCCGTAAGGACGTGCTGCTGTCCTGCTACCGCGCCCACGCCGGCGTGATCCAGACCGGCCCGGTCACCCTCGGCAGCGATGTGCTGGTCAGCGAGCACACGGTCCTCGACATCGAGACCGCGATGGGCGACGGCGCCCAGCTGGGCCACGCCTCCTCCCTGCACACCGGCCAAGCGGTACCCGCCGGCGAACGCTGGCACGGCTCGCCGGCGCAGCCGACCGAGGTGGACTACCGGACGGTCGGCCCCGCCGACTGCCCCACCGCCAAGAGGACCGCGTACGGCGTCGTGCAGCTGCTGAGCCTGATGGCGGTGTACCTGCCGCTGGCGCTGGGCGGCGTGAGTGCCCTGATCGCCGGACTTCCGCAGCTTCAGACGGTCCTGAACCCCCAGCCGATGACCAGCCCGGCCTTCTATGTCGATGCCCTGATCGCCGCCGTGCTCGTCCTCTTCGGCTCACTGCTCGCCGGCCTCCTCGTGGTAGGCACCGTGCCGCGCCTCCTGAGCCGGGCGATCGAACCCGGCAAGGTCTATCCGCTGTACGGCTTCCACTACGGCATCCAGCGGGCGATCGCGGTGATGACCAACAGGAAGTCCTTGAACACGCTCTTCGGCGACAGTTCCGGCATCGTCCACTACCTGCGCTACCTCGGATACGACCTGTCCGGCGTCGAGCAGACCGGGTCGAACTTCGGCACCGAGGTGCAGCAGGAGAACCCGTACCTGAGTTCGGTCGGCACCGGCACCATGATCGCCGACGGACTGTCCATCATGAACGCCGACTTCTCCAGCACGTCCTTCCGCGTGTCGCGCACGTCGATCGGGCCCCACAACTTCCTCGGAAACCGCATCGCCTACCCCGCGCAGGGCAGGACCGGAGACAACTGCCTGCTCGCGACCAAGGTCATGGTCCCCATCGACGGACCCGTACGCGAAGGTGTGGGCCTGCTGGGCTCCCCCAGCTTCGAGATCCCGCGCACGGTGATGCGCGACAACCGGTTCAACCACCTCGAGACCGGCGACGAGCTGCGCCGCCGCCTGGCCGCCAAGAACAGGCACAACGCGGCGACCGCCGGCCTGTACCTGCTGGCGCGGTTGATCCACTTCTTCGTGATCACCCTCATCACCATGGGCGCGGTCGACCTCTACCCCTCGTTCGGCGCACTGGCGATCGCACTGGCGAGCGTCCTCACCCTCACGTACACCGTCGTCCACTTCGCGCTCGTCGAACGGGCCTCCACCGGCTTCAAGCCCCAGCAGCCGCTGTACTGCTCGATCTACGAATCCCCCTTCTGGCGCCATGAGCGCTTCTGGAAGATGGCCTCGGTCCACTACATCCAGGCCTTCGACGGCACCCCGTTCAAGAACGTGATCTGGCGGCTGCTGGGGGCCCGGATCGGCAAGCGGGTCTTCGACGACGGCTGCTTCTTCCCGGAGCGCACCCTCGTCACCATCGGCGACGACAGCACGCTGAACGCCGGGACCGTGGTCCAGTGCCACTCGCAGGAGGACGGCGCCTTCAAGTCGGACCGCAGCGCCCTCGGCAGCGGCTGCACCCTCGGGGTCGGCGCCTTCGTCCACTACGGAGTGACGATCGCCGACGGCGCCTCACTGGCCCCCGACTCCTTCCTCATGAAGGGCGAGGAAATCCCCTCGCGAGCCCAGTGGGGAGGCAATCCGGCCCGGGAAATGCCGGACCACAAGACCCGGTTCGAGGCCGGTCGAGAACTCCATGTCACCCAGGCCGCCCCGGCACCCGGCAACTGACACCACGACACCGGCACCAAGCAGAGGAAAGACCCGATGGCAACGCATGTGAGTCCCACCCGCAGCGGCCGCGAGTACTGGCGCGGCGTGCTGACAGCCGGCGGTTTCACCCCCGCCCCACGCTGGACGCTTCAGCCGGTGCCCGGCGTGGCGGAGTACGAGACGCCGGTCCCCGACGACACCGTGACCGGGCTGCGCCGACTGGCGGCGGAGCTGACGGTACCGCTCGACTCGTTCCTGCTGGCCGCGCACGCCAAGGTGCTCGCGGCACTGTCCGGAGAACAGGAGATCACCACCGGCTACGTCGCCCTCGGCGGCAGCCCGCTCCCGTGCCGGCTCACCACCGCGCCGGCCTCCTGGCGCGAGTTGCTTCACCACACCCACCAGGTCGCCGCCGAGCTGCTGGCACACCAGGACGTCCCGGCCGAGGACGTCGACGTTCTGAGGCGCGAACTGGGCCTGGTCGGGCCGTTGTTCGAGACCGTTCTCGATCCTGCCGCAGTCGACGGAGACCTCGCCGAGGACACCGCACTGCGGGTGGGCGTCCGTCACCACGACGGTCGGCTCGTACTGCGGCTGCGCTACCGCACCGACGCCCTCGACGCCGACAGCGCCGCCCGCATCGCCGGCTACCATCTGACCGCGCTCGCACTGATCACCGCCGACCCCGATGCCCAGCACGCACACCAGAGCCTGCTGTCCGCCGAGGAGTTGCGGTTCCAGCTCGATCAACTGGCCGGACCCGTGCGGGAGTTGCCTGATGCGCGGATGCACGAGCTGTTCGAGGACCGGGTGCGGACCCATCCGGACGCTGTCGCCGCCGTGCACGCCGACCGGCAGTGGACCTACGGAGAGCTCAACGCCCGGGCCAACCGGCTGGCCCGCGCCCTGCTGGCCCGCGGACTCGATCGCGAAGGCGTCGTCGCGGTGGTGACCGAACGCAACCTGGACTGGCTGGCCGCCGTCATCGCGGTCTTCAAAGCCGGAGGCGCCTACCTCCCCATCGAGCCGCACTTCCCGGCCGAACGCATCGCCACCACCCTCTCCCGCGCCGCATGCGCACTGGTCCTGACCGAACCCGGCAGCACCACCACCCTCGACCAGGCCCTCGACTCCCTTCCTGGAACCGAGCGACTCCTCGTCGACACGGCCTACGCGGAAGACCACGCCGAAGACGATCTCGGCATCCCCGTCACGCCCGGCCAACTCGCCTACATCTACTTCACCTCCGGCTCCACCGGTGAACCGAAGGGCGCGATGTGCGAGCACGCGGGCATGCTCAACCACCTCTACGCCAAGATCGACGACCTCCAGATCGGCGAGGGACACGTGGTCGCCCAGACCGCGCCACAGTGTTTCGACATCTCCCTGTGGCAGTTGGTCTGCGCGCTGCTGGTCGGTGGGCGGACCCTGTTGGTCGAACAGGACGTCATCCTCGACGTACCCCGCTTCCTCGACACCCTCATCGACGGCAAGGTCACCGTCTTGCAGGTGGTGCCCTCCTACCTCGAGGCCGTCCTGACCGAGCTCGAACAGCGCCCCCGCGCGCTGCCCGACCTGCGCTACGTGTCGGTCACGGGCGAGGCGCTGAAGAAGGAGCTCGCCGAACGCTGGTTCACCGCCCAGCCCAGGATCGGTCTCGTCAACGCCTACGGGCTCACCGAGACCTCGGACGACACCAACCACGACGTCATGGACCGGGCGCCGGACCGCGTCCTGCTCGGCCGCGCGGTCAACAACGTACGCGTCTACGTCGTCGACGAACACCTCACTCCGGTGCCCCTGGGCGCCCCGGGCGTGATCGCGTTCTCCGGGGTCTGCGTCGGCCGCGGATACATCAACGACCCCGAACTCACCCGGGCGGCCTACCTGGTCGATCCGCACCGCGAAGGCACGCGGCTCTACCTCGGCGGCGACCACGGCCGCTGGCACCCTTCGGGAAAGCTGGAATTCCTCGGCCGCCGCGATGCCCAGGTCAAGATCCGGGGGTTCCGGATCGAGATCGGGGAGATCGAGAACACCCTGCTCCGTCTCCCCGGTGTCCGCGACGGCGCGGTGGTGACGGTCGAACGCGCCGACCAGAGCAAGCACCTGATCGCGTTCTACTCCGGGCCCAAGCCCCTCGACACCGGGACCCTCACCGATCGGCTGGGTGCCTCACTGCCCGAGTACATGATCCCCGCGGCCTTCCACTGGCGCGAAAGCCTGCCGCTGACCGCCAACAGCAAGATCGACAAGAAGGCACTGGCGGCGCTCGCCGAGGAACTCGCCGGCACCGAGGACGACCACCAGCCGCCGGCCACACCGACCGAGCGGCGCCTGGCGGCCGCATGGGCGAAGGTCCTGGGCGTACCGCAGGACCGGATCGGACGCCGCGACCACTTCTTCGACCGCGGCGGTACCTCCCTCTCGGCGGTGAAGCTGGCCATCGCCCTGGACCGCGCCGTGTCCCTCAAGGACGTGACCGCACACCCGGTCCTCACCGATCTCGCCGCTCTGGTCGACAACGGACCCGAGCACCACGCGACCCCACCCCTGACCTCCGCCTGACCGACACCGAAAGGAAAAGCACCATGCCGTACGCGACCCCGGCGTCCCTGCCGGAGGTGGACCTGCACCCCGGCGGACCCCCGATTCTGCACATCGACACCCCCGACGACGCCCCTGCCTGGGCGGCCGAACACCGGCAGGCACTGCGCACCCTCGTCACCGAACACGGCGCGGTCCTCATCCGCGGCCTGCGGCTGCGCGACGTGGAGCACGCCGGCGCCGTCCTCCACCGCCTGGCCCCGGCCCTGATGACCGACAAGGAAGCCTTCGCCCCGCGCCGGACCCACACCCCGGGCGTGTACTCCTCCTCGACATGGCCGTCGAACCAGCCGATGTGCATGCACCACGAACTCAGCTACACCCTCCGGCCGCCAGGCCTCATGCTGTTCGCCTGCCTGACCGCACCCACCACCGGTGGAGCCACCGCCGTCGCCGACGCGTCCGCCGTCCTCGAGGCACTGCCCACCGAGCTGGTGCACCGCTTCGAACAGGAGGGCTGGCTGCTCACCCGCACCTACAACGACGAGATCGGCGCCCCGTACGCCGAGGCCTTCGGCACCGACGACCGGACCGCCATCGAGGACTACTGCCGCACCCACGCCATCGAGATCGCCTGGCAACCCGACGGGGGCCTGCGTACCCGGCAGCGCCGCCCCGCCGTGACGGCCCACCCGGTCACCGGCCGCCGCTGCTGGTTCAACCAGATCGCCTTCCTCAACGAATGGACGATCGAACCCGAGATCCGCGAATACCTCATCGACGTCTACGGCGCCGAAGGACTGCCGTTCAACACCCGCTTCGGAGGCGGCGACCCCATAGGCCCGGACACCGTCCAGCTCCTCAACGACACCTACACCGCCCGCACCACCCGCGAGCCGTGGCAGGCCGACGACCTCATGCTCGTCGACAATGTGCGCACCGCGCACAGCAGAGAGGCCTTCCAGGGACCACGCGAGGTGCTCGTCGCCATGGCCGAGCCGCTGCGCCTGGCCGAGTGCCCGCCGACCGGCGAGGTGAGCGCCGGATGACCACCGACCGTTCCCACGCAATGGAGTCCGTCATGTCCCAGCCGCACATCGTGCCACCGTTCGCGGTGATCTCCGGCGCCCAGGTCCAGCAGGCCCTGCAGGACCGGGAGAAGCAGATCGTGGACCTCGTCGAGGCCACCTATCACCTGCACGCCGCCGGCGAGTCGGTCAACCCGCCGTCCTACTTCCTGCGCTTCCCCGACCGACCCTCCGCCCGGATCATCGCGCTGCCCGCCTCGATCGGCGGGCCCGCGCGGGTGGACGGCCTCAAGTGGATCTCCAGCTTTCCCGACAACGTCCAGGCCGGTATCCCCAGGGCCTCCGCGGTCCTCATCCTCAACGACCACGACACGGGCTACCCCTTCGCCTGTCTGGAAAGCTCCATCATCAGCGCCACCAGAACGGCCGCATCCGCGGCACTGGCCGCCGACCACCTCACCCGCAACCGGCGCCGCCCCACCCGCATCGGGTTCATCGGGACGGGCCTGATCGCCCGCTACATCCACACCTTCCTGACCGCCGTGGGCTGGTCGTTCGACGAGATCGGCGTCCATGATCTGTCCGACGACAGCGCCGCCGGTTTCCGTGACCACGTCCGACAGACCAGCGTCGCCGGACAGATCACCGTGCACGAGAGTTCCGAGGCGGTCATCCGCTCCAGCGACCTCGTCGTCTTCGCGACCATCGCCGGCGAGCCACACATCAGCGACCCGGCCTGGTTCGGCCACAACCCGCTGGTCCTGCACGTGTCCCTGCGTGACCTCGCACCCGAGATCATCCTCGCCTCGGCCAACATCGTCGACGACGTCGACCACTGCCTCAAGGCCGACACCTCCCCGCACCTGGCCGAGCAGCTCACTGGCAACCGCGACTTCCTGCACGGCACACTCGCCGACGTCATGACCGGACGCGTGACACCCCCCACCGACCGGACCCTGGTGTTCTCGCCCTTCGGCCTGGGAGTACTCGACCTCGCCGTCGGCAAATACGTCTACGACGAGACGGCCCGCTCCGGGGAGCTCCACGTCGTCGAGGACTTCTTCCACGATCTGAGCCGGCACGGATGACCGGCCGGCTGCGCGCGGGCGCCGCGGGGGGATCCGTGGGTGGGGTTCGAGGACGCGGAGCATGCGACGACGCCGGGCAAGTGTGTGCTCAGGGCTGGACGACGAGTCGCGCAGGGGCTACCTGTCGCGGCATCCACCGGCGGATCTCACGCCTCGACGAGTTCGGCCCACCGGGTGATTCCGCCGGAATGGACACGTATGCCGTGCCGAGTCGCCAGTGCGTGGACGATCTCCTGGCCCCGGCCGTGCTCGTCCGGATCGATTCCCGGGGGCGACTGCCCGGCCGGAAGCGCGGATCCTGCGTCGGTCACTTCGACGCGCAGCGTGCTGAGCCCGTCGTTGCGTACCCATGACAGCCGCAGCTCCGCCGGAGGCAGGGCGTGGACGATCGCGTTGGTGAGCAGCTCCGAGACCACCAGGAGGGCGTCCTCGGCGATCTCGGGGGACACCTTCCAGTCGGCGAGAACCGCCTTCACACGTCGGCGTACGGCCGGTACGGCCTCGGCGACGTGCGGCAACGGACCGACGTGTTCGACCGCCTCCCGAAGCATCGTATTGAGCTGTGCCGCCATCTGTTCTCCTCCGGTGAGCGCTGCCGGCCGGTTGCCGGGCCTCAGCGCGCGTTGCCGGGCCTCAGTGCACGTTAGGAAGCGAAGGGGAGGCCGGTCAATGAATGGCGGTCGCCATTACCGAACGCTCACCCCCGGCCGGTCGTGAACCGGCGGCGGCCTGCATGTGAAGCGAAGCCCCCGTGGCGGTACTAGGCTCGCCTCATGGCCGGCCCAGTCCAGTCGATCGAACGGGCGGCGGCGATCTTGCGCCTGCTCGCCGGTGGGCCCCGTCGACTCGGGCTCGGCGAGGTGGCGGCCTCGCTCGGGCTGGCGAAGGGCACGGCCCACGGCATTCTGCGCACCCTCCAGCACGTGGATTTCGTGGAGCAGGACGCGGGGACCGGAAAGTACCAGCTCGGTGCCGCACTGCTGCACCTGGGCACCAGCTATCTCGACGTGAACGAGCTGCGGTCGCGCTCCATCAACTGGGCCGATGCCCTGGCCGCCCGTAGTGGTGAGGCGGTCCGCCTCGGCACCCCCTTCGAGGGCCAGGTCCTGGTGATCCACCATGTGTTTCGGCCGGACGACACGCTCCAGACCCTGGACGTGGGCTCACTTCTGCCACTGCACGCCTCCTCGCTGGGCAAGGTTCTGCTGGCGTTCGGCACCGCCACCCTCGAGTCGGCTTCGGAAGCCGGGCTGGAGGCGTACACCCGGCACACTGTGGTCGTCCCCGAGAAACTCACCCGGTCACTCGCCGGGATCCGGGAACTGGGCTGGGCCGCGGAGGTCCAGGAAATGAGCATGGGCGAAGCCGCCATCGCCTCGCCGATCCGGGGGCACGGCGGCCTCGTGGTGGGTGCCATCGGCCTCTCCGGCCCGATCGAGAGAATCTGCGACAGTCACGGCCGTCCTCGGCCGAACCTGATCACCCTGCTCCGCGAGGCCGCACGGGCGATCTCCAGAGATCTGGGAGCAGCACGCTCGTAGAACTCCGCCTCCTCGACCTCGGAAGGCAGACCCGATCATGGTTGAACGGTATGTGATGTCCATCGATCAGGGCACCAACTCCACCCGATGCATTCTGTTCGACCACCATGGGCGACTGGTGTCGGTCGCCCAGCGGGAGCATCAGCAGCACTTTCCCAGGCCCGGCTGGGTCGAGCACGACGCCGTCGAGATCTGGCGCAATCTGCGGCGCATCGTGCCCGAGGCGCTCTCCGACGTCGGCGTCGGCGCGGCGGAGATCGCCGCCATCGGCATCGCCAATCAGCGGGAGACGACGGTGCTCTGGGACCGGCGTACGGGCGCACCGCTGGGCAGGGCGATCGTCTGGCAGGACATCCGTACCGCACCGCTCGTCGAGGACCTGAGAAACCAGCCCGGAGACGAGTTCTTTCTCGAGCGTTGCGGCCTGCCCCCCTCGACCTACTTCTCGGCGCCGCGGATCCGCTGGCTGTTCGACCATGTGAACGGACTGGACCAGCGCGCCAAGGACGGCGAGGTGCTGTTCGGCACCATGGAGAGCTGGCTGATCTGGAACCTCACCGGCGGCACGGAGGGTGGTCTGCACATCACCGACGCCACCAATGCCAGCCGCACCATGCTGATGAACATCCGCGCGCTCACCTGGGACGAGGAGCTTCTGGACTTCTTCGGGGTTCCCCGTCCCATGCTGCCCGAGATCCGGTCCTCGGCCGAGGGCTACGGCGATGCCCGCTCGCTCCTCCCGGGCGTTCGCATCACGGCCGCCCTCGGTGATCAGCAGGCCGCCCTGTTCGGCCAGACCTGCTTCTCACCGGGTGAGGCGAAGTGCACGTACGGAACGGGCAGCTTCCTGCTGCTCAACACCGGTACCGATGTCGTACGGTCCCGGCACGGACTCCTCACCACCGTCGCCTACAAGATCGGGGACCAGCCCCCGGCGTACGCCCTGGAGGGGTCGATAGCCGTCACCGGCTCGCTGGTCCAGTGGTTCCGCGACCGGCTGGGACTGATCAACAGCGCGCCGGAGATCGAGACGCTCGCGCGGACGGTCGAGGACAACGGCGGCTGCTACATCGTTCCCGCGTTCTCGGGTCTGTTCGCGCCCCACTGGCGCAGCGACGCACGCGGAGTCATCGTCGGTCTCACCTCGTACATCACCAAGGGACACCTGGCCCGAGCCGTCCTGGAGGCCACCGGCTGGCAGACGCGCGAGGTCGTCGACGCCATGAACGCCGACTTCTCGGTCGCGCTGAAGGAGCTCAAGGTGGACGGTGGCATGACCGCGGACAACCTGCTCATGCAGTTCGTGGCCGACGTGCTCGATGTGCCCGTGGTGCGGCCCATGGTCGCCGAGACGGTTTCCCTCGGCGCCGCCTACGCCGCGGGCCTCGCCGCCGGCTACTGGCCGGACCTGGAAGTACTGCGCCGTAACTGGCACCGGGCCGCCCAATGGCTTCCGGACATGGCCCCCGAGCGGCGAGAGCTGGAATACGACAACTGGCAGCGAGCCGTCGAGCGGTCGCTGGGGTGGATCAAACCGCCGAGGTCCACGTGATTCCGCCGGGCGAGGACCGTGTCGTCGAGCCGGGAACGCCGACGACGGCGCCGCCCGTACCCGCGGCGTGCGGGTACGGGCGGCGCGGTGATTTCGGCCGGGGGTGCGTCACACGGAGGTGCGCCGGATGCGGACCAGGAGCACCAGGCCCGCGATCACGAGAACGCCTCCGCCCGCGGCGGGCCAGAGGTTCGTGCCGGTGTCGGCCAGATCGCCCGTGACCGCTTGCGGTTCGGTCTGCGACTGAGACTGCGACGTGTCCTGCGCTGTCGCCTGCGTGGACGGAGCGTCCTCGCCCGTGGCCGGCGTCTGCTCGGGGTGGGTCGCATCGGTGCCGTGGTCGTCGTTCGAGCCGCCCTGCGGTGCGGCGGCCGCGTCGCTCCCCGCGGCCGAGGGCTTCGTGTCCGCCTTGGGTACGACGCCACTGTTGCCGGTGGCCTGGCCGCCGTTCGCCGGTTCGGTGGTGCGCGGCGTACTGGCCGGGGGCTGCGTGGTCTGCGTGTCCGTGGGGGTGGCGGAGGCCGTCGCGTCGTTGCCGCCGGACGAGGCGTCAGGACTCGGTGTCGGCTCGTCCTGAGACGGCTCACCCGTACCGGCGCCGCCGCCGTTACCCTCCCCAGCATTGCCGTTGCCGTTGCCGTTGCCGGTGCCATTGCCGCCGGCACCGTCATCGTCACCGCCGCCGGCTCCTCCACCGGCACCGTCGCCGCACTGGCGGCCGGCGTTGATGCAGTCCACCATCTCCCGCATGAGGGAGGCGTCGAAGACGTTGATGAAGTCGTCGTGGTCGGTGATCGCCTTGTGCACCTGCTCCGGGAACCCGTCCACCGCGTACGGGTTCTTCACCTGGCCGTTCTCGAGGGTCGGCGCCGGAACGTCGTAGACCAGCCGCATCGTCAGCTGCGGGATCGCCTTGAAGCCGCCCGAGCAGTTGCCGTCGGCGCCGGCGAAGGCCACGTGCGTACGGTGGTTGGCGCTGTCGATGTTCTGGCCGTCCCAGCAGCTCTGGAAGGCGAACGACCGCACCACGCTGCTGCCCTGGGGGCAGATCGGGTACTTGTCCGTCAACTGCACCTTGTCCTCGAAGCCGGTGCAGCTCCAGTGGGCGTTGGCGTTCGCCGGACCGTTGGTGAACGCCTTGGCGTCGCCGGTGATGATGCGCAGGAACGTCGGCATCTCGACGACCTTGCTCTGCGGGTTGCCGATGAACTCGATCTGCGCCTGCTTGGCCTGCAGGACCTTCCCGACGTTGCCCTCCAGGCCGCCGCCGTTCTTGTCGGCGTCGAACTCCTGCGTACCGTCCTGGACTCGGAGCACCGGCCAGTAGTACGTGGACTTGTCGCCCTGGTTCTGGCAGGTGGTCTCGGCCTTGGCGAGATCGTCGTTCGTGGCGAACGCGTCGTTCGACTGGTTGCCGACGTAGTCGTGCAGGTGGTGGGCGCCGTTGGTGACACCGGGGGCGACGATCACGTTGTCGGTGTTGAACTTCTTGTTGGCGTTCACACCGCACGAGCTGGTGAACGTGCCGGTCGAGGCGCTGCCGCCGTTGCCCGGCTTCTGCGGCACGTTCGGCTGGACCGTCGTGATGTCCACGAAGTCCGCGGCGACGGGGCCGCTGACGCCACTCGCGCCGCCGCCCTGCTGACCGCCGTTCTGATTGCCGTTGTTGTTCTGCTGCTGGCCATTGTCGTTCTGGCCACCGGCGTTGTTCTGGGTCTGGTCCGCGGGGACCGCCTTGCAAGTGGCGAGCGCGTCAAGCGAGTTCGGGGCTTCGGCGCCCGCGTCCTGGAAGTCGGTCTTGATGCGGTCGATGACCGCACCCCGCTTCTCCTTCAGCGGCGCGAGGATCGCGTTCTGGATGAAGTTCGCGTCCTGTGCCTGCGCCTGCTGCTCCGAGGTCAGTCGTGCATACGCTTCGGAGACCTGCTGGTCGAGGAGGGCGAGTTCCTTGTCGACGGCCTCCCTCGCTTGCTGCGGCACCTCCGCGAGTTGGCTGCCCACGTCCGGACAGTCGATCGTGGCGGCTCCCGAGGACCAGGTCTGGTTCGCCTGCTGACCGGGCGCACCGTCCGAGCCGCTTTCGGTGGCTGAAGCGTAGACATTGACCGCTACGAGCCCTCCTCCGCCCAATATCAGCGCGGCTGCGGCGAAAGTCGCACGCTGTGCCCCCATGGGGCGTCTGCGCGTATTGCGTCTCACGTGTGTACTCCTACGTCCCGTTGCAGGCCCGGCATGGAAATCCCCCATGCCATACGCAGACGAGCCCGGCAGCGTTCAAACGCCTCACGAATTCACAGCAGCCTCGTAGCTCGGCGCCAAACATGCCACGCTTCGGGGCAGGTCGGCCGCCACGGGAGCGCAGTTGGATCAGTGGACCGGTCACCCGTCAAGCCCGTCCGTGTGCCTTCTGCGAGCGGCGCGACAGTGAGTCGATGAGCACCGCGGCGAAGAGCACCCCGCCCGTGATGACGAACTGGACGGCGGCGGGGGTGTCCGTGAGCGCCATGCCTGAGGCGATCGACTGGATGATCAGCATGCCGAGCGCCGCGGACCAGGTGGTGCCGCGCCCTCCGAACAGGCTGGCGCCTCCGATGACGGCTGCCGCGATGGCGTTGAGCAGCAGGACGCCCGAGCCCGAACTCTGGCTCACCGAGGTGATGCGCGACGCGAGGAACAGACCGCCGATCGCTGCCATGGTGCCCGAGATCGCGAGCACCGAGGTCTGTACCCGCGTCACGCTGAGGCTGGCGCGACGGGCTGCCTCGACACTGCCCCCGACTGCGTAGATCTGCCGCCCGTAGTGCGTGTGGCGGAGCACGATGTCGAGGCCGGCCACCACGGCGAGGAAGATCAGGAGGGCGAGCGGCAGGCCCTGGAAGCGGTTGAGCAGATACGCGCCGGTGAACGCGACCACTGCGAGAGCTCCGGTGCGCGCGGTGATCCCCCCGAGTGAGCGGTGCGGCATGCCGACGGTCTTGCGGCGCCGCCTGTCCTGGTAGTGGACGAGGAAGAAGATGGTCGCGGCGATCGCCGCCAGGCCGTAGGCGGCACCGTCGTTGGTGAAGTAGTAGCTGGTCAGTTTGGCGACGAGCCCGTTCTCGTCGAGGTTGACGGTGCCGCTGGTCCCGAGGATGGACAGCATGAAGCCGTTCCAGGTGAGCAGTCCCGCGAGCGTGACGACGAACGCCGGCACCCGGGTCCTGGCGAAGGAGAAGCCCTGGATGGTTCCCGCCGCGGTACCCGCGAGCACCCCGATGATGGCGGCAAGCCATTCGGGCACGCCGTTGTCCACGTTCAGAACGGCGAAGACGGCCGCCGCGAGACCGCTGATCGAGCCGACCGACAGGTCGAGTTCACCGATCAGCAGAACGAAGACGATGCCGACCGCGATGAGACCGGTGCCCGCGACGTCCACGCTGAGATTGGACAGGTTCCGGGGCGAGAGGAAGCTCTGGTTCAGGGACTGGAAGGTGATCCAGACCGCGGCGAGGACGAGGAGGACGGGCAGCGAGCCCACTTCGCCGGCGCTCAGTTTGTGCCGCGAGACGGTGACCCATCGCTCGGCGGCGCGCGCGAGGGCATGGGCGACGGCCCGCCGACGGCGGGGCCGAGGGTCCTCGGCGTGGGCTGCGGTGGGTTCGGCCCGAGCGTTGTCCGCCGTCCTGCGCATCCCTTCACCACCCCGACTCGTGGGAGGCCATCCGGTGGGGCACGTTCTCCGTGGCGCCGGTGACGGAGGAGATGATCTGTTCCTGAGATGCGGTGTTCACGTCGAAGAAGCCGTTGTTGCGACCGAGCCGCAGCACGGCGGCCCGGTCCGCGAGAGCTTTGACGTCGCTCATGTTGTGACTGATGAGCAGTACTCCCAGGCCGCGGTCGCGCAGTTGGTCGACGAGGTCCAGGACCTCGCGCGTCTGCTCGAACCCCAGAGCCGCGGTCGGTTCGTCCAGGAGGAGAACCCGTGGGTTGCCGAGGAGCGAGCGGGCGATGGCGACCGTCTGCCGCTGGCCACTGGACAGCGAGACGGTGGGGACGCGCAGATCGGGAACACCTTTGGTCAGGCGTTCCAACAGGTGTTTGGTGCGGCGCTCCATCTCCACCTCGTCGAGGAAGCCGAACCTGCGGATCTCCCGCCCGAGGAACAGATTGCCGACGACATCGAGGTTCCCGCACAGCGCGAGGTCCTGGTAGACGGTGGCGATGCCGAGGTCCCGGGCGTCGTGGGGGCGTTTGATGTGCACCGCCCGGCCCTCCCACTCGATGGTTCCCTTGTCCGCGGGGACGACCCCGGAGATGACATTGACCAGGGTGGATTTGCCGGCCCCGTTGTCCCCCAGAAGAGCTACGACCTGGCCGGCGTAAATGTCCAGTTCGATGTCCGTGAGGACCTCGACGACGCCGAAGCGCTTGCAGACGCCGCGCAACGCCAGCAAGGGGGGAGTCGGCACGGAAACCATCTCCTTCCCGGGGTCCGTACCTGGTCGGAACCCACCCGTCAGGTGAGCCCCGCCTTGCCGCACGCTGCCCTGAGCCGGGGGGTGCAGATCTGCTGGACCGTGTACACGCCGTCCTTCACCAAGGTGTTCTTGATGTTGTCGACGGTCACGGACACGGGCGTGAGCAAGGCGGCGGGAACCGTCTTGCCGCCGCGGACCCTCACCTTGCCGGTGGTAACCCGGTCGAGGCTCTCATGGCGGACCGCGGCCACGGCCATCGCGGCGCCGGTGGAAGCCTCGGGCCCGAAGGGCTTGTAGACGGTCATGTACTGATCGCCGCCGACCATGCGCCGAAGGGCTGCCAGTTCGGCGTCCTGCCCGGTGACGGGGGGCAGCGGGGCGACCTTGTTGGCCTTGAGGGCGGAGATGGCGCCGGCGGCGAGGCCGTCGTTGGCGGCGTAGACCCCCTGGATGTGGGCGACGCCGAGGGCGGAGATGGCGCCGGACATGTCGAGGTTCGCGGTCTCCGGCCTCCACTGGAGGATGTCGTAGGCCTTGCCGATCTTCACTCTCCCTTCGAGTACGGACAGTGCGCCCTTCTTGAACGACACCGCGTTGGGGTCGCTGGGATCGCCGTTCATCATGACGATCTCGCCGGTGCGCGCCTTGGTGCCCATCGCCTTCAGCAGCGCCCTGCCCTGGAGTCTGCCGACCTCCTCGCCGTCGAAGGAGACATAACCCGAGATCGGACCCTCGGCGAGACGGTCGTAGGCGATGACCGGGATACCCGCCGCATGGGCTTTCTTGACCGCGGCGCCTAGCGCTCTGGAGTCGACGGCGACGAGCATGATGGCATCGACCCCCCTGGTGATCATCGAGTCCATCTGTTCCCGCTGGGTGGCCACATCGCCCTTGGCATTGACATGCTCGAGCTTGCAGTTGTGGCACAGCTCCGTGATCTTCTTCTCGAGCAAGGGCTCGTCCTGTGTCTCCCAGCGAGTCGTGGTGATGTCCGGCAGCAGCAGACCGATCGTGAGGGTGTTTCCGCCGTGGGAGTCGTTCCCGGCGTCCTGCCCGCAGGCCGCGAGAGCGACGGCCGTCGAGATCGCGGTCATGACGATGACCACGCCCCGGATGCAGGCGTTCATACGAGAGACCTCCCTTGCGCGCCGACATCGCGGCGTGGTGCCAAGGGCTCCCGAGAGGGTCGGCCGGGAGGTACGTACCTCTTGTGACGGGGCGCGACGGCGCGGATCGCGTCGAACCGGGTGGCCACGTAGGCATGGAGGTTCAGGCGCGCACCGGCCCGCGCTCTCACGCACGGATGCGGCTCCGGTGGTCGCGGTGCGTCGTCGCCCGCCTCGGCCAGGTGGGCCACACCCTGCCTCGTCACCCGGCCACGCGTACGGCCGACACGAGCCCAGCAGCGGACAGACGGCCACGACACCGGTGCCGAACGTCCGCCTGAAACGCACCGCGGAAGTGGCAAGACGACCACGTCGTAAGTGTGACACCGGCTGAGGTGATCTGCGAACGCTGCGACTCCGGCCATGGACGCTCGCCGCCGGGCCCCGAATGCGACATACCGAGGCCCCGGAACGCCCTCTCGCGTCGGGTGACCGCTCTCAGGAGCGAGTGGTCTTACCACGACGGGGATATGTCTGATTGATGCACATATACGATTCTGTTGTGCGGGTGCCTGGTTTCCGTCCGTCGGCACCTGACGCATCGACGGGAGGTAGGTCGCGGACATGCCTCATGACGGCCGTGCCCAGGCCGGGGTCTCGGAGCCACCGGCATGCGAGGCCGACGTCGCGGACACCGGTTCACCGCCCCCGATGCCGGAGGCGGTGACGAGTGAGCGGACTCTGACGTTCGCGGGAGTGGCGCTGACAGCGGTCTATGTGCGCCTGCCTCTGTCCGGTGACTCACCCGCGACGCACGCCTTCCGCACCGGCCGGCCCCTGTGGCTGAATCCCGCGGCACTCACCGACTACTTCGAGGGCGGGCCCACGCCCCCGCGTGCGGAGACGTCGCTCGCCGCGCTGCCACTCGCGGCGGAGGGCGGGCGACTGGGCTGCCTCGTCGTCGTGGGCCCTTCCATGGACGGCTTCGAGGCCGAGCAACGCCGCTTCCTGGAGCGGTACGCCGACGCGGTCGTCGACGTGCTCCGGGCGGGGACCGGCCTGCCCGCTCCGTCGTCGCCGCTCGGCCCGACACCGCAGCGTCTGCGCGTCGGCTCGTTCGTCCTGACGCCGGACACCGGCCGGATCGAGGCGGACGAGACACTCTTGGAGCGGTTCCTGCTGACCGCCACCGCGGTGCTGGTGGGGCAGGCCCTCAAGCGTGCGCGTGCGCACGACGCGGAGCAGGAGCTCGCGACGATGCTGCGGCGCAGTCTGCTGCCCCGGCGCCTGCCCGAGCTGCCCGGAGGGACGGCCGTCGCCCGCTATCTGCCCGCCGAGCGGGGGTTGCAGGTGGGCGGTGACTGGTACGACGTCATCGCCCTCTCCGAGGACCGGGTGGCGCTGGTCATCGGCGACGTGCAAGGACACAGCGCCGGAGCCGCGACGATCATGGGCCAGATGCGTACCGCGATCAGTGCGTACGCCGTGGAGGGCCCCCCTCCCGACGTGGTCGTCTCGCACACCAACCGGCTCCGCGTCGACCTGGTGCTGCGCGGGGACCGGGTACGCGTCTGCGTGAGCGACTGCTCGCCGCGTGCCCCCGCCAAGCAGGTGTGGAGCGAGACCGTCGTGCCGCGGGGCGAGCGGGTTCCCGCGGACTCGGGGCCCCGGACCGAACGAGGGGGTCTGCCATGAGGACCCGTACTTGGCATGTCATCGCGGCGCTCGTCGCAGGATTCATGACGACGTCCCTCGCCGCCTGCGAAGAGGAAGAGGAGAAGGGCACGGACGGCTTCACCGTCGGCCTGCTGCTCCCGAGCCGAACCGTCCCCCGCTGGGAGCGGTCCGACAGGCCGCTGATCGAGAAGCGGCTGAAGCAGCTGTGTCCCCACTGCACCATGGAGTACGCCAACGCCCAGAACGACGCGATGAGGCAGCGGCAACAGATGAGCTCCATGGTCACCAAAGGGGTCAGGGTTCTGATCCTCGACGCGACCGACGCCAGGGCGCTGCGCTCCTCGATCCAGGAGGCGCGCGAGGCGGGGGTCCCCGTCATCGCCTACGACCGGCTCGCCGAAGGCCCGATCTCGGGGTACGTCAGTTTCGACGGTGCGCAGGTCGGCAGGCTCCAGGGCGAGGCGCTCCTGAAGGCCATGGGCGACAAGGCGAACGGCGGAAACGTCGTCATGATGAACGGCGATCCGACCAGCCCCAACGCGGCCCTGTACCGGGGCGGCGCACTGTCCGTCGTCTCCGGCAAGGTGAAGATCGGCAGGTCGTACGACACCCAGGGCTGGAGTACGGACAGCGCTCACGCCAACATGTCCACCGCGATGGCGGCCCTCGGCCCGGACCGTATCGACGGCGTCCTGGCGGCCAACGACGCCATAGCCGCAGGCGTCATCTCGGCTCTCAAGAGTGCCGGCGTCAAGGAGCTTCCTCCCGTCACCGGCCAGGACGCCGACCTCGACGCCGTGCAGCGCATCGTCAGGGGCGAGCAGTACATGACGGTGTACAAGTCCTTCAAGGCGGAGGCCGACGCGGCTGCCGCCATGGCCGTCGCCCTGGGGCGCGGAGGGGATCTCCGCGAGGTCGCCACGACCACGGCCGACAGCCCCACCACCAGGCGCATCCCCTCCGTCCTGCTCACTCCGAGTGCGGTGACGGTGGACGACATCAACCCGACACTGCTGAAGGACGGGATGTACACCGTCGACGAGATCTGCACCCCCGAGCTCCGGCCTGCCTGCGACGAGGCCGGACTCACCAGGTAACGGGACGAGTGACGGGTACTCAGCGCACGGGAAAACCGAAGGTGTATCCCTGCTGCTTCAGCCAGGGCAGGACTTCGCGCAGGGCGGCCACGGTCTGGGAGCGGTCTCCGCCGGCGTCGTGGAAGAGGACGGTCGGGCCGTTGGAGATCTCACTCTTGACGGTGGTGATGATGGAGTTGGTGCCGGGGCGTTCGAAGTCCTTGGAGTCGACGTTCCAGCCCAGTGGCCGCATGCCCTGCGCGGCGGCGAGGTGGCGGCTGTAGGGGGTGAAGGCGCCGCCGGGGGCGCGGTAGTACAGCGGGCGGACGCCTCCGGAGGCCTGGGTGATCATGCGTGCGGCGTCCAGGATCTGCTGGGACTGGTAGGCCTGGGATTTGGTGTCCATGGTGGTGTCGTGCGAGACGGTGTGGTCACACAGCCGGTGCCCGGCGGCCACCACCGCCTTGACCAGGTCGGGGTGGGCCTGGGCCTGGGTGCCGACCATGCAGAAAGTGGCTTTGACGCCGTTGTCCCGCAGCACCTGCAGGACTTGGGGTGTCCAGGTGGGGTCCGGTCCGTCGTCGATGGTGATGTTGACACCCCGGGCCCCTCGGTCCGAGGCGTGGGCGATGTCCACCGACACCGGCTTCCCGCCGGGAGCCTTGGCCCCGGTGTTCGACGTGCCGGCGTGGGCCGAACTGTGCTGCCCCGCGACGGGATTGGCCTGGGCGGTCCATATGGAGGTGGCGGCAGCCGCCGCCGTCACGCCGACCGCCGCCGCGAGCACCCGCCTGTGCCAACCCCGTCCGCCATGCCGTGCCATGTCCGCCCCACTCCTCGCCGTCCTTGTACATCTCGTGCACCCATGAGGACGGAAGAGGGACGCCGTTGGATGCGTCCGTTACCGATCAAGGACAATTTCGCGGGATTCGGGGACAGGGCGGTGACACAACGAAGGGGGGGAAGCCCTCAACTCCCCGGCCGTGGCTGCTGCTATGATTAACCGTGAGCTTCCCGCCCGAACGAACGGCGGCGAGCCTGGCGTTGGTGGTCCAAGGAAAGACGCCCCGCTTCCTGCGGGGAAATGCAGGTGCAAGGCCTGCCCGGCGCTCCGCAGAGCCCCTTCCGGTACTCCGGAAGGGGCTCGTTTTTTGTCGCCGTGACGACCTGATCAGCCGGGGGACCGGCTTGTCCCCGGCTGACCTCCGGCCACAGGGGTCCATGGTCCGCTCCTGACCGACCGTCAGTGTCATTGCCGCCGGACGCAGTCCGGGTGCGCTTGCGGTGAGTGTGACGCGGCCCGGACTCTTCGCCGGCCGGAGGATCGCGAGTGCCTGCCCGTGCCAGGTGTCGCGGCGTGGTCGTCCGAAGCCGTTGACGTTGTGCGGGTTGCCGTTGCCCACGGTGGCGAGCTCATCCGCGCCGTCGACCTGGAACGTCACTCCGAGCGCCGCGTCAGGGACGAGACGGCCATGCCTGTCGGCCACTTCGACGAGCACGTGCGCGAGATCGTCGCGGCTCGTGATCGTCGTAGAGCCGCTGTTCCTTCATCGCCATGTCGTCCACCCCGCCAAGTGATTCGGTATCCCGAACGAAAGTCAGAGAGTTGAACTGTCGTAGACATGGCAGGACTGGAGCGGTGGAGCCGTCGGGTCAAGACGGCGGACGTCACCGGCCGACGGCCTGCGTGTACAGATGAAAGCCCGGCTGGACGGGGGAGGCCAGCCGGGCCGTAGGTGGTGGCGTGCGGAGGGCGGTCGCCTCTCGGCGGAAGGCTCCATGGGGCTTCAGCCGGACGATCGTCCCCATGGGCTGTAGGTGAGGCCCGGGGACACTGTCCCCTCCGCAGCCACGTACTGGTCAACGGGCAACAGTCCCGGGTTGTTCCGCAGTTGGGGCCGGGCGGCGTGTGAGCTGGGGCACGCTGGCAGGATGGGGCCATGCCGAGGGAAGTGCTGCTGGTCAGAGCCCGTGGGCTGTGGGAGGGGCTGGCCGGAGTGCCGGTGTCGTTCGCGCCGACGGGTGGTGTGCGCGTGGTCGTCTCCCCGGAGTCCGCGCTGTGCCCGCTCGGCTGGGTCGGGGTGGTGGCTCTGAGCGGATCGGCGATCGTGACCGTGCCGAGCCAGAGTGCCGCCGTGATCGTTCGCGACGCGCTGGCGAGTCTGCCGGTGGAAGACGTCGTGGACGGCGTTGTGGTCCGGGAGGTGCTGCCTGTGGCTCGGGTGCTTGGGCCGGCGACACTGGCATACGCGTCTCCGGAGGGTTTCCGCTCGGTGGAAGCCGGTGCGTTGACAGTGGAGCAACTGCCCTCCGGCGACCTGGAGCTGCGGCTCCTGGAACAGGTGGCGGGTCATGAGGACGCTGGTGAGGCCGCCCTGGACGAGATCACGTCCCCCGTGTTCGTGGTCCGGGAACACGGTCAGGTGGTTGCCGCTGCGGGGTATCGGGCCTGGCCGGGCCGGGCCGCCCAGATCGGCGTACTGACGGCGCCACAAGCGCGAGGGCGAGGACTGGCACGGGTGACGGGCTCGGCGGCGGTCGCGCATGCCCTCGCTGCCGGCCTCCTGCCGCAGTGGCGTGCGCGGCCCCCTGCCTCCCGGCGTGTCGCCGCCGTATTGGGGTTCGAGGAACTGGGCTCCCAACTCAGCCTGGAGATCGCGTAGAAGGAGTCGGGGACCGTTGTCGGCCCGCCTCCTCGAACACGGAGGATGGACCGGTACCGCACTGTCCCTGGCTCACACCAGCGGCTTCGCCCGGTTACGAGGGTGCGTTGTCCCGGCGCTGTGCTGCCTGCGGCGGGTCGGCCGGGGCGGGCGGTCGGCTCTGCGGAGGGTTGTCCTGAGCGGGACGCCGCCCGCCGCGCAGGGCCGAGGCGACCGCGGAGACCAGCGCCATGCCCGCGGCGACGCCGAAGACGATGGCCAGTCCGTGGTGGAACGGGCCGGAGACCAGATTCGGGAAGAACGTGTGACCGGTCAGGGTGGCGCGCTGGGTCGCGGAGAGGTGGTTGAGGGCTCCGTCGGACGCGAGCAGGTGCTCGATGGGGTTGTTGCCCAGGAACGTGGCGAACAGCGTGCTCACCGGAGGCAGCGATGCCGCGTGCTCGGCCGCGCCGGCCGGTACGCCGTGGGCCTGGAGTCCGCCGCTGAGCGCCCTGGGCAGCGATGAAGCCAGCCCGGAGACCATCAGGGAGAAGAACACGCCGATCGACAGGGCGGTGCCCGAGTTCTGGAACGTGGAGCGCATGCCCGAGGCGACGCCCCGGTACTCCGGCGGCACACTGCCCATGATCGAGGACGTGTTCGGCGCGGAGAACATGCCCTGGCCCAGCCCGTTGAGGAGGAGCAGCGCGGCGAAGAGCCCGTAGTCGAAGTTGATGGGCAGTGCGAGCAGTCCGAGGAAGGAACCCGCGACGACGACCAGGCCGACCGTGGAGAACATCCGGGCGCCGAACCGGTCCGACAGGTAGCCGGAGACGGGCCCCGCGATCAGGAAGCCCAGCGTCAGCGGCAGCATGAAGATGCCCGCCCACAACGGGGTGTCCTCGTACGCGTAGCCGTGCAGGGGCAGCCAGATGCCCTGCAGCCAGATGATGAGCATGAACTGTAGCCCGCCGCGTGCGATCGCGGTCAGCAGCGCGGCCAGGTTGCCGGCGGCGAACGCCCGCACCTTGAACAGGGACAGGGTGAACATGGGGTCGGCGACGCGCGACTCGACGTAGCAGAAGAGCAGCAGCAGTACGACGCCGCCGATCAGGCCGGTGAGCACCCACGGATTGCCCCAGCCGGTGGCGTGGGAGCCGTAGGGCTGGATGCCGTAGGTGATGCCGGCCAGCAGGATTCCGGCGCCCGCGGCGAAGGTGATGTTGCCCAGCCAGTCGATGCGGCCGGGGCGGCCCGCCGAGGTCTCGCGCAGGCTCAGGTACGACCAGATCGTGCCGGTGATGCTGATCGGCACGCTCACCCAGAAGACCGCGCGCCAGTCGACGACGGCGAGCAGGCCGCCGGCGAGGAGTCCGAGGAACTGGCCGGCGAGCGCGGTGATCTGGTTGATACCGAGGGCCATTCCGCGCTGCCGGGCAGGGAAGGCGTCGGTGAGTATCGCGGCCGAGTTGGCGGTGAGCATGGAACCGCCGAAGGCCTGCACGATGCGCCAGAGAATCAGCCACATCGCGCCGGCGCCGGCCCGGAACGGGTCGAGGGACAGCGCGACGGAGGCACAGGCGAAGATGAGGAAGCCGAGGTTGTAGATCTTGACCCGGCCGTACATGTCGCCGAGCCGGCCGAGCACGACGACGAGTACGGCCGACACCAGGAGATAGCCCAGGATCATCCAGAGCAGATAGCCGATGTTGCCGGGCGCGAGCGGGTCGAGCCCGATCCCGCGGAAGATCGCGGGCAGCGAGATGATCACGATGGAGGCGTCCATCGTGGCGATCAGTACCCCGAGCGTGGTGTTGGACAGAGCGACCCACTTGTAGCCGGGGCCCGGGGGTGAGTCCTTCCGGCGCGTGGCGCGCGGAGCACGCGGGGCCGATGCTCCGCCTCCTCGCGGCTGGCCCGGGTGTCGGTCGCCGGCACCGGGGGTGCGCGCGTTCACAGTCGTTCCGCCAGTCGGTCGAGGAGGGGCAGGGCCGACGCGAGTGTCTCTCGCTCCTCCGTGGTGAACTCGTCGAGGACGGCCGAGAGCCGGTGTACGGACTCGGAGCGCCGCTCCGCCAGCATGGTCCGTCCCTCCTCGGTGATCGCCACGATGATCCGTCGCCGGTCCGCCGCGTCGGAGCCACGGCCGACGAGCCCGCGCTGTTCGAGCACGGCGAGCGTGCTGGCCATCGCCTGTGGCCGTACGCGTTCCAGGTCGGCGAGGGATCCCGGCGAGCTGGGGCCGTCGGCGGCGAGCCGCGCGAGCACGGAGACACCGGAGAGCGACACGTCCCCCACGGCGTGGGCCTGGCGCAGTCGCCGGGTCATGCGACCGACGGCGAGGCGAAGGCCGGCGGCGAGCCGGGTGGTGTCGCCGGGACCGCGGATGTGATCGGGACCTGCTTCTGCATCCACCTGCATAATTACTTACGATAGGTTTATCAGCCTAGGCTGATAAACCAAATGTTAGTAATTATTGGGGTGGCGACCGGATATCGGGTCTGTCGCCAGGAGTGCCGCGCACCCTCTGTCGCGATCGAACGATTGAACGTACCCTGACAAGTCATAGAACTTCGGGCGTGATTGACTGGGGGAGCCGTCATGTCCTGGGACAACAACGGCCTGCGCGCCGGATTCGTCGTACCGCCGATGCCGAGCGCGCCGCCGCGCGCTCCCGCTGATGGGCTGCGAGCGGCCGCGGTGGCACTGCTGAACCTCTGTGGACTGGGCCTGGGTTATGCGCTGGTGCGCCGGTGGGGACTGATGGCGCTGTGCTGGGTCGCGACCGCGATTCTGCTCTTCGTCGCCCTGCCCGCGGACCCGGACGGTGTCCCCGGTGGAGCCGTCGTCACCTACCTGATCTTTCTTGGTCTCGCGGCCGTCCACGGTGCGGTCGTGGGTCTGCGGACCCGTCTGGTGTGGCCGCCGCGCGCCTGGGTCGCGGGCGCGCTCGGTGTCGTACTGCTGGCCGTGCCGGCCGGAGGCGTCGTTCTGTACGACGGCGCGCGTGACGAGGCCACCGAGGCGATGCTCATCGATCGGCTGGAGCGGGCGGACAAGCTTGTCCAGACCGCCGGGAAGCAGCCGTTCGCGACGGCGCAGGCCGATTACCGCCGGTCACTGGCCGTCTACCAGGGCCTGCGCAACGACCACCCCGGCTCGCGCGCGGCCGCCCGCGTCCCCGACCGCCTCAAGACGTACTACGCCACCGTCGGTTCGTCCTACGCTCGGAAGAACTACTGCGACGCGATAGCGCCCTTGAAGTACCTCCGCACCGTACCGAGGACCATGGGCAAGCAGGCGCTCGGAGCACTGTCCACCTGGCCCGACGACCGGCTGGCGACCTCACTCTATGAGTGTGCGTCGCAGTCTCTGAGCGGCGGCGAGGCGGACTGGACCACGCACTTCAGCGACCTCCTGTCGACCTTCCCGCGGTCCGCGTCGGCCGCGAAGGTGGAACCGGCGGTCAAAGCGGAGGTCGACAAGGCCGTGCGTCAGGTGGATGGCGGCGACCCCTGCGCGGCCGTCCAGCGCCTCGACAGCCTCGGCACCCAGGTCGCCGCGCTGCCGGGAGAACAGGCGGGCGTGGCCGCGGCCCTCGACAAAGACGCCGACAGGGCCAACACGACCGCGGACTCGGGTACGTACGCCTGCGGTGTGGACCAGTACAAGGACGGGAACTTCGACGAGGCCATCACCACCATGGACGACTTCGTCAAGAACAACCCGCACCACAAGAACCGGGCCCGCGCCCAGAAGATCGCCATCGCGGCGGAAATCGCCCAGACAGTGCCCGCCGCGGGCAAGAGACTGCCTACAACGGCATCCGGCGGCAGCATCTCCGTCACCGTCAAGAACGACAGCCCCGACGACATCACCGTGATGTACACGGGACCCGTGACGGGAAGCTTCCCTCTCAAGGCATGCGGAAGCTGCACTTCCTACTCCCTCTCCAGCACACTGGTGCCGGGCTTCACGCCGTGTCACGACAATGGGAAGAACTACCCGCAGCGGACCATCCAACTTCCCACCGGTACCACGTACTTCGTCCACAAGGCCCGGAGCGGAACCGGAAAGTCCCCTGCCTCGGACACGGCCAAGCTGAGGTCCGGCTACATCTACACCGAGTGCGCCTACACGACGAGCTTCGGCTACTGACGGCCGGGCCGTCCGGTGAGACGATGAGGTTCGAACCCGATCTGTACCGTGGCACCGCCGGATACTACGACCGGTTCCGGCTTGCCTACCCCGACGCGTTGATCGCCGACCTCCTACGCCGGGCGGCCCCGTCGGGCCGCGGGCGTCTGCTCGATCTGGCATGCGGTACCGGCCAACTCGCCTTCCCGCTGCGCGGCCGGTTCGCGGACGTATGGTGCGTGGACGCCGAACCCGACATGACCGAGGCGGTCCGCGCGAAGGCGAGCACCGTCGCCGCGGCCCACATCCATACGATCACCGTCCGCGCCGAGGATCTGCCCGCAGAGCCGGACGGCTTCGAGCTCATCGTCATCGGCAACGCCTTCCACCGGCTCCACCGCACCCTGATCGCCGAGCGCGCCTACACCTGGCTCAAGCCCGGCGGCTGCCTCGCACTGTGCTGGTCGACCTCCCCGTGGGCAGGCCCCCAGGACTGGCAGCGGACACTCGACAGCACGCTGCGCACATGGCGGAACGCCCTTGGCGCGGCCGGACGCGTTCCGCCAGGCTGGGACCAGCCAAGGCAGCGCGACCCCGACCACGATGTGTTGTCCCGTGCGGGGTTCGAGCCTGGGGGACGCCACGAGTTCTCGGTCGAGCACCGCTGGACGATCCGCGAACTCGCCGGGCACATCCGGTCGACATCGTTCCTGCCGCCGCAGGTGCTCGCGGACCGCGCCGACGCCTTCGACGCCGACCTCACCGCCGAACTCGGCCGCCACACGGCCAACGACCGCCTCACCGACACAGTCAGCTTCGCCTACGAACTGGCCCGCAAGCCCGCACTCGCGTGAACGCCGGGACCAGGTGGCTCCAGACGGGGCCGCAGTTCAGGCGGGGTGGTCGTCTTGAGACTGTCCCGGAGCCGCCCGGCGCGCCGCTCGTCATCCGACAGGGCGGCGGGCCGACCGCGGCCGCCCTCGGCGCGGTGGCTTTCGCGGCCTTCTTCGCGCCGGTGTTCGAGAACATCGGAGTCGTACTCGACGAGTCCACCCTGCTGCCCGACCTCAGCGCCGCGCTCTACCGTGCCGTGGCCAAGTTCCCGGGCGTGCGCGTCGTGGAGAGCGTCAAGGACGGGGCGGGGCGGACCGGTATCGGCCTCACGTATACGAGCTCCAAGAGCTCCTCAACGAGTGCGAGCGAGAGTCAGCCGTCAGAGGGCGTCCGGTTCGTCGGCGGTGCTCGGTCACCGGCCGCCCCTGTCGGGGCGGCCGTGCGGCTGCGGCGGGTGCGCTCGCTCACGTGGTGTCCTTGCCGAGGGGGTTGGTCCAGGCGTGTTCGCGCAGGAGGCGCAGGCCGTTGAGGCCGACGATGACGGTGGAGCCTTCGTGGCCGGCGACGCCGAGCGGGAGCGGGAGGGTGGCCATCAGGTCCCAGGCCACCAGCGCGGTGATGAAGATCCCGGCGATGACCAGGTTCTGCACGACGAGGCGGCGGGCCCTGAGGGAGAGGGTCACGATCGCGGGGATGGTGGCGAGTTCGTCGCGGACGACGACGGCATCGGCGGTCTCCAGCGCGAGATCGGAGCCTGCCTTTCCCATCGCGATGCCGGTGTGCGCGGCGGCCAGGGCCGGGGCGTCGTTGACGCCGTCGCCGACCACCAGCACCCGGCGGCCTTCGGCCTCCCATGCCTGGACGGCGGTCACCTTGTCCTGCGGGAGCAGCCCGGCGCGGACGTCGGTGATGCCGACCTCGGCGGCCAGACGGTGGGCTGCGCGCTCGTTGTCGCCGGTCAGCAGAACCGGGGCCCGGCCGGTGAGTTCGGTGAGCGCGGCCACCGTCGTCTTCGCGTCGGGGCGGAGCCGGTCGGCGATGCCCAGCACCCCGACCTGCGTGCCGTCGCGCAGGACGAGGACTGCGGTGTGGCCCTCGTCTTCGAGCGTCCGCACCGCGCCGCCGCTCTCCTGGCCGCCCGTGGAGGTGAGGCGGGTCGGGGAGCCGACCTGGACGGTGCGGCCGCCGATCGTGGCGGTGACGCCGGCGCCAGGGGCTGAGGTGAAGTCGGTGGCCGCGGCGAGGGTGAGGCCGCGTTCGCGGGCGGCCTGGACGACGGCACGGGCCAGGGGGTGCTCGCTGGGGTGCTCGGCCGCCGCCGCCAGCGCCAGCAGCCCGTCTTCGTCCAGACCCGAAGCGGGCGCGGGGCGGATGTCGGTGACGCGCGGGGTGCCCTCGGTGAGGGTGCCGGTCTTGTCGAGCGCCACGGCGTCGACCTGCCCCAGCCGCTCCATCACGACGGCCGACTTCGCCAGCACGCCGTGGCGGCCCGCGTTGGCGATGGCGGACAGCAGCGGCGGCATCGTGGACAGCACCACCGCGCACGGGGAGGCGACAATCATGAACGTCATCGCCCGGAGCAGAGCGGGCTGCAGGTCGGAGCCGAAGGCGAGCGGGATCGCGAAGACGGCGAGCGTGGCGGTGACCATGCCGATCGAATACCGCTGCTCGATCTTCTCGATGAACAGCTGGGTGGGCGCCTTGGTCTCGGAGGCTTCCTCGACCATCTTCACGATCCGTGCGATCACCGAGTCCTCCGGGTCACGCTCGACGCGGACCCGCAGGGCGCCGGTGCCGTTCACGGTGCCGGCGAACACCTCGTCCCGTACCTGCTTGGCCACCGGCAGCGGCTCGCCGGTGATGGTGGCCTGGTCTACGTCACTGGTTCCCTCCAGGACCTGGCCGTCGGCGCCGACCCGCTCGCCGGGCCGCACCAGGATCGTGTCGCCCACGGTCAGGGAGTGGGCCGGGACACTCTCCTCCCCGCCATCCGGCAGGAGTCGGGTCGCGGTGGTCGGCGCGAGGTCGAGCAGACCCCGCACCGAGTCGGCCGTCCGCGCGGTCGCGACGGCCTCCAGGGCACCGGAGGTGGCGAAGATGACGATCAGCAGCGCACCGTCGAGGATCTGGCCGATGGCGGCGGCGCCGAGCGCCGCGACGACCATCAGCAGATCCACGTCCAGGATCTTGTCCTTCAGGGCCTTCAGGCCCTCCCGACCCGGCTCCCAGCCGCCTGTGATGTAGACGGCGGCGTACGGCGGGACCCACAACCAGGCCGGAGCGCCGAGGAGATCCAGCGGGAGGGCGATCAGGAACAGCACCAGTGCGGCCAGCGCCCATCGGGCCTCCGGCAGCGCCAGGACCCGCGTGCGCCGCTTCGGCGGCGCCGGGCGCGGCCCGGCGGCGGGCGGCGCGGGTCGCTGATCCAGGGCAGAAGGCATGACAAAACGACCCTTCACGGGCGGACGGGGCAACGCCGTCACCATACAGGAATATCTGAACAGGTCTTCAGGTGTCACCGGTATGCTGTCCCCATGGGCCATGGAACCGACACCGCCGGCAGCGCCACCACCCGCGAGCGCCTCGACGCCGTCGGCACCGCCGACGTCGCCGCCACCCTGCAGGCTCTCGCCACCCCCTCGCGGCTGCACATCCTGGCCCGGCTCCAGGAAGGCCCCTGCGCGGTCGGTGACCTCGCGGAGGCCGTAGGGATGGAAGCCTCGGCCTGCTCCCATCAGCTGCGCCTGCTGCGCAACCTCGGGCTGGTCACCGGGGAGCGCCACGGCCGCTCGATCATCTACGCCCTCTACGACAACCACGTCGCCGAACTGCTCGACCAGGCGCTGTACCACGTCGAGCACCTGCGGATGGGTGTCCGCGACGCCTCCGCGGCCGTGCCCGAGCCCGTTGCCGCCGACTGAGATCTGCGCGTCGGCTACCGGGGCGGCTTCGTGGCGTGTTCGGAGTGGGCGGCGCCGACGTAGCGCATCGCGGTCTGCTCCGTGATCCCGAACAGGCGCATCAGTGAGCGGTTGGTCCTGTTGCAGGTGTGCCGAGGCGCGGGTGTCTCCATCCCTCCTTGCCCAGTGAACGCCCCAACCCCCACCCTGCCGCGGTGGATGCGGTGGCGCCTACCGCTTCCGGGCTGAAGGGGGCAAGAGCGTGGCGGTGAGTGTGGCGGCCAGCCATTCCTCGTACGTGTCGGTCGACCAGCCCCGTCCTGCTGTGAGCTGGGTGTACAACTGTGGGCCGGCCAGGGCCCAGAGGGCGTCCGCCAGATGGGCCGGATCCGCTTCAGGACCCAGCGCGCCGGCCTCGTCGAGGTGGGTGACGAACGCGGTGACGGCGGTGAGCCGCTCCCGTTCACCGATCTCCAGGACCTCCCCGACGTCCGGCCCGGCCTGGCTCAGCAGTGTGAACAGTGGGGCGATCCGTTCATGGATTCCGCGCACGTACGCGGCGTAGAGCCGGAGCTTGGCGCCCGGCTCCGTCGTCCGCAGGATCTCTCGCGTCTGGGGGCGATCCGTCATGGGGACCGGTTCGTCGTCTCCGGCCAGCGTGATGTCCCACAGAGCCTTGACCATGCCCGGTTTGCCACCGAACGTCTTGTACACCGTTTCGGCGGAGACACCCGCCCGCTCGGCCACGGCACGCACGGTCGTGGCGTGGTAGCCGTCCTGGAAGAGCAGCTCACGGCATGCCGTCAGCACCGCGGCGCGGTTGCGGTGCGCGGCCTCGCGCCGGCGCTCGGAGTTGTAGGTCCGGCGTGGCGTCTCGTCTGACATCGGCGCACCCTCCAAATTTGCTACAGTCGACTGTATCGAATTCTGCTCGGTTGCAGGAGGTCCGTATGTCCCGTCCCGCGCCCACGCAGGTGGCGCCCGGCGTCCACCGCCTAGGCGATCACGGCATCAACTTCTACCTGATCGAGGGCCCCGACGGTCTCATCCTGATCGACGCGGGGGTGCCCGCCCATCTGGAGCAGTTGCGCGGGCTGTTGGCCGGCCTCGGCCGCTCCCTGGCGGACGTCCGCGCCGTACTCCTGACCCATGGTCACCTCGACCACACCGGTCTGGCCCACACCCTCCAGGAGGCCGGAGCCGTCATCTGGATCCACGAGCGGGACGCCGCCATCCTGCACGACGGCCCGCGGAGCGCGACCCGCCACGCCAAGCCCGAGCGTTCGATGCTCCCCTACCTGCTGCGCCGGCCCTCCTCGCTCGCCCTCCCCCTCCAACTGGCCCGCGCGGGAGCCTTCACCGCTCCCGCTGTCCAGAATGCCCGGGTCTTCGACGCCGACCAGGTGCTCGAAGATGTCCCCGGCGTCCCGCAGGCCGTCGTGCTGCCCGGCCACACACCCGGCAGCGCCGCGTACCTCTTCGCCGACCGCGGGCTGCTCTTCACCGGCGACGCCCTGGTCACCGAGGACGGACTGTCAGGCCACACCGGTCCCACGATCGTGAGCCGCTGCTTCACCCACGACAGCCGGGCCGCACTCACCGCCCTCGACCGCCTCGACGAACTGACGGCAGACCTGTTGCTGCCCGGTCACGGCGCACCCTTCACCGACGGCATCCGCACCGCCACCCAGCAGGCACGGCAACTCGGCGTGCGCTGACCTCCCACGCACAGGCGACGTTGAAGAGCGCGAACGCGGCCACGTGCGTGCAGTGGATCCCGGGCCGTTCCTCTTCCCACCGCCCGATGCGGATGCGGGCCCATCACCGCCCCGAACGGGGCGTAGTTGCTGACGTCCCCGCCGGTGACGGCTAAAGCCCGGCGCCGTCCCTGCCCGTCGCGGGCCCCAGGGAAATTCGTGGTCAGTCGTCCGCGGGGCCGACCGGGCGCAGCTCACCGAACAGTGGGCCACACCTTGAGGCCGATCTTCGATGGCACGAGGCTCTGGCAGCCGCTTACGCACAGCTCGACAGCGAGAGGTGCCGCGGCGCCCTCCACCAGATCTCCAGGCGGCGACCCGCCCGGCGCAACGCTATCCATCACCTTCTAAGGAAACGACATGAGTTCTGCACCACCGATCAGCGACGCGGAGACGCCGGACTACTACCGTCCGTGCGTCTTGCACGTCCCCGCCGGGAAGGGCGTGGTCAAGTGGATGTCCGGCGACGTCTACGAAATCAAGGCGACGGCCGAGTCCACCAACGGCGCGATGGGCTTCATAGACTGCTGGGTGCCCCCGGGCAACGGCCCGGTAGCGCATGTGCACAAGAGTGCTGACGAGGCCTTCTACCTCATCTCGGGCGCCCTGGAATTCCTGAACGGCGACCAGACCTTCGTGGCGAACGCCGGTGACTTCGTCTTCGTGCCCAAGGGCACACGGCACCGGTTCCGGAACATCACCGACGAAGAGACGCACATGGTGGCCTTCTACACCCCCGGCGGAGGCGAGGCGCTGTTCCTGGAGGCCGGGGACGACCCCGTCCCCGACGGGAAGCCCGAGTTCTGGCCGCCGGAGCGCGGCCTGGCGCTGGCGGCGCTCCTTGGACGGAAAGACATCGACATGGAGGTGCTGCCCGAGGAAGCGGACTTCGACGTGCCCGCCGACGAGGCCTGAGCGAGGACCGCACAGCAACGGTGCTCGGGCCGAGGGACCGTCGGCCCGAGCACGCCGCCTCCCAAGACCAGCCCGCTGGGCACCGCGGTCAACCCGCGGTAGTTGCACCGGTGGCAATGTGCGGTTGGCCGACCTGGGGTGGTGGAGTGGGGGGTGAGTTGGAGCGGAGGGTCGAAGAGCTGTCGGCACTGGTACCGGGGCTGTCTCCCGATCGTCTCCTGGGCTGGTGCCGGGCCCTCGCAGCCCCCATCGCGGTCCCCAGGATCGGCAACCGCATTAACGACGTGGAGACCGAGTTTCTCGTGAGCCTGGCTCGCGGCTGATCGGGTGCGCCGCAGACGGCAGAACGCAGGTGTTACTCCGGGGCCTCGAACCCTGGCCCGAGTACCGTCCGGTCCTTCGTGGGCGGATACCGCCGCGACCCCGGGCCCGGTCGGTGGGCACGGGACCACGTGGCGTGGGTGGGTTACAGGGCGGCCGCAGCGCTGTGCAGGTTCTTGGCGGCCAGGGCCAGCCCCTCGGTCTGGGAGTAGGCGGCGTCCTCGTGTTCTATGTTCACGGCCATGTCCGGGTCGATCTCGGCGAGGGCGCGCAGGAACTCGGTCCAGTAGGCGACGTCGTGTCCCATGCCTACGGCGACGAACTTCCACGCCGGGTTCTCGGGCCAGGCGTTGCACCAGAACCCGTAGCCGGTGGGCACCTTGCCGGGCGCATCGGCGGGGACGCGTGTGAACGACGTGTCCAGTACGCCACGGATGTCGGCGCCGGGGCAGAGCGTCGCGTCCTTCGCCGCGGCGTGGAACACCAGCGGGCCCAGCCACCTGATGCACGCGACGACGTCCATGCCCTGCCACATCAGGTGCGAGGGGTCCATCTCCGCGCCCACGTTCGTCGCGCCGGTCTCGTCGACGAGCCGCTTCAGGGTGACCGGGGAGAACACCAGATTGTGCGGGTGCATCTCGATGGCGACCCGGACGTCGTTCTCCCGCGCCAGCGCGTCGATCTCCTTCCAGAACTCGACGGCCACACCCCACTGGTAGTCCAGGACGTCCATGTAGACGCCGTCCCACGGATTCACGACCCACGACGGGTACTTGGCGTCGGGGTCGGAGCCCGGTGTGCCGGACATGGTCACCACATGCTTCACACCGAGCAGGCCCGCGAGCCGGATGGTGCGGCGCAGGTCGTCGGCGTGCTTCGGCCCGACGCCGGGAAGCGGGTTGAGTGGGTTGCCGTTGCAGTTGAGGCCGGTCAGTTCCATCCCCCGGTCGGCGAAGGTCGCCAGGTACTCGTCGCGCGCGGTGGCCGAGGACAGCAGGAGGTCCACCGGGCAGTGCGGGGCGGGGATGAAGCCACCGGTGTTGACCTCCACGGACGTCAGACCGTCGGTCTTCAGGATGTCGAGGGCCTCGGTGAGGGGCCGGTCGTGCAGACAGGCGGTGTAGGCGCCGAGCTTGAGGGCCATGCGTGTGCTCCTTGGATGCGTGCGGGGAGGGGTCAGACAGCGGGCGGAATCGTGACGGCGGCGCCACCGCCCAGGGACGACTCGACGACGGCCCGGATGATCTCCATGGTGCGCAGCGCGTCGGCGAAGGTGGCGCAGGCGGGCAGCGGTTCGGCGACGCCCGCGACCTGGTCGAGGAAGGCCCGGGCCTGGTAAGTGAAGTTGTCGGCGTTGCTGGCGCCCACACCCGGCGCCTCCATCGGGACCCCGCCCGCGAAGTACGGCAGCTGCGGGCCGGCGATGATCTGTCGGGCCCCGCGCGTACGGGCCTCGGGCTGGGCGTCGTCGAAGAGGTACTCGGCGGGCCGGTGCTGGTCGAACCCGGCCCGGCCGCCGAGCCCCAGGACGTCGAAGGACAGCCCGTTGGGCAGGCCGAAGCCGGTGCGCGTCACCGAGAAGGTGCCGACGAGACCGGACTCGAAGCGGGCGGTGAAGGACGCGGTGTCCTCGTTCTCGACCTCACCGAACTCGTCGGAGACGGGAGCCGCGTTGTGCCCCACGACCGCGCCCAGCGGCAGGGGCCGCTTGGGGATCTGCGTCGACAACGAGGCACCGGAGACCGTGGCGATGGGCCCCGCGACGTACTCGGCGGTGTCGATGACGTGCGAGCCGATGTCCCCGAGCGCACCGGAACCGGGGCCGCCCTTGAACCGCCAGCTCAGAGGCCCGTTCGGGTCGGTCGCGTAGTCGCACCAGTAGCGGCCGCTGAACAGCGTGAGGGCACCCAGGTCGCCACGCTGGACATGCTCGCGGATCGCGGCGATGGCGGGGGAGCGGCGGAAGGTGTACCCGACGGCGGTCACGGTATCGGCGGAGCGCTCCAACTCGGCCATGGCGCGGGCGTCTTCCAACGACCCGGCCAGCGGCTTCTCGCACAGCACGTGCTTTCCCGCGGCGACCAGCGCCTCGGCGATCGGTCGGTGCAGTGCGTTGCCGACGACGATGCTGACGGCGTCGATCGTCGGGTCCTCGGCGACAGCCTCCCAGCTCGGGAGTGCCCTCTCGAAGCCGTAGCGGCGGGCGGCGTCCTCGCCGAGCTCGACGTTGGCATCGGCTATCGCGGCCAGCCGGACCGGCGGCAGGCCGGCACCGAAGACCGTGTTGACGTTGCGGTAACCGGCGGCGTGGCTGCGGCCGGCCATGCCGGCTCCGATCACCGCGACGGAGATGGGCTTGCTCGACGTGGTCATGCGGGTGCCTTTCGGAAGTGAGCAGCGGGAAAAGGGCGAAGTGACCCGGGGATGATGGACTTAAAGCGCTTTAAAAATACTGTCGGCGGAGGACGATGCCTTCGCTCGAGTGGTGGGAGGCCGTGGTCCCTCAGGACCAGGTGGCCAGGTATTCGTCGATCTTCTTCCGCATGAAGGCGGAGGATTCCTTGGCTCGTTCTTCCCATGCGAAGACACAGGCCGTGAGGGTGCCGTCGAAGCCGTTCGCACGCAGTTCGCGGAAGAGCTCGTCGAAGTCGACCTCGCCCTGTCCGATGTCGAGGTGCTGGTGGATCCGGGCCGACGTGCCGGGTGGGTTCAGGATGTAGCGGTTACCGGAGGACGCGGTGTGGTCCAGGGCGTCGGCGAGGTGGACGTGGGTGAGCAGATCGCCGGCGTGCTTGATGATGCCGGGGGCGTCGTTGCCGATGTGGAAGGTGTGCGGGGCGCAGTACAGGAAGCTGACGCTCGGGTGGTTGATGCCGCGGATCAGGTTGATCGCGTCGTGGCCGTTCTCGATGAAGTCGTCGGGGTGCGGCTCAAGGGTGAGGCGGATCCCCTCCTGCTCCAGGAGCGGCAGCAGGTCGTCCATCGACCTCCAGAACTGGGCCTCGCTGCGGTCCGGGTCCTCGGGCCGGCCGTTGAACTCGGAGATCATGCTGTCCACGCCGAGATCGGCGGTGATCCGGATGGCACGCTTCCAGTAGCGGACGGCGGCCTGCCGGGCGTCCTCGTCCGGTCCCGACCAACGGAACAGCGGCAGAACGGAGGAGATCCCGACGCCCGCCGAGTCCAGCGCCTTGCGGAACTTCCGTACGGTCGCGTCGTCGACGCGCGGATGCCGGAAGAAGGGGATGAAGTCCTCCCGGGGGGAGAGTTCGATCCATTCATAGCCCAACTCGGCCACCACGGCGGGCAGTTCGAGGAGCGGGACGTTGCGGATCATGTAGGGGTCGAGGGCGATCTTCACGAGAGTGTGCCTTCCGGTCACGGGGAGACGGTGGAACGTCGGGGCAGGCCGTCTTCGGTTCAGCGGCGGGGGCCCGCGGGAGGGTGGACCGCCTTGCGAACCGGGACAGCGCCCGGGGCGACCCGCTCGAGGCGCGGTCCGCTGATGCGTCCGCCGTGGTCAGGAGGTCCCTTCGGGGGAGGCCGTCACGGGTGCTTCGAGGCCCTCCGCTTCGGGGAGTTCGTGCTGGCGTGCGGCGAGTTCGGCGCCGCCGGCCATGTGGTTGGTGCGTTCATCGAAGCTGACCTCGCTGCGGGCCGGCAGCCACGGCGTCAGAGAGCCCTGAGCGGTCCGGCCGCCGGTCTCCTTGGGGCCGGGGGCCGGCGGTGCGGTCACCGCCGGCTCGGCCTGCTGGGTCATCGTCCTCACCGGGTGCCCTTCGCGGCGAAGGAGGCGACGGTGTCGACGTTGGACTTGTCGACGAAGGCCGGGCCGGTGAGGATCGGCTGCTCGCCACCGCCGCTGTAGTTGCCGTTCGTCTTGTAGAGCCACAGCGAGTCGACGGCCAAGTAGCCCTGCAGGTAGGGCTGCTGGTCGACCGCGAACTGGATGCTGCCCTTCTCGATGGCGGAGATGAGGTCCTTGTTGAGGTCGAAGGTCGCGACCTTCGCCTTGCTGCCGGCCTCGGACGCCGCCTGCGCGGCCGTCAGCGCGAACGGGGCGCCGAGCGTGACGACCTCGTCGATGGACTTGTCCTGCGTGAGCTTGGCGGTGATGGTCGACTTCACGGACGGCATGTCGGTGCCGTTGACGTAGAGGTTGTCGGTCTTGCCACTGAAGGTCTTCTTCACGCCGGCGCAGCGCTCCTCCAGGTTGACGTCCCCCTGCGCCTGTACGACGCACAGCGCGTGCTTGGCACCGGTGCTGTTGAGCTTGGTGCCGAGTGCCTGGCCGGAGACGGACTCGTCCTGACCGAAGAACGACAGCAGGCCCTGCTTCTTCCAGTCGGACAGGCCGGCGTTGAAGCCGACGACCGGGATGCCGGCCTTCTCGGCCTTGGCGACCACGGCCTTCATGGCGTCCGGCTTGGCGAGGGTGACCGCGATGCCGTCGACTTTCTGGTCGATCGCGTTCTGCACGAGGTTGGCCTGGTCGGCGGCGGTCTCGTCGTTGGCGTAGATGAGCTTGACGTTGTCCTTGGCGGCCGCGGCCTCGGCGCCCTTGCGGATGGTGTCCCAGAAGGTGTCACCGGAGGGCGCGTGGGTGACCATGGCGATCGTCATGCGGGGGGTGTCGGCCTTGCCCGCGGACACCGCGGCCCCACTCTCCGCGGCCTTCTTTCCGCCGGAGCTGCTGGAACATCCGGCGAGGGCCAGGGCGGCCGAGGCGGCCACGGCCACGACGGCGGCGATTCTGCGGGACGGGAGAAGGGATGTGTGGCTCATTCTTCGTGCACCTCGCTGTGCAAGTGGGAGGGATTGACGGGTGGTGGGCAGGGGATCCGCCGCTGCTGGATGGGGCCGGGGAGGCCGCACCGGCCTCGATCGGGGGCGCGGTGCGGAGGGGAGACCAGGCTGAATCGGGTTCAGCGGGTCTGGGAAACGGGTGGGGCGCGTGGAAGCTGTCGGCAGCCGGGGCGCAGGCCCTCGATCCGGTGGAGTCAGTGGTCCTTGGGTCTGATGGGTCTGATGGGTCTGATGGGTTCGGTGGGTTCGGTGGGTTCGATGACGGCGTCGGGGTCGAGACGGTGCGACGACTTGGGGAAAACGGTCCCTAGGACACGCGCTGACTTCGTTGGAACATCAGGACCTTTTTAAAGCGCTTTAAGTCCTGGTACTATCGGCTCGTTTCGTGAACGTGTCAAGGGTGTTGCCCGAGAACATCTGCCGGGAGGTGCGAGTGGACGATGTCGCTTCCGCGAGTCGCAGGGACGGCGCGAGCAAGCGCCCCCGGCTGGAGGATGTGGCCGCCCGCGTGGGCGTGTCCACCGCGTCCGTCTCCCTGGTGCTGCGCGGTGTGCCCGGCCCCAGTGAGCGCACCCGGCAACGTGTCTTGAAGGCCGCCGCCGAGCTGGGCTACCAGGTGGACCGCACCGCCAGTCTGCTGGCCAGCAGACGCACCCGGCTGCTCGGCGTCATGGTTGACATCCACAGCCCCTTCCACGCGGAACTGGTCGAGCACCTGCACACGGCCGCCGAGGAGGTCGGCTACGACCTCGTCCTCAGCACCCAGACCCGCACCCGCGACGAGCACACCGCCGTCGAGACGCTGCTCGCCTTCCGCAGCGAGGCCCTGATCCTGCTCGGCCCGAGCGCCTCCGGCGGCGCACTCGCCGCTCTCGACCGCAAGGCTCCCGTCATCGCCGTCGGCCGCCGGATCGCCGACGCCGACCTGGATGTCGTGCGCTCGGCCGACGACGACGGGGTCGGTCAGGTGGTCGACCACCTGGTGGAGCTCGGCCACCGTGCGATCACGTACATCGACGGCGGCAAGGGTGTCATCGCCACCGACCGTCGCCGCGGTTACCGCGCCGCCATGCGCCGTCATGGCCTGGACGCGCACATCAGGGTCCTGCGCGGCGACCACACCGAGGCGGCCGGCGAACGCGCCGCCCGCCAGCTTCTCGACGGCGCCGAACTCCCCACGGCCATCGTCGCGTTCAACGACCAGTCCGCCATCGGCGTCCTGGCCGCCCTGTCCCGCGCCGGCGTCGCCGTCCCGGGCGAGGTGTCCGTGGTCGGCTACGACGACGACGCCCTCTCCCGCCTGAGCTGCTTCAATCTGACCACCGTCAGCCAGAACGCCCGTGAACAGGCCCGGCACGCGGTGGTCGCTGCCGTGGAGCGCCTCGACGAGGGCCGCACCGAGTCCCGCGAGGTCGTACTGCCCCCACGCCTCGTCCTGCGGGGCACCACGACCGAGCGCGTCTGACAGGCGCTTCGGGGTCGGTGGGCGTGGGCGTCGGCCGCCGGGAACCATGGCTCACGTTCGGTCGCCGGGGCCATGGCTCACGTGGAGCGGCACCGCGACGCGAACCCGCGTGCGGAGCCGGCGGCCTTCCGGGGCGAGGCCGGCGTCAGGCGGCCGGTCGCACCAGGCCCGACTCGTAGGCGAAGGTCACCGCCTGCACGCGGGCGCGGGCACCGATCTTGGCGAGGATGTGGCTGACGTGGGACTTGACGGTGGTCGGCGCGATGGACAACCGCGCGGCGATCTCGGCGTTGGACCAGCCGGAGGCGACGGAGGTCAGGACGTCGCGTTCCCGCTCGGTGAGCATCTCGAGCCCCGATTCCTGCTCGGCGGTGCGGGCCGGGAGCTCCTGGCGGACCGCGTCGATGAGCGCACGGGTGACGCCGGGGGTGGTGACGGCGTCCCCGGCAGCCACGATGCGGACGGCCGCGGTCAGTTCGTCGGGGGTCGCGTCCTGGGGAAGGAATCCACCGGCTCCGGCGCGCAGTGCCGCGTAGGCGTACCCCTCGTGGCTGGTGGGGGTCAGGACCAGTACGCGCGGGGGGCGCCCGCCGGCTCTGACGGACGCGGGTGCGGGGATCGGGGTGAGGGGCCGGGTGATGCGGCGGATGGCGTCGACGCCGTTCGGATCGGCGACGTGGCTGCCGATCACAACGACGTCGGGGCCGAGTTCGGCGCTCATGCGAATCGCCTCGGTGCCGCTTGTCGCCGTGCCGACGACGCTCAGGTCGGGCTCGGCCGCCAGGAGCATGTGCAGGCCGACACGGTGCAGGGACTGGCTGTGGACGACGAGTACGGAGGTCATCATGGGCGCCCTTCGTGAGGGTGGGGGCGACCGCCGACGTGGGTTGGGTGTCCGCCGCCACGCTCCCCGTGAACGAAACGGTTTCGTTCACCTCAGTGCCCTCAGCGTAGCTTCGGGGCTATCGAAACGGCATCGTTTTTTGTGTGTCCTGGGTCACAAAAATGCGCGCGTATGCCGCGAAGTCGGCGGCGCTGCGGCGGTTGGCTTGCATGATCATGCTGAATGTTGCATAGTTTTGCCATGTCCAAGGTCCTCACTTCCCTCCCCACCGGCGAGCGCGTCGGCATCGCCTTCTCCGGCGGGCTCGACACGTCGGTCGCCGTCGCCTGGATGCGTGACAAGGGCGCTGTCCCGTGCACGTACACCGCCGACATCGGCCAGTACGACGAGCCCGACATCGCGTCCGTGCCCGGCCGTGCCACCGCGTACGGCGCCGAGATCACCAGGCTCGTCGACTGCCGTGCCGCGCTGGTCGAGGAAGGGCTGGCGGCGCTCGCATGCGGCGCGTTCCACATCAGGTCTGGCGGGCGCCCGTACTTCAACACCACACCGCTGGGGCGTGCCGTGACCGGCACCCTGCTGGTGCGGGCCATGCTCGAGGACGGGGTGCAGATCTGGGGCGACGGCTCCACGTTCAAGGGCAACGACATCGAGCGGTTCTACCGGTACGGGCTGCTCGCCAACCCGCATCTGCGGATCTACAAGCCCTGGCTGGACGCGGACTTCGTCACGGAGCTCGGCGGCCGCAAGGAGATGTCGGAGTGGCTGCTCGCGCACGGGCTGCCGTACCGGGACTCGACGGAGAAGGCGTACTCCACGGACGCCAACATCTGGGGCGCCACGCACGAGGCCAAGACCCTGGAGCACCTCGACACGGGCATCGAGACGGTCGAGCCGATCATGGGCGTGCGGTTCTGGGACCCGTCGGTGGAGATCGCCGCGGAGGACGTGACGGTCGGCTTCGACCAGGGCCGTCCGGTCACCATCAACGGCAAGGAGTTCGGCTCCCCGGTCGACCTCGTCATGGAGGCCAACGCGATCGGCGGCCGCCACGGCCTGGGCATGTCCGACCAGATCGAGAACCGGATCATCGAGGCCAAGAGCCGCGGCATCTACGAGGCGCCGGGCATGGCGCTGCTGCACATCGTCTACGAGCGTCTGGTCAACGCGATCCACAACGAGGACACCGTGGCCGCGTACCACAACGAGGGCCGACGGCTGGGCCGACTGCTCTACGAGGGCCGCTGGCTGGACCCGCAGGCGCTGATGGTGCGCGAGTCGCTGCAGCGCTGGGTCGGCGCGGCGATCACCGGCGAGGTGACCCTGCGGCTGCGGCGCGGCGAGGACTACTCGGTCCTCGACACCCGGGGCCCGGCGCTCAGCTACCACCCGGACAAGCTCTCCATGGAGCGGACCGAGGACTCGGCGTTCGGCCCGGTGGACCGCATCGGCCAGCTCACCATGCGGAACCTGGACATCGCCGACTCCCGTGCCCGTCTCGAGCAGTACGCGGGCCTGGGCCTGGTCGGCGGCGACCACCCGACGCCGATCGGCGCCGCGCAGGCGGCCTCGACCGGTCTGATCGGCGCCATGGACGAGGGCGGCGCCGAGGTGATCGCCTCGCGTGGTGAGGCCACGGACGAGGAGACGATGCTGGACCGTGCCGCGATGGAGTCCGGCACGGACTGACACCGGTCACCGGTCGTACGTACCTGGGCGGCGGGCCCCGGCGGATGCTGTTCCGCCGGGGCCCGCCGTCGTCCCCCGTTCGCGGGGGAGTTCCCGCTCATCTGACGGGGCATCACATCGTGACGGTCGGCGAGTGGGAGTGTCCGGAAGCCGCGGTCCGCAGGGCTACGGGTGCAGTATCACCTTCGTGTAGCCCTCGATCCGCTTGTCGAACTTGTCGTAGCCCGACGGCGCCTGATCCAGGGGCAGTTCGTGGGAGACGACGAAACTGGGCTTCGCCCTGCCCTCGATGATCATGTCGCGCAGGTACCGGTTGTAGCGCTTCACGTTGCACTGTCCCGTCCCCATCCGCAGGCCCTTCTCGAAGAGCTTGCCGATCGAGACGAGGAGCATGCCCTGCTTGGCCTGCTCGTCCGGGCCGCCGGGGTCGGAGGGCACATAGAGGCCGGGCACGCCGAGCGCTCCGGTGGCTCGAACCGTGCCGACGAGCGAGTTGAGGACGGTCGCCGGTTCCTCGCGGTCCGTGCCATGTCCTGTCGCCTGATAGCCGACGGCGTCAATGCCCTTGTCCGTGCCGATGCCGTCCGTCTGGTCCTTGATCTGTTCGATCGGGTTGCCCTCGGAGAAGTTGATCGGAACCGCGCCTATCTCCTCGGCCTTCTGCAGCCGTTCGGGCACTCGGTCCACGACGAAGACCTGCTTCGCGCCGCGCATCAGAGCCGAGTAGGCGGCCATGAGTCCGACAGGCCCTCCGCCGTACACCGCGACGCTCTCGCCCGGGCGGACCTGGGCGAGTTCACAGCCGTGGTATCCGGTGGGGAAGATGTCGGCGAGCAATATGAAATCACTCTCGTGCTCGTTTCCCGGCGGCAGCTTCAGGCAGTTGAAGTCGGCGTAGGGAACGCGCAGATATTCGGCCTGGCCGCCCTTCCAGGGGCCCATGGCGACGTATCCGTACGCGCCGCCCGCGAAACCGGGATTGACGGTCAGACAGTATCCGGTGAATCCCTCGACGCAGTTCGTGCAGAACCCGCAGGCGACATTGAAGGGCATGACCACGCGGTCGCCCTCCTTGAGTGAGGTGACGCCCTGGCCGAGTTCTTCGATGATCCCCATGTTCTCGTGGCCGAAGACGATGCCGGGCTCGGCGGCGGTACGGCCCTCGTACATATGCAGATCGGATCCGCATATCGCGGTCGAGGTGACCCGTACGATCACATCGTTCGGATGCTGAATGCTGGGCTTTTCAACATCTTCGACCGCAACGCTGAACGGCCCCTTGTAAACGACGGCCTTCACGGTTGCCTCCTCCGCTCGGTGACGTATGTATCTGCTGTCCACGCCCCCGCCCGCATTCTCCGCGTGACCCATCTCTCATGATTCTCCGTCCTGCACGATCGGACAAGCCGGTAATGTCGATGTGAATAACTGCCCGGTGCCGTGCAGAGAAATGCAATGGAGAGGTAGGACGAAAGATGTCAGCACAGCGACTGGGAACCCTGCTTGTCCCCGTACCAGGTTTGTCCGGCACCACGTACCCGCCGGGAACGACCGTGACGGTCCGTGGCCGAGGCGCTACCGTCGACGCCTTCGTCAACGGCGACTGGCTTCCCTTGTCTTGGTGGGAGTTCTCCGACGGCCTCCGCGAGGACATCGCCGACCGCTGACCTCGCCTCCGCCCCGCCTCATCTCCTTCGAGGCCGGCGCCCCGCCGGTGGGCCGGCCCCTCGTACGTCAGTGACGAGGGCGCCCGTATCGGAACTTCTTCAGCAGTGGGCCCCGGCAGGCTGTGCGCAGGGTCGGCGTGGTCACCGAGAAGCTCCCTGCATGCGACCACGATGGGGCCTGGTCGCGACGTTGCTCGCGGCGATCTATGTTGTTGCGTCGAGCGCCCGCGGAAAGGTCATGGCTCCCGGTGCTCGTGGGACGCCGTCTCCAGCGCCACGATCTCCTCCTCGGCCAGCCGGGCCTCGGCATCGACATCGATCGACCGGGTGAGCAGCCAGTAGAGCACCGCGGCGACGGGCAGTCCGATGAACAAGGCGATGTCCGCACCGTCGAGCGCACGGGCGGCGGGCCCGACGTAGAGCGTGCCGACGGAGAAGAACGGCACCATGACGGCGAAGCCCACCAGGTACGAGATGATGCCGTGCCAGCCCCAGCGGCCGTAGATGCCGTGCGGGTTGAAGATCTCGGCGACCGCGTAGTGGCCGCGGCGCACCACGTAGTAGTCCATGAGGTTGACAGAGGTCCACGGAATGAACAGGTAGAGGACCACCAACAGGAAGTTGTTGAAGTTCTCGAGGAAGTGGGCGGTCGAGGCCAGCGCCCCCGCGATGGAGAGCGCCGCGGTGAGGCCGATCGTCACGACTCGTACGGCGACGGTCGGCCGCACTCTCTTGAACGAGTCGATCGCGCTGATGAGGGTGAGAGACCCGCCGTACATGTTCAGGGCGGTCACCGAGATCAGACCCAGCGCGGAGAACAGCAGGACGATCGCGCCGAAGCCGCTGAACACCTTGTCGCCCGCCGCGTTGATCGAGCGGATGGTCTCGAAGTCCTTGCCCGCCCACGCGGCGAGCAGAGCGCCCAGACACATCAGCCAGATGCCGCCGAGCGCCGACCCGAAGTACGTCCAGTAGAAGGTCTTGCGGACGGTCACGTCCGGCGGGAGATAGCGGGAGTAGTCCGAGACGTAGATGGCCCAGCTGATCTGGTAGCCGGCGACCACGCCGAACTGCGCGAGGAACGGGGTCCACTGGAAGCCGCCGAGGTCGAAGGAGCCCGGGGGATAGTGCAGGGTGAGCAGGATGCCCACGGTGAAGATCCCGAAGATGACCAGGAAGGTGTAGGTGAGCACTCGTTCGGCGCGGTGGATGACGTCGTAGCCCACCAGCGCGATGACGAACCCGATGAGTGTGACCACGACGACCCACAGCTTGACGCCGCCGTGCAAGGTGGTGTGCAGGGCCTCGCCGGCCAGGATCGTGTTGAAGACGTTGAACCCCGCGTACTGCACATAGGCGAACAGCCACACGAGCAGGGCCCCGACGTAGCCGAACTGCGGCCGTGACTGGATCATCTGCGGCAGTCCCAGCTGCGGGCCCTGTGCGGAGTGGAAGGCCATGAAGAACGTGCCGAGGATGGTGCCCGCCGCGATCGCGATCAGCGACCAGACGAGGTTGCCGCCCTCGGTGATGCTGATCAGCCCTACCGCCAGGGTGGCGATCTGCGCGTTGGACATGAACCAAAGAGGCCCCAGGTGCCAGAGCTTGCCGTGCCGCTCGTCCAGGGGGACGTAGTCGATGGAGCGGATTTCCAGACCCGATACCCGTGGCTGCGACGATGTGGTCACGAGTGCCTCCTTTGAGGGAGTTCGTCATGCGATGAAAAGATTAGCCACCTGTGATCACGTTCATCCCTCTTACCGCACTGGTCAAGCGGGGCCGTACCGGTCAGTATGTCCGCCCGGTACGTGGTGCAACCCAGGAAGCGGGGCCCCGTGGAGGCGTCGGGGCGCTCAGCGCGGGACTTCGACGCGGCGTAGGTGAGGGCCCGATCGAAGCCCCGTACGTCCCTGATGGCACCGGGGAAATAGTCGGCGGCCTGCCCTGGTACGTGGCGCGTCCGATACGGGTGGGGAAGGGGCGAGTCCCGCCCGCACCTCGCGACGGAACCGGGAGTGGGACTCCGGCCGACGCGCCAACTCGGCGTGCACCACCTTGACGGCGACGGCCCGGCCGCCGGGGGGCCGTCCGAGAAAGACCCGGCACATACCGCCGACGCCCGCACGTCCGGGTGACCGGTAGTTCCCGACGGAGATCGGATCCTCCGGCTCCAGCCCTGCCGTGATCCCGTCCCGACGTGCCGGCCCACGCGATCTTCGCGGTCATGTCTTCGGTGTGCGGGCTCCTCGTGGTCGATCCACGATCGGCGCGCGTCGCGCACCCGGCGGTCGAGCGGGACGGTCGGCTCGGCCGGACAGGTCAGCCCTCCGCACGCCGAGCGGAATGATCGAACACGAGCGAGTGCTGCTCGCGCTCGGACCTGCGGCCGTGTCGTGCGTCGTGCTGGTCGAGGAGGGTCAGCAAACCCTCGACGGTCAACCCGGCGTCGGCCGGGTGCCGGAGGATGGTCCCCGGTTCGATGTGGTAGACGTTGGAGCGCCCTTGGCGGGAGTGGGTGAGATAGCCGTCCTGCTCCAGATCGGAAATGATCTTCTGGACGGCACGCTCGGTGAGCCTGCACCGTGCGGCGATATCGCGGATGCGGGTGCCCTGATCCCTGGAGATCGCGGCCAGAACCCGGGCGTGGTTGGTGAGAAAGGTCCAGCCGGTGTGTCCCTGCGGTACTTCACCCATGCCTATGAGGATAGGGCTCGGCATTCACGCATTCAAAAGGGCGAAAGGGAGTTCCTGTATCTCTTGACGTGTGAGGATCCGAAGGCTGACGCTGTAAGCAGTGGGATAGGCGGATGCGAGTGGACGGCAGTGGCGGTCTTCGGTGACACCGACACCGAGCGGCAACTGCAGTGCTCCGCGTGTGAAGCGCTCACGCGGTCGATCAGCGGCCTGGACCTCGACCTGACCGGAATCGACTTCCGCATCCTGCCAAGAACGACAGAGCGAACCAGGAGGATGGGTTGAGCGACGACGCCGAGCAGGACCTGCGCACCGAAGTCGTCCAGCTCAAACGGGCCATGCAGACCCGGCCGGTCATCGATCTGGCCCGGGGAGTCCTGATGGCCTCGTTCGGCCTGAGCGCCGACGACGCCTGGAATGTTCTGGTCGAGGTGTCCCAGCACACCAACACAAAAGTCCACCACCTCGCCGAAGATCTGGTCAGCGCCGTCAACGGAGATCCGCTTCCCGACCCGCTCCGGCAACAGGTGTCCGCGGCGGTCACCGAAGTACTCGGTCCCCACGCCCCCAACCATCCGAACTCCGACTGGATCTCTCCCACGGACCGGAGGTCACAGGCGGACGGTGACAGGAGTACGTCGGGTGTGTGTCGGCGTGACGGCCGCCATGACGCACCCGTCCTCCCACCGTGACGCCGACCGTCTCGACGGGGGAGTGCGCTCGGGACGGCCGAAACGGAGGCCGTAACCGGGCGAGTCGGCTCATCTCCGCCTCCATCGCTGTCGGGAGGCAGCAACCCGGGCCGATCGAAACAGCCCGTACGGCAAGGGCGTCGGCGGGACCGGCCTCGCCCACCCTCGGTGTGGCCGGCCGCCAGGCCGCCGAACGCCGCTACCCGCGCGTACGCCCTCGGGGGGCGACTCTGCAGCCGTGTGGTTCGCGGTGCGCCTCGTCACGCACGCTTACGGCCGACACCCGCGTACACCCAGTACTCCGACGGGTTGTCCGGGATGTGGTCGTCCGGGTCCGGGCGCCACAGGGGTACGTGGACCAGGCCGGGCTCCACCAGGTCGAAGCCGTCGAAGAGATCTCGGATCTCGCTGCGGGAGCGAGCCGTGACAGGGGATGTCGCCTTGGACCGGTACAACTGTCCGACGGCGGCGGCCGTGTCCGGGCGATCCTGGTTCGTCGCGTGCGTCAGCGCCAGCCAGCTTCCCTCGGGCAGGGCGTCCCGGAACGCCGCCACGATGCCCGCGGGGTTCTCCTCGGGTGTGACGAAGTGCAGGATCGTGATCATCAACACCGCGACCGGCTGCTCGAAGTCGATCAGTTTCCCTACCTGCGGGGACGACAGGATGTCGGCCGGCCGGCGGATGTCGGCGTCGACGATGTCGGCACCGGGATTGTCGGCGAGCAGGGCAGTGCTGTGGGCCACGGCCACCGGGTCACTGTCCACGTAGACCACCCGGGCTTCCGGGCAGACCGCCTGTGCCACCTCGTGAACGTTGCCCTGTGTCGGGATGCCCGATCCGAGGTCGATGAACTGCCGCACCCCGGCTTCTATCAGAAAGCGCACGGCCCGCCCGAGGAAAGCGCGATTGGCCCGCGCCAGCGTACGCACCTGGGGGTCGATCGCCGTGAAGGCCGCCAACGCCTCCCGGTCTATCGGGGAGTTGTGCTGTCCGCCGAGCATCGCGTCGTACATCCGGGCAACGCTCGCCTTGTCGGGGTCGATCCCCTGGGGGAGACCCTCGTTGTCGGCCAACTCAACTCCCTTTCAGGTACGTAATCTTGACGCTCCATCATATAGTTGCCGACCATGTGTGGCGGGACGACGCCCAGGCCACGCGCTGCCTGAGTCGGGCCCCATCGGAAAGGCACAACCCTGCGGAACGAAGCGCACTGTCACACGAACGACGAACCCGCCACCGCACGTTCGCGCCGTCAGCCGGCCTTTTCCCCCGCGGCCGACGCCATCGGATCCGAACTCGACCTGGGCCTGACCGGAAGCCATGTCGTCCACGCACTGACGCCCGGATTCTGCGACGCGGCCTCGGTCTACCTGCTGGAGCGCTGGCTGCTCGAGGAGAACGCGTACGGTTCCGCGGAACCGCCCCAGATCGAGGCCCGCCGACTGGCGCTGCGTATCGGAACGGACGCGCCCGAGGACTGGGAGGGGCTGCTGCCGGTCGGCGAGGTCATCGTCTTTCCGCGCGGGACGCCCTACACACGTGCCATCGCCACCTTCAAGGCACAACTGCTCGACACGGTCGACGCCCACACCTCCGCGCGGCTCAGCACCTCCGGTGGCGGCGACGCACGCATGGACGTCCTCCTGCGGACCGCTTCCTTCCTCGTCGTCCCGCTGCAGCTCTGCGGTACCGCCGTCGGATTCATCGCCTGCACGCGCGGCCCGGACGAAGCGCCCTTCCTGCCCGGCGACGCCGAGGCCGTGGAGTCGCTGGCCGCGCGAGCCTGCGTGGCCCTGGACAACGCACGCCGGTACGAACGCGAACGCCGTACGGCGCTGGCCATCCGTCGAAGCCTGCTGCCCGCCATCGACCAGACGTTCGAGGGGTGCCGCATCGCCCACGGATACCTCCCCGCCGGGCAGGACAACCTCATCGGCGGTGACTGGTTCGACGTGCTGCCGCGGTCGGAAGGCCGCGTCAGCTTGATCGTCGGGGACGCCATGGGCCATGGTCCGGAATCGGCCGTCGCCATGATCCAACTGCGTACCGCCGTCCGTACCCTGGCGGGACTGGACATCACCCCGGCGGAGCTGATGCGCCGTCTCGACGCCCTCGCCTGTGACACACCGGGCGCTTCCTTCGCCACGTGCATGTACGCCGAGTGGGACGCGAAACGCCACATCTGTACCTTTGTCGGAGCCGGCCACCCGCCCCCGCTGATCCGCGATCCGGGCGGACGGACCAGGCCGATCATGCTGACCAGCCCAGGCCTACCCCTCGGACTCGGGCTGGGGACGTACGAACCCACCGTCCTGCACGTGCCCGACCCCGTGCTGCTCCTGCTCTACAGCGACGGCCTGGTCGAGTCCCGTCACACGGACATCGACCAGGGCATCGCCCGTCTCGCCGCCCTTCTCGACACCGACGGCGTCGACCCCGAGCGCATCACCGGCCCGGACACCCTGCAATCCCTGTGCCAGCGGCTGCTTCACGGCATGTCGGCCACCAACGACGGAGCGGACGACCGCACGCTTCTGCTCACCGAACTCGTACCCGCGAATCACATGAGACGCGGCAGGTACGGTCACGCCGCGTGACCTGGACCTTTCCCCGGGACGACCGTCTTGAACGTGCCGAATCCGCGTTAGGAGTTGCCCTGCGGTGGTACACGGAGGGACGAGGGGGGCTCATTGCGGGAGGTTGCCATGCTTGTCCTCGGCATCATTCTGCTCGTCGTCGGTTTCGTGACGGGCATCAGCATTCTTTGGACGATCGGCTTGATCCTCGTCATCATCGGACTCGTCCTATGGATCCTCGGCACCGCCGGACACGCTGTCGGTGGTCGCCGCCACTACTGGTGACTGGGGCCGTAGGCGGAGGGGATGTCGCCGCCCGGGCCGCGCATGCCGATCCGGTCGGACGGCAGCGCGGTCCGGTGCGCTCAGGACGCACCGACGAGGCGGTCCAAGGCGGGGGCGAGGACGGGAGTGAGGGCCGCGGCGTAGGCCTCGGAGAGGTGGCTTTCGTCGCGGTAGACGGGGGTGTTGCCGACGACGACCGGGCAGATGCCCGTGCGCACGGCGCAGACCCAGGGTCGGGGGTCGATGACCGCGGCACCGGTCGTGGCGGCAGCGCCGCGCATGGCTCTCTGGCGGGTCGCATCGTGGATCGCGTCCGGCAGGTGGTTCGCGCAGGCGTGCAGCTGCAGGGAGTTGTCGGCGGCGCAGTCGACCGGGTCGTCCTTGGGCCACGGGGTGTCGAGCAGGGCGGCGACGTGGGCGCCGGAGGTGCGGAGGTCCCGGAAGGTGTCCTCGAAGCCGGTGGTCCACTGCCGCAGGGTGTCGTCGGCGGGCTGGGCGGGATCACCCGCGTCCGAGGAGGACACGACGACCAGGGCGGGGTGAAGGGCGTTGATCCTCGCCACGGCGTTGGAACGCCAGGTGTCGCAGGCCGTGTACGGCTTGTGGCGGTTGATGATCGTCACGGCGGCGATCTTGCAGGATGCCTTCGTCAGCGAGACCAGCTTCCACCCGCGCTCCGTCGCGAGGCCCTGCAGGGCCGGGAACCACTGGGCCGCGTGGGAGTCGCCGAAGAGCACCACGGTACGGGAGGACGCGCGGTTCCCGTAGACGCAGGGCGGATTACGGGTGCTGTCGTAGTCGACGTGGCAGCCGTCCCGGTAGACCGCGGACCGAGAGGACTTCACCTTCGGCAGAGCCGGGGTGAGGTTGGTCGGCAGGCTTCCGGAGGCCGCCGCCAGGAGTTCGGCCAGCCGCCCCTGCGGGTCCGGCGCGCCGGCCAGCTCCTGCGACAGTACGGGCGCGGGCCCGCCGACTTCGATCGTCGGCGGGACCGCCGCCGCCGTCAGCGCCAGCACCGTGGCCCCCGCCGACAGCCCGACCCCGAGCGCCAGGGCCCGGTTCGGCCGTCCCCGGAACGCGTGGTGGAAGCGGACCGGGTTCTCGACGAGGCGCAGCGTCAGCCAGGCCAGACCCAGCGCGACCGCGCACAGCCCGAGCGCGAGCGGCACTTCGGCGGTGCCGTCCGTACGGCCCAGCGCCATCGGGGCTACGACCAGCAGCGGCCAGTGCCACAGGTACCAGCCGTACGAGAGTCCGCCCAGCCACACCAGTGGACGCCGCCCGAGCAGCCACCCCGCGCCGTGCGGGGCGGGCGCGCAGCCGCCGGCCAGGACGAGCGCGGCGCCGAGGACCGGCAGGAGGGCGTGGTAGCCAGGGAAGGGTGTCGCGTCGTCGTACCAGACCGCCGCCAGCACGACGCAGGCCAGGCCGAGCCAGGTCAGCGGGGCCGCGAGGGCGGCGGGCAGCCGTTCCAGCCGGGCGGTGGCCAGCGCCAGCAGCGCACCGGCGCCGAGCTCCCAGCCGCGGGTGGGGGAGCCGAAGTACGCCCAGGGCGCCGAGGAGTTCGTCACCAGGACACTGATCACGAACGACACCAGGCACAGCGCCCCGAGCGCCAGGGCGATCGGTCGGCGCCGGCCGCGGGCGGCCCGCCAGCTGAGCAGCAGGAGCAGCGGCCACACCACGTAGAACTGCTCCTCCACGGCGAGCGACCAGAAGTGCTGGAACGGTGAAGGCGGACCGTTCTGGGCGAGATAGTCCGTACCGGCCGCCGCCAGCCGGAAGTTGACCGCGTACAACGCGCTGCCGAGGGCGTCGCCCGCGTACTCGGCGAGCCGCGCCTTCGACAGGAACAGCCACGACCCGGCCAGCGTGACGGCGATGACCAGGGACGACGCCGGCAGCAGCCGCAGCGCCCGGCGGGCGTAGAAGGTGCGGACCGACAAGCGGCCGGTGGTGGCGAGTTCGCGCAGCAGCAGGGACGTGATGAGAAAGCCGGAGATCACGAAGAAGACGTCGACCCCGACGTATCCGCCACTGACCTGAGGTACTCCGGCGTGGGAGAGCACCACGAGCGTGACAGCCACCGCGCGCAGCCCCTGGATGTCCCACCGCAAGGAGTGGCGTTCGGGTGGTGCGGATCCGCCGCCCGCTGGGATGGTACGGATCTCGGCGGGCGTGGTGCTCGGCATCAGGGGCAACTCCTTGCGGGGACTGACATGGATTGATGCCGTACTGTCCGACCGCTGACCGGAGTTGGGGTGAACAGCGTCACAACTTCACGGGAATCCCCGGCGCGCGCCCGCGGATCCCGCTGGTCGGAGGGGTGACCCACGCCATGCGGATGTCAGGCGGTGGACGGCCTCCGGACTCAGGCCCCGAGCCAGGACGTGGTGAGAGCCTGTACGGCCGAGCCGTCGGCGTCGGCCAGCTTGACCGCCGTGAAGCCGGCCGCCCACTCGGAGCTCTGGTAGCGGAACCGGGGCTCGGCGGCGGTCAGCGCGCCCACGACGACCTCCGCGCACTCGCGGGCCGACTGTGCCGCGGAGAACGCCTGCTGGGTGCGGGCCAGGTAGGCGTTGATCACTGGCTGGTAGTCCCCGGCTCCGGCGACCAGGGCCTCGATGTCCCGGTCGGCCCGCACGTTCGCGACGAACTCGGTGGCCACCGCGCCGGGCTCGATCACGCTCACCGCGACACCGAGCTTGCCGACGACCGGGGCGAGACTCTCCATCCAGCCCTCGACCGCGAACTTGGCCGCGCAATAGGCCTCGTTGAACGGCTGGCCGACCACGCCTCCGACACTGGTGACCGTGATCAGGCGCCCTTTGGCCGCGCGCAGGTGCGGCAGCGCGGCCTTGGTGGTCTGGACGACTCCGAAGAAGTTGACCTCCATGACGTCGCGGACGTCGTCGACACACTCCAGCTCGATGGTGCCGAGGTGCCCGGCCCCGGCGTTGTTGATCAGCGCGTCCAGCCGGCCGTGGTCGGCGATCACACCGTCGACGCAGGCCCTGACGGAGTCCGGATCCGTCACGTCGAGCTGTCGGACGTCGGCGTCGGGCAGCCGATCGAGCAGCGTTCCGGCCTTGTCGGTGTTCCGCATGGTCGCGACGACCTCATAGCCCGCCTCCGCGGCGAGTACGGCGGTTTCCAGGCCGATCCCGGTCGACGTGCCGGTGACAAGGGCGATCTTCATGACGAGCCTCCATCGTTGCGTGTACACGCACATACTAAAGTTGCGTGCATGTACACGCAAATTGGTAGACTCGGCTTGTGACCGACATCAAGCTGAAGCAGGCCGAACTGCCTGTCGAGGACCAGGCGTACTACCGCCTCGTGGGGGTGAGCAGCGACCTCACCTCACGCGCGAGCGCCCGACTGGAGCGGGACTTCCACCTGCCGGCCTCCTGGTTCGAGGTACTGCTCTGGCTCTACCATCAGGCCGGGCCGCTGTCGGCCACCGATCTCGGCTCCTGCGCGTTGATCAGCCGCAGTCAGGTCTCCCGGGTGATCGACGCCCTCCAGGCCCGCGAACTGGTCACCCGCGCCCCTTCGGCCCTCGACGCCAGGTCCGTCGAGGTGACCATCACGCCCAAAGGTCGCGACCTCTTCGAGCGCGCGGACGCCGCCCGCCGCGAAACCCTGGCGCCCGTCCTGACGGACAGGCTGGACCCGGCCGAACTCGACGAACTGGCCCGGATCCTCCTCAAACTCAAGAACTGACGGCGGTCACGGCTGGAGAATGAGGGCGATCGTGGCGCCCATGCCGCCCAGGAACAGGACGACGGCCGCTTCGGCCCAGCCGCCTCTGCCTCAAGGGAAAAGGCTGTCCAGGGCCGGCTTTCCCGGGCCGATGGCCGCGAGGGCGAGCGCGACGACGGCGATGCACACGCTGTACTGCACGCCGCCTTGAGATTCCCGCAATCCATGTGACCCGGTCACGGTCGCCATGGCATTGATCATCACGCCGATCGCGGCGGCTGCCGCCAGGGGTGTGAACAGCCTCAGAGTCAATCCGATGCCGCCCAGGAATTCGGAGCCGCCGCCCATGGTGGCGTAGACCTTCTCTCGTGCAGCGAAACGACTGCACCCTCCCATCCATACTCCATTCCCTTCCTCGTGGCTCCTTTCCTCATGGCCGACAGCCCGACGGGGAAGTCCGGCCTTGCCCGGCCAACCACCTCCCGCTGGGGTCCCGGCGATCAACGCGCACCGAGCCGATGCTCCATCAAAGCTCAATGCCCGCGTCGACCGATATGATGCATTTTGTGATCATGTCCGGACGGCTGCGGCGCCGTCGTTCCCTCGGCGGTAGCTGGTGGGAAGCTGCCCCGTTGTCCCCGGTGGTCCTTACCCTCCTCATCACCTGCCTGGCGTTCTCCACACCGAGGGAGATCGCCGTCAGCCGACTCCTGCCGGCCGCTCCCGCCCTTGCCGCGGCGATGTGGCCCGTGCTCCCCACGATCCTGCTGGGGACGTTCTGCCTGCTGGTCATGATCGGCCTCAGCTTCGTCTACACCGACCTGGGGACGCAGTACACGGCCGCGGCGATCGTCGCGGTCACCCTGGCGGCCGCGTATGCGAGCCATGTCCGACTCCAGCGGGAGGAGGCTCTCTTCCACATCCGCCTCGTGGCCGACGCGGCCCAGAAGGTGCTGCTGCGCCCCCTGCCGCGCCGCATGGACGACGTCGAGATCGAGTCGCTGTATCTGGCGGCCCAGCAACAGGCGAGGATCGGCGGTGACTTTTATGAAGCGGCCGCTACACGGTACGGGGTCAGGCTGCTCATCGGCGACGTACGCGGCAAGGGTCTGTCCGCGGTGGGGGCGGCCTCGGCGGTGACCAGCTGCTTCAGGGAGGCCGCGTACGACGAGCCCGACCTGAGAGGCGTCGTCCATCGTCTGGAGACCAGCATCAACCGCCACAGCGCCGCGTATCCGGCCCAAGACATGCCGGAGCGCTTTGCCACCGCTCTCATCGCCGAGATCCCGCACGGCGGCGGCCACGTCCGGCTCCTCAACTGTGGGCACCCCCCGCCGCTGCTCGCGCACCGCGGGAAGATCCGCGTCCTGGATCCCACCACTCCCTCACCGCCTCTCCATCTCGCGGCGCTCATGGGAGACCACTACTTCGTCGACACCGTCGCCTTCACCCCGGGCGACCAGCTGCTGCTCTACACTGACGGCGTATCGGAGACCCGGGACCGCACCGGCGAGTTCTTCCCGCTGTCGGACTGGATGCGGCGGCAGGGCGCGAAGCCGCCCCGCGAGCTGCTCGACCGGCTTCACCGGGATCTGCTCCACCACAGTGGCGGAAGGCTCGGCGACGACATCGCGGCCCTCGCGGTGAGGTGCCCAAACGCCCAGGCCCCGGAGTATCCGGCCTAGCGACTTGATCCGCCGGACAGGCCCTAGTCGGCCCGATGCCGCGGACGGGGCCTGCCGGTCGCGCGGCTGCCTGCCAGGTGGAAGGCAAACGCCACCCTGGGGCGCGGACATCGGCGCCCATGAAGTGACAGCGCGCCGGCGCATCCCTCCCCGGTCGGCGCCCCCAGCCAGGCTTCAGGTAGCTACTGTCGACGCCCGGCCCGGGCATCTCCGCGCAACTCTCGGGCCGCGGCCCGGTCTTCCAGCCGAGTGTCGTCGAGGTCGGCAACGTCGGTGAGTCGATCGCCTCGGCAACGAAGTCGGTCAACGCTCGTTGATCACGGCATGAACAACGTCACCTTGCGGCGGCAGTCGCGCATCCTGGCCACGGTCGCCGCCCTGACCCTGGGAGTCACGGGCGCGGGCAGCGCACAGGCAAGCCCGCCGGCTCACGGGTGCCCCACTGCCGAGATCTTCGCCACCGACAACACCGCGATCATCACGGATCCGGCCGACTCCCGGCTCAAGACTCGCCTGACGCGCTTCGATCACGAGGTGCGCGAGATCATCCGGGCCAACGGCGCACGGCCTGGCCCCTCGACCCTCCTGGACGGCGTCTTCTGGTCCGGCGACCTGAAGAAGGCCACCTACGAGCGTTCACGCGAGTTCGACGTCAACGAGGTCGGCCGCGACGGGCTCCACCACATCGCCGACGTCATCACCAAGCAGTACCACCAGGAATCGGTGCTCACGTTCCGCTGTCTGCCGCGCACCTCGCCGGACACCGACGCGGTCGAGATCCAGGCCCCCGGCGTCAGCCGGATCCGGTTGCACGACGCCCTGCTCGCGGACGCGGAGGCCCGCGACCGGCTCGGCGGCGGCTCGGTCACCCTGGACGGGCGGCTCGTCCTCATCGCCCCGCTCGCCGACCTGCCGGTGGCCCAGAGGTTCACGGCCGAACTCGGCGTCGACTGGAACAGAGCCGAGGTGCGCTACGGGGACGAAGAGTTCGTGAGCTGACGCTGTGCCACGGTCCCGTACCGGCCGAGTCGAAATCCCCGACGGGGGAAGTCCGTACAGTCGATGAGACCTGTGTGGGAGGGCGTGAGATTTCGCGCAGCGATCATCTGGATCCGAAGCCTTCAAGTCACCAGACGACCACGGCCCAGCTCACTCCTTAACGGGCGGCCGGCGCACCGGGCGGAGCGGTGAAGTCCGCGAGACTGCGGACATATGACAGACCGGGGCGACCGGAGAGCTGCCTCTCGCCTACGACGGCGAACCCCGAGCGAGCCAGCACGGCCCGCGATGCCGCGTTGTCGAGTGTGGTCCCGGCACGAAGGACGGTCAGTCCGTAGCTGTTGGCGGCGAGGCCGCACAGCTCCCGCACGGCCCAGGTGGCCAGCCCCCCGGCCCGCGGCACGCTCGGCGATCCGATAGCCGAGTTCGGCGCCGCCATCCGCCACATCCACGAGGTTGACCCGCCCCAGCACCTCGCCTTCGGCGCCGACCAACACGTGGAAGTAACAGACATCAGCCTCCTGCTCCGCAAGCAGGGCACGGTGCCGCTCGTCGAACCGAGCGAAGTAGTCATCGCCCCGGTCAGGGATGGACGCGGCGAAATAGGCCCGGTTCTCCTGCTCGAAGGCGAGTAGCGCGGGGGCGTGGCCTGGACGGAGCAGCTGGATCTCGGGCATGAACAGGAATATGGGCAACCCGACCGCAGCCCGGTCCCCATTTTCTGACAGCGGCCTCACTCCGCCACTCCGCGGCGTGATCACGACCGGCGACGCGCGCGAGGGCTTGTCCGGAGTCGTGATCAATGCCGCCTCGAAAAGCAGGGACTCGCCCAACGGGCCAAGTGTCAGGAAGACTTGCGCGGACGGAACGCCGTCCTCACCGACGACGGCCTCGCCGCGCTGGCCGTCGCACTCGAACGCGTGGCGATCACACCTCGACCCTATGAACGGGCGCTCCTGGCCGTTCGGGCAGCGCAGTGATGTCTGATCCCAGTGTCTGACGCCGACATCGTGCATTTCGTCCGGACGGCCGCGCGTTCGGCGGCGGTCGCGCCGCCTACGCCCTGCACGGCGCCCTAAGAGCAGTACGCGACAGATTCTCCAACAGCGCCACACGCTCCAGCGGATCTTCGACCGGCTCCTGGACGACTACGGGGCGAAGGCGGTGGCCTATCCGATGGTGCGACGTCGCCGACCGGCGACCTCGGATCGCCGGACGTGTGGTGATCCCTGCGGTAGGCCGCGTAGGGGCCTTGACCACCTGACCAGGCTCACCCGGCACTCAGGAACCGCAGTACCGCCAGCACCCGGCGGTGGTCGCCGTCGACCGACGGCAGGTCGAGCTTGGTGAAGATGCCGTTGATGTGCTTGGCCACGGCGCTGTCGCTGACGACCAGTTGCTGCGCGATACCGGAGTTGGAACGCCCCTCGGCCATCAGGGCCAGCACCTCGCGTTCACGGGCGGTCAGTCGGTCCAGCGGGTCGCTGGCGCGGCGCAGCAGCAGTTGGGCCACGACCTCCGGGTCCAGGACGGTGCCGCCCGCCGCGACACGGCGGAGGGCGTCGATGAAATCCTCGACGTCGGCGACGCGTTGCTTGAGCAGATAGCCGACGCCGCCGGTGTTCGACGTCAGCAGGTCGGCGGCGTAACGCTCCTCGACGTACTGGGAGAGCAGCAGCACCGCTGTCGCCGGCCACTCGTGGCGGATCACCAGCGCCGCCCGCACTCCCTCGTCGGACTGAGCGGGCGGCATGCGGACATCCACGACGGCGATGGCGGGGCGGTGTTCGGCGACGGCGGCGAGCAGCGCCTCGGCGTCACCGGCTTCGGCCGCGACCTCGTAGCCCGCCATCTCCACCACTTTGACCAGTCCGATCCGCAGCAGGACAGAGTCCTCGGCGATCACGGCGAGACGACGCACGGCAGCTCCACGGTGATGACGGTCGGGCCTCCTGCAGGGCTGCTGATCGAGAACGTGCCGTCCACGGAAGCCGCCCGGCGGGCCAGTCCGGCCAGACCGGAGCCGTGGGCGGGGTCAGCGCCGCCAGGACCGTCGTCGGCGACGGTAACCCGGAGCGTACCGCCATGAAGTTCAACCGTGATGTCCGCCCCGGAGGCGTCGGGGGCGTGCTTGGCGATGTTGGCCAGTGCCTCGGAGACGGTGAAGTAGGCGACCGCCTCGACGGTTGGGGCGGTCCGCCGGGGTACGTCGACGCGCAGCCGCACCGGCAGCGGGCCGCGGGCGGCGATGCCGGACAGGGCGGCATCCAGTCCCCGGTCGTCCAGGACGGCCGGATGCAGTCCGCGTACCAGGTTGTTCAGCTCGTCTATCGCCTCCTTCGCCTCCCGATGGGCCTGATCGATGACCTGCCTGGCGTCGTCGGGAAGGTCGGTGAGCGTCGCCCGGGCGATACCGAGGTTCACGGCGAGGGAGACCAGACGCTGCTGCGCCCCGTCGTGCAGATCCCGCTCGATGCGCCTGCGTTCGGCATCGGCCGCGTCCACTGCCCCGGCCCGGCTCTCGGTGAGATCCTCGACGCGGCGCGTCAGCCGCTCGGTCCGGCTGGGGCTCAGCAGGGCCAGGGCAGCGCGGGTGTCGAGCCGGACAAGGACACGGGTGAGCCACAGGGCGAGCAGCAGGGCCGCGATACCGGACGCGTTGATGTACAGGGCCTCCGTCGTGTACCGCAGGAACTTCGGCCGCTGCTCAGGGGGAACACTCCAGATCCACACCAGGGCGGTTCCCGCCGCGGCACCCCAGCTCCACAGCACGGCGGTGGCGGCCGTCCCGCAGGCCACGAGCGGCCCCACCAGCAGGTGATAGGTGACCTGCCGCCAAGTCGCCCCGGAGCGGAGCCACTTCACCGCTCCCCGGAGTGTGGGCCTGCGCTGCGCGACGGGGCGCAGTGGTATGTCGACACTCGCCAGGGAGGCGAACCTGCGGCGCTGGACGGCGGTCAGCGCACCGACGGCGTAGATCACGACCAGCAACGGAGCGCAGACGGCCAGTTGGATCTCCGGCACAGCTGCCAGGTCGGGGAAGAACAGCCAGGGTTCCGCGAGCAGCAGCAGCGGAATGAGCTGCAGCAGTACGCCGGTGGCGTTGAAGACCGTCTCGCGGCCCACGCCCGCGAGCGGACCGCGCAGCGCGGTGAGAGAGACCATGCGCACACCGTAGATCGCGGGCAGGCCGAAGGACCATGCAGGTGTTTACCGCCTCGGGGTGTACCCAGCACCACCTTCAGGTCGGAAAGCCACGCTACTGACCCCTGGGCCCATGCCGACAAGGCTTGCCCCCATGACGACGACAACTCGCTGGAGCTGGTCCGCCCGTGTGCTCACCGCCGCCGGAGTGGCGCTGGTCCCCTGGATGTTCGTATTGGCGTGGGGGGCCGGTACGCACCCAGTGGTGTGGATCGGCCTGGACGCAGCAGAGGCCATGGGACTGGTCGGCACCGGCCTGTTGCTGGCCCGAAGCGACCGACGGCGGGTCGCCGTGGCCCCGGCCACCGCGGTGCTGCTGGCGGCCGACGCCTGGTTCGACGTGCTGACCGCCGGACCCGGAGCGGAACGCACAGCGGTGCTGATGGCCGCTTGCCTCGAACTGCCGCTCGCCGCGCTGTGCACAGCGGTGGCATGGAGCGCCCTGCGCGCACTGCCCGCGATGACAGTAGCCCGGGGCAAAGACCAAGGCCTTGGGCCGACCTGCCGCTGCATCTGTGCCCGGTGGGACTTTGCCGAGCCCCGGATCCTGACATCCGCGAGTCCGGCCCCTGCCTCGCGCGCCTCACACATCAGAAGTCGGATCTCCGCCGCCCACCACGGCCGACAGTAGTGTTTCGGCGGTGACGACGGCATCGAATCTGTCGAGGCAGGTCACGTTGAACCGAGCCGGAACCCGGTCCGGACCCGCTGTGAACCCCTCACCCGCGCTCGGCCTTGTGTTTCGACGACGGCCACGGCGATGGACGGGTCGCCCTGGACGTCAGTACCGGTCGGCACGACGACACCCAGGTGTGCGGGACATGCCGCACCTGACGTAATGAGCACCTTCGGTCCGGTCGGCAGATCACGCTGAACACCATTGGTCGTGTCTGGTCATGGTCTGGAGACCGTATGCGTGTGCCGGGTGTCCTGCCGCAGTTCGGCGTCGTACGACGGCAGCGTGGCGATGCCATCTGGTCGCCCGCCGCGGTGCGATGGGGTGTGTGGTGGAGGGTGTGGCTGGGCGTCCGGTGGCGCCCGCAGGGCCCCGCGGACTGGGGTGCCGGTGTCGCGGCCGGTCTCGCGCTGGCACTGCCGCTGCTGATCGGCACCGCCCTCGGCCACCCCGAGGCGGGTGCCGCGCTGGTACTGCCCGTTGTCCTGGTGGTCATGCCGCTGCCCGCGCAGGCCGGGCCGGGCGAACGAGCCCGACGGCTGGCCACCCGGACCCTGTGGATCACGCTGGCGGGCGTGTACGCCTGTCTCATCCACGGCAACGACTGGGCTCTCGTCCCGGCGGTCGCTCTCACCGCCGCCGTAGGGGCGCTCGCGCCGCGGGTCAGTGTCACCGCTCCGCTCGCCTTCCTGCTGGTCGGAATCACCGGCCCGGCCGAGGCGTTCGGCGTCCCGGGCCTGCCGCAGCTCGCCGGCTGCCTCTGGGGCGGCATCATGGCTCTGCCCCGCTGGGGCCGCACCCCACCCAGGCCACCCGGACCCCAGCCGCCGGCACCCCCTCCACCCGTACCCACCGTTCCTCCCGCGCCCCCGGCCGCCCGCCCTCTGGCCCACGCCGCCCGGCTCGCCGCCTTGACCGGCGCCGCCATGACGCTGATCACCGCTCCGCACCAGCTGGCCGGGGACGGCCACTGGCTGGTCACCGGTGTCCTCCTCGCCCTCACACCCACCCCCCACACCACCCTCGTCAAGGCACGCCAGCGCGCCGTCGGCACCAGCGTCGGCTGCACCGGCGTCGCCCTTGTCCTCGCCGCCCACCCCGGCCCCTGGGCCATCGCGGCGACGGCGGCGGTCCTGGGCACCCTCGCCTACGGTCTGCGCCCCGCCAACTACCTCTACTGGTGCATCGCCTTCTCCCCCCTGCTCCTCCTGCTCGCCGACTTCAACACCCCCACCCCCTGGTACACCGCCGGCGTACGCGCCGCCCTCGTCACCACCGGCAGCCTTACCGCCGTCCTCGCCTCCCACTGGCTGTGGCCCCACGCATTCCACACCGACCCGCACTGACCACACGAAGCGGATGAGGGTCGCCAGCCGGGGCCGACGCGCACGCCGTGACCGGCCGGCCCGGGTGCGCGAGATCCAGATGGCGTTCCATGCCCCGTACGTCTCGCTGGGCCCCCGACTGACGTCCCGTCAGCGCCTGCGCATCGCTCTCCGCCCGCACGGTCCCGTCTCGAGGGACCGGCATATCGAGTCGCTGCTCGACCAGGCCGGACTGGGTGCCCGCGAGGTGGACGCGAGGCCTTACGAGCCGTCGGGCGGCCGGCGGCAGCGCCTCGCCATCGCGCGGGCGCTCGCTGTCGATCCGCAGATCCTCGTCCTCGGCGAAGCGGTCGCAGCGCTCGAGGTGTCCATCTGTCGTCTCCTCCCGGACGCTCCACCAGCACGCATACCTGCCGGACCCGGAGGGCCGGGCGCGGATCCCGGGACCCCGCTTGCATCCTGCACATAGGTTCCACATAAGGTAAGGCTCGCCTAATACTCCACAGGTGAACCACAGCTAGGAGCCCGTCACATGTCTCTTCGGCGCCGCGGCACAGCCGCAGTCGCTCTCGCCGTCGCCGCCGCACTGTCGCTCGCGGCGTGCGGCAGCGATTCCTCCGGGAACGGTAAGGAAGGCAGCGCCTCCGCCGAGGCCGGGTCGGGAGCGAAGGACTCGAAGTCGGTGGCGAAGGGCGGCAAGGACTTCGCGGACGCGGCGGAGAAGACGGCCGCGCTCGGCACGGACGCCAAGGCCGGCCAGTGGCCGCGCACGATCAAGCACGCGATGGGCAGCACCGAGATCAAGGCGCAGCCCAAGCGCGTGGTGGTGCTGGACGTCGGCGAGCTCGATAACGTTGTCTCCCTCGGCGTGAAGCCGGTCGGCCTGGCCCCGACCGAGGGCTCGCCGGAGCTGCCGTCGTACCTGAAGAAGGACGCCGGCACGCCGAAGAACATCGGCACCATCAACAGCCTCAACCTGGAGGCGATCGCGGCCCTCAAGCCGGACCTGATCCTGGGCAGCCAGTTGCGCGCCGCGGACTCGTACGACGAGCTGTCGAAGATCGCGCCGACCGTCTTCTCGATCCGCCCCGGCTTCACGTGGAAGGAGAACTACCTCCTCAACGCGGCCGCGCTGGACAAGACCGCGCAGGCCAAGGCGAACCTCGCCGCGTACGAGAAGCGGGCGAAGGCCCTCGGCGCCGAGCTCGGTTCTCACAAGCCGACCGTGTCGATGGTCCGTTACCTGCCCGACGGCGTCATCCGGCTCTACGGCAACGACTCCTTCATCGGCACGATCCTCAAGGACGTCGGCATCCCGCGCCCCAAGAACCAGGACATCGCGGACCTGGCCGCCGAGGTCAGCGCCGAGAACATCGACCAGGCCGACGCCGACTGGATCTTCACGGGCGTCTACGGCGACCCGAAGGCCACGGACAAGAGCAAGGCCCAGGGCAACCCCCTGTGGAAGAACCTCAAGGCGGTCAAGGACGGCCACGCCTACGACGTGCCGGACGAGACCTGGTACCTGGGGCTTGGCGTCACGGCCGCCAACGCGGTCCTCGACGACCTCCAGAAGTACCTGACGGCCTGACAAGAGAGAGTGAGCGCGGCGCATGTCGCCACCCACCCCCACCCGCCGGGCCGGCTGGCTGCTGGCAGGCACGGCGATGCTGCTGATCGCCGTCCTGCTGAGCCTCGCCGTGGGCAGCCGCCAGATCGCGCCCGGAGAGGTGATCCAGGCCCTGCTGCACGGCGGCGGCAGCGACGACGCCCAGGTGGTGCGGTCGTTGCGGGTACCGCGCACGGTCATCGGCGTGCTGGCGGGCGCCGCGCTCGCGCTCGCCGGGACGGTGATGCAGGGCGTCACCCGCAACCCCATCGCGGAACCAGGCATCCTCGGTGTCAGCCAGGGCGCCTCCGTGGGCGTCGTGTGCGCGATCGCGTTCTGCGGCGTGCACACGCTCGACGGCTACGTGTGGTTCGCGTTCGCGGGCGCGGCTCTGGCAGCCGTGGGCGTGTACGCCGTCGCCAGCGGCGGGCGGGGCGGGGCGTCGCCGGTCAAGCTCGCCCTCGCGGGCGCCGCGATGAACGCCTTCCTCGCCTCACTCGTGTCGGGGATCGCCACGACCGACGCCCGCGCCCTCGACGAGTTCCGCTTCTGGCAGGTCGGTTCGATCAGCGGGCGCGACAGCGAGGTCATCGGCCAGATCTGGCCGTTCCTGCTGGCCGGACTGGTGCTCGTCGCGGCGGTGGCCCGCGGACTTGACGCGCTCGCGCTCGGCGACGACGCCGCCAAGGCTCTCGGGCACAACGTCGGACTGCTGCGCGCGCTCGGTGCGCTGGGCGCGACCGTGCTCACGGGAGCGGCGGTGGCCGCGGTCGGCCCGATCGCGTTCACCGGCCTCGCCGTACCGCACATCGCCCGCGCCCTGGTGGGCACCGCGCACCGGTGGGTGCTGCCGCTGGCCGCACTGCTGGGCCCGGTGATGATACTGGGCTCGGACGTGCTCGGCCGCATCGTCTTCCCGCCCTCGGAGGTGCCGGTGGCCGTCATGACCGCCCTGATCGGCGTGCCGTTCCTGATCGCGCTCGTCCGGCGCAGGGCGGCGGTGGCCGCATGAGCCGTACGAGCCGTACGAGCCGTACGAGTCCTACGAGCCGCGTGAGCCGTACCGAGACCATCGCCGCCCGGCCCGCCGTGCGCCCCGCCGGGCACGTCGTCCTGCGCGGGGGACACGCCAGTTTCCTCGTGCACCGCAGGGCGGTCGTCGTCGCGGCCGCGCTCGCGGTGTTGCTCGCGTGCGCGGTGGTGGCCTACCTGTGCGTCGGCGAGTCCTTCGTCCCGCCGACGCAGGTCGTCCGCGTACTGTTCGGGCGTCCGAGTCCCGACGAGCTGGTGGTGGGCACACTGCGCCTGCCGCGCCTGGTCGTCGGGCTCCTCGCGGGGGCAGCGTTCGGCGTCGCGGGCGCGCTGGTACAGACCGTCGCGCGCAATCCGCTGGCCAGCCCCGACGTCATCGGCGTCACCCACGGCGCGGGCGCGGCCACGGTCGCCGCGCTGAGCTTCAACGCCGTCGCCGACGACGCGCTGCCGTACGTCTCCGTAGCCGGCGGGGTCGGGGCGGCCCTGCTGGTGTACGTCTTCGCGTGGCGGCGCGGGCTGAACTCCTCGCGCTTCGTGCTGGTCGGCATAGGTGTGTCGGTCGCGCTCGGCTCGCTGACACAGCTGTTCCTCACCAAGGGCGACTACCTGGTGGCCCAGCAGGCCAAGGTCTGGCTGACCGGTTCCCTCAACAGCCGTGGCTACGAGGAGGCGGGCCCCCTCGCGCTCGTACTGCTGGTCGGCGTCCCGGCGACCCTGTGGGCGGCGTGGGTCCAGCGCGGCGCGTCTTTCGACGACGACACCGCGACCGCCCTCGGTGTGCGCCTGGACCGGGTACGGCTCGGCCTGACCGCGCTCGGTGTCGTCCTGGCGTCGGTGGCGACCGGCGCCGCGGGCCCGGTCGACTTCGTCGCGCTGCTCGCCCCGCAGATCGCGCGCCGCCTCACGCGCACGGCTCAGGTTCCGCTGCTGTCCTCGGCGTTGACCGGCGCGCTGGTCGTCGTGGTGGCCGACCTGCTGGCCCGCCGTATGTTCTCCCCGATCGAGCTGCCCGTCGGCGTCCTCACGGCCGCGGTGGGCGCCCCGTACCTGATGTGGCTCATCGTCCGCACTCGCAGCCGTTCCGGAGGTATCTCCGCATGAGCCGTCCGCCCACCAGCCGCCTCTCGGCGCACGACCTGACCCTGGCGTACGAGGACCGCACCGTCGTCGAGGGCCTGGACCTGGAGATACCCGACGGCAAGGTCACGATCGTCGTCGGCCCCAACGCCTGCGGCAAGTCCACCGTCCTGCGGGCGCTGGGCCGCCTCCTCAAACCGCGCGGGGGCACCGTACTGCTGGACGGCGCCGAACTCGCCCGAGTCCCCGGCCGACAGATCGCGCGGACCATCGGCGTCCTGCCGCAGTCCCCGACCCCACCGGACGGCATCACCGTCGCCGACCTCGTCGCCCGCGGCCGCCAGCCGCACCAGAAGTGGTGGCAGCAGTGGTCGGAGACCGACGAGCGGGCCGTCACCGACGCGCTGGAACACACCGACACCGCCGACCTCTCCGACCGGCCGGTGGACGAGCTCTCCGGCGGTCAGCGGCAGCGGGTGTGGATCGCCATGGCCCTGGCCCAGGACACGGACCTGCTGTTGCTCGACGAGCCGACCACGTACCTGGACATCGCACACCAGGTGGAGGTCCTGAACCTCGTCCGCCGGCTGAACCACGAGCGCGGCCGCACCGTCGTCGCCGTTCTCCACGACCTCAACCAGGCCGCCCGCTACGCCGACCACCTCGTCGCCATGAAGGCCGGTCGCATCGTCGCCCAGGGGCCGCCGGACGAGGTCGTCACCGCCGATCTGGTCCAGGACGTCTTCGGGCTCTCCTCCGTCGTCGTCCCCGACCCCGTCACCGGCGGCCCACTGGTCGTCCCCGCCCACGCCTGGCAGCCCTCACCCTCACAGGAGGCGCAGACACACTGACCGCCCAGCCCACGGACACGGCGCGGCCATGGCGCTGGCCTTGAGCGTCGCGCCGCCGGCCGCGATGCCGCGCTCGTAGAGGCTGACCACCGCGCCGCCGGTGGCGGGAGTACGCGGACATCGTGCACCAGGACATACACCCGGCGAAGGAGGAATCCAGCGCCAGGAACTCCTAGCAGAAACTCCTCTGACCGCCTTCTGCTTGCTCACGACTCGGTCCGGCCGCATAGGCCAGCGGAGGTGCGATTGCCTGGACATCCGCTTCCTCTCCGACCCACAGCGCTATGAACAGCGCGGCGGTCGCCTCCAGGAGTCCCGCCCGTTCGAGACCGCCGCCGACTACGGGCTCGCAGCCCACGTCCCGCACCAACTCGCGTACGCGCGCGAGGGCCGCATGGTCGTCCCCGCAGACCGGAACGGCCAGTGGCCGCCCCTCGAAGACGGGTGGCCGCATGCGCCACACGTTCTCGTGGCAGAGATTGAACGCCTTGACCACATGGGCTCCCGGTGCCGCCGCGGCCAGCTGCCGCGCGGCCGAAGGGCCTCCTTCCGTCAGCAGCCGGAAGCCCGGCCCGACAGGATTGGAACAGTCGAGCAGCACCTTGCCGTCCAGGGCCGCCCGCAGCTCCCGTGCCACGCTCACTCCTGCGGCAAAGGGCAGCGCGACCAGCACCACCTGACCGAACTCGGCCGCCTCACGCAGACTTGAAGGCTTCTCGCTGCCCCCGATGCGCGTCGCGAGCCGCTCCGCCTCCACTGCGTTCCGTCCCCCGAGGGTCACCTCGTGCCCGGCCCGCGCCCAGTGGGTGGCGAGTGCGTCCGCCATGTTGCCCGTTCCCAGTACGCCGATTCTCATCACGCGTGCCCTCTCCCGGTTCGCTTCGACCGTTCGGGACGACGCTAGGTGGCCCGTGGGGCACCATTTGGTACGTGACGACTGACGCTTTCCTTGCCGACTGCCGCGCCCGCCTTGCCTTCGACCTTCTCTCCAACACCTGGAACGCCGTGGTGCTTTGGGCATTGCGCGACGGCCCCAAGCGCCCGGTCGAACTGCGGGAGCGGATCGGAGGCATCAGCTCCAAGGTCCTCACCGAGACGCTGCGGCGCCTGCAGTTCAACGGACTGGTGGATCGACAGGCACATCCCGGCGCAGGGGACCACGTCCCGGCGCTCTGCACCGACGACCTGGAGGAGGTCCCCGGAGTCTGGGCTGGGCCTGCCTCCAGTCGGGCGGTTCATCACCTTTGCGGCGGCGGTGGGGCATGACGAGCCCAGTAGCTGGACACCGCCGTCTGCGATGGTCGTGGTCGGCGGTGCGAGCCGGCGCATCGTCAGGTTTGTTCGCCAGTACGCTGCGACCCGCAGTGTCCGGTCCTCCCGAGGAATGCCCCACGGTCGGCCCTTGCGGACCGCATCCGCACCCTCGCACCGCGACAGCCCCATCAAGAACATCTCATCCGCGAACAGCTGTCACAGGACAGCTATTAGGCTGAACGGACGTTCGAACGCAATGCGAGGAGGATACGGACTGTGCTGCCTGCTTACGCGGTCGAGGTTGGAACCGAACCACTGGTCCGCCCGGCGCGGAACTCGGTGGGAGGCTGGCCCTTCCTCGACCAGGCCCAGGACTGGCCCGAGTGCTTCTGTGGTGAGCGGATGGCTCTGTTCTTCCAGTTCGACATCCCCTGGGACCTGGAGCCTTTCGGCGGAGACCACTTCCTTGTCTTTCACTGCCGTGCGCACAACGACGCGTCCGACCCCCAGCTTGCTGATGGCCGGCTCGTACCGAAGTACTGGGACGCTCGGCAGCCGCCCTACCCGGCTCCGTTCTGGCGTGTACTGATTCAGAGCCACGCGGCGCTGCCGGGCCCGGAAACCGAACCGTCCTTGTGCGCGCTGCCGCTGGCTCTGCGGCCTTTCGTGGATGCCCCCGACGGGGAGGACATCGGGGCCCAGATTTTCAAGGTGGGCGGTACCCCGTCCTGGGCGCAGTATCCCGAGTACTACAGGTGCGCGTGCGGCGCGGACTTGGTGTATGTCTGCCAGGTTCCTGAGGGTATGGACTTCGCTGTCCACCCCGGCCGGCCAGAACAGCCCTACAGCGTCAGGGCCGACACCTACTCGCTGTTCCTGGGCAACGAGGTCTACCTGCTGGCGTGCCCGGCCCGTTGCGATCCGGCGGCCATCTGGCCGGTCAACCAGCACTGACGCGTCAGCATCGCCACCCCTGTCCTGCCCTGGCGGTGCCCCGTAACCACCACCGCGAGCAGGTAGCCACCGCTCCGGAGATCATTTACGGGACAGTCCTCAGAGGCGGGGAGCCGTAGACACCATCCGAGTCCGTTGGATATGCCGGATCCACCGGGTGGGGCAGTTGTCTACTCCCCGTCGGTGCCGGAGCGGCATTGGGCGTCCGTCTGTTCCTTGGACTCGGCCTCCGGTCGCTGCGTGGCGAGGTTGACGACGTGTCGGCGGGCGCCTGTGCTGTTCCGGTGCTGAGTCACTGGTCAAAGCCGTTCGAACCTGAAGGGGGCCAGGGCTTCGCCCCGGTCTTCGCCGAGCACCTCGGCTGCGACCAGGTCGCCGGCGTGCACGCTCAGCGTCGCACCGCTGTGTGAGACGGCGAAATGAAAGTTGGGCAGGTCGACCGCCCGGCCCAGGACCGGTAGGCCGTCGCCGGGGATGGGCCGTTCACCCACCCGAACGCTTTCCACGGTCGCGGCTCGGATCCCTGGATACAACGCACGACCAGCCTCAAGCACTCCTGCCACTGACGATCGCTCAACTCTGACCTCACCGGCGTCGGACACGTACGCCGCACTGTCGGTCTCGGGGGTGTGCAGAAGGAGCCGTCCGGCGCCGTCCGGGCGTAGGTGGACGTGCGGGGCGTGGATGACGCGCGACACCGAGACCGCGACCGGCGAGGTGTAGATGAGTACACCGCGTGTGTTGCGCATCGGCAGAACCAGACCGGCGAGCTCGGCGATCCTGGCAGCCTGCGGCCCCGCACAGTTGACGACCGCATCTGCGGAGAGCCGCCGCCCCGATGCGAGCCGGACGGCGCGCACCAGACCGGCGGTCGACTCCAGGCGGGTCACGGGGTCGTCGCGTACCAGCTCGGCACCACGGGAGACCGCGCTCGAGAGCAGGTGGCCAATGAGGCGGGTGGGTTCGATCCAGCCCTCACGTGGGAAGTAGGCGATCCCGTCGGCGGGCAGTCCGGCAGGGTCGATGTCCGGTTCGAGGCGCAGTGTCTCCGCCCGGCTGAGCCAACGTGCCTCGTATCCGTAGTTCAGGACGCCGTCGACCTTCTCGCGCAGTTCCTCGAGTTCGGGGTCGGCGGCGGCCCACTCCAGGTTGCCACCCTCGTGGTACCAGTCGCTGTGAGGTACTTCGGTTGCCAGTTGCCGGTGGGCTTGCATGCCGGCGACACTGAGATCGTGGTAGGGCCGTGGCTTCTTGCCGCAGGAGTTGGTCCACGAGAACGTCGCACCGGAGGTGCCGCCCGCCGGCGCACCGGCGTCCACGAGGGTGACGCGAGCACCCCTCCGCGTCAGCGAGGCAGTCACCGCCGCGCCGTAGAGGCCGGCACCGATGACAACTACGTGCTCGACCACGCCGAGCCGCCTCCCTTTTCTCTCGCGGGTTTGGTGGCGCAGATACGACTGGTTACAAGCCGAGCATGCGCGGTCGCGTGTAGTCAACAGGTCCGGACTGGGTTGGCTGCTGTGTGCGCGAGAACGGGTTCTGGCTCAGGCTTTGGATGCTGTTGGTGATCTTCACCCCACCGAGTGAAGATCACCAACGGCATCCGGAACTCCGGCCAGAGCCAAGGGCGTCGGTCTCACTACGCCTGGAGATCTACCTGTTGTGATCGCCAAGGCCTCTACGCCGGATATCCGATCTGGGCGATGTGAGCGTGAAGGTCGTCAAGGCGGCGCTCGCCATTCAGCAGCCCGACGACGGCTTGAGTCAGCGGCTTATGGTCCAGGACGTGTTGGATCGCCTTCAGATCTGGCGCCATCTCGTAGTACTCCTCGGCGAACTCCCGATACGCCTCGGCGGTCCCCGTCACTAGGACGTCGAACAGCCAGCTCGCGCCGTCCACGTCTCCGTCGTTCTCATCTGGAAGGTCCATGACCCCGCTCTTCCAGCCGGCATCCGAGGCCTCGCGCCAGAAGCACACGGTTGCCCTCAGGGTCCCGTCATGCTCGCAGAAGGCCGGCTCGCTCAGGAGCGGGCGGAACACCTCGGGGACCGAGTCCACCAGACCAGGCCACAGACGGAGCGGGTCCTCAGCCCAAGGCGTCATCGCCGACTCGTGGTCGAAGCCGCGCGCGAACGCTCCAGCCGACGAGAACACCACCGAGTAGTCGTTGCCCGAGCCGTCGGCCATCGACGCCACACTCTCCGTCTCGGACCAGACCGGATCGAAGGAGTAGTAGCGCAGCGAGGGCTCTCTGCACATGATCACATCCAGCATGGCCATTGCTTGCGCTCGTTCTTGAACGACCGCGATCTCCGGCAGTTGGGCGGTCACCTCATAGACAGTCATGGGCGCATTCAATCGCCTGCTACTGACTCTGACGGATGAGTGGCCCGTCACGGGAGCCGACCATCGCCACAGCGAAGAGGAGTGAGACATGTACTCCGTCACCGCTCGCGAAGCCGCCGATGCCACCAAGGTCCGGCAGGAGACAACGGATCCGGCAGTGTCCGGCGCAGAAACCGGGCATCCAGCTCTTCGACGATCACACGCAGATCAGCACGCGCCCGAGGTGGCAGCCCGGTCAAAGCGGCTTGGAGCGTGTCACGCGCCGATACCACGTCGCAGCACGGGCAGTCCGCCCAGGAGACATAGAGCAGTCTTCCCGGTTGCTTCAGGAACTCGACAACTACGGCAAACGCATCGAAGACGGCCCCAGGCCACAAGGCCTCGGCCTCCAGTCGAGCCACGGCTGCCTGCGAGCTCCGCGCAAAGCCGGGAATCTGCTTGGCCCTTCGAACCCTGCCGCGGGGATGCCGGCCGGTGCGCACGGCGCTGGGCGGCCTACGCGGCATCGTCCCTTTGGATCGTCATGCCGGCAGTCTGGCACGCGTCAGCACGACAGTGGGGCCAATATTTCCGGTCACAGCAAGCCGCTGTGACCGCGCGTCCGTGAGAGCTATGCCGTCTGACGGAGCGTCGGCGCGTCGGAGTGCGCGGTCGTCTTCACCGAATCCCATTGCGATGCTGTCGTGCGTTGGGGAGAGTCTCTGACCATGGAGTTCTTCTGTTATCACCGCGATCGGCCCGGCTCGGCCACGTTGCGCAACGAACTGCTCGAAGAGCACTGGTCGTACATGGACCGGTACGCGAAGGAGATGATCGCCCGCGGCCCGACCTTCACCAGCGACGGCGAAACGCCCAGCGGCAGCGTGCACATCATCGACTTGCCGGATCCCGCTGCTGCCCGCGCGTTCGCCTTCGACGAGCCCAACTATCAGGTCGGCGCGTACCGGGACGTGCTGCTGCGCAGGTGGCGCAACATGCTGGGGCGCACGATGTGGGATTTCCCCGGTGGTCGGACCGGTGGAAACCGGTACCTGGTGCTGGGCCTCGGCGCGGGGCAGGCCGTCGACCTCGTCGTGCCGTCCGACCGTGACGGGCTGATCGCATACGGGCCGCTGCTGTCCGACGACGGCGCCACCTGGCTGGGTACGGCGGTGCTGCTCCGGGCCCCGAACCCGGACATGGCACGCGCCGTCCTGACCCCGGAGGCATATGCCGACATCGAGGTCCATGACTGGGAGTTCGGCGGGCGGCCGTCATGAACCAAGGATGAGCCACGCCGAGGGCACCTGGCGGTTGACCGCAGGAGCGTTCCGCCGGCCAGGTGTCCCCAGTGCGAGCATCCTGCCACCCGGGTTCACCGCCGGTATCGGCGTCACGATGGCCGTACCGTCATGACGCTCGCGGAGCGGCCCCGGATCATCAACAGCAGCGTCTGCCGGCGCCTGGAGGCCCATGCCCAGTTGGCGCAGCAATGGGGTCTTGTTCACCGACGACATCCGCTGCCCGGTACATGTCGAAGATCTGGCCGCAGCCCTGTGGGAGGTCGTGCTGTCCGACGTGGCCGGGATGTTCCACCTCGCCGGGCCGGACGCCCTGAGCCGTCACGACCTCGGTGCGCTCATCGCCCGGCGCGAAGGACCTGGCGGCGTGCGCCCGCCCGCCGGGCGACGAGCCGACTCCTGCCTGCCCGGAGCCCTCGACGTACGCCTCGACAGCCGCGCAACGCAGGAGCGGTTGCGGACCAGGCTCCGCGGCGCCCGAGAGTTCCTCGGCGGAGACGGCTGCGCCGACAGCGGGGCCGCGGCGGCCAACCATTGAGGATCTGATCCGGAAAGGGCGAGGGGTCGGCGAAACCTGCCAGAGCTTGCGAGTCGTGCTCAACAAGGCAGACGGCTTCGACAGTCGGCTCAGGGTTCCGTGTACTGCGGGTCGTCCTTCTTCGCAGCGGGGCGCGGAGCGGTCGTGTCAACGCCGGGGCCGCCACAGGTAAAGGCAGGGGCAAGAATCGCCTCCGTGGCCCGCCACTCGCGGCGCGATGACCCTCTGGCAACGCACCGTTCACTCAGGGGCCGTCAGGGCGCGCCAGGGTGCGGTCGTTGTCAGCTCAACTGCTCGCCAGAGAGGGCACCATGACCACACACGCAGGGACATCGGACGGCTCGACGAAGTCTTCCGAGGGGGTCAGCCGTCGCCACGCGCTGGGCCTCCTCGGTACGGCGGGAGCCGGCGCGGCCGTCACCCCATTGTTGGGAGCAGGTACGGCGGAGGCCGCTTCGCTCGCCGCCCCGGCCCTTCACCTCACCGCCGACTCGTCCGGTGCGCCCCCGGTCCAAGGACTGCACCTGACCTTCGGGGCGGACCCGCGCACCCAGATGACGGTGTCGTGGATCACCGACAGACCGGTGACCAGACCTGTCGTGCGCTACGGCACCCTGGAGCACGGCTTCGGCTCCAGTGCCGAGGCCCGCACCGTCACCTACGTGGACGGCACCTCCAGCCGTACCGTCTACGTCCACCACGCCGCGCTGAACCGGCTCGCCCCGGGCACCGACTACATCTACCTCGCCACCCATGAGGGGGCGACTCCGGACAGCGGTACGTTCCGCACGGCGCCGCGCGGACGGAAGCCGCTCACCTTCACCAGCTTCGGAGACCAGTCGGCTCCGCAGGTGACCTGGGCGGCCGACGGCAAGGTGGCACTCGACGCGAACTCCACCCCCGCGACGAAGGACATCGTCACCGGCATCGAGCAGGTCGCCCCGCTCTTCCATCTGCTCAACGGCGACCTGTGCTACGCCAACCTGGACGTCGACCGGGTGCGTACCTGGAACAACTTCTTTACCAACAACACCCGTTCCGCGCGCTTCCGTCCCTGGATGCCGGCGGCCGGCAACCACGAGATCGAGAAGGCCAACGGCCCGATCGGACTCGGCGCCTACCAGACCTACTTCGACCTCCCCTCCACCGAGACGGACGCCGAACTCGCGGGCCTGTGGTACGCCTTCACGGCCGGTTCCGTCCGGGTGATCGTGCTGCAGAACGACGACAACTGCCTGCAGGACGGCGGCGACGTCTACATCAGCGGCTACTCCGGCGGACGCCAACTCGCCTTCCTGGAAAAGGAACTGAAGGCGGCGCGGTCCTCCCGCGACATCGACTGGGTGGTCGTCGCCATGCACCAGGTCATGATCAGCTCCTCGGACGCGAACGGCGCCGACCTGGGACTGCGCCAGAAGTACGGCCCGCTGTTCGACAGGTACGGCGTGGACCTGGTGCTGTGCGGCCACGAGCACAACTACGAGCGCTCGCTCGCGGTCCGTGGAGTCGTCACCGGCAGCGAAACGCTGACCCCCAACCCGGCCTCCCAGGCCACCGACTCCATCGACACCGGTCTGGGCACCGTGCACATGATCCTCGGCGGCGGGGGCGTCTCCGGAACCACGAACCAGAACTTCTTCAAGGACGGCACCGCCAAGGTGATCACCGCCGTGTCGGCGACCCCCGGCTCCAACGGGAAGCGCACCTCCACGTACACCAAGGAGGAGGCGATCTGGACCGGTGTCCGGGACACCGAGCACCCCTATGGCTTCGCAGCCTTCACCGTCGACCCAGGTCGGCACGCCGGTGACACCACCCGCATGCACGTGACCTACTACAACGTGAACAAGCCGCACGGCGAACTGTCGGTCTTCGAGGAGTTCACACTCCACCGCCGACGCTCCGACGGCCACACCAGGTAACCCCGCCGCCGACAAGCCCGTCGCACACGCCGGCATCGAACCTCGTACCGTGTGGGCGGTTGGGCAACGGCGGATTCGTCCTCGCCGGACCCGGCAGCCCCACCAGGCCTCCTGCGTCGCGAAGTACCGCTTCCAGGAGTGGAGTTTCTCGGAGGACGCCACCCGTATCGGCCCGTAGTGCTCGCCGACCTCCGTCACGGTCGGTGAGCCGGGACGGTACTGGCGCCAGGCGGGTTACCCGGAGCCGGTTCCCCCGGGGAACCCGACGCCGTGCATCCACACGTACGCCGGGCGCCGCTCCCCGTCCTTGAAGACGGTGACACCGGACGCCGTGGCGGTCAGCCGACGATGTCGCTCGCCAGCTGCCACAGGCGCTCGGCGTTCTCCGGGTCCAGCGCGTAGGGGGCCACGCCCGGGACGCCCCATTGGGTGGGCCGGGTGTGGACGAGAGGCGCCTCGTCGACGTCCTCGAAGTAGCGGCCGCCAACGCCTTCGACCAGCGGGGAAGCGGCGAGGAACACGGTGGTCGCGGCGCCCTGCTCGATCGTCTTGCGGTAGGGCTCGGGGGTCCGCAGACCTCCGGTGTGCCGCTGGAGGTTGGTGGCGATCGCACCGGGATGCAGGGAGTTGGCCGTGATGCCGTCGGCGGACCAGCGGCGCTGCGCTTCGACGGCGAGGAGGATGGCGGCGGTCTTGGACTGTCCGTAGGCGGCGAGCGCGTCGTACGGGCGGAAGCGGAAGTCGATGTCGTCGAAGACGACGGGAGAGAAGAGATGGCCGCTGGAGGAGACCGAGACCAGGCGCGCGCCGTCGCCGTCGGCGAGGGCGCGGTGCAGCCCCAGGGCCAGGGCGAAGTGCCCCAGGTAGTTGGTGGCGAACTGCTGCTCGTGGCCGCCGATGCCCCGCTCGAGTTCCGGTGGCATCATGATGCCGGCGTTGTTGATCAGGATGTGCAGTGGGCCCTGCCAGTCGGCGGCGAGCGCGCGCACCGACTCTATGTCGGCCACGTCCAGGCGGACGACGTGGATCGCGTCGTTCCCGGTGGCCTTGCGCAGGTCGGCCGCGACCTGCTCGCCGGCTTCCGGACGGCGGACGGCGAGCGTGACCTCGGCCCCGCCTGCCGCCAGAGCGCGGGCGGTCTCGACGCCGATGCCCGAGCCGGCCCCCGTGACGATCGCCCGTCTGCCGGACAGGTCGACGCCTTCGATCACCTCCGAGGCGGTGGTGTCGCGGCCGAAGGGGGTCGTGAAGAGGTGGGACATGTGATGGATTCCTCCGGTCGGTCGAACTGCGCCGTCAGACTGCGCCGAGCACTGTGCGCCGAGCACGGTGGGAGGAGCACTGTGGGAGGAGCACTGTGGGACGAGCCAGGACAGCGTGAGCCAGGACAGTGTGAGAACTGGGACTGACCGGGCGGTCCGTGAGCCCGGAACGCGTTCGGGCGCTGGAAACATGACAGTCACCGGGTATGCCTACGCACCGGGCCGGTATCCGCGCGCCCGCAGGAACTGGCCCAGTGTGCTGAAGCCCGGGATCAGGGCAACCGGCGCGTCCCGTGGCTGCGCCGCGAGGAGGTCGCCCTCCTCGCGGGGATCAGCTTTCCTTGAGCCCGGCAGGACGTCAGGCACAGGACCAGTGGGTGGTTGCCGCCTCGTGCGGTCAGCCCTCCGCGCGGGCGGGCAGCCGCCATCCTGGGCGAGGGAAGTGGCAGGTGTAGCCGTCGGGGTAACGCTCCAGGTAGTCCTGGTGCTCGGGCTCGGCCTCCCAGAAGGGGCCTACCGGCTCGACCTCGGTGACGACCTTGCCCGGCCACAGTCCGGAGGCGTCCACATCCGCGATGGTGTCCTCGGCGATCCGCTTCTGCTCGTCATCCACGTAGTAGATCGCCGAGCGGTAGCTGAGGCCGATGTCGTTGCCCTGGCGGTTCTTGGTACTCGGGTCGTGGATCTGGAAGAAGAGCTCCAAGATCGCGCGGAAGTCGGTCTTCTCAGGGTCGAAAAGGATCTCGATGGCCTCCGCGTGAGTGCCGTGGTTACGGTACGTCGCGTTCGGTACGTCACCCCCGGTGTATCCGACCCGGGTCGCCGTCACGCCCGGCTGCCGGCGGATCAGGTCCTGCATCCCCCAGAAGCATCCGCCCGCCAGTACGGCCCTCTGTGTCTGCGCTGCCATTTCGGCCCCTCCAATGTCTGTTGCCCTCGATCACTCGAGCTGCTCGGATCGCACACCGGTGGTATCCCGAGCCCTCTGACTTCATCAGCGCGTGAGGGTTCCAAACAATTCCGTGCCCGCCCAGCCGATCCAGCAACCGGCGGTTACGCGGCGCGACCGCGGGCAGGGCCGAGTCTCCCGTCGGCCGCGTCAGCGTATCGCGGACACCCGACCTAGGTGCGTCGACCCTTCCCGGTCTCCGTGACCACCGCTCGGACATCGCCGACACGGGGTAGCCGCCCTGCGGACGCACCCGCGCCGACGGCGGTACGCGTGCTCACGCGTCACGCGTTCGGTGTCACAGAGGCGGAGGCTGCTCGGTCCTCGTAGGTGCAGGTCGACCCCGAGCCGCCGCGCCGGATGATCGTCGACCTCCTGGCTCCCAGAGGGAGTCAGCGAACACACTGCCAGGAGGAGCACCTTCATGACCACCCCCGTCGTCGCGATCGCCTACTACTCCGGCTACGGCCACACCACCGTCCTCGCTGAGGCTGTACGTGACGGCGCGGTGCAGGCCGGGGCCGTCGTCCACCTGATCAAGGTCGACGAGATCACCGACGAACAGTGGGGGCTGCTCGACGCCTCGGACGCGATCGTCTTCGGTTCGCCGACCTATATGGGCACGGCTTCCGGTGCCTTCCACCAGTTCGCCGAGAGTACCTCCAAGCGCTGGTCCGTCCACTCGTGGAAGGACAAGCTCGCCGCCGGATTCAGCAACTCCGGTGCCAAGAGCGGCGACAAGCTCCACACGCTCCAGTACTTCACCGTCCTGGCGGCCCAGCACGGGATGACCTGGGTCAACCTCGGCCTGCACCCGGGCTGGAACACCTCCACCGCCTCCGAGGACGACCTCAACCGCCTCGGCTTCTACCTGGGCGTGGGCGCCCAGACCCCCACCGACCAGGGCCCCGAGGCAGTCCACAAGGCCGATATGGCCACCGCCGAGCACCTCGGCCGCCGCGTCACCGAGCAGGCCCGCATCTACGCGGCCGGACGCGCGGCCGTCGGCGCTTGAGCCAAGGGCCGACGGCGAGTTCCGCGTCCTCGGGCAGACGGTGATCCGGGGCGTCGCTACGTCACTGCGAGATCCCGTTTTTAAGTTAATTAGCAATTAATATTGACAGTCCTGGGGGCCCTGGGCACAGTTTCCGCCGTGGCTCCCCGCTCCGGTACGACTGGAGCCGGGGGAGCCCTGTACCCCCAACTCTCTGGAGAATTCAGTGGCTTCGCATCGTGCAGGGATGGCGCGAACGCGACGGACCGCGGTGGCGTTCGGCGCCGTGGTGCTGGTCGGGTCGGTGGTTCCGGTGGCACACGCCGCGGACGACCAGGGCGCGCCGCAGTACTACGACAGCGGCCTCGCCCCCACGCCGTACATGGGATGGAACACCTACTACGGGCTCGGCGCCCCGACGGAGGATCAGGTCAGGAAGGTCGCCGACTACCTCGTCAGCAGCGGGCTGCGCGACAGCGGCTACAACATCGTCTGGCTGGACGGCGGTTGGCAGGCGGATCAGCCGCGCGACCCGGAGACGGGTCAGCTCGTCGCCAACCCCACCCGCTTCCCCTCCGGGATCCCCGCGCTGGTGAAGTACCTTCATCAGCGCGGCCTCAAGGCCGGCATCTACACCGACGCGGGTGAGTACGACGGCGGCAAGTGGTGCGGCCTGGGCAGCCGCGGCCACTACGAGCAGGACGCCCGCCAGTTCGCCGACTGGAAGGTCGACGCCATCAAGGTGGACTTCCTCTGCGGCATCGGCGCGGGGCTCGACCCGGGCCCCGCCTTCAAGGAGTTCAGCGACGCCGTCGCCAAGTCCGGGCGGAAGATGCTGCTCAACCTGTGCAACCCGCTCACCGACGACTGGGGCATGCCGCACACCCCCGAGCAGGATGCGCACAACACCTTCGTCTACGGCCCGACGGCCGCCGACTCCTGGCGCACCGGCACCGACCTCGCCTGGGGTACCCCGACCGCGGGGGAGTGGCCGAACATCCTGCGCAACATGGATGCCAACGCCTGGCACCCCGAGGCGCAGGGGCCCGGGCACTGGAACGACCCCGACTACCTCATCCCGATGCGCAAGCTCGCCGAGGGCGGCTACGAGCTGACGGAGGAGGAGTCCACCACACAGTTCGTGATGTGGGCCGAGATGGCCTCGCCGCTCGTGCTCGGCAGTGACCCGCGCACTCTGCCGCAGTCGATGATCGACACTCTGCGCAACCCGGAGATCGTCGCCGTCGACCAGGATCCGCTGGGCATCCAGGGCGCCCGCGTGGCGACCGACTCGGTCGGCGACGTCTACAGCAAGGTGCTGCAGGGGGCGGGCAAGCGGGCGGTCGTTCTGCTCAACCGTTCCGACCAGGCGCAGGACCGTACGGTGACCTTCGCGGACGCCGGCCTCGCGGGCGAGGTCGCGGTGCGTGACCTGCGGGCCCGTGCCTCGCGTGGGACCTTCACCGGCTCGTACACGGTGCGCGTCCCCGCGCACGGCACGGCCTTCCTCGAGCTGACCGGGACCGACGAGGCCCCCGGCGCGCAGCTTCCCGGCCGCTCGTCGGCGAGCCCGGCCCTGGTGCGCGACGGCGACACGCTCACCGTCTTCACCCGTGGCACGGACGGCGCGCTGCGCGAGCAGACCGCGCACGGCGGTGACTGGTCCACGTCCCGGACCACCGATCTGGGCGGTCCGACGGACGGGCGCATCCTGGGCCAGCCCGCGGCGTACGCCTCGGCCGGCGGCCGGATCGACGTCTTCGTGCGCGGCACCGACGACACCGCCTACCGGCGCGTGTACGCGGACGGGCACTGGGGGCGCTGGCAGAGCCTCGGCGGGAAGCTGACGGACGCGCCGACCGCGGCCTTCGCGGGACCGGACGACTGGACCCTGTTCGCGCGCGGCGCCGACGGCAGTGTGTGGTCGCGCGGCCCGGCCTCCGACTGGACCTCGCTCGGTGCCCCGCAGGGCCGGCCGTTCTACGGACGTCCGTCGGCCGTCTTCGACGACGGTGGGCGGCTGCACGTGGCCGTGCGCACCCCCGACGACTCGGTGTGGTCGCGGACCCGTGACACCTCCGGCACCTGGTCGGACTGGACGTCGCTCGGCGGCACGGTCAGCGGCAGCCCGACCCTGGTGGCCTCCGGCGGCACCGTCCACCTGTACGCGAGGGCCGGGGACTACACGCTCTGGATGCGCAGCTGGACCGCCGACGGCGGCTGGAGCGGCTGGAGCAAGGACGCCGACTTCGTCAGCGGTGCCTTCGACGGCGCGCTCGGTGGCGTCGCCGGGCCGGACGGCGGCGTGCTGGCCGCCTTCCGCGGGGTGGACGGCCGCGTCCACCAGACCGGGCTCTGATCTGCGCGAGCTCGTTCCGCCTTCCTCCTGATCCACCCCGCTCCACCTGGTTTCACCTGCGTCAACCCGTACCACCCAGCGCCAAAAGGTGTGCCTCCGGGCCTTGTTCGGCCCGGAGGCACACTCTCCGAATAATAAATTAGTAATTAATCTTGACGGCACCCGGACCTCTGCGACAGGCTGTGCCTGCCACAGGCAAAGCCGGGCCGTCAGGGGGCCTCAGTTCTGTCCCGTAGGCACTTAGGGAGTGCACAGATGACCGTTTTCAACGCCACCCGCCGCAGATTCCTCGTAGGAACAGGCGCAGTCGGCGCCGGCGCGCTGCTCAGCGGTTGCGTCACCCAGACCCCGTCCGCCTCCGGAGGAAAGTCCGGCGGCCCGGTGACCCTGCAGTCCAACCTCTCCTCCCCACAGGCCAAGACCGCGATGCAGGCGGTCGTCGCCGCCTTCGACAAGCGCGGGGACACCAGGGCCCAGCTCAACACGGTCGCGTCGGAGACGTTCCGCACCCAGCTGCCGACCTACCTCACGTCGGCCAACCCGCCGGACGCCTACACCTGGTACCCCGGCTCCGTCGCCGAGTCGTACGCCAAGAAGGACCTGCTCCTCGGCCTCGACGACATCTGGGAGAAGCCCGAGCTCGCCGGCTACTCCGACGCACTGAAGAAGCTGTGCACCTCGGCCTCCAGCGGCAAGAAGGTCTTCGTGCCCACCAGCTACTACTGGTGGGGCGTGTTCTACCGGAAGTCGAACTTCGCCAAGTGGGGCGTCAAGGAGCCCAAGACCTGGGACGAGTTCCTCGACCTCTGCGACAAGCTCAAGAGCAAGGGAGTCGCCCCGATCGGCCTCGGCGCCGGCGGTGACACCCCCTGGGTCGCCTCCACCTGGTTCGACTACCTCAACATCCGCGTCAACGGCGCCGCGTACCACCGCGAACTCCTCGCGGGCAAGCACCGCTTCGACGACCCCGAGGTCCGCAAGGTCTTCGACAAGTGGGACGAGGCCCGCCCGTACTTCGACCCCAACGGCACGGCCATTCCCTTCCAGGACGCCACCACCGCCCTCCTCCAGGGCCGTACCGGCATGATGCTCATCGGCACCTTCTTCGCCGACGCCGCCCCCAAGGACGCCCTGGACGATCTGGACTTCTTCCAGTTCCCCATCATCGACCCGAAGGTGCCGGTCGCCGAGGAGGCGCCCACCGACGGCTACTTCGCCAGCGCCCGCACCAAGCGCGCCGACGGCGTCAAGGAGCTGCTGCGCTACCTGGCCACCGCCGAGGCGCAGGAGCTCTTCCTCAAGAGCGGCTCCGGCACCACGCTGCCCACGCACCCCGACGCCAAGGACGCCGGCACCCCGCTGGTCCTCAAGGGCCGCAAACTCATCGAAAGCGCCACCGACGTCACGCAGTTCTTCAACCGGGACTCCAGCGACGCGCTCCAGCCGACCGCTGACACGGCGCTCGTGCACTACCTGGCGAAGCCCAAGCAGGTCGGATCCATCCTCACCACGTGGCAGCGCAGCGCACAGAAGATCTGGAGCCAGTGACAATGGCGCTGATCGGTTCCGCACGACGGTCCAGGGCCACTCGGGTGCCCCCGGTGGTCCTGGCCTTCGTTCTCGTCCCGCTGCTCGCCGAGGCGTTCTGGGTCTTCTGGCCGGCCCTCCAGGGCTTCTACCTCTCCCTGACCTCCTGGGACGGTCTGTCGGCCCCGAAGTTCGTCGGCCTCGGCAACTTCAGCGAGATGGCGCACGACGCGGTCTTCCGCACCGCCGCGATCAACACGGTGCTGTGGCTGCTGCTCTTCGGCGGGCTGTCCGCCGCCCTCGGGCTCGGTGCCGCGCTGCTGCTCCAGCAGGAGCGGCGCGGCATCGGGTTCTACCGGGCGGCGCTCTTCCTGCCGGTTGTCTTCTCACTCGTCGCCACCGCGCTGGTGTGGCAGGCGATGTACCAGCCGGACGGCCTGATCAACAACGTGCTGGGGGCCATCGGTCTCGGCGGCTGGAAGCATGCCTGGCTCGCCGACCAGGACACCGCCTTCTACGCGGTCATCGTGCCCGCGCTGTGGCGCCAGGTCGGCTATGTGATGGTGCTGTACCTGGCCGGTCTCAAGGGCATCGACCCCGTGCTGTACGAGGCGGCGAAGGTCGACGGCGCCAGCCGACTGCAGCAGTTCCGGCACATCACCCTGCCGCAGCTGCGCAGCGTCAACGCGGTCGTCCTGTCGGTGATCGTCATCGACTCCCTGCGCTCGTTCGACGTGGTGTGGGCGCTCACCCGCGGCGGCCCCTACCACTCCTCCGAACTGCTGAGCACCTACATGTACTCCACCGCGTTCCAGTCCCTGCGCCTGGGATACGGCTCCGCGCTCGCCGTCGTCATCTTCGTGCTGGCCTTCGGCGTCATCGCGAGCTACCTCGTGCGCGCCTTCAAGGAGGCCGACTGATGACCGCCACTGACGCGACCGCGCACATCAAGGGCGCCGAAGGCTCGTCGGGCCAGGCCGGCCCCGCCAAGGTCGCCGCGCCCCGCCGCCCCGTCCTGAGCGGCCGCAGCCTGCGCACCACCGGGTTCCACCTCACCGCGGGCCTGCTGTCCGCGCTGTGGCTGCTGCCGATCGTCCTCGTGCTGGTCACCAGCACCCGGACGTTCGACGACATCGCCGCGCACGGCGTCGGCAGTTGGCCGCACTCGTTCACCTTCGACAGCTTCCGCCAGGCGTGGGTGGACGGCGGCCAGCAGCGCGCCCTCATCAACAGCCTGCTCGTCACCATCCCCACCCTGCTGCTCTCGCTCGGCCTCGCCTCCATGGCGGCCTTCGCGCTCAGCCGCTACGACCTGCCCTTCCGGCGCGTCCTGCTGCTGGTCATGCTCGGCGGCAACCTGCTGCCCCCGCAGATCCTGCTGATCCCGGTGTCCAAGCTCAGCGAAATGCTCGGCATCTACGACCAGTTGTACGCCCTGATCGGCGTGCAGGTCGGCTTCGGCGTCGGCTTCTACGTCTTCGTCCTGCACGGCTTCATGCGGGCGATCCCCGGCGAGATCCAACAGGCCGCCGTCATCGACGGCGCGAACCCGTGGCAGATCTACTGGCGGATCATCCTGCCGCTGGCCCGCCCGGCGCTGGCCGCGCTGACCGCCCTGGCGTTCACCTGGATCTTCAACGACCTGCTGTGGGCCATCACGGTGCTGCGCACCGACACCCAGATGCCCATCACCGCCTCCCTCATCGGGCTGCAGGGCCAGTACGTGTCCATGTGGAACGTGATCGCGGCCGGCTCGGTGATCGCCGCCGCCCCGACGGTGGCCGTCTTCCTCCGCTTCCAGCGCTACTTCGTGGCCGGACTGAACCTCGGAGCCGTCAAGTGACCCCGCACGACCGGTGGCTGCTGCGCACCGACACCACCACCTACGCCGTCACCCTCGGCGGCGACGGCCGCTGGGCCGAACTCGCCGCCTGGGGTCCCCACGGCGTCGAGGACGGACCGTCGCCCATGGACTGGTCGCGGCGCACCCACTTCATCATCCCCGCCGACGCCGCCCCGGCCGAGTACATCCCTTACGGGCTGCGGCCGTTCACCGGCGCCGACCTGATCGCCTCCCACCCCGGCGGCGACCGCGGCAGCTGGTGGCGGTTCACCGGCGCCACACAGGACGGAGACCGGGCGCTGCGCCTGGAGTTCGCCGACGACGTCCTCGGGCTGCGCACCACGCTCCGCTACGAGACGGTACCCGGCACGGACGTCGTCCTGCGCTGGACGGAGCTGACCTGCACCGGAGAGACCGAGGTGCGCCTGGAGCGCTTCGACTCCGCCGCCGTCAATGTGCCCGTCCAGGGCGGCGCGCGGCTGACGTACCTGGCCGGCCAGTGGTCGCAGGAGTTCCAGCTGAAGCACCTGGAGCTGGAACGCGGCCGCTTCGAGATGGAGAGCACCCAGGGCTCGGCCGGGCACGCCTACCATCCCTGGCTCGCGGTCCAGGACGCCGCCGCCCCCGCCGAGGGCGCCACCCCCACGTACGGCATCGCCCTGGAATGGTCAGGCAACTGGCGGATCACCGCCGACGCCGAGCCCGGCGGCGCCGTACGAGTGCGGGCCGGCCGCGTGCCCCACGAGGGCGCCGTCCGCCTCGCCCCCGGCGCCACCCTCGTCACGCCCCGACTGGCCTGCGCCTTCAGCCCGGACGGGCTCGACGGACTGGCCCGCGTGTGGCACCGCTACGAGCGGCACCTCACCGGCGAGCGCATCGACCGGCCGCGCAAGGTCCTCTACAACTCGTGGGAGGCGACCGGCTTCGACGTCGACGCCGCCGGGCAGCTGGAGCTCGCCAAGACGGCCGCGGAACTGGGCGCCGAACTCTTCGTCGTCGACGACGGCTGGTTCACCGGACGCCCCGACGACACCGGCGGCCTCGGCGACTGGGACCCGGACCCGGCCGAATTCCCCGGCGGGTTCGACCGGTTCGTCGAGGACGTCCGCGCCCTCGGCATGGACTTCGGCCTCTGGGTGGAGCCCGAGGGCATCAGTCCCCGCTCCAAGCTCTACGCCGAGCACCCCGAGTGGGTGTACCGGATCGAGGGCCGGCCCGCGACGCTCGTACGCAATCAGCTTCTGCTCGACCTCGGCCGCGAGGACGTCCAGGAGTTCGTCATCGGCACCCTCGACCGGCTGCTCGGCGACCACGCCATCAGTTACCTCAAGTGGGACATGAACCGGCCGCCCACCGAGCGCGGCCGCCCCGGCCACCCGGCCGGTCCCGACCCCGAGCTCCAGGACCTCGACGCCGCTCACGTCGCCGGTTACCTACGCGTCCTGGACCACCTGCGCACCGCCCACCCGCACGTCACCGTCGAGGGCTGCGCCGGCGGCGGCGCCCGCGTCGAGCACGCCACCATCGCCCGCACCGACGTGGTGTGGCCCAGCGACAACACCGCGCCCATGGACCGGCTGCGCATCCAGCACGGCTACCTCCACGCGCACGCCCCGCACACCATGAGCTCCTGGGTCACCGACGCCCCCGGCGTCTTCGACCCGCGCCCCCGCTCCCTCGCCTTCCGGTTCGTCAACTCCATCGCCGGAGTCCTGGGCATCGGCGCCGACATACGCCACTGGACGCCGCAGCAGCGCGCCGAGGCCACCGAGTGGATCGCCCGCTACAAGGAGATCCGCGCCATCGTCCACCACGGCGAGGTGAGCCTGCTCGGCAGCCCCGCCGACCCGACCTGCGGCATCCAGTACGAGGAACCGGGCGGAGCCCACCTGGTGGTGACGGCCTGGAACACCGGCCCGCTGGACGGCGCGCCCCTGGTGCCCGGCCGGGCCGCCCGGCTCCGGCTGCGCGGCCTGCGGCCGGACGCCGTCTACACCGACACCGCGGCCGGCACCCGCTACAGCGGCGCGTACCTGATCCACTCGGGGCTGCCGTTCGCGTGGACCGCCGCACACGACGCGGAGCTGACCGTCCTGGCCCGGCAGTGACGACAGCGAAAGAATCTGTACCCCATCTCCCTCTCGAACAGGAGACGATCCACCTCATGAACGCAGCCGGCCGCTTCACCAACCGCGTCGCCGTCGTCACCGGCGCCGCGTCGGGCATCGGCGCGGCCTCCGCGGCACGCCTCGCCGCGGAGGGCGCGGCCGTCGTCCTGGTCGACATCGCCGCCGACCGCGGCGAGGAAATCGCCGAGCGACTGCGCAAGGACGGGGCCCGGGCCCTCTTCGTCGCCGCCGACGTCGCGAGCGAGGACGACTGGCAGCGGGTGATCACCACCGCCCACAGCTTCGGGCCCGTGGACGTCCTGGTCAGCAACGCGTACACGGTGACGGTCGCGCCGGCCCACGAGACCAGCCTGGCCTCCTGGGAACGGCAGCTGTCGGTCAACCTCACCGGCGCCTTCCTCGGAGTCAAGGCGACACTGCCCGACCTGCGCGAGCACCAGGGGACCGTGGTGCTCGTCTCCTCCGTCCACGCCCACCGAGGGATCCCCGGCCACCCGGCGTACGCGGCGAGCAAGGGCGCGCTGCTGTCGCTGTGCGGACAACTCGCCGTCGAGTACGGCCCCGAGATCCGCGTCAACGCCTTGCTGCCGGGACCGATCCTCACCGCCGCCTGGGACCGCGTCTCGTCGGCCGACCGCGAGCTCAGCGTCGCCGAGACCGCGGCCCGCCGCTTCGGCACTCCCGAGGAGGTCGCCGCCGCCGTCGCCTTCCTCGCCTCCGAAGAAGCCTCCTACATCACCGGATCGAGCCTGCTCGTGGACGGCGGCTGGAGCGTCACCAAGGCGTCCGCCTGACGCGACCGACCGCTCCCCCCACCGACCGACCAGCAAGAAAGGCAAACACATGACGCCATACGCGCGCCGCGGAGTGCACGGCCAGACCGTGGAGACCCTCGCCCGCCGGGTGCTCAGCGGCGCGATCCCCGAGGGAGCGACGCTCGACATGGCGGCCCTGCAGAGCGAACTGGACGTCAGCCTGACGGCCCTGCGTGAATCGCTCAAGGTGCTCGCGGCCAAGGGCATGGTCGACGCCCGGCAGAAACGCGGCACGTTCGTCCGGCCCCGCTCCGACTGGAACCTGCTCGACGCCGACGTACTGCGCTGGCAGTTCTCCGAGAGCAACGGCACCGGCACCGACCTCGCGCTGCTCCGCAACCTCGGCGAGGTCCGCGGCATCATCGAACCCGCCGCCGTACGGCTGGCCGCGGCCCGCCGCACCGACGCCGACCTCGAGGCCTTGGAGAAGGCACTGACCGCGATGGGTCAGGAGGGCGGCGCGAGCGACGCCGTCGAGTCCGACCTCGCCTTCCACCGGGCGCTGCTCGCGGCCACCCACAACGAACTGCTCGAACGCATGGAGATGGTCATCGAGTCGGGCCTGGCCCAGCGCGACCAACTCGTGCACAGCGCCCCCCACAGCGAGGACCCGGTCCCCAGCCACCGAGCCGTCCTCGACGCCGTGCGCGACCAGGACCCGGACGCCGCGGAACACGCCATGCGCGCCCTGCTCGACCAGGCGACGCGCGACCTCGACAAGCTCAGCGGAACGTCCGCGCCCGAGGGCGCGGACAGCTCCGCCGATGAGAAGGACGGCCAGTCACAGTGAAGATCGCGCGCGTCGAGACTTTCCTCGTCCCGCCCCGTTGGCTCTTCTGCCGCATCGAGACCGACGACGGCGTCGTCGGCTGGGGCGAGCCGGTGGTGGAGGGCCGGGCCGAGGTGGTCAGGTCAGCCGTGGAGGTGCTGGCGGAGTACCTGGTGGGCCAGGACCCGCTGCGCATCCAGGACCACTGGCAGGTGCTGAGCAAGGGCGGCTTCTACCGGGGCGGCCCGGTCCTCTCCAGCGCCGTCGCCGGTATCGACCAGGCCCTGTGGGACATCGCCGGCCGCGCCCTCGGCGTGCCGGTGCACACCCTGCTCGGCGGCCCGGTGCGCGACACCGTCCGGGTATACGCCTGGGTCGGCGGCGATGAACCCGAGGGCCTCAAGGACGCGGTCACCGCCCAGATGGAGGCCGGCTTCACCGCCGTCAAGATGAACGCCGCCGGGCGCACCCCGCCGATCGGCAGCCCCGCCGAGACGGCCGCCGTCGTCGAGCGCGTGGCCGCCGCGCGCGAGGCCCTGGGCCCGCACCATGACGTCGCCGTGGACTTCCACGGCCGTTTCAGCGCCGCCAACGCGCGGCGCGTGCTCCACGAGATAGCCCCGCTGCACCCGCTGTTCGTCGAGGAACCCGTTCTGCCCGAGCAGGCACATCTGCTGCCCGGACTGGTCGCCGCCTCGTCCGTGCCGCTGGCCACCGGCGAACGCCTCTACGGGCGGGCCGACTTCCTCCCGGCGCTGACCGCGGGCATCGCCGTGGCCCAGCCGGACCTGTCGCACGCCGGCGGGATATCGGAGGTCACCCGGATCGCCTCGCTCGCCGAGACCTTCGGGGCCCACCTCGCGCCGCACTGCCCGCTCGGTCCCATCGCGCTGGCCGCCAGCCTCCAGGTCGCCTTCGCCACGCCCAACTTCCTGATCCAGGAGCAGAGCCGGGGCATCCACTACAACAAGGACGCCGACCTGCTGTCCTACCTGGTCGACACCGAGCCCTTCCGCTTCGTCGACGGTCAGGCGCACCGCACCACTCTGCCCGGACTCGGCGTCGCCGTCGACGAGGACGCGGTCCGCGCCGCCGACCGGTCAGGCCACGCCTGGCGCAACCCCGTCTGGCGGCACGCCGACGGCTCCTTCGCCGAATGGTGAGCGCCACGCGTCTGCCCGTCCGCGTCACCACCGACCCGGACCACGGCGGACGCTGGACCTCGCTGACCGCGGGCGGCCGCGAGTGGCTGTGGCACCGCGACGAGCCCCGCCGCCGCACGGTCCGGCCCGGTGACCCCTTCGCCGACGCCGGGGGACTGGAGGAGTGCGTGCCCACCGTGCGCGGGCTGCCCGACCACGGGGACACCTGGTCGCGGCCCTGGCACAGGGAGGGCGAGGAGGACGTCGCGGAGTGCCCCGACTTCCGCCTGACCCGGCGCATCGGCGAGCGAGGGGACGCGGTCGTCGCCGACTACACGCTCTCCGCCGCGCCCGGGTACCGGTTCGTATGGGCCGCCCACGCCCTGCTGGACCTCTCCCCGGCCGCCCGGATCGGCATCGCCGGACCGGCGGTGACCCGGCTCTACCCGGACGAGGGCGACCGCTGGGTCACCGGCACCTGGCCCAGCGTCGACGGCGTACCGCTGGACCTGCTCGGCCCGGACGACGGGAGTGCCGTCGGAGCGGTCGTCCTCACCTCCCAGGTGTCCGTGCACGACGGCGCCGACACACTGCACCTGTCCGTCGAGGCCGACGGACAGCCGGTCGCGGTCGCCCTCTGGCGCAACCTCGGCGGCTTCCCCCGGGGAGCGCCGTACCGCTCGATCGGCGTCGAGCCGATGCTCGGCCGCGTCTTCGATCGCGCCGCGGCGGACGACGGCGACACCGCCGTCGTGCCACCGACCGGCGAGGTCGCCTGGCGGCTCACCGTCACCGCGACCCGCCGCGCCTGAACCCCCGTCACCAGGCCGCACCTGAACCTCCATCACCAGAAGGGATGTCGGATGAACCTGCTCGCCGCGCTGCGTGCCCACCGACTGCTCGCCATCGTCCGCGGCAGCGACCCGGACGCCGCGCTGACCACCGTGCTCACCCTCGCCGAGGAGGGCGTCACCCTCATCGAGGTCTCCCTCTCCGGGCGCGACGCGCTCGACGTCATCGCGCGGGCCCACGCCGCGCTCGGCCCCGACGCGACGCTCGGCGCCGGAACCGTGCTCAGCTCCGACGACGCCAGGGCCGCCCAGAAGGCCGGCGCGGCCTTCCTCGTCACCCCGGCGGTCAGCGACGGCATCGCCACCGGGCGGGAACTCGGACTCCCCGTGCTCGCCGGAGTGATGACCCCCACCGACATCCTCCAGGCACGGCGGCTCGGCGCCGACGCCCTCAAGCTCTTCCCGGCGGGCAGCGCCGGGGGCCCCAGGTATCTGCGGGACCTGCGCGGCCCCTTCCCGGACCTGCCCTTCGTACCCGTCGGGGGAGTGGACGCGGCGGCGGCCGACGTCTACCTGCGCGAGGGAGCCACAGCCGTCGGCGTCGGATCGCCCCTGATCGGCGACGCCGCCGAGGGCGGCGACCTCACCGCCCTGCGCGAACGTGCCCGCGCCTTCCTGGACGTCGTCCGCCCGCAGGCCCGCCCATGACCGCCCCCGCGGTCCTCGGGAGCGACCGCCTCGAACTGGGCGAGGGCATCCGCTGGACGGACGGCCGCGCCGTGCTGACCGACATCCTCACCGGCCGAATGCTCGCCGCGCCCGACGGGCCCGACACACCGCTCGCCCCCATCATCCAACTGCCCTGCCCACTGGGCGCCGTGGCACCGGTGGAAGGGCGCCCCGGCCACTGGATCGCGGCGGCGGGCACCGGCATCTGCCGTATCGACCCCGCGGGCCGCGTCGACTGGATCGCGCGCCCCGAGGACGACGCACCCGTGCCGATGCGGATGAACGACGGCGTCGCCGACCCGCACGGCCGCTTCTGGGCGGGCAGCATGGCCTACGAGGCCACCGAAGACGCGGGCTCCCTCTACCGCCTGGACCACGACGGCCGCGTCACCCGCGTCCTGCGGGACGTCACGATCCCCAACGGCCCGGCCTTCAGCGCCGACGGCACCGTCATGTACCTCGCCGACAGCGCCCGGGGCATCATCCGCCGCTACCCGGTCGACCCCGTGAGCGGCGACCCGGGCACCCCCGAAACCTTCGTCACCCTCGGCTCCGGCAGCCCCGACGGCATGACCACCGACATCGAGGGCTGCCTGTGGACCGCCGTCTGGGGCACCGGGCAGGTCCACCGTTACCGCCCCGACGGCAGCCTCGACCGGATCGTCGACCTGCCCGCCGGGCAGCCCGCGGGACTCTGCCTCGGCGGCTCCGACGGCCGTACGCTCCTCGTCACCAGCGCGCGGATCGGCCTGGCCGCCCCGGGACCCCTCGACGGCGCCGTCTTCGCGGTGCGGGTGGACGTCCCCGGCGCCCCCGCCACCCCGTACCGCCCTGCGGTCCCCTCCGTCCCGGCCCCCACGGACCGCGCCGACACACCCTAGGAAGCCCACCATGAGCACCCACCGGCCACTGCGCCCCGGCCCCGTGGTCTGCGTCGGCGAGACCATGGCCGCCCTCGCACCCGACCCCCTCGGCCCGCTGGACGGCGCCGACCTGCTGCGCGTCGACATCGCGGGCGCCGAGTCGAACGTCGCCCTCTACCTCGCCGACCACGGCATCCCCGCCCGCTGGGTCTCCGCGGTCGGCGACGACCCCTTCGGCCGCCGCGTCCGCGCCCGGATCGCCGCGGGCGGCGTCGACATCAGCGGCGTCCGCACCGACCCCGAGCGGCCCACCGGACTGCTGCTCAAGGACCCGGGCGCGCACGGCACCCGCGTCCACTACCACCGCACCGGATCCGCCGCCTCGGCCCTCACCCCCGACGTGCTCGACGACCCCGCGGTGGCGGGCGCCGCGCTCGTCCACCTCAGCGGCATCACCCCTGCCCTGTCGCCCGGCTGCCGCGCCCTTGTCGAACACGCGCTGCGCCCCGACCGCCCGTGGCCCGTCAGCTTCGACGTCAACCACCGCCCCGCCCTATGGGCAGGCCACTCCGCCGCCGACGTGCTGCGCCGGTTCGCGGACCGGGCCGACATCGTCCTCGTCGGCCTCGACGAGGCCCAGGCGCTGTGGGGGGACGGGATCACCGACGCCGAACGGGTCCGCGACCTCCTGTCCGGCCCGCGCGTGCTCGTCGTGAAGGACGGTGACCGCGCCGCCACCGCCTTCGTGGGGGACGCCGCCCACAGCGTGCCCGCCCTGACCGTGCGCGTCGCCGAACCGGTCGGCGCCGGCGACGCCTTCGCCGCCGGATTCCTCAGCGGCCTGCTGCGGCAACTGCCCGTGGACCGCGCCCTGCGGCTGGGCCATCTGACCGCGGCCGCGGCCCTGAGGGTCGCCGCCGACCACGGCCCGCTGCCGGACCCCGCCCTCGTCACGGCACTCCTGGACGCCGACGAGGAGACCTGGCGGGCGGCCGTGATCGACTGATTCCTCCGGATCGGGTGTGTACGACAAACGCCGAGAGCCTCTGCCGCGACGGCTCGCAACGCGCGGGTCAAGGCGCTCTGATACGAGTGAAGGGCTCAGCGCCGGTCGTCGTTCCGATGCTCCGCAACCGGCGACACCTCCTGGGCGGCGGATTCCCCTTCGTGGGACAGGCGGTAGGCCACGGCGAGTCCCCAGGGGACGCCGAGGAGAAGGACGAGGGCGAGGCCGAGGACGAGTGGCGCCGGGCGTGCGGCGCCGACCCCTGCACACAGGACGGCCACGACGACGCAGGTGCGGGCCAGCGGCCGGTAGAGCCCGCGGTCAGGGCGCCAGACGCGCAGGGAGGTCGCGAGCACCATCGTCGCGCAGAGCACCACGGCCGTGCCGCCGCAGAGCACCCAGGCCGTGGCGGCGGGGGTCCGGCTGTCGTGGGCGTGCTCGACGAGGCCGACCATCGCCGCCCCCATGGCGGCCACCGTGGCCGTGAGCGGCAGGTGGACCAGCATCCACTGCACGGTGCTCGCGCGTGTGGGCCTCGGCCGTCGGTGTCCGGCGAAGTCGAAGTAGGTCCACCAGGCACCGAAGCCGACGACGACGGCGACGAGCCCGACGGCGAGGGTGAGTGCGTTGGTCGGTTCGTGGGCCAGTCCGTCCACCACTCCGGTCACGGTCTCGCCGAGCACGATGATGATGAACAGCCCGAACCGTTCGGTGAGCGCGTCGGTCACGCTGAGCGCGACCGCCTGTACCGGAGTGGCCGTACCGATCATGGCCGCGAAGCCCGCCAGGTTGGCGACGGCCAAAAGGCCCCACGTCAGCACGCGGACGCCTGTGGGCAGGGCGGCGCTCGCGGCCAGGACGACCGCGCAGGCGGCTGTCCCGGTCACGAACAGCGTGCTGGGGCGGCGGAATTCGGGGCTGTCACCGCGCGCGGCGAGCAGCCACAGCACCGCCAGCACCGCGAACAGCACCCCCGCGTCGACGGCGAACGCGACTCCGCGTGCGCCGCCCGCCTCGGGGATGAACGCGCCCAGCGGAACGAGCACCAGGATCTGCAGCAGGAACAGGCTCCGGCCGCGGGCATCGTCGTAGCCGTGCAGCTCGTGGTGGAGACTGCCGTTGAGCCAGGCGATCCACACCAGAGCGAACACCGCGGTGAACTCGCCCAGCCCGCGCCAGGTCAGATGCCCGGCCAAGTGGTGGGCGGCCTGCGCGACGAGCACGACCACGACCAGGTCGTAGAACAATTCGAGCGGGCCGACCACCCGCTCGCGCGGTTGCTCGCCATGGGCGCGCGGCGGCTGCCACAGCTGACGCCGCAGCCGGGCCCACCACTGTTCGTGTCGCGAGGTCATGCCGGCAGCGTGGAACTCCTGCGGACGAGAGACTCGGATATGGCCCACAGCCGGTCCGCGTTCTCCCGGTCCAGGGCGTACGGCGCGACGCCGGCGACGGCACCGGCTCGTTCGGTGACCGGTTCGGCCTGTGCGCAGTCCTCGAAGTAACGGCCGGTGATGCCGTCCACCGTCGGCGAGGCCGCCAACAACACGGAGGTCGCGGCGCCCTGCTGCACGGTCTTCTGCGGTGGCAGCGCGAGTTCGCCCGAGGCGATGAAGTCGGCCACCTGCTGCATGTCCATGTGCCGGGCCAGGGACGTGTCGGCGATGTTGCCCGGCATCAGCGCGTTGGCGGTGATGCCGTCGTGGGCCCATCGCTCGGCGGCGCCGACGGCGAACAGGACGTTGGCGGTCTTCGACTGACCGTAGGAGGTCCAGGGGTCGTAGGGGCGGAAGCGGTAGTCCAGGTCGTCGAAGACGACCGGTGAGAAGAGGTGACCGATCGAGGCGACCGAGACGATCCGTGCGCCGTCCGCCGCCGCGAGTGCCGGGTGGAGGCCGGTGGCGAGGGCGAAGTGACCGAGGTGGTTGACGCCGAACTGCGTTTCCCGGCCGTCAGGTGTGCGGGTGAGTTCCGGCGGGGCCATCACTCCGGCGTTGTTGACCAGGATGTGCAACGGGCCCGTCCAGTCGGCGACGAACGTCTCGACCGTCGACCGGTCGGCCAGGTCGAGCCGTCCCACGGTCAACTGTCCCGACTTGGGCGGCAGTTCTGCCTCCAGACGCGCGGCCACACGGTCTCCCGCGTCGGTGTTCCGTACGGCCAGGGTGACATCGGCGCCCGCCGCGGCGAGCGCCCGGGCCGTCTCCACCCCGATTCCGGAACTGGCTCCGGTCACCACGGCCCGGCGGCCGTGCAGGTCGACGCCGTCAATGATCTCGGCGGCGGTGGTGCTCGCCCCGAACGTGTGGGGCATCTGAGATACGGACATGAGGTGACTCTCCTGATGTGGGCGACTTGGGAAATGCGAGGGCCGCAACGTGTTCGGCTCACTTGCCGACAGCGTTGCGGCGCCTCGGCGATGGGGGGTGGTCGCAGGGGCGGCCGGGCCGCACCCGCGACGGCAGGTCCGGTGGGGTTACCGGGAAGACGGCGGGCCGCCGACGGGAGCCCAGGCGTGAGCGTCGCCCACCGCTGTGACACGGCCGAACACGTCGTCGGTGAAGTGCCCGGCGGCGATCACGGTGTCCGGCCGCTGGAGTACGTGGTCGCGTACCGCTCGGGCCTGGTCCGGAGCGACGTCGGAGGAGAACACCAGATCGGGGTCGCCGACCTGAGCCGGGGAGTGAAGGATGTCTCCCACGATGCACACCGATTCGGTGCTGCCGCCCGACGGGTCCCGCACGACGATCGCCAGGTGTCCGGGGGTATGACCGGGTGTGGCTTCGACGGTCACCCCGGGAGCGATGCTGTCACCGCTCCTGACGAACTCGACGACGCCGTCGAGCGGCTTGAGCACCGCCTCGGCGTCCGGTCCGCCCATGGCCGCCGCCCTCGTCGACCAGTACTGCCACTCGTCTTCCGACATGAGGTGGCGCGCCCGGGCGAAGGTGAGGCCCGTGGGGGAGTTCGTCGCGGGCGCGTTCGGGAGCGGCGCGACATCGCTCGTCCAGCCGACATGGTCGAGGTGCAGGTGGGTGTACACCACCGTGTCGATGTCGTCGGCGGACAGCCCTTCCTCGGCGAGGTTCCGCAGAAGCGAACCGCCCTTGAGGTGAGCGACGCCGGGCACGTCCACGTCGATCTTCCCTACGGCCAGATCCACGAGGATCCGCCGGCCCCCGGCGCGAATCAAGAAGGATCCGAACGAGAGGATGAGCTGCCCGTCTTCGAGGAAACCGGGTCGCGTCGCCCAGTCCACGCCGGGGAACAGGACGTCTGGGTTGTGCGCGCCGAAACCGTCGGGGAGATAGGTGATCGTCGTGTCGCCGATGGTGATCCGGGACCGCGCGGCCGGCTGGGGCATGGGGGAGCCTTTCGGGATGTGGGGGCTTGGGACTGTGGGGGGGTACGGGGGTTCGGCCCCGCGATGGGATCTTGTGAGGCGCCGATCGGCTGTCAGCCGTTGAGCGTTCCCATCAACTCGGGTGCGTAGCGGTCGCCGGTGACCACGCCGTGCGGGGCGACCGCCTCGATCGCGGCGATGTCGTCGCCGGTCAGGGTCACCTCGGTCGCGGCGACGTTCTCCTCGAGGTAACGGCGGCGCTTGGTGCCGGGGATGGCGACGGCGCCTTGGTGCAGGACCCAGGCGAGCGCCAACTGGGAGGGTGTGACGTTCTTGGCGGACGCGATGCGGCGGACCTCGCGGACGACGTCCAGGTTGCGGTCGAAGCTCTCGCCCTGGAACCGGGGGTCGGTACGGCGCCAGTCGTCCTCGGCGAAGTCGTCGGGGCTGGTGATCGCGCCGGACAGGAAGCCGCGCCCCAGCGGGGAGTAGGCGACCAGGCCGATGCCCAGCTCCCGCAGCGTGTCGCGCACCCCGTCCTGTTCGATACCGCGCTCGAAGAGCGAGTACTCGGTCTGGACTGCGGTGAGCGGGTGGACGGCGTGTGCGCGCCGGATGGTCTGTGCGGATGCCTCGCACAGGCCGATGTGGCGGATCTTGCCCTCGGCGACCAGTTCGGCCATCGCGCCGACCGTTTCCTCGATGGGCACCTTGGGGTCGATGCGGTGGAGGTAGTACAGGTCGACGTGGTCGGTGCCGAGGTGCCGCAGCGAGCGTTCGAGGGCCCGGCGGACGTACTCGGGTCGGCCGTTGAGATCGACCATCTGGCCGTCGTCGCTGATCTCGATGCCGGTCTTCGTGGCGACCACGGCGGCCTCCCGGCGCCCTGCCAGTGCCTTGCCGAGAAGCCGCTCATTGACGAACGGGCCGTAGCTCTCGGCGGTGTCCAGCAGGGTGACGCCGAGTTCCAGCGCGCGGTCGATGGTGGCCAGCGACTCGGTCTCGTCGGTGGCGCCGTAGAAAGCGCTCATACCCATGCAGCCGAGGCCTTGGGCTCCGACGGTCAGACCCTGGCCGCCCAGTGCGCGGTGTTCCATGGAGGTCCCTTCGATAACTAACTGGATAGATACATTACCGTAGGCCCCCGGGTCGCCCGTGTCAATAACTAGATAGTTACTTGCTAGGGTGGCACACATGCCACGGGACTCCAGCGCCACCAAGGCCCGACTGCTCGACGCCGCCTTCACCGAATTCGCCACCTACGGCATCGCCGGCGCCCGAGTGGACCGGATCGCGGAGGCCGCGGGGGCGAACAAGCGGCTGATCTACGCCTACTTCGGCAACAAGGAGCAGTTGTTCGACGAGGTTCTGCGGCGGGCGATGACGGCGGGTGCCGAGTCGGTGCCGTTCGACGTCGAGGACCTGCCCGGATATGCCGGTGCGATCTTCGACCACCTCGTCGCCCGGCCGGACCTGATGCGCCTACGCCTGTGGAGACTGCTGGAGCGCCCCTCCACCACCGGACTCGAACCGGACGCCTTTCGGAGCAAAGCCGCCGAAGTGGCCGAAGCGCAGCAACGTGGCGAGGTCGCACAGGACATGGAGCCCGCCGATCTCCTCACCATGGTGCTCGCCGCGGCCCAGGCGTGGTTCTGGGCCGCGGAAGGCCTCAAACCCGAGGACATCAGCCAGTCCTGGTCGCCGCAACGGCTGGCCCTGCACCGCTCGGCAGTCATCGAGGCCGCCCGCCGGATGAGCGAGCCGAAGGCCGCCGACGAGTAGCTGGTCCGTGGGTACGTGCACACGGTGTACGGCGGGTCTGCCTCCCTCGGGAAGACGGGGTGGGCGCACGGCCGGCCGGTGCCGGACGTGGACGAGGGCGCGGACCACTCTCGGGCCGATCTCCTCCTGTCGGCCCCGCCCTCGGCCGTTTCGGCTGACCAATGTCCATGCGAGCCGTGTACTACAGGCAGTCGCGAGCTGCCTCGGGCGGGTTCCGGCCTTCGGATGGGAATTGGTGTCGATGGACCCACCCGTCGGCGGTATTCGCGCAGGGTCGCCCTATTGCGGCCTATCGCGTCCCGGAGAGGCGGATGGGACATGGGCCAACCTGTAGGGCTGACGTATGCCTGCGGGGCATACAGGGGCCGCAAAACAACTGTCCGTGGTCGCGGAGAACGTAGGGTCACACCTCCCGAAGGTCAGCTGTGACATAGCGGGGCATGTCATTGCCGAGATCCCGGAGCTCCGGGGCGACGCAACCGTCATCAAAATCCTGCAGGCGAGCATCGCGGAAAATGTCGCCACGTTGCTGCACGTTTTCGAGAACGACATGCCTCTGGACAGGATCGAGGTGCCCGCGGCTGCTCTTGAGTACGCCAGGAGGCTGGCACAGAGGGGTATACCCCTCAGCGCGATGGTCAGGGCCTACAGGATCAGCCACTGGCGTTTTCTGCAGTGGTGCTTGGACGAACTCAACCGACAGGACGCCGACGAGGATCTCGCGACCGCGACCAACCGGCCCATGCTGCAGGTGAGTTTCGGTTACATCGACCGGGTGACCGAGCATGTCATCGTGGTCTACCAACAGGAGCGCGATCATTGGCTGCTCAGCCAGACCGCCGCGCGTGCCGCGCGCGTACGAGACATCCTCACGGAGAAGGACGTCGACCTCAACTGAGCTGAACCAGCCCTTGGTTGCCGGCTTCTGCAACATCACCTCGGGCTGGTGGCCTGGTTGCCCACGCTGACGGGTGGGGGCGAGGGACTCGCCCAGCTCCACCGGATCACCAATGAGATCGCCCAGGAGTTGGGCTGCCCCGCCAGGCCGCTGTTCGTCCCCCGAGACGCGATTTTGTCCTGGGCCTGGCTGCCGCTCGGCTCGCACAGCGACGTTTCCTGGAAACAACTGTCGAATACGGTCGAGCACAGCGATCCTTCCGTGCACGTGTGCGCTGGATGCGTGGGCTACGGTGTCGAGGGATTCCGCTCCACGCACCGACAGGCCGTGCGCACGCAGGAACTTGCGGCTGTGGCCAATCCAGCCCCGCAGTTCACAGACTTCTCCCATGTCGGGCCCATCGCCTTGATGGCCACGAACGTCGGCGACATGCGCGCTTGGGAGGGGGCGCTCCGCTCACGAAAATGGCGTCGATTGCGTCAGTTCGTACGCCCGGCGTGTCCGTACCGTGCCCGTGGTCATGCTCATGCTGATCTGCGGCTTCAGGCGACGGCTTCGGCCCTGCGAAGGTCCTCGATTCCGGCGGTGTCGAAGCCGAGGTCGCGGAGTACGGACTCGGTGTGTTCGCCCAGGTCGGGGGCGGGGCCCGGACGGACCTTCTGAGACCTGCCCGGCTGCCGTGCGCTGGGTATCCCGTCGCAGCAAACAGCGGGTCACCGATCATGGCTCGCGGCGTTTGCGGTCACGCGCCAGGTGATGCGTTCCGAGCGGACCCTGCCGCGGAGGGGCGAGGAGGCCGCCTTGAAGCACAGATGTTTGCTTTACGGTGGATGAGTGCTACGATCGAGCTAAAGCACATTCTCGTGCTTTAAGTTGTCGATGTGGCGCCGCGTGAGATGCCGCCGATCGGCTCCCGAGATCCTCCTGTGTCCGCCCCGCGTCAGGAGTCGAATGTGAGGTCCAATATGAGCTCGACACAGTCCTTGCTGTTGCCGTACCAGATGCGAGACGTCTCTCTGGCGAACCGTGTGGTCATGGCCCCGTTGACGCGCAGTCGTGCACGCAATCGCGATCTCCTGCCCACTGAGCTTCACGCCGAGTACTACGCTCAGCGGGCATCGGCTGGTCTGATCATCTCCGAGGGGGTGTGGATCAGTCGCGACGCGGTCGGATGGCATGACGTTCCGGGGCTGTTCACCGACGAGCAGGTCGCCCACTGGAAGCGGGTGACAGACGCGGTCCACCTCGCAGGCGGTGTCATCTTCGCTCAGCTGTGGCACACCGGGTCCGCGTCTCACCCCGACTTCTTCGGCGGCCGCCCGCCTTTCGCGCCTTCGGCCGTCAATCCGGGGCAACTGGCCCCGACACCGACTGGCCGCAAGCCCACCGTGGAGCCCCGGGCGATGTCGGTGGACGACCTCCGGCAGACGGTCGCCGACTTCGCGACGGCGGCTCGCAACGCCATGGCGGCGGGATTCGACGGTGTTCAGCTGCAGGCAGGCTTCAACTACCTGATCAGCCAGTTCCTGAATCCCCGTACCAATCTGCGCACGGACCGCTACGGCGGCTCGATCGAGAACCGCGCCCGTTTCCTCTTCGAGATCATCGAAGCCGTCGGCGAGTTCGTCGACCTGCGGCGTGTCGGTGTGAAGGCCGGACCTGCCTGGTCCGAGACGGGCGAGTTCGTCTCCGGGCTCGAGGCGATGGCTGACAGCGAGTACGTGCTCGGACGGCTCAACGACTATGAACTGTCACATCTCCTGCTCATGGGGATGATGGTCGACCCCACCGGAGGACCGTTGGAGGAGCTGGCCGGCGATGGCATGTTCCGGCACTTCCGGAAGGTCTACGAAGGCACCGTCATCGCGAACGTCGGGTTCGACCAGGATCGAGGGAACGCGATTCTGACCGACGACCTGGCGGATCTGGTCGCCTACGGTCAGCCGTTCATCGCCAACCCGGATCTGCCGGCTCGGATCGCCTCCCGTGCGGCGCTCACCGAACCGAAGAAAGATCTCTTCTACGGTCCGGATGCCGCCGGCTACACCGATTACCCACTGCTGGAGGGGTGAAGCGCCGTCGCCCCCCCGACGGTCCCGAACGACGCTGACCGGACCTGCTGCCACGTGCGGCCGGGCGTCGCCACGAACACGATCGCAGTCGGCACGTCCCGGACACCGTGCCGACGCCCGCCTCCTCCATGAGGGCACCGGAGCCTCCGGCACCACTTGCTGGAACGACTCCCACAACTCATCCGGCCACGGACGCGGTCTCCAGGTCGTCGTCCTCGGCCTCGTTGAACGCCATGCTGGGCGGCGGTTGGCGGAACATCCGGGTGAGGTAGGCGAGGTAGATGACGCCCAGGCTCAGCCAGATGAGACCGAGGGTGAGGGCCGCGCCGTCCAGGTTGTACAGCAGGTAGAGATCCACGGCCGCGCCGATCGTGGGCGCGACGGCGTACGTCAGCGGATTGGGACTCTCGCCTTCCCGGCGCATGCGGATGTAGGTGGCGATGACGGCGACGTTGACGAAGGTGAAGGCGACGAAGGCGCCGAAGTTGATGAAGGAGGTCGATGTCGCCACGTCGAGGCTCAGCGCGATGAGTCCGATCGCACCGGTCAGCAGGATGTTGAGGGCGGGAGTGCGGTACCGGGGGTGGACGCGGGCGAAGAAGGTGCGGGGCAGGGCGCCGTCACGGCCCATGGCGAGCAGCAGCCGGGATGCGCTGGCCTGGGCGGCGATGCCGGAGGCGAACTGGGCCACGACGAGTCCGGCGAGGAAGATCGACGAGAAGAGGTCACCGCCGATGCTTCTGGCGATTTCGAAGGCGGCCGATCCCTCGTTGTCGAATGTGGCGCCAGGGTGGGCGAGCTGGGTGGCGTAGGCGACCGTGACGAAGATGGCGCCACCGATCAAGGCGATCAGGAGAATCGCGCGCGGCATCGTGCGCTTCGGGTCGATGGTCTCTTCCGTGAGGGTGGTGACTGCGTCGAAGCCGAGGAAGGAGTAGGCGGCGATGGCGGCACCGGCCGAGACGCCGGTGAGCGTGGTCGCACTGTTCACGAAGGGGCTGGTACTGGCCAGGGCGCCGGCACCGCCGAGGTTGAAGACGTGACGTAGGGCCAGCGCCACGAAGATCACTATGACCAGGACCTGGAAGATCATCAGCAGGTCGTTGACACGTTCGGCCGTCTTGATGCCGCGGACGTTCAGTGCCGTGGTGAGGGCGATGAATCCGACGATCCAGACCCAGAGCGGGACGCCGGGGAACTGTGCCTGGAGGTATGCGCCGCCGATGAGCCAGATGACCATGGGCAGGAAGAAGTAGTCGAGCAGGGTCACCCAGCCGACGAGGAAGCCGAGGCGCGAGTCGAGGGCCTTGCGCACGTAGGTGTACGAGGAGCCGGCGACCGGATAGGTGGCGGCCATGCGCCCGTAGCTCTGCGCGGTGAACAGCATGGCGACGAGGGCGAGCAGATAAGAGGTGGGCACGGTGCCGCCGGTGGCGGTGGCGACCACGCCGAAGGTGCCGAGGACGATCATCGGGGTCATGTAGGCGAGGCCGAACAGGACGACGGCTCTGAGCCTGAGGGTACGGGCGAGTGTGGGTGCGGCATCGTTGCCGTTGGACATGGAGTGCTCCGGGTGCTCGAAAGGCAGGGCGGGGTGCCGCAGGGTTGCTCAGGCCGTCGGGTGGCCATGCGGACGCCAGGTCCGCGGGTTGATTCGCCCGTCGTAGAGCGGTAGGTCGATGGGCGCGTCGTCGTTGCTGAAGTGATCCCAGATGCGGGTCACGCCTGCGGTGCCGTGTTTCCGGACACGTGTCACGTCGTCCAGGTCGATGACGTCGGTGAGGATGGTGCTGCCGTCCCCCGTGGCTTCGGCGCGGACGCGGCCTTCGGGGTCGACGACAAGGCTGTGGCCACGGCCCAGGGGGCCGGCGGTGTTGACGCTGACCACGTACACCTGGTTGACGATGGCGTTGGCGCGGGCCAGGACGACTTCCTGGGCCCGGTCGGCGGTGGTGGTCATCACGGGGTTGACGATGACCTCGGCGCCCATCCAGGCGAGGTGGCGGGCGACTTCCGGGAACCAGGCGTCGAAGCAGATGGAGAGGCCGATCCGTCCGGTGTCGGGGATGTCGAACACGACGAACCGGTCGCCCGGGTCGTAGGGTTCGCTGGGCCTCCAGGGAAAGATCTTGCGGTACGAGGCCGTCAGGCGGCCCTCGGGTGAGAGGACGACGGCCGTGTTGTACAGCTGCCCCTCGGGGCCTCGTTCGCACACCGTGCCGGGGAGCAGCCACATGCCCAGGTCGCCGGCCAGCTCTCCCAGCGCCTTGACCCGGGGCCCGTCCAGCGGCTCGGCGATCTCCCGCAACTGCTCGTGCGCCTGAGCACCCAGGGCGTCGACGCCGCAGAGGTGTAGCTCGGGGAAGACCGCCATGCGGGTATCCGGAAAGCGGGACCGGATGCTCTCCACCTCGGCAGCGAAGTCCCTGAGCTGCGTGTTCGCAGGGACGGAGGGGAGCTGTGCGAGAGCAAGCGGAAGAGGTCGGGACATGCGCGAGAAATTAGTTCAGAATGAGCAGTTAAGCAAGGGGTTCCTCGAGCGGCCGTTTCCATGAACCATGCGCCGCCTCCCCGGACCCGCCCGTTAGGGTGACGCTCATGGCCAGTACCGACAGCACCACGCCCCTCCCGTTCGCCACCCTGAACGGTGTGAGCAGGCTGTCCGCGCTGGAGGCCGTGCGCGCCAGGATCGCTTTGGCCGTGGACCTCGGACTGCTCGCACCCGGAGACCGTCTTCCCGGCACCGCCCAGATCGCCAGCGGTCTCGGCGTCGGTGAGATCACCGTCCGCCGTGCGCTGGTCTCCCTGTGCACCGACGGCGTTCTCGAACGCAGGCGGGGTCGCAACGGCGGCACGCACGTCGCCGAGAACCCGACGCACGGCACGGTTGCCGGCGCGGAGGCGTACCGCTCCGACAGCGCTGCCGTTCATCGCCTGATCGACCACCGACTCGCCCTTGAATGCGGCATCGCACACCTCGCCTCGGCCCACGCCTCACAGGACGACCTGTCCGAACTGCAGGACCTGGTCGATGAGATGGATCAAATGCCGAGCTGGGCGGAATTCCACGGCTGCGACGAACGCTTCCATCTACGGCTGGCACGGGCGACAGGCATCCCGTCGATCACAACGCCCTACGGTGCTGTTCTGCGCGAGCTCTACCGCTACTACTTGCCCTATCCGATGGAAGCTCTCCGAGAATCCAACACGGAGCACCGTCGGCTCATCGACGCCCTGCGCCGCAAGGACGCGGCCGAGGCCGGCGAAGTGGCCCGACAGCACGTCGAAGTGCTCCACAGCACCATGTTCGTCGGCCTGATGAACGCGGATTGAAGGGTCGTGACGGCCTTGGTGTCCTCTGTTCGACCGCCGCTCCTGTCGAGGGCAGGTGTGGCAGGCGTCCTGATGCCGTGCCGTGCCGTGCCGTGCCGTGCCGTGCCGTGACGGCCGCGGCGATGTACGCTCGCGCAGATCATCGCCGCGGTGCGGAATGTGGAAGCAGCCCGGCTCCTCGGCCTCCTGGGGGAGCGGGAGCGGGAAGTGGCGCTCGCCGTGGGGCAAGGCAAGACCGACGTCGAGATCTCGACGTTGCCGTACATGAGCGTTCCCACGGTCAAAGCCCGTGACTGGTCCGGGGAGGCGACGGCAGCGGGGGTGCCGGGGCGTCGCGCGGTGCCTTCTCTCTCGTGTTGTGGTGATCGGGGAAGTTGGCGGGCGGGCGTCGCCTCAGCGTTCCAGGATCAGGGCCATGCCCTGCCCGACACCGATGCACAGTGCGGCCAGGCCCGTGCCCGAGCCGGCGTCCGCGAGCTGGTGGGCGACCGCTCCGGTGATGCGGGCACCGGAGGCGCCGAGGGGATGTCCGATGGCGACGGCCCCGCCCCTCGGGTTCAGGATGCCGGAGTCGAGTTCGGGCAGGGCGGCGAGACAGCCCAGCGCCTGCGCGGCGTATGCCTCGTTGAGCTCGACGGTGTGCAGGTCGCCGAAAGTGCGTCCCGCCTTCGTCAGGGCCTTGCGGATGGCGTCGACCGGGCCGAGGCCGAAGTACTGCGGCTCGATACCCGTCACGGCGCTGGCGCGGATCCTGGCCAGCGGCTCACGGCCTGTCTCGGCCAGCCCGGCCTCGTCGACCAACAGCAGGGCCGCCGCACCGTCGTTGAGAGGCGAGGCGTTGCCGGCCGTGACCGTGCCGCCCTCACGGAAGACCGGCTTGAGGCGGGCCAGCGCTTCGAGGGAGGTGTCGTCCCGGATCCCTTCGTCGCGGGGCAGGTCCACACTCTCGACGGGGACCACCTCGGCGTCGTACGCACCGTCTTTCCACGCCCGAGCGGCTTTCTCGTGACTGGCGAGCGCGAAGGCGTCCTGGGCCTCACGGGTGATTCCGTACTTGTCGGCGATCAGCTCGGCGCTCTCGCCGAGCGGGATGGTCCACGCATCGGGCATCCGCGGGTTGACCATCCGCCAGCCGAGGGTGGTGGAGTACAGCTGCTGGTTACCGACCGGGAAGGCCCGCTCCGGTTTGGGCAGGACCCACGGTGCGCGGCTCATGGACTCCACTCCGCCGGCCACGGCGACGGAGGCGTCGCCGAGCGCCACCGCGCGGGCGGCCTGGATGACCGCCTCCATCCCCGAGCCGCACAGCCGGTTGACGGTGGTTCCGGGGACCGTCACGGGAAGACCGGCCAGCAGCACGGCCATACGGGCGACATCTCTGTTCTCCTCCCCGGCGCCGTTGGCGTTTCCGAAGAAGACGTCATCGATGAGGGAGGGGTCCAGGGCGGGGCTGCGGTGGAGAAGTTCGCGCAGTACTCCGGCGGCGAGGTCGTCGGGGCGTACAGAGGACAGGGCACCGCCGTAGCGGCCGATCGGTGTGCGGACGGCGTCGACGACGTAGACGTCCCGCAGGCGTTCGTTCATCGGGACTCCTTGTGGTGGGGAGGGAGTTCGGAGGGGGGAAGGTGAGCCCGCCGGTCCGGGTGCTGTCCGGTTGACCCGGCCGGCGGGGTTCATGGGGTCGGCCACAGACCGGCCGACGGGATGCTGACGCGGAGTCAGCCGACGGGGTCGGGCAGGCGCACGGGCGCGGCGGTAAGGCTGACGATCTCGTCCGTGCTGACACCGGGAGCGGTCTCCACGAGGGCGAGACCGTTCTCGGTGACGTCCAGCACGCCGAGGTCGGTGATGACGCGGTCGACGCACGCCACGCCCGTGAGGGGCAGGGTGCAGGTGTCGACGAGTTTCGGGCTGCCGTCCTTGGCGCAGTGGTCCATCACGACGACGACCCGGCGGGCGCCGTGGATGAGGTCCATCGCGCCGCCCATGCCCTTCACCATCTTGCCCGGGATCATCCAGTTGGCGAGGTCTCCCGCGGCGGAGACCTGCATGGCCCCCAGAATGGCGGTGTCGATGTGACCGCCCCGGATCATTCCGAAGGACAGCGCGGAGTCGAAGAAACTCGCACCCGGCAGTACGGTGACCGTCTCCTTGCCCGCGTTGATCAGGTCGGGGTCCACGTCCGCCTCGTCCGGATACGGTCCGACGCCGAGGATGCCGTTCTCCGACTGGAGCACCACGTGCACTCCTTCGGCCACGTGCTCGGGCACCAGCGTGGGCAGTCCGATGCCGAGGTTGACGTAGTCGCCGTCCTGGATCTCCGCCGCCGCGCGCGCGGCCATCTCGTCCCTGGTCCATGGCATCAGTGCCGCACCGTCCCTCGTGGCGACGGCGCGGAGACAGTGCGCCGTTCGATGTGTTTGTCCGCGGCCTGATCCGGCGTCAGTTCAACCACGCGCTGGACGAATACGCCGGGGAGATGGATCTCGTCCGGGTCCAGCTCGCCGGGCTCGGCCAACTGCTCGACCTCGGCGATCGTGATGCGGCCGGCCATCGCGGCGAGCGGGTTGAAGTTACGGGCTGAGCGGTGGAAGACGAGATTGCCGTGGCGGTCGCCCCTGGCGGCCCGCACCAGTGCGAAGTCGGTGGTGATGCCGTGCTCGAGCACGTAACGCCGGCCGTCGAACTCGCGGACCTCTTTGGGCGGTGAGGCGACGGCCACGGTGCCGTCGGGCCCGTAGCGCCAGGGCAGGCCGCCATCGGCGACCTGGGTACCGACACCGGCGGGGGTGAAGAAGGCGGGGATGCCGCAACCGCCGGCGCGCAGACGTTCGGCGAGTGTGCCCTGCGGTGTCAGTTCGACCAGCAGTTCACCGGAGAGGTACTGGCGGGCGAACTCCTTGTTGTCGCCGACGTATGAGCCGGTGACGCGGGCGATGCGGCCCGCGGCCAGAAGGACGCCCAGGCCGCCGCCGTCCACGCCGCAGTTGTTGGAGACCACGCTCAGCCCGGTCACGCCGGTCGCGAACAGCGCGTGGATCAGTACGTCGGGGACGCCGCTGAGGCCGAAGCCGCCCACGGCCAGGGAGGCTCCGTCCGTGACATCGGCCAGCGCCTCCTCGGCCGTGGCAACCACCTTGTCCATGTGTACTGCGCTCCGTTCCGGTCCGGCAGACTCGCCCGAGCGGTGTCTGCCCCTGTTCTGGTTTCCGTGTGTGGGTGTGGATGTGGATGTGGGTGTGTGCCGCGTCGTGGTCGTCAGCGGTGCAGTACGGTCCTCAGGGCTTCGAGCAGTTCGCCGTGTGCCGCGGAGTCGGCGTCCGGCGCCGAAGAGGCGCGCCAGGCGATGTGTCCGTCCGGTCGGACGAGCAGGCACCCGTCTTCCGCCATCTCCGATTTCCGGCGCCACTCGCCGTAGGCGTCGCGGCTGTCCTCGGCGCCGATGCGGACGCACTTCAGGGGAATCCCGAGGGCCTGCGCGCAGTCGGCCGCGGCCGACTCCCACACGCCCCCGGACAGTCCGGTGACCAGCGTGAAGGTGCCCTTGCCGACGACGTCCAGCGTGGACAGACGGTGGCCACTGCCGTCGACGAGCCAGGCGTGCGGAAGTTTCGCGCCGGGACGGGTCGTCGGCCGGTGGAAAAGCTCCGGGTCCCGAGCCCATTCCTCGGCGGCTTCGGTGTCCTGGACGACCGCGGAGGAGTCGTAGCGCTGGTTCATCTCGACGCCATGGGCGTTGAACTCGTAGTTCTTCAGCTGGATGGCCTCTTCCAGCGCCTGTCGGCGCTTGGAGCCGTCGGCCGTCTCGCTGCGGCACGCGGCGAGACCGTCGGCGATGTCGGCCTCCTCGCTGTACGCGTCGAGTCCCAGCGCCTGGAAGATCGGGCCGAACTGGTCACGGCTGAGGTTGGCGCGATCGACGATCTGCCGCCCGACCGGTGCCCGCTCCGCGGTGTACGTGTCGAGGAGCTCCGGACCGGCCTGACCGCGGATGACCATGGCGAGTTTCCAGGCGAGGTTGTACGAGTCCTGGATCGAGGTGTTGGAACCGAGGCCGTTGGACGGCGGGTGCCGGTGCACCGCGTCCCCGGCGCAGAAGACCCGCCCGGCCGAGTACGTCGTGGCATAGCTGTGGTTGACCGTCCAGAGCGAGCTCGACGTGATCTCGACGGGAATGTCACGGTCGCCGATGAGGTCGTGCACGATGTCCCGGGCGGTCGCCTCGTCCATGAGAGGCGGGGGCTGTTCGATGTCGTATCCCCACACCAGCAGCCATTCGTTCCACGGCCGCACCATGCGCACCAGCCCCATGCCGATGCCGCCCATGTGGGCGCCGGGACGCATCACCCAGTACAGAACGCTCGGGCGGTGGGCCACGTGCCGGGAGAGGTCGGCCTTGAAGACGATGTTCATGCTGCCGGCCTTGCCGCTCTGCCCGGCGATCGGCAGTCCGATCTGCTCCGCCACGCTGCTGCGGCCGCCGTCCGCACCGATCAGGTAGCGGGCCCGCACGGTGAACTCGTCTCCGCGCACCCGGTCCCGGAGCCGGGCGGTGACGCCGTCGGCGTCCTGTTCCAGGCTGAGGAACTCGGTGTCGAAGCGGACCTTGGCTCCCCGCGACGCGGCGTTCTTCAGCAGGATCGGTTCCAGATAGGTCTGCGGAAGGTCGATCATCTGCGCGGGGCTGGCGGTACCGTACTCGGTCGCCGCGTGCGGGCCGGTGCCCCAGCTGCGGATCCGGCCGATCTCCTCGCCGGCCAGGGCGGTGCACAGAACGGTGTCGCCCATGAGTTCGGCGGGACTTCCGGCCGCGGCGGCTTCACCGTCCACGCCGAGGTCGCGCAGCACCTCCATGGTGCGCTGGTTGGTGATGTGCGCACGGGGGGTGTCGGCCAGCCAACCGTACTTGGTCACGAGCAGAGTGCGAATGCCGTACGTAGCCAGGAGCAGGGCCGCGGATCCACCGGCGGGGCCACTGCCGACCACGATGACGTCGGTGTCGTAGGTGTGGGTCGATTCCATGAGACTGCTCCAGGTCAGTGCGCGGGGCCGTCGGCCAGGCGGGCGATGCTGAAGGTGAACTGCAGGCTGCGCCACTCCCCGTCGACGGCGCGGCCGTCCGGGGTCGGCCCGACCTGGGGAGTGAAATCCACGATCAGGCCGTCCTTGACGCCGAACACACTGTCGGAGTCCAAGTAGTGGCCACCCTTCACGAAGAGCTGGGTGACCAGGCGCTGGTGGCCGGCGGCGGAGATCATGAAATGCACGTGGGGCGCACGGTAGGGATGGCGGTTGACGGCTTGGAGCATCTGTCCGACCGGGCCGTCGTCCGGGATCGGGTACTCGGCCGGCAGGATCGTCCAGAAGCGCAGGCGTCCCTGCTCGTCGGTGCGCAGGCGACCCCGCAGCACCGGTCCTTCGAGCTCGGGCAGCTGGATGTCGTAGAACCCGTCCTTGTTGGCCTGCCAGACGTCCACGACGGCATCCGGCACCGGCCGTCCGTCCGTGTCGGTGATGCGGATGTCGGCCCACAGCGGAGTGCCGGCCACGCCCTGCGAGATGTCGGCGCCCTGCGCGGTCTCCGGCGGTCCGTCCGTGTAGAAGGGTCCGAGGACCGCTGACGGTGTGGTCTGCGGGGTGCGTGAATGGGTGAGCAGGTCGACGACGCTGGAGACACCGAGCGTGTCGGACAGCAGTACGAACTCCTGGCGAGTGCTGGTGCAGATCTGCCCGGTACGGGTCAGGAAGTCGATGGCGTGCTGCCACTCGGAATCGGTGACGTCATTGCTCGTCACGAAGTGGTGCAGGTGGCGTACGAGGTCGCTGAGCAGCTGCCTGACCCGCGGATCGGGTGCGTTCGCGAAGCTCGCCACCACCTGGGCGGTCAGGCGCTCCACATCCGAAGCATCTGAAGCATCCGAAGCCGCTGTGTGCCCCGCGGGGGCCGGTGTCCCAGGGGTCCGCGTCGCGGGAGCCGACGCCGCGGGAACCGTCGGACGGCGGCCCTCCCAGGCGTCGCGCAACAGGCTCTCGATTCCCGGGGACGTCAGTTCCCGCGGGTTGGGATACGGCGTGGCGACGGCCAGCCGAGCGGCCTGCGGCAGATCCGCTTCCGCCATGCCCAGTTCACGCAGCGAGGTGGGGCCGCCCGCCGAGGTGATCAGGTCGAACATCCCGCTCGGGGCGTCCGGCACGCCCAGTGCGCCGGCGATGCGGCTCATGACATCCCCAGCGGCAGGGGCGTTGTAGGCCATCGCGTGCGGCAGGATCACGGTGTGCGTTCCGGCGTGCGCCAGGTCGAACGTGCCTCCCAGCGTGTGGCACAGCTTGTGATGCAGGCCCATACCGACGGAGCCGAGGCAGGTACCGGCCAGCCATGCGGCATGCAGGAGGTCCGCGCGCGCCGCGGTGTCGGACGGCTCGGCCACGAGAGCCGGCAAGGCGCGTGCGGTCAGAGCGATCGCATCGAGCGCCATGGCGTCGATGACGGGGTTCGCCTGAGGCGCGTACAGGGCTTCCACGGCGTGGGCCATGGCGTTGACCGCGCTGGTGACCGACATGCCGACCGGCAGGTCGCGGGTGAACTCGACGTCGTAGACAACGGTTTCGGGCAGAATCGCGGGCGAGCTCACCGTGGTCTTGCGTCCGTTCTGAGTCTCCCCGAGGACCGGGGTGACTTCGGAACCGGCGTAAGTGGTGGGGAGGATCAGCTGCGGCAGATCGGTACGGAACGCGAGTGCCTTGGCCAGCCCTGTGGTGGAACCGCCGCCGACCGCCACCAGGCAGTCGGCGGAGTGTTCCCGAAGGACGTCGAGGGCCCGTTCGGTCACGTCCACCGGAGTGTGCATGGCGGCACCTTCGAACTCCGCCACGACGACGTCACCGAGGACATCACGTACCTGGGCGGCGGCCTTGGCCACCGGTGGAGTGGACAGGAGGAGGACTCGGGAACAGCCGAGTCGCTCGACTTCGTCGCGGACCTGGCTCACTGTTCCGGTGCCGAAGATGATCCGCGAGGGGTGGGAGGTGTACACGAAATTCCTCATGGGGGTCCGCCTTCGCGTGTGCCGTGGGTCCCTGAATTTCTGACACTGAGTGTGGGGACGGAGGGCGCCCGGTCTCCTGCACGTTTCGCGCGTGTTTCTGCAGGATCGGCGCGGCGCTGTGGCCCTTGCGGAGGTACGGCACGGGCGTTTGAGCCAGGTGGGAGCGCTGCGGTGCTTGACGGGCGCGGGCGGATGCGCGTCTGTGCGTACCGGAGGAAAGGAGCGGGGGCGGACCGCGGAACGCGACGTCAGCCCGCGCGCCGGACCGCGGCGGGGGTCGTGCCGAGCTTGGCGCGCATCACGCGCGTCAGGTGTTCCTGGTGGGAGAAACCGCAGCGGACGGCCACATCGGGGATGGGCAGGACCGTGGTGCGCAGCATCCGGCGTGCGTGGTCCAGTCGCAGTTGCAGCAGGAACTGGTGCGGAGACTTCCCGGTGCTGGTCCTGAACTGCCGACTGAACTGGCTCGTGCTCAGACCGGTGGCCGCGGCCAGATCGGAGACGGGCAGCGGGTCGGAGATGCGTTGCTCCATCAGCTCCCGTGCGCACACGAGCTGCTGCGTGGTCAGCCCGGACATCGCGCCGGCCGGGACCGCGGGCCGACCGGCCGTGTGCGCGCGGGCGAGCTGGGCGGCGAGCATACCGACGAGGTGATCGACGTAGGTGCGGGCGGAGGGCTCCCACTGCCGCACGACGCCGTCCAGGGCCAGGAGGACCTGCTCGATCAGGGGATCGGAGCTGCCCAGTTCCTCGGCGAGCTCCACCGCTTCACGGCCATCGTGCGCTTGCTGGAGGGCTGAGTCGCTGAGATAGAGGTGGAGGGTGTCGAGTCCGCCCTGGAGTTCGACATCTAGCGGGCGACCTGCCGGGTGGACGAAGAGCCCCCCTGCCGGAATCCGCCGTCCTCGTATCGAGCGACCGAACCGCCGTCGGACGGTCACCGGGCCACTCAGGTGAAGGATCAGCAGGTGAGTGGGGGCACCATCGAACGTCGAGTGGTACGGCGTTTCCCGCTGGGCGGACAGATACGCGTGCTCCCAGCCCAGACCCGAGCTGGTCCGGTCCGGGGCCACCCAGGCCTGGCGCAGGATGCCACCGGTGTCGAGGAGCCCCAGCTCGGACACCGTTCCGTCCACGAGCTCGGCGGCGGTGCCCATGCGACCCTCCTCTGCGGTGCGCAATCACGTACGTATTGTTGAGTGCTAAATTATTGCCGAGTATTCCCGCCGGGACCAGCCCCTTCCACGACCGGCCACGATGGCTTCCCGGTCAGGGGCTGTGCGGCGGAAACGGCGGACGGTCGACGCTGCCGCCCCGCCGGGGAGCAGTCGCTGCCGCGGCGCGGCGATCGGGTTCCCGCGACGGGACACCGGCGAACGGCCGGGTCCGGCATCCACCGAGGGCGTCGCTGCGTCGACCTCGCGCCCATCCCGTGCGGTCGGGTCCATGGATGCGAGATCGATGCGGCGCCCCGCCGACCGGCTCCGCGTCGGGCGGCCTCGCCGTGCGGTACGCGGCGGCAAGCCCCTGATCGCGGAACTGTTCACGGCCAAGTGCGAGGCCGACTGTCGATATTGAGGGTATAGCACGCCTAATGAATTCATGGCCTTAGGATGGTGGCATGCCGTCCAAGCGCCGCTATGTCTCCCCGCTGCGCGAACAGGCCGCCGCGCGGACGCGGACACTGATCCTCGATCGAGCCACGGAGCTGTTCGCCGAGCACGGCTACGGTCGGGTGACCGTCGCCGACATCGCTTCAGCGGCCGGCGTCGCCTCGAAGACCGTCTTCGTGAGTGTCGGGAGCAAGCGCGACATCCTGAACCAGATCGTCGACCAGGGCGTGATCGCCTCCGGTTACGAGCAGGCCATGGAGTACCTGCTCACCCTGCGGACACCGGAGTCGGTCCTGAAGGCCCTGGCCCACGGCACGCGGGCGGGCAACGAGGGGCAGTTCGCCGTGCACGAGGCGATCCACAAGGCACTCCCCGTCCACGAGAACGGCGAGGCCCTGTGGGAGCGCGCAACGGCGGCGTACCGCGACGCGCTCCAGGCCGCCGCCCGGCACCTGTACGACCTGACTCCGCCGCCCTCCCTGTCGATGAAGGAGACGGCCGACCTTCTCTGGTACTGGTTCGGTCCCACCGGCTGGCGCACGCTCGTGGTGGAGAACGGCTGGTCATGGGACCGCGCCGAGGAAGTCCTCTACAACACTTCAGTCGCCACACTTCGCTGACGCCGACCACCTGAAGCGCCTCTACGGCGACGCCTGTCCGGGCTGACCGAAGGCGGAAGCGGTGATCAGACTCCAGTACTTACTGCTTGTTCCACGCCCCGCGCATCGCGGCCGTGGCCGTACATGCTGCCGTGGCCGTACATGGTGGTGACGGCGGCCGAGCCGCCGCGCCCGCGCTCCTTCCCGGCGGTGCGCACGAACTCCCGAGCCTACGAACGAGGTGCACGCCTGCTGACGAGGTGTGCGTCGCCCGGTCGGGTCGACCGGGCGGCGTTCGCGCCATACGGTGGGGCTCGTCGGGGTGCGATCAGCAGCAGACGTGGGGAAGGTCCCGGCCGTGGGCCGGGACAATCCGCAGGTCCGGAGTGGAGGTCGAGATGGCACGAGTTCTCTACACGGCGGAGGCAACCGTGACCGGGGGCCGCGTAAGCGGCCACGGGCGCACACAGGACGGAGTCCTGGACGTCCAACTTCGTGTGCCGAAGGAGATGGGTGGCGACGGGGGTGGCACGAACCCCGAACAGCTCTTCGCGGTGGGTTATGCGGCCTGCTTCGAGGGCGCGCTCGGCGTGGTGGGCCGTCGCGAAAGGGTCGAGACGGGCGACGCTTCGATCGACAGCCGTGTCAGCCTCCTGCCCACCGAGGATCGTGGCTTCGCACTTGCCGTGGAGCTCCATGTGACCCTTCCGCAGATCCCGGATCCAGAGCAGGCAGCAAAGATCGTCGCGGCCGCACACCAGGTGTGTCCCTACTCGAACGCCACCCGGGGAAACATCGAGGTCACCTTGACCGCCAACGGCCACGAGGTCGGTTCGGGCGCCGGCGACTGAGCCGACGCCGCCGAGGGCCGACTCCCTCCCGGCAGGGGAGCGGCACCCTCCGGTTGGACAAGGACAGGCCGTTCAGGAGGACTTCGGCCACGTTCTCGGCGTAGCGCCGCACGCGGGCCATCCCTTCGAGCAGGGTGACCTCAGGGGCGCGAGCGAACCACAGGCGGTCGGGCGGCCCACCGCCTTCGGCGGAGCGCGCGCGGCTGCCGCGACCGACCGACCGACCGGGTCTCCGGAGTGAGCCGCACCAGCTGGGAGCGCCCGTCGCCCGGATCCGCTGCCCGCTCGACCAGTTCCTCACGCTCCAGCGCCTTGACTGACTGCTCTCTCCGGGTTCTCTCCCGGCTCTCCCACGCTGAGGTACCTCAGCGAATGGGGGATCGTCACGGTCGCCTCCCGGGCCGCGCTGCGGGCCGGAACCATCGAACCGCCGAAGGACCTGACACCACCCGGGTCTGCGTCTCGACCGTGACCGCCTTCGTCGCCGAGAGGTCTACGACCAGGGCACCGCCGGGCATCGCGTACCCGTCCGAGCCGTGCCCGCCGCCGCGGACGGCCACCGGGATGCCGTGGGCGGAGGTGTGGCACAGGGCGGTCGCGACATCGTCCTCGTCGGCGCACCGTGCGATCAGCCCAGGACCTTCGCCGGCGGCACGGCCCTGGTACAGGGTTCATGCCGTCTCGTAGGGGTTCCGTGTCATGTGGGGCGCGCACGACGTGCACGTCTACCACAGCGGGAGGAAGCGCTTCCGACATCCGGTCGTCGGCGACCTGGATCTTGAGTACGAACGGATGGAGTTGCCGGGCGACACCAGACTGGCCATCGCGGTCTACAGCGCACCGCCCGGCACCGCGGCCGAGGACGGCCTGAAGCTGCTGGCGAGCTGGTCCGCCACGACCGAGGTGGCGCAGGCAGCCGAGGCGGACGCCGGGAACTAGTGCCGCGGCAGGCAACGTTCGCCCCGTCGCGACGCCCGGCACGCCCTCTCGCCGCACCGGCCGAAAGCCCAAGTACGTCCAGTACGAGGACTTCCGGCCGGCACGCCGAGAGCACGCACCGGACGCCGCTCCTTGACGGGCAAACGTTGCCTGCCGCGGCACTAGCGTTCCCCCCTTCAGCCCCGTCCTCTGGCTGCCGCCCTCAGCCGGGCCGAGGCGGGGCTTCGACGTCTGCGGATGTCACTGGGGGTTCCTGCCGTTACCCCTCACAGCGGAGACTCCCACATCACTTTCTTGTCGGTGCGCGGCCCCAACGGGACGAACACGCACGGATCATCGGCCGCCACGCCGGCGCGGGCGGTCTCCAGGCTGCGTAGCTTGATCGCACTCCGTGGCCTACGCGCGGTCCGTGACGTCGGCCCACCGTTCGAACCGGTATGTAGACGCTGGCATCATTGTTGTCGTTGACATCATTGTTTCCAGTGACTACATTCAGGGTCGCGGGTCCTGCGGAAACCCGAGGGCTGTTTCGCAGAGGTGGCAGATCGACAGCGACCTCCCGCCTCATCACAGCCTCGACCCACCCCAGCTATCACTACGGAGACCTCTCATGCCTCTGCCTCGCCTCGGGCGGCTGCTTCGCCCCGCCGCCTTCGGCGGCATCCCCACCGGTGCACGACTGGAGCGCATGCAGGCATCTCCTCAGTACGCCGACGGCAGCTTCCGCAATCCGACGGTCACCCAGACCATGGCTTCCGGCTCCATGCTCGACTTCGCCCGGACGAACGTTCACCGGGCCGATCGTGTCCGCCGCACGCCGGCCGCTGCCATCCCCCTGCACCGGCCGGCCCTCGCGGGACCCGCTGCGGCGGCGGAATCCGATCTGCGCCTCACCTGGATGGGACACTCCACCGTTCTCACCGAGATCGACGGCGCACGGCTGCTGTTCGACCCGGTATGGGGTGAGCGTTGTTCACCGGTGGGCTTCGCGGGACCCCGACGGCTCCACCCGGTCCCGCTGCCCCTTGAGGACCTCGGCCCCGTGGACGTGGTGGTGATCTCCCACGACCACTACGACCACCTGGACATGCCCACCATCCGAGCCCTCGCCCACACGGGCGCCCAGTTCGCGGCCCCGCTGGGCGTCGGGGCGCACCTGGAGCGCTGGGGAGTCGCACCCGGGCGGATCACGGAACTCGACTGGCACGAGTCGACACAGGTCGCGGGCTTGACGCTGACTGCCACGCCCGCCCGTCACTTCTGCGGGCGCGCACTGCACCGCCGCACGCTCTGGTCATCGTGGGTGGCGGCCGGTCCGAGGCACCGGGTCTTCCACAGTGGTGACACGGGATACTTTTCCGGCTTCGCCGAAATCGGGGCGGCGCTCGGTCCGTTCGACGCGGTGATGATGCAGATCGGCGCCTACAGCGAATTCTGGCCGGACATCCACATGACGCCGGAGGAGGGTGTCCGCGCCCACCTCGACCTGTCGGGAGGCGAGCCGCACGGTGTGCTGCTGCCGATCCACTGGGGCACCTTCAACCTGGCCCCGCATCCGTGGGAAGAGCCTGCCGAACGCACGTACGCCGCCGCTGCCGAAGCGGGGGTGCGGGTTGCCGTGCCCGTGCCGGGTCAACCCTTCGAACCCGGCGGCCAGTTGCCTCAGGACCCGTGGTGGCGAACGGTGGCCGTGCCCGCGTCCGACGCCGCCTCGACCGTCTCCAAGGTTCCCCACCAGGCGGGTACCCGTCCCGCTCTGGTCCGGCAGCAGCCGTAACTTCGAGGCGCAGGGCCACGAGCGGTCAATCGAGCACGGCGGGCCAGGAAGCCGCCCCGCCTGGACACCCCAGAACGGGCCCTAGAGGTCCCGGTCCGTGAACATCTGGAGATGGAGCGGGAGCGTCAGCTGCCTGTCGAGGAACCACGTGGCGATTCCGCTGTTCATCCTCTTGAGTTCTTCAGGGTCGAGGGCGGCAAGCTGATAGGTTTCGGCGAACCATTCGACCCTGGCCACGGTCGAGTACGACGTGAACGTGCGGAACCCGTACCTGTAGGCCAGGAAGGAGAAGTACTCCAGGTATCGGGTGGATCCCCCGTACTCCACGGCGCTTCGCAGCACGCGGACCGTCTCGTCGAAGAGAGTTCCGCAACTCCTGATGAATCGGGTGCAGGCCGCCCGGAGCGCGCCGCGGAACTCCCCGTTCTGGACCTGCATGTCCCTGAGCGCGGCGTCCGCTTTCCCGGCCCTGATGCGCAGTTGCCTGGTCTGTTCCAGGAAAGCGTCCACGGAACCCTGGAGGGCGGTCATGATGCGCTGCCACTCCTTCCACACATTTGGTCCCCACGACTGCCAGGGCGACGATTCCGGTCCGAATGTGTCGAGAAACTGAGAATAGTCCCACATGTACTGGACTTCGTCCGCAAGGTCTTGCATACACTTCAGTGCGGAGCTCGCACCTCCCGAATCCCACAGGTCACGAAGGGAAGCGACCAATTCCCTTACCTCGGGCGGGTCTTCGTCCTCGAGCTCAAGTGCTGCCGCATCGTCCGCCACACCACCGTAGATCCTGGTGAAACCTTCGACCCCGGTCAGGAACACTCGCCTTTTTTGGCGTACCAGACCTGATTCCATCCGCACATGGCCGAGCTCGTGCATGACGGTGACCTGGGCGTATCCGTTGTAGAACTCGCGTGGGCGAAACGCCGCGTCGAAGAAGTGTATGTGTCTGACATCGGCTCCCGGGGTTCCGTCCGTGCCGTCCATGGCCACCACCCAGTGGTAGTGACTCGACGCCTCGGTGTCGCCGAGCGTCGTGGCGGCGTAGTCGTCGCGATACATGCAGCAGCCCTGGAGGACCCACGCGTCCCACGCCGGGGTGTACCGCAGTCCCTGTAGCACCTCTGCCGCCTCGGCCGCCGTCCACACCCCCGCGCCGGCGATCAGCGTCACTCCGTAGTCCGTCACCAAGGTGTTCTCGATGTCGGAGAGGCTGGGAACCTCGGGGAAGGAACTCGTGAGGACGGCGTCCTCCCTGCCCAGGGCCACATCGACCACCGCCGTGCTGTCCTTCGGCTGTGTGCCCGTGAGCGCCTGCGCGTTCCGGAGCGCCCGGGGAGCCAGTACGCTCACCGGGCGTCCTGGAGGATCGCTCCGAATGACCGCAGGTGCGCGCAGCGGGAGCGGAGTCTCAGGGCACACGGAGGCCGTCCGTCCCGTCAGCTCCATCCATGGCGATGGCGCCGGCCGATCCGGCACCCGCTGTGCCGTTCACCGCCGCGTGGTCGATCTGGTTGACGATCTGCGGCCGCACGAACATGCGTTGATACAGGTCCATACGCTGTGCGTCGTTGTCCGTCACGATCTGCAGGGCCAGCCGCAGACGTTCCGCCTCCAGTTCCTGGAGCTGATTGGCGGCGCTCTTGGCCCGTACCGCCTGCTCCTGAAGCCCCGCCGAGTACGCGTCGAGGCCGTTGCCCTCGCCCAGGAAGGTTTCCACGACCACGCCGTCGGTGCGCAGCACATGCTCCTCGGCGCCGACGATCACACCGGGTACCTGCAGGGTCCGCCCGTCCGGCGAGATATGGGCGGAGGAGAAGTCCGGGTTGACGCGCGCGTAGGCGGTCGCGGTGTCGTCGGCGGCGTCCTGGACGACCTGCACGAAGTCGGGCCTCGGCTCGCCCCGGTAGTCCTTGACCGCCTGGAGCTGCGCGATGAGTCCGGCCCGCACAGCGTCGACGCGCTCGGGCCGGATGCAGTCCGCCAGCAGTCGGTCGAGTTCGCCGAGAGGCACCTCGTCCCGCGATTCGGCGTGGCCGTTGAAGAATGCGACGCGCACATCGACGAGATGCAGGAGCGAGACGTATTCCTGGTTCATCTGCCGGAAGACGAAATTGAGCGTCCGGCTGACGTTGATGTTCTCCAGGGTGCGCTCGACCGCCTGTTCCTCGCCCTCCTCCAGTTTGGTGTCCATGCTGGTGTCGACCTGGATGTCCCGGCGCGAGGTGGCACGTGCGGCGTTCTGACTGACCGCGTTGGTGAGGTTCTTCGCGAATTCCTCCCGGGCGCTGTTGTTGCCGCCGGAGACGCCGCCGCTGACCTTGGCCTTGGCGCTTCCCCAGCCCCAGGTGGCCTGTCCCTCGGCCTCGGCCGCCGCCCGGTACTCGAAGCTCTTGCTGGCGTTCTCCTGGCTGGACTGCTCCAGGTTCACGCTGTTGGTGAACTCCTGCTCGGTCTCGTTGTTCGTGGCGTCCAGGATCGACGACGACTGCTGGATGCTGGTGCTGGACCGCTTGTACGTGTTCACCCGGATGCTCGTGCGCTCGCCCGGCAGGAGCGAGAAGGTCTTGATGACACGGCCGGCCCCGTAGCGGGCGGGAAAGGCGGACAGCCGGTAGTACTCGACGAGGATCAGCCCGGGCCGGCAGTGCTCGGGAACGGCCAGGAAGCGGTAGGCGTACTGCCCGTTGACGCCGCGCTGCACGGCCAGCCGGGCGCCGGTCAGCAGTTGCTTGACCACGGTGCCCTCGTCCAACGGGCCCAGCGCCGCCGTCACCCCGGCCAGCCCAGCGGCATCCTCGGCGCCACCCACGTTGGGGAAGACCGCCGGGTCGAAGTAGCCGGTGGACTTCGCGGTCTGCCAGGCGGCGGCGATCCGCTGCGGGGTCAGCGCCATCGGCGGCACCCGGGTCGCGGGCGTCTCGAATCCGGTGTCCGGGTCCTCGTAGCCGTGCAGGTACAGCAGTGGAGTGCTGGGACCGGGAGCGGTCGCGGGACCGGGCCGGTCGCGTTCCTGACGCATGAGGCCGGTGTCCGCGACCGGGCGCCGGGCCAGGGTGAAGTAGATGGAGCGCCGATTGAGGGCCACCACGAGCGCGTCCTCGAAATCGAGGGTCAGGACCAGGTCTTTGACATTGACGCTGTTGCGGTAGTTGAAACGGAACGTCAGCGACGAGCCGGGAAACCTGTCGAGTGGCAGGGGTACGCCCGTCGCGTCGCCGCCCCAGGGAAGTTTCGGGTTCTCCACGACAAGGTCCTGAACGTGATCACCGACCTCGTTGTACACCACGCAGGAAAGCTCTATTTCCTCGTTCTCCACATGGAGGGAGAACGACGTCGTGGTGACCGGAATCCCTATGTTCGGGGACACGTGATAGCTGATCCCGAGAAATGTGAGCCAGTCCGCCTGATCCACATCCAGTGGAATCACGTACTGTCCACGATGGATCGTCGGCTCGGGTAACTCCTCGCCCACTGCGGCGACCGCCTGCGACAATACGTCGATCTTTGCGTCACCGTCGGCCATGCGTCCCCCAGTTGCATTCGACTGACGGGTCACACTTCTACAACGGTGCAGCCATGACAAGGCTGCTGTGTCATGGCAATCCAAAATAAAACTGAGTATGACCGTCCGTTTTCATTCCCGTGGAGCGGTAGGGAAATAATCGCGGGACGGCGGGCAGTCGGGGCTTCAGGCCGGTCGCGCGTTTCGTGATCGTCACGCGTGATCTTGCGGTTCGCCCGGTTCCTGGAGCCGGGCACGGACCTGCTCGGCGTCGGGGTGGGCGAGTTCGGTGAAGAGGGTGAGGGCGCTCCGCCAGGCGGCGCGGGCGGCCTCGTGGTCGCCCGTCGCACGGTGCGCGTCCCCGATACGAACGAGGGTTCCGGCCTCCTCGGCCGGCACGCCCAGGTCCCGGTAGATGGTGAGAGCGTTGCGGTAACTGGTGAGGGCCTGCGGGTGGTCGCCGAGATGGTGGTGGGCGTAGGCGATGCTGTCCCAGGTGGCGGCCTGGCCGATGTGGTCGCCGAGATCTCGCTGAATGGCGAGGGCCTCGCGGCAGTGACTGAGGGCCTGCTGGTGATCGCCGAGCGTCGCGTGGTCCCAGCCGACCGCGTTGAGGGCGGTCGCCTGCGCGGCTTGCCGACCAGTGGCACGGAACAGATCCAGGGCCAGCTGGTCGTGGAGCAGGGCGCTGGGGAGGTCACCCCGCTGCTCGGCCTCCCAGCCGAGGCTCAGGTGGACATAGGCCCGCCCGACGTCGTCTCCCAGTTCGGTGAAGAGTCCCAGGGCACGGTCGAGGTGGGCACCGGCGTCGCCCCGCAGGCCCAGTCGGCCCTCCACCCGGGCCAGTCCGCGAAGGCCGTGGGCCTCCATGACGGGGTCGGACAGCCGTAGCGCGGCGTCGAGCGCGGTGTGTTGGGCGGCCGCCCAGTCGTGCCAGCGCCCCTGCCGGTCGAAGAACCGCTCCATGGACGAGACGAGCAGGCAGACAAGACGGTGCGAACCGGAGCTCGTGGCCGCGTCGATGACGGCGAGCAGCACCGCGTACTCGGCCGTGAGCCAGGCCAGAGCCGACTCGTCGTCGGTGAGCGGCTCGGGGAGGGTTCCTTCGGGGGGAGGCGGGAGCGGCATCGTGTCCACGTACGGTGCGATCAAGAGACCGGCGGCGTGCGCCGTGTGCAGATAGTGCTCGTACAGCCGGTGAACGGCCGCCCGGCGCTCGGCCTCGCCGTGCTCGGTGTGCGCCAGTTCGGCGGCGTGGGCGCGGAGCAGGTCGTGGAAGGCGTACCGGCCGGGGACATGCTCGTTGATGAGGTGCACACGGGAGAGCTCGGACAGCAGCAGCCGCGCCTCCCGTACCGCGAGCCCGGCGAGTGCGGCCGCGGCCGGTGCGGTGAAATCCGGTCCGGGATGCAGTCCGAGCAGTCGGAAGAGGCGGGCCGCGGCGGGGGAGAGGGCGCGGGAGGACCAGGAGAACACCGCGCCGACATCGGCGGACTCGTCGGCCCTGATGAAGGCGTCGAGACTGCCCTGGGCTTCGCGCAGCTCGGCGGCGATGGCCGACAGCGAGACGTGCGGGTGGGCGGCCGCGCGGGCGGCGACACAGGCCAGGGCCAGCGGCAGCCCGGCACACAGTGCGATGATCTCCGCCGTCGCCTCCTGCTCGGCGGCGACCCGCTCGGCTCCCAGGCGGCGGATGAGGAGTTCCCGTGCCTCGTCGGTGTCGAGCGGACGCAGGGTGAGGGAGTGGGCTCCGTGGGCCGCCACCAGACCGGAGAGTTGGTTTCGGCTGGTGACGATCGTGAGGCAGCCGGGCGTGCCGGGCAGCAGCGGCCGTACGTGATCGGAATCCCGCGCGTTGTCCAGCAGGACGAGGAACCGGCGTCCGGCCAGCAGGCTGCGGTAGAGCGCGGCCTGCGCGTCCAGACCGTGCGGGACGCGTTCCGGCGGCACGCCCAGCGTGTCCAGAAAACCGCGCACCGCTTCGTCGGGACGCATGACCGCCCCTGACGGGTCGAAGCCTCGCAGGTTGACGTAGAGCTGCCCGTCGGGGTACCGGTCGGCGACCCGATGGGCCCAGTGCACGGCGAGCGTGGTCTTGCCGATTCCGGCCATTCCGCCGATGGCGCTGATCACCACTGTTCCGTTGGGCCGCGCGTCGCTGGACAGCGATGCGAGGATCTGGTCCAGTTCGGCCCGCCGACCGGTGAACGTCGCCAAGTCGTGCGGCAGTTGCGCGGGCACGGGCTGGGAGGCCGGCGCATTCGGACCGACGAGGTCCGAGAGCGCCGGACCTTCGGCCGAGTGTGCCTCGAAGGCTCCGGCCCCGGTCGCCGTGGCCGGCGCATCGCGCAGCACCGTCCGGTGGGCGTCGCGCAGTTCCGGCCCCGGATCGATGCCCAACTCGTCGGCGAGCCGGTCCGACAGGGCCTGGTACGTGCTGAGCGCCTCGGACCGCTGACCGGTGGCCGAAAGAGCGAGAATCAGCCGGGCCATCAGCGGTTCGTCCAACGGGCTGTCGGCAGCGGCCTCCCGGAGCCGGGGGAGGAGCACATCCGGCACGTGTGCTCTCAGCGCGACGTCGGCAGCCTCTTTCACGGTCGCGAGGCGCTCATCGTCCAGCGAGCCGAACGCCGCGTGCGCGCGCGCCTCCGCGGGGATCCCGCGGGCGGCCGGTCCGTGCCACAGCGACAGCGCCTCGGTGAGGAGTTCCACGGCCCTTGCCGGCGCCGCGTCCGAGACGGCCCGCCGGGCCTCGACCCGCAGCGCACGGAAGCGCAGCAGGTCCAGAGAGTCACTGTCGGTCACCATTCGGTATCCACCCGCGGCGCGGAGCAGCCAGTGGCCTGGTGCCCGGGTGGGAAGGCCGGGCTCCAACAGGCGGCGCAGGGCACCGACATGCCGGTGGACCACATTGACCGCACTGTTCGGCGGGCGCCCGCCCCACAGGACGTCGACGATCTCGCCCACGGATACGAGGTGACCCGCCCGTACCAACAGCAGTGCCAGCAGCGCCTTTTCCTGCGGACGCCCGAGGTGCAGCTCTGTCCCCGCCCGCCAGACCCGAACCGGCCCGAGCACCGCGAACCGCACCGGCTCCGGCGCCACCTCGTTACCCTTCTTGATCTTCCACCCCCTGCGTTCACCCTACGTCACGCGTGGCGCGGCCAGGAGTCCGCGCCGTCGCTCCTCCGACGGCAGCCGGCAGCCGTGCGGTCCCAGCGGCACGCGCACCGGGATCCGCACGCACGTCACCGGTTCCTGCGCCGCGAAGGCCAGCAGCCGGCTCGTTCGGCAGGTGCCCAGACACCCTTCAGCCAAGTGCCGGGGTCTGTCGCCCGCAAACGGAGTGCCGCACGGTTACCGGGGACTTCCGCATCGGATGCGGCGGGGTGGGGGCGGTCGCAGCATGAGAAGCAGAGGTCATTGCCTCAGCGCCCGGCCGAGGGTTCTCTCGCGCCCTCTGGTTCCCGACATGGGGGCGCCATCCGCGGAGGTGTCCGATGGCTCAGCCCGATGAGAATCCAGGACGCGGAGCGACGGGGACCGGCAAGTTTCCGCCGTCCGGCATGCGGGCGGCCGGTGCGGCACCGAGAACTGATGGGGATCAGCCGCCGTACGGAGCCGTGCCCGGAACACATCCGCAGGCCGATGCGTCCAGCGGCGAAGCCCTGCGCGCCAACAGCGTTTTCCTCGGATTCGCTCCCTGGATCATCTTCGACGTGGTGGCGAGCCCCAGTACGTGGAAGTACGCCGCACTGGCGGCCCTCATCGCGGCCCTGGTACTCAATGTGCCCGACCTGCGGCGCGGCAGCGTCAAGATTCTGGAGGCGGCGAGTCTGGTGTTCTTCGCCGTCATCTTCGTGCTCGGGCTCGTGGTGGACCGACCGGACCTGATGTGGTTGGAAACCTACGCGCAGACGCTGTCCAACGGCGTGATCGCCGCCGTGGCGCTCGGCTCCCTCGCCTTCACGCCGTTCACCGAGCAGTACGCACGCGAGTCGGTGCCCCGCCGGTACTGGGACTCACCGTTGTTCCGGCGCACCAACCGGATCCTGACGGCGATGTGGGGCGGGGTGTTCCTGGTCACGGCCCTGCTGGGGCTACTCGCCCTGCGCGTGAAGTCGGGCTCCGACTGGCTCAACTGGGTCATCCCGATCGCGCTGCTGGTCGCAACGATCCGCTTCACAAAGTGGTACCCGGCACATGCCAGGGCGCAGGCGCAGGCGTGGGGCCGGCCAAGAGGACGGCACGAAGACCGCTGAGCCGACGGAGCCGACCGGCCGACGCCGGGTTCCTCGGGGCTGACGCCGATACGAACCGTGCCCGCCGGTTGCTCGACGCCCGTGTCCAGCTCCTCCGGTAACAGGGGATAGGTAAAGCAATCATATGGTCTAGTCCAAAGAGTTATCTGGTCTAGGCCAATCTATTGGCATGACCCCAACAGCTGCACGAAGCTGGGGCGACTCCCCCTACCCCCTGGAGGCACGCAGTGAGACGTCTTCGCGCATGTCTGGGCGCGGCGGCCGCCGTTGGACTCGCCGCAGCGGGCACCACCGCGCTGGTCGCGGGCAGCGCTTCCGGCGCGACCTCCGCACTCAGCAACCGCTGGTACGCCGCGGCTCCCTACCTGATGCCGCTCGACAACGACCCGCCGGACCCGGCCGCCATCATGGACGCCACCGGCCTCAAGGCGTTCCAGCTCGCCTTCGTCCTCGCCCCCAACGGCGGCGGCTGCAGCCCCACATGGGGCGGAACGGCCGCGGTCTCCTCGGACACCGCCGTCCAGTCGGTCGTCAACACCATCCGCGCCAAGGGCGGCGACGTCTCCGTCTCCATCGGCGGCTACGGCGGTACCAAGCTCGGCCAGGTCTGCTCCGACGCGGCCGCCACGGCGGCGGCGTACCAGCAGGTCATCACCAAGTACGGCCTGCACGCCATCGACTTCGACCTCGAAGAGCCGGAGTACGAGAACACGGCAGCCATCAAGAACGAGATCGGCGCCGCGAAGATTCTCCAGCAGAACAACCCCGGACTCTACGTCTCCGTCACCACCGCCGGCACGGCTGACGGCACCGGCTGGTTCGGCAAGCAGATGTTGCTGGAGGCGAAGTCACAGGGCTTCGCCCCGAACAACTTCTCCATCATGCCGTTCGACGGCGGCTTCAACGGCGCGGCCTCGCAGACCAGCGCGCTGACCAACTTCAACCAGATCCTGCAGTCCACGTTCGGGTGGGACCAAGCGACCGCCTACGCCCACGAGGGCTTCTCCGGGATGAACGGGCGCAGCGACACGGGGGAGTACTTCACGCAGACCGACTTCCAGACCGTGCTGGACTACGCCACCAGCCACAACATGGACCGCTTCACGTTCTGGTCCCTCAACCGTGACCGCCAGTGCACCCCGGCCGACAACGGCGGCCGGACATCGGGCACCTGCTCCAGCGTGGCGCAGAACTCCTGGGACTTCGCCAAGTATTCGGTGAAGTTCGCCGGGGTCACACCGCCCACCTCGACCCCCACCCCCACCCCGACGCCCCCGGGTACCGGGTGCAAGCCGGCCTGGAGCTCGACCGCGGTCTACACCACCGGCAACGAGGTGTCGTACAACCAACACAACTGGAAGGCCAAGTGGTGGACTCAGAACGAGACCCCCGTCGCCTCCGACTGGGGCGTCTGGCAGGACGAGGGCGCCTGCTGACGACCTGACCGCTCGACGAATCGCCGGACCGGGTGGGCGGGCCCCTGAGGCGCCCCGCCCACCGGACGCCGCACGCCGACCGCGCGGCACGGGTGGCGCACCCGTGCCGCGCGGTCGGCGCCGGGACGGATCAGGTCGGCGGCCCGGAGGCCAGGCGGGCGCCCAAGCAGTCGCAGGCGCGTTGCTCGAACGCCGCGCGGCGCATCGCCTCGCACCCGCGGCTGCGCCTCCGGGGCCGCCACCACGTGCGCCTGCCCCTCGCAGGGTCGAAAATGAGCAGAGGCCCGGTCGCCGAGGACACGCGGCGTCTGCCGAGAGGAACGTCGCCATGCGCGCACAGCCGCCATCGCCGTCAGGGGCCGTTCGCGGTGCACGTACCGGCGCGGGTGGCGAGCACGTATGACGCCCGGGCCGGCCGGTGCGGTGGTCCTACGGCGGTCGATCCAGGTCACCTGCTCGGCGAGCGTCGGCTTCTACGCATTCCTCTACGGCCTTCAGCAACCTGCGGCGGCGCTGTACGCACTGTTCACACCGATCGCGCTCGGCCTGCTGTCCACCATTCCGGGGACCGGTCGGCAGCAGGCATGGATCACGTTGGGGACCCTGCCGTTCGGAGTGGTTCTCGTCGCACTGGGCACGGCACTCGCGGGGAGCACGGCGGCCGCCGTGGGCGGCATGCTGATCGTCGGATTCCTCTTGACCTTCAGCGTGGTGGCCGGACCCCGTACGGCGGGTCCAGCACCCGGCCTTCAACTCCTCTACATCCTGGCCTGCTTCCCGCCCTACGCTCCTCAGACACTGGGTGCCCGGCTGACGGGCGTGGCCGTGGGCGTCGCACTTCTCGCGCTGTGCCAGGTGTTCGTCCTGTCCGGTCCGCCTGCCACGAGCTTCCGGATCCTGCTCGCCGACACACTGGAGACGGCCGCCGCGGCAGCGGCCGATCCGACCCGAGTCCCGGCCGCGAGGCTGCGCGAGCTCAGCGAAGGGATGCGGCTGTCGCAGGTTCCCCCAGGAGAGCGTCCGACCGGCCCGGGGCGCCGGGACCGGGCTCTGGCACAGACGGGAGCCGCGGCCCGCCGGATCGTGGACCAACTGGCGTCGCAGAGCGCGGCATCCATGACCCCTGACGCACCACCGCGCACGGATCGTCCGTCCGCCGCGCTCCGCGAACGGGTCGCGCGGACGTGCAAGGACATGGGTGCGGCCCTGCGTGCCGGTGAGCCTCCACCGGCGGCCGACGCGCTCGAAAAGGCGATCCGCCACTTCCAGGCGGAACGGACGCCCCGTGCGGCCGATCCAGCGGACCCGGGAGCGGACACCGGCGTCCTGCGGCGACAGGCCGCGGTACTGACACTGGCCGAGTCGACGTGGATCGCGGTGACCGCCCTCGGTGTCGCCGTCGTCGGGCGCGGATCGGCACCGCTCCCGCCCCGCGAACTCTTCTGGTACGCCGACCTGCCCACGACGCGGCTGTGGGCGCGCCGCATCGCAGGCAACGCGACGCATCGCTCGGTGTGGTTCCAGAACGCGGTACGGGTCGCATGTGGCCTCGCCCTCGCCCGTCTCGTCGCGGGCACCCTCGACCTCGCGCACGGATTCTGGGTCCTCCTCGCGGTCCTCACGCTGGGGCGCACCACGGTCGGCGCCACTTGGCGGGCGGTGCGCCAGGCGATGGTCGGCAATCTGGTGGGGGCTGTCGCGGCAGGTGCGCTGCTCATCGCCCTCGGCCGGCACCTGGACGCCTACGCCGTCCTGCTGGTGCCGGGCATGCTCATCGCCTTCGCACTGGGCCCGCGACTCGGAATCGCCTACGCCCAGGGACTGTTCACCTTGGTGGTCTCCCTCGCCTTCGCCCAGATCACGCCGACCACCTGGCGACTGTCGGAAGCCCGCATCGTCGATGTGGTCACCGGCAGTGTCATCGGCCTGCTGTGCGGTCTGCTGGCCTGGCCCGCGGGGGCACGCAGGGAAGTCCGCCGCACCATGGCGAGCCTGCTGCGTTCGTGCGGGACGCTGGTACCCGCCACGGTCGAAGCTCTCCTGGCCTCGACGGCCCCGTCTCCGCCCGCGACCTTGCCGACCCTGCATCACCTGCGCCTGGCGGAGGCCGCCTACGCACAGTTCCGCAGCGAGCCACCCGCCGCCTGGGAAGGCATGCAGGCCGACTGGCACGGGGTGCTCATCGTGGCCTACCACACGGTGCTCGGTGCCCAGCGCCTCCCTTGCTTCGAAGCACCTCTGCCCGATGTGCCGCCGGACGCGGAAGCATGGGCCCGCAGGACGGCTGCCGAGCTGACGGCGGACGCCGACAGAATCGCCGCGCGCTTCACCACCGTCGAAGGCCACGCGCCCGGCCGGCGTCCCCCTGGTCCACCGCTGCCGGAGCAGCACGCGGCCCTGCCCACACTCATCGATCTCGAAGTGTGGTTGACAGACATCGACCGTCAGCTCACTCGCATCGAAGACTCCGTCCGGCTCAAGACCTGAGCCGGACGGAGTCTTCGATGCGGGCATCGGATGAGGATCAGCCGAGAAATACGGTCGACAGACGGGCCCGCGACGCACTGTGATGGCTCCGACTGCCCGACGCGTCGAGCGGGCCGACCGCTGGAGCTGTTCTTGGCAACCGAGGGAACCGCGGACACCCGTCCGGCTGTCGATGTGGAACTGGCCAGGCGCCTGGTCGACGCGCAGTTCCCGCAGTGGGCCGAGCTGCCTCTCAGGCTGCTCGAGCCGGCCGGTTCGGACCATGTGATCTACAGGCTGGGCGAGGAGCTTTCTGTCCGGCTGCCGTGCCATGCCGGGGCCATCGGGCAGGCCAAGAAGGAGTCCGAGTGGCTGCCCCGGCTCGCCCCGCATCTGCCGCTGGCCGTCCCCGTACCGGTGGGGATGGGTGAGCCTGACTTCGGCTATCCGTGGCCGTGGGGGGTGTCCCGGTGGCTGGACGGCGAGGTGGCGACCGCCGAGGCATTGGGCGGATCGTCCAGCGCCGCCGTCGAGCTGGCGGAGTTCCTCACCGCCCTGCAGCAGTGGGCACCCGCGGACTTCCCGGTCGCGGACGTCCGCGGGGACCTCACTGCCCGGCCGCTGGCCGACCGGGACGGCGCGACCCGGGCCGCCATCGCAGAGGTCGACGAAGTGTTCGATACCGCGGCCATGGCCGAGCTGTGGGACGCGACCCTCAGCGCCCCCGGATGGGATCGCGCTCCGGTCTGGTTCCACGGCGACTTCCACACCGGCAACCTCCTGACCGTCGACGGCCGCCTCAGCGCGGTCATCGACTTCGGCGAGCTCGGCATCGGTGACCCGGCGTGCGACTTGACCATCGCATTCACCCTGATGTCGGCCGGGAGCCGGACTGCCTTCCGGGCCGCGCTCGGTGTGGACGACGCCACGTGGACCCGTGGCCGAGGCTGGGCCTTGGCCACGGGTCTGAACGCGTACACCTCCTACGCCGCAGTCAACCCCCGGGTCGCCGCGCAGACCACCCGGCAGATCACCGAGGCGCTGATCGGCTGACCAGCACTCCGCGGGTCCGGCCGCCACCTCGTGTCACGTGTGGCTTCGCGCGGTCCGCCGATCTACCGCGAACTCCTCACCGACGCCGGGCAGGAGGTGCGGACCTGCACGTTGGGGCGCCGCGTATGGGGGCGGAGACCTCAGATGCGGTCGGCCGCGATGAGAAGGTACTGGAAACTGCCGTTCTCGTACGCGCTCAGGAACGTTTCCTCGATGCCCGTGACCAGGTGGTCGGCCTGCTTGCGCAGTTCCCAGTAGGGGAGGGTGGCGGCGGTCAGGTCTTGAACGTGGACGGGGACGAGGCGGTTGCGGGCCATGGCGCGGAAGTACTCCGACCGTGGGTGGATGTCGCAGATGTAGTGGGCGTTGATGAGAGACACCTCCCGGGAGGCCCGCCCGTAGGCGTCGTTGTAGCAGCCGGTGATCGTCACGTAGCGACCTCCGCGGCGCAGCAACCGTGCGTGCTCGGCGAACAACAAATCCAGCTCCACATACATGGTGGACTCGTTGTTCCAGGAAGCCGCATAAGCGCCGGAGGGAAAGCCGGTGTCGAGCATGTTCCGGTGGTGGTAGCGGACCTTGTCGTCGATGCTCCGTTTGCGGGCCTGGTCATTGGCGAAGTCGGCCTGTTTCCTCGAGATCGTGACGCCGTCGGCGTGGCATCCGTACCGCAGATGGGCCACCACGCTTCCGCCGCCGCGCCCGCAGCCGGCGTCGAAGACGCGGTCGGTGGGGGAGAGGGGGCCGAGGTGGGAGGCGAGGAGATCGGCCTGTGCCTGTTCCAGACGGTGCAGTTCGGCGGTGATCCGGTCACGCCGCTTGGCAGCGTCGTCTCCGTCTCCGCGCCTCCCGCTCCCGCCCCCGACCTCGTCCTCGTCCTCGTCGAGTACGGACCAGTCGACGTCCCCGATGCCGTAGTGGTGATGGTAGAGGTCGTCGATCTTTCCGAGCTCGAGGTTGACCGGGTTCTCTTCGGCGTTCCAGTAGTCCGCGACGCGGGTCTGGTACGTCGACTGGCAGGTGGCCTGGGTCGGCACCGGTGCTGCCGCGGTACCGGCTTCGGTGACGGTCAAAGGTGACTCCTTGTGGCGCGGTGGGCGACGGGCCAGGGGTGGGGCATTACCAGTAGTTCGGCAGGTGGTAGCGGTGGGTGTTGGTGGCGTGCCACTCGTGGTTGCCGGACACCCAGGCGGCCAGGCCCCTGGCGTAGCGCTCGATGAGGGGCGAGGTGACGGACAGGTCCGCCGCCTCCTCCTCGAACGCCTCCATGACCTTGTTGTGGATCTCGACGGCCTTCAGGTAGGCGGCCTTCAGTCCGCACCGTTCGTTCGCGGCGATGACCTGAGAGTGCGGAACGTGAGTTCTTGTCCGTTTCGTGGTTGAGGTTGGGGAAGGATCGCTGGTCGCGGGTGTGGGGTGGCCCTCAGGCGTCGGGGCGGGCGAACAAGCCGGGTTCGGGTTCGATGAGGATGCCCCGGCTGACCAGGCGTTTCAGTTTGCAGCGGATGCCTTCGGTGTTCTTCGGGAGGATCGGCAGGTCGAGGGCCTGGCAGAGATCGCGGGCGCGCATCGGCCGGTCCGCGTCGGCCAGGGCGGAGAGGATCTGCTGGTAGGCGGGGTGGTCGGGGATGTCGGGGCGGTCCGGCCCGGTGGCGGGTGAGGGTAGCGGGAGCGTGAGGAGGGTCTTGCGGGTGATGCGCAGGTTCTCGCTCTCCGCGTCGAGTTCGCCGAGCTGCCGGGTGAGTTCTTCGATGCGGTCCCGGAACTGCTCGGCTTGGTCGTCCAGTTCGCGTTCGCGGGTTTCGATGTGTTCCAGGATGGCTTTGACCTGTGGGTTTTCGCTCATGCGGTCCTCCAGGAGGCGATGGTGGCTCCGGTGAGGCGGCGGCTCATGACGGAGGTCATCGCCCACAGGACGCGGGAGCGGGAGGAGGCGGGGCGGTGTTCGTAGTCGCGTACGAGACGGCGGTAGAACATCAGGATCCCGTTCGTCTGCTCCACGATCCACCGTTTGGCCTGTGGAACGAAGCCTTTGTCGTCCGGGTTGCGCTCGACGATCTCGACGTCGATACCCACGTGTCTGCCGTGCTCGACGACCTTCTTCTTGAAGCCCTGGTCGACCAGGGCCTTTTTCACCGTGTCGCACTGCTCGGTGACAGCGTCCAGCAGGGCGATGCCGGCGGTGTTCTCGTGCGCGGAGGCGGGCAGGACGACGCAGTCAATGACGAGGCCCAGCACGTCCACGGCCAGGCATCTCTTCCTGCCCGGCACCCTTTTCGCGGCGTCCCGGCCCGTCGTCGTGGCCGGGACGCCGACGGCCACGTGGATGCTCTGCGTGTCCAGGACCACCAGGCTCGGGTCGGCTAATCGTTTCCGCTTCTCCCGCAGCTGCCAGCGCAGCAGGTCGTGAATGTCCTGGTCGGTGCCCTCGTCGCGCCAGAGGTAGAAGTAGTACTTCACCGCTCCGGGCGGGGGCATGTCATGGGGCAGGAACTCCCACTGACAACCCGTGCGGTTCTGGTAGAGGATGGCGTTCACGATCTCCCGCATCGCGTACTTCCCCTGATGCCCGCTGACCGACGGATGCCGGGCCTTCCATGCCGTGATCACGGGTTCGACGAGCTCCCACTGCTCATCGGTGAGATCACTCGGGTACGGCTTGCGCATGCTCATGCCACAACTCAAGCGAACCCCGAACGCCTGACCGGCAGCGATGCCCCAACGTCACACCATCGAGCGATGACAAGACCGACGGAACGCCACATCCCGCACTCTGAGGCAGATTGAGATGGCTGGGATCGTTGGCCAGTTCCTTGGTGAAGGAGTACAGGTCGTTCACGATCGTGGTGGCGTTGCCGGCGAGCGCGGTGATCCGCTGGATCTCCGGCCGGGCGTAGAGGGCCTCGGGCAGTTCGTAGCCGTCCACGGCGTCGACGATCGACAGGCAGGGGCGGAAGTTGTTGAACTGCCGCATCATCAGGTACTCCCAGACCGGCGGTACGTACCTGATCTCTGCCCAGGCGGCCTCACCGAGATAGCCCAGATGCAGCCGGGCGAGATCGTGCACCAGCCGGTCGGTCTGGCTTGGTGAGGCGAAGACGGCGTAGTCCTTGAGGGCCCCGTGGTAGGAGCGCAGCGGCCCGTCGGCCTGCACGCCGCGCCGCCACTGCGCTTCCAGTTCGGGAGTGGAGTGGAAGGGGTCGAGCGCGGACTGGGCCGTGATCAGCCTCCCGCCGAGTCCCCGTGATGAGCCGCCTCTGTCCTCGTCCTCCTCGCAGTAGCAGTTGTCGACGAGGTTCTCGGCCAGCAGCAGCTTGCCCGCCACTGTGAGGCGTTCGAGGTCGGCAGCGCCCGGATGCTGGAGCACGACGGCCCGGCCGAACTGGAAGCCCGCGAAATCCCCCGTCCACGCTTTGGGGAACGCATCGAGCCGGCGGACCCACGCTTCCAGCCTGCGGTCGACCTCCGCTGCCTTTGCCGGGTCTGCCGGGGCGGCGGGCCGGTGCCGCAGACCGGGGACCGCCCCGCTTCGCCGGGCTGGCGCGACGGGGACGAGGCCGGGCGGCCCGGGCAGTCGCAGCGACGAACCGGAAGCCGATGACGCGCTCATTCCGCGGTCCGCCCGACCTGGACGTTCTCCAGGATCCCCGCGGCGTCGGGTACGAGAATGGCCATCGCGTAGTAGGCGGTGACCAGGTAGCTCATGATCGCGGTGCTGTCGATGCCCATGAACCGAACGTTCAGACCGGGCTCGTACTCCTCCGGAATGCCGGTCTGGTGCAGGCCGACGACCCCTTGGTCCTTCTCTCCCGTGCGCAACGCGATGATGCTGCTTGTGTGTTGGGGACTGATCGGGATCTTGCTGCAGGAAAAGAGCGGAACGCCGCGCCACGCCGGTACTTCGTGGCCGTCGAGATTCACGGTGCCGGGTACCAGTCCGCGCCGGTTGCACTGCCGGAAGAAGGCGGCTATCGCCTTCGGGTGGGCGAGGAACAGCCGGGTCTTGCGGCGCATCGACAGCAGTTCGTCGAGGTCGTCGGGCGTGGGGGGACCGGAGAAGGTGCTGACTCGCTGGCCGTAGTCGACGTTGTGCAGCAGTCCGAACTCGCGGTTGTTGACCAGCTCCCACTCCTGGCGCTCGCGGATCTCCTCGATGGTCAGACGGAGTTGCTGCTCGGTCTGGTTCATCGGATGGTTGTAGAGGTCGGCGACCCTGGTGTGGACGCGCAGGACCGTCTGGGTGAGGGACAACTCGTATTCACGCGGGGCGAGGTCGTAGTCGACGAAGCCGCCGGCGAGGACCGGTTCGCCCACGTGCCCGGCCTGTACGGGCACGTCGGCCTCGCCCTTGCGGTTCATGGGCTTGCTCTGCTGCTCCGCGAAGGCGTTCAGCTGGGCCGCGAGCGACGGGGTGCGCTCCACGAACTGCATGAGGGTGTCCCAGTTGAGTGCCAGCACCACGCCCGGAGTCTCGGCCCGTACCGAGCTGAACCACAGCGGGTCGGGCTGACCGATGGCCTCGTCTCCCATCCCGTCGCCGTCCGTGATGACCCCGGTGACTTCCTGCTCGCCGTACTTGCCGGTGGTGTAGCGGGTGAACCGGCCGTGGACGACGAGATACGCCTCGCTGACGGGCTGCCCGGCGTCGAAGAGGACCTGGCCGGTACGCACCTCACGCACCCTGAACCGTGAGGAGATCTCCTGCAGGGCCGCGGTGTCGGAGAAGCCGCGCAGAGCGGGCAGTTCGGTCAGCGTCTCGGGAATGACCTTGATGTCGTCGGCACCGTTCTGCTCGAACTGCACCCGGCCCCGGCCGACGCGGAGTTGGAGCCGCCGGTTGACCCGGTAGGTGCCGCCCTTGACGTCCACCCAGGGCAGCATCTTGAGCAGCCATCGCGAGGTGATGGCCTGCATCTGGGGTTCGGACTTGGTGGTGGTGGCGAGCTGACGAGCCGCGTGGGTACTGAGACTGGTGAACCGTTGTCCGTCGGCGGGGGGCCCGGCGGCGCTTTCCGGGGAGCTTTCCGGGACTGTCACATGTCCTCCCATTACGTGAGCGGGCGTGGGTGGATACGCACGAACATCAGTGAAAGCGGCGGGGCGTCGACGCCGTTCGCCTCGGGCAAGGGGGCCTACCACCTGGCCGTGGACGAGGTCTGACCTGTCTGTCCCGTCGCGGACGAGAGCCGACGGCAACGGATGAGCGGGATCCAGATCCGTTATGGCGTCCCGCGGCAGGTGGGGAAAGCGGGGACCGCCTCGGCGACGCGCCGGAAGTCGTCGGGAGTGGGTTCACGGAGGCGGTGGAGGTCGAAGACGGATACCGGGGAGGTGGACGCCAGGACAGCAACCGCGTGACGGTCCGGGCAGTTGGGCAGTGCGCGCCCCATGTCAAGCGAAACAGTCAGAGATGGCCCTCGGAACCGCGTGAAAGGGGCGCATTCGTGTCGTGGAGGTGGGCATCCATCGCGCGAGGCGAGCCGGCCCTGAGGGTGTGCTCTCACGCCTGCCGTCAGGTCTCGCGCCACCGGCGCACGTCACCGTGTCCATCACGACGTTCCGAACAGACGGCCCCCCGCTTGAGTGATCGAAATGGCGACGGGCTAACATTTGAGCACCGCCTAGCTCGAAAGATGTAAACCTGTGACTGTCAATGACGACTCGTTCACCAACTGGAACAACCGCGAGGAGATCGCGGAGTCGATGATCCCGATCATCGGGAAGCTGCACCGGGAGCGGGATGTCACGGTCCTGCTGCACAGCCGTTCCTTGGTGAACAAGTCCGTGGTGAGCATTCTCAAGACCCACCGGTTCGCCCGGCAGATCGCCGGCGAGGAACTCTCGGTCATCCAGACGTTGCCGTTCCTGCAAGCTCTCACCACGCTCGATCTCGGCCCCTCGCAGATCGACATCGGCATGCTCGCCGCGACCTACAGGTCCGACGACCGTGGCCTGTCGGTGGAGGAGTTCACCGCCGAGGCCGTGGCCGGCGCCACGGGCGTCAACAAGATCGAGCGCCAGGAGCCGCGCGACGTCGTCCTCTACGGATTCGGCCGCATCGGCCGCCTCGTCGCCCGCCTGCTCATCGAGAAGGCCGGCTCCGGCAATGGCCTGCGGCTGCGCGCCGTCGTCGTCCGCAAGGGCGCCGGCCAGGACATCGTCAAGCGCGCCTCGTTGCTGCGGCGCGACTCCATCCACGGCCAGTTCCGGGGCACGATCACCGTCGACGAGGCGAACAGCAAGATCATCGCCAACGGCAACGAGATCAAGGTCATCTACTCCGACGACCCGCTGTCGGTGGACTACACGGCGTACGGCATCAAGGACGCCATCCTCATCGACAACACCGGCAAGTGGCGTGACCGTGAGGGCCTGTCCCAGCACCTTCGCCCCGGCATCGCCAAGGTCGTCCTGACCGCACCGGGCAAGGGCGACGTCCCCAACATCGTCCACGGCGTCAACCACGACACGATCAAGCCGGACGAGCAGATCATGTCCTGCGCCTCCTGCACCACCAACGCGATCGTCCCGCCGCTGAAGGCGATGGCGGACGAGTACGGCGTTCTGCGCGGCCATGTGGAGACCGTCCACTCGTTCACCAACGACCAGAACCTGTTGGACAATTACCACGACTCCGACCGCCGCGGTCGTTCGGCGCCGCTCAACATGGTCATCACCGAGACCGGTGCCGCCTCCGCCGTCGCCAAGGCGCTGCCCGACCTCAAGGCGAAGATCACCGGCAGCTCGATCCGCGTCCCGGTACCGGACGTCTCGATCGCGATCCTCAACCTGCAACTCGCGCGCGAGACCACACGAGAGGAAGTCCTCGACCACCTCCGCGATGTTTCGCTGACCTCGCCGCTCAAGCGCCAGATCGACTTCATCAGCGCCCCCGACGCCGTCTCGAGCGACTTCATCGGTTCGCGCCATGCCTCGATCGTCGACGCAGGCGCGACCAAGGTCGAAGGCGACAACGCGATCCTCTACCTGTGGTACGACAACGAGTTCGGCTACTCCTGCCAGGTCGTCCGCGTCGTCCAGCACGTCTCCGGGGTGGAGTACCCGACCTACCCCGCCCCGGCGGTCTGATCGCGGCGCACTGTCCGATCCGGCGCCCCGGTTGGATGAGCGGCAGCCGCTCCTGATGGGTATCCAGCCGCCCTCCACCGCAACCGTGCCCCGGCGGTCTTCCGACCGTCGGGGCAGCCCGGACCGCGCTCGCGCTGTCTCCATGCGTGGTCGGAAGTTCCAGAACAGCGTTCGGTGGGGGAGCTCAGTGGCTCGCGGCCTTGTGCGAGATGGCCCCTGCCGGTGACTCGAACCACGATCATGGACAGCTGATCGCCCGTCGGCCGTGGGCCACGGGACGCATCGGCAAGTCAAGAACCAGCGCACCCTGACCACCCGGCGGATGGATCTCGTCGTCGACCGCACCCGGCAGATCAACCATCTTGAGGGCCAACTGCTGGAGATCTTCGCCGCCTTGGAGCTGTCGTCGGCCATGGCTGACAGGGTGCCGGTGGTTTCAGACTCCGGTGCGGGACTCACTTGCTCGGCCGTGGAGACCGTCTTGTCGATCAAGAAGCGGTGTCGCGGGTCGTCGGTCCGGGTTCCAGCACAGCGGCAGGAAGCCCACCTCACCACAGGTCCGGCGCCACCGCTTCGCGAGGCGACCGCCCCGGTTCCCGGTAGCGCCGAGAACAGGCGATCGTAGGATTCGAGCCATGAGCGCTCATCGCGTCGCGGTCCTGGCACTGCCCCACGTGCTGCCTCTCGACCTGGGTATCCCGACGCAGATCTTCAACCCCAGGCCCAACACCCCGTACGAACTGACCGTGTGCGGAGCGACGCGCGGCAGCGTCACCACCAGTACTGGTTTCACCGTGGGTGCCACCGCCGGACTGGCGGCGCTCGCCCGGGCGGACACGATCATCGTGCCCGGCTACTGGCACTATCGGCGGCCACCGGCGCCCGAGGTCACGGCGGCCCTGAAACTTGCCTTCAGCCGAGGCGCCCGCATCGCGTCCATCTGTACCGGAGCCTTCGCACTCGCCGCGGCCGGGCTTCTCAACGGCCGGACCGTCACCACCCACTGGGCCAGCGCGGACGAACTCGAGGAGCTCTACCCCCACCTGCGCGTCGACCGCAACGTCCTCTACATCGACGACGACCCCCTGCTGACCTCCGCCGGCGTGACCGCGGGCATCGACCTGTGTCTCCACATCGTCCGCAAGGACCTCGGTGCTGCCGTCGCCAACGACATCGCCCGCGAACTGGTCGCCGCACCCCACCGCGACGGCGGCCAGGCCCAGTACATCGCCCAGTCCCTGCCCGAACCCACCGCCCACACCCTGGCCGACACCCGCGACTGGGCCCTGCGCCACCTCGAAGAAACCCTCACCCTTGCCGCGCTCGCGGACCGCGCCCGCGTCTCCACCCGCACCCTGGTCCGCATGTGGCGCCAGGAAACCGGTGTGTCCCCCCACCAGTGGCTGCTCACCGCCCGCGTCAACCACGCCCGCGAGCTCCTGGAAGTCACCGACCTCGGCATCGAACAGATCGCCGCCCAAAGCGGTCTGGGAACCAGCACCAACCTCCGCGCCCGTTTCCGCGACGCCCTCGGCATCACACCCACCGCCTACCGGCGGACCTTCCAGCGGACCACCACGGTCTGACCCCAGCCACCCGCCCGCCGCGAACGCCAGGAGCGTGTGCGTACGCACCGAGCCGGGGCAGGCCGGAGGCGGCTGCCCGGATGTCCCACTTCTTCACCGACAACACCGCCGCCTTCATCCACGAACTGGAGCCGGAGTCGTTCTCCACCGCCGGGGGCGGCAAGCAACAGCGTGCGTGTCCATGTGACCACCAACGCGGGCGCCCTCAACCGCGAGCAGCAGCTCGGACTGGTGAAAGACATCTCCGCCCTCATCGCCGAGGCAGCCGCAGACCCCTCCCTCACAGAGCGCACCTGGGTGACCCTGACGGAGGTGGTTCCAGGCGGCGGGGGCATCGGTGGGCGCGCCTACACCAACGAGGAGATCGTGCGGACCGCGAGGAAGCTCCTGGGCAAGGAGTAGCCACCCGACCGATCGGGCCCCTTCCGACGTAGCCGTGCGTAAGTACTACGCCGCACGGGCGACAACAGCCGGAGAGCAGAGCCCTGCTGCCCCACGGTTCGACAGACACGAGCCAGGACTGCGCGGCGCTCAAGAGAAGGTCGGGGTGGCGAGCCAGGTCGGCTGCTTCCGCCGCAACTACCTCGCTCCGGTACCGCAGGTCGACAGCCTGGACGAACTCAACGCCATGTTCGTCGAGTTCGAGGCCAGGGAGGACGAGCGGCGGATCGGGGCGAGGATACGCTCGATCGCACAGGACTTCGCCCGCGAGGCAGGCCACCCGCTGCCCTTGCCGGACGATCCGTTCACCACCGGAACGACGCTCCTTCCCCGCCTCGACCGCTACGGCATGACGGGCGCCGGGAGGTCGCCAGGCAGCGCTGCCGGGCTGCCCGCTTCCCCCCACGCGAGAAGTCGCTGCTCGAGTTCGACCACACCGCCAACCTCAACGTCGCCCCGGCGCATGACCGGATACCGCGTCCGCTACACCATCGCGGCGTCCTCGGTGAACGAGCTGGTCGAAGCCGCCCACGACAGACACGAGGCTCGCTTTGGCAGCGGCCGCACGCGCAGTTCGCGAGCGTCGCCCAGTCCAGGAGACCTCGGCGTTCGCCCGTCGGCAGTTCACAACGATGGAGTCAATCGCCGGCAGAAAGGGACGTGGGCCTGCGCAGCAGCCACTGCCCGAACGTCCGACGCGGGGGCCGCACCACCACGCGGCCGTGGGCCTTCTGGCCGACCAGCTCCACTCGCAGAGTGACCGGCGTATCAGGATCCGTCGGAGTCTGACGGTACTTGACCCTGCTGTGTACCAGCTGCAGGCCATCGGTATCGACCACGATGCCCGGCCTCGTGACCAGCGTCAGGGTCTTCCCCGTCATGCCCACGTCGATCCGCAGGGTGTCGTACGTGATCACTGCGTCAGTGAAGTCAAGCGTCACCTCGCAGTACGTCACCGCGAGCTCCAGCCTCCGCGGTACCACCCAGCGCCCCATGCGCTCGATCGCGCCGCTGTGGACCTGTTCGATCCGAACTACGTCCTTGACCTCCGCTCCAGTCCCGCCGACCGTAGCCGATACGGGCGGCAAGTCAGCGGTGAGCGTGGTCAGTTCACTCAGAGTCCGCGCCGACAGGGCAGCTTCCAGGCGCTCGTCCAACTCGTCCGCGGTCAGCCGGCCGTCCCCCGCCGCGATACGCAGCACATCCACCACCCGGTCCCGGTCCGCATGAGAGGCTCGCAACTCGGGCGACGAGCCGGAGCGCTGACCAGTGGGTGAAATCTCTCCCGACATGCTTCCGTCCTGGTCCTGTCGAACGTCTCCGCGCGACGCGGGCAGCGGCGCGAGTAGAAGACTAACGCTATATCGCGACATGGATTTCGGCTGGGCCCCATCGCGGAGAGGCGATGGGCAGCGTCGATTTTCGGCCCCGCACACATGGCCGTTCGGATCGATCGCTACGCGCCGACCCACGTGCCACCTCGTCACCGAGTCGGCCCGTTCGCCCTACAGGTGAGATGCAGTCGGTCGCCGACCGACTCCGTGCGGCCCTGTGGGCTTCACGAGAACCCGGGACCTGATGTCTGCTTGAGCTTGCTTGCTTGAGCACGTAAAATGGACGGATGAGCGACGTGGATGCACTGGCCGCCGAAGAGGAACGATTCTGGCGTGCCCTGATGCGCGTCATCATCGCGCTCCCGCGCTCGCTGGACGACGATCTGCTGCGGTCCACGGGACTGACGCTCACCGAGTACGTCGTCCTCATGAACCTGTCCGAAGCCGAGAACCAGGAGCTGCGGATGACGGATCTCGCCGCGGCCTGCGCCCTGTCGGCAAGTCGGATCACCAGGATCGTGGACACACTCCAGACTCGGGGCCAAGTGGTCAAGCGGCGCCACGAAGGCGACGGCCGGGGCAATGTGGCCTCTCTGACCCCGGAGGGTCTGAAGCGTCTTCAGGGCGCTTACCCCGTTCATCTGGCGAGTGCCCGTAAGCGGGTCGTCGACCAGCTCGACGGACGCTCCTTGCCCGCTTTGGTGAGGCAGTTCGAAGCCGTTGCGAAAAAGCTCGACTGAATCAGGTGGCGGACGGCCGTGTCCCGGTCCAGTCGATTTTGCCCGGTCGCCGTGCACACCGATACCGAGCTCTGCCCGTTGAAGTGAGCAGTGGTGTCGTACGTCTTCAGCTGGTCGAAGACGAGGGCGGGGAGTCGCGGTCGTGCCGTGTCCGGGGTGAGCCGGGCGACGGTCCACCCCCGGTACGACGGCCCACGGGACCTTCTCGGTCAGGTGCTGTACGCCGATCTGGCCCCGCGCCCATCTGGTGGAACTGACGCGGACCGTACCCGTCGGGCGGTCCGCGTCGCGCTCCCGGCGCCGTAGTTTCACACGCCCCGTCAGGCCCCGTACACGCGGTGGGCGATGTGCTCCGCGATCATGATCGTGGTCGCGTTGGTCACGGTGGACGGGACCTCCGGCATGATGGAGGCGTCCACGACGCGCAGCCGCGCAACCCCCTGGACCGCGCCCAACTCGTCGACCACGGCCCATTCGTCCTCGGGCCTTCCCATGGGCACGGTCGAGGTGGGGTGACCGTAGGTGGAGATCCCGGCCTCGATCGTGGCGAGAAGTTCCTCGTCGCCTTGCACCGCATCGCCGGGTACGAGTTCGCCGGCCAGCGCCCCTGCGAACCGCGGCGTGTTCACGAGGCTGCGCACGAGCTTCACGCCTTCCAGAATGCGTCGGCGGTCCCTGGCGGTCGCGAGGTAGTTGTCGTTGATCACCGGTGCGTCGTACGGGTCCCGGCCGGCCAAGGTGAGGGAGCCTCGCGACTCCGGCCGGGTGAGGGCCGTCGCCAGGAGCAGGGCACCACCGGTCGTGCTGAAGGAGCCGTCCAACAGATGTACGGCCACGATGCCGAGGTCCAGTTCGCCGGCCCGTGCCTCGGTCGAGGCGCACCACAGACCCGCCGCGAAGGCGTCCGTCATCGTCTGGTGCTCGGGCGCCAGGGCGAACAGCGAGTGGAAGAACGGATGGTCCTGCAACCGCTGCCCGACCGGTAGATCGGCGACCACGTCGATGCCCCATGCCCGCAGGTCCTTCGCCGGGCCCACGTCGGAGCGCAGCAGGATGGCCGGACTGCCGTAGCTGCCCGCGGCGAGTAACACCTCGGCGGCCCGGTACACGGTGCCGGAGGCACTCACCACGCCGCGCGCCACGCCGTCCTTGATCAGTACGGTGTCGACGGTGACCTCACTCAGCACCTGGAGATTGGGCCGCCGCCGCACCTGCGGCGTCAGATAGGCCAGGGCGGTGTTCTGTCGCATCCCGTCGACGATGTTGACGGGATAGCCGCCGACGCCCTCCTGTTCGGCCCCGTTGAAGTCGCCGACACGCCGGAACCCCCGGTCCGTGGATCCGTCGACGAACGCCCGCAGAGGCGACGTGAGTTCCTCCCTCGATCAGCAGGACATGGCGCTGCGGGTCCTCGCTGAGCCGGGCGGCGAGTACCGCGCCCGCGGAGCCGCCTCCGACGACGATGACATCGGCGTCTCCGCCCGGGTGGCCGTTGTTGTCGCTCACGGATGGTCCTCCGGGGACTTCGGTGAATGCTGCGCCATAGTGAATGCTTCATCAAGCAAATTAATACTGCTGAGCGGGTCTGGTTCCCGCCGCGTCGCGTCAGAGATGTGGCAGCTCGGGAACGACGCGCTCTCCGAGCAGCTGGAGGGCTGCCAGTTGGTCGGCGCCCCGTATCGGGCCGATGACGTGGTCGATGCCGATCCGGTGCAGTCGGCGCAGTTCGGCGAGCAGGCCCGGCACGCGCTCGCCTCTCGGCCCGGGGTCGAGGGGGAGGAGGACCGTCTTCTCGATGGTGTCGTAGTCCCGCCCGGTCCGATCACAATGGCCGCGCAGCACATCGAGCTTGTGCTGGAGGTCCGGTCCGTGGAAGAGGTTGCAGGCGTTGCCGTACTCCGCGACAAGCCGCAGCGTCTTCCGCTCGCCGGATCCGCCGATCAGGATCGGCGGATGGGGGCGCCGTACCGTGCCCGGGGAGTTGAGAGTGCGTTCGAGCCGGTAGTGGTGACCGTTGAAGGGCCCTTCGTCGTCGCTCCACATCTGCAGGCAGATCCGCAGCGTCTCTTCGAGACGCTCGAACCGTTCCGCCACAGGCGGGAACGGCAGACCCAGGCCGCGCGCCTCCGCGACGTTGAACCCCGCGCCGACGCCGATGCCCAGGGCTGCCCGGCCCTCGGACAGCACGGGGAACCAAATTCCTGCCAAACATGGTGTTCAGGGCCCAATGGTTGTTCCGCTGTCCGCTCCTGGCGTCGTCCTCACGGATGCGGTCCGATCCCCGGATCGGAAGGAGCGGTACGTGAGGGCGAGAGGCGCCACAGGAGTAGCTGACCCGGCGCAGATCGTACGAGCACTCCGACTTCGACATGCTGAGCGACCAGTCGGCCCTGCCCATGCCCCCCAACTCCTGGCAGGCCAGGTGCTCGTACCGATCGCCGACGGCAGCGAGGAGCCGCACCTGACCATCGACAGTCCCGTCCAGTAAGGACCTTCGCAAAGCCGAAGCGATCGTGTGAAACCACTGCTCAGCAGCGCGGGGGAGAGGAGAAGGGAAGCACCATCATGACCACGCGCACGGGCACCGCGACCGTACAGACCGAGGAACACGACGGCATTTTCGTGATCACGCTCGATCGGCCGGAGACCCGCAACGCCGTCGACGGGGCAACCGCCCGGGCGCCGGCGGCTGCCGTCGACCGCCTTGAGTCCCGCGACGACCTCTGGGTCGGCAGCCTCACCGGCACCGATGGTGTCTTCAGTGCCGGCATGGACCTCAAGGCGTTCGCGGCCGGAGACACACCCGTCGTCGAAGGACGGGGCTTCGCCGACATCACCCGCACCCGGGTCACGACCATCCCGCGCAACATCGCCCTGGAACTCCGGCTCACCGGCGATCCCCTGCCCGCCGAACGCGCCGAGCAGTTCGGCCTGGTCAACTACCCCACAGAACCGGGCCAAGCCCTGCGGCGGGCCGTGGAACTCGCCGCGCTCGTGGTGCGCAACGCCCCGCCGGCCGTGGCAGCCGTCAAACGCGTCGTCACCGAACGGACCGCATTTCGCGACGAGGACGCCTTTGTCGAGCAGGATCGGATCGTCGCCCCGGTTCTGGGGTCCCACGACGCGAAGGAAGGCGCCCGAGCCTTCACCGAGAGGCGTTCACCCCTCTGGCAGGGCCGCTGACCCGGCGCCCGGCCTCAGCAAGAAAGTCGGTGGCAACAATGACTGGGCAGTCCACCGTCCGTAGCGTGACCTACGACCTGCTGCGGACCCTGAAACTCACCACGGTTTTCGGTAATCCCGGCTCCACCGAACAGACCTTCCTGCAGGACTTCCCCGAGGACTTCACCTACGTCCTGGCGCTGCAGGAGGCGTCCGTCATCGCGATGGCCGACGCCTTCGCCCAGGTCACCCGCCGCCCCGCACTGGTCAACCTGCACTCCTCAGCCGGGGTGGGGAACGCCGTGGGCAACCTGGTAGCGGCTTACCACGGAAACACGCCCCTGATCATCACCTCGGGTCAGCAGCATCGGGAACTGCTGATCGGGGAGCCGTATCTGGGCAACCGCGAGGCCACCACACTGCCTAAGCCATGGGTGAAGTGGACCTACGAACCGGCCCGTGCCGAAGACGTACCGGAGGCCTTCATGCGGGCCTACGCCGAGGCGCTGCAGCCGCCGGCGGGACCGGTCTACCTGTCGATTCCCATGGACGACTGGAAGCGGCCTCTGTCCGGTTTCACCCGTGTGCGGGCGGTGAGCGACCGCGTCGCTCCCGACACGGAGCGGCTGCGCGGCTTCGCTGATCGCATCTCCGCAAGCCGTCGTCCCGCACTGGTCTTCGGACCGGAGGTCGACCGCAGCGGCGGCTGGGACGCGGCCGTCGCCCTGGCGGAGAAGCTGCGCGCCTCCGTCTACGGCGCCCCACTGCTGGACCGCGCGTCCTTCCCCGAGAACCACGCCCTCTTCCGCGGCCCGCTCGGCATGTCGGTGAAGACCATCAGCGACCGGCTGGCGGGACACGACCTGGTCGTCGTGATCGGTGCGGAGGTGTTCCGGTACTACCCGTACGTGCCCGGCGACTACCTCCCCGAAGGTACAGAGCTCCTGCAGATCACCGGCAATCCGGGCGTCGCCGCGGCGGCGCGAGTCGGCGACAGCCTCATCGGTGATCCCAAGACGGCGATCGAACTGCTCCAGGACATGGTCTCGGAGGGATCCGCGCGGACCGCTCCGGAGCCGATGGCGCGGCCCCGTGAGCTACCGCAGGTGCAGAGCAGCCCGCTCACCCCACCAGAGGTCTATGCCGCCCTGAGCAGGGTCCGGCCGCCGGACGCGGTCATCGTCAACGAATCGACCTCCACGATGGCGCAACAGATCGAGTGGCTTCCGACGGTCAGGACCGGATCGTTCTTCGCCACGGCCAGCGGAGGGATCGGCTGGGGCACCCCGGCTGCGGTGGGCGTCGCGCTCGGTGACCGGGACAGGGGCGTCGACCGGCCGGTGGTCGGCCTGATCGGCGACGGTTCCTTCCAGTACTCCGTGCAGGCCATCTGGACGGCGGCGCGGCACGACCTCCCGATCGTCTACGTGGTTATGCGCAACCAGGAGTACTCCATCCTCAAGTCGTTCGCGGTGCTGGAGGAGACGCCGGGTGTTCCGGGACTCGACCTGCCCGGACTCGACATCGCCACAGTGGCCCGCGGCTTCGGATGTCGTGCGGTCGAGGCGGAGACCACCGAGGACCTGGAGCGGGAGTTCAAGGCCGCCCTGACCGCCGGCACCACCACAGTCATCGTGGTGCGCACGCAACCCCAGAAGGCGATGTTGTAGGCCATGCGGTCCGCACGATCGGACAGGAGGCAGCAGCCATGGACCTTGGATTGAAGGACCGGGTGTACATCGTCACCGGTGGCACCCGCGGGCTGGGCAGGGCCGCCGCGCGCGAGCTGGTGGCGGACGGTGCGCGAGTGGTCGTCAGCGGCCGGAGCGAGAAAACGGCGGCCGCCGCCGAGGGGGAGCTCGGCGGCCCGGGGCAGGTGGTCGGCGTCGTGGCCGACAACGCCGACCCCGGGAGTCCGGACCGGCTCATCAGCGCGGCACGCGATGCCTTCAAGCGGCTGGACGGGGTGCTCATCAGTGTCGGCGGGCCGCCGACAGGTACGTCGGACATCATCGACGACGACCAGTGGCGCACCGTCTTCGAGTCGGTCTTCCTCGGTGCGGTGCGGCTGTCCCGCGCCGTCGCGGCGGAACTGGGCGAGGGAGGTGTCATCGGCATCGTCCTCTCCAGCTCCGTGTACGAGCCGATTCCTGGCCTCGCGCTCTCCAATGCCCTCCGGCCGGGCCTGGCCGGTTACGCGAAGAACCTGGCGAACGAGCTGGGCTCCCGGGGCATCCGCGTCGTCGGCCTCGTGCCCGCCCACATCGAAACCGACCGGGTCCGTGAACTCGACGCGCGGAGCGGCGACTCCGAAGCCGCCCGCGCCCGTGCGACCGCCGGCGTCCCCCTGCGCCGCTACGGAACCCCGGAGGAGTTCGGCCGAAGCGCCGCCTTCCTGCTGTCGCCCGCCGCGTCGTACCTCACGGGCATGATGCTCTCGGTGGACGGGGGTGTGCGCAGCGGCTTCTAGGCACTGTCTTCAGTGTCAGGACGGGCACGCTGGGGTGGGGGCGTCGCAGCCCGCACTCGTCCGGCGGAGCGATGCACGCCGACAACAATCCCTTCAGTTGAATTTGCACCGCTCTGACCCGGCCGCCGCGCCGTCTCCCTTGCACGGTGGACGGCACTGGTTTCGGATGATCCGGGGCGGGTGAGGCGAGGACGGTGACCCCACGAATGAACCGAGAGCTCGACGGGCAGTTCGGTGACTACCAGAACGAGATCTACATCAACGGGCTGTCCGGCGTGTTGCCCGCCATACCGATGGAGTTCCAGGAGCTGGAGGCGCGAGCGCAAGCGGTGCTGTCGCCGTCGCTGCTGTCGTATGTCGCCGGTGGAGCAGGAGACGGGTTCACCCAGCGAGCCAACGTTTCAGCGTTCCTGCAGTGGGGGCTGGTGCCGCGGATGATGGTCGGTGCGATCCAACGCGACGTGTCCGTGAACCTGTTCGGGATGAGTCTGCCTTCGCCACTGTTCATGGCACCGGTCGGGGTGATCGGGCTGTGCGCACAGGACGGCCACGGCGACCTGGCCACGGCCCGTGCGGCCGCCCGTACGGGGGTGCCGATGGTGGCCTCCACCCTTAGCGTTGATCCGCTGGAGGAAGTCGCCGCCGAGTTCGGGGAAACCCCGGGATTCTTCTCGCTGTACACCCCAACCGACCGGGAGCTGGCCGAGAGTCTGGTGCGCCGGGTTGAAACGGCGGGCTTCAAGGGCGTCGTGGTGACGTTGGACACCTGGATCACGGGATGGCGCCCCCGCGACCTGGGAGCCAGCAACTTCCCGCAGTTGCGCGGCCACTGCCTTGCCAACTACACGTCCGACCTGGTCTTTCGAGCCCGGCTGGCCAAAACCCCCGAGGAGGATACGCGGGCCGCGGTGCTGGAGTGGGCACGGATCTTCGGTAATCCGCTGACCTGGGACGATCTCAGGTGGCTGCGGTCGATCACCGAGCTTCCACTCGTCCTCAAAGGCATCTGCCACCCCGAAGACGTGCGCCGCGCCAGGGACGGCGGCGTGGACGGGATCTACTGCTCCAATCACGGCGGCCGACAGGCGAACGGGGGACTGCCCGCCTTGGAGGCGCTGCCGGGAGTGGTCGGGGCGGCGGACGGCCTGCCGGTTCTGTTCGACTCGGGTGTCCGCAGCGGTGCGGACGTGATCAAGGCTCTGGCGCTGGGGGCCACCGCCGTGGGTGTGGGCCGCCCGTACGCGTACGGGCTTGCTCTCGGAGGCACGGAGGGCATCGTCCATGTCCTGCGTACGCTGCTTGCTGAGGCCGACCTCATCATGGCGGTGGACGGCTACCCGGCTTTGGAGGACCTCCGGGCGGACGGTGCGATGCACCGCCTCTGATGTGCGGTGGGCCGCGCCGGATCCAGCGCGGCCCACCGCACATCCATCGGCGCCGTCAACCTCGGCGAAAAGCCTCGGAGTTCAGCAGCCAGGCGGGAACCGGGCGCCTTGCTTGCACTCCTCGGCAATGAGACGGGGCTGCTACACGCTTCCTCCGATGCCGGGGTCGACCCCCGGCAGATCGACGCCATGGACGGCGCCTCCCTGGATGAGCCGCGACCGCTGACCTGTGCGATCCGAACCGGCACGCCGCACTTCATCCCCAGCCATGAGGAACTCATACGCGACTGGCCGCAGACCGCCACGCACCGTCGAAGACCACATCCGGTATGGCGTGGCGATCGATCTCCTCGCTCGGGCCCGCGTTCTCCTGCTGGATGGTGAATTCGTGATCAGCGACGCCGCTTCCGCCCAACCCGAACGGCGAGGCTTGTGCGCTCGGTGTGACGGGCGAAGCAGATGACTGCCCGCCGCCAGGAGGGCTTGCTCATCGGCGATTGCTCTCCGAGTGCTGGTCGCGGCCCGCGTCCCCGAGTTCCTTGAGGAGCAAGGTGAGGGTCGCGAGTCGCTCGGGCCCGAGCAGATCTTCGATCCAACGGCTTGTGTCCTGTGCCTGTTGGCGGCCCAAAGCCACTCGTTCACGCCCGGCCGGAGTCAGAGCGATCAGTTGTCGACGGCGGTTGTTGGGATCAGTGGTCTTGGTGATGAGGCCACGGGCCACGAGCCGGTCGAGGAGAGGGGTGAGCGTCGACCGGTCGACCGCGGCAAGGGCACCGAGGGTCTTCTGGTCGAGGCTTTCGCCCTCGTCCAGGACTTGGAGCACTGCGAACTGCGGCGGCGTGAGGTCGCTGCTGCGAAGTTGCCACGAGGCGTTCACCGCCTGCGAGGCGCGTCGTAGCTGGTGGGCCATGCCGTCGCCCAGCGGCCCGTCGTATCGAGCTCCGATCGTCACCACCACAGGATACATCCGTGCACTGTGAGTTGGTACACGGACTGTTTGCAACACCAAGCTTCGTCCTCTACATTGATCCGTGTACGGACTTACCGTGTACGGAAGGTGGTTCCCATGCCGCGACGTGTGATCTTGGGGATGACCGGGGCGACCGGCGCTGTCTTCGGCGTCGAACTGCTTCGCCGGCTGCGGAATCAGCCGGATGTGGAAACTCATCTCGTTCTGTCTCAATGGGCCAAGGCGACAATCCATCTGGAGACCGACCTGTCGGTTCGCGAAGTTACCGACCTGGCGGACGTGACCTATTCATGGAACGATCAAGGTGCGGCGATTTCGTCAGGGTCATTCCGCATGGACGGAATGATTATCGCACCATGCAGTATGAAGACGCTCGCGGGAATTCGAACCGGATACGCTGATGGCCTCATCCCTCGCGCCGCCGACGTCACGCTGAAAGAGCGGCGCCCCCTGGTACTCGTACCGAGGGAGACACCGCTCAGCGAAATCCATCTCGAGAACATGCTGGCACTCTCCCGTATGGGGGCGAGAATCGTGCCGCCGATGCCGGCCTTCTATAGCCGTCCGAAAAATATTGACGATCTCGTCGAGCATGTCGTTGTCCGGGTGCTGGATCAACTGGATATCCAGGTGTCATCGACGCAGCGCTGGGACGGAATGCATCGCCCATCGGAATTGAAAGGCGTAAGGAACTGATGTCCGAAATCAATGACCTCCGGTCCTACATCTCTGCACTCGACGCGCTGGGAGACATTCAGCGCATCTCGCGCGTGATCGATCCGAACCTGGAAGCGTCGGCCGTTACGCGACGGTCCACCGAGAACGGCCGGCCCGCCCCGTTCTTCGAACACCTCAGCGGGGTCGATGAGGGGTTCCGCATGGTCGGAGCCCCCGGTGCGCTGTCGAGCGTTCCTGGCCATCCGCTGGCGCGGGTCTCGCTTTCTCTCGGCCTGCCGTACACGACGACCGCTGCCGAGTTGGTCGAACACCTCAGGCAGGCAGGTACCAAGCAGCTGCTCCCGCCGCGGCGTGTGGCGGCCGATTCGGCGCCCTGTAAGCAGAACATCCTGATGGGTGAGGAAGCGCGTCTCGGCCGGTTCCCGATCCCGTTCGTTCACCAGAGCGACGGTGGTCCCTACGTCAATACGTGGGGTGTGATCGTCGCCAAGACGCCTGACGGCCGATGGACGAACTGGTCCATTTCTCGAATCATGATGATCGACGACCGTCACATGACCGGGCTGGTGCTGCCGGGGCAGCACCTCGGCATGATCTGGCGTGAGTGGGAGGCCATCGGCGAGCCGATGCCTTACGCGCTCGTCCAGGGAGGTGACCCGGGTGTTGCCATCGTCGGCGGAATGACCGTCCCGACCGAGGTCGACGAGGGAGCGTATCTCGGAGCCGTGCTGGGCAAGCCGGTTGACGTGGTGAAGTGCGAGACGAACGATCTGGAGGTGCCGGCCTCGGCCGAGGTGGTCATCGAGGGGCACCTGTCAGCAACGCGTGATGCCGTGGAGGGCCCGTTCGCGGAGTTCCACGGCTGGGCACTGCCCGAGACGTCGCCGCAGCCGCTCTTCAGCATCGAAGCGATCACATACCGAGACGACCCGATCTGGCCGTTGGCCGCCGCCGGACGGCCTGTCGACGACTCGCATGTCGCACCGGCCGCGGGCATCTCCGCAGAGGTCGTCGCGGTCTTGCAGGAGGCGGGACTGCCCATCACGACTGCCTGGCTACCGCTTGGCGCCGCCTGTTTCTGGACGGTGATCACGGTCCCGCAGAACTGGCGTGATGTGTCGCCGGGTATGGACACCGCGCGATTCGTGCACCGCATCGGTGAGGTTCTCAACGGCACGAGGGTCGGCCGACTTTCTCCGGTCGTCTATGTCCTCGACGACGACGTCGATCCGTCGAACGATTCGGATCTTCTGTGGGCGCTGGCCACCAGGGTGCATCCGTCGCTCCGTCAAGAGCAGTGGCACGGGCCGATCATGCCGTGGTACCCGTGCTTCCTCGAGGAGGAACTGCACAATGGCTGGGGAGCCATCGTCGTGCACGACGCCCTGCTCCCGGCGGTGGGAAGCGGCCGCGTTCCGCCCGCCACCTTCGACGGCGTCTTCCCGGCAGATGTGCGCGCCAAGGTCCTGGCCGCGGAATCCGAGTCGGCAGGCGACACAGGGTCTGCCGCGTCGAGCTGACACCTACGATGCCGTAGCCCTCCGGCGTGCAACCACCAGGTGGCCCGTCACACGACCGACATGTCGGCTGTCATGCTCGCCGGGACCCTCAACCTCCCTTGAAGACGGGCGGCCGACTGCCGTCGGACAGCCTCCCAGAACCGACACGACGGACACCACAAGGTGCCGGCTCCACGACTCGCCCCTTGATCGGCCACGGCTTGGCGGTCAGGGGGCGCCGTCCCATCTCTGCACATCGCGGCGCCGTCCGAACGGGATCTGATGGCCGGCATCACCGAGTTGGACGCCTGCTCGGCGATATCCGGGGGAGGAGCCACATGTGCTGCCCGGCTTGTGGGACGCGGCGTCAAATTACTCATCGTCTGCGCGGCGTCGCGGGCGGCCCCGGCCGGAGCGTGTGCCGGTGTGGTCGTGGAGCACGCCGGTACGTGCCGAGGGCCCATGCGGAATTCTTCCAGTATCTCGCTGAGGGGTGGACGCCGCCCGAGTGAATGAGGAACGACGAGATGCCGCTGGTCGAGTGACGAAGGGGATTTGGCGATCACATGGAGGGGTACCGATCAGCGTGCGCCGTGGACCGATGCGCCGTGGACCGAAGCGGACAGCAGTCCTCAACCACAGTCATCGAGACATCACTTCTCTGGCACGAGTCAGTGCGGTTGCCGACCCGATGAGTCAAGAAAGGGACAGTCGTGACCCAGCAGAATGTGACAGTTGCTGTCACGGGAGCGGGCGGCACCGGTGTGGCCAAGGCCTTGCTGACCGCACTTCAGAGGGACGACCGGGTCGGTCATATCGATCTTCTGGTGTCGGCCAACGGGCGCAAACTAGTGGCCTTCGAATTCCGGACCGGTGAGGATCCGGACTCGGTGGTCCGGGCCCTGGAGGCGACGTCACCGAAAGTACGCTTCCTGGATCCGGCCGACATGTCCGGTCCCGTGACCAGCGGCAGCTACCCGAGCGACGCAATGATCATCATGCCGTGTGCGGCCGGTGTACTCGGGCGCATCGCTCACGGCCAGACAGAGAGTCTCGTCGAGCGAGCCGCGGACGTGATGTTGAAGCAACGGCGCAAACTCGTCCTCTGCCTGCGGGAAGCGCCGCTGAACCTCATCCACCTGCGCAACATGGTGGCCGTCACGGAAGCGGGAGCCACCGTGTACCCCATGATCCCCACGTACTACAACGTGCCGGAGACGCTGGCGCAGTTGCGGGACGAGTTCGTCGAACGTGTCTTGCAGTTCCTGGGCCTGCCAGGTACGGATCGCTATCAGTGGGACGGCAGCGACACCGCGGCGCGGCGCGAGCACACTCAAGCGCTGTAGCGGACTGTGGCCCAGCTCTGGAGCCAGGACGCAAAGACGTTCAAGGTGCGTCGTCCACCGGTACCGGTCGCCCGGAAGACACCACTCTCGACGATCCACCTGGAAGGCGTAGCGGCCTTGGTGAAGTCGGCTGCTGATCCTTGGACACATGGGCGTGGCGGTTCAGGGCCCGATCGGCTGCGGTGCCGACCGCTTCGGCGGTGGCGTGGACGTACGCGGGGCCGTCCTCGTACTTCGCCGAGCGCCCTACCCGCTCGATGTTGTTCCGCTCGGAGCGGCGAGGCGGGAGGTGGAAGAGTTCGACGCCGATGGCGACAAGTTCCTCCCGGCGTCGTTTGAAGACCCGGGCCACGTGCGTGGAAGCGTTGTCCAGGACGACGGTGCGACGACGGTGCACGGGCGGACCCGGTTAAAGCCAACGGGGGCTTGTCCAGTGCGGCGGCCCGGTCCTCACGGGTGACCGAGGCCGGGCGGCCCGGGTGCAGAAGGTCCGCCAGCGCGTCGAACCCACCCGCCGCGCGGCGGTGGACCGCATCACTCGCGGTGACCTCGTTGCATTCGAGCGGGCCGGCCACCTCCGGCACAATCAGGCCCCGTCCCGTCAGCTACTGCCCAAGACCTACCGAGCCCGGCACACCCTGCGCGACACCGGGCAGGCGCTCGATCTCACCCACGCCGACCCACCGACCACGTCGACCTCAACGACCGATCGGCCTTCGAACTCATCCGGGCCGGACCTGGAGCCTGACGCGCGACGCCCGGTCGTCGTAAGGCCGCTTCTCTGGTGAACGCGAGGCTGGTAGCGCTATCGGGTGGCCGTCGCCGAAGTCCTGAGGCGGGATAGCTGACCGCCGCCAGTGCCGATACGATAGCCGCGTGGATCAGGACGAACGGCTGCTTCACGCCTCGTCGTTCGGCGCGGCGGCAGTCGCATACGCCGAGCACCGTCCGGACTACGCGGAGGCCGCGGTGCGCTGGGCGCTCGAGCCCGCGCGCGGCCCGCGCGTGCTCGACCTCGGCGCCGGAACCGGCAAGCTGACCGCCACGTTGGTCGCGCTGGGTGCCGAAGTCATCGCGGTCGAGCCCGACCCGGCGATGCTGACCGAGCTACGCTGCTCGCTGCCGGCTGTCCGTGCCTTGCCGGGTAGCGCCGAGGCGATACCGCTGCCGGACGCGTCCGTCGATGCCGTGCTGGCCGGCAACGCGATGCATTGGTTCGATATGGCCGTTGCGGGCCCCGAGATCGCCAGGGTCCTCGCACCCGGCGGCATTCTGGCCGGCCTGTGGAACGTCATGGAGGACAGGGTCGAATGGGTTGCCGGGCTCGCACGGGTCAGCGGGAGCGCGGCCATCGGCCCGCGTGACACGCCCACCGGCTGGCGTGCAGAGACGGCCGACGCACACCTTCCAAAGACCGGCGTGGCCGCCCGGTTCGGCTCGCCGGAGCAAGCCGAGTTCCCGCACGGGCAGCGCCGCACCGCCGACTCTCTCGTCGCGACCATCGCGACGCGCGCGGGGGTGCTGGTCATGCCGGAACAGGAACAAGAAGCCACGTTGGGCCGGATCCGGGCTTTCCTCGCGAGCAGACCGGAGACCGCCCGCGGCGAGTTCATTCTCCCGATGCTGACCGGCGTGCTGCGCGTTCGGCGGCTGTGAAGCATCTCGTCGACAACATGTGTCAGAGGTCGGGCGTGGCCGCGACGGCCGCGGAGGGCTGAACTACGCCATCCACCATGACCGTTATCGGCGCACCGGCGACGGCTGGAACCCAGGAAGAGCTCATGGATTCGGCTGGACAACACCGTCAATGCCGCCCGCGAGTGCCCTGGGCGGCAAGCTGTGATGTGAAGAGGGCCCGTCTGTGCTTCGTGTCGAGAGCCGGGTGGTCGCCATACGCGGAAGGCTTCGGTGGGATCACTTCAGGCACGGTCACTTGAGTATCTCCAGCAGGCGGTCAGCCAGGATCGCGGCCGAGTGTGGGTTCTGCCCGGTGATGAGGTTGCGGTCCTCCACCATGTACGGCTCCCAGATCGGGCCGCGGCTGAAGTCGATGCCGACCTTCTCCTTCAGTTCGGTCTCCAGCAGCCAGGGTGCCTTGGGGGCGATTCCGACGGCCTCCTCTTCCTCATCGGTGAAGCAAGTGACCCGGTAGCCCTTGAAGGGCGACTCGCCGTGGATCCTGGTGGCCAGGATCGCGGAGGGAGCGTGGCACACGATCGCAAGTGGCTTGCCCGAGGCGAGCTGTGCCGTCAGCAGCCGGCCCGCGTCCGCGTCGAACGCCAAGTCCGCCATCGGACCGTGGCCGCCGGGCAGGTATACCGCGTCGTAGTCCTCCAGGCGGACGTCCGACAGCTTGAGGGGCCGCCGCATCACCTCCGCGGACCGGATGATGGCCTCCAACTCGAGGGCGCCCTCTTCGCCGCCCGCCATGGAGGGGCGCAGGCTCATCATGTCGACGCTCGGGATCACACCGCCGGGTGTCGCGACCACGACATCGTGGCCGGCCTCCGTGATCTTCTTGTACGGCATCGCGAACTCTTCGGCCCAGTAGCCCGTCGCGTGCCTGGTGCCGTCCTTGAGCACCCAGTACGTCGCCCCGCTCACGATGAAGAGCACTTTGGCCATCACGCTCCGCCTCCTCGTCTGCGCCTGACTCGTTTAGGACATTCGACCGATTTCCAGCCTAAGCACACACATGCCTAGGCGCATACGAACAGCCTCTCCACCACCCCATCCGCAACGTCTTGCTGATCGTTTCAGAATGAGCTCCGTTGAGACTGTGGGTCGCTCGGGAGTGACGTCATGGCGCCGGGTGCCGGACAGGCCCTGGCCCTGCTTGCACGCCATCTTGCTGACCGAGCTGCGCCAGGCGGGTCTTCTCGACATGGACGACGGTGCCGTGGACGGGTCGCATGTCCGGGGAGCTCACAGAGGAGCCACGTCGGCCCTTCACCGGTTGACCACGGCCGTCCCGGCTCCAAGCGCCACGTGATTGTCGGTCGCCTCGGCACATCGCTCGCGGTTTCCCTGACCGGCGGAAACCGGCACAAGCGCCCCTTCGCTGACCGCGGCTACGACTCCGACAAGTACCGCCGTCTGCTGTGGCAAAGCGGCCCGCCGGGGCGCGGAGCGGACCTTCGGCTGGCTGCACTGGTTCAAGCGACCGCGGATCCGCCACGAACGGCGGGCCGACCTCCATCGGGGCCTGCTCGAACTAGCCTGCTCGGTCCACGTACACGAACGAGACCGTACGGCAGGGGTGCCCACGTCGTGGCCGTACCTGACGTCGGGCGGGTGCACGAGGCGAACGGCGGCGACGTCTGGGCCGAAGCAGTCAGCCCGGCGTGATGGATGCAGACGATGGTGAGGTCGATGCGCAACGGCCAGTCATTGTCGCCGACCGTGTCCGCTGTCGCCCCGCGGCTCGGAGCACCCGCGGGGACGGGTGTGCGGCGACGCCTCACGATCCGTACCGGCCCGGCAAGCATGCCTTGGGCGACTCAGGTCCGCGACTTCCGCACAACGTTTGGCATCGTCCCGTCTCCGAGCCGTCCCGTCTATGGACGCGGCAGCGACGACTGCACGAAAACCCATGTCCATCGGACAGCGTTCACCCGCGGTCGGTCCTCAGAACCAGACCAACGAGCAGGCAAGCCGAAGGCGCATGACCAACGACTTCTGTCAGGGCCTCTACGCTGCCGATCGCTCCGCCCAAGCCTGTTCCAGTGACTGGGTGAACATCTCGGCCGACTGAACGCCGCTGACCCCGTAGCGCCGATTCAGGACGAAGAACGGTACTCCAGTCGCGCCCAGGTCGGCGGCCAATCGCTCGTCGGTCCGCACCTCTTCGGCGTACGCATCCGGATCGTCGAGCACCGCTCGTGCTCCGGCCTCGTCCAGTCCCACCTCGACGGCCAGGCTCACCAAAGTCTCCCTGTCATAGACCGAACGCTCGTCCGCGAAGTTCACCCTGAAGGCGAGATCCATCAACTCGACCTGAAGACCAGAGGTCTTGGCGAAGTGCAGGAGACGGTGAATGCCAAAGGTGTTCCCGAAGACGCGCCCCCCGACGCGGTACCCGAGGCCTACGGACGCTGCCAGGGCCGCGGCTTGCTCTTCTCTGGCGATCTGTTGCTCGCGGGTGCGTCCGTACTGTGCCGCGACCGCGTCGATGATCGGTACGGTGCCGGTTTCGGCCTGCGGATTGAGCTCGAACGACCGGTGCACCACCTCCACCTGATCACGGTGCGCAAAGGCTGCGAGCCCTTGACCGAATCGCGCATTGGCGGAATAGCACCATAGGCATGCGATATCAGTCCAGATCTCGACGCGCATATGTGTCTCTCCCTGTTTGTGAGGGCCGCATGTGTACGGAACTCGCCGTACGGCGGCGGGGCCGCCCGACCTGACCAGCCCGGTGTTGCGCCCTTGCATGTGATCGACCTAGTAGACGACCGGTCACCGACGATAGGCGACCGGACGTCTACCTGCAAGTGCGGGCATGGTGATGTGGGCCCGGTCCGCTGTATCGACGGCCTCAATGCCGCGACGGCAACGGCGTCGGCCTCGGGGCTCACCGTGTGATGCGCCGACATAACGCCGACACCTCAGCGTTGGATCACCCGCTCGGCAGTAAGGCACATCATGGATCAGCTCGAGAAAGTCCGGATGCGCGCGGGCCGAGCCTTTTGCGAGGCGATCCCGACCGGACATCAGAAGTCAGGCGGGTGCTCCTCGCCGGCGATGGTGCGGCTCACTCGACATCTGACGGGCCGTGACTTCTTCGGCTCGCAGCTGGAAGGCGCCGACTATCACGTCGTATCGCGCAGAGGCGAAGGCTATGAAGGGGCAGCGTGACGCGATGACGCCATCGAGGAACACCGATGTGCGAGGCAGGACCGAAGCCACTCGGGCCGGTGCCGAGTGGTAGCGAGTCAGGTGGCGCGCAGGAGGTCGGCGGCTCGTTCGGCGATTGCGTAGACGGTGGCATTGGTGTTGTTGGAAGGGATGGAGGGGATGACGGAGACGTCGGCGATGCGCAGGCCGTGGAGTCCGTGCACGCGCAGTTCGGAGTCGACGACGGACACTTCGTCTTCACCCATCTTGCAGGTGCCGACGGGGTGGCAGTAGGAGCCGAAGTGCCTTCGGGTGTAGTCGCTGATCGACTGTTCGTCCATGGCGTCGAGGCCGGGGCTGACTTCTTCGACTCCCCATTCAGCGAGCGCGGACGACGAGGCGATCCCGCGTGCTGTCGTGATGCCGGACAGCACTGCTCGGACGTCCTGCTCCTCTGAGAAGTAGTTGGGGTCGATCACGGGCGGTGTGTAGGGATCGGCCGAGGTGATCTTCAGGGTGCCGCGGCTGGCCGGGCGCATGGGCGAGACACCGATCGTGAAGCCGTTCTCGACGGGAGCGACGGGGTTGGGGACGGGGATGTCGACGAAGATGATCTGCACGTCCGGCCCGTTCATCGCCGGCGTGCTGCGCACGAGGCCCAGGATCTCGCCGTGGTTGTTGCGGGCCGTGGGCACCTTGCGCCGCGCGCGGTAGACGAGGTTGGCCCGTGGGCGGTCGTGCAGGTTCCTTCCCACGCCGGGCAGGGCGTGGAAGACGTCGACCTCCGCTTGTCGGAGGTCGTCCTCAGGGCCGACACCGGAGCGCTGCAGTACTTCCGCGGAGCCGATGGCCCCTGCCGTGAGCACTACCTCTGCGGCTGCCGTGGCGGTGAAGGTCCGGCCATGGACGCCGTACTCGACGCCGGTGCAGCGCGTGCCGTCGAAGATCAGCCGGTGAGCGACCGCCTCTGTGACGACGTCCAGGTTGGGTCGGTTCAGTGCCGGAGCGAGATAGGCGTCGGCGGCGCTCTGGCGGCGTCCGGCGACGATGTTGAGGTCCACCGGGGCGAAGCCTTCTTCGAGGCCGCCGCTGATGTCCGCCGCCGGGCGGTGTCCGGTTTCGACCGCGCCGGCGAGGCAGGCGAGCAGGATGTCGTTGGGATCGGTGGCCGGGCCGACGATCAGGGGTCCGTTCGTCCCGCGGCTGCGGGCCCCGCTCGTGGCGGTCTCGCTGAGCTGGAAGTAGGGCAGCAGGTCGTCGAACGTCCAGCCTTCGGCGCCGTGGTCGCTCCAGCTGTCGTAGCTGGTGTGGTGGCCGCGGGCGAAGACCATCGCGTTGATGGCGGAAGAGCCGCCGAGGCCTTTGCCCCGGGGGAGTGCGACCGGCGCGCCAGAGGCGCGCTGGGCCACGGTGACATCACCCCAACCGGCCTCCGAGGCCGCCAGTGAAGGCCAGGCCGGCGGATAAGCCACGGCCTCCGGCAACACACAGGCTCCGGCCTCCAGCAGCAACACACGAACATCCAGATCCTGCGACAGTCGCGCCGCAAGCACGCAGCCGGCCGTACCCCCGCCGACGAGTACGAAGATAACCAACTGCCGCAGAGCGATGATCCGGTCGCGGACCTACGTCTCGCCTGGGACCTGCACATCGAGTTCGGATTGAAGCATTCGACCTACTACATGCTGGTCTTCGGGCAAGCGCGCTCCGGCCACCTGTCGCGCGCCGGTCGTAAGGCTGTCGCGGAGCTGCAGCGCGTGATCACCCGCGTTGCCGCGGTCGGCCGCCTGCGCATGAGCGTCGAGCAAGCCGCTGCCGTCATGCACGCCGCGGGCGTGGGTGTGGTTTCCACGATGATCAGTGCCCCGCCGGAGGCCCGTGGCCTCAAGACGGCCGACGTGACGCGTGATGTCGTCTTCGACGCCATCACCACGCTGCCCGCGGCCGAGCCCGCAAGCGCCACAACAGGCGCCGGTGCGGCGGGCCCGGCCATGGCGCTGCGCGCGGCACTGGACCAGGAGAAGGCGCTTCCTCTTAGCCCCGGGGAGAAGTTGCTGCTCCTGGAATGGCTCAACCGCCTGGCCGACGAGCGGACAAGTGCCGGTTGACGGCAGTTGGAGGATGTGCGCGAGTGCCTCGAAGCCGGAAGTCACCGAAGAGGCGAGGAACGGTCGGCTGAGGCCGACTCCTTGCGCGCGCCGAGCGGGAGGCCCATCGAGCCTACGAGGATGAACGGACTCTTGGAGCTGACGCTTCAGAACTGACACGGCGGCAGGGCGGCGGCCTCTCCTCCAAGGGGGCTGAAGGGGGCGTACCGGCTTCCCGCTGGGCGCAGCCGCGCACAAATTGGAGGAGACCTAAGGAAGGTGACCTGGAGGCCACGCGGAGGCCCAGAGAGGGTGTGAGTTCGTAGGCCGTCAGGCCATCCTCAAAACAGCCTTGCGGTCGACGGGATGCTCACGTCAGGCGTAGTGCTTGTTGGCGAGTAGGCGAACCAGCACGGTCGAGTCCCGGGGCCGAGTGGCGACAGAGTTGCGAGATGAGTGCCAGAACGAGAGGGCAGCGAGGGGGCGAGGATCCTGAATCCCCCCTTCCTGCACCCCTCATGGGCAAGCGGCAACGCGGACCATGAAGCCGTAGCCCACTCGACGACGATTTGCGGCGCCACCTTGCCACTCTGCGGAAGACCTCTCCTTTCTGCGGCGCCGTAACAGCGTCGGACTCCGCTTCTCCGGGGACGCTTTGGAGCCCTCTGACCTGACGGCCCGGACCGTCAGCTGATCCATCATCAAAGGAGTCACTTGTGCTTCGCGCACACAAGGGAACGTCACGTCGGCGGCTTCCTGCCGTAATCGCTGTAGGCGCGCCGGCGGTAGGCGGAATCGGCCTGCTTCCGACCATCGCGGAAGCGCAAAAGGCGGGCGGCGTCGCGGACAACCCCCGACAGCAGGATTTCGCCACAGCGGCCGCGAAGTACCACGTGCCCACCAGCGTGTTGCTCGGCGTCGCTTACCAGGAGTCGGCCTGGGAGTCACACAACGGCCTGCCCAGCCGCAGCGGCGGATACGGACCGATGCGTCTGACCGACGTCACGAAAGCCACGCTGGCCGGCGGAGACGCGGGTATGGCCGGTCGCAGCGACCTGGCTTCGACGGCCAACGACCCCGCGCTCCACACGCTGCAGGCTGCCTCGAAGGCTACGGGACTGTCCGTGCAGTCGCTGCGCACGAACCCGGCGACGAACATCGAGGGCGGCGCGGCACTGCTCGCCTCCTATGAGCGCAAGCTGATCGGCGCCACTCCGACGGACCCGGGCCAGTGGTACGGAGCCGTCGCACGCTACAGCCAGGCCAAGGACAAGCAGGCCGCCACAGCTTTCGCTCAGCGTGTCTACCGGACCATCGGCGGCGGCCACGCCCGGTCGACTCTCGACGGTCAGACGGTGCGGCTCGCGGCCGACCCGGACGTGCGGCCCGCCACCGCACAGATGAGCCACTTGCACCTGGCCTCCGCGGCTACGGCCGACACCGAGTGCCCGCCCGCCGTGCGGTGCGCCTTCCTGCCGTCCGCCGTGGGCAACAGTCAGGTCTCCAACCGGCCGGCCAACGGCATCAGGATCGACTCCATCGTCATCCATGACACCGAATCCTCCTACGACTCCGCCATCGCCACCTTCCAGGACCCGAAGAGCAAGTCGTCGGCGAATTGCGTGATGCGGTCCGCCGACGGCGCGGTGACCCAGATGGTGCCCACGAAGGACGTGGCCTTCCACGCGGGCAACTACTCCTCGAACCTGCACTCGATCGGCATCGAGCACGAGGGCTACGCCGTGCAGGCTGCTACCTGGTACACCGAGGCGGAGTACGAAACCACGGCCTACCTGGTCAAGTACTTGTCCGTGCGCTTCGGCATACCCCTGGACCGCCAGCACATCGTGGGCCATGACAACGTTGCAGGGCCGAACTCCAGCCTGGTTTCCGCGATGCACTGGGACCCGGGCACCAGTTGGGACTGGCAGCACTTCATGGACCTCCTCGGCGTCCCCGCGCAGGGGGAGTCAGGCGTCGGCCCCGTCGGCTCGGTGGTGACCGTCACTCCGGGCTTCGCCAAGAACGTGCAGGCCGTTCAGGTGTGCCCGTCCGACGACCCGACCGGGGGTACGCCCGCCTGCACCGAGGAGCAGCGGGCGTCGAATTTCGTCTACCTTCGCACTGCGCCCGACCCGGCGGCGCCGCTCTTCGGTGACCAGGCGATCCACGGTACCGCCGCCGGCACCGACCGGATCAACGACTGGGGGAGCACCGCGCAGGCCGGCCAGCAGTTCGTGGTCGCCGGATGCAGCGGCGACTGGACCGCGATCTGGTACAGCGGCTCCAAGGTCTGGTTCTACAACCCGCACGGCGTCAACACCACGCGTGCCTACGGGGTACAGGTGGTCAAGGCGGCGGGCACCGCTCCGGTGGCTGTCTACGGGTCCAGTTACCCAGACCTGTCCGAGTACCCGGTCGGTTTCGGCGCCTCCACCCAGGCGCCGCTCAGCATGTACACCGTGCCCACCGGTCAGGCCTACGTCGCCACCAGTCAGCCCGCAGCCACCGACGACTACTCCCCATCCAGCGGAGCGGTACTCATCGGTGCCAAGAAGATGTACACGATCCAGTACAACCACCGGCTGGTGTTGGTGTACGCCGACGACGTGTCAGCCACCGAGGTAGCGCCCTACCGGAAGCACACCGCGCGCTGAGCGCCTTCGCCGCGGGTGCCGGGAGCAGCGGATCCCGGCACCCGCGGAATCTTCCCGTCGGCTCGGCCGTCAAGGCGTCCACCAGGGACACATGGCAGAGGCCGCTGCCGGCGGGTGCCCATGCTCGCCGCCCTGCGTGCCCATTGACCTGTGGGCTGCGTGCCCATTGGCATGTGGGTGCGGGGTACTGCTCCTTGTCGCAACCGATGTGTCGAGCGGGCGTCACTTCGCCCACAGGTCCCACGGATCGCTCGGTGTGACCGGCGGCGAGGTGGCTCGTCGAGCCGCCTGGTCTGCGGCGATGGTGCCGAGTGCCGGGCGAGTGGCCAGTAGGATGAGGCTGGTCTCCGGGGCCGCAACAGCCCGCGCACCCACCGAGAAGCGGGAGTTGTGCGACGAGGCATCACCTGTAGGGTCGCGGACCGGCCGCAGCTGCCGTCCAGATCCGTCGGTGTCGAGACAACTGAACCTAGAGCACTCTCAGCACCGTCATACAGGTATCCCCGGCAACAAGTAAGCATGAAGACGCGCCACACCTGGAGGGTCGTCCGTTGTTCAGCATCACCGTCCGCGATCACATCATGATCGCCCACAGCTTCCGCGGCGAGGTGTTCGGGCCTGCCCAGCGCCTGCACGGAGCCACGTTCCTCGTGGACGCCACCTTCCGCCGCGAGCAGTTGGACGACGACAACATCGTCGTCGACATCGGGCTGGCCACACAGGAACTGGGCGCGGTAGTGAGCGAACTGAACTACCGCAACCTCGACGACGACCCGGACTTCGCGGGGATAAACACCTCCACCGAGTTCCTGGCCAAGGTCATCGCCGACCGGCTCGCCGAGCGGATCCACAAGGGTGCCCTGGGCGAGGGTGCCAAGGGGATCGCGGGCCTCACCGTCAGCCTCCACGAGTCGCACATCGCCTGGGCGAGTTACGAGCGCGCGCTCTGACCACTCGCGGTTACGGGCCGGGTGCGGCGCTCATCGTCGCCCCGGCCGGGTCCGTCACGGAGGTCGTCTCCGGCCCGGTCACCTCCCGGACGTTGGCTGCGCCGTGGGTACCGCGGCCGCCGGGATCATGACCAGAGAAGGGTGTGGAGTCCTCAGGTGGAGGGGCAGTTGGGTGCACGCCCAGAGTCCCCGTACCTGAAGCGGATCGCTGGGGCGCGTCCACCAGCGCTCGGGGGGCCCGGAAACTGTCGGGCGCCCTCTCCTCACGCGGGTGGTAACAGCTGTTACCATCATGGGATGGCGAAGACACAGCTGGGCGCACGCGTAGACCAAGACGTCAAGCAGCTGGCCGAGGCCCGCGCCAAGGACCGCGGTCTGAGCCTCGGCGATTACATCGCCGCCCTCGTACGTGAGGACACCGACGGGCTGCGGCAGCGAGGACTGGACGCCGCGGAGCGCTTCCTCAGCGAACACCAGGCCGTGTTCGACGAGGCCGAGGACGCCGACCGTCACGTCTCCGGAGCGCAAGCCGCGTAATGGACCTGCATATCGACGTTCCCTGGATCCTGCAGGTCGCCGAGCTCGCCGGCGCGAGGGATCCCGCTCCCGACGACTACGGTGTGCCCGTCGCCGCAGTCGCCTGCCACCGGGCCGAACTGCTCGAGCAACCCGTCTACGAGGGCCCGTACGCCCGTGCCGCCGCCCTGGTGCACATCCTCGGCCGATGCCGCTGGCTGGAGCGATCCAACATGGCCGTCGCCGCAGCGACGGGCGTCATGTATCTGGAGGCCTCCGGAGTCCAGGTCAAGCCCACTCGTGAAGATGCCATCGCTCTGCGCGACCTGCTCCGAGACCCCGGGTGCAGCGCTGTAAAGATCGCCGCTCTGTTGCGCACCTGGTCGCACGCCACTTGATCGAGACCGGCGCGGACGGGACGCAGCTGTCGAAGACTGCACCTATGGCGGTGGCTGGGTGAGCGGACCTTACCCCCCGCCTGGTGGCACGGCTTTCGACGCCGCTGCATCCGCGGGGAGCGCCGGTCCGACATCCGACGGTGGTCAGGGCTCCGGGTGTGCGGCGCTGCGGCCGACGGGCGGGCCTGGCAGGCGCTGGTCTCTAGCCGGGTTCGCGGCCCAGGACACGGCGGGCCGCCTCGGCCTCTGCTGCCGGCGGGGACAGCTCGTCGAGGGTGTCGAGCTCGTCGTCCGCTTCGAGTTCACGTTCCCAGGCCGCCGCGAGCCGCTCCTGTTCTTCACGTGGCTTGGCGCCGACGGCCTCCCGGTGATCCGGGTCCAAGGCCGCCAGGAATCGTCCGACCGGGTCCGTCGGCATACCGTGCTCCTTGTCGCCGGGAAGGGTGCCGTCCGGGCCCAGCATGGCCAGCCGGTAACGCGCCAGTCGGCCGACACGGCCAGGGAGCACCCGGATGGCCCCGTCGCTCGCTCCAGCCCCCTTCGCGCTGATCTGCGCTACCACATAGTGGTGTGCTCGATGTGGAGTGCTCGATCGAGAAGGCCGGATCGATGGAGATCGCGGGTGAGGGCGACGACCGCGGAGACGGTACTGATCGGATCACTGGTATCGCCCGGCCGGGGCCCCCTTCCGGTGCTGCCGTCCACCGCAGAGTTCTCCTCGACGATGAGTCTGTCGAACACCACACCCGGCAGCCCTTCCGGCACGAGCGCAAGCCCTATTCCTGTACGCCGTTTCGCCGCCCATCGGGTGATGCCGACGCTGTCGAACCCTCGCCACCGAGACCGACCGGGGCCTCTGTCCGCCGGGCGCGGCCGAGGATGCGATGGACCGCCGGCGTTCGGATGTGCAGCGAGGGGAGCGCCCACCCTCCTCGTGCTGGGATTCCCCGTCTCCGGTGATGAGGGACCTACGGATGAAGACCGCTGACGAGTCCAGTGCCCGGATCGTGGTCCCGGCCGCTCCCTTGGCAGCGCCGTATGGTCGCCGTGGTGGCACACGCCACGTCCCATCCGGCGTTGAGGTTTGCGCCCTACACGGCCGCCTCGTCGCGAAGGGCGAAAGGCGAAGGGCGGATGCGTCCCGTCGCGTGGCCGCGGCCGGTTGCGCTCCAGACGGTTGATCCCGCATTTGACCGTGAGGACGGCCCCCGCGTCGCGGCGGGGGTCGTGCGCTTCGTCGGCCCGCACGTGGGGCCGGTCTAATACGCGAAGATGCGCAGGATGAAGTAAGCGGCGATGACCACGGACCCAAAGATGATCAAGCTCAGCCAGAAGTACGGATGCTCCCATATGCCGCCGTCTGGCCGCTCTTGATGAGCCTCTGCTATAGAGCCCTCGGCGGGAGGCGTTTCGGTCGGCCGATGTAGTGGCTCAGTCATGTCTGCATTGTCCATCGCTGGTGTCGGAGCCGCACCTGGGCGGCGTACCCCCAGTCCGGTCACGCAGGAGTGAGCCTGACGGGCACGTATTCACCGGGTGGCGCCCGGTGGCCTAGGGCGAATCTCGCGCACCTGCATGAACGACTGCTTGAGCCTGTATCGACGGCTGAAGCTGATGAGACGGCTCGAGCCCTACTGGCAGTCCGGCCGCGCTCCGACCATGGGAGGGGGATGGCTGTTGTCGTCACGCTGGTCACTGTACGCGACTGATGACTGACAGTACCGAGTGCCGTCGCTCCACCGTCACCACCTTGACAGGTTACGTGTGGTTGGTGCAGCCTTGTCGCTACCAAGTAGCGGTGAGCTGGTTCGCTACGACCGAAAGGACACCACCATGGGAACTGAAGGTGCGATCGACGCGGCAGCAGCGGCACGGCACGAGCGGTTCGGTAAACTGCCAGAGCGTATCCGCTATGAGGAAATGGTTGAGGAGAGGGAGCCCTCGCCGAACGGCCTGGCAGCTGACTCTTACAACCCCGAGGGTTCGTGGAATCATTTCTCGTGCCTTGCGTTGGATCTGGGTCTCTGATTCATGACCGGGGGTGTCACTACAGCTTCGGGAGAGGAGCCCATATATATGAGGGACGGTAACAGTGCTCCTTACAGGATGAGTAAGGACCAGGAAGTCCTCTTGCCCATGCTTCGCAATGTGAACGGCAATGATCGACGCAAACCCGTTCGGGATTTTGAAGAATCTGCTTCAAAGGCGCATCAGTTGGCGGCGATCACGCTTCTCGGCGCGTTCTTCCAGTGAGCCTGCTGTTCCCAGCGGCCAGGCGCGCTCCATATTTCTGGAACGATGTCCCCTTCGCTGACCGCCTTCGCTGTCCACTATCCAGAGCGTTGACCATGAAAAAATGCCGCGTCAGAGCTCCCTACGACCACCGCTATCGCAACCTCCCCATGGTTCGTTTCAGAACATTTGGCAGTCACAGGCGATGATGCGGACTCTGTCGTCCTGCTGATCACTGCGTGAGGCACGGTGCCGGGGAACCGCACGGAGTAGTCGGCGGCAGCGGAGCCATGATGGTCTGACGTGCGGCGGCGGCACCCCGCCCCGCATGCGGCAGGCGGGGTACAGACTTACGCTGATGGCTGGTGCACAATCCCTCGGTCGCGTACGCGACCGGTTGCTGGGCGGAGAGGTTCGAAGCCCTCTGCAAGGCTGGAGGATTACGACGCCGTCCATTTCGCTCTACGTCAATTGGTCAAAGTGATGCCGAAGCCTGTCCATAAATACGCTTCTCGGTCATGCCGTATTGAGCAGCCGCCACCTCCTGGAGCGTTGAATCATGAGCTCTCAGAACGCTAAGGTCGCCATCGTTACGGGTGCCTCGCAGGGTATCGGTGCGAGCATCGTCGAGGCCTTTCGCAAAATTGGTTACGGCGTCGTCGCGAACTCCCGCAGCATTGCACCTTCCAGCGACGAGGGCATCCTGGCGGTCCCAGGCGATATCGCCGAGGCGGCCACCGCCGAGCGAATTATCGCTGCGGGCATGGAGAGATTCGGCCGCGTCGACACTCTGATCAATAATGCCGGAATTTTCATAGCGAAGCCTTTCACGGAATACACCCAGGAAGATTATGCAGCGGTGACCCGTGTGAACCTCGACGGCTTCTTTTACATAACGCAACTAGCCATCGAACAAATGCTGTCCCAGGGCGGTGGACACATTGTCAGTATCACCAGCAGCCTGGTCGACAACGCCGACTCGCGAGTCCCTTCCGTGCTGGCTTCGCTGACCAAGGGCGGTCTGCAATCCGCTACGAAATCCCTCGCCATCGAGTACGCCGCACGCGGGATTCGTGCCAACGCCGTCTCGCCGGGCACCATCAACACGCCGATGCACTCGGAGGTGCCCCAGGAGGACCTCGCTGCCCTGCACCCGATCGGTCGGTTGGGGGAACAGAGCGACATCGCGGATGCGGTGATCTACCTGGAGAACGCCCCATTCGTGACCGGCGAGATTCTGCACGTGGACGGTGGCGTGAGCGCCGGCCGATAGAGCCGAGTCCAGGGGCGTCGGCCCCACTCACCGTGGCAAGGAAAGTGCAGCAAACCAGTCCCGGCGGGTCCCGGCACCCGGTCCGTCGACGTGCTTGTCGAGGACTCAGTCGAGCCCCTACCCGCACGCATTGCCCGGACATACGGGCACCGCATGGGGGACATCGCCGACGTGGACACGCTCGTCGGGCTCCTCGTCGGAGATGTGGTCCCCGATTGTCACGTCGTCGCAGGAGGTCTCCCAGAATCCGTGGCGCACGAGGGTGGTCTCGTCGATGCCGGAGACGAGGTCGCGCAGCTCTTCCGCTACGTACTCGCACTTCTCCTCGTCGCCGTCCGCGCAGAAGGGGAAGCGTGAGATCACGGCCGCGACGCATCGGATGAAGGAGTCGAGGTTTCTGTTTTCACGCGACTGGCCGTCGCTGACTCGATCTTGGGAATGCGCACCGCGTGACCACTCGCCACGTCAATGGCGATGCGTCCGCACGGACCACTCGTGGCGATGGCGACCAGCCTCTGCTCACCGACCCCCTCGAAGTACACCGGCTCGCTCAGCGGTCGGTACTCGTATCCGATCAACCCGCCTGGAATGCCAGCCCCGCGCAGATGGACAGCGATGGACTGCCCGGCTACACCCATAGGCGCACGAGACGGCGCCTGCTGTCGGGCGGCCGGTCCCGACAGCACCCAATCAAGTTCAGTAACTGGGAGCTATGCGCTCCAACACCTCGACGGCCGCAGCGATGTCGCAGCCCTCCAGGCGGGAGAAAACGTGGCGCCGCACACTCGCGAGGTTCGTAGGCCACGCCTGCTTCAGTTGCGTCCATCCGGAACTGGTGAGGACGGCGAGCCACGCTCTTCCGTCGTCAGGAGACTTCTCGCGCAGTACAAGTGATTGCGATTGCAGGCGGTTCACAACTCTGGTCATGCCGCTCAGGGACAGTCCACACATGTTTGCCAGGTCACTCATGCGCATCTGGTTGTGCGGAGCCTCGGACAGATGTACCAAGACCATGTACTCCGTACTGCTAATCGGCTGTTCCTCAAGCATGTCCGCGTCGACGGTTCGGGGCAAGAATGACATCACTCTGCCGAGGGCCCGTAGGAAGGACTCCTCATCGCGATTGAGCGGCTTGATCGTCTTCGCGTCTGCCATGGTCACAGTGTAATTGCCCGTGCGTAGTCGGAAGTGACGCGCGCATGTTGCTTCGATCCCTGGATTCCGATCATGAGAAAGAGTAGTGCGGCGGCTTTCAAGGGCGAGGGGTGAAGTCTCGCCTATCCCCATAAACGACCGGTTTCCATGTGTCGCGGGAGGCGAACGTAATACGTGTGCGTAGTTGTGAGAAGTGTGTTCGTGATTCAACTAGGCCGTCTTGCGACAGTGGATCATGGTCGTGGATGCTCACGCATGTGCGGCTGATGTGCGTGTTCAAGTTGTCACAGACCAGGACGATCGGGTCGCCACGCCCCACGTAACCCGCCTCCTTAAAGATCTCTGGCGGGCGCGGGTTGGGCCGTTGCTGCCGCTAGGTAGGAAGCCGGGGCGGCCGCCTGTGTGGGCGTGCTGGCGGCTGATTGACGGCAAACGGTGGCGTACGAAGACGGGTACACGGATTTTCGAGTGGTTGCAGGCTGAGGTTGATGCGAAGGGCCTGAGCGCGTGGGATGTGAGAGTGGATTCCATGATGGCTCGGGCCGTCAGCACGCCGACCGGGCCTGGCAAAGGGGGATGTGCCAAAGGAGCCCCCTGACGGCGTGTCAACCGAGCCAGGCGACCACGGCCTCGGGCGCTCGCGGGGAGGGTTGACCATCAAGCCGCACTTGCCCGTCGGTCAGGAACAACAGCCGCTCTCGCTCATAGTCCGGCGGTACACCGTCCAGGGCGGGACGTCTACGAGTCGCCGACTCGCCGTGCTGTACGTGGCCGGGCCGACGATGCCGTCCGCGGACAGACGGTGACTGCTCTGCCGGACGCAAGTCGCCGCCACCGTTGTGGCATCGCAGGCGCGGATGAGGCTGGTGCTTGGCAGGCAGCCGTCCGGCCGCATAATTTCCTGCCGCAGGCCCACCAGAGCATTCGTCGGAGTGTGCCGCCGCTCCAGACGTGGAGCGCCTGCCAGTTGTCGGCTGGGCCCCTCCCCGCACAGGGGGCTCCCACCGGCCGAAGGGGTTCCGCCTGTGCACACCGCCGTGCGCGCCGCTGCGCACACGACCGCCCCGGCCGCCTCAGCAGAGCACACCTCTCGGAAGTCCCTGATCGTGTGATCTTCCAGTGGTCCGGATACGAGGACAGTGCCTCCCGCACGGCTCGTGGGGGTCGAATCGGCCTTCTGGGCGGGCCCCGGCCTGTCGGTACGTACCACCTTCTCCTCCACGGCCTCGACTCCTGCTGTCGGTCCCGTTCTCTGCCCGGTCACACGGCGAAGGTGGCGTGCATCTCCCAGACGAGGATCTCGGCGGGCCCGATGGCGCTGACCTGATGCCCGCCCGTGGCGGTGAAACGCACAGCGTCGCCCTCGTTGAGTCCACCGGTGCCCTCCAGGTCCACTGAGCCGCGGGCAACGAACAGGTGTAGATACGGTGCTTCGGGCAGGCTCACGTGCTGCCCGGGGCGCAGCCGTGCCGCGTACAGCGCGGCATGCCGGTTCTGGATCCAGATGGCGCTTGCGCCTTTGTGCTTGTCCATGCCGGATGCCACCGTGACCAGCCCGCCGGCCAGCAACTCGCCGTCGATTTCGAGCTGTTCGTAGCCCGGCGTGACGCCAGGTGCGTCGGGCAGGACCCACATCTGGATGAAGTGCACCGGGTCGGTGGGACGTTCGCCGGTCGACCGGTAGGAGTCGTTCTTCTCCGAGTGCAGGACGCCGGTGCCGGCGCTCATTCGCTGGGCCAGACCGGGGTAGATCACGCCGGGGTGACCGCTGGAGTCCTGATGGACCAGTGAGCCCTGAAGAACCCAGGTGACGATCTCCATGTCCTGGTGCGGATGTGTCTCGAAGCCCGTACCCGGCTGCACCAGATCCTCATTGTTGACCAGCAGCAGGCCGTGGTGCGTGTTGGCCGGATCCGGCTGGTGAGTGCCGAGGGAGAACGAGTGCTTGGAGTCGAGCCAGGAGAGGCGGCTCGCAAGCCGCTGGTCGGCACGCCGCACGTCCACCGTGGGTGTCAGCAATGCGCTCATAGTGCGCTTCCTTTCCATCCAGAGATCTCCATAATGTTCAACACTCAACGTCCACGTTACGTCGGAGTCACATGAACATTCAAGTCATTAGGGAGTGGGTACGGGGCTCGCCCGTCGACGTCGCCACCGTGGCTCACTCAGGAGGGTTGGACCGCGCCATGGCGCCAATCGGCGCTCCTGAGGCCCTGCGTCTGTGGCCTTGTCCGAATCGGTGATCCAGGCATCCAATCGCGACAGGCCAGGCTGGTACGCTCTCGAAATGACCACTCCCGACAAGTCTCAGCAGGTGGACGAGCATGCTGACTTGTGGCTCACGCCGGCCGAACTGGCGTCGTGGATGTCGGTGGTCCGCCTGGTCTCCAGGCTTCCCTGGGCCATCGACGCTCAGCTGCAGCGCGACGCGGAGCTGAGCATGGTCGAATACATGGCCCTGGCCATGCTGGCCGAGGCCCCCGAGTGGACCCTGCGCATGAGCACACTGGCCGAGCACACCAACTCGTCGCTGTCCCGGCTGTCGCACATGGTGAAACGACTGGAAAGTCGTGGCTACGTCCGGCGTGAACCGGACCAGAGCGACGGACGCTTCACCAACGCCATCCTCCTGCCCGACGGTATGAGGAAGTTGGAATCGGCTGCGCCCGGCCATGTGGCCCACGTCCGCCACCTCGTGGTGGACAACCTGTCCAGCGAGCGCCTGCGCCGACTCGGCCAGGACGCCGAGCGCATCCTGCAGCGCATCGACTCGCCCGCACGCTGAGCGCACCGCGCACACCGCATGCGCCTTCTTTGGGGATTTCGCGGCGGTGGTGCCGACCCGGCGAGTGTGCGGGGCCCCCAAGGTGAGGGCCCGCTGAGGTGCGCCCCATGTCCGCGATCGGCTCGGCCCGGCGGGTCGGCTGACGGTATCGGCGCCACCGCATCCCGCCAGATGGCTTGAGTGTCCAACGCGCGTGTGCAGTCAAGCTGATCAACTCTCCACGTCGACGGTTTTACGCACTTCAATCACTTGAGTGTTTAAGTCATTGAGCATGAGGAAGCCGGACTCGTCACTCGCGCGAACCAGGAGAGCCCAAAATGCACCACAGCGAGAACGCGAGCTTCTTCAGTTCTACGTCACCGGCAATGTGGTCATCGTGCGGCGGCGCCTCCAGGGCGCTTGCCTTGGCCCGCTGGAGCTCCCCAGTGGCATCATGCCTGCGACCGGTAAGAGCGGTAGCCGTTGTCGTAGTGAGAAGTTCGCCTACCAGTCGAACCAAGGTTTCCGCCCGAGTGGTCTTCCGGGCGCACGGGCATGAGGGCGGGGCCTCCTGCACAGCTCACAGGCGGAGTCACCGCCCCCGACCTGCGGATTCCAGGGGTCTCCCGCACCGCCTGGCGGGACGCCATCACGGTCGGACCGTCTGACCGGACCGATACCGCGAAGCAGGGACACGATGGATGCAGAGGCAGCACCCGCTGAGGGAGGGCACCTCGGGCCCGCGGCGAACCGGAGGAGAGACGATGGACGAGCATGTGGTCTTCATCCCGGGGCCCCTCAGATCTCGGCTCTCTCGGACGTCGCGACGAGTGAGGTCGTCGTCCTGGACCGGCAGGTGACGTGCGCTGAGATGGCGGAGTGCGTGCTCGGCCGTGTCCCCGGGGGCAGGCCGCGCCGCGCGGCTACTTGTCGATCTGGAGTACCGCCATCATCCCCGCGTCCTCGTGGTTGAGGACGTGGCAGTGCAGGACCGTCTTGCCCGGATAGTCGAGGAACCTGATCCGGATGACCATGTTTCCGCGTGCAGGGACGTCGACGGTGTCCCGCAAGCCGTAGTTGACCTGCGGCTTGCCGTTGATGCTCATCACCTGGAAGTCGTTGGTGTGGATGTGGAACGAGTGGACCTCGTCGCTGTTGTTCTTGATCGTCCACTCTTCGACGGTGTTGAGCTCGGACCGGAAGTCGATGCGGCTGTGGTCGAACTGCTTGTGGTTGATGTAGAAGAGCGTGCCCGCCTTGTTCTCCGTGAAGATGACCGTCTTGCGTCCCGCGACGGCTTCGGTGGCGAGGTCGTCCACGGGGGCGAAGGCTGTGGGCAAGGCCGCGGGTCGCATCGGTTCGCCGTTGGACTGGACTGTGGCCAGTGTCGCCCGGGGGAACTGGTTTCCGGCCTTGCCGGTGTTGTACGGCAGGGTCCGCAGTTCCGACACACCGGCCTTCGGGCCCCGTACGAGCACGTCGTAGCGGGCACCGGCCGGGATGACCAAGGAGTCGACGGAGTAGACCTTGTTCACCGGGTAGCCGTCCTGGGCGACGATGTGGAACCTCGTGCCCGGCAGCGTCACTTTGTAGAAGATGTTGGCCCCGATGTTCGCCAGGCGCCACAGCTGGGTCTCGCCGGGCCTGATCCGGATCCGTGGGTTGAGCTGCCCGTTGACGGTGCGTGTCGTAGGTGCACCGATCTTGAGATGCGTGGTCTTGATCTGGTCGCCCACGAGTTGGAAGTCCTTGAGCGCGACGACGTGTTCCGTGATCCCGCGGAGCGCCACCGGCAGATACTCGTCGAGGCCGTCGACCACGATCAGGCCGGCCATGCCGCCGGCGGTCTGGGCGGCGGAGAGCGTGTGTGGGTGCGGGTGATACCAGTACGTTCCCGGCTCCAGGCTTTTGGGGAATGTGTACTTGTAGGTGAACGTCTTCCCTGGCTCGATCTTGAGGAAGACGTTGTCCGAATTGCCGACGGGCGAGACGTGCATGCCATGGACGTGCAGATTCGTCTGCTGGTCGAGCCTATTGTCGAAGGAGATCTCCATTCGGTCGCCCGGCCGCAGACGCAGCGTGGGCGGCATGTACATCCCGTTGTACGTCAGGGCCCACAGATCGCGGCCTGCCAGGCGCACCTTCTTGCGTTCGACGACGATCCTGGTCCTGAGCAGTCCGTTCCTGCTCACGATCTGCGAGGGGTCACGCAGATCTTCAGTGGCCCGCGCGGTGAGGGCCGGCGACGGGGATACGCTCCGCGGGGGAACCGTCGAGACTTCCGGTCGGCCGAGTGCACTCGTCTCGGTACGCGTAGTGCATCCCGCAGCCAGTGCGAGCGCGGCAAGTGCGGATCCGATGACGGCTCGGGTGCGACGGATGTGTGCGGACAAGCTGAACCCCCATGCACTGCACATATGGAAGACGGACGACCGTGAGCTGCCATCATGCATCGGGAAATCGGGACGAATCGGTCACGACCCGAAGGAACGGGGCGGGCATCACCTTGATGAGCGAGACTCATGTCTTGGTGGGGTCAACTCGGTGCCCCAGTAGATGCGCGGTCATTTGAACGGGTGCGGCCAGGTGAAAGACGCTGGGCAACCCGGCGAATGCGTCCCAGGCCAGAGCCGTGGGCGACATCACGGCGGGCGATGAAGGGTTTGATGTTCCGCTTCCTCGGCAGGCGGCGGTACTTGTCATGGTCATAGTTCCGGTCGGCGAACAGCCGCTTGGGGCTCCAGGCTGCCGGGCCACCGGGCACCGGATGCGTTCGCGTCTCACGGGGCTGTAGGCCGGGTATGGGCGGTCGGCCGACGCCCCGGGCCGACTGCCAACGATCCGTCGACTTTTACATTCACATACATATCGTCAATGCGCGCTGCTCTTGCGATAGTTGTGAAGCCTCGGTCGGATGTTCCGGCCGACGAGCCAGCGATCCTGGGGGGACCTGTGACTTTGATTCGCCGTGCCGTTACAGCGGCCGTTGCCGCCGCCGTCGTGCTCGTGGCGACGTCTGCGGATTTCGCGTCGGCCACCAATGAGCAGCAGCCGTACATCGCCGCGGACGGCACGATTCATGGATGCGTGAACTCGAGCGGGCACCTGCGCCTCGTCGAGGTGGACTCCGCTTGCCGGCCCCACGAGCAGTCCGTCACCTGGGCGCAGACCGGACCGAAGGGCGACGCCGGACCGAAGGGGGACACCGGACCGAAGGGGGACACCGGCGCGCAGGGGGCGACGGGACCGGCGGGACCGGCAGGTCAGCAGGGAGACACCGGAACGCAGGGTCCGGCCGGACCCACGGGTCCGCAGGGGCCCGCCGGAGCCTCCGGTCTGGCGGGCTTGCACGTGGTCACCGTGTCGAAGAACGTCGGTCTCTTGGACATGGTCGACGTCGACGCCAAGTGCCCGGACGGCGAGATCGCCACCGGGGGCGGCTGGTACCTGCCCGGCACCGATGCCCAATCGTATGGTTCGGAGTTGCACTCCAACCCGATCGTGTCCGGCACCACCCCCGTTGGCTGGACCGTCGGGTTCCTGAACGGCGGCTACGACCCGTACTACACGGCCTCCGTCTACGCGATCTGCGCCAAGACCGGCTGAAGCCAGGGCGGGAGGTGACCGGGTCCTTGCGGCTTTGGAGGTCGTTTTCTCCCGTTGCTTCATCCCAGAATCTTCGTTTGGTGTGGCTTTGAAGGGTCGCGCCAGGAGATGGTGCTCTCACCGGTGAGTCGGCGGGCCATGAGGTCGCTCATGGCGAGGTGGATCATGGGTTCGGAGTGGTGAGGGCGGGGTTCGTCGTAGCGGGCCAGACGGCGGTTGAGCATCAGCCGGCCGTAGGTCCGCTCTGCCGTCCGGTGTCCGGAGCATGACGGCTCCGCTCGGTCCGCCAGGCCGTGCGGACCGGCTCGGTCAACTCCCCGCGGGCATCGGGTCAGGTCCTCGCACTACGGGCGATGCGATACAGCACGTTGGGACGCAGTGGTCCTGCGGGCGCGGTGGGGTCGTCGAAGTCGTCGGCCGGGTCCCGGGTCATGCCGATCCGGCGCATCACCGCCTGTGAACGGAGGTTGGTGGCCGTGGTCACGGCGAGGATCTCGGGAAGCTCAAGAGTGTCGAAGCCGTGGGCCAGGGCTGTCCGCGCGGCCTCGGTGGCGTAGCCCTGTCCCCAGGCCGAGCGGGCGAGCCTCCAGCCGATCTCCACTCCGGTGAACGGCATGCCGTCATCGACCTGGTCCAAGCCCGCGAAGCCGATGAACTCTCCCGTGGCCTGCACCTCAACCGCCCACCATCCGTATCCTCGCTGGTCGAACTCGGCCTGGAACCGCGCCACGGAGCCATCGCTCTGGTCGCGGGTAAGTAGGTCGCCCAAGTGCTCCCGAACTTCGGGATCGGCGTTCATCGCCGCCCATGGTTCAAGGTCGGAGTCACGCCATCGGCGGAGGGTGAGTCGATCGGTGCGCAGTTCAGACATGCTGTCCAGCCAACGTGAGCTCTGACCTGGAGGCAATCCCTTTTTCCGCACCCAGGGACGCACCCCTCACCAGGCGTCCGACCGCCTGAGATCGCGAATCAGCCCGGCGCGGTGCGGTGGGCGGCGTCCCTCGCCGTGACAAACACCATGTCGGGGTCAGCGGCGTCGTTTACACGAGAACGGGCATCAGACCCACATTGCGTGATGACGGTTCCGACTTGAGGAGACGGGCCTGCCCCCGAGGAGGAGACCCGCTCGGCCTCGGAGGCAGCTCGCGTTACGCGGCGAGTTCCTTGCTGATGTGGTCCAGCATGAACGCCGAGGACTCCCGGGCGCGTTCCTCCCAGGCGAAGACGCAGGCGGTGGCGACGCCGTCGAAGTTCAGTTCGCGGAGCGTGCCGAAGAAGGCGTCCCAGTCGACCTCGCCCTGGCTGATGTCGAGGTGTTGGTGGACGCGGGCTGTGGTGCCGGGCGGGTTGAGGATGTAGCGCAGGCCGGACGATCCCTTGTGGTTGAAGGAGTCCGCGATGTGCACGTGCTGGAGCTTGTCGCCGGCGTGGCGCATCATCGCTGCGACGTCCGCACCACCGTCCGACGCTCCGGAGAGGTGGAAGGAGTGCGGGGCACAGTAGAGGTAGTTCACCCAGGTCTTGTTGACGGCGCGTACGAGGTCGACCGCCGGTGTGTTCTCCTCACAGAAGTCGTCCGGGTGCGCCTCCAGGTTGAGGGCGATGCCCTCGCGTTCGAAGACGGGCAGCAGTTCCTCCATGGAACGCCAGAAGGCTGCTTCGCTCTCGGCGGCTCGGTCGGGGCGGCCGTTGAACTCCGAGTTCATCAACGGGCATTCGAGCTCGGCGGTGATCTCGATCATCCGCTTCCAGTAGCGGACGGCAGCCTGGCGCTCGGTCTCGTCGGGCGAGGACCACTTGTAGAGCGGAAGCACGGAGGAGAGCTGGACGCCGTGCCTGCGCAGCGAGTTCTTCAAGTCGGCCACGCGCTCGTCGTCCGCCCGTGGGTGAAGGAAGAACGGCATGAAGTCGTTTCGCGGGGACAGCTCGATGTACTGGTAGCCGAGGTCGGCGACCGTCCGCACCATCTCGTCGAGCGGCAGGGCGCGGAACATGTACGGGTCGAGGGCGATCTTCATGCGGTGCCTCCGTAAAGGGTGGGGCGGGGCTTCATGTCCACGGTGACGACGGCGCCGTCGGATTCCAGGGACCGGACCGCGGCGTCGGTGATGACGGTGGCGGCGTAGCCGTCCCAGGCGGACGGGCCGGTGGGCTCGCCGTCGGTCCCGATGGCCGCGACCCATTCGCGGAACTCGGTGTCGAAGGCGTCCGTGAAACGGGCCTTCCAGTCATCCATGACGGCGGTGGTGTGCCGTCCCGCGGTGCGGATGGCGACGGCGGCCGGGTCGGGCAGGCGGGTGAGACCCTTCTCGCCGACGATCTCGCACTGAATGTCGTAGCCGTACTGGCAGTTGACGAAGACCTCCAGATCGATTCGGACGCCGTTCGCGGTCTCGAAGAGCATGATCTGAGGGTCCTTCAGGTGCTCGAAGCGGTGGCTCGTGGCGCGTGGGGTGATCACCTGAACGGAGACGATCTCGTCGTCGAGCAGCCAGCGCAACACGTCGATTTCGTGCACGGCCGTGTCCTGGGCGGCCATGGCGGAGGTGTACGACTCGGGGACGGCGGGGTTGCGGTGGGCGCAGTGCACCATCAACGGGGCACCGAGGGCGCCGGAGGTGATGACCTGCTTCATCCGGCGGTAGCCCGCGTCGAATCGGCGCATGAAGCCGACCTGCACGAGGCGGCGGCCGTGGGCGCGTTCGGCCTCGAGGATGCGCATACAGTCCTCGGCGGTTGTGGCGAGGGGCTTCTCACAGAAGACGGGCTTGCGTGCGGCGAGGGCGTTCAGGACGTGCTCGGCATGGGTGGGGCCCCAGGAGGTGACGAGGACGGCGTCCACGTCGGGGGAGTTGGTCAGCTCGGCGCCGGTCGGCAGCGCCATCGCGCCCACACGGGCGGCCACCTCGGCTGCCCGGGCCTGGTCGAGGTCGGTCACGGCGGTGACCGCGGCGCCGGTGACGACCTCGGTGAGCCGTCGTATGTGGTCCTGGCCGATCATTCCGGCGCCGATGACGCCTACCCGTACGGTCATGGTCGTCTTTCCTTCGAGGGTCAGGAGAAGCGTGTGCGGAGCTCGGCTTCGAGGGTTTCGAGGGTGCGGCCCCTGGTTTCGGGGACGTAGAGCTTGACGAAGACGAGGGAGAGGACACCCGCCACGACAAAGAGGAAGAAGGTGTGGGAGATGCCGATCCCGGAGACCAGGGACGGGAAGACCAGGCCGATCGCGAAGTTGGTCAGCCACAGCACCACGGCCGCGACGCCCATCCCGAAGCCGCGCATCCGCATCGGGAAGATCTCCGACAGCATCAGCCAGGTCACCGGCGAGATCGCGCCCTGTTGGAAGGCGAGGAAGGTGACGGTCATCGCCGGCACGGCGAACGCACGGCCCGTGCCTTCCGGCAACGCCAGCGAGAACACGCCGATCAGCAACAGGGCGGTGGCAGTTCCGATCTGACCGGTCATCAGCATAGGGCGGCGGTTGACGCGGTCCAGGAGCCAGATGCCGACGAAGGTGGCCAGCACTGAGATCACGCCGTTGGCGAGGTTGGCCGTCAGTGCGCTGTCGGCGGTGAAGCCGGCGTCAGTGAGGATCTGGGTGCCGTAGTACATGATCGTGTTGACGCCGGTGATCTGTTGCACGACCGCGATGCCGAAGCCGATGAACATCAGTCGGCGCACCCAGGGAGTGGCCTTCACGTCCCTCCAGCCACCGAGCCTTTCCTGCTCGTCCTTGACGGCGAGCGCGGACACCTCACTCGGTTCGGCCTGGGCCCGGGCCTCGGACCTGATCTGCCTGAGCACTTCGAAGGCCTCGTTGAAGCGGCTCTGGGAAGCCAGCCAGCGGGGGCTGTCCGGCATGACCAGCATGCCGAACCAGAGCACGACGGCCGGGATCGTGGCGATCACGAGCATCCAGCGCCAGACACCGCCGGACTCACCACCCACGTCGGCGAGGATCGCGTTGAAGGTGAAGGCGAGCAACTGACCGCTGACGACCATGAGTTCGTTGCGGGAGCCAGCCGCCGGCCACGGCCCCGAGGGCGGCGCCCAACAGCAGCGAGCTGGTGAGCATGCCCTCGGTGACCGGGGTCAGTCCCAGGTCGTCGGTCATGTACGGCAGGGCACCGTTGATGACGCCGGTGTCGTAGCCGAAGAGGAGTCCGCCGAAGGTGGCGATGACGGTGATGACCCGGAGCCTTCGTCGTACCGCGGCCGGTGCGTCGTCGATGATCCGGGGTGGGGTGGTGAGTGCCGTTGCCGTGCCGTCCCTGACATCCATGGCGCCTCCTAGCAGGTGGTCTTCGGTCGTCGAGTTCCGGAGAGCCCGCAACCGGCCAGGTGTTCACGGGTGCGTACGGCGATAGGCAGCGGCACATCGGGAGCGCACGGGTACAGGTCCTGCTCGACGATCACGAACAACTCGGCTTCGAGTTGTGCGAGTTCGGCCACCACATCGGCCGGGCTCGGCACGCCCTCCGGCGGGGACACGCACACCCCGCGCCGTACGGCCTCACCGAACGAGAGATTCTCCTCGGCCACCTGGACGAGGACCGCCGGGTCCATCTGCTTGATGTGCACATAGCCGACGCGTTCCCCGAAGCGGCGGATCAGGTCCAGGTTGTCGCCACCGCCGTATGCCACATGGCCGGTGTCCAGGCAGAGATTGGTGTACCGGCTGTCGGACTCGTTCAGCAGCCGCTCGATCTCGGGCTGGGTCTGGATGTGGCTGTCGGCGTGCGGGTGGATCACAAGCCGTACGTCGTAGTCGTCGAGCAGGAGTCGGCCGAGCCGGTCGGCGGCCCGGCCGAAGCCCGCCCACTGCGCGGCGGTCAGCGCGGCCACCTGCCTTACGTGGGCGAGCATCTCGTCCCAGGCTTCCGGCCGGTGCAGCGCGCCGAAGGCGGTGCCGCCGGAGACCTGGAGCCCACGGGCGTCGAGTTCGGCCTTCAGCCGCTGCGGGGCGGTGGGGAGGAAACCGTAGGGGCCGAGCTCAAGCCACTCGTAGCCGGCCTGCGCGAGTTCGTCGAGGAAGCGCGGGTACGTCACCTGGTGCTCGTCCTCGGGGAACCAGACGCCCCAGGAGTCGGGGGCCGAACCCAGGCAGAGGTTGCCCGCGGTGGTGCGGAGTGGGGATGGCGCCGTTGCCATGGCGTGTCCTTGGGGGAGAGGGAGGGGGAGCGGGAGCGGGATGGAGGATTTTGCGCGGGTCTTCTGTGTGTGATCGGGGCCTTGCCGGAACATCGGTCGCCGGTCGCCGGTCGCCGGTCGAGGTCGAGGTGGGGGTGGGGGTGGAGGTCGAGGTCGAGGTCGGGAGATGGCTTCACCGTCTTCCCGGGGCCGTCGTCCCCGCCTTCGCCCGAGGCGGGCTCCGCGAGGGTGGTGGAGCGGCTCGGCTCCTCGCTTCACTGTCATTCCTCTCACTCCGGGGATCCCGGTAAGCGGTGCGGGAGATGGATCTCTTCGCGCGCTCTACTAGCGCGCTCTAGTCCGAGTACGATGGCCCCTGTCCAAATGTCATGTCAATAGCTTGTTGCTGGGAGATTTCGCGACTGCCCGTAGGGTGGGCGCCGTCGAAGGGTGGGTACGCAGGTGGACGCATCAGGCAAGCAGCGGCCTACGATGACGGACGTCGCTGAGAAGGCGGGTGTCTCCCGTGCGCTGGTCTCGATCATCTTCCGGAATCAGCCCGGCGCGAGTCCGGAGACCCGTGAGCGGGTGCTGCGCGTCGCCGACGAGATCGGCTACCGCCCGGACAGCGCGGCCCGGCTGCTGGCCCGCGGCCGCAGTCGCACGCTGGGTGTGATGTTCACTGTCCATCAGACGTTCCACTCGGACCTGATCGAGGGCATCTACCCCGCGGCCGAACGGCTCGGCTACGACGTCGTCCTCTCCGCGAGCTCCCAGGGCCGTAGTGAGGCCAAGGCGGTGGAGGCTCTGCTCAGCCACCGTTGTGAGGCGCTGATCCTGCTCGGTCCGGAGGCGGAGCCGGCGTACCTGGAGGAACTCGGTCACCGTACGGCGACCGTCTCGGTCAGTCGCCGGGTCCCTCGCGCGCGTGTCGACTTCGTGCACAGCGCCGAGGCGAAGGGCATACGGCAGGCCATGGAACACCTGGTCGAGCAGGGCCACCGCCGTATCGTGCACATCGACGGCGGCCGGGGACCCGGCTCGGTCGAACGCCGTCGCGCCTACCGGGCCGCGATGCGCCACCATGGGTTGGAGTCGGAGTTGCGGGTGATCCCCGGCGACCACACGGAGCGGTCGGGCATCGAGACCGGCAGGGTGCTCCTGGCGGAGCGCGACGGCGGGCAGCCGCTGCCGACGGCGGTTCTCGCGGGCAACGACCGGTGCGCTATGGGTTTGTTGATGGCTCTGGCGCGGGCAGGCGTCGACGTTCCGCGCGATATGTCCGTCATCGGTTACGACGACAGCCATCTCTCCCACTTGATGCCGATCGGCCTGACGACGGTTCGCCAGGATGCGGTCCTGATGGCCGAGCACGCGGTGCGGTTCGCCGTGGAACGGCTGGAGGACGAGGGCCTGGAGCCTCGAGAGGCGGTGCTGGACCCGAAGCTCGTGGTGCGTGGTACGAGCGGGCCGGTTCCGCCGGCACGGCCCTGAGGGGTAATGGCGGCGTCGGACCGCGGTGTGATGGCGTCTGCCATGCAGGGTGACCCGGGCGCATGCCGTGGACTTCCGCGTACGCGGCGGAGCCTCCCTCGCCGCCGAGGACTGACCGATGCGGCGAAGGGAGGCTCGGTCGCTGTGCCCACAGCGCCGGTCGGATGCTGCTATCGCGTGCCGTTCTGCGCGAATTTGGCGACGATGCCGACGTTCTCCTTGGTGACGAAGGCAGGTCCGGTGAGCACGGGCGCGGTGCCGCCTCCGCTGACGTTTCCGTTGGTCTTGTACAGCCACAGGGCATCGACGGCGAGGTAGCCCTGGAGATACGGCTGCTGGTCGACCGCGAACTCGACCGATCCGCTCTGGACGGCCTTCACCAGTTCCTTGTTGAGGTCGAAGGTGGCGGTCTTGGCTTTGCCACCGGCGTCCTGCGCCGACTGCACGGCTGTCAGTGCGAACGGGGCGCCGAGTGCGACCACTTGGTCGATGGAGGGGTCCTGCCGGAGCTTGGCCGTGATCGTCGCCTTCACGGACGGCATGTCGGTGCCGTTGACGTAGAGGGTGTCCGTCTTGCCGGTGAATCCCTTCTTCAGCCCGGCGCAGCGGGCCTCCAACGCGACCTGCCCCTGCTCCTGGATGACACAGAGAGCGTGCTTGGCGCCGAGCCGGCTCAGTCGTCGGCCGAAGGCCTGGCCAGCGATGTTCTCGTCCTGGCCGAAGTACTCGAGCATGTTGAGCCGCTGCCAGTCGTCCAAGCCGGAGTTGAAGCCCACGACCGGTATGCCGGCTGATTCGGCCTTGGTCACCACCGACTTCAGGGCGTCGGGCTTGGCCGCGGTGAGCGCGATGCCGTCGACCTTCTGGTCGATGGCGTTCTGCACGAGGTTGGCCTGGTTGCCCGCGTTGGGGTCGCTGGAGTAGACGAGCTTGACGTTGTCCTTGGCGGCCGCGGCCTGGGCGCCCTTGCGGATCAGGTCCCAGAAGGTGTCACCCGGGGCGGCGTGGGTGATCATGGCCACGGTCATGCGTGGGGTGTCGGCCTTGCCCACGGAGGCGGCCGCGCCGCCTTCCTCGGACTTCTTGCCGCCCGAGCTGCTGGAGCAGCCGGCTGCGATGAGCGTGCAGGTGAGAACAACACCGGCCAAGGCGGCTGTTCGGTGGTTTCTGCGCATGTTCGTTGCACCTCTCTGTACAGGGTCAGGGTGGGTTCTGGCTGGGGGGCGTCGATGGCCGGCGGCCTGACTCGATGGCATTCGATGACGAGGAGGGGGCCGGTTCGGTCCTGCTCGGTCCGGCTCGGCGGCCGCGGTTGGTGTGTGTCGGCGGAACGTGGAGCGGTGGGGTGGCGGCGGTCATGGGTGCGGACCGCTGGCCGTTCGCCACTAGAGCGCTTTATTAGCGCGCTCTAGTGGCACGTACTATGGAGCGCTCCTCAAGTGGTGTCAACAGGTTTGTCAGGACGTTCCGACATGCGGCGGGGCTTGGATGCGGCGGTGGGTGGCCCTGGGCGGTCGTCGATCTCAGGGGAGCCGCCTCGGAGGCCGCAGGTGCGCTAGTTGGCCAAGTGCCCGTTCTGGACCGGGGCTTGAGGGGGTGTGAGATCGAGGTCGTGCGGTTGTCGGCCGGCCTCCGGTGACCGGACGGGTGCCGTCGCGTCCCCACTCCGCTCTTCAGGAGCTCCTCGTAGGTGCGGAACCTTGGTCGGAGCTTGGAGCCGGAGGACCGGCGTCCGCCGTGACCGGCCGGTCGCCGCTCGGCCGTGTCGCCGTCCCGCCCGTCCCGTAGACGGCGGTAGGCCGCACGAACACCACATGGCTTTGGCCAGATTGGACGTCTGACGGGTGTTCGAACCCGGCGATACTCAGGGCTGGGCAATCCGCCCCAATCCCCACATCCACCGGAGGTCTCTCATGCCCCAGACCAGTGTTGCCACCACCGCCGTGCTCGATGCCTGGCTGGCGGGCGCCGAGAGCGCGTACGGCCAGACCAACCCCGCGGGGCCCCTCTACGTCGGCGGCGCCGCCGCCGAGGCCGCGCTCACCGACCCGAGTGACTCCCTCTACGGCTTCTGTTCCAGCCCGAGTGGGTCACACGGCAGCTGGTGTTGCTGAACGCCCACGGTGACTCCAAGGCCCTTTGTGGAGGGCCTTCCCGGAGTGCCATTTCCGGGGCGCGCTTTTTGACCGACTCTCCCGCGGCGTGTGCTTCTTCGCGGACACCCCTGCGGAGTGCGGTTCATGAAGCAGGAGCGTAGGGAACCGTGCGCCAGGCCACGACGCGTCCGCACCCGGGAACGCGCCGCATCCTGCCGAGCTCGTAGCCGCCCGCCCCTGTGCGCGTCAGGGATGCGGCGGTTTCCCGCTCGGTCGGTTGCTGCCGGGTGCGGAGGTGTCCGGGCTGGTCGCACGGTTCCCTGCGCGACTTCGGAACGACTGGAAGAAGCGAGTTCACGGCGGAGTGGGAGGGTGGACGGTGAGTGGATCGGCGCCGGAAAAGCCGGACAAGCCGGAAAGGCCGGGGAAGAGGGACGAGGCGGAGTGGTTCGCCCAACCCGTACGCACCATCGCCCGCCCGTGGCGGGAACAGCTGGCCCGGCGGCTGGCCACCGTGGACGCCCTGGACCGAGAAGAGCGGGAAGCGGTACTGGAAGCCGGCCACACCGCCCTGCTCAAGTCCCTGCACGCGAAGCTGTCCCGACTGTTCCTGATCGAACTGCACGCGCTGCGCATCGCAGCGGGCGGCGCACGGCACGCCGAAGGCGCAGCGGCGGGATCCGACACGCAGACGTGGACCGCGTTCCTGGAGCGGGCCGCGGAGGAGGGCTATCTCGACCGGCTGGTCGGCCGATACCCGAACGTCGGCCCGAGGATCGCGTCGGTGGCACGGTTGTCGGTGGCGGCGACGGCCGGCTTCGCGGAGCGGCTCGCTGAGGACCGCGAACTGCTGCGACCGCTGCTGGGGGGCTCCGTGGGGGAGATGCGGGCCGTCGCGTTCGGGGCGGGCGACACCCACCGGGGCGGTCTGACGGTCAGTCGAGTCGACTTCGCCGGGGGGAGCGTCATGTACAAACCCCGGCCGTCCGAGGCCGACGTGGCGCTCGGCGCGCTGTTGGACGAGGTCTACGCGGACTTCCCCGGCGCCCCGTCGCCGGACGAGCGCATCCGGGTGCCGCGGACGCGAGTGCGCGAGGGCTACGGCTGGGCCGAGTTCGTCCGCCACCGCTACTGCGCGGGCGAGGCCGAACTCGCCGCGTTCTACCGGAACGTCGGGCACTGGCTGGCCGTCCTCCGCTTCACCGGCGGCACCGACATGCACGCGGAGAACATGATCGCCGCGGGCCCGGTGCCGGTGATCGTGGACGCCGAGACGCTCTTCGACGCCCCCGCGCCCTTCCCGCCCAGCGGCCGGGGCGACGCGGTCGACGTGGCCGCGGCGGCCATCCGCCGTACGGTGCTGCGTACCGGACTGCTACCCGTACGCGGGACCGGCTTCGCACTCGGCGGGGTGGACATCTCCGGCGTCGGGTCGCTTCCCGGCCAGCAGCCGCTGATCCCGAACCCGGTGATCGCGGACGGCGGCACCGCGGCGGCCCGTTTCGAGGTGGACCTGGTGGCGATGCCCATCGCGGGCAACCACCCCAGCCCCACTCCCGTGTTGAGCGTGTACTGGGACCGGATCCTGGCCGGCTTCCGCGAGATGACCGCGCACCTGCGCCGGCCGGGGACCGACCCGTACCGGCTGCTGCGCCGCTTCGAAGGCGCTCAGGCGCGGCGGATCCTGCGGCCCACGCAGGCGTACGTCGACATCGGCCGGATGCTGTGGCACCCGGCGTCGCTGCACGACGAGTCGGCGGCGGTCGAACGGGCCCGGGACATCCTTCGGCGCAATGCCGAGGTGCTGCCCGGCGCGCCGACCGACCGTGCGGCCATCGACGGCGAGATCGCGGACCTGTTGGCCGGTGACGTGCCGATGTTCACCTTCACCGTGGACGCCGCCGCCGTACGGAACACCGTCGAGGACTGGCGCACCGCCGACCTGGCGCTGGAGGAGTCGGTGATCCAGGACGCGCTGGTGGGCGCGTACCTCAATGAGCGTTCGCTGCCCACGCGGGTGCAGGCCGCCGCCCGCGACCCGCACGCCCGGGACCGGGAGCGGCGCCGACGCGACCTGGCCGCGCAGATGGTACGGCGGCTGTGCGACGGGGCGGTGCGCGGTGAGGACGGTACGGTCACCTGGATCAGCCCTGTCTTCAGCCCCGCGGGATGGTCCATCAGGGTGCTGCCCGCCGACCTCTACACCGGGCAGGGCGGGGTGGCGCTGACGCTCGCGGAGTACGTGACCGAGGTGCGGGCCGGGCGGGCGGACGAGGTGCCGGGCGTCGCCGAGACGTTCGAGGGGGCACTGCGGGTCCTGGTCGGCACCGAGGACCGGACGCCGACGCCGTCGCCCGGCGCGTTCAGCGGTGCCGCGTCGCAGGTGTGGACGTGGCTGGCGCTGCACCGGGTGCTCGGTGAGGAGTGGCTGCTGGAGCGGGCCGCCGCGAGGGCCCTGCTGCTCGCGGAGGGCCGACTGGTCGAGGACGACATCGAGGTGGACCTCCTCAACGGGGCGGCCGGCGGAGTCGTCCCCCTGCTCAATCTGGCCGCGGCGACCGGACAGGACCGCTGGCTCGGCGCCGCCGCGCACATCGGCCGCCGACTGAGCGGACTGGCCACCATCGACGCCGGCGGCGCCCGCTGGACGACCCGGCTCAACCCCGAGGGCATCGGCGGCTTCGCCCATGGCGCCACCGGCATCGGCTGGGCGCTGACCCGGCTCGCCCTCAGCGACGCGGGTTCCGCGGCCGAACGGCGCGACTGGACCCACCTCGCCGAACGGGCCTTCGCCTACCAGGAGTCCCTCTACCAACCGGAGCACGGCAACTGGCTCGACGTCCGCATCGGCGCTGAGGAGGACTTCTTCACCAGCTGGTGCCACGGCAGCGCGGGGGTCGGCGTCGCCATGCTCGATCTCCACCGGCGCACGGGCGATCCCGCCCACCTCGACATGGCCCACCGGGCCGCACGAGCCTGCGCGGCCGAGGGCTTCGGCTGGAGCCATACGCTGTGCCACGGCGACCTGGGCCTCTGGGAGTTCCTCACGTCGCTGAACTTCGGCGACCCCTTTGACCTCGACGCCGAGATCCTCACCGGCCTCGAACAACGCGGCCCGGTCGGCGGCCTGGCCCGCGAAGCGTTCTCACCCAGCCTCATGTCCGGCCTCTCAGGAGTCCTCCACACCCTCCTGCGCATGCACCCCTCGGCCACCCTGCCCAATCCCCTTCTCCTCGACTGACCCGACCGGCCGCGCTCCGTGAACCCGAGCGGTCGGCCGTACATCAGAACAACCGTGCCAGCCAGGAGCCGAGAACCGCATAGTCGTGATCGGTCAGACCACGGCGGGGATCGACCCGGTGGAGCAGGGCGTCTACCGGGTGGTGAGCGGCGACCCAGGCCCGATCGGTGTCGGTCACCTCGTCGTCGGCCCAGGCGAACGGGCGCCCCGCCGCCCATTCGACAAGGGTGCGGGTCTTCCAGTGCAGTCCGTTCCGCTCGTCCTCATCGTCGACGTCGGACGGTTCTGGCCAGATCACCACAGCCAGCGGCGGCAGACCGAGACGGGGGGCGATGCACTCGTTCGCGTCAGCCATCCACGTCGTGGCCCAGACCACCTCGCACGGCAGCGCCGCCAGCCGAGGCCCGTGCTCTGGATCGAGACGGGTCAAGAGCGGATTCGCATCGGCAGCAAGCGGTTCACCGCGGGTGGCATGGACCGGATACTGATCGGGCGCCGCGCCGAACGGGATGAGCGGTCCGTCGACATCGAGAAACAGCAGTGGACGCTGCGGAGAGCCAGTCACTCCAGCACCATAGCGACAGATCACCACGGGGACCGTCTCGATCACGGCTCATGGTTCGCCATGAGCCGTGCAAGACCGTACGGCCGTGTCGGACGGTTTGTCGGGATGCGTGAGGGCGTGGCGGGATAGAAGCTCTGTGTTGGTCGAGCTTCGGAGGCTGTGATGATCGTCCCGTTCGGGGTCCGTGATTTTCTGGACCGTGCCGTCGCTGTGTATGCCGACCGGGTCGGCGTCGTTGACGAGCCGGACCAACCGGCCGAGGTCTGGGAAGGGCTGACATACCGGCGGGTGGGCGAGTTGGCGCGGGCTCAGGCCGCCGGACTGGATGCGCTGGGTGTGCCGCCGGGTGCTCGGGTGGCGGTGGTCTCGCCGAACAGTGCGCGGCTTTTGACGTCGTTCTTCGGTGTGAGCGGGTTCGGGAGGGTGCTCGTCCCGGTCAACTTCCGCCTGACCGCGGACGAGGTGAGCTACATCGTCGCTCACTCAGGGGCCGATGTGCTCCTTGTCGACCCCGAGCTGACGGAGCGTCTGGCCGGTGTCGACTGCAGGCACCGCTTCACGCTCGGGGCCGCCGCCGACGCCGAGCTGTACCGATTCGACGCTGCCCCGCGGGCCTGGGAGCCGGACGAGAACGCCACCGCGACCATCAACTACACCAGTGGTACGACGGCCCGGCCCAAGGGGGTACAGATCACCCATCGCAACATCTGGGTGAACGCGGTCACTTTCGCGTTGCACGCAGGGGTGACGGACCGGGACGTGTATCTGCACACGTTGCCGATGTTCCATGCCAACGGCTGGGGCATGCCGTTCGCGATGTCGGCCCTGGGCGTGCGGCAGATCGTGCTGCGCAAGGTGGACGGGACCGAGATCCTGCGCCGGGTGGCCGAGCACGGTGTGACGGTGATGTGCGCGGCGCCCGCGGTGGTGGGGGCGGTGCTGGCGGCCGCCGAGTCCTGGGAAGGGGAGATTCCAGGCCGTGACCGGGTACGGATCATCGTTGCGGGTGCTCCGCCGCCGACCCGGACGGTCGCACGTGTCGAGTCTGAGCTGGGGTGGGAGTTCATGCAGATCTACGGCCTCACCGAGACCTCGCCGCTGCTCACCGTCAACCGGGCCCGGGCCGAATGGGACGGCCTCGACACCGCGGAGCGGGCGGAGAAGCTGGTCCGGGCGGGTGCCCCCGCGCTGGGCGTGACGCTCCGCACGGACGACGAGGGGGAGGTTCTCGCACGCTCGAACGTCGTTCTGGAGGGATATTGGGAGCAGCCGGAGGAGTCTGCGCGGGCGTTGTCCGGCGGGTGGTTCCATACGGGGGACGGCGGGTCGATCGGCGAGTACGGCCATCTGACGATCAGTGACCGCAAGAAGGACGTGATCATCACGGGCGGGGAGAACGTCTCGTCGATCGAGGTGGAGGACGTGCTCTTCAGCCATCCGGCGGTTGCCGAGGTCGCGGTGATCGGGGTGCCGGACGAGAAGTGGGGCGAGACCGTCAAGGCGCTGGTGGTCGCTGTTCCCGGCGTGCGGGTGACGCAGGACGAGCTGATCCGGTTCTGCAAGGAGCGTCTGGCCGGTTTCAAGGCGCCGACTTCGGTCGAGTTCCGGGAGGAGTTGGCCCGTACGGCGACCGGCAAGCTCCAGAAGTACAAGTTGCGGGAGCCGTACTGGGAGGGCCGCGAGCGGGGCGTTGGCTGAGCTGTCCGCCAGGTGGGGCCGACGCCGCTGTCGTGATGGCCAGGGGCGCCCGTGTCCTTCGCGCACCGGCCTGTGCGTGAGTCCGTGCCTGTACCTGTACCGGGTCGAACGAAAGGCGCGGCAGGATCTGCTGAGCGAATCGTCCGGATGACGAGGGGCGGCAGGGCAGTTTTACGGGCGCCCCCGGCCACAACTAGACCCCCGTTCCGGTCGGCAGCACGGCACGAGCGATGCCGGTGAGGTTGCCCTGCAGGATGAGGATCTCCCTCCGGTTCGATCCGTCGAGATCGGCCGCGTAGACGTTCCCGCCCAGGTCGGTCACGTACATGCGGCCGTCGTCCGGATCGAGGGCTAGGCCGATGCCTTCCATGAGGTGGGTCAACAGGATCTCGGGGGACCGCCGCCCTTGCGGCTGGTCCAACGGCGAGCGGTTCACGCTGTTGCCCCGCGGTGGGTCTCCGCGATCCGTCCAGTACAGCATGCGCTCGCCGAGGTCGAGCTCCAGGTCGATCGGCTCCGGCAGCCCCTCGAACAGCACCTCGATGTCGCCTCGTTCGGCCGCGCTCTCCCCGGCGGGCAGGTCGATTCCGGCCCGCAGGATCTTCCCGAGTCCCGCGTCACTCGGGCCCTTCTGCGTCCAGTAGAGGTGTCCGCCGACCGGGTCGACGGCGACTCCCACGCACCACCTGGTCTCGTCGCGGCGATCCTCCTCTCCCTCTCCCGTCTGCACGAGGATCTCGACGTTCGAGCCGTCGAGGTCGCAGCGCATCACGCGCATGCCTTCGCGATCACCCCAGTACAACTTCCGGCCGGCGGCCTCGAAGTGGAGCTGCTTCGGCGTGTGCGTGACGCCGCCGGGGACGATCGTCGTCCGGTTGCCTCCGTCCAGGTCCACGCGTTCGATCGAGCCGTCGTTCTCCGGGGGAAGGCCCATATTCGTCCAGTAGACGTGCCCGGCCAGGACATCGACGGTGACCCCGTCGGGGATCCTGCACCCGGTGACGACGACCTTCATGTCGGAGCCGTCGGGGTTCACGGAGAACAGACGACCGCCACTGCTGGCCTCGAGCACGAACAGCCTTTCCTGGCGCCGCGTCACGAATCCTCCCTCGCCGGGCGACCCGCTGCGGCGCTCCGCGGGCCGAACGGGTCGTGCTCGGCGCGCACGGCCAGCAGGGCGGACAGCATCGCGTCGCGCCGGGCGGCCAGTTCCTCGACCGAGCGGCCGTCCGCCTCCTCCAGGACGCCGCCCACGATCTTCTCCTTGAGCTCGGGCGTGAACTCGGGGGCGCCCAGTTCGTTCCAGGACGCCACCATCCGCGGCATAAGAGTGTCCATGAAGTGATGGATGCCGCCCTCTCCTCCGCCGAGATGCCACAGCAGATGGGGACCCATGACGCCCCATCTGAGCCCCGGCCCCCAGGACACCGCGTCGTCTGAGTCCGCTACGTCGAGCACGCCCTCTTGGACCAGGTACACGACTTCGCGGTACAACGCGGCCTGGATACGGTTGGCGACGTGCCCAGGAAGCTCCTTCTTGAGGTGAATCGGCTTCTTGCCGATCGCGGCGTAGAACGACATGACGTCCCGGATCGTCTCCGGGGCGGTCCTCGTCCCGCCGACGACCTCGACCAGGGGCACGATGTGCGGCGGGTTGAAGGGATGACCGATGACGGTCCGCTCCGGACGCCGGCACTCGGCCTGGATGACGCTCATCGTGATGCCCGACGAACTCGACGCGATGATCGCGTCCGGCGGCGTCGCCTCGTCGATGTCGGCGAACAACTTGACCTTGAGTTCCGGACGCTCCGGCGCGTTCTCCTGTACGAAATCGGCGTCCGCGACGGCCTGACGCAGGTCCGCGGTGAAGCTCAGGCGATCGGGCGAGGCGTCGGGGGCGAGCCCGATCGAAGCAGCCGCGTCCCACGCCGTCTCCACGTACGACCGTAGGGCCGTCTCCGCGGTGGGGGTGGGGTCGGTCGCCGTGACGTCGAAGCCTCGGACGAGATAGTGGGTCGCCCAGCTCGCGCCGATCGTGCCGGTGCCGACGATCGCCACGCGGTGGACGGGTTTGTGTGCGTTCATGACTGCTCACTGCTCCTGAAAGTCGGACACGGGCTCCGGGGGAGAGGCGGCTGAGGTGGCCGGCATCAGCGGCCGTGCCATACGGGGGCGCGTTTCTCGGCGAACGCCTGTGCGCCTTCCCGCGCGTCCTCGCTGGTGGCCAGCCCGCTCGTGAGCTCGTCCTGGCGTCTGAACGCGTCGCTTTCCTTCAGGCCCTGTGTTTCGCGCAGGACCTCCTTGACGGCCGCCAGGGCAAGCGGTGCGTTCCGCGCGACGCGGCCCGCCAGCTCCCGGGCCCCGTCCAGCGCGGCGCCGGGCGGGGTCAGCTCATTGACGAGCCCGTACTCCTTGCCTTCGGCGGCGGTCAGCGGCTCGCCCGTGAGCAGTACGCGCGCGGCGACGTGGTAGGGAAGGCGGCGCGGTAGTCTGACCAGTCCGCCCTCTGCCGCCACGAGACCACGCATGACCTCGGGAAACCCGAAGCGGGCGTCCTCCGCGGCGACGATGAGGTCGCAGGCGAGCACCAGCTCGAAGCCACCGCCGAGCGCCCAGCCCTCGACCGCGGCGATCAACGGCTTGCGCACCGACGCGCGGGTGAGCCCGCCCAGGCCCCGGCCGGGCAGCAAGGGCAACTCGCCCTTGGCGAACGCCTTCAGGTCCATGCCCGCGCTGAACACCCCGCCCGCGCCCGTGAGGACGCCGACCGACAACTCCGGGTCCGCGTCGAGCAGATCCACCGCCGCCGCGAGCTGCACCGCGACCTCGTGGTCGACGGCGTTCTTCCGCGCCGGGCGGTTGATGGTGATGGTCAGCACGCCGCCGTGGCGCTCCTGGAGCACCAAGTCGGCCGCTTCGGGCGCCGTGCTCATCGTGACCCCTCGGCTTCCGGCGGGCCGGGAACCGCTCCCTGGGCGCGCAGCTCGGCGATCTCGGCGGGGCCGAATCCCAACTCGGCGAGGATCTCGTCGTTGTGCTCGCCCAGGTCCGGCGCTCGCTTCGCGGGCACCTTCGGCACCCCTCGGAGGTTGACCGGGCTGCTGATGGTTTCCGTCAGCCCGCTGACTCCTTCCAGCGGCACGACGATGTCGTTCGCGCGCAGCTGTGGGTCCTGCGCGGCCTCCTCCGGCGTCTGAATGAGGCTGTAAGTGACGCGTTCCCGGGTCAGGGCGTCCTTCCAGTGGGTGAAGGGCCGCGAACGGAACTCGGCGTCGAGCAGTTCGCTCAGCGCGGCGGCGTTCTTGACGAAGCCCGCGATGTCCGCGAAACGGGGATCCTCGAGCAGCTCGGGGTGCCCGAGGGCTCGCGTCAGTCCCGGCCAGTGCGGGGGTGAGGCGACCAGCATGAACCACTCGTCGTCCGCGGTCCGGTAGGGGTTGATCAGCGGGTTCGCCGGCGCCTTCCGGTCGTGCAGCTCGAACGGCGTGCCGCCGGCGAGCGCGCCGGCCACGAGCGTTCCCGTGGCCCAGACGCCCGCGGCGAGCAGCGACGTCCCGACGCTGGCCCCTTGTCCCGTCCGCTCGCGGCGGTACAGGGCGGTCACGATCGCCGCGTAGATCGCGATCGCCGACATGTAGTCGCCGCTGCCCCAGACCGGGACCGTCGGCGGGGCCCCCGCGTCGCGGGTGGAGGCCAGCAGCCCGCTGCGCGACCAGGCGGCCGTCAGGTCGAAGCCCGGCTGCCCGGCGTCGGGACCGGCATCGCCGAAGCCCGTGATGTCGGCGTAGACGACCCGCGGGTTCCAGCCCGAGACCTCCTCGTAGCCCAGGTGCAGCTTCTCGCGCGTGCCGTGCGGGAAGTTGGTGATCACCACGTCGGCCCACTCGACGAGACGTTTGAGGACCCCGACGGACGCCGGTGACTTCAGATCGATCACCATGCCGCGCTTGTTGCGGTTGGCGAGGTGCCAGCTGTAGTTGGCCTCGGCCCGGGGGCTGGGCGGTACGGAACTCAGCCGCCGCTGGGGGTCGCCTATGCCTGGTGGCTCGATCTTGATGACGTCCGCTCCGAAGTCGGAGAGCACGGTGGCCGCGGCCGGTCCCGCGATGAAGCTCGACGCGTCGAGGACCTTCAGGCCGGTGAAGACGGATTCGTTGGTCATTGTCGTCACCTCACGAAGGCGCTGAGGCCGCCGGTCACGGCACGTCCGACGATGAGGGTCTGGATCTCCCGGGTGCCTTCGTACGAGTAGATGGCCTCGGCGTCGGCGACGAAGCGGCCGACCTTGTAGTCGAGGAGGATGCCGTTGCCGGCCAGCAGTTCCCGCGCCCACCCCACGTTCTCGCGCATCCGCACGGTGCAGTAGGCCTTCGCCAGGGCGGACTGTTCATCCCGGAACACCCCGGCGTCCTGCAACTGGGCCAGGCGCGTCATCATCCCGCACGAGGCCGTGGCGTTTCCTAGCATCTTCACGAGCAGGTCCTGCACGAGCTGGAAGCCCCCGATCGGACGCCCGAACTGTTCCCGTTCCTTCGCGTACTGCAGGGCGATCTCGTAGGCGCCGAACATCACGCCCACCGCCTGCCACGCCACGCCGCTGCGTGTCTGGCGCAGGATCTTGGCGGTGTCCTTGAACGAGTTCGCGTTCTGCAGCCGGTTGGCCTCCGGAACGCGGCAACCGTCGAGCACGATGTCGGCGTTCTGCACGATCCGCAGCGCCATCTTGTTCTCGATCTTCGTCGCGGTGAACCCGGGAGTGTCCTTCTCCACGACGAAGCCCAGCACATGGCGGGTCTCGACATCGCGGGCCCAGATGACGACCAGGTCGGCGAAGGTCGCGTTGCCGATCCACCGCTTCGCGCCGTCGAGGATCCACGCGTCGCCGTCGCGGCGCGCGGTGGTCTGCAGGCCGCCGGCCACGTCGGAGCCACCGTGCGGCTCGGTCAACCCGAAGGCGCCGATCTTTTCGAAGCGGCTCATCGCCGGCAGCCACCGCCGCTTCTGTTCGTTGGAGCCGCAGGTGAGGATGGTGCCCATGGCCAGACCCGTGTGCACGCCGGTGAACGTGGCCACGGACGCGTCGACATGCGCCAACTCCAGCGCGAGGAAGCCCGCGAGGAGGTTGCTCGGCCTGGATTCCGAGGAGTCCGGATCGGCCCAGTCCATGAGACCGAGCCTCCCGAAGCCCTCGACCAGCTGGAAGGGGAACTCGGCCCTGGCCCAGTGGTCGTCGACGATCGGTGCGACCTGCGCGCGGAGGAACTCGCGGACGGACTCGAGCTGCTCTCGCTCCCTGTCCGACAGCAGTTCCTCGTAGGCGAAGAAGTCGGCGGGCAGCAGCCCTTTGTCCAGGTAGGGACCGGACGGTGTCGGCAAGGTCGTTGTACCGCTCATTGCTGTCTCCCTCAAGCGCTGTGAGACGTGGCCTGGAGATCCGCGCGCCCGTCAGCGCTCCCGACGCCCGGCGGTTCGGATCTCTGGCGCGATTAAACGCGGATCTTGGGCTGGTCCTCCGGACCCGCGCCGCGCGAGGGCGCCGTTGTCGCCACGAGCCACCCCAGTGGCCCGTTGCCGCCCGGTGTGTGTACTGATTCCCGCCCCCCCGAGGGGAAGCAGCGCGGCCATCGGCTGAGGCGGGGCAGTCGGGGCGTCAGGCCGGCCGCCTTCGACCGCGAGGCATACGAGCAACGCGACACGGTCGAGCGCTGCACCAACCGTCTGAAGCGGTGGCGTGGCATCGCCGTCCAGACGCCCCCCAGGCCGCTGCATCATGCAGGCGGCTGGAGGATCTACCCACCGGATCCGATGCGATACGTTCCCGGGGTCTGGCCCATGGTGCGGCTGAACGTGTCGATGAACGCACTGGTCGTGGCCCATCCGCACCGTCGTCCCGTTTCGCTGACGCTTGCTCCCTCCGCCAGCAGCACCATGGCGTGAAAGACCCGGATGTTGGTCCTCCATTGTGGATACGTCATGCCGAACTCGGTCCTGAACAGCCGGGCCAGGGTGCGCTCGCTCACGCCGATGCGCCGTGCGAGCCAGGCGGCGGTCCGCGGTTGCCGCAGATCGTCGGTCACCAGTGCGCACGCCTGCCGTAGCAGGGAGTTGTCGGGGGTGGGCAGTGTCAAAGGCTCTACGAGGGCTCGCCGCAGCCGATCCCGGAGGACGGCACGCAGGCGGCGTGCTTCCTGCTGTGGGAGGGATGGTTCACTGCACGCGATGATGAGTTCGCGCACCAGGGCGTCCACGGCCACGACGACCGGTGTCTCGGACTTCAGCAGGATGTCGTGGGCGGCGAAGCCGAGTGTGTGCACGGAGCTGTGCCCGTGTACCCGGTGCTGATGCCAGATGCCCGCCGGAATCCACATGGCTCGCGCGCTGGACGCCACCCAGGACGCCTCGCCCGTCTGAACCGCCAGCACACCGGCGCTGACGTACAGAAGTTGGCTGTAGCCATGCTGGTGGCGGCCGATGACCTCACCCGCGAGGTGGGCATGGGTGCTGTCCTTGGGTTCCGCCGCTTTCTCCGCCTGACCGTTTTCCGACATACAACGGCAGATTAACGGAAGCGGCACACCACGCGGTCCTGCCAGCGTGATGACCATGCCCACGACGTCGCACACCCCGCGTGATCTTCCTCCCGCCGCACCGCCGGCACTGAAGGCCCGGCTGGCCTCCGTTCTGCGCGGCGCCGCCCTCGACACCCGCCCGTTGGCACACCCCGTCTTCCGACGCCTGTTGATCGGGCAGAGCGCGGCATACGTCGGGACCATGGTCACCGGCGTCACCATCCCGGTACAGATATACGCGCTGTCGCAGTCGTCGCTGTCCGTGGGGATGACGGGACTGGCCGGCCTCGTGCCGCTCGTGGTCTTCGGCTTGTACGGTGGCGCCATCGCCGACCGATTCGACCGCCGGCTGCTGTACTTGGCGTCAGCATGCCTCACCTGGGCCACCACACTCGGCCTGTTGCTTCAGGCAGTCGCCGATCTGCGCTCGGTCCCCCTCATCCTCGCCCTCGTCGCCGTCCAGGCCGGCGCCTTCGCCGTGTCGTCAGCCGCCCGGGGCGCGATCATTCCCCGTATCGTTCCCACACCCCTGGTACCCGCCGCGAACACGCTGTACTTCACCGCCGGCAATGTCGGGCAGGTCGCCGGGCCGCTTGTAGCGGGCATCCTGATCTCGCTGCCGAACGGCTACTGCTGGGCATACGGCGCCGACGCCGTGCTGTTCTCTCTCCTGCTCTACTCGGCCGTTCACCTTCCCCCGATCATGCCGACCGGAGCCGGTGCCCGGACCGGTGGGCTGCGCTCGGTCTTCGACGGGCTGCGGTTCATCGCTGCCGCCCCCGTGCTCTGGATGTCCTTCGCGGTCGACATCGCGGCGATGACGTTGGCCATGCCCACCGCCCTGTTCCCGGAAGCGGCGCAGGCGCGCTTCGGCGGAGGAGTGGGGCTGCTGTACTCGGCCCTCGCCATCGGGTCAGTCGTAGCGGGGCTGTTCAGCGGATGGATCGGACGTGTGCGCCGTCAAGGCCGGGCGCTGGCCATCGCCGTCACCGTCTGGGCGGCGGCCATCGCCCTCGCGGGCACGGCCCACCACCTCTTTGCCGCCGCAGCCCTACTGGCCGCTGCCGGAGCGGCGGACCTCGTCAGCGCGGTCTATCGCGAGACAATCCTGCAAACCTACGCACCTGATGCCATGCGCGGCCGTCTGCAAGGGGTCTTCACCGTCGTCGTCGCCGGCGGTCCCCGCCTCGGAGACCTACGTGCCGGCGCCATGGCCTCCGCCACCGGTCTCGGCGTCGCGTGGACAGGCAGCTCGCTGCTCTGCATGATCGTCGTCATGGTCGGCGCGCTGCTTGTGCGACCGTTCTGGCACTATGCCGTCACGTCGGCACAGCCTCCGTCTCCACCGACGCCCCCTGGAGCGGCACACCAGCCATAGGACTGGCACCTCGTGACCGTCTCCCCTCACTCGTGCGCCCGGAGATCTGACGATGGCCGGTTTGACCAGCCGGACTTGGAGCTCCTGTCGTGAGCTCGATTCGGCGGGAGAGGTCCATCCGGTGCATGGATGAACGGGTTGGCTGGGCGTAGCAGACACCCGTAGCCCGAAGTCGCCGCGGTGACGAGGCCGGTTGAACGCGTCACCCGGCGATTCCACGACGGTCCCGGACAACCGGTGTATCTCACCGGCGCGGGGTTTCGGAATGACGCGGCGAACACAGGTCCTCTACCTGCTGACTTCGCCCGCTCGCGGCAGTGTTTCCCGCGCAGGAACCCGTGCGTACTCCCGGCACGTGGTGCGCGGGGCGCTGGGCACCCAGTTGGTGGGCGCGGGTGGGGGGCGACCGGCAGCTCTCGCACTGTGTTGGTGCGGCTGAGCGTCAACGGCATGGGATCTGGCCGTCGTGTCAGGTGTGGTGCCATCGCTGGTGTCGTGTCAGGGAAGCTTTGCGGCATGGAACGCTATGTGACCGGAGCCGGCGCTCGGCGACATCGCACCTGAGCGGGTATACGTGTCGCGCGTCAAAATTTCCTGGCAGGGCCGCTGGGCCAGATGGTGAAGAAGAATCTGGAGCAGAAGTACCAGGCGGAGGTCGCCGACCTGTCCTAAGCCCTGGGAGACCTGTGCCAAGTCCCGGGCGAGTCCGCAGTGATACCTCTTCGGCTTACTTGGATTCGACTCGTCCGAGCGGGTCGGGCCCCGCCGTGAGTGCGTCACGCGTCTTCTGCCAAGCGGAATCCCCGGGGTAGAGCTCGGTGCGGAGGTAGGCCCAGGTGAGCCGCTGGACCATAGTTACTCGCTCGGGGTTCTCGTCCGTGGTCTCGGCGACGTCGTATCCAGAGACCCCGCCGAGCCCGTGCTCTGCGTCGAAGAGGGTGAGCAGGGACTTGGGGCCAGGGGAGAGGAAGTAGGGATCGGTGTGCCAGTCCGGGCCCCGAACCGTGAGGTGGGCGGAGGCATCCTTGTCACCGGCGACCACGAGCGTGGGCGTCTTCATCTCGGAGAAGTCCGTGGTCAAGAAGAAGGAATAGTTCGCGGCCGCGAAATCGCTGAGGGCATTGCCGCCTCTGCCGGGCGCGGCAAGCAGCACACCCGCCTTGATGCGGGGCTCGGCCAGGTGCACTTCGGTTCCGTCGTGCGGATCGGTGAGCCTGGCGCCCAGCAGCAGGCTCGCGGTGTGCCCGCCCATCGAGTGCCCGGCTACGGCGACCTTGCTTCGGTCCAGGCGCCCGAGGAGTTGGGGGACGGCGGCCTCGATCACGTCCAGCTGGTCGAGGATGTGCTTCATGTCCTCGGCGCGTGATCGCCAGTACAGAGGCGCCCCAGGGGTATCGGGATCCAGGGTCAGCGTCCTCGAGCTCAGATGGGTGGGCTGGATCACGACGAAGCCGTGCGCTGCCCAGGAGTTGGCGAGGGGAGCGTAGCCGTTCAGCGAGGAGAGGTTGTTCGAGAGGCCCTGACCGTGCGAGAGCAGGATGACCGGCAGGTCGCCCCCGGTCAGGGGTACGGAGACTCGCACCTGCAGATCCACGGCTCGGCCGGGAACTGACAGCACTACCGGACTGACCGAGAGGACTGGAGTGGGCGGGCTGAAGGTGTCGGCTGGGTAAGTTGATTCACTCATGATGCGTATTTCCCTTCAACGGCCTCTGCTGTCGGTCTCATTCGGCCGACGGCGGGGGAGGCGGTCAGGAGCGTGCGGCTAAGGCTGCGCTGAAGCGGAGCGCCGTTCCGATTAATATACGGAACGATGTTCCGTTTCGTCAACGGCCGCTGGAACGAGGGTGTGGTGCTTACTGCAGCCAATCCGGGGAGGGGGAAGGGCTCCACAGAGCCCCGCCGCGAGCCGGTGACCGCCAAAGCCGTCACGGTGGGCGACCGGTGGCTGGTCAGCGAATACGCGATCGATCGGCCCCCGTCATGCTGAAGGCGCTGGCTCGAGGCCCAGTGTCACGCGCGCCCGCGCACTGGGTCCCAAGATGAGAACCCAAGCTCAGCTTGCGCAGGTCTGGCCTCCTATGGCGTCACGAGCTTGGAGAAGTGCCCGAGTGGGTCTGGCAGCAGACCGAGCTTCGCGTGCTGATCCTGGCGAACAACGGGCTCACCGCGCTCCCACCAGGGATCGGGCGACTGCATCGACTGACGACCCTGGACCTTGGACACAACGCGCTCACATCGGTACCCGACGAACTGGGGCAGGCAGTTCGTGCGGGAGGTGAGCCATGCGCGGGGCGTCAGTGGTGTCGTCGGCCGGGCCCAGACGCAGGGCGTGCCGGAGCTGGCACCAGGACGTCCCTGCCGCAGCGGGGGCACATCGACGTTCCCACGGTTCAGTGCGTCGTACATCGAGCCGTGCCCGCGCCGACGCACTGCGTCCCGGCGACATCCAGGGCCGGGACGACGCTCTGGGCCAGGACGTTGGAGGGGCATGCGCCAGACTGTCGCTATGAGCATCACGCGACGCCGACTCGGCACGGGCCCGACCGCCACCAGCAGCACGCCGCCCGCGGAGGAGTCGCCACGGCTTCTGCCCGTCGAACGAGTGGACCTCGGGGGACTTCTGGAGGCTCCCCAGCCGAGCGATCCGGATCCGGAGGTGACGCGGTTGCACCGACGGCCGCTTCGCTCTCCTGCTGTGGAGGACTGACCGACGACTGCCTCGGATGCCTCAGACCACGCCTACGGGGCCGGATGCCTGTAGATCTGCGCGTCCCAACATGTCGGCAAGACGCGTGCCGGTTCGGGCTGCTGCGATTCGACGTGCTCGCAGCTGGGCTCGGGTGCGGGGACGGAACTTGGGTTCCTTGCCGCAGCCGCACGGTTCGCGGCCCTCGTAACGCAGTCCGGCGTCGAGAACCGCAGCCACGACCGTCCATGCCTTGGTGTCACGGCGCCGCGGTGTCGCGAAGTCGTGACCGGCACGGACCAGCGGCCCTGAGCATCGAGGGCATCGGTGCTCGCCGGGCCTGGGGTGCCGCTTGAACGCGACGCGGCAGGGCACGCACGCGTAATGCAGCTTGTAGGGCTTCTCGGCGTAGTAGCACACGAGGTGAACGTACCCGGCAGAGCGGGCGAGGCTTACACCAACCTGATCCCGAGCGTGTGGCGGATGTCCGAGCTGGGCCTCAGGCCGCAAGCAGTGGGAGAGCTACCCGTTACCCGTTGCCCTTGTCCGAATTCCTCGTCCGTCAGTCGCCCCGCAGGAGTGATGCTCGGAACTGCTCGGTGTCAGCGAGAAACTGCCGTCGGGAAGGGGTGCTGCGGGTGAACACCGCCTCACGGCAGATCCCCACCGCTTCGTCGAGGAGCGGCAATGCCTCACCTCGACGCCCAAGGGCGTCGAGGGCTACGGCCACGTTGTACAGGGCGGTCGCGGCCGGCGGGTAGGGGGCTGAGCGCTCAGCGGCCAGTCGGCGCCGGAGGTGCAGTATCTCCCTGCTTATCTGCAGAGCCTTGTCGTCGAAGTCCAGTTCGAAGAGACGGTCGAGCAGAGGGTGCAGCAACTCGGCGAGGGAGACGAGGTCTGGGCGCGGGATCTGCCAGCCTCGGCAGAGTGCGACAGCTTCCGCGGCTGCGACGAGTCCCTCCTCGCGATGACCGGACTTTGCCAGCTGGTCGGAGTATTTTGCGAGGCCAGTCGCGAGCTGCGGGCGGCGACCTGGGCCGAGTGCCGCCTCCGCGCGGCGCAGCGCGACGGACTCCGACGCGCTGACGATGCCTTCTGCCTGCCGCCGCACCTGCAGCAGCATCCGGGCTTGGGTACTCAGGGCAGTTGCCAGGCGCAGCCGGTGGACGGCGGGGCGGGCGGACGCCAGGACACGGAAGTGGCGGACAGCTTCATCCGCTGCCGGGAGGGCTTCCTGGTGCCGGCCGAGTTCAGCCAGTTTGTTCGCGTTGTTGTTGAGGGCCATGGCGAAGTGCTCGGTGTGCAGGGCTGCGTTCTGGTCGGCCAGGATGCGGAAGTGCTCCAGTGCCTCCGTGCTGACTGCCAGCGCCTCGGTGTCCTGGTGAGCGAGGGAGAGCCGGTGGGCGAGGTTGTTCAGTGCCTGCGCGAGCGGCAGCCGGTGGCGTTCGGGATCGGTTTCCGACAAGGCCCGGTAGCAGGCGACGGCCTCTTCTGCCGTTTCCGTGGCGTGTGCGGCATGCCTCAGCGCACCAAGGCGCAGGGAGTGACCGTGCAGTGCTGCGGCAAGTTCCGGCCGATGGCTGTCCCCTTGCTCCTGTACCAACTCACGTTGTACTGCGAGGGCTTCGGCTGCTGCCTGTTCTGCGTCCACCCACTCCCGGGTGTTGGCGAGTTGGGCCGCCAGGGTGCGCAACGCGGTGCCGAGAGCGGGCAGATGGGCGCCGCGATTCTCCTCGGCCAGCGCCCGGAAGCGGTCCACGGCTTCTGCCGCTGCCGTTCGGGCCTCCGGATAGCGCCCCACGTTTTTCAGCCGGGTGGCCAGTGAATGCAGGCAGATGGCCAAGTCGGCCCGATGGCCCCCTCCGTTGGCGTCGGCCAGACCACGGAAAATCCCCGTTGCCTCCTCGGCCGACGCCACTGCCTCGGGGTGGCGGCCCAGCTGGCCGAGCCGGTGGCTGAGAGACAGGAGTGACCTGCCGAGCTCGGGGCCATGCGTGGCAGGGTTGGCTGCGGCGAGCGTCCGGTAGTAGCCCAGGGCTTTGACAGCCGTCTCGTGAGCCTCCCCATGGGCGCCGGTCGCGGCCAACCGCACGGACAGCACCGACAACGAGGAGGCGTAGGCGGCCTGATGGAGTTCAGGGTCCGTCTTGGCCAGCCGACGCCGAATGCCCACCAGCTCCTGGAGGGTGCTCAGCGCCTCCTGGTGCTTTCCCGCCTTACTGAGCTGACTGGAGAGCGTGTTCAGGGCGCGGGTGAAGTCGGCGAGATAAGCATCCGCGTCGCGGTCCGCCAGGGACCGGTAGAGGCTGGTGGATTCGCGGGCCGCGGCCAGGCCCTCCTCCCAGCGTCCCACTCCTCCGTAGCTGTTGGCGAGATTGTTCAGCGCAGCGGCGAGATTGGGGAGGTGTTCGTCGCGGTCAGCGGCCACGAGCTCGCGGCGCAGCGCGACGGCCTCGAGGACGGCCTCCAGCGCCTCATGCCTCCGACCTGCCTCGGCCAACCGGACGGCAAGCAGGCCGAGAGAGAACGAGCGCCGCATCTTGCCGTCAGCTCGCGCGCTGGACGGGGCGACCGACCGCTCGGCGGCGATCAAAGCGATCCCGCGCACTGTGCCGTGTGCCAACGGCAGTTCGTGTGCCAGTCGGTCCAGCGGGAGCGGTGAGGTCTCCGCGGCCGCCAGTGCCTCGAGCGGCTGGATGAAGGGGCCGTTGTGGGTGAGTGACGACTGCAGCGCCGGCTGCCAGATGTCCGGCCGCTCGGTGAGCATCGCGCGAGCCAGCCGTCCGGCGCTCTCGTTGTCCTGCTGCCAGGCACGGGTGACCGTGACGCAGGAGTTGAGCAGTTCGGCCTGGTCGGCCACGGCCAGACAGCGACTACGCAGCGCCGTGTCGTGGCCGAAGGTGTGCAGGACCAGATACTCGGCGAGGAGGTCGGGCTGGAGAAACAGCTCTCCGCCCGGATCAGGGGTGGGGATGAGAGTCGTGATGATGTCAGCGACTTGCGCGCGGCGGTACGCCCACGCGGCTCCCGCCAGAGGCCCGACGCTCTCCAGGACGTACGGAACACGATCGGGTACCGGCGCCAGATAGCTGACGCAGGCGGCGGACGCACTGATCACTTCGGGCTCGAGCGGCGTACCGAACTTCTTGCGGTGCGTGCGCCGCCAGTAGCGCAGCTCATGCTTGAGGATCTTGGCATACAACTCATCGGGGGTACGGGGAAGTTCACCGGGTGAGCGCCGAGCGGTCAGCCAGCCGAGCATCACCAGGTCCAGAGTGCCCCAGGAGCCGCCGCCATGGCGCTCGGGCGGCTGCGCAGTGGACACGGCGGGTACCCCCGCGAACGCGCTGAGGGCGGCCTGGAAGATGCTCTTGGGACGGGGAGGCTGCGACGTGACCTCAAGGGGGGTGTGCCGCTGCTCCGCCCGGCCGATCCGCTCCTCCACGATGTCGTCCTCCCACCACGGTCCCGCACTCCGCGCGGTGAGCAGGACGCAGGTGGGCGCAGTCCGCTCAAGGAGCGCATCGAGGAGAGCGGTCACCTCCTCGGTTCTGCGGTCGTCTGCGTAATCGACCACGACGAGCAACGGGGATACCACCCGGGCCAGCCACCCCACCGAGTCGGCCCGGGTGTTGCGCTCGAGGAAGCCGGTGTACCAGCCCGACTGCGCCAGCCGGGCTGCCTGCTCGGCGGCGATCCTCGTCTTGCCCACGCCCCCGGCCCCGTACAGGAGGAAGATTTCGCTTCGATGCTCGCTGCCGGGTCGTTCGCCGGCGGCGCGGCACCAGGCCGTCAGCCGGTCCAGCTCGGCACGGTGCTGAAAGGGCACCACTCCGTAGCGCGCCCAGATCTGGCGGAGCGGCCCCTCATCGTCCGAGGCGCGGTCGGGGCTCAGATACGGCTCGCGCAGCACCGGCAGCGCCGGCCAGCCGGGAACGGGGAAGATACGGTCCGGCTCATGGCCCAGGCCTATGTCGACACCCAGTTGCCAGCCCCGCGTGCGCAGCATGCGGGCACCCTCCAGGACGGCCGCGTCCCAGCCCCGGTCCGCTTCGCCCCGGCGGTACCCGGCGGCCAGCAGCGCCACGTCCACGGCGACGAAGTCGCCCATCTCATCCTCGCCGGCCGCCAGTCGGTCGATCAGGACGGCGGGAGCAGCCCCCACCTCGTACACCACGTCTGTCAGCGGACAGTCTTCCGGATCGTCCGTCAGGCGCAGCACCACGACCGCGTGGGAAGCGTCGCCCGGAGCCACCGGATCAAGCACCGCCACCAGAGGATGCAGGCCCGCATCGAGACAGCCGCTCGCAAAAGCCACGGCGATGTCCAGGCAGGTGCCGTGGCCGGGGCGCAGCAGCACCTCGTCGGGAGTACGGATGCGCTGCCGCCCCCGAGCGGTTTCCGAAGGCGCGACCGCATAGCTGATGCACCGCTCGGCGAAGGCCTCGTACAACTGTCTCGCCCGGTGTTCCACTGATGCCGCAGAGGGACCGGGCGCGGCCCTCAGCAGTCGGCTGACCACGCCACGCTGCGTGTATCTGGCCAGGTCGGCAGGGGCCGTACCGCGTTCCCACAGAGGCCACGGACGTACGCTCACTCTTCGGGTTCCACCACGCCCACAACGGACCGAAAGGTGACGCGCCCCGCGACCGGGACGCGCACCGCCTGGACAGTCAGCTCGTAAGTGCCCGTCGGCAGTGGTGACAGGACGGTCTCCCACCCGTCGCCGGTCTCCTTCCACTCGGTGATGCGGTATCCACCCGTGGGGCCGCGCAGCTCGGCATGGATACGGGTGGCCGCGTCCCGCTCCGCCCCGAGCAGCCGTACCCGCAGAGACGGCGTGGTCCCCGTGATCAGCACGTCGTCGAGGTCCACCCCGAGCCAGGGACTCTGTGGGGTGTCACCGAGCACGGCACTGAGGGAAGGGCTGGTAATCATGGCGAGGATCTCCAGTGCCTCCGGTGCGGAGGCGAGCGCAAGATGCTTGACCGGCACTGCACGCCATGCGTTGCGGTCGCTGTCCGCCTCCACTGGAATTGCGGAGATGGCGGGCACCGTGCCGTCACCGCCCCAGCCGGGGTTGGGCAGCCAGTCGGGATCTTTGTCGCCGACCTCAAGACGATCGCCCACGACAGCGGCCCGGTGCAGGGTGCCGTGTCCGCGCGCGAACACCGCAGTGACCTTCGGCAGTGCGATCCCGGGTTCGGGGCGCGACCAGAACTCCCGGATCTCCTCGTGCAGTGTGAAGGCGGCCTTCGCCCGTGCGGAAAAGCCAGGCGCCCGTGCCGTGACGGCGGGGCCCAGTTCGTAGGGGTAAAGCGGTGTTCCTCCGGGCTGGGCGATCATGCGGTACCGGGGCACCAGATCGTAGACCGACTGCCACTCCCGCAGCACCGCGCTTGCCCTGCCGAACGGCGCCCCGCCGCCCAGCATGCCGTTGACCAGCCAGTCCAGCGCCTTTGGTGCGCCCCGGTGCGGGGTGCCCAGAGTGATCAGCGCCGCACAACGGTCCGCGCCACCGAGCGGCCCCAGCCAGTACCTGGCCACCAGACCGCCCATGGAGTGGCCGATCACCACGACACGTCCCGCCTTCTCCCGCTCGGTGCCGCACATGGCGGCGAGCCGGTCCTCGATCTCGGTGCGCAGCCGCTCGGCGGCGCTGCGCACCCCGAGCCGGAAATCGTAGGGGAACAGCAGCAGATCAGCCCGGGTGTCGGCGAGCGCGGTCGGCCGGTCGGCGGTGTCCACCCGGGCGCCGAAGGCCTTGCTGATCTGCTTGATGAGACCGGCATATCCAGGCAGTGCCAGCGGGCCCGCAAAGCCGATACGGGGAACGAGCCCGACCGGTATGAGCGACGGATGCTCCGCGACGCCGAGGCGCTTGGGGTTGAGCACAGCGGTGGCTGCGATGTCTTTCACACGCGCGTCCCACACCGTGTGCGGGGAGCCCGCATCCGACTCGGCCAGAACACTGCCACCGATGCCAGGGACGATCACCACCAGATGACGAAGCCTGTCCACCGTCACCCCCTCCAACTCACGTTTTGACAAGGGAGACTGTCGCCATGTCGGAAAAGTTTCCGATCAAGGGAAAATACTGGTCCACCTCTATGGGAGCACCCGTACAGCGGCAAAGCCCGATGTTTTGGTACACGTCACCTGGAGGTGGAGCCGCCCTGCCCTCAGGGGTGGCCGCCTGAACGGCGCGTATACGGTGAGGTCGAGGAAGCCGGCGACGGGCCGGGGGTTGCGGTGGGTTGAGGCAGGTCCGTGCCCGCGTCGAGCAGATCCTCTTGGTGGCGGCCTCAGTGCTGGATCAGGCCGCCGACCGGGACGGGAGCGACGTGGCCGGTTGCCGGATGGGTCTGTGCCAGGGCGATTCCGATGTCGACCAGCGATGACCGGCGCAGCCCGGCGACGTCGGGGATCGGAGTCCAGACCGACTCGGCGGTTTCGCCGTTCGGCTCAGGCCGAAGTTGGCCGCTGGTGATACGGACTTGGTAGAAGATGCCAACATTCTGGTGTTCCGGTCCGCCGGGGATGGTGCGTTCGGCCGCGGGGATCACCCTTGAATCCACGCCCAGCAGGCGTTCGACCACCGCCTCGCAGCCGGTCTCCTCAGCGACCTCCCGGATCACCGCATCGAACGGATCCTCCGCGTGCTCGACCCTGCCGCCCGGAAGGGTCCAGTTGGTCTCGCCCTTCGGCGGTACGTGACGGGCGAGCAGCACCCGCCCGTCCTCGACGCACACGGCGTACGCCGCCAGACGGAGACTCATTCCCGCACCTCCCACTGGGCGCTGTCCCAACGTCCAAGATCCACATGCCCCGGAACTGCAAGTATGTTGATTCGCCGCGGATGTGACACCCCGGGGTCTATCGGTAAGCCCGGCTATCGGAACTGAGAAATTGGAGCTCCGAAGCCCGCCCGGGATCGGGCGGAGCTCAACGGGCCCATCGTCGGACCCGCACTGGCTCTCAGACCCGGCTGGCTTTTGGACGCCGCGCAAGGAAAACGAACTCCTTGCCTGGCCGGTCGGGCGCGTCACGAATGTCCTCCACCACATAGCCCTGTGCGACCAGCTGGGCTTCGACCTCCAGCCGCTCACGGAAGCGCAAGGTTGAATCCGACGTCAGCGTCTGCCCGTCTGCGCCGAACACGTAGGTCCATCGGAATGTCACCAGCGGCCAACTCACCTCGATCAACTGGACCCAGCTCTCGACCGCGCCGACGCCCGGGATCTCCGTAACGCCGTAGGAAGTCTCGCGGTTCCACTCTTCCCAGGCTCGCCTGGCCGGATCGCGGGTCTCGAACACCAGATGTCCGCCGGGACGCAGTGCTTCATAGGCGCCCCGCAGGGTCTCCTTCCACGCCTGCGGGTCGACGACGGCCTGGGCGACGTTCGCCGTCATGGTCGCCAGATCAACCCGCAGCGACGGAAGTACCGCCGCATCACCGCAGATCCAGCGCACTCGCTCGCTGCCCGGCTTTCCCCGGGCCACATGGATGGACGCGGACGCGGGATCGACACCGATGACCTCGATCCCGCGGTCAGCCAGCAGAAGGGCGAACACACCTGTCCCACATCCAATGTCCAGTACCCGGCGCGCTTTGAACTCCTCCGTCATCCGCACGTAGGCATCGAGATCGGTGCGATCGGGGTCGAGCGGGTCGTAGATCGCGGCGAGCCGTGGATGCCGGAAGCACTCGTCAGCCATGCTGCCGAAGTTATGCGGAGCGGAGGCTGTACGACCAGTCAATATCGCTGCGGAGCAGCTGTGTTGATCAATGACCGCTCACGACGGCCCGGGGCGCGGCTCACGCTGCTGAGAAGCGCCGACAGGCAATTGGCCGCTGAACACTGGCTGCTGTCGAAGCACCGGCCGTACGGATCCCCGGGCGTCTGGTGCTCGCGTTGACCGGCAGCGCGGACCCGTGGGCAGTCGACGTGTTCCTCGGCCAGGTCCTTGACGGCGGTCCGGATATCTGCGACCCGCATGGACGCCGGTATTACGCGCTGGGGTCCGCCAGCATGCGCACGATGTGGCACCAGACAGCGGAGAAATGGCGGCGGCGCTGGACGTGGATGTCCTCGGCCGTGGGACACACCTGGGAGTACCGCGGATGGACGCCGTAGAGCCCGTGCCGCAGGGGCGCGTCTCGTACTGGGTGGTGCCCATGTCGTCGGCCCGCCACGCCGTGTGCGCCGCTCGCCGTCGCCAGGCTGATCGCAGCTGGCGACCACAGGATTACCGTGGGACGACAGGGGTGACCGCACAGCGACCCCCTCGCGATTTCGGTCACGCACCGACGCAGTCATCGGCGTCGGTCCCAAGCGGATCGGTACACGCACGAACAGGTCCGCTCGGCGGTAGCCGCCTCCTTGACGACCGTCGTCGCGTGGGGGGAGTTTCGGGACCGAACATCTGGTGGTGATCCGGTCGAGTGCTGTCCCCACCACGGCGCCGGCCACGGCTTCAAGCCGGCCTCGGCGCAAGGCTCACAGATCCGCAGCCCTGCCGCCGTCGGGCCGACGCCGTAATTCGGGCTGCCGATCACTCCAATGCCGCCTTCTCTCCCGGCTCTTCCCTCGGGATGGCCGGGAGAGAAGGCGCGGTCCCGCCCAGGCGTCAGCACACGGGCCAGGCCAGGGGTGGGGCCTCCGCCCGGGGCTGGAGCGATCACTGCCGTACGATGCCCAGGTCCTGCGCGGCATCCACACCCGGCTCAAGCGGGTGTGCTCTATGCGGTGCCGTCCTTGTAGACGGGGCGGTAGTCGGTGCTACCGCTGACTTTGACAACCCACACGCGGACCGGGGTGTCTTCCTTGATGTTGCCGCTCAACCAGTCCGAGCAGTACGGAGAGGCATGCCCGCGGGTGCTGATTGTGCGGTCGATATCCCCGTCACGGTTGATGTCGAGCCGGACCTCGATGCCCCACCCATCCGCCGAGACATCGCAGGCGGCTATGGAGCCGCCGGGCGCATCGGGGCCGCCCTGGGCGATCGGGTCGGGCCCCGGGTCGTAGTTCCAGTACCCGTATCCGCCGCCTTCGTAGGCGCCGTAACTCCAGTACGCCGCGTACGCGGAGTTCGCGGTCGCGAACGCCAGATCGAACACACACGGTGTGACGCAGGCAGCCCGCGTCTTGGCCAGTCTCACGCGTCATCCCCTTCCCGCGCCGGCCGGGTCCGCCCCTGTTTCCATCCGCAAAAGGCCGCCCGCGCCCGGCTCCTGTTGATCGCAACAGGCCAGCGCATTGGCGATCTTCGCGGTCAATGCGTTTGTCGTAGTGGTGACTGTCTGGTGTGCAGCATGGCGACGGGCCCGAAGCGCAGTTCTGCGTATCCTCGTGCAACCGTCGAACCGCCTTCCACGGTGGCGTCGGCAGGCCCGTGACGGATGGTCAGGGAAATCCGGGGAGGGGCGAAGGCCATCGCCTCGTGGTGATGGACATAGGGATCCGGTAGTGGCCTCCGCGATCCGCTCGTCAGTCTGATTCTCGGTCCGGCCGTCGACCAGCGAGCTGATCGAGGCCCGGCAGTGGCTGACGGTCTTCCGCTTCCCCGCCCAGATGCCCGGTCCCAACCCGGCCGAGGGCGTGCGGGTACATCTGAAGAACAGCCTGGGCAACCTCGCCCGTGCGGCATCGAGGGACTCGCCGCACTGGCCTGCACCCGCCTGAAACGGGTGCAGTACCAGCTCGGACTGCTCGGCGATTTCATCGCGGAGACCGGATGTATCCCGACCTCACCACGATGACCCCGATCCGAAAACCTCAGTAGCCTGCCTGGCGGTGGCCAACCGCTGCTCGGCCAAGGCGGAAAGAGAGATCCGGAATAGTGGTGGTCATCATGCCTGGGTAACCCGCAGATGTCGTCGTTCGGCCAACTCCTCCGCGCTGACCACGGTCAGAACCGGGGTACCCGGCTGCGCGAACATGGTCACCACCAGCTCCGACTGCGCGTCCGGAAGGTTGTTGCCGCCCTGGTAGTGGATCACGTCGCCCCCGGGTTCGAACACGGCGTCACCGGCCTTGAGCACCCGGGGCAGTTGCCCCTCCAGCTCGAAGAGGATCTCGCCCTGGGTCACGTAGCCGAACAGCGGACCGGGGTGCCGGTGCGGCGGTGCGCCCAGGTCACCGGGCGGCAGGGTGATCCGGATGGTCCTGGCCTCGGCGCCAGCCGGGATCCGGGACGCCGCCTCCGGCAGGATCGTGATCAACTCAACGCCTGGGGGCAGGTGTGCGTGCTCAGCGCTCATGTATTCCTCCAAACAGGGACTCTTCACAGTGAGGACAAGGCGGCATCCCCGTTTGTGACAGCCCTGCGCGGCGCACCTGCCCAGAGTCGCGCCGGGGATCCGGTCGCCCGAGTGGGTGGGCGCGCTGAGCTCGCTCGTCCGGTGCCAGGTGTTCACCGCCATCCTGAGGATGTGGTGTCAGCGGCATGAGTGGTTTCCGCGATGGCCGCTGCGTGGCGGACCGGGTTGTCCGCTCGACCTCCAGCGGCCGGGCGGGACGACGAAGGCAGTGCAGAAAACCGGAGATCGGCGAGGGATACTCATAGGGTCCCCGTATGACGGACGAGAACGAGCAGGCCCTGCAGGCGGCCATAGACGGAGAGTTGCGGCTGCTCGATCCCGAGGTGCGCGCGTCACCAGCCCAGGTCTCGAAGCCGCTGGATCCAGATCTCACCGAGATCGGAGCGTCGGGCCGCTGGTGGGACGCGAAGTCGGCCCTCACGGTGACGAGTTCTGGGACGGTGACCCCGAAATCTCCGGTCAAGGTCAGCAAGATGTCAGGGGTCGTCCTTGCGTGAGTCATCGTTCGCTTGACCTACCACACAGACAACCACGGGCGCCGTGCTCGGGCGGAGCGCCGCGTCAGCCCCGCTTGTCCCGCCTGAGGTCGAATGCGCCAGCCCGGTCACCGCACACTCACCCGTCCCCAAGTGTGTTGCCGCGCAGGCCCCTGGTCCTCCAAGCTCGGCCCATGCAGATCACCAGCAGCGACGGAGTTCGGATCGCCTTCGAGACCGTGGGCTGCGGACCGCCACTGGTGCTGGTGCACGGATTCTTCGGAGAACGGAGAACGGAGAACGTGGCGCTCAGCCAGCCATGTTGACGCTCTCGCCGACAGCTATCGCCTTGTCCTTATCCACGCCCGTGGTCAAGGCGGGAGCGGCGCACCTCACGACATCGACAGCTACCGAATAGACCGTCAAGCCGATGATGTCATTGCTGTACTCGACGAGCTCAGCATTTCTCGGACGGCCTTCTGGGGAGCCTCGATGGGCGGCATCATCGGCCTCAACCTGCTGGCTCGCCACCCTGAGCGGCTCACCGGTCCGATCGCTGGGGCGCTCAGCATGAGACCGAGCTGTTCCGCACTCAGGGAATCGCACCGTTCATCGACATGCTGGAGCGTCAGGGCCCCCTCCCGGGGTGGATGCGTACGGCGATTCTCGCTGCCGACCCGCATGCGCCGGCAGCGCTGACCGCCGCTCTCGAAGCCCGCGATGGTGTCCTGGACGCGCTCGCTCATGTCCCTGTGCCGGTGCTTCTCCTCGCCGGCGAACGCGACCCTGGGCTCCCGGCCATCCAGGACACGGCCGATCAGACCTTGAGGGCCACGTTCGTTGAACCGCCTGGCTGTGGACACTTCGACACGTTTCCACGAATTGATCTCACCTTGCCGATCGTCCTTCCGTTCCTTGACCGCTGTGTCGATGGTTGAGAGTGTCGGGACTTGGCCACATTGGTTCGGCCTTCTTCGTCCAGCTGCCAGTACGGCGCCCTTAGCGGGTGAGATGCCGGGGCATCATGGCGATGAGTGCCCAGTTCAGGTGCGCTTCGGAGTGCTGCGGCCGACGCTCGTAGTCGCGTGCGTCGCGGCGGCCGCTCATGCACCAGCCGACTCTCCGCTCGGCTTTCCAGCGGTGGGGCAGGACGACGAAGCCTGTTGCGCCAGCGGCAGTCCGAGCGTGTCGACACTCCTGGACTCCACCCGCTTACAGGAAAGCTTTCACTCCGCCTCAAGGGCGGTCCACTCCAACGTCTGGTCGGGCAGCTTCTCCATATTGCGGCTTCCGTCCGTGCTCTCCAGGACGATGAACCCGTGATGCCGGTAGAACTCGCGTGCGTCGGTGTTCAGTTGGAACACATGCAGGACGAGCCGGCCTGGGCTGTTCCGCTTCACCTGGTCCAGGAGCAGTGTGCCGACACCCTGTCGGCGGACGTCCGGTCGCAAATACAGGTGTTCGAGAAGATTTCCGTCGAGGGCGGTGTAGCCGAGCAACTTCCCACTCCGCACTGCCACCAAGTGCGATAGCCTTTCACTAAAACCTCCTCGGCCCATTGAGTCACTTGCTCATGGTTGCGTATCTGGGGTGGAAGATATGGCATGGAGACCGCTCGCGATGTCATATGAATATGGGCGATCTCCGCTGCATCTGTGACTTTCGCGGCTCGAATCCTCACCGGCTCCTCAGTATTCACACGCGCTACCCTATCGGCCCGGACGACTCCAGAACCTGGGACGGATCTTGTCGAGTCGGAAAGGCTGGAGGGGCGGCTGGATATGTAGGGATACTGCTGCGTGCCTCGCGGTCTGGCCGGCGTCGTGCGCCGAGGTCGGATGCCGCGGCTTCCCGGATTGCGGACGCCGCCGACAGGAGGCACGGTGGGCTGGGGACTGTCTGTGCGAGGCAGAAGGCGTACGGCGTGTCACTGATGTGGGCCCGCTTTGTCTTCACCGCGAAGCAAGTTTTGTGAGCCCGGAATTGACGAGCACGGTCACCGCCGAACGAGAGGTTCATAGACCCGCCCAGGAGGCGGTGACCGACGCCAGATCGTCCGTTCCGGGCAGGCCCGTGGAGGTGTGGCAGAGTGCACGAGATGGACTCAGCGGACGGGGTCGGACCCAAGATGCTGGCGGACGTCAAGCCGCCGTTCATTCCCGAGGGTGCTTCGGGGATGACCGTCCTCGTCGAGTGGCCTCCCAGTCACCCCGGGACTCCTCCGCACCGCCACTCGGGGCCGTGCTTCGGCTACGTGATCGAGGGCGAGGTCCGATGGGAGCTCGAGGGTGAGCCGGAGCGCGTGATCAAGGCCGGTGACACATTCTGGGAGCCGGGCGGTGACGTGATCCACTACCAGAACGGCAATGCCCTGTCGGACGCGCCGGCCAAGTACATCGTGTTCATGATGTGCGCGCCAGGCCAGCCGATGCTCACGCTGGTCGACGAGGAAGAACTGAAGGATCGGGCCCACCTGCGCGCCCCGCGGCCCTCCGCAGGCTGACCCGCGTGCTCGATATGGAGAGACGGAGCCCGGGGCCCTGATCTGGGATGCTGTTGGTTAATTCGGGCCTGGTTGCTTCGCCCCGTCGTTATGCGGCGGGGCGGAGTGCTGTCAGGGGGGCTGGTGCGGGTGCGGGCTCTTGGTGTGCCGGTGAGCCAGGCATTGATGCGGATGAGGTTGACGGCGGCGCCGGTGAGCTGGTGCTGGAGACTGGTCTTCGCCAGGCCGCGGTAGCGGGTTCTGCGCAGGCCGCAGGCGTTCACTGCTTGGGAGATGGTGCCTTCAACGCCGGCACGGATCTTATAGCGGTCCTTCCACCCGTCGGTCGCCTGGAGCTTTCGCGCCTGCTGGAGTGCTTCATATTCGTCGCGGGGTCGGAGGTTGATCTCCCGCCGCCGAGGCTTGGCGGAGTTGACGCATTCCCGCAGCTGGGGACAGGTGCCGCAGTCGGCCGGAGAGAACCGGACCCGGATGGTCGGCAGTCCCTCCTCGGAGTTGCGCTGGGCCCATTGCGTACTGACAACGCCGTTCGGGCAGGTCACGTGCTGGTTGTCCCAGTCGATGGTGAACGCGTCCTGGCCGAAGGCGGCATCGCCGCGGGCGTGCGGCACGGTCACCGCTTTCAGCGGTCCGTGCAGGTCGACCCGATGGTCACGGCCGGCCGTCACCAAGGCGCCACCGTTGGCATAGCCGGTATCCACCCAGTGCTCGCCCGGCAGCAGATCCCGCCGGGCGAGTTCTGCGTGGACCGGGGCGGCCATCCGGTCGTCAGAGACACTGCCCAGGGTGGTCACCACGCCCGTGACCAGATGCGGGGTGTCGTCCTCACACGTCTCGGTGAGGTGGACCTTGTAACCGTCCCAGTTGATGTCGCGCTTTCCGCCGGTGCGAACTTCCAGGTCATAGGGGGTCACCAGGCGCATCAGGCCCGGTGGCCGGTCTTTTGGGTCCCGGCGGGCCACCTCCCCGTCAACCAGGTGGAAGTACTGCACCCACACCTGCCGCAGCACCTCGACTTCCGGCAGTTCCCGCAGGCCCGGTGGCGCGTCCTGGGCCCAGACGTTCCGCAGCAGGTGCATGCCGTCGTCGCCGACCCGCCGATACGTCTGGTCCCGGCGAGACCGGTCCTTGGGGAAACGGGAGTCCTCGGCCCGGGTGGCGTAGTGCTTGAACCATTCCGGCCGGGCGCACGCGCTCAGCCGGCCCGGCTCGGCCAGAGCTACGGCATTCAGCGCGGAGCGCAGGGTTTCCGCGACCAGTTCCAGCTGGTTCAGCTCGCGCACCGCGGACAGCACGTGGGTGGAGTCGGTCCGTGCCCGGCCCCGGGCGGTGATCAGTCCCTGTCGCCGGGCGGCCGCCAGGACCGTGTCCAGGATCTCCCGGCCGCCGTCGGCTCCGACGAGCCGGTCCCGGAACTCCGAGAGCACCGAGTAGTCGAATCCGGCATCGGCCAACTCCAGCCCGAGCGCGTACTTCCAGTCGATACGAGCCCTCACCGCCTCCGCGGCCTGCCGGTCGGTCAGCGCCTCCACGAACTGCAACACCAGCACCATCGCCAGTCGCCCCGGTGACCAAGCCGGTTTCCCCCGCGCAGGAAACAGGCCGGCGAACTGCTCGTCGCTGAACAACGACCCCAGTTCGTCCCGCACCCGGATCGCCAGGCTCCCTTTTGGGAACGCGGCCCGCGCCACCCGCACCGTCTCCGCCGGGATCTCCCCAGACCCCTTCGGCTGCATCGACATCCGCACCCACCCCATACGACAACGTCGGCCTTCAAGACCACAACCGGGTCTTGAAGGCCGACGTCACGCACAGGCCCGAATTAACCAACAGCATCCCTGATCTGGGTCCCGGGCTCCGTCGTGTGGCTGACGAGCCGGAGGTCAGCTCCGCCGGCCACCCGACTGGACGGCTTGGTGCGGGGCCGGAGCCGACGCGCTTCCCACCTTCACCACTTGGCGGGACGCCACCCGCGGAGGGGCGTGCCGAACCCATGAAGCCCCGTCATCTGTGGGTCGTCTGCGCGGTTCGCAGTCCTGGCATCGCGTCCTGTGCACGGGGTGTGCGGCGGAACAGGCCAAGGATGCCTACAGCCAGCGTCCACGCCAGGATGGGAAACGCCGCGACCCGCTCTATTCCTCCCATGCCGAGCCCTAGATAGTGATGTGAGAGAAAGAGTCCGAAGGCCGTGATCGCCGTGAGCCCCAGCAGGCGGGTCGCCCAGCGCAGCGAACGCGGAACCTCGTCCACCAGGCCGACTCCCGCCAGCAGAAGACCGATGCTGCCCGTTCCCATGATGAGCAGGGCACCCAGGACATGCTGGTTCTCGTGGACATCCGAGGGCGCCATCCCGGCCAATACGAATCCCGCGCCAGCACCTGCCAACAGGAACCGGGCCACGGTCGCGGCCGAGCCCCTGCGCCAGAGAACACCGGTCAGAGCAGTACCGATGACCAGCAATATCCCCAGAGCGACGAACGAGGCGTTCATCAGGTTGTGTTCGGGCGAACAGACAAACCGTGGTTCGGGTTCCAACTGCATGGCGCAGTGAGCGTTGCCTAAGTCACTGATGTTGTTCCGCGCCCAACCCCCACGTGCTTCCCGTGCGCACAGCGGATCACGCGGCGCCGACCTCCGGCACTCCGACAAGCCCCCGGAACGGGGTAGGGCACGCCCTACGCATGGCCGTGCCAAGGCTTGATCGGGTCCTTAAGAAGGTGGGGCCTTCACCCAAGGCCGGGTAGTTAGGGTTTTCGCAGGTCACGCAAGGGGAGTTGGCGAGTTTCCGACGTAGAGCAACGGGGCTCGTTGGTACAGGCAGTCGTCCAAGACAGCTTGTCCCGAAGGAGCTCCGTTGCTCGATCATTGTGTCCTGCCGCCGCCGTTGGCGACTATCACCCGAACGGTCACGGTGGCTGCGGGCCGGTTCGCGCCCGGTCATCTGGGGGAACTGACGGCGATCGTGCCGTTCGAGCTCGTCGACGCGGTCCTGTCGGAGACGAGGACGGTGCAGCGGCGGCTGCGTGATCTGCCCTCGCGGGTGGGGGTCTACTTTCTGCTCGTGATGTGCTTGTTCCCCGAGGTCGGCTACCGGCTCGTCTGGGACAAGCTGACGGCCGGCCTGTCCGGGATTCCTGTGGTCTGCCCGACCGCGAAGGCGTTACGTGACCTGCGCCGGCGACTCGGCAGCGCGCCGGTTCGGGCGTTGTTCGACGTACTGGCCGGGCCGTTGGCAAGGCCGACGACGCCGGGAGTGCGGTTCGGGCCCTACCGGACGGTGTCATTCGACGGCTGCAGTTCGCAGAGGGTCTTCGACTCCGATCGGAACCGGGCCTGGCTGGGGAGAACGTCTCATCACGGCTATCCGACGCTGGAGTTGATGACGCTGGTCGAGACCGGCACCCGGGCCCTGATCGGTGCGGTGTTCGGCCCGACGGCCGAGGGCGAGACGAGCTACGCCGGCCGCCTGCTGCACCTTCTGAGGCCGGACATGCTGGTGCTCTGGGACAAGGGGTTCGACGGCAACGCCTTCCTCTCCGCCGTCACCACCACCGGCGCCCAGTTCCTCGGACGGCTCCGCAGCAACCGGCGCACACCGGCTCTCACCCGTCTCGTCGACGGCTCCTATCTGTCAGTCATCGGCACCGTGCGGGTGCGGGTCATCGATGCGCAGATCACCGTGACCTGCACCGACGGCACTGTCTTCACCGGCTCCTACCGGTTGGCCACCACCCTGACGGACGCCCGCCGCTTCCCGGCGGCCGTGTTGGTGGATCTCTACCATCAGCGGTGGGAGCACGAATCGGCGTATTACGCGCTCCGCCACACGATCATGAACGGCCGCCTTTTGCGCTCGGGTGACCCCATCGGCATCGAGCAGGAGATGTGGTCGCTCCTCACGCTCTACCAGGCACTGCGGACCGTTATGGTCGACGCCGCCGAGTCCGTCCCCGGCACAGACCCCGACCGCTGCGGCTTCACTATCGCCCTCCAAGCCGCCCGTGATCAGGTCATCCAGGCCGCCGACGTCGTCACCACGACCGTCGAACCGGTCGGTCTCATCGGACGCCGGATCCTGTCAGGCCTGCTCCCACCCCGGCGGCAGCGGGTGAGTACCCGCAAGGTCAAAGCACCGACCTCCCGCTACAACGGGCGATGCGACAACGACGGCCGGCCCGATGCCAGCCGCACCGTCACCGACCTCGACGTCACCATCCTCGAACCCTCCGATCCGCTGCCCGCACTGCCGACCGCCTCCCGGGATGATCGGCACACCGCCCCCGGCAAGCGACGCCGACACCGAATCCTGACCCTGCTTGAGGAAGACCCCACCCGCCTCTGGCAACCCCGCGACATCGCGGCTCACTTCGGCGACGTCACCCTGGAAACCATGTACAGACAACTGAACCGCTGGGCCACCAGCGGACTCATCCACAAGCTCGGCCCCGGCCTCTACGCCGCCACAGCATGGTCACCAACTCCCCTTGCGTGACCTGCGAAAACCCTAACTACCCGGCCTTGGGCCTTCACCCTTGATCGTGGACACCGGTTGTTATGCGGCGGTGGTCAGCGTAGTTGATCGCTGTTCGTAGTTGATCGGGCTCTGCTGACCGAGGGCTGAGTGCCGTCGCCAGGTGTTGTAGCGGGTGACCCAGCGGAAGACCGCAAGGCGGGCGGCGCGAGCTCCGGGCCAGCGTTTCGCGCCCTTGAGAGTCTCCCTTTTCATGCTGGCGTTGAACGACTCCGCGGCGGCGTTGTCCGCGCTGGTGCCGACGGCCCCGCGTGATCGGATCACGCCGAGGTCCTTGCAGACCTGGGCGAACTCCTTGGAGGCGTACTGGGCTCCGTTGTCGCTGTGGAAGATCGCTCCGCGCAGGTTCCCTCCCCGCGCGCCGGCGGCGGCCTTGAGGGCGTCGGTGACCAGTTCGGTCCGCATGTGGTCGGCGATCGACCAGCCCACCAGACGCTTGGAGTGCAGGTCCAACACCGTTGCCAGATAAAGAAATTGGCCGTCGCCGACCGGGAGGTAGGTTATGTCGCCGACGTACTTCTTGTTCGGCCCAGAGGCGGTGAAGTCCCGCTGGATCAGGTCCGGCACCGGGATGGCGTCGGCTGCGGGGACCGTGGTGCGGACCTTCTTGCGCAGGTGCAGCCCGACGATGCCGAACTTCCGCATGACGCGTTCCACCCGCTTGTGATTGATCCGCAGCCCGGCGCCCTGGAGCTCGGCGGTGACGCGCGGAGCCCCGTAGGTGCCGTCGGACTCGGTGTGGATCGACGTGATCCGCCCGGCAAGTTCGGCGTCCGCACGCGCCCGCCCGGCCCGCGCATCCAAGCCGGCCAGGTGCCGGTAAAACCCGGAACGGGAGAGCCCCAGGATCCGGCACAGCCGCTTCACGCCGAAGGCGTCATGGTGGTCGGCAACGAACTGGAAACGGCTCACCAGCTGGTCTCGCCCGCAAAATACTTCGCGGCCCTCCGCAGGATCTCGCGTTCCAGCTCGAGCTCCTTCACCTGGGCCCGCAGCCGCTTGTTCTCCTTCTCCAACTCGCTGGCCTCCACCGCGCCGGGCACGGCGGCCTGCTCGGCATCCCGCACCCAGGTGCGGAGCGTCTCGTGGTTCACCCCAAGATCCTTGGCCACCGACGCGTACGTCCGGCCCGGGCTGGAGCGGTACAACGCGACGGCATCGGCCCGGAACTCAGGCGAGTACTTCGACGTCCCCAACGGGAACTCCTGTCCTTCGGATCTTCACGATCCAATGATCAGGGTGTCCACGGTCAAGGGGTAACGCCCGTGAGGCGGTCCGCGAGGACCGGGTGAGGCTGATCAACCGCTGTGTGACGTGCTGGTGGCCATCTGCCCCGCCCTGGAGCGCGCCGTCGGCTACTCCGTGGTCAAAGGCCTGGTCGTCATGCTGACCGAGTATCAGACCCCGGCCGTCTCGCACCGGACCGGCGTGAAGCGGGCTGGCGACCTGGCTGGAGCGGCGCAAGGGCCGGGGGGCTGGCGACGTCGCAGCCAAGATGTGCATGGACGAATCAGTCCTCCGCTCGGTCCGGGAATCCGCTTGCCACAGATCATGGAAAAGTGAGCAGTATTAAGGGCAAACCATCCAATTGGGCCAGGGCGGACAGCGGCAGGGCGGCGACACCCCTGGTGATGAGGGCATCGGCGTACGTCGGCGGCGGCGATGCGGACCTCACTCACCCCCACCCGGTCGCCGGCGCCCGTCGGGTTGTTCGTCAGAGGCGGCCACTCGTGGAACCGCCACATGAACAGGTGGAAGATCGCGGCCCTGATGACCGCTCCCCAGGACCAGTGTCATCAGATGGATCCACAGATCGGTGGTCCGTCCGGATAGTGCGGCAGGCCCGAATTGGCGGGCGGCATCCAGAACCCGCCGGACCCCGCCCCGAGGATCCCGACCACCAGCCACGCCGGCTCGACGTCCTCAGTGGGGCCGACGCCCGTGTGCCCTACGAGGCGTACCGCGGCGGCGAGGTCCTCCACGTCGGCATCGAAGGGTCCACGTCGCCGGACGTCGTAGACGTCGGCGTGACCGAGCACGTCAAGCGGCTCGGTGAGTACTTCACGCACGGGCTCGGTATCAGCCGGAGGCGTACGAGCCGCAGCCGGAGGTGGAGTTCACGTAACTGTGTGCCGAGAACTTGACCAACGAGGGCTTCACCCAAGTGGCTTGGCAGGGTGGTGGGAGGGCTGTGGCGCGTTCATTGGGTAGTGCTGTCTCCCGTCCTTCTTGGCCTGCGGTAGACGGTGTTGGTGCGGCGACAAGAGGGCCCGGTCGCGTTCACGAGTTCGTAGGCGCTGGTGCTGTTCAACATCTGGCGGCTGCGGTGCCGCCAGGGGAAAGGCTGCGGATCGGCACCGAGATGAGCGGGAGTTGAGGTGTGCGCTCTCCTGTGAGCCGACTCGGCCGTAAGGCGCAGGACACGCGGATGGCGTCGGTCGCTATCGTCGGCACATCCGCGTGATCTGCTCCGGCCCGCGTGTGGAGAAACCGCGTGCCCACGCCGCGCACGTCCTCTTCCTGCGTGTCGGCCAAGATCGCGGCATTCGGTCACGTGGCCCAATATGTCCGGTAAGAATGTTTTGAGGGGTGGGGAGCCATTATGGGAACCATGGAAACCAAATCAGTTTCTCAAGTTTCCGAGCGTGACGGGCGGCGTGCCGACATGATCGTGGAGGCGGCCGGTCGGCTGTTCTTCGCGTCGGGTTTCGCGCGGGTGAGTATGGACGATCTCGCTCGTGAACTCGGGATGAGCAAGAAGACGATCTACCGTCATTTCCCCGACAAGCGCAGTCTGCTGGCCGCGGTGCTGGATCGGACGTTCGCTGCGGTGGAGCGCACACTGGTGGCGGCGGCCGAGGACGCGGAAGGCCAGCCGTTCGGTGTGCGGGTCCAGCGGTTTCTGATCGCGGCGGGCAGTGAGCTAGGGCGGATCGGCGCGGCCCAGCTCGCGTCGGGGCGGGGCGATGTGATGCTGCGCGATTACGTGGAGCAGCGTGTGGACGCGGTGGTCTACCGGCGGCTCGACGAACTGTTCCGGGACGGACACCGGCAGGGACTGCTGTCAGCGCCGCCCGAGCTGCTGAGTGAGATCACCCGCGGCGCGTTGGAGCGGCTGCTCACCTCGCAGTTGCCGCACGAACTCGACTCGACCGCGGCGGATCTGTTGCGGGCGACCGTCGACACCGTGCTCTACGGGGCGATCCGCCCGGCACGCACCGGCATCGGCGATGGACAACCCCGGGTGGTCATGCCGGCGGCCCGCAATGACGAGCAGGAGGTGGGCTCATGACCGGGACAGCCGGCAGGGTGGCATTGGTGACAGGGGCCAGCAGTGGAATCGGTGCGGCCACCGCGCGCCTGCTGGCCGCGCGGGGAATGCGCGTGGTGGTCAACTACCTCAGCAGTAGCAAGGCGGCCGAGGAGGTCGTCGCCGGTATCGAGGCCGAGGGCGGCGAGGCCATGGCCGTACAGGCCGATGTGCGCGAGGTGGCCGCGGTCGAGAACATGGTCGGGCAGGTGCGGGCGGCCTGGGGCGGCGTTGGCGTGCTGGTGCACAACGCGTTGATCCCGTATGCGGTCAAGTCGTTCCAGGACATGACGTGGGAGGAGCTGGGCGGCAAGCTCGACGCCGAGATGCATGCGGCGTTCGCCGTCACGAAAGCGGTCCTGCCCGCCATGACCGAACAGGGCTGGGGACGCATCATCTTCATCAGTACCGGCCTCAGCCGTCGGCCGCGGGAGAACATGATCGCGCTGGGCACGTCCAAGGCGGCGCTGGAGCAGTTCGGCCGGTATCTCGCCCAGGAACTGGGCCCGCAGGGCATCACGGTCAACATCGTCGCGGCCGGCCCGGTGGAGGACACCCGGATGGCCCGCATGACGGATGTGTTCGACGATGCACACAAGCGGCGGCAGGTGGCCGCCACCCCCCTGGGCCGCCTGGCGCACCCCGCCGACGTCGCCCAAGCGGTCGCCTTCTACGCGGGCGAGGACAACGCCTTCATGACCGGTACCACGGCCGCGGTCAACGGCGGAATGTCCATGTACTGACACCCCACTGTCCACCGCGCAGAGGCCATACCGCCCCCGGTTCCGTCGGCGGCCGGACCCGTGGCACGCGCGGGCGCACTGCAGCGACACGATCAAGGGAACGTTCATGTACACGATCGATCTCGCCTACGTCGGACGGGGCCTGCACGAGGAACTGGCCGCCTACATCGCCGACCAGGAGGACTACTACGCCCAGGAAGGCGTCCACGTCGCACTGCGCGACGGCTGCACCTGGGACGAGGAGCGGCTGCGCCGCGGCGCCACCATCGGACTCGGCCGGGCCCTGCTGTCCCGACTGACCGACGCCACCCCCTGGGTCGCACTCAACGTCAACACCCACCGCCCGCTGTTCTGGTTCCTCGCCCGCCCCGGCCTGACCTCCCTGGCCGACCTGGCCGGCCGACGGCTGGCGGTACACGCCCCCCACACCGCACCCGGATGCTTCACCCGGATCGTGCTGCGCAAGGCAGGCCTCGACCCGGACCGCGACATCGACACCATCGTCCGCATGCCCGGCGACTACGACATGGACCTGCGCCGACTGCACGACGGCAGCATCGACGCCGCCCTGGTCGGCAGCACCATGGCACCAGAGGCAGTAGCAGCCGAACACGGCTGGCACGTACTCGGCTGGGTCGGCGACCACTTCCAGATCCCCACCGTGGGCCTGGCCGTCGACCCCACCTACACCGACCCCAACGACCCCGCGGTCCAAGCCGTCCTCCGCGCCCACCGGCGCGCCCTACAGGTCATCCACAACGACCCCGACACCACAGTGCGGCACATGCAGACATTCCTCGGCGGACACACCGCGGACGAAATCCGGGCCCACTACGAGGTGTTCATCGCACCGCACTTCACCACTGACGGCCAAGCCGACCTCGCCGTCGGCGACACCGCCATCACCGCGGTCGCCGCCGAACTCGGCGTCCCCGCCACCTTCACCGCAGCCGATTTCTACCGCACCACAACCACCACACCCTAGGAGCCCGGCGACGCCGGCGCTGCTGCAGCGCAGGAAGTACCAGTACTGCGCCCTGTATGCGTATGTACGGCACCACCTGCCCGGAGACCTTCCCAAGCGGGCCCACGACGCGCCGCGAGTCCATGCTCCGCCCCGTTCTGATCCGACGTGCGGGTGGATTGCATGCATGTGTCAGAGCTGGGGCATCGACTCCACCCATTCGGCGCGCCAGGAGGGCGGAGCAAACGGATCCGCGAAGTACTGAGTCTCGTGGACGACCTTGCCGTCGTGGAATTCCATAATGCTAATAGTGGATGCGGGTTTCCCATCATAGTCGATCACATATTCGGTGATCCAAAGATCCCCACTGCCGAGAATCCGGCGGATGGTGAAAGTGAGCTTGGCCGGGTGATGTGAGCGCAGCGCCTGTAGATTGCGGCGGCCGTGGATGCGCTCACCCGACTGGGGATAGTCAGTGATGACGTCGTCGTGATAGATCGCGTGCTCGGCGTCTTGGTCCCCGGCAGCAGACGCTGCCCAGTGCCGGTCCAGCGCCGCTCGAGCCTCCTGATCTCTCATCGCGTTCCCTCCGATCACAGAAGTATCGGACGAGATCCATCGAGGTCACTCCTCATTGTCTCCCCGGACCATGGCCTCGGCCAGCCACAGCGGGCACTCACGCCAGGGTGATCAGTGATCTCCGGGCTGGGGCCACACCCTCTCTACGGGAGTGGCCGGCCGCCGTTGACGGCCATGACTGCTTCAGCGCCGAGGGTGCCGCAATGCGCCCAGCAGGACGAAGTTGTCCCCCAGTGGCATCCCGGCCACGCGCAGGGCGCCACCCAGGACGGGGGAGTGATTGCCGTACCCAACACACCATCATGACGACGAAGCCCTGCGCGAACACCTCGCATTGCGGACCCACAGCGTCGTCGATATCGACGCTGCCCAGCAGCGGTGGTACGGCCAGGCTCAAGAACTCGCCGGAGCAGACACCAGCCTGACACGGTGCCATGCGCCGCATCGTCACGGCGATGCAGCGCACTCCCAGTGCATCGCCGTGTTTCCCTGGGCCGCGAACGTGGCCGAGGGAAACACGGCGGCCCAGATATTTCAGCGCCGTACGTTGACGGTGATGTGCCATCCGGCGTTCCCGAGCCCTACGGCGGTAGCCACCGCACCGGCGACGAGTGGTGAACCTCCGAGTGCCCACATGGCGATCGCGGCGCTGACCCCGCCGGCGCACAGGATCAGCTGGGCCCAGCGTAGGGCGCGACCTCCAGGGCGGGGACGTGCGTTGTTGTTCTCGTCGTTCTCGTGTGGGATACGGTCGATAGACGTCACGTGGTTGCTCCTTGCTCTTGCTGATCGGGGCAGAGCGACCGCCCTGTGACGCGGCTTGGGGAAGCACGGTGATGCTTGGCGGCTGCCGTTGCTTCCTTTCGTCGTCCGGGGCTGGTCAGGTGGCTCACGGCGCAGAAGCTCTTCTGTGGCAATTTCCGGCCGGGAGGGTGAGGTGTCGGATCCGAAGTGGGCCTGGGCGAGGCGGTTCAGAAATCGGTACGGTCGTCCGTTCCTGTGAGTCTCCTTCGTCTAGGGACCGCTGTTGGAAGGCTCAGGCAGAGGTGACTGGTTCCTCTCGGCAGAGGAAGCGGCCTCTTGGGACGGCAGAGCCATCCGTTGATCCGTGGCCACGGGCTGAGGTGGGTGATGAGTCACGGCATGGTCAGGCCGGAGGCCTTCGTGTGGGAACTGCGTCTCCACGGGACCTTCGACGACACCTGCTGCCTTGGCCAGCCTGCGCTGCCGCTGTCCGTTTCTGCGCGATTCCATCGTGTCGTAGTCGTAGACGAGCAGGACGTCCAGATGGAACGGCCGCCGGAGGTAGTGCTTCAGCGCGGTTTCCAGGGCCGCGTGCCATGTGCCGGTCTGCAGGACAAGCGCTGTCTTCTTGTCCGCCACGAACACAGGTACGTCCAACTGGTTCCGTCGCTGCCTGGCTTGCAGCACTGTGGAGGCACGCAGAGCCTGTACCTCCTCGCGGCTGAGGGTGCCGGATCGGTTTTCGAGGAGATCGGCCCACGCCTTGCGTACTCGGTCGTTGAGATCGGGACACTCCAGGCAGGTGGCCACTCCCAGGACGACGTCGGACAGTCTCACCCGAAGCGTGGCCGCGCATCGAAGGCATTCGACCGTCCACGGGGCATCGAAGCTGCGATAACGCTCCAAGGCGTCAAATCCAGCCTTGCGCAGCAGTCTCGTGGCGATTTCCTGAGTAACCTGACCGCCTGGGCCGTCCGCTACTACCGCCTCCAGCAGCTCCACCTCGCGTATGCCGCTTCCCCGGCGCGTGTTGTCGGCGTGCTGCTGTACCCGCAACCAAGCCTCGAACCACGCGGAACGACTACGTGGAGGCAGTCCGCAGCCGACCAGGAACGCCTCCAGACAGGCTGCGGATCCCGGCACCTGCTGGCGCGTAGAGATTCGGTGCGCGGTGCTGCGAGAAAGCTCCATTCCGGCAGTCCGTGCCCTGTTGTGCATCACCCGGTACGACGGTGCTCCGCTTGTCTGCCGCAGTTCTTCCAGAGCGGCGCTGAGATCCGGCAAGTCCCGGATGAGATGAGGCGGCGGCGCCTGCCCTCTGATGCTGCTACCGCGTTGGTGTCCACGGCGCGCATCAAGCCACAGGCGGTCTATCTCGTCGACGTCCAGACTGCACACGTGCGCGAAGGCGCGTACTACCTCGAGTTTGGGCACGACCGTTCCTGAAGCGGCCCGCTGCAGCGTGGCGGCACTGCAATCGCGCGCCCGCTCTGCCAGCGTGGCGTAGGAGATGCCCAGAGATTCCCGCCCCTCGCGCAAGGCCATGGCGAGCTTGCCGACGGGACTCAGCAGGTCAGGAATCGGCTTTTCTGGACGCCCCATCGTGCGACCCCGCTTCAGTGCTGCGGGGCGATCGTGGTGTCGCCCCAGGGCCACGGGAGGACGGCATGACAAGAAGGGCAACTGTGCATGGAGGGCTCCTGGCTGCATCGGGGCCGCGCTGCGTGCGCGGCCATGGTTATGGCTCCAACCGACTGTCGCCCAGCGGCAGTTGGCGCAACCGTGGGCGCACAGCATCCTGCCACTTGAGTTCGCCCCGCCTGCACCTGCTTGACGGATATCGCAGGATCGTCCCGCACAAAAAGGCGTGGGTCTTTTGGCATGGGACGGTTTGCATCAACCCTTGACCAGCCACATTGGAAACCGAGGTCGCGCAACGGTACACAGCAGCCGCCCCTGCGGCCCTGTCTCATTTCATTTCGGCCCTTGCCTGCTTGCAGGCAAGCCAACTCCCCTGACATCATCCAGCACCACTGCCGCTCATCGCGGCGCTCCCCTGACTGCTTGGCTCCAGCCGCAGCTGAACAGGGACTTTAGGCCGGACGTGTTGGCGCGCGAGACGGCCTACGGAAGAGTCGGCCATCGCAATCAGGCCGACTCTTTTCGTATATTCGCACTGTGCTATCGGGTTAGTTGCATTTCTTGACCGGTATATGGCGTCCTTGCCTCGAGCCATGCGAGGTGCAGAACGCCGCCGTTCCCCTCGCTGATGGCATCAGCGGACCGCCCGCCGTATTCACGACACAGCCGCGGCCGGGTGCCCTCATGGTCAGCAGTACGGCTGCTGGTTGGTCAGGGAGGCTGCCACCCGCATCCACACGCCGAACAGCCGGTAGAGATCGGGCAGAGTGCCCTGCGCCTGGACGGTCCGGGTGTCTGCCGAGGTGACCCCTGGAATTCCCAGGAGCGTCGAGGCCACCGAGGCCGACTGCCAGCGGACGGTGAGGGTGGACGGGGCCGAAGGCACCGCAGTTGCCGTTCGTGGTGCGGAGAGAGCGGCGGCGACTGCTTCCTCAATCGCCGTGCGTGCTTCTTCCGTCGGACGCAGATCAGCCGCGAACCGGTCCCGCGCATACTTCACGGGCACCGTGGTGACGGAGGCATCCCAATCCGTCATCTCTGTGCAGGCGCAGTCGTCACCGGTAAGGACCGTCACCGGAACGCCGATGGCGGCCGCGGTGGCGTGAGCCAAGCCGATCTCACCCACAGGTCGGCTGTCGAGCCACATGTCTTCGATCTCGTGGCCCATGAAGCTGTGGCTCAGCACACCGAGTGCCCCGGCCCGGGAGTGGTAGCCGACGCAGATCACGGCGTCGTGCTCGGGGGCGAGACCTTCCAGCATGAGCATCTGCTTGGGTTTGCCGCGGAGGAGGCGGGCCGCCGGGTGCAGGAGCTCGGGCAGGATGTTGCGCATGGGGCCGTGCGCGTCGTTGACCGTGATGTCGGTGGCGCCGGCTGAGAGGGCGCCGCGGATGGCGGCGTTGACATCCTCCGCCATCATCCGTCGTCCGCGCTCGTAGTCCCGGCCGCCGGGCTGGACATCGTCGGCGTCGACGAGCCCGGTGACGCCTTCCATGTCCGCACTGATGTAGATCCGCACTGCGCTGTCTCCTCAAGGTTGATCGCTTGGGAGACGTCGGCCACTCGTCCTTCGGTTCCTTGACCAGCCGGGACCATCTGGTTTCGGCCTGATCCAGCAGGGGGCGGGGCGTGGGGTGTGAAGAGCCTGGTCCGGACCGTTTCGGTCTGGGCCAGGCTCTTGTTGTGGTTGGGGGTCAGGCGGCGTCGAGGGCTGCGGTGATCCTGCGCATCATGGCGGCCTCGGTGGGTCCGGCTTCGCCGTGGTGGGCGCGGGAGGCGGCGTCCATGACGATGGTGATGGTCTCGCGGAAGTTGTCGACTTCACCGGGTGCCTTGATCTTGAGCAGGGTGATGGAGTCGGTGAGGGCGGTGAAGGTCTGGTCGGCGAGGTCGGCGGTGGACCTGCCGCCGAGCTTCATGCCCTTGGGCTTGTCCGCGAGGATGCGGCCGATGGTTCCGATTGCGGTCGACAGGGCCTTGCCGCCGGCCATGCCGGAGCGGGTGGAGGAGATGGGGCCGGGGTCGGCGGCGGCCATCAGGCCGATGACGCCGTGGGCGGCGGTCTGCAGGGTGAGCTTGTCGTCGGCGGTGAGGGCGGGAGTGGTGTTCTCGGACATGGAGGGTTCTCTTTCGTTTCCGTGGGGGTGAACTGCCGTGGGGCAGCAGCTGGTGGGGCTGAGGGTCAGAGGGCGGGTTCGATCTGGTTGCCGACGGCCTTGCGGGGCAGGGCCAGGCACAGCACCGCGCACAGGACGTAGGCGGCGATGGCCCAGGGCCCTGCGTGGGTGATGGCGCTGGTCAGGCCCTTGTCGGCGTGGGAGAAGAAGACGTTGCCGATGACGGCGACACCGAGGGCTCCGCCGAACTGCTGGGCGGTGGAAAGGATCCCGGAGGCGCCGCCGGCGAGTCGGCCGGGCACGGTGCTGAGGATGGTGTTGACCAGCGGGATGATCAGGAAGATCAGGCCGACGCCGGCCAGGAAGAGGCCCGGGACCAGCGGCCAGGCTCCGGTGTGGAAGGCGGCGGAGTCCTGGGCTGCGCGGCGGACCCAGAACAGGCCGCCCGCCATGACCAGGGCGCCGAGGATCAGCACGATGCGGCCGAGCTTGGCGACAAGGGGGTCGACGGCGGGGGCGGCGAGGATGGAGCCAGCACTGAAGGCGACCATCAGCAGACCGGCCTGGGTGGGGGTGTAGCCCTGGCCGGTCTGCAGCCAGATGGTGAAGACCAGCATGAAGCCGGACATGCCGCCGTAGAACAGGAGCTGAATGAGCAGACCGGCGCTGAAGGCGGGCTTGCTGAACAAGCTGGTGGGCAGCAACGGGTGTTCGATGCCTCGCTTCTGCTCCGAGACGGTCAGTACGGCGATCGCGAGGATGCCGGCGGCCAGGCAGATCCAGCCCCACAGCGGCCAGCCGTTGGAGCGGCCCTGCACCAGCGGCAGCACGATCGCGACCAGACCTGCGGCCAGGACGAGGTTGCCCACGAGGTCGATGCGGCCGGTGAAGGCCCGGTCCTTGGAGGCGGGGATCCACTTGAGGCCCAGGACCAGGACGAGGACGGCCAGGGGGAGGTTGATGGCGAAGATGGTGCGCCAGCCCCAGCCGAACAGGTCCCAGTCAGTCAGTACGCCACCGAGCAGCACGCCGACCGCGGTGGAGATCCCGGCGATCGCTCCGTACAGGGCGAAGGCCTTGCCGCGCTCCTCGCCGTCGAACATGGTCCGGAACGAGGCCAGGATCTGGGGCATCACGATGGCCGCGGCCACGCCTTGGATGTTGCGCGAGGCGACCAGCATGCCTGCCGAGGTGGCCAACGCGCTGGCCAGGCTGGCCAGCGCGAACGCACTGACGCCGGTCATGAACAGCTTCTTGTGGCCGTACCGGTCGCCGAGGTGTCCGGCGATGATCAGTGTGGCGGCGAAGCCCAGCATGTAGGCCGACACGGTCCACTGCAGGTCGGCCGAGGTGGCCTTGAGGCCCGTGCCGATGGAAGGCAGCGCGGTGTTCACGATCGAACCGTCGATCATGTCAAGGAGCGCCGCGAGGATCATCACGAACGCGGCCGCCCATCGCTTGGGGTAGGGCATTGCCCCGCCGGTGGCGGCTATGTCTCCCGTGTCGGTCGTGGTGGACGACATGGTCACTCCCTTACGATTACTGGACTTTCATATATCTTGGATGTCAAGCTAGTAGCACCATGAGGCGGAGGTACCTCGAATGTCAAGCCAAAAGGAGCCGGTCGGGTCAAAACTGGGTAAAGTGGTGCAGACGTACCAGGCTGCCGTCGACGACTTCGACCGGGAGCTGGCACGGCTGATGGGGGTGAACGAGACCGACCTGCGCTGCCTGGAGATCCTCCTGGCCACCGAGGAGATCGCCCCCCGCGAGCTGAGCACCCGGCTCGGCCTGACCACCGGCAGCGTGACCGCCATGCTCGACCGCCTGGAGAAGCTCGGCTACCTCACCCGCACTCCGCACCCCACCGACCGCCGCAAGACTCTCGTCCGCATCACCCCCGACGCCGCGCAGCGCGCCTACGGCCTGATGGCCCCGTTCCTCGAGGACGCCGGTCAGCAGGTCAACGACCGTTACAGTGCCGAACAGCTGGAACTGGTCGCCGATTTCCTGGCCTTCACCGAGGAGATCCAGCAGCAGCACATCCGCCGGCTGCGCGAGCTTCCCTCGCCGCGTCCGGGTCGCACCGGCGGCAAGCAGGCCCCCGGCCCCCGCGGCGCCACCGGCTCCCGGGCATGACCCCGACGCCGGAGTCGAGGAGCAGAGCCTTCCGGCCCGCGTCCTGCCCCGCCTCCGTATCCGGGGTGCAACGCTCACGGTTGACCCGCGCTCGGCGTCGCCTTCCTCGTCGAGGTGGACGGTTGCCAGGTCGCGCAGAGGCCGCGGCTCCTCGCGCGGAGGGGTCGCGGTGAAGCTGTAGCGGTCCAGGCGGATGGGGTTGCCGTGCTTGAGCGGGTTCAGCGAGGCGTCCCGGACCGCTGACACGGTCATGAAACCGCTGGCCCACTCCGAGATCACGCGGTCCCGCGCCGCTCTCCGCTCTCCGTGGAGCCGAAAGGATGTTCCATTTGGGGGAGATGACGGGTTAAGGTCGTGACCTGCGAGATCTTGTACGGAGGTGCCCGGGATGGACAACGACATGCCTGTACGCCGTGGTCGGCCGACGGGCCCCCGCAGCGTCGAAGGGGAACTGACAACACGCCAAGGGGACATTGTCCGGTTCATCACCGACACGGTTCAGCGCCAGGGCTACCCGCCGTCGATGCGGGAGATCGGCCAGGCCGTGCAACTCGCCAGCACGTCCTCGGTCGCCTACCAACTGATGGCCCTGGAACGCAAGGGCGTCCTCTACCGCGACCCGCACCGTCCGCGCGCCTACCGGGTACGGCCTTCCTGGGCACCCGACCTGGGCCGCAACAGCGAGGCACCGGTCGACGTGCCGCTCGTCGGGCGGATCGCCGCCGGCGCGCCGTTGCTCGCGGAGGAGATGGTCGAGGACGTCTACTCCCTGCCCCGCCAGGTCGTGGGCGACGGCGACCTGTTCGCCCTGACAGTCTCCGGCGACAGCATGATCGACGCCGCGATCTGCGACGGTGACATTGTGACCGTCAGGCGGCAGGACAGCGCCGATCACGGCGACATCGTCGCCGCGCTCCTGGAGGACGAGGCCACCGTCAAGGTGCTGCGTCGGCAGGACGGGCGGGTGTGGCTCATGCCCCGCAATCCGGCCTACGAGCCGATCCCCGGCGACCAGGCGCAGATCCTCGGCAAGGTCGTCGGCGTCCTGCGCGTGCTCTGAGAATCAGGCGGGAACCGCGTGCGACATGAGCGCGACACCCGCCAACCATGCTCGCAGCAGCCGAAGGGGGAGCGGCGATGGCGAGCGACGGATACGAGGACCTCTGGATCCGTGGGGCGTGAGGCCCTTGACCTCACGAGCCGCCCGGTTTCCGGGGGTGTTGTCGGCGGCGAGTACGGTCGCCGAGGCGATCTGCGTGGGGGTGCCGGAGAGACCGCTCAGATCGAGCCCGGCAACGCCCGTGCCGTCCATGGCGGGTGCGGTGCCGGCGGTGGCGGTGTCCGCTTCCGCGGTACTGCCGGTCAGTGCGCCGGCAGTGCCGCGGGTCAGCGCGGGCACGGCGGTGAGCGTCGCGGCGACGCGCTGGACACGCGGGTGGGGGATGGGTGACGTCACGGCGGGTATCCAGATCGGCCGGGGGCCCTGTGCGACGGTGCGGGTAAGCGTCCCGCTGTAGGTGGCGCCCCGGGCGAGAGTGGAGGCCACGCCGTCGGCGGTGAGGATGGCGCCTTGAGGGTGGCGCCTTCCTCCACGACGAGGACATCGAGCCGGGTGGCTTCCCCCGTCCCCGGTGGGCGACCGTCCTTCTCCGTCCGCCCGCGCCGCGACGTCGCTCCCGACGGCGTCAGCGCGCGAACCCGCGACCGCATGGTCACGCCGCGCCCCGCGAGGGACTGCTCGATGGGGTGGGTGCTGACTTTGGACATGCGTGACTCCCTTGCTCTCCAAGGCTGTTCATGGGGCGATCGCTTCGAGTGCTGGGCATGGGACTGATGCGGTGAGGATGGAGCCGCAGAAGTACGCATGCACCCCGCTTGCCCGACCTGCTACCGCCGGTTATCCGCAATAGCAGGGAAATCTATTCACGCTATAAGAGCAGCCTGTCAAACCCATAAGGGAATTCCGTGAATTTGCATCACGTCCCGGTTCGGCTCGAAAATATTTAGTTCTTCTGACGATGCATTGAGTTTTCGGTAAGAGTGTCGATAATCTTGTCAACAATCGCACGAGCGCCCGGCCGGGTGGCCGTCGTGCGTTTCAATCGGGCGAAGTGTCCGGTATCTGCATGTATATGGCGTACCCGTGGCCAACTGGTGGGTGTTTTCCGTGCGTCCGGGACGCCATTCCGGTATCGAAGGAGTGGTTCGTGAGTAGAGAAAGAACCCGTCGAGTGCGCATGCGACGGACTTGGCGGGGCGTTGCCGGTGCTGTCGCGGCAATTGCGCTGGTCGGCGGTGGCTTTGTTGTGGCAAATGCCTCGACGAATACGCAGGCAGTCAAATCGGCGGCAGGTGTCAAGCGCCCGGTCGACAAGCATGCCACTGGCGTCGGCGCCGTGGTCAGCGCGGCCAACGCGTTCCTGAACACGCTGGACGCCGACCAGCAGGCGGAGGTGCTGCTGGACCTCTCCCAGGCGAACGCGACGGCGTGGTCCAACCTCCCGTGTGGGTCGTCCTGCCGGCCCGGTATCCAGCTCGGCTCCCTGACCGACACCCAACTGACCGCCGCCATGAAGGTTTTGAAGCTGGCCACGGGCACCGGCAAGGGCACCGGGTACGACCAGATCACGCAGATCATCAAGGCCGACGACGTGCTCAACTCGGCGCAGAGCACCAGCTCCGCGGGGCCGGCGCCCTCGGACAACGCGTCGAGCACGGCCTCGGCGGATCCGTCCGTCACGGCGGCCCCGAGCTCGACGCCCACCGATGCCCCGACGGGCGCCCCGCCGTCCGGCGGACCCGGAGGTGGAGGCCTCGGCGGATACGGCAGCGGCGTCTACTTCCTGGCGTTCCTGGGCACCCCCTCGGCGGACGGCACCTGGCAGCTGCACTTCGGTGGCCATCACCTCGCCGTGAACCTCACTTACAAGAAGGGCAAGGTGGCAGGTGCCAGCCCGTTCTTCGTCGGGGTCGAGCCGACCACCTGGACCGACGACGACGGCACCACGTACTCGCCTCTGGCGACCATGCGCAACGGCCTGCTCGCCCTGACCGGCAGCCTGAGCACGGAACAGCTGGCCACCGCCAAGCTGTCCCAGTCGTTCAGTGACGTGCTCCTCGGACCGGGTGAGGACGGCCAGTTCCCGGAGACCAAGGAGGGCATCAAGGTCAGCTCGCTGTCGCCCAAGCAGAAGCAGCTGGTCCTGAAGGCCATCCACCCCTGGATTGCCAACGTGGACGATGCCACCGCGAAGAAGCTCATGAAGACGTACGAGCGTGAGCTGAACCAGACCTACGTCGGCTACTCCGGCGGCACCGGCCTGGACGCCCAAGGCGACTACGTACGCATCGACGGCCCCGGAGTGTGGGTCGAGTTCGTCTGCCAGAACGGCGTCGTGTACCGGGACCAGATCCACTACCACACCGTGTACCGCGACCACACCCGCGACTACGGCAGCGAGTTCACCTTCTCATGACCCGACCGCGAACTTGGCTGACCACAGCACTTCGCCTGGTGGCCGGGATCGCGATCGCGGTACCGGCGGCGCTCCTGCTCGGAGCGTCGCCGGCCGCCGCGCATCCGATGCCGCACTCAGTGGTCCAGCTCGACGTGTACAAGGCTTCCGTCACCGCGCGGCTCGAACTGCCGGTCGGCGACTTCTCCACGGCCAGTGGGATCGATCTGACCAGTATCGACTCGGCCGCCCTGCCCGCCAAGGCCAAGGCCATCCGCACCTATCTCGGTCGGCACATCAGCCCGACCACCCTCAAGGGCGAGGCGTGGCAGGTCAGTATCGGCGCGCTGAGCCTCAGCCGCACCCAGCAGACTGCCACCGGCCCGTACCGCGAGCTGGTCGTCAAGGCCGTGCTCACCCCGCCGACCGGCGGCGACGTACGGTACTTCACGCTGAACTACGACGTGATCGTCCATCAGGTCGTCACCCACGTCGCACTGGTGTTGGTACGTCAGGACTGGGCCGCAGGACGGGTCAGCGGCGAGGGCGCCACCCAGGTCGGTACCGTCCGTCTCGACATCCGGCACATGAGCGTCCCGCCACTGACCGTCGACCTCGGCAAGGGCAGCGCCTGGCGTGGTTTCGTTGCCATGGTCGAACTCGGCGGCAACCACATCCTCACCGGCACCGACCACCTGCTGTTCCTGCTCATCCTGCTCCTGCCCGCACCGCTGCGGGCCACCGGGGGACGCTGGAACGGCCTGGTCGGCGCCCGAGCCGCGCTCGGCCGCATCGGCCGCATCACGATCGCCTTCACCGCCGGCCACTCCGTCGCGCTGGCCGCCACCACCCTCGGCCGCCTGGAGGTACCCAGCTGGCCGGTCGAGGCGTTCATCGCCGCCAGCATCCTCGTCGGCGCGATACACGCGATCCGCCCACTGTTCCCTGGACGGGAAGCGGTTGTGGCCGGCGTCTTCGGCCTCGGCCACGGTATGGCGTTCTCCTTCGTGCTCGCCGAGATGCATCTGTCCACTGGACAGCTCGTGTTCAGCCTGCTCGGCTTCAACCTGGGAATCGAACTGCTCCAGCTCCTGCTGGTCTGCCTGGCCCTGCCCTCGCTGCTGGTACTCGCACGCCTGCGGATACAACCCGCGCTACGGCTGTCCGGCGCGCTGCTCACCGGCACGGCTGCCCTCGGCTGGCTGGCCGATCGGCTCGGCGCGCCCAACCCGGTCGCCCGGACGGCCGACAGCGCCGGATCCCACACCACGCTGATGCTGGCCACTCTCGCACTGGCCGCGGTCGTCGCCGTCGGTTGGTCACTGGCCACCCACTGGCGAGCATGGTCCGAACAGGGTGGTGGTGTCCGCCTCCGGTCACGGTCGCGACCGGAGGCGGAGGCGGCGCATGGATAGGTGCTCTCACACAGCCCGAGTCGACGCGCCGGTCATGCGCAGCACGACTCGAGATCTGGTGGCGGACAGCCTCCGGCACGGAGCCGGGGGTGCGGGGCGAGTCCGGGGTGCTGAGTGCCGTGGGTGGCCGGCTTCCAGCCGGGCAGCATCGCGACGAGCTCTCGACGCCGATCCGGGGGTTCCGGTGGTGTCCTCGAAGGGCTCTACCGGCGCCTCGGCGACGAGTTCGTACGCCTTCTGGCGGTCCTCCGGGAGGTCGGGGAGGTGCCAGACCTCAGACACCCAGATCAAGTGTCTGAAGGCACAGAACGCCGAGCTGAAGGACCGTGTCACCGACCGGGACGCGACCATCGAGGAGACCATCGACACCAGTACCAGCTGCTGACGGTCCGTCAATGGCCAGTTGTGATTCCCCGCTGTCGGGCACATGATGAGGAGCCATCCGGCCGTCGGCGGGGACACCGAGTTGATGTTCCGGGGTGGATGGCTATGTCGGTTCCAGGCCGTCGCAGTGATGAGGACCTGGCCGGTGAGCCTTACGGTGGTGAGGTCGGCCAAGGCACACGATCCAGGTAGCGACCTCGCGTGGTTCGCCGCGGCGGCCGAGGGGGATGCAGCCGGCCTTCATTTCCTGCTCGATCCCCTCGACCGTTGCCTCGGACATGACCTAGGGCCGGAGCACGATCTTGCCGTGGGGGTGCCGCCCTTCCAGCTCGCGGAACGCGTCTCGTACCCGCTCCAGGGGATAGGTGCGGGCGATCGGCACCTCCAGCTCCCCGCGCGCGGCAAGCCGGGCCAACTCGCCGAGCACGACCGCGCATGCCGCCGAACCTTCTCCGTAGGTTCGCGCCCCAACCCGAGCCGCGGCCTGCCAATCGCGGATCGTGTTGATCCGCTCGGGCCGCACGCCCAACTCCACTGCCAGCTCTACGTAGCCGTCGCCGAACGTGTCGATGAACGCGTCGACATTCCCGCCGGAAGCCTGCCGGATCCGTTCGGCCACGTCCTGCCCGTACTCGACCGGGACGACGCCGTGATCCTTCAACCAGGCGTGGTTTTGCTCGCTCGCCAGCCCGATCACCGTGGCGCCGCGCCGCCGCGCGAGCTGCACGGCAAGTGACCCGACGCCGCCCGCCGCACCGGAAACGACGACCGTGTCGGCCGGTCCGGGGTCCACCGCGAACACGGTGGCGTATGCGGTCGTGCCGGCCACGTACAACGACCCGGCCACGTCCCAGGACAGCTCCTCTGGACGTAGGGTCAGGTTCACGTCGTTGACCACGACGAACTCCGCGTGGCTCGCCCTGTGATGGGTGAAGCCGAGGACCTCGTCGCCCACCGCGGCGCCGCGCACCTGCGGACCGGCCTCCACCACGACGCCGGCCAGATCGCTGCCCTGCCCGGAGGGGAACGTCGCCGGCCAGCGTTCGTGCCGGGCGCCCTTGCGGATCATCGCCTCGCCGGGCTGGATCCCGGCCGCACGGACCTCGACCAGCACCTGCCCCGGGCCTGGCGCGGGCCGCTCCACCTCCTCCACCCGCAGCACATCGATCCCGCCGTACTCGTAGAACCGCACCGCCTTCATCGCGTGATCACCGCTCTTCCTCGTCGGGACAGGCCTTGGACGGTCGCGCCCTGGGTGGCAGCACATCGACCGTGCCATCGCATTCAACGGCTGGGGAACGGAGTTGTCTTCCCAGGATCAACGATCCGAGGACGTATTTGACGAACGGTGCTGTCACTTCCGGCATGGGGATGCACGGCGACGACCTCGATACCTGCTTGCCCTGCCTGCTGGACGGTTCACGGCTTCTGGCGTGATCTCGCCGGAACGAGACACGACCAGCGCGGGACACAGCGAGTGCGGAGACAACCTGGGCCACATCTCCGGATCGTGCTCCAGCAGCCCCGCGTACGGATACGCGGGGAAGTGTGCCTTCAATAACGCGGACTGGCGAGTGGGGGCGGCGAAGGCCACCGCGTGTGCGCGGCAGCGGCTTCCCCCGAACCAAGCTTTGGAGCCGATGACTTGGCCGCTTCGACAAGAAGTGAGGCAGGCTGTTGCGGCGTCATGGATCTCAAGAGGAAGTCCACTCTCAAGTGACCGCTCCATCGGAGCGATCAGCTCTCGGGTTGTCTAGGTAGACTGACGGCATGGCATGCCGCATCAGTGAGCTGGTCGTCGACTGCGCCGACCCCGACCGACTCGCCGCATTCTGGAGCGAGGTTCTCGGCTACGTCGAACTCGGCCGGGAGGAGGACGGAAGCATCGAGATCGGGCCGCCCGACGTCGGCTTCGGCGGTCCGCAGCCCACCCTCGTCTTCAGCCCCAGCAGTGACCCGCGGACCGGGAAGCTCCCACTGCACATCGACGTCAACGCCACCGACCGCGACCAGGAAGCCGAGCTGGAACGGCTGCTCGCTCTCGGCGCCAGGACCGCCGATGTCGGCCAGACGGGCACCGAGGGCTGGCACTGCCTGGCCGACCCAGAAGGCAACGAATTCTGCCTCCTGCGCACCCGGCTCCAGCCCCTCTGACCACGTGCGTACTGGCGCCAAACCGTGCGGCCGTTCGAGCGAGGCCGGGGGTTTGCCATTCGACGAGCGTCCGCGGCTGTTGCGGCGGCGGGTCTCCGCGTAGAGCTGGTCGTAGGTGGGGCCGCCGGCCTGGAGGACGGTGGGAACCCCGAGGAAGGTCGGAGACTGCGCGCGCTCCTCCCGCGCGTCGAGTTGACCTGTCTTCTCTTCGGCTGCCGCCTGGCTCACCGATAGCCCTTCCACGCAGACCAGCTCTCGCCAGCAGAGCGATGCGGCCCTACCGCAGCGATCGCTTCGCACCACCGGCACCGACCAGCTTCACCGCACTACGCCGCACCGAAGACGCCTTGTTGTCCGCGTTACCCGACGACTTCGAGATTCTTGTGTTTGCCCCAGTCCTGCCTCTGGTAGCGCATTCGGCCGTCGCGACGGCCGGTCCGCGCAAGGTGATCGCAACGGTTCGCGGCAGCGAGATTGCGGCCGACCCGACGAACGCCTTGGCGCTGGAGGTGTCCTTGCGACGTTCGCTGGCTCTGGCCGTAGATCCTCGTTCCAGCATGCCGATCCGGCTGGCGGCGAGTCAGCGAGTGGTTCGTGCCCAGTACTGGCCGCCCGATCATTGAACGACTATGTGGTGACCTCGCCGCGCTTCCAGACATTACCGTGCTTGAGGATCGGGCCGGACGACGGGAGGCGGCTACTACATGGGCGTGTGCTTCAAGATCTATGCCGGGGTTGAAGACCAAGACGACGAAGTCGCCGACGGCGGCTTCGTCGATTGGAGTCAACTCCTCACAGGCAACCGCAAGGAACTCCTTCTGATCAGCGACTTCGACGTCGACCGACTAACTGAAACGATGCCATCGTCGCCCATACTGGACCAGTCCCCATCGTGCTGGACGGGCGACCCAAGCCACAGGTACTGACAATTGCTCGTCGCCCCCTGATGGGGGCGTGCTTCATGGATGCGGATTCATCCCCGTCGGCCTCAGGGCGGTTAGATGCTCAGGTGGTGAACTGGGCGCAGATGTACGACTGCTACGGAGACGTTCATCGCGTCCCCGAGCTACTGGAGCGGGTCGGGCATGATGACGACGCGGAAGCGTGGGATGAGCTGAGCTACCGCTTGGTCCTCGAGCGTGACTTGGTGTTCCCTGCTGGGTTCGCCGCACTGCCGCGCCTGGTGCGTCTCGCATCGCGGAGCGCACGGGCGCGTGGACTGGCCGGGACGATCATGCGGTGTGCGGCAGGGGGCCACGGTTGCGATGATCTGCTCGCGGACTGCGCCGACGCGATCGCGGAACCCCGTAAGCTGCTGGATCGGCACCTACGGTCGCGGCCGGCCGACTACCTTGCGACCTTCCTCGACTGGCTCGCGGTCGAGGAGCAGTACCACTGGAGTGCGGTCGTGGGGGACTTCTCGGACGACTTCTACCAGGTCGCCTGCCCTCACTGTGCTGCCGAGGTGACGATCGCCATCGGCGATTACGGGCACTGTTCGGTGATCCGGGACTGGCACCTGGGCGACGTGGATCGACGCAACCTGAGGCCGGCGTCCCCCGATGACCTCTCTGCCATCGGTCGATGGATGCATGCGACTGCCGTTCGTGACGGGCAGGACGTTCTCGCCGACGGGATCACCTATCTCTTCGGCCAGGCAGAATGCCCGCGGTGTGCCAGCGTCTTCAGCATCGCGGATGAGTACACGGCCTCCAACCGCCCCGTCATGTGAACGCGATGGAGGGGAGCGACCGCCGTTGGCTCAGAAGCGGAGCCGCAGGCGGATCGAGGCGGCAGCGACCTTTCCATGGAGCACATGGGCCCGCTTGTCGTAACAGGTAGCGACAGCACGGGAGTTCTTGAGCCGGTGTGACGGCGGATACGGCGGGATGAGTACTCTTTGTCGCCACTTAGGTGGTTGGGCCGAGTAGGTGGGCGTCCACCTTCAGGCGGCAGTCCCGCCGCGGGAGATTGGTCCGGTGCTGGAACAGAATCCCGTTGATCACCCTGCGGTAACACTGCCACCGTCCGCCTCGACCCACGTTTCCCGGCCGATGCGGTTCAAGCCGAGTTCATTCCTCATCAGAATGATCTCCCCGCCCCGCGTCGGGCGTAACGATGGGCCAAGAGGTGAGTCAGTTGATCCTTCGGACAGAACCTGGTTGGCATCAAGATCGCCTTCGCCTCTCAGAGGTGACAGCGCATCACTTCGATGTACACGGCTGTGCCCGGCCCGCCAGCGGGGACGTTCAGGCTCTCAGGTCTGGCATTGCTTCGTGGATGCGGAAGACCAGCCACTCCAGGCGGCGCCGTCGGCCCGAGCGTGTACTCGGATTTCGACTTTCACCGGGGCGCATACTCGGGTCGTGCTTCCCACTTCGACAGGGCCAATGGCTTCGCCGGCCCTGACGTAGGCGCGACCGGTGCCTACTCTCTCCCAAGAACCACCGTCGGGGCGTGAAAATGCCTCGTAAGAGACGTTGAGTCCCTTTGTCCCGGTGTTGCGTGCCTTGATGTACGCCGTCATCTCTCGAGAGGGGAAGGGGCCGACAGATCCCCGCTGGGCGCTGATGCAGCCATTGATGGCCACCCGGCCGGTCGACGTACCTCCGCCACAGGCGATTGCTGCGGCGTGAGCGTTGGCGGGGATCGTCATCATGGTGAGCGCGGCTGCGCCCAGGACCGTTGCGGCACGCCTCAAATGCAATGCCTCATCCCTTCGGTGGGTCGGTTTTCTCTGAAGAGACCATGACTCACCTGCGGGCACAAAAGGCGATTTTATTGAGTCTTTCACTCAAATAGGTGTAGGTGGCCTAAAAATGGGAGGCTCGGCGGTGCGGGCCCTCTGCTTCGGCCAGGCGAGCACGACTCGCGGGCGCAGGTCCGACTTCACTTCCTTACAGGCGTCGGCCTCCCGCACCGACAGCGGCTCGCTGATTTCCTCCAGCAGTAGACGCAAGTGTTTGGCGGCGCCGATGAACGCCAGGCGCTTGACGGCATCGTCGCCGTGTATCCGGAGGTGGCCGCGCAGGACCTCGGGGTGAAGGTGAGGGTGGCTGTGGACAGCGGGAGGCGGCACCGGTAGACAACGCCATCAGGGTCCCCGGCGGGGTGGTTGCCGTTCCTCACACACCCTTGACTGCAGCCGGGGCTCGCCTGGTCACGGCTTCACGCCCACACGACCTGGTGCGGTCACAGGTGGGCGGTGAATCGCTCGTCGGGCAGTTTGCGCGGCCAGCCCCGCCCGACCGGCTTCGTCAGCCTCCCGCGCAACGGCTCCAGCCTGCCCCGCACCACGGTCTCCAGGCCCAGCACAGCGCCGACGTTCTTGGTCTTCACCGGTCCGTCGGCCTGCCGCACGATCGCCAGGACGCGCTGGTAGTCCGGCGGCACCGCGGTCTCCTCCATGCTGAGGCCCCGGCGCGGGACCAGCAGTACCGCCCGGCCGGCCACCTCGGCGAGGACCGGGGTGCGGCATCGGCGGCGGCCAGTTCGGCCGGACGACACAGGATCCGTTCGGCCACCGCCAGTTCCTCACGCTCGGCGTTGACCTGCTCCAGCTGCTCGGCCGGCTTCGCGGCCGGTGTGTCCAGCTCGCCTCGGCGGGCGGTGATCCGCTCCCGCACCTCGCCGCCCCCTGCCCACGCCCGTGTCAGCACACGGTCATGGATCGTAGAGACGACGATGCCCGTCCTTCCGCTGCCACGCCCGACATCGTCCGCGACGACTGCCGGCTCCATCCGGGTCGAGGGCTTGGAGTAGGTGTCCAGTTGGGAGGGGCCGGAGGCGTAGTGGTCGATGATGTGCCGCACAGCGGAGTCGTAGGCGATGTCGACCACCAGGGCGTCGACTGAGGCCTGGCCATCCCGAACGCCCTCGATCACCTCATCGCCGGTCGTACGGACTCGGACGCGGAGTGCGCGGGCAACGAGCTGCTTGTCGAAGGCCGGCGGGCGCCCGCCTCGGCTGCCGGGTCGGAGCCGGTTGCGGACCTGGTCGGCCCGCTCGGGGATGGTGTGGCCGATGCCGTGCCGTCGCAGCCAGGTGCGGATGGCCCGGGAGCTGTAGCCCTTGTCGCCCAGCACGTGGGCGGGGCGTGTGCGGGGCTGTCCCGGGCCGATGCGGGGCACTTGTATCGCTTCCGTCACGGCGGTGAACTGGGTGCAGTCGTTGGTGTTGCCGCCCGTGAGTGTGAAGGCGAGCGGGCGGCCGACACTGTCGCAGGCCAGGTGGATTTTGCTGGTCAGGCCGCCTCGGGAGCGTCCGAGGCCGGGACTGCGGGCCCCCCTTTTCGGGCCCCGGCGGCGTGCTGGTGGGCGCGGACGATGGTGGAGTCGGCCGACACCAGCCAGTCGATGTCCCCAGCCGCATCGACGTGCGCCCGGGCGGCCCGGAGCATGCGCTCGAAGGTGCCCAGCGCCCGTCGGCGAAAGCGGGTGTGCAGCGTGGCCCACGGGCCGTACCGCTCCGGCACGTCCCGCCAGGCCGTCCCGGTGCGGGACTTCCACACGATCCCGTTGAGCACCTCGAGGTCGTCCAGCCACTGCCGGTCCCGCAGTGGTACCGGCAGCAGCGGTCCGACGAACTCCCACTCGACATCGGACAGTTCATGGCGACGTATCACCCGCCCATGATCCACCACTCAAGATCTTTTGAAGATACGGCCTAGGGCTGGACCTAGGGCGGGGGGTATCTGCCCGACGAAGGCGCGTCGCGCGCACCGGACGTGATCCAACGCATCCCGATGTGCCGACGATTGTTCGCCAGCATGAATAGGAATCACGTATCCATCTATTGACGCGTCCATGGTAAGCGCTTACGGTCCCCTGCGAGAACGCGGGAAAGCGCTTTCTCCTGCACGGCACCCCTGGTCACGGACGAACCTGGAGGCAGAACGATGCAAGTGAGACCCGTCATCGCGTGTGTCAGCCTGCTGGCCGGCGCGCTCGTCGCGCTGTCCGGCACCCCGGCCCAGGCCGCGAGCACCACCCAGTACGTGTCGCCGAACGGCACCGACAGCGCGGCCGGCACGCAGTCCGCCCCGACGACCCTCACCACGGCGATCAGCCGCATCGCATCCGGCGGCACCATCTACCTGCGCGGCGGGACGTACAACTACTCCTCGACGATCACGATCCCGGCGGGCAACAACGGCACCTCGATCGCCCGCACCACCCTGTCCGCCTACCCGGGCGAGACCCCCGTACTGAACTTCTCGGCGCAGAGCGAGAGTTCGTCGAACCGCGGGCTCCAGCTGAACGCCGACTACTGGCACCTGTACGGCATTTCTGTCCAACGCGCCGGCGACAACGGGATCTACGTCGGCGGCAGCAACAACGTCGTCGAGCGGACGGTGACCGCGTACAACCGCGACACGGGACTGCAACTGGGCCGGATCTCCTCCAGCACCCCCAGCAGCCAGTGGCCGTCGAACAACCTGATCGTCAGCTCGGAGTCGCACGACAACGCCGACTCCGATGGCGAGGACGCCGACGGCTTCGCCGCGAAGCTCACCACCGGCACCGGGAACGTCTTCCGTTACGACGTCTCCCACAACAACATTGACGACGGCTGGGACCTGTACACGAAGACCGACACCGGCGCGATCGGCCCGGTGACCATCGAGTACTCCCTGTCCTACAAGAACGGGACGCTGAGCGACGGCACTGTGAATTCCAACGGTGACCGCAACGGCTACAAGCTCGGCGGCGACGACATCGCGGTCAACCACGTGGTCCAGCACGACATCGCCTACGGCAACGGTCACCACGGATTCACGTACAACAGCAACCCGGGCAAGATGACGCTCTCGAACAACGCGAGCGTCGACAACGCACAACGCAATTTCTCCTTCGACGCGGGCACTTCGGTCTTCCGGACCAACACCTCGTGCCGCTTCACCGTCAGCGGCTCGAACGACAAGACCGTCGGCGACGCCGACAGTTCCAACCAGTTCTGGACCGGCACGAACGGCTCCCGCTGCTCCTCCTACAGCGGCACCCTGGGCTGGTCCTTCGCTACGGACGGGCACCTCGCCGTGACCTTCGGCGGCAAGGTCGTGACGCCGTAACCACGACTGAGGCGGGGGCCAGGCGCTCGCGTTCCGTAGCCGCGCGAACGACGTGTCCAGCCCCCGCTTCAACACCCCTGCAACCGGCGCCTCCTCGAACCGGTGCGCCAGCCAGTTCAGTATCGGGAACCCGGCGATCACGACCGCGACCAGCAGCCGTGCATCCATCGTGTCCAGGCGGTTGACGAGAAATCTACGCGGCCTCCGACTTCGCCCGCCCCCGGGAGGTCAGCCAGGCCAGGAAGTCGTGGGTGCCTCCTGCGGAGTCGGTGCGGATCAGCGTGCGCCGACCGCGCTGGTAGCGCTTCGGTAGTGGGGCCAGCGCAATCTTCGTCGTGGTGATGTGGTCGGCGGCGGTGTTGCTGCCCGCGTTGTCCGGCCGTAGCAGCCCTGTCACCGGCTTCCCGGCCCCGTCCGGGCCGTGGTCGGCGGACGCGGCCAGCGGGTGATGCCCGAAGGTCCGCTTCCACGTAGCTGTCGGGTCCTGCTGCGACCAGCCCGGAGACGGACGGTGAGATCGGAGGCCACCAGTTCGAACAGGGCGTCGGCGCCGCCGGGTGTAAGTGGTGCGCAGGAGGAGGATCTTGTCCGTGGGGCGGGACAACTGGGCCACGATCTGGGCGAGGTGGCGTGGGGCCGTTCGCTTGCGTGCGGGCCGATTTGAACCACGGCGACCGTCAAGCGTCCGCTTGTCGAGCTTGGCTCAACATTCGCGGGGAGCGACGACCTCCGGGAGATGACGGTGCGCTCGACGGCGTTCGGGCCTTGCCGACAAGGGACAGAACTTCTGGTTCCGTGGTTGCATCCGTAGGCCGATGGGACATGCGCCTGGGCCGCCGACGCCTACCCGTACGCGGCGCGCCACCGCTTCGCGAGAAGCTTGTCAGTTCCAGCGGACGGTAAAAGGCAAAGGCAAGGAGATCTCTCTCCTTGCCTCTCTTAACGTATAGCGCACTGGGGGGCTTGCGGCAAGACCCGGGTGGTGGCGCAAAATCGTCGGCCGAGGCCACAACCAGCGGAAATGAGGGCACGACGTGCGTGTGTTGTCGACGTATGGGGGACGCGGTGACGTCGAATCAGTGGTGGGACTGGCAGTGAGGTCGCGAGCGCTCGGGGCGGTGGCGCGGGGGTGCGCGCCGCCCGGCTGGGCGGAGCGGTCGGCCGACTCGTCAGAGGTAGGGCAGCGAGAGACGAGGACATGCCCGACAAGAGGTTCGACAGAGCTGGAGGCGCCGGTGAATCGATCGGCCAGTGCAGTGCAACGGGACACGGCTGCCTCGGAGGTATCGCGATGATCGAGCGGTACGTGTGGGATCTTCAAGAGGTTGACGAGACGCAGGTCGCGGTCGTCGGCGGCAAGGGCGCGCACCTGGGCGCGCTGTCGCGGATCGAAGGCACCCGCGTGCCGGGCGGCTTCTGCGTGACGACGGACGCCTTCCGGCGGATCATGGCGCTGGCGCCGTCGATCGACGAGCCGCTCGATGAGCTGTCGCGCGTGAGCCCGGACGACCGGGAGGCGATCCGCACGCTCAGCGCCCGGATCCGCGAGACCATCGAGGGCACGGCCGTCCCGGTCGATCTCGCGGAGGCGATCACCGGCGCGCTCGCCCGGCTGGGCGAGCGGTCCGCGTACGCGGTCCGGTCCAGCGCGACGGCCGAGGACCTGCCGACGGCGTCGTTCGCCGGCCAGCAGGACACGTATCTGAACGTCGTGGGGCCGGCGGAGATCCTCCGGCACATCAGCCGGTGCTGGGCCTCGCTGTTCACCGAGCGGGCCGTGACCTACCGCCGGCGGAACAGCATCGACCACCGTACGGTCCACATGGCCGTGGTCGTCCAGCGGATGGTCCTCCCGGACGCGTCCGGCATCCTGTTCACCGCCGACCCCGTGACGGGAAACCGGAAGGTCGCGACCGTGGACGCCGGCTTCGGCCTCGGCGAGGCGCTGGTGTCCGGACTGGTGAACCCGGACGTCTTCAAGGTGCGCGACGGCCAGGTCGTAGCCCGGACGATCGCCGCCAAGCACCGTGCCGTGCACGCCCTGCCGGCCGGCGGTGCGCGCGAAGCGGCGATCGACCCGCAGCGGCAGGAACTGCCGGCGCTGACGGATGACCAGGTCGTACGGCTCGTACGGCTGGGGCGGCGGATCGAGGCGCACTTCGGCCGCCCCCAGGACATCGAATGGTGCCTGGCCGACGACGCCTTCCGGATCGTCCAGAGCCGGCCGATCACGACGCTGTTCCCCGTTCCCGAGAGCGGTGACCAGGAGAACCACGTGTACGTCTCCGTCGGCCACCAGCAGATGATGACCGACCCCATGAAGCCCCTGGGTCTCTCCATGTGGCGGCTGACGGCGATGGTGCCGATGCATGAGGCCGGCGGACGGCTGTTCGTCGACGTCGCCCCGCGCCTGGCCTCGCCCGCGAGCCGCGCCGCGCTCCTGGAGGTCATGGGGAGAGGCGATCCGCTGGTCAGGGACGCGCTGGAGACCGTCCTCGACCACGGCGATCTCGTCCCCTCGCTCCCGGACACGGGTCCTGTCGGACCGCCGGCAGCAGGTGCGTCCACCGCCCCGGCCGAGGCCGATCCGGCCGTCGTCACCGAACTGATCGAGCGCAGCAAGGCGTCCGTCGCGGCTCTGGAGCGCGGTATCCGCACGAAGACCGGACCGGCGCTGTTCGAGTTCCTGCTGGAGGCCTTCACGGAGCACAAGCGGGTCCTCGGTGATCCGCTGAACATCCAGGCGATCATGGCGGGGATGGAGGCCACCTGGTGGCTCAACGACAGTCTGCTGGAGTGGCTGGGCGAGAGGAACGCGGCTGACACGCTGACGCTGTCCGCCCCCGACAACATCACCTCGGAGATGGGACTGGAGCTGCTCGACGTCGCCGACGTGATCCGGGCGCGGCCGGAGGTGGTGGCGTTCCTGCGGGGCGTCGAGGACGAGGGCTTCTTGGACGAGCTGGCCAAGCTCGCGGGCGGGGCCGAAGCCCGCGATGCCATCGAGGCCTATCTCGACCGGTACGGCATGCGCTGCGTCGGCGAGATCGACATCACGCGGCCGCGGTGGCGCGAACGCCCCAGCACGCTGGTGTCCGTGATCCTCGACAACGTCAGGAACTTCGAACCGGGCGCTGCGGAGCGGCGCTTCGAGCAAGGGCGGCAGAAGGCGGCGGCGAAGGAACAGGACGTGCTGGCACGCCTGCGGGAACTGCCAGACGGGGACCGGAAGGCCGACGAGACGAAACGGATGATCGACCAGGTCAGGGCCTTCGCCGGCTACCGAGAGTATCCGAAGTACGGCATCGTCAGCCGCTACTTCGTCTACAAGCGGGCCCTGCTGGAGGAGGCCGAGCGCCTCGTGCGGGCCGGCGTGCTTCCCGAGAAGGAGGACGTCTTCTACCTCACGTTCCAGGAGTTCCACGACGTCGTACGCACTCACCAGGTGGACGAACGGCTCATCGAGCGGCGCAAGGAGGCGTTCCGGTCGTACCGGGCGCTCACCCCGCCCAGGGTGCTCACCTCGGACGGTGAGGCCGTCAGCGGGGCGTACCGTCGCGACGACGTGCCGGCCGGCGTCCTGATCGGCCTGCCCGTCTCGGCGGGGACCGTCGAGGGAAGGGCCCGCGTGATCCTCGACATGGCGGAGGCCGATCTGGAGGCGGGCGACATCCTGGTCACTCCGTTCACGGACCCCAGCTGGTCGCCGCTGTTCGTCGCGGTCGCGGGCCTGGTGACGGAGGTGGGCGGCCTGATGACCCATGGCGCGGTGATCGCCCGGGAGTACGGCTTGCCGGCCGTCGTGGGCGTGGAGCAGGCCACCCGGCTGATCCGGGACGGGCAGCGGATCCGCGTGCACGGAACCGACGGATATGTCGAGATCCTGCCTTGACCGCGTTCTGTTCCTTTTTGGTCACGGCGGCGTTCTGGACCGGCCGGCCCAACAGATATGGAAGTGTCGGTTGCTGATCCTTGCACCAGGGACTCTGGCGTACTTACTTGACGATGCGACAGCTCGCCCCGTTGTTCCGCATCTCCAAGTCGGCCGCGGAACGGATCATCGACCACCTCGGTCCGATACGTGCTTCAGTCCCGGAAGCGGTTCCAAAAGGACACGGTGCTCTGTGTCGACGGCCCTCTGGCTGGGAGGAGTCCGGCGCCGAAGCCGCCGGAGGCAAGACGGCGACGATCGCCGACGGCGGCTGTCAGGGCACCGATCCGGACCGCGAGGAGTAACTGCATTTCGCCGACGGCCTGGGAGGGGCAGGCCGACGCCGTCCGTATGGCCAGGTAGCGATCGCGGTCTGCGTGACCGCGATGTGATCAGCCGGTCTTGACGGCGAAGGGGCCGCCGTCGCCGAACGCGAGCCACGCGAAGTTCTCGCCGATGCGGCGGTGTCCTGCGGGATCAGGATGGACCTCGTCGGGCAGTGGCAGTTCGGCGAAGTCCTTCTCGCCGTAAAGGTCGCGGCCGTCGAGGTAGTGGAGGTTCGTGTCGTCAGCCGCCCGCTGTTCGACGATTCGGGCGAGTTCGTCGCGGATGACGTTGAGCGTCAGGCGCCCGGCGGCGCGTTCGGCGGGATCGCCCGTGGCCTTGAACCGCAAGGTTCCGCCGTCGAAGTCGGGCGCGAGGGGGCCGGGGGTGTCTTCCTGCACCGGGCACAGGATGGGGGACACGACCAGCAGCGGTGTGGTCGGGTGCCCGTCGCGGATGGTGTCCAAGAAGCCGTGGACCGCAGGGGTAAAGGCGCGCAGGCGCATCGCGTCGGTGTTGACGATATTGATGCCGATCTTGAGGCTGATCAGGTCCGCGGGGGTGTCCCGCATCGCGCGGGCGGTGAACGGGTCGAGCAGCGCGCTGCCGCCGAACCCCAGGTTGACCAACTCCACCCCGCCCTGGGCTGCGGCCAGGGCGGGCCAGACGGCGGTCGGGTGGGCGGCGTTCGAGCCGTGGCTGATGGAACTGCCGTGGTGCAGCCATACTCTGCGCCCGATGTCCGGCGCCGGCTCGACCGGGGCATTGGTGCGCAGGGCGATCAGCTCGGTGATCTCCGTATGCGGAAGCCAGATCTCGACGTCCTTGTCACGCGCCGGCAGACCGGTGAACCGGGCGGTGCCGGCAGGACCCTCGCGCACTTCGGCGGACTGGGTGACCATATCGATGATCGTGCGGACGTTTCCGCCGGCCACCGTGGCCTGGGCGGCGAGGCGGCCATCGACCAGCAGGTCGTACACGCCGTCCGCCGGGGCCGGGAAACCTCGGTAGACCCGCTTGGTAGGCAGCGTGTCCAGTTCGATGGTGGTGGCCCGGGTACGAAATGCCAGGCGCACGCCGGAGGGCTGGGCCTCGGCTACGGCCAGTTGGTTGTCAGGGATCTGTCGGCGAGCCCGAGCGGGCAGCCGATGCGGCAGCAGGCCGTGCGCGGTCGGTTCCACGTCGAGGAAACCGCGCAGGATGTCCGCGGTGACAGGTGTGGTGATCCAGTCGTGCTCAGTGTTCATTGTCCCAGCCTGTTGATCAGATTTCCGGATTGTTTAGGTGTGCCGGGGCGCGGCGCGGTGGACGGTCTTTGGTGGCGCGGTGCCCTGCTGGTCGAGGCGTGGTTCGGTTCCGCAGCGGAGCGTCGACGGAATCCAAGATCCAGGCCCAGGATTCCGGCGAGTCGACGGCGGTGTGGCCGAAGCCTCCGGCCGTTTCCAGGCTGACGTAACCGCGGGAGACGCTGTCCAGCATCCAGGCCGCGTGCGTCTGGTCGGGCTCCGTCAGGTCGTAGCCACGCGGGATCGCCCGTCATTTGTGCGTGACGTACCCCGGCGCTGGCGCCCGGCCGTCCCGGGGTCGAGCCTGAGTCAGGCGGCGGCGCTGCCGCCAGGATGCTCCCGGCGTGGTCGCGGCAGGCATCCGCTTCAGGCGCGAGCGCGGACTCGCGACCTTGACGTCGAACCTCTGGGTGAGCGCCGAGACGGTCACCCGGTCGAAGCCGACGTCGTCGGCTACTTCCGCACCGGCCAGGGTCAGACGTTCCGGGGCCGGCCCTGCTCTAACCATAACCTTCCTCCCATTCAGCGACAACTATTATGCATTTGCCTAATAGTTTTAGGCAAACTAGCCTGACGCTCATGAAACCGCTGACTGAGCAAGAGATCCGTGCCGCGTTCGTGAACTGCACCAAGGGCGAGGCGAAGCGCCTGTCCGTCCCCCGCGACCTGGCCGAACGGCCCTGGGGCGACCTGGACTTCCTCGGCTGGCGGGACCCCCAGGCCCCCGACCGGGCCTACCTCGCCACGGAGTTGGACGGTCGCCCGGTGGCACTCGCGCTGCGCTGCCCCGGTGCCATTTCTTGGCAGACGCGGCGCAGCATGTGCTCGATGTGCCTGACCACCCACACCGGGGGCGTCTCGCTGATGGTCGCCGCGAAGGCGGGCAAGGCCGGGCAGCAGGGCAACTCCGTGGGCTCCTACATGTGCAGCGACCTGGCCTGCCCGCTGTACGTGCGGGGCAAGAAGGACGCGGGCGTCGGTGCGCGGCTTCCCGAGTCGCTCACTCTGGAGGAGAAGATCCAGCGGACCGTCGCGAACCTCGTCGCGTTCATCGCCAAGGTCACCGCATGAAGCAACCAGCCACGCACGCCACATCCGGCCGGCGGCCGCGACGCACCGTGCGCGACTGGGTCGTCGACTTCTCCTGCTTCCTGTTGGCGGTCCTCCTTGGCCTGACGGCCGCGCACTCCCTGGCTGACCAACCAGGCCTGTCGCGCCCCCTCGCCGTCCTCGACCCGACGCTCGGCGTGATCGCCTGTGCGGCGGTCTGGCTGCGGCGCCGGCAGCCGGTCGGCCTCGCCGTCGCGATGGTCCCGGTCGGTCTGCTGTCCAACACCTCGGGCGATGTGGCGACGGTCGCCGTGTTCACACTCGCAGTGCACCGGCCTTTCCGCGATGTCGCCTGGATCGGCGGCGTCGGCCTCGCGCTCGTCCCGCTCCTCTACTGGCTGCGCCCCTACCCCGACCTGCCTGACGCCGGAGCCGTCGCGCTCACCTGACTGTTCAACGCGTCGATCATCGGCTGGGGCATGTTCGTCCGTTCCCAACGGATGCTGATGCTGAACCCCAGGGACCAGGCGCACCAGGCGGAGAGCGAGGCACGGCTGCTCGCTGAGCAGGCCCAGCGTCTGGCCCGCGAGGCCCTGCAGGATCTGCGGGAGATCATCGGCGTGCTCCGGGCCGGTGAGTCCGATCCCGGCGACAGTCTGACCCTCGCCGTCACCAACCCGGCCCCGCCCTCGGAGGTGCCACCAGTCCCCGGCACAGGCCAGGGACTGATCGGCCTCACGGAACGCGCGGCCCTTACGGGTGGTCGCCTGGAACACTGCGCCACGCCCGCCGGGGGCTTCGAGGTGCGGGCATGGCTGCCATGGAAGGAACCCTGAGGGGTCCGCCCGGGGACCGCCCCAGGGCTTCCCAACCGCCTGCCGCCGACGCTGCGGCAAAGGGGATGCGGAAACGGTTCCGGCACCCTCGCTCCGCTCACCGTGGCAGAAGTTCGGCGGCACCGACGGCACCGAGCGGACCATTCCAGACTTGGAGCCCTTCGGTGCGGAGCCAACCCTAGGAGGGTTCAGTAACGCATCAGCTCGTGCTGCCATTCGGCCTCGGGCTGGTTGTGCAGTTCGAGGTATGCCTGGGCGAGCACCGCCGGGTCGAAGCGCGCTTCGCCGCCGCCGATGTCCCTTGTGATCGTGACGCTGGTCGCGTGCACGCCCGTTCCCACCAGTTGGTTGTGAAGTACTTGCACGTACGCGCGCAGCGCGGCCTTTCCGACGGACAATGACGCGTGTTCCTTGGAGGGCGACAGCGCGTAGCCGCCGCCTGTGAACAGGAGGCTCCCGCGGCCATCACGCAGCTCGGGCAGGACGGCGTTGGCCGCGACCCTGGCACCCAGGACATTGACGGCCGTGACATTGGCCCAGTCCTGGTCGTCACCGCCGATGGGCGAGTCCTTGCGAAGCACACCGACGTTGTACACGAGCACGTCGGGAGCACCCAGCTCGGTGATCGCGGAGTCGAGCGCGGCGCGCAGGTTGTCGGGGTCCGCGGCGTCCGTGACGTAGCCGCGGACGTCCTGGCCGGTGGAGGCGAGCTCGGCAGCGTAGGTGTCCAGCCTCGCCTTGTCGCGGGCGAGCATGGCGACCGGGTGTCCGGCATGGGCAAATGTGCGCGCGACGGCGAGGCCGAGGCCGGGTCCGACGCCGACGATCACTGCGGTTCCGAGGGCCATGGCGGTCCTTTCTTCGATGGGATGGGAAGTCATGTCGTTGATCATTTTTCGGGAATCGGGACGATCCAGGGCTGTGCGCCCGCAGCCAGGCGAGCGCGATCCGGGCGGGGCGGCGCGCCCCGCCGGCCGGGCCGACCACGGTGGCCGGGCAGCCGCTGACCCCGCTCGCGGGTGACCTCGCCCACGCCCCCCAACGCGTGACCGCCCTCGTGCCGGGCGGTGGTTCGACCCGGCACAGGTTGCCGGCAGCGGCACTCCCGGCAATCGCGAACAGCAGCCTCAGACCGCGGTTCACACCGCGTGCGACAGGAGCAGGTACGGGATCGCCTGACACGTGTGCGGTGTCGGCGGCCGTGGTCTTGCTGGTCATGGCTTCAAGGCAACCAGCAGCGCCGACAGTGCGGCAGGACGTGTTAAGGGGGTACTGCCAAGTCCTCCTTAACCGCACCACCCGTGCCTACCGTGGAGGCATGGACCATCGCAGCCAGATTCAGGAGTTCCTGGCCACCCGCCGGGCGCGGATCAGTCCCCAGTCGGTAGGGCTGCCCGTCGCCGGACGCAAGCGGCGGGTGCCTGGGCTGCGCCGCGAGGAGGTCGCCGCTCTGGCCGGGCTCAGCGTCGACTACTACATCCGGCTGGAGCGCGGTGCGCTCACCAACGCCTCCGACAGCGTCCTGCAGGCCATAGCCCGCGCGCTGCGACTCGACGCCGCCGAGCAAGCCCATCTGATCGACCTCGCCCGCGCCGACCAACCGTCCGCCGCATCCCGATCCCGCCGCACCTCGCCCGCGGCGATCGCCCCGCAGCTGCAGATGGTCCTCGACGCCCTCGTCGGCGTCCCCGCACTGGTGCGCAGCCCCACCCTCGACATGATCGCCACCAACTCCCTCGGTCGCGCCTTGTACAGCGTGCTCCACATTGGCGCGCGCAAAGCGCCGAGCCTCGCCCGGTTCACGTTCCTCGACCCCCACGCCCGCCAGTTCTGGTGCGACTGGGACGAAGTCGCCGACGACCTCACCGCCCAGTTGCGCGCCGCTGCCGGCGCCAACCCCTTGGACCGCGCCCTCATCGACCTCGTCGGCGAGCTGTCCACCCGCAGTGACACCTTCCGCGAGCTGTGGGCCCGCCATGACGTGCGCGCCCACGGGCGAGGCACCAAACGATTCCAGCACCCGGTCGTGGGCGCGCTCGAACTGCGCTACGACCTTCTCCACCTGGCCGCCGAACCCGGGCTGACGATGATCACCTACACCGCCGAACCAGGAACGACCTCACACGACAACCTGTCTCTCCTCGCGTCCTGGGCGGCCAGCCAAGAGAGCGACATCGACCAGAACCAGTCCGCGCCCTCAGGTCAGGATTGATCCCCCACCTGAGGGAGGCGAGACCTGACGAAGGCGAGAACACCGTCCGCGTCTCAGAACACCGGGCCCCGAGTCGGCCGGGCGTCGGAGCGGCGCGTCGGCCGGCATCCCGGCCGATGAACAGGACGCTGCAGGAGCGCGGTGTTCGTCCCTCGTGAGGTGGAGCCGCCGCATTCGGCTTCCTGCAGTTCTGGTCACGTCCGATGTCCACGCTGACGCCGACGCCGACGCTTTGCCGCGGCGGTCTCACCTGTGATGGGAAGCCAGTAGTAGAGGATGAAGGCGGCGATCACGGCCACGCCGAGTACGGGAACCAGGGCGCCGAGCAGGATTCCGGTGGCGAGCCAGACCAGGGCGAGCCGGAAGCGCCGGCTGATGGCTGTCACGCCGGCTGCGTCGATGGTGGCGGTGAGCAGCCGGCGGTCACGGCGGACGTACCCCCAGATGACGTTGAAGAAGATGGCCAGGAGCGCGAAGGCGGCGCCGTGGAAGACGACAGCGGTGCGCTGCCCGTGTCCGTCCGGGAACGCCTCGGCCAGCACGGAGGCGGCGAACGGCAGGAGCGCGACGTCCATCAACAGCAGGGTGTTGAGGAAGAGCACCACTCGGTCGGCGCTGCGGATGTGGTCGAACATGATGTGATGGTTGGCCCACACCTGCCCGATCAGCATGAAGGTAAGGACGTAGGCGAGGTACGACGGCCAGAGTGTGGCGAGGCCGTGCAACAAGTGGCGGGTGTCGTGCGGCGGGCGGATCTCCAGGACGAGCAGCGTGATGGCGATGGCGATGACGCCGTCGCTGAAGGCGACCACCCGGGCAGGATCGCGCTCCACGCCGAACGACGTCGCCGCTCCTCCCGCTCCATCCGGTCCATCTGGTTCATCTGGTTCATGAACAGGCTCTGCCATCGCTCCAGCCTCCGGCACCGCACGCCTCCACGCCCGCAACCAAGGGGCGTTTCCCCAGCGATACAAAGCCCACACAGATCCTCAGCCGCGCCGCCGTCGGGTCGACGCCGCCCTCGACGCTCTGGCGGCGGATACTCTCCCCGCTGCTCAACGCGCCGGAGTTGAAGCACAACAACACCGCTTACCGGCCGGTGATGGATGTGGTCGATCTACTGAAACGGACGGGCGCCCGACACGCGTCCTGGTTCCCCAACTCGCGCCGCGCCGTAGAGCGGGTCGCCCCGCTGGTGTCCGCCGCACGTGGAGGAAGTGCGTCATCTCGCTGGGGCGTCCCGGAGCGCCGTGTGCCGTCACAGGACCGCTCCCATGCGCCAGGGGACTATCTCCTCCGTCCCGAATCCGAGAGCCTCTGACTTGCTCTCGGCACCAGAGGCCATGTCCACGAGGGCTTCGAACAGAGCGGTGCCGTACGTGACTTGATCCGGGTGGCTCATGGCGGGCCCGGCGTCGAAGTCGATGTCGCCGCTCATCCGCGCGTACAGCCCGCTGGTGGTGCTGATCTTCGGACAGGGGACGGGGCGAGAGCCGAACAACGAGCCGCGTCCGGTCGTGAAGGCGAGCAGATTGGCGCCTCCGGCGACCATGCCAGTGGCCGACACCGGGTCGTACCCGGGAGTGTCCATGAACGTCAGGCCCGGTGCGGTGATCGGCTCCCCGTATCCGACGACGTCGTTCAGTGGGCTGGTCCCGGACTTGAGTACGGCGCCCAGCGGCGGAAAGATACGTACCGACGTGCTCGATGAGACATCCGGGAGTTGTCGAGGAGATGGAGACACCCGACGAGACCTGCGCGGAGGACGTCATCGCATGTCGACGAGGACGTCCTCCAGCCTCGGCCAAGGGAGTCGACACCTTGATGGCCAGAACGTGGGCGCTACCGTCCGAGTGGTGATCTTCCCTGGTTCGTTCGATCCGATTCCGGCATTGTGGGGGACCGCGACGGCAGTCTCCCTGGTGGACAGATCGCCGCTCACGACTGCTTCGGCGCGATTGATCAGGCGATCCACCTCTTTCCGTCAGGATCGGAACGGGCGGACCGGGACTCCCGCCGTACCGACCTCGACAACGAACACGGACCCGGACAGCGGGGACCTCGCCAGTTCCTCTGCGGACAGACCGTTGCGGGCGGAGGTGATGAACAAGCGGCCGCCCGAACCGAAAGCGCAACTGGTCGGCTGAAGGACAGGCACAGGAACGACTCCGACGACACGCCCCGTCGGGTCGTATCGGCGCACTTCGCGCCCCCCGTGCATGGCTACCCAGAAGCACCCCTCCACGTCAACGGCAAGACCATCGGGAACGCCGGTCCCCTCGGTCTTCGCCAGCACCTCCAGCCGGCCCAGTTCTCCCGACTCGGCGTGAAAGTCCGCCCGGTAGAGCAGATTGGCGTAGCTGTCGGCGACGTACATGACGGTGTCCTCGGCGTTCCAGCCCAACCCGTTCGGCAGCACGAGACCGTCCGCGACGACCACGCTGGGCGCGTCACCGTCCCAACGGTGCAGTCGACCCTGGCCCGGCGCGAACTCCATGTCATTGCTGCCGGCCCAGAATCTGCCGTGGGAGTCCACCTTGCCGTCGTTCATTCGCAGGTTCGGTTGGGGCAGCACACGATCCACCAGCGTCAGCCCGGTGTCGGTGACGAAACCGAACCCGTCCGCCACCGCGGCGACGAAGCCGTCGTGTGCGTCGCGGGGCGCGACCGCGCCGACCATCATGCCGACATCCGTGACGGTCTGCCGGCCGGTGGACAGATCGTCTTCGAACACCTTGCAGCCGTAGATGTCGACCCAGAGAAGATGTCCGGTGCGGGGATCGAACACCGGCCCCTCACCCACGTCTGACGTGTCGCTGCGCACTGCCACATCAGTATTCGAGTACGTCCGGACATTGGCCATCGTGACTCCGCTCGTTACCTTCCACAGCCAAGAACCCGACTGCCGTCCCGTGGCAGGCGACTTTCGACCAACCTGACCCCGGTCGCCCATGGTCGTCAATGGCGATTCACGGATGAGGGGCATTCGTTCCGCGAATGAGTCTGAGCCCACTAAACCGGTGGGACAGCGGTCGTACCTTCAGGTCGCGGCGCCTGTACCATCGCTCGAATAAATGCCCGTGCCGCTGCGCCCAGGGGGCGCTCCGAGTGCCACCAAATTCCCACGTCCCGATACCGGTTGAGGTGGCGAATGGGACGCATCTCCATTCCCTCGCGCTGGATCATCACCGCACCCAGATAGTTGATGATGCCGAGTCCGTGTCCGGCACGCACCATGGCGCCGAGTGTGGTCGGCTGATGGGCCACGGTTCCGTACGGCGCGACCAGGTCCTTGATGCTCAACTCGACCTCGACCTCGACCTCGACCTCGACCTCGACCTCGACCTCGACCTCGGCCTCGTAGCCGACGACCGTATTGGCGAGCGGATCGCCGATCGTGATGACGCGCTGGTCCGCGAAGTCTCCCAGATCGACCTCGTTCTTCTCGAGCAAGGGATGTCCGGTGGGCGCGAGCACGACGACGGGCTCACGCCAGAGCGGACGCATGGTGAAGGCGTGATCGTGGGGTTCGGGCCGGATCGGGCGCAGCGCCACCGAGACCCGACGCTCGGACAGGGCCGCCTCGATGAAGCTCACGTCTCCGTCCAGGACCGCGACGCGGATCTGTGGGTGCGCCTCCTGCAGTGCCGTGATGACCGCCGGGAGTAATTCCGAACTTCCGCTGGCGAAACTCGCGACCGTGACGGTTCCCGTGATGTTGCCCAGATCGGTCTGGCGCGCGGTGACCAATTCGTCGGCAGCCGCGAGAACCGCCCGCGCTCGCGCCAGCAGGGCACGCCCGTCGTCGGTGAGGGTGAGCGGTCTTATGCGGCGTTCGATCAGCAGGCAGCCGAGTTCACGTTCCAGGTTCGCAATGTGCGCCGACACGCGCGGTTGCGACAAATGCATCTTATCGGCCGCTCTGGTAAAGCCGCCGGCATCCACGACCTCGATCCAGGTACGCAACCAGGCCAGTTCGAGAGTCATTGGCCGAACCTCCTTGCTCCACAGCCGGACCACTGCCGGTGCACTATTCCTTCGGGTAGCGTTCCATCTGCGCGGCAGATCATCCGTATTCGCATTTCGCAGTTGACGAGTTCCGACGGCCATGGCCGACTGGAACAATGACCGATCAAACTCCCTTCGGCACCGCCCGCGGGCTGCTGTCCGCGCACGGAGCGGACCTCCTTCGCGGCGACGACGGTGCGGTGATCACCTCCGTTGAGACCTATGCCCTCGCCGTCCCCCTGAAGCGACCCATCGCGGACTCCACCGCCGCCATGGCGCATTGGACGGTGCCCGTGGTCGAGATCCGCACCGCCGACGGCCGCATCGGGACAGGGGTCTCCGGCGTTCACTGCGCGCCTGAGCTCCTCTCCGACGTGATCCTCTCCTACTATGCCGACGCCCTGCTGGACACCTCGTCGGAGGACATCCTGGGCACGTGGAAACGCCTGTATTGGCTGCCCACTCACTGGATGGGCCGGGCCGGCGTCGTCCACATGGCCTTGGCCATGGTCGACATCGCTCTGTGGGACCTCGCGGCGCAGCGGGCGGGCATGCCCCTGTGGCGGCTTCTGGGCGGCTCGCAGGAGAGCGTCGAGGCGTACAACACCGACGCCGGCTGGCTCAACCTCTCCGACAGCGAACTGGTACGGGACCTCACCGCGTTGGTCGACCACGGCTGGTCCCGGGTGAAGATCAAGGTGGGGCGGCCCGACTGGCGGGAGGACGCCCGACGGGTGCACGCTGTCCGCCGGGCGCTCGGCGATGACGTGACCTTGATGTGCGACGCCAACCAACGCTGGGACCTGTCGACGGCGAACCAGATCATGCCGGCCCTGGAGGACGCGGCGATGGACTGGGTCGAAGAGCCGTTCCACGCCGACGACCTTCAGGCCCACGTCCGCCTCCAGTCGTCGACGAGGCTGGACGTGGCGGCCGGTGAAAGCATCTACTCCTACCACCAGTTCGCCTCCTTCATGGCGGCCGACGCCATTCGTGTCGTACAGGTCGACGTCACCCGGGTCGGCGGGGTGACCGAGTTCCTGCAGATCGCGTCGCACGCGGCGGCGCGGGGGCTGCGGCTGGCGCCGCACGCCGGCGACATGATGCAGGTGCACCAGCACCTGGTGGGCACCGTCTTGTCCGAGGTGCCTCCGCTGGTCGAGTTCATTCCCTGGACGCAGGAAGCCTTCGTCGAGCGCAGCGTCGTCCGCGAGGGGCTCATGGAGCGCCCGCAGGGTCCGGGCGCCTCGACCGCGATCGATCCGGCCGCGCGTGTCCGGTGGCAGATCCCCGGAGCGGGGTCGGCCAAGACCCTGTGAAGCGACCCACGTATCCACCGACGGAAGGAATGAGATGTCCGAGTCGCACCCGAGGCACACCGACGAGAGAGTGGCCGTCGTCACCGGCGCGGGCCAGGGAATCGGGCGCGCCATCGCCGCGGCTCTCGCGGCCCGTGGCGTACGGGTCGTGGTCACCGACCGCAACGCGGAGACCGGCACCGCCGCGGCCAAGGAGCTGGGCGGTGAATTCCTGCCCCTGGACGTGTCCGACCCCCGGGCCGTCGCCGCGGCGGCGGACGAGGTCGTGCGGCGCTTCGACCGTGTCGACGTCCTGGTCAACAACGCGGGTATCGACCACGAGGACGCGGCCCTCGATGTGTCGGACGAGGTGTGGAACCGCATTCTCGGGGTCGACCTGACCGGAACCTTCGTGGCCTGCCGGGAGTTCGGCCGGCACTTTGTGCGCCGGCGGTCCGGATCGATCGTGAACATATCCTCCATTGCCGCCTTCATCGGCTCCAATCCCGAGTATCACGTCGCATACGACGTGGCGAAGGCCGGGGTGGCCCAGATGGCCAGGTCACTCGCGGTCGAGTGGGCACAGTACGGGGTCCGCGTCAACGCCATCGCGCCGGGAAGGACCCGCACTCCCATCCTCGACACGGTCGAGATGGACGATCCGCAGCGGATGACGCAGTGGATCGACCAGATCCCGATGCGCCGGCTGCTGGAGGCCGAGGAAATCGCGGTAGCCGTGGCGTTCGTGGCGCTCGACGCGACCGCGGTGACCGGGCAGACCCTTCTCGTCGACGGCGGTCAGATCGCGCAGTGACCGCGTGACCGGCGCTTGCCCTCAGTCGAGGCCGAGGGCAAGCGTCTCTCCTTCGACGAGCCGTACTTCGAGGAGGTCGGCGCCGTACCGCAGTCGGACGTCCGCGGCACGCGACGCCCGGATCCGCGCGGAGAGCAACCGCCCGTCGTGCCACCGGACGTCCACGGTGAGACCGCCACGGGTGCGCAGTCCGCACACGCTCCCGTCGGGCAGTGCGGGCAGCAGTTCGATGTGTCGGCCGTCGGACTGCAGCAGCATCTCGGCGAGTCCCGCGGTGCCTCCGGCATTGCCGTCGAAGGAGTAGATGTTCTGGGCGGCGCCGGCCACCCCGCCGGCGGAGAACGTCATCAGGTTCGCCTCGCTGGCGTCCGCGATCAGGCTGGTCAGGTGCTTCAGAGCCGACTCGCCGTTGAGGAGACGGGCGAAGTAGACCGTGAAGTTGGCCTCGACCCACTCGGTCTGCTGCCAGCCCGGGGCCTGTTGCCTGCGCGCGATCGTGACTTCTGCGGCGCGTGCGAGGTCCGGTGTGGCGCGTGGGGTGATCTGGCGCTCCGGGGAACAAGGCACTGAGATGGGACGTGTGCCGGTGGCTCGGCTCGGCCTCCTCGTAGTCGTGCAGCCACTCCTGCAACTGCCCGTGACGCCCGATCCGGAACGGGGGCAGCCGTCGGCGCGCGGCGGCGATCCTGGTACGGAGGTCGGCGTCGACATCGAGCAACTCGGCGCTCTCCGCGCAGATGCGCAGCACAGCCTCCATGAAGACCCGGTCCGCGGTGGCACCCATGGACACCGAACACCGGCTGCCGTCGGGTGCGAGGTACCAGTTCTCCGGCGATTCCGACGGCCCGGTGACGAGCCGGCCTTGCTCCGGCTCGTCGACCGCGTAAGCAAGGAGGAACTCGGCGGCCCCGCGAATGATCGGGTACGCACGATCCCGGAGGAACGTCTCATCGCGGCCGTACTCGTAGTGCTCCCACAACTGGAGGGCAAGCCAGGCACCGCCGGTCACGTTCATTCCCCATCCGATGCCGGATCCGGGTGCCGTGTACCCCCATGCGTTGGTCATTGTGTGCGCGACCCAGCCCGGTGCGCCGTACATCTGCTCGGCGGTCGCCCGGCCATGGGCCGCGAGAGTCTCCAGGAGACCGAACAGTGGCTCCTGGCACTCGGCCAGGTTGGTCGGCTCGGCGGCCCAGTAGCTCTGCTGGGTGTTCATGTCCAGGTGGAAGTCGTTCGTCCAGGGCGCGCTGCTGGCCAGGCCGTCGTTCCACAGTCCCTGCAACGCCAGCGGCAGGGGGGAGTTCCGGCGGGAGCTGGCCACCGTAAGGTAGCGACCGTACTGGAAGTAGAGCGCTATGAGAGCGTTGTCGGCCTTCCCGGAGGCGAGCCGCTCGCGGCGTGCGTCGGTGGGCAGGGCCGCGATGTCGGGCGGCGCCGCTCCGAGATCCAGTGAGACCCGCCGCATCAGCGCCTGGTGGTCTGCGATGTGCGCCGCCCGGACAGCGGAGTACCCGGCGTCCAGCCCCGCGGACAGCAGTGATCGGGTCCGCGCCCGTGGGTCCTGCCCGGCCCAGTCCGTTCCGACAGCGACGTAGACGACCGCGCGATCGGCGCCTTCCAGATGAAGCGCATCGCCCACGCGGTGGACGGTGCCGCCCTCGGCTTCGAGGTGGGCGCGGATCTCCAGCGCGACGCCCTGACGTCCGTCGCTGTGCAGGCTCTCGTAGGCGTGGCCGCTGAACACGACGCACGAGTCCGTGGCGGTCGTGTGCCCGGGGAGCACACCGTTGTGAATCGACAGGGCGAAGCCGAGCGATCCGGGCCGGTCCGAAGTGAGGCGGATCGCGATCAGTCCATGCGGGTTCGTGGCGAACACCTGGCGACTGACGCGGACGCCGTCCTGCTCGTAGGTGACCGAGACGAGGCCCGTGTCCAGGTCCAGAGCCCGCTGGTAGTCCCGGGTCCGAGCCCCGTCGGGGAAGTTCAGTTGTACCTCGGGCAGGGGCAGGTTGGTCCCGAACGACCGTGGTCTGCCCGGCAGATGCTCGGTGGCGAGCCGCTGTGCCTCGGCGTGGTCTCCTGCGAAGAGGAGCTCGCGGATGCGCGGAACCTGCTGCCGAGCGGTCGGACTCAGGTCCGTTGCCGACGGACCGCCCGACCACGCGGTCGACTCGGAGAGCTGGATCCGCTCCCGGTCAGTGCCGCCGTAGACCATGCCTCCCAGGCGGCCGTTGCCGATGGGCAGCGCTTCGAACCAACGAGTTGAGGGACGGTCGTACCAGAGCGTTCCGGGCTGGACGCGGACATCGGGGAAGTCCTGGCCGGAGAAAGCTTTGAGCATGGCTTGCACTTTCGAGACGGTGGGGCGGAGGGCGGCTCACGCGGGGCGGACACAGGAGTGACGCATGCCGCGGACGAGAGGTGCTCGCGGGTTACTTGGCAGGGGCGAAGACATGCTGCGCGGCGACGGCGGCGCCGCCGCGGGCCCATTCCTCGAAGGGGAGGGGTCTGACGACGAGGTCGCAGTCGGCCGCGGCGCCGAAGGCGCGGGCGGCGAAGGTGGCACGGATCTGGTCCTCGTAGGGGTCGTAAGTAGCCACGCCTTCGCCCGAGATGATGATGCGTTCGGGCCCGATGAGGTTGGCCACGGAGGCCAGCGCCAGGCCCATGGCGCGGCCGGCCCGTGCGAAGACGGCGCGGACGTCGGAGTTGCCTGCATGGGCGAGGCGGACGGCCTCGTCCATCGTCAGCACCGGATCGCCCGTCGCCTGGCGAGCCTGCTCCGTGATGGCCTGGGTGGAGGCGACGGCTTCGACACAGCCGGTGTTGCCGCAGGTGCACACGCGTTCGGTGTCGCCCACGGGAAGGTGGCCCACTTCTCCCGAGACTCCGTGGGCACCGGAGACGACCCGACCGCCGATGGAGATGCCGCAGCCGATGCCCGCGCCGACGGTGACCAGGGCGAAGGAGGACAGCCCGACCCCCGCGCCGAACCACTGTTCCGCGACGGTCAGGGCGCGGACGTCGTTCTCGATGACGGTAGGTGTGTTCGTGGCCGTCTGGACGAGTTGGGCGAGGGGAACGCGGCGCCAGTTCAGAAAGGGGGAGTACTGGACGGTACCGGTGTGACCGTCGACGTCTCCGGAGATCGTGACGCCGATGCCGTGCAGTGCATCCGGTGCACGGGGCGTCGCCTCCGCGTTCAGCCGGTCGACGAGCCGGGCAACGGCCAGGACGACCGTACCGACGTCGCGGGAGGTGAGTGCGGCCCGGGCGGTGGCCAGGGTCCGTGCGGTGAGGTCGGTCAGCACGCCGATGAGTTCGTCGCCGGTGATCTTCACGCCCACGAAGCGGGCGCGCTCGGCGCGCACCGCGATGAGAGTGGCCGGCCGACCCTGGGTGCGCTCGGTCGAGCGGCCCAGCTCGGTGATCCATCCGTCGGTCAGCAGGGGAGTGGCGACCTTCGTGATCGCGCCCGGCGACAGGCCGGTGCGGCGCCCGATCTCGGCGCGGGTGAGCGGGCCGTAGGCGAGCAGGGTCTGGAACAGCAGAGCGGCCGCGGGTGGCTGATCGGCGAGCGTCATGCGGCGACCATACATTTCCATTGGAAAAGAAGAAAGAAGAAGTCTCCTTCTGATCAGCGCCCGCCTTCGCCTCTCATCGCCCGATTCTTGTTCCATTCCTTCCACGAATGTCGATGATTCGCGTAGCGCAATATGTTGACGCTGGAAGAAAAGCGTGGCTACATTCGCGGCACCTCACGTCAGGTGGACAGGACGTCCACCGATGCAGGTGGCGGCCGGTTTCCTCCCCAACCGGCCGTGTAAGTCTTCCCTGGCTGCGCTCCGGGACGGGCGTCGCCTTACGGCCACTAGGGCGGATCCAAACGCCCGCTCAACCAATTCCCCATGCGGCTGACCGTGCATGGGCACTTCTGGGGCTTCCAACTCCCCACGGTGCCCTTTCGCGCCGAGATGGAGCAAACATGGCTCGTCCAGCAGAACCCGTGTCATCCACACGTCACAGAATTCGAACGAGCGGCGTACGGCTGCGTCGGCTGCCCGTCCTGGCCGCCACCGCACTCGTGGTGTCCCTCGCGGCACCGACCGCCGCATCCGCGGCGGACTCCTCCCCGTCGCCGACGAGCGCCGGCCACCAGCAAGGCCTCCTCGCCGCCAAGCCGTACATGGGCTGGAGCAGTTGGAGTCTGGAATCCACCAGCTTCCCCGGCTACGGCGGGGTGAACTGGCTCACCGAGGCTCACGTCAAACAGCAGGCCGACGTGGTCGCCTCGAAGCTCAAGTCCCATGGATACGAGTACATCAACGTGGACGCCGGGTGGTCGAACGGCTTCGACCAGTACGCCCGGCCCACGTCGAACCCCACCACGTTCCCGCACGGTATGAAGTCCCTGGGTGACTACCTCCACGCCAAGGGCCTCAAGTTCGGACTGTACCTGGCCGTCGGCCTCGACCCCGCCGCGTACGGCGACGGGAAGACCGCGATCCACGGCGCGCCCGGCTGCACCACCTCGAACATCGTCTATCCCGACCTGCGCAAGACCAACGGGTGGAACTCCGCGTACAAGATGGACTTCGCCAACCCTTGCGCGCAGAAGTACATCGACTCCGTCGCCGACCAACTGGCCGGCTGGGGCGCGGACTTCCTCAAGGTCGACGGGGTAGGGCCGGGCTCGGGGCAGGGGGGCGCGGACCACGACAACACCTCGGACGTGAAGGCCTGGCACACCGCGCTCCGGCAGGCCGGCCGCCCGATCCAGTTGACGCTGTCCTGGTCGCTCAGTCACACAAAGACCGAGACCTGGAAGACCGACTCGAACGGCTGGCGGATCGACACGGACGTCGAGTGTTACTGCAACACGCTCGTGACGTGGAACAACTCCGTGAAGGTGCGCTGGAACGACGTCGTGCAGTGGATCGACGACGCGGGGCCGGGGCACTGGAACAACCTCGACTCCCTGGACGTGGGAGCCGGCGCCATGGACGGTCTCACCGAGGCCGAGCGACAGAGCTACATGACGCTGTGGGCCATCGAGTCGGCGCCGCTGTACACGGGTGACGACCTCACCAAGCTTGACCCGTACGGGCTGAAGCTGCTCACCAACGACGAGGTGATCGCGGTCGATCAGGCCGGCCGTCCCGCGCGTCCGGTCAGCCAGACCACGAACCAGCAGACCTGGTACACCCGCAATCCCGACGGCAGTTACACCGTAGCGCTGTTCAATCTGGGCTCCGATGACGCCGACGTCACCGCGGACTTCGCCGACCTGGGCATCAACGGCACGGCCGCGGTCCGTGACCTGTGGACGCACAAGAACCTCGGCCGCTTCTCCGGGCACCTGACGCAGAACCTGCCGCCGCACGGCTCGCGGCTCTTCACCTTCGCCCCGACCCGGCACGGAGACCAACCCGGCACCCCGCTGGGCGTGCACGGCACCTCCGCCACGCCGACGAGCGTCTCGCTGGCCTGGGGCAAGGTGAACACCAGCACCTCACCTGTCACCCGCTACACCGTCTACGCCGACGGCCGGCCGGTGACCACCAGCACCGGCACCACCGCCACCGTCCACGGCCTCAGCGCCGCCGACGCTCACACCTTCACCGTCGTCGCCCGCGACACCAAGGGGCGAACCTCGGCTCCGAGCAAGGCCGTCCAGATCACCACGCCTGCATCCGACGGTCCCACCGCCTACGAGGCCGAGGCACCCGGCAACACCCTCACCGGCAACGCCGCCGTCGCCGGCTGCGACGGCGGCTCCGGCGGGCAGAAGATCGGCAACCTCGGCGGCGGTGACGTGGCCATCACCCTCGTCAGCGCCCCGAATGACGGCACGTATCTGATGAAGCTGGACTACGTGGACGGCGACTCGAGTCGCGTCATCGACCTCACCGTCGGCGACACCACCCTCCAGATCCCGGCGCCCGGCACCAATGACAACAACTGGGGTGCCCCGCAGTCGCTCACCGTCCCGGTGCCGCTGAAGGCCGGAGACAACACGCTCACCTTCGGCAACGCCACCGGCTACGCGCCCGACATCGACAAGATCACCGTCTGATCCACGCCCGTCGCTCCACCAGTTGGACACGCAACACACGAAGGAGGGTGCTGTGGTGGTCACATCACAGGGCAACCACGCAACGTCGGTGAAACCGCGGTCCGGTGAACCGGGCGCGCTGGCCACCACGGCCACCTCACCGGTCAAGAAGAAGAGTCCCTTCGGGAAGGGACGGCGCTCCACCACCACGAGGTCCCGGCGGCACGCCGCCGGGACCTGCCGGTCGCACTGCTGCTCATCCTCCCCGCCGTGATCGGCTTCGCGACCTTCTACGCCTATCCGACCCTGCGCGGTATCTACCTCAGCTTCACCGACTTCCACGTCCTGAGCCCACCGCAGTGGGTGGGACTGGCCAACTTCCGGGAGATGGTCGGGGACGACGTCTTCTGGCACTCGCTGCTCGTCACCGTCTACTTCGTCCTGCTGTCCGTCGCCTTCGGCACGGTGATCTCACTGGTGACGGCGGTGGTGCTGCACAGGGTGACCCGCTCGTCGGTCCTGCGCGGCGTGATCCTGCTGCCGTTCCTGATCTCCAACGTCATCGCCGCCCTGGTGTGGCAGTGGATGCTCGACCCGACGCTCGGCATCGTCAACATCGTCCTCAAACACCTGACCGGCCACTCCATCCTGTTCTTCGGCAGCGGGGGATGGGCGATTCCCTCACTCGCCGCGATCAGCGTCTGGAAGTGGATGGGCTACTACGCCCTGCTGATCTTCGCCGGCCTGCAGACCATCCCGCCGACCATCTACGAGGCCGGCCGGGTCGACGGCGCCAGTGAAGTGCAGATGTTCCGCCGGCTCACTGTGCCCCTGCTGCGGCCGATCCTCGTCATGGTGGTCGTCCTGACGGTGATCAACTCCTTCCAGGTGTTCGACATCGTGCAGGTCACCACCGAGGGCGGCCCGGCCAACGCCTCGAACGTGCTGCAGATGTACATCTACCGCAAGGCCTTCCGACAGTTCGACTTCGGCTACGCCGCCACCATGTCGCTGGCCCTGTTCGCCCTGCTCATCGCGGTCACCTTCACCCAGCTGCGGCTCGCCCGCGCCAACGAATCCGACCTGAACTGAAGGAGGCCGTCATGGCTGTCACCCTCGCACCCGGCCGGTCGGCCCTCCCGGAGCGCCCCCGCAACAAACCCCGCAGGTTCTCACCCGGCAAGGTGGTGGCCTGGAGCTACCTCGGCGGCATCGTCCTGGTCACCCTCTTCCCGTTCTACTGGATCCTGCGCACCGCGCTGTCGAACAACTACCAGTTGGCGACCAACCCGTCCTCGCCGCTGCCGGTGGGCTTCACCTGGGGCGCCTTCGAACGGGTCCTGGGCCTCGCCTCCACCGCGGAGGCCCAGGCGCAGGGCGGCTCCGGCGCCTCCCTCGACATCGCGCTCTACCTGCGCAACTCGCTGATCTACGCGTCCGTGCAGACGGCGCTGATCGTGCTGCTCTCGGCGACCGCCGCCTACGCGTTCTCCCGCCTGCACTGGCGCAGCCGCGACATGGTGTTCAACATCCTGATCAGTGCCCTGATGGTGCCCAGTGTGTTCACGCTGCTGCCCAACTTCGTCCTCGTCAAGGACCTGGGGCTCACCGACACCTTCGCCGGACTCATCCTGCCCGGCGGGCTCTTCCAGGCCTTCACGCTGTTCTTCCTGCGGCAGTTCATGCTCGGCCTCAGCAACGAGGTCGAGGAGGCCGCCATCATCGACGGCGCCGGCCCGCTGCGGATCTTCTTCCGGATCGTCCTGCCGATGTCGTCCGCGCCGATCGCCACCGTGTCGCTGCTGATGTTCGTCAACGCCTGGAACGACTACTTCTGGCCGCTGCTGATCGCCAACGACCAGCACGTCCAACCCCTCACCCTCGCACTCGGCGTCTTCAAGCAGTCCTCACCACAAGCCGCGCCCGACTGGGCGGGCCTGATGGCCGCCGCCCTCATCGCGGCGCTGCCGATGTTGGTGCTCTTCATCGCCTTCGGCAAACGCATCGTCAATTCCATCGGCTTCTCCGGCCTCAAGTGACCAGTGAAAGAAGGAACCATGAGAGTTCGCAAGGCTGTGGCACTGGGAGCCTCGCTCACCCTGGCGGCCGTCCTTTCCGCATGCTCCTCCAACTCGGGCGGCGGCTCCGGCTCCTCGACCCTGAACTGGTGGACCTGGGACGACAAGCAGGCGACCGCGTACAAGGTCTGCGCCAAGGACTTCGAGAAGGCCAACCCGGGCGTCACGGTGAAGATCACCCAGTACAACGTCACGGACTACTTCACCAAGCTCACCGCCGGCTTCGTGGCCGGCACGGCTCCCGACGCGTTCCAGAACAGCGTCCAGTTCTTCCCGCAGTACGCCGACCAGAACCAACTGCTCCCGCTGGACGACTACATCAAGAGGGACGACTTCGACCTGTCGCGCTTCTCCGTCGGAGTCGACTCGTGGAAGTACACCGACGGCAAGCAGTACGGCCTGCCGCTGGACTGGGCCGCCACCGGTCTGTACTACAACACCGACATGCTCACCAAGGCCGGATACAGCGCCAAGGACGTCCAGAACCTGAACTGGAACCCCGACAACGGGGGCACGATCGGCAAGATGATCGCCCATCTGACCCTCGACACCAAGGGCCGACGCGGTGACGAGCCGGGATTCGACAAGGCACACATCAAGACCTACGGCTTCGGCCAGCTGGCCGCCAAGGACTTCCTGGGCCAGTCCACCTGGAGCTCCTTCGTCTCCACGACGGGCTGGCGGCTCGGCAACACGGCCAACTGGCCGACCGAGTTGAACTACAACGATCCCCGACTGGTGAAGACCATGGACTGGATCCGCACCCTGGTGGCGAAGGGATACGCACCCAAGATCGGTACGTTCACCAACACCGTGTCCGACGTCGACCTGCTCTCCTCGGGCAAGGTCGCGATGGAGACGGGCGGATCGTGGTCGGCGTCCACCTTCGCCAAGATTCCCAACATCAAGGTCGGAATCGGTCCCACGGTCCTCGGCCCCGACGGCAAGACCCGCGCCGTCTTCAGCAACTCCAACGGCAACACCATCTGGGCCGGCACGAAGAACCGGGACCTGGCCTGGAAGTGGGTCTCCTACATGGGCTCCGAGACCTGCCAGACGAAGGCGTCGGCGACCGGAACCTTCTTCCCGTCCATCCCCGCCTCGATGTACGCCTCCGCCGAGGCACTCAAGGCGCAGGGCGTCGACCTCACGGTCTTCACCGACATGCTCAAGAACAAGGAGCTCTACCCGTCGCCGGACTTCCGCAACGGAGCGGCTCTGCAGGACGCGATCGAGCCTCTGATCGAGGCCTACTTCGCCGGGCAGAAGGACGACAGTGTCTTCGCCGACATGCAGGCCAAGACCAAGAGCATCCTGAACGAGAAGTGACCGCCGTCTCTTCGGCGCACCGCGGCCAGGACGCGGCCCGTACGGCGCGTCCTGCCGTCCCCCTGGCAAGAGACCGTATGCGCACCACCCCCACGCGAATCGTCAGCCTGAGCGCGGCCGGCACCTGCTACGCCGTGGAACTCACCGAACCGGCACCCCGGCCCACCATGGTCACCTGGCCGGCACCGGCACCGCTCCCCGTCCGACCCTGACAGGGGCCACCCAGCGTGCGGACCCCGACGGCGGCGGCGTACTTGAGCCGCAGTTGACCGAGACGGCGTCCGGACTGGACATCACGCTCACCCACGCCACGGACACCCACGCGATACTCACCACCGACGCCGTCCTCTACCGCGGGAGCAGCGGCGGTACGACGCCCTACGACCTGGGCGGCGCCCTGACTCTGCTGCCCCTGCCGCGTCGGGCCACCGAGATCCTGGACTTCACCGGAAAGTGGAGCCGGGAGCGGTCCCCCCAGCGCCGCCCGTTGCACCACGGTGCCCATGTTCGCGACGTGCGCCGCGGGAAACCCGGCGTCGACTCTCCCTACCTCGTGCCGGTGGGAGTACCCGGCTTCGGACTCCGCACCGGCGAAGTGTGCGCCGTACACGTGGCATGGAGCGGCGACCAGCGCTACCTCGTCGAGCAACTCCCGAAGGCGGAGGCGTGCACGCCTCCGCCTTCGGGAGTGGGACGTCCCGACATCCCACGCCTCGGCAAGTGGGAGGAGGCGGCGCGCTGGCGTCCTCATGTCGGTATCTGTGGGTTACACGTCTTGATCGCCATGGCGAGGCAGAGGCCGCCGGTGCCACGCTGGAGATGACATCGCCGACCGGACGGCGACACACACCTGGAAGAGGCGGACAACATGGGAATCGATCGTGCTGGGGTGGCGAACGTAGACGTGCCTGCGACGAAGCTGGCTCGAGAGGCGACGGAGCTGATCCGTGACACCACGAGCGAGCTCATCTACCACCACTCACGTCGGGTGTACTTCTTCGGCAGTCTGCAGGGACGCAACCGCGACCTGAGTTTCGACCCGGAACTTCTCTACATCGCCGCCATGTTCCACGACGTGGGCCTGGGTGACACCTTCCATGGCAGCGGCCGCCGGTTCGAAGTGGACGGCGCCGACGAAGCGAAGCGGTTCCTGCAGGCGCGTGGGATTCCGGAAGACAGTGTTCGCCGTGCGTGGACGGCGATCGCCCTGCACACCACTCCAGGGATACCGGAGTTCATGGAGCCGGAGGTGGCCCTGGTCACCGCCGGGGTGGAGTACGACGTACTGGGCATCGGATACGGCACGATCCCGGAGGCGGACCGGGCCGAGGTCGTGGCCCTGCACCCCCGCCCCGACTTCAAGCACCGGATCCTGCAGGCGTTCTACGACGGTATCCGCCTCAAGCCGGAGACCACGTTCGGCAATGTGAAGGCCGACGTTCTGGAGCACTTCGTCCCGGACTTCCAGCGCGGTGATTTCGTCCGTACGATCCTCGAGTCCCCGTGGAAGGAGTAGTCCCGCGGGTGTCCCACCACAGTCACACGGTCGCCGTTGTCGCCTTCGACGCGGTTCAGCTCATGGATGTCACCGGCCCGGTCGAGGTCTTCACGACCGCCAACCGCTACGGTGCGGACTACGACGTCCGAGTCGTCTCGCCCACCGGTGCCGACGTCGCCACCTCATCGGGACTGGTGCTCGGCGTCAACGGCTCGGTTTCCTCACTTCCCCGCCGGATCGGCACCCTGCTGATACCGGGGAGGAGGGACTGGCGGGAGGCCGTCAACGACACGGACTTGGTGGAGTCGGTCACGGCCCTGACCGATCGGGCCGAGCGGGTGACCTCCGTGTGCGCGGGGGCGTTCGTTCTCGCCGCGACCGGTGTCCTGGACGGTCGGCGCGCTGCGACGCACTGGGAGCTCGCCCCGGACCTCGCGGTGGCCTTCCCAGGGATACGGGTGGAAAGCGATCCTCTCTTCGTCCGGGACGGCCACGTCGTCACGTCAGCCGGCGTCACGGCAGGCATCGACCTCGCGCTGTCCCTGGTCGAAGAGGATTGGGGGGCCGAGGTGGCGCGCAGCGTGGCCAGGCAGTTGGTCGTCTTCATGGCCAGGCCCGGCGGACAGGCGCAGTTCAGCGCCCGACTGGTCTCATCTCAGCCTCGGCACTCGGCGGTGAGACGAGTACTGGATCACGTCAGTGCGGACCCTTCGGCCGAGCACACCCTGGATTCCCTGGCCGCTGTGAGCGGGGTGAGCGCCCGGCACCTGGGGCGGCTCTTCCGTACCGAGATCGGCATGACTCCTGGGCAATACGTCGAATCCATCAGGGTCGAAGCCGCTCAGGCTCTTCTCGAAAGGGGCAGCGGCACAGTGGAGGAAGTGGCGCAGCAGGCCGGATTCGGTTCCTCGGAGTCCCTGCGCCGGGTCTTTCAGCACACCCTCGGAGTCTCTCCGACCGTGTACCGCGCCCGCTTCCGAAGCACCGCGGGCAGTCGCCGCATCACGGCGGCCTGAGGGCTTGATCGTGCCTCAGTGACACTCCGCGACTGCCCCGCCCCAAGACCTGTGCTAGAGCGCAGAGCCGGGTTCTGACAACACCCAGGGCTTGCAGTGCGTGCACCGGGCTTGCTCGTGCGCGGGGTGGGGCGCTCGGGTCGCTCCCATCGGACGCGGCCGGCCCGCGCCGGCGGTGTGTCGGCCGTGTCCCGGGGTTCGGGAGAGTCTCGCAGCCCAGCACGCTCGTTCAATACGCCGCACACGACAACACGTCCCGAGGGTCGGCGGTGCCGCGTTCTCAGAGCGAATCGCCCGGCGAACGGCTGCCGGGTTGGCGGTATGCCGCCGCGGATGTTGCGTTCAGAGCTCTGCCGTATGACTCCCGCTGCCCGTGCGCCCCTGCCCTCCGTTCATCTCTGGCTCGGCATTCGGTCCACGTGATCCCCAGCCACCGCCTTCGGCGTGCTCATTCGACTACGGACACGAGTGCCCACACCACGCAGCCGGGAACGCCGTTCCTTTCGCGGACCCCCCACTCCTGCGAAAGCGCCGCCACCAGGTGCAGACCTCGTCCGTGCATGTCATCGGCGGCAGCCTGGACCAGCGCGACAGGGGCGCCGCCCTCGCCGTGGTCCTCCACCTCGATACGGACCTTGTCCGCCTCCAGCCCGACGGAGCACTTCACCCGGGGACTTCGTGTGTGCCGCACCGCGTTCGTCACCAGTTCGCTGACCAGCAAGACCGCGGTCTCGCAGGTGTCGTCACAACAACTCTGACGGCTGAGGTGGGCACGGACGCGGCGGCGAGCCTCACCGACGGAGGCTGCGTGCGTCGGAAGTTCGAAGGTCAAGTTCGTTGGGGAGGGAGCGCGCTGGAAGGTCATATCAGTGATGGCCACGTGAATCCTCGTCATGGGGGGTGAGTGCCGCACGTGACCTGTCCAGGGGCCGAACCCCACACGCGTGGACGCGTCCCGGGCCGAGGCCGTGCGGCAGCGGCACACCTCTGCGCCGCACATGGGACGTCCGATGCGGGACTTCGCGAAGAGACCTGGTGCCCAGGCCTGCGCGGCTGCCGACTGCCACGCTTGAGTGAACACGGTCACCGCGCCACTATGCTCGCCGACATGGTCACGAAGCAAGATGCTCCGTGATAATTTCACGGAGACATTGCCAGGGAGTCGATATCACCAGGGAGTGACAGACTGCTCCTATGGATGCTGTGCAAGGAGGCGGGACGTGACCCCAGCTCAGTCCGCGGCCGGCGCCTCGACCGTCAGGCTGATGGTCCTGGGCAGACGGTTGCGAGACCTGCGGAAAAATGCCGGAATGTCATTCGACGACGCCGCGGTCGTACTCGACGTCACCCCCCTGACGATCCGGCGGATGGAACTCGCCAAGGGCAAGTGGAAGCTCCCGTACATCCAGACCCTGCTGGGGGCGTACGGAGTCCCCGCAGACGAGGCCAGGACCTTCCTCGCCCTGGCGAAGGAGGCCAATCAGCCCGGATGGTGGCACCGCCACCGGGACGCGATGCCCGCCTGGTTCAGCGCATACGTGAGCCTTGAGGAAGAGGCGAGCCTCATCCGGGTCTACGAGCCGCACTACGTCCCCGGGCTGCTCCAGACCGAGGGCTACGCGCGGACCATCCTGCGCGCCGGCCTCCATGGTGCGGACGAGGAAGCCGAGCGAAGAGTCGTCGTCCGCATGGAGCGCCAGAAACTGCTCAGCGGGCCCCAACCGCCCGAACTGTGGGTGGTGATGGACGAAACGGTGCTGCGCCGCCCCATGGTTCCGCCCGATGTGATGCGGACGCAGATCGACCGTCTCATCGAGGTGACCGATCTGCCGCACATCAAACTCCAGATCATGCCGTTCGGGCTTTGCGCGCACGAGGGCATGTATGGGCCGTTCCATATCTTCCGATTCCCGCATGAGGAAATATCGGATATCGCATACATCGAGAATCTCGTCGGCGCGGTATATCTCGACGAGTACGACGATGTGACGAATTACCAGGCGGCCCTGGACCGGATGTGCGCGCAAGCCCTACCAGTACAACGTACCGGAGAATTCCTCGGTGATATTCGCAAGGAGCTGTAGTCCCGTGAATCGCATACACAATGCTGTTCAGGAACTGGGGACGGAAGGCTGGCACATGCCGTGGAGCGGAAGCAACGGCGGCGCCTGCGTTGAAGTCAGGAAACTGCCCGACGGCCGTTTCGCAGTCCGTCAGTCCACCGATCCGGAAGGGCCGGCGCTGATCTTCACGCAGGTCGAGCTCGATGTCTTCGCCCAGGGCTGGGAGACGGGCCAGGCCAGCCTGTTGGCCTCCTGACGGCGCTCGGGTCTCGGCATAATCGGCATAAGAATCGTTGGCGAAGCGCCCTGGAGCGATTTCGTCCGCACCGTACGCAGCATTCTGACGCAGGCAATCAAGAGGAGTACGCGAGTGCCCGACGAGACGACCTGGACAAAACGACCTCTGGGATATGAACCCCCTCGGATCGATACGAGCGTTCCGCACTCGGCGCGGGTCTACGACTACATACTCGGAGGAAAGGACAACTATCCCCCGGACCGTGCGGCAGCGGAGCAGATGCTCACTGCCTGGCCCAGCCTGCAGATATCGATGCGTGAAAACCGTAAGTTCATGCACCGGGCCGTGCGGTACCTGGCCGAGCAGGGAATCGACCAGTTCCTGGATATCGGTACAGGAATCCCCACCTCCCCGAACCTCCATGAGGTCGCTCAGGGGATCATCCCGGATGCCCGCATCGTCTACGTCGACAACGATCCCATCGTCCTCGCGCACGCCGGAGCCCGGCTTACGGGTACCCCTGAGGGCCGCATCGCGTACATCCATGCCGACATGCACGACCCGGAGGCGATCCTGCGCGCACCGGAGCTGACCGGCACCCTCGACCTCGACCGACCGGTCGCACTGTCGATCATCGCGGTACTGCAGTTCGTCCTCGACGACCAGAAGGCATACGACCTGGTCAAGCAGTACCTGCAGCTGCTGGCGCCCGGTAGCTTCCTGGCGATGTCCACGGTCACCACCGATTCCAGCCCGAAACCGATTGGCAGCGTAGTCGCCGAGTACACCAAACGCGGTATGCCCGCCCGAAACCGCACCAGGGCCGAAGTTCAGCCGTTCTTCGACGGCCTGCAACTGGTCGAGCCTGGGGTGACACTCGTGCACCAGTGGCGGCCCCTCCCCGGTACCGAAGGAGACGTCAAGGACTCGGACGTTGCCATGTACGGGGGCGTGGCACTGAAGGCATGACGCCGGTGCCCGACGTCATCAACCCCTTCGACGGGTAGGAACGCCGATGAGTTCGAGCGGCGGGTGAAGGCACCCCGGGAGGCCGGGGTGTCGATCCAAGGGAAGCCCAGATCGAACGCCTCAGGGGGAGGTTGCCCAGTTCGAGGAGAGGGTCGTCTCCCGCGAAACTGGCGGCGGCGGCCGAGTTCAAGAGGCCGGCGATCTCCCGGTTGGCGGTCCGGCACGTTGAGATCGCGGAACTGAGGGAAGCGGTCGCCGCGGCGCGGAGAAGACGGTTCCCGAGGGGGCTACGGAGAACGCGAGGGGGCTGCGGAGAAGCGGACGGCCATCCTCGCCGCTGCACGCGAACTGTTCGTGCGCCACCCAGTGGACCGCGTCAGCATGGAAACCATCGCGGCCCGAGCCGAGGTGTCGAAGGACGCCGTGTACGACTACTTCGGTGACAAGAGGCGACTGCTCCTGGCCATCCTCTCCGCCGCGTCCGAGTCACTGCCGGCCACTGGCCGCCGAGCGCTCGACGAGCATCTCCCCGAGGACGCGCAGATCACGACGGTGCCGCAACTGGAGACGGCACTCATGGTGTTGGCGATCGACCTCGGCACGTCGATCGTCGGCTCCGCCGCCGCATTCGCCCTCGTCGCCCAACAAGGCTTGCAGACGCCGTCGACCAAGGGCGATCTCGCGACGGAAGCGGCGGCGGAAGACCGGGCGGAACGCATGGCTCACTTCGTCGGTGCAGGGCTCCTGGCCGCCGACACCTCGCGCCTGGCCGCCGACCGCCTCAGTGCCCTGACCCTCCTGTTGGCCTACATGCGTCAACCGGTCCCCGCCAACGCCAACCCGGAAAAGGTCCGCAAGACCACTCTCGACGGAGTCCATCCAGCTATCCGCGCGTACGCCACGCGCTAGGAATGCGTGATGTTGTATGGCGAGGGCGAGTGGGCGACGGTGATGCCCTTCGCGACGGCCAGTCAATCTTCGGCTTTCAGTCATTGACCTCTCTCAGCGTGGCCACTGATCGGGTGAGGGCGCCGGTGTCCGCAACTCGCGAGCGGGCCGGTGGGGGAGGTTGGTGAGGTGGCCTGGGGTGGCTGGCGGTTGTGCGTTTTCGGCGTGTTGTGCCTCGGCTACGGTGCTGTGGGTGCGGATGCGGGGTCTGTGGTGTGCATGCCGGTCGTGCGGAAACTGGTCCGGAATGCGCCAGGTGTCACACCCAGGTGCCGCACGAACGCTCTGCGGAGTGACTCGGCTGAGCCGAACCCGGTGCGGCGCGCCACGGCCGGCATGGGGTCGTCACCGGTTTCCAGCAGTACCTGGGCGGCTTCCAGTCTGACCTGTTCGACGTAGCGGGCCGGGGTGGTTCCCACCTCGTCGTCGAAGAGTCGGGTCATGTGACGGACGCTGATGCCTGCCCTGCGCGCCATGGCGGTGAGGGTGTGGTTGGCCCCGGGGTCCTCGGCGACGGCGTCCAGGACCCGGCGGAGCATCTCCTGGCGGGTGTGCGGTGTGCGGGAGCGGACGCTGAACTGGGACTGGCCGCCCGGCCGTTGCATGAAGACGACCATGTCCTTGGCGACCGACCGGGCGACCTGCGCGCCGTAGTGGTCCTCGACGAGGGCCAGGGACAGGTCGATACCGGCGCTGACACCTGCCGAGGTCATCACCTGCCCGTCCCGCACGAAGATGGCGTCCGGTTGGACCTGCACGGAGGGGAAACGGGAGGCCAGTTGCCGTGAATGGCGCCAGTGCGTCGCCGCGCGGCGGCCGTTGAGGAGTCCGGCCGCGGCCAGCAGGAACGCTCCCGTGCACACCGATGCCGTGCAGTGGCTCTTGGCGTGCAGGTGGCGGACGGTGTCCACAAGAGCGTCGTCCTTGATCATCGTTTCCCATTCGGGGCCGCCGGGGATGAGCAGGATGTCGCACGGTTCCTGCACGTCGTGGGCGCTCAGGTCGGCGCTGAGGCGGGTCCCGGCAGAGGTGATGACCTCCGTGCCGTCCTCGGACGCGATCTGCACCTGATAGCACCCGCCGAACTCGTTCGCCGTCGTGAACACCTCGATGGGGCCGGTCACATCGAGCAGCCGCACTCCCGGAAAGACGAACACGGTCACGGTGAGCGGGCCCGTTGCGGGGTGCTTGCGGTTCATCGGATGCCTCCGGGCCGTGCGCGGTGCGGACACTGGGCCGACAGGACGCCGCCCCCGCCATGCCTGCCGGCGTTTGGTTTTGGGACCGAGCCGAAGCCCCGGCGAGCGGTCAGGCCGCCGGCGCGTGCGGCCCCCGGCTGCCTGGTGCGCACCGCCGGGTGCGGTCCCGCACAACGCGGCACGCGGTGTCCTGGCGGGTGCCGCGTTGTGCGGGACCTGGCTCCAGGAGCCGCAGCCGCCGAACTGGGGGGGCAGGCGAGGAGTGCTTCCCGGACCTCCGGAATGGGGTCGTGGCCGGCTGTGGTCCGTCCTTCGTCGGATTTCGGTGTCCTCATGCTGCGCCCGTGACCGCTGCCGGTGCCACGACCGGTTTGCTCCCTGCTGGGAGGTGCAGCCTTCCAGTGCGCTCGCCGGGAGCCGGGAGCCGCGCGAAGCGGGTCCCGCACCGTGAGCGTGGACGGCGCGGGGCGGGATCTTGAGCGCTGGCGGGTTTGTCGGGCCATCCGCATTCGCGTACCGCCGCCGGACCCGACGCGGGCTGTGGGGGTGTGTGTGCTGCCTGGTGATGTCCGGCGGGGGCGTTCGTGTACGTGCCGTGCTCCCGGGGCGGGTTGTGCGGGTGTCCGGCGGCCCGGCGCGGTGAACTGTCCGGGTTCACCGGTGTGCCACTGTGCGCGGGCGGGTCGGCGTATTGCTGCCCCGCGGTGCGGGCGGGCGGCCGGTGTGCCGCCGTGGCGGGGTCTGGGCACGCTGCGCCCGGGCGGGCGTACTGTCACGTCTGAGGCCGGGTGAAGAGCGCCTCGCCGTTCATCCCGGGCCCGCTCTCCTGCTGCTGCCTGGGCCGGTTGTGCGGGGCGGGTGTGTAGCCTGTCCGGCTGTCCGGGCGGTGCTGCCCGGGGCGGGGCCGGATGAGGGGCTGGATGACCTGTCCTGACCTCTGCGGGTTTCCGGCCGGGAGGCGGGGCAGCGGCCCTTCGGCGTGTTCGTCTTCACGCTGGACGACGAACGCGGCGTACGCGCCTTCGCCCCGCCGGGCGACGACGCGGCCCGCCCGTGGCGGTTTATCGAACTGCCACCGGTGCCCGGCGTCCGGCGTGCTGGTCGCCGTCGCCGTCGCCGTGCCCGCCGGCGAGGCACAGGACCCGGTCCTGCACCCCGGCTACGGCTTCCCCCGGAGCTGCGCGGCACTGCGCGGCTTTCCCCTGCCCCACCCGGCCGGCGGACACCCGGCAGCTCCCCCCGCGTAGGCATCGAGGCGGTACGCGTCACACATCCGTACGGGCCACGTCTACGGACGGGCCGCACGTGCGGAGGCGCGGCACGCGCGGGGAACGGCCCGCGGCCGCTGGCGGCCGCGGGCCGCAAACGGGGGTGAAGCCCTGTGCCGGGCGCTTCCGACCCGCTGAGGACGGCCGCGGGACGATCACTTCGCAGGCCCGGATCGCAGGCCGGTGCCTCGCACGGGTTGCGGACGGCCGTCCCCCGGCACAAGCGTGGATACAGACAAAAGCCCCAGCGGCATCCAGTCGCGTGGGCAGGGACCCCTGACGCCGGCCGGGGCCAGGTGACCCCCGTCAACACCACGTGACAACACTCAGGACAGGAGCAGGGTGGTGGACGTGAAACCCGAGGTTGTGGTGGTGGCAGCTGCCGGGGACGGCCGAGCCGAGGACTTCTGCGAGCCGCCGGGGCGGCGGCCCGACGCCGGCCTCGCCGGCGGCGGGGGCTTGCGGGCGGCGGGGGCTTGCGGGCGGTGCAGTTCACCCCGCCGGCCTGGTCCTGCTCCGTTTTTGGCCCGGGGCCGCCCTCGCCGCGCCGGGCTGCGCGGAGGGCCTGCACCTGGGCCGTCTTTGGCATCGAGACGGCTCATGCTGAGCGCGCCGACCGCGACGTCGGGGTGTTCCGCGACGCGGGCGGGGTGTTGCATCGCGCCGGGACCGAGGCATACGTGGCAGGCCCGGGCACGGAACCCGGCGGCTGTGCTTTGTTCCTCGTTCCTCTCGTTCGGTGATCCGGATGGCAACGGCCGACTGCTGCAGGAGATCACGGCGCGGCTTTCGGGCCGGTGGCCGGGAACAATGCCGGGGCGAAACAGGGCCTTTGACAAGGTGCCCGGCTCCTGAGTGCGGGGCCGGCGTCGGCAGCGGCTTCGTCGTCCCGCGAGACCGGCGGGCCGACTTGGTGATGTCCGTGTCCCGTTCCATGATCCCGGCCTGTCGAAGCCGGCATACGCAAACGCCCCACACGTCCGAGCGAACGACCTCGAGAAAGGAACAACACCGTGCGTGCCGACATCACACCCGGTGGAACCTTCCCCGACTACGAGCTGACCGACCACACCAGGACCCGGCGGCGACTGAGCGGGCTGCAAGGGATCGACCCGGTGATCCTCCTGCTCTCACGCGGCCACTACTGCCCGAAGGATCATCAGCAGCACCTTCAACTGGCGGCCCATTACTCCGAGATCGCCGTCGCCTACACCCAGGTCGTCACCATCGCGACCGACAACATCCTTGAACTCAACGAGTTCCGCGCGGCGGTCGGCGGCCAGTGGACCTTCCTGTCCGACGCCGGCCGCAAGGTGCAGAAGGACCTTCAGATCCAGGAATACACCGACCCCCATCACGACCCGATGATCCCGCACACGCTCGTCCTCGGGCCGGGTCTGGTCATCCACAGCGTCTACAACGGCTACTGGTACTGGGGCAGGCCGTCGATCGAGGACCTCCGCCGCGATCTCCGCGATGTGACCCGGGAAATCCGCCCGGACTGGGACTTGAGCGCGCCGGGCCTCAGCGCGGCCTGGGAGGCCGGCGACCACTCGATGCACTACCCCTACCAGGAGGCCCGAGAGGGCCGCGGGCCCACGTGAGCCCGCGGCGGCAGATGCGGCGTTTTCGGAGCGGGAATCCCGCAGGGCGTGAGCGTCGGCGGACCCGCGTCGGCCGGCCCGCTGGCTTCGCTGCGCGCATTCCGCCACCCCGGGAGCCGCATTCCGCCGCTTTCCCCCACGGGCGCCCACGTCGCACTGGACCGGCCCACGCACGTTCGTCCCCGAAGCCGTCCGGGCGCTGCACCCCGGCGGCAGACCCGCCAGATCGCCGCCGAACTCGGGGGCGAGGGTCCGCTTGCCTCACTCGCCCCATGACGGTGAAGCTCCCGCGAGGAAGGACTCGGGGCAGTCGCCGGACTCGTCCAAGAACTCCTGGTGCTGCTCGACCGGTTCGCCGGGCCCCTCACACACATCCCGCGGCTCGGCGCCCGCCATCCTGAACGGCTCGGTGGGCCAGGCCCCGTCTACCGGTGTCAGGGTGTACCCGGCTTCCAGCCGGCCGTCCGGCCGTCCACGGGTATCCGGTGCGGGGAAGGAGCCTGCCGAAAGTCTGCGTTCCGGCCAGGCCGGCCTGCGCCGGTGGCGCAGGGGCGAACTCGGCGTCCTGGAACGGGCGATCCACGCGTCCTTGGACCCTCTGGTGCCGTGCATGTCCCGGGCGGCCGGTCCCGGCAGGCAACACATCTGCGATGTCCCCGCCCGGAACCCGCAGGAGCGGGGGAGCGGGGGAGCGGGTGGGCCTTCGGGCAGGCGAGCACCCCGGATGCGCCGGTGACCGGCAACTGCGGCCTGGCGGCCTGGCGGCTGCTACCACTTTGCCGCACCCGGCAGCCGCCGCCCGTAACCGGGCAACCGGCTGCGCGGGGCTGCACATACTGATTCGATGACCTGACGGGCGGTGTCGGCAGCGGGAGGTGCGGTGATCGAGTGTGTCCGGGCGGTACTGCTCACGCCCGCCGGCCGACTGCTGCTGATCCGGCGCACCTGGCCGGGCGCGACGCCCTACCGGGTTTTTCCCGGCGGGCACGTCGAACCCGGCGACCCCAGCCTCCGCGCGGCCCTGGTCCGTGAGATACGTGAAGAGACCGGTGCGGAGCCGCAGATCACGGGCCTGCTGGAGGTGCTGGCTGATGAGCACCAGCGCCAGTACTTCTACCTGGCCTGCATCGGGTCATGGTCCGAGGCGGACCGCACCGGTCCGGAGTTCGGCGATCCGGACCGCGGGGAGTACCAGATCGAGGAAGTCCCGCTGACCGTCCAGGCGCTCGACGCCGTCAGCCCGGACCCCGAGGAGATCACCGCACTGCTGCGCGAGGCGGTGAGGGCCGGGACCGACCTTGCCGCCCTGGCAGATCCCGCACGGTGAGTCCGGCGAGCGGGCACCCTGCCGAGCCTGGCCGTTGACGGCCGCCGGGCCCCAACCAGCCTGCCCTGTCAGCGGGTCGGAGGCTGCGGCCGCCGGTCCGGCGGCCGTCTTCACACACGTTCACGGTGCTGCGCACGGCCGCGGCGCCCGGCGTGCTGCCGCGCGCAGGCATCGGCCACTTCCGTTGAAGGTGCGAACCGGTTTGCTCCGGTCGCCGATCGGGTGGCGCCGACCTAACCTCGGTTGAGGCCGACAGTGACCCATGGGGCAGTTGTTCAAGATGGGAGAACATCATGAATGACACAATCCGCAGCCACTGGGGGCGCACCTTCGCCGTGGGAACCCTGACAGCGGCCCTGCTGTCCGGGGGAGCAGCGGGCGGTATCGCGGTAGCGGCCACCGGGTCTCAGCAGCACCCGGCCGCACCCGCGGCGACACCATCGGCATCGGCATCGCCGTCGAAGACCGACGAGCATTCGCCGAAGCCGTCGCCGTCGAAGACCGACAAGCATTCACCGAAGCCGACCCCGACGAAGAGCAGCAAGCATTCGCCGAAGCCGTCGCCGACGAAGACAAAGAACAAGCGTTCGCCGAAGCCGACCCCGTCGAAGACCGGCAAGCATTCGCCGAAGCCGTCGCCGACGAAGACCCAGAAGAACTCGCCGAAGCCGAGCCCGTCGAAGACGACGGCGCTGCCGACCGTGACCGCCACGTCGACCAAGAGCCCCTAGTCCTGGCAGCCGGGGCAGGTGACCACGCCCGCGCCCCTGAGGCGTGGGCGTGGCTGCCCGAGCCTCCGCCCTCCCCTCGCACAGGACAGGAGACGGCGGTATGCGGCCGCCCTGACGGCCCATCACCGGGCGCAGGCGCCCGAGGCCGTGCTGACGTTCCGGTCCGTGCTGAACACGTTCTACCAGTCGCGCCACGCCGCGTCCGACCATGCGCCCTGGGCCCCGGATACCGGATCCGTCTGGCGGCGGCCGCGGCCCCGTCCGGAGGGAACCAGGGATTCACCGCGCGGGCCGAGGCGGATGTCGGCCTGTCCGTCTTCCAGGGGGAAGGCCGGCATCTGGGGTGAGAACGAGGGCTACGGCTGCGCCCGTTCGGGCTTTCGCGTGACTCGTCACCCGGCCACCGCACGGCCTGCGGAGTGAGGACTCCCACTGCCACAATGGCCCGGCGAAGGGGCCCCGAGGCAGCGTCACGCTCCCGCCCGGTCCCTGCGTCGGCCCAGATCAGGCCAACAGCACACCCTCGCTGGTGTGCCGCTGAATCGGGCGGGCCGGCTCAGCTTCTGTCCGGCTGCAGATCCACCGGTACGGCAGCCGTGCGTTCAACAGGCAGGGCCCGCTCACCCGGCAGCTGCTGGCGGCCCGTTCCCCCGACGCCTTCACGCGAAGAAGTAGGTGAACAGTTTTGTTCCGGAGGGGGTGAACTGTTTGTCCAGGGCGGGGATGATGAGGAATCCCGGCATGCCCAGTGCGAGCAGGTGGGTGTGTATGAGTGCGAGCTGGGTGTCGCCGGTGAAGTGGTTAGCTTTGGTGAACTCCCGGTAGTGGAGCCCGGAGATCACTCCCAGGATCATGTAGGTGTGTGCTGCGTAGTACGACTTCCGCATGTCCGTGCTTGCTCCCTGCCAGCCGGTGCTGGTCAATTCGGGCTCTGCCGGGGGCTGTTGAAGCGTTGGGCAGTGGACGTTTCGCCCGGTTCGGGTGATCGTCCGGGCCGCTTTCGGAGATCTCTGCGGTGTTCCGGGCCGGGTTGGGGTGTCGGGGTTGGTCCATGCGGAGTCCGTGTGGACGGATGGCGTCCGTATGAGGTATTTCCGTGCGGTCGTGGCCGTCGCTGCGGTTGCCGGTCTTGTTTTGGCCGCCGGGGGTGTGGTGAGCGCACAGGTCACGTCCGGGCCCGTCATCCTGCTGTCGCCCGGGGCGCTGGAGGGGAGTGTAGGGCGCCTGTTCGCAGTAGCCCCGGTGGGTGGGGGCCGGGTGGGTGGGGGTCGGGGTGGGTGGGGGTCTGGCTTTGCTGTCTGGTGGGCTCGGGGGCGGGTGTCCGGGGTGGTTTTGGGTGGGGCGGTCGGTTGCCTGGGTGGATGGGTGGCGGGCGTTTTGCTGGCGGTGTCGTGCGGGTGGGTGGTGGTGGCGGTGGTGTCTGTGGGTGTGCTGGCTGGTGTGTGCCGTTCGGGTCGGGATCGGGCCGGGGGGCCTGCGGCGGGGGAGGGGTTGGCTGTCTGTCTGTGTTGGTCTCGGGGGGTGCTGCTCTGGGGTGGTGGAGGTTTTCTCCGGGGTGGACGGGGTTTGGTGCGGTGCTGGTGTCGGTTCTGTGTCCTGGTGGGGGGTTCGGGCTGGCTTGTTGGGTGTTGGTATCTGGCTGGACGGGTGGGGCAGGGTGCGGCTGGGGGTGCGGCTGGGGGTGCGGCTGGGGGTGCGGTTGGACTGTCTGTGGGTGTTGGCGGCCGTGGGTGGTGGGCTGTGCTGTGGTCTTGGCGGGCGTTCTGGCGTGAGGTGGCAGGGTTGCGGTGGGCATGCCCGTATTTGGTTTCAGGTGAGACCGTATTGAGTGAGTGGGTGGTTGTAGTGTGGTCTCATGGCCGCCGGTGTTCCGTACACAGCTACCGCCTCGCGTGTGACCGACCGTCCTGGGGATGCCTCGCCTTTCGCTCTCGGTCTGCTGTTGCGCCGGGCGCATTGGCGTGCGGCCGGGGTGATGGAGGAGGCGCTTCGGCCGCTCGGTATCGAGTTGCGGCATTTCGCTGTGCTGATCGTGCTGGTCGACCGGGGGCCGACGGTGCAGCGGGATCTGGTGGCGGCGACGGGGTCGGACAAGGCGGGGATCATGCGGGTGGTGGATGACCTGGAGCGCAAGGGGCTGGCTGTGCGCAGGGGTGTTCCGGGGGACCGGCGGGTGCGGGCGGTGGAGATCACGCCTGAGGGTGTGGAGTTGTTCGATGCGGCTCATGTGGCGGCGGAGCCGCTGGCGGGGCGTCTGGTTGCCGAGCTGGGGCCCGGTGAGGCCGAGCGGCTGAGGGATCTGCTGACCCGGTTCGCCCATCCCGCGGGCGGTCAGGTGTAAGTGTGCCCGTGCTCCGGCTGCCTGCCGCGCGGGCGGGTTTGGCCGCTGCGCAGCCGGCGGGTCTGCCTGGCGGAAACCGTTTCCGTTCGATGGAGCGGTTTGGTGGTTGCGCGAGCAGGCTGGAGTGGCCTTGCGGCAGTGGTGCGGTGGAGGTGTCTGATGGCGGCGCGTCCTGGGGCTGCTCTGATCTTGCTGTGCGGGTTTTCCGGCTGGGTGAAGACGGCGCTGGCCGAGCGTCTGGCCGGCGGGGTTCCAGCGGTGCGTCTGTGCCCGGACGCATGGATGGCGGCTCTCGGTATCGGCCTGTTCGATGAGTGCATGCGCGGCCGGCTCGAGGGGTGGTTGTGGGAGCATGCCCGGGAGTTGCTGAGGCTGGGGCGGGCGGTGATCCTGGAGTTCGGCTTCTGGGCGCGTTCTGAGCGGGACGAGAAGCGTGCGGGAGCGCGCGCACTCGGCGTTTCGGTTGAACTGCACTGCCTGGCCGCCCCGGTTGATGGGCTGTGCCGCCGCCTCGAAGCCTGCAGCCGGGAGGGCGGGCCGGGGACCGTCCCGGTCGGCCGCGAGTTGATCGAGGAGTACGTGAAGCTCTTCCAGGCTCCCGGCGATGACGAGCCTGCTCTCTTCGGCGAACCGTCTTTGGGCCGGCGTGGATGACGGGCTCTTTCGGTGCCCGCCCGCCGGCCCGCCGTCCGTGCGGGTGTGCCTCTGACCCGCCGTCCGTGCGGGTGTGCTTCTGATCGCGCGCGGCGGCAGGACCCGGCCCGCACGTGGGCTGGGTCCGTGGCCAAGCCCTCGCCGGCCCGGCGAGGGCTTCAGGCCGAAGTCCCTCGCCGGGGCGGCCACGGCCCGCAGTGCTGTCGGTGCGGCGGTCGGTGCTGCGAAGGCGGCCCTGGCCGGGACGGGCTGTAGGTGCGGCCGGGACGGGTGCCTGGTGCGCCCGGCCCGCACCGTCGTGGACTGCGTGCAGCGCAAAGCCGGAGCCGCACCCGCACCGCCGCAGCCGGAACGCACCCGCACCCGCCTGCACCCGCACCCGCCTGCACCTGCACCTGTGCCTGCCTGTACCTGTACCTGTACCTGTACCTGTACCTGTACCTGTACCTGCACCTGCACCTGTGCCTGTGCCTGTGCCTGTGCCTGTGCCTGTGCCTGTGCCTGTGCCTGTGCCTGTGCCTGTGCCTGTGCCTGTGCCTGTGCCTGTGCCTGTGCCTGTGCCTGTGCCTGTGCCTGTGCCTGTGCCTGTGCCTGTACCTGTACCTGTACCTGTACCTGTACCTGTGCCTGCCTGTATCTGCGCCGTGTGTGGAGCGGCCGGGTGCTGTCCGGCCGGGGTCATGCGGCGAGGCGTTCTGCGAGTTGTTTGGCCTTGGCGTTCGCGTCCTGGAAGGCGCGCTCGCGGGAGGCCTCGTAGAGGGGGATCAGTTCGGACATGGCCGGGTTGCGGGGGGCCATGGTGAGTTCCGGGACGATGAAGTCCAGGTCCAGGCCGAGGGTGCCCTGGAGGACGGCTTTGAGGTAGTTCTGTACGAATTCGTAGCCCTCGCGCGGGGTGCCGGGTGCGTAGGAGCCGCCGCGGCTGGCGACGACGACGGCCGGGGTGCCCTGGGCGGAGGGGGCCGGGCCCGCGGTGCGGCCGGGCAGCAGCACGTTGTCCAGCCATGCCTTGAGGGTCGAGGGGATCGAGTAGTTGTACATGGGGGCGCCGATCAGGACGGCGTCCGCCTGCTCCAGTTCCTCGATGAGCTGCACGCGCGCGGCGAACGCGGCGGACTGCCCGGGGGTGTGCTCGCGCGGGGCGGCGTAGTCGGCGGACCAGGCGTCGGCGGTGATGTGCGGGACGGGGCTGGCGGCGAGGTCGCGGTGGATGACGGTGCCCTGCGGGTGCTGTTCCTGCCAGGCCTTGCGGAAGGCGTCCGTGACGCAGCGGGACGAGGACGCCTCGGCGGGGAACACGGACGAGTCGATGTGCAGCAGCGTGGCCATGGACGTTCTCCCAAGGGCGGTGCCCGGGCCGGGGAGCCCGGGGCGGAGGATTTGTACGCAGAGATAGTTATACACGAGATAGTATTGAGTGATACTGTATCGAGTGTGACGGAGATGGGTGTGCTGAGCGAACGGGAGGCGGGCGGTCTTGGACGTCTATGAGGCGGTCACGAGCCGGCGGGCGGTGCGCGGATTCACCGGCCGGCAGGTCCCGGAAGGGGTGCTGGAGCGGGTGCTGTCCGCCGCGGCCTGGGCGCCGTCCGCGTCGAACCTCCAGCCGTGGCACGTCTACGTGCTGACCGGCGGGCCGCTGGCCGAGCTCAAGAAGCGTGCCGGCGAGCGCCTGGCCGCGGGTGACCCCTGGGACGAGCCGGAGTACGAGCAGTACCCGCCCGTACTGAAGTCCCCCTACCGCGAACGCCGGTCCGCCTTCGGCGAGCAGCGCTACGGCGCGCTCGGCATTTCGCGCGAGGACCTGGAGGCGCGCCAGAGGGCCGCGTCCGCGAACTGGGAGTGTTTCGGCGCGCCCGCCGCCCTGTTCTGCTACATCGACCGCGACCTGGGCCGGCCGCAATGGTCCGACGCCGGCATGTATCTGCAGACCGTCATGCTGCTGCTGCGCGCCGAAGGGCTGCACAGCTGCGCGCAGATGGCGTGGGCGAAGTATCACAGGACCGTCGCGGAGGTCCTCTCGCCCCCGGACGGGCTGATCCTCTTCTGCGGCGTGTCGATCGGATTCGAGGACGCCGGGGCGGCTTGCGCCCGTACGGGCCGCGCGCCGCTGGGCGAGACGGTCACGTTCGTCGGCGGTCACTGAGACCGCCTGCCCCTCCGGCGGGCCCGGGCGCCGTTCCTCGCCGCGCCCGTATGCGGGTTCATGTGGAATATTCCGGACATAGTTCCGACGAAAGGCATGTCATGAAGATCGCAGTCATCGGCGGTACCGGACTGATCGGGTCACAGGTCGTCAAGGATCTGAAGGCCGCCGGGCACGAGGCGGTACCGCACTCGCAGTCCACCGGAGTCGACATCATCAGCGGCCAGGGACTGGACGAGGCGGTGGCGGGGGCCGACGTCGTCGTCAACCTGACGAACTCCCCGACCTTCGACGAGGCCTCCCCGGCCTTCTTCCAGACCTCGATGGACAACCTCCTGGCCGCGGCCCGCAAGGGCGGCGTCGGCCACTTCGTCATCCTCTCGATCGTCGGCACGGACCAGGTGCCGGAGCTGGACTACTACCGGGCCAAGGCGCTCCAGGAGAGCATCCTCGCGGCCGGGCCCGTCCCCTACTCGATCGTGCGGGCGACGCAGTTCATGGACTTCATGGACGCCGTCCTGTCCTGGACCGCCGACGGCGACACCGTCCGGCTGCCCGCCACGCCGATCCAGCCGATCGCCTCCAAGGACGTGGCCGGCGCGGTGGCGGAGGTCGCCGTGGGCGCCCCGCTGAACGGCATCCGCAACATCGCCGGCCCCGAGATCTTCCCCCTGGACGAGCTGGGCCGGATCACCCTGTCCCGCAAGGGCGACAGCCGCACCGTCGTCACCGACCCCACCGCCGGCATGTTCGCCGCCGTCAAGGGTGACGTCCTCACCGACAAGAACGCCCACCTCGCCCCCACCCGCTACACCGACTGGCTCTCCCGGCCCTGACCCGCTCACGCCCTCTGCGGCGTGCGGGCCGCGGAGGAGCAGGCCGCGGAGGAGCAGGGCGTGGAGGGCAGGGCGTGGAGGGCCGGGGGCGGCAGTCTGCGGCACGCCCTGGCCGATGAGGTCTGCGAGGCCTGTGTCACCTCATGCCGGCCGGCCGTGAACCGCTGGGCCGGGGCCGGGGCCGGGCGGCGGTCGGGCCACGGCCCGGGGGCCCCGGGCCGTGCGTGCGGCGGCCGGCCCCGGCGTGGGCCGGTTCGCGTCCCGCGCCGGGGCCGGCGCCACGTTCGGGATGCCTGCCTGCGCACCGGCTGTGATCAAGCGGCCCGGGGGAGCGCTGGATAGAATTCGGGCATGGGTGAGCGGCCCGTCCACGCGGCTGCGCCGGGATTCGCGCCGGGAGCCGGTTCCGGTGGCGCGGGGGTTTGTCCCGGGGTGCTCGCACGGTGGGCCGGGGGCGGTGTGTGATGGGTGCGGCGTCGGGGGGGATGGAGCTGTACTCCGGCCGGGCCTCGGGCCTGATCGGGGCGCAGATCGCGGGCTACCGGGTGGAGCGCGAGATCGGCCGCGGGGGCATGGCCGTCGTGTACTGCGCCAGGGACCTGCGTCTGGACCGTACGGTCGCGCTGAAGCTGCTCGCCCCGGAACTGGCCCGCAACGACACCTTCCGGCGCCGTTTCACGCACGAGTCGCGGGTGGCCGCCGCGATCGACCACCCGCACATCGTGCCGGTCTTCGAGGCCGGTGAGACGGACGGGGTCCTGTACATCGCCATGCGGTACGTCTCGGGGCTGGATCTGCGGGCCCTGCTCGACCGGGACGGCCCGCTGCCGGTGCCGACCGCGCTGCGGATCGCCGGGCAGGTGGCGTCGGCGCTGGACGCGGCCCATGAACACGACCTGGTGCACCGGGACGTCAAGCCCGGCAACATTCTGGTGGCCCGGGGCACGGACAGCGATCACCCCGAGTACGTCTACCTCACGGACTTCGGGCTGACGAAGAAGTCGCTGTCGCTGACCGGGTTCACGACCGTCGGCGAGTTCGTGGGCACGCTCGACTACGTGGCCCCGGAGCAGATCTCCGGCCGCCCGGTGGACGGCCGGTGCGACCTGTACGGCTTCGCCTGCGTCGTCTACGAGACCCTCGCGGGCGGCCCGCCCTTCCAGCGGGACGACGACATGGCGCTGCTGTGGGCGCACCAGTACGACCAGCCCCCGCCCCTGAGCGAGCAACGGCAGGGCATCGCGCCGGCGCTGGACGGCGTACTGGCCAAGGCTCTGGCGAAGGTCCCCGAGGACCGTTACGACTCCTGCCTGGAGTTCGTGGCGGCACTGCGGGCCGCCGCGAGCGGCGCCGGCACCGGCATCGCTCGCGGCAAGGACGTGCACGCGCCGACCCAGGTGGTGCCCATGGTCGCCGAAGCCGCCCCGGCACCCGCTCCGGCGCCCGGCCCGGCACCCGCTCCGGCGCCCGGCCCGGCACCCGCTCCGGCGCCCGGCCCGGCACCCGCTCCGGCACCTGGCCCGGCACCCGCTCCGGCACCTGGCCCGGCACCCGCTCCGGCGCCCGGCCCGGTGCCGGATCCGCCCCGGTGGGCCCGGCCGGTCTTCGGCCGTACCCCCGGTTAGCCGCGCGCCGTACCCCCGGTTGGCCGCGCGCCGTACCCCCGTCCGGCCGTGCGCCGTCCGCCTGGGCCGGCCGTGTCCGCTCCTGCCGGTGTGCGGGGCCGTCGGCTTGCGAGGTGTGCGGGAGGGCCGCACACAATGGGGTGAAGAGGAACCGGTGAGGCGGAGGGCGAGGGGGAGGGCGCGGGGCCGACGGCTGGAGGTTGTGTTGCGGGTTTCCTGAGGCTGTGCCGTCGGCCTGTGTGCCGCAGACCCCGATGCCGGGAGTGGAGCTCGTGAGCGTCCTACCGTCGCCGTCCGGACCGTCGTCCGACCGTCCCAAAGGTCCTCCGTCGGGGCCGCTGGCGGGTCCCTCCCAGCCGAACCGGCCCGCACCCCCGGACGCCGAAACCCGCCCCGGCGGCGGCGGGCGGTCGGGACCGCCGCCCCCGCCGCCCGGCGGCGGGGGCCCGGGCGGCGGCGGGGGCCCGCACCATCCGTGGTGGAAGTCCGCGCCCCGGGTGGCCGTGGTCGCCACCGCCATCGTGGCGGCGGTGGCCCTGATCCTCGTGTTCACCCGTTCCGACGGCACCTCGGACCAGCAGCGGGGCGAGGTCTTCCTGCAGTCCGCCGGGAGCACGGGCGCGGATCCGTTCACGGAGTCGACCGCGAAGGAGAGCGCCGCACCGACGGCGACGCCCTCGCTGCCCTCCACAGCTACGGGCAACGCGGCACAGAGCGTGAACGGCGACGCCCCCGGCCTCTACGGCGGGACACGCAACGTCGCCAGCTGCGACGTGGAGAAGCAGATCACCGCCCTCAGGGCGGCCCCGTCGAAGAACGCGGCCTTCGCCTCGGTGCTGGGCATCCAGCCCTCCGCCGTCCCCGGCTATCTGCGCACCCTCACCCCCGTACAGCTCCGGGCGGACACCCGGGTCACCAACCACGGCTACCGCAACGGCTCCGCCACCAGCTACCAGGCCGTGCTGCAGGCGGGCACCGCCGTCCTGGTCGACGACCGCGGAGTACCGCGGGTGCGCTGCGCCTGCGGGAACCCGATGACACCGCCGGCCGCGCAGCAGACCGACCCCAAGCCGGTGGGCGAGTCGTGGTCGGGCTACCGGCCCTCGCACGTCGTCGTCGTCGTGCCCGCGCCCCGCCCGGTGAAGAAGTTCGTCGTGGCAGGCCCGGAGAAGGGCGACTGGTTCACCCGCGACCAGGGCGACCACCGCGGCGAGCACGACAGGAAGACGACACCGCCCCCGCCCCCGCCTCCGACAGGGCCGTCCACGCCGGGCAAGGAACGGACACCCTCGAACGGCAAAACCTCGCCGGGACCGGGTACGCCGTCCAAGTCTTCCGAGTCGGGTAAGCCGTCCAAGTCGTCTGAGTCGGGTAAGCCGTCGAAGTCGTCCGAGTCGGGCAAGTCCTCAGAGTCGGGTAAGCCGTCGTCGTCCGAGTCGGGCAAGTCTTCTGAGCCGTCCGAGTCGGGTACGCCGTCCAAGTCGTCCGAGTCGGGCAAGCCGTCCAAGTCGTCCGAGTCGTCGAAGCCGTCGTCACCGTCGGCGTCCGACAAGGAGTCGTCGCCGTCGAAGGACAAGTCCTCGTCGGAGTCGGGCAAGCCGTCCTCTCCGTCGTCCGGGCCGTCCTCGCCAGGTTCCTCCGAGCCGTCGTCACCACCGTCGTCGCAGCAGTCGGCGCCGTCGTCCGGGGAGTCCTCGAAGCCGCAGGAGCCGTCCTCCGCCCCGTCCTCCTTAGAACCCGGGCCGAAGACGTCCGCGCCCCAGAACACGGCGCCTGAGAATTCCGGACCCGCGCCCGCCGATACAGGGCAGGAACAGCAGCAGGAACCGCAGGAGGACCAGCAGCAGGAACAGCAACCGCCCGGCCCGGAGGGGTCCTAGCAGCGCCGGTCGCCGCCCGGGCCCGAGGGGCCCGTGAAGTGCGGTGAGGCGGGGGGCTGTCGGGGGGCGGCGCGCATACGCCGCACGGTGTCCCAGGACCACCGTGCGGCGTCTTTTTTGCACGCTTTACCCGATTGATTCCGCTTGGTCAAGTCACGACTCCTCGGAACGTGACCGTGCGATGCCTGTGGGGCCTACTTGAAGTGCGGGCCTCACCGGAATGGAAATCCGGAAAAGAAATGAGGCAGGACGGTAGGACGGAAATCCTCGCGGAGGGTTGTCTCTTTCACCGAAACCGCAATTTGTCCCGGTGTGGCGGTCCCGGTAAAGCGGTCCGCCGATCGCCGTCCCGAATTCCCGGGGCGGGCAGAAGAGCCCCCTGTATCGGTAGGAGAAAACCCATGACCCGTATTTTTCACACCCAGAGCGATGTCCGTCCCAAGCGCCGGGGCTTCCGCCTTGCGACACTCGCCGCCTCGGCAGCGGTGATCACCGGGGGCATCGTCCTTCCGGCGTCCGCCGCGATGGCCGCCCCGATGCCCGCCGCGCATGTCGTGAGCTTCGTCCACGGTGGCGGCGCCGGCGGTGACGGCGGTGACGGAGGCGGTGGCTTCATCGGCGGCGGCGGGGGCTCCGGCGGCTCCGGCGGCGGCAGCGTCCTGGGCGTCGGCGGTGACGGAGGCAGGGGCGGCGACGGCGGCGACGGCATCCTGTCCGGCGGTGGTGGCGGCGGCGGTGGCGGCGGCGGCGACGGTGTCATCGGCGGTGACGGAGGCAGGGGCGGCGACGGCGGCACCGGCCTGTTCGGCGGCGGCGCCGGCTCGGGCGGCTCCGGCGGCGACGGTGTCATCGGCGGCAACGGAGGCAAGGGCGGCAACGGCGGCTTCGGTGTCTTCGAGGGCGGCAACGGCGGCAAGGGCGGCGCGGGCGGGCTCGGTGTCCTCTTCGGCGGCCTGGGCGGCGCCGGTGGCGCCGGCGGCGGCAGCATCTTCTGACCGTCCCGCCCCCCTGGTGGGGCGGAGGTCCGCACGGCCTCCGCCCCCACTCACCCCTCCAGGAACCCCACCCCCACCCCCACCCCCACCCCCACCCCTCACCCCTCACTCCCGTACCCCCATTGACCAGTGCGCGGAGCCGGACGGCCGGCGCGGCGCCCGCAGAACCACAGCCTTGCTTCAAGGAAAACGGAGAACCCCCATGTCCAGAACTCGCTGGCAGCGTCCGCTCGTCCTGGCGGTGGCCTCGGTGGCCCTGGCCACCGGCACCGCGTGCGCCGCCCAGGCGGCGCCGGGTGCCGTCACAGGCACCAGCCAGATGGCCCCGGCCGACTTGTCCCACTGCGGGAAGGGCGGGGAAGGCGGGAAGGGCGGGGAAGGAGGCAAGGGCGGTGAGCCCGGCCGGCCGGGAGAGCCCGGCAAGCCCGGCGGACTCGGCGGGCTCGGCTGCTTCACGTTCGACGACCTGCCCGACAAGCCCAAGTCGGAACTCACGGGCGTGGACAAGATACGGATCGTGCTGACCGTGGAGTCGGGCCAGGCGGAGAAGGACGACGTCGTCAAGAAGTACAAGATCTCGGAGAAGGAGTTCGACACCTGGGACAAGCAGGTCCGTGACGGGGACTGGGCCGCGCTGATGGGCCTGAATTCCCTCTTCGGTTCCTGAGGAAATTTTTGAACGCCCCGGCCCGGTGCGGGCCGGGGCGTTCCTGTCAAGCCCCGAATTCACGGGCCGTGACGGCGGGGCCTTCGGCCGGGTTTATTCGATACAGCGGAAACCGCGGTACGGAAAATTATTCTCTGGAAAGACTGGAAAGAGGAATGCCATGCGTATGCGTTCTTGGAAGGTCCGTCTCGGTCTCACGGTCTCGACCGCCCTGAGTGCCGGTGTGGCGGTCGGCGCGCTGGCGCCGGCCGCGATGGCGGCGCCGGTACCGCAGAGCCATACGACCGCGGTGGCCGCCGCCCGGCAGCTTCCCGCCGGCAGCGCCCAGCCGGGCGGCAGCACTCAGACGGTCGGCGGCACTCAGCCGGGCGGCGGCGGCCAGTTCGGCAGCGGGCTGTTCGGCAGTGGGTCGTTCGACGGTGGGTCGTTGGGCACTGTCAAGGTGGGCGACGGGAGTGTGCGGATCGGTGACCGGGTGTGTGCGGGCAACTGCAACGGGACCGTCAACGGGAGCAACGGCGGGCAGGGCGGGATCTGCGCCGGGCTGTGCAGCGGCAGCGCCAACGGCGGTACGGGTACGGCCGGCGCGCCGGGCCGTGAGGGCGGTGTCGGCGGGCAGGGCGGGATCTGCGCCGGGATCTGCGGCGGCAGCGCCAACGGCGGTACCGGCGGGACGGGCGGGGCCGCGGTGGGCACCGGCGACGGCGGCCGCGGCGGCAAGGGCGGCACCGGCGGGATCTGTCTCGGGCTCGGCTGTGAGAGCGGCGGCATGGGCGGCCGCGGCGGCACCGGCGGCAGCGGCTGACGTCTCTCCTGCCCCTGAAGCGGTGGGAGGGGCGGCGTTTGCGGGGTCATGGCGCGGGTCACGGCGCGGACAGGCCGAGCAGGTCCGCCGCGTGGTGTCGAGGATCATCGTGGCTTCCTGCGGGGTGAGCCCCGAGTCGGTGATGTGGTCCACGGCCCGCAGGAACACCTTCCCGTCCTCGTAGGGGAAATCCGTGCCGAGGACGAGGCGGTCCGCTCCCAAGGACGCCGCGGCGGCGGCCGGCGCCGGCGGATGCGCATGGCTGACCGTGTCGTACCAGAGGCGGCGGACGGCGGCCGAGGGCCGCTCGGGTGTCCCGGGGGACTCGAAGGCCAGGTGGTCGTCGAGCCGGCGCGGCAGCAGCGGCAGTGCCCCTCCCCGGTGCGAGGCCAGGATGCGCATCCGCGGATAGCGGGCGACGCGGTCCAGCCGGCGGCGGACCCGGGCCGGGCGGATCGGCCGGCCCGGGAAGACCGCGCGCGGCCGCCGGCGCCCTGCGGCCGCGCACCGGCCTGCGGCTGGTGGAGCTGATCCCGTCCAGGGCGGCGCCGCGGGTGTCCGCCGGCCTCACCGGCCGGCTCCCGCAGCGCGGCCGGCCCCGTGTCGTGGTCGAGTGGGTTCGTGGGCGGGGTGAGGACCGTGCCGTCGGGGCGGCCGGGCGGTAGGGAGAGCGTGTGGTGAGGGAGCGGATCGACTACCGGGGGCTGTTCGCCGCCACGCCCAGCCCGTATCTGGTGCTGGGCCGCGACCTGGTGATCGTGGATGTCAACCGGGCCTACCTCGTGGCGACCAACCGCACGCGGGCGGAACTGGTCGGGCGGTATCTGTTCGACGCCTTCCCCGACAATCCCGCGGACCCGGGTGCCGACGGGGTGCGCAACCTCAATGCCTCCCTGCACTGGGTGCTGCGTTCGAAGGAACCGGACACGATGGCGGTGCAGAAGTACGACATCCCCGTCACCGGCCGTCCGGGCGTGTTCGAGGAGCGGTGGTGGTCGCCGATCAACACCCCGGTGCTGGGGGCGGACGGGCAGGTGGAGTGGATCATCCACCGGGTGGAGGACGTGACCGAGTTCGTCCTCTCCCGCTCCCTGCGCGCGCCGAGGATCAGCGTGCTGGGCGAGCGGGAGGCGATGGAGGCCGAGCTGTATGCGCGGGCGCGTGAACTGCAGCAGCTGAACGAGGAGCTGCGCAAGGCGCACGCCCGGGAACGCCAGGTCGCCGTCACCCTGCAGGAGGCCATGCTGCGCTCGCCCGACCTGGCGGGCCACCAGGACATCGCGGTGCGTTACATGCCCGCCGCCGGGTCCCTGAACGTGTGCGGCGACTGGTACGACGTGGTCGATCTGCCCGACGGCTTCGCCGTGGCCGTCGGTGACGTCGTCGGGCACGGCCTGGAGGCCGCCGCGGCGATGGGCATGCTCCGCAGCGCCCTGTCCGCGGCGGTCCGCGCCCTGCGCGAGCCGGCCAGAGCGCTGGAGGTACTGGGCCTGTATGCCCGCTCGGTGGAGGGGGCGCTGGCCACCACCGCGGCCCTGGCCGTCATCGACAACCGGGGCCACCGCATCCGCTACAGCAGTGCCGGCCATCTCCCGCCCGTTCTGGTGCACCCCGACGGCTCCTTCGGCCTGCTCGACCAGGCCACCGACCCCCCGCTGGGAGCCCGCCCCCGCCACATGCCCCGTCCCCAGGCCGCGCTGCCCTACACCCCGGGAGACACCCTCGTGCTCTACACCGACGGGCTTGTCGAACGCCGGGGGGAGGACATCGACACCGGCCTGCGCCGGCTCACCGACGCCCTCGCCCGCCACACCCGTCTTGCTCCCGAACGCCTGGCTGACATGCTGCTCGCCCGCCTCGGTGTCAGCAGCGGCGGACGGGACGACGTCGCCCTGGTCGTCGTACGGCTTTGACGTGTTCTCCCCGCCGAACTCACCGGCACCGGCACCGGGGGCGGCACCGGCACCGGCACCGGGGGCGGCACCGGCACCGGCACCGGGGGCGGCACCGGCTCCGGCACCGGGGGCGGGGGCGGGGGCGGGGGCGGTCGTTTTCCGGGGTCGGTCGGCCGGGCGGGCGGTCAGCCGGGGGAGAGGGACTGTTCGGCCCAGACGGTCTTGCCGGTGAGGGCGTGGCGGGTGCCCCAGCGCCGGGCGAGCTGGCCGACCAGCAGCAGGCCCCGGCCGCCTTCGTCGAAGGTACGGGCGCGCCGCATGTGCGGGGCGGTGCTGCTGGAGTCGAAGACCTCGCAGGTCAGGGTGGATTCCTCATGGATCAGCCGCAGCTGGATGGGCGGCCGGCCGTAGCGGATGGCGTTGGTGACCAGTTCGCTGACCGTCAGTTCGGTGATGAAGGCGGCGTCGTCCAGTCCCCAGGCGGTCAGCTGGTCGGTGGCGTGCCGGCGCGCCCGGGCGACGATGGCCGGGTCGAAGGCCAGGTCCCAGGCGGCGACCCGGTCGGCGTGCAGGGCCCGGGTGCGGGCGACGAGCAGGGCGATGTCGTCGTCGGGGCGGTGGGTGAGCATGGCGGTGAGGACCCTGTCGCAGACCGTGTCGAGGGTCCGCGCGGGGCGGGCGAGCGCGGCGAACATCTTGTCCAGCGCCTCGTCGATGTCGTGGTCGCGGGCGGCGAGCAGACCGTCGGTGTAGAGGGCCAGGAGGCTGCCCTCGGGCAGGTCGGTCTCGAAGGTCTCGAACGGCAGGCCGCCCAGGCCCAGCGGCGGGCCGGCCGGGACGTCGAGGAAGCGGACGGCGCCGTCCGGGGTGACCGCGGCGGGCGGCGGGTGGCCGGCCCGGGCGAAGGCGCAGCGGCGGGAGACCGGGTCGTAGACCGCGTACAGACAGGTGGTGCCGATGCCTCCGGCGCTCTCGGCGGCGCCGTCCGTGCCGGCCTCGTCGGCGGACAGGTGCAGGACGAGGTCGTCGAGGTGGGTGAGCAGCTCGTCGGGCGGCAGGTCGACGTCGGCCAGGGTGCGCACCGCGGTGCGCAGCCGGCCCATGGTGGCGGAGGCGCGGATGCCGTGGCCGACCACGTCGCCCACGACGAGGGCCACCCGCGCGCCGGACAGCGGGATGACGTCGAACCAGTCGCCGCCCACGCCGGCCCGGGTGCCGGCGGGCAGGTAGCGGGTGGCGATGTCCAGGGCTTGCTGGTCGGGCAGCGTCTGCGGGAGCAGACTGCGCTGCAGGGTCATGGTGCTGGTGTGCTCCCGGCTGTCGCGGCGGGCGGTGTGGATGCCGACGGCCGCCTTGGCGGTGAGTTCCTCGGCCAGCCACAGGTCGTCCGCCTCGAAGGGCTCCGGGCGCCGGCTGCGGCCGAAGAGGGCCACGCCGAGCGTGGCGCCGTGGGCCCGCATCGGCACCACCATCACCGAGTGCGTTCCGTTGCCCAGGAGCCGGGCGGCCCCCGGGTCCTGCCGCGCCCACCGGACGAGGCCGGGGTCGGTGGCGTCGTACAGGGCGCCGTGGCCCTGGGCCAGGCAGCGGGCCACCGGTGACAGGGCCGGGTAGAGGGTTTTCCCGCCCGCCGCGGGGGCGGGGCGGTCCTCGAGGACCGAGCGCACCGCGGCGCGGGTCATGGACAGGGGCCTGGCCGGGGCGGCGGGGGAGGGCTCGCCGCCGTGCCGGGGGGCGTCCAGCAGGTCGACGGCGGCGAAGTCCGCGAGCCGGGGGACGGCGATGTCGGCGAGTTCCTGCGCGGTGCGCCCGCTGTCCGCGGTGGTGCCGATGCGGGCCGAGGCCTCGCTCAGCAGGAGCATCCGCTGCCGGGCGAGGTGCTCCTGGCGCCGCGGGTGCGCCGCCAGGCACACCGCGCGCACCCGGCCGGCGGGGTCCTTCAGCGGGACGAGGGAGGTCGACCAGCCGTGTTCCGCCCCGGTGCCCGCGGGGCCGGCGCCGGGGCGCAGGTGCTGCGGGCCGGCGCCCTCCAGCACCCGGCGCATCTTCGCCTCGGCCTCGTCGCTCACGGGATGCGGCGCGATCTCCGGCAGCCGCAGCCCGCGCATCTGGTCCTCGGTGAGGGACAGCGCCTGCTCCATACCGGCATTGGCCCGCACCAGCCGCAGGTCCGCGTCGAAGACGGCCAGGACGCAGGGCGCCTGACGGAACACCCATTCCCCCAGCTGACCGCTCCCGGGCGGCCCGCCCCCGTACGCCTCGCCCCCGTACGCCTCGCCCCCGTACGCCTCGCTCCCGGACGTCCCGCCCCCGGCTGCTGGTGCGCCAGGCGCTGTTCCTTCGGGTGTCCTTCCTCCGGGCGTAGGGGCAGACGCCTGCCCCTCGGGTGCGGCGCTCACGGCGGACACCACGAGCCACTCGGTGCCGGGGCCGTCCTTCGTACGGCGGTGCGCCAGCAGTTCTTGCCGGAGCCGGCGTCCGTCGCGGTGCCGCAGTGCCACGGTGCCGCTCCACCGCTCCTGTCCGGCCGCGTCCCGCAGCGCCGCCGCGCCGGTGCCGACGCCGGCACCGGCGGCGAGCAGGCGGGCGGCGGGCTGTCCCAGGATCTCCGAGGGCAGATAGCCCAGCAGCTGCCGGGCGCCTTCGCTCCACCCCGTCACGATGCCCCGCGCGTCGACGGTCGCCGTGGCCGTGGCCGTGGCGGTGGCCGTGCGGGCCGGACCGGGGGAGGCGTCCGACTCGTGTGGCCGCTCACCAGGATGGGTGGGAAGTCGCTCCATCGCCGCTCATCTCGTCCTTCGGGAACCTGCACGGCCGGGGCTCTCCTGACAAGCATGATCCCGGGGACCGTGGAGCACCAGCCCGGCGCTGCCGCCGGGGCGCGGCCCGCCGGTCCGTCCGTGACCGCGCCGCGGCAAACCCGCGAGGGTCCCGCTGTGACAGGCCTGTGACAGGCGGCGGACAGCGTCATGAAGTCCCCCGGCCAGCCTTTATGTAAAGCGGACAAAACGCCTTATTCGGTCATATGTCCCCTGCTTTCAAGGGTGTGAGCGGTGACGACCGAGCCGACACGTCGGAGGAAATCCCATGAGCCTCACACTCGCCACGCCGCACGCCGAAGCCCCCGTCCCGGCCCTGGCCCCGCGCGAGCAGGAGACGCTGCGGCATATCGCCGCAGGGCGCACCTACCTGCAGACGGCCCGCCACATGGGGCTCTCCAAGCACACCGTCGACGCCTATCTCCGCCGTATCCGGGCCAAGCTCAACATCAACAGCACGGCCGAACTCACCCGGCTGGCCATCTCCCTGGGCCTGTGACCACCACGCCCCCGCGCCCCCGGGGCTGTGACCGCCACGTCCCCCGCGCCGCCGGGACTGCGATGTGACCGCCGCGCCGCGCCGTAGCGCCGCTGCTCACCGGCCCGGGAACACCGGGCCGCAGACGATCGCGGCCAGGACGGCCGGCGGACAGAGCAGGAGACTCACTTCCTCTCCTCCCGGCTCTCGTCCTCAAGACGTATGTGACCTCGCAGGTGACCTCGCGCCACACGATCCCCCCGCCGCGCTTCCCCGGGGGCGGGGACATCAAGGGAGGGCGGGCGGTTGCACGGGGCGGGTCCGGCCGCCGGCAAGCGGCACCGGCCGCCCCGGCCGGCCCGCGGCAACATGGCTGACATACAGTCAGAAATGTGTGCCCGCAGCCGAGTTGACCGAACGGCCCGGCCGTCCGGACCGTGCCGGCCGCCCGGACCGTGTCGGCCGCCCGAGGGGCGGGGGAGGGGCCACGCTCCTATGCTGGTGAGGCAGGAGTTTGCGTGTGGTGTCCACGGCGCGGCTGTGTGACCTGCGGTGCGCCGCGCAGCTGTCCGGCGCTCTCGGCCGCCACGCTCACGGGCTCCGTCCCCGGCTGCTGGGAGTGGGGCCATGACGCACGCGTGCGGACGACTGCGCAGGGGGGCCGTAACGGCCACGGCGGTGGGGATGCTGACGGTGCCGGTCACGGGCCCGGCCGCGTCCGGGGCGCCGGTGTCCGTGCGCACCGCGTCCACCGCCCCGCAGCCGCTCCCGTCCACCGCCCCGCAGCCGCCCTCGCCGGCGGGCGAGGTCCGCACACTCACCCCCGCCGTGACCCGGCAGCTCGATGGGGCCGTGCGGCAGGTCATGCGCGAGGCGAACGTGCCCGGGGTGAGTGTGGGCCTGTGGACACCCGGCCAGGGCACCTACATACGGTCGTTCGGGGTCGCCGACAAGAGCGACGGCCGGCCCATGTCGCCGGATCTGTACACGCGGATCGGCAGCGAGACCAAGACGTTCACCGTGACGGCCCTGCTGAAACTCGTCGATGAGGGCAAGGTGGGCCTGGACGACCCGATCAGCAGGTACGTCGCCGGGGTGCCGGGCGGAGACGGGATCACCCTGCGCGAGCTCGCCGGGATGCGCAGCGGCCTGTTCAACTACACCGAGGACCCGGGCTTCTTCAAGGCCTTCACCTCCGATCCGCAGCGCCCCTTCACCCCGCGGCAGCTGCTCGCCTACGCCTTCAAGCACCCCGTGCTGTTCCCGCCGGGCCAGAAGTTCTCCTACTGCAACACCAACCTCATCCTGCTCGGCCTGGCCGTCGAGAAGGCCGGCGGGAAGCCGGTCCAGGACTACATCCACGACAACGTCCTCGCCCCGGCGGGCCTGCGCCACACCCTCTTCCCGACCGGCGCCGCCTTCCCTCGCCCGCACGCGCAGGGCTACAGCGACCAGACCGCGACCGGGAAGGTCGAGGACACGGCCGGCTGGAACCCGTCCTGGGCCTGGACGGCCGGCGCGATGATCTCCGACCTGGACGACCTGCGCGTGTGGGCGCGCACGGTGGCCACCGGCGTCCTGCCCGACGGCACCACCCTGATCAGCCCGGCCACGCAGAAGCAGCGGCTGACCACACCCCCCACCACGATCCCGGGCGCCGGATACGGCCTGGGCATCTTCGACGTCCAGGGCTGGATCGGGCACAACGGCTCCCTGCCCGGCTACGAATCCCTGACCGTCTACCTCCCCGCGGCGCGGGCGACCCTCGTGGTCCTGCTGAACACCGACATCGACCACAACGGCGCGGAGCCCAGCACCCTCTTCGGCGAGGCGATCACGAAGATCGTCTCCCCGGGCCACGTCTTCAGCCTGCCCGCCCAGCCCGCGGCCCGCTGACCGCCCCCGCGCGAGGCGCAGCCGGCACGCGGGGGACGGGCGCACGCGGTGCGGGTCTGCGGCCGTCGGAACGCGCACCGTACGGGCCTGCGGTCTGCGGTCTGCGGTCAGCGGTCAGTGGTCTGTGGTCTGTGGTCTGTGGTCTGCGGGCTGTGGTCAGTGGCGGGCGGCGGGCCGGGCGGCGCAGGCCGGTGCGGCGGCCGGGGTGCGGCGGCGCAGCGGCAGGCAGACCAGCGCCCCGGCGGCCAGTACGGCCAGCGGCAGGACGGCGGTGGTGTGCAGGGCGGCGGTGAAGGCGGCGGCGTAGGTCTGCCCGGCGGCGAGCCCGGCGGCGAGGCGGCCCTGCAGCAGGGCGCCGACGGCGGCGGCGCCCGCCACGGAGCCGATCTGGCGGACGGTGTTGTTGACGCCGGAGGCGGCGCCGGCGAGATGGGAGGGGATGGTGCGCATCGCCTCGGCGGACATGGGGGCGATGATGCAGCCCACTCCGAGCCCGGTGAGCAGGGTGGCCGGGACGAAGGCGTACCAGGCGGTGGCGGGCGAGGCGGTCAGGGTGATGGCGAGGATGCCGGCGCCGTAGCAGCCGAGCCCGGTGAGCAGGAGGTACCTGCCGCCGATGCGGTCAGCCAGGCGGCCGGCGAAGGGGCCGACCGTCATGGACACCAGGGACGAGGGGGCGAGCACCAGGCCGGCCTTGACGGCGCTGAGGTGCAGCACGGACTGCAGATAGAGGTTGAAGGGCAGGACCAGGCCGAGCATGGCGACGGAGACGAGACCGACCAGGGCGGTCATCGCGGTGAAATTGCGGTCACGCAGCAGCGCGAAGGGGATGAGCGGTTCGCGGTCCTGGCGGCGGCGCTGGTGCAGCACGAAGGCGGCGCCCAGCGCGCTCCCGGCGGCGAGCAGCGCCCGGATGCCCGCGCCCCACCGGTAGTTCTCGCCCTCCTGCAGGCCGAAGGCGAGGCAGAACAGGGCGGCGGCGGACAGCAGGAGGCCGGTCAGGTCGAACCGGTGCGCGCGGGCGGGCCGGATGTCGGGGACCACCAGGAAGGTCAAGACGAGCGCGGCCGCCCCGACCGGCACGTTGACCAGGAAGATCCAGCGCCAGTTCGCGGCAAAGACCAGGAAACCGCCCAGGGTGGGCCCGCAGAGGGTGGCCAGCCCGGCGACCATGCCCCACACGCCCATGGCCCTGCCGCGCCGTTCGGCGGGGAAGACGGCGACGACGAGAGTCGTCGTCTGCGGGGTGAGCAGGGCCGCGCCCAGGCCCTGGACGGCCCGGGCGGCGATGAGGGCGCTCGCGGTGGGGGCGAGCCCGCAGGCGACGCTGGCGAGGGTGAAGACCGCGAGCCCGGCCGCGAACAGGGTCCGCGGCCCGTGCAGGTCGCCGAGCCGGCTCGCCGTGATGATCAGGACCGAGAGGGCCAGGGCGTAACCGCTGACCACCCAGAGCGTCCGGTCGAGCGAGGCGTCCAGGCTGCTCATCATGTCCGGGACCGCGATGTTCACGATCGTCAGGTCCAGCAGGGTCATGAAGAACCCGAGCGAGAGGGTCACCAGGACGGCCCACGGGTTTGCTCGCCACGTCCGCACGGTCGGTGCTCCTTCTTCTCCGCCCCGGCGGTGCCCGGGGGCCTGCCAGGACAGTAACCCATCTATTTAGATGCATCAAGATAGATGCATCTCTCTTGATGTAATCTGGGGTCATGAACGGAGTCGACCTGTTCCTCCTCGGCCGCACCCTGATGAAAATCGGCGAAACCGCGATGCCGGAACCCGAAGGCGGCGCCGCCCGTCACGGCGGCAGCACCCGGTCCGTCCTCATCGTCGCCAGCGACCTCGCCACCCACCCCGACAGCGCCGTCGGTGAGATCGCCGCCCGCACCGGCCTGCCCCAGAGCCAGGTCTCCACCGCCGTCGCCCGCCTCAAAGAAGCGGGCGCCGTCATCACCGCCCCGGACCCCGCCGACCGGCGCCGCCTCCTCGTCCGCCAGGCCCCCCACCTCTCCGGCCGCGTCGCCGAAGTCCGGGCCACCACCATCGACGACGCCCTCGCCGCCGCCCTCGGCGACAGCACCCCCGAGCAGCTCGCAGAAGTCACCGCCGCCCTCGGCGTGCTGGCCCGCCACCTCTCCCCGCAGACCCCCGCCCGCCCCCGCCCCTGAACCCCCGGGCGTGCCGTCGCAGCCCCCGCTGCAGCCGCTCCGCAGGCCCATGAGGGCGACAACTCGCTAGCCTGGACACCAGGGGGCGGCTCGGGCGAAGCCCAAGGAGGCTGACGTGGCTCAAGCGACTCCTGAGGCCGGAGCGAAGAACACGGCACACACCGGCCCCGGCAGCTTTTTCGGCACCGGCGCCCACCGCTACCTGCCGATCGCCGAACACGGCCTGATCGGCGACCTGCGCAGCGCCGCCCTCGTCGGCACGAACGGCACCATCGACTGGTACTGCTGCTCCCGCTTCGACGCACCCAGCGTCTTCGCCTCGATCCTCGACGCCGAACGGGGCGGCTGTTTCGAACTCGCCCCCGACGTCCCCACCCGCACCAAACAGTTCTACTTCCCCGACACCAACGTCCTGATCACCCGCTTCTTCGCGGACGACGGAGTCGGCGAGATCCAGGACTTCATGCCCGTCGTCGACGACTCACGCGAGGCCGACCGCCACCGCCTCATCCGCCGCGTGGTGTGCGTGCGCGGAGCACTCCCGTTCCGCACCCTCGTCGCCCCCCGCTTCGAATACGGCACCGCACCCCACACCGTGCACGCCGAGGACGGCCAGGCCGTCTTCGCCTCCGCCTCGCTGCGCCTGGCCCTGACCTCCACCGTGCCCATCGAGGTCGCCGGCCCGGACGTGTGGGCCCTGTTCAAACTGCACGAGGGCGAGACGGCCGTCTTCACCATCGACCAGATCGGCGGTGACGTGGCACCCCGCTTCTGCGCCGTCGCCGAGGCGGAAAGAGAATTCAACGCGACCGTGCGCTACTGGCGCCGCTGGCTGTCCCAGTCCCGCTACCGCGGCCGCTGGCGGGAAATGGTCCACCGCTCCGCCCTCACCCTGAAACTCCTCACCTACGCCCCCACCGGCGCCATCATCGCCGCGCCGACCACCAGCCTGCCCGAACAGATCGGCGGCGAACGCAACTGGGACTACCGCTACGTGTGGATCCGCGACGCCGCGTTCTGCGTGTACGCGCTGCTCAGGCTCGGCTTCACCGACGAGGCCGAGGCCTTCATGGGCTTCCTCTCGGAACATGTGCAGTGCACCGGGTCCGGGCCGCCCGGGCCCACCGGCCCCCTGCAGATCATGTACGGCATCGACGGATGCCGTGACCTGCCCGAACGCGAACTGCCCCACCTCGAGGGCTACCGCGGCTCAGCCCCCGTACGCATCGGCAACGCGGCCGTCGACCAGCTCCAGCTCGACATCTACGGGGCACTCGTCGACTCCCTCTACCTCTACGACAAGTGGGGCAAGCCCATCTCCAGCGCCCACTGGGACAACATCAGCGCACTCGTCGACTGGGTGTGCACCCACTGGGACCAGCCCGACGAGGGAGTCTGGGAGACCCGCGGCGGCCGCAAGACCTTCCTCTACTCCCGCCTCATGTGCTGGGTGGCGATCGAACGCGCCATGCGGCTGGCCCGGCACCGCGGCCTGCCCGCCGACATGGTCCGCTGGGGCGCCGCCCGCGACACGATCTACCGGCGGATCATGAGCCACGGCTGGTCCGCCGAACGCCGCGCCTTCACCCAGTACGAGGACAGCGACATCCTCGACGCCTCCCTGCTGATGATGCCGCTGGCCAAGTTCATCTCCCCGACCGACCCCAAATGGCTCGCCACCCTCGACGCCCTCGGCGAGGACCTGGTGTCCGACTCCCTGGTCTACCGCTACGACCCCCAGGCCAGCCCCGACGGCCTCCAGGGCGAGGAAGGCACCTTCTCGATCTGCTCCTTCTGGTACGTCGAGGCACTCACCCGCGCGGGCCGCCTGGACGAGGCCCGCCTCGCCTTCGAGAAGATGCTCACCTACGCCAACCACCTCGGCCTCTACGCCGAGGAGATCGGCCACACCGGCGAACAGCGCGGAAACTTCCCCCAGGCCTTCACCCACCTCGCCCTGATCAGCGCCGCCTTCAACCTCGACCGCATGCTCGGCTAGGCGCGAGCGAACCAGTCACCAGGGCGCATGCCTCATAAATCCTCCTCGCCGCGCACACGCCGGCCGCCCCTTGTCATCCGGGTCATCCGGGTCATCCGAACTGGCCGGGCTGGTAGTCACCGGCGGGCTGCCGCACGATGACGTTCAGCCGGTTGAAGGCGTTGATGAGGGCGATGACCGACACCAGCGCGGCGAGCTGCTCCTCGTCGTAGTACTTGGCGGCGTTCGCCCAGGCCTCGTCCGTGACCCCGCCGGCCGCATCCGCGATGCGGGTGCCCTGTTCGGTCAGCTCCAGGGCCGCGCGCTCGGCGTCGGTGAAGACCGTGGCCTCCCGCCAGGCCGCGACCAGGTTGAGGCGCACCGAGGTCTCCCCGGCGTGCGCGGCGTCCTTGGTGTGCATGTCGGTGCAGAAACCGCAGCCGTTGATCTGACTGGCGCGGAGCCTCACCAGCTCCTGCGTCGCGGCCGGCAGCGCCGAGTCCGCCGTCACCCTGCCCGCCGAGACGAGGTGCCGCAAGGACTTGGTGACGAGCGGGCTGCCGAGAAGGTCCAGTCGGGCTTCCATGAGTGCACTCCTTGCCGTTGTGTGCGGATACACCTCCATGACGGGGCCGGCCCGGCAGGATGTGACATCGAGGACTGTGACGCGCGTCTCCCCGCCGCACTCACCCCGCGGCAAAGCCCCACGACGACGTGCCCCGCCCCCGCCCCCGCGCACCTGCCGGGCCGCCGCGAGCAGCACCACCCGCCCCCAGCGCACCGCCCCGGCCGCGCCGCGACACCGCACCCGGCTGTGACGCAGCTCCTGTCGCCCCCGCGGAAGGCCGCCGTACCGTTGTCCGCCACGCCCATCCCCGCCCGGGCGCGCAGTGCCCGCGACCGGATCACCCCCACCGGCACACCCAGGACAGGCGGGCACACGCACAGGACGGTCCACCATGCCCGCTGATCTCTCGCCCGTCATCACGGCCTCCACGCGCTGGCTGCTGTCGGCCTTCCCCCCGGCCGCCGGCCCGCTGAACCAGGCCCTGGCCGAAGCGCAGGCAGCGCACGCGGCCACCATCGCCGCCGCTCTGCGCTACCCCACCGCGCTGGACGCCGAACTGCTGGACCTGCTCGGCCCCGGAGGCTCGGGCCGGCTGGACTTCGTCACCGGCGCCGACGCACCCCCGCTGACCGACGCCACCCACACCTGGCGCACCCAGGTCGACGAGACCGTCGTCAGCTGGGCGGCCTGCCTGCTGGCCGACGCCGACCTCGCCGCCCTGGCCGCCGCCTGCCTGGCCGCCACCCACCACGGCCCCGACAGCGTGGGCGACGCACGCCGGCTGACCATCCCCAGCCCGCGCGACCACCGCGCGGCCCCCCTGCTGCGCCACCCGGACTTCCTCGGCCCGATCGCGGGCCTCCACCGCGAGACCCTCCTCGGCCTCCTCGGCGCCGCCCCGGCCGTCAGCGCCCCCGAACCCGGGTGAGTCCCGGGCGAACGCCGATCCCCTACGGCGCCAGAGCGCCGATCCCGTACGGCTTCAGAGCGCCGCCCCCGGTCCGGCCGCCGCGGCCCGTGGTGCTCAGGGCGCCTTGAAGAGAGCCGGGAAACGCGGAGCGAGCCAGGGCTTGCGCCCCCCGACCAGGATGCGGCCCTGAGCGAGGGCGCCCCACTGGCCACGGCGCCCGAGCGCCATCAGGAGAAAAGTGACCGGCTCGATGAGGATGGTGCAGTCCGCACGTTCCGGCAGCCGCTCATCGACCGACACCGCACCCCCGGCCACCCGCACACCGAACCGGCCGCCACCCCACAGGCGGATCGCATAGCAGGCGCTCAGCCCGGCCGTGCGGGCCGTGTCGGTCACCCGTGGCATCACCGTCGTCAAGAACGGCAGCGTCAGCCGCACCCGCCCGCGGTCGATCATGTGCGCACGCCCCAGCGCACGGGCGAGGTCGTAACCGTGTCCCAGCATGTGCGTGAGCAGATACGACCCCAGCACATCCGGTCCCATCGGACCCAGCGGAGTGACCACCGTCCCCTCCGCGCCCCGCTCCTCCAGCGCCCTCAGACACGCACCGGCCTGCTCCACGATCATCCCGGCCAGCGGCTCGGCCCCCCGCTCACCGAACGCGGCGAGCCCCTGCTCGTTGGCCGCGGCAAGACTCTGCGGCGTGCCGTCCCCGTACCCGCGCGCACGGCCCGCCGCGATGTCCGCCATCAGCTCGTTGGCCAGCGCCAGATGCGCCGCCGCCTCCCCGACGCTCCACTGCGAGTCCGGCACCCGAAGTTCCATGCCGGCGCCCGCGCGCAGCAGCGCGGCGATCTCCTCGGCCGTATCCCGTATCGCCACGCCGAGACCCTCGGGCACCGCGCCCCGCACGCCAAGCCCCGCCACTGATTCCACGCCGCCCATCCTCACTTCCGTCCCCGTGCCCGGGTCCGCCCGCAGCCGCCGGGCGAACACGCGTCACGGATCACCCGGCGTACAGAAGACCAGGTGACCAAGGCAGCGACAAGCCCCTGGACCACGAGGCCGGACGCGGCCCCGCCCGCAGCACCGGCTGCGCCGGCCCAGCACCTTCGTCCTCACCCGCTCCGCCCACCCGCTCCGCCACCAAGCCGGTTCGCCCCGTCGGTTCGCCAAGTCCGCCCGGCCCAGGCCGCGTTGAGGGGACACCGCAGGCGGATGGCATAGTGCCCCGCATGCCGATACGGACCGCACGCCCGCAGAAGGGCAGAGGGCAAGGAGCCCTCGTCGCACTCCTTGTCACACTTCTGCTCACGGCCGCCGCGCCCGCCCTCGCCGACGAGTCCGACGGGTCCGGCAGATCCGGCGGGTCCGGCGCGGTCGAGCTGCGGTTCGAGGCTCCCAAGACGTTCGTCATGTACAACGCCGACGTGGGCGCGAAGGCCACGAACAGCGGGTTCGTCCTGCCGGTCGCCGTCGTGCCCGGGAACACCGAACCGGCCCGGAACATCAAGGTCGTGGTGGACGCGTCGGGGCTGGCGGGGGTGGCCCGTGTGGAGAAGGGCAGCGGCAACAACTGCACCGGCGGGGGCCGGGTGTGGACGTGCCGGTACGGCACCCTGCGCAACGACGGGGAGAGCATGCCGCCCTTCACCCTCCGCGGCGTGGACGGGGCGAAGCCGGGCGACAGCGGGACCATCACGTACACCGCGAGCGCGGACAACGCGCCCTCCGTCACCGGCACCACCCGCATGACCGTCGGGGGGCCCACGCTGTACGGGCCCGAGGAGCCGGGGAAGATGACCGGGGTAAAGCCGGGGAAGCCCGCGTCGCTGACACCGAGGTTCTCCAACCCCAGCCGGTTCTCCACGCGGCGCGGCATCGCCCTGCGGATCACCGCGCAGGGCGGCCTGGTGCTGACGGCTCGCCCCCGCAACTGCTCCTACAACCCGGCGTTCACCGACGCCTGGTGCACGTTCCCGGCGAAGGCCGCCCCGCGCACCGCGTACCGCACGAGCTCGCCCTTCACCTTCACCTCCGCCCCCGAGGAACTGACCGGCACGCTGGAGTACTCCTGGTCGTCCGACCCGCAGCGGCCCGCCGAGCTCACCATGCGCGGTACGGGCGCCCCGCTCACGCTGACCAGGACGCCCGAAGGGGCCGTCCACGACGGCACCGGCGCGGTCACCGCCGTGGAGACCACCGTGCAGGCCGACTACGCGGCGGCCGCCGGGACCGTGCGGGGCCGGGTCGGCGACACGGTGGGCGTGACGCTCGGGGTGCGCGGCCTGGGCCCCGGCAGGCCGACGGAGGAGAGGGGCCGCTTCGAGGTGGTCCCGCCGGAGGGCACCACGGTCACCTCCATCCCCTACACCTTCGAGGACATGGACGGGAAGTGGGCGTGCGCGCGGCCCGAGAAGCCGGGCGGGGCCTTCGTCTGCGATCTCAACAGCGACGTGTTGTGGCCGGGGGCCGACGGGACGACCAGCGTGGGCTTCCGCTTCCGTATCGACCGGCAGGTGCCCGGCGCCCACGGCACCATCCGCACGTACAACCCCTACGACCGCACGCCCGGCAACGACACCGCCCGCATCCCGCTGGAGGCGTCACCGGCTCCGCCGTACCGGGCGGTCGCGCGGCCCGCGGTGCTGATCCCGGCGGTGCTGGCCGCCGTGGCGGCCGCGGCCGCAGGGGTGGCGTACCGCCGTCGCCGCCGGGCCGTGTCCTGAAACCGGTACCGGTACCGGTGATGCTGCTGCCGCTGACGGTCGGCGTCGCGCCGTGTCACTGCAGGATGTTGACGGCCCGGGCGACCACCAGCACCACCGTCACCAACGAGACCGAGGACTGCAGCATCATCAGCATCTTGGCCCAGCGCGACAGCGGCATCACATCGGTCGGGCTGAAGGCGGTGGAGTTGGTGAACGACAGATACAGGTAGTCCAGGAACGCCGGCTCCCAGTCCGGCGGCGCGGTCTGCGGGCTCTGCATCTGCACGAAGAGGAAGTCGGCGTACTGAACCTGGCCGCGGACCCGCGCCATCGGCCCGCCGCGGTCCCACTCCCAGTACCACAGGGCGAACACGATGACGTTCGTCAGCCAGATACCGCCGCCGGTCAGCAGCAGCGGCCCGGCCTCCGTCCCCTCGGTGCCGTTCACCAGACCCGTCACCAGCCGGACCGCCGACCAGCCGTTGGCCACACTGATCGCACCGGTCAGAGCCAGCCCCCACCCCCGCAGCCACCGGGTGCTCGGTTCGACCCGCCGGGGATTCGCCGCGATCAGGCCGGCCAGCAGCACCAACTCCAGGACCGGCAGAGCCCAGTACGGCTGGAAGGCGAGCCGGTGCGGCAGCATCCACTGCAGAGCGACCGCCACCAGGATCACCGCGGTCACCGCCCAGCGCGGCTCACCCTGCGTCGCCCGCCGCCACGCGGGCGCCACCTCACGCTCACCGCTCTCCAGCAGCCGCTCGATCCTCGCCAGGCGGCTCTCGGCATCACCCGTACCCTCACTCATGGCGACGATTGTCCTCGGCGCAGCCACCCCTTCGAACAGGCCCCGACACACCATCCGCTGCCCTCAGACGAGGAGGCCGGGCGGGAAGCCGGTCCAGCGAAGTTCTGTGGGGAGGCGCCCCAGGGTCGCTGTATGAAGAGCACGGAAGCGGGCCGGCCGGGTGCGCAGCGGATGACGGTGAGCGCGGCGTCGGCGTGGTTGAGGCCCGTCCAGCGCCACTTCGGGGCGTCGAGGGCGTGAGCAGGCTTGCCGGCGGCCGTTGTCCGTCAGGCTGCTTTCGTCCGGGGAAGCCTCACCGTGCCGCGTGAGGCAGAGGCAGCGGGCAGCTGTTCCAGTCATGGGGCGTGATCCTCTGTCAGCGCTCATGATCCTTGCGAACGTCTGGACGGACGCGGGCCCGCGCCGTGTCGTTCCGCCGCCGACGAACGCCTCGCGCAGAGGCAGCGGCCCAAGGCGCCCTTCCGCTGACGTCTCCTTCAGCGAAGTGCGGGGCTGTCCGCGGGTTCTACCTGGTACGACTTGACGTTGCCCCGGGGGGAAGGGTTTATAGCGGCCCATCGCAGGGGTGAAGGTCCGCTCGGTCATACGGCCAGTGTCGATCGCACGACGCAACCCGGTCTTGAACGAACCGCTTGCGCACCGCCCAGCCGCAGCCCGTCCGCGAAGCACCTGCGGAACACTGAGATCGCCTACCTGCAGGTACGCCGGCACAACGTCGCGCGGTACCTGCTCGCCCGTCTCAACCGCGAAGGCGGCCGGGGCCGACGACGACGGCCAGGCCCTCGACGACGCCTGGATCAACGACGCCTGGATCAACGAAGCCGTCGTGGACCTCGGCTCCCAGCGGGGCCGGTACGCATACGTCACCGCCATCGGCTTCGCGGCCTGACCTGCGGCACGAGTGGATTCTCTTCCCCTGGGCAACGCGCAAGGCGCTGCGGGAGGTGATCCGGGCCGACCCGCCCGCCGCGCACTTCGGTCTGGGAATCGTGGTCGTGGCCAGTGTGATCGTGGGCTATTTCTCAACTCCCGTCGCGGCGGCCCTCATCGCCGGAGCCTTCACCGCACTGTTCATCGCGGCGCTCGCAGTCATGTTCCTTCGAGGTGTCCGGGGTGCGGACGCGTGGCGCCGGGAGGGATCTTCCGGCAGTCCGACGGTGCCGGCGCAGGGCCTGGGTCTGGGTCTGGGTCTGGACGGTGTGGCTGGGGTGGGGGAGGGCCGGGGCACGGTGGTGTGTGCCGGTCCGGGCCGTCTGGGCGCGGGCCGGCACACACGGGTCGGTCGATCCCGTCAGCGGCCGTGGCCGCCGTTGCTGCTGCTGCGGCTGTCGTCACCGGGGCTGACGATCGTCCAGGGGCGCATCAGGTCGTCGTCTTCGTGTTCGAGGAGGTGGCAGTGGTGGATGTACGTCGCCGGGAGCGTGGCGCCGCTGTGGGGAATCGACGCGATCTCATCCGTCGGCGGGACGAATTCCTCGATGATGATTCTGGTGACCATCTGCGCGGGCGCCTTGACCGTGTCCTTGCGGGACAGCACTTCGTCCGGGTCCGGCGGAATCGGCGGGCCGGTGAAGTAGTTGGCCAGCACCGGGTGGTCCTGCGGTTTGCGGCCACCGGAAATCCACTTTTCGTAATCCGTCTGGTAGGCGGCCGCGTCGATCGGCTGCCTGTTCAGCACCTGGAAGTTGACGAGGTGGACATGCATCGGGTGGGCGTCGTGGTTGGGGTTGATGTACTCCCAGATCTCGGTCGAGCCCTCCTTGATGAAGTCCTGGGACGGCTCCATGTAGGGCACCGCGTTGAACGTCATCGTCCTGAAGAGCTGGTGCTGGTACACGACCCATTCCCGTCGGCGGGTCTGCGGTTTCACCTCGATGGGTGCGACCGCCGGCAGGCTGAGTTTCTCGGGCGGCGTGCTCTTGTCCCCGCCTCCGGACAGTCGCTTGGCGACCCGGAATTGCATGATTTCTGCGATTTCCGGTCCGCAGCCGGGGATGCCGGGGAAGTGGACCTGCGTCCCCGGGTAGTTCGTCAGTGTGACGTTCGTGCCCGCCACCTGACTGAAGTCGACGATCAGGTCGTACCGCTCGGCCGGACTGATCAGGAAGTCCAGCATGCGCAGCGGAGCGCGGAGGCCGCCGTCTGTGCCGATCAGCCAGAACGGCAGCTGGGGCTGAAGAAGCACGTCTCTGGGAACGTCGAACCTCAGCCGCCAGAAACGCTCGTTCGAAGCGTTGAGAATGCGCAGCCGGTAGCGTCGCGGCTCGACGGCCAGGAAAGGGTATGCCTTCCCGTTGACGACCGGGGTGTCCTCGCCTTCCCTGTCGACCATGGTGTAGGCGAGCGAGCCGTTCTTGTGGAAGGTTCGGTCCTGCAGGATGAGGGGGACCTCGAATTCGCCTTGCGGCAGCCCGAGCCGCTCGTCGGCGGGGTCATGAATGAGGTAGAGGCCGGCAAGGCCCGCATGGACGTTGAGAGCGCTCATCCCCATGGCGTGATCGTGGTACCAGAGCATGCACGAATGGTCGTGGTTGGTGTAGCCGTAGATCGCTTCGTTGGGTTTGGCCCGGCTCGGGTCCAGGGTGGTGTAGCCCTCGGCGTGGAAGCCCTTCGGGCTGAACGACTGCTCCGGCAGGCCGTCGGACTGTGGTGCTGTGTAACCGCCGTGCTGGTGTACGACGTTCCACACGTTGATGTCATCGGGGAACTGGTGTTCAGCCTTGTAGGGAGGCGGAGGGACCGGGGCGACGAGGGGGTTCCCGTCGCGGATCATGTCGATCACGGACTGGTAGATGTGGGTGGTCGGCAGCTCGTTGCGCCACTTGACGACCGTCGGATGGTCCCTGGTCACGCTGAGGGTCGGCCCGAGATAGCCCATGCCGATCGGCTTGTGACGACGGCGCGGGTCCGTGGCCCAGTAACCCCATACGGGTGACGGTCTGAGATCCCGGTGGAAGCGCCACCAGCCCTGCCGCATCGTGAGCTCGTAGTAGTCGGCGCCCGGGTAGACGGAAGGATCCGGGATGGCTGTCTTCGGCCGGGGCAGCGGGTCGACGAACTTCTTCAGCCGGGGGGTGTTCGGCGTCCCCGCGGGGTCCTCACACCCTGCCGGCGGGTGAGCCGGCGCCGCATACACCGGCGTTCCCGGACCGCCCTGTGGAAGCATGGCCGCAGCGCCCAGGCCGCCGGCCATGAGGAATTTTCTTCGCTCGATCATCGTTTCCAGCCTTCCCTCGCCTCGCGTAACGCTCAAGGGATACAAGGCTGGTTCGGCGCGATGCCGGGCAGCGCGCCGGTCCGGTCCGGGAACGCCACTCTTTGAGTCGATCCCGGCAGTAATTCGGCAGACATCGGAATTGGAATCGAATTATTATTCCCAGTCTGAATACATGCAGAATAGGCCGGTGATCTGCTGAGCGTTATTCTGGCGTGTCACATTCTGCTGGGCGGCGGACCGCGGGTCGAAGTTTCACCGCTTCTCTGTGCGCCAATTCAATGCTCGCTGCGGCTCTTTTTGGTATACCCGCAGAGCGCTGGTCGTCTCCGTTCGCCAGCAGCAACGCGCACCACAGCGAACTGGGCGCCTTCCTCACGGCACGGCGCACGGAGCTGAGTCCGGCCCAGGTCGGGCTGCCCGACTCGGCCGGCAGGCGCAGGGTCAAGGGGCTGCGCCGGGAGGAAGTGGCCTTGCTGGCGTCGATCAGCCCCGACTACTACACGCGCCTGGAGCAGGGCCGCCGCCAGGCTTCCGAACCGGTGCTGGACACCCTTGCGCGTGTGCTGCGGCTCGACGACGGCGAGCGTGCCTACATGTTCGAGCTGTCCGGCCGGGACGCCGCCCGGCCCCGCCGGCGCACCACGCAGAAGGTCCAGCCGCAGCTGCGGCGTCTGCTGGACGACCTGTCCACCACGCCGGCCGTCGTCCTGGGCCGGCGCACGGACATCCTCGCGTGGAACCCCATGGCGGCCGCCCTGTTCACCGACTTCGCGCGGATCCCGGAAAAGAAACGCAACTTCGTACGGCTGGTCTTCTGCGACCCGGCCGTCAGAGCGCTGTACCCGGACTGGGACTGGGTGGCACAGACGAGCCTGGCGCAGCTGCGCATGGAGGCCGCCCGGGACCCGAAGGATCCACGGCTGGCGGAACTGGTGGGCGAGCTGTCACTTCAGGACCCCGACTTCCGGCGGTGGTGGGGCACCCATCGCGTCGCGGTTCAGGGCACGGGCACGAAGGTCCTGCACCATCCGGTCGTCGGCCGGCTCACCCTGGACTGGTCCTTCCTCACCTGCACCGCCGATCCCGACCAGCAGTATCACCCTGACCGCCGGGCACGGCACCCCCAGCCACGACCGTCTGCGCATCCTCGCTTCGTGACTCCTCCTCGTCCTGAAGGACGGGGCTTCTCGTTACGCCGGGTTGGCGTAGCGACGGACCAGCCCGGCCCGCAGAACGTTGAGTGCGCCCACTGTGTCGGCGTGCGCGTGGTAGCCGCAGGCGACGCAGTGGAATTTTTCCTGTGTGGGCCGGTTCTCCTTGGCGGTGTGCGCGCATGCGGGGCAGGTGCGGGAGGTGTTGCGGGGGTCCACGGCGATCACGTCCCGTCCGGCGCTTTCAGCCTTGGCGTGCAGGATCGTCAGGAACACCCCCCATCCGGCATCGCTGATCGACTTGTTGAGCCCGGCCTTGGCGGCGGCCCCGTTGGGCAGGAAGGTGCCCGGCCGGCCGGGGTCGGGCTTAGGCGCGGGGGCCTTGCTCATGTTGCGGATCTTGAGGTCTTCGTGCGCGATGAAGTCATGCGCGCGGACCAGGCCGAGCGCGGTCTTGTGTGCGTGGTCGAGTCGCTGGCGGCGCACCTTGCCGTGCAGCTGGGCGACCTTCTCTACCGCGCGCCGGTGGTTGGCGGTGCGGTCCTTGGCCTTGCGGCGCGGGAACCGGGACAGGGCCTGCTGCGCCGCCTGGAGCTTCTCGGCGGCCTTACGCCCGTGGCGCGGGTTGGGCACGAACCCGCCGCCCGAGTCGGCGAGGAAGTTGGCGATGCCCAGGGCGATGCCGGCCACGGAGCCGGTCGCGGGCAGCGGTTCGGGCTGTTCCTGCTCGGCGGTGAGCACGACGAACCACTTACGGCCCTCACGCTTCACCGACACGGTTTTGACCCGGCTGGCCACCGGGCGGTGCTGGTTGACCCTGACGTGGCCGGCCCCCTGGAAGCGGACACGCGTGACGGGGTCGTGCGGGGTGGAGTCCCAGCGGCAGCCGTCCCCGTCCTTCGGGAAGTCCACCGTGTCGAACCAGTTCACCCCGCGAAAGCGCGGGTAGCCGGGACTGTCGCCGGACTTGACCCGGCGGAAAAACGCGGCAAACGCCTTGTCGAGACGGCGCAGGGTGGCCTGCGGCGAACTGAACGACCAGCGGCCCTGACGCTCCGGGTCGAACGCCCGGATGTCCTTGAGCTGCGAGGACTGCGTCCCGTACGTGACGGTGGTCTTCGAGACGTGCCGCCAGGCGTCGCGGCGTTCCTGTATCGCCGCGTTGTAGAGGGAGCAGTGATCCCGCAGCATCTCGCCGAGCGCCTGCTCCTGACGGACGGTGGGCCGCAGGAGGAACTTGTACGCACGGATCATCCCAAGCCCAACCCCTCCGGTTGAGTTCGCTTGATCTTACTACACTTGGCGTATGTCACCACGATGGGAACAAAACCCCGATATCCGACGGGAAAATCACGTCATCCACCACCTTCATGCCCACTTGGTGTTTGTCACGAAGTACCGGCGTGAGGTCTTCAACGACGACATGCTGACGCGCTGCGAGACGATCATGCGGGACGTGTGCGAGAGCTTCGGCGTCCAGCTGCACGAGTTCAACGGCGAAGGCGATCACGTCCATCTGCTCGTGCGCTACCCGCCGAAGGTTGCCCTGTCCAAGCTCGTCAACTCCCTCAAGGGCGTCAGCTCCCGGTACCTGCGGGCGGAGTACACCGGCCGGATCAACCGGACCGGGACGGGGTCCGTGTTCTGGTCCCCGTCGTACTTCGCGGGGTCCTGCGGCGGCGCACCGCTGAGCATCGTCAAGGACTACATCGACAACCAGAAGCGGCCGACCTGACCGGCACCCCCCAGACGCAGAGAACTCCGGCGCTTCGCGCCTCCAGGCCGAGGATCACATTCCCGCCCGGCCTGAAGGCCGGGATTCCCTGCGAAGAACAAGGGATGGATCGCGCGGGGCGAACACATTCAACCCCGCATCGGCCACCCGTCGGCCAGCGGGAAGGCACGAAAGACGTCCCAGGCGGCCACGGCGGCTCGCTCATGTGCTCGGGCCGCCGCGCGAAGCGTGCGCACAGAGGTGTCCAGTCCCAGCCCACGGCCACCGGGCAACTCGTCACGGAGGCATACCCGCCCGCGCGGTGATGGCCCGGTCGGCTGGGCCGTGTCCGCCTGGGCGGCGGCGGGCCGGGGCCTGCTGGCCCAGCAGGCCCCGGGGCCGGGTTTGCGCCGTGGCCGCCGCGGCGGGGCGGCCTGCAGGAGCGAGGTGGTGGCGGTGGTGGTGCCCATGAGGCGTGTGCCCCGTGGTCTTTCCCCGGAGCCGCCATCGGGAGGTTGGACCGGTTGGGCTGTCACCTCGTGGCGGCGCCGCCGTCGGTGTCCCGTGACCGCTCCGGGCCGGGTGGTGTTCCTTGTCCGCGCGGTGGTGTCAGCCGAGCGGGCCGGCCGCACCGCGCAGGACGGCCAGGGCCGGGGCGTACATGCGTGCCTTGATGGTGGCGAGGGTGTCGCCGGCCTTGCTCAGGTTCGCCTGGGCGATCTCCACGGCCGTGGGGCGCACGGCGTCCTCGTCCGTCGCACGGTCGACGATGCCGGCGGCCGCCGCGTCCGATCCGCCGTAGCGGCGGGCGGTGACCATGGCCTCGTGCGCGGTCTGCGGCGCCAACCGGGACTGGATCAGGGCGCACATGCCGGGCGTGAAGGGGATGTTGATGTCGGCCTCGGGCAGGCACCAGAAGCCGCGGTCGGCGCGCATGACACGGAAGTCGTGCGCGAGGGAGAACATCGCACCGGCGGCGAACGTGTGCCCCTGCAGGGCGGCCACGGTGATCACCGGCAGGGACAGCATGCGGGCGAAGAGTTCGTGGACGGAGCTGCGGTAGCTCTGCTGCTGGTCGGCGTGAGCGGACAGCCACTCCAGGTCCAGGCCGTTGGAGTAGAACTTGCCGGTCGCGGTGGTCACCAGGGCGCGTGGTCCTTCGGCCTTCTCCACCTCGCCGAGGGCGGCGTTGACGGAGGTGATCCAGTCGGGGTGGAAGCGGTTCTCACCGTCTCCGAGATCGAGCACGAAGACGTTGTCCTGGCGGTCAAGGGTGGGCATGGTGCGCTCCTGGGGGTTGTGCCGGCCCCATGTCGGGGCCGGACCTTGGTGGAATCAAGCCTGTGTGTTCCTGGCGGGGCCCGTGTGCCCTGTGCGCGAGTGGCCCCTGGCCCTGGGGAGGGCGGCCGTGTCTCACACGAAGGCGCTGTGGCCGGTGATGGACTTGCCGACGATGAGGGTCTGCATCTGGTGGGTGCCCTCGTAGGAGTAGAGGGCTTCGGCGTCGGCGAAGAACCGGGCGATGTCGTAGTCGAGGAGGATGCCGTTGCCGCCGAAGATCTCGCGGCTGAAGGCGACGACTTCGCGCATCCGGGCCGCGACGTACTCCTTGGCCAGCGCGGAGTGCTCGTCGCGGAAGATGCCCTGGTCCTGCAGCCGGGCGAGCTGGACCAGCATGCCCCAGGAGGCGGTGATGTTGCCCAGGCTCTTCACCAACAGGTCCTGCACCATCTGGAACCCCGCGATCGGACGGCCGAACTGCCGGCGCTCCTTGGCGTAGTCGAGCGCGAGTTCATAGGCGCCGATCATGACGCCCAGGGCCTGCCAGGCGACCCCGCTGCGCGTCTGGCGCAGGACCTCGGCGACGTCCCGGAAGCCGTTCATGTTCTGCAGCCGGTTCGCCTCCGGTACGCGTACGTCGGTCAGGGTGATCTCGGCGTTCTGCACGATCCGCAGCGCGATCTTGCCTTCGATCTTCACCGGCTCGAAGCCGGGGGCGCCCTTCTCCACGACGAAGCCCTTGACCTGGTTGTCGTCGGCGTCCCGGGCGAAGACCACGACGTAGTCGGCGAAGGTAGCGTTGCCGATCCACTTCTTGGCGCCGTTGAGGACCCAGGTGTCGCCCTCGCGCCTGGCGGTGGTGCGCATGCCGCCGGAGACGTCGGAGCCGCCGAGCGGCTCGGTCAGGGCGAAGGCGCCGATCTTCTCCATCGAGGCCATGGCGGGCAGCCACCGGTCGCGCTGTTCCTGGTCGCCGCCGTAGTAGATGGAGTAGAAGCCGAGCCCGTTGTGGACGCCGAAGAAGGTGGCGCACGAGGCGTCGACGCGGCCCAGCTCCGCGGCGAGCATGCCGTCGAGCAGGTGGCTGATGGCCGGCAGGTGCTCGCCGTAGCCCTCGTAGGCCAGGGCGGCCAGTCCGCTGCCGCGGAACCTGTCGATCATCTCCTTGGGCAACTCGCCCTTGCCCCAGGAGTCGTTGACCAGGGGCTTGATCTCATCGTGCAGGAAGGTGCGGGCCTTGAGCAGTATCTTGCGCTCCTCGTCCGACAGCAGTGCCTCGTAGAGGTAGAAGTCGGCGGTCAGCTGGTCGTCCAGCTTTGCGAGGGGGGTGGTGGTGGCGGTCATCTCAGTTCTCCTTGGGGTGCTGGTTGCGGCGGGTGTCTTCCAGGGCGGACAGGGCGGCGGGTTGCTTGCGGTCGCGGGCTTCGGCGAGTGGGTGACGACGGTGTCCAGGTCCTCGGGGGTCACGACGCCCTGCTGGACGAGGTGGATGGCCTGGCGGCTGAGCGCGTTCTGGAGCCGGTTGCCCACGAAGCCGGGATTTCCCGGCGTTCGACGACAGGGGCGGCCCACGGCGGTGCAGAAGCCGACGGCTTGTTCGGTAGTGCGTTCGCCGGCCACGGCCCGACCGTCCGTGTGAGTGACCCGTGCCCTGACCACGCCGGTGGTCTCGACGGACCGGCTCCAGGACGCGCGGGGCGCAGTCGTAGCCGGGGATGGCCTTGAGCGGGAAGGCCGGCACCGGTGATCTGCTCTTCGGCGTCGTACGTGCCGAACGCGTCCGCATGTCACTTCCCCGTCCACCGCGGGGCACGGCGCTCGGCGAAGGCGGTCATGCCCTCGCGTGCGTCGGCCGAGGCCGTCAGAGCGCCCATCTCCTTGCGCTGCACAGCGAACGCCTCGGCCTGCGGGACGCCGTCGGCGGCCCGCGTGAGGTTCTTCACCGCGGCCAGCGCGAGCGGGGCGTTGTGCGCGAGCCGCCCGGCCAGCTCGACGGCGACGGCCACCGCCTCGCCGGGCGCGGTGAGCCGGTTGGCCAGTCCCAGCTCCGCCGCGCGGCCACCGCTCACCGGCTCACCGGTCAGCAGCAACTCCATCGCCAGGTGGTACGGGATGCGCTTGGGCAGCCGGAGCACGCCGCCGCCTCCCGCGATCAGACCGCGCTTGACTTCGGGCAGGCCGAATTTCGCGTTCTCCGCGGCGACGATCAGGTCACATCCCAGGGCGAGTTCGAATCCGCCGCCCAGGGCGAAGCCCTCCACGGCGGCGATCAGGGGCTTCGTCAGCGCTGCTTCGGTCAGGCCGCCGAAGCCGCGGCCCGGGATCACGGGCGACTCACCCCGCAGGGCGGCCTTGAGGTCCATGCCGGCGCTGAAGGTGCCGTTCGCTCCGGTCAGGACACCGGAGCGCAGCGCGGTGTCGGCCTCCAGCTCGTCCAGCGCGGCGGCCAGGCCGGCGGCGGCCGCGGCGTTCACCGCGTTGCGTGCGTGCGGGCGGTCGATCGTGATCAGCAGGGTCGAGCAGACCCGCTGGACGCGCACTTCGCTGCTGTTCATGGCTGTACTTGCTCCTCAAACTGTCTGCGGCTCAGCGAGTGGCCGCCAGCTCGGCGAGGACCTCCGCGGTGTCCTGGCCGGGAACCGGGGCCAGGCGGCGGATCGAGCCGGGCGTGGCGGAGAACCTCACCGGGATCCCGATCGTGTGGACCGGGCCCTCGGTCGGGTGCACGACCGTGTCGAGGAGGTGGCCCTCACGGACGTAGGGGTCCTCGTGCGAGTGGTCCAGCTCCAGCACCGGTCCCATCGGGATGCTGTGCTTGGCGCACACCTCGGCCCATTCGGCCGTGGTCAGCGCAGGGGTGCACTCGTCGACCAGGTCGGACAGACCGTCCGCGTCGGCCGGGTTGAGGGCGGGGCCGTTGACGCGCGGGTCCGCGGTCAGCTCGGGACGGCCGGCGGCGGCGAAGAAGTCGCGGTAGTTCTGCGGGTTGTACGGGATCACGGCGGCCAGGCCGTCCTTGGTGCGCCGGGCCTTGTGGTGCTGCGACAGTGACCGCGGGTACCCGGTGGGGCCCGTCGCCGGCTCGAAAGTGTGCCCCGCGAGATGCTCGACCAGGTTGAACGTGATCAGCGTGTCGGCCATGGGGATCTCGATCTGCTGGCCGTGCCCGGTCCTGTTCCGGTGGACCAGGGCGGCGAGCACGCTGTAGGCGATGGTCAGCGCGGAGACCTTGTCGGCGAGGATGGTCGGCAGGTAGAGCGGTGTGCCCAGGGTGCGGTTGGCGATGTCGACCAGCCCGGAGGCGGCCTGCACGGTCTCGTCGTAGGCGGCGGCGTCAGCCCGGTCGGAGTCGCCGCGGAAGCCGGCGCCGTGCGCGTAGACGAGGCCCGGATTGGCGGCGCCGAGGTCGTCGTAGGCCAGGCCCAGCCGGGCGAGCGCGCGGGGACGCATGTTGGTGATCAGCACATCGGCGGTGTGGATGAGCTCCAGGGCCTGGGCGTGCTCGGCCTCGTCCTTGAGGTTGAGGGCCACGCTGCGCTTGTTGCGGTTGACGTTGAGATACAGCGGGGTCATGCCCGGCGTGTTGCGGTATTCGCCCACCCGGATGGTGTCCGCGGGGGATTCGATCTTGATGACATCGGCGCCCAGATCTCCGAGGATCTGGGCCGCGTACGGGCCCATGACCACGGTCGAGAGGTCGATGACCCGCACGCCGTCGAGCGGCCCGGGGGCGTGTGTGTCTGCCATTTTCGCGTCCTTTCATGCCCTTGTTGGGCTATGCCGAAGAACGCTAATGGTGAATTTCGGGCAAGGGAATTATCGTATTGCTAACGTCAGTGTGACCGCAGCGGTCACAGTCATGTCGCATTACTGAAACCGGCACCACTGGAGCGGTCTCGGCACTGTCCGCCGATGTTCGGGTGCCGGTGGACAGCGAAGAGGGCCGAATTCGTGGCAATCGCGAAAGACCGTGTACCCATGGCGTCGTGCTGCTTCAGGACGTCGAGCGTGAGCAGGGCGCCTGCCGGTCCGGCCTGCTCGGCTCAGACGTGAACCGGGTCGGCGAAGACCTCGCGGGCCGCTTCGATGAGTTCATCGAGGTCACCGCCGCAGGCGCGGTCGCGGCGCCAGATCAGGACAGTCTCCAGCCGGGGCTCGAAATCCGTGAAAGGCAGGACCTTCGTATTCTCCATCGCGTAGCGGTGCATGGGGCTGTCCGGGTCGAGTATGGAAAAGTAGAAAGCCATTCCGCTGGAAACTATTTGAGCGATTCCCGCGTATCCGGTATCCGTCAGCTTGATACGTTTCTTGATCCCCAGCTCGAACATTTCCCGGTCGAGCTGGTCGACATGAGCGGCACTGATTTCCTTGGGTGCGACGATGAGGGAGAGGTCGGCCAGGTCGGCCAGTGCCACGGAGTCCCGCCCGGCGAACTGGTCGGCCGGGACCACCGCTGCCAGCCGTTCCGACATGACGGGCAACTGGTCCAGAGCGGGGTCGCTGATCGGCAGCCGGGCCAGCGCGAGCGGAAGCCTGTCCTCGCGCACGCCGATGACCAGAGCCCTGGAACTGCCGGGCCAGCGCAGGAGCTCGCACCGCTTGCTGACGTGCTCGGCCAGCGTGTCGACGAGGCCGCTCAGCCGGGGGTGCACTCCAGGGGGAATGCCCACGAACACGGTGATGCGCCCGGGCCGGCTCACCTCGCGCAACCGCCACGGAATGGAATTGATCTGCTCCAGCACGTCTCGCGCTATCGGCAGCAGCGCCTCGCCTGCCGGTGTGAGCGTGACACGGCGTGTGTCGCGCTCGAACAGCCGGTGGTCGAGCTCCCGCTCGAGGTCCCTGATCCGCTGGCTCAGCGGCGACGTGGCCATATGCAGCCGGCGGGCCGCCGCCGAGAAGTTCAGCTCCTCCGCAACCGCAATGAAATACCGCAAATGGAACATCTCCACTCTTTTACGTTAACTCCGATAAGGGTCTGCGGAGAATCAACTTGCGGGCTTCAGGACCGACTTCGCAGGTCACCGCGCCGATCGCCGCATGCTGTTCCTCTGCGAGGCCGGGGTCCGGCAGCGGTTCGGGTGTCTGACAGTGGGTGGTCGAGCGGACATGCGCGAAGCGTCCCCAGCAGTTCAGCGAATTCTTGAGCCCGTCGCTTCAGTGACGGGTGGGTGACGAACCGGAACGGGATCTGCTGCGAGGAAGTGATGGCCTCGCAGGTGAGCGGACGGGCAGGTTCGCGGGCGAGCTCCAACGGGGTCCGCGTGGCGTAGTCCGCCTTCGCGGAGATATGCATGCGCGCATGCCTGTCCGGCCGGCTGCCCGGCGCGAGGGATTCCACCGGTTCCCCTCCTGCATTGCGGGAACATTGCCGCAGGTGAAGGCCAATGGACACCTCTTGACATCCTTTTATGGACCGCTTTAGCGTCCCCATTCATGAGCGAGCCGCTGACGACCCCCGGCGAAGGTTTCCACCCCCATCTCCACGACGCCGCAGGGCACTCGGCCACCCCCCTGCGCACCCGCCTGCATCACATCCGCGCCGACGCGCTCGACGGCGACACCGCGCAGACCGGAGGCATGCGCAGGTTCGCCGCCGTCAGCGGCAAGGCGGTGGGCTCCGAAAAGCTGTGGATGGGCCAGACCCACGTCGCGCCCTCCACCTCCTCCTCCGACCATCACCATGGTGAATCCGAGACCGCCATCTACGTGGTGAGCGGACACCCCGAGTTCGTGTTCCTCGACGCCGGCGGACCGCGGCCGCAGGAGGTGCGCCTGCGCACCTCTCCGGGTGACTACATCTTCGTCCCCCCGTTCGTGCCGCACCGCGAGGAGAACCCGGACCCCGCCGAAGAGGCCGTGGTCGTCATCGCCCGCAGCACCCAGGAGGCGATCGTGGTCAACCTTCCGCAGCTGTACGCGCTGCCGGCCGGGGACGTCTGACCAGACAGTTCCGGCGCGCGGCGCCGGTCAGGCGTCCGGGGCGGCAGGCTGCGTGCCGCTGCCGGCCGGGGCCCCGGCGGAGGGCCACTGCGCCAACGAGATCATCCCCGCCACCCGGCGGATGAGGTAGAAGGCCAGCGGCAGCTCGACACACGCCGCGAGCACCGCCGACAGCCACACCCCCGAGGTGCCGAAAGCGAGCGACACGTCGAACCACGCGTCGCAGATCAGCAGCACCGCCGTCGTGGTCCCCGCCACGATGACAGCGCGGTGCCGCAGCCAGCCGAGAAGCGCCGTGGACGCCATCGCGACCATGAGCAGGGCGTCGAATCCGACCCACGTCACGCGCCATTGGCGGACCTCGTACACGGACGGCAGCGTCGCCGCCAGCAGGACCGTCCACGGGACGAGACCGGCGGCGCAGACGGTGAGCAGCTTCAGCGTGCGACGCCGGTGCCCGCGTATCGGCTCGGGCAGATCGGCCGCCGGTACCGCGGCCCCTTTCCGGGTACTGGGTCGGGTGTCGCTCACGTCGGCTGCTCCGTTCTCGTCTGTCCCGGACGGACAGTGGCGGGGGTGTTCCGCCGGCGTCGGGCGGTCAGATGTCCGGTGATGATCCAGCCCAGAACTGCCAGGCTAATACCCGGCCCACCGCCGCCGGACGGCGGCCGAGACACCGCCGTGGCGCCTGGTCACAGACGGTTGCGCGCCGGTTTTCGGCGGGTGAGCACATCCGCGTCGCAGCTGCCGCGGTCCGTCAAGTCCCGAGTTTCCCTGCCACGCGTTTAAGGGGCATGACTCCTTCGTCTGCCGGTGCCTGATAGAGATGCGGGCCCGTTCAACAGCAACTGGCCCTCACACATTCCGGAACTGCTCGCGCAGTGCGAATTACCGGACATGCATCTCGTCACCGAAATACCGAATGGCTGCGAATCGGCAGAACTGTTCGGAAACCCTGATCATTTCTCACGGAGGAGAATTCCCATGACCCGTACTTCCCGCACCCAGCGCCTTGTGATGCTCGCCGCCTCGACCGCTCTGGCGGCAGGAGGCGCGTTGATACCCTCCGGCGCTTTCGCCGCCACCCCGGCGACACCGCACACCGGGACCGTGGCCACGGTCGTGGCAGGCCATCAGGGCCATCAGGCCGGCGAGATCACGGGGCTGTCCAGGAACAGCACGACCACCACCACCAGCACGACGGTCAAGAAGGAACTGACCGACGAGGGCCTCGTGGTAGCAGCCGCTGGGGCCGGTCGCGCTCACGGGGGCGCCGCCATAGGGGCGGTGACGGTCCATCCGGCCGCCGCCGCGGTCAGAGTGGCCGCGGCGGCGGCCGGTTGCCGTACGGGGGTGATCCGCGGGTGTCGAACTCGTCGGTCTGGCGGCCCGCCACGCCCGGACCGGCGTGTCCGGCCGCGTACGCCGAGCCGTCGGCGGGGGGAGTTGTCGACCCGGCCGGCTCCCGGAACATGGTTCCGGATGAGCGCGATGGGCGCCCCGGACGGCGTTCCGGTACGTGCGGTGGCTAGCGCGTCAGGCGCAGTCCCGCGATGAGGAGTTCGACCAGCCGGCGTGCGTCGTAGCGGGGATCGCTGTCCGCGCCGATGCAGAGGTTGCCGACGCCGCGCATGAGCTCGTAGGCGTCCGCGTCGGAGCGGATCTCGCCGGCGGCGGCTGCGGCGCCGAGCAGCTGGGCGCACACGGGCACGAGCCGGTCGAGGAAGTAGGCGTGCAGCGCGTCGAAGCCGGCGTCGTCGGACCGCAGCACGGCAGCCAGTCCGTGCTTGGTGACCAGGAAATCGACGAAGAGGTTGATCCACCGCCCCAGTGCGGCATGGGGAGTTGGGCAGGTCGCCAGCAGGGCGGGGCCGGCCTCGGCGCAGGCCTCGACCTGGTGCCGGTAGACGGCGATGATGAGATCCGCTCGCGTGGGGAAGTGCCGGTAGATCGTGCCCGTCCCGACGCCGGCCCTGGCCGCGATGTCGCGTACCGGCGCCTCCACGCCCGATGTGACGAAGACCGCGGCGGCCGCGTCGAGCAGGGTCTCCTTGTTGCGCCGGGCGTCCGCCCGCCGGGGCCGGGCTGCCTGCCCCGCGCCCCCGTCGCCGCCCCCGCTCCCGTTGCCGTCGTTCACCGCGCCGTCCTCTCCGCTGTCGGGCTTGTCAAACGGAACGACGTTCCGTATGTTCTTTCCGGAACAAGGTTCCGTTTGCTCATGATGTCAGAGCAGGGAGCCGGCAGCCAAGCCGCGCAGCGCCCTGCCGCCACGCTTCACCCGCAATGGAGGAACACGCTCATGCAGTACCGCACCTTGGGCCGCACCGGTGTGCAGGTCAGCTCCCTCGCGCTCGGCGCGATGAACTTCGGCGCGATCGGGCGCACCACCCAGGACGAGGTCACCGCCGTCGTCGACGCCGCCCTCGAGGCGGGGATCAACGTCATCGACACCGCCGACATGTACAGCGGCGGCGAGTCGGAAGAGATGGTCGGCAAGGCCATCGCCGGCCGCCGCGACGACATCGTGCTGGCCACCAAGGCGGGCATGCCGATGGGGGACGGGCGCAACCACCGGGGCGCCTCGCGCCGCTGGCTGGTCACCGAGCTGGACAACAGCCTGCGCCGCCTGGGCGTCGACCACGTCGATCTCTACCAGATCCACCGGTGGGACCCGAACACCAGCGACGAGGAGACGCTGTCGGCTCTGACCGACCTGCAGCGCGCGGGAAAGATCCGCTACTTCGGCTCCTCGACCTTCCCCGCGTACCGCCTCGTGCAGGCGCAGTGGGCCGCCCGCGAGCATCACCTGAGCCGTTACGCCACCGAACAGCCCAGCTACTCGATCCTGCAGCGGGGGATCGAGACCCACATCCTGCCCGTGACCGAGGAGTACGGGCTCGGTGTGCTGGTGTGGAGCCCGCTGGCCTCGGGCTGGCTGTCGGGCGCGATCCGCGAGGGCCGGGACATCACCACCAGCCGCTCGACGTTCATGCCGCAGCGCTTCGACACCACCATCCCCTCCAACCGGGCCAGGCTCGACGCCGTCGAGCAACTGGCCGAGGTCGCCGACGGGGCCGGCCTGACCATGATCCAGCTCGCGCTCGGATTCGTGACCGCGCACCCCGCCGTGACCAGCGCGATCATCGGCCCCCGCACGACGGACCACCTGCACGCGCAGCTCGCCGCCGCGGACACCGTGCTCTCCGCCGACGTACTCGACGCGATCGACGCCATCGTCGCCCCCGGCACCGACCTGGCCGCACACGAAAAGCACGACACCCCGCCCTCCCTGCTCGATACGTCACTGCGACGCCGCTGACCGCCCGCGCGGACGCCATGTGCTGCGGCGCTCCGCGCCGCCTGGCCAAGGACGCGGTGCCGGGCGCTTCGCCCGGCTGAGGGCGATCGTGCGCGGCCCCGCGGTTTTTCACGGGGCATCCCGGGCGCGCAGTGGGCGGGCGGTCCGGGCGACGCCGATGGCGGCGGCCGAGGCGTCGCGGACCAGGGCCACGGCGTCCTTGGGCTGGTGGGTGAGCAGGTCCGCCCCGGACTGCTGAGTCCTGTCGTAAGACCCTCGTATGCTGAGGGTATGAGGCGGACTTCCTTTGCGAACTGGCCCTGCTCCATCGCGCGCACGATGGATCTGCTCGGCGACTGGTGGACGCCGCTGGTCCTGCGGGAGGCGTTCTACGGGATCAAACGGTTCGACGAGTTCCAGCAGGAGCTCAAGATCGCCCGCAACACCCTGACCGACCGGCTCCGGCGCCTGGTCGACGAGGGCCTCATGGAGAAGAGGGCCTACCAGCGCGATCCGGTGCGCTACGACTACGTGCTGACCGAGAAGGGCCGCGACTTCTTCGGCGTACTGGCCGCCATGAACGCCTGGGGCAACCGCTGGCTCAGCGGTGAGCAGGGACCGCCGGTCGTCTTTCACCATGACCGCTGCGGCCACGAGAGCGCCGCCGAGGTGGTCTGCGCCGGCTGCGGGGAGCCCATGACGGCGGAGGACACCCACCCGCGCCTCGGGCCCGGCTATCCCGCGCATCTCGCCGAGCGGCCGGACATCCGGCGGCGCTTCACCGCCTGAGCACGGCTCGCCCCCGCCCCCGCCCCGGCCCCCGGGCTCTCGTCCTCGTCCTCTCGTCTCTCGGGCGTGCGCTTGGGGATCTCCCTTGACAGGTGAGTCTATCTACGCAACTCTCAAGGTCAGGGCCCACTTGAAGGTGTTTTCCGGTAGGGATGCAGAGGGAGGCCGAGCGAAGCCATGGAGTGGACGGGCGCACGCTATGCGGACAAGCCGACGGTCGAGGTGCGGACACGGATCGACGCTCCGCCCCGGCAGGTGTGGAGGCTGGTCTCGGACATCCGGCTGATGCCGGCACTGAGCGTGGAGCTGCAGTCGGTCCAGTGGCTCGACGGGGCGGCCGGCCCCGCACTCGGCGCCCGTTTCGTCGGCAGCAGCAGGCACGAGGCGCTGGGGGAGTGGGAAACCACCTCCTACATCGTCGAGTGGGAGCCGTACCGGGTGTTCGCCTGGGCGGTCGCCGATCCCGAACACCCCAGCTCCGTCTGGCGGTTCAGCCTGGAGGCGGCGGACGGCGGCACGGAGCTGACCCAGTGGATGCAGATGGGCCCCGGCCGCTCAGGGCTCTCCTTCGCGATCGACCGGATGCCGGAGAAGGAGCAGAAGATCGTGTTCGTACGGCTGCGGGAGTTCGAGCGGAGCATGGCCGGCACGGTCGACGCGATCAGGAAGATGGCCGAAGGCGCGGAAGGGGCCGGTGCGTGATGCGTACATCGACGACGATCGAGGCGTCGGCGGGGAACTGGCGGGAGAGCGTCGACTTCGTGGTGGAAGCCGAAAAGCTCGGGATGGACATCTGCTGGGTGGCCGAGGCCTGGGGGGCCGAAGCGCCCTCTCCGCTGGGCTACCTGGCGGCACGGACCGAGCGGATACTGCTCGGCTCCGGGATCATCCAGCTCGCGACACGCACCCCGGCCGCCATCGCCCGTGCCGCCCTCACCCTCTCCCACATCTCCGAAGGGCGCTTCCTCCTCGGCCTGGGACCGTCCGGACCTCAGGTGATCGAGGGACTGCACGGCGTGCCGTTCGCGCGGCCGCTGTCCCGGATGCGGGAGACCGTGGAGATCGTCCGGCAGGCCGTCGCGGGCGAGAAGATCGCCTACGAGGGGCGGGAGTTCACCATTCCGCTGCCGGGCACCGGCGCGAGACCCATGCGGATGTCGATACGGGCCGAGTACGACCTGCCCATCTATCTGGCCACCCTCTCCCCGAAGATGCTCAGGCTCACGGGGGAGGTGGCGGACGGCTGGCTGGGCACGAGCTTTGTGCCGGAGGGCGCCAAGGAGGCGTACTTCGACCACCTGGACACCGGGCTCGCGGCGGCCGGACGCACACGCGCGGACCTCGACGTCTGCCAGGGCGCCGAAGTGGCCTTCGCCGAGGACGAGGACGCGCTGCGCACGATGGTGGCCGGCCGGAAGAAGGAACTCGCCTTCAGCCTGGGCGGGATGGGGTCCGCCACGACCAATTTCTACAACAACGCCTACAGCAGGCAGGGCTGGGCGGAGACCGCCGCGGAGGTGCACGAGCGCTGGCAGGCCGGCGACCGGGACGGCGCGGCAGGTCTGGTCACCGACGAGATGGTGCTCGCCACGACACTGATCGGCACCGAGGACATGGTGCGTGACCGCCTTCGTGTCTGGCAGGCCGCCGGTGTCGACACGGTCCGCCTCTACCCCGCGGGCGAGACGCTCGACGCCCGGCTCACCACACTGGGGCGGGCGCTCGACCTCGTACGCGACCTGGGCAGCCCCGCATGAACGGCCCGCCGGCGCCCGGAGCCTGAGCCACCGGCGGCTGCCACGCTGGTCTAGCGCTTGCCCTCGACCAGCCGGGCGAGGTTGTCCAGGGCCATACGGGTACCCAACTCGTTGTCCTCACGGGGTACGTCATCGGGAATGCCCTCATGCACGATCACGACGTCGGTCGCGTCGCCCACCCGGGTGAGCGACGTGGTCATCGTCATCGTGCCGCGCAACGCGTCCTCGGACGTCTCGAACTCGAAGACCTCAACCACCAGTTCGCCGGGAACCAGTCGTGCGAAGCGGCCGTGGTAGGTGTCCGTGTGAGCGGCCGACTTCCCTGAAACGGCCGTGTCCTGGTAGCTGAGCGAGATGCGGAAGGCGCCGCCTTCGCGAGGGTCATTCGTGGACGCGGCTGGTCATGCCGGCGGGCACCCGCCAGGCTGCCACCGCGTCCGGGTCGGTCAACGCCTGATAGACGGCCGCCGGGGCTGCCTTCACGCGTCGCGAAACTCGCGTGGCGTACATGAGAGGCAACGTACTACTCCCGGGGCGGACCCGGCGCTGTTCGACAGGCAGGCTCCGGACCACACCGAGACCGCAGGGGCCCCGGCACGAGGCCACCACGGGCACCAGCCGGACGACCCGGTACGCGCCGCCGGGGCAGCACATCCGCGCGGCCAAGGCCGACGCCCCGCCCCGCTTTGCCTCGCCCCCGTCCTTTCGCCCGCCAGGTCCCGGCTTCCGCGCCTGGAGCGGTCCGACGAACCGCCGGGTGAGGCCCGGCCGATGGCGTCGCGCGCGAGTGCTCCACCCGTCAGGCGCCGAAGCGGCGGCGGGAGGCCTCGATGTGACCGAGGTACTGGTGGGTCCAGGCGCACATTCCGTCGACGGTCGCTCGCAGGGCTTGGCCCGGCCTGGTGAGGGTGTACTCGACCCGCGGTGGCACGACGGGGTGCACCTTCCGCTCGACCAGGCCGTTGCGCTCCAGCATGCGCAGGTTCTGGGTGAGCATCTTGTGACTGATGCCCTCGATCTCGTCCCGCAGCTCGCTGAAGCGCAGGGTGCGTTCGCCGAGGGACTCGATGATCAGGAACGCCCAGTTGTTGGCGACGTCCGAGAAGATCTCCCGCGCCAAAGAGTCCGCGCGCCTGAAGTCCGCTTCCTCGGGGGAGCCCCTGAACTGCTTGGTCACCATACGGTTCCCAGTTGACGAGATCCGGGGAATCGCCCAGGCCATGGATGCCTCACATGCTGTGACCGCGTCGGTCGAGGTCGTCGAACCGGACCAGCACGCCCTGTTCCGGCACGGGGCGAATCCAGTCATGGGACTCGGCACTCCCAGCCACCTGTGAGAGTGGAGTCGGCCACCGGCCAATGAGAATCGGACGATGACCGGGCTCACGTGGTCTACACCCTTCTCACGCGAACGCACCGTCACGTACGTTCCTCCGTGTTGATCATGGGCATGCGGACATGGCCACGGGAATCGGCTGATCGGCTCGGCGTGCCCGCCGGCGTTCTTGAACACCAGATCACGTAAGTGGGGGAAACTTGCCTGCCGTCGTCAAAGTCGCGATCCATGCCGATCCGGCCGTGTTCAGCCGTGCCGCGTTGCTCCTTGACGCGCCGTCGGCGTACGCTGCCGAGTCCACCGCCCCCGGTGTGCTGTGCCGGCCGGTGTGGGCCTCATCTCCGCAACGCGGTGCGTCTGTTGACGGATACCCGTCGTCAGGGCGCCTTTCCCATCTACAGCGACGGCGGCTCGGGGCCGGACAACTCGACCTGCGCCATCCTCGATAGCGACACTGGCGCTCCAACAAGCGGATGAAAACGCAGTTGTGTGAGGACAGAGTCACCAGTTCCCGTTGCTGAGTCGGCCAGGGGGCAGCGCGTACGCGGGGCCGGTCTGTATGCCGTTCGCCCCGGTGCCGCCGGGGATGCTCCGACGCGGACATGGGGAGAAAGACATGACGCCGGTGGCGGCCTCCAAGGGCGGTGTCAGGGTGCACTGACCCGTACTCATGGCTGTCGGTGACGCCTTCCGGGTGGGTGTGTGGATCACCCTACGACATCCGAGTCGGCCCCTGCGCATGCCTTCATCCGATTCACGCGCCCCTCGGTTACAACACCCTGGTCCAAGTGCGGACCGACGTGCTGGAGTCAGGAGTTTCCCGCGATGGCGCCTACTCCGCGCACGACGAAGCCGCAGGCGCGGTCGGTCATGACCACCGGACGGTCGTCGTGCCCGAAGTCACCCGCACTGCGGCGAAACCCGCCGCCTCACTGACTTCCATGTCTTCGCAGGACGCCCTCCGGCCCATCTTTGACACCTGCTGCCGGCGACCCGCCGGCGGCATCCGGGAAGCCACCCAAAAGAGAAGGATTCCGCATTGGATGCCATGGTGCTTGAGGCCCAGAAATGGGTCAACGCGACGTACAGCGGCGTAGCCGGGTACAACAGTGCTCCCGAGGACGGGAAGACCGGCTGGCTGACCATGTACTCGCTGACCCGGCGCTGCAACACGAGCTGGGGATCACGGCGCTCTCGGACAGCTTTGGCGCCGGTACGCTGGCTGCGCTGACCGCACACGGCGGTGTCCCCGCCAACGAGACCAACAAGAACATCATCAAAATCGCCCAGTGCGCCTGCTACTGCAAGGGTTACGACGGTGGGGGCATCGACGGTGACTTCGACTCCACGCTGGGCGTCTCGATCGCCGGGCTGATGAGCGACGCCGGCCTGAGTGGTTACAACGGGTCGATCCAGCCCAAGGTCTTCAAAGCCCTGCTGACCATGGACGCGTACGTCCTGCTGGCCGGTGGCACCGAAGAGGTCCGTTCGATCCAGCGGTGGCTGAACGGCCGCTACATCAACAAGTCGACGTTCTTCGTCATGCCCGCCGACGGCCACTGCACCCGCGATGTGCAGACGGGTCTGATGAAGGCCCTGCAGTACGAGTTCGGCATCCCGGAGGGATCGGCCACCGGCAACTTCGGCCCCGCCACCCAGCAGGGCTTGCGCGACCACCCCGTCTCCCAGGGATCCAGCAGCGTCTTCGTGCAGCTCTTCTCCGCGGCCTGCGTCTTCCCGGGTGACTACCAGACCTGGGCGCAGCTGCTGGTGTCGACCGGCGACCCGGACCGGCCGGCCAGCGCGTGCGACACCAGCAGACGGATCTCGGCGTCGCGGTCGAAGAGCCTGTACGACGCCGGATACCGTGTCATCGGCCGGTACCTCGCCGAGGAGCCGCAGTACAACACGGAGAAGCCCATCGCCCCCGGCGAGCTGGACGCCATATTCTCCGGTGGCCTCAGGGTCTTCCCGATCTGGCAGTACGGTGCCAGGACCCTCGGTGACTTCAAGTACACCGTGGGCTTCCAGCACGGACTGCTCGCCCACGAGAAGGCCGTCGCGAACGGCTTCAACAAAGGCACGGTGATTTACTTCGCCGTCGACTACGATGCGACCGACCCCGAAATCACCAGCAACATTGTCCCCTATTTCAATGGCGTGCAGTCCGGTCTCGCCAGCAAGGGGAAGCGGTACATCGCGGGTGTCTACGGATCCCGCAACGTGTGCTCCCGGGTCACCGACGAGGCGTATGCGCGGTTTTCGTTCGTCTCGGGAATGTCCTGGGGCTTCTCCGGAAATCTCGGATTCCCCATGCCGAGCAACTGGTCCTTCACCCAGATCAAGGAGTTCACGTTCGCGGCGGGCGGCGACAGCTTCCCGCTCGACAACGACGTGCTCCATCCGAAGACCGATCCGGGGGTGGGCGCCGACGGCGTCGGCGGCACCGAATCCCCGACGGATGCCTACCTCCAGTACATCGACGACCTGTACGCCTGCGCGGTCCAGTACAACAAGGGCAATCCGAGCCTGCGTGTCATGGAGTTCCTGCGGTACCCCAACTACGTGGATCTCTACTCCGGTTGGCAGACACTCATCGGCGACGTCGACCGCGACTGGATCGACTACGCGACCGCGAACGGCCCCAAGCGGGTGACCACCTTCAAGGACCCGTCGTACGGCACCAGGTATGGCGTCGACCACTTCGGAGCGACCGCCAACGGCTACTACCTCAAGGGTGCGGGATCGGGCACCGGCGCCAATCGCGGCGACTTCGCGGGCTGGGGCGGCGACCTGACCACGTTCTACGCGGAGTGGCGCAACAACGCCGACGAGTACGCGTCCGGTTACGAGTTCTGCACCGAACGTCTCGCGAAGATCAATGTCGACTCGACCTTCTCCTTCAACGACCTGATCGAGGACGTCGACGGCTACCTCGTCGGCATGGCGGTGCGGGACGGAGCGAGAATCAACGAGGTGATCCGCGCTCTCATCGGGGGGTACCGGCCACCTCAGCCGCTTCAAGGACTACTACACCAAGCGGCACGGCGGCAGCGTCGCGAACGTGGCGGACACTGCGCGCACCATGCTCATCGACGTCGGCGGCGACGACGTCCTGGACGCCATCCGCACGGCAGCCATCCGCAAACTCGCGGGCGTGGCCACCATGCTTCCCGGCTATATGCCCGACGACAAGCTCAACCCGTACCTCAACGGATACGCCGACACCATCCAGCGTATTGTGGGGAACGAGAATGCCAAGATGCGCGCCTACATGGCCAAGAACGGACTGAAGAGCCTGTAACGGGCAGTACGGAGGGCACGATGAAGCCCCGGAGATGGGCCATCGCGGCAAGCATTTCATTCGTCTTGATGGTCCTGATGTACGGATACGGCGCCTCGCACATGTTCTCGCTGGACAAGGAAGAGGAATGCACTGTCATCCTCCACCAGCGTTACGACGCGAAGTACGCCCACGCGAAAGAGCAATTTTTTCCACTGACGCAGAAATGCAACGCGTCGTACGACATGGTGCCTTTCTTCGTCAATCCGTCCGTCGTTCTCCTCCTGGGTGTGACGTTGGCCTGCGCGGGGGCGGCCGTGACCGCGACTGTCCGGCGCCGGCGTGCCGTGCCGCTCCACGCGAAGTCCCCACGACCACCGCACCCCTTGGAGAATCGATCATGACGGAACCCAGCACCCGGCCGGCTCGCCGCACTGTCCTGAACGCAGGCCTCGGCCTCGCGGGCGGGCTCACTCTGTGGGGCGTCGGCGTCCCGAGTGCGAGTGCCGCCCCCTCGGCCGACGTCCGCCACTGGACCGGGAGGAAGAGTGCCAACGGCTGGCCCGTCGTCCCGTCAGCTGCCGAGCACCGCATCGAGGGCAGCCCCGCGTCGCTGACGGCACTCGACGGCGATGTCGCCGCCGTGCTGCTGTACGTGGCCCGACGCTTCCACTACGAGGTCGACTCACTCGGAAGGGACGACGTCCACGGTCACACCACGCAGACATCAGTCGCCGCGGACTACGAGTCCAACTACCTGTCCGGCACGGCGATCTCGATCCGGCCGGAGATGTACCCGGTCGGTGCCGAGGACCGTCTCTTCCCCCAGGAGGTCGCGGTCGTACGGGACATCCTGACCGAGTGTGAAGGTGTGGTGCGCTGGGGCGGCGACGACAGGAGATCGCCCAAGCAGGGGCACTTCCAGATCGACGTTCCGCCCGGAAGCGCCACGCTGAAGAAGGTGGCTGGGAAGTTCAACGGCTGGGACGACAAGCCGGGACAGGGCGCGGGCACCCCTGAGGACATCTTCGGGAAGAGCCGCCGCACCGCGGCCAAGCGGCTCGCCGACCGTCAGCGGGCCACCGCCTGAATCGGCTGAACAGCCGGGCGTTCGGAGTTGCCGGTCACCAGCCAGGCCTGGTGACCGGCATGAATGCCCGGCGCCTCTATGTCTCTATAAGGTCCTCGTCGACGCCATCCGCACGGTGGGCTCCTGCGACTGACGCGCACGCCCCCGGCGTGCCCGCGCACAGGGACCTCCTGTGCGGCGGCACCGCCCGACCCTGTGCCATGGCTTGACATCCGCAGGGGCATCAAGCTCGCCGTCCGCTACGAGGCGACCGTGCTGGCCGCAGCCATCAATGAGTGGTTGTGACCAGCACTTTCGAAGCACACCCTAGATCGTTGCTACGGTTCACCGGTGTCTGACTCTTCACGCGATACCGCCGAAGGCGCCGGCTGGGGCACCCTGGAACACGGCGAGTACCAGCACCTCATGCCGCACCAGGTCGAGAAACTCTCGTGGCTCAACCCGAAGACCCTGTGGGCCGCACGCAACGGCGTGCTGGCCTCCTGGTTCGGAGATCCCACAGGCCACACCCGCAGCCGCTGGGCGGCACAGCGGACGGCCGCCGGAGCACCCGCCACCAAGGTGATCCGGCGCGAGGACCCGGACGAGTTCTCCTTCATGGTCATCGGAGACACCGGCGAGGGCGACGATCCCCAATACGCCGTCGTCCCCGGCTTCCTGAAAGTCAGTCAGGGAACACAATTCGCCGTCATCGCCAGCGACGTGATCTACCCCGTCGGCAGTGCGGACGACTACGGCACGAAGTTCTTCCGCCCGTACCAGAACTACCAGGCACCCGGGCCTTCACCCTTGATCGTGGACACCGGTTGTTATGCGGCGGTGGTCAGCGTAGTTGATCGCTGTTCGTAGTTGATCGGGCTCTGCTGACCGAGGGCTGAGTGCCGTCGCCAGGTGTTGTAGCGGGTGACCCAGCGGAAGACCGCAAGGCGGGCGGCGCGAGCTCCGGGCCAGCGTTTCGCGCCCTTGAGAGTCTCCCTTTTCATGCTGGCGTTGAACGACTCCGCGGCGGCGTTGTCCGCGCTGGTGCCGACGGCCCCGCGTGATCGGATCACGCCGAGGTCCTTGCAGACCTGGGCGAACTCCTTGGAGGCGTACTGGGCTCCGTTGTCGCTGTGGAAGATCGCTCCGCGCAGGTTCCCTCCCCGCGCGCCGGCGGCGGCCTTGAGGGCGTCGGTGACCAGTTCGGTCCGCATGTGGTCGGCGATCGACCAGCCCACCAGACGCTTGGAGTGCAGGTCCAACACCGTTGCCAGATAAAGAAATTGGCCGTCGCCGACCGGGAGGTAGGTTATGTCGCCGACGTACTTCTTGTTCGGCCCAGAGGCGGTGAAGTCCCGCTGGATCAGGTCCGGCACCGGGATGGCGTCGGCTGCGGGGACCGTGGTGCGGACCTTCTTGCGCAGGTGCAGCCCGACGATGCCGAACTTCCGCATGACGCGTTCCACCCGCTTGTGATTGATCCGCAGCCCGGCGCCCTGGAGCTCGGCGGTGACGCGCGGAGCCCCGTAGGTGCCGTCGGACTCGGTGTGGATCGACGTGATCCGCCCGGCAAGTTCGGCGTCCGCACGCGCCCGCCCGGCCCGCGCATCCAAGCCGGCCAGGTGCCGGTAAAACCCGGAACGGGAGAGCCCCAGGATCCGGCACAGCCGCTTCACGCCGAAGGCGTCATGGTGGTCGGCAACGAACTGGAAACGGCTCACCAGCTGGTCTCGCCCGCAAAATACTTCGCGGCCCTCCGCAGGATCTCGCGTTCCAGCTCGAGCTCCTTCACCTGGGCCCGCAGCCGCTTGTTCTCCTTCTCCAACTCGCTGGCCTCCACCGCGCCGGGCACGGCGGCCTGCTCGGCATCCCGCACCCAGGTGCGGAGCGTCTCGTGGTTCACCCCAAGATCCTTGGCCACCGACGCGTACGTCCGGCCCGGGCTGGAGCGGTACAACGCGACGGCATCGGCCCGGAACTCAGGCGAGTACTTCGACGTCCCCAACGGGAACTCCTGTCCTTCGGATCTTCACGATCCAATGATCAGGGTGTCCACGGTCAAGGGGTAACGCCCCCCATATACGCGATACCCGGCAACCACGACTGGTACGAAGACCTCGGCGGCTTCATGCGCGTCTTCTGCGACGACGCCCCGCCACTGGCCCCTGAGCCCGCGCCGCGCCCCCTCTCGCGGGCCTGGCTGCGGTCGCTGCTGTGGCACCGGCCGCACCCGTCCGGCGGACAACGCCTCACCGAAGCACGGAAGTTGCGCTCCGCGCCGGCCCAACAGGCCGTCCAGCCGGGCCCGTACTGGGCGATCGACGCCGGGCCGGTGCGGATCATAGGCATCGACACGGGACTGCTGGGGACCCTCGACGCCGAGCAGGGCGCATGGCTGCGCGAGGTGTCCAAGGGACCTCTCCCCAAGATCCTCGTCACCGGCTCGCCCCTGTACGTGGACGGCGAACACCACCCTTGCGCCATCGAGGGCGGCGGCACCGTCGACGACCTCGTCCGCGACCCGGACCACCGCTATGTCGCGGCCATAGGCGGCGACATCCACAACTACCAGCGCTACCCGGTGCAGGTGGACGGCCGCACCATCCAGTACGTGGTGTCGGGCGGCGGCGGAGCCTTCATGCACGCCACGCACACCATCCCCCGCGTCCGCGTCGCGAACGTCACCGAGCAGGAGTTCCGCTGCTACCCGCTGCGCGGCGACTCCCTCGCCTTCTACAGCAGGCTGTACGGACGCAGGCTCCGTCTGCGCCGCCTGTTCACCCTCACCGAGGCCGAGGCGACGGCCGTTGTCGCCGAGCGGCTCGGCATCCCGCCGACCCGCACCCAGGGCCCGCCCGCCCCCGTCACCCGGCGCACCCGTCTGATCGCGAGCCTGCTGGGCGCGGGCGGCCGACCCGACCGCACCTCGCGCTTCCGCCTGCCCGTGCGGAAGATCTACACCCAGCTCTTCTCGCCGAGCTCGGCGACCTACAGCCCGCCGTTCTTCAAGTGCTTCCTGCGCCTGGACGTCACTGCGGAGGCGGTCCGGCTGCGCTGCTTCGCGGCCACCGGAAACCGCGCGCAGGAACTCGAGCCGCCGGTCGAGGACGAAGTCACCATTCCGCTGCTCTGAACGCCCCGGGACGTCGGGACGCCGCGGCTGCGCTATCATTGATCTTGAGCAGGCCGCCCGAACATGTGGCGGTCGGCCTGGCGTTGGTGGTCCAAGGAAAGACGTCCCGCTTCCTGCGGGGAGATGCAGGTGCAAGGCCTGCCCGGCGCTCCGCACAGCCCCGCCTCCGGTATCCCGGAGGCGGGGCTGCTTTTTTCATGGCCGCTGCCCGCCTGCCGCGTACTGCCGTGTGTTCCGAGTGGCACGGCTCTTGCGCCGGCCTCCTGGGGGCACGGTGCGGGTGCTCGGCTCCGCCGGCGAACCACCGTACGCCGGTGGCGGCATGGGGTGAGCCCCCCGCGGTCTAGCCCGGCGGGATCAACAGGGCGCGGACGGGCGACGAGTGACGTTTCTCCGGTGAACCGCTTGCGCCATTGAGGTGAGTAAAGCCATTCCAAGGGGAGGGTCCAGGATCGATATAGGGATCCTCTTGTCCTGGCAAAGGACGGTCGTGTCGTGACAGTCCTTTCCGTGTGACGTGTTGAACCCCAAGGGAGGAGCCGGACATTGACTTACGGGAAGAAGCTGAGGGAGCAGATCGCCGAGCCGCAGGCCACTCCGCTGATCGGCGTGTACGACATGTACTCGGCGTCGATCGCGGCCGAGCACTACGACGGGATGTTCGTCTCCGGCTTCGGCTTCGCGGCCTCGTACTACGGGCTGCCGGACATCGGCTTCATCGCCTGGCCGGACATGGTGGCGTTCGTCCAGCGGCTGCGGGGCGCGTTCCCCCGGCACCACCTGCTGGTGGACATCGACGACGGATACGTCGATCCCGAGGTCACCTGCCATGTGGTGGAGGGGCTGGAGCGGATCGGGGCGTCGGGAGTGATCCTGGAGGACCAGAAGCGGCCGCGCCGGTGCGGGCACGCCGACGGCAAGCAGGTGCTGCCGCTGTCCGAGTACCTCGCCAAGCTGGAGATGGTGCTGGCGACCCGGCAGGACATGGTGGTGGTGGCCCGTACGGACGCCACCGACGAGCACGACATCCTGCACCGGGCCGAGAAGCTGGCCGCGACCGACGCGGACGTGGTGCTGGTCGACGGGGTGCGCAGCGTGGAGTGGATCCGGCGGATCCGCGAGGTGGTCGGCGACAAGCCCCTGCTGTTCAACCAGATCGCGGGCGGCAAGTCACCCAGGCTCTCCCTGACCGAGCTGTCCGAACTCGGCGTGGACGTCGCCATCTACAGCACGCCGTGTCTGTTCGCCGCCCACCGGGCGATGCACTCCGCGCTCGCCGACCTCAGGGCGGCGGACGGCCGGCTGCCCGTGGTGGACGCGGCGGACGGCGTCGGCGTCAAGACCGCCACCCAGCTTCTGGAGCGCAACATCGCGCGTCTGCGGCCGGAACCCCAGGGCGTGAGCGCGTGACACCGGGGCCCGTCCCACCACGGCGGCTGGGTAGGGCCGCCGTCCTGGCGGCGGCCCTGCTGGGCGCCGCGGCAGCACCGGCGGCCGCGGGCGACAGCCTGATCACCGTGCTCGACAACTCGCACGCCGACTCGATCCTCGAGGTGGACCGGACCGCGAACATCCAGCAGGGCAGCGGAACGGCCGGCAGCGACCACGAGGGCAGCACCGTCGACATGATCGAGGTCCTGGTCGCGGCACACCAGCGCAAGGAGAACGACGACTGACCCGCCGGGCGGCCGGCGACGGGACGGTGAGGACCTGCCGTGCGGGGCAGGCCGCAGGGAAGTGACGGTATGTGCCTGTCCGGGCCGGGTGAGCGGGGTCCGACAGGGACGGCGTGAGCGCGGGCAGCCGGCCGGGCGCGAGGGCGGAGATGTCGCGCGAGGTGGAGGGTGGTCGCACCTGTGCGGCCACCCCAGCCCGGCGTACACGGCTCGCCGGGCGTCTCCACCCGGTTCACGCGCGCTTCGACGGCACCGGAACTCCCTGACTCTCTCGGCGAACATCCTGACGCCCTCGTTGTCGGTGGCCGGCGTCATACTGCCGTGCATGACGACATGGCAGGAAGTCGCGAAGACCGACAGTCTCGTACGGGAGGCCTTACGCGCCGCGCTGCGCCATGTGTGGCTGCGCTTTCCGGAGGTGGTCCGTGAGCGGACGCAGGAGCAGTCCGTGATGGCGAAGGTCGAAGGCGCTTTGCAGCCTCGTATCGATGCAGCCCTCGGCGAGGGTTTCCGCGTCGACTCGGAGTACAACCGCTGGCACGACCGCGACCGCGAGGGCCTTGAGATTCTGCGGACCAAGTATCTCGAGGGATGGGGCGACGACGGCCAGGACCTGCAGGTTCGTCCCGACCTGATCGTCCACGACGGAACGGGCGACCTCAGCCGCAACCTGCTTGTCGTAGAAGCGAAGCAGGGCACCGTACGGGCCTGCGACCGTGCGGGTGACTACCGCAAGCTCGACGGTTTCCTGACCCTTTTCCAGTACCGGCAGGCCGCCTTCCTCGAATTCGACGGCCGGGGCGGACCGCCCCGCCTGCAATGGCTGACAGCCGCAGCACCACCGCCCGACCCGTCGCGTCAGGCGGCAGAGACGGTGCAGCTCTGACACTCCCCAAACCCTGTCGGGACGGCCGAAGCGGGCTCTTGGCTGTCGGTGGTCAGAACCTCCACCAGGGCCTCGACGTCGAAGACGGCAACGTCGTCGCGTACTGCGTCGACGGTCTGGTCCTTGACGTGCCCGCCAGGTCGATCCCGGCGCTGGCCGACTGGACGCTGAAGGAGGCGAAGCCGGGGCAGCCGAAGCCGTCCGGGCCGGGCAAGGACGCCGACCCGCTGCTCGTACGCACCGAGGCCGCGTGCGAGCGCTACGGCCTGCCGCTCACCCTCACCGAGAAAGAGCGGCTCGCCGGGCGGCTCCCCGAGGGGCACTAGGTCATCAGGCAGCTCCCGCCGGCCGAACTCGCCCGGCTCCTGGGCACGTTCGCGTCGCGGGTGATGACGCCGCGCGGCCCCATCGCCGTCACCGGTCTGGAGCTGATGACCGCACTGCACCCGCCGACCTGCGCGTGCGGCACGGTCGTCGGCCTCGGCGCGCCGACGCACGAACGTCGCCTGCCGCGGCGCTAGTTGGCGAGCCGGCCATTGCGTTGGCCAGAGAGCTGAGCCCTGTCTGCTCAAGCGCCATGACCCCGGGTGGGTGGTCAGGCTCAGGTGAGCACGAGGGGGGCGGGCGTGCCGAGTGGGTCCGTCGAAATATTCAGTGTCGTGCCGGTCGGCGGGAGTACAGACTCGCTCCATGGCGGACATGCACGTATTCCGGGACACGGTCAGCCGCTGGGCGGCCGGCGGCCCCGGTGAACCGGCGAGTGATCTGGCGGTGCGGCTGGGGCTGCGGACGGCGGTGCTGGTGGAAGGCCTGAGTGACCTCGCGGCCGTCGAGGCGCTCGCCGCACGGCGTGGCCGGGACCTGGCCGCCGAAGGGGTGTGCGTCGTGGCGATGGGCGGGGCGATGAGTATCGGCCGCTACGCCGGTCTCCTCGGGCCGCCCGGTCTTGGCCTGCGCCTGAGGGGACTGTGCGACGTGGGCGAGCAGCGTTTCTACGACCGCGGCCTGAAGCGGGCCGGGGTGCCGCACGAGGGCTTCTTCGTGTGCGTGGCGGACCTGGAGGACGAGCTCATCCGCGCGCTGGGCACGGCGCGCGTGGAGGAGGCCATCGGGGCCGGGGGCGACCTGCGGGCCTGGCAGACCTTCCTGAGTCAGCCCGCGCAGCAGGGCCGGCCCCGGCAGCAGCAGTTGCGGCGCTTCCTCGGCACGAAGAAGGGCCGCAAGATCCGTTACGGCCGTCTCCTGGTGGAGACCCTCGCTCCCGGACAGGTACCGGGCCCGCTGGAGGGCCTCCTCGCGAGTCTTTGACTGCTCCCCTCCCTGAAGGGAGGGGATTCCTTCCTTCAGGGCTGAGCGGGGATTCCTGGCTCAGGCTGCCTCCGGGAGCAGCGCTCCCGGTGGTCTTACGCCCTCGACACCAGCCGGGTTCAGACCTGCCGGCGGGGGCGTTGCCGGCACAGTGGCGGGAGCGCGGGGTAGCCCCGCAACTCGCGGTCGGGGCAGCGCACGTCCATGACGAGGGCCGGAAGTGGGCGTTGAACTTGCGGCGTTCAAGAAATTGCTGGGCAGCCAAGCGCGTTGATCACGTCATGACTCAAGGACCAGCGCCGCGTCCACTGGACGACGAAACTCTCTCCGACCTGCTTGGCAAGCAGCAGTTCGGTACGCTCGCCACGGTCAAGCGCAGTGGCCACCCCCACCTGACCACCATGCTGTACAGCTGGGACGCCGAAGCTCGCATCGTGCGGTTCTCGACGACAGCCGACCGGATCAAGGTCCGGCATCTGCGGCGCAACCCGCAGGCGGCGCTGCACGTACAGGGCGGCGACGTGTGGTCGTTCGCCGTCGCCGAAGGTGAGGCCGAGGTCTCCGGGATCACGACGGTTCGTGGTGACGCGGTGGGGCGGGAACTGCTCGGGATGATTCCGAAGGCCGCGAAGCCCGAGGATGAAGAGGCGTTCCTGGAGCAGTTGGTTGCAGAGCGTCGGGTGGTCATCCGGCTGAAGGTGGACCGGCTGTACGGAACCGCGCTCAACATCAAGGGCTAGGACATGCTGGGGCCGTGCTGGTTTTGCAGCCACTCGTCGAGGACTGCGACCAGCACGGTCGCCTCGCAGCGGACGGCGGGCTTGATGTCACTCCCGTCGAACAGTTCGCTGGTCTGGAGGCATGGGCAGAGCTGTCGCAGCCGGGATCGACGCCGCCGATGCGGGCGAATCCGTGTCAGCGTTCGAGGATGAGGGCGAGGCTCTGGCCGACGCCGATGCAGAGGGTGGCGATGCCGACTCCGCCGCCCTTGCGGGCGAGTTGGTGGGCGACGGTGCCGGCGAGGCGGGCGCCGGAGGCGCCCAGGGGGTGGCCGAGGGCGATCGCGCCGCCCTGCGGGTTGAGGATCGCGGGGTCGAACTCGGGCCACTCGGCCACACACCCGAGGACCTGCGCGGCGAAGGCCTCGTTCAGCTCCAGGACGGACAGGTCGTCGAAACTCTTGCCCGCCTTGGCGAGGGCCCGGTTGACGGCCTCCACGGGGGCGAGGCCGAAGTACTGCGGGTCGATCGCGGAGACACCGGTGGCCGAGACGCGGGCCAGCGGCTCGCGGCCGGTGGCCTTGAGGCCTTCCTCGTCGGTGAGGAGGAGCGCGGCGGCGCCGTCGTTCAACGGTGACGCGTTGCCTGCGGTCACGGTGCCGTTCTCGGTGCGGAAGGACGGCTTCAGCCTGGCCATCGCGGCCAGAGAGGCGTCCGGGCGGACGGACTCGTCGGCGGCGAAGAGGACCGGGTCGCCCTTGCGCTGCGGGATGGGCACGGGGGCGAGCTCGGGCTCGAACAGGCCGTCGTTGTGTGCCTTCGCGGCCTTTTGGTGGCTGCTGAGGGCGAACTCGTCCTGCTGTTCGCGGCTGATCTTGTGCTTGTCGGCGATGAGTTCGGCGGACTCGCCGAGCGGGATGGTCCACTGGGGGTCCATCTTCGGGTTGACCATGCGCCAGCCGAGGGTGGTCGAGTACAGCTCGGCGTGCCCGGCCGGGAAGGGCCGGTCGTTCTTGGGCAGCACGTACGGCGCGCGGGTCATCGACTCCACGCCGCCGGCGACGGCGATGGAGGCGTCGCCGACCGCGATGGCGCGGGCGGCCTGGATGACGGCTTCGAGTCCGGAGGCGCACAGCCGGTTGACCGTCACGCCCGGCACCGACGTGGGCAGGCCCGCGAGCAGGGCCGCCATGCGGCCGACGTTGCGGTTCTCCTCGCCGGCGCCGTTGGCGTTGCCGAAGTACACGTCCGCGATGCGCGCGGGATCCAACCGGGGGCTTCGGGCGAGGAGTTCGCGGATGGCGTGTGCGGCCAGGTCGTCCGGGCGTACCGAGGCCAGAGCGCCGTTGTGACGCCCGATCGGCGTGCGCACGGCGTCGACGATATAGACGTTCTTCACTTCAGGCCCTCCGCGACGGTCAGCTTGGCATCGGTCTTGGCGATGATCTCCCCGACGCCGACGCCCGGTGCGCACTCGACCAGCACCAGGCCCTCGTCGGTGATGTCGAGGACACCGAGGTCGGTGATGATCCGGTTCACGCAACGCTTCCCGGTCAGCGGCAGCACGCACTCGGTGAGGATTTTCGGTGAGCCGTCCTTGGCGGTGTGCGCCATCACGACGATGACGGTGCGGGCGCCGTGCACGAGGTCCATCGCACCGCCGATTCCCGTGATCATCTTCCCCGGGATCGCCCAGTTCGCCAGGTCCCCCCGCGCGGAGACCTGCATGGCGCCGAGCACCGCCACGTCGATGTGGCCGCCGCGGATCATCGAGAACGACAGTGCCGAGTCGAAGAAGGAGGCGCCCGGCAGGACCGTCACGGTCTCCTTGCCGGCGTTGATGAGGTCCGGATCGACCTGCTCCTCGGTGGGATACGGGCCGGTGCCCAGGATCCCGTTCTCCGACTCCAGGACCACCTCCACGCCCTCGGACAGATGGTTGGGGATCAGCGTCGGCAGCCCGATGCCGAGATTGACGTACTGGCCGTTCTCCAGCTCCCGCGCGGCCCGGGCGGCCATCTCCTCACGACTCCAGGCCATCAGCCGTTCACCGACCCTCGTGCCGCAGGCACGGACACCGTGCGCTGCTCGATCTTCTTGTCTGCTGCCTGTTCCGGCGTGAGAGCCACCACCCGCTGTACGAAGATGCCCGGCAGATGCACCGCGTCCGGATCGATCGCGCCGGGCTCGACCAGCTCCTCCACCTCGGCGATCGTCACCCGCCCGGCCATCGCGGCGAGGGGGTTGAAGTTCCGGGCCGACTTGTTGAAGACGAGGTTGCCGTGCCGGTCGCCCTTCGCGGCCCGCACCAGCGCGAAGTCGGTGCGGATCCCGCGCTCCAGCACGTACTCGGTGCCGTCGAAGTCGCGTACCTCCTTCGGCGGTGACGCGAGCGCGACCCCGCCGGAGCCGTCGTAGCGCCAGGGCAGCCCGCCGTCCGCGACCTGGGTGCCCACCCCCGCCGGGGTGTAGAACGCCGGGATCCCCGCGCCGCCCGCCCGCAACCGCTCCGCGAGCGTGCCCTGCGGGATCAGCTCCACCTCCAGCTCACCGGCCAGGTACTGCCGCGCGAACTCCTTGTTCGCCCCGATGTAGGAGCCGGTCACCCGCCCGATCCGGCCCGCCGCCAGCAGCACCGCCAGACCCGACTCCATCGCCCCGCAGTTGTTCGAGACGACCGACAGCCCCGAGACCCCCCGCTCGAACAACGCCTGGATCAGCACGTTCGGCACACCGCTCAGCCCGAACCCGCCCACCGCCAACGACGCACCCTCCGGCACGTCCGACACCGCGTCCAAGGCCGTGGCGACCACTTTATCCATCTTTATTTACTCTGCCTCTCGCCAACGTGGATCCATCGGACGCTGTTTCCGTAACGCAATGTCAAGAATTCGGCGAGTTCTTTAATGTTTTATGGGCGTTACGCGTGGTGCGGGCGTTGTGCGTGTTGTGGGTGCTACGCGTGTTGCGGGAGTGGCTCCGCCGCAGACACGTCCGTCTCGTCGTGTCTCACCTGGTTGACACCTGGGTCCACAGTCCAACGCCCCGGCATCCGCCGGCATCCCGCAGATGAGTGATATCGCAGGCGATCTCTATGCCGCTCTGTCGGTGTGCGTCGTGCGAACAAGGTATTCCCGCGCCGATCCTCGTTATCACTCACGGATTCCGTTGACGCGCATCATCCGAGTATCGAGGCTTCGTTCCAACAGCGGAGAAACGGCAGGACCGGGGAAATTCTCATGAAGACATTCGTGCATCGGGGACAGATCACCAAGGTGGTCTTCGGCAGCGGTACGCGCAGCCGCATCCCCGAAGAGGCCGATGCTCTCGGATGCCGTCGGGTGCTCCTCCTGTGCACACCTCATCAGGCGGACCAGACAGCGCAGACGCGCGACCTGCTGGGTGCGGCAGCCGTGGGGACTTTCGCGGAAGCGGCCCCGCACACCCCTGTCGAGGTCACGGAGAAGGCGGTCGCGTACGCCGGATCCGTGGGAGCGGACTCCGTGCTCGCCATCGGCGGTGGATCGACCATCGGCCTTGGCAAGGCGATCGCCGCGCGGACCGGCCTTCCGCAGCTGGCGCTGCCCACCACCTATGCCGGCTCGGAGATGACGCCGATCCTCGGCGAGACCGAAGGCCACAGGAAGACGACCCGGCGGCTGCCGGAAGTGCTGCTCAAGACGGTGGTGTACGACGTCGACCTGACGCTCACCCTCCCGGCGGCGACATCGGTGGTCAGCGGCATCAACGCGATGGCGCACGCCGTGGAGGCCCTCTACGCCCAGGACCGGGACCCGGTCGCCTTCCTGATGGCCGGTGAAGCGCTCGATTCCCTCACCCGGTCCCTTCCGGTCATCGCGCGACGTCCGGACGACGGTGAGGCGCGCGCGGACGCGTTGTACGGGGCGTGGCTGGCGGGCACCTGCCTGGGCACGGTGGGCATGGCCCTGCATCACAAGGTGTGCCACGTACTGGGCGGCACCTTCGGGCTGCCGCACGCCGAGACCCACACGGTCGTCCTGCCGCACGTGGTCGCCTACAACGGGCCGGCCGCCCCCGAAGCCATGGCACGCATCGCGCAGGCGCTGCCGGGGGACGACGCCGCGAGCGGTCTCTTCGACTTCGCCGGCGGGCTCGGCGCCCCCAGGGCACTACGGGACCTCGGCATGCCCGAGTCGGGGATCGGGCAGGCGGCCGAACTCATCGTGCGGGACGGCTACTGGAATCCGCGTCCAGTGGACCGGACAGCAATCCACGCCCTCCTGACCCGCGCCTGGGCCGGCGAGACACCGTGAACGTCACCGGGCGACGAACACACCCGGACCGACTCCGTCATCGAACACTCAATGACCAAGGGAGCGCGCCATGCGTGATCTGACCAGCGACACCATCACCGATGCCGTGATCTCGACCATGCGGGACACCAAGGATGCCCGTGTCGCGGAGATCCTGGAATCACTGGTACGGCACCTCCACGCCTTCGTCCGCGATGTCGAACTGACGGAGGAGGAATGGGCGCAGGGAGTGGACTTCCTGACACGCACCGGGCAGACGTGCACGCCGACGCGCCAGGAGTTCATCCTGCTGTCCGACGTGCTGGGCGTCACCATGCTGGTCGACGCCCTGAACAACCGACGCCCCGCCAATGCCACACAGAACAGCGTCCTGGGCCCCTTCTTCAGGGAGGACAGGCCGCAGCACGCCGACGCCGCCGACATCTCCGAAGGTCTGCCCGGCACCCCGCTGTTCTTCGAGGGACGGGTCGTGAACAGTGAGGGAGCACCGGTGACCGGCGCCGGGGTCGATGTCTGGCACAGTGACGCGGAGGGCCATTACGACGTGGATGTGCCCGGCCAGGTCGACCCGGCCATGCGCGCGCTGTTCAGGACCGACGAGAGGGGACACTTCAGCTTCCGCTCCATTCGCCCCTCCAGCTACCCGATCCCCGGTGACGGCCCGGTCGGCGAACTCCTGACCGCGACCAGCAGGTCGCCCATGCGTCCCGCCCATGTGCACCTGCTGATCGACGCCCCGGGATTCCAGCGCGTGACCAGCATGCTGTTCCCTTCGGACGACCCGTACCTGGATTCCGACCCGGTGTTCGGGGTCAAGGAGTCGCTGGTCGAGTCCTATGACACCTACGAGGCCGACGCAGGGCCCTGCCGCGGACTGACCGACGTGCCCTACACCCTGCTGCGCCACACCTTCGTCCTCGAGTCCCTCCCCGCGCAATGAGGGTGACTGGCGCCGTACGCGCAGTCGGTCCGGCGTAGGACGCGATTCCTCCGGCATCAACAGGCGGCGTTGCACGCTTCAGCACAGGCACCAGGGGCCCAGCACGGCACTGGTGCGGCCGGGCCCCGGATACGGGGCCGGCGTGCAACCCCGCCTCGGACGCGGCGAAGCGCGATCCGTCCGCCACGCGGGCGATGACCTCGCGTACGTCATGGGGCAGCCGCCCCGCCTTCCTGCCCAGCTCGAACGACATGCCCGCCAACGCACCCAGCGGCACGGTGAGTTCACCCGGTGTCCTGCGCAACAGGCCGAAGTTCTCCCCGACTTTCACGGAGGTCCTCCGATGGCTGAAACCCTTCACACGCCAGTCGATTTCCGAGCCACGATGAGCCGGCTCGCCACGGGCGTCAGCGTGATCACTACGCGCTCCGGAAGCACGCCCATCGGCATGACGGCGAGCGCCGTGTCCGCCCTCTCCCTGGACCCGCTCCAGCTGCTCGTGTGTATCAGCAACCACCTGTACACACGGACCGCGATCGCGGAACACGGCCGATTCGCCGTGAACGTCCTCGGCGAGGACAGCGAGCACCTGGCACGGCACTTCGCCGCCTCGAAGGCGGACAAGTTCGCGGGCGTCGAGACCATCGACGACCACGGCGTGCCGGTGCTGAAGGACGCCATCGCGGCTGTCGTGTGTGACGTCGCCGAGGCGCTCCCCGGCGGCGATCACACCATCTTCGTGGGTGAGGTCCGCTACTGCGAACACAAGGCGGACTCCCGGCCACTGCTCCACTTCGCGGGCGGCTTCGGCGCGCTCAGGGCTTCGCACTAGTCCTGGTGGCAGCGGTCCGGCGGAGGCCGCTACGGCGCTCGTGACCGGGCCGCTACCGCCCCCGACGTCCGGCTCCCGCGAGGCGAGCCATGGGTGTCGGGGGCTCCGCCCGTCCCGACGACTCGACGGAAAGTGCCATGACCAGCTCCGTTGCGACATTCAAGCTCCACCCTCCGGCCCAGCCTCCGCATCTGCTGACCCGCCCGCGGCTGCTGCGTCGGCTCGACGCGGCGACCGAGCCCGTGGTGGTGGTCTCCGCGCCGGCCGGCGCCGGGAAAACGGTGCTCCTGACCGAGTGGTCGCAAGGCCTGGCGGCTCGTGGAGAGTGCGCCTGGCTCAGCCTGGACGCGTACGACAACGCCCCGGGCCGGCTCTGGACCTGCATCCTGCGAGCGGTGCACCACGCACGACCGGATCTGCCCGCCCGCCTCGACAGCGACGGGTGGACGCTCGACGCATGGCTCGAGGACATCCTGCCGAGTCTGGTGGCCGGACTGGGCGGAGAAAGACCGCTCACGCTGATCCTCGACGGACTGGAATCCATCACGGACACCGACGCGGTGCGCAGCCTGGCGGACTTCCTGACAAGGCTTCCCGCCGGCTTCCGCGTCGTCCTGTCGACCCGGCACATTCCCGGAAGCCCCCTTCCGACCCTGCGCGCCCGGGGTCTGACCGCCGAACTCGACCAGCACGACCTGGCCTTCACCCCTGAGGAAGCACAGACAGTACTCACCGATCTGCTCGGGTCAGCTCCGAGCGCGGACACTTCGAGCGCGCTGTACGAGGCCACGGAGGGATGGGCGGCGGCGCTGTGCATCATGGGGCGCACCCTCGCCCGCTCGGCGAACGAGGCCGACACGGAAGGGAACCTGGCCCGCGGCAGGCAGGCGGTCACCGAGTATCTGGCCACCGAGGTGCTCTATCGGCTCACCACCGAACAGCGCGAGTTCCTGCTGCGTACCAGTGTGCTCGACGAGCTGAGCACCGGGCCGTGCCAGGCCCTCGCCGGGGAGCGGGCGGGTGTACTGCTGCGCGAGCTCGCACGGACCGTACAGCTGCTCGTGCCCGTCGCCGCCGATCCGTCGGCGTACCGGCATCACCGGGCACTGTCTTCGGTGCTGTCCGGCATCCTCAGGTCCGAAGGGTCGGACACCGTCGTGTCCCTGCACCGGGCGGCGGCCCGGTGGTACTCCCGGCAGGGCGAGACGACCGCGGCCGTACGGCACTGGACGCTGGGCGGCGACGAGTCCGCGGCCGTCGCGTCGGTTCTCGACGGCTGGGAGAAGGCGATCTCGGCGGGCCGTAGCGCGCAGGTCGCGCACTGGCTGGACCTCCTGCCGTCCCGCACCGTCGCCGTCGACGCGCGATTGTGCGTCGTGGCGGCGATGGCGGCTCTCTCAGGAGGCGCACCGGAAACGGCCCGGCGCTGGCTGGATGTGGCCCAGCTCAGGCAGACGGGAGCGGAGACGGTCGGCGAAGGCAGCACGGTGTCCGATGCGGCAGCCGCCGCGCAGGCCATGGCCTGCTGTCTGAAGGGGGAGGTCCTGACCGCCGGCCGGCTGGGCGAATCCGCCGTTGCCGGCACCCCGCCGCTGACGTCCTGGCGTGCCCTGGCCTGCACGGCCCGCGGTGCGGCTCTGCTGTGGGCAGGCCGCTACGAGGAGGCGGAGGCGCTGCTCGGCGAGGCGACCCGCGACGCGCATGCCGCCGGGCATGGCCTGGTGCTCGTACGCGCGCTGGGCTCGCGGGCGGTGTGCGCGCTGCTGGCCGGACGGCACGAACTGGCGCGCATCCTGAGCGACGAGGCCCTCGACGCGGTCGCGACGGCCGGCCTGGGCGGGCACTTCGTCTCCGTGCCCGCCTACATCAGCCGGGCCGGCCTGCTCCTCGAAGAGGGACAGGCGAAGGAGGCCGAAGGGGCTCTGGCCGCCGCGGAAGCGGTGCTGGCGGGCTCCTCCCGGACCGGAGGCGAACCCCACATACGGGCCTTGTGCCACTTCACACGGTCGCGACTTGAGAGTGCGCGCCGCAACCCGGACGCGGCGCGAAAGGCCCGCGAGGCAGCCGAGCGGACAGCGGCCCGGTGCGAGTCACCCGGGGTGCTGACGGACCTGCTCGGCCGGACCGGCGAGGACACCGTGGTGCCGTCTGCCGCCCCCCGCCCCCAGGACCTGTCGCTGGGGGAGCGCCGAGTGCTGCGCGCCCTGTGCGGTCCGCTGACACTGCGTGAGATCGCCTCCGAGCTCTATGTGTCCCACAACACCGTCAAGACACAGGTACGCGCGATCTTCCGCAAACTCGACGCGCACGACAGGAGCGAGGCGGTCGCCAGGGCCCGGGAGTGCGGCGTGCTCTGACCCGGGCCCTGGCATCCTGCTACCGGGATTCATTCGCAGCGGATCGGGCATCAGCCCGGTGGTGAAGCGAGTCTTGTCGTGGCGACGCGGAGCGTCGCGGATTCCGGGGCGGCGGAGCCGGATGGCCCGTGTTCACCACCCGTGGTGCAAAGCGTCGTGATGGCTGGTCCTGGCGGAGCCGGGTGATGCTCACACCGGCCGGTTCTGTTGCTGGATGTACTGCTCGACCACGGAGAGTGGAGCGCCGCCGAGGGTTCCTGCGAAGTAGCAACCGCGGGAGGAGACGCCCTTGCGGGAGTTGACGAGCTTGGTGACGGCGACCTTGGGCGGGAAGTTCACCAGGAGGTGGACGTGGTTGTCCTTGCCGTTGAACTCCACCGGTTCGCACGCGAAGTCCGCGCATACCGACCGCATGATCTCGTCCATGCACGTCAGGTGAGTGTCCGTGAACACCTTGTGCCGGAACTTGGTCACGAAGACCACGTGCACATGCATCACGAAAGCGTAGTGCCGGCCAGTTCTGATCTTCTGCATCTCGCACCAACCCAGGTACGTATCGTGGTCGCCCTGCAGCTTCGGTACAGCTTCCGCCTGTACCCGGACACGGCCCAGCGCATCGCCCTGGCCCAGGCGTTCGGGTGCGCCCGCGTCGTGTTCAACGACACGGTGCGCGCCCGTGAGGAAGCCCGGAAGGCGGGCGCGGCGTTCCCGGCGGCCGGTGAGCTGTCCAGGAAGCTGATCACCGAGGCGAAGCGGACGGTGGAGCGGTGCTGGCTGGCAGAGGTCTCCGTTGTGGTGCTCCAGCAGGCTCTGCGCGACGCCGAGGCCGCTTACCGCAACTTCTTCGCCTCCCTCAAGGGGGCCCGCAAGGGCCCCAGAGCTGGTGTGCCCCGGTTCAAGTCCCGCAAGGACAACCGTCAGTCGGTCCGGTTCACCGCCAACGCCCGCTGGTCGATCACCGGTTCCGGGAGGCTGAACCTGCCGAAGATCGGTGCGGTGAAGGTGAAGTGGTCACGCACCCTGCCCGCGCAGCCCTCCTCGGTCACCGTGATCAAGGACGCGGTCGGACGGTATTTCGCGTCCTTCGTCATCGACACGGACCCGGCCGCCGGCGCCCACCGGATGCCCGACAGTGACCAGACGGTCGGCATCGACCTGGGCCTGACGCATTTCGCGGTCCTCTCGGACGGCCGTGTGCGCCGCGAGTTCCACCACCAGCTCTCCACCAGGCTGATCCGCGAGAACCAAGCGATCGGTGTGGAGGACCTGGCGGTCAAGGGGCTGGCGCGCACCAGGCTGGCCAAGAGCGTGCATGACGCGGGCTGGGCGCAGTTCGTGGCCATGCTGGAGTACAAGGCGGTCAGGTACGGGCGCACCCTGGTGAAGATCGGCAGGTTCGAGCCGACCTCCCAGACCTGTTCCGCCTGCGGCGTCAAGGACGGTCCCAAGCCTCTCCACATCAGGGAGTGGACCTGCCCCGCGTGCGGCACGGTCCATGACCGGGACCACAATGCCGCGAAGAACGTGAAAACGGCCGCCGGACTGGCGGTCGCAGCCTGTGGAGCGCAGGTAAGACCCGGACTCCTCCTGGCACAGCGCGACGAAGCAGGAAGCCACGGATTCTCGCCCGAACACCGTGCCGCGTAGCGGCACAGGGTTCGGGCGAGAAGGCCAGAATCCTCGGGCTTCAGCCCGAGGAGCAAGTCAATTGGCGTCCTGGCGCCGGGCGTAGTCCGCCTGAGTCTTGTACGCGGTCTCCCCGTCGTCGCCCACGTTCTCGATGCCGCAGACCTTGCGCGCGAGGTCTGCCATGCTGCCGCTCGGGGACATCTCGGCGCGCTTCATGGTGAGGGTACGGATGGCCAGCAGGGGCGTGCCGTTGAAGTTCTCGAAGGTGGTGATGCGGTCGCCCCAGTCGGACAGGAACATGTCGCGGATCACCCGGCTGATCTTCAGCCGCTCGTAGGGCCTGCCGACCGGTCCGGTCTGCAACGCCTCCAGCCACGGCCGCAGTTCGGGCTGCTGCCACTGACCCTCGGTGGGGAAGATGAGCGCGGCACGACCGGACAGGTCGATGAGCTCGTGGGCCATCTCGGCGATGTGCTCGAGGTAGTACGCCCGCCCGAAGTCGAACATCAGGACGTTCGGCTTGTAGATGCCACCGGGGGTGAAGAACCCCTGGTCCTCCGAAGCGATCAGATGCGCCTTGAGCGTCTGGTGGAAGCCGGCGAACCGGGCGACCCGGGCCTGGACCGGCGGCAGCTGGTAGGTGCCGATGTGCTCGGTGATGAGCAGGGCCAGACCGAGCATCAGCTCGGCCTTCACCATCGCACGCATCGCCGAGTGGTAGTGCAGCCAGTCGAAGACGCGCTGCGGGTACAGCGACGCGTGCTGGGGGTTACCGATGTGGAAGACCCGGTTCCAGGGGATGAGCACGTCCTCGAACACGATGACGCTGTCCAGCTCGTCACCCTGCGAGGCGAGCGGGTGCTCCACCTCCTCGCCGTCCCGGACGTTGCTCTCCCGGCAGATGATGGTGACGCCGGGGGTGTCGGGCTTCACCGCCCCGTAGATGATCTGTTCCGCGATGATGCCGGGGCGGTAGAAGACGCCGATGTGGATCCAGTCCCCGAAGGCCGCGCCGGTGCTGATCGCCTTCACACCCCGCACGGTGATGCCCTCGTCCGAGGTGCCGACCACCTGCAGGGCAGGGGACTCGGCCTGCGCGGAATCGCGCGAGCGGTTCGCCTGCGGGTCGACGAAGGCCGGCGTCGCGTTGAGGTCACCGTCCCGCACCACGTTCCAGAAGTCGAGGATCCCCTCGGTCAGGTCCCTCCCGTCGGTCCCGACGGACTGGCTGCTCCAGGGCTCCGGGTCGTCGACGTAGGTCAGCAGGACGTAGTTGTTGACATCCGGCGTGCGCGGGATGGATCCGCCGCCGAGTTCCCGCTGCACCGTCTCCAGGTAGGTCCGCTTGCGCAGCAGCTCCTCCTTGGAGCGGTGCTGGAACCACGTCATGGACCGTCGGACGCCGTCCTCGTCCACGAACGTCATGACGTCCTGGAGGTCCGGGCGGTGGTGAAGGTCGTAGAACGCCGCGATGCTCCTGGCATACGCCCGGGTCTTCGGGTGCGTGGCCACGTTGTCGACGAGTTCGTCACCCACCCACACCTTGCGGCCGTCGTTCAGTGCCGCCAGGTATTCCTTGCCTGTACGCACGTCGTGCTCCTCTCCAGGGGCAACAGATCCGGATGGCACGGAGCATCCGTCGCGGCAGGGTGAGAGGACGGCGCGCAAGGGGCAATCACCCGGGTGAAAGCGGCGATCACCGGGGAATCCGCATTGAGGGCAGATGTGGCCGTGGGTCATGCTTGCCCCATGAGCAGCACAGACCCCGCTGACGGCCAGGCAGGCGGGCGTGGGCACCAGGCCACGGCCGGGCTGCGCCTGCGGGGGCGGGACCGCGAGATCGCGGCTGTGCGTGACGCGCTGGACGCGGTACGTGGCGGACGGGGTGCCTGTGTCGTCGTGGAAGGCACGCCCGGCGTCGGCAAGAGCCGGCTGCTCGCGGAGCTGGACGAGATGGCGCGGCGGTCCGGCTTCGATGTGGTGTCGGTACGGGCCGATGAGCTCGACCAGTACGCGGCGGGAGCCGCCCTGCAGTCCGCCCTGCAATCCGCCCCGCAGTCCTTTGACGGTTCCGACCGGGCCGCCGCAGCCGTCGACGACCAGCGGCTCTGGCTGCTGGACAGCATCACGGACGCTCTGGAGGACCGGGCTCAGCGCGCCCCGGTGGCCGTGCTCGTGGACGACGCGCAGTGGGCGGATCCGGCCACGCTCTTCGTGCTGCGCACCCTGCCCGGACGGCTGGCCGCCTCGCGGATCCTGTGGGTGCTGGCGGTACGGTCGGACACCGAGCGGCCGACCGTGGCCAGGGTGCGGGAGGACCTCGAGCACCTCGGAGCCCGATGGCTGACCCTCGGCCCCCTGCCACAGCAGGAACTGCAGCACATCGCGACCGACGTCCTCGGGGTGAGGCCGTCACCCGGTCTGGTCAGACTCCTGCGGGGCGTCGGCGGCAATCCCTTCCTGGCGATCGAACTGGTACGCGCTTTCGCCGACACGGACGCCGCCATGGAGGCGGGCGAGGCGAGCCTCCTGCACGACGGCATCCCCGCCAGTTTCCGGCGGAGTATCACCGCGCGCCTGGAACGGCTCCCGGAAGATGCCGTGCGCCTGCTGCAGGTCGGATCCGTCCTCGGCCGCGAATTCGACTTCGGCACAGCCGCCCGGATGCTCGGCAGGCCGGTCGGCAGCCTGCTGTCGGGCGCCGAGGCCGCCCTGAACGCCGGCCTGCTCTCGGCCGACGGCCCGCGACTCGCCTTCCGTCACGACCTCATACGGCAGGCCTTCCACGAGAACCTGCCCCTGGCCATCCGGACCGCCCTGCACCGGGAGGCGGCCGACAGTCTGCGGGGCATCGGGGCACGATCGGCCGAGGTGGCCTGGCACGTCGTCATGTCAGGAGGCCCGGTCGACGACGAGGCCGTGACCACGCTGACCACCGCCGTACGGGAACTGTCGTCGTCGGCCCCCGACGCGGCCGCGGACCTGGCCCAGCGGGTCGCCGGACTGCTGCCCCCACACGACCGGCGTCGCATCCCCCTGCTGACCGATGCCGCCGAGTACCTCGGCCGGACCCGCCGGGTCCACGAGGCACTCGACCTGGTCGACGCCACTTTGCCGGAAGGACTCGAGCCATTGCAGGAGGCATGCCTGCGCCTGGTGGCCGCCGAGATCCACCAGGCCGCGGGCGACGACGCCGCCGCGATGACACACCTCCAGCAGGCACTGGACCTCCCCGCACTGCCGGCCGACCTGCGCGTGCGGCTGCTGAAGACCAAGGCGACGGGCCACGTCTACCTCGGGGACATCACCGCTGCCGAACAGACCGGCCCCTGGCTGGTCGAGGCCTCCTACCGCAGCGACGATCCGGCCGTCGTCGTCAGCGCCATGGTGTTCCAGTCGCAGACGTCCTTCTACCGTGGGCGCCTGCCCCGCGCCCTCGAGCTCGCCGAGGAGGCCACCCGACGCGCCGGCACCCAGTCCGCCGCACTGTACCTGCGGCCCCCGCGGATCCCGGCGCTGTGGCTGGCCACCGTGCTGACCGCCACCGACCGGCTCGCGGACACCGAGCGCATCCTGCGGGAGGGACAGCGCGAAGCGGAGGCGATGGGCCTGGGCTGGTCACTGCCTCACTGGCATGCCGCCCGTGCCTGCGCACTACTCGAACAAGGAGCGCTGGACGACGCGGCCGTGGAGGCCGAGTCCAGTCTGATGGTGGCGGACGAACTCGAGATCACTCTGCCGAATCCGCAGGCCCGCTCCGTGCTGGCGATGGTGGAGATCAGACGCGGTGACCTCACCAAGGCCAGGGACCACCTCCGCGCCGCCGAAACCGCTCCCGGCACGCACACACAGCGCTACGGCCCGTGGGTGTCTCTCGCGCACGCCGCTCTGGCGGACGCGGAGGGCGAAGACGGCGAAGCGGCGGTGGCACTCACGGCAAGCTTCACAAGCCGTGAGCCGACGCGGCTGCTCGCGATACCTCCGTCCCACTGGCCCGGGATCGTACGCATCGCGCTCCGCGGCGAAGACCCCTCGGTCGCGCAGGCCGTGTCCGGCGCACTGCGCGGCCTGACCGCACAGGACGAGAGCCGGCAGATCATCGAGGCCGTCCGCGCCCACATCGACGGCCTGCTCCACCGCGACCCCCGTGCACTGGAGACCGCCATCACCGGCTACCGCAGCACCGGCAGGCCGTTGGCCCTGGCGGCGGCCTGCGAGGACCTCGGCGAGCTCATGACCGCATCGGGCGATACGACGTCGGCGATCCCGTACTTCGAAGAATCGGGTCACCTGGCGTCGGCCTCAGGAGCCGGGCGCGATCAAGAACGGATCAGGGGGCGCCTGCGCCAGCTCGGCGTACGCACCGCCCCCGTGCGCAACCACACGGCCGGCCCCCAGGAGTGGGGGAACCTGACCGAATCCGAGCGGAAGGTGATCCCGCTCGTCCTTGAGGGCATCACCAACCGGGCCATCGCCGACCGGCTCTACGTGTCCGTGCACACCGTCAACACGCATATGAAGCACATCTTCACCAAACTCGGCATCAACTCGCGGGTCGAGCTGACCCGGCTGGCGATCGAGCGGGGCATCAGCGTCGACGGAGCCGACTGAGCGGTGCACCGACCGCAGGACACGGTGGCAGGGATCCCTTGAATGGGTGACGCCCGGCTTGGGCACCACCCGTGATGCTGGATGCCACGGCGTGGCCTCCGCCACGGCACCGTCATTCATCAGGAAGTGACGCCTCATGAACACGATGCGCGCGGCACGCGCCCACCGATACGGAGGCACCGGACCCACCTGGACCGACAGCCTCGACGGATCCGGGCGTGAGTGGTCAGCCGTCATTCCCGCACACGAGGCGTCCGGCGTCGTGGCGTCGCTCCGCCCGGCCCCGGCGCACTCGACTCCACCAGCGAGTTGATCGTCCCCCTCGCACAACCCGCGCCGCGTACAAGGCGCCCGAGAAGGAGCACCGGCGTGACAAGGTCGTCATCCATGTCGCGGAAGGACGGTCAACCGCAGCCCAGGGCGGTCGGGCCCGATGCCCGTACGGGCCCGGAGCGCGGATACCGCGGCCGACTCCGGGCCGCTGTGACCGCGAGCGCGGCCCCGCACGGATACACCCTGGCGCTGTGGACCGCCACCGCGGTGACGTCGTCCGAACGGGGCGCCCCCAGGGCAGCCGAAGTCCTGGCGCTCCTTGCCGGTGCGACGCTCACCTTCGTCGCGCTGGCCGCCGTCGCACACGGCGGCGCCCCCATGATGACGGACAGATCCGCCCCGGCCGGTACGCGGATCTGGGCGGCCTTCCATCTGCCCATGGCGGCTTGCGCCGCGCTGGTCACCCTGTTGCTGACACGGTGTTGCTCAGGTCCCCTCCTGTGGGGGCTCGTCGGGACGACCACGACCGCCGTGTACCTGCTGGGTGTCAGCGCCCAGTTCCTCTGCTTCGCAGTTCGCCATGTCACCGAGAATCCACAGGACACTCAACCATAAGAGGTCCAGCGTCTCCCTCGCGCAATTTCGTCGCGTACCGAAGACTACGCTCTCGTGCTTGACGCCCAGGGTGAAGTGATCGGTGAGGGGTGCGATTTTTCCAGGTGTATAAGTGAATACCTGGGGAGAGAGGACCTCGAATAAGGCCGTGTCCTGTGTGCGGGCGAGTGGGCGGTCGGGATGGCGCCGCTGGTCGATCGCCGTGATGTGCTGTGACGAGCCGGGCGAGGCCTTCCGGCTGATCTGCCGGCCGTGCCGCCACCGTTAGCACCGAGGCAAAGGGCGCAATGCTGGTGGGGCCAGGTCAATCACTAGATTATGCGATGCGCCTCAGCGGCCATCCGGCGCACTCTGGGCGGATGGGGAATGCGCGCCGTTCGGGACGGATGCCGGTCGGAGCCGGCCCTTAGTGAGGGCGTCGACCGCGGCAGGCGGTGACGCGGTCCGGGAGCGGGCGGCCTTGCGGCGCTCGGGCCACGGACCACCGGAGCCCGAGATCGTCAACCGGCCGGCCTCGGGTCAGGGGCCGCGCACCCGCGGGTGGCGGCAGCCGCCCAGCCCTCTACCCCCTCCCCGCGGCCCGGATCTCGGCCCGCTCCACCCTTCGTGCAATCCGCGCACGTCGATCCGGCAGAGATTGCGTCCGCCAAATGTGCCGGATATCGCATCAGTTGGGCATTGTTGTGCATCCCGGGAAGGATGTATGTTCCATGCATGATCAGAATTGCAGTGATCGGATTCATCGGGGTCGTCGCAATCGCCTTTGGTGTCACGGCGTTGACCGTCTCACCCTGGTGGTGGCCGGTCGCCGTATTGTGCGCGGCGATAGCCGGAGTCGGCACTCATGATCTGCTTCAAAGACGCCATTCAATCCTGCGCAACTATCCGGTGCTGGGACATATCCGCTTCATGCTGGAGTCGATCCGGCCGGAGTTGCAGCAGTATTTCATTGAGCGCAATTACGACGGCCGTCCGTTCGACCGGGATGTGCGCAGTCTCGTCTACCAGCGCGCCAAGGGAGACGAAGCGGAGCTTCCGTTCGGAACCGAGCGGAACGTCTACGCCGAGGGCTACGAATACTTCGAATCGTCGATCAGGCCACTCGCGGTGGGGGTGGAGGAGCCCCGGGTCCGCATCGGCGGCCCGGACTGCACCAAGCCCTACGACATGTCCTTGCTCAACGTCTCGGCGATGAGCTTCGGTTCGCTGTCCGCCAACGCCATCCTCGCCCTGAACCGGGGGGCCGCCCTCGGAGGCTTCGCCCACGACACCGGCGAAGGCGGCCTGTCGGACTACCACCTGCGCCACGGCGGTGACCTGGTGTGGGAGGTCGGCACCGCGTACTTCGGCTGCCGCACCGCGGACGGAGGCTTCGACCGCGCGCGGTTCGCCGAAAAGGCCGCTCACGACAACGTGAAATGCGTGTCACTCAAGCTGTCCCAGGGAGCCAAGCCCGGCATCGGGGGAGTGCTGCCCGGAGAGAAGGTCACCGCCGAGATCGCCCGGGTGCGCGAGGTTCCCGAGGGGAAGACCGTCATCTCGCCCCCCTACCACCAGGTCTTCGGCACGCCCCGGGAGCTGATCCGGTTCATCGCCGAAATGCGCGAGCTGTCCGGGGGCAAGCCGGTCGGCTTCAAACTGTGTGTGGGCTCCCGGCGCGAGTTCCTGGCGGTGTGCAAGGCCATGGTCGAAGAGGGCACCGCGCCGGACTTCATCATCGTGGACGGAGCGGAGGGCGGCACCGGAGCGGCCCCGCTGGAGTTCGCCGACCACCTCGGCAGCCCACTCACCGAGGGACTCATCACCGTCCACAATGCCCTGGTCGGCGTCGGCCTGCGGGACCGGATCAAGATCGGTGCCAGCGGCAAGGTGGCCACGGGAGCCGACATCGTCAAGCGCATCGTGCAAGGCGCCGACTTCACCAATTCGGCACGCGCCATGATGTTCGCCATCGGATGCATCCAGGCGCAGAGCTGCCACACCAACGCCTGCCCCGTCGGCGTCGCCACACAGGATCCGCGCCGCGCACGCGCCTTGCACGTCGACGACAAGTCGGCCCGGGTCCACCGCTTCCAGTCCGCCACGGTGAAAAGCGCACAGCAGATCATCGCCTCGCTGGGCGTGAGCGAACCCGCCGAACTGCGCCCGCACATGCTGCGCCGGCGTGTGGACCCGGTCACCGTCCAGTCCTACGCGGAACTCTACGACTGGCTGGCTCCCGGGCAGTTGCTGATCGAGCCGCCCGAGTCCTGGGCAGCGCACTGGAAGGCCGCCGATCCCGACCGCTTCAGCGCATGACACGTCTCGCGGCGGTGAGAGGGCGGGGCCGCCCTCGGGACCCAGCACTGTGATTTCCCGGTCCGTCCGTGCGGGTCATGATGTCTGCGCGGACGAGGGCGGCCGGGTCGCTCGTCCAGCCAGGGCGTCGACGCACGCCGGACTGCTGCCGGCGCCTGTGCAGACGGCGGCGCTCGAGGCGACCCTGCGCGCGCAACGAGGCCGCCCCCTGAGTGAGCGAGGTCGCCTTCGTACGCGGGGAGTTCCTGGCACGCCGGCGGACGTGGCGTCGCACAGCCTGGGCATCCTGGAGATCGGCTACGGGCGGCCCGCGGAGGCGGTGAGGCATCTGCGGTTCGCTCTCACCACCCCCTGCTTCTTCGTCTCCACCCGCGTGCTGCCCGTCCGGCAGAGGCGGCGGCCCGGGCCGACGAGCCGGAACTTGCATGCCGCGCGGCGGACCAGCTGTCTTTGTCGACGCAGGCGAGCGGCACGCCCCTCGGCCTCGGAGTCGATGCCAGAACCCGCGCCCTGGTGGCCGACGACGCCCTCGCGGAAGATCTGTACGTGTCCGCTCTCGGCCATCTGCCCCAGACCCGCGCCGTGCCGCAGGTGGCCCGGACCCATCAGCTGTACGGCGAGTGGCTGCGGCGCCGGCGCGGACGCCGGGAGGCGCGTGAACAACTGCGCACCGCGTACGAGATGTTCTCCTCGCTGGGGACGAGAGGATTCGCCGAACGGGCCCGCGCCGACTCCCGCACCCAGCTCGCGTGCATCATGCTCCGCGCCGACTGCCATTGTTTGGTCGCCGGAACAGCCCTGCCGAACAATGCGCTGGCCGCTGAACTCGGTGTGACGAGCCGACGAGGACCCCGTCCGGCACGACGGACTGCCGGGCGGTCACGTGGCTCGGTTCAGGGGGACGGGGGATGGGGGGACGGGGGACGGGTGACGGGGGACGCGGATCGGTATCCGTCGTGCAGAGATGCCGACGGATGCCGATCCGCGGTAGGCCCCGTGATGCAGCAGGCGGAGGGGTGTTCCGGAAGGCCGACACCAGCAGGCCCGGCGGGAGTTGGGTTCGCGAACGCTTGCGCTCGGGCCGGTTCGGGTGCTGGTGGTCACCGCACCCGAACCGGCCCGCTTCACGTCGCTGGGTCAGCTGTGCAAGGTCGTCACCTTCAGGGCCGGGTCGCCGGCGATCTCCGCTTGTGTGAAGCGTTCGGTGACCCACTGCTTGCGGGAGAAGAGGCGGGTCTGGTCCGCATAGTGGGGTGAGGCCGGGTTGGCCGACTCGCCGTAGGTGAGGAGGGTGTGGGCGCGGGGACCGTCGGCGGTCAGTTCGACGGCCATCAGGAAGCTGGTGCCGAAGGCGCCGGCGGGCGGGGTGCCGGTGCCCGAGTCGGGGCCTGCCTCCACGACGTCGAAGCAGCCCACGTCGCAGCCGGGCAGCGGGATGCCCGCCCACTTCTGTACGGCGCCGAGTTCGGTGTCGACCGGGAGGTCACGGGCGGCGAAGTCCTGGACGGCGGAGGCCAGGGCGCGCTGGACGCGCATGTCGTCGCCGTTGATGCCGCGCGGCGTGGTGAGGGGCTGGGCGGGGTCGTAGGGGACGCGGTGCCAGGTGTCGGGCGGGCCTTCGCCCAGGAGGTGGGCGTAGAAGGTGATCCAGAGCGCGGCGCCCCGGCTGGTGGCGTCGGCGCGGGTGTCCCAGCGGGCGAGGGTCGTGCAGGCCTGCCGTACGTCGACCTCCTTGCCGTCCGCGGCCGTCAGGCTCGGGTGGGCGCGGCACATGTCGACCACGTCGTCGCGGCCCGTCTCGGCCGACAGGACACGGTTGCCGAGCATCGACGCGCGCAGGGTGTCCTCGGTGAAGCCCGGGGCGCCGAGTCCGTCCGTGCCGTCCCGGCGTTGGGCGATCATGCGGAGTCCGAGCTGGGGCCGCTGGTCGAGACGGGGATCGATGTCGTACACGCCGGGGAGGCCGGTGAGGGGCGCCTCGGGGTTGGTGTACTGGGGCCCGTTGTTGGAGTTGGCGACGTAGTCGGTGCGGCTCAGCTTCGGCTGGTGGGAGGGGCCGTAGACGCCCGGCACGAGCGCGTCGGGGTCGCTGCCCCAGGCGCAGGACGACGTCGAACCGTCCAGGGCGGCGGGCGTCTCCTCGCCGGCCGGAAGGGTGCAGCGTCCCAGCTGTGCGTCGGTGAGGTGCGGGACGGCCGAGGAGTCGGTGAAGTACGTGCCGCCGCTGGTGTCGGCCGCGAGGGTGTAGGTCCAGGGGATGCCCTGGTAGGTGTTCTGGGCGGTGCGCAGCTGGGCGAGGTTGTGGGCCTTGCCCATGGCCAGCCAGGCGTTCATGGAGCGCAGGTTGTCGGCGTTGGCGTCGCGGATGGCGTAGGCGGTCTTCGTGGTCCAGGCGGAGGAGAGGACCGGGCCGAAGCGTGAGGTGTACAGGGTGCGGTCGACGGTCGACAGCTTGCCGTTCTCATCGCGGACGCTGACCGGGACCGTGCGGCGTTTCATCCGCTCGGCCTTCCCGTCGACCACGTAGCTGGTCGGGTCGCCGGGCACGAGTTTCAGGGCGTAGAAGGAGGCGTGCTGGGCGTCGCTCGCGGTGTGCGTCCAGGCGAGGTTCTGGTTGTGGCCGATCTCGACCAGGGGAGTGCCGTACAGGCCGGCGCCGGACACGTCCAGGGTGCCGGGGATCGTCAACTGCACCTGGTAGAAGCGGAAGTTGCCGACGGTCCAGGGAAGGTGCGGGTTGGTGAGGACCATCGCGTTGCCGGTGCGGGTGGCGTCCCGGCCGAGCGCCCAGCCGTTGCTGCCGACGTCGGCCGTGGCGAGGCCCTGCGCGTCCGGGGCGCCCGGGGCGATGGGCGTCGCGGCCGTCGCGCCGGAGGTCTCGGAGGGCGCCTCGCCCTTGCTGTCCGGGGTGTTGGGGGCCTCCGTGCCGCCCGCGTCCGCCGTCGGGGGCTTCGCGTCGCCGATGTCCGGCGCCAGCGGCACCTCCGCGGTCACCTTGTTGACGTCGTACACGACGCTCCACAGGTCGAGCGGGGTGATCGGCCGCACCCAGGGCTTGCCCTTGCAGCGCGGGTCCGGCAGCTTGCCGACGTCCGTGTCCCGCAGATAGCGGTTGTACCCGGCGGCGTACCCCTCGACCATCCGGCGCAGCTCCGCCGTCGGTCCCAGCGGTGCCTTACGGTCGAGCAGCCGCTGGACGGTGCCCGCGCGCCGTTGCCCCTTGTAGTACGTGTCGCTCGCGAGGTTGGAGCCCTCGCCGGACTCCCCGTCGGGCCCGAAGAACCGGGACCGCTCGCCCCGTAATGTCACCACCTGGTCGGCGAGTTCGCACACGTTGTCCTGCGCGAACGCGTAGCCGTAGCCGTATCCGAGCCCGTCGAAGTCACGGGCCAGGATGTGCGGGATGCCGTACTCGGTCCGGCTGATTCGGGCCGTGTGCCCGCCCGCGGCCACCGTCTCGCCGCCCGGCCCCGTCGCGGCGGACGAGGGCGCGGGCAGCAGGGCCACGGTGGCCGAGGTGAGACAGAGGGCGGCCGCGACGGCCGCCAACCGGCCTGACAGAGAATATCTTTGATGCTTCGTCAGTGCTCTGGGTTCACCCATGGCTGCCACCCTTCAGGGTGAACCGACGGGTGGCATCGAGCCTCCGGCGGATTTCCGGGCGGCGTGTCAGTCCGGGGATGTACGCCTTTGGGCCCTGCCGGCCGTCCGGCCCGCTGTCTGTCGCGTCCTTCGGAATGTGGACTTGGACCATCGACGCGCCACCACACCGCGAAAGTCGGCGGTGGCGACGTTCTCAACCCAGCGTGAGCCATCGGATGTCGGGGCGGCTGACGTCCAAGGCTTCCTCCCTGGTGACCGGCTCGCGCCCCAGAGCGTCGGCCAGGTCCAGACCGTGCACGGCGACCTCGACCACGCGCGTCAGCAGGAACGCGCGAGGTGCCCCGACTCAAGACGAAAAGCCTCAACCACCCGCCCCTGATCCATGCCGGTCAGGCCACCCAACCAGAACTGGTGCAGCAGCAGATCGCACACGTGCTCCGTGTCCTCGATACGGCCGAGGTCGCGTCCGGTGCATGTCGGGGCTGGTCACTCCTCGCCGTGCGCCGGTTGACCGCGCGCGACCAAGGGGAGCTCAGTCAACCTCTGTTCCTGCAGTAATTGATGCTCTGGTCAGGAGGCTGGTATCAGGTCGTTCCCGTATCTGTTTTGAGACGTCACTATTCGTGTGAGTTTCGGACAAGACGGGTAATCCGTCGCTAGAGTGCCTGCGTTTCGATGCACCCAGGGGGACTCGTGGAACTACTTGTTCGATTTCTGATTGCGGTCATCGGTGGGCTTCTGTGCCTCTTCATGACGTGCTTGCTCGCCGCGAGCGGCTTCCTGCTTGCCGTCGCCTGCATCGTGTTCGCGTGCGTTGTCGGGGTCCTCGCCGGCGTTCTGGGCGGCAAGGGAGGGCGGGAGTTCGCGATGGACACGGCCCGGACTCCGATGAAGACTCTGCGGGCCACGGGCCGTGGAGTTGCGGGGATCTGGGAATTCTGGTCGGAAATGGTCTCCAACAATGGCTGAGTGCTTCTCAGCGTCACTCGTGTGAGAGCCACCCGGCCAGGAAGCCGCGCACATCAGGACGGTTACGTCCGCCACCCGTTCTGAGGCGGACGAGAAGTGCTCAGCCAACTGCGCAGGTACAAGACTGTGTGTCCGTGTCGGGCCCGGGTGACCAGCCCAGCGCGATGCAGGACGCCCAACGGGCTGCCCCGCGATTGATCTTGGGGCGTGCCGGCCTTGAGGTTCGGCCGGCTGGTGGTTCAGCAATCGCAGGTCGGCCCGTTACTCGTACCGGTACTTCAGCGAGTCCGCCTCCGCCTGCTCGATGTCGGCGATCGTCAGCTCCGGCATCCGCAGTTGGGCCAGGGTCACCTCGGCCGAGGCCGGCTGGGCGTCCGCCGGCAGCCACTCCTCCGGCTTCCAGGCCCCGCTGCGCAGCAGCGACTTGGGGCAGTGCGGGTAGACCTCCTCGATCCCCAGCACCAGCGCACTGGCCGGCGGCTTGCCCACGGCGGTCAGCTGCGACAGCAGCTCCGGGCGGGTGGAGACGCAGGCCCGGCCGTTCACCCTGAGCGTCGTGGTGCGCCCCGGAATGACGAACAGCAGCCCGGCCCGTCCGGTGGCGATGACGTTCTGCAGGGTGTCCAGACGCTTGTTGCCGGTCGCGTCCGGTATCGCCACCGTCCGTGTGTCCAGGACGGCGACGAACCCGGCGGGGCCGCCGCGCGGGGAGACGTCACAGTTGCCCTCGGCATCCGCGCTGGCGACCAGGACCAGCGATGAGCAGCCGATCAACCGCCGGGTCTGCTCGGTGAGTTCGGTCATCTGCTTGCGCACGGCCGCGGCGCCGGGGAGTTCGTAGACCCGGCGCAACGCCTCCTGGTCGGGCACGGCGTCGAGGCGGAGCGAGTCGAAGGCACTGCCGGCAAGAGGTGTCGTCATGCCTCCGACCCTAATGGGCCGACCCGCGATCGATCTTGGCCGGTGAGTGTGGGGACAGACATGCCGCGGCCGAGGACGTCTCCGTGCGGATCGACGGGATGCAGACCCAGGTCCGCCGCCCACGCGCGGGCCGTCCCGGCCGACGGCCCTTCGTCCGCGGCGAGCGCAGGCAGAACGCGAGCGACGAGGCGTCCCGGGTTCACGGCGCCACCCTCACCGTCGACGGCGGATTCACCGCGGGGTAGTGGCGCGGCGGTGCGGTGGGGAGGGCCGCGTGCGATCTCTCGGTTTGGTGTCAGTGGTGTCAGTGGAGTCATGACAGTGACGGCGTGTCAGGGATGGGTGCCGGTGCTGGTGGCGCGGTTGCTTGAGCTGGGGCGCGTGGCAGGAGGTTCCGCGTCTGTCCGGAGCGGAGACGGCGTCCGCGGTCGACCGGCTTCCACCCGTTGCGGGAACTGTCCCGGCCCAGGAACTCGAGCGCACCGGGCACCTGCCCGCTCCAAGCATCCCCGCTCCCACGCCGGTCCCGCCACGCGCCCAGCAGGAACGCGGCGTGACGCTTCCGCTGTAGTGCTCACTGTGAGTGAAGCGCCGGCCTTGGGGATTGCGCGCAGTTGCCCGTAGCGGTTGCCGCTCGACGGAACGCGCCACTCCGACGGCCCGGCCCGCGAGACGACGGAAAGGAGTTTGATCGATCCGGCAGGCCCAACCCGATCCACCTGTTCTATCGGCGCAGAACTGTCCTATCGGCACAAGACGCATGCGTCAGAGTCGCTTGACGGCGAGTCGTTGGTCATGGGCGTCGAGGACTATGAGGTTCCTTGCCGCTCCATCGCCGTCGTCCCCGTCCCACCAGTCCGCGAAGGCGGCGGCCAGCGCTTCCGCGCCCGCCTTGTTCGAGTCGGTCCGCAACTCGACGTCGTAGTCGGGATCCACGAGGTCGACGGTGGAAACCTTGGTGACGTGGCGGGCCGCATTCGCCTCGCCACCGTCGCGGGCCCATGCCTTGAAGTCGGCGAGGAGCCGACCGTTCGCCTCCCGCCTGGAGACGGCGTGCGCCGGGGGCCGCTTCGGGCTGTTGCTGACACCGTCATGGCAGCCCTGCACCCACGCCCCGCGGTCCATATCGCCGGCATCGTCGGCTTCCAGGGCCCGGTGGGCGCATCCTCCTCCGACGACCTCACGCACAGCGGCACCCTTGCCGCCCGCGTCGTAGATGTCCTTGCCCGCTTTGTACCCCGCGGCGTAGGCCACCTTGAAGTCGGGCGCGGCTGTGCTGTGTTCGGCGGGCGAGGACGAGGACTCCGAGTGCCCGGTGGGCGGGTTCGTGGTGCCGCAAGCCGCCGCGGTCAGGCAGGTCAGAGTGAGGGAGGCCAAGAGCACGCCTAGGCGATGAGGGTGATGGTGTCCCGATCGCTGATTCACTGTCTGGTCTCCATTCGACTCCGGCGCGCCTGGTTAGAGGGGGCTTGTCGTCCGGTGGTTGCCCCGGTGACCGAACTTGTTTTATTTCCCTCACGCCTTGGATCGAAGGCCATGTATGGTCCATGATCTGCCACTGCGGGCCGCCTGACCACGGTCCGCGGATCGCATCTTCAGTGGGGGAAAAATTGTGGTTGAAGAATGGCCTTCTTTCCATAGCCGTGGCTGTGTCCACGCTTGTTGTCCAAGCGCCGGCGTGGGCTGATCCCACGCCCACGGAAGCAAGTGCCGGCTCGGAGCTCGGGAGACCGTCCCCGGAATCCGGCGTTCCGGGGGCCGGTACACCGTCGACCGGCCAATCCGAAAGACCCTGGGAAACCGAGAATCCGTCTCCGGATGTCACGAACTCCCTGTCTCCGAGCCCGTCACCACCGACGACTCAGAGTGCCGCCCCCTCACCCACCGGACCGGCGCCCACGCCCACGGCTACGCCGAGCGTCGATGAAAGCAGCGCCCCGGCAGGTGAGTTGGAGAAGTTCTGGACCCCGGAACGCATGGCGAAAGCCCAGCCGGTCGAGGAACAGCAGGCAAGGGAAGCGCAAATACCGGAATCCGTCCGCAAGGGACTGCTCCGTTCCCCGGCGCATCCGTTCGAGGGCATCAAGGAAGTCGGTACCTTCTACTGGGCCGACCGGAATGCCGACGGCGAACTGTATTACCGCTTCTGCGCCGGCACGGTAGTGCCGTCGCCGGGGAAGAACCTGGTGTTGACCGCAGCGCACTGCTTCGATAGTGCCGATCGGCAGCAAAACATGGTGTTCGTTCCGCAGCACAGCAAGAACAAGCCCCAGCCGCACGGAATTTTTCCCATCGCAAAGGGGCAGATCTATGCGGACCCGCGCTACATGCGCAGGGGTGGTGACAAGGACTTCACCGATCTGGACTTCGCGATCCTGAAGACCGAGCCCCGGTCGGACGGCAGGGAACTCGACTGTGACGGCTACGTGTCCGGTACCTCCGGCGGCCCGTTCATCACCGCGGGCAGCGAGAACCCGCAGGTCGTCGGTGTGACCGGCGGCTGGATGACCGGCGGGCATTCCGCGGACACGTCGTACTCGTCGTACTTCGACGGCGATCTGAAGCGCATCTACGAAGCCGCGGTGGCCGGCAGGAAGCCGGCCCCCATGCGTCGCTACGACACCCCCATCTACAACGTCCACTGTGGCTGAACAACGCCGTCCGACCCAGCCCACCGCAGCTGCCCGTCGGCCAGCGCACCGGCCCTGCCGCCGTATCCAGTGGGACTGGCACGAACGCAAGGAAGCACAGGGCTACGACTCCTCCTCACCGGCCAGGAAGCCGGGTCGTCACCTCCCGCAGCACCCACCCGTTGCCGTCCGGGTCGCTGAAGGCGGCGAACGAGCCGTAGCTGGTGCGCTGCGGGTGCGGGCCGCCGACCCGCCCCTCTTCCGTGCCGCGGTGGAACACCCCGCCCGCGTCGTGGAAGATCTCGCCCATCGGGACGCCGCGGTCGGTCAGTTCGGCGTGGGCCGCCAGGATGTCCGAGACGATGAGGTGCAGACCCTGCACCGAACCCGGTGCGGCCGTGGTGACCCCGGTGCCGAAACGGAGGCGTGCGCGCCCCAGTTCGTCGCCGGTCAAGGAGGTGACGAGATTCCTGCGGGATCGCGTGCGGCGGGGCGAACGCCTCCCAGGTCAGGCCGTGCTCGCGCCGCTGATGCGGGACCCGCACAGCCACCTCCGCAACAGCCCCGTCCGAGAGGCCACTTGGCCGTCCTCCCGGGCTGACGGGGCGCGAGGTGTCCAGGCGACAACATTTATGCGAACTGCCACAGACGTCTCGTGAGCGGGCGCCGGCCAGGGCCCTCACCGCAACAGGTTGACTCCGGGCGGTCGAGGGTCGGAGGTCTTGATTCCGGTGGCTCCGTGGCTCCGTCGTCGCGTCGAGAACTCGGGAGCGCCCGGGGCCGGGTCCCCGGACAATGATCGTCATGACGTCCCTCCACTCCAACCCACTCTTCACCCGGCTCGCCGATGCCGAACGGATCCTCGTCGCGGGCGCGGGTGGCGGCTTCGACATCTACTCCGGCCTGCCGTTGGCTCTCTCCCTCCTGCATCAAGGCAAGCAGGTATATCTCGCGAACCTCTCCTTCAGCGCACTCGACGGTCTCCCGATCGATGACTGGGTCGCCCCCGACCTGGCCGCCGTCACTCCCGACTCCGCTTTGCACCAGATCTACTTCCCGGAGCGGACCCTCGCTCAGTGGCTGCGCCAACACGGCTACCCGTCCACCGTGTACGCCTTCCCCCAGACCGGGGTGCGCCCGCTGCGCGCCGCCTACGAAGCACTGATCGAGCTGCACAGCGTCGACGCTGTGGTGCTGGTCGACGGCGGTACGGACATTCTGATGCGCGGTGATGAAGCCGGGCTCGGCACTCCGGAGGAGGACCTGACGAGCGTGGCGGCGCTGGCCGCGCTGGAGGGCATACCGACCCGGCTCGTCGTGTCGGTCGGCTTCGGCGTAGACGCGTACCACGGCGTGAACCACGTGCAGGTATTGGAGAACATCGCCGCACTGGAGCGCGACGGCGCGTACCTCGGCGCGTTCTCGATACCGCGCGCCACTCGTGAGGGCGCCCTCTACCTTGACGCGGTGACGCACGCTCAGCACCACACCCCGGAGCACCCCAGCATCGTGAACGGTTCAATCGCGGCAGCCGTGCGCGGCTCGTTCGGCGATGTCCGGTTCACTGACCGCACCCGGGGCAGCGAGTTGTTCGTGAACCCGCTGATGTCCCTGTACTTCGCCTTCGACCTCCCGGGCCTGGCAGCCCGCTGCCTCTACCTGGACCGGATCGAGGACACCCACCTGATGCGCCAAGTCCACTCGCGGATTGCCGAGTTCCGCGAATCCACAGTCACTCGCCCACCCCGCAGCTTCCCGCATTAGGCCGTGTCCCACAGTTCCACCCCGCGGCCGAGGCTGCTGGTGGCGAGGGTGCGGCCGTCCGGGGTGAGCACCGTCGCACCGTAGGCGCTGTCCGGGAAGGTCTCACGGAGCCGGCCGGTACGGGGGTCCCGCAGACGTACCGTGCCGTCGTCGGCGGCACTCACCATGCGGCCGTCGGACCGGAACGCCACCGAGAGCACGGAACCGCGGTGGCCGACGAGACGATGACGCAAGGGCACGGCCAGGAGCACGGCGAGATCGGAGTCGGTGCCGATGAGGGCGTTGGACTGCGCGGCGAACTGCCGGGGCAGGGCGACCTTCCAGGCGGAATCGGCAGCCTGTCGCTGCTGTTCGCCGGCCCGGCTCTGCTGCCAGGCGACCAGGGCGGCGGTGAGGGGGAGGACGAGCAGGGCGGACAAGGCGGCATTGAGGGTGCGCAGACGCCGGGCGGTACGCGCTGCGGCGCGCTCTTCCTGATCATGTGCAGTTGTGCTGGCGGTGGGGAACTGGTGCTCCAGAGCGGTCAGATCCTCAGCAGGACCGCTGCTGAAGCGCTCCTCGGCAGGGACGAGACGACTTCCCCGGTACAGAGCCCCCGGGGTCAGTGGCCGGCTGCGGTGTCCCCGCGGAACGCCCCAGCCACCACGGGGACCAGTCGCCGCTCGATCTGCTCGGCTGACAGGGTGGCCAGCTCGGCGCCGATGGGTGCCAGCGCGAGCCAGTTCAGCAGGCCGGCCGCGCATCGCGTACGGAAGATCAGTTCCTGCTCGTCGATTCCGGGAAGGTTCGCTGTCAGCACCCGGAGAGCCTCCCGGCGACTCCGGTCGAACTTGCCGGCCAGCCGCTCCCACCCCTGGGGCGGCTCGATGCCGACGCGCGCCACGGTCCGCATCACGGCCAGGTCTTGTCCGCCGGCCGCCAGTGCGCGCACCATCGGCCGGGCGAAGGCTGCCGCCACCTCCTGGAGTGTCGAAGTGGAGTCAAGGGGATCGAGTGCCTGGATCTGCGCGTCCAGATACCGTTCCAGCGCGTGCTCGATCGCCGAGTCGCACAGCGCCTTCAGTGATCCGAAGTGGTAACTCACCGCGGCGACGTTGGCTCCGGCGCGGTCTGTGATCTCGCGGAGTGTCACGCCCTCCTGGCCTCGTTGCGCGAGCAACTCCAGGGCGGCCGTCTGCAGGCCGTCCCGCGTGCGCTGACCAGCCTCTCGGCGCAGGTCCGTCTTTTTCGCCTGTATCACAGCATGAACTCAAGCAGCCGCTTGAGTTGTTTGTCAAACAGCCGCCTCGCGGATCGAGCTGAAGCCGAGCGGATCCGGTCCCAGCGTGAGCGCGATGCCGAGCGCGGCACCGGCGCCATGTCGCGGCAGGGCATGTGCCGTCCGTGCTGTCATCGCGCGAGCGGCACACGCTTCCCCGGAGGCTGCCGGACGGCTTACACGAAGGCGCTGTGGCCGGTGATGGACTTGCCGACGATGAGGGTCTGCATCTCGCGGGTGCCCTCGTAGGAGTAGAGGGCTTCCGCGTCGGCGAAGAACCGGGCGACGTCGTAGTCGAGGAGGATGCCGTTGCCACCGAAGATCTCGCGGCTGAAGGCGACGACCTCCCGCATACGGGAGGTGACGAACGCCTTGGCCAGCGACGAGTGCTCGTCGCGGAAGATGCCCTGGTCCTGCAGCCGGGCGAGCTGTACCAGCATGCCCCAGGAGGCGGTGATGTTGCCCAGGCTCTTCACCAACAGGTCCTGCACCATCTGGAACCCCGCGATCGGACGGCCGAACTGCCGGCGCTCCTTGGCGTAGTCGAGCGCGAGTTCATAGGCGCCGATCATGACGCCCAGGGCCTGCCAGGCGACTCCGCTGCGGGTGAAGCGCAGGATCTCCGCGACGTCCCGGAAGGAGTTGATCTTCTGGAGGCGATTCGCCTCCGCCACGCGTACGTCGGTCAGGGTGATCTCGGCGTTCTCCACGATCCGCAGCGCGATCTTGCCCTCGATCTTCACCGGCTCGAAGCCGGGAGCGCCCTTCTCCACGACGAAGCCCTTGACCTGGTTGTCGTCGACGTCCCGCGCCCACACCACGACGTAGTCGGCGAAGGTGGCGTTGCCGATCCACTTCTTGGCGCCGTTGAGGACCCAGGTGTCGCCCTCGCGCCTGGCGGTGGTGCGCATGCCGCCGGAGACGTCGGAGCCGCCGAGCGGCTCGGTCAGGGCGAAGGCGCCGATCTTCTCCATCGAGGCCATGGCGGGCAGCCACCGGTCGCGCTGCTCTTGGTCGCCGCCGTAGTAGATGGAGTAGAAGCCGAGCCCGTTGTGGACGCCGAAGAAGGTGGCGCACGAGGCGTCGACGCGGCTCATCTCCATGGCGAGCATGCCGTCGAGCAGGTGGCTGATGGCCGGCAGGTGCTCGCCGTAGCCCTCGTAGGACAGGGCGGCCAGCCCGCTGCCGCGGAATTTCTCGATCAGCTCCTTGGGGAACTCGCCCTTGCTCCAGTACTCGTTGACCAGCGGCTTGACCTCTTCGCGCAGGAAGGTGCGGGCCTTGAGCAGTATCTTGCGCTCCTCGTCCGACAGCAGAGCCTCGTAGAGGTAGAAGTCGGCGGCCAGCTGGTCGTCCTGCGGTGCGAGGGGGGTGGCGGTGGTGGTCATCTCAGTTCTCCTTGTGGTGTCGGACATGGCGGAGGTCGTCCAGAGCGGTGATTCCCGGCAACTAGTTGACCGGCAAGTCACCTCCCTTGTGACGGCTGAGACTGATCCTTTGGAGTGGGCACCCTGACGATGGATCCTGATGGTCCAGGGAGGGATGTCCGGGGAGGGATGTCCAGGTGGGACGCAGGTCTTCGTATCCGGAGGAGTTCAGGAAGGACGCGGTCGCGCTCTGTCGCGCCGCGGGCGGCAAGCGCGCGCACATACGCGGCGGTGGCGGCGGACCTCGGCATCACCGCCGAGCCGCTGCGGACGTGGGGCCGCAAGGAGAACGAGTTCCAGGCACTGCCCGAGCGCCGCGAGGCCGGCGGGAGTCCGGCTGGGGAGCTGGCCCGGTTGCGGGCGGAGAACGCCCGGTTGCTGAAGGCGGAGAAGGAGTGGCGGCCGGGCGTCCGGGCCGGCGCGCCGGATGCCGTACAGGTCGCGGACCGCTTCCGTGCGTGGAAGAACCCGAGCGAGGCGGCTCACAAGACGGCCGTGGCACACCACGGCTGCCCACGTCAGGCAACTCGCCGAATCGACCTGGTCAAGCCTCGCGGCTGAGAAGGCTGACATCCTGCGGGAGCGTCGCCCGCAGTTCCCTCACCAAGGCGCGCACGACAGCGGATCCGGCCAGTTCGGACGTGGTGACATAGCCGACCTGGCGTGTCGGGCGCTCGGGGCCGAGATCAGTGATCCCGACCGAGTCCGGTGCTCCGACCAAGGAGAGCGCCGGCATGATCGCCATTCCGTGACCTGCGCTCACCAAGGAGAGCACCGCTCCGTCGTCCTCGGCCTCGACGGTTGCCTTCGGGATCCAGTCCTGCGCAGCCCACCAGTCGCGGGTGTACGAGCCGCAGTTCTCGGCCCAGTCGACCAGCGGCAGCGAGCGCGGGGCGGCGTGACCCGTCGCGTGCACCAGGGCATACGGCTCTTCAAGGAGTCCGTTCGCGACCAGACCTGGTGGAAGCAGCACGGAGCCGCCCAGTGTGGCGATGGCTATGTCGGCTTTCCCGTCGGCCACTTCGCCCGCTGTGCCGCGCCCCACCTCGCGTACGATCCGCACCCGCGGCTCGATCCCGGGGTGTCGGGCGCGCAGCCGCTGCAGGACGGCCGGCAGCAAATGGAGAGCCGCGCTGCGGAAAGCCGCGATCCGCAGCGGCCCCTCCGCGGCATCGGACCGGGCCGCGCCGCGCGCCTCGGCGGTCAGGACGTCCAGCAGGCGCAGGATGCGGCGGGCGTGCGCGACGGCCTTGTCTCCGGCGGGGGTGGGGCGGGCGCCGGTGCGGCCGCGTTCGAAGAGGACGGCACCGATTCTGCGCTCGCTGCCGCGAACCGAGTGGGAGACCGCGGACTGGGTCAGACCGAGTACGCCGGCCGCGGCCGAGAAACCGCCCGTGTCCGCGACCGCCACCAGGACGCGCAGTTCCTGCGGGGCGAGATCGGAGTCGGTCGTGCGGGCCACGGGGCGCTCACCTCAACGTATGAGAACTGCTCATGGAACGGTGTGTCGCATGAGCCCAACCGGCTGCCCGGGCGGCGCATTCCCGCCTTACGGTCCGGGCATGAACGAGACCGCGCTCACCGTGCACCAGACCGCCCGCCCCCACGGCTTTCCCACCGCCGAGCACTTCGCCTGCGTCGAATCCACGCTTCCCGACCCCGCGGCCGGCAGCGCGCTCGTGGAGAACCTCTACTGGTCCGTCGACCCCTACCACCGCGAGATGATGGACGACGTGCCCGGCGGCTTCGCACTCGGCGCACCGCTGGAGGGCCGCGCCATCGGGCGGGTGATCGCCTCGCGCACGCCTCGGCTGACCGAGGGCGAGATCGTGTTCCACCGGCAGGGCTGGCGCACGCACGCGGTGGTCACGCCCGAGGAGATCCGGCGACTGCCCCGGTTCGACGGGGTGCCCCTGACCGCGTACCTGAGCACCCTCGGCGGCACCGGCCTGACCGCCTATGTGGGCCTGACCCGGATCGCCCGGCTCCAGGAGGGGGAGGACCTGTTCGTGTCGGCCGCCGCGGGCGGGGTCGGCACGGCGACCGGGCGGTTCGCCGGACTGCTCGGCGCCGGACGGCTCGTGGGCAGCGCCGGCTCGGCGGCGAAGGCCGGCCACCTCATACGGGAGGTGGGCTATGACGCCGTCTTCGACTACCACGACGGGCCCGCCGCCGACCTGCTCGGCAAGGCCGCGCCGGGCGGCATCGACGTGTTCGTCGACAACGTCGGCGGCGAGCAACTGGCCGCGGCGGTGGGAGCGCTGCGCGAGTTCGGGCGCATCGTCCGCGTCGGCACGATCAGCCAGTACAACACCCCCGACGCGCCGTCGCCGCGCTTCAACTACGCGGACATCGTGGAGAAGAGCCTCCGCATGGAGGGCTTCCTGGTCAGCAACTACCGCGCCGTGCAGGAGGAGTTGTACGAGTTCGCGGTACCGCATCTGCAGAGCGGCCGGCTCGCTCTGGACGAGACGGTGGTCGACGGTTTCGAGCACATCGTGGACGCGTTCCTGGGAATGCTGCGCGGCGAGAACACCGGCAAGATCATCGTGCGGGACCGCACGCAGGCCCGTCCGTAAGACGGGCACCCGAACTCCGGTGTCATGAAGGGAATCCGTGCGCGTGGGGCTGGTGCGAGCGTCATCACGAGGTCGAGGTCACAGCGCGAATCATGCGGGCAGCGTATCGGGGCCGGCACGCTGCACGCCCGCCGCCCGGACGGGCACCCAGCCCGAGTTCGTCTCACCGCACAGGACATCGTCTAAATGATGTTGAGGCGGTCGAGGAACGGTGTCGCGGCGGATGTGTCCCCCGTGATGCGGCAGTGGTCGCGCCAGGGTTTGCGGGTGGTGGCCCAGGCGATGAAGGCGAGTGCCGTGCTGTGGACCCGGGTGGTGGCGTCCGCACCGGGTGCCACGGTCAGCTGCCCGTCCGGCTCGGTCGCGGGGAGGAGGGTGACGGTGGTGGCGCCCGGCCCGGTCAGGTCGAGGACGAGAGGCCTGCGGACGGTGGCGGTGAGTTCGGGCCCCTGCATCTGGGGGAGGCTGGCGCGCATGAAGTCGACGGCGAGGGCGACCTGGTCGTCGGTCGGTTCCGGCAGGGTGAACGGGAGCGGGCCGTCCGGGGCGAGCATGTCGTTGCGGAGGTGACAGAAGACGTTGAAAGCCATGGTGTTCGCCAGGAGGTGGCGCGGATACGTCCCGAGCCCGGCCACCTGGACGGCCTCGTCGGCCCCGGGTACCTCCTGGGCCGCTTCCAGGAGGTCCAGCTGGCGAGGTGTGCTGCGCCGCCACTCGTCGAGGACTTCCGCATGGCTCCAGCCACGGCGTTCGTCGACGCGCAGGTCGTGGTAGCGCTCGCGGTTCTTCGGCAGTGAGGGGTCGGGCGGTGGCGGGTCCACCGCCTCGGAGGCGAGGGCCGCGAGGTGGGCCAGCACGTCGATCACGCGCCAGCCGTCGCATGCGGACGGCAGGTCCCATTGCTCGTCGTCCACCTGGGGAATGATCTCCGCCAGTTGCGCCGTGCTCGAACGCGCGGCGGCGATGCCGGCACGGGTCATCGTTCCTCCCTCGCCTCTCTCGAACGGGACGGCCCGGTCAGGATGCGGCCCGGCGGGACATTCGGTAGGTCGCGGCGACATCCGCGCGGCCCAGTCCGCCGTCGGCCGCGAGGTGGAGGCGTTCGCGTACGACTTCCGCGATGCCCAGGCGCAGGCCGGCGGCACGGGCGGTGTCGACTGCCGCCCGCTATCGGGGGGTTCAGGCGTCCTGGCCGATCCAGACGGTCTTGGCGTTCATGAACTCCCGCATGCCGAGGTCGGACAGCTCGCGTCCGTAGCCGCTGCGTTTGACGCCCCCGAAGGGGATCTCGGGGTAGCTGGCCGTGTTGCCGTTGATGAAGGCCATGCCTGACTGCAGGGTCAGCTCGGCGAACCTCCTGAGGACCTCACCGGTCACCGGACTCGTCGTTGCCATAGCCATGAATCCACGCTAAGACCGGCCGATAAGACCTGCAATTCACCCATGTGCACCCCTCCTGACCTGCGAAGCGGCGCGCTCGCCATCGGGAGCCGTACCTTCCGCTGCCGATCACCCAGCAGGGCACCGGATGCGCGGAAAACGCAGACACGCGAACATTGTGATATCCGAAGCGGCGGCAGCGGTGACCGCGGCCGCCACCAAGTACCCACCGTCGGCTCTCCGCGTTCCGCGCCGCACGATTCTTACTGTGCTCAGTCGCCGAAGAAGCCGAGTTCACCTGGTACGCCGAGGAAGGGGAAGCGCGTGACCGCCTCTGGGATCTTGAAATCAGGCAAGGGTGGACTGGCCCTCGGAGCGGCGGTGCTCTCCGTCCTGACCGTGGTGCCGGCTCACGCCGCAGACGACCTCGGCAGGGCCCCGGGGGGCCAGAAGCCGACCGTGGTGCTCGTACACGGAGCATTCGCCGACGGGTCCAGCTGGAACGCAGTGGTGCAGCGCCTGCAGCGGGACGGCTACCAGGTCATCGCCCCGCCCAACACGCTGCGCGGCATACCCCAGGACTCGACGTACCTGAACAGCCTCCTGAAAACCATCAAGGGGCCGATCGTCCTCGTCGGACACTCCTACGGCGGCGAGGTGATCTCGCAGGCGGCCGCCGGGCTCGACAACGTCAAGGCGCTGGTGTACGTCAACGCGATCATGCCGGACAAGGGTGAGTCGTTCGCCAGCCTCTCCGGCAAGTTCCCGGCCGCCCCGCTCACCAAGGCGCTCCAGCAAGTGCCCTTCCGCAACGGCGACGGCACCACGGGCACGGACATGTACATCCAGGCCGCCAAGTTCCACGCGACCTTCGCCCAGGACCTCCCGCAGCAGCAGACGTCCGTCATGGCGTCGACGCAGCGCCCGATCGCGCAGTCGGCGTTCACCGACAAGCTCACCGCAGCGGCCTGGCGCGACAAGCCGGTCTACGTGCTCGTCGGCAGGCAGGACCGGGCCATCGACCCAAGCCTTGAGCGGTACGAGGCCAAGCGCGCACACGCGCGCAAGACGGTGGAGATCAACTCCTCGCACGTGTCCCTGGTCTCACACCCCCAGGCGGTCACGGATCTCATCGTGAGCGCGGCCCGCGACTCCGGTCACCAGTAGGCGAACAGACATCTTGCTCAGCTGCCCCTCTACAGACACGGGCACACGAAAGGGCCCCATGCAGCGGATTGCGCCCTATGAAAACGGCTCATCCACCTCGTTTTCGGGCAGGGTGCCCGGTCCTTCAGGGTCGGGGTGAATGCTCGCTCCCGCGGAGCGGGGCAGGGGTGGCCGAATCGCCTTCAGGGCGATTCGGCGTCTTGCCCGGGGTGACGGCGCGTCGCACGGCGGCGATCAGCCAGGAGTTCAGGGAGCGGTCGTCGGCCTCGGCGGCGGCTCGGGCCTGTTCGTGCAGGTCGTCGGGGAGTCTCAGGTTTACATGCTTCATGGGACCATGATTGAGCTAGATTGGTCCTATGGCAAGGTTTCGGATGTACCCCACGGGCGAGCAGGAGCAGCAGATGCTGCTGCACTGCGCGCACGCCCGGTACGTGTGGAATCTGGCCGTCGAGCAGCATTCGTACTGGTACAGGGGCAGGAAGGCCGCGCCCGGTTTCGCCGAGCAGTGCCGCCAGCTCACCGAGGCCCGCACCGCCAGTGAGTGGCTGCGTGAGGGCAACGCGGATGTGCAGCAGCAGGCGTTGAAGGACTTCGGAAGGGCCAGGCAGGCGAGGTTCACCTCCGGGTTCGGCGAGCCGACCTGGCGCAGGAAGCACCGGCACGAGGGCTTTCGCGTCATCGGCACCGACCGCGTCCCGGAGTTCGACACCGACGGCGGCCCGAAGCTGAACGCGAAGACCGGCAGGCAGGTCATGGGCCGCTCGGTGGTGGTCCAGAGGCTGAACCGGCGATGGGCGCAGGTGATGGTGCCGGGCTGCGGCTGGGTCCGCTTCCGCCTCACCCGGACCGGGCTGCCGCAGGCGAAGACGTTCCGGGTCACTTGGAAGAACGGGCAGTGGCACATCGCCTTCGCCGTCATCCCCGCCCCGGTCACGGCGCCGGGCACCGGCGAGGTCATCGGCATCGACCGGGGCGTCACGATCACCGCGGCCCTGTCGGACGGCCGGATGCTGAACTGTCCCCAGCTCACCACCCGTGAGCGGGCACAGATCCGCAAACATCAGCGGCGCGGCGCCCGCGCGCCCAAGAACAGCTCGCAGAAGACGACCGAGTACGCGAAGGTCGCCGAGCTCAAGGCCCGCGAAGCCGACCGGCGCAAGGACTGGTGCGAGAAGACCTCGACCATGCTGGCCAGGTCGTACGACCTGGTGCGGTTCGAGAAGCTGAACATCAAGAACATGACACGCTCGGCGAAGGGGACCAACAAGGAGCCGGGCAAGCGGGTCGCGCAGAAAGCAGGGCTGAACCGGGCGATCCTCGCGCAGGGCTGGGGCCTGCTGCGCCGGCGCACCGAGCACAAGGCCCCCGGTCGGGTCGAGGACGTACCCGCCCCCTACACCAGCCTGCGGTGCAGTGCCTGCGGATGGATCGACAAGAACTCGCGCAAGAGCCAAGCCGAGTTCGTCTGCTCCTCCTGCGGCTTCACCTGCAACGCGGACACCAATGCAGCAACCAACGTCGCGGCAGGACAGGACGGCGATAGCCGCCCCGGGTGCCAAGCCCGTGCCGGAGGGACAACACCGCCCAGACAGCGGTCGAGTGTCCGTGAACCGCAACCCACCCGGGTTGGAATCCCCCTCTTTTAAGAGGGGGAGGATGTCAATGTCAGAGACAGGAAACCGCCTGCCCCAGCTACATACATCGACGTATCGCGTGCCACGAGGAGGCCGGCCCCGACGGGGAGCGGCAAGCGCACACGTGACTCGGGTGCCGAGGGGGTGTGCAGGATCAGCGTGTCGCCCAGCAGATGGGCCGTCAGAGCGCGGCCGTGACGGTCACGTACCGTACGCGGACAACGGGCCTCGCCCTCGCCGGAGCAGGTGTGCTCGTGGCGCAGAAAGCCGGTGCGCGCGTCCCGGACACGTAGGGCCGCCCCGTCTGGGAAGACATGCGTAGGGGTGAGCACGGGTTCCGGACTACGCGGCCAAGAAGGCGCGGGTCGAGCACCTGTGCGCGATCGCTGACTGCGAGGTTGTACCCGACGAAGACGAGCCAGAAGTGGTGTTTCGCCTGGACGAGTTCCGTCCGCTCAACCTCCAGTCGCGTCCGGGTCGGCAGTGGGCCGAGCGCGGCGGCAAAGGCAAGGATCCCGACCGTGAACCCAGGCCACGGCGGCGCGCGACCTGCACCCGACCGTACGACATCCGGCGCCTGCTCGCCGCCTGCACCCCGACCAACTCCTCATGGTTGAACCGCATCGAGGCCCAGTTCACCGCGCTGCGCCACTTCACCCTCGACAACACCGATCACGCCAGCCGCAAAGAGCACGGCAGCATGATCCGCCTCTACCTCATCTGGCGAAACCGCCACGCTGACGACCGGCGCCTACGAGCCGAGGTCGCCAGGGCAAACGTTGCCTGATACGGACTGGGTGGCCGTCGGTTCCCGGGCGGCCGTAACGACGGCTGTCAGGTCTGCGCCCGCTCGGAGCAGTGCCACGGTCCGTGTGGCGATCTGGTCAAGACGCTGTTGCAGGATGCGTTGGGTCTCTCCCAGGCCGTCGAGTCGGTGCAGGGAGCCCATGATCTCGCGCACTGCGGGAATGCCGTAACCGGTGTTGCGGAGGGCCGCAACGATTCGGGCCGCTCTGGAGGCTGAAAGACCGTAGCGGCGTGCTTGCAGTGACGTCACTCGCTCGGGGGTGACGAGCCCTTCCTGCTCCCAGAACCGCAGGGTGGAGGGACGTACATTGAGCGCTCCGGCGAGCTCTGTGATCGTCATCGCGTCACTGTCCTGCTCGAACTCGGGTGCGTTCGCTTCGGCCTGGATCGCACGCAACGCTTGTTGAGCGTGCAGGGCCTCCTCTCGTTCCCGCGCGAGTCGAACATGGACCGTGTTGATCGCCGAGGCTGCCTCCGCGAGGGTTTCTGTCCGCAGTTCCGCGAGCATCTGCCGGGCTGTGACAGGGCCAACAGCACCTGCGAGTCCCCGGTAGGCGCGAAGGGCGTGGACGTGCAGCGGTGTGTAGGAGCGGTAACCGTTGCTCGATCGAGCGGCTGGGGGAATGACTCCCAGCCGCTCCAGGTCGCGAACCTGTTGCACCGAGTACCCCGACTCCATGGCGACGTCGGTGGTTCGGAGCGGTACCCGTTGCGAACCGCTCACCAGCTCGCCCATCAGCCAACCCCACATAAGCACTTGAAGGTGATGCTTGAACCATGAGTATGGAACAGATCATCGCGACCGTGCGAGGCTTCGCCGGCGCGCTCGTGGTCGTCCCGGGGCCGGGCGGCGACTTCCCCGAGCTCGCGTGGGGGGATGCGTTCTTCTACTACGCCCCCGACGGTCGGATGCCCCAGAACGTCCAGCCTTACGGGACGATCGTCATCAAGAACTACCCCGACGACGCCGCCTCCGACCTTGACCCTCCGGGCCGCTGGCGCGTGAACATCCACGCCGACCGTGCGACGTTCCGGGCGCTCACGGGGGAGGAGTCGCGCAGCCTCACCCGGCCTCGCGACTACGCAGCCGTCGACAGCGTGATGCCGCACCCGGTGTACGGGGTACTCGGCTGGGTCTCTGTCGTCAATCCTGGTGAGAGGACAACGGACACGGTGGTGCAGCTTCTGCGCAGCGCCCACGGCGCTGCTTGTGCCAGGTTCGCGCGGCGACATGAACCGGGAAGGTCTCTGGAAAATGACTGACACGGTTCCAGGCCAAGCGGACTTGAGGGCGAACGTTGCCCGATGCGGCACTGGCGGGCGACGAGACGGGGCCGGGTGTAACCGCGAGGAGCGTGTCCCGCGGCGTCGAGACCCGGACGGCGGGGAGTACGACGCCCACGTATACGGCGGTGAAGACGTACCCTTCGGAGACATCTGCCGAACCGCACCGAAGGGGTCGGGAGTTGGCCGTACCAGCGGTAGGTCCGATCGCGGACTTCCGCGCAGAGCTTCGGCGCCTGGTCCGCGCAGGCAAATTACCTGCTCTGAGTACCTCAGGAGCGCAGGTCAGTCATCTTTCCTTTGAGGACGCCTTGCGGGCGTGAACCCATCGGCCGGGGCCCCGGCCGGCCCTGGCTGTTGCTCCGGGCCAATCCAGGTTCGGGCGATTTCCGCGACCCAGGTGGCCGCCGCCTCCGGAGCGGGTGGGGGTGCGCCGACGACGACCAGTTCGGTGACGCCTGCCGCACCGAGTGCGGGGAGGTGCTCCGGTGTCCCGTCGCTCAGCGCGACGGCGACTGTGAGCTCGTCAAAAGCGCGACCGTGGCGGGCGCACTCGTCGGCGAGAACGGCGATGCGCGCCGGGACGTCGGCCGCCGGGACGTTGAAGCCGTACCAGCCATCGGCGAGCGTGACCGCGCGGCGCAAGGCGGCGTCGCTGTTGCCGCCGACCACGACCGGGAGCCGGCCGCCGCGCAGCGGCTTCGGGTTGACCCGGATCGCGTCGAAGCGGGTGAACTCCCCTGAGAAGGAGGCCGGGTCCTCGGCCCAGAGGGTGCGCATCGCGGCGAGGTACTCTTCGGTGCGCTGCCCGCGCCTGGCGAAGGGGACCCCGAGCGCTGCGAATTCCTCGGCCGACCAGCCGACTCCGACCCCGAGGCTGAACCGCCCGGCGCAGAGCACATCGAGTGTGGCGGCCTGTTTGGCGGCCAGGACGGGGTTGTGCTCAGGCAGCAGGAGTACGCCGGTGGCGAGCTCGATGCGGCTGGTGACCGCCGCCGCGAAGGCCAGGGCAAGCAGCGGGTCCAGCCAGTCCGCGTCCGCGGGCACGGCGATCCGGCCGTCCACGGAGTAGGGGTAGCGGGAGGCCGGTTCATCCACGAGTACCACGTGCTCGCCGCACCAGAGCCTCGCGAAGCCGTGCGTCTCCGCGGCTGCGGCCACCGCACGGATCACCTCGGGACGGGCACCGTCACCGATACCGAGCGCGTGCAACCCCACTCGCATTCTCCACCTCCGGGCGTCACCTTAAGCACGAAGCCCGGACGCGCTCGGGTGACGTGGCGCGCCGCGCGCGGAGCCGGCGGGGCGTGTCGTCCGGACGAGTGAGACCACCGCCCCCGTACCGGCGCTGTGATGCTTGCCCGACTCCGGTCGTCTCCTGGGATGTTGAGCCCGTAGGTCAGTCTGGTGCGGGGGCTGTCGAGGGGCCACGCACTGTTGCTTCGAGCACGCCGGTCAGATTCTCGTCTCCCCTCGGCCCCTACGGGCGGGCACCGCTTCGCGGTTCCGGTTCCGGTTCGGGAGTCGGGAGTCGGGAGACGAGCAGGTCCCTGGCCTCTGGTCGACGGCGGCGTTGCGGGTGAGGGTGGACAGGGAGCTGCGCGGGGGACTTCGGCGCCGTGGAACGTTCCCGCGGCAGAGGCATCCAGCGCTCACGAACGCCGGACAGGACGTCCTCGGCGTTGTGCTTGCTGAAGCCGAACTTGTACATCAGCAAGCGGCGCAGCCGCGGTTGGGCGTCCAGCATCTCCTCGACGGCCTCGGGCACGACGACGTCGCATCCCCGGAGCGTGGGCGGGTTCGCGTCCTGGGCACCGGCGAGACGTTCGCTCGCAGGCATGACCACCAGCCGAACGCGAGCCGGCGCCCGCCGTTCCTCCGCTCGAGCGCCACCCGCTCGGGATGGCGGCGGTCGTGCAGTACGCGTTGTCCGGCGGTTTGTGCGGCGGCGCCGACCGGGCCGGGGCCGGGGCCGGGGTCGTGCAGGGCCATCCGGGCCATGAGAGCGACCCTGCGCAGCAGCCAGGCGCGTTCGGCCCCGAGGGCGAGCACCCGGTGCATCTCGCGGCGCAGGTCGGGGGCGTTCGCGTACGCCTCGTGCGGAGGCGGCGCGTCGATGACCTCGGCGGTGTTCGGGGTGAGCCCCACGCTCACACCTCCACCGGTACGCCGGGGCCGGCGCCGCAGCGTTTGCAGAGCACCGTGTCGGGGCCGGGGCCGGGGTCGCCGTGGTTGAGGGCCGACGGGTTCGCCGGGGAGGGCACGCGCACCTGCGCCGGGCCCGGGCAGACGTCGATGGGGCACGGCTTGTGGGTCGCGAAGGCCCACTCGGTGGGGTCGTCGGGTGATCCGGCGCCGCAGCCGCCCCCGGTGGCCGGTCGCCGTGCTGTGGTGCCGGGCCTGGCGAGGGGCCGCAGCTCGTACGGAACGCCGGGGCTGGTCATGCCGAGCACCTCAGGCAGGCGCGGACTTCGCGGCCGCTGCGTGTCTGGTGGACCTCGGTCGACTGTGCGAGGTACTGGACGATGCCGGTGCCGCGGCCGTGTTCGTCCGGGGCGATGTCGGGGCGAGGGTGCTCCACGGCCATTCCGGAGTCACTGACCACTATGTGCAAAGTGCCGTGGTCGAGGACGAGCTGCAGGGTCATGTGCTCGCGGCCGTACTGGGCTGCGTTGGCGGCGAGTTCGTCGACGATGAGAACGGCGGAGTCCCGTTCGCTCGCGGGGACACTCCATGTCTCCAGCAGATCGGCCGCGAAGTGACGGGCGGCGGAGACGTGCGCCTCCTGCGCAGGCAGGGTGAGCAGCGCCTGGTGGCTGCAGTGCCGGGAGAGCAGCGAGCTCGGGCGGGGGGAATCGGTCACAAACATGGTCTTCTGGCCATTCTGTGGATGTGCGGAGACCGGAACGGGGGAGACCGCCAACGATTTCGAGGGGTGGTCGGTATGCCGGATCCTGCATGGGAGCGCTCATTCAATTCCACGGGCGGCGCCTGCCGAACGGTTCGAGTTATGCGCGGCTTTTGTTCAACTTCTTGCGGGTCAGGTCAATGCCGATGGCAGGGCTGGGCTCACTCGCCTCTGGCAGAGCTCGATGCCGTACCCGGCGAGCCGGGCGGCGCAGTTCGGCTCCCCCCACGTCCGTGGTCTTCTTGGCGGCCCTCGGCGTGCAGATGCCCTGGATCCCCTTCTCCGCTCCGGGCTGCACGGACTTTGGAAGAGAGGGAGAGGCGGGCCGAGGGATGGGCGCAAGCAACTGTCCGGGCGATCCTGCCGCTGTGGTGCCGCACGTCCCCAGGGCCGGTGAGGTGCTGCAGCTGCTTCGCCTGTACAGCTGTCGTCAGGGGACTGTGTCGGCACCAGGGGCAGTCCTGCGGCTCGGCCGCGGGGGCCACCGCGGGCATCCGCCGGGCGCCCTTGTCGGACGATCTTGATCTCGCCGATTCCGGAGCCGTACGGCGTGGTGGGGTCGGTCGGCGACGGTGACCACGGGCGCGTCTTTGCGGCCGATGCGACGAGCACTGGCCGCCTCGATGACCATCGGCCGGACGCCCCGTGCGTGCTCACCAACGTGATCCACCGGCTTTGAGGACGGTCGGACACGCCGGAAGCCGGCCCGCCGCGGCGTCGGGCCGGCTCCCGGCACCTCATGCCCGGATCGTGACCAGCTTCTGACCGTTGTCCGCGTAGATCTCGAAGTGCTCGATGGCTGCCGGAGACATGGCAACCGCCCCGGGGATCGTGGTGCCGGGAGGGTACTCGCCCGCCCGCCAGGTAGCGGCGTCCGCCCGGGCCCCGCCGGGCCCGACCGCCTGCAGCCGGCAGGTGATGCCGGCGGGTGCCCCCTTGGCGGAGACCTGCAGGACACTGCCCCAGGCAGAGGGTGAGACCTTCACCGAGGCGGTGACGCCAGTGGCGGGATCGCTTCCGGAGAAGGTGCGCGTTGCGGCCGGTGCGGTCGGTGCGGGCCGCGTCGCCTGAGGGCCCACGGATCCGACGACCGCCAGCCATGTGCCGCCGGCCGCTGCTGCGATGAACATCAGGGAGGCGGCGGCGCCGGCCAGTTGCAGACGCCAGGTCCTGCGGCGCCGGGCCGCGGCTCGCTGGAGCAGCCCCTCCAGCACACCCGACTCGGGCGCCTGCGGCACCGCAGGCCGTGCGGGCGGGGAGCCCTGAGCGCTCTCGGCTGCCCGCGCCACCAGTCGATCGGCCAGGTCCCCGCCGACGGCCGGCACCGTCTGACCTGCGGCTTCTGCTGCGGTCACCGTCGCGAGCAGTGCGGGCAGCCCCGCCAGCTGGGCGTGTTCTGCCCGGCACTCGGCGCATCCCGCGAGGTGGGCGCGCACGTGTTCCATTTCCGCCGGGGGCAGCGTGCCCAGGACGTATCCTCCCAGCGCCACCCGGAGGGCGTCGTGCTCCGCGCTCATGGTCGCCACCTCCTGCATGCCGCGGTCATGGCTCGATGCCCCGTTCCTGCAGCACCAGCCGCAGGGCGTGCAGGGCGTAGTACGTCCGCGACTTCACGGTGCCCAGCGGGATGCCCAGCACCCGGGCGGCCTCCGCCATGGTCCGGCCCTGGTAGTAGGTCTCCAGCAGGACCGCGCGGTGGTCCGGGGACAGCGTCCGGATGGCATCGGCCACCGCCCAGCTTTGCAGTGCCTGCTCGATCTCGTCCTCGCCCGGTGCCTGCTCGGCGGCTCGCTCCAGCGCCTCGCCGCCGGCCTCGGCCGGTCTGGCCTGCCGGGCCCGGTGGGCGTCGATGACCAGGTGCCGGGCGACCGTGCACAGCCATGCCCGCGCCGGGCCGCGTGCCGGGTCGAACGCGGCGGGATGCTGCCACGCTCGCAGCAGCGTCTCCTGCACGACATCCTCCGCCCACTGCCAGTCTCCTGAGGTCAGTCGCAGCACGTAGTGGAACAGGGCTCCTGCGTGCTCCGCGTACAGAGTGCGCAGCAGTTCCTCGTCTGCGGTCGAAAGGGTCCCTTTACCGGAGACACGGTGCGCGGAGCGATCCGGATCGGTCCTTGGACCACGCTTTCGGGAACTCCAGGACATAAGTCGATCATCGCTCATATGTATTGCTTTGTCGTGCAACGTACGGCGTGGTGCAGGTGACGCTCTGCGAGCACCGCGGGCGCACGCCCCTGCCGGGCCTGACGGCACCGCCAGGGCCAAGCCGGGCGGAGCGCCGGGGGCCGGCTGGGCCGCGGCGACCGCCAAGAAGAATCACAAAAAGTGCATATCTTCCGAACCGGTCGCCCCTCGCCGCCCGTGGAGTCAGACAAGAGCCGGCTTACGCGGCATTCCTCCGCTATTCCGCTGTTCCCCGCGCGACAAGGATGGATCAGAGGTGACCGAGATAGGCAACGCGGCGCACGCGCTCACGGTGTCGGCCACGCCCGCGCCGCCCCGGCGCACCGGGCTCGGCACCACCGGGCAGCCCCGTGCCGGGCCCCGCGCACACCACGGCGACGGCCCTGCGGAGCGCTCGACGCGTACGGCGAGACAGCGATCGAGGGCTGCGCAACCACCAGGGCGGAACTCCACCCGCCCAGTGAGCGCAGCACCTGCACAGGCACCGCCGCACGGCGATACGTCACTCGCGGCCCCGGACGGGGAACTGCCGCATGTCGCCTGCGACTTCGCGGCATGCAAGGGCCGATGCGCAGCGCGGGGCCTGTCGAGGCCACCGGCCGGCACAAGGACAGCACCAGCGCTCGTTCGCAGGGGCCGCCAGGGGTACGCGGCCGTGACACGGCATCCACCACGCATCACTGCGGTTGCGTGTGCTCAGCCGGCGCATTCCCCATCTCTGCCTGATCAGTGAGGAACGAACACCATGTACCTGAACTTTCGTATGCCAGGCCGGCGATCACGCGCCGCGGCCGGGCTGGCCGTCGCCACCGCCGGCGCGTTGGGGCTCCTTGGCGCATGCGGCCAGTCGTCGCATTCCTCGTCCACCGGAACCGGTGCCATCAAACCCGGTCCAGGTCAGCACCAGACGGCCGGGATGCCCGGTGCCACCGGACCGGGGAATGCGGCGGGCTCCGCTCCCGGCGCCTCGCCGATGCCCGGCATGAGCATGCCCATGAGCCCCCCGAGCACGGGCACGTCGGCCGCGCCGGTGACCGGGGACGCCGTGGCGATCAAGAACTTCGCATTCTCCCCGGCCGCGCTCAAGGTCAAAGTGGGCACGACGGTGACCTGGACCAATCAGGACACCGATGCCCACACCGTCACCAGCGCGGGATCCGGCGGCCCGTTGCATTCGACAGCCCTGAACACCCACGCGACGTACAGCTACACGTTCACCAAGCCCGGCACCTACTCCTACCTCTGCACCATCCATCCGTTCATGACCGCCACCGTGGAGGTGACCTGATGACCAGCTACTACGACAGCCACGACAACCACGACAGCGCACCGGCCGGCGATGCCGAGCAGCCCGCCACGGAACACGGTATGACCCGGCGCCAACTCCTCCGCCACGCGGGCTGGTTCGGCGGCGCCGTGGTGCTGACCGTGGCCAGCGGAGAGGTGATCAGCCACATCGCCGACTCCCGGGAGACCAACTCCGTGGCCGCCGCCGGCGCCGCCGCAGCGGCGAACGGCTCGCTGCGGTTCGTACAGGTCTCCGACAGCCATATCGGGTTCCAGGGCCCGGCGAACATGGACGTGACCGGCTCATTCACCGAAGCGATCCACCAGGTCAACTCGCTCGGATTCAGACCCGACTTCGTCATGCACAGCGGCGACCTGACCCACCTGTCCACGGCCGGGCAGTTCGACCAGGTCAAGCAGCTGATGACTGGTATACAGACAGACCGCGTCTTCACCGTACCGGGCGAGCACGACTCCATCGGCGATGCAGGCCGCGCCTACCGGCAGACCTTCGGCAGGGGCACGCTCGGTGATGGCTGGTACAGCTTCGACACCCACGGCGTGCACTTCATCGCCCTGGTCAACACGATGAGCCTGGAGAAGCTCGGCCATCTCGGCAACGACCAGATCGACTTCGTCCGCAAGGACATCGCCGGACTGTCGTCGGACACCCCCATCGTGGTCTTCAGCCACATCCCGCTGTTCGCCATGTACCCGCAGTGGGGCTGGAGCACCGATGACGCCCTCAAGGTGATCGCCCTCCTGCGCCGCTTCTCCTCCGTCACCTGTCTCAACGGGCACGTCCACCAGCTGTTCACCAAGACAGAGGGCAACATCACCTTCCACTCCGCCACCACCACCGCCTACCCCCTGCCCAAGCCGGGCCATGGCCCCGCCCCCACTCCGCAGGTCGTCCCCGCCCGTCAGCTCAAGGACGCACTCGGCATCCGCACCGTCGGCTACCGCCAGGGCGACCGCGAACTGGCCATCAAGGATCGGAGGCTGGCATGAACACCCACAGACTCCTCGCCCCCACCCTGCGATCGGCGAGCGCCGCCACCCTCGCCGCCGGCGGATACATACACGCCCAGCTCTACGTCGACGAGTACCGCTTCATCCACATCATCGGCCCCCTGTTCCTGCTCCAGGCCAGCGCCTCCTTCGCCCTCGCCGCCCTGCTGCTGATGGGGACGCCACCCCTGCTGCTGAGAGCCGCCGCAGCCGGCATTGCGCTCGGCGCCCTCGCCGGCTTCACCGCCTCACGCACCGTGGGCGTCTTCGGATTCACCGAACACGGCCTGCAGCCCGCCCCACAAGCACTCCTCAGCCTCCTCACCGAGACCGGCACGCTGCTGCTCCTCGCGATCTGGCAGATGACCGTGACAAGACAACACCGCGCTGCCCGAACACCCGTCAGGACACCCGTCTGGGACCGGGCCACCATCCGCACACCACCCAACTGAACCACCACCGCCAAGGCGCCCGGGACGGCAGCGTCCTGGCTCGGGGGGCCCCTATGTCTTTGGCCAAGGGAAACGGGAGTGCGTTGGGCCGGGGAGCCGGGGAGCATGGTGGGGTGGCTGATCTGCTGTGGGATGACGTGAGCTGTTTCTTCGACCCGGACTTGATGGGGTCGCTGCCGGACGTGCGTGTCCCGAATGCCTCGGTGGAGGACTGGCAGGCGATCCTCGATCTTGTCGTGGAGCGGGGCTGGAAGTGCCAGTACTCCGAAGGAGAGACGGTGCTTGCAGTGCCCCGAGCAGAGGCTGTGCTGGGCCGCCCGGCGGATGCCGAGTGCCCGGAGTTGCGGGTCTGGCCGACTGCCGATGTGTTGGCGATCTTTCGTTTCGGTGCCGACGATGAAGTCGACTTCGACGTCGACCTGCGGGAGTTGCAGGGCCAGGAGCGACTTGATGTGTTCTGCGACTTCCTTCGCAGGATCGGGCGGCGGTTGGGCAAGCCGGTGCTGATGGATCCGGAGGGCGACTACGGGCATCCGGTGCTTGGCTTCGATGTCGAGACCGATCGCGTCGTGCTCCTCGCTGAGCCGCCGGTCAGGTGACTGCGGTGGGCGGCTGGGGTTCGTAGAAGGTGCCGTCGCGGAGCATGACGAAGAGGCCGTCGGCCCGACGCCTGGCGAGGCAGAGCAGGGCCTGGTGCTGCCGTCGCCGACCTCGATGAGGATGCGGGCTCCGCCCGGGCAGGCGTTTGCCCGCAGGACGTGGACACGGTGATCCGCGCCCATATCCACGGCGACCACGTCGGCTGGAACAGCCGCCTGACGGACGACGGAGAGTGGCGGCCGACCTTCCCCGACGCCCAGTACGTCATCCCGCGCGCCGGCTTCGACTCCTGGAACCCGGCCAACGGACACCGGACCCGCTCCGGCCCCCGGATGGCCAACGTCTTCGAGGACAGCGTCGCCCCCGTGCACCGGGCCGGACAGACCGTGCTGTGGGAGGGCGACCACTACGACATCGACGCCCAACTCCGTATCGAGCCCGCCCCCGGCCATACGCCCGGCTCCTCCGCGGTATGGCTGCGGTCGGGTACGGACCGGGCGGTGTTCGCCGGGGACCTGCTGCACAGCCCACTGCAGATCTCGGAGCCGGACGACTGCCCCAGCTTCGACGAGGACGAGCCCCGCGCACGGGACAGCCGGCGCCGGGTGCTGGGGGAGGCCGCGGACCGGGGCGCCCTGCTGCTTCCCGCGCATTTCCCCGGGCCGGGCGCAGCCGAAGTACGACGCGTCGGCGACCGGTTCGCGGTGAAGGAGTGGGCGGCATGGCGATGAGGGCGTTCTGCGGCACCGGCATCCCGGAGCGCACCGGCTGGTGAGCCTTCCCGAAGAGCCCGCGGGTACATCTGCCCGGGTCCCTTCTCGCTGAGCTTGGATGAGTCTCACTGACCTGAGCGGGGGAGCCTCGAATCTCATGTCCGAGGGCTGTTGTCGAGGGGGCGGTCACCCACTGGGGTGACTCGCGTCCCGCTCCATGTGGCTTGTCTCCCGGCATCCGTGATGGTCGAGCCACGGGTGGGGCACCAATCCTGCGGGGTGGGGCTCCGCCGGAGGTCTCGGGTTTCGATCTGGCCTGGCTGGAGCGTGCCCCACGAGATACGGAAGCCGTTGGGGTACGCGGTGGAGGTGCTTTCGAGGCCGTTGCTCCGGTCCGGGACTTCCCGTCGTACCGGAGAGCACAGCCACCTGCCCGCCGAAGCGGCACGGCGGCTTGGCCTTGCTCCTCAGAAGTGGGTGGGATCCCGAAGACTCGGCGGAGTCGAGCCATGTCGTGCCGATCGCGGTCCGTGGGCGCGTATCCCTGATGGAAGTAGACCTGCTGCTCGGCGGACAGACACGGGACAGCCGTCCTCTTGATGGTGCCTGTCACGAAGCATGAGGAGGGATAGATGAAAGGACGCTCCGCTTCGGGCGACGCCTGCACCGCCGAGCCGTCATGGGCGAAGGCCAGCGGATGGAGGTCGATCTCGCGCCCATCCGGCGCCGTCATGACGAATCGGATCGGCCTCCAGTCAAGGCTCTCCACGAAATTCGCGTCGGAGAGGGCCGCCACCGCAGTGTCCTCCTGGTCCTGCCGGTGCATCAGATCCAGGTCGCGATGGTCTCGGGTCTGCTCGCCGACCAGAGCGTCGATCCCCCACCCTCCACCGATCCAGACATCCACCTCTGCCCGTCTCAACAGGGCCAGGACGAACAACACGTCGTCAGCTGTCATCACCTGAGGCAGGCTAGAAGCGGTCACCCCGGACAGCGAACGGTTTCCTTCCGCCCGCGGCCGGCGGGCGGTGGGCGGTGGCTGGGGTGGTCATCCGCTCGTGGAAGGCGCGGGGAGTGGGTCGAACAGGGCGCATTCCTCGGGCGTAGGCCGCTGAAAGAACCGGATTGCGTCATCAAGCCGCGAGTCCGTGATGTGGAACGTCCCTGACGGCAGTGGGGCGTCCAGCACACGTAGGGCGACGCTCCACCGCACCCGCTCGACCGGACTTGGGCGGCACGCGGCGAGGTTCACCGGCGCGGGCCGGCTCTCGCTGAACGTCAGACCTGACCTGGAAACCGCCCCCTCCCATGAGAACTCTGGAAGCAGGCATCTCAGCAGGGGCGGCCTTGACGGTGACGGTGGTCCAGCCGGCGGGCACGGCCGGCTCGGGGCGTGCCCCCGACTCCAGTCCGTTGAGCAGCTGATCACGGTCGATGCCGGCGGCGGCGTATCGCCGCACCGGTTTCACCACCGCCGGCACCCCTGAGAACGCTCTGAAACCGCGCTGAATGGGGGGTCGGCCACGCTCCGCGGCATGACGACGACGACCCCGCCAGGGGCAGCGGACCGGGAGGGGATCACCATGAACGGCCTGCGACTGATCCGTCGGCACGCGGCGGCCTTCGGGCGCTTCGCCGGGCTGGGCAGCGGGATCACCCTGGCTGCCTCGGCGACCCTGGTCCTGCTGTCGCAGTGGATCCCGTGGATGGCGGCGAACGCACTCACCACCCTCGCCTCCACCGTGGTCGCCACCGAGCTGCACGCCCGCGTCTCGTTCGGCCACGGACGGCCCGGTCTGGCCGGCCACCTGAAGAGCGCGGCCACCATGGCCCTCGGCTGGCTGCTCACGTCCGCCGCGGTCGGCTCGCTGGCCGCGCTCCGCCCCGGCGCCGGACTCGTCCTGCAGCAGACGGTGTACCTGTCGGCCACCGCGCTCGTCGGGATCGGCCGCTATCTCGTGCTGCGTCTGACGGTGTTCGCGGAGCGCGCCCCGCGGCCCCGGACCGGCGGCGGCCTCCGGTTGCGGGCCGCGTACGACGCGGCGGCGTGAGGGCCGGCGGAAAGTACCGCGGCCCGGGGTCGGGGCGGGCTGTGTGTCCCTCGGGGGTCGGCAGGAGCGGATGGACGTGCGGCTGGCCGTCGGCCTCGTGGGTCGACGGCCAGGCCGGACACGTCGGCCCGCTCTGCAAGGCGGCGGCTGTCGGGGGTGGATCAGGTCGCGGGTGCCGGCGAAGACGAGAATTCCTGAGCCACTTCGAACGGCGGCGGGTTGCCCTCGGCGACTGTGGCAGATCCTATTCGGCCCCGTGCATTCATGAGCACAACTGTCTTCGCTGCCCCCTGCTCCACCCCTCACCGACCCAGCGGGCCCGCACCCTCCAGATCCGTGACAACCTGCCCGCCCGGATCGCCGCAGCGGAACGCGAAGGACGGACCGGTCAGGTCGAAGGGCTCAAGGTCAGCCTTGCGGGCGCGAAGGAGAAGCTCGCCCAGCTCGGCGAGATGGCCCGGCGAGCGAGCACCGTCCACCTCGGTATCCCCGAGTTCCGCGCTATCGCCGGCCGCACTACCGAGCTTCCGGGCACCCGCCCATCGGCCGCGGCCCTGAGGTGTGCTCTGCCACAGGCCCCTGGCAGCATGGCCGCTCATGAACATTGAGTCGTCCGATCGCTCCTGGCTTCGAGACTTCCACGGTGGTTACCTGCTCGAGGGATACACCCTGACGCTGGTCCGCGGGCTTTCCCCGCAAGAGTTCCTCGACCGCATCGGCGCTGACCCGACAGGAGACTTCACCGGTTTCAAAGCGTTTGCCGCCCGGGATCGTGAGTTCCAGGGGGATCAGACGGACTGGGGCGACTTCATGTTCGTTGGCGCCACCCACGTCCGGGGCAAAGACGCTGACTGGGTCCTCGCCTTGGAAATCAACGGCGGCATCGAGATCCAGACCGACGGCATGAAGAACGCTACCCGTGGCACCCGGGGCGTCTCCCACTTCCGCAGCCCTAACGCCATGACCCTGTTCTCCTGGTGGGAGGACGGCGAACTGCGCACCCGGTTCGAAGGTCCTCTCCACCGCGACGGCACCACTCCCGACGAGCTCGTCGACCTCATGCACCAAGTGGGCTTCGACTTCGAAGACGGCGGATGTGGCCTCGAGGAGTACGTTGCACTCGCCGAAGAGCTCACCGGGGTCCACGTGACCCCGGGCATGCTCGAAAACGGCACATACTCCACGGGCATCGTCGAGGTGCCCACCGAAGACTGGACCCGTGTCATCGTCGACGTCACAGACGCCCATGGCACCAGCACCTACGTCGAAATCCCCAACCCCTCGCATGATCAGCGTTAGATCATGCGGTAGTTCAGAGCATGAACGCCGGGTACCACGACGTCGTCGTCGAAGGCACCCTCTACGCCGACCGCTACGGCGACATGCTCGCCCAATCGCGCGCCGACCACCGTGGCCCGACCCACGGCTACTACCTGGACGTGCCGTTCGCCGAAACTCTCGCCCGGCACGCCACTGAACCGATGCTGCTGCTTTCGTCCCTCCCTGCTGGAGTTGATGGAGAGGGAGGGCGGGATGGGCGGCGCGGGTCGCGGCCGGGGATCGGGGCCGCGCTCAGCCGGCTGCGCGTCGGCCGGGGCTGTCGCGCTCGGGCCGCACCAGCGCGACGTTCAACGTCTTCCTGGTGCCCCACCCTGTGGAGAACGCCCAGCCCGTCCAGGGATGGCCGCGCCCGGCCCGAGCGAGCAGGCCGACGAACGTGCTTCTGGCCGTCCGGGTGGGATCGGTGGTACGGCCGCGGTGTACTGGGGCCCCCATCGTCGTCGTACCTGCCGAGCAGCAGACTGCGAGGAGCGGCCACAGGGCCGGTGACCGCACCGACGACCGCCTGGGCACAGCGCGCAGCCGGTTCTGCGACCGTCCGGAGGCGAGTTGACCCTCCTCCCACACGATCAGCTCACCGTTTGTGCGAGTTACCACGGGAGTTCTGGCATGCCGACGAAGGTCGCACAGAAACAGCAGGGGACGGTTTCCCACCGGATGAACTTCTGGGGACCACCCGGCAGGCCCGTCCACCGTGGCATGGGACTACGGGGGCATGCCGTGGGAGATCGTGCAGCCCGACGACGGGCTCTCGGCGGCCCGGCGATCGGTGCGCTGCCGGGCGTGCGGCAAGGAGCTGACCTTCACCGTGTACAGCGTCACGGGTACCGGACGACGGCAGGCGCGCTGGCGGGCGTTGGCCAGGGGCGGTCTTGGCACCGCTTGGAGCGGGAGTCGCGGTCTTGTTCAGCGGCGCCATTGTCGGTGTGGGAGTCGCGCTTGTGATCGCGGGTCCTATCCTCGGGTTGGTGTTCGGGATGGCCGCCTCGGATATGTTCGGGAGCAGTACGAGGCAGCAAGAGACCGGTTCGCGAGGCACGTCTGCCTGGCTTCGGGTGGTACCGGTCCGAAGTAGTGACGAACGCCTTGAGAACGATCAGTCCCGCTGGGCCTCGCGGGGTGGTCCGTGCAGGGGCCTTTGCGGGTGAGGCGCCTGCTCATGAGGGTAATGAGTGACCAGGTCAGTTGGGCTTCGCCGTAACGACAGCGCCTCGCCGCGCGCGCCATTGAGGACGAGCTCTGGGCGGAATGTGCCGCACGCCCTGGAGCCGCCGGCCGGCTCCGGCTGAACGGCTACACCCCGGACATGCTCGACCGTGACATCAATGGCAAGACCGCGCCGATCAGATGCTGCGCGAGGGGCGCTTGAGCGCCGGCCCTGTCCAGATCGTCATCAACACCTTCCGCGAAGCCGACATCTGAGAACAGTGGTCCCCCCGGTCGAAAGAGCCGCTTCACGCATCAGCCAGGGCTCAGCCCGACGAGAGCCGGACGGGCGACTGGCGGCATCGATGCTGACCTGGGGTGACGCGTTACGTGAGGCGTCCGGGACGCACTCAGACGGTTCAGAAGCTGTGAATGAACTGTCTGCGAGTGCGGCGATGGATTCAGGACTCACCCCCGATCCACGGGCGGGGGCGATGGGTTGGGACGCGCTGGGGCTATTGCCAGGGCAGCATCATCGACACCGGCACCGGCATTGGATCCTGGCGACTGGCGCGGGCGGCAGAGCCCGCCCGGACCGGGTGAGATCTGCCGCCTGAGAGTCCAAAGTTCCAGCAGGTCAGCGGAGACTGGACGGGATGTCAGGCACCGCAACGGGACGGAGCACCGTGAGAGAGTCTTCCTGACGAGCCATCATCGCAAAGGAGAACTTGTCGATTTCCAAGCAGAGATCGACATCGTCTGGGTGGTATCCGCTCCGCAGCCCGCCGGCGAGGTCTGCCGCGGCACGAGAAGTCCTCGCGCGGTGGAGATACGGGGCCGCCTCAACTTCGCCTCCGGCCATACATTGACCAATGTATTCAGCGCAGGCCAGGTCCTCGTCGGCCTGGCCTCCCTCACCGGTGACAACGAACGTCACCGGACCGGAATCCTTGGCCTGCAGGAACCGCGCGGTCGGGCCGGCCACTACGAAGCTCGCGCACAAGACCAGCGGCGCGTTCGCGACGGCCAGCGCGCCCACGGTTCCTGCCGTCGTCTTCTGCACCAGCGTGCGGCCAGCGAAATCGCATGACCTGAGCAAGCCAGGTGAGTTCACCGCGTCGAAGCCCTCTGCTGGAGCTCCGTCCTTCAAAGCCAGCCAACCCGAGCGGCTCTCCTTCAAGGCAAGTGCCTCACTCTCCGTCGAGGCCAGGATGATCCTCTCGACTCCACGCGAGAAGGCCCAGGCAGCCACGGTGAAGGCGCGCATGACGTCGATGACGACTGCAACACGGGGAACGCCGGTCAACTCCGGGATGCCAACGAAGTGATGGTCCATCGCATTATTCTGACGCCCCTGGATCATCCGAAGGGCACGATAGATCGGGCTGCCGTCGGGATGACGGTCAGCGAAGCGGTTCTGGCACCAGCCGAATCCCGTCGTCAAGACGAGCAGTGGGAAGAGTAACTGGGCCGACAGTTCGGGGCTGTGAAAGAGGTCTTGCTCCGGCTGGAGGAGTTGCTGTTCCAAGCGGGTCCTGCCCGCCTGGCATTCCCGGCGAATGAGTCATCCAGATCAAGGCTGGTGTACCACTGAGGTCAGACCGCGGGGCGGCGCAGCACGTCCGTGGGCTCCCAATCGCTCTTCCAGAAGGCTTCGAGCCCGTGCTCGTTGATGAACTGCCGCTCAATCTCGTGGATGGGGTACATCCCTTGGATGTTGATCACGTCGTGACCCTCGTGTCCCGGAACGCCAACGTCAATGCCCAGGTAGTCATCTCTGTCGAGGACCATCGGCGCGAAGACGCAGAACGCCGTCATCTCCGACTCTGGCACGATCCGCTCGCCGAAGTTGATGGTGCTGCCGTAGCTGAAGGGACAGGTGCCACGGAGCTGCTCGGCAAGGAAGCCCACCGCGTGCGCCCAGATCACGTTGGTCGAGTTCACGCTGAGACAGAGTTCCGGCGAGCCGTGCTGCCAGTCCGGATGTTCCGCCAGCGACAAGCCGTAGGTGAGCGTCGTGAGAAGTCCATCCGGCAGGTCGTCGTACACGATCTCTGTCACGCCACGCATGCCCTGTTTGGTCGACTCGACAGGGAAGAACCGAGGCTCCCTTGCCCCCGAAAGCCGATCAAGATGGGCGAGGTACTTCTCTACGCGACTGACCATGCAACCAGCCTGCACCATCACTCACAGGTGGACGCCACCTGGGGCGTCACCAGTAACGCTCCGCAACGGGTCCACAGAACTTGAGCCAGAACCCGAACTCCTGCGCAGCGGGGGATGTGCAGAGACAGTGTGTCGACCAGCCCGGCGTCGAGTGCCGAGCGATCGTGGCGCCGCCGCCCATGAGGACGACGTCGAGTTCCTTGCCGCTGTCCGACGACGCCGCCTCGGAGCGCTCGCGGGCGGCGGTGACGGCGTCGGGCAGACCGGTGGTGACGAACGTCCAGCCGAGGTCGGTGAGCCGCACCGGCTTCGGCGGCGAGCTCGTCACGACGACGAACGCGGGCTCGCCGACCTCGTCGGCGCCGTAGCCGGTCGTGTCGTCCCAGCCGTTCGGTCCGTCGACCACGTCGAGGAGACGGCGGCCGAGGACGACGGCGCCCGAGCGTGCGGTGCCCTCGCGCAGGACCCAGCGGTCGTCGCGGTCGTCGGAGAACGCCCAGGTGTGCGGGGCCTCGCCGCCGGTGCCCAGACCGTTGTCCGGGCCGGGGCCTGGCCCGGTGACGAAGCCGTCGAGGGAGACCGAGATGTCAGCGATGACGCGAGTCATGCCGGGGCAGACCCGATCCCCAGCCCGAACTCATCGCGCACGCATGAGGCATGTGTGGGATGCGAACCCGATAGCCGCGGAGCAGAGGTCCGCCGGTCCGTCAGTTTCCGGTTCACCGGCCGCGCAGGCCCACGCTGATCACGCGGCCGGCCTGCCGGGCGGCTTCCGCCAGCCGTTCCAGGCGGTGCGCGGGATCGGTCAGGACGCAGAGGGCCGCCACCGGGGCGCCGTCCGCTCCAAGCAGCGGTACCGCCGTGCAGCACACCCCGCTCATCACTTCCTCCTGGTCGAATGCGGCACCCCGGTCCCGGATCGCGGCGGCCTCCTGGAGCCAGGACGCGGGAAGCGGCCCCAGCAGGGGATGGGGATGGGCCCCGGCCACCAGCACCTTGCCCGCCGCGGTGAACCACGGCCAGGTCGTACCGGTCCGCAGCGGGACCGGCTGCTCGGCCTCGCCGGGACTCCACTCCACCATCAGGGTCTCGCCCCTCCACAGCACGGCGATCCCCACCGTCATCCCCGTGATCTCCACCAGACGCCGCACCGGTTCCCTCGCGGCGGACCTCAACCGGGGATGCGGCTGCCACTCGCGCCCGAGGCGGAACATCCGCAGGCCCACCCGGTAACTCCCGCGGCACCGCTCCACCGCACCCAGGTCCGCCAGCTGTTCCAGCAGCCGGTACGCGGTCGTCTTGGGCAGCCCGCATTCGGACGCCAGCCTGGTCGGCCCGGCCTCCACGGCCCGTTCCACCGCTTCCAGCAACGCGAAAGCACCTTCCAGCACGCTCCGTCCGCCAACGCCCGCCGCCGAAGGCGCACCAGCCGTGGCAGTCGCACCAGCCGCGCCTGCGGCCACACCTGCGGACTCGGATGCCGGTGCCGGTGCCGGTGGTGGCGGCGGTGGCGACGGAAGATTTCCCGGCATGACCTCCGGCATGACCTCCGACCGCTGCACCGCCACCAGCATCCCCGGTGCGATCACTCCACGTCCGGTCACGCTCCCGCCTCCCCCGTCTGCCCGTTGCGCGGCCGGCAGGCGACGGCCCCTGCCGCCGTGCTCGGACGGGGCGCGGTCATGGCCCGTCCGTTCGACCGCACCCCAGCAGACTGGCACTGGAGTGTGGCTTGAAACCTTGTCGAATGCTTGTCGCCCAGGGGAGACGCTTCCCGGAGGGGAGGCAGACGACATGGTGGACGTGCAGTTGCTCGGTCCTGTGGAACTGTCGGTGGGGGGCCACGTGGTGGAGGTGGGCCCGCCGCAACGCCGTACGGTGATGGCCGCCCTGGCGGTCGACGTCGGCCGGCCCGTCGCCGTCGACGTGGTCATCGAGCGGGTCTGGGGCACGCGTGCGCCGAACGGGGCGCGGGCCGCGGTGCACGCCCATGTCGCCCGGATCCGGCGGATGTGCGAACAGGCCGCCGAAACGGCGAGAGAGCCCTTACGCCTGGTGCGGCGCTCAGGCGGGTACCTGCTGGAAGCCCGCCTGGACCAGGTGGACGTGTACCGGTTCCGGCAACTGATCGACCAGGCACGGGCGGTGGAGCGGAGCGACCCGGCGCGGGCGGCGCGGCTGCTGGGCGACGCACTCGGCCTGTGGCGCGGAGACCCCCTGTCCGGTCTGCAAGGACAGTGGGCGGCGCGGATGCGCGAGGCCTGGCGGCGTCAGCGCCAGGACGCCGCCGTCGGGTGGGCCCGCGCGGAGCTGCGCCTGGGTGATCCCGCGTCCGTCATCGGCCCGCTGACTGGCCTGCTCGGTGAGTATCCACTGGCGGAACCCCTGGCAGAAGCACTGATGCGAGCGCTGCACGACACCGGGCGCAGCGCGGAGGCACTGGACTGCTACGCCGCCGTCCGTGAGCGGCTGGCGGAGGAGCTGGGCACGGATCCGGGAGTGGCGCTGCGGCAACTGCACCAGGCGATCCTGCGGGGCCACCAGTCCGAGTCCGCTTCGCGGCCCAAGCCCCCGATGCAGCCGCCGTCCGCGGCGGCGCGACCGGGCGACCGTCCCGCCCAACTGCCCATGGCCGTACGCGGGTTCACCGGACGTGACGAGGAACTGGCCCACCTCGCGGCGATCCTCGCCTCGGCGGAGGGAGAATCCGCGGCGGTGGTGATCTCGGCGGTGTCGGGCATGGCGGGGGTCGGGAAGACGGCGCTGGCGGTGCACTGGGCGCGCCGGGTGGCAGGCGCGTTCCCCGACGGGCAGCTGTATGTGAACCTGCGGGGATTCGATCCGCAGGGGGCGGCGGTGCCTCTGACGGAGGCGGTACGGGGGTTTCTGGACGCCTTCGGGGTGCCGCCCGAGCGGGTGCCGCCGGGGCTGGAAGCCCAAGTAAGCCTGTACCGGAGCCTGTTGGCGGGGCGCCGGATCATCGTGGTGCTGGACAACGCGCGGGACGAGGAACAGGTCCGTCCGCTGCTGCCGGGCGCGGTCGGCTGCATGGCGCTGGTGACCAGCCGGAACCGGTTGACCGGGCTGGCGGTGACGGAGGGTGCGCATCTGCTGGCGGTCGACTCGCTGAGTCCGGACGCGGCGCGGGACGTGCTGGCGGAGCGGCTCGGAGCGGGACGGGTGGCGGCCGAGCTGGAGGCCGTGGCGGACATCGTCGCCTCGTGCGCGGGACTGCCGCTGGCGCTGGCGGTGGTGGCGGCCCGTGCGGCCGTACAGCCGCGCAGGCCGCTCAGAGCGCTGGCGGATGAACTGCGGCAGGCGGGCGGCCCGCTGGACGCACTGGACGGGGGAGAGGAGGCCAGCCAGGTGCGGGCGGTGTTCTCCTGGTCCTACAGCGCGCTCAGCATCGGTGCGGCCCGGATGTTCCGGCTGCTGGCGCTGCATCCGGGGCCGGACGTGGGAGGGGCGGCGGCGGCCGCGCTGGCGGGGGTGTCGCCGGAACGGGCCCGGGGACTGCTGAGCGAACTGACCGGCGGGCACCTGCTGGCCGAGCACGTACCAGGACGCTACACGTTCCACGACCTCCTGCGGGTGTACGCCGGGGAGCTGGCGGCCGCCTACGACGGTGAGCGGGTACGGCGGTCGGCGCTGCACCGGATGATGGATCACTACCTGCACACCGCGAGGGCGGCCGATGTCCTGGTGACCCCGCAGCCCAATCCGGTGGCGACGGGGCCGGCCGCGCCGGGGTCCAACGTGGGGGAGCCCGCCGACTACGGGCAGGCGCGGGCCTGGCTCGTCGCCGAGCACGCGGTACTGCTGGAGATCGTGCGGCAGCCGCCGCCGGACTTCGACGGCCATGTGTGGCGGCTGGTCACGGTGCTGACCAGCTTTCTGGACCGGCACGGGTACTGGCAGGCCTTGCTGGCGGCCGGGCGCAGCGCGCTGGCGGCGGCCCGACGCGAGGGCGACCTCGCCGGACAGGCAGGTTCCTACCGCGGTCTGGGGCTGGCGCTGGACCGGCTGAAGCGCCCGGGGCCGGCCCGGGAGCACTACCTGCGGGCACTGGAGCTGTTCGGCACACTGGGCAGCGACGCGGGGCAGGCCCGTACACATCAGCATCTCTCGCGGATGTCGGGGGCACAGGGCCGCCCCCAGCAGGCGCTCGAGCACGCGTACCGGAGCCTGGAGCACTACCGGAGGGCGGGCGACCGGGCGGGACAGGCCGCGGCGTTGAACCACATCGGCTGGCGGCAGGCCAACCTCGGCGACCACCTCGGCGCGCTGGCACACTGCGAGCAGGCCCTTGAGCTCGCGCACGAGGCCGGGGACGTGGACGGGCAGGCCCACATCCTGGACAGTCTGGGCTACATCCATCATCACCTGGGCCGGTACCGGCTGGCGGTCGACTGCTACCGGCAGGCGGCGGAGCTGTTCCGCGCCACCGGCGAGCGCCGCAGCGAGGCCGCCTGTCTGCTCTGCCTCGGCGACACACATCGCAGCGCCCACCAGCCCGACGCGGCCCGCGGCGCCTGGACCCGGGCCCTGTCCCTCACCGGCGAACTCGGCCTGCCCGACGACGACTTCCTGCGCGCCGAAATCCTCGACCGCCTGAGCTCCGCGGCCACCTCCGGCAGGCCCTCCGGCCACATCCCGGTCCTGCCCCAGTAGGCCCGGGCAGCGGACCGGCCGTTTCGGGCCTGCGGTTCCGCTGAGTGGAACAGGGCACGACAGGCCGTTCCACGCCCGCCACACTCTCGGAGAGTTACGACGTGCTGGCGCTGTTTTCGCACCTTTCGAGTGCCGGTTCCATCGAGCGGCGGAGGGGAGGGAACATCATGGAGAAGACCGTCGTGGAGAACGACCCGCAGATCGACGATCCGGATTCTGCCCTGGTCACAGTGGGAGTCAGCGTCAGTTTCTGACGCTGTCCGGAAGGACCCGACCGCATTCCCGGGGGGTCCATCAGACGCTTCCGGTGCAACCCGAAGATCCGGTCGCACCGGAAGCGTTCAAAGAACATCGGCATGGCAGGGCCACCTCGTCGGGGCGAGCCGAATGCCGTGCCCGCCCTGTCACCATCGAGCGGCCGGGGGAGGAGCGCCATGGAGAAGACCGTTGTGCACAACAATCCGCAGATGGAAAACCGTAAAGACGTCGATTCGACAGTGATATCGGTGATGGTGGTAGTCAGCTTCTGACCAGCGCGGCCTCGCTTCCAAGCCTTGCTCCGTGCTTCCGCCCGGGAGACACGGGCTCACGCCGGAGGGCATATGAAGATCACGCTGGTCTGCATGCCGTGGGCCACGACAGCAACCCCTTCGCTCGCACTCGGGATCCTTTCGCGAAGGATCGCGGACACCTTCCCGGAAATCGAGACGAAGACCGTATACGCCAACATCGAGTTCGCCGACTGGATGGACCAGCAAGGAGGACTCGGCGCCCCGGAGTTCAGCTTTTTCTCCCTGCACAGCTATTTTCTGGGATGCGGCGACTGGGTGTTCTCTTCCGCCCTCTACAAGGACCCTTCGTGGCGGGTCGACGAGTTCACCGCCGGATTGAAGGGAAAGATCACGGACAACCAGTTGGAGACATGTCTGCGACTGCACCGGATCGTTCCCGATTTCATTGAAGCCACCGCACAGCAGATCGTCGCCGACGGCCCCGATCTCGTGGGCGCGACCTCGACGTTCCAGCAGAACGTGGCGTCACTCGCACTGCTGCGCCGGATCAAGGAACTGGCCCCCGGCACGACGACCGTCATGGGCGGAGCCAACTGCGACGGCCCGCAAGGGGAGGCGCTGCACCGCAACTTCGACTTCCTCGACTACGTCGTACGCGGCGAGGCGGAGCGGACGTTCCCCCAACTTGTCGAGGCCCTTCGCACCGACGGCGAGCCGGACACCTCGCACATCCCCGGCCTGTGCCGGCGTGACGGCAGCGCCAGCGTGAGCAACCCCTCCACCGAGCGGCTCCTGGCGCCGTCCGAGATCCCCGCGCCCGACTTCGACGCCTACTTCGAGCGCCTCAGGCGCTCGCGCGTGCAGTCCTGGTACGAGCCGGTGCTCGTGGTCGAGGGCGCGCGCGGCTGCTGGTGGGGCGAGAAGCACCACTGCACGTTCTGCGGACTCAACGGTTCGGCGATGACCTTCCGCAGCAAGAGCCCGCACACCTATCTGGAGGAGATCCTCACGCTCGCCGGGCGCCACCATGTGCTGGACTTCTACGCCGTGGACAACATCCTGGAGATGTCCTACCTCGACTCCGTCCTGGACAAGCTCGCCGAGGCCCCCTTCGACCTGCGCATCCAGTACGAGGTCAAGTCGAACATGAAGCTGCCGCAGATCGCCCAGATGCGCGCGGCGGGTGTGGTCAGCGTCCAGCCGGGCATCGAGAGCCTCAGCAGCCGCGTGCTGAAGATCATGGACAAGGGCGTGAGCGGCACCCACAACATCCGGTTCCTCCGGGACGCCGAGACCCACGGGCTGTCGGTGGCGTGGAACTACCTGTACGGGTTCCCGGGTGAGACCCAGGACGACTACCTGCCCCTCATCGAGCAGTTCCCGGCCCTGTACCACCTCCACCCCAGCACCGGAGCGAACAGGATCGCGCTGGAGCGTTTCAGCCCCTACTTCGACCGCCCCGAGCTGGGCTTCGCCGACCGGCGCCCGAACCCGCAGTACCAGATCACCTATGACCTCCCGGAGGCCGAACTGACCGATCTCGCCTACCTGTTCGACACCCCCGCCCAGGGCATTGACCGCAAGCTCGCCGAACGGCTCGCCGAAGCCCTTCAGGAGTGGGCCGACAACTACATCCGCAGCAGCCTGTCCTACGCCGACCTCGGTGACCGCATCACGCTCACCAACTCCCGGCCGGGCTTCTCCTGGCGGTCCATGACCCTGGAGGACCCCGTCGAGGCCGAACTGTTCCGCGCCCTGCACGACCCCAGGTCCGTCGCTCAACTGGTACGCCGCACGGCCCAGGCCGGCCGCGCCTGGGACGAGAGCCGCGTCGAGGCCCTGCTGGGCGACTGGCGACGACAGGGGCTGATCTTCGTCGAGGCCGACCGTGCCGTCCACCTCGCCACCGAGGACGAGAACCAGTTGCTGTGCCGCATCCGGCGCGACTCGCAGAGCGGCGGACCCGAGCTGGCCCTGGAACTCGCCGAGGAGCCCACATGCGTGACGATCTCCTGACCCCGCCGTCCACCACCGCGGACGGCTCGCTCCCCACGCGTCAAGTGCACGACCTGTACGCGCGCGGCGTGCGCTACGCCGAACTCCACGAGCCCGTCAACCTGAGCTCGCCCACCCCCCGCGATCTGCGCGCCCTCGACTTCGTCCGGGTCGCCACCGCCCGCGGCCTGCTGGTGCGCTGGCAACTGCGGGCAGGCCGGCGCGCCGATCCGGCCCTGACCGCACGCGACCTGACACACCTTCAGCCCCCGGCCTCCCTCGACGGCGCCCGCCCGGCCGAACGTCTCACCGAGTGGCGCAACCGGTTCTACATCGGCCGCTGCGTCTGGCGCCGAGGCCCCGGCTTCGTACAGATCCGCGACCGGCGGGACGGAGTACTGCAACGCTTCAACCTGCTCCAGCCCGCATACGTACAAGCGGTGACCCTGCTGGAGCAGCAGCAGATGAGCGGCGTCGATCCCGATGTCCTCGTGGCGCTGCGCGCCGAGCACCTCGTGCTGGACTTCGGCGGCCTCGACTGGTGGGCTCCCTGCCTCATCGACCGGTGGCCCGTCCCGTCCATGGTCCTGTGACCGGTGCCCCCACCTCCTGACCCGACCACCCGAAGGAGCCGGCATGGTCAATGACGTCGCGGCCGCGGTCCTCGCCTGCGGGGCCGTGGCCTGGCTGGTGTGGCGCGGGTTCTTCACCGCACCGGGGTCCTTCGGCTCCTGGGCGATGTTCTCCCACATCGGCGGCTACCGCGCCCGGCTGCACGACGTACGCGACGGGCGGCCCGTCTGCCCCTGGGAGTACGAACTGCGCCAGGACCACTTCGGCTCCGCGGACGCGCTCGCCTCGCTGGTGCGCTACCTCGATGAGGAACACGGCCTGCGTGTGGTCGGGGACGGCGTACTCCTGGTGCCTTTCGGCCACATCAGGATCGCGGTCAGAAACGGCAGGATCGTGCGTGCATGACCTGGTGGCGACCGCTTTCCCGGTCCACGGCACGGCGGCCGGACCGGCGCTGTGCTGCTTCCGCCTGATCCTGGCAGCCGCCCTGCTGTGGAAGATCACCGCCGACCACGTCTACGGCATGGCACGGTTCTTCGACCTCCACCCCAAGTCACTGGTGCGCTGGCGCTACGAGCAGGACGACATGGCCGTCAAGGTGCTGCTGAGCCCCACGGCGTTCAAGGTCTTCTACACCGCCCGGGCCGTGGCGATGCTGTGTCTGCTGGCAGGGGTGCTCACCCCGCTCGCCGCGGCAGTCGTGGCCGCCTGGTGCATGTTCGAGTTCACCTTCGACCGCAAGTTCAACACCCTCTTCCTGGGCATGATGTGCGTCCCCTTCGTCTTCGCCTCCGGGGCCGACGCCTATCTGAGCCTGCAGTCGCTGCTGGACGCCCCCTCCCCGGCCGCGTTCTTCGACCCCGCGCGGGCACCCGCGCCAACAGGACCCTCCTGGCCGCAGGCCGCCGCCGTCGTGCTGATGTTCCAGGTGTACTGGAGCAGCGCCTGGTTCAAGGCCGCCTCCCGCCAGTTCACCAGCGGGGACACTCTGCAGAAGATGTTCGAGCAACTGGCCGCTCTGCGCGACGAACTGCCCCCGGGACGGCGCGAATACTATTTCCCCGACTGGTTCACGCGCCGTGTCGCCACCGCCGACCCCGCGCTCGCCGCCCGCCGCTGGCTCCTGCCCTCACTGGCGACGATCGCCGTGGAGGCCGCGCTCCCTCTCCTGCTGATCTTCCCGGCCACCTGGCCGGCGGGCGCACTTCTCGGCCTGCTCACACACGCCGCCTTCACCGCACTGCTGCCCAAACGCCTCGTACCCTTCAGCCTCGCCTCGGTGGGCACCTATGTGCTCTTCCTTCCGCAGCACACGTTCGTGACCCTGATCGGAGGACTGACGTGACGGACCAAGCGGCCTGGGCACCCACCAGCTTCGGCGCCCGCGCGCACGACTACGACCGACTGCGCCCCGGCTACCCCCTCGAAGCCCTCACCGAGACCCTGGCCGCCCTGGGCGCCGGCCCGCCGGGTACCGCACTCGACATCGGATGCGGAACCGGCAAGCTCGCGGCCGCGCTGACGACGCTCGGCCACGAGGTCACCGGGGTCGAGCCGGACCCACGGATGGCGGAGGTCGCCTCGGCAGGCGGGCTGGCGGTCGAGGTCGGCGCGTTCGAGACATGGGAGCCGGACGGCAGGCGGTTCGACCTGGTGGCATGCGGCCAGGCCTGGCACTGGCTGCGCCCCGGACAACGGACACAGAAGGCAGCACGGTGCCTCGGCGCGAGTGGCCGGATCCTGCTCGCCTGGAACTTCGGCTCCTACGCGCTGCGCGACGCGCCCCGTCTCAACGAGGTCTATGCCGCTGTCCTCCCCGGCGGCCTGCCGGCCGGGCCGGGCGGCCGGGTCTCCCTGTCGGAGTCCGACCTCGACGGCTACGCCGAGGAACTGCGATCCCACGGATTCAGGCACGTGACCCAGACCGCCGTGCCCTGGCAGACCCGCCTCACCTCCCGGCAGTTCTGCGAACTGCTGGCCACCGAGAGCCGCCACCTCGCCCTGCCCGAGGCGCTGCGGCGGCGGCTGCTGAGCGAGGTCGCCGCCTTCCTCGACGCCGAGAAAGGCGGCGAGATCGGCGTCGACTACACCTGCCTGGTCGTGGGAGCGTCCGCCGCCGGGTGACGCCGCCGAGCCCCGGCCCGGCGGCCCGTCTCACACGACGCTCTGCCCGTCCGGGTCGGCGCGGGACTCCGATTCCCCGCCGCCCTCCGGCGGCTGGCCCAACTGGCGCACGACCGGCACGACATGGTTGGCGACCGCCAGCAGCGCCAGGCCGACGGCGATGGCGATCAGAGGGACCTGGACTCCGAGACCGTCCGCCAGCGCGCCGCACACCACCGGGGCGAGCCAGCCGCACGACTGCGAGGCCATGTTCGCCGATGTCATGACGCGTGCGGTCATCGCGTCCGGAACCATCGCCACCATGCCACTGGCGAACACGACGTTCAGCGGAGTCACGAAGAGGATGCTCGCACCCAGACACAGGGCCGCCAGCCACGGCCGGGACGCCAGCAGCACGATCCCGCCGACGCCCGCGGCGACCATCCAGGAGACGATCAGGATGATCCGGTAGCCGGACAGGCGTCGCACGACCCATCCAGCGGCGAGCGCGCCGCCGAGACCGCACGCGGTGGCGATCGACTCGGCCGCGCCGATCTGCGAGGGCGACGCGCCGTGGTGCCGCAACGTGACGACGAACATGAAACCGATTCCGGTGAAGAACAGGTTCATCAACGCCATCCACAGCAGTGCGTACCGCAGGAACGCGCTGCCCCGGATGAACGCCAGCCCCGCGCCCAGGTCGCGGCGCAGCGCAGGGCGGCCGGCGGACCGCTCGGTGGCGTCGGGTCCCAGGGGGGTGCGCAGGAACAGGCAGGCGAGGGCGACGGCCCCGAAAGACAGGGCGTCCACGAGGAACGGCGCCCAGCGCGCCCATGAGAACAGCGCCCCGCCGAGCGGTGCTCCGGCCAGCTGGGCACCGTAGTCACGTGCCTCGACCCGGGCGAAGGCGGTCCTGACCTGTGACGCGGGGACGATGCGTTTCACCAGCGGTGCCGCCGCGCCGGCGAACGCCGCCGACGCCAGACCCTGCACCAGCGCCACAACCGCGATCAGCGGCAGCCACAGGCGCCCGGCGGCCACGATCCCGAAGACGACACCCATGGCGGCCAGTTGGACCAGTGAGGACCCGATCAGCAGAGCACGTCTCGGATAGCGGTCGGCGGCCACCCCCGCGGGCAGCAGACCGGCCACCAGACCCACACTGCCGCAGGTACCGACACCCCCGGCAGCGGCGGCGGACCCGGTGGAAGCCAGCACCAGCAACGGGAACGCCAAGGTGGAAACACTGGTGCCCAGCCTCGACACCGCCACCCCGGACCACCAGATGTTGTAGTCCCGGTTCCGCCACAGCGGGGTGGGCTCCGGCCCTTGTGGATCGGCTTTGCGTCCGTCGTGTTGGGCCACGGTTCAACGTATCAGCCGCCCACCGAAGCGTGTCGACCCGCGAGCAGACAAGAATGGCCCAACTGGCCTTAGAAGGAGGCTAGTTGGCCGAATTGGTCACCGCATCCTCGGCGCGGGCGGCGGAGCCGTGGAGCAGGCTGAGTCCCGGCTCGGCGGCCTCTTCACTTCAGCGCCCGAAGCCGCTTTGTGAGACTGGCGGGCGGCGTCGCGACCCGCTCCGGACGCGGGCTCACCCGAACGCGCGTACGTGTCGGCGGGGCATCGGCAGCGGGGCGTGGTGAGGTGATGCGGGCGGCGGCAACCGGGCCGGGAGCGCCGGCTCGCCGCCCGTCTGTTCCTTGTCGAGGTGACTCCTCCCCCGGCTGAAGCCGGGGGCTTCTCGTTACGCCGGGTTGGCGTCGCGACGGACCAGCCCGGCCCGTAGAACGTTGAGTGCTCCCACCGTGTCGGCGTGCGCGTGGTGGCCGCAGGCGACGCAGTGGAATTTTTCCTGTGTGGGCCGGTTCTCCTTGGCGGTGTGCCTGCATGCGGGGCAGGTGCGGGAGGTGTTGCGGGGGTCGACGGCGATCACTTCCCGTCCGGCGCTTTCAGCCTTGGCGTGCAGGATCGTCAGGAACACCCCCCATCCGGCATCGTTGATCGACTTGTTGAGTCCGGCCTTCGCGGCGGCCCCGTTGGGCAGGAAGGTGCCCGGCCGGCCGGGGTCGGGTTTCGGTGCGGGGGCCTTGCTCATGTTGCGGATCTTGAGGTCTTCGTGCGCGATGAAGTCGTGTGCGCGGACCAGGCCGAGCGCGGTCTTGTGCGCGTGGTCGAGCCGCTGGCGACGCACCTTGCCGTGCAGCTGGGCGACCTTCTCCACCGCGCGCCGGTGGTTGGCCGTGCGGTCCTTCGCCTTGCAGCGCGGGAACCGGGACAGAGCCTGCTGCGCTGCTTCGAGCTTGGCGGCCGCACGGCGGCCGTGGCGCGGGTTGGGCACGAACCCGCCGTTCGAGTCGGCGAGGAAGCTCGCGATGCCCAGATCGATGCCGGCCGCGGAGCCGGTCGCGGGCAGCGGTTCGGGCTGGCCCTGCTCGGCAGTGACCACGACGAACCACTTACGGCCCTCGCGTTTCACGGACACCGTCTTGACCTTGCCGACCACGGCGCGATGCTGGTTGACCTTGACGTGGCCAACGCCCTGGAGACGGACGCGGGTGACGGGGTCGTGCGGGGTGGAGTCCCACCGGCAGCCGTCGCCGTCCTTGGGGAACTCGACCGCGTCGAACCAGTTCACCCCACGAAAGCGCGGGTAGCCGGGCGTGTCGCCGGACTTGACCCGGCGGAAGAACGCGGCGAACGCCTTGTCCAGTCGGCGCAGTGTCGCCTGCTGCGAGGAGAACGACCAGCGGCCCTGACGTTCCGGGTCGAACGCCCGGATCTCCTTCAACTGAGCGGACTGCTGCCCGTACTTGACGCTCGTCTTCGACACGTGCCGGTAGGCGTCGCGGCGTTCCTGCAAGGCCCCGTTGTAGAGGGAGCAGTGATCCCGCAGCATCTCGCCCAGCGCCTGCCCCTGGCGGACGGTGGGCCGCAGGAGGAACTTGTACGCACGGATCATCCAGCCCACCCCCTCCGGCCAGGTTCGCTTGATCCTACTACACTTGGCGTATGTCACCACGCTGGGAACCAGATCCCGATATCCGACGGGGAAACCATGTCATCTACAACCTGCATGCCCACTTGGTGTTTGTCACGAAGTACCGGCGAGAGGTCTTCAACGACGAGATGCTGACGCGCTGCGAGGCGATCATGCGGGACGTGTGTGAGAGCTTCGGCGCCCAGCTGCACGAGTTCAACGGCGAAGGCGATCACGTCCACCTGCTCGTGCACTACCCGCCGAAAATCGCCCTGTCCAAGCTCGTCAACTCCCTCAAGGGCGTCAGCTCCCGATACCTGCGGGCGGAGTACACCGGCCGGATCAACCGGATCGGCACGGGGTCCGTGTTCTGGTCCCCGTCGTACTTCGCGGGGTCCTGCGGCGGCGCACCGCTGAGCATCGTCAAGGACTACATCGAGAACCAGAAGCGGCCAGTCTGACCGTCATCCCCGAAGACGCAGAGAACTCCGGCGCTTCGCGCCTCCGGATCAAGGATCGCATTCCCGCCCGGTCTGAAGGCCGGGATTCCCTGCGAAGATCAGGCGATGGGGAGCGTTCCTGTACGGCGTACTCAGATCCGTTGCCGTGACGGCCGAGGACGTACGAGGCGGGGCGGTCTTGTCAGTGGCAGCAGGCAGACTGCGGTGCATGACATCGGTGACCGCACATGACTATGCCTGGATACGTTCCTCTCCGCTGTTTCGCTACGCACTTGAGACCGGGTACACCCTGACCCTGGTGCGGGGCGTCGCCCCGAGGGAGGTGCTGCGGGTGATGGAGGCGGAGCCGCAGGGCACATGCACAGGAGCGGACGCGCTGATCGGGCGGCAGGATGAACTGCTCGCCCCGACGGACTACTGGGACGAGTCCTTCATCGCGGGCGCGTTCACCGTCCCGGGCGAAGGTGGCGACTGGACGCTCGTCCTGCACGTAGGAGACGGGGGCATGGGGATGCAGCCGCGCTTCCTGGAGGCCCTGTCGGCCGGCGGGTGCGCCGCGGTGCACTCCAGCAATGGAGGCAAGCCCATGCACTTCTTCCACTGGTATGAGGACGGCGAACTCCGGACCACCTTCGAGTGGCCCACAGACAGGGGCGGCAGCACGCCCGATGCCCTCAACTCGGCGATGCGTGACGTCGGTTTCGAACTGTCGGACGACGAGGGCGAGACGAACGGGCGCGTCGACACCAAAGCGGCGGTCTTCGCCCTCGCCGAACGTCTGACCGGGGTTCGGGTGACGGAGGAACTGCTCCGGGATGCCGAATACCAGCTCGGGCATGTACCCGAGGAGCCCGCCGAGGAGTGGACCAGCATCGTCATCGACATCACCGACGCCCACGGGGAACCCTTCTACAAGGAAGTCACCCGCGACGAGGTCGAGCTCGCTACGGCCCGCGCCCGCGCCCGCGCCGTAGAACCGATCGTCATCCGCGGGCCTTCATCGCCCACTACCTGACCCGCGGTCTCGTTTCCCACGGCTGCGAGGCCTTGCCGTCCGGGTCCGGCCCGGCAGTTCGTGGCCAGTTGCTTCGCGCCGGCCATCGACGACGCCTTGCTGGAGCGGCTGTTCCTTGCAACGATTTACGTCCTTGAAGTCGAGAACCAGCAGCTGCGAGAGCAGAGCCAGCCCGGAGACACGGTCCGGCCGATCCCCAATAGGCGCCGTCCGCAGCCCGTCCGTTAGGGCGTGTCCGGCCGATCATCGCTGTCATGCCGGACCTTGACGAGTGGGGCAACCGCCGGGTGACCATGGCTTATGACTCGCGCCCTCTCGACGCCGTCCGTCATCACCCCAGGCTTCCTCGCCGCCTCTCCGCAGCCCGTGCTTACGGCTGCCCGAGGCCTGCTGCTACGGCCGTGGAGAGGGGCCGACACGCCAGCATTCCTCGCCGCGTACCAGGACGAGGAGATCCGGCGCTGGCACACGCGCCGCCCCGCATCCGAGGTCCAGGTGCGGGAGTGGTTCGAGGCCTACCGCCAGGACTGGGAACACGAGAAGGGGGGCCACTGGGCTGTCACCCGTGACGGCGGCGACGTGCTCGGCCGGATCGCACTGCGTGGCATGGACTTCGACGACGGCACTGCCGGTGTCGCGTACTGGACACTTCCGGCCGCCCGCGGTTCCGGCGTAGCCACGCTCGCCCTTGCGGCGCTCACTACCTGGGCCGTGGATGAAGTCGGCTTTCACCGCCTGGAACTGGACCACTCGACCCGAAACCAAGCCTCATGCCGGGTCGCCACAAGAGCCGGCTATCGCCTGGAGGGCACCAAGCGCAGCGCCGCTGTGCACGACGACGGCCGACACGACATGCACCTGCACGCCCATGTACGGGGCGATTGAGTCTGTCCAGACGATCGGTGGGACAGGCTCTGGCCGTCAGCCGATGCCGCCTGCCGCGAGCCGCGGTCGCCCTGCTGACGCAACGGGCCTTCAAGATCGGGATGATCACCCTGTCCGACCGTCACCAGCAGTTCCGCCGCGGCGAACAACTGGGTCTGACGGGCCGGGCGGGGTGTCGAGCACAGCGGCGAACGTTTCGAAGACACGAGCGGCAACGTCGGGTACCAAGAGTGAGCACGCATGCAGCACCACTGCATTCGGCCTCGCCGGCCCCAGGCCCTTGCCACGGACCGCCACTGGGCGAACCTCACTGCGCCCCTGCGGATCCTGGACTGGGAGGGCTGGGGCCAGGCTCCGCAGGGCTTCGAACGTTGCGATGCTCTACGCCTACTCGCTGCTGCAGCCGTCCACGGCGGCCCGTGTCCGCACCGTCTTCCCGGTCCTGGGCAGTCCGGCATAACCTCACCCTCGCCGACCCGTTCCGGAACTGGCCCGAGGAACTCCGACGCTGTTGCCCGTGAGAAATTGCCAATACCTGTGGATGGTTCACCGGCAGCGGCAGATGGTCATGGGCGAAGCGGCATACTGTCGTCGTGACGACTTATGACGGCATTGGTGCGACCTACAGTCAAACCCGACGACCGGATCCCCGGGTCGCTGTCAAGATCCACACGGCGCTCGGCAGTGCTGCGACGGTGATCAACGTAGGTGCCGGCACCGGCTCCTACGAACCGCCGCAAACGGTGCTGGCAGTTGAACCCAGTTCAGTGATGATCGCCCAGCGTCCGGCCGGATCCGCGCGGACCCTGCAGGCATCCGCGGAGTCGATCCCTCTCGCCGACGACTCGGCCGACGCGGTGATGGCCCTCCTGACCGTGCACCACTGGACCGACCTGGAAGCCGGTATCGGGGAACTGCTTCGGATCGCCCGGCGGCGCATCGTCATCTTCACCTGGGACCAGATCACATTCCGCAGGTTCTGGCTGGTGGACGAGTACCTGCCGGAGGTAGCCGCGTTCGACGACACGCGGGCCGTCGCGGTCGACCGGCTGGCTGCACTGCTGGGAGGCGCCCGCATCGAGACGGTTCCAGTCCCGCATGACTGCACCGACGGATTCGGCGCCGCCTTCTGGCGCCGACCTGAGGCCTACCTTGATCCGGAAGTGCGAGCCGGCATTTCGATGCTCGCCCAGACTGGCGAGAAGGTCCTCCGTCCGGGTTTGGCCCGGCTGTCCGACGACCTGTCTTCCGGCCTGTGGCACGAACGTCATGCCGACCTCCTCGACCGCGAAACACTCGACGTCGGCTACCGCCTTGTCATTGCCGACCTGTAGGAACAGGTGAGCGACCCGACTCCACACTCAGGTAGGCGCGGGCCTTCAAGTAGGGAATTGTCAATACCGTGAGGGTGGTTGAGGTCGGTCATGCCGCGAGGGTCTCGGGGCGTTCGGCGGATTCATCGTGCGCAGGTGAACCCAGTGCTCGGCCGGGAAGTCGTAGAACGCCGGCAGTTCGTCAACGTCGTCGGTGATCTCCCGGGCGGCCTTGGGCCACTTCGCGCCGTACGTCTCTCGAACGCGGCGACGGCCTGGGCCGACGCAGGCAAAGCATTGAGGACATCGGCCGTTTTGTGAACCCAGCACCGCTGGTGGCGGGTTTCGGGGAACACCTCCGCGAGGGCCTTGCAGAAGCAGATCCTTGGTGCCGTCCGCGCGCACGCCCACGACGACCAGGACGCAGGACTCGGCCAGGCGGATGCGCAGGTGGATGCCGTCGGCCCGGACGTAGACGTAGTCGCTGCCCGTCAGGTCACGTTCGCCGAAGGCCCTGTGGTCGGCCTGCCAATGGCCGGTCAACCGAGTGACCGTGGCGGGCGTGAGCCCGGCCGAGCTGCCGAGGCACTGCTCGAGCGCGGGCGCAAAGTCGCCGGCGGCAGCATCTCGCTGATCTATGGGGACTTGCGGCACCAGGGCGGCAGGATCGCCGAGGAGAACCGCTTGTGCTCACGCGTGGCCTCGTCGACGCGCTTGTCGTTCACGCGCGGGGCCTTCACCTCGGTTGTCCCGGCGGCGGTGGTCACCTCCCGCGGCTGGTGGTGGCTGTTGCGCACCATCAGACGGCGGCCGTCCTTGTGGCGCTGGTCGGCCAACTCGGCTGTGTTCGCGTCGACTTCGGCTCGATCACTCGGGAAGGTACGCCCTTCGCGTGCTCCCCGAGCCCCGAGCCCCGAGCCCCGAGCCCCGAGCCCCGAGCCCCGATCCGCAGGTCCTGAGCATTGCTCGTTGCCCGCGTTTCCTTGAAGTACTGCTTGATCGCACAGCGGTGAGCCGCTGTCACTCGGGCGTTCCGTGCGGGTTCGATCGGATGATCGGAGTGTTGATGCGGAGTTACGGCGCGCGAGCGGCAGGGCAGTGCGCCTGATGCCATATCGCGCCCCTGAGTGAGAAGTTCGTTGGGCAGAAGGTGCGGACAGGGTGCAGGGGTCAAAACCCCGATCCGGAAGGAAGCCCTGTTGATGAAGCACCATGCCACTCTGACGGCGTGCGCGTCCCTGCTGGCTGCTGGGATGCTCGCAGCGGCAGTGCCCTCTGTCAGCGCTGATCCGGCGAAGTACCCTACGCACGAAGCCGCCGCGCAGCAGCTCAGGCAAGCGGGCATCACCTGGTCCTCGTCCGGTCGCTGCAGTGACCGGAACAGGAGCACCTGTACCTCCTTCACGCAGATCAACAAAGCCACCATCGCGGGTGTGATCGCGTTCAAGAAGGCCAGTAGGTGCACGGTGAACATCACCGGTGGTACGGAGAAGGGACATTCGCCGGGCACCTACAGCCACTGGAACGGCTACAAGGTGGACGTCAGCCCGAACCAGTGCGCGGACAACTACATCATCGGCAACTTCCGCTACGCGGGACGGCGGGGTGGTGACAACGCGAAGATGTACAAGTCCCCGGCAGGCAACGTCTACGCCAGGGAAGGTTCCCACTGGGACATCCTGTACTACAACGGCAACCGGTGAGACGAGTGAGGGTCCGGCCACCAGGGCCGGACCCCCATGTGCGGCGATGGTGGCGGTGTCCCGACCGTTCGGCGGGATCCGGCCCGAGTCGGGTTCGATCATGCGGTTGCTCATGCGCGGCGACGTGGTCTTGCCGTATCCGGAGGGCCCCATCAGGACCGGATCCGTCCTGACCCGGCCTCGAAGCTGAGGTCGTTCAGGGCCAGGGCCCCGTCAGGGTGGTCCCTGCTCACCGGTTCGAAGCGGATTGTCGCCCTTCCTCGCGCGGGTTCGGGACCGCAGCCCGTGGTCGTATCGCCACGTGCACGCCCTCCCGTGAGAGTCGATCGCGCATTACCGATGACCGAGGTCGCCGTAGTGGGCGAACAGCGCCAGCTGATCTTGGATCCAGGGGTTGAACGCCAGCAGCTGGCCCTGTACCCAGGGGTCGAGGCGGTGCTGTGCGACCTGGCCGCTGTCCAGGCTGGTGGTCTTCGTGTCCGCGGTCACGACGACCCGGGCGGGAGTGAGCCCGCCATCGGGAAGAGTGGCCGCCGCCGCGGAGCCGCCGGTGGCGAGGAGTGTGCCTCCGACGAATACCGCGGAAACGCTCGCGGTCGCGATACGCCGCATGAGCTTCTTCATGGTCTTTCCTCCTTGCAGTGTCCGCCGCTCATGGTTGCGATGGCGGACCTGCCGTTCTTTAGGCGCTGTCAAAGCTACGCATCGACATGTAGTTGAACAATGAACTAGTGTGGTGAATGAAATCACCTGAATGTTGAGGAATAGGAGGGCGATGTCCTGAAGGGGCGCTGAGTGCGGAATCGTTCGATTGGCGCGCCTGCGGCAGGGGGGCGCGGGCGGGCCGTAAATGCTCAGCCGCGGTAGGTCTCCAGCAGCCGCAGCCAGACTTCGCCGAGGGTGGGGAAGGCGGGGACGGCATGCCAGAGCCGGTCGAGGGGTACCTCGCCGGCGACCGCGATGGTGGCTGAGTGCACCAGTTCCCCGACGCCGGGGCCGGCGAAGGTGACGCCCACCACGGTGTTGCGGTCGGTGTCGATGAGCATGCGGGCCCGGCCGCGGTAGTCCTCGCCGTACTGGTGGGCGCCGGCGACGCGGGCGAGGTCGTAGTCGACGACCTCGATGCGGCGCCCGCTCTGCTCGGCCTCGCGGCTGGTCAGGCCGACGGAGGCGACCTCGGGGGTGGTGAAGACGACCTGGGGGACGGCCGCGTGGTCGGCGGTGGCGACATGCGCGCCCCAGGGGGCGTCGTCGATGGGCTCTCCCTTGGCGCGGGCGCCGATGACGGTGCCGGCGATCCGGGCCTGGTACTTGCCCTGATGCGTCATCAGGGCGCGGCGGTTGACGTCGCCGACAGCGTAGAGCCAGCCGCCGTCGACGCCGATGACACGGAAGGTGTCGTCGACGGTCAGCCAGTCGCCGGGGGTGAGACCGACGGTCTCCAGGCCGACGTCGCGGGTCTGCGGGGCGCGGCCGGTCGCCAGCAGGATCTCGTCCGCGGCCAGCTGTCCGCCGTGGGAGAGCGTGATCCGCACCTCGCCGTCCCCGCCGCCCTCGCGGGCCATGGAGGTGACGGTGGTGCTGAAGCGGATGTCGACGCCCGCTTCGCGCAGTCCGTCGGCGACCAGTTCGCCGGCGAACGGCTCCATCCGCTCGAGGAGCCCGTTCTCGAGGACCAGCATGGTCACCTGGGAGCCGAGGGCCTGCCAGGCGGTGGCCATCTCGACGGCCACCACACCACCGCCGACGACGGCGAGGCGGCCGGGCACCTTGTCGGCGCTGGTGGCCTCGCGGCTGGTCCAGGGGCGCACGGTGTCGAATCCGGGGATGGGGGGCAGGGCGGCGCGGGTGCCGGTGGAGACGGCGACGGCGTGCCGGGCGGTCAGGGCGATGGTGTCGCCCTCGGGGGTCTGCACGGCCACCTGCTTGGGGCCGGTGAGGCGGCCGTGGCCGCGTATGAGGTCGACGGAGACCGAGTTCAGCCAGTCGACCTGGTCCTCGTCCTTCCAGTACGAGGACATCTTGTCGCGGTGTGCGAGGACCGCCTCGACGTCCAGCGGACCGGCCACCGCCGGGCTGAGTCCGGGTACGCGGCTCGCGTCGGCACGTGCCACCACCGGCCGCAGCAGCGCCTTGCTCGGGTCGCAGGCCCAGAACGAGCACTCGCCGCCGAGGAGTTCGCGCTCCACGATCACGGTGCTGAGCCCTGCGGCGCGGGCGCGTTCGGCCACGTTCTCGCCGACCGGACCCCCGCCGATGACGATCACGTCGTAGGTGCGGGGTGTCTCGTTCCTCACTGCTGCGTTCCTCACTGCTGCGTTCCTCACTGTTTCGTTCCTTATTGCTTCCGTGACTCGGTCGGACACTCCGGCGGCCGCGGCCCATTGCCGACCGCGCTTGCCGTTCCCCGCCGCCGGACGGCCCCGGCGGCCAAGCCATCTCTCGGCGCCCGCGGCGCCCGCGGCGCCCGCGGCGCCCGTTCGGCCGGCGCGGGCCCGTGTCCGCCGGGCCGCCGGGCGGCGGAGAGCAGGCTTGCCCTCGCCCTGCGGTGTGGTGCCGGCCTTCGGCCCGGACCGCGGGAACCGCTGGGCCGGACCGGCTGCCATCCGGCCGGACACGGCCCGTTGCAGCGCTTGGACGGTGGCTTGCGGGGTTGTCAGCGGCCGGGGAGGCGCTGCGAGATTTCCTGGAGCACCCAGCCGTTGCCGTCCGGGTCGCTGAAGGTGAGGAAGGAGCCGTAGGAGGCGCGCTCGGGGTGCAGGCCGGCCCGCCGCTCCTGGCCGGGGCCGCGGTGGGTGACGTCCCCGTCCTCGTGGCCGTGGAAGAGGCCGCCTGCGTCGTGAAAGATCTCGCTGACCTCGATGCCGCGGCCGGCGAGCTCCGCGCGGGCCTCCTCGATGTCGGAGACGATGAGGTACAGGCCCTGGAACGAGCCGGGTGCGATGGGTGTCATCCCCTCGCCGAAGATGATCGAGCACTCGGAGCCGGGCGGCGTGAAGTGCACCACCCGGATGTCCTCGCTGGCCGTGTGGTCGACGTCCAGGCGGAATCCGACCTTCTCGTAGAAGGCCTTGGCCCGGTCGATGTCGGAGACGGGCAGCACGATCATTTCGAGCTTCAGATTCATGGGGGGTGTCCTTGTTTCTTGACGTCGATGGATTACGCCCAATGCGTCACCGGTTCGACAGGTAGTGGTCGCAGCCGGAGTGCCTCGCCGCACCCGGCTGCTGCGGCGGACGGCGGTGACGGCCGGAGGGGGACTCGTCCGCCGCCCGCGGCGCGGGATAGGCTTATTCGGATCGGTGGTCCATATACCCGGACCACTGATCCGAATATATGGACCACTGATCCGAATAGTCAAGGGGGACAGATGCGGGCCGACGCCAGGAAGAACCGCGATCACCTGCTCGCAGTAGCGGGCACCGCCATCGCCGAGCAGGGCGTCGACGTGTCACTGCGCGACATCGCGCGCAGGGCCGATGTCGGACTCGCGACGCTGCTGCGTCACTTCCCGACGCGTGAGGCGCTGCTCGATGCCCTGCTCCATACGAGCTTCGACGAGCTGACCGCTAAGGCAGGCGCCCTCGAAACGTCCAGCTCGCCCGGCGATGCCCTCGTCACGTGGCTACGCGACTGCGTCGCGTGGACAACCGAGTATCGGGGCGCGGTCGTGCTGATGGCAGCCGCCATCGAGGACACCGAGTCCGCACTCCACGCTTCGTGCGTCACTCTGCGCGCGGCCGGTGCGCGGCTCCTCACCCGCGCCCAGGCCGCGGGCATGGCGCGGGCCGACATCGACGGCGTCGATCTGTTCGCGCTGGTAGAGGCGCTCGCTTGGCTCGGCGATCAACGCTCGCTCGCGCCACGTGCCGATCACCTCTTCGACGTCGTCGCAAGCGCGATCCTGACCGGCACGGCGAGCAGTGACGCCGAGGGGGAACGCTGACCTCGCGCCCGTGGCTGAAATCGTCGCGCACGCGGACCGGCGAACCCGGCCGCGCGCTCGGCAGGAGCGGGTCGACGCCGAGTTCGCCAAGGCGGTCAAGGCGGTCAAGGCCACCGGCATCCCAGTTCCCCGTCTGTCCGGGCGATCTTGTCCAGTGATTTCTCACAACCGAGAGAGCCGATGAAGCGGTCCAGTCGTGAGACGGCTTGCTGCGATACGTCAACGGATCCCGCGGCGTCGTCCGCGAGCTCCAGGGCGTGATCCGCTGAGGGAGCCTCCAGGACGTCGTGCCGTAGGGACTCGGCGATCCGTGAATCCCGCAGGTTGTCGGCGCTACCGCCGATGAGGAGAGTCGGCGCTTTGGCTCGCGGGAGAGCACGGGCCACATGGTCGGTGGTCAGGACAGGAGTGAGCCAGGCTGCCGCGATGTCCCGATCGGCTGCGACGCCGCAGGCGAGTGAGCCCAGGGACTTGCCGACGAGGAGGCGGCAGGCTCCTGCCCCGGCGTCGATGGCCTGGGTGACTTGCCGCTCCACCCACGCGATCCGGTCGTCCACGGTGAACTGTGGGAAGTCATCCGGGACCTGCCACCACAGCTCTTGGACCGTCCAGCCGTGCTGGAGCGGCACGCCACGAGCGAAGTGCTGCAGCGGCCTGGCGGGCGAGTAACCGACGCCGGTCGGTTCCCCCCTCCCGCGCCATCCGCGGAGCCGCGATCGACGCCCTGCTCACCGACGCCGAGAAGATCACCAAGAAGATCCCTGGGTGTGGCTCCTTTGCGGGGACTGCGGGGACTGCGGGGACTGCGGGGATCAGGTGCACGGCACGGCAGGCCCCGTCAGGTGCGGAGCAACTCCGGGGGACGGCTGGCGGGGTGGGAGCGGCTGTCGCCGTGACGGACTCGGCGGGCATGCCCGGGGCTGTCCCCGCGCCCGCCCCTCTTCAGCGCCCCGCCGCCACCCGCCGTACCACCGCCAGCGCCTCGCGCACTGCCCCCGGGATGTCCGTCACCGGGAAGCGCGCCTGGCGCACCACGCGTTCGCGGTCCACCACCAGCACCGCCCGCTTCAGCCGCAGTGCCTGCCCGGCACGGAACACTGGTAGCCGCAGAGCGGCGGCGAGGCGCAGGTCGACGTCTGAGAGCAGGGTGAAGGGGATGCCCTCCTCGACCGCGAACACCCGCTGCTCGTCAGGACGTTGAGTGCTCACGCCGCGCACCTCGGCGCCCGCCGCGCGGAAGTCGTCGTACGCGTCCCTGAACAGCCGGTTTTCCAGTGTGCAGCCGATGGCGCCCGGGATGTCGGCCCAGCCGTCCGGCAGCGGGCCGGGGCGACCGGTCGCCGGGTAGCAGAACAGGACGGTGGCCGCGGCCTCGGCCACCGGGTCCAGCGGCTCACCGTCCCGGTGCCCCGGCAGTTCGAGGCGCGGCAGCCGCTCGCCCACCAGGCCCGCCACCCGCAGCGCCTCCGCACTCTCCTCGTCGGCCGTGCCGCTCAGCGAGCCGTCGCCGAGCAGCCAGCGGTCCGCCCAGTCCTGCATCGAGAGCAGCACGGGCAGCAGCCCCCGCCCGCTCTCCGTCAGCCGGTACTCGTAGCGCACCGGGCCACTCTGGTACGGCACCTTCTCCAGGACCTCCGCCTCCACCAGGTGCGCAAGACGCTCGGTCAGCACCTTCCGGGAGATCCCCAACTCCTCCTGAAGCGCGTCGAACCGGTGGTGCCCGCGTGCGGTCTCCCGAACCAGGAGCAGGCTCCACCAGTCGCCGACCACCGCCGCCGCCTGCGCGATCGCACAGGCGGCGTCCCGCTCGGGCACCGACCTGACCATGGGTCTCCTGTCTTGCGGATACAACGTCCGGTCTTTGAAGCCATCTTGCGCCATGAGGTCAGTTCCGGATAGGAACTCAATCGCAGCATGTAAGTTCCCATAAGAGACTCACGGGGGATGGGCGCAGTATGAGCGAGACACCGACGGTCCCGGAGCGCGATCGCCGCAGCACCCACCACACGACCTCGCCCCCGGCCGTCTTCTGGCGCTACTGGGCCGCTGCCACCGTCAGCGACGCGGGCACCGCCGTCACCGCCCTGGCTCTGCCCCTGGTCGCCCTCACAGTCCTCGACGCCACCGCGCTCCAGGCCGCCCTGCTCGCCGCCGCCGGACAGATCTCCTGGCTGCTGCTCAGCCTCCCGGCCGGAGTGATCGCCCAGCGCGTCCCGCTCCGCCGCCTCCAAGTCACCCTCGATCTCGTACGGTTCGTCGCCGTCGGATCCCTCCCGCTCGCCTGGTGGCTCGACCGGCTCAGCTACCCGCACCTGTTGCTCGCCGCGCTGGTCACCGGCGCCGCGACCGTACTCTTCGACATCGGCAACTCGACCTTTCTGCCCGCCATCGTCCCGGCCCGGCAACTCGCCGACCGCAACAGCCTGATGTCCGGCACGCACGCCGTCACCGAGACCGGAGGGCCCTCCGGGGGCGGCCTCCTCGTGCACGCCGCAGGCCCGGTCGGCGCGCTCCTCGTGGACACAGCCAGCTACCTGCTCTCCGCCGTGCTGCTGCGCACCCTCCCCGAGCGCCGTCCCGCCGCCCGCACCGGCGACGGCACCCTCCGGCTGATCCGCGAGGGCTGGACGTACGTGACGCGGCACCCAGTGATGCTGCCCTGCATGCTCTGGGCCACCGCCACCAACTTCGTCTGCGCCGCCCTGGTCGCCCTCACACCCCTCTACCTGGTCCGTGAGGCCGGACTGACGCCCGTACAACTCGGCATGGTGCTCGCCATGGACGGAGTCGGCGCGCTCGCCGGATCCGCCCTGGCGGTCCGGCTGACCCGTCGGTTCGGCACCGCCAGGGGGCTCGTCGGGACCGCGCTGGCCGGCGGAGCTGCCGCCCTGCTGGCCCCGCTGACCACGTCCGCAGCCGACGCATACTGGTTCGCCCTGGGCAACGCCGGCTTCGCCTTCGGCGTCGTCATCGGGTCGATCACCACCCGCACCCATCGCCAGACCGAGTCCCCGCCCGAGCTCCTCTCCCGTGTCATGGCCACCGTCCGCTTCATCTCCTGGGGCGCCCAGCCGGTCGGCGCCCTCACCGCCGGCCTGCTCGCCACGTACGCGGGGACGCACGCGGCCCTGTGGACGGTGTGCGCAGCCGCGCTCCTGCCGCCGCTGTACCTGCTCGCGGTCCCGGTGGGCCGCCGCCGGGACTTCGCCTGACGCGGTCCTGGAGCCGGCGTGTTCTTCGTTCGACACCGCGCCGACGGCGCTCATGCGCCGCTGCGGGCCGGTGATCGGCAAACGGCAGGTCGAGGACCCGGCTGGCCGTCCAGGCCGCGGTGGATATCGGTGCCTTCTGCCGGGCCCGCATCCCCGCGCCGTGCACCGCCAACACGCTGCTGGTGCTCCCGGCCGACGGCAAAGGCATCGTGAGGCGGCCCGACGCCCTGCGGTCTACGACGCTGAACCCGCCCCCGGCGTCCACACGACGTGACCCCGCCCGGGCGGCGGCCACGGCAGCCGCACACACCGCCCGGCCCGATCTCGTCGAGGCACCGCACTCCCTCAGGCAAGGGTCAACATCCTATATTTATGGCGGGAGTTGGCGTCGGCAGCGGGGCGGGGCAACGTGAGTCACGTCGAAACGGGCTATCCCGAGCGGCAGCTCGACGATGCTGTCGAGAAGCTGCGCGGCGGGCAGGGCGCGTCGGCTCTGGTGAGTGCCGAGAACGGGCTTCAGGCCTGGCTGGAGCGTTTCGAGGACAATGACCCGTTCACGGTGGACATGGCGAGGGCACTCTCACAGCACGCTGAGGTGCTGCACCGCTGGGGCGATCCCGACCTCGCGGTGGGTGCCGCGGACCTGGCGATCCGCACCTTCCTCAACCGGCGTGACGAGATCAATGGAACTGCCGCCGCACGCACGAGGTATGTACCCGCCTTCATGAAGGCCGGACTGATCGCCGCTGACATCCACCAACGGTTCGGCCGGTCCAGCATCGCAGCGAGCGCCCGAGGCCTGGTCCAGGATGCCGGCCCCAGCGTGCCGTCCGTCAGCATCGAGGCCCCCGTGCCGCTGCTGGCCGACATGACACTGGCCCGGGCGCTGAAGCAGGTCACACCGGCAGGTGATGAACGGGCGGGCGAGTTGAGCCGGGAATTCGCCCGTGCGGTGACCGCCCCGGCCACCGACTGCTCTCTTGTCACGTCGTCCCTGCGGTGCACGAGCGACGACGCCCCCATGGTCGCCGGCATGTTCGCCGCCGCCGCAACGGCGACATGGGATCGCGAACCGGCCGCGAGCCTGCGGCTGGGGCTGGAAGCCCACGTTCTCTACGCGCACCAGTCCGAACGGCAGTCGCCCGAACTGCGCCACAACATGGGCGAGCACGGCCCGTCCTGGGCGTATGTCCTCCTCATCTGCTCCCAGATCTGCGCGCGTCACGGCCTGCGTGAGCTCACGCTCGACCTCTCCTCCTGGATGGCCGGTACTGTGGCCGCGCTGATCCCGTTCGCCGTGATCGACCTGGAAACCCGCTCGGTCGCGCACGCTTGTAGCTCCTGGCGCGCCGAGCTGATGAAGGCCGCCGGTGACAAAGCGGGCGCGGCCGATGCCCGCAAGGTAGTGAGAACACTCGATGCGATGCCCTGAACGGCGCCTTTACGAGACATCGTTGAAGGCCGCGCCGGTCCTTTCGGCGACAGACACCCACACCCGACGGTACGGCGTCACGCTGGGGACATGACCCACCTCGGATGTCCGCCACGACTCAAAAACGGAAGCTCGCGGGTTCCCAGTTCGAAACGGCGGAGCCGGACCAGAGCGGCTGAGACCACATCCGGCATTCACCCGCCCGGGACCACGTCACCTGAGATTCCCTGCACCTCCACATCTCAGCTGAACCGGTCGCCGCAGGTCAGGAATCCGACTCGGGGCCAGATCACTGCGGAGACAGCGAGGTAGGGCCGCTCAGCCCAGTACGTCACGCAGCAGCCGCGCGTTCTTCACCACCTGGCTCGACCCGGTGCGCACGGCGGCCGTCGTGACCTCGGGTATCCGGCCCTTCGCCGCGCAGCGCGAGGCGCAGTCGACGCCCAGGGCGAGCAGCGCTCCGGTGCCCCGGACCACGGGGTCGCGCAGCAGGCGGGGCAGGGCCACTTCGAGCACGGACCAGACGGTGGCGTACGCGCCCGTCTCGGCCGCCGTACGCAGGGAGGCGGTCACCCGGTTCGCCTCGATCGCCCTGCCCGTGCCACCACGAGTTCGCGGTGGTGTGGCAGCTGGGCGAGCCAGAAGGGGACCATCGGGTCGCAGAGACCGCTCTTCCGGTACGGCCAGATCAGGGCCTCGGCGGCCGGGAGCAGCGGGGGACCGGGGGCCGGCTCGGGGCGAATGTGGCTCACCCAGTCCGCCAGGTGCACACCCGAGTGGGCGTCGGGCCAGTTCGCGGGACCGGATTCCCAGTGCGGCAGACCGCCCTCGCGCAGCCACCGCGCCAGCCGCTGCCCGGCGTCGGACTCCAGCCGCCCGGCCGCGCCCAGCACCTTCTCGTCCGCGGTCGGGGTGACGCGCAGCAGTGCCTGGGCCAGGTCGACCGGCGCGGGCGTGATGCCCAGCCCGTCGAGCACCGACAGACGCCTCACGAGTTCGGCGGCGTCCAGCGCACCGGTGGCGTCGGTCGGCACGGCCAGCAGGAACGGCTGCGCGTCGGCCTTGATGATGTCGACCGCCTCGGCCAGGCGCGCCCTCAGCAGCTCCCCGGCCGGGGAGAAGGCGTTGAATTTGAGGCGGGCGGTGAAGTCGCGCTCCCTCGGCTTGTCGCCCCGCAGCGCCGCGGCCACGTCGTACACGTCGGACTGGGTGAAGCCGACGGCCTCACGGGGTTCCTTGCGCATGACCGGCTTCAACGCCCGGGCCAGCGCGACCCGGTCGAGATGGGCGTGCCGGACCAGCCCGTTTAGGACACGTTCGAACGTCACCACGTCCTTGTCGTTCGCGACGACCGCCGCGAGCTCCTCGGCGACCTCGACGCCCGTCTCGATGGGCGCCGGCACCGGGCGGGGTTCGGACACGGCGGGCAGCAAGTCGGCGTACTGGCCCGTGAGTTGGCCGGTGAGCCGGTCCGGGGCGATGCCAAGCAGATCGGCGGCTCGTGCCGCGAGAGCGGGGTTGATCCGTGCGGCGGCCGTGCGCAGCTCGGGCAGTACGCGGTCGCCCGCGGCCCTGAGGTGCCGGGCGATCACGTCGAGGGCGCGCTCCTGCAGGTCGACGTCCCGGTGGTCGAGGGCCGTCGCCGCATCGAGCACGGTCCGGGCGGCGCGCGCGGTCTCCCGCCGGGCCGCGCGGTCGAGCCGGGTGAGCTGGGCGCGGACCAGCTTCTTCTCCGGTCTCAGCAGAACCCGTTCGCACACCTCGGTGAGCACGTCGGGCTCCAGCAGCCCGGCCTCGTCCAGGCCGATCAGGACCTCCTGGGCGTAACGTTGCCGAGGTGCGATGCGATTCCACCGTGCGTGGGCTGAGGAACAGCTGGGCAGCGATCTCCTGGTTGGTGTGGCCGTCCTTGTACTGGTTGGAGCGGCGGAGGAGTCGAGCGGTGAGCGCGGGTACCGTCCGGAGCGACGTCAAGGGCGAGGAAAGCGAAGGGACTCTTTGCATTTAAGCCGCTTTCACGGCGGAGGAGAAGGAAGCCCTTTCATGGCCTCGCCTCAGGCAATGCTATCAGTCGGCTCGGGACCAAGTCGTGTGCGTTTTCCGGGGTGATGGCCGTCGGCGCACACGAAAACTGGGAGGCGCCGCGCGGGCGCCTCCCAGTCGAAGCCGACGGCGAGGAAAGCGAAAGAACTTGTTTTCAGAAAAGGAATTGAGAAGGAAGCCCCTTCATGGCCTCGCCGTGGGCAACGCTAGCACTCAGCCCGGGATCAAGTCGCGTAGATTTTCGAGGGTGATGACTCGGGAGTCCGGGTGCAGCCCCTCGGGACGTTCGAGACCGATGTACATCACGGGCTCGTCCGGGACCGGGCCGCCGTCCCACAGATCCACGGTCGTGGCGCCGCCGGACATCAGGCCGATCAGGTACCGCACCGTCAGGTACTCACGCTCCACGATGGCGCGCACCACCTTGGACGCCGACACCTGGTTCTCCTCGACCCGGTTGGCCGACGAGATGGCCTTCAGATACAGGTGCAGCCACTTCGCGTGCCACCGGCCGTCGTCCTCGCGCCGGAACACCAGCGGCAGCGCCACTCGGCCCACCCCGCGAAGCTCCGACTTCATCCGCACCGTGCGCGGCTCGAACGGCCGGCCCTTCTGCTCACCGTCGCGCAGCATGAAACCGAAGAACGACTCCTCGACCTCCTCGAAGCCCTCGCCGGCGTAGATGTTGACCTGCGGAACGATGAATGTGCTGCGTACCCGGTCCAGGGACAGGTTGATGAATTCCGAGGCCCCGTCGGGCGCCTCGGTGACATCGCCCGAGTGCTCGCCCCCGACGGCCTTGAGGGAGGTGTAGGAGAGCCAGGAGTCGGTGCTGTAGTCGGTGTGGAGAAGCAGCGCCGAGAGGTCGTAGTCGGTCCGGTTCTCGGTCTCCTTCCAGTACACGAAGAAGCGCAGCTGCTCGCCGTCGACCGCCGAGACCGAACCCCGCGGCAGTACGCCGAGTCCGGCCGCGGTCGCCCTGCCGCTGAGCGGGAGCGCCACGTCGAGGACGTCGGGTCCGAGCAGCAGCCGGCCCGGCGCCGGGAGCCTGCGGCGCAGCTCGGCGTCGAGGGCGGCGATCAGACGATCGCGGTCGGCGGCCGGGCCGGGCGGCCGGTAGTCGGGGGTCACCCAGGCGCGGCCCCGGCGGTTGACGAAGATGCGGGGTTCGTCGGTCTCCCGCTCCCGGTTGTGGAAGTGCTCGCGGACCGAGAGCACGACCCGGCCGGAGACCTCGGGGGCGACCCGTACCGCGGCGGCCACCACCGCGTCCCGCTCCTCCTGGCCGGCGGCGATACGCAGCAGGAGGTCCAAGGCGCGGAACAGCTTGCCGGGAGCGGACTCCAGCAGCTTCACCGCACCGAGGACGTCGAACTCGTCGAGCAGCTTCTCGACACGGCTGTCGAAGGACCGGGCCTCCTTCTCGCCGCGCGCTACGGCGAACACATCGGCGGCGTGCGGCCAGCGCGGGTACTCGTGCGGGTGCAGACGCTCACCGAGCCGCTTGAAAGGCTCGCGGTGCGCGTGCACATCGGCCAGCTTGGCGGGGTTCGCCGCGACCACGGCGTCGAGGCCCGCCAGCAGCGCACGGCGGGCCGGCCGCGAGAGTGCCCGAAACCGGGTCGGCTCCTGCAGCGTCACGTCGCCGCCCGACAGCGCGCAGGCCAGCCGCAGCACATCAGTGACGGTGTCCAGAAGGAGGTTCGCGCCGACAGCGAGACGGGCCTCGTTGACGACCGCCCGGTTCTCCCGGACCGGGATCGACTCCGGCTGGGGGCCGGGCGCGCACCGCTCGGCGAGGGTCTTGAGGTCGCGCAGGTGGTCCTCGCCCAGTGGCGTCGTGCTGCCTGCCAAGGCCAGGTACAGGTCCGTGAGTTCGTCGTCCAGGTCCCGCCCGAGGTGCAGGACGGTCACCCGGTCGCCCGCCGAGGCGATCAGCTCGTCCTGCGCCGCGAGCATCTCCTCGTAGGTGTGCTGGTAGCGGCCGTACGTGGGGAGGCTGAGCAGGTCCAGCACCCCGTGCGCCAGCTGCGTCAGCACGTTCTCGCGCGACTTGTCGTCGCCGAGCGCCTTCGTCACACACCGCATCCAGAACTCTTCGGTGTCCGGCACGTTCGCTGGAAAGTCGATGAAGTACGCGTTGTGCTGAGCGTGGTCGCCCACCATCTCGCTCACGGTGCGCAGCGTTCGCCCGGCGGTGTGCACGACCGCGGCCTCGGACAGCCCCGACAGCCGCTCCAGCAGCTCCGCCGAGAGCTTGAAGCCCACGGACGTCAGCGCCGCGTCGAACTGCCGTGCGGCGGCGGCTCCTTCCCCGGCGGAGCCCTTGGGGGAGGCAAGGCGGTGGGTGTGCCGGATGACCAGCGATTCGAGACTGAGCGCCATTCGGGGATGATCGCAGAGGTGTGCGAGCTGGTGCACAGGAGTTTTTTGTACGCGCTCCGACGGCCGGCTGTTCGGGCTTGGGTACTGGACCAGCCTGGGAACGTGCGGTGTGCAACCTTGTGGCCGCTGATGGGGGTGCCCGAAATTGGTTCTGGCAGCAGTTTCGGGAGGGGTACTGCCGGGGCGAGACCTTGGGCCGTCAAAGTGAAGTGCGATCCGTGTTCCGCAGGCCGTAGCGTCCTGGGATGAGCAGTTTCAACACGCACCGGAGACGGGTCTACGACGAGGGCCTGCCCGCGCGTGTCCGGCATACGAATCTGCGGTGTTGCCTCGTCCACTTCGCGCCCTATGGCTTCCGAGCCACCTATCACCACCTCTGCCTCAGCGCGGGGATTCCCAAGAATCTGGAGAAGGATCCGAACTCGCTGATACGCGCCGTCGAGGAGCTGCACCACGCCCGACAGCTCTGGCTCGCCGACGAACGTGCCTATGCCGACAGTCGCCGAGCGGACAAAGCACGTGGCTTTCGGCAGGTGAAGGCAGACGAGTCCTGGCGCGGCTGGCAGCGTGGGTGGGGGAACATCGCCTACTGCCCCGAGCCGACAATCCATCCCGACGAGCCGCTGCCAGTGGTCGTCGAGCGGGTGCTCCGATCGTCGGTCCCGCCCGGTGAAGCTCCTGCGCTGACGTGCCGTGTATGCGGAAACCGGGACAACACCAGCGCCTGGCACGACGGCGTCTACCGGATCCATCAGCTGTGCAGGGAATGCGGGGTCAGCCTCGCGGTGCGGCGGGCCGACGCGCCCGACCCGCTGTTGGCGGCCGATCACGCCCGACAGTGGAAGGAAATCTGGAGGCTGCGCAACGCATCTCCTCGCAACCCGAGCTGAGTTTCGGCACGGGGGCCGGCATCACGGTGGGGTGAGAATCCGCGCTCGGAGGAGTGCGAAGGACGCGCGGCCGTACATGCCCCGTTTGAGGAGCCTGATTCTGCAGACGTGGCCCTCGACCGCGCCGGAGCTGCAGGACAGGGTGAGTGCGGCGGTGACGGCATCGATGTCCTGGCGGAGGAAGCCGGCGAAGGAGCGGACCGGCCTCAGGTCGCAGTTCGGCCCGCCGGATCCACTCGCCCACGTTCCTGCGGTCGCGGGCGGATGCCGGCAGGACGGGGCCAGACGACGATCCCCGCGTCTTCTGCAACCTCCCACAGCTCAGCTTCGGTACCGCCGAGGGCCTCATCCCCCTCGCCGCCACGGATCAGGGGGCCGCGGTCTTCGGAGCGCCGCGGGTCTACGGGTCCTCAGATGACGTGGTGGTACAGGGGGCAGAAGGCGACTGGGTCGGACACGCGATGGGCTTCTCCGAGTGGCTGTGAGTGGCTGTACCGCTACCTGATCGGCGAGGAGATGGCCGGCTGGGACAGCGCGGCGTTCTACCCGGGCCCCGTTCAGCTCGAGTACCCGCCGACAGGACCGGGCCAACGCACCCAGGAGGCCTACGGGCCCGAGCGTGGAATGTGAGCTGCACACCAACCGGGACAACCTGTAAGCGGACCTTGGCTGTCGCCAGGTCTGCTTGCCCCTGGTGCGCGGCGCCTTGATCAGTGAGTGTGTGCGCATGATGCTTCCGCCCGCTCAGGAGAAGACCGAGTTGATCGAGGTCGTCCGCATCACCGACCCAATGAGGCATCTCAGCGCCGCGAACCTGGTGGGTGACGATGTCGCGATCTGGGAGGCGGCTCAGGTCAGCAACGCCCTGACGTTGATCAGCTCTGCTCCGGATAGTGAGCTGCACCGCTGTTTCATCCCGGGCTGGGGCATCCGTGCTCATAGCGCCACCGACCTGCTCTTCCAGATCGCCTTCTGCTTTCAGTGCCATGGCGCCCGCCTGTGGGGGCCGGACGTGCCCGCCGAGTTGGATGGGATCCACGGCTTTGATCCGGACAGTCCTCCGGCCCTTGAACTGCTTCAACGATTCCGCAGCTCCACGCCGGGCCGACGCGGTTGAGGGGCGCCACACCTTCCCGGTCGAAGTACCGATCATGAGGCGGCCGTCTTCAGCACGCGGGGAAGACGGACGTGGAGGTGCTCAACTGCAACTTCACGCCCGCGTGCGCGAAGTACTCAGGCAAGGAATTCAGTGAGGCCGCCGGCCCTTTTCCGGTACTGCTGGATGACGGTGAAGGTGCTGTCCGCGTCGTTGAGTTCGCTGATCAGGTCGAACAGGGCGTCCTCGGACGGGTCGTCGATGTGGTGGCCGTTCTCGCTGTCGAAGTCGCCGATCGGACCAGCTCGGCAAGGCTCTGCCGGCAGTCTCACGCCTGTCGTCGCCCGGCTGGCCGAGACAGCGGCGGACGGCCGCTGCGTCACGCTGAGGGCCACACACGGATCCTGCGACGACGGCCCCGTCGTCAAGGCGCTGGAGACGGACGAGAGCGTGGTGCTGTACGCCTCCGTCGCGGGGGAGCGGAGCGGCCCCTGCCCCGCCGTCATGACCGAACAGAGCGTGAAGGCGGAACTGGGGAAGCCGCTCGGCGACCGCATGCTCCTGGACACCTTCACCGGCCGACCGGTGCCATACGGAGAACCCGACGGGCCATCACCCAGCTGGTCCTAGCGGCCTGAGCCGGAGGCTCGTCGTCTTCGGCGCACCCTGAGTGCGTGCCCCTGGACCACGTTCCGTCCGCACCGTGAGTAGGATCACAACCTAATTCGAGGGGTCCCTCATGTTAGTCTGGATGCATGAGTCACCAGCACGTCCCGCCCGCGCCCCAGGCGCCGGCCAAGCCGTTGCGCCGCGACGCGCAGCGCAACAGGGACGCGATCGTGGCCGCTGCCCGCAAGGCCTTCGCCGAGCAGGGGCTGGACGCTTCCCTGGAGGGTGTTGCCCGCGAGGCGGGTGTCGCGATCGGCACGGTCTACCGTCACTTCCCCCGCCGGCTCGACCTGGTCGAAGAGCTCTTCACCGCGAAGTTCACGGATCTGCTCGCCGCAGCCGAAGAGGCCGCGGCCATGGACGACGCCTGGGAGGGGTTCTGCTTCTACCTGGAAAAGCTCTGTGAACTGCAGGCCTGTGACCGCGCCTTCAATGACCTGGTCTCGGCTCGGCTGCCGGTCCATGCGCTCGGCAGGGGAATGTTCGAGCGCACGAAGGAACGGCTTGCTCAGATCTTCCGCAACGCCCAGGAGCAGGGCGTCCTGCGTGACGATGTCACTCCAGAGGACATCGCTTTCGTGATCTGGTCCCAAGTGGGGATCATCCAGGCCACCCGTGCCGTCGCCCCCAACGTCTGGCGCCGCCACCTGCACCTGCTGCTCGACGCCTTCCGCGCCGAGTGCGCCCACGAGCTGCCCGAACCCCCGCTGACCCCGCAGCAGGTCGAGCGGACCCTCACCACTCTCGAGTGCCCCGAAGAGGAGTGCCGCGAGTGCGGCGAGGAGGCCTGAGCCGCGGCTGACGGCGTCGGGCAACAGGGCCACCACGTCGGGCAATACGGCGTACGGCGGGACATGCGGCGGGCCCGGTGCCGCGGTCGGCATCCGGGCCCTCGGTCCTGCGAGGGGCGTCACCATCCAGGGGATGGCGTTCAGTTTTCCGCCAGCAGCTGTGCCAGCTCGGCGTCCAGGTCGAGCCGGCTGGATTCGGCCCCCGGCGGCACCGCGGACCACGTTTCGCGCAGGAAGGATTCCACGTCCTGCGCGGGGAACTCGAGCAGGGCCGACCCGGCAGGCGAACGAAGAGCCATGCGCACCGCATCGCGTCCCGAGCCGCCGGTCGGCCACATGTGCACGTCTCCGTGCCCGGTGTGCTCGCTCAGAGCCTGAGCCAGCGTGTCGCGGCTGAGGAACCACTCGACCGTTCCGCTCTGGTCCAGGGTGTGGAAGACGGCATGCACGGCATAGGGATCATCCGCGTCGTACCGCAGTGCTGCGCGTATCGGCACCGACAGGTCGTGCGACACGACAAGCCGCACGGGCAGCTCATGTGCCACGGTTCTGACCGATCCCACTGTTCCTCACTTCCACGTCCCCGCTCGCCCGGCACTGCGATCGCTCCCCATGTGCTTCGAGACGCGGGGCGTGGCAGTGCCACGGGAGCGACCAGTAGCGCCGGAGGACGGGAGTCGCACACACGGCTCCCGCGTGCTGTTCCCGTTCGGCCGGGCGGCGATTTCACCGGCTCGCGCTCGATGTCGGCTCGGCGAGCGGTCGGTTTGACGAGTCGCAACGGCACAACCCAAAGCCACGTCGTTGCGGCCGGTCAAACCGACCGTGTCGGCCTGCGGCCACATCAGCGCTGGTCCGCGTACCACGCGACCTGGTCGAGGTGCCAGCGCTCGGCGCTGACGCGGTACCACGTCGTCGCCTCGTCCCAGCGGTACCCGTTCCAGACGTACGCGTGGCTGCCGTTCCAGCGCTCTTCCCCGTAGTGGCCCTGGCGGTCGTCGTTCGTGTACCAGCCGCGGGGGGTGCCCCAGCTGTCGTCCTGTGCCTGGTGGTGAGCGCTCTGGTATCCGTCCGCGCGGTCGCCGCTGGTGGTGAAGGCGGTGATCGCGGACTGCGTGTGCTCCCCGGGCGCCGAGGCCGTCGCCGCTGACGCCGTGCCGCTGACTCCGAGAAGGGCTCCGCCTGCCAGTGCCGTAGAAGCGACAGCGGTCGAGACGCGCTTGATCCACTTGTTCATGGTCATCTCCATGTGATGTGCCGCGATTCCGTTGACCGGGCGGCTGTCCTGTCCGTGATCCGGGGGATCCGGATCGGCCGGGTGCCGAACGGTGAGGATCATCCGGAGGGGTCCCTCATGTTCGACGTCGCCCAGCGTACTCGAGGGGGCCCTCATGTTTGCGGTGAGGCTCATCACAGCACGTCGGATGGGGTGACTGACACGCGTGGCGTGACGGCGGCCGAGGCGGCGGGCGCCGGGTCTGACCTGCAGGAACGGGCATCCGGGACCCGGGGCGCCGACGCCAGGCTCGCGCTGGGAGCCGCCGGGATCAGGCGCCGCCTGCGCCGCGACCTGCGCATCGGGGATGTCGTCCAACATCACCGCCCGGCTCTCCCGCGGCCGACGCGCCACCTTCGCCCTTGTCGCACCGCCCGCCCCCGGCACCGACGCCCGGGCCGCAGGCGCCGCCCTCAGCGGCAAGAGGGTGCCCATCGGTGGTGTCCGCCACGAGTTCCGCGACGTACCGCGAGACTTCCGCGCGCGCCTGTGCGTCGAGTTCCCGAAGGCGACGCTCCCGCGGAGCCTCTCCGTGCACCGCCGGCACCTGGCCGCCGGGTTCTCCAACGGGAAGGACACCGCCTGCCCTGTCCACATCGACCCGTCGGTCGGACTGGGCGTCTCGGAGCGCACGAAGCTGTTCTCCGACGGCGACAAGTTCTGGATGTCCGACGGCGACAAGGGCGTCGGCAGGTGCGGTACGGCTGACGGCTGCTCCTGCGGCTGCGTCGACCGCATGTACTTCGAGTCCGCCCCCACAGACCTTGCAGGTGCCGAGAGCCACGTCCGTGCTGGTTACGCGGCATGTTGGTACTCGCGGGGATGCCGCCGAGGCGGTCGTGTCTGCGGACGTCGAGAGGGACGAGTCGGTCGGATTCGAGCGGTGGCGGGAGCGGGAGCAGGGGTGCGGTGCCTCGGCGGCGCAGGTGTGGGTCACGCGGCCAAACACCACCTCGTGACCCAGACGAGCAACCCCACCAACTCCCCCTACCAGCGCGGCCTCATCGAGGACAAGATCTACCGGGCCGTGGACGACAGGGACGAGGCCATCCGGTACGACATCACTCCGATCTACAGGGGAGCCAACTCCGTCCCCGTCCGCCTCGAGTACTCCGCCCACGGCGACAAGGGATTCGAGCTGACCGGCTGGCTCGACACCCCTGCACCCGCGCCGCGGCACCCCCACGGCACGCGACAGTTCGGTCGGCGGACCGATGCTGTGGCCCGCCGACGAGCCCTGGCCGATGTGCGCCATCCCCCACAAGCGATCCAGCGGCTTCCACTACGCCGAGGTAATGCGTAAGCGGGACATCCTGGAGCAGGCCCGGTGGCGCGACTCGCGATCCGGACCGACCGCCGGAGAGATCGAGATCATCGACGGCTTCAGACGCGGCCGGCACGCCCCGCACCTCGCCGACACCCGCCACAACCTCCACGTACGACTCCTCCGGCGCCACTCCGAGGACATCGGCACGCCGCTGACCGAGCAGCCGGTCCCCGAGGCCGTCGGCCGCGAAGAACTCGTACCGGCCCCCTGCGTGCTGCGCCCCGAGGAAATGGTCGAGCACCCCTACCTCGAGGCCCTTGCCCCCTCCTTGCAGGCCCGTATCGACGCATGGGAGGGGCCAAAGGACGACGAAGGCCCGCAGTACATCTACGACCTGTCCACGGCCCCCGGCTGGAGGATCGGCGGATACATCGCCTGGAACCTCACCGGGCCGCAGTGTCTGGCCTGCTCCTCTCAGAGAATCGGGCCTCCATCCGGGCTGTCAGGCGGCCGAACAGGGTGACGGTTTCGGTGCGGTTGCAGTGCTGCGGCCACTCCAGCCACTCCGGGTCATCAAACGTACGAAGCAATGTCAGCAGACCTACTTCGCTCTCAGTCACTCGCACGTCTTGGCGCGTGAGCTGCACGAGCATCCGCACGGGCCTCCGCCGAGCGTGCCCGTGCACCCTCCTGTCCCGGCAACACCCATTCAAGTTCAGTAGCCGGGCGAGGGTGAGGAGGCGGGCGCCGATGCCGATGGTGCGCCGTGTGCCGGCTCTGGCGGGGAGTCGGGCAATTCGCGGATACGTGGGACCGGCGAAGGCAGCACCCAGACCAGGCACATCACGGTCCCGGCTGTTGCGATTCACAGTGTCGGGCGTAGCCCGATGGCCGTGCCGAGCGCTCCTCCCGCGAGCGCGCCCAGCGGGCGCATCCCGTGGGTGAGGGTGCGGTAGGCCCCGTTGACGCGGGCACGCAGGGCGTGGGGGATGAGGGCCGTCTGAAGTGAGCCCAGCGAGATGTCGACGATCATCGCGCCCGCGCACGAGCCGAATTCGGCGAGGAAGAGGAGGCTGAGGACGAGGGGGTCGGGGCCGTCCGCGAGGGGTACGAGCAGCAGCGGAACCGGGAAGGCCGTGAAGCCGACGACGACGGCGGGTCCTATGCCGAGGCGGCGCACGAGACGGCCGGTGAGGGACGCACCGATCAGCCCGCCGATCGCACCGATGCCGAGGACCGACCCCAGCACGCCTGCGCTCAGGCCGAGTTCGGTGGTGGCGTAGAGCACGAAGAGCGTGTGAAAAATGAAATTGAAGAACTGAATCGTGGCGGATGCGGCGAACGTGGCGCGCATGACGCGCGAGTGGAGGATCCACCGCAGGCCTGCGGTGAAGTGTCCTTTCGCGGGTGGCACGGCCGACGGTTCGGCGGGGGTTATGCGCGCCAGGCAGTAGGCGGAGGCCAGATAGGTCACCGTGTCGGCGAGGAGTGCCAGCGGCGCGGTGAACAGCTGGACGAGGAGACCTCCGGCGCTGGGGCCCGCGACGAAGGACATGGCGCGGCTGCCGTTGACGAGGGAGTTGCCCTCGATATAGCGCTCGGTGGGGATGAGCGAGACGAACAGGATGGTGTTGCAGACGTCGAAGAGGACGGTCAGCGCGCCGATCCCCGAAGCGACCGCGTAGAGCTGCGTGAAGGTGAGTGCGTCGAGGGCGTACGCGAGGGGAACCGACGCGATGAGCAGGGCCCGCGCGAGGTCCGTGGCGATCATGACGCGGCGGCGGTGCGCTCTGCTGTCGGCCCAGGCGCCTGCGGGAAGAGAGAGCAGCAGGGCGGGCATGAGCTGGGCCGTGGCGAGCCAGCCCATCTGGGCGGCGTCGGCGTGGAGGGCGAGGACGCCGACGAGTGGGAGGCCGATCTGGGATATCTGGTCGCCGGCGAGGGAGATGCTCTGGCCGGTCCAGTAACGGCGGAAGGATCGCTTGCGCAGGAGGTCGGGAACGGCTGCGGATAAGCGGCCCGAGGCCGTCATCGCGGGCTGCCCGTGCCGTCCGGAGCGATGGAAGTCTCCTCGTTGCCGGCGGGCTGCCGGGGCAAGGGAAAGGCGGCCCGGACGATCTGGACGAGCCGTGCGCCCTGGGGGCGGGCGGCCGGGTCGCCCTGCCGGTCCTCGTAGGGGCGCAGCAGACGGTCGAGTTTTTCGCCGAGGTCAGCGAGCTCCTCCGCCGTCAGGTAGAGCACCTGGTCGCCGATGTGCTCGGCTTCCTGCCACTCGCGCGGCAGATCGCGGCGCTCTTCGACGGCGCGGGTGATCAGCTCGAAGTAGCGTTCGGCGACCGCGGTTTCCAGTGCCCTGCTGGCCTCTGCGACGGCAGGGTCCTCGGAGTAGTTGGGCCATTGAGTGAAGCGTGCGGTGGCGCGCCAGGGTTTCTCGCGGCCTTGGCCGCCCGGTGCGACCTCGACCAGTTGGTACTTGGCGAGCATCCGCAGGTGGTACGAGCAACTGGCGACGGATTCGCCGGTGAGCTCGGCCGCGCGGGTCGCGGTGAAGGGGCCTTCGGTACGGAGCAGGCCGACGAGGCGCATACGGGTGGGATGGGCGTAGGCGCGCAGAGCGCGGGGGTCGGTGAGCCGGGCTGTGCGGGCAGGGGCTCCTGATGGCTCGTCCCTCTGACTGTTCGACATGTTGTAAAGGTATCTTTAGAAAGATTCCTTTACAACATGTGCTCTGCGTGACCCTCGCGTTGGCGCCGGGGTCTGATGCGGCCCGCTGCGGCGCTGGAGGGTGAGGAACTGAACCTGCTGTGCGAGGACGTTGGTGCAGGACCGGAGTTCTCGCACCTCGCGCGTGTGCTCCTGGCGAAGCCCGCGCTCGGCCGCCTTCAGAGACTGGACCTCCTGCCGGAGGGACGCTGAGGGTGCGGCTGCGTCTTCTCGTTCGGGTCCGAGGTTTCGGAACTCCGCCAGAACACGGGGGTAGCGGTAGACGCCGGCTCTGCTGACGGCGGCTTCAACGGCGAGGGAGGCGACGGTGAGGGAACCGTCACTACGGGTGGGCTCTTCGCGAAGCAGACGCTCGGATGCCGCTTTGAGGCTTGAGTTGATATGCCGGCGCTCCAAGCACCCGGCGGCGGGGCCCGGCCTCCCTTCTGGCGGGCGCAGCGCCACGCGCCGGCGGCCCGGCCCGCTGCCGGGGCCTCACCCCGTTGACTGCCGGGCGGAGGGTCGTTCCATGGCGTTGTCCAGATGGGTGATGACAGCCGGCACGTCATCACTCTCGGTGCTCCGGATCAGCTGCAGGGCCGGCCGGACGAGGCCACCCGGTCGCGCTATCAACCGTGCGAGCACGGCGGCCCGGATGTCGAGCCGCTCGATGGCGGCCTCGCGCTCCTCTTCGTTCTGGCCGGCGAGCAGGACGGCGTTGTGCCACGCCTCCTCGCGGGACTGACGGACACTGAAGTCGAGGATCCGCTCGTCGGTGCGGGCTCCGACCTGATCCAGCAGCGACAGCAATGGCGACAGGGCGCCGACCGAGTCCTGCACCGCCAGCACCACCCGCCCAAGGATGTCGTTGATCAGCAGAAAGTCGCGCCGTAACGCGTGGATGGCCTTGCCCGGGCTGGTCCGCGCGGCGGCGATGGCCAGGTCGAGGTTGATGTGCGCGTTCACGCCGAGTATCAGGTGCTGGACGATGATGGTGTCGGCGTCGTCGAGCAGCCCGAACGCCTCGCGCCAACAGCGCGGCCCGCTCCGGTCACGACGCCAGGCGTCATACGCGTCGAAGTAGCGGTTGCCGAAGAACGTGTCGAAACGGTCCATTCGGACGCCGTCGTCGAACAGCCCCCCGTGAATGGCCGTGCGGACCTCAACGGTCACCTGTCGGTACAGCGCCGCGAAGTACCCGACCCGGTCACCGGCGCGGCCGGCCTCCCGTACGATCCCGGCAAGCCTGTCCACGACATCGTCGATGTTCTCTGCCGCCATGCCCAACTCCCTCTCGCGGCCCCGTCGTTCGGCCCGCACTCTTGCTGCTGTCCGCAGCGCCGACTACAGCCCCGTCCTACCACCGCACACCGGGGAACGGGACCACGCGTGGGACCACGGGAGTTACTGATCTCGGTTCGGCAGGGTGATGCTTGCTGAACTTCCTGCTTCGGGCTCGTTGCCTGTCGTAGTGGCGGCGGGCTCCAGACGAGACCCTCAGAGCGCCGAAGGCACTGGTCTGGAGCGCGTCGGCCAGGCGGTTGTCGCGGACGCAGCGGGCCTGGACGGTGCGGCTCTTGCCGGAGGCCCGGGCCCCTCGACCGGGGTGAGCTGTGGCGAGCAGGCCGGCAGCAGGAACACCGTCAGCCACTCGCGTTCGGCAATCCGCCGCTGTATCGCCTGGAGACGTCCTCGACGGGTTCATAGCCGGAACCGGCCTGCCCCTGGACACCCCGACATCACCCTGCCAAGCCGAGACCAGTATCGACGGCTTCGGAAGCCACCCCGGCGGCTCTTCGCTTGACCAATGTCGGCGAGTTGGGGAGTCGCGGCAGTCTGCCTCATGGACTGACCGCAGGTCAGGCGGTCAGTTCCGTCTGGGCCGATGTCGCGGTAAAGGGGATGTGGCGGATGTACCACTCGGTGGCGAACAGCCGTTCCCGTGCATCCGGCGGAAGGTTGGCGATCACTCCCGGCAGGGCTCCCCGCTCGACCTCGGAGCGATGCGCCAGTACGGCGGCGATCTTCTGCTCCATCCAGGGGCCGACATCGACAGTCGCGGTGACCTGTTCGTCCGGAACGCTGTACACCGCCTTGCGCGCACCGATCACGTCTCTCAGCGCCGGCACGGCCGAGTGCGGGTGCGTGGCCAGGTAGAGGGCACGCGGCTGCCAGGGGGCACCGGCATCCGGGTAGAGCAGCTCAAGGCCGGCTGCCTTGGCAGCGAGCATGGTCACCCGATGGGTGTGCACGTGATCTGGGTGACCGGGCAGCCCGCCGTAGGCGTCATGGGTGACCATGATGTCCGGGCGCAGCTCCCGGATGTGCGCCACCAGCCGCCGCACCGCCTCGTCGAGCGGCGCATCGCAGAACCGCACACAGCCCGGGGCCGACTGCGGTACACGCGCATCGGCGTAGCCGAGCATTCGCGGCTTGCCGGCGTCGAGGATCCGCAGCGCCTCGGCCAACTCCGCGGCCCGCGGGGTGTCCGCGGCCCAGGTCGCCGTGACAACTGCGGTACGCGCGCCCGCGGCTGCGTGACGGGCGAGCACTCCGCCGGCCGACAATGACTCGTCGTCGGGGTGCGCGAAGACCGCGAGCAGGCTCGGCACGGGCATGGACAGACCACCTTCCAGGGCGAAGGGAGCCTGATCGTACGTCCCCCAGCGCGTCGACCGACGCCGTGGTGAACAGCGGCACGTCGGCCGCCCCGGCCTGCGACATGCCGAACCGCACCCCACACCACTCGGTCGCGCGCCTCAAATTGATCAAGGCGGTCGGCTGCACGGAAGCCGGGCGGTGACGGGCGATCCCCGAGCTCGTGGGCATCCCGGCCCCGGCCGTGACCCGCTGGACAACAGCCCATGTGGATCCGCACGGGGCTGACGTCACCGCGCCGCTGAGGCTTCTGGACTGGGAGGGCTGGGGTCAGGCCCCGGAGGAGTCCGACGCCGCCACGCTCTACGCCTACTCGCTGCTCCACCATGACGTCGCCACCCACGCCCGCGACGCCTTCCCCGTCCTGGACAGCCCGGCCGGCCTCGCCGCCGAAGCGACCGTGGGCGCCCAGCTGCTGCAGACCGTGAGCCGTGGGGACAACCTCGCCCTCGCCGACCAGCTCCGGGACTGGTCCGCGGAACTGCGCCGACACTGACGGCTCTTGCGTCCGGCCAGCCAAGCCTGGAGATCAGCCTGCCCACCCGATGCCACGGACCCCGATCGCTCCGGCGTGCGGTATGGCCGCATGCAGCCTCACCGGTGCCCGACTTGGCGTCCACTGCGCTCTCGAACGCGGAAGCCGATTCATTCGGGTCGTCTTGCTGTGCGTCGTCATCGTGCTGGCCGGCAAGCTCGCCAGCTCGCCTACCACCAGTTCGCGCAGTGGCCACGAGCGAACCTCATCAGGAAAGCGCCTTCCGAGATCCGGTCCGCCTCGGGGCGGCCGGGATCAGACCGCCGACCATGACCGGGACCAGCCGGCCCGCCACGCCGGATTCGCCCTGCGACCCCACGGGCCCGTTCGGAGTCGTCTCACGTGGCTGGGATAAGGATTGGACGGTGTGACGCTGGGCTTGTAGCTTGCACTGGACCGCGACACCGCCCGAGGAGGTGAGACCCATGAACGCTGTATCGATATGGGTGCTCCCCCTTCCCGTCACGGCCGGCGATTGACGTAGGTGTCGCCGGGAGCGCCTCGCCAACAAGGCACTCCCGAAAGGCAACACCTATGGACTCTCCACAGTTCACCACCGAGCCGTCGTCGAACGATACGGTCGAGCGCGACTCCACCGTGGGCGACCTCCCCGGCCTCCGGTCGCCGGCCTCCGGCGCTGATCGCGCGCCCCTCATGTTCGACGTGATCATTGCCGGGTGCGGGCCGACTGGCGCGATGCTGGCCGCCGAACTGAGGCTGCACGATGTGCGGGTACTCGTTCTGGAGAAGGAAACCGAGCCCGTGCCGTTCGCCCGCATCGTCGGTCTGCATATTCGCAGTCTCGAGCTGATGGCAATGCGCGGACTGCTGGATCGCATGCTCGAACACGGAAGACAGCGTCCGGCCGGCGGATTCTTCGCCGCCATCACCAAACCCGCACCCAAGGGCCTGGATTCCGCGCACGCCTATCTGCTGGGCATCCCACAGCCGGTCATCGTCCACCTGCTCGAAGAACATGCGATCCAACTGGGTGCGCAGGTCCGGCGCGGTTGTGCGGTGGCCGACTTCGAGCAGGACGACGAGGGCGTGACCGTCGAGCTGGCCGACGGCGAACAACTGCGCTCGCGCTACCTCGTCGGCTGTGACGGCGGGCACAGTACGGTACGCAAACTCCTCGGCGTCGGCTTCCCCGGCGAGCCCTCGCGGACCGAGACGCTGATGGGCGAGATGGAAGTGGGCGTGCCGCAGGAGGAGATCGCCGCCAAGGTGACCGAAATCCACGAGACCGACAAGCGATTCAGTCTCAGGCCCTTCGGCGAAGGGGTCTACCGCGTCGTCGTCCCCGTCGCGGAAGCCAGCGATCGCGCGGAACCGCCCACCCTCGAGGATTTCGAACAACAGCTGCGCGCCATCGCCGGAACCGATTTCGGCGTGCACTCCCCGCGCTGGTTGTCCCGCTTCGGGGATGCCACCCGGCTGGCCGAACGTTATCGGGTCGGGCGGGTGCTGCTGGCCGGCGATGCGGCACACATCCATCCACCCACCGGCGGACAGGGCCTCAACCTTGGCGTTCAGGACGCATTCAACCTCGGCTGGAAACTGGCCGCACAGATCCGCGGCTGGGCGCCGGGAACACTGCTGGACACCTACCAGGCCGAACGTCACCCGGTCGCCGAGTACGTGCTGGACAACACCCGCGCCCAGATGGAACTGCTGTCCACCGAACCGGGCCCGCAGGCCATGCGCAGGCTGCTCACCGAACTGATGGACTTCGACGAGGTGAACCGCTTTCTGATCGAGAAGATCACCGCGATCGGCATCCGCTACGACTTCGGCGAAGGCCCCGCCCTGCTCGGCCGCCGCCTGCGCGACATCGACGTGAAACAGGGTCACCTCTACGGTCTGCTGCATCGCGGCCGCGGCCTGCTGCTGGACCGCACCGAACGCCTGACCGTCGGCGGCTGGTCAGACCGGGTCGATCACCTCTCGGATCCCACTGCGGCACTGGATGTTCCGTGCGTCCTGCTACGCCCCGACGGCCACGTCGCCTGGATCGGCGACGATCAGCAGGACCTGGACGACCACCTCTCCCGCTGGTTCGGCAAGCCCGCCAACTGATGTCCCCTGAGCAACCCAAAAGGCCCGAGGATGATCGGAACGGCCAGGAGCGACTGACCATCGGAAGGCTGGAGGCAGCATCAGCCGTGGTGCTCTGGCGCCAGGGCCGGCCTGCGAGGAGGGTCAGCCTCCGAGTGGCGACCGGAAGACGGCGCAAGAGCACCGCGGAGGGGATCGGCGCAGACGGCCGTGCGTTCGTCTGACGGCCGGTTGATGAGCAGGACCCGGTTCAGCCTCCGAGGCTGTGTGCAAGGTGGAACAGCTCTGCCAGGCGCAGCACCCGTCCGTTGAATCCTGGCAGGGGGACATGGAGCGGCTGGGTCCAGTGGGCGGGGATCGCATCCAGCCCGTAGTACGCCCCCGCGAGGCCCCCGGTCACCGCGGCGACGGTGTCCGTGTCACCGCCGAGATCGATCGCCGCGCGTATCGCGTCTTCGAAGCCGGTGGTGGTGCGCAGGGCCCAGACGGCGGAGCCCAGACAGGGCCAGACGGCACCGTTGAACTCGGTCGCCTGATCGGGGTGCCAGTCGGGCGCGAGGACTGTGGCATAACGGCCGCGATGGTCGGGGTGGACAAGAGCCAGGATGTCCGGGAGCGCGGTGAGAGGGTCGGCGTCCTCGAACGTGACGCGGATGAGTTCGTGGAAGATCGCGGTGCCTTCCCAGGCCGCGCGGTCACCGTGGGTGAGGGCAGCGATGCGGCGGGCCGCGTCCATGGTGGCTTCCTGGCCGGCGGCCGCGAAGTGGACCGCGGAGGTCGATGCCCGCATCAACGAGCCGTTTCCCGCCGCTCGTTGATTGACCTGGAAATGGATCGCGGCGGCGAGGTCCCAGGGCATGCCGTTGGTCAGGACGTCTTCGGTCTGCAAGCCGATGTCCTTCGGTTCTGATGCGGCCCACCGCTGGAAGCGGGCGAAGACGTCCGGCAGATCCAGCCCGCCCCGCTCCAGCAGCGACTCCGCGACCAGGACGGCCATCTGCGTGTCGTCAGTGGCCTCGCCGGGGTCCCAGCCCCCGCCTCCGCACATCTCGCCACCGGCACCAGGCGCGGGAAACCGCGCGGAGAACGCTCCCCGGGGACCGAACTCGAAGGGGCCGCCCAGAGCGTCACCCACCGCTGAGCCGACGACCGCGCCAGCGGCCCGCTGAATCCGCTTCATTCGCGCAGGTTATCCGTGCCGCGCCGACGACCGTGCGGCCCTATTCCTTCTTCGGCTCCCCGAACCATCGGCAGCGAACGCGTCTCGTCTACGGAGGCGCGCCGCGTGAGACACCCTGGGTCTGAGACACCCGTACTGGTCACATAACGCCGTCCAGCCCGGTGTCCGCCGGCAGCTGTGTGAGGGCGGCCGCCCGGATCTCGGGGAACGAGGCCGTCATGTCCGTGCCGTGCCGGGAGCGCAGCAGCACCCGTCCGCTCGCGTGCATGGCGAGTTGGGCGCGGTAGCCGTCCCACTTCGCCTCCCCTGCCCACCCGGCGGGCAGAGCGGGGCTGTCCACGGCCACGGTCAGCATCGGCTCGGGCAAGGACCACGTCATGCGGAGATGCCTTCCACACCGAGCCCTTTCCAACCTCAGGTTGAGGCGTGGTGAAGGACGACGACGGCCTTCACGATGTTGTTGATCCGGTTGGTGCTGCAGCGGAGCTTGCGTAGCAGGCGCCAGCCCTTCAGGACGGCCATGGCCTGCTCGCCGAGGCACCGGATTTTGGCGTGGGTGCTGTTGTGCCGTCGCTTCCAGCGCTTGAGCCGGCGGCCCCGGAAAGGTACGCGGACATGGCGGCCGGCCCCTTGGTACGCCTTGTCCACCCAGCACTTCAGCCCTGCCGTTGCGAGCGCGTCGATGATGCCGTGTTCGCGCGCGGCGGTCAGGTCGTGGGTGGAGCCGGGCAGGGCCGCGGAAGCCCACAGCAGTCGGCCGAAGGGATCCGTGATGACCTGGACGTTCATGCCGTGGCGCTGGTGTTTTCCGGAGTAGTACGGGGTGTCGGCGGCGATCCGGTCGATGGGCAGGAGGGTGCCGTCCAGGATCACGTACGCCTTCGTCCGGACGGTCGTCATTGCCTCGGCCAGGGTCTGCGCCTGGGCGGCCAGCACTTCGACGGCCTCGCGTATGTAGCGGTAGACGGTCGCGATGCCGATCTCGAACCCTGCGGCGAGCTGGGCGTACGTGTCGCCGCATCGCAGGTGGGCCAGGGCGAGCAGGGCCTGACGGCCGACGGGCAGACGCCGCCATCGCGTACCTATCTCCCGCCGGTGAGCGGCCAGTTGCCTCGTCAGGTGCCACAGCGGGCGGCTGGACAGATCGATCGACGACGGGTAGACAAGCACGCGAAGCTCCTGGCGGACACGGGTGATCTTGGTCGAGAACCCGTCTACCAGGAGCTTCGTCGTTCCGTACAACCCATGCCCACCAACACCCCGACGCCACAGCCAGGTTGGAAAGGGTTCTTTGTTTGACCGGGCTGGATACCTGCTGTGTGATCTTCGGGTACACGTTGTGGAAATCAGGTGAGAAGTCTGGGGTTGGGGGCATGGGTCGGGACGTTTCGCGCTGCCCGGGTGGCGGACGGGCCCGGCTGAGGGAACGTTTCGTCTCGGTCGCCGCGGTGACCGCGCTGGTGGCGGCTCTGTCCGTGCTGGGGGTGTCCGGGGCAGTGGCCGAGGCCCTTTTGTCGGACGGGACGGGCGCTGCGGCCGCGCTGCGCAAGGCCGCTGCGTCGGGGGAGTGGGTGGAGGTGCTCGACGAGCGTGCGGAGTACTCCACGACCTACGCGAACCCGGACGGTTATGCGCTCACGTTGGAGCAGTCGGTTGTGCCGGTGCGTGTGGCGCGGCCTGACGGTTCGTGGGTGGCGCATGCTCGCCTCCGGGGGCTCGAGTTCGATCCCGCGTGGCCCGCTGCGTGCCCTTTCATCGCGACGGGTACGGCAGGACCATACGGCCGACGGGAAACCGAAGGTTTGACGGCGCATCCGTGGCGGGTAAATTTAGCCCGACCAACCGGGGGAAGAATCGGTCACGAAAAGAACGCAATTTACTACCGAGCGTGATCGCAAAGAATGTTCAAAGATTACCCAGCAGCACCCTCGAGTTGCCGCATTCCCGAAGCTATCCTGATGTCGGCTGGACCTAGGAGCGGGTGGCAATGGCCGGGCGATTTGGCCACCCCTTGCTGGAGACCTCTTCATCGTAGATATGCAGTTTTTTCGGGCGAGGGGTGACGGTTGAAGCCGAGTATGCTGACGCGACCTGCCGGGCAACTTCGCTTCAATATCCTGGGCCCGCTGGAAGGCTGGTTCGGCGACCAGCGGTTGCGACTCGGAGGCGCCGTCCAGGAACGGGTGCTGACCACACTGCTGCTGGAACCGGGAAGGGTGCTGCCGGTCTCCCGGCTGGTGACCTCCGTCTGGAGCGACGATCCGCCTGCTACCTCGTCCCATCAGGTGCGCAAGGCCGTCGCGATCCTGCGTCAGCGCATTCCCCAGGGCGACCAGGTGCTGGTCACCGACGGCCCGGGGTACCGGGCGGTGCTGACCGACGGCCAACTCGACCTCATCGAGTTCAATGTCCTCACCGGCGTCGCGAAGGACGCGGCGGCGTCCGGTCGCACGAGTGAGGCGGTCGGCGCGCTGCACGAGGCTCTCGCCCTGTGGCGTGGTTCGGTGCTGTCGGGAGAGGGCGGCCCGGTCATCGAGGCCGCCGCGACCGCTATAGAGGAACGCCGGCTGGCGGCGCAAGAGCGCCTCTTCGAGCTGCGACTGGCCCTCGGTGAGGCCGCGGACCTGGTCGTCGACCTGCGCGAGGTCGTCGCCCTGCACCCCCTGCGCGAGACCCTGCGCGGCCAGTTGATGATCGCGCTGTACCAGTCGGGGAGGCAGGCCGAGGCCCTGGAGGAGTTCGCCAAGGTCCGCGAACTGCTGGTCGAGGAGCTCGGCGTCAGCCCCGGTGGAAAACTCGCCGCCCTGCACGAGGGGATCCTCCGCGAGAGCCCCGAACTCGCCGGTCCCCGGCCAGCGGTCCCTGCTCCCGCCTCACCTCCCTCCCCCGTCGTCGACCCCCCGTGCACGCTGCCGTACGACATGCCCGGATTCACCGGCCGCAAAAGGGAACTGCGGAAAATCCTTGACCTCGCGCAGCGCAGCGGAACCCGCATCATTGCCATCGACGGTATGGGCGGCAGCGGAAAGACCTCACTCGCGATAAAAGCCGCGCATCTGCTTTCCGGCGACTACCCGGAAGGGCAGCTTTATGTGGACCTGCGCGGTTACGCTCCCGAGGGGGATCCCGTGGTCCCGGTCAACGCGATGGGCGTCATGCTGCGTGCCCTCGGAGTGCCCGAGGAGCGAGTACCCGACAAGGCCGCGGGACGGGCGGATTTGTGGCGGCGAACGGTTTCCGGCAAACGCCTGCTGATCTTCGTGGACAACGCGTCACGAGCCGACGACGTGCGTTCGCTCATCCCGGTGGGAACATCCGGCTGCCTGGTGCTGGTCACCGCCCGCAGGCGCCTGTTCGACCTCGACGGCGCCGAGTGGATCTCGCTCGGCGTGATGGCGCCTGAGGAGAGCGCCGACATCATCGCCGAGACCCTCGGCGCGGAGCGCGTCGCGGGCGAACCCGAGGCGGCGGCCGAACTGGCAAGGCTGTGCGGTCATCTTCCGCTCGCCCTGCGCATCGCCGTCGCCCGGCTCGGCAACCGCCCGCGGTGGACCGTGCGGTACATGGCCGACAGGCTGCGCGACGAGACCCGCCGGCTGGACGAACTCAGCGTGGGGGAACGGAGCGTGGCCGCTACGCTCCGGCTGTCCTACCAGGCGCTCGACGAGGAGACCCGCGCCGCGTTCCGGCTACTGGCCCTGCACCCCGGGGGCAGCATCGACGCGTACGCCGCCGGAGCGCTGCTGGGCGGGTCGGCGCGGGACGGCGAGGACGTACTGGAACTGCTGCTGGACGTGCACCTCGTCCAGCAGCCGGAGATCGGCCTGTACGCCTACCACGACCTGGTCGGCGCCTTTGCGCGCAGGCTGCTCGGGGGTATCCCCGGGGACGGCGCCGCGGCCGCCGTGGAGCGTCTGCTGGGTTACTACTTCACGGTCACCGAACGCGCCTGCGCAACGCTGTTTCCGGGACGCCGCGAGATCGCCACTGGCATCAAGGCCTCCGACGTCGATGTGCCCGACGTCCGGGACACCGATCCGGCCCGCGCGTGGTTCGCGCGCGAACAGAACACCCTGATATCGCTGATCGGGCTCGCCGTGCAGTACGGAGACGACAGGTACGCCGTCTGCCTTGCGCGCAACCTCGCCTTCTACCTCAACGCCCACGGACTGCTCGACGACTTCGAGAGCGTATGCCGCAGCGCCGTGGACACCGCGCGGCTCCTGGGTGACGACCTGCTCTTGGGGGTGAGCCTGGCCAACCTCGGCGTCGCCTACTGGGAACTCGGCAGGTTCACCGAGGGCATCAAGGTGGCCGAGCAGGGGTGGAGCGTCGCGGCCCGTATGGGCGACCGCGCCACGCAGGCGCACAGCGACAGCACGCTCGGCCTCTACAAGAGCCTGCTGGGGCGCTTTCCGGAAGCCCTGGAGCATCTGCTGGCGGCCGTCGACGGCGAGCGTGAACTCGGTCTACGCAGGGCGGAGGCGGAGTCCCAGACGGTGCTCAGCACGCTCTACGAGCAGTGGGGACGGTACGCCGAGGCTGCTTCCGCCGCCCGGCGTGCGCTGGACCTGTGCCGGGAACTCGGCCAGCCCGAGAACGAGTTCGTGGCCACCATCGACCTGGCCATCGCCCAGGTCGGCCTCGGCGAGTACGCGCAGGCCGAGGGTCTGATGAAGCGGGCCCGCGCGATGTGCGACGACACCCGGGAGCCCGGCATGGTGGCCATGGCGATGGCCCTGTCGGCGGACATCGCCCAGCGGCTCGGGCACACCGACCAGGCCGCTCAGTACGCACGCACCGCACTGGAGTACGTCGGCGCGAGCGCGTCACCCCTGCGCCGCGTCAAGGTCGAGAACATGGTCGGCCGGCTGTTCCACCGACGCGGGGAGCACGTGGAGGCCAGGGCCCTGCACGAGCGGGCGTGGGAAGGGGCGGCGGAGCTGGGTTACCGCCCTGAAGAGGCGTACGCCCGCCTCGGCCTCGCGCAGGTCTGTGACGCCCTCGGCGATGACGCGACGGCGGCCAGGCACCGCGAGGTCGGCGAGGAGATGTTCGCCGACATGGGCGTGCCGGCCGGCCGGCGCCGCCGGTAAGAGCGGAACGGCCGCGCTCCCCTCGCCCGACGGGGCGGGAGGGCGGGGCCGTTCGGCGCTGCCAGGCGCCGCCGAGGGTGCGGCCCTGGGTGCGGGACCCGGCTTCTGCTCACTCCGCCCCCCAGTGGGCGGCGTCCAGCCAGATCGCGTTGATGCGGGGGCCCTGCGGCAGCAGCACGACCTCGACCCGGGCGGTACCCGACTCGTATCCCGTGAGGTCCAGCAGGCCGCGCACGGCGGAGCGCAGCACGGCGCTGTCCGCCTCGCCGGGCGGCGGCAACACCTCCTGCTGGTCGGACAGTTGCCGGGGTTCGATGCCCACGATGTGGTGCATGCCGTTGGCGCTGCGGGTCTCGATGCTGAACACCGGTCCGTCCGGGACGTCATGCGTGACGTAGGAGCCCGAGCTCCGCATGACCTCGATGTATTCGGCTAAGCGTTCGGCGTCCTTCATCTCGCTGAGGGCAGCGTTCAGACCCGTGAGGGCGCGGGGCTGGTCCGGGGTGGTGGTCATCGGGTGATCTTTCTCGTAGGCGAGTGGTACGCAGAGGAACGAGCCTCCTTCGGAACGGTTCTGGTTCTTTCCCGAAACGTTCCCGGCAGGTTCCCCCCGGGCGGATGGGGACCGTTGCGCGTTCCGTGCGAAACAGGGCTGCTGCCCGTTGTCACGGGGTTCGAAGCGTGTGTGTTGCTCGCGTGCGGTGTGTCGGCCGCCGAGGTACGGGGTGGTTCGCGTGAGGTGTGGTGGTCGCGGGGCCCGGCGGTCGGCACGCGACATCCGTTCAGGCGGCGGACGATCGCCGGTAGGCGTGGACGAAGGCGGCGAAGCGGTCGAGGGCGTCGTCGACCTCGTCGGCCTCCAGGCCGCTGATCGACAGCCGCAGCGAGCGCAGCGCGGGACGGCCGTCGTAGAAGTGGTGCAGCGGCGTCCACAGCACGCCGTGCGTCGCGGCGGAGTACTCGAGGGCGGCGTCGGTCGCTTCGAAGGGCACGTCGACCACCACGAAGAAGCCGCCCTCCGGTGTGTTCCAGGTGACGTGCGAGGGAGCCGGGAAGCGCACGGCGAGCCCGTCGACGAGCCGTCGCAGGTTCCGCTGGTACACCTTCCGCACGTCGTGCGTCGCCCGCACGAGGCTGCAGCCGTGCTCCACCAGCCAGCCGCCCGCTACCGCCTGGCTCAGCGGCGCGGTATTGACCGTGACCATGCTCTTGGCTTTGGCCAGCACGTCCGCGAGCAGGAACCGGTCGCCGTCCGCCTGCAGGACCTGCTGGTCGGCCACGGCGAAGCCGATCCGGACGCCGGGGAAGACGGACTTGGACAGCGAGCCGAGATGGACGACGCGCCGGCCGGCGTCCAGCGACTTGAGCGTGGGCAGCCGCCCCTCGCCGAGCGGGAACAGACCGTACGGGTTGTCCTCCAGCAGCAGGATGTCCTCCCGATCGGCCAGTTCCAGCAGGGCGTGCCGCGAGGCCAGGGACAGCCGCAGGCCCGTGGGGTTGGCGAAGTCCGGCACGAGGTAGCAGGCGCGCGGCCGCAGACCCGCGGCGCGCGCCCGGTGGATACGGCGCCGCAGGTCTGCGAGGTCGATCCCGTCGGCGCCTCCGTCCACCGGGTGCACCGGCATGTCCAGTAGCCGCGCGGCCCCGGTGACGCCGACGTAGACGGGGTTCACTGCCAGCAGCACGTCCCGCTCGTCGCGCCGCAGCGCCCTCATGGTCAGCAGGAGCGCTTCCTGGCACCCGGTGGTCAGCACGATCGACTCCGGGTCGACGTCGATGCCTTCGTCCACGCTCAGGTACTGGGCGATCAGGTCGTGGATGATGCCCTTGGTCCGGCCGTACTGCAGCAGGCGGCGCCGCACACGCCGTTCGTCGAAACCCCGCTTGTCCCGCAGATGCGCACAGTATGCGCGGAGCGCGCGGTGCACGTCCTCGACGTCGTAGAAGCCTTCGTACGGCGTCCCCGCGGCCAGTGACAGCGCCTCGGGGTAGCGGCCGGCGACCTCGTTGAGGAAGTTCATGGCGGACAGCAGCGGATCGGCGAGGGAGCCGTGGAGGTCCGACAGATCCAGCTCGGCCCCGGCGGCCATGGCGGGCGGCCCCTGGGCATGCGCGCCCGCCGGCGGCAGTACGCGTCCGGTGATCGGCGGGCGCACAGGCGCGGTCATCGGCTGCCGCCCTCGGCTGTGCCGGGGACCGGCCCGTCCGCGGTGGCCAGCCCGGTCACCGCCTCGAGATCCGGACAGCCCGCCAGCGCCATGGCGCTGTGCAGTTCGGTCCGGAACAGGTCGAGGACGCGGTGGGCCCCGGCCTGTCCGCCCACGGCGAGCCCCCACAGGACGGGCCGGCCGAGGAGTACCGCGCCGGCGCCGAGCGCGAGTGCTTTGAGGATGTCCGTGCCGCTGCGGACCCCGCTGTCGAACAGCACCTCACACCGACCCGCGACGGCGTCGGCGACCGTCGGCAGGGCCGAGACGGCGGGTGGCGCGCCGTCGAGCTGGCGGCCGCCGTGGTTGGACACCACGACCCCGTCCACGCCGAGGCGCGCGGCCGTCGCGGCGTCCTGCGCGTCGAGGACCCCCTTGAGCACCAGGGGCAACCTGGTGTGCTCCCGCAGCCATTCCAGGTCGCGCCACGACAAGGAGGGGTCCACGAGGTCGGAGGTCTGGGTGGCGATCGCGCTGACGCCGGTCCGCGCGGCGGCCGGTATGCCGTCTGCACGCCGGTCGAAGTGCGCGGCCCGCACGCCCTCGGGCAGCCGGAAGGAGCCGCGCAGATCAGCCTGGCGACGGCCCATCCGCGGCGTGTCCACGGTGAGGACCAGGGCGGTGCAGCCGGCGGACTCCGCCCGGGACAGCAGCTCGGCCGTCATGCCCCGGTCCCGCAGCCAGTACAGCTGGAACCATGTCGTCCCGCCGACGGCGGTGATCTCCTCGACCGGCACGCTGCTGAAGGTACTGACGGTGAAGGGTACGCCGGCATCGCGTGCGGCCCGGGCGACCGCCAACTCGCCGTCGGGGTGGACGGCGTGCTGGTAGGCCATCGGCGCTACGGCTGCGGGGATGGCGCACGGCGTGCCCAACAGATTGGTGGCGGTGCCGGTCGCCGAGACGTCCCTGAGCACTCGGGGGACGACGCAAATCCGGTCGAGCGCCGCACGGTTGGCCCGCAGGGTCAGACCCGCGCCGGCGGCTCCGTTGACGAACCGTTCGATCATCGGGGGCAGCGCGGCCGACGCCGGACCTTGGGCGTCGGCCGGTGCGAGCAGGTCGGTGGGGGCTGTGTTGATCACAGCACGCTCTGCAGCGATGCGTCGCGCTCGGCCTGGACGGCCTCGTACAGGGCCCGGACGTTGCCGTTGCCAAAGGTCTCGGCGCCGATCCGCTCGACGACCTCGAAGAACAGCGTCCGGCGCGGGTGCGTGGTCCGCGTGAAGATCTGGTACAGCTGGCCCGCGTGATCCTCGTCGGCGAGGATGCCGGCGTCGCGCAGCGCCCGTACCGGGTGCTGGGTGTGGTCGAGCCGGTCGGGCAGACGGTCGTAGTAGGTGTCCGGGGTGCTGAGGAAGGCAACGCCGCCCTCGCGCATCCTCGCCGTCGCCTCAACGATGTCGTCGGTGGCGAAGGCCAGGTGGTGCACGCCGCCGCTGCCGTGCCGGTCGAGGAAGTCGCCGATGTGGCCCGGGTCGTGGTCCGGGCTGGGGGCGAGGACGGTGAAGGTGAGCTCCCCCGACGGGCTGCGGACCGCCTTGGAGTCCATGGCCTCCTTGTCCTGCACCATCAGCTCTTGGTAGACGCTCTCGAAGCCGAAGACGCGCTCGTACCACTCGGTACTCGGCGTGAGCTGTCCGACGGGCACGCTCACCGCGACGTGGTCGAGGAGGGTCAGGCCGGGGGTCCCGCCGGGGGCGTCGCCTCCGGTCGCGACCGGGGTGAACCCGGGGAGCGGGCCGGGCTGCGCGCCACCGGCGGGGGGCTGGACGAGGGTGTGCCGCACGTCGTCGAAACCGGAGTGGAGGGTCGCGGTGACCCAGCCGTCTTCATCGGCCGGAGAGGTGTGCGGCAGGGCCGAGCGGGACAGGGCGCGCTCGAAGGCGGACCGGGCGTCGGAGGTGAGCAGGGCGATGTCGACGACGCCGTCACCGTGCCGGTCGAGGTACCCAGCAGCGGCGTGCGCCGCGTCGAGGGGCTGGGTGAGGACGAGCACGATGCCGCCCTGGCGCAGGGCCAGCGATCGGCTACGGCCGCCATGGTCGGTGCGCGCCGCCTCCGCGTAGACGTGGAAGCCGTAGCCGTCCACGAACTGCTCCGCAGTGGCGGTGACATCGGAGACGTACATCTCGGTGTGGCTGACGTGCAGGTCCTCGGAGGGGTTCGTATACGTCATGGCGTGTCCTCTTTTCCATTTCTCGCAAAGGGTGCTGATCCGGAAGGGGATTCCGTGGATGCGCGATCGAAAAAGGCCGTCGGGGTTCACACGGCCGGAAAGGTGGGCGGAGTTCAGTCCCGCGCCATCTGGTCGGCGAGGCTGCGGGGCCGCATGTCCGTCCAGTTCGCCTCGACGAACGCGATGCTGTCCGCTCGGCTGTTCAGGTCTTGGGCGACCGTCCAGCCGGCCGGGACGTCTGCGAAGGCGGGCCACAGCGAGTACTGGTGCTCGTCGTTCATCAGCACCCGATACTGCGCCTCGGGATTGTCGAAAGGATTGGTCACGACTGACCTCCTGTCAGTAGTGGGACGGTGGAGTCGGCATGCGCGCACGGACGACGCGGCCGGCGGCGGGAACGAGCGGAATTCCGGGCCGGTCAGCCGCCCCAGGACGTGTCCCCGCCGACGGACACCGGGCCGCTAGGAAAATTCGCGCCACGGCCCCGGGAGGGCAGTGCAGAAACTCGTGTGATCTCGCGGACACCGGAGGTGGAGAAAGGCATGGGGGACTCCCGATCTCGGGCAAGGTGGAATGTCGATGTGACGCCGCGGGGGAATGTTGCGCTCGGCCGGCGCTTTTCCTGCCGCATTCAGGCTGCCAGCCCGGCCGGGCGCGGTTCCAGCCCCCGGGCCCTTCACCAAGGTGCCGATCGAGCGGGTGTCCTGTCCTGCCCGGCCGCAGCGCCCCCGGGGCAAGCAGCCGAACTGCCTGCGGCGAACGCCCGATACGCCGGGGCGGCCGATGCGTCCAGGTTGAGCGGCCGGCCCGGCGGCGTTGAGCAGCCGTGACCGCAGGCGCGCTGTGCAGCCGTGCCCCACCCGCGCGTGCGCCGGGGCGTGTTTCGAAAGTGGCGTCGTCCGCCCGGAGGGCGGGGCCCGCGGCGTCTGGTGCCGGGGGTACCTCCCACGCCTTTCGGGCAGTGGGGGAGCATCGCAGGCGGAGGGTCGTCCGCGTGCTGGGCGTACGCGGACGATCCCGACAACGCGGCGAGGCGCCGTGCCAGGCGCCGCGGGCCGGACGGGACTTTCGCAACACGCCCCAGGTCCGCCCGGACGCAGGACCGCGCCGGGGCCCATGGGCCGGAGGGCCTGCTTTCCCGAGCCTTTCGTGCACATCGCTTCGGGGCGGATGTTCCGCCTGGCTACCTTTTCCGTGACCCCGTACGGCACCCGGACAGCGGCTGCGACCCGGGATCACCCGCGTGGTGAGGGTCTTCACCCTGCCAGGACCACAAGGCACGGAGGCTGGCATGCAGTTCGGCGGCACCCACGACGTACACGACCTGCCGCCTCGGTTCGACCTGCCCACATGGCTGGCCGACGACGAGGTCGCGCTCTACGGATGGGCGGCGGTCCACGAACAGTTCGACATGCGCGCCGCGGCGCGGGACCTGGGTATGGACCCGGAGCGCCTCGACGGCTCCCTGGCCGCCCTGACCGAGCGGGGACTGCTGCACGTCCTGCCCGGCGACCCGCCGCGGCTGCAGGTGGTGGACCCCGACCTGGCCGCCGAGGTCGTGATCACGCCGTTCGAGGAGACGATCAAGCGGCACCAGGCGGGTCTGCGCGTCCTGCGCGACCACGTCGCCGGGCTGCGGCAGCACTACGTGGAGGGCATGCGCGGCAGGACCCCGGGGGCCGAGCTCATTCCCCGGCTCGACGAGGTGCGCGTCGCGCTCAACCGGGCCTCGGCGCGCTGCCGTTCGGAGATCATGACGAGCCAGCCCGGCGGCAACCGCGACCCCGAGGCACTCAAGGACGCCCTTACCCGTGACACGGAGGCGCTGGCCCGCGGTGTGCGGATGCGCACGCTCTACCACCACACCGCCCGGTTCAACGCGCCGAGCCAGTCCTACGTCGCCCAGGCGTCGGCACTCGGTGCCGAGTACCGGACGGCGCACGAACTCTTCGGCCGGCTCATCGTCTTCGACCGCGAGGTGGCGTTCATCCCGGACACCTCTGGCGCCTGGGGCGCCGTCGTCATCCGGGAGCCGAACATCGTGCACTTCCTGTGCGAGGTGTTCGAGCAGGTCTGGACCCTGGCCCAGCCGTTCTCCAACGCGGCGGCCGACGGACTGGAGATGATCTCCCGCGAGATCGACGGGAAGATCGTCAAGATGCTCGCCGCGGGGCTCAAGGATGAGACGATCGCGCGGCGGCTGGGCATCTCGCTGCGCACGGCGCGCCGGCACATCGCCGACATCATGCAGTCCCTCGGGGCCGGCAGTCGCTTCCAGGCGGGCGTGCTGATGGCCTCGAGCGGTCTGCTGGCCGATGACGGTGGCCCGGTCCTGACGGACTGACCGTGCCACCGTGCCTTCCTGACCGGCCGGACCGACCGTCCCCGTCCGCCCCGGGTCACGCCCCCAGTTGGAACTGGACGAGTGTGCAGTGGCTGTGCACCTCGGCGAGCGCGTAGCTTCCGCGTCGCGCGACATACAGCGCCTCTCCCGCGCGGAGCCGTACCCGGACGCGGGGCCCGGCCGGCCCGCTGTCCCCGCCGGGCCCCGGCCCCGCTCCTGCTACCCGACACTCGCAGGACCCCGCGAGCTGGAGCAGGACGGCGTCGTGCTCCAGCGTGTGCGGCGCGGTCCGCTGGCCCGCCCCCAGGCTCCAGTACCGAGCGTGCACCGGCCGGCGTACGAATCCGCTGAGGTGGTCCGCCATCTCCCGCATGGGCGGCTCCGCGGCGCGCAGGGCCGGCGGCGCCGCGCGCCCGTCCAGCGCCCGTCCAGCGTCCGGATCCGGTGAGCGGCTGTCGCACGCACCCACGACGGTGGCGGCGCCGGCCGGCCAGACCATCGCCGGCCCGCGGCCCCGGTACGTCGTGACGCACAGTGCGATGTCGCGGAAGAACCGGTCGGCGTCCGGATGCGGATACTGGATGTTCACATCGATGCCCTTCGTAGTCGGTCACGGCCCGGCACCGACCGCCGCCTGTGTATGTGCGGCGTCGGGACCGGCCGGCGCAGTGCCGGCGGCGTGCGTGGGGAAGCCGCCTGTCGGCCACGCCCCGCACCGGGCGGTCCGGATCCGCGGCTGCCCGTCCGTAGGACGGGTTCCGCGGCAGTCGGCCACGGGGAACGTGCCGGATTGCGGAATGCAACCGCCGGACGCCCGAGTGGCGAGAGGCCCCGCATTCATGATCGCCTCCTGAGGAGCCGTCGGGCCCTGCGGCGTACCCGCGTTGCGCGCAACGGTCCCGGCACGTCGCACCGCGGCCGCGGTGGTCACGTGTTCCAGGCTGGCAGCGGGCTCACCGCACCTCAACCCCTGGCCCCCCTCATCAACCGGCCTCTCCCCGCCGCGCCTTGCCGTCTCGCGCGAGCGCCGGAGTGCGTCCGCGGCAGGCCGACACGGCGCGATGTCCCTTTACGGACATGGCCGGTTGCAGAGCGCGGCGGACATGTCATACCGAAATGCCGCAAGTTCGGTACTGGGCAGCCCCACGCGCGGGGTGTTGTCGCAGCCGAGTTGCCTGGTGAGACGCGGTCCTGCGGCCACGCGTCACCGGCGGCGGGCCGCCCGGCGAGCGGGGCTATGAATGCCCGTGGACGGCGTGGCAGCATCCAAGCCGTCACGGGACGGGTCGGTGCCCCGGGGAGCGGACCGGCCACCGAACGGTCCCGTGCCTCATGGGCGGAAGCTCACCCGCTTGTCCCGTGGCACGCCCGGGACATCGGTGATCACAGGCCCGCAGACGCAGTCGACGCACCGCCGATCCGCATGCCCTGAATCCGCGTTCCCCGCATACGCACACCCCCACACAAACATGTCCCACAGTCCCGCATGTTCCGGCACACCCATCGGCGGACGCCCCGCCGGCACACACCCACCAGCGCGCCCCCGCCGGCGCACACGCGAGCGGCCGAGCCACCGTCCGGACGGCCGACACCGCAGCGCCGTGCGAGGAAGGGCCGCCCCACCCTTGCCCGTCCAACCCCTTCACACCTGACCCCTCACCACTCGCCCTGTCACGAGGAGGCACCACGTGAGTGACCCGTCCTGCCACGCCGCACCCCCGCCGCTGGACCCAGCCCCTGTGTCCCGGCCCCCGCGCCTGGCTGCGCACGGCGTTCCCGCCGCGGACGCGTGGAACGACACCTCTCGCGGGATCGCTCCGGCGACCGTCTCCGAGCTCTTCGCACGGCAGGTGGCCCGCGCACCCGACGCGATCGCCGTGACCTACGGGGACACGGCATTGACGTACGCGGAGCTCGACGCGCGCGCGGACCGGCTGGCGCGGGTGCTGGCCGACCGCGGGGTGGGGCCGGAGTCGTTCGTCGCAGTGGCCATGGACCGGTCCGTGGAACTCGTGGTCACCCTGCTCGGGATCGTGAAGGCCGGCGGCGCCTATGTGCCGGTCGACCCCGGGTACCCGGCCGAGCGGATCACCGCGATGATCGGCGACTGCGACCCGGCGCTCGTGCTGTGCACGCCCCCGCACGCACGGCCCGGCGAACTCCTGGCCGACAAGGCACTCGTGGTCGACGACGCGCTGATCGAGGCCGGTGGGGCCCTGCCGGCCGTCGGGGCGGCCGTGCGTCCGGACCACCCGGTCTACGCGGTCTACACCTCAGGGTCGACGGGGGCGCCGAAAGCTGTGGTCGTGCCCCACTCCGCGGTGGACCGGCTGGTGCACGAGGCTTCGTACGCGCCTGTCTTCGGTGACGACGTCGTGGCCCTGCTGGCGTCCGTGTCGTTCGACGCGGCGACGTTCGAGCTGTGGGGCGCCCTGCTCAACGGAGCCACGCTGGCGATCGCGCCGCCCGGCCCGCTGTCCGTGTCCGCTCTCGGTGCGTTCCTGCGCGCGCGCCGGGTGAGCGTGCTGTGGCTGACCGCGGGGCTGTTCCACCAGGTCGTCGACGCCGATGTCGAGGTGCTCTCCGGGGTGCGGTGCCTGCTGGCCGGCGGTGACGTGCTGTCGCCCGCGCGCTGCCGGAGCGTGCTCGACCGGCTCCCCGGCACCCGGCTGGTCAACGGCTACGGCCCGACCGAGAACACCACGTTCACCACCACCCACGAGGTGACCGGGACCAGGGCTGGGGCGAGCGTCCCGATCGGCCGACCCATCGCCGACACTCGCGTCCACGTCCTGGACGCGCGGTTGCGGCCGGTGCCCGTCGGGGCCACGGGCGAGCTCTACGCGTCCGGCGCCGGCCTGGCCCGCGGCTACCTCGGCCGGCCCGGACTGACCAGTGAGCGCTTCGTCGCCAGCCCCTTCGGTACGGGGGAGCGGATGTACCGCACCGGCGACCTGGTCCGCCAGACCGCCGACGGCGTCCTGGAGTTTGTCGGGCGCGCCGACGCCCAGGTCAAGCTCCGCGGCTTCCGCATCGAACCCGGCGAGATCGAGGCGGCCCTGCTGTCCCACCGCGACGTGGCCCAGACGGCGGTCGTGGTCCGGGAGGACTTCCCCGGCCGTCAGCACCTGGTCGCCTACGTTGTGCCCGAGAGTGTCGATACCACCGCACTGCGCCCGTACCTGCGCGAGCGGCTGCCCGCGTACATGGTCCCGGCAGCCGCAGTGGCCCTGGATGCCCTGCCGCTCACCGCCAACGGCAAGCTCGACCGCAGGGCGCTGCCGCTCCCGCGGTACGGCTCGGTAGCCGGTGGCGGCCCCCGGACCGTGCGGGAGGAGATCGTGTGCACCGCCTTCGCCGAGGTCCTGGGCGTGCCCGAGGTCGGCGTCGAGGAGAGTTTCTTCGATCTGGGCGGGACCTCGCTGTCCGCGATCGCGCTCATGGAGCGCCTGCGGTCCCGGGGCGCGGCGGTCGACATCGGGACGCTGTTCGCCGAGCCGACCGTGGCCGGGCTCGCGGCCTCGGCGGCCCCCACTGAGGTCGACGTGCCGCCGTGCCGTGTTCCGCCGTCGCCCGGCCGCATCACCGCCGAGATGGTGCCCTTCGCCGGCCTGTCCACCGAGCAGCTGGACGCGGTGGTCGCGCGGGTCGAGGGGGGCGCGGCGAACGTCGCCGACGTCTACCCGCTGGCGCCCCTGCAGGAGGGCCTGCTCTACCACCACCAGCTCATGGCCGACCAGGGCAGTGACACCTACGTCGTACGGGAGTTGTTCCGCTTCGGCTCGCGCCGCGCGCTCGACGCCTTCCTCGCCGCGTGGCAGCAGGTCGTCGGCCGGCACGAGATCCTGCGGACGTCCCTGGCGTGGGAGGGGCTGCCGCATCCGGTGCAGGTGGTGCACCGTCGGGCGACGATGCCCGTCGTCGAGGTGGCCTCCGACGGCGGCGACGTGGTGCGGCGGCTGCTGTCCGTCAGCGACGGGCTGATGGACCTGCGCCGGGCCCCGCTGATGGACGCCTTCGCGACATCGGACCGCGAGGGCTGGGTGCTGGCTCTGCGGCTGCACCATGTCACCCAGGACCACACCACCTTGGAGGTGATCCTGGACGAGGTGGCCGCGATCATGCGGGGGGACGGGGCAGACCTGCCGATACCGCTGCCCTACCGCGCCTATGTGGCGCAGGCGCTGCTCGCCGTGCCGGCCGAAGAGCACCACGCGTACTTCGCGGGGCTGCTCGGCGACGTCACCGAGCCGACCGTGCCGTTCGGCGTGCCGGGCGTCCGCGGCGACGGCCGGGACGTCGTCGAGCGCACGCAGGCGCTGGACGCCGCTCTCGCCGCCCAGGTGCGGGTCCAGGCGCGGCGGTTCGGGGTGAGCCCCGCCACGCTCTTCCACGTCGTGTGGTCACGCGTGCTTGCCGGGATCTGCGGCCGAGACGACGTGGTCTTCGGCACCGTGCTGTTCGGCCGCATGCAGGGTGGCGCGGGAGCCGACCGTGTACCGGGCCTGTTCATCAACACCCTCCCGGTGCGGGCGCGGGCACGCGAGGGGGGCGTGTCGGACGCCGTGCGCGCCATGCATGCCCAGCTGGCCGCGCTTCTGGTCCACGAGCACGCGTCGCCGGCCGCGGCCCAGCGTGCCTCGGGGGTCCGTGCGCCCGCGCCGCTGTTCACCTCCCTGTTCAACTACCGTCACGAGTCAGGGACTTCGGGTGCCTCGCCGGCCGGGTTCGAGCGCCTGCTCGAGAGCGAGCGGACGAACTACCCGCTGACCGTGTCCGTGGACGACGACGGCACCGGCTTCGCCTTCGTGACGCAGGCCGCCGAAGAGATCGACCTCGAAGCGGTCGGGCGACTCCTGGCGGCGGCGACCGAGAACGTGGTGGCCGCCCTGGCCCAGGAGAGCGCCGGCCCGCGCGCACAACTGCCGGGGGCCGGGGGCCCGGACGGAAACGGCGAACCGGACGGGCTGTCGGAGGAGGATCTGCACCGGGTCCTGGTGGAGTGGAACGACACCGCGGTGCCGCCGCCCGCCGCTTCGCTGCCGGAGCTGTTCGCTGCCCGGGTCAGAGAGGCGCCGGACTCCCCCGCGGTGGTTCTCGGGAACCACGAGGTGTCCTACGCGGAACTCGACCGCCGGGCGAACCGGCTGGCGCTGCAGCTGGTCGAACTGGGGGTACGCCCCGGCGCACCGGTCGCGCTGTTCCTGGAGCGCTCGGTGGACCTGGTCGTGGCGACTCTGGCCGTGTCGAAGGCGGGCGGGGCGTATGTGCCGCTGCACGCGGGCCATCCCGCGGACCGCCTCTCCTGGGTGATGGCCGACTGCGGGGCGCGGGTGCTCGTGATCGACCCGGCCATGGCGCGGCGGGAGTTCGACCACGACGCGCACGTCGTGGTCCTGGACGGCGCAGCCGGTGCCGGTGGGCGGGAGGACGCACCGGCCGTCCGGGTGCTGCCCGGGGAACTCGCCTACATCATGTACACCTCGGGCTCGACCGGGCAGCCGAAGGGCGTGGCGGTCACCCACCGGGACGTGGTCGCGCTGGCCACCGACCGGCGCTGGGAGGGCGGCAACCACCGGCGGGTGCTGATGCACGCCCCGCACGCGTTCGACTCCTCGACGTACGAGATCTGGCAGCCGCTGCTGAACGGCGGCACCGTCGTGGTGCTGCCGCCGGGGGAGTTCGACCCTGCGGCCCTGCGTCGCGCGGTCGTGGACGGCGGCGTGACGGGGATCCTGCTGACCGCCGGGGTGTTCAACCGCCTGGCGGAGGACGGCAGCGACCTGTTCGGGCAGGTGCGGGAGGTCCTGACCGGCGGCGACGTGGTGTCGGCCGCCGCGGTGCGCCGCGTCCGCGCGGAGTATCCGGGCACGGTGCTCGTCGACGTCTACGGGCCGACCGAGACCACGCTGTTCGCGACGTCCTACCGGGTGGGGCCCGACAGTCGCCTCGACGAGGGCGTCCCCATCGGCCGGCCGCTGGACGGCATGCGGGTGTATGTCCTCGACGACGGCTTGCGACCCGTCGCGCCCGGCACGACCGGAGAGCTCTACATCGCCGGCGTGGGTCTCGCGCGGGGCTACCTCGACCGGCCGGGGCTGACCGCCGAACGCTTCACGGCATGCCCCTTCGGTCCGCCGGGCGAACGGATGTACCGGACGGGCGACCTCGTGCGATGGCGAGCGGACGGGCAGCTGATCTTCGCTGGGCGCGCGGACGACCAGGTGAAGGTGCGCGGCTTCAGGATCGAGCCGGCCGAGATCGAGGCGGTCCTCGCGCGGCGGCCCGAGGTGCGCCGCGCCGCCGTCGTCGTCCGCGAGGACAGGCCCGGGGACAAGCGGCTGGTGGGCTACGTGGTGCCCGCCGCGGGGGCGAGCGCGGTGCCGGCCGAGCTGCGCGCCGCGGTCGCGAAGGTCCTCCCCGACTACATGGTCCCGGCCACCGTCATGGTGGTGGACGGGTTCCCGCTGACCCCCAACGGCAAGCTCGACCGTAACGCGCTACCCGCGCCGGCGTACGCGAGCGGCGCGAAGGGCCGCGGGCCCGCCGACCGCCGCGAGGAACTCCTGTGCGCGGTGTTCGCCGAGGTCCTCGGGGTGGCCTCGGTGGGTGTCGAGGACAGCTTCTTCGACATGGGCGGGCACTCGCTGCTGGCCGCCCGGCTCATCAACCGGATCCGCTCGGCGTTCGACGCGGAGCTGGCCATCGGCGCGTTCTTCGAGGCGCCGACCGTCGCGGGCGTCGCCGCCCGGCTGGCCGCGGCACCCGCGTCCGCCACCGCCGGACGCCGTCCCGCGCTCCGCCCCATGGCACAACTGAAGGAGTCATCGTGATCGCACCGTCATTCGCACAGAGCCGCCTGTGGTTCCTCAACCAGGTCGAGGGCGGCGCCACGTACAACCTGCCGGTGGCCGTACGGCTGACGGGCCCGCTGAGCGCGGACGCCCTCGAGGCCGCGCTGGGCGATGTCGCCGACCGGCACCACAGCCTGCGCACCCGGTTCCCCGAGCGGGACGGTGGCCCCGTGCAGGAGATCGTCGCCGGTCCGCGTGGCCGGCCGGTCCTGCGCAGGGCCCGCACGACGCAGGACGGGCTGGCGCTCGCGCAGGAGGAGTTCGCCCGGGCCGGCTTCGACCTGTCGACGGACCTGCCGCTGCGGGCCCTGCTGCTGGAACTCGCGCCGCACGACCACGTGCTGGTCCTGGTGGTGCACCACATCGCCTGTGACGGCTGGTCGTTGAAGCCGCTGTGGCACGACCTGTCCGTCGCGTACGCCGCGCGCAGTGCCGGCCGGGAGCCGCAGTGGGAGCCGCTGCCGGTGCAGTACACCGACTACACGCTCTGGCAGCGGGAACTGCTTGGCGCGGCGGACGACCCGGGCAGTCTCCAGTACCGGCAACTCGCCTACTGGCGGGAGGTGCTGGCAGGGGCGCCCGAGGAGCTGGCGCTTCCCGCGGACCGACCGCGCCCTGCGGTGGCCGGCCACGCGGGCGGGCGGGCGGCGCTGACGATCCCCGCGGAGCTGCACGGCCGGCTGGCGCGGATGGCCCGCGCGCACGACGTGACGTTGTTCATGGTGCTTCAGGCGGCGGTGGCGGCCCTGCTGTCCCGGATGGGGGCGGGCACGGACATCCCCATCGGCACCCCGGTGGCAGGACGCACCGACGAGGCGCTCGACGACCTGGTCGGCTTCTTCGTCAACACCCTGGTCATTCGCACCGACCTGTCGGGTTCCCCCACCTTCGGTGAGCTCCTCGCCCGTGTGCGGGAGCGCAGCCTGGGCGCCCTGGACCACCAGGACGTGCCCTTCCAGCGGCTGGTCGAGGAGCTGTCCCCGGCCCGTTCGATGGCCCGGCACCCGCTGACGCAGGTGCTGGTGGCCCTGCAGAACAACCAGGTGGCGGCCCCGGACCTGCCGGGGGTTCAGGCCCGGCCCTACCTGGTCGGGCAGCCCGTGGCAAAGACCGACCTGACCTTCGACTTCGGCGAGCGGGCGGATGGCCAGGGCCGTCCGGCCGGGATCGACGGCGTCCTGTTCTACGCCACCGACCTGTTCGATCCGGGCACGGCCGAGTCCCTGGTGACGCGGCTGGTGCGGCTGCTGGCGTCGGTGGCGGCCGACCCGGGCCTACGGGTCAGCTCCATCGACCTGCTGTCGGACGAGGAGTGGCGGGATGTCCTGGCGCCGTGCAGCGACACGGACAGCGCGGTGATGCCGGGCCGCACGCTGCCCGAGCGGTTCGAGGCGCAGGCCGCCGGAAGCCCGCACGCACCGGCGGTCGTGGACGCCGACGGTACGCGGATCACCTACGGTGAGCTGAACTCCCGCGCCAACCGCCTGGCCCGGATGCTTGTTGCCTGCGGCGCCGGCCCCGAGACCCGGGTCGCCGTCTCGCTGCCCCGGTCCGCGGAGCTGGCGGTGGCGCTGCTGGCCGTGCTCAAGAGCGGTGCGGCGTACGTGCCCCTGGACCCGGACTATCCGGCCGACCGGGTGGCGTACATGCTGCGGGACGCGGACCCGGCGGTGGTGGTGGCGTCGGGCGATACGGCAGCGACCGGCCGGGGACGGCCGACGCTGCTGCTCGACGACGTGCGGACCGCCGCCCGCCTGGCGCTGCTGCCGGACGGCGATCTGACCGACCAGGAGCGGACGTCGGCCCTGTTGCCGTCGCACCCGGCCTACGCGATCTACACCTCGGGATCGACCGGCCGCCCCAAGGGTGTGCTGGTGCCGCACGCGAGTGTGCTCCGGCTGTTCACGGCGACGGACGGCTGGTTCGGTCCCGGCCCGGACGACGTGTGGACGTGGTTCCACTCGTTCGCCTTCGACTTCTCGGTGTGGGAGATGTGGGGTGCTCTGCTCCACGGCGGGCGCCTGGTCGTGGTACCGGTGGACGTCGCGCGCGCACCGGCCGAGTTTCTCGCGCTGCTGGCCCGTGAGCAGGTGACGGTGCTGAACCAGACGCCGTCGGCGTTCTACCAGCTGGCCCAGGCCGACGCGCAGGATCCACGGTCGAGCGCCGCGCTGGCCCTGCGCAGCGTGGTGTTCGGCGGGGAAGCTCTGGACCTCACCCGCCTTGCGGACTGGCACGAGCGCCACGGCGACCGGACGCCGCAGCTGGTGAACATGTACGGCATCACCGAAACCACCGTGCACGTCAGCTACAAGGCGCTGAGCGCCCTGCCTGCGGGCAGCGGCCCGGTGCCCGGCGCGATCGGCCGTAGCATCCCGGACCTGAAGGTCCACGTGCTGGACGACGCCCTGCTGCCCTGTCCTCCCGGCGTGCCCGGGGAGATGTACGTGTCCGGAGCCGGTCTGGCGCGCGGGTATCTGGGACGCCCGGATCTGACCGCGGGCCGGTTCGTCGCCGATCCCTACGGCCCGCCCGGGCGGCGGATGTACCGCAGCGGCGACCTGGCGCGTTGGAACGCCCGCGGGGAGCTGGAGTACCTGGGGCGCGGCGACGACCAGGTCAAGATCCGCGGCTTCCGGATCGAGCTCGGCGAGGTTGAGTCGGTGATCGCCGGGCACCCCGCGGTGGCCGCGGGCGCCGTCCTGGTCCGCGAGGACCGGCCCGGCGACAAGCGTCTGGTCGCCTACCTCACCGCCACCGCCACCGCCACCGACGCTCAGTCGCCAGCCGACCGCGGCCGGATGGCGGCCGAGGTGCGGGCCCACTGCGCCGCGCTGCTGCCGGACTACATGGTTCCCGCGGCGTTCGTGGTGGTCGACGCGTTCCCGCTGACCGTGAACGGCAAGCTGGACCGGCGGGCGCTGCCCGCGCCGGACGTGTCGGCGCGGGCAGCCTCGCGGGCCCCGCGCACGGCCGAGGAGGAGGTCATGTGCGGCTTGTTCGCCGAGGTCCTGGGCGTGGCCGGCGTCGGCGTCGACGACCACTTCTTCGAACTCGGCGGCCATTCCCTGCTGGCCGTCCGGCTCATCAGCCGTATCCGCGCCACGCTCGGCGTCGACGTCGAGGTCCGTACGTTCTTCGAGGCGCCCACTCCGGCCATGCTCCTGGCCCGCGTGGCGGCCGCGGCCGCGGGCGGCCCGGCGCGTTCGCGCCCGGCGCGCGGGCCCAGGCCGCCGATCGTGCCGCTGTCATCGGCGCAGCGGCGCCTGTGGTTCATGGCCCAGCTGGAGGGGCCCAGCCCCACGTACAACATGCCGGTCGCGTACCGGCTGACGGGCGACCTGGACACCGCGGCGCTGCGGGAGGCGCTGGCCGACGTGGTCGGCCGGCACGAGAGCCTGCGCACGGTCTTCCTCGAGGCGGCGGGCGAACCCCACCAGCTCGTGCTGCCACCCGAGCAGGCCCGCCCCGGACTGCCGGTACGCGACGTGGCCGCCGACGCGGTGGACGCCGCCGTCGCACAGGCCTCCGCCCGCAGCTTCGACATCGCCACCGAACCCCCGCTGCACTGCGAACTGCTGGCTCTCTCTGCCACCGACCACGTCCTGGTCCTGGTCCTGCACCACATCGCCGGCGACGGCTGGTCCATGCTGCCGCTGCTGCGCGACCTCGCGGACGCCTACACCGCCCGCCGCACGGGCGAGCAGCCCCGATGGACCGAATTGCCACTGCAGTACGCCGACTACGCGCTGTGGCAGCAGGAGTTCCTCGACACGCTGGACGACGCGGGAAGCCCGGGCGGCGGTCCGGTCGACTACTGGCGCCGGCACTTGGCAGGGCTCCCGGACGACCTTCCGCTGCCCACCGACCGGCCGCGACCGGCGCTGCCGTCCTACGCCGGGGCGAGCGCCCCGGTGGAGATCGGCCCGGAGCTGCACGACCGGCTGGTCCGGCTCGCCCGCTCGCACCGGGTGAGTCTTTTCATGGTGGTGCAGGCGGCGTTCGGTGTCCTGCTTTCCCGGCTGGGCGCGGGCACCGACATCCCTATCGGCACCCCTGTGGCCGGCCGGCGGGACGACTCCCTCCACGACATCGTCGGGATGTTCGTCAATATGCTCGTGCTGCGCACCGACCTGTCCGGGGACCCCCGGTTCTGCGACCTGCTCGGCCGCGTCCGGGAGACGGACCTGGCCGCCTACGACCATCAGGACGTGCCGTTCGAGCGGCTGGTGGAGCTGCTCAACCCCGGCCGCTCCGCGTCGAGGCACCCGCTCTTCCAGGTGATGTGCGCCCTGGACAACACGGCCGCTGCCGAGTTGCGGCTGCCCGGGCTGGCGGTGCAGGAGCGGCCGGGCACCCGCGCGGCGGCCCGGTTCGACCTGTCGCTCAGCCTGACCGAGCACACCGCCCCCGACGGCGGCGCGGGCGGGGTGTGGGGGGTCCTGCAGTACGCCACCGACTTGTTCGACACCGGTACGGCCGAGGCGATGGCGGCCCGGCTGGTGCGGGTGCTGGAGGCGGCCGCCGCGGATCCCGACGCCCGGATCGGCTCCCTCGACATCCTGTCCGCGCAGGAGCGCGACACCCTCCTGGTGGGCTGGAACGACACGCGCGCCGACGTGCCGGTGCGCACCCTGCCCGACCTGTTCCAGGATCAGGTGCGGGCGGACCCGGACGCCGTCGCGGTCGTCTGCGAGGGCTCCCGGCTCACCTACGGGCAGCTGGACGCGCGGGCCAACCGGCTCGCCCGGCTGCTGGCGACCCGCGGGGCCGGACCCGAGCAGATCGTCGCCCTGGCGCTGCCGCGCTCCGTCGAGTCCATCGTGGCCCTGCTGGCCGTGGCCAAGTCCGGCGCCGCCTACCTGCCGCTGGACACCGACTACCCGGCTGAGCGCATCGCGTTCATGCTCGCCGACGCCCGGCCGCTGCTGGCGGTGACCACCACCGCGACGGGAGACCGGCTGCCCTGCGTCACCGCGCTGCCGCACCTCCTGCTCGACGATCCAGCGACGATCGAAGCCCTCGACGCCGCCTCGCCGCAGGAGGTGACGGACGCCGAACGCCGCTGCCCCCTCCTGCCGGCCCATCCCGCCTACGTCATCTACACCTCCGGGTCCACCGGGCGCCCCAAGGGCGTCCAGGTCACCCACCGCGGCATCGCCGGCTTCGCGACCACCCAGCGGGAACTGCTGGGTATCGGGCCGCGCAGCCGCGTCCTGCACTTCGCCTCGCTCAGCTTCGACGCGGCGACCGCGGAGATCTGCCGCGCCCTGCTGTCCGGTGCGGCACTCGTGGTGAGCCGGCGCACCGTGTTCGGGCCGCACGGGCTGGCCGAGACCGCCCGCGGGGAGGCGGTCACCCACGCTTTCCTGCAGCCGACGCTGCTCGCGGCGGGGGCCGACCTGTGCCTCGACGGTGTCGAGACCCTGACTGTCGGCGGCGAGGCGTGCCCGCCCTCCCTGGTCGGGCCCTGGGCGCCGGGTCGCCGGATGCTGGTCTTCTACGGTCCCACCGAGGCGACCGTCCTCGCCACGCATCACCTGATCCGCCCCGAGGACGCCGCGCACCCGTCCGCTGCCCTTCCCATCGGCAGGCCGCTGGCCAACACGCGGGCCTACGTGCTCGACGCGCTGTTGCAGCCGGTGCCCGCCGGAGTGACCGGTGAGCTGTACCTCGCGGGCACCGGTCTCGCCCGCGGCTACCTCGACCGCCCGCAGACGACGGCGGAGCGGTTCGTCGCCTGCCCCTACGGGGCCCCGGGCGAACGGATGTACCGCACGGGGGACCTGGCCCGGTGGAGCGCGGACGGGGAGCTGCACTTCGTCGGCCGCACCGACGACCAGGTCAAGCTCCGGGGCTTCCGGATCGAGCTGGGCGAGATCGAGTCCGCGCTCGCCCGCCACGACGGCGTCGCGCAGGCCGTCGTGATCGTCCGCGAGGATCGGCCCGGCGACCGGCGCCTGGTCGCCTACGTGCTCCCGGAGCCCGGCGCGGTCCTCGACCCGGCGGGATTGCGGGCCTTCGCCGCGCGGACGCTGCCCGAGTACATGGTCCCCTCGGTCGTCGTGCCGATGGCGGCCATGCCCACGACGGCGAACGGCAAGCTGGACCGGCGGGCGCTGCCCGCGCCGGACGTGTCGGCGCGGGCAGCCTCGCGGGCCCCGCGCACGGCCGAGGAGGAGGCCATGTGCGGCTTGTTCGCCGAGGTCCTGGGCGTGGCCGGCGTCGGCGTCGACGACCACTTCTTCGAACTCGGCGGGCACTCGCTGCTCGCGACCCGCCTCATCGGCCGTATCCGCACCGCCTTCGGCACCGAGACGGACGTCCGCGCCATCTTCGAAGCACCCACCGTCGCCATGCTCACAGCCCGCATGGGCGCCGCGCCCGCCTCGTCTTCCGCTTCGTCCGCGCTGGAGGCCGTGCTGCCGATCAGGGACCGGGGGGTGGGTGAGCCGCTGTTCTGCCTCCCGCCGGCCGGCGGACTCAGCTGGGCCTACGCCCGGCTTCTGCGCCACCTCCCGCCCGAGCAGCGCCTCTACGGCCTCCAGGCCAGGGGTGTGGCCGGGAACGAGCCGGCCCCGGAGACGGTCGAGGAGATCGCGACGGACTACGCGCGCTGGATCCGCCGGATCCAGCCGCACGGCCCTTACCGGCTGCTCGGCTGGTCCTTCGGCGGCGTCAATGCCCACGCCGTCGCCGTCCGGCTCCAGCGGGAGGGCGAGCGGGTCGAGTCGCTCGCCCTCCTGGATGCGTACCCGCACAGCGCAGACGGCGAGGCGGACGACACCGCCCTGCTCGCCGACCTCGCCCGCTCCCTCGGGGTCCCGCCGTCGTCGGCCGGCACCGGCGACCTGTCGCCCGGGTGGATCCTGGGCCGGCTGCGCGCCGGTGACCATCCGCTGCGGGACGTCTCGGAGCAGACCCTGAACGCCATGCTCCACGACTACCGGATCGCGCGCGATGCGCGGCGCACCCACGTGCCCGGGGTGTTCCGAGGGGACGTCCTCGCGTTCACCGCGGCGGCGAGCACCCCGCTGTCGGTCACGGCCACCGGCACATGGTCGCGTTACGTGGACGGGCGGATCACCGAACACCGCGTCGAGTGCCGGCACGAGGACATGCTGCAACCCGCGCACATCGGCGTCGTCGCGGCTGCGGTGGCCGATGGGCTGCGGTCCGGTGGCCGCGCCCGCGAGCGCGCGGAGGCCGAACTTGCGGCAGCGGGCGGCCGGGTGTGATGCCGGCGGCCTGATCGCGGAGGGGGTGGGGTCCCGGCCGGCCGGGACCCCACCCCCTTTGGCATGGTCCTCGTCGGGGTGTGCTCAGGTAGCAGATCCGACAAGCCGGCGTTCGCCACGGGCCAAGACCCTCAGCCGACAGCCGACAGCCGACAGCCGACAGCCGACAGCCGACAGCCGACAGCCGATAGCCGTCCGCGGGTCGCGGCAGCCGGCCTGGGGAGCGGGTGGGCCGGAGCCGACGACCGGCCGGCGCGGTCGCCGGCTCCGGCTCGGGTGGGGCTCCGGCACCGCGTCTTCGACGCATGGGCTGTCGCAGGGCGGCTCGTTGCCTTGCCCCGGCCCGTCCCCGGGCTACGCGGCCGCCCCGCCCGGTCCCAGCCCACGCGGCCACGCCCCCTTGGGCCCGCCCGGTCCGGGCCCGCGGCCCTGGCCGTCCTCGCGACAGCACGCGACGGAAGCCCTGGCCGCCCGTGCCACCGCGCTCCGTCGGTAACCGGCCCCACGACGGCGCTCAGCCTCGCACCCCCGCGACGCCCAAGGGGTCGCGGGGGTGCGAGGCGACAGCGGGAGCCGGCGCGGGGTTTGCCGCCGTCGGGGCAGCGGTCGGGCGGGGGGCACAGGTTCGGCCTCGGCGGGCTGCCGCCGGGGCCGGGCGTTCTGCCCGCGGGGTCAGCTCCCCCCTCCGCCGCCCTCGCCGTCGGGCGGGAGCGGGGTCGCGGTGCTCCACGACGAGGCGCTCGGCGCGAGTTCCTGAGCCTTTGCCGACGCCCGGGCGAGGGCGGTCTTGAGGGGGATGCCGAGCGCGGACGCGGCGGCGGCGACGTCCTCGTACTCAGGTTGTCGGTTGACAAGGCGGTGGCGGTGGCTGGCGAACTTGATCCGGACCGGGTGCCCGTCCAGCGACACGGTGGCGAAGTGCCGCGCCAACTCGTGCTTCCCGACCGGGTACTCGCGCAGGCCCAGGGTCGAGGTCTCGGTCAGCACGACATCGCGGAGCGCGGCCAGCCGGGACGGCGGGCACAGGACCGACAAGGTGTGGGCGGGGCGCCCCTTCTTCATCACGATCGGGGTGAGCCAGGCATCGGCGGCGCCCGACTCCAGCAGCCGGGACAGGACGTACGGCCAGACGCGGGGGTCGAGGTCGTCGATGTTGGCGTCGACGACCACCGCCTCCGTGAGCCGGGGCTCACCGCCCCCGCCGTCCTCGCCGTCCTCGACCTCGCCGCCTGCTGCTGTGACGGAACGGCCCAAAACGACCCGGACGACGTTGGGCGTCCGCGGCAGGTCGCGGGTGCCGGCGCCGGTTCCGGTGGCCCGTACCCGCAGCAGCGGCAAACCGCCCCACGAGCCGCACAGGGTCAGCAGCAGGGCAGCCCCCGTCGGCGTGCACATCTCGAAGGGCTGGTCACCGGAGCGGACCGGGGCCCCGTGGTCGGCGGCGAGGCGCAGCACGGCGGGGACGGGCACGGGGATTGATCCGTGCGCGCTGTCGACCCGGCCGTGGCCCAGGACCAGGGGGGTCGAGGTCGCCTCGGTGATCCCTAGTTCGTGGTGCGCGGCGCAGACGGCCGTCACGTCGGCTATCGCGTCGAGCGCGCCCACCTCATGGAAGTGCACGTCGTCGACGGGGACGCCGTGGACGGCCGCCTCGGCGCGGGCCAGCCGCGAGAACACCGACAGCGCGGTGTCGCGGACGGGCGCGGGGAGGGACGCCCTGGCGAGCAGGGCGCGTACGGCGTGCCAGGTGCGGTGCGGGGGGCTCGGCTCGGTGTCAACGTGCGCCTTGGTCGCGGCGAGCCCGCCGCGTACCACGCGCTCGGTGCGGAGGCGGATCGCTCCGGGCACGACCGCGTCGACCGCCCGCTGCAGGGTCTCCACCGAGGCCCCGGCGTCGAGCAGCGCGCCCATGAGCATGTCTCCGCTGGCCCCTGACGAGCAGTCGAACCACGCTGAGGCGGCCATCTAGGTCACCTCCTGGTGCGGCGCCCCCGCGGCGCGGCGGGCGATCCGGGCAGCGGCGACGGCCGCCCCGAATCCGTTGTCGATGTTGCAGACGGTGATGCCGGGCGCGCAGGAGTTCAGCATCCCCATCATGGCGGTCAGACCGCCGAGTGAACTGCCGTAGCCGACGCTCGTCGGAACCGCGATGAGGGGGACCCCGACCAGGCCGCCGACCACGCTGGGCAGCGCGCCTTCCATGCCGGCCACCACGATGAGGCAGTCGGTGTCGTGCAGTTCGCCGAGGACCGCCAGGAGCCGGTGCAGGCCGGCCACGCCCACGTCGCGGATGCGGCGCACCGCGCAGCCGTACTCCGCCGCGACGAAGGCCGCCTCGGCTGCCACCGGCTCGTCGGAGGTGCCGGCGGAGAGCACGGTGACCGTGCCGCGGTGCGTGGGGCGTTCGCCGAGCGCGGCGCAGCGGGCGACCGCGTCCACCCGGGCGTCCGGCAGGGCCGCTTCGACGGCTGCCAGCGTCTCGTCGGACAGCCGCGTGGCCAGCGCCGGCCGCGAGCCCGGCTGCTCGCGCAGCGCCAGCAGCAGGGCGACGGTCTGCTGCGGGGTCTTCCCCGCGGCGTAGACGACTTCGGGGTCGCCGGTCCGCAAGGCCCGGTGGGTGTCCAGCCGTGCGAAGCCGAGGTCCCTGACGCCGCCGCGCCCCGCGCCCGACAGCGGTCCGTCCCGCAGGGCGCGCAACGCGTCCTCGACCGTGCCCGCTCCCGACGCGACGCGTTCCAGGAGTGTGCGCACCTCGTCAACGTCCATTCCCGTCCTCCCGGGGTCGTCCGACGGCCATGGTGTTGAGGGATCCCGAGCGGAATCCGAGGGGATCGACCTCGACCTGCCCGAACCCGGCCGCGCGCACGGCGTCCAGGGCCGGGTCGCAGCCCAGCACCGCCGGGACCGCGGGCCGGTCGACCTGGATCAGGGCACGGTCCCCGAGATCGCGGACGCGCAGATCACCGGAGGTGATCCCGGCGTTCCGCAGCGCGTTCCGCAGCGCCTCCTCGGCCTGCTCGACGCGGGACAGCCGTTCCCGGGTGATGGTCAGCCCGTACGCGATGCGGCTGGACAGGCACGGGGAAGCCGGTTTGCTCCAAGTGGCCAGTCCCCACCGGCTGCTCGCGGCCCGCACCTGGGCCTTCGTCAGGCCCGCGTCGGCCAGCGGGGTCAGGGCGCCCTGTGCGGCCGCGGCCTTGATGCCGGGGCGGAACGGGTCGAGGAGATCGTCGGCGTTGGTGCCCGTGGCGATCTGGCCGATCCCCTCTCCCGTTGCGAACGTCCGCAGCCGGTCGAGGAGTTCGGTCTTGCAGAACCAGCACCGGGACCGTGCGTTGCGCCGGTATCCGGTGCGTTCCAGTTCATGGGTGGTCACGAAGGCGTGGCGGACCCCGAGGTCCTGGGCGATCGCGCGGACCGCGCCGCGCTCGCGCTCCGACAGGCTGGCGGAGTCGCCGGTCGCGGCGAGGACGCGGCCGGGGCCGAGGGCGCGCGCGGCCGCGGCCACGACCAGCGTCGAGTCGGCGCCTCCGGAGAAGGCCACCAGCAGCGAGTCGAGGCCGGCCAGGCGCGCGTGCAGGTCATCCAGGCGCGAGGCGAGTTCGGCGTCCTCGGCAGCAAGGGCGGGGCGGGGCGCCGCAGCCAAGGCGGTGAGAGCCGCCGGATCGGCGGTCGGAAGGGTCGAAGGCAGGGGCGTGGGCATCACAGGTCACCCAATTCCGAGGGCGTGGAGCATAGGGCGCAGCTTCGCGCAGGTCTCGACGTACTCGTCCTCGGGGTCCGAGCCGGTGACGATGCCGCAGCCGGCGTAGAGCGAGGCGGTGTTGGAGTCGACCAGGCCGCTGCGGATCGCGACCGCGAACTCGCCCTGGCCCGCAGTGTCGGCCCAGCCGACCGGGGCGGCGTACCAGCCGCGGTCGATCCCTTCGTTGTCGGCCAGCCAGTCGAGGGACTGGGCCCGGGGGTGGCCGCCGAGCGCCGGGGTGGGGTGGAGGCGCTCGACGAGGTCCAGGATTCCGGCGGAGGTGTCGGCGAGTCGCCCCTCGACGGCTGTCGACAGGTGCTGCACGTGGGGGAGTTTGACCACCCGGGGTGCCTCCTCGTCCAGGTGCGTGCAGGTGGCGCGCAGGGCGTCCCGCAGGGCGCGTACCACCACGTCGTGCTCGTGCCTGGTCTTGGCGCTGTCGGTGAGTTCCCGCGCCAGGGCCGCGTCCTGCTCGGGGGTGGCTCCCCGGGGCGCGGTGCCGGCGAGTCCGAGGGTGTGTACGGCACGGCCGGTGAGCCGTACGAGATACTCCGGGGTCGCTCCGAGGAAGGTCTGGGTGCCGCGGCCCACGGCGAACACCGTGGCGTGCGGGTGCGTCCGCTCCAGCCGCCGAAGCGCCGCCGGGAGGTCGAACGGCGCACCGGCGGTCACCCGCACCTCACGGGCGAGCACGACCTTCTCGAAGCCGCCGGCGCCAATGCGGCCGACAGCGCGCCGGACCAGGTGCTTCCAGTCCTCGGCCGATGGAATTTCGGTCAGGGCCGCGGCTGCGCCGCTTGGTTCGCCGGACGCAGAGGTGGCGGGCGGCGCCGCGGCAAGACACCGTGCCGCCAGGCGGATCAGGGACCGGGCAACGTGGCGGGGGTTGTCCCCGGGGTGGATGACGGCGTTCAGGCGGACCTCCGCCGTGCCGGCGGCGGTGGCGCCGCGTATCTGGAGTGCCGGCACCCACATCAGCCCGTCGGGCCAGGCGGAGCCCTTCGGTGTCCTGGCGGGGGCGAAGGAGAAGCCGCCCACCAGCACGGGGCCGATCCCGGTGGGTCCTTCGCCGGGACGTCCGCCGAGCACCGCGCCCGAACTCAGCCGCTGCCAGGACTCCCGGGTGACCGCAACACGGCTGTCACCGTGGGCGGTCACGTCGTGGGCGGTACCGAAGGCGACGAGGAAGCCGCCGTCCCATGCCGACTGCCAGAGCAGGGAGCGTTCCGTCTGCGTACGGCCGTGGCTCCACAGGTCGATGGGGCGCGGTTGCGGTGACCGGGTGGCACAACTGGCGAGCACGGGGCGCGCCTCCCGGCGGGCGGCGGCGGCGGCCCGTCGGCACACGTCGAGGAGGTCTTCGTGGAAGGAGCGGCCGAGCGGGCCCGGAGCGGTGTCCCCGGGGAGCGCGGGCGCGGCGGCCGGACCGCAGGCTGTCCCTGGGCGGGACAGGTGCCGGCCGGGCAGCGGACGGGGGGGCAGGTGGGTATCGACGGACATCGTTCGCCTCCGGGGGTCAGACACGTGTCAGGCCGTGGGCGCGCGGCTGCCACAGGGTGCGGCCGACGGCCTCCGCGACCGGCCGGAGCCGGTCCATGAGTTCGGTGAACTGCGCGCCGCTGAGCGCCTGGGCACCGTCGCAGAGAGCGGCCTGCGCGTCGGTGTGCACGTCGATCAGCAGCCCGTCGGCCCCGCACGCGGCGGCGGCCAGGGACATGGGCCCGACGAGGTGGGGCCGGCCGGTGCTGTGACTGGGGTCGACGATCACGGGCAGATGTGTGAGCCGCTTGGCCTCGGCGACTGCGCTCAGATCGAGGGTGAAGCGGGTGCTGCGGTCGAAGGAGCGGATGCCCCGCTCGCAGAGCACCACGTCGCCGTTGCCCATGTGCATCAGGTACTCGGCGGCGAGCAGCCACTCCTCGATGGTGGCCGCCATGCCCCGCTTGAGCAGCACCGGTCGGCCGGACGTCCCGGCCTCACGGAGCAAGGCGAAGTTCTGCATGTTGCGCGTGCCGATCTGGAGCATGTCGCTCTCCTCGGCGACCCGTTCGACGTCCTGCGGGGTGACCACCTCGGTGACGACGGGCAGCCCGGTGCGGCTGCGCTGCTCGGCCAGCAGGGCCAGGCCCGCGACCCCGAGGCCCTGGAAGCTGTAGGGCGAGGTGCGGGGCTTGAAGGCGCCGCCGCGCAGCATCGCAGCGCCGGCGGCCACGACCGAGTCGACGACGCCGTTCATCTGGGACTGACTCTCCACCGCGCAGGGTCCGGCGATCACCACGAACCCGTCGCCGCCGAAGACGGCCCCGTCCGGGCCGCCCACCTCGACCCGGGAGTCGGCGGGGCAGAAGTCCCGCCCGGTCAACTGCTGGGCCCCCGAGACCATGACCAAACGGTCCACGCCGGCGGCGGTCTCGACGGCGAACGCCACCTCGGGCGCCGCGGCCGCCTCGGTGATCACCAGAGTGGCGCCCGCGAATTCGCCGATCACCGGATCGAGGCCGATCTCCCTCAGCAGGGCCAGCACGTCTGCGATCTGGTCCGGCGTCGCGTCTGCGCTCATGACAGCGATCATTGGTGCCTTCCCTAGGTGTGTGCGCCGCGCACCTCTCTTTGCGGGAGGTTTCGCGGACGGAGGCGATTCCCGCAAGTCGCGGGGCGCCGTGGTGAATTCGGGCTCGAGAGGGCCGGCCCGCGCGTGGCGGCGGCGGCCCGGAATTTTCCGGAAAGGACGTGTGTCGCACCCTTTTTGCGGGGTGCCGGTACGGTGGCCGGCGATTCCGGGGCCGCGGGCCCGGCGTGCCCGTTCGGTGATGAGAAGGATGCTGCCACGTCGGCGCGGCCTATTCCTAGCCCCGCCCCCGAGCCGTCCGGCCCACCGGCCTGTCGACCCGGAAACCTGCTCCCACCAGGTACGACGTCTCGTACGGCGCTCCTCACGCGGCGCCGCGTTCCACCGGTGTGCACCTTTTGCCGCCGATGCACCCCCGCTTTCCCCATACGGCCATGTCCACAAGGAGACGAGAGGCAGAACGAGGTTTCTGGCCCATGCTATTGATGCGCCCCGGCAGGAGGGCGGCCTGGAATTCCGACGCATACGGAGGCAGGAAGATGAAGATGATTGACATCAGTCAGGGTTGGTACCCGGGGATGCCGTCCTATGACGCCCCCTGGTATCCGGAGTTCGGTACGCGCCGGGCCATGACGCCGGCCACCGACCCCGCTAACGGCGGCCGCACTTTTTCCGACCTGAACCTCTTCCCGCACAACGGCTCCCACGTCGAATCCGGATTCCATTTCTACGAGGACCGCGAGAAAATCGACGAGGTCCCCCTGGAGATCTTCGTCGGCCGGGTCTGCATCGCGGATCTCTCGCACAAGGGGGACCTGGACCCGGTCACCGGCGAGGATCTCGACAAGGCGCTGGAGGCCGTGTGGCAGCCCGGGGACCGGCTGCTGATCAGGACCGACCACCCCAACCGCTACCTCGGCCGCGCGGACTACTGGGACAACCCGCCGTACCTCACGGTCTCCGCCGCTGACTGGGCCGTGGAGCACCAGGCGGTGCTCGTCGGCATGGACTGCATCACCGAGCGCCCTGACGACCGCAGCGGCCAGGTCCATCGGCGGCTGCTCGGCGCCGGGATACCGATCCTGGAGAACATCCAGAACCTCGACCGGATCACCGGACCGGTGGCCCAGCTCATGGCGCTGCCCATCAAGATCGCGGGGGTCGAGGCGGCGCCGGTGCGCGCCGTGGTCTTCGAGGACTGGCCGCTGTGAACCCAGGCCGGACCGACGCCACCGGACCGTCCAGACGTCCTGCCACCGGCGATACCGCCACGGTCTCGCTCACTCGCACCCGCGCGCCGACGGCGGAGGCCGTGGACCGCGCGGTCGAGGACGCTCTGGGGCTCGTCGGCGACCCGCTGGACGCGCTGGGACGCGGCGACCGGGTCGTGATCAAGCCCAACATGTTCCAGCGCAAGCCGGGTTTCCGCACCAGCCCCGAGGTGCTGCTCGCGCTGGCCAGACGCGCCTCGGCCCGCGGAGCACAGGTGTTCGTCGCGGAGCGCACCCGGGTGCTCCAGGAGATTCTGCGGGACAGCCCCGTCCACCGGTACGCCGAAGTGGTCAGCTTCGACGATCGGCCGCTGCGCATCGTGCAGATCCCGGGGGCCACCTCGCTGCGGGTGCCGATCGCGGTGCCCGACCTCGTCACCGACTGCGACTTTTTCGTTGGAGCCCCGCAGTTGCGTACCCACTCCAGTGTCGTGTTCACCAACGCCATGAAGAACCTTGTCGGCCTGCTGCCGGGGCTCACCACCCGCATTGTCCACATGGCGGGGGTCGAGGAGAGCATCGTCGACCTCAACCTGCTGCGCCCGCAGCACCTCGTGGTGTGCGACGCGACGACGGTCATCGAGGGCAACTACCCGATGGCCGGCCGGAGCAGGACGGTGGGCGTGGTGGCCGCCTCCCGCAACGCCGTGGCCCTGGACGCGGTGACGGCAGCCATGGCCGGGATCGACCCGTCGGAACTCGCCTACCTCCAGGACGCCTGGAGGCGTGGGTTGGGCCCGGCCGACCTCCAGTCCATCGGGGTCCGCGGGGAGGAGCTTCGCGACGTGTCCTTCCAAATCGAACGCGGACCGGTGGATCTGACCCCGCCCAGGGCGGGCATCCACATCCATGCCGAAACGGCCTGCCCGGACTGCCGCCGCTGGATCGCCGCGGCGTTGCGGCAACTGCGCGGCGAACTGCTCGCGTACGAGGGGGAACTGACCGTCGTGTCCGGGCCCCGGACCGAACTGCCCGAACTGCGCGGCGCGGTGGTCCTCGTCGGCAACGCGACGTACGAGCACCGCGAGGCGGGAGTGTACCTCGAAGGGTGTCCACCGCGGGCGATCCAGGTGGCCGGGTTCCGGCAGGCCATGGGTCTGCCCGTGTCGGAAGCCGAGCTCAGTCAGTCACGCCTGCCGGTGTCAGGCACCGCCCTCGACCCGGTCTGGCCCGAACTTGAGGAGTCTGTCTGAACGTTGACGACCTCGCGTGGAGCCCGGCGCCCGGCAGTCCCCGGCGCCCGGGCTCCATGCCGTTCCCGCCCCGGTACTCGTCCCCGGTAACGCGGCGGGAACCCATCGGGAAAGGCCACGCCCAGCATCAACGGTGTCAACAGCGACCACCACGCGAAAGGCAACCACCATGGGACGCAAGCGAGCCGGACTGGTCGGAATCCTCACTGCGGTGCTGGCCTTTGGACTCACGGCGATGGGCACGGCGGACCACGCGCCGAAACCGTCCCCCGCGCACCACGCGCTGGCCGAAGACAAGGGCCCCACCTTCGCCACCGCGTAGCCGGGGACACCCCGGCATACGCCGCCAAGCCGCACTGTGACGCGCCACAGCGCGGAACACCGAAGCACGCACCACCCGACCGCCCCGCGCGGAAGCACGCATGATGCCCCGGGGCGCCGCGCGGACCCGGTCACCACACCGGACCGGCCGCGTACCGAGCCCTGAGGGACGAACCATCGCCAGGCGCCGGCAAGCACCTAAGCCCGATTTGGAGGAGCAATGCCTCAGCCCACCGTCGTCGTCATCGCTGACGATCCCATCGTCAAAGAAGGCACGGACGCCTATCTCAGCCGCGTCGACGGGTTGCGCCTGAGTCCGATCGATGCCCTGCCGACCGCCGACGTGCTCCTCCTCCTCACCACACGCATCACCGAGAGCACCCTGGCGCTGCTCCGCAACGCCGCGACCGTCAACCGCAACCGGAGTCGACGCGTGGTGCTGGTGGTGAACGACATCAGCGAGCGGGAGCTGGTCCGTGCAGTCGAGCTGGGCCTCACCAACCTGCTGCTGCGCCCGGACAGCACCTACGAGCGCATCGTCGAGGCCGTCTGCCACCCGGGCGACTGCGTTCTGCCTACCTCGGCGATCCGGCTGCTGGCCGAACACGTCAAGAACGTGAACTCATGCGGTGCTCAGCTCCACGGCCTCTCGCACCGCGACATCGAGATCCTGAAGATGATCTCCGACGGCGCCAGGACGGCGGAGATCGCCGCAGCGCTCCGCTACTCCGAGCGGACCATCAAAAACGTCCTCCAGGCCATCATGAAACGGCTCAGCGTGCGCAACCGGGCACACGCCGTCTCGTGGGCGGTGCGCGCGGGACTCATCTGACTGTCCGGCGAGGTGAGACATGGGCCCACCCGCCCTGTAATCATGCGGCTCCGGGGCCGGATTTCGGCCCGGAACGCAATGTCCACATTGGATTTGTAACCGAGAGCTGACACCGTTTGTTGCCGAATTCGAGCAGCACGTGTTGATTCGCAGAGTCGGAAAATGTCACCGAGAAATGACACCGGTGCGGAGGGGCGCTTCACATCGGGAGGGAGGAAAGACGCACTGGCTCTGAAGGCCAGGACGTGTTTGTCATGGTTCGACGAATACGTCCTTGTTGAGCAGGTGCGGCGGATCCGCTCACCCGCCGGAGGTTATCTCGGACCAGGGGCAGCGACTGGCCACCGGCCACTGAGACCGCTGAGGTCATACACGTGTCGACACGGGTTTACCTTTCCGGTGACGACAATAGGGGGAAGACGGTTTGAAACTGCGGATAACCGAGCGTAGAGCGGAGACGGTCACAGCGGGCCGCACATACGACAGTATTAAATGCGGCCTTTTGGATATAATCCACAGCAATTACGTCTCGGTAGGATTCATCTTCGAGAAAGGAGTAGACGAGAAGCGACTTTTGGAGGGTCTTCGTCGCGCTCTGTCCCTTGTTCCGAGCTTTGCGGGGCGACTCCGGCTCCGACCGGGCGGGGCAGACATCGTTTGCTCTGATGCCGGCGTTCCTGTGTCAATCTTTGACGTCGAAGCGACACGTAATGAAGCTCTGTCAGACATGTCGAACCCCAACACGAGCTTCGGTGACACGGTCGACCTGGAGAGCCTGCCTGTAGAGCTGCGCCCTCTCCTGACGGTACGCATCTACTGGTTGGCGGATGGCGCACTTGCTCTCGGGTGCAGCTGGCATCACACTGCGGGTGACCTGCACAGCTTCATATTGTTCATGCAGGCCTGGTCGGCATTCGTTGAAGGCGATGCACCGCCGCAGATACTCATTGTCGATGATCGTGAAGCGCATTTCGACAGATTCCTTCCGCTGGAAGATTCGAGTAAGCCTGGCTACCGGCTGCTGACCCCGCGTGAGCTCGAACTACACAGCCACCTGCGCGAGCTGCCGGACGAACAAAAGAGAGTCACGCAGATCCACTTCGCCTCAGAAGAACTAGATCGAATGCGCCGAACGTTCAGCGAAACGGCCAAAGGAAAGCTTTCATCAAACGATGTGGTGTGCGCCCATCTGGTGACATCGGTTCGTCAGCTGCAGTGTGATGGCGGAGTGAATATATCGAGTATTGTCAGTCTGCGCACCCGGCTTGGCATGCCTGCCGGACTTATTGGCAATCCTCTCTGGCCCATGGTTATATCCAGTTCCTCGTCGCAGACACCTGTGGGCCTTGCGCATCAGATCAGAGAGGGCCTTGACGACTTTTCGAGGCTGCATCTCAATATACGCACGAGCCGCACATTCATCAACGAGACGGGAAAATCCTGGCCTGGCGATTACGGCCGTGTTCTAGGTGTGCCAGGGGACCCGATCTTCAGGATTACGGACTGGAGAAATTCTGGCGTCTATAGCATATCATTCGATGGTCAATTCCCGCGCTTCTTCAATTTCTTGCCGACGGGACTTTCTCAACTACCGCCTTCACTTGGCCCGCTTATTTCAATTATCGAAGCCCCCGGGCGCAGTGGACTGCTGATTACTCTCATCACGTCGGCGGCACTTGCGGAAGATTTGCGCAGCCCTGCAGGGGGGGAGATGATCCATCGGTTCAGGGAGCCGGGAGACGTTCAACCGACTTTTTTATCGGCCGTCGAACTGGCCTGATGTCAGTTATCCATGTAGTTGGGACACTTCCATCGCAGTGACCTGCAGAATCCCAACTGTGCTCATGAGTTGGGGATGGAGGGGCTGGCGCTCTGACCTGGCCATATGTCCAATCTCGCCCCAAGGGGACTCCGGACTGCAGTCGTCTGACCTGTGATGCCTTAACCTCGTGCTTTCGCGAGTGGGCCTGTCCGGGTCTTGATCAAATAAGTGGAGAGTGCTGCTGACCTGCAACGATGGGACTTGTCGAGGGTCCTGTCAGTTGCGAGGAAAGAAGCACTCTCCAGGTGAAGAAGCGTAGCGGGTCGTATCCGCGTGTTCGTGTCGAGGGCGGCGGCCGTGGGGTGGTCTCGCAGGCCGGGGCGGTGCTGCTGGTCGAGACGGTCCGCAAGTCCGGGCTGGACACCGCGATAGCGGCGGCACTGGCGCCGTGGCGCAAGCCGCGGGCAGTGCACGATCCGGGGAAGATTCTGCTGGATGTGGCCCTGGCCGTCGCGCTCGGCGGGGACTGTCTGGCCGACGTCGGCATGCTGCGGGCCGAGCCCGACGTGTTCGGCCCCGTGGCCTCCGATCCGACGGTCTCCCGTCTCGTCGACGCTCTCGCCGCAGCCGGCCCGAAGGCGCTCACCGCGATCCGGTCAGCGCGGGGCGAAGTGCGGTCGCGGGTCTGGGAGTTGGCCGGTGCGGATGGTTCGGCCGCCGGTGGCAGCGTGATCGTGGACATCGACGGCGTCCTCGTCCTGGCGCACTCCGAGAAGCAGGATGCCACCGCGACCTGGAAGAAGACCTTCGGCCATCATCCGCTCGTCGCGTTCGTCGACCACGGCGAGGCCGGGTCCGGGGAACCGGTGGCCGCGCTGCTTCGGCCCGGCAACGCCGGCTCCAACACCGCCACCGACCACATCGAAACCGCCCGACTCGCCCTGGCCCAGCTGCCCAGACACCTGCGGCGGGGACGGCAGACACTGATCCGGACCGACCCCGCAGGCGGCACCCACGCCTTCCTCGGCTGGCTCTCCCGCCGGGGCCGGTGGCTGTCGTATTCCGTCGGAATGACCATCACCGACGCCATCCACCAGGCCGTCCTGAAGATTCCGAAGAAGGCATGGACGCCGGCCTGCGACGCCGACGGCACCGAGCGGCCCGGCGCCTGGGTCGCAGAGATCACCGACATCCCCGACCTGAGCACGTGGCCCAAGGGCATGCGGCTGATCGTCCGCAAAGAACGACCGCACCCCGGCGCCCAGTTGCGCTTCACCGACCTCGACGGACTACGACTCACCTGTTTCGCGACCAACACAAAAGGCGGCCAGCTCGCCGACCTGGAGCTGCGTCACCGCCGCCGGGCCCGCTGCGAGGACCGCATCCGAAACGCCCGCGCCACCGGACTGCGCAACCTGCCCCTGCACGACACCGCCCAGAACCGGATCTGGCTGGAGATCGTCCAGATCGCACTCGACCTCCTCGCCTGGATGCCGATGCTCGCCCTGATTGCACAAACCCGCCGCTGGGAGCCCAAACGGCTTCACCTGCGCCTGTTCTCTGCCGCCGCCCAGCTGGTCACCACCGGCCGCCGCCGCTGGCTCCGCTTCACCGCCCGATGGCCCTGGACGGATGTGATCACCCTCGCGATCCAGCGACTCGCAGCCCTGCCGAACCCCGGCTGACCAGCGACTCCGACCATCCCGACGAACCAAAGCAACATCCCGGAGCCGTGGAACCCCGGCGCCCACCCGACGCGACAGCCGGGCCACCAACCTGCCCCAGCCCACGAAAATCCGCACCACCCAAGCACAGAGTCCCCGTCAGCGAACCGACGAGGACTCATGAACGATCGAGGTTAGGGCTGTTCGCGGGTTTGTGACCAGGGGGGTGGCGTCGCATGGTGCTGGTCGGCAGGGATCGGCGGGCGGCCCCAGTCCAGGACGTGGAGGCCTGTGCTGTGGATGAGGCCGGCGTCGAGTTGGAGGAGCTGGATGGGGGAGTGCCCGTGTCTGCGCAGCCACCTGAGGCGGCGTTGCTGTTCGGCTTGGCTCAGTGTGTGCCAGTGGTCGTAGTGGATGCCGGGGGCAGCGCCGGGGTTCTCGCGGGCCCAGGCGCGCACGAGGGTGGTTTCGTCTGGTGCGCTGTGCAGGGTGATCAGGGCCCAGGCGGTGTCATACGCCAGTGCCAGCCCGTGTCGGGCCATGAGCCGGCGGGTGCGCAACTGGCGCACAGGGGCCAGGAACCAGCGTGCGGTATGGAGTTTCATTCCGGTGTGCTCCCGGGATCGTGAGGGCGGTGCCGGAGGGCGGCGGCGGTGGTCAGGTCGTGGTGGCCGAGGGCCGTGAGGGTCTGGACGAGAGCCTGGACGAAGACCTCCCGCTGCTGCGGGGTGTGCAGGGTGGTGACGAGGTCGTCGGTAAAACGTCGGATGTCACCGCGCAGGTCGTCGTCCTGCGCTTCCTGCGGAGCAGGCAGCCCCTTCAGCGCCTGGGCAAGGTCTCCGAGGTCGTTGAAGCGGTTGGGGAACTGGGCCATCCACCACACGCGGCGTAGGTCCGGGTCGGCGAGCACCCGCTGCAGCTGGGCCAGGCGATGCAGCTCCTCGCCGTGTTCGAGGTCTGCCGCCTGCTGCCGACGGGCATGTTCCTCGGCCAGGGCGCGGTCCGCTGCCGCGACGCTCAGCTCGGCCATGCCACTGACCTCCAGCCCGGGCATGGGGCAACCACATTGTGCTAGGGATGAGTTGATGGCGTCGTGGGCCGCTGCGAGATCCAGAACGGAGTGCTGGCACAGGATTCCCGCGGCCTGCCGGCGCAGGTGCGCACGCGCCGGCATCGCCAGGTCGCCCTGGCCCGTGTCACCGGGGTGCGTCGTCCACTGCCAGCTCCCTGTGATGCGGACGGTGAAGCGCACACTGCTGATGCGGCTGGCCATCCGCTCGTCGCTCAGCAAGAGCGGATGAGCCGTGCTCGCGCCTGCCGCATCTGCTGTGCTGCGCCGGCGCAGCAGCCTCACGCCGTCACGGCGGCGCAGTCACCGCCGGACCGCGCCATGGTGCTGGGGCTAGCAGGGGAGGCCACCTCGGAGATCAGCTGGGCGAACAGCTGTGCGCGCCGGGCCCGTCCCAGCTCGGAGCTTTCGCGCGAGCCCACCAGCAGGCCGGAGGGGCCTTCCTGGCCCAGATAACCGCGCAGCACCTGCGCCGCCAGGGGCAGGACCTGGTCGTCCTGGAGCTTGGGCGAGTCCAGCCAGGCCGCCAGATGCCGGTACGCCGCCTGCGATGCCGTGGGCTCCTGCAGGGCCGCGCGCCAGCCGCGGACGAACAGCTGACCGGCCAGCACATCAGGAGCGTCGACGGCCTCGCCGGTGCTCTCCTGGTTCGCAGACAGCGGCAGGAGGATGTCGCTGGTGATGTCGGTCAGGGCCAGGAACGTGCCCGCTCCGGCCTTACGAATGGTGCTGTCGCTGGATTCTGCCCATTCCACGATCTCCGACAGCACCAGGACGCGTTGCTCGGGAGTGCTCACCAGGGTACGCACCGCGTCGGCGACGGTGTCCCGGGCCTGGTCGTCATCGCGGGAGGCCAGCAGCCGCAGCCGGGTCAGGGCGACCCGGGGATACCGCTGGCCCAGCTCGCCCGCGCAGACCGCGGCGACCGCGGCGATCAGCTCTTCGCTGGTTGTCTTCTGCTGGGCCCAGTCGTACAGCTGCTTACGTACAGCGACGCCAGAGACCGGATGGAGCGCCATGGTCTCCAGGATGTGGATGGCAAGCTGACGGTGCGCCACACGGTCGGTCTCGATCCACCGCCTGGCCACGGACAGCACGGTCGAGCCGCCGGGCAGCAACGCCAGCGGCACCAGACAGTCGGCGATGCGCTGCAGATGACGCACGGCGATCTTGTTGGGTGCGCTGATCTGGGAGGCCCACTCCAGCAGCACGGGCCGCAGCTGCGGCCGCTGCCGCCACACATACTTCAGCGCAGCCCCGGACAGCCCACGTTGCTTCTCCTCCAGGGAGATGCCCTCGTCATCCCTGTACGAGGCGTCGATCGCGTCCAGCCGCTTGTCCAGGTCACGGCCGGACAGCGCACCGCCACGCGGCAGCTCACCACCGACTTGCGTGAACAGCTGGTCCGCGGCCCCCAGTACGACGGCGGCCGGAGCTCCATCCAGCAGGGCGGCCGCGATCAGGAGCGCGCGCTCCTGCAGGTCTCCCGGCGCGGAGTGCCGCTCGAACCAAGTTTCCAGATGCTTCTGCCAGTCGGTGAACTGCTTGCCGACTGCGGACTGGTCGTCGTCCTTGGCCTCGGCGATGAGCCGGGCCAGCCGGGCGCCGTCGGATGCCGGCGCCTCGGGGGCGAGCAGATCGTTGAGCGGATCGTGCGTCAGCCAGTCCACCCGGCCAGCAGCGAGGTGGCGCAGATGGGCCTCGGCGACCTTTGCGGCCGAGGGGCGCGCGAGGTGCACGGTCGGCACGGTCGCGAGGGCCTTGGGGTTCCAGCCGTTTGGGTCGGCCAGGATGACCAGAACGGCGTCGGCGGCCTGTGCCTGCTTCTGGTAGTCGGCAAGTCCGGTGTAGAAGTCCTCCGACAGATCGCGGTAGTCCGTCAGATCCAGGACGAATGCGCGCCCCTCGGCGTGGGGGATCTGCTCGGTGCGCGGCTGGTCCCAGTCCAGGATCAGCCAGTTGATCTGCTTCCTGGGCACCCCCGCCTTGCGCAGCGCATGCAGCGCGGCGGTGCGCCGTCCCGTGCCGGCCTCCCCGCACAGCACCAGGACGTGGATCTTGCCGTAGGGGCGGCTGAGCATACTGACGGCCTGCGCCACTTGGCCGGGGGGATCGACGAACGCGTGTTCCGCGAGGTCCAGTTCGCCGTCGTCGAGACTGGCGCTGCGCAGGTACTGCCAGCCCCGGACGTACTGGTGGTGGTGCTCTTCGTAGTCGCCGGCGACCTGCGTCACCTGTGCCTGGCCGGACGCTTCGATCTGCTGCTGCACCGCTGCGGTGCCCTCGGCGTCGGTCATGACTGCTCCTGGCTGGGGATGTAGTCGCGGCCGACCTGGATCAGCCGGGCCTTGCCGCTGGCCTTGCCCTTCTGGCGTACCCCGCCGCTGCTCTCGTTCGCGGTGGTGGCCTTTGTGCTGTGCTGAGCGGCCTGGCTGGGGCGGCCGTCGGGTACGGCGCCGCTGTCCTGTGTGAGGTAGGGGGCGAGTACCGAGGGGACCAGCCCGGGGACGAGGAGCCAGCAGACCTGCTCAAAGCCCGGCTTGCCCTCGACGCGGGCGGTGGCCCGGTGGAAGTGATGCTCCTTGAGAGCTGGTGTGCGGCCCGCGGCGACCGTGCGGCCAAAGACGGTGTCCGACACCACGGCAGCCAGCAGCACTCCGTGGTCCACCGCGGCGGTCATGGCCCGGCGGGCCGCGTCGCTGTCGACCAGCCGGCAGGCGTCGTTGACCGCGTCCCCCCGGTGCTCCGGCGGCGCCAGGGGCCCGACGTGCACGCTGGCCCGCAGCCGGATCGTCGGCGCGCTGGCCAGCCGGGTCTGCTCGCGCCGCTCGAGTGCCTGACCGAGGTGGACGAGGAGAGGGTCGATCAACCGTGCCGCGTGCCGGGCCGGCAGCACGAAGATGGCACCGTCTCCACGGTCCTTGACGGCGCCGAGCAGCGTCGCGTCACCAATCCCGCACTGAGCGAACACCGTCGACAGCATGCTGTCCAGATCGGCCCGCGCGGGCGCCATCTTCGCCTCGGGGAGCTTGCTGTACTCCTTCATGTCGACGGTCAACAGAGCATGCTCCGGCGGCACATCGGTGACGTCGGACGGGACGAGAGAGGGCATGGGCAGCAGCCTTTCCATCGTGTCGGGGAAATCCGAGTGGGTGTGCTGCCTCATGCTGGACACGCCCGGGCGACGGCGGTGCCCAGTGCTGGGCACCGCGCCGGTGCGGTCGGTCACGTCTGCGCGTGAGCGTGTGACTGGATCGATGTGATGTCGCGGATGATGAGTCCGCCAGCGGCCTCTGTGGCGAGCCATCCCTGCTCGCGCCACGGTTTCAAGGCCGTTCCCACGGCGTTGCGGGACGCGCCGATCAGCTGTGACAACTCCAGCTGCGTCAGCCGCACGAGGCATTCGGCGCCGCCCGCCGACGCGGCCTGGAGCAGCCGTCCGAGGGCCGAGGCCAGGCGCATGGGCACGGCCGAAGTGGCCATCTCGAGACGTACGGTGTCCGCTTCGCGTACCCGCGCGATGGCGTGACGCAGCAGCGCGGCCTGCAGATCGTGACGGTCCACGAAAGCCAGGAAGTCAGGGGCAGGGATGATGTGCACCCGGCAGTCCTCCGCGGCGATGACCGACGCGGTGCGTGGCTGGTTGTCCAACACCGCCAGCTCGCCCAGCAGTTCACCTGCGCCGCGTACCGCCAGCAGCGTCCGTTCGCCATGCGATCCGGTGAGCGTGATCAAGGTTGATCCGGAGACCAGCAGGATGACGTGGGTGCCCGGATCCCCCTGCCGTAACAGCACGCTCCTGGCCGGGCGCACACGGACCGGAGCCAGCTGACACAACTGCGACCAAAGATCACCACCGATGACCGAGACATGCGGCTGATACATACACCCCCCGAGTGTGGTACCCGTCACGCCACGATGTTCTCAAGCAGTGATGTATCCGCTCAACAATCCAATTCTGGCCATGCCGATGGCAGTTGCCGTTAAATCGACTGCCCACTTCACCGCACGGAACTTCCGCTGCGCCAAGCCAGCGAACAACGCCAGCCGCTCCGCCTCCGCCCGCGCAGGACGGCCAGAGCCCATCGCCGAGAACGTCGACACGAGTTCCTCGGCTCCGCCCTGTTCCGGGACAGGACCTACGAACACCCTGAATCCACCGCGCCGTGGCAGCACAGGGCGGATCGCGGACAGGGCAACGACGAGTGCCGCACCAAGAAGAGTCGCAGCACACGCCAGCGCAGCCACCGAGAGCCAACTGGACCCCGGCACAGTCGACAGCGTCGCAGCGTCCACGGCCAGCAGACCGCCAGTCACGCCGCACAACGTCGTCGCCTTCGTGTCCGCCCGCTGCATCTCAACGAGCATCTCCGCTGCCGCATCCCCAAGCCGCCGGCAACCCGTGCAGTCAGCTGGAGTGAACCCCCCGCCCATGTCAGCCACGTCGTTCCTCCATCGGGGCTTCGGTTCTGCATCGCTTGGTTTTGCTCCACACCGTGCAGGAATCACGTCGGGGCCTGGGCACACTGCAGTGCATCACGCATGCCGAACCCGTCACAGTCCGGCTGCGCCCATGCGCCAGGCCGGACGCCAGGCCGCTGACCGGGCCCGCGGTATCGACCCCCGCCCCGTCACCTCGCGCGCCCTGCCCGCCTCCGCGAGCGTGAGCCGCACCTTCCCCCGGCACACCCTGGACGGCGCCGCCGTCCGCGCGGCCCTGCTCGACCTGGTCGTCACCCTCGCTCTCCAGCTGCGCCGCCGGGGCCAGGCGGCCCGCGGCCTGACACTGACTCTGCGCTTCGCCGGGGGCACCACGTGGGAGAAGACCCGTCGGCTCCCGGAGGCCTCCGCCCACGACGACGACCTGCGCACGCTGGCCTACCGGCTGATCGATGCGGCGGGACTGCAGCGCGGCCGCCTCACCGGGATCACGCTGAAGGGCGAGGACCTGATCGCCGCCGACCAGATTGCCGAGCAGATCAGCTTCGACGGGGCGCGCGAGGCCCGGCTGGTCGCCGAAGAGGTCAGCGACCGCATCCGCGCCAAGTTCGGTCCCGGCGCGATCCGCCCCGCCACCACGCTCCTGCGCGTCTCCTGACCGGCATTGCGGCGCCTGCACCTTGACTGGTCGCCACACGTCCGGAGGGCGGCGCGGAACCAGATCATTTAAGGACGGGACACCAGGACGTTCGTCGACTTCCACACAGTGCGCTCGTGGTGGTGCTCGGTGGGGATCGCCTCGGCATGTAGACCCGCGGGTGGAGCTTTACACGGTGCGTTCCAGGAAGTCCCGGACCAGGGGGACTTGGCAGTGGGCGCGGAGTTTGCCGCGCAGGTCGGCGAGGATGCGTGGACCGTCGGCCGTTGCCGGAGCTGTCACGCGGCGACGGCCGACGACAGTACTTCGTAGCGGTGGGCCATGCGCTCGGAGCTGACGGTGCTGATCAGCCCATCGGCCTGGTCGAGCAGTTCCCGTGCCCTGTCGCTGTCGCCGCACTTGTGGACGCTGTCGGCCAGGTCGAGAACAGCGTGGAGGTGGTCGCGCTGGTGGTCGGGCGAGGACGCTTCGACGCGCCGGCTCAGGAAGGGCACGGCCTGGGACGGCTTGTCGCAGGCGAGCCAGGCCCGCCCGGTGGCGGCGTCCACGGAGTCCTTCGTCAGCCAGGTCGCCCACCACGGCGGGCGCTCATCGGGAGAGGCGAGATGCAACAGCGCTTCGTCGCGAAACCGCAGGACTGCGTCAGGGTCGTGCCGACGTCCTGCGGCGTAGACGTTCCTTTCGGCGATGACCGCTGCCACCGCGGAGGGCAGATCCGGCGTCCGGGCGGCGATGTCGAGCAGTGCGGCGGCATCGTTGTGGTGACCCAGCCATGCGGCCTGATAGGCGGCGGAGGCAACGAGGTTGGACGTCGCGTGACGGGCGGTCAGGGATGTACCGGTCTCGCGGGCCAGCCGCATCCCGGTGTGGTAGACGCGCTGAGCCTGGGGGTGTCGTCCGGAGTCGAAGAGCATCCAGCCGGTCTGCTCGCTCAGCTCGATGTAGGCGGTGTGGAGCCGGTCGACCAGAAAGCCGTGGTCGCGGGCCTGCGCGACGACGCGGGACGTGCTCTGCCAGATGCCGAGACCCCACGTGAGATCGCCGCTGGCGCTCCCGGTGGAATCGTCCATCTCCCTCAGGTCCCGGACCGCGCTCTCGATCGAGCCGACGAGTTTCTCGTTCAGGCGCGTGGCGCCGGGCGCGTCGGCGGCCTGCGCGATCGGTCCGAGCAGGAGTGAGAGAGCGGGCGCGGTGGCTGCCGCCCCGGTGAGCATGAGCAGGTTGCGGCGGTCCATCATGTCTCCTTGGCTGATTTCGTGGAGCAGAGCCTCCAGGGGTGCGTCGCCGGGCGCGTCGAGATGACGGTGACGAGTCCGGAGACGGGGAACGTCCCAGCCGATGTCGGAGGCGGTAATGCACCGCCCTGCCCTGGCGGTGAGCACCGCCAGGGCATCCGCCTGGTTGTCAGGATGCGGATGAGCGGGGCACTCGCGCAGCCAGGGATAGGCCGCCTTCAGGTGGAGAGGAGAGCTGCCGCGGCGGGCCCGCCTCTCGTTGATGCGGCCGATGAGCTGCTCCGGCCGCATCCCCAGCTGCTGTAAGAGGGCGGCGAGCACGGTGGCCGGCGGGGCGTCTAACGCTGCTGGCTCCATGGGCACTCCAAGTCCGGCGGGGTCCTGGCCGGAAGCTACCACCGCGCGGGATACCGGAACCGGGCAGCGCAAATGGGACTTGGTGTACGTACACCGGACGTCGAGTCCGGTGTGTCTACACCGAGTTGGTGCATCCACCTCGTACACCGCAGCAGCCCCTCCCGATCACGAGTGCGGCTCGGCTTGGCTGTCTCACCTCGCAGGACTTTGCAGGGGGTGAGTGATGCGAGCGGTGATCTTCGGATCCTCCGGGCTGCTGGGGCGCAGCGTATTGCGGGCGTTCGGCGACACGGCCGTGACGGGCACCGGCTTCAGCCGGGCCGTCGGCGGGCTGGTCAGGGTCGACGCCACGTCGGCCGACGACATCGACCGGCTGCTGGGACGGCACCGGCCGGACGTCGTCGTCAACTGTGTGGGCGAGCGCCGGCCCGAGGTGTGGGAGGGTGCCCCGGCTCAGGCTCTCGGCCGGAACGTCGACGCCGCCCGGCTGATCGCCCGGGGTGTTCACCGGTGCGGGGCCCGCCTGCTGCACATCTCCAGCGACTACGTCTTCGACGGGACGGCGCCCCCGTATCGGCCCGACAGCCTGCCGAACCCGCTGAACGCCTACGGTCGGTGGAAGCTCCTTGCCGAGCGGGCTGTGCGCGCCGCCTGCCCGGACGCGGTGATTCTGCGGCTGCCCGTGCTCTACGGGCCCGCGCAGTTCGCCGCCGAGACGAACCTGACTGTGATCGCCCGCCAGGTGGGCGCGGGGGCTCGGGTTGAGTTGGACGACGTGTGCGTGCGCTACCCGACGCACGCGGACGAGGCCGCCGAGGTGTGCCGCCGGATCGCCGGGGCCCTCTGGCACGGGCAGTGCCGGGGCTCGGTCGTCCACTGGAGCGCGGAGCAGGGCTTCGCCAAATTCCAGACGGCCCTGTTGATCGCCCGCAGGTTCGGCCTGTCCGCCGGCCACATCCACGCCGGGGAGACGGACGCGGCGTCCGGTGACCGGCCGGTCGACTGCCGTCTCGACTGCCAGGACCTGCCCGCAGGCCTCCGCCCGGTACGGCGTCGGCTGTTCAGCGCCGAATTCCCGCCCGTGGTGGAGCCCTGGCTGGCTCCCGCCCGACCCGCTTTGAGCCGAAGGGAAGAACCGTGACGTCCGCTGTGTACGAGGACTTCGCCCGCGCGTACCTGACCGAGGTCGCCGCCAGTGTCCGGCACATGTTCACCCGCGGCACCGAGGCCGCCGCCCTTCTGAAGTCGGCCGTCGACGGCGGTGCCCGGGTGCGCGCCTTCGGCAACGGCGGCTCTTCGGCGATCGTTCGTTCGGCCCTTCTCCAACTCCGTGCGCACGCCGAACTGTTGGTGGACGACGCGATGATGAGCCCGGCGGCCATGGCCTACGGCGCCCAGCGGCAGGACTACCGCACGGTCTTCGCCCAGTCGCTGGCCAGGGACATCGATCAGGCGGGCCTGGTCATCGTCGCGAGCGTCAGCGGCCGGTCGGCCAACATCCTCGAGGCCGTCCGGCTCTGCGGCGAGACCCGCGTGCCGGTACTGGCGGTGGTGGGCGGGGACGGGACCCAGATGGAGCCGGTGGACGGCATGGTCTGGGCAACAGGGACCACCGACCAGCAGATCAGCGAGGACGCCACGCTGACCGCGCTGACCTGGGCGACCGACAGCGCACTCGCCCCGCCCCAGGAACCGCTGCCGACCGGTCAGGAGCGGGCCCTGCACGCCCTGGCTGCCGTCGACGTCCCCCTGCTGGCGGGCTTCCTGCAGGGGGCCACCGAGGCCGTCGCCGACGCGGTCCGCAGCAGACGCCGCATCTATGTGCTGTGCCCCGACGGCGGCCCCCTCGCCCTCGCCGGCGAGCACTTCGCCCACAACCTCAGCTGGGACGCCCCGCTCGGAGTTGAAGGCGTACGGCCTCCGCTCGTGGTCTGCGATCCGTCACTGGCCGACATGAGCGCGATCTACAACGACCACCCCGACCCCGCCCACGGCGCCCGCCACCGGCTGAGCAGCGCCTTGCCGCAGGATGTGGTCTTCCTCCTGACCTACGACTCGGACGGCAGGACAGCCCAGGAGGCCGTCCGCGCCGCCGCCGCGGCGGGTACGCGGCTGTTCCTCCTGCACCGGGACGGCCCCGCCCTGCCCGGCACCGGCCAGGCCTTCACCCTGCCGCCGGCCGACGACTTCACGCAGGCGGCCCTGGTGCAGTCGGCCGCCCACCTTCTGTGCCGGACCACCCGCGCCACGCTGGCCGCCGGGCCCTCGCCCGTCGACCTCATGGCGCAGGACCTGGCGCCGCTGCGCGAACTCTCCAACGCCCCGCAGTCCCTCTGAACGAAAGGTTCCCGGCATGTCCGCACGTGAGATCCACACCGAGATCGCCCGCCCCGCCCGAAGCGAGATCGCCGCCCTGTCCCGGCTCCCGGTCGCCTCGATCGTGGACGCCCTCGGCAAGAGGGGCACCCTCTCGTACTGCCTGAAGTTACAGACCCCCGGCCTCATCCTGTGCGGCAGCGCTGTCACGGCCCTCGGCCCGGACGTGACCGTGCGCCGCGCGGCGATCGACCTCGCACAGCCCGGCGACATCGTCGTCGTGGCGGCCGGCGGCGGCAAGGAACGCTCCTGCTTCGGGGGCGTGACCGCCGCGCACATGCACAGCCGGGGCATCACCGGCGTCCTGGTCGACGGCATGGTCCGCGACGTCGCCGAACTGCGCCGCGTCGCCTTCCCGACGGTCGCCCGCGGCATCACTCCGCTCAACTACGACTACCCCGCGAGCCGGGAGCAGGGCGCGGTCAACGTTCCCGTCGACATCGACGGCGTCCACATCACCCCCGGGGACGTCGTGGTCGCCGACGACGACGGCACCGTCATCGTCCCCCGCGACCAGGTGACGGCCGTCATCGCCACCACCCAGGCCGCCCAGGCCGCCGAAGCAGAGAAGTGGTGGGGCCGCCGCGGCCAGAGCCTCGGAGCCGTCCAGCAGCTCACCGACTCCGGCTACACGATCATCTGAGGAGAACGCCGTGGCCGACCACGCCCGACTCGCCGACACCTTCGAGCGGTTCGCCGCCCAACAGGCCGCAGGCAAGTCCCCGCTGTACGAGACCCTCGCCCGCACCATCGCCCGTACCCCCGAGCTGCTCGACCTCGCGGCCGCCACCCGGCCGGGACAGCCCGCCCCCAACATGCTGCTCGGGGCTGTCCACCACATCCTGCGCCGCGGCGTCCAGCACCCGCTGGCCACCCACTTCACCGGCCACGAGGAACTGCCCCCGTCCCGCGCCGACGCCCTGCTCACCGACTTCTGCCGACAACACACCCGGCAGATCAGGCGGATCATCACCACCCGCTCCGTCCAGACCAACGAAGTCAACCGATGCGCCGTCCTCGTGCCGGCCTTCGCAGCGCTCCAGCAGCAGCTCACCGACGGCCGCCCGGTCAGGATCGTGGACGTGGGCGCCAGCGCCGGGCTGAACCTGCTCTGGGACCACTACACCTACGACTACGGCGCCCACCGGCTCACCCTGCCCGACAGCGACCCGGACACGGTCCTCACCTGCGAGATCAAGGGCGGGATGCCGCCCCTGTCCCTGGACGTCACACGGTTCGCCCCGCCGGTCGGGATCGAGCCCAGCCCGGTGGACGTCACCGACCCCGAGGCGACCGAGTGGCTGGCCAGTCTCACCTGGCCGGAACAGACGACGCGGATACGCACCCTGAACAACGCCCTGGCCCTGGCCGCGCGCACCCCGCCGACGATCCTGGCCGGCCGCGCCCAGGACCACCTCGCCGACATCGTCGCCCAGACCCCGCCCGGCGAACATCTCTGCCTCGTCTTCTCGTGGTCGATCTACCAGATCTACGGATCACCCGGCGGCCGGGAACGCCTCGCCGCCACCCTCACCGACCTGAGCCGCAAGCGCCCGCTCCATGAGATCTCCATCGGCCACTTCGGCCACGAAACCCCTCGCATGATCATGGCCAGCTATGACGGGGGCGTGAGCCGCTCCGACGTCGTGGCCCACTGCGACGTCTACGGCACCTGGCTCAACTGGCTGGCCGAACCGGCCGACCAGCCACGCACCTGACAGGACGGACAACCCCCATGACACACACGATCACCAGGGCGGTCGTAGCCGCCGCCGGGGCCGGGACGAAGATGGCGCCGATCACCCGCATCATCTCCAAGGAGATGCTGCCCGTCGGACAGCGGCCGATCCTGGAACACCTCGTTCACGAACTGGGCGACGCCGGGATCCGCGACGTCCTCTTCGTCATCTCCTCACACAAGAGCCAGATCCCCGCCTACTTCGGCAGCGGCACGGCCTACGGAATGGACTTCTCCTACCGCGTCCAGGACGACGGCGCCGGCCCCGGCGCGCCCGTCCTCGACGCCGAAGCCTGGACACAGCAGCAGCCGTTCGTCCTCGCCTTCGCAGACAACCTGATCCGCCCGGCCGCCGGAGAGGAGACGCCACTCGCGCGCCTCACCTCCGGCGCCGCGGCGGACTGCTCCGTCCTGACCCAGCTGTTCCCCACGGACAGCATCCCGGCGGAAGAGACCCTCCTGGGCGCGGCGGCCCCGCCCCGGACAGACCCCGCCCCCTACGCCGTCGACTTCGGCCGCGACCTCCTGGACCACACCGGCGCAGCCTGGGTTCACGCCTGCGCCGCCCGCTGGGTCCTCGGGCCCTTCGTCTTCGAGGCCCTGCGCACCTGCCCTCCCCGACCCAGCGGCGAGCTCTACCTCATCGACGCGGTGCGCCGCTGGATCAGCACCGGCAACCAGCTCAGGGCCGTTCCCCTCCTGCCGGGCGAACTCCGGTTCAACTGCGACAACTGGGAGACCTACCACGATGCCGTCACCGCCCTCCGAGCCTGAACGCCCCACCCCACACCGCCGGGCCGGCCTCCGCGACGCCACCGCCCTCCGTACAGGCACCCGGATCCTGCTGGACAGCCCGTTCCAGCAGCCCGGCACGCAGGTCACCGTGCTCCTGCCCGAACAACCGGTCCGCAGGATCGTGCTCGCCCTGCCCGTCGAAAAGGGCGACGGGACGAAGTACGGCCGCAGCCTCACCGAGATCGCACGGCTCCCCGCGACCCTGCGCGACGCGACCGCCTTCGCGGCGCCGACCTTCAGCGAGTCGCCCTGGCTGGTCAACCACGCCACCCGGGCCGACTGCCGACAGGAGGACCACCTTGTCCGCGTGGTCGTGCCGACCGTCCTCGCCGCCCTCGGCACCCAGGCCCGGCCGCCGGTTCACCTGCTGGGGTTCAGCAAGGGAGGCTTCGCCGCCCTCAACCTGCTGACACGGCACCCCGACCTCTTCGCCGCCGCCAGCGTCTGGGACGCCTCGCTGCTCAGCGACCGGCCACCCCACCCGCAGCTCGTGGACGTCGCGGGCAGCACCGCACGGCTTGATGAGTACGACGTCCGGAAGAACCTGCGCCGCCACGCCCACGTCCTGTGCGGAGCCTGCCGCATCGCGCTCGGGGGCGTCGGCACGCTGGAGGCCGACTGGACCGCCGGCCGCCAACTCCTCGAAACGCTCGGCATCCCCCACCACGCCTACCGGAACGCGCCCGCAGACCACCGGTGGGACGTCGCCTGGCTCGCACCGGCGGTACAGCATCTGCTCGCCCTCGAAGCCCTCCAGCACCCAGGCCAGGACCACCCGAAGGAGTGACAGAGAGAAGGGGGGATTCAGTCCTTCAGCATCGCGTTGCGCACCGGGATCCAGTCCAGGGCGGAGCGGATGCTTTCCTCCAGGGACAGCTTCGGTGTCCATCCCAGGAGCGTCACGGCCCGGTCGCTGGCGGTGTACCCGCCGGCGACGTCGCCGGGGCGCGGATCGGTGTCGACGGTTGCCAGGGGCGTGCTCACGACGTTGTTGAATGCCGTGTACAGCTCCCGGACGGTGGTGCCGGATCCGGTGCCCAGGTTGATCGCGGTCGACGGCTTCGACCCGGTGAGGATGGAGTCGAAGCCGTCGACCGCCGCGATGTGGGCCGCGGCGAGGTCCCAGACGTGCACGTAGTCACGGATGCCGGTCCCGTCGCGGGTCGGGTAGTTCACCCCGGTGACCGGGAACGGCGTGCCCTCCTGGTGGGCCTGGATCAGCTTCCCCAGAGCATGGCTGGGCCTCTTCAGCTGCAGACCGGTGCGCAGCAACGGGTCGGAGCCGACCGGGTTGAAGTAGCGCAGCGACAGCACCCGCATCTTCCCGGCCGCCGCGATGTCGGCGAACATCTCCTCGCACACCGCCTTGGTCCGCGCGTAGGGGCTCTGCGGCACCAGCGGCGTGTCCTCGGTGACGGGCGAGCCGTCCTCCGCCTGGTAGATGGAGGCCGAACTGCTGAAGATGAGGCGGTCGCAGCCGTTGCGGTGCAGGTGGCCCACGAACGCCAGACTCTTGGCGACGTTCGCCTCGTAGTAGCCGATCGGGTCCGCCACCGACTCCGGCACCACGATCAGCGCCGCACAGTGCACCACGGCGGAGATGTCCGGGTGCTCCGAGAAGATCCGGTCGACCAAGGCACCGTCCGCGATGTCACCCTCGTAGAAGATCCGCCCCTTGGTGAACTCCCTGCGGCCCCTTACGAGGTTGTCCAGGATCACCGGCGTGATCCCCGCGTCCAGACAGGCCGAAGCAACGGTGCTTCCGATGTACCCGGCCCCACCCGCGATCAGGACAGACACGATGATCCTCTTCCCGGCCTCGTTCTAAACCCGATAGGCAACGAGCAGCAAGGCTAGCGGTGTTCCGGCACGCAGCAGGGAGGACTTGCCACTGCCGGACGGCCCGAACACCGCCCCGAACCTCTGCCGGCGCAGCAGGACCAGAAGGCCGGCGGTGAGCCGGTCGCGGCCGAAGAACCGGTCACTGTCCCCGGTCTCGAACCGCACCAGTCCCTTGTACGGCGGTTCCGCTCTGTCCTCGTGATCCGCCTGGCCCAGGACGGCGATCTCGTCCACGGCCTGCTTCCACCGGGCCTCCCACTCGGCCGCATCACCCCCACACGCCGCCGCGTAGGCCAGTACCACTGGCAGCGTGGGCAGCTGCTCACCGCCGGCTGCCTGCGACAGCGTCGTGATCGAGTAACCGGCCCGATCCGCCAGCACCCGGTAGGTGACCCCGCCCGACTCGGCACGCAGTCTCCGCAGTTCGAATGCGAACTGCTGCACCGGGCCGGCTCCCGGATCCACCGGCACCTCACGACGCCCCGCCACGCCCCCACCCCCGTCAGCTGCTTTTGCACCAGACCGGCCAGCCACGCTACGGACTCGCCACAAGCCCCGGAAAGATCGCGTCCGGCCATTGTTTGGCCGCCTGACCTGCACTGCCAAACAATGCGCCGGCCGCTGAACTCGGTGTTGCGAGCGGCGAAAGGTCGCTCTAGGGGGAAGCACCTCTGCCTCGTTGTGGCTACCTGGCCAATATCCATCGGGTCTGCATGAAGGAAGAAGGACGACTGTGAACCTCAGACGCGCCCTCGGCACAGCAGCGACCGCTGCCCTCGCCGTCGGACTCATAGCGATTCCCGCCCAGGCGACGCCTGCAGCTCCCACGGCTCTGGTCACGTATGCGGGCAACAGCCCGGACGGCAGTTACGCGCAGGTGGACTACGAGTACACGGCCCGCGGCGACGGCTGGTTCAGCACCAAGGTCCGCAATGGCTACGTCTACAACATCTCTGGAGGCTACGCGTACACGTACCTCATAATGAAGCAGACGGTGCCCACCAACCCGCGCGCATCCTCCGTGCTCGCCTGGGCGCCGGACGGAGCGTCGGATACGCAACTCTTCTACGGCGACGAAAGCAAAACTAAGGACGTGCACTTCTACGTGTGCCTTGGGAGTAGCTCGGACGAAGAGCAAGGCGGCTGTGTGCAACTGCGCAAGCTTTAGCCTCAATCTTGCGTGACGGTCTGTGGCTGGTGGCGGGCAGACCAGTGGCCCGGCCCAGCGCGACCGACAGCATGGTCTTGCCGACCCCGGGCGGGCCGACGAACAGCACGTTGGAGGCGTCGTCGAGGAACCGTTCGTCGTGTTCGAGAACGCCGACGCCACCCTGCGTAGGCTGGCCCGCCACTGGGAGACGGTCTGCCGGCCGGGCGACCCGAGGGTGTCCCCGGCCTTCACCGCGCTGACCGACGTCCTGTTCGCCGGCGGCATGGTCCGCATGAACGTGCTCTACGACGGTGACCCCACCCTCAGCGTCCTCGGACCGGAAGGCCACGAGCAGTTCTCCACTGTCATCCTGGGGCAGGTCCCCACCGGCACCTTTCGTTGAGGACGGAGCGGCGGCCTCCGTAGCGTCGAACGACACCGACGCACCCAGCAACGGAGGCGGTGCCCATGAGCGCACCCACGCCCGCCGGCCCCGCACCACACGGCCCCGGCCTCCAGCCGCCCGACTTCGGCCGGCCCTCCCCGGCGCTGATCGCCCGCGCCGACCGCGGCTACGCCCGCTTCCTCGCCGTCCAAGCCCCGGACGCCGCCCCCGGCGACCACGACCAGGACGACGACGCGGCGGGCCCCCGATGAGCGACACGCACGTCGTGCTCTACGACCCCCAGGGCCTGATCGAGGCCGAACTCCCCCTGGACCGCGCCCCGTACGAGGCACTGGTCACCGCCGTCCTCGCGTGGAAGAACCCGGACCTCGAACCCCGCGACTACGAGCAGATCGCCCTCCAGCTCACCGGCCACACCCGCGCAGTCGCCGCCGACGTCCGGCGCCACGTGGCCGCCCTGCCCAAGAGCGACGGCCGCGGCGCCCTCGCCGAAGTCATCCTCCGCGAAGCCGACAGGCGCCTGTCCGCACCGCTCAAGGGCACAGCCCAGTGCGTCCAGAACCGCGCCCGACTCGTACGGGCGCTCTACAGGCAGCTGGACCGCCCCACAGAACCCCTCCCGGCCGCCACATAGCCCGAAGAGGGAGCAGCCCAAGATCCCAGGGCCTACACGCACGCCAGTGCGATTGATGGTCTACACGGGAGTGCCAGTGGTCGTTCGTCTGAATCCGGCTACTGAGCCGTGGTGACGCACTGACACTTGCTGCCGATCGGCGGCGACGCGTGTGGCGAATTCCCAGGTCAGTCTCGTGCAGACCAGCAGCCACGACGATCGCACTCGTCAGCGCCGGGTCTGGTTTGAGGCGGCGGCCACAGTCCAGGACGCCGCCCGCTACGCCCGAGCCGAGTGCCTGAACCGTTTTGAGGTCGCGCAGGAGCTACGGCGTGCCGTGGGGACTTCCGCAGCGCAAGGGGCCAGTAGGACATCCCATGTAAGCGGGCACGGTACGCCGGTGGGCACCGCGCGCACGCTGCTGGCCGGCGGTGGTGCGCTCCAACGTCGGACCGTCTCGTATCACGGACTGGCTGGTTGTGCGGTGATGTTGAGGCAATCCGGTCTTAGAGCAGTGCGGTGCGGTTGGCTGGTGGTCGGTAGGCGCAGGGACTGGCGAGGCCGGCATATCGTCGATCCCTGTTGTGATCCGTGAACCACGACCCGGACTCCTACACCAAACCGGCCGCCTGCGGACGCCCTTGCTTCCGCCTGACCCTTCTCAGCTGTACCTGAGCTTTGCTGTCGGCGCGGAACTCAGTTCTGACCGTTTATGGTCGAACTGAGCAATATCCGTCGCCGGTTCGACCTCAGTTACGAAGGTGTCGAATCGGTGGATGCCCTGACGTTGTTGATCTTGGGTGCGGCAGGCGCTCTGAGCGTCCTCTTGTTCACAGTGCGCGGCCTTTTGGACCAGCTTCCCGAGGTTTTCGAGGCTTGGCATCGGGCTAAACGGGCGATCCGCGATCGAGCTGGTGACGACGACAGGCCCTCCTGATGCCTCTTCAGGTCCACCTCGACCTGGCGGCCGCGCTCGCGGCCCTCGCCAAAGGCAGTGCCCGCGCCGTCGCCCTCTGCCTCGACCATGCTGACCTGCCCGACCTCTCACCGTGACGTACCCGCACAGCGCCCTCAGCGTCCTGTACAGCGCTGTCGACCCTTTTGCGGCCCGAGTGCACCGGGGCGGCGATCGACGCTCACAGCGCAGGCGATCAAGGATGGGATCCCGGGTGGGCTCACGGGAGAGGGCCTGGGCCGGGCCGCACAGGGAGCGTTCACCAGCCCCGCCCCGAAGACCGCGCTGCGTCGGCCAGACTGCCTGGATGACCACCAGGCGGCGCCGTCTCGGCGCGGGCCCGAACACCACCCCAACCGCCCCGGCCGAAACGGTCAGCACCCGCCGGCTGCCCGCCGAACGAGTCGAGCCCGTCGTGCTCCTGGAGGACCAGGGCACGGCTGGGACGAACTGCTCTCCGATCCGTCGGCCGACCTCGCCCCTGTCGCCCGTGACCGACTGCGGCAGCTCGCCGAACTGGAGCGGCCTGGCCAGCCCTCGCTCACGGGGACCGGATCATCCACGGCGACCTGCGGGCCGACAACATGGTCCGCGACCACGACCGCGGCGTGACCTTTGTGGACTGGGCACACGCCACCACCGGCCCGGCCTGTATCGACGCCGCCTCCCTCGCGCCGCAACTCGTCCTCGCCGGACACGCGCCCGCAGACATCGCCCGCCTGCTCCGCGACCACCCCGCCACCGCCAGCAGCCCCGACACCACCACCGCGTTCCTCGCCGCACTCACCGTCCACTGGCACCGCAACGCCCGCAAGCTCGCGCCCCCGGCGCCCCCGGACTGCGCGCCTACCAGCACCGCGCGGCCGCCGCCGGTCTCGCTCTCCTCGGCTACCGACTGAGTTGGAACGCCAGCTGTCTCGCTCTCGTGTCAGTGGCTGGTTGGCCCCGTGTCAGTGACGTGCCAGCCTTGCCCGGTACCGGCAAATGTCTCGAAGTGTGGGGTCAAGTAGGAGCAGACTGGTCGGATGCAGCTCACTCAGGTGCGAAGTCGCCTCTTTCGCAACATCGTTGACAGCGGCGACGTCGCTATTGCGCCGGATGTCACGGCGCTGGTCGGCAAGAACGAGAGCGGGAAGACGGCCCTGCTGACGGCGGTCTACCGCTTCAACCCGGTCTATCCCGAGCACTCCTTCAACCGAGGCCAGGACTATCCGCGCTGGCGGAAGGTCCAGGACACCCGGTCGGGGGAGATCGACAAAGCGAAGCCGATCACCTGCTCCTTCGAGCTGGACGACGACGACCTGAAAGCCATCGCCGACGTGCTCGGCCCCGGTGTGGTGACGGATCGTTCCTACTCCCGGTCCATACCGTATGAGGGCCGACACACGGCCGACCTGCTGGTCGACGAAGGCGTGGCCCTGTCGAACCTCTACGCGGACAAGGACGTGCCGCCCGCCCTGCGCAGCGTCCTTGGAACCCGAAGCATGGCTGCGGCCGTGGAGCAGGCCGAAGGCCTGGAGGTCCCGGAGGACTGCGGCTACACCTCGGAGGACGTCACCGGCTTTGTCGCGGCCGCACACGAGCGGCTGACTGACAGCGCAAGCGCGTGGCAGCGCGCGGTGCGCATCCTTCGCACGCGCGAGCCGAAGTTCTTCTACTTCAGCCTCTACCAGAATCTCCCTGGTCGGATCGCCCTCGCGGACCTCAACGGTCAGGAGGAACAGCCCGGTGCCTCCCCGAAGCAGACCGCCCGGGCCCTTCTGGAGCTTGCCAGCACTACGACCGGGGCGTTGTCGGCCGAGGACTTCGAGGAGCGCAAGGCCGAGCTCGAAGCGGTGAGCAACGACCTCACCCAGCAGGTCTTCGAGTACTGGAAGCAGAACCAGGACCTGTCCGTGGAGATCGACCTGGACAAGACCACGGTCAACACCCCGAACGGGCAGCAGGCCGTCGCCACCCACCTGGACATCCGCGTCAAGGACCGCCGGCACGGGTTCACCAACAACTTTTCCGCCCGCTCCAGCGGCTTCCAGTGGTTCTTCAGCTTCCTCGCCGCGTTCTCCGAGTTCGAGAAATACCCTCACGGCGTCGTCGTCCTCCTGGACGAACCCGGACTGAGCCTCCACGGACGCGCCCAGGCCGACTTCCTGCGCTTCATCAACGAGCGGCTCGCGCCCGTCGCCCAGGTCATCTACACGACCCACTCGCCGTTCATGGTCGAGACCGCCCGGCTCGACCGCGTACGCATCGTCGAAGACCGCGGACCGGACACCGGCGCCGTCGTCACCGACGAAGTCCTCTCCGTCACCGACGACTCGCTCTTCCCGCTCCAGGCCGCCCTCGGCTACGACATCGCGCAGAACCTCTTCGTCGGCGCTGACAACCTCCTGGTCGAAGGAACGAGCGACTACACGTACCTCACGCTGATCAGCGACTTCCTCAAGGAGAAGGACCGCACGCACCTCGATGACCGGTGGCGCATCCTGCCCGCCGGCGGCGCCACGAACATCCCCGCCTTCGTCGCTCTCATCGGCAGCAACCTGCAGGCCACGGTCCTCATCGACAGCACGCCCGCCGCCGTCGCCAAGCTCAAGAACCTCACGGGCAAGGGACTCCTCGCCCCCAAACGCCTGCTCACCGACACGTTCAGCGATGGCGTCAAGGGCAGCGACATCGAGGACCTGTTCTCCCCGGGGGACTACCTCAAGCTCTACAACGCCGCGTTCGGCACCGGGCTGAAGGTCAGCGACCTCAACGGCAACGACCGCATTATCGCCCGGATCGGCCGCGCGACCGGAGCCTCATTCGACGAACACGGACGCCCCGCTGACGCACTGCTCCGCAAGCGGGACACTCTCCTGCCCAAGCTCTCCGAGACGACCCTCAGCCGCTTCGAGCAGCTCTTCACCGCCATCAACCAAACCCTCGCCTGACCCCGCGGGAAGCACACGAAGCAGCGGGCCGTCAGTCGCTGACGGACCACCCATGCAAAAGCTGCTTCTACGCCGCCCAGCCGAGACCGAGGCCAGCCAGCACCTGTCCTCGGATCCGCCGCCCGCGAGCAGTTCGCCACCGTGATCCTCGCGCGGGTCGGCACCAACACCTGGCAGCGGCTCGCCCCGATAGCCGGCCCCGCCCCGAAGCACAGCGCGCATCCGGGCCGCGTCCACGTCGTCCAGGACGGCACCGCCCACCAGACGCAGGCGCTCCCTCCTGACCGACGCCGAAGCCCCCAACTGGCTCGCCGCCACGGCGGCCGGAGAGAGCTGACCCCGCCTCGGACCCACCACGGGCCCCGGAGGATCAGCTTGCCCCGGGGCCCGACGCGAGTGCGACAGCCGGGTGTCTCGCTCTCGTGTCAGCGGCTGGGCGGCTGCGTGGCAGTGACGTGGTCGTCTCGCGTCAGCCCCGTTGTCAGTCCCCCTCCGTAGCCTTGGCGCAGAGTCATCTGCGACAGGAGGGCAACGTGGCCCGCAACTCCATCAATCAGCGTGCGATCGAGAAGCACCTCAAGGAGATCGCCAAGGGCTATGAACGCGCGGCCCGGCGAAACCCGATCCGCGTGCCGATCCAGACGGAGGCGTCTGCAGAAGGAGGCGCGTTGCCTGGCCGTGACACCGCCGAAGGCGCTCCGGTCCTGTCCCGGCTCCTGCTCTGGCTGGAGGAGAAGGCCCAGCTCAGTTCCGGAAGCTACGTCAACGTGGCCCGGTTCGTGGAGGAACAGCAACTGGATGGCGAGGACCCGTTGGTGCTTGCCTTCGAGTTGGAGAAAGACGACCTGGTCAAAGTACTGCGCGCCTATGGGGGCATGCCCCACGTGTATCTCACCGACGCGGGACGCGCCGCGATCCACCGGTTGAAGAAGCTGCGGACAGACCGCGCCGCTCGTCTCCGCTGCACCATGGACGCCTTCCTGCGGTGGCTGTTCGACACCGCCGGCAACCAGCAGCCCGCCGACCCGGCCCTCTTCCTCACCTCGCCTGCTGCCTATTTCGCCGGGTCCGCCATCTCCAGCGACGACCTGCACGAGGCCCTCGCCCACCTGGTAGAGCACAAGCTGATCGAACTCATCGACACCGACCCCGCCACAGTCGCCATCACACCCCAGGGCGTCAGCTGCGCCCTGGCAGGAGGAAGCGTGCAGGACCACATCAACCAGCCCCGCCCCGGCACCACGTACAACAACTACATGCCGAACGCCAAGGGCGTCATCATCGGCGAACAGCAGCACTTCACCCAGACCAACACCGACGGCGTCGACCCGACGTTGTTCGCCCAGCTCGCCGGGTACATCGGCCAGGTCAGCACCACCCTGGGCATGTCCGACGCGGACCGATCCGAGCTGGAGCGCGTCGCCCAGGACCTCCACACTGAGGCGACCTCCGAGAACCCTGAGCCGGGCCGCCTGCGCCAGTTCGCCACCCAGCTCAAGGACAAGCTCCTGGAGGCCGGTACCACCATCGCGGCCACGATGGGCGCTCAGATGGCCGACCAGGCCCTCGCCGCGCTGATCCAGTAGCCCTTACGGCAATGCCACGAGCCCTGGAGGATCCGTCATGACATCCCCGGGGCCCGGCTCGGGGGGCGCAACGTCCAACGACGTTCGACGTTGCGGCTCCCGCCGTCGTGCGTGGGTATTCGACTCTGGCGGTCCGCGCCGTCATGGCCTGCGCTGCGGCGCATCAAAGCTCGTCAGCGGTCACGTTGTGGCCACCTACCGGGAAGGCCGACGACCCGTCATGCTGAACTGGGGCGAACCAGCACACACCACATGACCGAACTCTCGTGACCAGCATGAATCACGCTCCGCCCTAGCTCTAGCCCCAGCGCCGCCTGTGCCGCAACGGCAAGGCCCCGATGCTCGCTGAAAGGAGCAGAGCCGTGCTGGACAGTCACAGCGAAGACGATATTGAACCCGAGACCGATGAAGAACTGTTTCGAAACCCCGTCTGCTATGAGCCGGCGGGACGCAACCTGGACCTTGAGCGGGACGACCTCGGGATCCCTGAAGTGCCGGGACTGCTGGCGACGCTTGTGAGCATGCGCGGACGGGTCCCCGTCGACCGGCGGGGACTCATCTGCCCCGACTGTCGGGACCTTCGAGGCAGGCGCGTTGCCATGTATCTCGTCCAGCGTGACGGCGTGTGGCTGGCATCCCACTACCGGAAGCCAGGCGAGAAGCCCATCAGTCACGAGTCCGACGAGCATCTGGCCAGGAAGGAACGGGTCGCAAAAGATTCAGAAGACCATGGCTACCGAGCCGACATCGAGTCGGCCACGCCGGACGGCCGTGCTCGGCTCGACGTTCGCATCAAAGGCGATAACGGAATTGTCCTGGGCTACGAGCCCCAGCTAAGCCTTCAGTCCGCCCGCACCATGCGTCTCCGTGAGCGATTTCGCCGCCGCGCCGGCATCCGATCCGTCTGGGATTTCGCGGATCCCGATCACGACGGCCTCGGCATGGTCCCATACGTGCGCACGCCTAACCTGCCGGCGTCTGTCATACGTGTCCAGAAGAACCCGATCGAGGTCCGAGACGGGAACTATGTGCTCGAAGATGTGCGATGCAGCCCTGGCGGAGCCATCGCCCGTTGCCCAGGGAAGCCGTATGACCCGGAGAACCCGCTTTCCGATGCTTACTGCGGTCGCCAGCATCTGATCCTCATGCCTGAGCACCAGTCCAGCGCCGCCTACGACACGAGTAAATCGGCACTGACGCTCACCCGATTCATTGTGGAAGCGGCCGGCGGAGCGCGTGTGCCCTTTCGTCGAAATGGCATGTACGGCTGGCTCCCCTCCGACCAGTGGGACCGATATCTGTCAGCGAACGGGCCGGAAGAGCAGTCCTCGAGCGAAGACCGTAGCGCAGTCCGCCGCGGCGACAGGCGAGCCTTGTGCACGGAAGACCGGCCAGCCACGGAAGCTCGCAACGAGCCCAAGAAGCGTTACGAGAGTCGCACCGTCGTCCTCGAGACCCGCGAGGTGACACCCCAGCCCGCTCTGCCCGCGATCGACGCCTCCGGCCAGCCGATCCCGCCTTGCCACATCTGCGGTCAGCCAGCCAGCCTCCGAAATACAGAAGATAAACCCGAGCACTATTCGTGTCGTCAACGGCAGGGTGCTCCCTCCTGAGACTCCAGGACGCACGCCCAGAACGCCCGCTGCGCCCAGAACCGCGCCCGCCTCGTGCGGGCCCTCTACGGAACGGCTGGACCGGCTCACCGAAGCCGGATGGGGCCACCTTTGCCGTCCCGTCGCCGCAGAAACGAACACGGCGCCCGCCCCGGGCATCACTCGGGACAGGCGCCGTTGTCGATCCGTCAGGCAGCCCAGCCCAGCCGAGCCCGAGGGCGGCCAGTACCTGGAGTTTGTCCGCAGTGAACTTGGCGCGCCTGCTTGGTGTTGGACAGAAACACCCCGAGCTTGACCTCTCTACCGCCCTCAACGCTCTACGTGGGCCTGTGAGACCGTCACAGAGCCCGTACGCGCCTTCGTCTTGGCGCCGTCGTCCGGGCGCTAGATCATCGGCCGCCGGCATCGTATCTGTCTGGATCCCAGTTCGCATCGATTGTGGGATCGTCAGGATCATCATCGGGGAGGAACTTGGGATCCGGTTCCCAGTTCACGTAGAAGTCTTCCGGTGGGACATCGAGGATGACTTCGTCACCGAGGTCTCCCAGCTCCCAGAACTCCTCATTCTCGACATCGATGCCGCATGCAGAGCAGGCGAAGATGTAGGGGGTGAAGACCACGACGGGCTCGTTCGTCTCGTCGAGGTGGGTGTCGCCCACGAGCCAGCCCCTCGAACCGCAGGCAGGGCACGGCCTTTCCTCGTCGTATTCCATGTAGCCCGGGGGCTGCTGTGTGATGGTGGCGAGCACGACCTGACGCTCCTTCGGCGCCAAGTGCCCGTAGCGCTGCTCGAAGACGGCCCGCGCCTTGGCGAGCTTTCTCTCTAGCTGGATGCGGGCGGCTTTGACACGTTCCTCAATCAGCCTGTCGTGCAGGGACGTGTAGCTGCCCCAGTAGCTCTCCGGAGCGATCTGCAGCTCAGTGAGCAACGGGTCGATCAGCCGAAGACACGTTGTGAAGACGGTCTGGACTTCGGAGACGTCGTGAACGCCGCTGTGCGCGACCCCATTACGCGCGTTCGCGACTGGCTCGAGGGCCTTCCTGTCGATCGGGATCTGCTTGCGCAGGATCTTGTGAACACGAGAGTGAGCCTCAACGAGGCCGATCGTCTTTGCCTGACTTGCCGGAGCAGACGCATGCGTGCCATGGCCAGTGGCGTGGAGCAGCGAGTCGAAGTCCCTGGCCTCGACTATGAGCGCCGGGTGCAGCGTCGCGAGGTAGGCCTTCAAGAGATGCTCAGCGGCGATCCCGGCATGATGCACCGCGAAGTCAAAGGACTCGGTCCCCTGGCTGAATGCCGTCAGCGCCGCGGTCATCCACTTCTGCGAAGACAGTTTGAGCTGTTTGGCATCCATGGAAGGACCCTAGGGCTGATGAGACAGCGGCGAGGTCCACTTTCCGTGCTCAGCCAGCAGTCGCGCTCACCGCCACGGCGGCCGGAGAGATCTGACCCCGTCTCGGACACGCCACGGGCCCGGGAAGCAGACACCCGGGGCCTGGCTCGGAGCGCGCGGGACAACACGGATCCACCGATGTCAGTGGGGGCTGAGACCATAGAACCGGGCGAAACCGCCCTCACGGGACAGTAGTTGACGATGGAGACAATGCGCACCATGAGACTGGCACTGAATGAGGAATGGGCTGTCGGCGCCCGCATCGGGGGTGGCGGCTTCGGTGCCGTGTTCGAGGCGGAGAACCCCGCCGGCGAGAAGGCGGCGGTGAAGCTCGTGCCCAAGACGCCGGGCACCGAGCGCGAGATGCTGTTCACCGACCTGGACGGCGTCCGCAACGTGGTGCCGGTCATCGACAGCGGTGAGCACGAAGACCAGTGGGTGCTGGTGATGCCCCGCGCCGAGAAGTCCCTGCGCGACCACCTCCAGGAGCACGGTCAGCTGCCCCTCAACGAGGCGGTCGCCGTCCTGTCCGACGTCGCCGAAGCACTCGCCGACCTCAAGGACCGCGAGGTCGTCCACCGCGACCTCAAGCCGGAGAACGTCCTGCTGCTCGGTGGCCACTGGTGCCTGGCCGACTTCGGCATCGCCCGCTACGCCGAAGCCACCACAGCCCAGCACACCTACAAGGGCGCGGGAAGCCTGCCGTACATGGCACCCGAGGTCTGGAAGTACCAGCGGGCCACCGGCGCGACCGACATCTACGCCTTGGGCGTCCTGGCCTACGAGCTCCTGGAGGGCGCCAGGCCCTTCACCGGACCGGCCGAGCACGACTACCAGGAGCAGCACCTGCACGGAACCCCGCCACCGCTCACTACTGCTCCGCCCCTCCTGGCCGCGCTGATCACCGAGTGCCTCTTCCGGGCCCCGCAGGGCCGCCCCGCGGCTGGCAACGTGCTCGCCCGGCTGGGGCAGATCCCCGCGGCCCCGCTCTCCGGCGGGCTGGCCGCGCTCGCGCAGGCCAACCAGGGGGCGGTCGCGCGCCAGGCCGAAGCTGACCGCCGGGCTTCGGCACACGCCACCGAGGCCGACCGCCGCAAGACCCTGGCCGAGGCCGCCACGACCTCCTTCTCCTTGATCGCCGACGCCTCCCTCACAGCCCTCACGGCTGCCGCTCCGAGTGCGGAGGTCCGCAAGGGCAATCAGGGAGGCTGGGCCGTCCGGATCAACGACGCCCAGCTGACCCTGTCCGGACCGAGGGAGACCGCCCCCGAGGTCTGGCGCACCACCTCGACGCCGGCGCCGTTCGACGTCATCGCGTCCGCGATCCTCTCCCTGAAGGTCCCCGCCAACTACCACGGGTACGAAGGCCGCAGCCACTCCCTCTGGTACGCCGACGCGCAGACGGAAGACCAGTACCAGTGGTTCGAGACCGCCTTCATGGACACCCGCTGCGCCCCACCACGGGAACCATGGAGCCCTTCGCGCTCGACCCTCACCACGAATCACGCGCCGCCGTCAGCCCGGGGATGATGCATCAGGTGGCCTGGCCCTTCATCCCGCTCGTCATCGGGGACCTGGACGAGCTCATCAGCCGGTGGGCCGACTGGCTCGCCCAGGCGGCGACCGGCCGACTCACCCACCCCAGCACCATGCCCGAACGCGCCCCCCAGGGCTCCTGGAGGCGATGACCACACGGGGCCGTCTCACAGCGGCCCCGATCCGAGCGCAGAGCGAACGGCTAAACGGCGATGGGGCCGTACGTCCTATCGCACGGCTGGCTCGTTGGACCGGGCATGACGACGACGTACGACACGGCTCCGCGGCCCGTCCCGAAGGCAGAAGACGCCATCCCGGACGGTCCGCTTCGACCCGAGCGAGTCCCGGGAGATCGACCAGCTGTCGCGATCCTTCTCCGCCTTGTCGGGACTTGGCAGAGGCGGTCAGGGGCCTCGATGGCCGTGGCGTCGAAGGAGGTCGGTGAAGAACTCGGTGAGCATCTTCTCAGCCGATGCGCGGTCGGATAGTTCCTGCCCGCCGATGCGGTACACCTCATACCCCTGAAGGGTGAGCCGTCGGTCCTCCGCCATCATCGCTCCGTACCGACCGGAATCGGCAAGCGGGGGCGCGTTCTTCTGCGGATTGTCGCGGGAGTAGTGCTGGATCCCGTCCACCTCAATCACGGCTCGGGCCCGGTGGTTCATGAGCATCAGGAAGTCCATCCGCTGGCGGGCGAGGGCAGGCCGGCCCTGCCGCTCGGCGACGGTGTAGGGGTCATAGTGCAGGTACACCTGCGGGATCAGCGCCGGGACATCGAACCCGAGTTTGACGTAGGTGTCGAAGACCAGCTCCTCGGCGCCGTTGCCACTGAGGGAGCGGCGCAGCCGGCCGCGCAGTTCGCGACGAGCCTCGTCCGGGTCACCGGCAGAGTCGGGCCGTCGGCTCTTCCACCAGGCGGCCAGGTCCGCCCAGCTCAGCCCGTGCTCGCCCAGAGGCCGGTCGTACACGAGGCAGAACTCCTCGTTCTCGACGATACGGATCGCGTTGCCGATGGAGTCCGGGAGCACGATCCGTGGTTTGGGACCGTCCGCGGCAAAGATGAGGTTCTTCATGTCCGTACTGACACCGTGCAGGCCCAAAGGCGCCAGAACCCGGTGCAGGTCCTCGTTGCTGTACTCGCTGACCACGCGCCGGGCTACGGTCACGAGCGCAGGGAGGTCCATGTCCTGGAGCCGCGCCCTGACATAGGACTTCTTGCTGTTGTAGGGGTCTTCATCCGGCTTCTGCGGTGCCAGCCCCAAGTACTCGCACACAGCTGCCAGATCCTGGGCCTTCACGTGTTTCCACAGAGCCTCAGCGATGGCATTGCGAACCTTGAACAGCGGCACTCCGCCCGGTGAGGTCATCACAACATCATGGACGGGACGCTGACCCCCCGGAAGACGCAGTACGGCAAGGGAGCCACGGCAGGAGCACGACAGCAGCATCCTCCGCGTCAGGGTGTACACGCAGCAGCCCTCGCCGGCCCTTCGGCTCGCATCCGCGTACACATAGTCGGCAGGGGGAGTGGTCAGAAGTTTTGGGGCAGCGGGCAGTTGCCTAACGGCCCGCCGCAGCTCCTCGTCCTCGGACGTCCCGACGCATCGGGACGGCTGCGTACGCGGTGGGCCGGACCGATTGTCGCTGCTCCCGGGCCGAGGGCGGGGTATTTGTATGGGGGTCGGCAGTTCCGGTCTCAGGCCCCGCCACCGTTACTTGAGTCCGTGTGCGGCGGCGATGTGGGGGCGTTGCGCGAGGAGGGTTTCGAGGCGGCTTTCGGGCCACAGGTCGATGTGGGGCGCTGTGCCCTCAGAGTTGTGGCGCTCAGCCCAGCTCACGGCGTCGGCGGTGAACCGGCCGCTGGTGGCGATCACAATTCCGCGTACGAGGGGTGGAGGGCGGCTGAGGACACGGGGTAGTCGTCGTCTTGCGTCGGGGGTGGTGTGGTTGGGTTGTGGGGGCGGCGAGCACGGCGAGCTCACGCGGCGGCCGTACGCCGGTTTCGCGTACTCGAGTGGAGGGGTGGTCAGCGCGGCTCCGCCGTCGCCCAGCCACACGGTCTTCCCGGCGCACCAGAGTGATCGAAGTGGAGTATGAGCGGCCGGCCAAGTCCCGGTAGTCGAGGAGCAGCTGAACCGGGACCGAGTGGTCTCGCACGTCCCCAAAGATGAGTTGTTGCACGTCACTAGTAGACTGTCGCAGCTAATTCCTGGGATAGAGGTGGCGCAGTTTGATGCGTGCGTCGTGGGTGGTGAACTGCCAGTCCACCTGACGTTGGTCGGTGTTGGTGGCGTTCTGCCAGGCTGAGAGTTCGGTGTTGAGGGTGTCGAGGTCGCCGATCCGGCGGTCGAGACATTGCCTGGTCAGCGCGGAGAGTTCGATCTCGGCGATGTTGAGCCATGACCCGTGCTTGGGCGTGTGGTGGATCTCGAGGCGCTGAGCCAGGGCGAAGGCCTCTTCTGGTTCGAATGCCTCGTACAGTGAGGCGATGCCGTGGGTGTTGAGGTTGTCCATCACCAGCACAACCGTCTCGGCATCGGGGTAGTCCACGCTCAGCAGCTGCCTGACCTGGCCGGCCCAGTCGATCCGGGTCCTCTGGGACAGTGCCTGAACTCGACGCCACCCGCGCAGGGGTTCGACCCATACGAAGATCGAGCACGTGCCGCAGCGGATGTACTCGCTGTCCTGGCAGGCGTCGTGACCTGGGCGGGCCGGGAGCGGGTCGCGGACATGGCCGAGGAGCTGGTAGGGCTTCTCGTCCATGCACACGACCGGACGTGCCGGGTCATAGGGCCGGGCATAGACGGCCAGTACGTCTTCCATCCGGGCCGCGAACTCCGCGTTCGCCCGTGGTGGGATGGTCCAGCACTTCTTCAGGTGAGGACGCAGTTCCGTTTTTTTAAGACCCGGCCGATGGTGGAATGGTCCAGATCGGGGATGTCCTCGACCAGTGCGACGTGCTTCTCCAGCAGCCGCAGCGACCACCGGGTATAGCCCTGGGGTGGCTGTGAGCACGCCATCGCGATCAGCCGGGCTTCGACCTCACCGGTCACCGGTGAGGGCACCGGCGGGAGGTCGCGCTTCTTCCGCGCGATGGTGGCGTGAACATCGCCACCGGTTTCGGTGAAACGCTTGGCGACCAGCCGCAACGTCTCACCGGAGACGCCGAGCCGGGCCGCGATCACCTCCTGCGAGCCGATCCCGCCTGCAGAGGTGTCGAGTGCGAGCAGCACCCTCGCCCGCCTGATTACCGAGGCCGGATGAACCCCCGTCGTGGTCACCCGGACCAACTCCTCGCGGTCCTGCGCGGTCAGCACCACCGGCCTCTTCTTCTGCGAACCCATCGCACCAGTCCTGTCCGGCAGAGCGGGAGAGGAATCTGCCAGACGCAAGCCTCTCAATCAAACAGCCCATACCTAAGCAGCGACACGCTACTAGGGCTAGAGCACCACCACCCCAGTCAAGGGGCCGGTGCTCATGCTCATCAGGCACCCGTCCCCTTCATCGGCGCGACATTGGTGGCGTCCACGACGGGGCGCAGGCGCCGCGCCAGGGTCACGGCGTCGCCGACGGCCCAGTAGTGGACGAAGAACAGTCGGGGCTGGTCGGTGAGGTTGTGGTGGTGGAGCTCGACGAGGTCGGCACCGCCGCGCCGGAGCCCGGTGAGGACGTCCTGGACCTCGTCGGCGATCACGGCGAAGTCGCCGCTGACCGCGGCTCGGCCGCGGCCGAGCGGCTGGAAGTTGAACGAGGTGGTCGAGCCGAGGCCCGGGGGAAGGAGGAGGTGGCCGTCGGTGATGGCCTCCCGGCGGACGAACGTGCTCTGGTAGACGCCGCTGTCGGCGGTGCCCTTCGTCCCGAGCGCGGCGTCGATGGCCGCGGTGTCCAGGTCGAAGCGTACGGCGAGGGGCACGCCGGGGGGCACGGCGAAAGCGGCATGGGCCTTCGGGAACGGGGTGGCGGTGCGGTCCAGGGCGGCGCGCAGACCGCGGGCGACGGCCACCGGGTCGGTGCTGTGGGCGTGGAGGTGACACCACCAGACGTCGGGCCGCTGGGCCAGCAGGTGCTTGTGGATCGCGGTCTGCCCGATCCCGTGCTCGTACAGGGCGTCGCTGAACGGCTGGAGTTCGCGCTCGGTGACCACCGCGTCGCCCATCAGGAGCGAGCTGCCGTCGGCGTACCGGACGAAGGACACATGGGAGCCCAGGGCGAGCGCGGGGTCGATCATGATGCCCCGGGAGACCACGTGGAGGTCCCGGCGCAGCAGGGGCGTGTGGTACATGAACCGCTTCATCCCGCCCGGTGCGCCGAGGGCCGCGCCCACGTCCGCCCAGTCGGCGAGTTCGGTCATCACCGGCGGGACCGGGGTGTGGACCGGTTCGGCCCCCGGTCCGGCGGTCGCGGCACGGGCGGGGGGAACCGCCCCGATCGCTCCGGTCAGTACGGGCGCAAGGGCGGCGGTGGCCAGCACGCAACGCCGGGACGCTGTCGGTCTGGGGTCGGCGTGCTGCTGTCGGTCATCAGTCATCTCATATGCCTCCTGGCGCGATGGAAGCACGGGAGGACACCCGGACCCGTGATCGGCACCGGCACATGGGCCCAGGTGGGCTAAGCGGGCTGGAGCGGTCGGATGAGCCCACCGCACTCCACCGGACGAGCCCGGGTCTAGCCGTACAGCTCTTCGACCTGTCCCGAGAAGTCGCGCATGACCGTCTCCCGGCGCAGCTTCATCGACCCGGACGGCTTCGCCTACCGGCCGCTGCACCCGCGCTGGCACACCGTCATGGACGGCGGCCTCGACCCACCATCGGCGACGTCATCACCCGGTTCGGCACGTGGGCGAAGCTCGGATTCAGGCCCACCGGCCACTCACCCCGCCGGGGCCTGGCCACCAGTGGAGTGACCCCCGAAATTCCGACACCATGACCAAAACGGGATCGCGGCGTACTGGTGGTCTTCCGGTGTGGGCACCGGGCGACCGAACTCGTGGTGGAAGTAGTCGACCAGATCGGTGCCGTAGCAAATGATGTCCGTCTGGTACATCGACAGCACGGGCGTGCCCGTTCGGTTCGGATCCGCCAGCAGACACCGATGCGAGTAGATCGGCACCATCACCGGGACCTTAGTCAAGTAGATGCGAGCCACCTCCAAGGCGTCCTGAGTGCCCGTCGGCCGCGGATCCCACTCCGGATGCCAGACCGTGGTGTCGGCTAGGGTCGGCAATCCTTACGACGCCGTGGAGGCCCGCGTGGTCACCCGAGAGTAGGACTTGCCGGCCTCGCGGATCCGCTCGACGGACACGGAGAACCAACGAAGCCCCTCGATCGTCGGCGTGTTGAATGAGATCACCACACCAACGACGAGGGGCTTCGCCTTGTTACCTACCCTGACCCACCGGATTCACCCAGCAGGTCGAGATGAAAGGGGTCCGGTCGGTAACGTTTCTTGAACCCTCAGTCTCTGAGATGAGATGGCAGGGAGAGCTTTCCCGAAGCCTTCAGGGCATGGAGTCGCTCGCCAGGATCGATCACCTGGAGAATCTGGTAGGCGTATGCGACCAGAGCGGGCGAGCGATTCGCTACGACTTCTGCATAAAGCCCCCACAGTCCTTCCCTGGCGATGTCCACACATGCGTCAGAGACATCGGCATCCTCATTGTCGACGAGACCGAGAAGTAGGTCGAGAGATTCGACTCGCGCCGCCAATGGTATGTCGCTTGCCAGTCCCGCCATTAGTACAGAAGCGACAGAGGGTGCCGGCTCATGCGGGAAATACTGAGTGAAAACATGTTCAGTGATTCCCGTGTTCAGAGCTTCTTCGCGAGTTTGAGCTCTGAAAAATCGATAGAGATTGGCCGGCAGGTGGGCGGCACTCGCGGAGCAGCCACACTTCAACTTTGCCCAGTCTACTAGGCTGATCTCATTGTCGACGAGTTCCATCACGCTCATTTCTTTCCCCATCTTCCGCCCGGCCATCCCACCCACCTACGGATTCGTGTATGTGCCTCTACCTGGTGTTCCCGAAGCTGAATCGCAGTCATTTACAGCCTTCCTGACGAGTTATTTCCCGACGGTTCATCAGGCCGCGATGTCACGTGTGCAGGGTGCGTGGCGGCACGGCTCCGCACAAAGATGCTGCACAGATTTCAGCTCCAGGTTTCTACCGGGCGGTTCAGTTCTCAGACTTCTCACTGCGTGCGAGGAAACGTTGGAGCAGCCGCATCGCTGGTTCGTGGTTGTAGTGCTCAGCGATCTGCAGGGGGGTCTCCCCATCGGCAGCCGGCAGGCGCGGATCAGCGCCGTAGGCCAACAGGATCGCAGTGGCAGCAGTGTTCAACAGGTGCCCCGATTGCAGATGACCGTCTCCCTCGACGTCGATCGAGTGAGTGAGCAACGTATGACCGAAGCACAGCTCGTTCGGGTCTGCTCCGGCGTCCAGGAGCGCGGTGAGCACCTCGTACTCACTCATTTCCACGGCCGTGTGCACGGGCGTCCATCTCTCCACATCACCAAGAGGATTCACAAAATTCCTGTCATCATCCACCTACGCCTCCAGTCCGCTTTCAGTGTTTTCTCTGGAATCGAGCATCAATACCCAGAGGGTGTCCCTTCATTCTCCCAATCCTACATGCTGCATCAAATTAGAGCAGGCGTTGCACCGACACCCGACCCGGACGAGAAACCCCCACCCTCATAGCCAGCCCGGCCCGCGCCAGCGGGCCCCAAGGTTCTGGAGGCGCAGCCGGAAGGACCGTCAGGCGGGGGAGCGCAGCGGACCCGCCCAAGAGTGCGCAGCACCCCCCAACTCCCGTACAAGAAAGCTAAGTAGCGGGACATGACACACCGTCACCTCAGACAGCGCGCAGCGCGGCTCGCCGGACGCGAAGCGGCCGGCCCCCTCAACTCCCGAAGCGAAGCGAAGGGAGTTGGCCAGGCGAAGCCCGGGCGCGGTGCGCGACGCGAACCGCGCCGCTTGCATATCGCGTAGCGATATGGTAC